>NZ_JAUYHK010000016.1 GCF_030690045.1 Thalassospira sp.
TTCGGATGCGGCTTGTGAGGCAGACGGGGGTATGGGCGCCATATCAAGTACCCCTGATGGAGCCTCGCCAAAGTCCCACGGGGGTAGTCCGTCTTGTGTGCATCGGTCCTGCCGGGTTGGCGATTCGGGGGCCGTCACAGCCGTTATCTGGCGGTTTTCCGGGGCGGAGGGGTGTGGTGCAGCAACTTTAGCGGTTGTTTTCAGGGATCAGGATTGATTACTGAAAGCGAGTCGGCGACGCCAGGTTGTTTGATTTCATTGATCGGGTATGATTATTGAAATGACAAGGCACACAACCCCGAAAACGGGGACATGGTGCGGCGGGGCCGGTGTGATCGGGGCGAAGGCCCGGCGGTGGAAGCCCGGCGGCTGTCCGGTGTCCTGTGGTCATGACCGGGAAGGCGGGCTTTGGCGGGGGTGCCCTTTATGGCCCGACGCAATTCAGATGCCGCAATTCAGATGCCCCCGGCAAATGCTTTGCCTTATAATTGCCGAGTAGTTAGGGTTAGGTCAGTTTGTCCTTGCGGGCGGCATCATGTGTCCTGATGCATCCTGCGAACCGAAAACACAGGAAAAGTCCTTGAAGCGCAATCTGTTGCATATCCTTCTGCCGGTTTCCGTCCTTGCCCTGTCTGCGTGTGGCACGACGGCAACGTCGCCTGTTGCCCGGCACAGCTTTGAGTATCCGCAAAGCGAAAGTTTTGCCGGCAATTTTCTGGCGGGCAAAGTGGCGCAAAGCGATTACAGCATGTCGGAAGCGGCCAGATATCTGATACGTGCGCAGGAACTGGACCCTGACAACCCCGATTTGCGCCAGCGGACCTTTCTGGCCCTGATTGCCGATGGCCGCGTCAGCGACACCGAAACCATTGCCCGGCAACTGGTGGCGGAACAACCTGCCGATCTTTTTGCCGCCCTGGCGGTGGTGGATGCCGATATCCGGGGCGGGGATTATGAACAGGCCCTGTCCATCGTCATGGCCTTGCCGGACCGGGGCATCAACACCCTGATCCGCCCGCTTGCCGCCGCATGGCTTTATACCGCGATGGACCGCAAGCAAGACGCCCTTGACGCCCTTGACGGATTGCAACGCAATGCGTCGCTCAGCCCGCTTTCGGAATATCATCGCGGGCTGGTTCTGGATTATTTCGGCGATCTGGCGGCGGCAGAAATGGCGTTTTCGCGTGCCTATGGCGACCCGGCCGATGCCCCCTTGCGTGCCGCCGAGGCCCTTGGTGCCGTTTATGAACGCCGGGGACAGCCGCAAAAGGCCGCCCTGCTGTATCAATCCTATATGGACCGCCATCCGCAATCGCTGGCCATGCCGTTTCACCTGAAACGGCTGGAAGAAGGGGGGGCACCGGTGCGCGCAGCGGTTACGCCTGCCTCTGGCCTGGCCGAGGCCTATCTGGATATTGCCACCCTGCTCAGTCAGGAAAATGCGGTGGACCCGGCCTTGCTGATGGCGCGGTATTCGCTGTCGCTGCGCCCGGATGATGACATTACCCGTCTTCTGGTCGGTGAAGTGATGGAAATCCAGAAACGTTATCCTGCCGCGATTGCCATTTATGACACCATTCCGGTGACCTCGCCGCATAGCTGGAACGCCCGGCTGCGGGCGGCGGCCAGCCTTGAGGCAACCGGGCAAAGTGAGGCGGCCATTGCCCTGTTGCAACCGATGGTCAATGAACGCCGCGACCGGTCCGATGCCCTGATCCAGCTGGGCGATACCCTGCGCCTCACCCAAGATTTCGGCGCGTCCGCAACCGCCTATGATCAGGCGATTGAACGTCTGGGTGGCCCGGATCAGGTCAGCTGGATGTTGCTGTATCGTCGGGGCATTGCCCATGAGCGGTCCGGACAATGGGACAAGGCCGAGGCCGATTTCCTCAAGGCGCTGGAAATGGAACCCGAACAACCCTATGTCATGAATTATCTGGGTTATAGCTGGGTCGAGCAGGGCAAGAATTTCGATCAGGCCGAAGACATGCTCAAACGCGCCGTCGCCCTGCAACCCGAAGACGGATACATCGTTGATAGTCTGGGTTGGGTTTATTACAAACTGGGCCGGTTTGACGATGCGGTGCGCGAACTTGAACGTGCCGTTGAACTGAAACCCGACGACCCGACGATCAATGATCATCTTGGCGATGCGTTCTGGCAGACCGGGCGGTTCCACGAAGCCCGGTTCCAGTGGCATCGGGCCCTGTCTTTCAGCCCGGATGATGAATTGCGGGCGACGGTCCTTGCCAAACTGGAAGGGGCGACGCCCGAACCGGCATCTGTTGCCGCCAACAACTGAGCATGTGATGACGACGGTATTTGATTCTGTTGAAAACGCCCCGGCCAAGCTGAATTTGTTTCTGCATGTCACCGGTCAGCGCGACGACGGGTATCATCTTCTCGACAGTCTGGTCTGTTTTGCCTCGGTCGGTGACCGTCTGGAGGGCCGCCTGCGCGAGGATGGCGACATCACCTGTCGCCTGACCGGCCCGATGGCAAGTGCATTGGGGGCAGGCGCGTTGGGGGCAGACGGGCTGGACGATCTCGCCCCCGAGGACAATCTGGTCATGCGTGCCGCCCGCCTGTTGCAGGATCATTATGGGGTGAGTGCCGGGGCGGATTTGCGCCTGCACAAAAATTTGCCAGTCGCATCGGGCATTGGCGGCGGTTCTGCCGATGCAGCGGCGGCCTTGCGGCTTTTGTGCCGGTTGTGGGAAATTACACCCGATCCGCTTGACCTTGGCCGCATGGCTTTGACATTGGGGGCGGATGTGCCGGTCTGTCTGGTCGGCGGCACGGTTTTGATGCAGGGCATTGGCGAAATATTGCATCCCGTGCCCCCCCTGCCCGATTTCCCGATTGTGCTGGTCAATCCCGGAACGGCGGTATCGACCCCCAAGATTTTCGCCGCCCGCGCCGGGGAATTTACCGATAATGACCTTTGGGACCGCGATGCCCGTTTTGACACAATCGGGGATCTGGTAACCGCCTTGCAGGATTGCCGCAATGACCTGACCTATGCGGCAATCGGATTATCCCCCGAAATTTGCGATGTGATTGCCGCTTTGGGGGCCGAGGAAGGCTGTTTGCTGGCCCGGATGTCGGGCAGCGGGGCCACCTGTTTTGGGCTTTACGGGACCCATGATGCGGCGCAAAAAGCGGCAAAAACCCTTAACGAGGCCCACCCGGACTGGTGGGTTGTCGCCGGGCGACTGGCCGGGGAAACGTTTAAAAAGCAAATGCCGGACCTGCCAGACAAAAATGCCTGAAATAGGGGGTTGCACTCCGGCCCGGACGACGCTATTTTCCGCGCCACATCACGCTGATGGGGCGTGGCCAAGTGGTAAGGCATCGGTTTTTGGTATCGTGTACCGTAGGTTCGAATCCTACCGCCCCAGCCAAGACAAAACCCCTTGAAGTTTACTTCAGGGGGTTTTTCTTTCAAACGCGGATGGCATCTTTCAATGCCCGCACCAGCCCTCCATCCACCGCCGTCCGGCCTGCGGCGTAGCCCGCATCGTCAACGGGGCGTTTGCAGGACGCATGGATTTGCGTTGCCCCGGTGCGGTGCAGGATCCGTGCCGCATTTTCCGGCCCCACCCCGCATCCCGGCAAAATCCCGATCCGCCCGGCGGCACGGGTGATCAGACCGGCAATCAGGTCTGCCCCCTGCAAGGCATCCGCCTGTTGCCCGGATGTCAGGATACGGTCAAAGCCAAGATCGATTGCCGTTTCCAGTGCGGCATAGGGATCGGGCGTGCCATCAAAGGCGCGATGCAGGATTTTTTCAAGCCCGGTTGCGGATTGACACAGCAGATCAAGATGATCGGCATCGAGTGCGCCGTTGGCATCCGTGACCCCAAACACCACCCCGGCGGCCCCGGCATCGCGTGCCAGCGCAATTTCATCGCGCATCATCGCGATATCGCGCGCACCATAAACAAAATCCCCCGGACGGGGCCGGATCATCACCATGCAGGGTGCCGCAATATCGCGCAGGCGCATCATGGCACCGGGTGTCGGCGTCAGGCCGCCCACGGCAAGGGCCGAACAATATTCGATCCGGTCCGCCCCGTGTGCCACGGCCATCAAGGCATCGTCAAAACTTTCAACGCAGATTTCAAGGGTAATCGCCGTCATGCCCGGTCCCCCAAAAGCCCCGCCCCGCGCAAGCCGCCATCGCGGTAGAAAACACCGGGCACCACCAGCGGCACGTCATAGCGGCCCAGAACACGGCGGCGGACCTCCTGATCAATCCGGTCGATCAGGGCGGTTTCACTGGCCAGCCCGCCGCCAACCGGCACGCAATCAGGGTCCAGCACATTGACCATCCCGGCCAGCGGCCCCGCCAGCAGATCGATGAAAATATCCATGCTGCGGGTTGCGGCAGGGTCGCCCGCCCGCCAGTTGGCGGTGATGTCATGACTGGGCAGGGGGACGCCGTGACATTGCGCATGAATGCGTTCAAGGCCCCGCGCCGCCCCCCACGGATCAAGGCAGGACGCGCCGCCACAGCCACAGGGATGCGCAGCAAGCCCGTGGCGGGCCAAGGCCCCGGACATGTCGTTGCCATGCCCCCATTCGCCGCAAATGCCGCTGCGCCCGCCCAGCAAACGCCCATCGACCACAATGCCGCCGCCAACGCCGGTGCCCAGAATGATGCCAAACACGGTGCGGCATCCCTGCCCGGCACCCAGATGCGCCTCGGCCAGGGCAAAACAATCGGCATCATTGGCGATGGCAACCTTGCGGTCAAACAGCCGGGATAATTCCGCTGCAATCGGCCAGCCCTTGAGCGCCGGGACATTGGCGGTAATCACCGCCCCATCCATCGGATCAATCCCCCCGGCAAAACTGATGCCGATATCGGGGCGCAATCCGCTTTCGCGGTCCGCCGCCCCGACCAAACCGGACAGGGCGGCAATAAAGGCATCAAGGTCCGTCGCCGGGGTGGCGATTTTGTGTTGTGCGATCAGACTGTGATCCCCGGCGAAAACGCCAAATTCAATCTTTGATCCGCCGATATCAAAGGCATATTTCATGCAAGCCGGTCCCGTTGCGTTGGGGTGTTTTGGACAAGTCTTTCTGATCGCAGGCGATACACCAACACGCCACAGCCCGCAAAAAGAATCCGGTGCGCCGCCTTAAATATCCATGTTTCGGTTCTTTTTGCGCATTTTGATATACCATCGACAACCTTGCCTTGTATATTTCCGGCAGGGCGTGAAACAGGGAAACACAGATGCCGGATACGGATGACGTTCCCAACGGCGGGCAACACGCCGAAGGCATTAAAGATGCACTGGCACAGTTCGGCCTTCTGTCCGATTTACTGGCCGATCCGGAAGTAAAGGCATCATTGCTTGTCGAAATTCGGGAGCTTGGCGTCCCCGCCCCTTTGCATCATGTCGTTTTGCGCCTGATCATTGCCGCAGCAGGCAAATCCGAAAAATTCCTTGGTGAAGCAATCGCTTCACGCCTTAAGGCCTTTATTGACCGCACCCCGGCATTGGCCGGGCTGTTGCAACGGCTGATCAATATCCGGCATGGCGAACAGACCAAAGACACCCTTAAACACAAGGCCCTTGAGGCCATCCGTAATGGAAACCCCATCAAGATCGACGAAATCAAGACCGATGAAACCACATCGCTTGAGGTGTTGCTGGCGCTGCATAATATCCGGGGTTTTGATCAGGTCCTGACCGGGCTTGACCAGCACACCACCACACTGATCAACACATTGCGCGCAGATATCCGGAATCTTTTTCAGGATATCGTCGCCCCGTCCCTTTCCTGGCCCACAGAAGAACATTCCCCCGACACGCTTGGCGCGTTTGATCGCGTCAAATATACATCCGGCCTTGATGAACTGTATGGGCGCAAAGCCGAAATCAGCCTTTTGCATCAATTTGCAGGCGATTTGTCGCTGTGCGGGCGGATATTCAATTTTCGCTGGATGTTGCTGACCGGGGATGGCGGCACGGGCAAAACGCGACTTGCCTATGATTTTACGCGCAAACATTTGCACCCGAATGTCTGGGATGCCGGTCGCCTTTTGGTCAAGGATTTGCAAGATTTCAACAATCTTGAAAAATGGCGTCCGCGTCAGCCGACCTTTATCGTCATTGATTATGTCAGCGGGCAACCGGAAAAAACCGGCGACCTTATGCGTATTTTTGCCCGTCAGGCGGCACAATATGATTTTCCGGTGCGGCTCTTGCTGCTGGAACGCAATGCCGGTGAAAACTGGCTTGCGAAAATGCTTCCGGAAGATGGCGACAAGCCGATGGTGATGGATCACATTTTCGGACACAAGGATGAAAAAGGGCGCATAATCCCGCCTGTGACCGAAAATGCGATTATTGACCTGATGCGCGCCCGTTTTACCAATGTCGAGCATCCGCCGCCGCATGACAAAATCCTTCTGGGCGCGGCGAAAAGGGTTGATCCCCGGCAAAATGGCGCAGCCCCGCCCCGCCCGCTTTTTGCCCTTGCCACCGCAGAATCCATGATCGCCACAGCCCCCAGACCGGCCCCGGCGGATTTCAGCCAAATCGCCGCAGATCTAAATCAGGAAGACGTCCTGCAAGGCATGTTACAGCGCGAAGAAAAGAAGCGCTGGTGCATCACGGCCCCGAATGATGATGACCGCACCCTGCGGCGCTATAAAGTTGCGCTGGCGCTGGCGACACTCAGCCAAGGGCTTGACCTTTTCGATCTTGAAACCAAAGACGATGATTACGGCCCCCTTGCCCGATATCTGCCCGATCCACCACCGGATCATCATTCAGGCCTGATCAATGCCCTTGGCGGCACCGGCACATTCCTGCCGCCGCTGGAACCCGATATCATGGGGGAATTTTTTCTGGCTCAATGCCTGCTGAAAGACTTCCCAAAGCCAAAGGATCGCCATGCCTTTCTGAACGGTGCGCTGGCCAAACGAGCCAACGATAACATCGCACCGTTGATCACTCTTTTACGTCTCTTGCAGGATTTCCCGCAAAAAACCGCCGAAATTGATATTCCGGCGGCAATGACGGCCTGCACCAACGAAACAGCCGCCCTTTCCTACGCACGAATGGCACCGGATTGGATTTTCATGTGCTATCGGGTAAATACTCCCGACGCCGCCACCGATTTCATTGATGCCCTCTCAGGATTGGGCACCCGGTTCCCCAAAAACGCCGAAATCGCATTGGCGCAGGCAGAGGCCGCTGTCAATATCACCAATCATGCCGGAGAAAACGGAGACTGGGACCGTGTTGACGACATGCTTGCCCGTCTGGATGCCCTTGGCACCAGATTCCCCAACAACCGCGAAATCGCACTGGAGCAGGCAAAGGCCGCTGTCAATATCACTAGTGATGCCGGAGAAATTGGAGACTGGGACCGTGTTGACGACATGCTTGCACGTCTGGATGCCCTTGGCACCCGTTTCCCCGACCACGCCGAAATCGCACTGATGCAGGCAAAGGCCGCTGTCAATATCACCAATCATGCAGGAGGAATTGGAGACTGGGGCCGTGTTGACGACATGCTTGCACGTCTGGATGCCCTTGGCACCAGATTCCCCGATCACGCCGAAATCGCACTGATGCAGGCAAATGCCGCTGTCAATATCACCATTAATGCCGGGAAAGACGGTGAATTGGACCGTGTAGAGGCGATGCATCAACGACTGGAGATTCTGGCTGAAAAATTTGGAGGTGACATGATCCTCGTTGAGATGAACAGGCAATCCTTCACACTGGATCATGCTGTTGCTTATGCCGATGCCATACTGCGCAATGAATCCTGAATGATTCGCACCGATGTTATGCGCTCTATACAAAAATGGCGATCATTCCGGGGCTTGGAATAATCGCCATTTCGGTCATTTCATCATCACATGTCAGGCCCGAAGGCGGCCCGACAGGCTGGTCAGATCGGGCATTTTGCCGACCGGGCCCAGGGCGGTCAGGGTCGGTGCGCCGGTCAGGAGGCTTTGGCCCGAGGCGCGGACCCGTTCCAGATCGACGGCCTCGATCCGGGCGATGATTTCGTCCGTGGTTTGCGGCCGACCGAAAATCTGGATTTGCCGGGCCAGTGTTTCGCAGCGGCCGGAATTGCTTTCCATGCTCATCAAAACCGAGGCCTTGAGCTGTGCCCGGGCGCGTTTGACCTCGTCCTCGGTCAGATCGACGGTGGCGCGGACCAGTTCATCGCACATCACCGGCATCAATTCGGCGACATCATCCGGCCCGGTGCCGGCATAAATCGAAAACAGGCCGCCATCGACATAATGCGATGAAAAACTGTACACCGAATAGACCAGCCCGCGTTTTTCGCGGATTTCCTGAAACAGCCGCGATGACATGCCGCCCCCCAACAGGGTGTTGAACACCTGAAGGTCATAAAAACTGTCATCGGTGTAGGACACGGTGGGCAGGCCGAAAATCACATGCACCTGTTCCAGATCGCGATGTTCGATGCGTTGCCCGCCCCCATATTTCAGGGCTTCCATATCGTGGTCTTCGTGGGCGGGCAGATTGTCAAACTGGGCCGCCACCAGATCGACGATTTCGGCATGTTCGACATTGCCCGATGCCGAAAACACCATGCGGTGCGGGCTGTAACGCCGCGACATGAAATCAAACAAATGATCGCGCGTCATCCCCGATACATTTTCCGGCGTGCCCAGAATCGACCGGCCCAATGCCTGATCCGGCAGGGCGGCTTCCTGAAAATAATCGAAAATGATGTCGTCGGGCGTATCAATCGCCTGACCGATTTCCTGCAAGATCACCTGGCGTTCGCGTTCCAGTTCCTTGGCATCAAGGGTTGAATTTTGCAGAATATCGGCAATCACATCAATCGCCAGCGCCCGGTCTTCGTGCAGCACCTTGCAATAATAGGCGGTGTTTTCGCGCGAGGTATAGGCATTCATCTGCCCGCCGACCGCCTCGATTTCTTCGGAAATTTGCAGGGCGGTGCGTTTGCGCGTGCCCTTGAACGCCATGTGTTCCAACATATGGGAAATGCCATTGATGTCGGGCGTTTCGTGACGCGCCCCGACATCAACCCACGCCCCCAGCGCGACCGATTGAACATGTTCAAGGCGGTCGGTGGCAACGATCATCCCGTTGTCAAGCCGGGTTAGCTCGACTGTCATATGGATATGCTCCTGTTTTCATAACATCTTTTGGCCCGAAAAATCATCGCCAGACATCAGGCCGCATGCCGTTTTGCACGGACATGCGCCATCAGGCTGGCGATATCATTGGGCATGGTTTCGACTTTTTCTGTCCGGTCATATAGGTCAGAGAGGCGCGGTGGCAAGTCCGGGTAAATGCCGCTGGCCTGTTTGACGGCATCGGGGAATTTTGCCGGATGCGCGGTGGCAAGGGCGACCATCGGGATGGTGACATCGCGGTTGCATTTGCGCCCGGCCACAATGCCGATCACCGAATGCGGGTCCACCAGTTCGCCGGTGGTGTCATATACCGCGCGAATGGCGGCACGGGTTTCGTCATCATCAAGACGATAGCCGTCAAAATTCTGACGGGCCCGGTCAAAACAGCCCTGCGACATTTCCATCACCCCGGTCTGGCGGAAGGTCGTCATCAGATCGGCAATCGCCGCGCCATCGCGATCATAAAGATCAAACAACAGGCGTTCAAAATTGCTGCTGACCTGAATATCCATCGAGGGGCTGATCGAGGGGGAAACCCCGTCCATTTTCATGATGCCGGTGTCAAAGAACCGGGTCAGGATATCGTTTTTGTTGGACCCGACGACAAATTGCGCAATCGGCAATCCCATTTGCAGGGCGGCATAACCGGCATAGACATTGCCGAAATTGCCCGACGGCACAGAAAACGATACCGGACGTTCGGGCGCGCCCAACTGAACCGCGCCCCAGAAATAATAGGCGATCTGGCACATGATCCGCGCCCAGTTGATCGAATTGACCGCCGACAACCCGACTTCATCGCGGAAATCATGGTCGTTAAACAGCGCCTTGACCAGATCCTGACAATCATCGAACGAGCCATCAACCGCAAGGTTATGGACGTTATCGGACAGAATGGTCGTCATCTGACGGCGCTGCACCTCGGACACCCGGCCTTGCGGATGGAGGATGAAAATATCGATATTGGCGCGATCCCGGCAGGCCTCGATCGCCGCCGATCCGGTATCGCCCGATGTCGCCCCGACGATGGTGATTTTCTGGCCGCGTTTGGTCAGCACATGGTCAAACAGCCGCCCGACCACCTGAAGCGCATAATCCTTGAATGCCAGTGTCGGGCCGTGAAACAGTTCCATCACCCAGTCATTGGCACCCAGTTGTTTGAGCGGCGCAACGGCGGCATGACCAAACCCGTGATAGGTATCGTCCAGAATGGTTTTCAGCGCGGCGTCATCAATGGTTCCGGCCACAAAAGGCTGGATCACCCGAAAGGCGACATCGGCATAGGACAGGCCGCGCATCGCCCGGATGTCATCGGCGGAAAAGGCCGGCCAGGTTTCGGGAACATAAAGGCCGCCATCACGGGCCAGCCCGGCCAAAAGGACATCGTCAAACTGCAAAACGGGGGCGCTTCCCCGCGTGCTGATATACCGCACGACCCTGCTCCTGAATTACCATCACATCATTTGGGGAACATGCCAGATACCCGTGCACCCGGACACACCCCAAACCTGCGTTAGTGGGGCGTTCCGCCTGCTTAGTCAAGGGTCAATCCTGCAAAACATCTGCAAAACAGAGGCGATTTTGGCCACATGGGCCGCAATCAATCGTCCAGCCGCATACCGCTTTTTTGCAGTTTGTCTTCGACCTTGGCCGCGCGGCGCACGACAGAGCGGTAATTTGATAACAAAATCCGCAAGATCGCCTGAATGAAGCGGTCGGAACTTTGCATTTTATGTTCAAACTGCCGCCGGGAAATTGCAATCACCACGGTACGGTCCTTGGCCCGGGCCGATGCCATGCGGGGTTCGTCATCAATCAGGGCCAGTTCGCCAAACAGGCCACCGGCCTCAATCTCGCCCAGAACGACTTCGGCATTATCTTTCAGGGTTTTATAGATTTCGACCCGGCCTTCCTGCACCACATAGGCGGCACTGCCCGGCTTGCCTTCGCGAAAGATGATCTGATCGGCGGCAAATACCTGCCGGTCCAAAACCTTTGTATTTTTTCCGATTGCCGACATTTTGAATTTCTTTTGCTGCTATCGGCCCCGGTGACTTCGGCCTGATTATGGAATCATCCTGAAAAGGCTAACAGAAGGCCGGATGTTTTCAACCTGATTTCGCGCCATAGCGCGTTTCAAGATGCGCGATAAAGGCATCCGTGCCCAAAGGTTTGCCCGTTGCCTGCATCAGGATTTCATCGGTTGAAAGGCTGGACCCCAGACCATGCACATGGCGCAGCAACCATGCCATCAACGGACCAAAATCCCCCGACGCCAGATTGGCCCCCAGATCCGGCAGTGCATCGCGTGCGGCAGCAAATAATTGTGCGGCCGACATCGCCCCCAATGTATAGGTCGGGAAATATCCCCACGCCCCCGACGGCCAGTGAATATCCTGCAAACAGCCCGTGCGGTCATCGGGCGGGGTGATGCCCAGAAACTTTTGCATCATCTCGCGCCATGCGCCGGGCAAATCCGCCAGTTTCATGTCGCCCTCGATCAGGGCGCGTTCCAGACGGTAACGCATCATGACATGGGCCGGATAGGTGACTTCGTCCGCATCAACGCGGATAAAACCCGGTTCGACACGGGTATAAAGCCGGTGCAGATTGTCCCCCGACCATGCGCCATCCGCACCGCCAAAGGCATTCTTGAAGACCGGCCCGGCCCATGTCAGGAAATCCTGCGACCGGCAAGCCTGCATTTCCACCAGCAAGGACTGGCTTTCATGCAGGGTCATGCCGCGTGCCTTGCCGACCGGCTGCAAACGCCAGTCAAGCGGCAGACCGCGCTCATACATGGCATGGCCGGTTTCATGCAAAACCCCCATGATCGCCGAGGTAAAATCATCCTCGTCATAGCGGGTGGTGATGCGCACATCATCGGGCGTGCCGCCGCAAAACGGGTGGTGCGAGACATCCAGACGCCCATTGTCAAAATCAAACCCGACCGCAGCCATCAAATACAGCCCGACCTGTTTTTGCACCTCAACCGGGAACGGCCCCTGTGGCCGCACCGGGGCGGGTTCGGATTTTTGATGGTCGATCACACCGGCGGTAAAACCGGGCAGGAAAGTTTCAAGTTCGGCAAACAGCGTATCAATCCGTGCGCAGGACATCATCGGATCATATTGATCGAGCAAGGCATCATAAACCGAACAATTCAGTGCCGCCGCCTTGGCCTGCCCGGCCTCGATCGACAGATCCAGCACGGTTTGCAATTTCGGCAACAGGCCCGCGAAATCATTGTCGACCCGCGCCGTCCGCCATGCCACTTCGCAGGCGGTTCCGGCACGCGACTGTTTTTCCACCAGATCGACGGGAACGGCAGTGCCATGCACCCATTCGCGGCGCATTTCAAACAGATTGGCGCGTTGCCAGTCATTGAGGTTTTCATCGGCGGCGGCGGCCAGCAGATCAGGCAGGGCCGGATCATTGATCAGCTCGTTGCCCATGACCTCAAGGGTCGCCAATTGTTCGGACCGCGATGCCGTCGCCCCGTCGGGCATCATCGCCGCCATGTCCCAATGCAACATACCCCCAATATCCGACAGGACATTGATCCGGCGAAAACGGGCTTCAAGGGCGTGATAGGCTTTGGTCATCGGGGTTCCGATCAGGAGGGCGGGTTTTAACGGTCGCCGTCTTTGGCCGGGCGGCGATGAAAGAAAACAAACACCACAATCAGCGCCAGTGCAAGGCTGTACCAGGTGATGGCATATTCAAGATGGCTGTTGGGCAAATCCACCTTGGCCTGTCCGCCAATCGGCAAACCGCCGGGGTTTTCCGTCGCATCGGCTTCCAGATAATAAAGGCTGGCAAGGTCGGCACCGGTATCTTCGCCCATTGCCACCACATCAATGAAAAACCATTGATTGCGCAACGGATCGTTTTCCGGCTGCGCCCAGTGTTTTTCCTGACTGAGACGCAGGAGGCCGGAAACCGTGACCTCGCCTTCGACCAGGCTTTCGGGGCGGGTGGCCGGGTCGCGGTTTTCTTGCGGCACCCAGCCGCGATTGATCAGAATAATGCGGCCGTCCGCCTGTTCCAGCGGTGTGATCAGATGAAAACCGACATTGCCGCGTTGGGTCCGCGCCATCAGATACATTTCCTGATCATGCAGGAAATGCCCCGTTGCCGTTGCCGCATGAAAGGCCAGTGCGGGGTCGGGATTGCCATCAACCGGCACCGGGATTGGCGGCAAACCGGATTGCGCCTGACGTTCGGCAATGATGGCTTCTTTCCAGAACAGGCGATCCACCTGCCATGTGCCAAGCCCAAGCAGGATCAGCAGCGCCAGACCGGCGCAAATTTTCATCGGCAATGTGGGGCGTTGCAACAAAAGCGGCATATGGGGTCAGTCCTGTTCGGAAGTCGATCGGTGGCGGTATTGCAGGGCGATCATGATCCCTTTGAGCGGGCGCAGCAAGATTGCGGTTACCCCCAGAACGGTCGGGAACCACAACAGGGCATGCAGCCACAAGGGAGGCTGATAATGCAGTTCCACCATCAGGGCAACCGGCACCACCAGAAAACCCAGAATGAAAATGATGAAAACCGCCGGGCCATCACCGGCATCATGACCGCGCAGGTCAAGGCCACAATGATCGCAGGACGCACGGACCGTCAGATAGCCCTCAAACAACTTTCCCCCGCCGCACCGCGGACACTTGCAGGCAAGGCCGGTACGGACGGGGGAAAGTGCAGGGTAATAATCTTCGGTCATTCAGACAGAAGCGCCATGTTACTGACCGCCCCAGATATAAACGGCGAAGAACAGGAACAACCAGACCACGTCCACAAAGTGCCAGTACCAGGCGGCAGCTTCGAGACCGAAATGGTGATCCGGCTGGAATTCGTCGCGGGTGGCACGATAGAGGCACACCGCAAGGAAGACCGTCCCGACAAAAACGTGGAAACCGTGGAAACCGGTCGCCATGTAGAAGGTCGAGGAATAGATACCATCGGTAAAGCCAAAGGCCGCATGGCTGTATTCATAGGCCTGCAAGACAAGGAAGATGACGCCAAGGCCAACCGTCAGGGCAAGCCCCTGAACCATGTCCTTTTTCTTGCCTTCAAGGCAGCCATGATGCGCCCATGTGAGGGTGCAGCCCGACAGAAGCAGGATCAGGGTATTGAGAAACGGCAAATCCCACGGATCGAGGACTTCGATGCCTGCGGGCGGCCATTCGGTCACGCCGGGGCTGAAGATCACAAAGGCATTGTGGAAAAACGCCCAGAAGAACGCGACAAAGAACATCACCTCGGAGGCAATGAACAGCGACATGCCATAACGCAGGCCGATCTGCACCACCTTGTTGTGATAGATTTTTGATTCACGGACCACGGACGCCCACCAGCGGAACATCACAAAAAGGATACCCGCCAGCCCCACTGCCGCCAGCCAAAAATCGGCCGGTGCCCGGTCCGAATGCATAAACATCACCATACCACCGGTGAACAGACCCGCAGAAGTTGCCGCAACCAGCGGCCAAATGCTTGGGTCTACCAGATGGAACGGATGTTTCTGAGCGTGATCACTCATTCCTCGCCCCCCTCAGTTCTGTAAAAGTAAATGCCAAAAATACTCATCATGGTCAGCCATCCCGTACGGGATCAGCCCCCTTGTTCGTCATCCCCGGTCTTTGCCTCAACCGCATTGTCGGAACGGTAAAAGGTGTAAGACAGGGTAATTGTTTTCACATCCTGCGTATTCGGGTCTTCTGCAATCGCCGGATCGACAAAGAAACTGACCGGCATATCCACCGTCTGGCCTGCTTCGAGCGTTTGTTCATCGAAACAGAAACAGGCAATCTTGTTGAAATACTGCCCGGCCTTTAACGGCGTGACATTGTAAATCGCATGTCCGGTAATCGCCGCATTTGTCAGGTTTTCCGCCATATAAAATGCCAGATTATCCTCGCCCAGCCGCACGGTCATTTCGCGCTGTTCCGGGGCGAATTTCCACGGCAATTGCCCGTTGATATCGGCATTAAAGCGGATGCGAATGGTTTTGTCCGAAATTTCCACCGGCGCGGATTCCGCAACCTGGGTGGTGCCGCCAAAACCGGTCACCTGACAGAACAACTGATAGAGCGGCACTGACGCATAGGACAGACCGACCATGCCGACCACAACGCTGGCACAGGTCCACAAGGTGCGACGGTTGCGCTTTTTAACCCTATCCGGATCGTTCTGCTGAATCATGACAAACTCAACTCATTTTCAGGATGGTAATCGCAAAAAACAGGGCGGCAAGCCCGCCAAGAATCACCAGAAACACCCAGTTCTTGGCGCGACGCCTGCGATAGAAAACGTCCAGTTCTTCTTTGGTCATTTTGGGATCGTCACTCATGCCAGATATCCTTGCAGCCAGACATCGGCGACCATCGCCCCGAACAGAACAAACAGATACAGTATTGAAAATCCGAACATCTTTTGCGGTGCCTTGTCATCGGCATTGCGCAAGACGCGCCAAGCGTGACGCAGGAACAGCACCCCGGTCAAGGCCGCCGTCACCGCATAGAAAACACCCAAAAGCCCGGTGGCATAGGGGATCAGGGTAACGGGCAATAACAGGATGGTATAGATCATCATCTGTTTTTTCGTTGCCGCCTCGCCCGCGACCACCGGCATCATCGGCACCCCGACCTTGGCATAATCCCCGCACCGGAACAGGGCGAGCGCCCAGAAATGCGGCGGGGTCCACATGAAAATAATCAAAAACAGGGCAATGGAATTAAGATCGACACCGCCGGTTACCGCCGCCCAGCCAATCATCGGCGGAAAGGCACCCGCCGCGCCACCAATCACAATATTCTGGGGCGTGCGGCGTTTCAGCCACATCGTATAAACAAAAACATAAAAGGCAATCGACAGGGCCAGCAACGCCGCCGCCGCAAAATTGATGGCGGTCGCCATCACAGTCACCGATAGAATCGACAGGGCAATGCCCAGCGTCAATGCCTCGTCGGCCGGAACGCGCCCCGCCGGAATCGGGCGGTTTTGCGTGCGTTTCATATGCAGATCGATATCGCGATCATACCACATATTGATCGAGGCCGCCGCCCCGCTGGCAACGGCAATACAGCCAATCGCCACCAGTGCCAGAAACGGATGGATATAACCCGGCGCAATCAAAAGGCCGACAGCACCGGTAAACACCACCAGCGTCATCACCCCCGGTTTGAGCAAGGCAATATAATCGCGCACATCCGACACCGGAAGAGCGGCGATATTTTCCATCGTCAGGGTCTGATCAAGTGCGGGCCTGGTCATGACGGGTACTGTCTTTTCTCTCTGGGTCGGTATTCGGGATGTTCCCCGCCGGACATCCGGCGGGGAACAAAGATCGGTCAGTTACTTGATACGCGGCAGTTCATCAAAGGTATGGAACGGCGGCGGCGAACTGACGGTCCATTCCAGCGTATCGGCACCTTCGCCATACGGGTTTGCAGCCGCTTTTTTGCCCCGGATAAAGGCATGGGCAACAACACCGAGGAAGAAGATCGTCGCGGCGAAGGACAGATAGGCACCGTAAGACGACACCAGATTCCAGCCGGCAAATGCGTCGGGATAATCAGCATAACGACGCGGCATGCCGGCAAGACCCAGGAAGTGCTGCGGGAAGAAGGTCAGATTGACGCCGATGAAGAAAAGCCAGAAATGGATTTTCCCACCAAGATCGGAAATCTCGTAACCCGACATTTTGCCGAACCAGTAATAGAAACCGGCAAAGATCGAGAACAAGGCCCCCAGCGACAACACATAATGGAAATGCGCCACCACGAAATAGGTATCGTGCATCGGCAAATCCAGACCCGAATTGGCCAGCATCACACCGGTCACACCGCCAACGGTGAACAGGAAGATAAAGCCAATCGCCCACAACATCGGAGCGCGCAGATCAATCGAACCGCCCCACATTGTGGCAATCCACGAGAAGATTTTCACCCCGGTCGGAACCGCAATGACCATCGTGGCCGCCGTGAAATAGGCGCGGGTATTGACGTCCATGCCAACGGTGTACATGTGGTGCGCCCACACGACAAAGCCGACAACACCAATCGCAACCATCGCATAAGCCATCCCGAGATAGCCGAAAACCGGCTTGCGCGAGAAGGTGGCGATGATGTGGCTGATGATGCCAAAGCCCGGCAGGATCATGATATAGACTTCGGGATGGCCAAAGAACCAGAACAGGTGCTGGTACAGGATCGGATCACCCCCACCGGCCGGATCAAAAAACGCCGTGCCAAAGTTACGGTCGGTCAGCAGCATGGTGATGGCACCACCCAGAACCGGAACCGCCAACAGCAGCAGGAACGCCGTCACCAGCATCGACCACGCAAACAACGGCATTTTGTGCAGGGTCATGCCCGGCGCACGCATGTTGAAAATGGTGGTGATGAAGTTCACCGCACCCAGGATCGAGCTGGCACCAGCAAGGTGCAAGGCAAAGATCGCAAGATCGACAGACGCATCCGGATGGCCAAGCGACGCCGAAAGCGGCGGATAAACCGTCCAGCCGGTTCCCGCCCCGCTGCCGACAACCGCCGACAGAAGCAACAGGGCGAATGCCGGAACCAGCAGCCAGAACGAAATATTGTTCAGGCGCGGGAAGGCCATATCCGGTGCGCCGATCATGATCGGCACAAACCAGTTGCCAAAACCGCCGATCAGGGCGGGCATGACCACAAAGAACACCATGATCATGCCATGTGCGGTGACCAGCACGTTGAAGAAATGGTGGTCTTCAATGATCTGGGTGCCGGGATGGGCCAGTTCCATACGGAACCAGACCGAAAAGGCACCCCCGATCAAACCGGCGATAACCGAAAAAATCAGATACAGCGTACCGATGTCTTTATGGTTCGTCGAAAGGAACCAGCGGGTAAAGAAACCGGGAACGTGATCATGGTCGTGTGCGTGTGTATCAGCGTGAGCCATAAACCTCTCCCTCACTCTGCCGAAGCAACAGTTACCGACGGCATATCAACCGCGGCAAATTTCTGCTGGGCTTCTTCAACCCATGCTTCGTATTCTTCCATGGTCACGGCCTTGACCGCGATCGGCATGAAGGCGTGATTGACGCCACACAATTCCGAACACTGACCATAAAAAGTCTGACCGGCATATTCGCCCGGAATACGGGTCCATGTTTCATTCAGACGACCGGGTACGGCATCAAGCTTGATAAACATCGACGGCATGGCCCAGTTATGGATCACATCATCGGACGTCATGATCAGGCGAATGTTGGTATCCACCGGCAGGACAACGGGATTGTCCACATCCAGCAGGCGCAGTTTGCCTTCGGCAACAGCCGTTTCTTCGTCGATCATAAGGGAATCAAACGTGAAGTTGCCATTATCGGGATATTCGTAGGTCCAGTACCACTGCTTGCCAATGATCTTGAGCGTCATATCGGCATCTTCGACCCGGTCTGCAAAATACAGCAAACGGAACGAGGGGATGGCGATAACCAGCAAAATCAGCACCGGCACCACAGTCCAGACGACTTCCAGCAACGTGTGATGGGTGGTTTTGGACGGTACGGGATTCCGTTTCCGGCTAAAGCGGAACAGGACATAGAGCAACAACAGCAAAACGATTACCGTAATGATAACCATCAGCCACGTAATCAGAATAAAAAATTCATGGCCCTGTACGGCAACCGGTGACACCGGGGCCTGAAGGCCCAGCTGCCAAGGTGCGGGCTGACCAACATTGGCCAGTGCAGCACCATTCAGTCCCGTCAGAACTGCCAATCCCAGCATGATTATGGGAAACAGCATCTTGATCGACATGCGAATCTGCCCCCTCGCATTACAACTCAAGGCATTACGCCTTTTCCGGCTATATCCGTTCGTGAGACATATACGGGCATCAAGGACTGCCCGTTCACCGAAAAGACGCGCCGTGACATCCGAACCGGGGATCGGCACGAACATCAACTCAAACTCAACATTAGGTAGCCCTAATTCTATTGTCCAGATGTACCGTGGCACACAGGTAAGGCAGGCAAATAGCCTATCTTCTCATGCGGTTCCAGAAAAAATCTTGCTGCGTCGCACAAAATAATCACAATCAGATCATGGGCTTTGCCCGCTTCTGGAACTTTTTCAAAATACAAGCCCTTGGATTAAAAGGTCTTATTGAAATATTCAAACACAACCGCAACGCCGCAGACCCGATATTTTGCCGTGCGGGAAGATCAGCCGACAACAGGGTATTTTCCGGTAAATTCAGGGCCGAAAAAAACTTCCGGCGACCGTCACCGGATCATGATTTTCCGTGATCAAAGGGACATTCATCGCAAATTACCTTTGGGATGATGTAAAATATTCCTTTCCGGCCAAACCGAATCGCATCATCGCCGCCTGCAATCCCGGCAGGCACATGCTTGCAGATATCGGGTTTGGGGGTGCCGACCACCGCCCCGTCCCCGAAAACCCTTAAATTTTGGGGAAATTCAGCTCAATTTGCGATCACCGCTTTACTTGCGGCGCGCAGGACCCAATATCTGGAAAAAATACATAAACGTCTGACTGGCGAGCAAATTGCGACGAGAATATTTCTATACAATCGTTTCGTTTTGGGACCTTTGTGTATAGTGTGGACGAAATTGAAAGATTGAGGTTCGGCCATGGCCCGTCAGAATCATAAGAAAGTTTTCACCGCAGAATTGCGGCTTCTGAACAAGCTTGAAACCATGAGCGACATGGTTGCCCTGCCTGATCCGGCCAGCTTCCCGTCCGAAGGGGGCGGTGCTGCCCCTGATCTTTCCAGCCTGCATAACGCCATCGAGGATTTGAAGCTGGAACTTCTGTCCGACATCAAAATCATGATGGAAGAGCAGAAGAAACTGGCGGGCCCTGTCGATCAGGAAGGCCCCGAAGCCGAATTGCGGCTGCTGAAAACCGAAATCCGGGCGTTGGCCAATTCGATCCAGCAGACCAAAAAGGAAATTGCCGCCCTTTATACATCACCCGATGATACCAGCGGCACCCGCCTGAACATCGTCAAGGGCGAACTTGATTCGATTGTCGAAGCCACCGAAGAAGCCACCGCCAATATCCTTGAAACCGTCGAAAAAATTGATGGTGTCGCCCACAATATCCGGTCTGCCGCCCCCGATGATTATACCCAGGGGCTGGCCGATGACATTGTTGATCTGGTGGTCAAGGTTTTTGAATCCTGCAATTTTCAGGATCTGACCGGGCAACGCATCACCAAAGTCGTCAATACGATGAAATATATCGAAGAACGGGTCAACAAGGTCATCGAAATCTGGGGTGACGAGGATTTCGACGAATTTGACATTCCGGCCGATCCCAAGGGCCTTGATAATCTGGATAAAACCGTCACCCGCGCCCCGCAAAACCGCGAAAAGGTGGCGCAGGACGAAATCGACCAGATTTTCTCGCAGGCGGAAATCGACGCGCTGTTTGACTGATCAACAATTTTGCGACACGCCGCAAACAACAGGGGCCTGTATCGCATGATACAGGCCCCTGTTATTTTCAAATCCTGTGCTTGCCCATCAGGCGTGACCCGCCTCGCCCGACAGCAATTCCGGCGAAAAGCCCAGCTTGGCAAAGGCGCGTTGCCATTTATCGTCGCAATCCATGTCAAACAGCAAATCGATATCGGCATCGACATGCAGCCAGCCATTGGCGCGAATTTCACTTTCGAGTTGCCCGCTGCGCCATCCGGCATAACCCAGCGCCAGAATGCTGTGCGCCGGTCCCTTGCCAAGGGCGATGCTTTGCAAGATATCCACCGTCGCCGTGACGGAAATACCGGCATCGACTTCGAGCGTCGCATCGCTGGCGAAATCGGCGGTATGCAGGACAAAACCCCGGCCCGATTCCACCGGCCCACCGAAATGCACCTGCACATCGGCAATGGTCGGGGCCGGACGGGCAATGCCCAGTTGATCGAGCAAATCGGAAAAAGTGATGGAATCGATCAGGCGGTTGACCACCAGCCCCATCGCCCCATCCTCGTTATGGGCACACAGATAAACCACGCTGTGCGAAAAGCGCGGATCGCGCATGCCCGGCATGGCAATCAGCAATTTGCCGTCAAGATATTCCGCGTCGCTGTGATGTTCACCCATGACTCATACTCTCTTTCGCCTGTCGTTTTCCCAGCCTAGCGCGAATAGGTTCCCGATACCATGCTGCACAGCCAAAAAATCCCCAAAACCCGACATTGATCAATTTTCACCGACCCTGATTGTTTTAATATGGTGCCGTTAAAGCCCCGACAACACCCACATTGCGGTAACATAGTCGTGGCTTGCACAAATGCCGCCTCCCGATTAGGGTTCGGCCCCATAAATATGATCGTAATGGCACCTGATATGACAGCGAAATCCAAGGAAAAGCCCGCAGAGCGGGTGCGATCCCGGTCAAGGGATTTGACGCCGGAGTTCGCTGTCATATCAGGTGTCCTTCGGATCGGTCAGATTTGCACGGGCTACTTTGTCGCGAAATCTTGAAAGATATATATCTTCCCGCAATTTCGCTTCGCGTATCCGCACAAATCTGATCGACCATTGCGGTCATATTTATGGGGCCGAACCCTAAGTCTGCCCTTATCCGAATCGCCTGTCAGGAATACCGCCGTGCCAAAGATGCTGCTTTCCTTGCTGTTATTGATCATGATGCCGCATCTTGCCGTTGCGGCACCCGCCGCCAGTGACTGGCAGGACGAGGATTTTGCCTCGGTGCGCCTGATCAGTGCGCGCGACGGCGTTGCCAATACCGACATTTTGCGCCTTGGTCTGGAATTTCAGTTACAGTCGCACTGGAAAATTTACTGGCGCAGTCCGGGTGATGCCGGTTTCCCCCCCCAACCCGACTGGCAGGGTTCGGAAAATATCGGGGATGCCACCATCTTGTGGCCGGCGCCCTACCGGTTTTCGATTCTGGGGATGGAGACATTCGGCTATGAAGATCATGTGATCCTGCCAATTGATGTTGCCATCCCCGACCCGACCCGCGCCGCCCACATCAATCTGGCGGTCGATTATCTGGCCTGTAGCGACATTTGCGTGCCCGCCACCGCCCAATTGACCCTTGATCTGCCCGCCGATAACAGCGCAATCAGCAATTTTGCCCATTCCATTGAAAAATTTGCCGCCAAAGTTCCGTTACGGGGGGACAATTTACCCCTGACGGTCAGCGCCCTGTGGCAGGACGCACAGACCGGTTCCAAAGAGGCCACCCTGCATGTCGCCCTTGCCGGGCTGGAACCCGACACAAAACCGGAAATCCTGATCGAGGCCGGGGATCGGCTTGCCTTTGGTGCGCCGATGCCTGCCGGTCTGGATGCGAAGCGGAACCCGGTTTATTCTTTGGCGATTCATGGCCTTGCCGATGGTGGCAGTCTGACCGGGTCTGATGTGACGGTCACGGTGATTGCCGGGCCGCTGGCGATTGAACAATCCATCGGCGTCACAGCCCCGCCGGAAGGCGCCGTGACGGGGAATGCCGGGCAAAGCCTGTGGCTGATCGGGGCGCTGGCGCTGCTGGGCGGGTTTATCCTGAATTTCATGCCGTGCGTCTTGCCTGTCTTGTCGATGAAGGTGATGGCGGCGGTCAAGGCCAGTGGTCAGGCGCAGGGCGATATAAGACGCGGTTTTCTGGCCAGTGCGGCGGGCATTGTGGTGTCGTTCTGGTTGCTGGCCCTTGCCCTGATGGCGATCAAGGCGGCAGGTGGGGCCATCGGATGGGGCATCCAGTTTCAACAGCCCCTGTTTTTGACGGTGATGACCATCATTGTTGCGCTGTTTGCCTTCAATATGTGGGGCCTGTTTGACATTGGCACGCCGGGGCGGCTGGATGATCAGGCCGATCAGGCCATCCGCCGTCAGGAACAGGGCGGCCATCATCTGGGCGGGCATTTCCTGACCGGGATGTTTGCCACCTTGCTGGCAACACCCTGTTCGGCACCGTTCCTTGGCACCGCCGTCGGCTTTGCGCTGGCCGGGCGTTATATCGATATTTTCTGGATTTTCACCCTGCTGGGGGTTGGTCTTGCCCTGCCTTATCTGGCGATTGCCGCTTGGCCCGGCATGGCCCGCATCCTGCCGCGTCCCGGACGCTGGATGGGTATTTTCAAGGCGGTTCTGGGCCTTGCCCTGATTGGCACCGCGATCTGGTTACTGGGCATTCTGGCCGTACAGATCGGCCTTACCGGGGTGGGGATTATCGGCGGGGCGCTGATGCTGGCCGGGCTGGTTCTGGCATGGCGGCACAGCAAGCCCGACAACCGGCACAAGCCCCGGCTGACGGCCCTTGCCGGGTTGGCGGTTCTGGTGGCGTTGTTTGCACCGGGCTTTACCCCCCGGCCCGACATCGCCCCTACATCCGCCACCGGCCCCCTGTCATGGCAGGCTTTTGAACCCGAAACCATTGCCGCCCGTGTTGCCAATGGCGAAACGGTGTTTGTCGATATTACTGCCGAATGGTGCGTTACCTGTCAGGTCAACAAAAAGCTGGTTCTGGAAACCGCCGACATTGTTGATGTGTTGCAAGATGTTGTCCTGATGCAAGGCGACTGGACCCGACCCGACCCGGTCATATCGCACTATCTGGCCGGTTTTGGCCGTTATGGCATTCCGTTTAACATTGTGTATGGGCCAGATGCCCCCGATGGCATTGTGTTGTCGGAATTGTTGAGTGCCTCTGCCGTTCAGGCAGCCATCCGGCAGGCAGGCGGCGCAAAAAGCGTGATTGCCCAACAGACACAGTGACGCAACAGCGTGACACAATCGGGAAATTTTGAAAAATTCCATGATTCGCGGCAGCAATTTGCCTGACAAAGGCCTATGTTATGCCATGACGTGAGATCACATAATGCATAACGCACCCTCACCGCGTTCAGAAAACGGAGAAACATGATGACGATTGCTGTCGGCAGTTCCCTTCCCGATGTGACCCTGCACCGCGCCACCGCAGACGGCCCCGAAGCCGTTCAAAGCAAAGACCTGTTTGCCGGACGCAAGGTCGTGCTGTTTGCCGTGCCGGGGGCCTTTACCCCGACCTGTTCCATCAAACATTTGCCGGGTTTTGTCGGCAAGGCCGATGAAATCAAGGCCAAAGGTGTTGATGAAATTTTCTGTCTGGCGTCCAACGATGCTTTTGTCATGCAGGCATGGGCCAAATCGGAAAATGTCGGCGACAGCGTTACCATGCTGGCGGATGGCAGCCTGAATTTCACCAGCGCCACCGGCCTTGAACTGGATCTGCGTGAACGCGGTCTGGGCATGCGTGCCAATCGCTATGTCATGGTTGTCGATGACAACAAGGTGACCCATCTGGCCGTTGAAGGCCCCGGTGAATTTGACGTTTCCAGTGCTGAGGCCGTTCTCAAGGCGCTGTAAGTTTCACAGCATACGATCCGAAAACACAAAAGCCCCGCACCGTCCCGGTCGGGGCTTTTTGCTGCACATACGCCAGAGTGATCCTATCGCGGCAACAGGACCGGGATCGGTTCTTCTCTTTTGTCATAATCGCAATCGAAGGCCGGATTGGTGTGCTTTTCGATGAAATGCACCACCCCGTCGCGGTAATCATCAACGATGGGCGACCAACTGATGAAGACACCGCCGCGCCCGTCATAATTGCGGATTTCGCGGTTGCTCCGCGCGTCGCGGAAACTTTCGCCAAGGTCGTCTGTTGCACCTGCCGTCAACCAGCCCGGTTTCAGGCCGCCATGCCAGATCAGATAAACGCCGCCGACACCGTCCAGCTTGAGATCGGCGATATCATCAAGCATGAACAGCTTGTAATAATCGCCGCGCGGACTTTTGCGCCACTTGATATCCTGTGCCTTGGGTTGGCGCAAACCGCCGAGTGACCAAAATCCCATTTCATCCTCCAGACATGTCAAAATGCGCGCATCCCCATGTCACACGCACCCCAACGCATCCCAATTGATTCTTTTGATTATAAAAAGTAACAGCCGTATGTAAATTGCCGGTTAACAGCATTTATATTCTGTACGGCGTCCCTATTTGCCATCGCCATGACAAATGGCGCAAGACCTAACAGGCCTTACTATACATCAGTTTCAGGAAAGACGCGATCAGTTAAACAATTTGTCGATATCGTCCTGACTGATGCCTTCGCCTTCAAGCTGCGGCCCGTTCAACAGATCGTCATCCTCGTTTTTGGCCTCATCCTCATCTTCGTGGACCGGTAGATCCTTGAAGGCATCCTCGCCCCAGATCAGAATCATGTTGTGGACACGTTCCTCGACAAATTCAAGCGTACGGACAACCTTGTTGATGCGCTGGCCGGTGATGTCCTGAAAATTGCAGGATTCAAAGATTTTGGTGACCAGAAAGGCCATCTGTTCGACATTCTGGGTGATGAAATCATTGGGCGATGAATTTTTCAGCGCCATCGCCAGATCGTCAAGCTGTTCGGCGGATTCAAGAATGGTATGGGTTGCCATTTCCGTATCCTTGACGATCGCGTCAAGTTCGGTGGTGGCGGAAATCAGTCGGTCATCCTCGGCCTTGGGATGGCGTAAGGACGCGATCTGAACCTTGGCCTTGTGGATATGTTCATTCATTTCGGCAATTTGCGTGCGAATCAGTTCCAGATCATCCTTGTCCGGTTCGCTGGCACCCGGGCGGTTGCTGTGGGTGAAATTGCTGCTGACCGGGGTTGGCAGATCAAATATCGCTTCTTCGGTGGCCGGGGAGGCATCTTCAACCGGGGCCGAACCGCCGCCGGTTTTCACTGCGTCGCGCAATTGCGATACTTCGCGGCGCAGGGCACGGACTTCGTCCAGAATGGTCTGGGTATCCCCGGATGCCTGACCCGTGGCAGCACCGGGATTGGGCAATGCTGCCGCGCCGCCCCCCATCCCGCTTTCAAGGGTTGGATCGAAAAACGACTCTGACCAGTCCTCGCCCGGTTCGGCAATCCCTGTCAGGCGTTCCTTAAGACGTCGTTCTGCGGTGAATACTTTCTGCACGGGACGCGTCATTTGTATGCTTAACCTCCGAAACGGGCGGTAAAACCCGATCCCCCTGAAAATCCTGATGCTGCGGTGCGAACCCCGCAAAACGATATGTTACCGAGTATAATGTTCCAAATTGCAACAAGTCCAATCGGTTTCAATGCCAAGCCCTTGAAAAAAAACACCCCGGCCTTGTAACCGGGGTGTTGAAAAACGGGATTAACCACCTGTTTATTCAGCGTTTTTTGGCACCCAGCGCAGAACCGGATTACGTGCCGCCGCCGTTTCATCCAGACGCCGACGGGGTGTCAGATAAGGCGCATTTTTGAAAAATTCAGCATCCCCGGACTCGGCTTTTGCCACCAGAGACAGAACCGCATCGCAAAACTGATCGATGGATTCTTTGGTTTCCGTCTCGGTCGGTTCCACCAGAAGGGCGCCATGTACCACCAGCGGGAAATACATGGTCATCGGGTGGAAACCCTCGTCGATGATCGCCTTGGCAAGGTCCAGTGTCGAAACACCTGTGCCTTTGAGGAATTCATCGTCAAACAGGGCTTCGTGCATGCAATAGCCGGGAAACGCCACGCTGAGCTTGTCTTTCAGACGTGCCAGCAGATAATTGGCATTGAGAACCGCATCGCCCGATGCCTGACGCAAACCATCCGCCCCGTGACTTTTCATATAAGTCAAAGCCCGGATGAACATGCCCATCTGGCCGTGGAAGCCTTTCAGGCGACCGAACGGCTTTTTGCCATCCTGTTCGCTGGCAGTTTCCACCAGATGGAATTTGCCGTCCTTGTGCAGGACATAGGGAAGCGGTGCAAACGGTGCCAGCGCATCGGAAAACACCACCGGCCCCGAACCCGGCCCACCGCCGCCATGCGGGGTGGAAAAGGTTTTATGCAGATTGATATGCATGGCATCAATGCCAAGATCGGCCGGGCGCACCCGCCCGACAATGGCGTTGAAATTGGCACCATCGCAGTAAAAATAACCGCCCGCCGCATGCACCAGATCGGCGATCTTGCGCACATCGCGTTCAAACAACCCGCAGGTATTGGGGTTGGTCAACATGATCCCGGCGACATCATCGCCCAGTTTTGCCTCAAACGCCGCAAGATCAACCCGGCCATCGGCCGTTGCCGGAATCGAATCCACCGTAAAGCCACAGGCCGCCGCCGTTGCCGGATTGGTGCCATGTGCCGATTCAGGCACCAGAACACGCCGCCGGTTTTCACCCCGCGCATCAAGGGCCGCGCGGATCGCCATCATGCCACACAATTCGCCCTGTGCACCCGATGCCGGGGACATGGCAACCGCAGGCATTCCGGTCAGAACCATCAGCCAGTGTGCGCAGCTATCAATCAGTTCCAGTGCGCCCTGAACCGTGCTTTCGGGTTGCATCGGGTGCAAATCGGCCAGGCCGGGCATCCGGGCAACTTTTTCATTCAGACGCGGATTATGCTTCATCGTGCAGGAACCCAGCGGGAAAAAGCCGGAATCAATGCCGAAATTTTTCTGCGACAGGCGGGTATAATGGCGCACCACCTGCGGTTCCGACAGGCCCGGAAGGCCGACATCGCTGTCGCGTTCCAGACCGCCAAGGCGGCTTTTGACCGCATCGGGTTTGGGAAGGTCAACACCGCAACGCCCGGCTTCACCCTGTTCAAAAATCAGCTTTTCTTCGAGCACAAGGCCGCGATTGCCGGTATGGGTTTGAAAGCTCATGCCAGCACCTCTTTCAATGCGGACGCAAAGGCCGCGATATCGTCATCCGTGTTGGTTTCGGTCGCCGCCACCAGCAGGAACGCATCCAGATCATCCCGGTTGGGATAGAGGCGCGATAACGGCACCCCGCCCAGAACGCCTTTGGCCGCCAGTGCTTCGACCACACCCGCCGCCGATTTGGGCAGGCGGACGGTAAATTCGTTAAAGAAGGTCTCGTTGACCACCGAAACGCCCGGCACCAATGCCAGGGCATCGGCGGTTTTGACCGCGCGTTCATGATTGATCGCCGCCAGCCCGCGATAGCCGTCTTCGCCCAGCAGGCTCATATGCACCGTAAAGGCCAGCGAACACAGACCGGAATTGGTACAGATATTCGAGGTCGCCTTTTCCCGGCGGATATGCTGTTCGCGGGTCGAAAGGGTCAGCACGAAACCGCGTTTGCCATCCTGATCGACGGTTTCGCCGCACAGACGTCCGGGCATCTGACGCACCAGTTTCGACGTGGTGGCAAACAGTCCGACATAGGGCCCGCCGTAACTTAGCGCATTGCCGATCGACTGGCCTTCGCCGCACACGATATCTGCGCCAAAACTGCCCGGTGATTTGATGGCACCAAAGGCCACGGCCTCGGTAAACACCACGATCAAAAGCGCGCCCTTGGCATGGCAGGCATCGGCCAGTTTGGTATGGTCCTGAATACGACCGAAAATATCGGGATATTGCACCACAACGCAGGCGGTCTGATTGTCAATCAGATCATCCAGTTCACCGGTGGTTGCCTGATGTTCGGGGTGACCATCACGCCCGGCAACTTCGGTGTCGCTATACTGGCAATAGGTTTCGGTGACTTCGCGGTAATGCGGATGCAAACCGCCCGACAGAACCGCCTTTTTGCGACGGGTCGCACGGCAGGCCATCAGGACCGCCTCGGCACAGGAGGTTGCCCCGTCCCACATCGAGGCATTGGCAACATCCATCCCGGTGATCGAGGCAACCTGCGTCTGGAATTCAAACAGATATTGCAAGGTGCCCTGGGCGATTTCCGGTTGATAGGGGGTATAGGCCGTCAGAAACTCGCCGCGCTGGATGATATAATCCACCGTGGCAGGCACGTGATGGCGATAGGCCCCGGCACCCAGAAAACTGGCTGCCGACGCCGTGCCGGTGTTTTTGCGGGCAAGGGCCGCCATTTCGCGTTCAACCTGCATTTCACCCTGATGGTAAGGCAGATCGACCGGTTCTTTCAGCAACGCACCGGACGGCACATCGCAATACAGATCATCAACCGACGCAGCCCCGATGGTTTCAAGCATCGCGGTCCGGTCAGCCGGGGTAAGCGGAAGATAACGCATCAGTCCTCCAGACCTTCGATGAAGTCGTTATAGGATTCCTGATCCATCAGGTCTTCAAGCTGCGATTCGTCGTCAATCTTGACGCGGAAGAACCAGCCTTCGCCTTCGGCGTCTTCGTTTACCAGCCCCGGATTGTCTTCAAGCATTTCGTTGGTTTCAAGGATTTCACCATCAACCGGCGCATACACATCACTGGCCGCCTTGACCGATTCGACCACCGCCGCATCGCCATCCTTCACCAGCTTTTTGCCGACTTCCGGCAATTCGACATACACAATGTCGCCCAATGCCTGCTGGGCATAATCGGTGATGCCAACGGTTGCGACATCGCCGTCAAGTTCCAGCCACTCGTGTTCCTTGGAGAAATATTTAGCCATTTTGAAAATTCCCTGCGTGATCGTTTATGTCGGTGTTACGGGCGGAATTAACCGCGATAATAACGATGGGGGGCAAAAGGCAGCGCGACGATTTCCGCCGGGCGGGCCTTGCCGCGTACCATCAGGTCAACACGGGTGCCGGGGGTGGCAAATTCAATATCCACATACCCCATCGCCACCGGCGCATCGACCGTCGGGCCAAAACCACCACTGGTGATTTCGCCAATTTCGTTTCCATCCCCGTCCAGAACCGGGGTGTGTTCCCGGGCGGGTGCCTTGCCTTCGGGTTTGATCCCGACACGTTTGCGATCAGCCCCGTTTGCCAGTTGATCCAGAATCACATCGGCCCCGCGAAAACCGCCTTCTTCGCGCCGCCGTTTATTGATGATCCAGTTCAGATCAGCTTCGACCGGGGTCGTCGTCGTGTCAATATCGTGGCCATACAGGCACAGACCGGCTTCAAGGCGCAGCGAATCGCGGGCGCCAAGGCCAATCGCCTCGACCTCGTCCTCGGCCAAAAGCAACCGGGCCAGTTTTTCGGCCTGATCGCCAGGGACGGAAATTTCATAGCCATCCTCGCCGGTATAGCCCGACCGGGTGACAAAACAGGGAATGCCCGCCACCGGAATTTCGGCAAAGGACATGAATTTCATATCGGCGACTTCGGGGGCAAATCGCGTCAGAACCTTGGCGGCATCGGGCCCCTGCAACGCCATCAGGGCACGGTCATCGAGTTCAATCAGCGACACCCCATGATCCAGATTGGCGCGCATATGAACGATGTCGTCATCCTTGCATCCGGCATTGATCACCAGAAACAGGCTGTCCCCGGCATTGGTGATCATGAGATCATCCAGAATGGTGCCGTCATCATTGGTAAAGGCGGAATAACGGGTGCGACCGGGTTTCAGAACCGCGACATCGCCCGGAACCAGTTTTTCCAGTTCGGCAACACGATGTTCGCCCACCAGCCGGACCTGCCCCATATGAGACACGTCAAAAAGGCCGGCGCGGGCGCGGGTATGAAGATGTTCGCCCTTAACGCCCAGCGGATATTGCACCGGCATGTCATAGCCCGCGAACGGCACCATTTTGGCACCCAGTTCGACATGCAAATCATATAAAGGTGTTCTGAGAAGTTCAGTCTGATGATCGGCCATCAAAGTCTCCGAGACAGTCATTGCGAAACATAGCCGACCAGTGGCCAACCACATCCCCCTCTGTCTTGGAGCCTGAAAGAATCACCAAAGGTCAGGCACCGGCCCTTGGCTTACATCTTCGGCGAGACGCACATGATATGAAGATCATGCCGCCTGCTTTCCAGAGTCCCATCTCCCCGCGGTCCGTTTGCCTGAGAGTTTCCGGGGTGGTTGCTCCTTCGGCGTCCGCGCAATCAATTATGACCGTGGCACTCTCCCACGGGGATCACTTGGGTATCGGGCTGTTATACGGATTTGTCGCAGACAGCACCAGCCCAAAACATGCGGTCCGCGACCAATGATCAAAACAATTTAAAACGTGGGTCAGTTCCCGCCAAGGCGACGGTTATAATCAAGCTGATCGCGCGACATCTGAAACCCCAGATATATTTCATAATCCGGCCCGGCCCAGACATCATCCAGCGGCAGTTTCAGCGTCACTTCCTCGTCACGGTAGCGCACCAGATTCAGATTATTCGGAAATACCAAGGCAACATCAAACACCGATTTTTCGATGAAATTGCCATCCGGGTCTTTCAGGGCGACAAAGTATTGCAGGCTGGCGTTGCGGTTCGTCGCTGCCGGACCAAGTTCGGCCAGAATCACCGGACTGATCAGGATTTCAACGACCTTGTCATCAAGGTCATAGGCGCAATTACCGTTATAGCCGTCAAAATCGGCCTGAACGATCACATCGGTCAGATCGCGTCCGGCCCCGTTAAATTCGGTCAGGCTGGCGGTGTCGCTGGGCAAAAAGGCACGCGGGCAGGCCGGAATGACTGGCTCTTCAAAAAAACTGCTGCCGCATGCGGCCAGCAACCCGGCCACCGCCACCGATCCAAACATCGCAACACGCCGCAATCCGCATGCAAAAACCATCAAAGCCCCTATCGCATAAATCATCTGTCATGCCGGTGGCCCGGCAACGCGGCGCAGTCTATGATTTTGCCTGCCATCGCACAACCCGGTTCCGCACCCGGCGAAAGGTCCGTTGCCAGACCGGGGCATTGCGCGGGATCGGCGGGCGGGTTATGTAACACACCAGACAGACAAAACTGACAGCCCCCTTTGTGGACGGACAGCATGCCCGACAAAGCCAACCTCAGAATCGTACTTGCCAATCCGCGCGGCTTTTGCGCCGGGGTGGATCGCGCCATTGAAATCGTTGAAAAGGCGATCGAAAAATATGGCGCGCCGGTCTATGTCCGTCATGAAATCGTTCATAACAAATTTGTGGTGGACAGTTTGCGCGCCAAGGGGGCGATCTTTGTCGGGGAACTGGATGCCGTCCCGGATGGCGTACCGGTGATTTTTTCGGCCCACGGTGTGCCGAAATCCGTCCCGGCAGAAGCCACACGGCGCGACCTGCAATATCTTGATGCGACCTGCCCGCTGGTATCGAAGGTGCATCGGGGTGCCGAACGCCACCATGCCGATGGCAAGCATATCCTTTTGATCGGCCATGCCGGACATCCCGAAGTGATTGGCACGATGGGCCAATTGCCGCCGGGCAGCATGACCCTGATTGAAACCGAACAGGATGCCGAAACCCTGGAGGTTGCCAATCCCGACAATCTGGCCTTTGTCACCCAGACCACATTGTCGCTGGATGACACCGCAAAAATCATCGCCATCCTGCAAAGACGGTTTCCGGCAATTGCCGTGCCGAAAAAGGAAGACATCTGTTACGCCACCACCAACCGGCAACATGCAGTCAAGGAAATTGCCCGCAAGGTTGATGCCATTCTGGTGCTGGGCGCGCCCAATTCGTCCAATTCCAACCGGCTGGTTGAAGTCGCACAGCGCGAAGGGTGCCAAAAATCCGTGCTGGTGGAACGCGCCACCGATATCGACTGGTCGCAATTGCAGGGCATAACGTCGCTGGGCGTCACCGCCGGGGCGTCGGCACCGGAAATTCTGGTTGAAGAAGTCCTTGATGCCTGCCGTGCCCGTTATAACGTCACCATCGAAAATGTGACGCTGGCCGAAGAAACCGTGACCTTCAAACTGCCCCGGCAACTTGCAAGCTGAGAAAGACAAGATACCGATGGCCGTTTATACCGACGTTTCCGATGAAGACATTGCGGCATTCCTGTCCGAATACGATATCGGACAGGTGATTTCGTTCAAGGGCATTGCCGAAGGTGTCGAAAACACCAATTTCCTGCTTCAGACCGACCGGGCACCCTATATCCTGACCCTGTATGAAAAGCGCGTTAATCCTGATGATTTGCCGTTTTTTCTGGGATTGATGGACCATCTTTCGGCGCGTGGCCTGAATTGCCCGACACCCATTCATGGCAAGGATGGCGTTGCCCTGCGCCGCCTGTGCGGACGCCCGGCGGCCATCACATCATTTTTGAACGGCATGTCGCCCCGCCGTATCCTGCCCCATCATTGCGCAGGTGTGGGCGAGGCACTGGCGCAATTGCATGTCGCCGGACAGGATTTTGACAATTACCGGGCCAATGCCCTGACCGTGACCGGGTGGCGCCCCTTGTTTGAAAGCTGTCAGGACCGGGCCGATACGGTGATGCCGGGTTTGCAGTCGATGATTGCCGGGGAACTGGATTTTCTGGAAAACAACTGGCCGGGCAATTTGCCATCAGGCGTTATTCATGCCGATCTGTTTCCTGACAATGTGTTTTTCTTTCCGGGCGAAGACCATGTTTCCGGGCTGATTGATTTTTATTTCGCCTGCAATGATTTGCTGGTTTATGACGTGGTGATCTGCCTGAACGCATGGTGTTTTGAACCCGATAACAGCTTTAACGTCACCAAGGCGCGCAATCTTTTATCGGGCTATAACAAGGTACGGCCGCTGGGCAATGATGAATTGCAGGCCTTGCCGGTTTTGGCACGCGGCGCATCCTTGCGGTTTTTGCTGACAAGGCTTTATGACTGGCTCAACACCCCCGAAGGGGCGCTGGTCACGCCGAAAAATCCGCGTGAATATATCAACAAACTGCGTTTCCACCAAAAGGTCGAAACCGCGGCGGCCTATGGCCTGAACTGAGCATATCCTGACATGACATCGACCAAGACCAACCGCGTCACCATTTTCACCGACGGCGCCTGTAGCGGCAATCCCGGCCCCGGTGGCTGGGGCGCGATTTTGCGGTATCGCGGCGTTGAAAAGGAATTATCGGGCGGCGAGGCCAACACCACCAACAACCGCATGGAAATGATGGCGGCGATTTCGGCGTTTGAATCGCTGAAACGCCCCTGCGTTGCCGATATTTATACCGACAGCACCTATGTCCGCGATGGCATTACCAAATGGATTTTCGGCTGGCAGCAACGCGGCTGGAAAACGGCCGATAAAAAACCGGTCAAGAATGTCGAATTATGGCAACGCCTGCTTGAAGCCCTGAAACCCCATACGGTGGAATGGCACTGGGTCAAGGGCCATGCCGGGCATCCGGAAAACGAACGGTGCGACCAGCTTGCCCGTGAGGCGATCCCGCGATAAGCCTGCGGGCACCTTGAACCCCCGAACGACACGCCCAAGATAGAAATATAACGCAACCGGAAAAATGGTATTATGACCGCCCGGAGCCCTGATTTTGCGTCATTATTTTGTTACAACTACAGAAAATGCCATTTTGGAAAGAATTTGTGTTTTTATGCTGGCCTGAAAGACAAAAAAGCAAAATGATCCTTGCACTTAGACGTGTTTCAAGGTTCAGATATTGCCAACAATATTCCTGAAAGCCTGACGGGGAACGGTCTTGGGGACGATCTGTCGGGCTGGAAAATACCAAATACGGTCAGGAGGGAGAGTTTGTCGCGTGGGTCTTACGGCTTTTTACAACGGAAGTCGCTAAGCAGCCGTTTGCTGTTTATCGCCTTGCCGCTGGTATCCCTGTCCTGTCTGGTGCTGTTCATGGTCTTTGGCTATGTCAGCTATAAGGTCTTGCGCGATGACCTGACCGAAAAGATCGAACAGACTGCCGATATTAACGCCCGCGTTCTTGCCACACCGTTCTGGTATCTGGATGTCGATAATATCGAATCGGCCCTGAAAGCCATGATTCGTGACCGTGATATCGTTGCCGTACAGGCGCTGGGTGCCGATGATACCGAATTTGCCCGCACCGGTGCCGCCCAGAACGAGGTTCAAAACACCCTGCGTCTGTCGCGCCGGGTGTTTTTTGAACGCAACAATGTCCGTCATGATGTCGGCGAACTGGTGATCTATTTCACCGAAGCCCGTGTTCAGGATTTGCTGATGCGCCGGATCATTCTGGATCTGGTGCTGTTTGCCCTGTTGATTTCGGTGGTAACGGCCAGCCTTTTGATCGCCAACAAACGGTCGATCAAGGAACCGCTATCGCGCCTGTTGCATTCCATTCGCATGACCAAACATGGGCGGTTGCGCCGCCCGGTCGAATGGAACAGTTCCGATGAACTGGGCCTGCTTATTCGCGAATATAACGAAATGGTCGCCTTGCAGGGCCAGTCGCAGGAAGAAGCCCAACGCAAACAGGCGCTTCTGGAAGCCACCCTGCATAATATCGGCCAGGGGATTTGCCTGTTTGATCAGGAATTGAACCTGATGATCTGGAACGAACGCTATATCGAATTGCTGAACCTGCCGCGCGATATGGTCAAGGAAGGCACCCCGCTTTCGGATATTCTGCGCTATAACGCTGAACGCGGCGAATATGGCGATGTCAGTATTCAGGCCCTGATTTCCGACCGGGTGGCAATTGCCCGGCGGCGCGAACCCTATCGCATGGAACGGACCCGCCCGAATGGCCGGGTGGTTCAGGTTGATCACAATCCGATGCCCGGCGGCGGTTATGTCGCGACCTATACCGATATTACCGAACGCAAACAAACCGAAGCCCGCATGCGCCATCTCGCCGTGCATGACGTGCTGACCAGCCTGCCCAACCGCACCCTGTTTCTGGACCGGTTGCGTCAGGCCTTGCTGTCGGCCCGCCGGTTTCAGCGCGGCGTAACGGTTCTGTTTGTCGATCTGGACCGTTTCAAGGATATCAACGACCATTTCGGGCATGATGTCGGCGATTTGATGATTCAGGAAATGGGGCAACGCCTGTCGCGGATCATCCGTGATTCTGATACGGCGGCACGCCTTGGCGGCGATGAATTCGCCATCATCCAGACCGATGTGCAAAACATCGAAGACACCATTGTTCTGGCGCAACGCATCATTGATGAATTGTGCCTGCCCTTTGATTGCCGGGGCATTCGCCTGCATTCCACCGCATCGGTCGGCATCACCCTGTTTCCCGAAGACGGCGAAAACCCGGAACAACTGGTCAAAAATGCCGATATGGCGATGTATGCCGCCAAGGCCGAAGGCCGCAACAATTACCGGTTTTTCCTGCCCTCCATGCATGAACGGGTCAAGGAACGCAAAACCATCGAAGAAGATTTGCGCAATGCCCTCGATCACGGGCAGCTGGAGCTTTATTACCAGCCCAAGATCGACTGCAAGACCGAAAAAGTGGTCGGTGCCGAGGCTTTGGTCCGCTGGAACCATCCCGATCGCGGCCTGATCCTGCCGGGCGAGTTTATTTCGGTGGCCGAGGATTGCGGCCTGATCAACCGGCTGGGCGCGTGGGTCCTGCGCGAGGCGTGCAAACAAACCCGCCTGTGGCGCGAAGGCACCCTGCCGGGCCTGCGGATTGCCGTCAATCTGTCCCCGGCACAGTTTCAGGATGCCGAACTGGTCAATGCCGTCACCCAAAGTATCAATAGCAGCAATCTGCCCGATGGCACGCTGGAACTGGAAATCACCGAATCGATCCTGATGAACAATCCCGAAAAGGCGGTTTCAACCCTGAACGAGCTTAAGGCGCTGGGTGTCCGCATCGCGATTGACGATTTCGGCACCGGTTATTCATCGCTGAATTACCTCAAACGTTTCCCGGTCAGTTCGATCAAGATCGACCGGTCCTTTGTCAGCGACATTCATGTCGATCCCGACGACAAGGCAATTGTCGATGCGGTGATCGGGCTGGGCCACAGCCTCAATCTTGAAGTCGTGGCCGAAGGGGTCGAAGAAATCGAACAGCATGAATATCTGCGCGACAAGGGCTGTGACTTTATTCAGGGCTTCCTGTTTTCCAGACCCTTGCCTGCCGATGTTTTTGAGAAATGGGTCATGGACCGCCAACAGACCGGTCGCGAACCGGCCAAGACCAACCTGTAATCTCAGTAAAATGTGGTTTGGGTTTTGGGATCAATGGCGGGCATGACCGGCGTGCCGTTTTCCCCGGCACGCCGCGCCACCAGATCGACAATTTCCGAAATCACGCCGACAAGCTGGTAATCCTTGGGTGTATAGACCGCCGCCACCCCCATCTGGCGCAGTACAAGCATGTCGTTTTCGGGAATGATACCGCCCACCACCACCGGAATATGCCCGGCCCCGGCCGCCCGCAGGCCATTGACCACATCCCGCACCAGCGGCACATGCGACCCTGACAGGATCGACAGGCCGATCACATGCGCCCCGCAGTCAATTGCGGATTGCACCAGCGCATCGGGCGTCCAGCGAATGCCGTCATATTGCACATCAATGCCGGCCTCGCCCGCCTTGAGCGCAATCTGTTCCGCACCATTGGAATGACCATCCAGCCCCGGCTTGCCGACCAGCATTTTCATCCGTTCGCCCAGTTTTTCCGAAACCTCGTCCACCCGGGCGCGCAGGGCGATAATATTGTCATCATCCCCGGTAATGATCAGGGATGTAATGCCGGTCGGGGCGCGATATTCGCCAAACACATCGCGCAGGGTTTCCGACCATTCCCCGGTCGTCACCCCGGCATGGGCACAGGCAATCGAACATTCCATGATATTGCGGCCTTCGCGGGCGGCGCGTTCCAGTTCTGTCAAAGACGCCCGAACCAGCGCACCGTCGCGCTGATCGCGCCAGTGGCGCAATTTTCCGATCTGTTCCTGTTCGGCCATATCATCGACCTTGAGGATCGCATCGACCCCCGATGCCGTCAGGGGCGAGGGTTCGGTTTCCTGAAAGGCATTGACGCCAATCACCTTTGTCAGCCCGTTTTCAATATCGGCCAGCCGCCGGGCATTTGACCCCACCAGTTGCTGTTTCATATAGCCGCTGTCAACAGCGGCAATCGCCCCGCCCATCGCATCGATTTTCGCCAGTTCGGCACGCGCACCCTCCATCAGGGCATTGACCTTGCGATCAATTGCCGGGTTGCCGTCAAACAGATCGTCATATTCCAGAAGATCGGTTTCATAGGCCATGATCTGTTGCAGGCGCAGCGACCATTGTTGATCCCACGGGCGCGGCAGGCCGAGCGCCTCGTTCCAGGCCGGAAGCTGCACCGCACGGGCGCGGGCATTTTTCGACAGCACCACCGACAACATTTCAATCAGGATGCGGTAAACATTGTTTTCAGGTTGCTGTTCGGTCAGGCCCAGCGAATTGACCTGCACGCCATAGCGAAACCGGCGATATTTTTCGTCAGAAATGCCGTACCGATCCCGGGTGATTTCATCCCACAATTCGCAAAAGGCCCGCATCTTGCAAATTTCGGTGACAAAGCGAATCCCGGCATTCACAAAAAACGAAATACGCCCGACCACCTTGGCAAAATCGGCCGCGGGCACCTGCCCGGAATCGCGCAGCGAATCCAGAACGGCAATTGCCGTTGCCAATGCAAAGGCCAGTTCCTGTTCCGGCGTCGCCCCGGCTTCCTGCAAATGATAGGAACAGACATTCATCGGGTTCCATTTCGGGACCTCGCGATAGGTGAACGCCGCAACATCGGTGATCAGTTTCAGGCTGGGCGCGGGCGGAAAGATATAGGTCCCGCGCGACAGATATTCCTTGATGATGTCGTTTTGTGTCGTGCCGGAAAGGCTGTCACGCGGTGCGCCCTGTTTTTCCGCCACCGCGATATACAGCGACAACAGCCACGCCGCCGGGGCGTTGATCGTCATCGATGTGTTCATCTGATCCAGCGGAATGCCGTCAAACAGGGCGCGCATATCGCCCAGATGCGATACCGGCACGCCAACCTTGCCGACCTCGCCCGCCGCCAGAACATGATCGGAATCATAGCCGGTCTGGGTCGGCAGATCGAAAGCAACCGACAGGCCGGTCTGACCCTTGGCCAGATTCTGGCGATACAGCGCGTTTGAGGCGGCCGCCGAACTGTGCCCGGCATAGGTGCGAATCAACCACGGAGCGTCCCGTTCCGGCGTTGCTGCGGTGCGTTTATTTTCTGGCATCGTCACGACCTCGCGTATGTTTATTACCGGAAGGCTTTCCATTTATTACGTTTTTTGGTTCTTAAATTACTCACTGGACATTCTTTAGGTAATTATATAACAATTTGTGCAACGCAGTAAAAGCAAAAACGCAATCCTGTTCCGTAATTTTCCTGCAAGACCCAAGGAAAACCGGGAACAGACAGATCGCAGACCGCACCGCAACAGGGGGTAATTTTATTACCTGCGATTCGGTCCCAACCGACAGAGGAGTGAAGGCCATGAACACTGCTGCTGAAATTGTCGCGTTCCGGGGCGGCAACGAAACCAAGGATTTATACGAAATCGGCGAAATTCCGCCGCTGGGCCATGTGCCGCGCCATATGTATGCCTGGGCGATCCGCCGCGAACGGCATGGTGAACCCGATACGGCCATGCAGTGCGAAATCGTCGATGTTCCGGTTCTGGATTCGCACGAGGTTCTGGTTCTGGTGATGGCCGCCGGGGTCAATTACAACGGCGTCTGGGCGGCACTGGGCAAACCGATTTCGGTGTTTGATGTTCATGACCAGCCCTATCACATTGCCGGATCGGATGCGTCGGGCATTGTCTGGGCGGTGGGATCGCGGGTTACACGCTGGAAAGTCGGCGATGAAGTCGTCATTCACTGCAATCAGGATGATGGCGATGACGAGGAATGCAATGGCGGCGACCCGATGCTGTCACCGACCCAGCGCATCTGGGGATATGAAACCCCTGATGGGTCTTTCGCCCAATTTACCAATGTTCAGGCACAACAATTGATGCCGCGCCCCAAACATCTGACATGGGAAGAAAGTGCGTGTTACACTCTGACCCTTGCCACCGCCTATCGCATGTTGTTCGGGCATCGTCCGCATATTTTGCGGCCCGGCCATAATGTTCTGGTCTGGGGGGCGTCGGGCGGATTGGGGTCGATGGCGATCCAGCTGATCACCACCGCCGGGGCCAATGCAATTGGCGTGATTTCCGATGAATCCAAACGCGACTTTGTGCTGGGACTGGGGGCCAAGGCCGTCATCAATCGCAAGGATTTCAATTGTTGGGGCCAGTTGCCGACCGTCAATGGCCCGGAATTTGGCGATTACATGAAAGAAGTCCGCAAATTCGGCAAGGCGATCTGGGATATCACCGGCAAGGGCGAGGATGTCGATATCGTTTTTGAACATCCGGGCGAACAGACCTTTCCGGTATCGTGCAATGTCGTGAAACGCGGCGGCATGGTGGTGTTTTGTGCCGGAACCACCGGCTTTAACCTGACCTTTGATGCGCGGTTTGTCTGGATGCGGCAAAAACGCATTCAGGGCAGCCATTTTGCCAATCTGAAACAGGCCGCCCAGGCCAACAAACTGGTGATTGAACGGCGTATCGACCCCAGCATGTCCGATGTGTTTTCATGGGATGATATTCCGCGTGCCCATATGAAAATGATGCGCAACGAACACAAACCGGGAAACATGGCGGTTCTGGTGCAGGCCAAACGACCGGGCATGCGCACACTGGAAGAAGCCGTCGAGGCCTGACCCCACAAGGCCCGACTGGCCGCCGGTGGCCCTGATGCGTTCCCGCCCGTTCTGCGTCGAGGCCACCGGCCTTTTCTGAAATGCCCAAAGGAATGTAAAAATGACCGAAACCGCCTTGTTGACCGATCTTGGCACCCGTTGCGACGGGGCGCTGGTGGCGCTGGACCCGGTTTATCATGCCGCCGAACAGGCCGTGCAGGACGCCGTTTCTGTTGACGGTCGCATTGATGCCGGTCGGTTCGACCAGCAACAATTTTCCGCCCACGGCCTTGCGTGGCTGGCAACCTATGTCACCGCCCTTAAACAGATGCGGGCATGGTCGATCCGCCTTGAAAATCAGGGCAGGTTTGGTGCGCTGGAACAGTTGATCCTGCAAGTTGCCTTTGGCGAATATCTGGCGCAAATTTCCGGCGGCATTGCGATGTCGCAAGGCGAAATCATCCGTCTTGGAACCCTTGGCGTTCCGACGGAAATCAGTGCGGCTTTCCGCAATGATCCGGCGGTTGCCACCCTGATCGATAACGGCAACAGCGATGCCGCCCGCCATGCCATCGCCCGCCACATCACCGACAGTCTTGATACCGGCCGGTTTGGCGAAGGCGGGCTTGAAGACGACACGCTGGAACTGGTGCGCGATCAGTTCCGCCGCTTTGTCGCCGAAAAAGTCGCCCCGTATGCGCATGGCTGGCACGAACGCGACGAACTGATCCCGATGGAAATCGTGACCGAAATGGCCGAACTGGGTGTTTTTGGCCTGACGATCCCCGAAGAATTCGGCGGTCTTGGCATGGGCAAAACTGCGATGTGCGTCGTGACCGAGGAATTGTCACGCGGTTATATCGGGGTGGGGTCACTGGGGACGCGATCCGAAATTGCCGCCGAACTGATCCGCCTTGGCGGCACCGAGGCGCAAAAGGAACATTACCTGCCGAAACTGGCATCGGGCGAAATCCTGCCGACGGCGGTTTTTACCGAACCCAATAACGGGTCCGATCTGGCGCATTTGCGGACCCGTGCGGTGCGCGATGGCGACACGTATAAAATCACCGGCAACAAAACATGGATCACCCATGCCGCCCGGTCCGACCTGATGACGCTTCTGGTCCGCACCAATCCGGACGAAGCCGGATATCGCGGCCTGTCGATGGTACTGGCCGAAAAACCGCGTGGCACCGAAGAAAATCCGTTTCCGGCCAAGGGCATGTCGGGGGGGGAAATCGGCGTTCTGGGCTATCGCGGCATGAAGGAATATGAACTCAGCTTTGACGGGTTCGAGGTGCCAACCGCAAACCTTCTGGGTGGCGATGAAGGTCAGGGTTTCAAGCAATTGATGGCGACCTTTGAATCTGCCCGCATCCAGACCGCCGCCCGGGCGGTTGGTGTTGCACAAAATGCCCTGGAAATCGGCATGCGTTATGCCAAAGACCGCGTGCAATTCGGCCAGCCGCTTTTTGCCTTTCCACGGGTCTATGGCAAGATTGCCTGGATGGCGGTTGAAACCATGATTGCCCGGCAACTGACCTATTTTTCCGCCCTCGAAAAGGATCAGGATATTCGCTGTGACATCGAGGCGGGCATGGCGAAATTGCTGGGCGCACGGGTGGCGTGGTCGAATGCCGATAATGCCCTGCAAATTCATGGCGGCAATGGTTATGCCCTTGAATACCAGATCAGCCGGGTTTTGTGCGATGCCCGCATTCTCAATATTTTTGAAGGTGCCGCCGAAATTCAGGCACAGGTGGTCACACGCGGCCTTTTGGGCCGGTCGGGTGGCCCTGCCAACCGGTAATTTTCACCCCAACCGTGGCCCTCGTGGCCCAACTGGCCTGCCCCGTGTGGCGGGCCTTCTTTTTATGTAAATCTAAAGTATGAAATGCTTCGCCTATACGGATGGTGTTACTGTCTGTACTAACGCAACAATAAAACAGCACCGAATTCCAGCAAAATGGAATAAAATGGGGTCTGTAACAGGGAGAAATTTCGGATGGCTTTCGGGTTCGGAACGCAGGAAAAACCGGCGTCTTCTGATGCAAAGTCGGCATTTGCGTTGATTGTGCCGCAACTCGATCAGATTACAGGGACATTCCTCAAACAGATTTTCGGTGATCAGGACGACAACTTGCAAAAGGCGCAGGCCCGGCATTGGACCAGCCTTTTGGGGGCCGAAAAATCCGATGATTTTGCCAGACTGTTACCGGCCAGCCCTTTGGTAAAACCTGCCGCAGGCGTGCCCGCCGCCAAAATTGCCGATGCCTATGCCAAAGCCATGCGATCCATGGCACACGCCATTGCAGACAGCCGCCGCAACAGCAAGGATATTCAGGCCCTGACCGATGCCGCCGCCACGGTGATTTTCGCCGATATGGGGGTGGTTCTGGCCGGGGGTGGTTCATCGCAAGGCGGTGGCAACCGGGCACGCGCCGAAATTCAGGCAATGTCGGAAATTGTCGAACGCGAAACCGACAATATCATCGAAGAAGTCGGGTTTCAGGCCGGGCGGATGAATGACGTTTCCCAAAGCATGGAAACCGATTCCATCGAACTGAGCGCGCTGGTCGAACGCATCACCGAAACCACCAATATCAGCAGCAGCAATGTCGCCACCGTGGCCTCGGCCACCGAAGAGCTTGAAGCCTCCAGCCGGGAAATCGCAGCGCGGGTCCATAAAACCACCGAAATCGCCGGCAATGCCGTGACCCGCGCCCATGAAACATCCCAAACCATGAACAGCCTGTCGGAAACCGCGCTGGAAATCGGCAAGGTGGTCGATATCGTCAAACGCATTTCCGATCAGACCAAATTGCTGGCCCTGAACGCCACCATCGAAGCAGCCCGCGCCGGTGAAGCGGGCAAGGGATTTTCGGTGGTCGCCAACGAGGTCAAAAATCTGGCATCGCAAACCGAAAAAGCCATTCAGGACGTCAATTCGCAAATCCTTGCCATTCAAAACGCCACATCGAATGCGGTCGAGGCGATTGAAGGCATTGGCGGCGCGATTGAAGAAGTCAGCCAGCTATCAGCCGATATTTCCGCCTCGGTCGAACAGCAAACCGCCGCGATTGCCGAAATCAGCACCAGCGCACAGGAAGTTTCGCAACATACCAAGGAAATCGCCGCCGATATTCAGGCGGCCCGCGTCAAATCGCAAAATGCCCTTGATACCGCCGAAAGCCTGAAAGAATTCGCCGCCAATATCCGCCGCGACATTGACGAGATGGAAAAACGGTTCCGGGTCGTGCTGCGCACCACCGATTCCCGCGACGGGGATTCCCACGAACGGGTGCCGATTGCCGCCGATATCGAACTGGATTTCGGCAAGGGCGACATCCGCAAAGGTGTAACCGCCGACATGTCGGTGGTTGGCCTTCTGGCGCGGATCAAGGCCACCGAAAAGGACGCCGGCAAAGCCGTTTCGATCCTGCTGGATGGCAATACGCGCCTGCATGGTGTGCTTAAGGTGGTTTCCGGCCTTGGGTCGCATATCCAGTTTGATGAACTGACCCCCGAAGTCACCAATGTGATCAAGGGCCTGTTGGCAAAAACCCGCGAACATGACAGCAAGATCGCCGAACTGGGCAAACCCTTGGCCGACCGGATGGGTAAATTGCTGGAAGAGGCGGTGCGCAACGGCACGCTGGCGATGAATGATCTGATGGGGCCGGTCTATACCCCGATCGAGGGGACCGACCCGCAACAATTCCTGACGCCGTTTGTGGCCTTCACCGATCAGAATTTTACCCCGCTGCAAGAAGCCATCCTTGAAAAAGACAGCAAGATCGTCTTTGCCGCCGGGGTGGATCGCAACGGGTTCCTGCCGACCCACAACAAAAAATACAGCCAGCCGCAACGCCCCGGCGAAACCGCCTGGAACACCGGCAATTGCCGCAATCGCCGGGTGTTTGATGACCGCGCCGGGTTGATGGCGGCACGCAATATCAAACCCGTGCTGTTGCAAACCTATTTCCGAGACATGGGGTCCGAGGTGGTGTTCATGAAAGAATGCGACGTGCCGATCATGGTGCAGGGCAAACATTGGGGCAATTTGCGCGTCGGCTATCGCGGCTAGGAACACCCCTTTAAAACATGACAAAGGCCCTGTCTTTCGGGCCTTTGTCTGTGTGCCATTACCCGGTTTCTAGCGGAAAGAGAACAGCTCCTGATGAAAATCATCGGGAGAAAGACCCTTGTTCACAAGGTCTTGCCGGATCATTTTTGCAAAACCATCTGGTCCGCAGAACCATATGCCCGCTGACAGCCAATCCTGATTCTCTGTGCGTAATCGCATACCGGTCAGAAAGCCGTCTGTATCATCGCACAAAACATGCAAGTTAACGCCCGCTTTTACCGCAAGATCACGCAACTTGCCGATCATTGACGGATCATGGGACGATCCGGTCTGATAGAAATCAATCGTCTGCTGCGTAGGGTTTTGTGCAAGCTGTTCAAGACGGGCCATAAACGGTGTCATGCCGATCCCTCCGGCGATCCATATCTGGCGCTGTTTGGAATCGTTAAAGGAAAAGGCACCATAAGGACCCTCCAAAATGACCTTGTGTCCCTGTTTCAAAAGTCCTGGCAATTTGCGCGTATAATCCCCCAGTTCCTTGGCAATCACAGTCAAACGTGGCACATCCCTGGTCCATGCCGATGCAAGGGTAAAGGGATGCGGTGGCTCCTTGCTGTCAAAGGAGATGAACGCAAACTGTCCGGCCTGATGCCCCTTCCATGCGCCATCGGGCCGGATCGTGATTTCAAGGGATTTTATTTCCGGGAAATAGTGCACCTTTTCAACAATTCCCCCCGCCCGGCTGCTTTTGCCAACACGGCCTGACAAAACGATCAGGGCCGAAAGGCTTCCGATAACAAGCATCACGCCGATCATCACACCAAGCGGCTGGAGCCAGTCGGCAAAATCAAACAGCACCAAGGCATGCGCCGCCAGCACCAGATAGAGACCGGCCAATATTGTGTGGGTTTTGGCAAACCAGTGATAGGGAAACCATTTGATGAGGGCCAGAACCATCAGTGCAGTCGCACCATAAAAGGCCCATTCACCAAGCCCCTCGGCCAAACCACGTTGCGACGCAAGGAAAGACTGGATCACCCCGAACTCGTCCTGCGCTGGCCGGGCGGGTCTTTTAAGCTGGATCAGCCCCAGACCGGTCGCCCATTTGGGGCCATTCGACCACAACCAGTGCAGTATCGAAACACTCAGGGCTGTAATACCCAGCCATTTATGCAGACGATAACTCTTGTCCAGCCCGCCAACGAAATTTTCCATCCACCGTGGCCGGGTGGATAGCAGCATGATCAGGCTCATGGACCCAATCGCGATGACGCCGGAATACTGCACCATCGCGTGACGCAACTCAAAAAAATTACTGATATTCAGGATTTCCGGGGTCGCGAACAACCACAGGATTGTCAACCCGCCAAGAAATCCCCAAAACAACTGCGTAATTTTTCTCATGACCAACTCCTATCGGCATAGAGACCGATTGCCCTCCTCTTGTGAGGATCGGTCTCTATCCGGAGTTAATCAAACAGGCGTCTCAGAATTATGCCCGATACAGCACATAGTTGTATCAATCTGTATCAGGGCCCAAATGCGGTCGTTGTGTTCAGGGGCCGCACCCTAACTGTGCGATTGCAGAACGGCGTTCGCAACATCGCGTTCAAGATCGGCCGGATAGGCAAAAAATCCCGGTTCCTGTCCATCGGCCCCACCCGATGCCAGCCAGTCGATCCCGCGGATCAGAATGGCGGAAAACGGATCAAACAGATCCTTGCCCGACCCGCCCATGCCGGTCGCAAGATTCAACAAACTGCCGCGATTAAGCAGATAAACCTGTTTGCCATCGCCAAGGGTAAAGCGTTCGATATGGCGGCGCATCCGGGTGCGGTCCTGCGTATCGAGCCACGCCACATCAATTTCAGTATTGGAATGGCCGACATTGACCAAAATCGCCCCGTCGCGCAGCAAACCAATCTGATCGGCCCCGACAATGCCCGACAGGCCGGTGGCGGTGATGACAATTGCACATTCGGCAAGACCCTGTTCCAGCGTCACCACCCGGCATCCGTGATGTTGCGCCTCCAATGCGCGCACCGGGTCGCGTTCCGCCACCGATACCACCGCGCCCAGATGGCGCGCCCGTTCGGCCACCCCGCGCCCGACCGGACCAAACCCGATCACCAGAACCGACCGGCCATACAGGGCCAGACCGGTGACATTGGAGAAAACCGGCCACATTTCCTGCGCCACATGATGGCGGTTATGCAGGCGATCCTTGATCGCGATATCGTTCCAGTTATAAACCGGAAAACCCAGCGTCAGGCGATTGACCCGGTGAATGCCCGTTGTGGTGGCTTCCAGTGCACCGCCGACCTTGTGGCCCTTTTTCACAAAGGCCTCGATCAGTTCGCCGCCCATATCAGCAACGATATCGGCCGGGGCATCGGACAGGATATCGATGCTTTGCGCATATTCGTCCGGCGTCATCCCGGAAAAGGCATGAACCTCCACCCCGTTGGCCGCCAGATAGGCCGCCGCCGCATCATCGGTGCTGTCAGGGTTGCACGCCCCGACCTTTACCGTCGCCCCGGCCCGGACAAACGGCAACAGGGTGGGGATGGTGTCTTCAAGAACATGCTGGAAACTGACGATGGTTTTGCCGCGATAATCGCGGCTGACGACCTCGCGCCCGAAACGGGCGGTCACCGGGCAAATCACTTCGCGCCAGGCAAGGGTTTCATCCGTGATTTGGGCGGCCAGTGCTGCGTTTTTGATCCGGCTGTTCATGGTGTCGGCCTCATATGACAAAAGGGCAATTTACAAACTGCCCTTTTGTTAATCGCGACCTGACCGGTTGGAAAGTTTTTATCGCAACCCTGATAAAATAAACCCGGCGCAACCACCCGAAACGGGCGTTGCGCCGGGTTCAAAATTCTACCAGGCGCGATATTGCAGGAATTTGCCATCCAGTGTGACGACCACCCGGTCGCCTTTGGGGTTTTCCTTTTTCTCGATGGTCATTTCAAAGTCGATGGCGCTCATGATGCCATCGCCAAATTTTTCGTGAATCAGTTCCTTGGCGGTTTCGCCGTACACGCCGACAATTTCATAAAGCCGGTAAATCGCCGGATCCGTCGGCACCGCCTGTTCCCAGATTTTGTTCGGGCATTCCTGAATGACCGCCGATGCTTCTTCGGGCAGGGCCAGAAGGGCGACCAGCATGTCGGCCTTTTCCTTGGGTGCGGAATTCATGCCCAGACAAACCGAGGTTGTCCAGACCGGTGACATACCGATTTTCGAGGCGATTTCTTCCCAGCCAAGGCCCTTGGCTTTCTTGGCGCTGAGGATCAGTTCCTTGACGTCTGCTTTTTTCACAGCATTTCTCCATCGTAAGGTCGTTGTTTTAAAAGGGTTATTCCGCACCCTTGACCAATCGGGGGCGCGGGGTTGTGATATCCTTGGCGGGCGCGGCAATGTCCCCGTTCGCCCCAAATCGCACTGTTTTGGGCTGTGTCAGGCTGCCGTCCCCGTACTTGCCCGCCAGTTCGCGAGATCGTTTGGCAAGGAATTCCACCAGATGATTGCGGATGTCGTAATAATCGGGGTGATGAATGATTTCGGCGCGGGCGCGCGGGCGGTCGATGCCGACTTCGACCGATTCCGCCACCTTGGCATAGGGGCCATTGGTCATCAGAAGGATGCGGTCAGCCAACAGAATGGCTTCGTCCACATCATGGGTGATCATGAAAACCGTCTGATCGGACCCCGACCACACCCGGATCAGTTCATCCTGGATGCTGCCCCTTGTCAGGGCGTCAAGGGCCCCGAACGGTTCATCAAGCAACAATAATTGCGGCTGGATGGCAAAGGCGCGGGCAATCGATACCCGTTGTCGCATGCCGCCGGACAATTGCGACGGTTTGCGCAATTCCGCCCCGCCATTCAGCCCCACCAGATCAAGATATTTTTGCGAATGCTCCAATACCTGTTTTTTCGACCATGACCGATGGCGGGCCTGAACGGCAAAGGTGACATTTTTAAGCGCGGACAACCACGGCAACAGCGAATAGTTTTGAAACACCACGCCGCGATCAAGACTGGGGCCGGAAACCTCCTTGCCATTCATGATCACGGCACCGTCCGTCGGTTCGTCAAGACCGGCCAGAATATTGAGGATCGTCGATTTGCCACAGCCGGAATGGCCGATGATGCAAACAAATTCACCTTTTTCGATACCCAGATTGACGTTTTCAAAAACCGTCAGGGCTTCGCCGCCTTTGGGGGCGGGAAAGCGTTTTGACAATCCTTGCAGGCTGAGGAAAGGGGTTGGCATGATGGCGGTCCTTATTCCTGATACTGCACAAGACGGGCACAATAGGCAAAAGCGGTATCAAGCAGCATCCCGACCAGACCAATCATCAGGATCGAGAAAATCACGCTGGTCAGGTCCAGATTGTTCCATTCATTCCAGACGTAATAGCCAATGCCGGTACCCCCCACGAGCATCTCGGCCGCGACAATCACCAGCCACGCAATGCCGATTGAAATCCGCATCCCGGTCAGAATGGTCGGAGCAGCAGCCGGAAGAATGACGATCCATGCGGTTTTCAAACTGCCCAGTTCATGGGTGCGTGCCACATTGACCCAATCCTTGCGCACCCCGGCAACGCCAAAGGCCGTGTTGATCAGCATCGGCCAGATCGAACAAATGAAAATCACGAAAATCGCCGAAGCCTGACTGTCCTGAATCACAAACAGCGCCAGCGGCATCCACGCCAGCGGCGAAATCGGCCGCAATATCTGGATGAAAGGATCCAGCGCCCGATACATCAGCGGCGACATTCCGATCAGAAAACCCGCCGGAATGGCAATGGCGGCGGCAAGGAAATAACCGGTCAAAACCCGATACAGCGAATAGCCGATCTGAATGCCAATGCCCTTGTCATTCGGTCCGGCATCGTAAAACGGGTCGCTCAGTTCTTCCCATGCCTTGGCAAATACCGCCGAGGGTGGCGGCACGGCAGCCTTTGCCTCGCCGCCACCCATCAGCAATTCATATTCGGTCAGTTCGGCTGCAAGCTGTTGTTTCGGGGTGGCAGCCTCCCAGAATCCCAGAAGGACTGCCAAAATCACCACCGACAACAAAACAGCCCTGGCATTCAGGGATGTCACCATCAGCTTGTCCCTTTACCAATCGGAAAGCTGTTGACATAGGCATCGGGCTGATCCGGATCGAAAACCTTGCCCATGATGGTATATTTTTCATAGGTCGATCCCGGTGCTTCATAACCAAGGTCTTTCATCACCTTGGCACAATCGGCCGCGACATAGACTTCTTCGGCGATTTTCTTGTAATCGACATCGCCATCGATATAGCCCCAGCGCTTCATCTGGGTCAGAATCCAGACCCCCATCGAATGCCATGGGAACGGATCGAAATCGATTCGGTCCGACACATCCTGAATCGCCCCCAGACCATCGGCATACCGCCCGGTCAGGACCTGTTCGATCACCGGAACCGGCTGGTTCAAATAATTGGCCGGGGCAATTGCTGCGGCGATTTCCTTGCGGTTTTCGGATTTCGATGCGTATTGCGTCGCATCGACAATGGATTTCAACAATGCGCCATAGGTATTGGGAAATTCATCGGCAAACGCCTTGGAACAGGCAAAGGCGCAACAGGGATGACCATCCCAGATATCCTTGGTCAGGGTATGGATAAAACCGATTTTTTCCCAGACGGCGCGCTGGTTGAACGGGTCCGGCGACAGATAGCCATCCAGATTGCCCGCCCGCAGATTGGCAACCATTTCGGGCGGCGGTACGACACGAATCTGGATGTCCTTGTCCGGGTCAAGTCCATGTTCGGCAACGTAATAGCGCAACAGGAAATTGTGCATCGAATATTCAAACGGCACCCCGAACTTGAATCCCTTCCATTGTTTGGGGTCGCGTTTATCAAGATGGTCGTTATGCAGCACGATGGCCTGACCATTGATGTTTTCAACGGCGGGCATCAGAAAAGGTGTGGCGGTCGATCCGGCCCCCATCGAAATCGCCAGCGGCATCGGTGTCAGCATATGCGATGCGTCATATTCATTGTTCAACGACTTGTCGCGGGCCACCGCCCAGCCTGCCGTCTTGATCACATCGACTTCCAGCCCGTATTTTTCATAAAAGCCCATGGGCTGCGCCATGATGATCGGCGTCGCACAGGTGATCGGCACAAAACCGATATTCAGTCTGGATTTTTCCGGCGTGCCAAGATCATCAAGGATCGCCGCCTTGACCTTATCAAGCGGCATCACCGAGGCCAGTGCCGCCGCCATGGTCCCGCCCCCAACCATCTTGGCAAAAGACCGCCGCGAAATATCGTTGTGACCAAACACCGACCGGACCACCGCGCTTTCAATCGCACGTTCCAGAATTTGTTCACTGCTTTGTGGCATGGCATTGCCAAAAGAACCGGCCCTTTGATCGCTATGGGCTGGCGCAGTGGCCAGATCAAAATGGCCGTGTTCCGTGGAACATGCCGTGCACGCGCACGACTTGCCATGCCGCAAATCACTATCCCCGTTAAACGGATCGCCCAGACTTTTGAAAGACATGTGGTCACCCCCTGTTTCAAGTTCGTCACCGGTATCTGTGACGCCAGATATTCAGAGCGGTAAAAGCAACAGGCATGCCAGTTTGTGCATTGCGATATTTTCGCCGGAAAGGCTGGACTTTCGCAAGGTCGCGGCGCAAGGTAATCACTACGATATTTCGTTAATCACGATATTTCGTATTAAATTTCACGAAATATCGTAGAAACCGAAAGACTTGGTATGGATGTGGCATCCCTGCATCAGGCGGCCGCACATACAGATTTTCTGTATCAGCGGGCCTTTGTCGAAAACAGTCAGCCGATGCTTCTGGTCCATCCGGTCACGGATCGCATTGTCAGCGCCAATCAGGCCGTGGCCGATCTTTTGGGGCGCAGCATTGACGATTTGCGCAATACCCCGATGAGCCTTCTGCACAAGGGACAGGTCCCCGGCCTTGTGGTTTTCAGTCAGGCCGCCCTTTATAACGGCACGGCATGGACGCGCAGCCTGAATCTAACGCGCCCTGACGGGGTGGAAATCCTGAATGAACATCACGCCACCGCCCTGCGCCACGAGGGCGAGGATTACCTGATCATCACCATCGCCGATCTGGAGGCCCGCCACCGCCGCGAAGTTGATTCCGAGGCCGACAATTATCTGCGGGGTGGCATTGCCGAATGGCGTCGGGTGGAACGATTTTTCCATGAAATCGAACGACAGAACCAGTTGATTTTGGGGGCCGCGGGCGAAGGCATTTATGGTGTCAATGGCGACGGCAAAACCACCTTTGTCAATCCGGCGGCAGAACGCATGCTGGGCTGGACCGCCGATCAACTGGTCGGCCGGGAAATTCACGCCATTATCCATCATTCCCATGTCGATGGGGAACCCTATCACGCGCAGCATTGCCCGATTTACAATGCCTTTCGCGATGGCGTGGTGCGCCGCATTGACGACGAGGTTTTCTGGCGGCGCGATGGCAAACCGATGCGGGTTGAATATACATCCACCCCGATCCGCGATCATGGCCTGGTCGTTGGCGCGGTGATTGTCTTTCGCGATATTACCGAACGCAAAATGGCCGAAGAAAAACTGCATGCCGCCCTGGCCGAGGTTGACCGCCTGCGCGAAAGGCTGGAACTGGAAAATGCCTATTTGCAGGAAGAAATTCTTTCCACCAACAATCATCACGAAATCATCGGCCAATCCGCCGCCATTCAAAGTGCGTTAAAACAGATTGATCTGGTTGCGCCCACCGATGCCAATGTGTTGATCACCGGCGAATCCGGCACCGGCAAGGAATTGATTGCGCGCGCCATCCATCAGGCCAGCCACCGCCGGGACCGGGTGATGGTGCGCGTCAATTGCGCCGCCATCCCCCATGAATTATTTGAAAGCGAATTTTTCGGCCATACCAGGGGGGCTTTTACCGGGGCCATCCGCGACCGGGTCGGCCGGTTTGAACTGGCCGATGGCGGCACCCTGTTTCTGGACGAAGTCGGGGAAATTCCGATTGAGTTGCAGGGCAAGCTGTTGCGGGTCTTGCAGGATCAGAAATTTGAACGCATTGGCGAGGAACATACCCGCGAGGTCAATGTCCGCCTGATTGCCGCCACCAACCGTGACCTGAAACAGGAAGTCCGCAATGGACGTTTCCGCGAGGATTTGTATTTCCGGCTGAATGTATTTCCGATTGAATGCCGACCCTTGCGCGAACGCCCCGACGACATCCCGGCCCTTGCCGCGCATTTCCTGCGCAATATCTGTCACAGGCTGAACATCGCACAACTCAAACTGACCAGGGGGCAAGTACGCGACCTGCAAAATTACCCATGGCCGGGCAATGCCCGCGAACTGGAAAATGCCATTGAACGTGCCGCCATTCTGGCCCGGAATGGCAAATTGCACATCGACCTTCCCGACAGTCACCGTGACAGGCACCCGCACCCCGATGACACCAAGGACACCGCCGGACATAGGGGTGACGACCCGCGCAACATTCTTTTGACCGAGGATGACCGCCGCCAGATGGACCGGCAAAACATCACCGCCGCCCTGCGCAGCAGCAAGGGCAAGGTTTTTGGCGCAAACGGGGCGGCGGAATTACTGGGCCTCAAACCCACCACCCTGACATCGCGCATGAAGAAACTGAAAATCGACCGGCGCGATTTCAGCCCCGACCCGGCGGGCCGGGACTGATCATTTGATCCCGATCTATGGCCGCGCCGGAATTTCCAGCCCGCGCTGAACCGCCGGACGCGCCAGCGCCCGTTCCAGCCATGCCGGAACATGGCGCAAGGCGGCATAATCAACCAATTCCCCGGCATCATAAAACCCGACCAGATTGCGGACCCAGCCCAAAAGCGCGATATCGGCGATGGTATAATCATCGCCCATCATCCATGTCCGATCCGCAAGGCGCGTTTCCAGCACCCCCAACAGGCGTTTGGACTCGTTGACATAGCGGTCGCGCGGGCGTTTGTCTTCGTAGTCGCGCCCGGCAAATTTATGGAAAAAGCCAAGCTGTCCGAACATCGGCCCGACAGCCGCCATCTGGAAAAACACCCACTGGATCGTTTCCATCCGCCGCACAGGATCAAGCGGCAGGAATTTTCCGGTTTTTTCGGCGAGATACAGCAAAATCGCACCCGACTCAAACAGGCCAAACGGCGTGCCGCCCGGTCCATCCGGGTCCAGAATCGCCGGAATTTTGCCATTGGGATTAAGCGACAAAAATGCCGGGGTCCAGGTTTCATCCTTGCCGATATCAATGAAATGCGGCTCGTAGGCCAGCCCGGTTTCTTCCAGCATGATCGACACCTTGACCCCGTTCGGGGTCGCGGTTGAATAAAGCTGCAACCGGTCCGGATGCTGTGCCGGCCAGCGTTTGGTAATTGCAAATGGGGAAAGATCAGCCATCAAAGCCTCGCCCTGAAATGAGTCAAAAGTTGAAAAACCACCATCGCGATTTCAGCCGGGCGGATCAACCCTTATGACAAAATGCCCCAATCGACAAAAAACAGCATCATACAGCATAATATCTGGCCCTGCCCCCTTGCCCCGCCGGACATATTGACGCAGCATGACGCCCCCGTATTGCGCCTTGCCGTATCGTTATTAAATATCATGGTGTCCGGGCCGACCGGACAGAATGGGAGACATCCGTTTTATGGCTGCATTTTTGCAGATCGGCGTTTTGATCGCCATGGCCGCCGTTGGCCTTGTTCTGGTGATGGGCATCATCACCATGGCGCGGGGCAAGGATGCCCGCAAATCCAACAAACTGATGCAATTGCGCATTGTCGCACAGGCCGTTGCCTTGTTGTTGCTGGTGATCCTGTCGCTGATGGCATTGGGCAAATAGATGGTTCAACTGACGCGCATTTACACCAAATCCGGTGACAAGGGCAAAACCGCCCTTGGCAATGGCACACGGGTTGCCAAAAACAATATTCGCGTTGCCGCCTATGGCACGGTGGATGAAACCAATGCCGTGATCGGTGTTGCCCGCCTGCATGCCAATGGCGAAACCGATGCGATGCTGGCGCGCATCCAGAATGACCTGTTTGATCTGGGCGCTGATTTATGCACGCCGGGCAATGGCGTTGATGACGACCCGGAACGCCCGGCGCTGCGCATTACCGCCGATCAGGTCGAACGGCTGGAACGCGAAATTGATGCGGTCAATGCCGGGCTTGACCCACTGACATCCTTTGTCCTGCCGGGCGGAAGCCCCCTGTCGGCACAGTTGCATATGGTGCGCACCGTGTCGCGCCGGGCCGAACGTCTTATTGTCGAACTGGCCGGGATCGAGGATATCAATCCGGAATGTGTCCGCTATATCAACCGTCTGTCGGATCATATGTTTGTTCTGGCCCGCCACGCCAATGAGGGCGGCAAGGCCGATGTTTTGTGGAAGCCGGGCCTGACACGAGATTTATAGTTTTGCCCCTGAATTCCCCTGTTTTCAGGGAATCAGGTTATCGTTAACGTCAACCTCTTTACGTAAATTGACAACCCCGTAACAGCACCTTATTGTGCGACGCGGGGAAACCAATAAAACCGGATACAACCGCGCCCGACTTGGCATATGCGCTGTATTCATTGCTTCGACACAATAACAAACAGGTCTGTCATGAAGGTTCTTGTCGCCGTTAAGCGCGTTGTGGACTACAACGTCAAGATCCGTGTCAAACAGGACCAGTCCGGCGTTGAACTGAACAACGTCAAGATGTCCATGAATCCGTTTGACGAAATCGCCGTTGAAGAGGCCGTGCGCCTTAAAGAAGCCGGAACCGCGACCGAAGTGGTCGCCGTATCGCTGGGTGTCAAACAGTGTCAGGAAACCCTGCGCACCGCCCTTGCGATGGGGGCTGACCGCGGCATTCTGGTTGAAACCGACGATGAATTGCAGCCGCTGGCCGTTGCCAAACTTCTGAAAGAAGTCGTGGCAAGGGAAAACCCCGATCTGGTGATCCTTGGCAAACAGGCGATTGATGACGACGCCAATCAGACCGGCCAGATGCTGGCCGCCCTTCTGGACTGGCCGCAGGGCACCTTTGCCTCCAAGATTGTGGCCGCCGATGGCAAGCTGGACGTCACCCGCGAGGTTGATGGTGGCCTTGAAACCATCCGCATTGATTTGCCCGCGATTGTGACGTCGGATTTGCGCCTGAACGAACCCCGTTATGCGTCGCTTCCCAACATCATGAAGGCCAAGAAAAAGCCGCTTGATACCCTCAGCCCGGCTGATCTGGGTGTCGATACCGCGCCGCGCCTGAAAACCCTGAAAGTGTCCGAACCGGCCACCCGTCAGGCAGGTGTGAAAGTCGGCAGTGTTGCAGAACTTGTCGACAAGCTGCGCAACGAAGCCAAAGTCATTTAAGCGGGGGCCGATCCAATGAGCATTCTTGTTATTGCCGAACACGACAACACCGAACTGAAGGGCGCAACCTTGAACACGGTTGCCGCCGCCAAAAAAATCGGTGGCGATATTACCGTTCTGGTGGCCGGTGAAAATTGCCGCGCCATTGCCGATGCCGCCGCCAAAATCGCCGGTGTTGCCAGGGTCCTTGTCGCCGACAATGCCGCCTATGGGCATTTTCTGGCCGAAAACCTGGCCGGGCTGGTATCGGAACTGGCTGGGGATTACAGCCATATTCTGGCCACCGCATCGACCACCGGCAAAAATTTCATGCCGCGCGTCGCCGCCCTGAAAGATGTCGCACAGATTTCCGACATCACCGATGTCGTCAGTGCCGATACTTTTGTCCGCCCGATCTATGCGGGCAATGCGATGGCCACGGTGCAATCGTCCGATGCCCTGAAACTGATTACGGTGCGCACCACCGGCTTTGATCCGGTGGCAGGCGACGGCGGATCGGCACCGGTTGAAGATGTGGCAATTGTTGCCAATGCCGGTAAATCGGGCTTTGTCGGGTCGGAACTGACCGAGTCGGAACGCCCGGAACTGACGGCGGCCAGTATTGTCATCTCCGGCGGGCGCGGTATGGGATCGGGCGAGAATTTCCACCTGATCGAACCGATTGCCGACAAACTGGGGGCCGCCATTGGTGCATCACGCGCCGCCGTGGACGCCGGATACGCTCCCAATGACTGGCAGGTTGGCCAGACCGGCAAAGTTGTTGCACCGCAGCTATACATTGCTGTAGGCATTTCAGGTGCTATTCAGCATCTTGCCGGCATGAAGGACAGCAAGGTCATCGTGGCGATCAACAAGGACGAAGAAGCGCCGATCTTTTCGGTCGCCGATTACGGACTTGTTGCAGACCTGTTCGAGGCCCTTCCCGCTCTGGCGAGCGAACTGGACAAATAACAGGTCCTTGATACGGTTCCTTTGAAAGGACGAGTGGGGAGAAAATGGCGTCACTGGAAGATATCAAAATCATCGGGGTGATCGGTGCCGGTCAGATGGGCAATGGCATTGCCCATGTTGCCGCCCTTGCCGGGTATGATGTTCGCCTTCTTGACGTATCCGAGGCAGCGCTTGAAAAAGCGCTGGGCGCGATCGACAAGAATCTGGACCGTCAGGTCAAAAAAGACCTGATCAGCGAAGCCGACAAGACCGCCGCCCTGGCGCGGATTACCACCGGCGTCGAATATGCCTTTCTGACCGGATGCAATCTGGTGATCGAGGCCGCGACCGAGAATGAGGAGATCAAAAAACAGATCTTCAAATCCTTGTGCCCGGTTCTGGGTCCCGATGCGATTATTGCGACCAATACATCCTCGATTTCGGTCACCCGTCTGGCGTCCTATACCGACCGCCCGGACAAGTTCATGGGCATGCATTTCATGAACCCGGTGCCGTTGATGAAGCTGGTCGAGCTGATCCGGGGCATTGCCACCGCCGAAGACACCTATCGCATCATCCACGAATTGACGAAAAAGATGGGCAAGGATACGGCCAGCGCCGAAGATTTCCCGGCCTTTATCGTCAATCGCATCCTGTTGCCGATGATCAACGAGGCGATCTATACCCTGTATGAGGGTGTGGGTAATGTCGAATCCATCGATACCGCCTTGCGTCTGGGGGCCAATCACCCGATGGGGCCGCTGCAACTGGCGGATTTTATCGGTCTGGATACCTGTCTGGCGATCATGCATGTACTGCATGATGGTCTGGCCGATACCAAATATCGTCCCTGCCCGCTTCTGGTCAAATATGTCGAAGCCGGATGGCTGGGCCGCAAGGCCGGTCGCGGTTTCTATGATTATAGCGGTGACGAGCCGGTCCCGACCCGCTGATTGCATCCGCATCGATCATTCTTCAGGCCACCGCATTGTTGCGGTGGCCTGTTTTGTTTTGCCCTGTTAGCATTCCTGCAACCGGAAATCAGAACCGTCGGAGGTCGTCCCCATGTTTCTTGGCATTGATATTGGCACATCTGCCGTCAAGGCCCTTTTGATTGATGCGGACTCGCACACAATTGCCGAAGCCGACGTGCCGCTGACACTCAGCAATCCGCATCCGTATTGGAGCGAACAGAACCCCGACGACTGGTGGGCGGCCACCCAAACCGCAATGGAACAGCTTCGCCACCACAACCCGGCGGCCCTGTCGGCGGTACGCGGGATCGGCCTGTCAGGCCAGATGCACGGGGCGGTGTTGCTGGGGGATGATGACCGGCCTTTGCGCCCGGCAATATTATGGAATGACGGGCGCGCCACGGCCGAATGCGATGACATCGAATCGCTTTTGCCCGGCCTGCCCGATCAGGCCGGTGTTGTTGCCATGCCCGGCATGACCGCGCCCAAAATCATGTGGCTGCGCAAACATGAACCCGACATTTTCAACACCATCCGCACCGTCCTGTTGCCCAAGGATTATATTCGCCTGTGCCTGACCGGCGAAAAAATCACCGAAATGTCCGATGCCGCCGGGACATTATGGCTCGATCAACGCAGCCGAAGCTGGAATCTGGCCGCCATTGCCGCAACCGGCCTTGAACCCGGCCAATTGCCCGCCCTTGCCGAAGGCAGCGATGCCACGGGCATTGTGCGCCCGGAACTGGCCACCCGTTGGGGCATGGGGGCGTCTGTCATTGTCGCGGGTGGCGGCGGTGATGCGGCAACCGGGGGCATCGGGGTCGGGGCGGTGACCAATGGCGACGGGTTTATTTCGCTGGGTACGTCGTCGCAATTTTTTGTCGCCACCGACCGTTATCGCCCGCGACCCAAGGAATTGCTGCACAGTTTCGCCCATGCCGTGCCGGGGCGCTGGTTTCAGATGGCGGTCTTGCTGAATGGGGCCAGTTGTCTGGCATGGGCGGCAAAAATGATGGGTGCAACCGACATTGGCGATATTTTGCGCCGTACCGAACACCAACATCATCATCCGTCACAGGTGATTTTCCTGCCTTATCTGAGCGGCGAACGCACCCCGCATAACGACCCCCATGCCCGCGGGGTGTTTTTTGGCATGGGTGGCGATACCCGGCCAGAAACAATGATTCAGGCGGTTCTGGAGGGGGTCGGCTTTGCCCTTGCCGATGCGCAGGCCTGTCTGAAAGCCGCCGATACAATCTGCCCCTTGCCCGGTGTGATTGGCGGCGGTGCCCGCAGCCGATACTGGATTCAGATCATCGCTGATATCATGGGATCCCCCCTGGCAAGGTATGAAGGGGCCACCAAGGGTCCGGCCTTTGGGGCCGCCCGTCTGGCACGTCTGGCGGTGGACCGCGAAGCGATAGAGGATGTCTGCCGCACCCCGCAGATCGAGGAAATCGTCACCCCCGATCCTGACCGTCATGAGGCCTATCTGCCGCGTTTGCAAAAATTCCGCCGTCTTTACACGGCCTTGCGCGATGAATTCCAAAATCAGGATTCGGTCACACCGCACAGATAAAAGTGCGCTACCCCCCTTCAAAACCCTGAAACCATTCCAATATCAGAAGAAGCTATAAAACAGCTTTGACAGGTATTTCATGAGTATCGCAATCATCGGCAGCGCCAATATGGATATTGCGGCCCGTGCCGCAGATCTGCCGGTACCCGGCCAGACCATTCTGGCCGATTCCTGTGAAACCGGCCCGGGGGGCAAGGGGTGCAATCAAGCGATTGCGGTGCACCGGCTGGGCGCCAAAACCCGGCTGATCGCGAAAATTGGCGATGATACGATGGGCAAAAATTTGCTGGCCGCCCTGCAACATGAAGGCCTTGATACCGATCATATCATTCAGGGCACCGATATTCAGACCGGCATCGCCCTGATCACCGTGGATCGCAAGGGCGAAAACATGATCACGGTGGCAGGCGGGGCCAATATGACCCTGACCCGGCAAGACATCCGCAACCATTATGATTTCCTGTCGGGGTGCACCTGTTTGCTGGTGCAACTGGAATGCCCGGTGGTGGCGATTGCCAGCGCCCTCAAATACGCCCGTGAAGAAGGCATTGCCACCATCCTTGATCCTTCACCGGTGCTTGACCGAGTGGTGATGCGCGATTTGATCGCGCTGGCCGATATCATCACCCCCAACAGCAGCGAATGCGCCGCCCTGACCGGCATCATCCCCAAAGACGCCGCAACCGCACAACAGGCTGCCGATATCCTGCATGAAATGGGGTGCCCGACTGTTATCATCAAAATGGGGGCATTGGGGGCCTGGTACAGTGCGCCCGATGGCAATGGCAAGATTGCGCCGTTTCAGGTCGTACCGGTCGATACGGTCGCTGCCGGGGATTGTTTCAATGCCGGTCTGGCCGTCGCCCTGAAAAACGGCAACGACCTTGCCAAGGCCGTCCGGTTTGCCTGTGCTGCCGGGGCATTGGCCACCACCGAATTTGGCGCGGCCAGTTCCGCCCCCTATCTGCATCAGGTCGAAACCCTGTTAAACAACAGCCACGCTTAAATCAGCCTCATGGTCCTGTCGCCAGATCACGCAACCAGGCAATCACATCGGGATCATCCCATTTGGCAATCCCTTCCAGCCGCCCGACAACCTGACCATCGGCATCAATGACAAAACTGGTCGGAAGACCGCGTGCGCCAAAGGCCCGTGCCGTTGCCCCGCGCGGGTCCAGAACGATATCAAGATTCTCAATCGCGTTATCGGCATAAAATTTTGCCACCACATCCGCACCACCACGATCCTGGCTCAGCGCCAGCACCCGGAAATCCTGCCCGTCAAGGGCGGCGGCCAACCGGTCCAGTTCCGGCATTTCCTTGATACAGGGCGCGCACCATGTCGCCCACAGATTGACCAGAAGCACGGTTCCTTCAAGGTCACGCAGGTCGCGTTCGCGGCCATCGGTTTCGATAAAAAGGGCCGGTTCCGGCATTTTTCCGCCGTCGGTTTGGGTATCAAGTCTGGAAAGTTCGGACGGCAATTGCAAATCGGCAAAGGCAGGGCTTGCATAAATGGCCGATATGACGACAATCACGCCCAGTTTCAGAAAATTCAACACAACCGTCACATCCATCACCTTTGCAAACCAAACCCACGCGGAACACGATGACCGACCAAAATTCTGCCGATCCGAAAAATGCCAACGCCCTGTGGGGCGGTCGCTTTGACGCCGGACCTTCTGCCATCATGGAAGAAATCAATGCTTCCATCGGTTTTGACAAACGCCTTTATGCCCAGGATATCCAGGGATCCAGGGCCCATTGCGCCATGCTGGTCCGGCAAGGCATCATCGCCGCAGAAGATGGCGATAAAATCGCCCAAGGTCTAGACCGGATTCTTCAAGAAATCGAGAGCGGCCAGTTTACCTTCTCGACCGCCCTTGAAGACATCCACATGAATGTCGAAAGCCGCCTGCGCGATCTGATCGGCCCGGCGGCGGGTCGCCTGCATACGGCACGGTCGCGCAATGATCAGGTGGCGACCGATTTCAAATTATGGGTGCGCGATGTTGCCCTGACCGATCTGGAAGCCGGACTGCGCGGCCTTCAGGAAGCCCTGATTGATCAGGCCGAAAAACATGTTGCCACCATCATGCCGGGCTTTACCCATCTTCAGGCTGCCCAGCCGGTGACGTTCGGGCACCATATGCTGGCCTATGTCGAAATGTTTGGCCGGGATCGGGGCCGCATTGCCGATTGCCGGGTGCGGATCAATGAAAACCCGCTGGGTTCTGCCGCCCTTGCCGGAACACCTTATCCGATTGACCGTCATATGACCGCAAGCGCATTGGGGTTTGACCGCCCGACGGCCAATTCTCTCGATGCGGTGTCGGATCGTGACTTTGCGCTGGAATATCTGTCGGCGGCATCGATCACCGCCATGCATCTGTCGCGACTGGCCGAGGAAATGGTGATCTGGTGTTCGGCCCAGTTCAAATTCATCGGCATGTCCGACAAGTTTTCCACCGGCAGTTCGATCATGCCGCAAAAACGCAACCCGGATGCCGCCGAACTGATCCGGTCGAAAATCGGCCGGATTGTCGGCTGTTTTAACGGCCTGATGCTGTCGATGAAGGGATTGCCGCTGGCCTATTCCAAGGACATGCAGGAAGACAAGGAACCGGTTTTTGCCGCCCATGACCATCTGGGCCTGTGCGTTGCCGCCATGACCGGCATGGTCGCCGATATGAAGGTCTTTACCGACCGCATGCGTGCGGCTGCCGGGGCCGGATACACCACCGCAACCGATCTTGCCGACTGGCTGGTATCGGAACTGGGCATGCCGTTCCGCGATGCCCATCATGTGGTGGGTGCCACCGTGAAACTGGCCGAAAGCAAGGGCTGCGATCTTGATCAGCTTCCGCTTGCCGATTTGCAGGCGATTGAACCGAAAATCACCGATGCCGTCTATGCGGTTCTGACGGTCGAGGCATCGGTTGCGGCCCGCAAAAGTTTTGGCGGCACCGCCCCCGAACGGGTCGCCGAAGCGGTAAAAGAAGCACGCAAAAGGTTTTTGAAATGACCCGATTGTCAAAACGCCTCCCCATTATCGCCCTGGCAATCATGCTGGGCCTTGGTGTTGCCGCCTGCGGCAAAAAAGGCCCGCTTGAACCACCCAGCGAAGACGGCAAATCCTATCCACGGACGTATCCAAACAAATGAACCATTTTGATTATATCGACGGCGTTCTGCACGCCGAAGGAATTGCGATCCCCAAACTGGCCGACAAGGTTGGCACGCCGTTTTTCTGCTATTCCACCGCAACGCTGGAACGGCATTACCGGGTTTATGCCGATGCCTTTACGGGGCTGGATGCCACCGTATGTTATGCGTTAAAGGCCAATTCCAATCAGGCCGTGATCAAAACACTGGCGCGGCTGGGGGCCGGGGCGGATGTGGTATCGGTCGGCGAGATGCGCCGGGCGCTGCGTGCCGGTGTGCCGCCATCCAAACTGATTTTTTCCGGCGTGGGCAAGGCCGATGCCGAAATGCGCGAGGCGCTTGAGGCCGATATTGCGCAGATCAATGTCGAATCCGTGCCCGAACTGGAAGAATTGAACCGGGTTGCCCTTGATATGGGTAAAAAGGCGCGCATTGCCTTGCGGATCAACCCGCATGTCGATGCCAAAACCCATGAAAAAATTGCGACCGGCAAGGCCGAAAACAAATTCGGCATCGACTGGACCCGGGCGATTGAAATCTATCGTCAGGCCGCAAAAATGGATGGCATCGAAATTACCGGCATTGCCATGCATATCGGATCGCAACTGACCGATCTGTCCCCCTTCCGCGAGGCCTTTACCCGTCTTGCCGGGCTGGTGGAACAATTGCGTGCCGAAGGCATCGATATCCGCAATCTGGATCTGGGCGGCGGGCTTGGCATTGCCTATCAGGGCGAAACGCCGCCATTGCCCGATGCCTATGGCCAGATGGTGCGCGAAACGGTCGGGCATCTGGGATGCCATATCACACTGGAACCGGGTCGCCTGATTGTTGGCAATGCCGGCATTCTGGTATCGCGTGTCATGTATGTCAAAGATGGCGAGGCCAAACGGTTTGTCATTCTGGATGCCGCGATGAATGATTTGATCCGCCCGACCCTTTACAATGCCTATCACGAAATCATCGCGGTTGATCAACCGGGCAAGGATGACAAAATCGCCCTTGTCGATGTGGTTGGCCCGGTCTGCGAAACCGGCGATACCTTTGGCAAGGACCGCCCCCTGCCCGACGCGATCAAACCGGGTGATCTGGTGGCGATCTGTTCGGCCGGGGCCTATGGCGCGGTGATGTCGTCCACCTATAATACCCGCGCACTGGCACCCGAGGTTCTGGTGCGCGAGGATCAGTTTGCGGTGATCCGCCCGCGCCAGTCGATTGATGAATTGATCGCGCTGGATCGCATCCCGGACTGGATGGAGTGATCCTGACGGTCGTTTGAGGCTGTTTTGGGGTTGCCTGTCATGCAGGCAGCCCCTTTTTTATGCATCCTCGCCTGTTCTTTACTTGACCATTGGCCACGGCAGGCCAAACTGAAACTCATGACGATCATACCGCCCTATCCCAAGCTGGACCGACAATTGCAGTTTGCCCGTCAGATCATGACATGGGAACGCATATGGCCCCGGCTTGTGCCCGGATTGGCGGTTGTCGCGATGGTCGCCGGGCTTGCCCTTGCCGGTTTTTTTGATCTGCTGCCGCCTTCCGCTCATATTGTCGCCCTGTCGGTTTTTGTCGTGGCGGGTCTGGTCGCCGTCACCCTGCCGTGGCGCGGTTTCAAACGCCCGACCCGACAGGATGTTATCGCCCGGATCGAACGGGACAATCATCTGCACCATACCCCGTTACAATCCCTTGACGACGACATCCCCGGAAATGACGATGCCCTGACATCCTGGTTGTGGCAGCGGCAATTGCGCCTGAATATCGCCACCCTTGACCGGTTGCACCTGCCGCGCCCCCGCCCGCTTATCAGCCGCCATGACCGGTTTGGCCTGACAGTGATCCCGGTATTGTTACTGTTTATCGGGATTATGGCCGGACATGATCATATCGGGGAACGGCTTTATAAGGCCTTCACCCCGTTACAACGTCTTGGCATGCAAAATTTCAGTGCCAGTCTGTGGATCACGCCACCCTCCTACACCGGACAGGTTCCGCGTGTTGTCCAGATGACCAACACCCCGCAAACCGGAAGCAACAATGATGGCAGCCTTCCGGCGGATGAAGGCAGCCCGCCCATATCCCTTGACGTACCTGCCGGATCGGTTCTGGCCGGGAATATCAGCAGCATCTGGACACCGACCCTGACCGCGCCGGATGGTGTTCGCCCGATTGTCGAAAGCGGCCGCGATACATTTGCCATCAATACCCCCCTTGATCAGGATGGTTCATGGACCATTGCGGTCTGGGGAACCGACCGTCTTGCCCTGAATGTCCGGATAATTGCCGACAAACCGCCGGTATTGGCCTTTACCGCGCCGCCCGGCACCACCCGGCGCGACCATATCCGGCTGGATTTCACCGCACAGGATGATTACGGCCTGTCACAACTGGAACTGCATGCAAGCCCGATGGCCGAAAATGGCGATACCAGCGCCTTTGGCAGCATTGAGGACATTGTGGTTGATCTGCGCCAGACCCGGAATGCCAGCGATATTCCCACCAGAATGGAAGGCCCGCATTTCCTTGATCTGGTATCGCATCCCTGGGCCGGGTTGCCGGTCCGGCTGGAACTGGTGGCCCGTGACAATGCCGGTCAGATCGCCCGCAGCGAAGCCATTTCGATCCAGCTGCCCGAACGCGATTTCAACCACCCGGTGGCCCGCAAATTGATCACCATCCGGCAGATTTTGTTGCGTCATCCCGAAAGATCACGCGAAATGCGCAATGCCCTGATCCCGGTGATGAATGCACCTCAGGCCTTCAATGGCGATATCGGGGTTTTTCTGGCGTTATCCGTGGCCGAATCCCGGTTGTCAAACCATCCGGACAATCTTGAAATGCATCAACAGGTCGCCGGACTGTTATGGCATATCGCCGAAGAAATTGAACGCGGCAGCCTTGGCATCGCCGAACGCAATCTGATCGAGGCCGAGGAACGCCTGCTGGACGCCCTGTCGAACCCCGATATTACCGAAACACAATTATCCGATCTGATTGAAAATTATCGCAAAGCCTTGCAGGAATATCTTGCCGCTCTGGCACAAGACCCGGCCCGGCAGCAACAACAACCGGCAAGCGGGCCGGAAACCGTCATCGAACAACAGGATCTGGCCCGTGTGGTCGATCAGATTGATGCCCTGATGCGGGCCGGAGCCCGCGATCAGGCCCGCGCCCTGATCGACAGGCTGCGGGAACTGGTCGAAAACATGCGGATCACAACCGGCGGACAACAGGGGGGGGATATCACATCGGCCCTGCGCGATATGATCGACAATCTGCGCGATATGTCCCGCCGCCAGCAGGAATTAATGAATTCGGCCAATAACCCGCAAATGGCCCCCAACGGCCAGGATCGCGCCCGCGCCCAGCAACAACTGGCCGACGAAGCCGATCTTCTGGGCAACGACGCGCAATTTGAACAATATGGCAATATCGGCAATTTGCGGGACGCCATCACGGCGATGGAAAACGCCGCCAGTGCGCTGGACCGTAACCGGCAACATGATGCCCTGCAACAGCAGCAACAGGCGCTGGAAAGCCTTCAACAGGGCATGAACGAACTGGCCCGTGCGCTGGACGGTCTCAGCCAGATGGCCCCGATGCTTGATGATCTGATGCCCGGCGGGCAACGCGACCCGTTGGGGCGTCCGGTCGGCGGATCGGGGGAAACAATAATCCCCGAAGCCGATGATCTGGAACGGGCATGGCGCATCATGCAGGAATTGCGCCGCCGGTCCGGCGACCCGGACCGGCCGCAAATCGAACATGATTATATCGACCGGCTGTTAAAACGGTTCTAATCTGAAACGGACAGGGCGGCACCGTCACTTGACAATGCCGCCCTGTATTGTCTTTTCCCCATTCCCGAAAAATCAGGGCCCGAAAATCAGGGTTCAAGCGCCTGACGCGGATCAAGGAAGGTAATCTGCAACCGGGTGGCCGTCGGATTTGGCCTGCGGATTTTTGTTTCCACAGTCAGGGTTTCCCCTGCGGGCAAAATCTGATCGGTCATCGGCATTTCGGCACTGGTGCCCGCCGCTTCCTCGCCATAAATCAGCGGCACTTTTTTGCGTTGAACCACCCGGTCCAGCGGATCAAGCAATTCAACCATCAAATAGGGCAATACCCGTTCAATATCGCTGACATTGATGATTTCAGCCCGTACCACCAGAACATCAACACCATCTTCGTCTTCACGAGTCGGTGGCAATTCCCGGATATCAAGGCCTTCGCCAATATGGGGAACATCCAGCCCGATCATGTCATACAGTTTGGCAATCGGGGGCCAGGCATTGATCGCCATATCCTTGGCAAAATAACCACCCGCACCGACACCGCCAACCAGCACCAAAAACACCAGCCAGCCAATCAGGCCTTTCTTCGACTTGCCCGCCGGTTCATTGGGGCGGATCAATTGTTGCGGAATCGGCGGCGGGTCGGGAATGCGGTCAGCCCCTTCAAAACCGGGATCGACATAGCCGCCGCCCATCTGATCGGCGTTGAAATCCGCGCCCAGCGCCCCGTCCTGGTCAAAGGGCGGCGGCAGGCGGTTTTCATCCGATGCAGGCGAGGACGCCTTGATTCCCGGCGGGTCCTGATGCCAGCTATTGCCACAGTTTTTGCAGCGCACAGTCCGGCCTTTAGGACCAATTGCCTCCGTTTTCACAGAGTATTTCTTGGAACATTCTGGGCAAGTTATAATCATTGCAAGCCTGGCATGTCGGTGTCAGGGGCGTGAACCCGGGCGTGGTTTGTTATAAAGCAAGGGAGCCACAATCTCCCCTGTTTTGTGATCTGTTATACTATATGTAAATAGCGCCGATTTAACAGACTGTTAAGCAGAGATAACAGAAGCTGTGCCGTTAAGGACAAATAATGAATGCCAGACAGGCTGACGCAAGGAGCGCAGAGTTGACAGAAGTCGTCAGTTTCCGGGATGTCGGGGTCCGATATGAAACCGGACCGGAGATTTTGCGTGACCTTAATTTCACGCTGCATCGCGGCGGTTTTCATTTTATGACCGGCGCATCGGGTGCCGGAAAATCGACATTGATGAAGCTGTTATATCTGGCCTTGCGCCAGACACGCGGCGAAATTCGCATTTTTGGCCGCGATAACATCCGTGTCCCACGCGAAGATCTTCCGGCGATCCGCCGCAAGATCGGGGTGGTGTTTCAGGATTTCCGCCTGATCAACCATCTTAGCACCTTTGAAAATGTCGCCCTGCCGTTGCGGGTGGCTGGCGTTGATGATTTGCAAATTCGCAAAAATGTGACCGAATTGCTGGAATGGGTGGGGCTGGGCGATCAGATCAACGCCATTCCGTCGCGTCTGTCTGGCGGGCAGCAACAACGTGTGGCAATTGCCCGCGCGGTCATCGGGCGACCAGCCCTGTTGCTGGCCGATGAACCGACCGGAAATGTCGATGACCGCATCGCCATGCGCCTGCTATACCTGTTTGAAGAATTGAACAAACTGGGCACGACGGTCCTGATCGCCACCCATAACCGCCAACTGGTTCGCCGTTTCGGCCATATACAATGGCTTCTTGAGGGCGGCACGGTTATTGATGTCACCAATACCAACAGCGCCTGATCGCAGGAAAAAACAGCATTATGGCCTTTCGTCCCCGCCAGTCCCATTTGCCGCTGGACAGCGATTCTTCAAGCCGCTTTCTGCCTGCGATTGTGGCCCTTATGGTTGCGCTGCTGACCTTTGCGCTGGTCGGATTGACGGTATTGCAAGATGCTGTCGGGCGCTGGTCCGGGCAGATTGAAGGCAGCCTGACGGTGCAAATCCCGCCCAATGCCTCTGCCGATTTGTCGCCCGAGGATCGCGATCATGAATTGCGCGTCCGGGTCGATGAGATTCTGGATGTCCTGGCCGATGCACCGGGGATTTCCCGGGTCGAGGAACTCAGCCCCGAAACCATGGCGGCCTTGCTGGAACCATGGCTGGGTCCCAATGAAGTCATCAGCGAATTGCCGATCCCGCGCATCATCGAAATCACGCCGACAACCGGTTTCAATTTTGACCAGTTGGAAACCCTGCTGGCCGAAACCGCGCCCGAGGCCATCCTTGATGATCACCGCATCTGGATCGAACGCATCAGCGATGTCGCCTTTTCGGTCGAACTTGCCCTGATCACCCTGATTGCCGTGCTGTTTGGGGCCACCATTCTGTCGGTGGTGTTTGCCACCCGCTCGGGGCTTTCGATCCACCGCAATATCATTGAATTACTGCATCTGATGGGGGCGCAGGATACCTATATCGCCGGGCAATTCGCCCGGCACAGCATGCGCATGGCATTCTGGGGCGGAATATTGGGGATGGGCATTGCCCTGCCGGTTTCCGGGTTGATCGGGTATCTGGGGATTCGGGCCGGATGGGACATTCCCGGCAGTATTTACAGCCCGTGGTTCGCCCTGCTGATTATGATTGTCCCGGTATTAGTGGCACTGGTCGCCCGTATAACGGCAAGCCGAACGGTCTTGAAGGTCCTTCGACGCATGTTATAAGGCTATAAGGGCATGCAAACAAAAAACAATGCCCGTTTGTTCCGAGGCCTGCCTTCTCTGACCGGGAGTCTTCCCATGTTGCCTGCCCACCATCGTCGCCAAAGTATGTCTTCATGAGAAGACCGCCGCGTTCCGTACAGAACCGACGCCGGTTTCGCCGCTTCCGGTTTTTGCTGGCGGTACTGATTCTGCTTGGGCTGGGCTGGGCGGCGGGCCTGATGTGGTATGTCGGAAAAATCCCGGATGTGGTCGAGAACCCCGATCAGCAAACAGACGCGATTATCGTTCTGACCGGTGGTAGCGAGCGGTTAAGCGAAGGACGCCGGTTGCTATCACGCCATCTGGCAAAAAAACTGTTTATTTCCGGCGTCTATCGCGGGGTCGAGGTCAATGAATTGCTGAGTGCCGGCAAGGCCGATCCCAATATGATCGCCTGTTGTGTTGTGTTGGGTCATGTTGCCGAAAACACCCGTGGCAATGCGCTCGAAACCGCCTTGTGGGTCTATGAAGAGGGTTATCGCAGTTTGCGGGTGGTCACGGCCAATTATCATATGCCGCGATCCTTGCTGGAATTCCGGTCGGTGATGCCCGATGTCGAACTGGTGGCCCATCCGGTTTTTCCGGAACATGTCATGATCGACAATTGGTGGCGCTGGCCCGGAAGTGCCGCACTGATCACCAGTGAATATAACAAATTTCTGTTTGCCGCCCTGCGCAACGAAATCATGCTGTGGATGCCCGGCGATACGGACCCTTTTCGTCAATTACCGGCCCAACCCCCGAACGAAAAATTATCATCCGCAACCCGCCACACCGCGATTGTGAACCCGGCGCAAGGTTAGGGTCGCGATCACAACCATATTGCATTTATGACTTTGCTGTTACAAAACCGGGATGCGATACAACCGGCGCAACGAAAAAGCGTGTTTGAAGGAAATCCGGAATGGCTTCTCTGCGGGCGTTGATTTTCAATATCCTGTTTTTTGGCGGCACGACGCTGGAATGTCTGTTTTTATGGCCATTATTATGTTTTGGCCCCAAAACCGGCCAGTTGACCGGACGGTTCTGGTGCCACTGGGTTCAATTTTTATTGCGCAACACCGTCAATATGCGTCCGCGCATCCTTGGTAGCCAGAATTTGCCCGACGGACCGTGCATTCTGGTGTCAAAACATCAATCGGCGTGGGAAACCCTGACCTTTCATACACTGGTGCGCGACCCGGCCTATGTTCTGAAAAAAGAACTGATCAATATTCCGGTGTTTGGCCTGTTTTTAAAATATTCCGGACAGGTCGCCGTGGACCGTTCCGCCGGTGCATCCGCCCTGAAAGGCATGATCACCGGCGTTGACAAGGCGCTGAAACGTGGTGCGCAAATTGTGATCTTCCCCGAAGGCACCCGCACCCCACCGGGCACTGATCGTCCTTATCATCCGGGGATTTATGCCCTGTACCGGGCCTTTCCCGATGTGCCGATGATCCCGATTGCGCTGAATTCCGGCATGTTCTGGGGCCGTCACAAATTCATGAAATATGGTGGCGAGGTCACACTGGAATATCTCGAACCCGTCAAGCCGGGGCTGGACCGCAAAACCTTTATGACTGAAATCAAATCACGGATTGATGGCCGAACCCGCGAACTGGAAAAATCCGCCCAGATCGAATTCAATCTGCCTGCCCCGCGTCAGACCGAACAGGAACAGATCGAAGACGCCCAAAAAACAGCAGACTGATCCAGCAAAGCCGGGGAGAAGGATATCCGCCCGGCTTTTTCAAACGGCGCGTTTCGGGCGTTTGGTTGCCTGCCAGATGCCAAGGGCAATCAGGGCAATGCCACCCAGATGAAACAGATGCAATTGTTCGCCCAGAAACACGATGGCAAGCCCGCTTGCGAAAACCGGCATCAGATACAGGAAGACCCCGGCATTGGCAGGCCCCACCGCCGCCACACCCCGGTTCCAGAACAAATATCCCAAAAAGGCCGGACCGACGCCGATATAGAAAATTTTCAGCAAATCCGGCCATGCCGGGTCAAGGCGGGTGAAAAAAGGTTGCCCGTCCACAAGAACCGACCAGACATAAAACGGTGCCAGATACACAAGCCCGATCAGGGCGGACACAAACACCAGGCTCAGCGGATTAACCCCCTTGGGCGCATTTTTCAGCAGCATCGAATACACCGCCCAGATCATCGCCGAGACCAGGGCAAACAGATCGCCTGAAACAAAATCCATTTTCAGGATCACCGACAAATCGCCCTTGGCAATAATCACCGCCGTCCCGATTCCGGCAACCAGAACCCCGACCCATTGCCGCAATCCCGGTTTGTCCTTTGTCAGCAAGGCCGCAAACAACAATACCCAGACCGGCGTGGTCGCATTCAAAAGCCCGGTATTGACCGCCGTGGTGTTATAGGCCGCCAGATAAATCATGATGGTGAACATGAAAATACCCACCGTGCCGATCAGAAACATCGACCGCCATGCCGCCCGCATCACCACCAGATCGTGCCGTAAATGCCGTGCGCAAACCGGCAACAGCAACAACACCGCCACCACCCAGCGCCAGAAGGACAGGGCCGCCAGCGGCACGGTTTCATTAACCCCGCGCGCCACCACATGGTTCGACCCCCACATCAGCGCACAGCCAATCAGCATCAGATAGGCGACGGTCAGGGATGTCTGTCTGTTTCTTGCCGGGGTCAATTCTTTTGGCAAAACGATTTCCTCTCGGTGCGGTTAAATCCCGGCACCCATATTCAGCACGCCATATTCCCGCCGCACCAGCGCCATCAGATCATGCAGCGGCGGGTCAACAATCCCCATCTGATCCAGATGACAGACGGTATTTTCCAGATATTCCAGATTGGGGCCGATACTGCCATGTGCCGCCGTGATGATTTCAGCCGCCTGGCGCAACGGCATATTGCCGGCATATTGCGGATGGGCTGGATCGGCGACATAGGTATGGGCGATCACGGTGCGGCCATCGGCAAATTCCACCGGCACATCGACAGGGATATAGGTATTGGTCACCAGTTCACGTTCATCAAGATACGCCTTGACCATCGGCCAGTTCGCCGCAGCAATCCGAAACGCCATACCATGACATTCCCCGCCCCCGGACAGGCCCAGAACCAGTCCCGGATTTTCCGGTGTCCCGCGATAATGGTGGGAATAAATGCAAAAAGACCGGTGATAGCCCCGCAACAGCGACTGAACACTTTCCTCACAGGTAAAGCCGGGCCGCCATAACAGCGAACCATAGCCAAAGACCCATTTGTCGTCTTGTTGCGTCACCTTATCCTCCGTCCGGCTTAGCGTTTGCCCATCACCATTGCCACCCCAAGGGCGGCAATACCAAACCCGGCAAACCCCAAAACGCCAAGCTGTTCATCAAACAAAAGCCAGGCAAACATCGCCGCTGTTGGCGGCACCAGATAAAACATGCTGGCGACCCGGGTGGCTTCGCCCTGCCGAATCAGAGCCATCAACAGCATGATCGCACCAATCGACAACACCAGAACCAGCCACGCCATCACCAACACGAAATCAGTGGTCCAGTCAACCTGCCGGGTTTCAAGGGCAAAGGCCCCAATCGCCACCACCGCACTGGCCGCCACATATTGAATGACGGTGCCGCTGCGCAAATCCATGCCGGTGCAGAACCGTTTCTGGTAAATCGTGCCTGCCGATATGCCAAACAATCCAAACACCGCCAGGGCCAACCCGCCCGTCGTAATGCCAACCCCGGCATCAATTTTCGGCAGCAAAACCATCGCCACGCCCGCCAGACCGAATACCAGACCCAGCCATTGCCGTCCCGTCACCCGTTCGCCCAGCAAGGCCCCGACAACCGATGCCGTCAGAACCGGCTGCAACCCGGCAATCAGGGCGGCCAGACCGGCCGGAAGACCGGTATCGATGGCGGCAAAAATCCCGCCCAGATAAATGCCATGCACCAGCGCCCCGACCACGGCAATATGCCCGGCCTCGCGCCAGCTTTTGGGCCAGCGCGCCCCCATCATCAAAACAACCGGCACCATCAGAACAATGACGATCAAAAACCGGATCAGAAGAAAGGTAAAAGGTTCGGCATAAGGCAGGCCGAATTTGGCCCCGACAAAGCCGGTGCTCCAAAGAAACACAAAAACAAAGGGCATGATCCGGCCAAAAGCCGGGTGATCGGTGGCGGACATCATCATATTCCTGTCAGGGACGGGGACGACACGGCAAGGTGGGGCCTGCGCCCGCCGTCACCCTCAGTCTTTTTTGAGTGTTTCAGTCTGATTGTCGGCCGGTGCGACCTTGACCGCATTGCCTGCGTTTTGGCGGGCCTCGCCTTCGGCCGAAAAACTGGTGAAATACTGCCCGGCATCGACAATACCGCGCCGGATTTCGCGGGTCCGGGTGAACAGATCAAACAATTTGTCCCCTTCGCCCCAGCGAATGGCGCGTTGCAGGGCCATCAAATCTTCCTGAAAGCGGCCGAGAACTTCCAGAACCGCCTCGCGGTTGTTCAGAAACACATCGCGCCACATCGTCGGATCAGATGCGGCAATACGGGTGAAATCGCGAAACCCCGTTGCCGAAAACTTGATGACTTCCTGACGCAGGGCATCTTCCAGATCGGTCGCCGTCCCGACAATGGTATAGGCAATCAGATGCGGCAAATGCGATGTAATGCCCAGAATGCGATCATGATGGTCGGCATCCATGCATTCCACCATCATGCCGCAGGCTTCCCACAACGCCCGGACTTTTTCGGTCGCCGCCGTGTTTTCACCGGGGATCGGCGTCAGAATGCACCAGCGTCCCTCGAACAATTCCGGAAAACCCGAATCCGGGCCAGAATGTTCGGTCCCGGCCAATGGATGGCCGGGCACGAAATGCACCCCCTGATCCAGATGCGGGGCGATGTCGCGAATGACGGCCTGTTTGACCGATCCGACATCCGAAACAATCGCACCCTTTTTCAGGTTTCCGGTCAATTGCGCGCCAATCGTTTCATTGGCCCCGACCGGCGCGCAGATCATCACCAGATCGGCATCTTTGACCGCTGTTTTAATGTCGCAACAGGCCGCATTGGCAATACCCAGTTCCAGAACCCGGTCACGGGTTGCCTCACTGCGCACCGCACAGGTGATTTTGCCCGCCAAACCATCGCGGATCATCCGGCGTGCCAGCGACGAGCCAATCAGGCCCATGCCGATAAAAGCAACATTTTCAAAAAGCGGTGCCGATGCAGATAAGGTCATTTCATGAATTCACAAAGTCTTTGATCGCTTGCAGGCAGATTTGCATTTCTTCCTGCGTCCCGATGGAAATCCGCAACATTTGCGACAGGCCATAGGCCCCGATCTTGCGCGGAATAACCCCGCGTTCCATCAGGAAATCATTGGCGGCATCGGCATCGCGGCCCGCCTCACGCGGGAATTCAACCATGACAAAATTGCCATAGGACGGATGGGCAATCAGCCCCGGCAATTTGCCGATTTCATCGCGGAACCATTCACGGGTTTCGGTATTGTGGCGCACACAGGCATCGACAAAATCATCGTCGTCAAGGGCGGCCAGACCGGCTTCCTGTGTCGGCAGGGCGACGTTGAACGGATTGCGCAACCGTTGCAAAACATCGGCCACATCAACCGGGGCATAACACCAGCCCAGACGAATCCCCCCCAGACCGTAAATCTTGGAGAATGTCCGCGTCATCACGGTATTTTTGCCCGCCCGCACCAGTTCAATCCCGGCGGTGTAATCTTCCTGCCCGGTCATGAATTCGGCATAGGCCGCATCAATCACCAACAGGATATCCTCGCGCAATCCGGCGCGCAGGCGGGCCATTTCGGCACTGGTGATATAGGTGCCGGTCGGGTTGTTCGGATTGGCGACAAAAACGATTTTGGTTTTATCCGTCACCGCCGCCAACAATGCATCGACACTGGTGGTCATATGGGTTTCGGCCGCCGTAACCGGCACCGCACCCACGCCCTTGGCGGTGATCGGATACATCAGGAATCCGTGCTGCGAATACAGAACCTCGTCACCCGGCCCGGCATAGGCCCGGATCAACAGCGTGATCAGTTCATCGGACCCGGCACCACAAACAATCTGACCGGCTTCAAGATCGTATTTTTCTGCCAGTTTCTGGCGTAACGCATCACAACCGCCATCCGGATAACGATGCAGCTTGTCCGCCGATTTGCGCAGGGCCTCAATCGCCTTGGGGCTGGGGCCAAATGCGCCTTCGTTCGACGACAGCTTGATGATCCGGGTTGCCCCCTTGCTGCTGGATTTACCACCCTGATAGGGGGCAATATCAAGAATACCGGGGCGGGGGATGGGCGCAGTCATTCGGGTTACTCCTGGATGTGGTCTTCGGTCAGGGCCGTGCTGGAAACAGGTACGGCATAGGCACCAATCACCTGAATCCCGGTCACGTCAAGTCCGGTTTTATGCAGCGATTGCGCAAACGGGCCGGATTCATGACATACAAAGCCCGGTACATCGATCAGAACAAAGCGGCGATCATGATCCTCATCGCGCACATCGCCCAGAATTTCGGCATCCGGACAGGCCTGCGCAATTTTTTTATGAACGGTATCGCGCGAAATACCGGCGGAAATCTCCGCCACAAACAGGGTGCGGTCATCGCCGCTGGGTTCCAGATCAATCGCGGCCAGAACAAAGCCTTCGGTATCCTGTCCGCGCCCGACCGGACGCCCGCCAAACGGCAATTTCGACACGATTTTCACCCGGCTGTGATCGCCGGGCAACCGCCACCACGGATGATCTTCGCCCGGCACGGGTTTGGGAAACACACCAACCGCAACCCGCCCTTCTTCAAGGGCATGAAAGGCCTCAAGAGCAGTATCAAATTCGATGATGTCGTTCAAACAGCCAAAATTCAGCCGCGCCAGTTCCCAGCAATCCACCCCGTCGGCATTGCGGCACAGTGCCACGGTATAAGGCGCTTCAAGGCGGGTTCCCGCCGCAATCATTTCGCGCCAGATCTGGATCAATGCCGTTTTGGGAAAGGCCCCCTGATGGCGATCCACAAGGGTCCGCATGATCCGTGCTTCGCGCGCCGGACGATAAGGTACGCGGACCTTTCCGCCTGCGGCAATCTGCCGGTCCTTGAAGGCCCCAACCTGTTGCACCACGGCGGTACGCCGAATGATCAGCGCCTGAATCGCCTGATCGATATCATCGATTTCCGCCCGAAGGTCATCAAGGTCCGGATGTGCCGGTTTTGTGTCGATCTGCGCCATGATCTGCTCTTTTGCCAAACGGCGCCCAGTATTAGGACACAGCGGTTGAAAAGCAAAGAAAAGATTGACTAAATGCAGGGGCATCCATAGCTAGAACCAATAGATTTTTGCCAACCCTTGGCCCGACCAGAAGAAAGCACCCTTCATGCTGATTGCTGCCAGCACCGATCAACGCCGCATCTTGCCGGGACACCAGATTGTTCTGGGCGAAACCGACAGGCTGCGCCTTGACAGCGGCATCGAATTTGGCCCCTTCATCCTTGCCTATCAGACCTATGGCACCCTGAATGCCGACAAATCCAACGCCATCCTGATTTGCCACGCCCTGACCGGCGATCAATATGTTGCCGATGATGTGCATCCGATCACCGGCAAGGAAGGCTGGTGGCGGGAAATTGTCGGGCCGGGCAAGATTGTCGATACCGACAAATATTATGTCATCTGCCCCAATGTCATTGGTGGCTGTATGGGCAGCAGCGGCCCCAAGGACACCAACCCGGTCACCGGCAAGCCGTGGGCGCTGGATTTCCCTGTGGTGACGATTGCCGATATGGTGCGTGCCCAGGCGATGCTGATCGATCATATAGGCATCGACAGCCTGTTTGCGGTAATTGGCGGGTCAATGGGTGGCATGCAGGTTCTCGAATGGTGCAAAAGTTATCCGGACCGGGTATTTGCCGCCGCCCCGATTGCCACATCCTTTCGCCATTCCGCGCAAAATATCGCCTTTCACGAAGTCGGACGACAGGCCGTAATGGCCGATCCGGACTGGTGCGGCGGCAATTATTTGCAGGAAGGCAAGAAACCGGCACGCGGCCTTGCCGTGGCCCGGATGACGGCGCATATCACCTATCTGTCCGAACAGGCATTGCACCGCAAATTTGGCCGCAAATTGCAAAATCGCGGTGCCATCACCTACAGCTTCGACCATGATTTCCAGATCGAAAGCTATTTGCGCCATCAGGGCAAAGCCTTTGTCGATCGTTTTGACGCCAACAGTTATCTGTATATCACCCGGGCGATGGATTATTTTGATCTGTCGGTCGAATATGACGGGCGACTGGCCGAAGCCTTCACCGGCAGCAAAACCCGGTTCTGCGTCATTTCCTTTTCCAGCGACTGGTGCTTTACCACGGCGGAAAGCCGCATTCTGGCGCATGCGCTGAATGCCGCATCGTGCAATGTCAGTTGTGTGGAAATCGAAAGCGACAAGGGCCATGATGCCTTTTTGCTCGATGAACCTGATTTCCACATGGTGCTGAGCGGTTTCATTACCGGTGCCGCCGAAAGCCGGGGATTGAAATAACACCATGACCGATATTACCCCTGCCACCACTGCCGTCATCGCCAATACCACCGGTTCAAACGACCGTATCCGGGTCGATTTGCAACTGATCGCCGAGATGGTCGCGCCGGCGTCGCGTGTTCTTGATATCGGGTGCGGCGATGGGGAATTGCTGGCCTATCTCAAACGCACCAAACGGGTCGATGGGCGCGGGCTGGAACTGTCGAACGAAGGGGTGCGCAATTGCGTGGCGCAAGGATTGCCTGTCATGCAGGGCGACGCCGACCGCGATTTGAAAGATTACCCGGACGGGGCGTTTGATTACGCCATCCTCAGCCAGACCTTGCAGGCAACCCAGCGGCCCAGGGACGTTCTGGGCGAATTGCTGCGCATCGGGCACAAGGCGATTGTGTCCTTTCCCAATTTCGGCCATTGGCGCGCCCGGTTTGACCTGATGTTTCGCGGACGCATGCCGCAAAACCCCAATCTGCCGATCATGTGGTATGAAACCCCGAACATCCATTTTTGCACGGTGCGCGATTTCGTCGAATTGTGCGAGGAACTGGGTGTGAATATCGAACGGTCGATGGTTCTCAATGAATATGGGTCCAAAGTCAGCCTCGGCAGTCATTCGATCCTTGCCAATCTGTTTGGCAATCAGGGCCTGTTTATGTTGCGCCGCTAAAATTTTCACATTTGCCGCCGCCCGGCGTCAGGACAGACACCACCCAACCCAAGGGGGATTTGTCCATGCGCCGGCATTCATTTCACCGTTTTTTACGGTTTCTGGTTTTACTGACCCTGTTGGGCGGCCTTGCCGCCTGTTCGCAAAAGGCCGAAGCCCTGCGTCTTTCGGTGCATCAGTTTGGCACGGCAACCGAAACGGCCTTTGACGCCTATGGCGATGCCCACACGGCGCAATTTGCCCCCGTCCCCAAATCCATATCGGCCCGGCAGGCGGATTTTATGGCCAATATCGAACAGTTTATCGGCACCGTCACGCCTGAAAACCTGCCGGTTTTGCTGGACCCCGATGCGGTGCGGATTGATCCGGCGGTCACACAGCAATGGCAAAATACCCTGCGCGATCTGCGCAATCAGTATCAGACCTTTGTCGCGATTTTCACCCGGATCGGTGACGGATCGGCGCTGGGTGCCAAGGCGGTTAAGGAATCCGGCCCGATCCTTGAAAAACTGCGCGGGCAACTTGATGCCATCGCCGCCGATCTGGCACAGAATGGTCCGCAATATCTGGTCCGGCGCGGGGCCCTGATTGCGCAACTCAATCAAATCAACACCGCATCGCATGACAACGACAATGCCAAATCCCTGCATCTGCAAATCTGGTGGCAGGACTGGCAGGCCCTGATGGCGGCAGAACAGACATTACAGGCCGATACGCTGCGCAGTTTTCTGACGGCATCCGAACTGGGCGCACATCTGCAAACCCGGATTGATGCCTATGCACAGCTTGACATGACCGCCCTGATGGCCGCCGCCGCACAGGGAATATCCCTTGTCGATCACATCCATAACCTCAGCCCCGAGGAACTGATCACACAAGGCAGCGCCCTGATCAATACCGCCACCGGCACCGGAGACCCGCTATGAGCAACCTCGACCAATTGATCGAAACTGCAAAAAACAGCTTCGTCGCTATTGAGGCCGCCTATCAGGCCGCCGATATCAATGCCAAAGTCGCGATGGCCCCGCAACGCGATCAGGTCGCCAGCCAGCTGGTGGCCTTGCAGACGCGGCAGCTTAAACAAAATGCTTCGGCCATTACCGATGACGACATTGCGCAAATGGCCGATTTGAAAAAACGGATCGACAATGCCGCCGAGATTCAGACCGCGCTGACCGGCTTTGTGTCGATTCTTGCGAAATTTGTGCTTTAGGATTTTTGCCAGCGACCGGCAGCGGCATCATCGGAGTCTTTCGATGCCACCCAATTGTCGCCGTCCGGCGTTTCTTCCCGTTTCCAGAAAGGTGCGCGGGTTTTCAGAAAATCCATGATGAAGTCGCAGGCCTCGAACGCCGCCCGGCGATGGGCTGACAGGGTGATCACCAGAACAATCCGGTCCCCCGGTGCCAGCCGCCCGTAACGATGGACAATCCGCACATCGTCCAGCGGCCAGCGCCCGGCGGCTTCATCTGCGATTTTTTCAAGTTCACGTTCGGTCATGCCGGGATAATGATCCAGCGTCATCGCCGAAACCGCCGCATCCCCCGCCACATCGCGCACCAGCCCGACAAAACTGACCGCCGCCCCGATATCGGTGCGGCCATCGGTCATCGCGGCCAGTTCCTGACCGGGATCGAAATCATGCTGTTGCACTGTGATGCGGGGCATCGCCAAACCCTTTTGCCGCCATTCAGCCGATATGTTTCAGGCCGGTCCGCAAATAGATATACCCGGTTTGCACCGTCACCAGCCCGGCCAGCCACATCAGGACATCGCCAATCAGAATCGACGGGATCAGTGCCGGGGATGCCTCACCGACCAGCAAAAAGCCAATCGCCAAAATCTGGGCGGTGGTTTTCCATTTTGCCAGAACGGTCACGGGCAACGGCACCTTGAGTTCCGCCAGATGTTCACGCAGGCCCGACACCAGAATTTCACGGCACATGATGATCACGGCAGGCAGAACCGTCAGACCCGAAATACGATCAAACGCCACCATCATCATCAGGGCGGCCGCGACCAGCAATTTATCGGCAATCGGGTCCAGAAACCGGCCCATCGGCGACACCACATTCATGCTGCGCGCCAGATAGCCGTCAAAGAAATCCGTCACCCCGGCAAAGGCAAACAGGGCAAAACCCAGCCAGTTCGACAAGGGCCCATCCAGATAGAACGACGCCACCAGCGCCGGAATCACAACGATCCGCGACAATGTCAGCAGATTGGGGATTTGTTTCATCATTTGGTTTGGGCCTGTTTGCGGGTGGCAATTGACTGATATGGTTATCGCCCAAGTATTAAAGGGTGCACGCGCCGATCACAAGCTGGCATTCGATGACAAATTTTGGCATACTTTGCCATCTGTCATTAAACAGGAGCCTTCCAGATGGCAACGATGAATGTATCCTTGCCCGACCCGATGCGGGAATGGGTTGAAACCCGGGTTAAAAGCGGCGAATACGCCAATTCAAGCGATTATGTCCGCGACCTGATCCGCCACGAGCAAAGACGTCACAAAGAATTGCAAGCTGCACTTGCCGAAGGACTGAACAGCGGTCGCAGCCCGCGCAAGGCCGAGGATATCATGGCAGCCGCCAAAACCCGGGCCAACAATGGCTGATTACGTCCTTTCCAACAGGGCGGATGCCGATCTTGATGGCATATATGTTTATTCCTGCAAATTTTTTGGCGCGGCACAGGGCGAAACCTATTTTCTGTCGCTTCGGGATTCTCTGCAAAATCTGGCCGATAATCCGCGTATCGGCTGTGCTGTTGATTTCCTGCATATCGGGCTTTTCTGCCATCCCCATGCGGAACATGTCATATATTATCTGATTGAAGATACAGGGATTTTCGTGATCCGCATCCTTCACAAGGCCATGGATGCATCGCGACATATGAGTAATCCGGAAAAGCAGGATTAATACTCTTGGTTTTCCTGTTTCATTATTATCTTATCCATCCCCGTGAAAATGATCATAAATCTTGCGGGCAAGGGACGCATTGATGCCATCCACCGCCTCCAGATCCTTCAACCCGGCATCGGCAACCCCGCGCGCCGATCCGAAATGGTGCAGCAATGCCTTTTTGCGTGCCCCGCCAATGCCCGGCACGTCATCAAGCTGGCTTTTGCCGATCTGTTTGGACCGGCGGGCACGATGGGCGCCAATCGCCCAGCGGTGGGCCTCGTCGCGCAGGCGCTGGATGAAATAGAGCACCGGGTCCTTCTCGCCCAGCCGCAAGGGGGCCTTGCCGGGAATATGAATGACCTCGCGACCGGCATTGCGATCAACCCCCTTGGCAACCCCCACCAGCGCCACATCCTCGATCCCCAGCTCTTCCAGAACTTCCTGTGCCACGCCCAATTGCCCCAATCCGCCGTCAATCAGGCACAAATCGGGCCATGTCCCGTTTTCGCGGTCCGGGTCTTCCTTGCGCGCCCGGGCAAAGCGGCGGGTCAAGACTTCGCGCATCATGGCGTAATCATCGCCCGGTGCGATATCGCCCTTGATGTTGAATTTGCGATAGGCGTTTTTGATAAAACCTTCCGGCCCGGCGACAATCATGCCGCCGACCATATTGGTTCCCTGAATGTGGCTGTTGTCATAGACTTCGATCCGCGATGGCGGACCGTCAAGGTCCAGCACATCGGCCAGCCCATCAAGCAGTTTGCGTTGCGATGCGCTTTCGGCCATGCGACGACCCAGCGCATCCTTCGCATTGGTCAGGGCATGTTCCACCAGTTTGCGCTTGCCACCGCGTTTGGGCACCTGCAATTCGATCTTGCGGTCGTTATTGAGGGTCAGGGCTTCTTCAACCAGTTTGTGGCCTTCGACCTCGTGCGACAGCAAAACAAGGCGCGGGGCCGGTTTGTTGGCATAAAACTGCCCGACAAAGGCCGACAGGATTTCGGCAATTTCCGCCGTTTGTTCATGGCGCGGGAAATAGGCCCGGTTGCCATAATTCGACCCGCTACGGAAAAAGAACACCTGAACACAGCTTTGCCCGCCTTCCTGATGCAGGGCGATCACATCGGCTTCTTCCAGCCCATCCAGATTGATATCCTGATGGGATTGAATCTGGCTCAGCGCCCGGATGCGGTCGCGAAACATCGCGGCCTTTTCAAAATCCATCTGTTCGGATGCCGCCAGCATGTCGGATTCAAGCTGTTTGAGAATGACCTGACTGCGCCCCGACAGGAAATCGCGGCAAATATCCACAAGCCCGTCATAGTCCGGTTTGGAAATGCGATCCACACAGGGGGCGGAACAGCGTTTGATCTGATACAGCAAACAGGGCCGCGAACGATTGGCAAACACCGCATCGGTACAGGACCGCAGCAAAAAGGCGCGCTGCAAATGGTTGATCGTATTATTGACCGCCCAGGCCGAGGCAAACGGCCCGAAACAACTGCCTTCCTTTGTCCGCGCCCCGCGATGTTTGACAATGCGCGGATAGGTATGATCCTCGGTGATCAGGATATAGGGGAAACTTTTATCATCGCGCAGCAGGATGTTGTAACGCGGCTTGAGCTTCTTGATCATGTTGGATTCAAGCAGCAGCGCCTCGGCCTCGGTATGGGTGGTGATGATTTCCATCCGCGCCGTTTGCGCCACCATCCGCGCAATCCGCAACGGCAGGCGCAGGATATGGGTATAGCTGGTGACGCGCTTTTTCAGGTTCTTGGCCTTGCCAACATACAGAACCTGATCGCGATCATTGATCATGCGATACACGCCGGGCGTCGAAGGCATGGTTTTCAATGCCGCCTGAATGGCCGCAACACTGCGCGCAGCATGGCCGTCACTGACAAAATCATCTTCTGTCAGTTCAATTTCCTTTGTGGGTCCGTCTATTGAGACAGGCGTCTTCATCCTGCGTGCTCCGCGTCCCTATACCAATCGATAGTTGTGATGGTCGTCACAGCCGGGATTCCCTGAGATCAGGGCGAATCCGATAAAAGAACATCCCGGCATCACAGAATCGGGAAGCCGGAATAAATGTCCACCAAGCCTGTGGATAAGTATGTGGGTAATGCGGGGGCTGTTGTCTGCACCCCTTGAGAGTCTTAACGTTCTATGAATTGCCCAATTTTTGAGCAAAAATGCTAAGTTATTGATTTTTAAGTACAAAAATTGTGTCAACCTGAAAACTTTTTGTAACCCTATCGTCAAAAACGAATTTTTCCCTTTGTTTTGCAGCGCAAGAATGCTTGTGAATAAATGCCGATGGCGATTCGCCCCAAGGGAATCAAAGGATCACCGCGATACCCGTCCGAAAGGAGGGCCATTCACACAAAAAAGACGTTCGACTAACGGGTGAGATTAAAGCGTTCGATTTCCACCCCGACCGAGCCAACATCGTCGAACACATCGAGCTTTTCAACCCTGACGCACACCTTGCGCACCCGCCGGTCGGCCAGACACATATCGGCGATCCGTTCACTCAGGGTTTCGACAAGATTGACATGACCATCATCGCAGATCGCCCGAACACCTTTGACCAGTTCCTCGTAACACAGCACGCTGGCCAGATCGTCGTTTCTGGGTCCCTCGCCCTCGATCACCGACAGATCAAGATTGACGCGGACACGTTGCGGCGCCTGTTTTTCAAAATCATAGACACCGATCGAGGTGGCAATCACCATGTCGCGCACAAAGACGCGCCGCAAACTGCCTGCCTGATCGACATAGGGCAGTGCGGTAATATTGTCGTCCTGTTTAAGACCTGCGGTCATACGCCAAATTCCCTGTCTTGTATGAAACGGCCGGAATATCCGGCATAACGGCCTTTATTCCGTCGGGGTCGCCTGATCACCATAAGGTGCCCAATTCAGGTGCTGCCCACCGTCCAGCGCTAACATTTGCCCGGTGACGGCAGGTGCGGCAAGGAAAAACCGAACCGCGTCACAAATCTCTTGCGGTGATGTACCGATCTGTAACGGGGTTTCGGCGCATTGCCGGTCGAAATCATCCTGACTTTGCCGCGCACTGGGTAAAACCGGCCCCGGACCGACCCCGTTGACCCGTATGCGCGGTGCCAGCGCCATCGCCAATGTCTGCGTCAAGGTCCATAACCCGGCCTTCGACAGGGTATAGGTCATAAAATGCGGTGTCAGGTTCCAGACCCGCTGATCAATGATATTGACAATCAGCCCCGCCGCATCGGACGGCAACAGACGGGAAAATTCCTGTGACAGCACAAAGGGGGCACGCAAATTGGCCTCCATATGCAAATCCCAGCTTTGCCGTGTGGCCGACCCCGCATGATCATATTCAAAGGTCGAGGCATTATTGACCAGAAGCCCGACCGGCCCCAGCGCATCGACCGTATCGGCAACAAGACGGCCCATGCCCGATTCCGATGACAGATCCGCAACCATCACACAGGCCTTGCGGCCCAGTCCCCGGATTTCGGTCGCCAGTTGTTCAGCTTCATCGCGGGACCGATGACAATGCACGGCAATATCAAAACCATGCGCCGCCAGATCAAGGGCCAAAGCCCGGCCTATGCGCCGGGCCGACCCGGTAATCAGTGCGGTTTTGGGTATATCTGTTGTCATCACCCTGTTTCCCTTGCAGGTCAGATTGCAAACAGCATCCAGATATAGGCGACATAGGCCGTAACGAACGCCGCCCCGGTGATCCGGCCAATACCGCGCCGGAAATACCCGACCAGCAGCAACAGAACCGTCACCGCCAGCATGATCCACATATCAGACCCGGCAATCTGGGCCGGAACCGCCACCGGCGCAATCAGCGACACACCGCCAATAATCAACAACAGATTCAATAAATTGGACCCAACGACATTGCCCAGCGCCACATCGGCATGGCCACGAAACGCCGCCACCATCGACGCCGCCAATTCCGGAAGCGACGTACCGACCGCCACCAGCGTCAGGCCGATCACCGCCTCGGATACACCAAATTCACGGGCGACAACCACCCCGCCATCCACCAGAAAATCGGCCCCCAGCGTCAGGAAACCAACCCCGACCGCCGTATGAATAACCGGCCACAACCAGCCTTTCGGCGCGACCGCCACTTCATCGGCTTCCTGTTCATGCAGCAAAGTGGCTTCGTCAGGATGATTTTTGTCATGTTGATACGTGAAATACCAGATCGCAACAATCAGCAGCAACATCACCACCCCGCCCCAGCGGTCAATGGTGCCAAACAGGCACAGGCCAATAAACAATACCGTGCCCAGCAACATGGTCCCACCATCGCGCACGATCATGGTGCGCGAACAACGGATCGGCGCAAACAGCGCAACAGCGCCCAGAATCAACATGATATTGGCGATATTCGATCCCACCACATTGCCCATCGCAATATCGCCCGATCCGATCAGGGCGGCATTCAGCGACACCACAAATTCCGGGGCTGATGTGCCTGCCGCCACCACGGTCAGACCGACAATGATTTTGGAAATCCCCATCAACAACGCCAGACCAACCGCGCCACGCACAATAAATTCGCCGCCAACGGTCAAAAGAATCAAACCGCCGGCAATTTGCAGATAAGGGATGAACTGTTCCAAGGAAGGCCTGCATTGTTGGTTGAAAACGGGGACATCAAAGCCCGCGGAACATGGCATTACAACGGCATAAACGCAAGGGATCGCTTTGTGAAACAAACTGTTAAAACCGGCATCCTGACAGCCCCTGACGCAGCGGTGGCGATTTTGAATTCTTCAAAATAAAACACGGCGTTAGGAAAAATAACCGGGATTTTTCATAGAGATTTTACCGGTTTTCCGGTTATTCTACCGGTGTTTGAATTTTGTAACAGCGTTCCCTTATCCTTCCATCACCCCACCCGGTCAGGAGCAACATGCACCACGGCACCGTCCTTTTTGATTTGTTTGTGATCCTGACCGCCGCCGTAATTGCCGTTCCCCTGGCGCAACGGCTGCGTGCCAATTCGATCATCGGTTTTCTGGTGGGTGGTCTGATTATTGGCCCGTTCGGGCTGGGGCTGGTGGCGGATGGCGAACAAATCACCAGCGTTGCCGAACTGGGTGTGGTGTTTCTGCTGTTTATGATCGGCCTTGAATTGTCGCGCGAAAGATTGCGGGTCATCGGCGCAAAATTCGCCGCCCTTGGCGGGTTGCAGGTTGGCGTCACCATGATTGTCCTGTTTGGTGTGATCTGGCTGGCCGGGCAATCCATCCCGGCATCGCTGGTGATTGCCGGGGCGCTGGCCCTGTCATCAACGGCGATTATCCTCAAACAGCTTTCAGACGAACGGCAACTCAACACCCGGTTTGGCCGGGCCGCCCTGGCGATTTTGCTGGTGCAGGACGTTGCTGTCGGCCCGTTCCTGATCATGGCCGAGGCCGCTGGCAATGCCGGAACAGAAACCAGCCCGTGGATCAGCATGTTGTCCGGATTTGGTGCGGTGGCGATCCTGCTTTTGGCCGGGCGGTTTATCCTGCGCCCCCTGTTCCGGTTTATTGCGGCGCTTAAAAACCCGGAAATGTTCGCCATTGCCACCCTGTTTGTCGTTCTGGCCGCCAGCATGTTAACAGAAATTGCCGGATTATCGATGGCGCTGGGCGGGTTTATTGCCGGGGTGATGTTGGCCGAAACCGAATTCCGCCATCAGATCGAGGCCGATATTGCGCCGTTTCGTGGTGTGTTTTTATCGCTGTTTTTCATGTCGGTCGGCATGTCGGTCGATATCGGGCTGATTTACAGCGAAATCATAACCATCCTGATGGCGCTGGTCGCCCTGATCACCATCAAGGCACTGGTTTTGTATGGATTGTCGATGGCGCTGGGCTTTAACCGCATTTCGGCAATCCGGGTGGCACTCAGTCTGGCGGCGGGTGGTGAATTTGCCTTTGTGATGTTCACCATCGCGACGGGCAGCGGGGCGGTTTCGGGCGAAATCGCCGCCATCCTGATCCCGGTGGTCGCCCTTTCCATGGCCCTGACCCCAACCCTGATTTCGCTGGGTCACAAGATCGAAGAAAAACTGCATCCCAAACAAAGCGACAATCTGGACGATATCAGCGCCGATACCGAAGGTGTCGAAAAACATGTTCTGGTGATTGGTTGTGGTCGTGTCGGCCGGGTTTTGGCCCGGCTGCTCAAAAGCCGCAATATCCCGTTTATCGTTCTGGAATCCGATGCGCAGCAAGTCGCACGGGGCCGCGCCGAAGGATTGCCGGTTTATTTTGCCGACGGATCACGCCCGGAAACCTTCCGTGCTGCCCACACCGATCTGGCGCATGTGGCGGTGGTTGCCGTCGGATCACCGCATGAAACCGAAAAAACCGTCGCCCTGTTACGTCAACATTACCCGCATCTGCAAATTTTTGCCCGCGCCCAGGATATCAGCCATATCGGTGCCCTGTCGCGCAGCGGGGCGGATGCCGCCATTCCCGAGGTTCTGGAAACCGGATTGCGATTATCCGACCATGTCTTAAGCGCCTGCAATGTCCCGCGCGAAGATATCGACGCCGAAATCGCCAAATTCCGCCGGGCCGACATGCTTTTGATGCAGGAACTGGCCCCGCGCCCCGGCCCCAAAAAATAAACCCGCCAGACGGGCTGGCGGGTTGCACAAACCGGATATCCCGGCAATCAATCAGGCCGCTTCTTCGTCCAGCGCATAACCCGCTGCGCGGACGGTGCGGATCACGTCGCGCGTGCCCTTGATATCGTTCAGGGCCTTGCGCAGGCGGCGGATATGGACATCCACCGTGCGGGTTTCGACATAAATATTCGGCCCCCAAACGGCATTGAGCAATTGTTCGCGGGAAAACACCCGGCCCGGATGTTCCAGAAAATACCGCAACAAACGAAATTCGGTCGGCCCCAGATGCACGGTTTTGCCATTGCGGCTCACACGGTGGGCCGCCAGATCCATTTCAATATCGGCATACCCCAAAAGACCCTGCGCCTGCACCGGACCGGACCTGCGCAACAGCGCCCGGATACGCGCCAGCAACTCGCCAATCGCAAACGGCTTGGTCACATAATCATCGGCCCCGGTATCAAGGCCGCGAATACGGTCACCTTCTTCGCCGCGTGCCGTTACCATAATCACCGGCAAATCGCGGCTTTCGGGTTTGCGGCGGATTTGGCGACAAACTTCGATCCCCGACATCACCGGCAACATCCAGTCAAGCAACACCAGATCGACATGGGTTTCGGCCATGATTTTCAGGGCTTCGTCACCATCACCGGCCTCGACCACCTGCATGCCTTCGCGTTCAAGGTTATAGCGCAGCATGGTCACAATCGCTGCTTCATCCTCAACGATCAGAATCGTTGGATCCATCTTCTTATGCTCCGTCACTCGGCTCGATCACCGCGAAATTCGCGGCGTCGTTTTTGGGGCGGCCATCCACCGGCAAATCTTCGCCCTTGATCCGGTAATAGATCGTTTCGGCGATATTGGTGGCATGGTCGCCAATGCGTTCGATGTTTTTGGCGATAAACAACAGATGGGTCGATGCCGTGATATTGCGCGGGTCTTCCATCATATAAGTCAGCAATTCGCGAAACAGCGAATTGTACATCTCATCGACTTCCTGATCGCGCGCCCAGACACGCTGGGCTTTTTCTGCGTCACCTTCGATATAGGCGTCCAGAACGTCCTTGATGATTTCCTGTGCCAGTTTCGCCATATTCGGAATGGCCTGTACCGGACGGATCGGCGGCACCTGGTTCAGAACCTGCGACCGTTTGGCGATGTTTTTCGCCAGATCGCCGATGCGTTCCAGATCATTCGACAGTTTAAGGGCCGTCACCACCTGACGCAAATCATCGGCCATCGGTTGGCGCAAGGCCAGAAACCGCACGACGAAATCCTGAACTTCCTGTTCGAGATTATCCAGACGCAAATCCGAAACAATGACCTTTTCGGCCAGTTCGGAATCGCGTTTCACCACCGCCCGGATCGCCGAAATCAGCTGGCTTTCGGCAAGCCCGCCCATCTGCGAAATGATGTTGTTAAGCCGGGTCAGTTCTTCGTCAAAGGACGAAACGATATGTGTTTCTTCTTTCATCGCATTTTCTCCCATATGGCCTGTCAGCCAAAGCGACCGGTGATGTATCCCTTGGTCCGCTCATCCTTGGGATTTGTGAAAATCTGATCGGTGTCCCCGACCTCGACCAGCTTGCCAAGATGGAAAAACGCCGTGCGTTGCGACACACGGGCGGCCTGCTGCATCGAATGGGTCACGATCACGATGGTATAATTCGACCGCAATTCATCAATCAGTTCCTCGACCTTGGCGGTTGCAATCGGGTCAAGCGCCGAACAGGGTTCATCCATCAGGATGACTTCGGGGCTGACGGCAACGGCGCGCGCAATGCACAGGCGCTGTTGCTGACCGCCCGACAAACCGGTGGCCGGTTCAGCCATGCGGTCCTTGACTTCCTTGATCAGCCCGGCCTTTTCCAGCGAGGTCATCACAACTTCGTCCAGTTCGTCGCGCGAATTGACCAGCCCGTGAATACGCGGGCCATAGGCAACATTGTCATAGATCGATTTCGGAAACGGATTGGGTTTCTGAAACACCATGCCGATCCGGGCGCGCAACTGCACCACGTCAATCGCCTTGTCGTAAATATCGCGATCATCCAGCGTCACATTGCCCTTGATGGTCACGCCATCAATGGTGTCGTTCATCCGGTTCAGGCACCGCAAAAAGGTCGATTTGCCACAACCGGACGGCCCGATCAGGGCGGTCACCTGTTTTTCGGCGATATCAAGATCAACTTCATACAGCGCCTGGGACTCGCCATAAAACAGGTCGAGTTTCCGAACCGCCATTTTCGGAGCCTGAGCAGAGGTTCCGTCCGTCATTGCACGTGCAGTTACAACAGCCATTTTACCACTTCCGTTCAAATTTCTTGCGCAGATACACGGCAAAACCGTTCATCAGGATCAAAAAGCCCAGCAAGACCATAATCGCCGCCGAGGTTTTTTCGACAAAGGCGCGTTCCGGGCTGTCGGCCCACAGATAAATCTGCACCGGCAGAACCGTCGCCGGATCGGTCACACCGCCCGGGACATCGACAATAAAGGCCACCATCCCGATCATCAAAAGCGGGGCGGTTTCACCCAGTGCCTGCGCCATACCAATGATCGTGCCCGTCAGGATACCGGGCATTGCCAGCGGCAGGACATGATGGGTCACGGTTTGCACCTTGGATGCTCCCAGACCCAGGGCCGCCTGCCGGATCGAAGGCGGCACCGCCTTGATCGCCGCACGCGAGGCAATGATAATGGTCGGCAACGTCATCAGCGCCAGCGTCAAACCGCCAACCAGCGGGGCTGAACGCGGCAAATGCATCAGATTGAGGTAAACCTCAAGCCCGAGAAGACCAAAAACAATCGACGGCACCGCAGCCAGATTGTTGATATTGACCTCGACCAGATAGGTAAACCGGTTGCGCGGAGCAAATTCTTCAAGATAAACCGCCGCCGCCACCCCGATCGGAAAGGACAACAGCAAGGTAATGATCAGGGTATAGAACGACCCGACAGCCGCCCCCCAAATCCCGGCCAGTTCCGGTTCACGGGAATCGCCCCCGGTGAAAAACCGTTTGTGGAACTGTTTTTCAACCGCCCCGTCCGCCACCAGTCTTTGGAACCAGCCAACCTGGGCATCGCTCAGACGGCGCGATGCTTCTTCGCCCCCGGCATCAATGAAACCCTTGTTGAGCATGTCGAAATCATCGCCGGAAATCAGCCAGACCTTGCGGGTTTCGCCAATCAGCGACGGGTTTTCCATGACACGGGTGCGCAAATCATAGGACGCCCCGCCCGAAATGACGTCATAAAGCTGGCGCAACTCGGACCGGCCCGTCACATCGGGGAAATGATTGCGCAGGTTTTGCTTGATCAGGCCGTCAAAATTGGCGCGACCAATCACCGCCGGATCATTGGTGCGATCCGGGTCGATTTCAGCCGGGTCAAAGAAAATTTCAAGTTCAACATAGGTATGGAAGAACGCCGTATACCCCTTGGACACAATCGATGTACCCAATGTCAGCAAGGCGGCCAGTGCCATCAGAATGGCAACCAGACCATACATTTTAAACCGGCGATCCGCGCCATAACGCTTTTTGATGCGCCGTGCAATATCCGGGCTGTCCCAATTGACCGGCTTGCGCGGATCCTTGGGTGTTCCCGGTTTTGCTCTGTCTTCCATCAGCGATGCCATATCAGTCATATTTCTCGCGATACTTTTTGACGATCTTCAGGGCAAAGACATTCAGCCCCAAAGTCACAAGGAAAAGAACCAGACCCAGCGCAAAGGCCGACAGGGTTTTTGCACTGTCAAATTCCTGATCGCCGACCAGCAAGGTCACAATCTGCACCGTTACCGTTGTTACGGCCTGCAAGGGATTGGCCGTCATATTGGCGGCAAGACCGGCGGCCATCACCACGATCATGGTTTCACCCACCGCACGCGATACCGCCAGCAACACCGCACCGACAATCCCCGGCAAGGCCGCAGGAAAAATCACATTGCGGATCGTTTCCGATTTGGTCGCGCCCAACCCGTATGACCCGTCGCGCAGCGATTGCGGCACCTGCGACATCACGTCATCCGACAGCGACGAGACAAACGGAATGATCATCAACCCCATCACAAGGCCCGCGGCCAGCGCGCTTTCGGAACTGACATCAAGGCCCAGCAACGATCCCTGATTGCGGATAAAAGGGGCCACCGTCAGGGCGGCAAAAAACCCGTAAACCACGGTCGGAACACCGGCCAGAATTTCCAGCGCCGGTTTGGCCACCGCCCGGAATTTCGGCGAGGCATATTCGCCCATATAAATTGCCGAAAACAACCCGACCGGCACCGCCACACACATGGCAATAAACGTGATCAGCAAAGTCCCGACAAACAGCGGGATCATGCCAAACGCGCCTTCGGACGCCACCTGATCGGCGCGAATGGCGGTTTGCGGGCTCCATTCCAGACCAAACAGGAAGTCCAGCGGACTGATCTTGGTAAAGAACTGGAGCGATTCAAACATCAACGAAAAGACAATGCCAACCGTCGAAAGAATGGCAATCGCCGAACAGATCATCATCAGACCACGGGCAATGCGTTCGACATTATTGCGCGCCCGCATGTCTTTGGTGATTTTGCGATAGGAAAAAATCAGCCCCAAAAGAGCCCCGCAAACCATCACCACCACCAGCGCGCCACTGGCAATGCTTTTGAGGTTGGCCAGACGCCGCCCAGCATCAATCAGTTCCGGTGCCGCCCCGGCCAGATGCGCGCCCCGCCCCTCGGACAAAAGCCCGATACTGTTCAGCGCCAGCGAAAGCTGCCCCGGATCAGACGTCAGGGAATCGGGCAAATCGGCAACGATCAGAGCCTGAATAATGGTGCCCTGAAACCCGTACCAGACCATGACAATAAACAGCGCCGGCAGGCCGCACCACAGTGCTGTATAAACACCGTAATGCACTGGCAACGAATGCAGGTTGCTGTACCGGCCGCCAGAAAGACCGACAGCCCTTTGACGTCCAAAGAAAAATGAAAGTGCGCATAACAGCGCAATCGCGAGCAACAAAAACGTCAGGGACATTGTGTCTAATCCACTTGCCTTGGGCACCGGTTAAATTGTCAGGAGGCCTTTAGGACGGATCGAAGAATAAATCAACCAAAGCAAAAATACAAAGAAACCGGTGGCAACCAAAGCTGCCACCGGTTGAAAGATCGCGTTACATGCTCAGCGGGGACATGTTCATTGCGGCATTGCGAACGGCTTCGCGTTCCGCAGTCGGCATCGGGATCAGGCCACGGTCAGCAAGGTAACCTTCGTCGCCCCATGCTTTTTCCGAGGTAAATTCGGAAACATATTCCATGATGCCCGGAATGGTGCCGACATGGGCGTTCTTGACGTAGAAATACATCGAACGCGATACCGGATAGGAAGCATCGGCAATGGCTTCAAAGGTCGGTGCAACACCGTCAATGATCGAACCATGCAGCTTGTCGCCATTCTGATCAAGGAACGAGAAGCCAAAGATACCCAATGCAGCCGGGTTGGCTTCAAGCTTCTGAACGATCAGATTGTCGTTTTCACCGGCTTCGATAAAGGCACCGTCTTCACGAACACCTTTGCAAGCTGCGCCGTGCTGGTCTTTGTTGTCCTTGATCGCCTTGATCGCGTCAAACGAGTCACAGGCTTCTTCCATCACCAGTTCAACAAAGGCGTCGCGGGTGCCGGACGTCGGGGGCGGGCCGAGAACTTCGATAGCGATATCCGGAAGGCTGGCGTCGATTTCGCTCCACTTCTTGTACGGATTGTCGATCAGCGACTTGCCATCCTGCGACGGAACGGTTTTGGCAACAGCCAGGAAAATCTGTTCTTTGGTCAGCTTGAAGGTGTCGGTGCTTTTGGAATTGGCAAGAACGATACCGTCAAAACCGATTTTGACTTCGGTGACTTCGGCAATGCCGTTTTTGGCACAGGTTTCGACTTCGGATTTTTTGATGCGGCGCGATGCATTGGTGATGTCGGGCTGGTTTTCACCAACGCCGGCGCAAAACAGTTTGATACCGCCGCCAGAACCGGTGGATTCAATGACCGGGGTCTTGAAAGAAGTGGTTTTGCCGAATTCTTCTGCGACTGCGGTCGAAAACGGGAACACGGTGGATGAACCGACGATACGGATCTGGTCGCGCGCCTGAGCAGCGCCTACAACGGCAACGCTGAGAAGCGCAGCAACAGCAAGAGTCTTTTTCATGGTAATTTCCCCATTGATTGTTCCACGATGGAACGGTGCAACGATCTGCGAGGCGGACTCTAGCGTCTGGTGCTTACGGTATTGTGTCGGATTTGTTAAGGTTATGTGACAACGCATCCGTATCGTAAAAATCATATGTTTTTATTTTATATTTCAATGGATTGAATGACATTTTCATTTCCCGTCACACTTGGATTTCATCCCGGATTTCCGTTTCCGGCACGGCCCGCCAACGGCCTTGTGTGACAATCCTGTAAAAAACCGGGCAGACACGATACCGGTTTTGCCCCGCGCCCCCTTTACAAACCGCACCAGAACAGGGAGTCTGTGGGCAACAGGGATCCCCCTTCATCGTGCAGGAGACAAAAATGACGACAATCGCAATTCAGGAAGTTCACGAACTGGTGCAAAAACTCTCGCACGAACTGGGGGATATGTCCCAGGCCGCCGCCAAACATATTGATGACCTGCATGTCGCGGTGAACAATGTCGCATCACACACGCTGGCACTTGAGGCCATCATCGCCGCCGTCGCCCGCAAGATCGACATTGACGAAGAACAGGTTGCCGCCTGGATCCGGGATAAAACCGCCGAATTTTCCGATGAAAATGACGATACCCCGGTCGCCGAAAGCATCGCCCGCAATCTGCTGCAAAAATAACCCCGCCCGCATTATCCCACCCGTCAAAAGGGCGGAACCAGATGCCGCAACTTGTCAGGAACCGGCCCGCCGGTCGCCCAGTCCAGCAATTGCACGCTATGAACTACTTTTAAATCATCGCAATCCAGTTGCACCATACAGCCGATATTGCCGGTCGCGACAATATCGGGCTGCGTCTGGCGGATATTGGCCTGTTTGCGGTCGCGCAGGCGGGTGGCAATATCGGGTTGCAATATGTTGTAAACCCCGGCTGATCCGCAACACAGATGCCCCTCGGCAATTTCCAGCACCTCGAACCCGGCGCGTTTCAATAAATCGCGGGGCTGTCTGGTGATTTTCTGACCATGTTGCATCGAACAGGCGGAATGATACGCCACCCGCAAGGGCGGCACATCCTGCGCCGTCACCGGCAAATCAAAATCCAGTTCCGCCAGATATTCGGTAATGTCTTTGGCAAGGGCGGAAATGCGGGCGGCCGGTTTGGCCCACTGCGCATCATGGCGCAACATATGGCCATAATCCTTGATCGTGGTGCCACATCCCGATGCGGTAATGACAATCGCATCCAGCCCCTCGCCACCCTGATCCTTCAAATGACCTGACCACGCAACGACATTGGCAATCGCCTGTTGATGCGATTGGTCTTCGCGGCCCATATGATGCACCAACGACCCGCAACACCCGGCCCCTTTGGCCACCACCACCTCGATCCCGATCCGGGTCAGCAAACGCACCGTCGCCTCGTTAATCGCGGTATCAAGCACCTGTTGCGCACAGCCGGTCAGGATCGCCACCCGCCCCTTGCGCACGCCCCGGGCCGGAATCACTTGCGGCTGATCCACCCAACTGGGCGGTTGTGCGCCGCGTGCGCCCATCGCCATCATGCCCTTTAACCGCCCCGGCATCCACCGCGCCAACGGCGCCGCCACAGACGCCCCGATCAGGGCCAGCCGGAATATCGCCGGACGCGGCACCACCCACGCCAGAATCGCCCGTAACCAGCGATCCCCAAATGGCCTGTCATAGGTTTGTTCGATATGGCTGCGCGCATGGTCAATCAGATGCATGTAATCCACCCCCGACGGGCAGGTCGTCATGCAAGACAGGCAAGACAGGCATCGATCCAGATGGCGCACCACCTTTTCAGTTGCCGGTTTGTCATTTTCCAGCATGTCCTTGATCAGGTAAATTCGGCCCCGCGGACTGTCCAGTTCATCCCCCAGCGTCACAAAAGTCGGGCATGTTGCCGTACAAAATCCGCAATGAACGCAATTTCGCAGGATTTTTTCCGATTGCGCGATGGCCGGGTCGGTCAATTGCCGGTCGGTAAAGTTTGTTTGCATGTCACGCCCCCCTTGCCGGATCAAGACGACCGGGATTGAGGACATGGCGCGGATCAAAATTTTCCCGAATGCGTTCGTTCAGGGCGGCAATCGCCGGGTCTTGCGGATGAAAAACCGGGATGGCCGCGCGTAATGTCGCGCTGGCGCGGATCAATGTTGCCTGCCCGCCTGCCCCAACGGCAATCTGGCGCACAATGTCGGCCTGTGCCGCATCATCCCCCGGCAATTGCGCCCAGATCAACCCGCCGCCCCAATCCAGCATCACCTCCGCACCCGTCTGATCGCAAATCTGGCGGGCGACATTCCCACCCGATGCAGGCGGCACGGACAAGCGCCACAAAATATCATCCCGCCCGGCAAAGGGTCCGACATTGGCAATATCGCGCCACAGGGCAAGGCTGTTGGTGCTGTGCAAGGCCTCCGTCGGGCCAAAGGATGACAGCAATTTGCGCAACGCATCACACCGCCATGCTACCGATGGCCCCGGTCCCTCGACCCGGACGGCAACCACACCGCCGCCCATTGCCGCAACCCTGTCGCCCCCGCCGGTTTTCGCCGCGTGCGATGCAGGCACCCATGCCGCCGCCGACACTTCGTTTTCACTGGTCAGGGCGGCGGTCATCGCCGATCCGGCCAAAACAGGGTCATCACATCCCACTAAAACCGTGCGGGTTTTTTCATCGCACGGCATGATTTTGATCGTGATGCTGTGCATCACGCCCAGCGTCCCGAATGACCCGGCCATCAATTTCGACAGATCAAACCCGGTAACGTTTTTCATCACCCGCCCGCCGGATTTGAAATCCTCGCCCCGGCCACTGACCGCCTCGAACCCCAAAACATGGTCCCGCGCCGCCCCGACCTTCAACCGGCGCGGCCCGGCCAGATTACAGGCAACCAGCCCGCCCAGTGTGCCGGACAACGGCGCTGCCGCCCCGTCCAGAACCACCGGAAAATCGACCGGTTCAAAATGAAATTGCTGTTTCTTTTCGGCAAGGGCGGCATGAATGTCGGATAATGGCGTTCCCGCACGGGCCGACAGCACCAGTTCGCCTGGTTCATAAAACAGAATGCCCGACAATTTTGACAGATTCAAAACATGCTCCGCCGCCACCGCATGGCCATAGATGCGTTTGCTGCCCTGTCCGATGATCTCAAGCGGCGTTTGCGTTTCCTGCGCCCAGACAATTGCATCGCGCAATTGTGCCGGGCTGGTCGGGGTTATGGTTTCCGCCATGTCGGTTCTCTCTCTTTCCTCTCCTGACTCTCGTCACCGGGATTGCTTGCGGGAAAGCCGGTGCAAGGTCGTTATTTTTTTGGGTCGGTGCCGGTTTAAAAACGCGGGATATCGGGAAACTTGTCGGCAACAGAACGGGCATGCAGGGTTTTCAGTTCGCCACAGCCATGCAAAACCGGGAAAACCTTGCCGGGATTCAACAACTGGTCTTCGTCAAAGGCCAGTTTCAGGCGTTCCTGATGTTTCATGTCATCTTCGGTAAACATTTCCGGCATCAGGTCGCGTTTTTCAACACCAATGCCATGTTCGCCGGACAAACACCCGCCCACGGCAACACATAACCGCAATATATCGGCCCCGAATTCCTCGGCCCGTTCCAGTTCACCGGGCTGGTTGGCATCAAACATGATCAACGGATGCAAATTGCCATCCCCGGCATGAAAAACATTGGCAACCCGCAATCCATACCGTTGCGACAAAACCTGCATCCCGGTCAGGACTTCGGCCAGACGGCCGCGCGGAATGGTGCCGTCCATACACATATAATCCGGCGAAATCCGGCCAATCGCCGGAAAGGCATTTTTGCGGCCCGACCAGAACAACAACCGTTCTTCTTCGGTTTCGGAAATCCGCGCATAAACCGCACCACACCCGTCGGCAATGCCACCCACCCGATCAATCAGGTAATCGACCTCGACCTTGGGCCCGTCCAGTTCGACCAGCAACAACGCCTCGACATCCAGCGGATATCCGGCATGGACAAAATCCTCGGTCGCACGGATCGCCGGGGCATCCATCATTTCAAGCCCGCCGGGAATGATCCCTTCGGCAATGATTTGCGCCACGCAATTGCCGCCCGCCTCGCTGGAATTGAATCCCAGCAACATGGCGCGTGCCGTTTCGGGTTTGCGCAAAATCCGCACGGTAACTTCGGTCACAATGCCCAGCAATCCTTCGGACCCGGTAATGATCCCCAGCAAATCATATCCCGACGCATCCAGTGCCTTGCCGCCAAGGCGCAAAATCTCGCCGGTGATCGTCACCATTTCCAGACCCAGAACATTATTGGTGGTCAGGCCATATTTCAGGCAATGCACCCCGCCGGAATTTTCGGCAATATTGCCGCCAATCGAACAGGCGATCTGGCTGGACGGATCGGGCGCATAATAAAAACCGCGATGTTCCACCGCCCGCGTAATGCCCAGATTGGTGACACCGGGCTGCACCGTAATCGCCCGGTTGTCCCAGTCGATTTCCAGAACGCGGTTGAATTTCATCATGCTGATGGTAATCGCATCGGCCATCGGCAAGGCCCCGCCCGAAAGACCGGTGCCCGCCCCGCGCGGAACGACGCGGATTTTAGTGTCATGGCAATATTTCAGAATGGCGGCGACCTGTTGCACCGTTTCGGGCAGCACCACAATCATCGGCAATTGCCGATAGGCCATCAGGCCGTCGCATTCATAGGGCCTGAGCGAGTCCGCATCGGTAATCACCGCACCGGGCGCAGGCAGGATATCGCGCATGGTGGCGATAATGTCCCCGCGACGGGCAAGAACCGACGGGTCTGGCTCAGGCATCCCAAGCATGGTGGTGTTACTCCGTTAATTCGATCAACAAATCCTTGCTGTCAACCTGGGTTCCCGCCGGGGCGTGAATTTTGGCCACCACCCCGTCTTTTTCTGCATGAACCGCTGTTTCCATTTTCATGGCTTCCAGCGAACACATGACATCCCCCGCCTTGATCTTTTGTCCCTCGGCCACATGGACCTCGACGACAAGACCGGGCATCGGGGCCGCAATATGCAATTTGTTGCCGTCCTCGGCCTTGGGCCGAGCCTTGCCCGATACCGCCAGCGTCTTGTCGGCAACCTTGACCGTGCGCGGCTGTCCGTTCAGTTCAAAAAACACCGTGCGCTGGCCTTCGTCATCGCCGCCTTCGGATGTGGCAAGATACCGGATCACCAGCGTCTTGCCCTTTTCGATATCCACCGAAATTTCCTGCCCCTGCGTCATGCCATAGAAAAACACCGGCGTTGGCAGGATCGACACATCGGCATTGTGGCTGCGATGATCGGCATATTCGAGAAAGACTTTCGGATACATCACATAGGATGCCAGTTCGGCATCGCTGATATTGCGATGGGTTTTCTTTTCCACCTCGGCACGGGTGGCGGCAAAATCAACCGGTTTCATGCTTTTGCCAGGCCGGTCCGTCAGGGCTTCGCCCCCCTTCAGGACCTTGCGTTGCAGGGCGGGCGGAAACCCGCCGACCGGCTGGCCGATTTCACCGCGAAAAAATGAAATCACACTGTCGGGAAAGGCAATGTCCTTTTTCGGGTCCAGAACATCGGCATCCGTCAGGCCCGATGTCACCATCATCAGGGCCATATCGCCAACCACCTTGGAACTGGGTGTGACCTTGACGACATCGCCAAACATCTTGTTGACACTGGCATAGGCCTTGGACACTTCGGGCCAGCGTTCCTCGATCCCCAACGCACGGGCCTGCTGGCGCAGATTGGTATATTGCCCGCCCGGCATTTCATGGACATAGACATCCGACGTGCCGCTGCGGATATCGCTTTCAAAACCGGTATAGTATCGGCGCACCTGCTCCCAATAGGTCGAAATTTCATGCAGGGCCGCCTCATCAAGGCCGGGGTCGCGTTCCTGCCCGCGATAGGCCAGGGCAATCGACCCCAGATTGGGCTGGGATGTCAGGCCCGACATTGAATCAATCGCCGCATCGACCGCATCGACACCGGCATCAATCGCCGCAAAAACCGATGCCGCCGAAATGCCGCTGGTATCGTGGGTGTGGAAATGGATCGGGATATTGACCGTATCCTTCAATGCCTTGATCAATACAGTGGCCGCCGCCGGGCGCAACAACCCGGCCATGTCTTTCAGGCCCAGAATATGCGCACCCGATGCTTCAAGTTCGCGGGCCATATTGACGTAATAATCAAGGTTATATTTCGGGCGGCTTTCATCGAAAATATCGCCGGTATAACAAATTGCGGCTTCGCACAGCTTGCCGGTTTTCAGGACCGATTCCATCGCGACCTTCATGTTTTCGACCCAGTTCAGGGAATCGAAAACCCGGAAAACATCCATGCCATGTTCGGCAGCCTGTTTGACGAAATAATCCACCGCATTGTCGGGATAATTGGTGTAACCGACCGCATTCGACGCCCGCAGCAACATCTGCGTCAGGATATTGGGCATCCGTTCGCGCAATTTGACCAGACGATCCCACGGGTCTTCCTTCAGGAACCGCATGGCAACATCGAATGTCGCCCCGCCCCAGCATTCCATCGAAAACAGATCGGGCAGGCCATGTGCATAATAGGGCGCAATTTCCAGCATATCGGCTGTGCGCATCCGCGTCGCGATCAGGGATTGATGGGCATCGCGCATCGTGGTGTCGGTAATCAGAACGCGCGTCTGATCCTTCATCCAGCGCGAAAAACCTTCCGGCCCCAATTGATCCAGTTTTTGTTTGGTGCCGGGTCGGATTTCCTTGAGATCAATCGATTTTGGCATCACCGGCGGGTGGAAATCGGCTGGTTCGGCGCGACCTTCGACCTCGGGATTGCCATTGACGCTGACTTCGCCAATGAACCGTAACAACCGGGTTGCCCGGTCCCGGCGGCGGGCAAATTTGAACAGTTCCGGCGTTTCATCGATAAAGCGGGTGGTATATTCCCCGGCCCGGAATTTCGGGTGATTGATCAGATTTTCCAGAAAGGCCAGATTGGTCGCCACCCCGCGAATGCGAAATTCGCGCAAGGCCCGATCCATGCGGTCCACCGCCTCGCGCGGGGTACTGCCCCATGCGGTGACTTTTTCCAGCATGCTGTCATAAAACGGCGTGATCACCGCCCCGGAATAGGCCGTGCCGCCATCCAGACGAATGCCAAACCCGTTGGCCCCGCGATAAACCTTGATTCGTCCGTAATCGGGGACAAAGCTGTTTTCGGGGTCTTCGGTGGTAATCCGGCATTGCAGGGCATGATCGCGCAGTTTGATTTTGTCCTGCACCGGAATGCCGGTTTCCGACGGAAAACCGATGCGCCCGCCCTGCGTAATCAGAATCTGCGCCTTGACCAGATCAAGGCCCGTCACGCATTCCGTCACCGTATGTTCAACCTGAATGCGCGGATTGACCTCGATAAAATAGAATTTGGATGTATCGACATCCATCAGAAACTCAACCGTCCCGGCATTGACATAATGCGCCGCCTTGCCCAGACGCAGGGCCGCCTGGCACAGTTCGGTGCGCTGGTCTTCATCCAGATAGGGGGCCGGGGCGCGTTCCACGACCTTTTGATTGCGACGCTGCACCGAACAATCGCGTTCAAACATATGCACCAGCGTCCCATGCGTATCGCCCAGCAACTGGACCTCGACATGGCGCGCACGGCGGATCAGTTTTTCAAAATAAACTTCATCATTGCCAAAGGCGGCCGCCGCTTCGCGTTTGGCGGCCAAAACATGTTTGGCAAGGTCCTTGGGCCCTTCGATGACGCGCATGCCGCGACCACCCCCGCCCCAGCTGGCCTTAAGCATCAACGGATAGCCAACCTCGCCTGCGATGCGGGCGACTTCGTCCATGTCATCGGGTAAGGCGGCCGATGCCGGCATGACCGGCACACCAGCCGTTTCGGCCAGATTGCGCGCACTGACCTTGTTGCCCAACAGGCGCATCACATCGGAATCCGGCCCGACAAACAATATGCCCGCCTCGGCACAGGCATCGGCGAAATCGGGGTTTTCCGACAAAAATCCATAACCGGGGTGAATGGCGTCGGCCCCGGCATCGCGGGCAACGCGCAGGATATTTTCGATATCCAGATAGGCCCGGATCGGCTTGTTTCCCTTGCCCACCCCGTATGATTCATCGGCCTTGAACCGGTGCAGGGCAAAACGGTCTTCATCGGAAAAAATGGCAACAGTGCGAATGCCAAGTTCATTGGCTGCCCGCATGACACGAATGGCGATTTCGCCACGATTGGCGATCAGTAATTTGCGAATACGTTTGGGTGCTGGACGTGTCATTTCTGACCGACTCCTACCAGATATTTGCGGCAGAAGCGGCCCTGTTCACCCCTGCCGGAAGCCAAGATAAACGTCGCGATACGATCCTGAAATGCGATCCGGTGCGGAAACCCGGAAACGCCGTACCTTGTGCGACGATGACGAACCGACAATTGCGGCAAACCCGCAAATCCGGTCCCTTGTTCCTGGCGCCTGGTGGGCAGGCGACGCTTTTGGTATATGCGCAATAGCGGGCCTCTGTCAAAAGAGATATTTGAAATTGGTATTACCAATTGTGCGAATTGACCACCAGCCTCTTTTCACGATGCGGAATATAACGATATTTCTTCCCGGCGATCAGACGCAGACAATTGTTACAAATGTGGTATTGTCGGCGGCATATTCATCCCCCTGCCACGGATTTTCCGGGAACAAAAAGACGTTGCGGCCATGCCCAAATTAAATTTGCGGTTAAAATTTCTGTTGTTATCGATCCTGCCCCTCGTGCTGGCCGCCAGTGCCATTTCGTGGCTGGTCTTTGCCCAGGCCGAACGCCTTGCCGAGGCCGAAATCAGGACCTTTGAACGCAACATCGTCGAGGCCCGCAAAAACGAACTGAAAAGCTATCTTGAACTGGCGATGGCATCGATCGACCATATTTATTCGGTCGCCAGTTCGCGCGATGCGGTGTCCAAGGAACGGGTCAAGGCGATCATTAATGATCTGTCCTATGGCGAGGATGGCTATTTCTTTATCTATGACCGCGACGGCACCGCCCTTGTCGATCCGCCACAACCCTGGCGTCTTGGCCGGACATACTGGAATTTGCGCGATATCAACGGCAATTCGGTGATTCAGGCCCTGATTTTCAATGCCGAAAACGGCGGTGATTTTCACCGTTTCATCTGGGAAAAACCGTCAACCGGCCTGCCTGCCGAGAAAATCGGCTATTCGCTGATGCTTGATAAATGGGACTGGATGATCGGCACCGGTATTTATATCGACGATATTGCCGAACAGGTTCAGGAAATCGAAACCGAGGTTTCCGCCCATATCCGCGAAACCACCATTTCAATCATCGGTGTGACCATTCTGGCGGTGTTGCTGGTCGGGATTTCCGGAACGGTTGTCACCCTGTCCGAACGCAAACTGGCCGATGCCAAGCTGAAAGAACTGACCCACCGGGTTGTCGATGTGCAGGAACAGGAACGTCTGCGGGTGTCGCGCGAATTGCATGACGGTATCAGCCAGATTCTGGTGTCGGCCAAATATTCGGTCGAACTGGCCATCGACCGGGTGGCACAGGGGAAATCGGACGCCACCGGCCCGATGGAAAAAGCCGCCCGGCGTCTTCATGACGCCATTCATGAAGTCCGTCGGATTTCACGGGATTTGCGCCCGGCCGTCCTTGATGATCTGGGCCTGAAACCCGCCATCGAAAGCATGTGTCAGGAATTGCAGGACAGATCGGGCATGCAGATTGTCGTCAAATCCGACAATGTGGATGCTGTGCTCGATATCGAAAGGAAAACCACGTTGTATCGTGTCTTGCAGGAAACCCTGACCAATATCGAACGCCATGCCGATGCAACCCATGTCATGATCCAGATTGCCCGGACCGGCGGGGATGTGGTCATGACGATTGCCGATAACGGGATTGGCTTTGAAACCAACCGCTTTATCCGCAATCGCGATCCACGCGCCGGGATCGGATTGCGCAATATGCGCGAACGCATGGAATTTCATGGCGGCGGATTGACGGTCAATTCCGAACCCAATGATGGCACCACCATCACCGCCCGCATCCCCGCCGATCCGGAAATACGCCGCCCAAATACACTTGTCGCCCCCGACATTCTTTAACAACCGTATCAGATCAGGTTTTTGACAATGAACCGTGCCGCAATCCCCTATTCCAAAGCCCGCCCGATTCGCATCCTGCTGTGTGACGACCACGCGCTGGTCATGGACGGGGTCCGCTCGCGCCTTGAAAGTTATGATCATGTTTCAATTGTCGGCGAAGCCGGTAACGGTCAGGAAGCCCTGACACAGGCGCGGGATTTACGCCCCGACATCGTGTTGATGGATATTTCAATGCCGGTGATGAACGGGATCGAAGCCACGGAAAAATTCCGCGAAACCCTGCCTGAAATCAAGGTAGTGATCCTGAGCATGCATGAAAACCCCGAATATCTGCGCACCGCCCGTCAGGCAGGTGCGCGTGGTTTCATTCTTAAAGACGTATCGTCAAACGACATGGTTCGCGCCATCGAGGCCATCGCCAGCGGCGGCGAAGTTTACAGCCCCGGCCTTGAAACCATGAGCGACACCAGGGCAACACCGGACGACAACATGCCGCTGACATCGCGGGAACGCACCGTCTTGCGCCTTCTGGCACAGGGGGCTAGCAACAAGCATGTCGCCCGCGAACTTGATATCAGTGTCCGTACCGTCGAAACCCACCGCCGCAACATCAAACGCAAACTGGGCATCGACAGTTCAGCCGGGCTGGTGCGTTACGCCATTGAAAAAGGTCTGGTCACACTCGATAACACCGCCGCAGGATAAGACAGTTTCAAATCCGGTAATGGTTGAATTTATATGTAATTACGATAGATTGAAGTTGTGTCTGGAGTAATTATATAATTCTGGCAACCGCCGGTTTTAAACAAACGACTTTCCTGAAAAGGGGGTACGTGTGTCCCAGGATATCCCGCTTTCCAACGGTCACAATCTTGTTCGATGCCAGCAATGTGGGGTCCGTCAGATGGCCCTGTTTTCCGATCTGACCGATGACGATTTCAAACATGTGCATTTGCCCGTTGATGATATTTCAATTGATGCGGGCGCGATGCTGTATAACGCAGGTGACCGCGCCCTCAGCCTGTATACCTTGCGTCATGGTCTGGTCAAACTGACACATTATCTGTCGGATGGGTCGCAACGTGTGGTCCGCCTTGTGCGTCCCGGCGGCACCATCGGCCTTGAGGCCCTGTGCAGCGATCAGTTTTCCCATTATGCCGAGGCCGTACAGGATAGCCATCTATGCCGGATTCCGGTGGCCGTGGTCGAAAGACTGGATCGCGAAAGCCCGCATTTGCATCAACAGCTTTTGCAACGCTGGCATCAGGCCGTCCTTGATTCCGATCAGTGGCTGACACAAATGTCCACCGGTTCGGCCCGCGAACGGGTGGCCCGATTGTGTCTGTTTCTGCGGGATGACAAAACCGGCACCTGCCTTTTGCCGGGGCGCGAGGATATCGGGGCGATGCTGGGCATCACCACCGAAACCGCCAGCCGCATCATCGCCGACTTTCGCCGACGCGGGGTTGTTACCGCCCTGACACGCAGCCATTTCAGTCTGGATAGCAAAGCCCTGCAATCGGTGGCGGGAATATATGACGAAGCCGCCTGAACCTTTGGCCCTTACCGCCGCATGGCATCCTGCAAGGTGGTGGTAAAGGCTGAATCCGGGCCACACTGGCTGGCGATCCGGCCATATTCGGCAGACGTATCAATCGCTGCATGATCGCGGGTGCGCGCCCGGTCAACCTGCGTAATCAGATTTTGAAAATCCCGCCCATACCGCGCCAACAATTGTTGCGACCGGTTTTGCACCATTGATGCCGGAAGGGCGGTCATCGCGGCAAAATCTTGGGTGATGGTTTCCACCAACCCCTGCATCGCCTTGTTGATCTCGTCTTCGATGCGTTGGTTGATCGCGACATGCTGGGCCTCATGGGCATACACAACATCATACTCGCAAGTACCCCGCACCAGTTCGCTGGCGACATAGACCAGATGTTTGACGACCTCGACCCGGGGCAAAACCCGGGCGGGCCACAAACAATACAGCCCGTTCCCCGCCGCCACCGGTTCGATTTTCATATCGAACGCCGCCCGCAATTCATATTCCGTCAACCCCGAAACGATCCAGCGGCTGTTGCGGTTACTGCGTTGATTAAGCCAGCGCACCGAACGCGACCGGTCCAGTTGCGGGTCCTTGTTGACAAAAGACAGGGACACCGGCGGCTTCTCACCAAACCGGCAGATGTGCGTCTGGGCCATCACCGACCCCGACATCATCAGCCATGCCAACACCAGCGCAATACCGAAAATCAGATCGTTTCGCTGCAAATAGCTGTTCCTGTGCATAAAGAACGACATCCAGCCGTCTCAGACAGTCCCATGCGAAACATGCCCGGCGCAATCGACACATAACGGCGTTGCCGGGTCAAATTCCAGCCGTTTCTTTTCAATTGCCTCGCCGCAATTATGGCAATAACCGTAACCGTCATTCTCCATCCGCAACAGGGTTTGTTCGATCCGCGCCAGTTCGACATGACGGCGGCGTTCCTGTTCCAGATGCATTTCCTGATCCTGAAGGGCATCGACCCGCGACAGCCGCCCAACCGCCTGCTGGTCCAGTTCGACGGGTTTGCGCATGTCTTTTGACCCGTTGGACAATTTCAACAGCGTGTCGCGCCGTTCTTCAAGCTGATGGCGCAGGGCGGCAATATCAATATCAGTGCGGCGGCTCATGGCGGATCCTCGTTACGGCTGCGGTGTTTTCAGGCAGGCCGGCAACAGGATCAATCCTGATGCAGCCAGTTTCTGATCACCCGCAAGGCTTCTTCGGGGGCGGCATCGACAAGTTTGGCCGCCATTGTGGCAGTGCGCCGGTCAATACGTCCTTCAACCTGTGCCAGACTGATACCATCCTGTCCGCCATCGGATATTTCCGCCGTCCCCGGATGACTACCCGGCACATAACGCGGAAAAGGCGGTTTGGGTTTTTCACCGCGGGGATGCGGCATGGTCCGGATTCCGTCTGACAGGGGCACAAGATAATATTGTCACCCCCGAAGACCGGAAAGAGCAAGGGAAATCGCCTGCCTTGCCAGATATGTGATCCTATGCCCCGCAATCACCACATGCCGCAACCAGCTTTTCCATCGCCGCCTTGGCCTCGTCATCATCAAGATGGTTCTGTTTCATATTTGCCTGGATTTTACAGCACAGGGCCGGACCATCGGGGAAATCCTGATCGGTCCAGAACCGTTTTGATGTTTCAAAATATCCGGCCTCGTCCAGAAACGAGACACCGTAATAATAAGCCGCGCCAACCGAATTATAAAAAGTCGGATCATCGACAAAACCACCATCTGCGGTCATCGAGCATGTCAGACACCAGTTCAGCACAAGGTCAAGGTCATCGCGGGCCTGTGCCTGCAAATCATCCGTCACCTGATCCCAGCCCAGGGCGAATATCTTGGTCACATCGTAATTGTTGTGATTATTGAAATCGCCATTGTGTTGCCAGCCAAACGGATAAGCCTGATCCCGGATCAAAATCGTCGTGGCAAAAATGGCGGGCCATTGGGCAACCTTGCCATGCTGATAGGAAATATTATGAAAGGTCAGGCTCAGATCCGGGCTTTGCAGAACCGGCCCCTCCTGTGTGGCAAACCAGCCGCCCCAATAACCGGTTTCGGTATTTTGCCAAGCCTCCAGCCATGATTTATAGGCCGCGATATAATCATCGCCCAAATCAAAACCGGTGACATATTTGCGGAAATAATCCCGGATTTCGCTTTTAAAGCACATTTGCGACAAGGCCGCCGTGACGGCACCCAGGGCATCGCGCCGGTCCAGTCCATCCTGATAAATCTGCGATGTCTTGTGATCTTCCAGCCATGCCAGCATATCGGGAATGGTGCCAATCGGTGCCAGAAAAGTCAGGGGATAGCAGGGCGCGATATTTTGATCTGCCAGCGTATTGACGGCATCAATCATCGCATCGACCTTCAGGAACCATTGATCATAACAAGGCCCCCACGATCCATCGGCGGCAACCTGTTGTTCGGCCCATGCCTGATCGGGATGACCCAGCGACTCGCGCAGAAGATCAAGCCTCTTTTCCACAGCAAGCCAGTCGGCAGTATAAAGAATCAGCCATTTGCATTCGATCATGTTCTGATCCGATGCCGCCATGCTGTTGCCTGTCTGCTGGATCGCAATCAGTTTTTCCTCAAACGGGGCCAGCAGATCGAGATATTTTGCTTTCTTCGCCGGATAATCGGCGTCATATTCAGAAAACTGCATAATAATCAGACGATTAAAATCGATCATTGCCCACCTGCCCCCGACATCCTCTTTCAAAAACGATCTTTGATCGATGGGTATAGTGCTGAAAATATTTCAGATTGTCCGGATTTTATCGACAACAAGGGCAATTTCATGCCTTCAGAATTTTTCCTTGCAACGCCCATTCCAAAAACCACCCCTTTGGAATAGTTGTGCCGATACCGTTTGATGGTATTGTTAATGCCAACCTTGGGGGTCAGTAAAAAGTGCGTCGGTTTTTCATCCAATCCTGTTGTGTTCTGGTCGGCCTGGCCGCGGTATTTTCCAATGTGAATATCGCCCGGACCGCCGAATTTGGCGAATCCCCGGCCCTTGCCCGACAGGTTGAAAACGGCACCCTGCCCCCTGCGGCAGAACGGCTGCCCCGCACCCCGATGATTCTGACACCGGTCGAAAAACTGGGCACCTATGGCGGCACCTGGCATATGGCCCAACGCGCCGATCGCGACCATGCCCTTTTGATCCGGACCATCGGTTACGAACCCTTGCTGCGCTGGACGCCGCAATGGACCGACACCATGCCCAATGTGGCGATGTCCTATCAAACCAATGAAGATGCCACCGAATTTACGTTCCGGTTGCGCCCCGGCATGCGGTGGTCCGACGGCATGCCGTTTGGGGCCGACGATATTGTTTTCTGGTACGAAGACATTCTGAAAAACCCGGATTTAAGCCCGGTTGTCCCGGACTGGCTGACAACCGGCGACAATCTGGTCGAAATCGATAAAATCGACGACCAAACGGTGCGGTTCCGCTTTTCGGATCCCTATGGCCTTTTCCCGATGATTCTTGCCCGCCCCGAAGGGGTCGAACCGGTTTCCTATCCGGCACATTTTCTGAAAAAACTGCTGCCGGAATATAATCCGAATGCCGATGAAGATTCCCGCGAACTTGGCTTTGCCAACTGGCAGGAACGGTTTGTCGCGGTTTTCGGGCAACCCGGCAATATTGATCATCCGACACGGTGGCAAAACCCTGCTGTCCCCACCCTGAACGCATGGCAACTGACCGGCGTTTACGGCAAGGATGATCCGCTGATTGCCACACGCAATCCCTATTACTGGAAAATCGATCCGGCCGGGCGGCAATTGCCCTATATTGATCAGGTTTCCTTCAAACTGGTGCCCGACCGGGCCGAAGCCGTGCGGATTGCCATCACCAATGGCGTCAATATGCAAGACCGCCATGTCAGCGACTTTGCCGATGAAATTCTGTCGCGAAATCCCGGCTTGTCGTCTTTCACCCTGATTGAAAGCGACATGAACAAACTGACATTGTCGCTGAACCTCAATCACCAAAATCCGGAATTGCGCACCCTGTTTGGCGACAAGGATTTCCGGATCGCCCTGTCACATGCCATTGACCGCAATGCCATCATTGACCGTTTCATCCCCGGTGCCTTGCCCCATCAGGCCGCCCCACGCCCCGAAAGCCCGCTTTATCACACCATTCTGGCCCGCCAATATCTGGCCTATGATCCCGGTCTGGCGATGGATGCCCTGGCACGCGCCGGACTAACCGACAAGGATTCGGCCGGGTTTTATGTCGATGCGCAAGGAAGGCGGATTTCATTTCATATCGATACCGTCGGATCAAGCCGCTATGACATGCTGGCCGTTGTCGTCGATTACTGGCGCGATATCGGTCTGGATGTAACCGCCCGCGATCTGTCGCGTGATGGTTTTTATCAGTTGCGCGAAAAAAACGCCCATGACGCCACCGCATGGGGCGGCGATGGCGGGCTTGATGGCATGCTGATCCCGATCAATTATCTGCCCGTGTCTGTGGATTCCTGGTTCGCACCGGGCTGGGCAAAATGGTATCTGTCCCCCGAAAGTCTGGATGCCATCATCCCCCCGGCCCAAGTTCAGGAACAGCTTGCCCTGTATGATCGCCTCAAACGCACCGCGAACAGCACCGAACAAAATGAACTTATGCGCGCAATACTCGACATTAGCGTAGATCAGTTTTACGTTATGGGAATCGCGTTGCCACCGAACCGCAAGGGGATTGTGGCAAGGAATTTCAGGAATGTGCCCAAGGTCATACCGGCAGCGTGGAGCTTTGTTACACCAGCCCCCACCAATCCAAGCCAGTATTACCTTGAATAAAAGCGACAAACGCGGCCCGTCCCCGGACAGGCTGGCGAGTCATCAGGGCAGAGGGTAACGTGAAGAAACTGTTCGACCGGCTGTTTCGCAGTCTGGCGTTCAAGATTGGCGTCGCAATTGTCATTGTCGAAACCATTTTTCTTGGATTGTTCGGCGGCTATTATATCCAGTATTTCGGGGCCGAAATTGACCGGCGGACCTCAGAACAGATCAGTGCGCCCGGTCGCCTGATTCAGGATGAACAGCTTAAACTTTCCGTCATCAGCGATGCCGGACAGATGAAACGCCTGCTGGGCCCGCATTTGCGGCAGGCCATGGTGGTTGGCTTTGACGGCACCATCTATCATGCGATGGACCCCAACCAGATCGGCAACAATATCGCGCAAAGCCCGGATATTCCGGGGCACTGGTTTGGTCCGGCCATTATCGAACCCCATCTGTTCACAGTGGAAGATGCCACTGGCCGCGACATTGTCAGCGTCACCCCTTTGTTCAGCCTGAATGCCAATCAACCCTTTATGTTTGTCTATCTCAGGGTCTCGACACTGGGCCTCGAAGCCAGTCAGGCACAGATGCAATCGGTGCTGCTGATCGGGTCGATCCTGTGTCTGGTTCTGACATCGGGGCTGATCTTTTGGTTCGTGCAATATGCCGTCCTGCACCGCCTGACCACCGCCGCCCGGTTTGTCAGCGACATTCAGTTCGGCAGGCTGGATGCGCGCCTCAAACCGGCGGGGAATGATGAAATCGGCGCACTGGAACGCGGCCTGAATGCGATGGCCGAAAGCCTTGAACGCCGGACCGAACAACATCAGGTCGCCCAGGAAGCCTTGCGCGACAGCGAGGAACGCTTCCGCGACTTTACCCTGTCATCGGCCGACTGGTATTGGGAAATGGGCCCCGATTTCCGCATTACCTTTGCCTCGCACAAATTTTACAAACTGATCGAAGAACTGCACGGCACCCCGCAAGGCCAGAATTTCGGGAATCTTGGCCTGATCGCCAGCGGCGATGAAAGCTGGGATGCCCTGATGGCCCGGCTGGCGGAACATCAGGCCTTTCAGAATTTCACCTTTTCATGGACCGATCACGACGGCGTGCAATGTCATGGCCGGATCAACGGTGTACCGGTCTTTGACATTGATGGCGTTTTCAAGGGATATCGCGGCACCGGCAGCGACACCACCGACCAATACAAGGCCGCCGAAGAACAGCAGACCCTTCAGCGGCAGCTTGCCACCTCGCAAAAACTCGAAGCCGTTGGCCAGATGGCGGGCGGGGTCGCACATGAATTCAATAATTGCCTGGCCGGTATTCTCAGCTTTGCCGAAGTCGCCCGCGCCCGCATCCATGAACCCGAACGGGTCGGCGAATATCTGGATCATGTGATTTCGCTGGGCGAACGTGCAACCAGTGTCGCCGATCAGCTGTTGATGTTTTCGCGCCGCCGTATTGATCAACCGACCATTGTTCAGGTCGATGCCACCATTTTCGAGATGGAAAAACTGCTTGTCACCATGCTCGAACACCGCATCGAACTGAAAATCTGGGCCAATGAACCGCCCTTGTTTACCCGTGTCGATCCAACACAATTATCGGCCTGTATTCTCAATCTGGCGATCAATGCCCGTGACGCGATGCCTGCGGGTGGCAATTTGCAAATTTCCTGTTATCCAGAAACCGTCCCCGCCGAAGACATCCGCCCCCAGGACGAGGACATGGTCTATCCGGCCTGCCCGCCCGGCGATTATGTCGTGATCAGTGTGCAGGATACCGGCACCGGCATTTCACCCGATATTATCGACAATATCTTTGAACCCTTCTTTTCAACCAAGGAACCGGGCAAGGGCACCGGCCTTGGCCTGTCGATTGTTCACAGCTGGGTCGAAGAAGCCGGTGGCATCATTGATGTCGCCAGCATCGAGGGCGAAGGCACCACTTTTTCAATTTACCTGCCGCGCTGTCAGGAAGGGGCCGTGGCATCCCCGATCAGGGACAACGCCCCTTTCCATCCCGGCAAGGGTGAACGCATCTTGATTATTGATGATGAAGCCGCCCTGCGGACAACCGCCAGCATCATTCTCGAAGATGCCGGTTTTACGGCCCTTACCGCCAAAAGTTCGGAAGAAGCCCTTGCAATTCTGGCCGCATGTGGCGAAGACGACAAAATCGACGTCCTGCTAAGTGATGTTGTGATGCCGGGCTTAAGCGGCCCGCAACTGGCAATCGAAGCCCTGCGGCAATATCCGTCTCTGTCGGTGGTTTTTATGTCGGGTTATCCGGCCCGCACGCGCAAGGAACTTGAAAATCTGCTGGGGCAGTATGTTTTTGTCAAAAAACCTTTCCGCCCGGCGCAACTGCAAAAAGCCATCCAGCAGGCCCTGATCCAGAAAGCCGAAAGACGCACCCCGGTCTGATCACCCACATGTCAGGCCACTTGTGACGATTGTCACTTCCTGACAGGGTGCTTTATTGTATGGTATGATTGTTTTCCGGGTTCAGATATACCCGCCAGATAACGGCCCAGACAAATGGCATGGTGACGAGATGAGCACGATTGACCTGAACGCCGCCCAACAGGCCCTGACAGACCGCATCACCCCGACCAACCGCGAAGGGATGCCGCTCAGTGCGGCCGGTGCCTCGATGAAAAAGGCAGAAGGCCTGATGCGCACGGTTGCATCGATTGTTACCGAACATCAGCCGCTTGAAACGTCCGGCCCGCGCGGCACGCGCGTCAATCTTTCCGTCTGATTTTCCCTCCTGCAACTTTCGGGGTGGTCGCTGACCGCCCCTTTTTGTTATGGCCCTGACAAATACCCGGCTGGCTGTTATAATCAATCCCGCATTATCAGATGGGGATGGGGACCAGGCCACACATGGCACTGAACAATATTGGCCGCACGTCACAAACCGGACCGGTGTCCGAACAACAGGCCCGCACCGAACGCGGTCGGGCCGGGGGCGCGGTGCGGTCGCGTGTCAGCGCCAGTTCTGAAATGCCCAGTGCGGATTTCGATATTCGCGCCCAGCTTGCCCGCCTGCGCAATCTGATCGACAGCGACCAGATCGACCATACCGCCCGGCGTGGCTCCTATCTCAACATTCTGCTGTAACCGGCATTTTCCAGACAATCCCGACAAAAAAAGAACCCCGTACCGAAGTACGGGGCCAGTTGGTTTGTCCGGGTGTTTGGACAAGGGAGCTTACGCAAGCTGCGTGAAAGGGAATCACGCAGTTGCCTGGTCTTCGCTCATCGAGCGAATGGGATGTTCCAGTTTGTCGACGATTTCCTTTGGCACAACCTGCCAGAAGTGATCACGTTCGCGGTCCCAGTTATCGAGGATATTGCGGGCGAAACCACTATCGGTTTCGGCGACATGTTCCCCGATCACATTGCGGCAGTGTTCGTCCCAGTAACTGGTTTCAATACGTTGATACAGAATGGAGCCGTCATTGACGACATTCTCAAAGGTGCCCGTAAGGTCATAGATAAAGGCCATGCCGCCGGTCATGCCGGCACCAAAGTTTTCACCTACCGCGCCCAGAATGACGGTGGTGCCGCCGGTCATATATTCACAACCGTTGGAGCCACAGCCCTCCACCACCACCGTTGCGCCGGAATTGCGCACACAGAACCGTTCCCCGGCCTGACCGGCGGCAAACAGCTTGCCCGCCGTCGCGCCATACAGAACCGTATTGCCGATGATGGTGTTTTCGTTGGTCTTGAGCGGGCTTGAAGGACGCGGACGCACAACGATGGTCCCGCCCGACAAACCTTTGCCGACATAGTCATTGGCATCACCATGCACTTCAATCTTGAGGCCCTGCACCGCAAAGGCGCCCAAAGATTGCCCCGCCGATCCGCGCAGCCGGACATGAAGATGGTTGGGCTTCAGGCCGGTCATACCGTATTTCTGGGTGATCAGGCTGGAAATCCGGGTGCCGATCGCACGCTGCGTATTCTGGATGTTATATTGCAACTGCATTTTTTCGCCGTCTTCCAACAACGCACGGGCATCCTTGATCATCTGGGCATCAAGGGTGTCGGGCACTTCGTTGCGGCCAACGGTCACGCAATGGCGCGGATGTCCGCCCGCATCGGCCTGGGCCAAAAGCGGGTTCAGGTCAAGATCCACAAGGTCCTTGGCCCCGCGATGCACCTGTTGCAACAGGTCCGACCGGCCAATCACATCCTGCAAATTGTCATAGCCCAGTTCGGCAAGGATATCCTTGACCTCTTCGGCCATGAAGGTGAACAGATTGACCAGCTTGTCCGCCGTGCCATTGAATTTGGCGCGCAGGGCCGGGTCCTGGGTACAGACCCCGACCGGGCAGGTGTTGGAATGGCACTGACGCACCATGATACAGCCCAGCGCAATCAGGGATGCCGTGCCAATGCCAAACTCCTCGGCGCCCAGCATCGCGCCAATCACCACGTCGCGGCCGGTTTTGAAACCGCCATCGACGCGCAATTTGACCCGGTGACGCAAATTGTTCAGCGTCAGAACCTGATTGACCTCGGACAGGCCCATTTCCCACGGAATACCGGCATATTTGATCGAGGTTTGCGGACTGGCCCCCGTGCCGCCGTCATAGCCCGAAATCAGGATAACGTCGGCCTTGGCCTTGGCCACACCCGCCGCAATCGTGCCAACGCCCGACCGCGACACCAGCTTGACACACACCCGGCAGCGCGGATTGATCTGCTTGAGGTCATAAATCAGCTGGGCCAGATCCTCGATCGAATAAATATCGTGATGCGGCGGCGGCGAAATCAGGGTGACCCCCGGTGTCGCATGACGCAGCTTGGCGATTTCAACCGTCACCTTGAAACCGGGCAACTGCCCGCCTTCACCCGGTTTTGCACCCTGGGCGATCTTGATCTGGATTTCTTCGCAATTGTTCAGATATTCCGCCGTCACCCCAAACCGGCCCGATGCCACCTGTTTGATCGACGAACGGGCATTGTCGCCATTGGCCCGCGGACGGAACCGTTCGCGCGATTCCCCGCCTTCGCCCGAATTGGATTTCGCCCCGATCCGGTTCATGGCAATCGCCAGTGCCTCGTGCGCCTCGGTCGAAAGCGCCCCGTGCGACATGCCCGGCGTGACAAACCGTTTGCGAATTTCGGTGATGCTTTCCACCTGTTCCTGACGGACAGGCTTGCGGTCACTGCGGAAATCCAGAAGATCGCGCAGATGCAACGGTTCGCGCTGGCGCAAACCTTCGCTGAATTTACGGAACGTATTATACCCGCCGGTCGTCACCGCCGATTGCAACGTATGGATCAGCGGACCGGTCCAGACATGGCGTTCGCCGCTGCGACGGTATTTGTAAAGACCACCAACCGGCAGGGTCACAACATTGCCGTTAAAGGCGTCCTTGTGCTGCGCAATGGTGCGGCGCTGAATGCCTTGCAGGCCAATGCCGGAAATCCGCGACGGCATGCCGGGGAAAAATTCCGCCACCAAAGACCGCGACAGGCCGATGCTTTCAAAATTATACCCCCCGCGATAGGAACTGATGATCGAAATGCCCATTTTGGACATGATCTTGAGCAATCCCTGATCAATCGCGGCTTTGTAATTCCGCATGATTTCCGCCGTTCCCTTGACATTGGGGAACAGACCACGGGCATAACGGTCCAGCAAACCTTCCTGCGCCAGATAAGCATTGACCGTCGTGGCACCCACCCCGATCAGAACCGCAAAATAATGCACATCCATGCATTCGGATGACCGGATATTCAGCGAAATATAAGTCCGCAACGAATTCTTGACGAGATAGCTGTGCACGCCGCCCACCGCCAGAACCATCGGAATGGCCGCCCGGTCGGTCGAAATGCCTTCATCGGTCAAAATCACATGCAGCGCACCGCCGCGCACGGCTTCTTCGGCTTCCTGCTGGATGCGGGTAATCGCATCGCGCAAGGCCGTCTTGCCGCCATTGATGTCAAAGGTGGTGTCGATTTCAACGGCGGTCTGGCCCATATAATTGCGCATGGCGGCATATTCGCCATTGGTCAGAACCGGGCTTTCCAGTTGCAGCAAATCACACTGGCTTTCATCCTCGTCCAGAATGTTGCCAAGGTTGCCCAGCCGGGTTTTCAGGCTCATCACCCGCGCTTCGCGCAGACTGTCAATCGCCGGGTTTGTCACCTGCGAGAAATTCTGGCGAAAGAAATGATGCAACCCGCGATACCGGTCCGACAGGATGGCAAGCGGCGTGTCATCGCCCATCGAACCAATGGCTTCCTTGCCGTCTTCGCCCATCGGATGCAGGATCAGTTCAAGGTCTTCGTGGCTCAGACCCATCGCCTTTTGACGGCGCAGCAATTCTTCCTTGCCCAGATAGGCCGGTTCGGTGGTTTCGGGCAATAACAGATCATCCAGAACCTTGGTCTGGGCCAGCCATTTTGACCAGTCCCGACGACCGGCCAGCCGGTCTTTCAATTCGCTGTCATGATACAGAACGCCATCTCGCAGATTGATCGCAATCATCTGGCCCGGTCCAAGGCGACCTTTTTCGACACAGGTTTCCTCGTCGATATGCACCATCCCGGTTTCGGAACCGGCAATCAGCAAACCATTGCCGGTCACGGCATAGCGCAGCGGACGCAAACCATTGCGGTCGGTCCCGCCCAAAAGCCAGTCCCCGCCATAGGCCGCAAGGGCGGCCGGGCCGTCCCACGGTTCCATCACGGCATTGCAATAGGCATACAGGTTTTTATAGCTGTCGGGCGTCGATGCCTTTTTCGACCAGGCTTCGGGCACCATCATGGTTTTCACCATCGGCAAATCACGACCGGCCCGCACCATCAATTCAAACACGGCATCAAGGGCCGCAGAATCCGACGATCCGGGCTGGATCACCGGTTTCAAATCCTCGATGGTGTCGGCAAAGGCTACATGCCCCATGCGGGCTTCGTGGCTTTTCATCCAGTTGACATTGCCGCGCAATGTGTTGATTTCGCCGTTATGGGCCAAAACGCGGAACGGCTGTGCCAACGGCCAGCTCGGATAGGTATTGGTCGAATAACGCTGATGATAAACACAGAAATTCGAGACAAACCGGCTGTCGCGCAGGTCGGGATAAAAAATATCAACCTGTTCGGCCAGAAACATGCCCTTATAGATGATCGAACGGCTGGACAGCGAACAGATATAGAAATCCTTGATCGCTTCGGACAGCACCGCTTTTTCAATGCGGCGACGGATCACATACAGATCGACTTCAAACTGTTCTTCATCGACATCCGGGCGCACCCGCACCAGAACCTGTTCGATTTCAGGCCGGGTGGCATTGGCCTTTTCGCCAATCACCGACACATTGACCGGCACCTGACGCCAACCCAGAATGCCATACCCCATTTTCAGGATTTCGGTTTCAACAATGGCGCGGCACCGTTCCTGCGCGCTCATATCGATACGCGGCAGAAAAACCTGCCCGACCGCAATCAATGAATCCGGGGCTTCCTGATTGATCAGTTTCAAATGGGCGCGGAAAAAATCCTGCGGCACTTGCAAATGGATACCGGCACCATCGCCGGTTTTGCCATCGGCATCCACCGCCCCGCGATGCCAGATCGCTTTAAGGGCTTCGATCCCGGCTTCGACGACTTCCCGGCGCGGCTTGCCGTCAATCGCACCGACCAGACCAACCCCGCACGAACTGTGTTCGTCTTCGACATCATAAAGGCCGTGCGCGGCAAGATGTTCGGCATTCTTTTCAAAGCGGGCAATCGCACCAGCACCGCTGTCATGTATCATCTTGTTCATGGCTCTCTCTCCTCGGAGCATTGCGGGATCAGGCCGCAACGTCTTTCCGCGCCAACAAATATTCATCCATACGGTCTGCCGCATCACGGCCATCGCGGATGGCCCAGACCACCAAAGATGCGCCCCGCGCAATATCACCGGCGGCAAAAACGCCATCCAGATTGGTCATCATCGAGCGGAAATCGATTTTAACCGTGCCCCAGCGTGAAACACCCAGTTCCGGGGCCTCAAACAGGGCGGGCAGATCTTCGGGTTCAAAGCCCAGCGCCAGAATGACCATATCGGCATCCATGGTATAGCTGGAATCCGGGATGATTTCCGGGGTCTGGCGGCCACCGGCGTCGGGCGCACCCAGACGCATTTTCACCGCCCGCACACCGGTCACGGCATCATCGCCGACAAAGGCTTCGGGGTTGGTCAGCCAGACAAATTCAACGCCTTCTTCCTCGGCATTGGCGACTTCGCGTTGCGAACCGGGCATGTTGGCACGGTCGCGGCGATACAGACATTTAACCGATTTGGCCCCCTGACGCACGGCGGTACGCACGCAATCCATTGCGGTATCGCCACCGCCAATCACCACAACATTCTTGCCCTGCGCATTCAGCGTCCCGTCTTCATAGGCCGGAACGGCATCGCCCAGCCCGTGGCGGTTGGAAACCGTCAGGTAATCAAGGGCCGGATAGACATTTTTCAGGCCAACCCCCGGCACCATCAGATCGCGGGATTTATAAACACCGGTGGCAATCAGAATGCTGTCATGTTTGGCGCGCAATTGCGCCAATGTCGCATCGCGACCGACCTCGAATTCGGTGTGCATCACCACACCGGCATCTTCCAGCAACTTCACCCGGCGTTCGACAATGTGTTTTTCCAGTTTGAAGCCCGGAATGCCATAAACCAGCAAACCGCCGATCCGGTCATAACGGTCATAGATATGCACCGCATACCCCTTGAGGCGCAATTGCTCGGCTGCGGCCATACCGGCCGGGCCCCCGCCGATAATGCCAATCGACATGCCGTTTTCCGATGTCGGCGCAGGCACCTTGACCCAGCCATTGGCAAAGGCGTTATCGGTCAGATATTTTTCGACCGACCCGATGGTCACCGCGCCGTGGGTGGATTGTTCGATCACGCAATTGCCTTCGCACAGGCGATCCTGCGGGCAGATGCGACCGGTCACTTCGGGCATGTTATTGGTGGCCGCCGAAATCTGATAGGCTTCTTCAAGACGGCCTTCGGTGGTCAGGCGCAACCAGTCGGGAATATTGTTATAAAGCGGGCAATGCGCCTGACAGAACGGCACCCCGCATTGCGAGCAACGCGATGATTGCGACGCAGCCGCGTCGGTTTCAAAACCCTGATAGATTTCGTCAAAGTCACGGCGACGCTCATCGGCATCCCGCTTGTGCGGATATTTTTGTTCAAGATGAACAAATGTGAGCATCTTTTCTGTCATCACTGCCCCCAAAAAGGCTGTTTTGTTGCGTGCGGGTGCCCCTATATACGCGGCGCCGAAATCAGAATCCAGCACAAAATACATCATAGGACAATATTACTGACATTTATTTCCCCATTCATCGTCAGGGCTTTGGCATTCCGCGGCTTTACGCGGGCGGAAGAAACTTTCAATAGTACCATTTTGGTACTATAACAATCATTCGCCTTGCCCCGCCAACCTGCTATAAGCAATCAGTTTTGGGGAAATCAGATCCGAGGCCGGGGTGACCTTACAGCACATCATTCTTCTCGCAGTCATTCAGGGCATCACTGAATTTCTGCCGATCAGTTCGTCCGGCCATCTGGTGCTGGTCCCGGCAATAACCGGCGAGGCCGATCAGGGGTTGCTCCTTGATGTTGCCGTTCATGTCGGCACATTGCTGGCGGTTTTTGTTTATTTCTGGCGGGATGTTTTCGCCATGATCGGCGGATTCTTTCGGCTGTTTTCCGGGCGCATGACACCATCGGCCCGCATGGCACTGCATATCATCCTTGCAACCATTCCGGTGGTCGCCGTCGGGTTCTACCTCAAGGTTTCCGGGATCGAGGAACAATTGCGATCCGTTGAACTCATTGCCTGGATGACCCTGATTTTCGGGATTGTCCTGTGGATTGCGGACCGGATCGGCATGACCATCAACCGCCTTGAACATATGCGTTGGGGCGGGGCCCTGTTTATTGGTCTGGCACAGGTCCTGGCCCTGATCCCCGGCGTCAGCCGTTCGGGCATCACCATGACGGCCGCCCGTCTGATGGGCTACGAACGGGCCGATGCCGCACAATTTTCAATGCTGATGTCGATTCCGGTGATTATCGGGGCCGGGCTGCTGGCCGGGATTGATTTGTACAGGGCCGATGACATGGCCCTGACACAGGATGCCCTGCTGGCCGGTGGCCTGTCCTTCCTGACCGCACTGATGGCCATTGCAATGCTGATGTCATGGCTGAAAAAATCGACCTTTGCGCCCTTTGCCCTCTATCGGGTGCTGCTCGGTGGCGGCCTTCTGGTGTGGATTTACGGTTACGACAGCATGTCGCTGGCGTTCTGATCCCCCCGCCTGAAACGATCAAAGCCCGGCAGGATTGTTTTTGCCGGGCTTTTCTTTTTGAACCGGTTCAATCCTGCCAGAACTGCCCCTCTCAAATAATTTGCCTTGCACAAACACATAAGTCCATGCTTATGTGTTTGTATGATGGAAAACGACATATTCAAAGCTCTGGCCGATCCGACCCGGCGCGCAATTTTTGAAAAGCTTGCCAGCACCCAAAGCATGAATGCCAGTGCTCTTCGCGAAGGCATAAGCATCAGCCAGCCTGCCATGTCCCAACATTTGGCAGTCCTGCGTCAGGCAAAACTGGTGCAGGAGGAACGACAGGGACGCTTTGTCCATTACAGGGTCAAGCCCGATGGGCTGGCGCTGATTGTTCAATGGGTGGCCCGATACAGCACCTTCTGGCCAGACCGGATAGATGCCTTGCGCCAGACCCTAAAGGAGATGGATCAGTGACCGACAGCAAGACGCGCATCGCCAAAACCCAAAAAACGACAGCTTCCCGTCGCCTTGAATTTGAATACAGACTGGATGCATCCAAGGAAAATATCTGGCGCGCGATCAGCATTCCCGAAATTCGCGAAAGCTGGTTGCCCGGTGCCAATTTGCGCAATGCCAAACCGGTACGGCAAATTCCCGGCGAAGAAGTGACCTATCAGATGCGCGACACCTGTCCGCCCTATCTGGAAAGCATTGTGACCTTTCATCTCACGCAAACCGGCGAAAACAGCACCTGCCTTCGCATCATTCATCAATTGACCGATGCAAGATGCCTCACCCCGGCCAAAGCGGCCAACAGCAACACCGCGAAAATGATGTGTGCGGCCTGAACCGCCTCGCCCGCCCCCTTTTTCGAACCCCGGAGCTTCTCCATGCGCAATATGATGCAATTGATCCCGATGGTGGTTGAACAAACCAGCGCAGGCGAACGATCCTTTGACATTTTTTCGCGGCTTTTGCGCGAACGGATCATTTTCCTCAATGGTGAAGTGAATGACGCGATCTCGTCGCTTGTCTGCGCGCAATTGCTGTTTCTGGAATCCGAAAACCCCAAAAAACCGATCCATCTTTACATCAATTCCCCCGGCGGTGTCGTCACCAGCGGCATGGCGATGTATGACACCATGCGCTACATAAAAGCGCCTGTGCATACCCTGTGCATGGGCACCGCCCGGTCGATGGGGTCGTTCCTGCTGATGGCTGGTGAACCGGGCCACCGCGCCGCCCTGCCCAATGCCAGCCTGCATGTGCATCAACCTTTGGGCGGTTTTCAGGGGCAGGCATCGGATATTCTGATCCATGCGGAAGAAATGCGCCTGACCAAACAGCGCATGATTTCGCTTTACGCCAAACATTGCGGACGCAGTTACGAGGAAGTGGAACACACGCTGGACCGCGACCGTTTCATGACGGCAAATCAGGCTCTGGACTGGGGCCTGATTGATCAGGTACTGGAACAGCACAGCGCCAATGACGATACCAATGACGCAGCCGGGTCGCCGTGAATTAATCCTGCCAGACCGGCCCGCCGGACAACACCATCTGGGCACGCGCCGGGGTTTCGGGGCTGCACCCGATGGCCTCGACAAACCCCATCAAAAACGGTTCGTGCGACAATAAAAAATCCAGCACGCCAACCTGTACGCCAATGGTGCCGATCCCCTCGCGCAGATCGGTCAAATCCATGCCGGTCTGTGCCAGCAGGCCCTGCAACAAATCATCATCGCCGACCACATGGGCAATGGCCTGTATCGCAACGGTTTCGGCTGCATCCCTGTTCATTTGAACCACCGCGCCTTTGACAGGGCCCGCCAGACGACCAGCCCCGCAATCACAATCACAACCGCCCCGACGGCCCCAAAACCGGTGCCTGCAAACATCACCAGCCCCCAAAAACCGATGGTGCCAAATCCGACGGCAAGGCTTAAAAAGGCGGCCTTGGCAAGGCTGTCCTCGTTTTTCTGGGCGGCTTCGGCGCGCTTGATTTCATCGACAATTTCATACCACGCCAGTTGCTGCCAACGGTTATATTTCAAACCGCGTTTCGGCCCCTTGCGCAGGAATTCATCAAGCTGTTTGACAATATTGGCCGCCCGTTCTTCGGGGACGACATATTTTCCGATCCGTTCTTTCTTGCGCGGGGTATCCGCGTCCTGGTCCTGATCATTCACGTTGCTGCGGCTCCGGCAGGGAATGGTATCCTATTCCCATAGGCCGTTCAGATTTAAATCCGGTAAACTCCGACAACAACGACCAAAACCGCAACCGGCCTGTCAGCTCAGAACAACAACCACGGCCATCACACCAAACACCAGTAAATGGATCATCTTTTCCTCCTGTTGACAGATATCGCCAACCCGGAAGATGCCCGTTGAAACAGGTTATTTAAAGGCAGTGAAAATGGTGCGGGCGGCCGGACTTGAACCGGCAAGGTCTGTTAGGACCGGCGGATTTTAAGTCCGCTGCGTATACCAATTTCGCCACGCCCGCACGGCGCGGATCGCAAATGATCCAGGGCAGGAAGCGTTCTAGCGCGGCTTTTATCCCGGCGCAACACCGTAAATACCACAATTGGCCTCATTTCCCCGACGATCATCACATTATTCCCATCTTTACCCGTTATCGCAGGGGATGCGCCCCCTTCTGCAAACAAGACACATGGTCCGATGAGATATCGCTGGTACATGATACCGCTTGGGACAGTTTGCGTCGCCGCCACAGGCTTGTTCTCTGGCTCCGGCCTGATACGCATCGATGTGGCAGCACGGGCTGCCGAAAACACTCCCCCCCGACGTAGCGAAGCCCCGATCCTGCGATCCGAAACCCTTGGGCAGCAGGAAAACCGTCAGCGCCACATGAACCGCCTGTATCAGCATCTTGACAGTGATTTTGTCACCACCACTCTGCGCCCGCTGTTTCTGGACCCGACGGCACAGGCAGAAGACATGCCGCCCGGTGCCCTTGCCATGGGAACAGACATCGCGCGTGAAATCGAAAGCCACAGTGGCCGCGAGGCCCTGGTTGCCATTGCCGAACGGCTTGATTTTGACAGTGCAGGCGGCACCTTCCCCACACAGGACGGCCTGAATGATGACCGGATCATGAGTGTCTGGATTCATGGCAACCGGCGCGACATCAATAATCGCATCACCCGCGACGGCTTTAATCCCGGCCTGTCCGGGGATGTGATTTCGATTGATACCGGGGTGGATTACCGCCCCGATGACTGGTCGGTATTCGGCATTTCCGTCGGCTGGGGCAGCACCGAAGGCGAGATGTCCTCCAGTCAGACCCTGTATGAAAAAAACAGCGTCACCTTTTCGCCCTATGCCGTCACCCGTGTCACTGACTGGCTGGATTTGCGCGGGGCGCTGGGCATTGGCGTCAGCGATATCGACCGGCGATCAGAATCCGGCGCGTACCAGTCCAGCAATTCCAGCACGACCTATAGCGCCTCGGTCGGGTTTGGGGCAGAACAAACCCTGCCGGTCTTGCCCGTCACGATCAGTCTTGATGGCAATCTGATCGAGGCACAGGAATATTTTGCGCAATATATCGACCATCGCGGTCAGATTGTGAATGGCCATCTGGCCCGCACCACCCTGTTTGACCGCAAGACCGAGGCCAGCTACCGCTTTGCAATCGGCGGTCATACGTTCGTCCCTTTTGTCGGTGAAAAAATGACCCTGTCGATTCTCAATCAGGGATTTGATCAGGATGATACGCAACGCTATTTTGCCGGTACGCGCTATCATTACGATGACTGGGGGCTGAATGCCTCGTTCCGCGCCTATCGCGAATTTTCGCCCGGCACCGCCCCGCAAGAAGGCATGCGGGGTGAACTGGGCTTTCTGCACACTCTGCCGGGCGATTATGGCATCATCGCCCCCTTTGCCAGCACCGAACGCACCGATACAAAATTGCGACTGGGCGGCGGGCTGGATCATCGCTGGGCCGATATTGCCGGTTCCATGCGCCTTGAAATCAACCAGACCCTGACCTTCGATCAGAATACCGCCAATCCCCTGACCGGCACTTTGAAGATGAATTTCGATTTTTAATCCGGAACGGTTCGGCAAAGCTTGGCGATCCGCCGACACGACGTTAGGGTGACCGAACCGGTTTTCGTTACACAGGCCCGCACCATGACCACACCTCACGACCCGGCCCCGCCGGTCTTTGACAGCATTTTTCAAAAACAGTTCATCGAATTGCTGTTGTGGCGCCGCGATGTCCGCCGGTTCCGAAGCGACCCCCTTGCACAAAACGATCTGGATGATCTGATCCGCGAGGCCTGCCTTGCCCCGTCGGTCGGCAATTGTCAGCCCTGGCGCTTTGTAAAGGTCAATGACCCGGTGCGCCGCCGCGCCATTCGCGACAGTTTTGAACGCGCCAATGCCGAGGCCCTGAATGATTATCACGGCGAACGGGCCCGGCTTTATGCCTCGCTGAAATTGCAGGGCATGGATCAGGCCCCGGTACAGCTTGCGGTTTTTGCCGACGAGGAAACCGAGGCAGGCATGGGACTTGGTCGCAAAACCATGCCCGAAATGCTGGATTATTCAGCGGTCGCCGCCGTGCAATTGTTATGGCTGGCGGCCCGGGTCAAGGGCATTGGCGTTGGCTGGGTCTCGATTCTCGAACCCGAAACCGTCCGCCAAACCCTTGATGTGCCCGATCACTGGCGGCTGATTGCCTATTTATGTATCGGTTATCCGCAAGAAGATCATGTGGTGCCCGAACTGGTCCGGCATGGCTGGCAGGACCGGATTGATCCGCATGACTTGACGCTGGAACGCTGATCGGGCAACAAGCGGCATCAAATACAGAACCGGCACAAAAAGGAACGATCAGGATGACGGGCGAAAACACCAACAGCGGCAATACCGGCGACAAGGGCAAACTGCCCAACAGCCATTATTTCAAAATCATGGGATACCTTCTGACCGCCTGCTGGGTTGGCTATATTCTGGCGATTTCCGGCGGCGATATGGAACATCCGATGTTCGATTATATCTTTACCGTTCCGCTGGCGGTGTGGATTGTCGGCATGATCGTGGCAAAGATCATTCAGGTTCGCACCAAATCCGACCGGCCCTGATCGGGCCGGGCGGCAACATCAGTCTTCGCGTCGTTCGTCGCGATATTCGTCATTATCGGAAAAACTGCCCAAATTCATCACGCCAATGCCAATCGCAATGCTGCCAAAGGTCACAAACAGGCCAAAAAACAGCATGAAAACCAGCAAGGGTGCATCGGGCGAGGTCGATAACAGGGTGCGCAGTGACGCAATATCGAAATACAGCACCAGAACCCCGAAAACCACCGCACCAAAACCGCCATACAACATATGACCCAGCATGAATTTGACAATCGTCTTGCCATCACCTGATCGGGCAGGTTTGGGTAAATCCGGCTTCATTGTCATGCTGCACCACGCCCTTTCTGGCAGTTCATTCACACCGATTCGTCGATAACCTCTTTGCCATAACTGCCGACAAGGGCCACAATCCGGGCCGCGGCGGCATCGACCTGCGCCGGGTCCTCGCCACGCACCACAAGGGTCGTGCCCAGACGGCCTTCACGCAAAAACGGATAGGACCCGATATCGGTATCGGGGAAATCCTTTTGCACCTCGCCCAGCGCCCCGGCAATGGTGCCTTCGGCAATATAGGCACCGATGGAGCGCGACACCATGGGGCGACCGCCGGTTAATTGATGTTTGATGCCCTGAAACATCGCCTGCATGATCATCGGCACCCCGGCCATGACATAGACATTTTCCATGCGATATCCCGGTGCCTTGCTGACCGGATTGTCAATCAACTCGCCACCAGCCGGAATATGCGCCATCCGCAGGCGGGCTGCGTTCAGATCTTCGGGGTTTTCATAATGGCTTTGCAGCAGTTTGTGCGCCTGGTCATTGAGTTCCAGCGCCACCCCAAAGGCCCGCGCCACACATTCGGACGTGATGTCGTCATGGGTCGGGCCGATGCCCCCCGTGGTAAAGACATAATCAAATTTCGCCCGGCATTCATTCAGCGTTTCAATGATGGTCTCGGCAATATCGGGAATCACCCGCGTTTCCGTCAGGGCCACCCCGATCTTGTTAAGTTCTTGCGCCAGATAAGAAAGATTTTTGTCCTGGGTACGGCCCGACAGGATTTCATTGCCGATGATGATCAGACAGGCGCGGACTTTGCGGGACATTGTTTTTACCTTTATCTCAAAGAAAATCGCGCAACATCGCGACCAGCGGCACATCGGCGGGCGGCATCGGATAATCGCCCAGCCGGATCGGCCGCACCCATTTCACCGCCTGGCCTTCCATCGGTGTGATTTCGCCTTTCCAGACCCGGCACAGATAAAGCGGCATCATCAGATGAAAATCATCATAAGTGAACGAGGCAAAGGTAAAAGGCGCCAGACAGCTTTCGGTGATATCAATGCCCAGCTCTTCTTTCAGCTCGCGCACCAGCGCCATTTCCGGCGTTTCGCCCGGCTCCACCTTGCCGCCGGGAAATTCCCAAAGCCCGGCCATGGATTTGCCTTCGGGGCGTTGCGCAATCAACACCCGATGATCAATATCAACCAGCGCCACGGCACTGACAAACACGGTTTTTCCGGGGATTCTGCCCTGTCGCAAATCAACCGACATGCAGCCCTTTTCCTGATTTTGTATGGTCATGTCCCTGTTTTATCCTGCAAGCCCCTTTTCGCCAAGAGGCAGCTTTAAGACCGGATGCCCCGGTCATCCAAGCAGCAACAAAATCGCATCCTTTTCCGCCTGCGTCAGGGCGACATTGCCCGGCAAATCATCCCGCCCCAAAAGATAATCCCGCAAATCAAACCCCTGATCATCCGTGACAGAAACATCGCCCCCGGCGTCAATCAGAGCCCGGACAATCGCAACATCCCCCGACGCCACCGCATAATGCAGCACACTGCGCCTGCCATGCCTCGGATAAAACCATTCATCGCCCGGATCGGTAAGGGCGCCAACATCCGCCCCCTGATCCAGCAACCATTTGACCGCCGTCAAATTCCCGTATTGGGCCGCCGTCATCAGGGCGGTTTTGCCAAACCTGTTGCGGCCTTCAACATCCGGGAAATACCCGTTTTCAGACAGAACCGGCAGGGTGTCCGGGCGCACCACGGCAATATGGATCAGGGGATCAATCCCGGCATAAATCGCGCACAGGTCAAACAGCGTATCATCGCCGCCCTTGCCCTGTTTTGCCTGTGCTGCAATGGCACTTGTCGGGCGGTCTTCCAGCAACATCACCCGCATCGCATCCCCGGGAACCGGCGTCTGGCAATCGCCACCGAAAACCACGGAAAACAAGGTATCGCGGGCATGTTGGCGTGCCATGTCTTCACTTTTCCCCTGCCCTTGCCAATAGGCAAAAACCGCGTCTTCAAGGGCGCGGGCATGACGGTCGATCCCTTCATATATCCTGCGATTGGCAAGCGACAGATAAGACCATGTTTCAAACGGCCGGATGTCTCCTGCGGGGGCGGGCGGCATATCTGCGGGCGCGATCATCGCATATTGCATGTCCTGTCTCTGCCCGGCTATATGCGCAAACCGAATGGTACCGCGATCGCGTGCAAACATGTCGCCGCTGGTGGCATAAGCCGCCCGGACATAGGCATCAAGCAGGTCTGCCGGATAACCGGCCACCGCGCCCCGCCCCCAATCGCAGCCGGACCGCGGCATGAAATTGTCCCGGTTACTGCCCCAAAGCGGCGACAGCACCGCCAGCAGGGCCGGTTCGCGCTGCAAAATGGCACAGGGGATCGCATAAAAGGCTGAATGGCTGTTGGCGTACCCCATATTTGAGGCAATGATAACCGTCGGCAAAAGGCTTTCGACCGATCCATCGAACGGCACGGGATCGGCCATGATCTCGAGTCCCAGATCGCTGATCATCGGGATAACCGCCCGATGGATTTTACCCTGCAAGGCGCGAATGGTGTCATCACGCGCCGCGTCTTGGGGCTTGAACGCAAACAGAAACAACATGCGATCGAGTTCCCCCACCCCGTCGTCGCGCTGCATCATCGCGGTTTCGGCGGCGGCGGGTTCCGCCGCCATTTTTGCAATTGCCTCTTCATACGCATCCGTTGCTGCCTGCGTCCCCGCCGGGATCAGGACAAACAGCAAAGCCATCAGAACATTGACGACCCGTTTGATCGTGTCTTTTCCCAAAATGCCGGGCTCTCTCATGATCAAACAAATCCTTTCAGGCTGGCACATATCAGGGGGCGTAATAAAAACGCCGCGCAAATTGTCCTTGCGCGGCGTTTTCAACAGAACAAATCCGTCAGACTCAGACGATCTGACCGTGGCAATGTTTGTATTTTTTACCCGACCCACAGGGGCACAATGAATTGCGCGCAACACGGCCCCATGTTGCGGGGTTCGCCGGATCGACAGTCTGTGACGCCTGACGCGACTGAACCGTCGCCCCGGCCTCAGTATCGGCACCATCCGCCCCCGGATTGTTTTCGTGCATTTCCTGCGGGGCGCGGCGCGGCTGCAAATCTTCGGGGCGCGGCGCGGTCTGCAATTCAACATGCGACAACATCTGGGTCACACGTTCGCGCAGGGTGACCAGCATGGTTTCAAACAGGTTGAACGCCTCGCGCTTGAATTCATTCAACGGGTCGCGCTGGCCATAGGCACGCAGGCCAATACCCTGCCGCAAATGATCCAGCGCCAGAAGATGTTCTTTCCAGTTCTGATCAAGCAATTGCAGCAACAGGCTTTTTTCAACCTGCCGCATGATGTCCGCCCCATAATTGGCAACCTTGGCCGCCATTTTGGAATCAACCGCCTTTTCAATGCGTTCGCGGATCACCGCGGCATCAATGCCTTCTTCCTTCACCCAGTCACGGGTCGGCAGATCAAGCCCGAACAGGCGGATGGATTCCTCATGCAGGGTTCCGGCTTCCCACTGTTCCGGATAAACCTTTTCCGGGCAGCATTTGATCACCAGATCCTCGATCACCTCGCTGCGCATGTCGGCAACATCCTGCGCAACATCCTTGGCCTGCATCAATTCGCGACGCTGTTCATAGATCACCTTGCGCTGATCATTCATCACATCGTCGTATTTCAGCACATTTTTACGGGTGTCAAAGTTCCGCGCTTCAACTTTCTGCTGGGCCTTTTCCAGCGCCTTGTTGATCCACGGATGATAAATCGCCTCGCCTTCCTGAAGGCCCAGTTTCTGCAACATGCCGTCCATGCGTTCGGACCCGAAAATCCGCATCAGGTCATCTTCCAGCGACAGGAAGAATTTCGATGCCCCCGGGTCGCCCTGACGACCGGCACGGCCGCGCAACTGGTTATCGACGCGCCGCGATTCATGGCGTTCGGTGCCAATCACAAACAGGCCCCCCGCCGCCAGAACCTTTTGCTGGTCGGCAATCACTTCGGCCTTGATGCGTTCGATCCCGGCGGCCCGGTCGGCCTCGTTCTCGACATTGTTCAGTTCCAGTTCGGCCCGCATTTCAACGTTGCCGCCCAGTTTGATGTCGGTGCCACGACCGGCCATGTTGGTCGCAATGGTAATCGCGCCCGGTGCCCCGGCCTGTGCCACGATATAGGCTTCGCGTTCATGCTGCTTGGCATTCAGGACTTCATGCGGAATTTTACGCTCTTTCAAAAGCGCACCCAGCCGTTCGGATTTTTCAATCGACACGGTGCCCACAAGGGCCGGCTGCCCGCGTTCATGGCATTCTGCCAAAAGATCGGCAATCGCATTCCATTTTTCATTGGCGGTGCGATAAATCTCGTCATCGGCGTCTTTCCGCGCAATGTCGCGATGGGTCGGCATTTCCACGACTTTAAGGCCGTAAATTTCTTCAAATTCTTCGGCTTCGGTCATCGCCGTGCCGGTCATCCCGGCCAGAGTCGGATAAAGACGGAAAAAATTCTGGAAAGTGATCGACGCCAGCGTCTGGTTTTCATTCTGGATCGTCACATGTTCCTTGGCTTCCAATGCCTGATGCAGGCCGTCCGAATAACGGCGACCTTCCATCATGCGGCCGGTAAATTCGTCAATGATCACGACCTTGCCGTCCTTGACGATATAGTCGGTATCTTTCTGGAACAGCTTGTGGGCCCGCAACGCCTGATTGACGTGATGGACCAGATGCACATTGCCCAGATCATACAGCGTGCCTTCGGTCAGAATGCCCATTTCACCCAAAAGCTGTTCGGCATGTTCGGTGCCGTCTTCGGTCAGGGTGACGGCACGGGCCTTTTCGTCTTTTTCATAATCGGCATCGGCCAGTTTCGGGATCAGCGCATCAATGGCGCGATACAATTCCGAACTGTCTTCGGCCGGGCCGGAAATGATCAGCGGCGTCCGCGCTTCGTCGATCAGGATCGAGTCCACTTCATCGACGATGGCATAATTGAACGGGCGCTGCGTCATGTCTTCCAGACGGAATTTCATATTGTCGCGCAGATAGTCAAAACCCAGTTCGTTATTGGTCGCATAGGTCACATCGCAGGCATAGGCCGCCCGGCGCTGTTCATCGGTCATGCCATGCATGATGACGCCAACCGACATTCCCAGAAAACCGTAAACCTGCCCCATCCATTCCGCGTCACGACGGGCCAGATAATCGTTGACGGTGACGACATGAACACCCTTGCCGCTCAGCGCATGCAGATAAACCGGCAGGGTCGAAACCAGGGTTTTCCCTTCGCCGGTTTTCATTTCGGCAATCTTGCCGCCATGCAAAACAATGCCGCCCATCAGCTGCACGTCATAATGACGTTCGCCGCGCACCCGCTTGGCCGCCTCGCGCACTGTGGCAAAGGCATCGGGCAAAATATCGTTCAGGCTTTCCCCCTTGGCAAGCCGGTCGCGCAACCCGTCGGTGCGGGCGCGCAAGGCATCGTCTGAAAGGGCGCTGACCTCGGGTTCCAAGGCGTTGATTTGCGCGACCGTGGCGGCAAGGGCCTTGACTTCACGATCGTTCGCAGAACCGAAAATTTTCCGGGCAATGACGCCGAGCATTAATAACGTTCCTGGGCAAATGAAAAAACAAACAAGAGCAACGGTACAGACAGACAGTACAGACACCGGGGCCCGATCACAGATAGAACCCTGTCCGCCATCTGTCAACGGACCGAACCATGATGTTTGTCATCACATGCGCTTCTCGCTTGAGAAAGGCGCAAAAAACAGCTACATTCTACAAATCGATTTCGCAAAAAAGAGCATGTAGCTCGTCCTTTTCAGTCTGCATCGGCATGTGCCGACACTGAAAAGCGGCCTCAGGAGGAGGAACATCGTGGATATTTCATCGCTTAATCCCTTTCGTCAGGGCGTTCCGGCACTCACCGATGAACGGCAGCCCTTGACCGTTGGCAACGGCAAAACCGGTGCCTCTGCCCAATCCCCCAGACAGTCGGTTGATCCGGTCGCGCTGTCCGATGATGCGCAGGCCAGCCAGCAGGCGGGCAAAAACAATGATGTCGCCGCACCGGCCAGCGAAACCGTTTCGGCCGAAGACCTGTTTTCACGCGCGCTGGATGCCGCCCTTGACCTGATCAAGGACAAAATGATCGAAATGTTCACCCTTGCCGGGATGGACGAAAAACAGGCCGAAGCCGCCACCAACAAAATGTTCGAGCAGATTCGCAACATGGCCGCCGGGACCGGTGATTTTGACTTTTCATTCAAACAATCGGTGGCATCCTATTCGCGGACTGAAATCGCCTATGCCGGTTCTGGCAGCATGGCCGCCGGGGTTTCTGAAAGCGCCATGATGGCTGCACAATCCCTGGATATCAGCATCAACCGCAATACCGGCGAATTTTCATTCAATTACGAAGCCACCCAGATTTCTGTCACCAAAACCACCGCCGTTGCCATTGGCAATAATATGGACAATGCGATGGGCGCACTCGGTGCCGTGATGGATGGCCTTGGCAGTGGCAGCCTTGTCGATATGCTCGGCAATCCGGCATCGTCCGCCAATGGTGGCTTGCTGTTTGACATCAATGGCAACGGCATTGCCGATTTCATCCGCGAACTGATGGGTGATACATCGGGCAGCGACGACACCGACCCGGCCACCGATGCAGAAACATCGACCGCCAGCCTTGCCGCCGAACGCATGGCCGATCTGAACAAACAGATCATGGAAAGTGCCGCCCTGATCGTGCGCAGCATCGAAGAAACCCTGCCCGACAATGGCACAGACCCGATTCTGAAAATGACGGTCGATATGCTGATGCCGCTGGGCCGTTTTGGTGCCGGACCGGAAGGCAGCGTTTTCACCCTGCCCGATGGCAATCAGGTGGCGGTTACCGCCCCGCAAACCGAACAGGATGTTCTGGTCTGACATAATATCCGGGATTGGGCCGATATATTCCGGCTCCATCCCCTCGGCCCTTCAGGAAGGAGGCGCAGGATATGCTTGGATTCAATACACCATCTGATCGCGCACCATCTGACCGTGGGCTCGGCTGGCAAACCGCCGGGGCATGGTTTCCCCGCAATGCGGATCAGGGCGTTATGGCCGCATCGCGCGGGTCGCAACGCATGACCGCCGCCATATCTGCACCGATGCCCGTCCCGCCGCGCAATGTCGGCCTTGCCGCCATCAGCGGCGTCAGTCTGGACATCGCCGCAGGCACCATCCTTGAAGAAGCCGCAACCCGGATGAGCCGGGACATGTTCATTGTTCTGGCAATGCTGGGCATTCCCCCGGCCAAGGCCCGCGAAATGGCCAATAACCTGACGGCGGGCATGCGCGATATCCATCAGGTTTCCAGCGCAGCATCACCCGGAACACCACCGGCAAGCGGCGCACAAATTGCCCGGCAACTGGCCGATGCGGTCAAACAGGTCAATGCGATGGGCGGCGATATCGGATCGTTTCGGCTGATCTCCAACAGCATCAGCATCAATGCCTCGGAACTGCGCATCGCCACCAATGGCGGCAAAACCAGCATTTCCATCACTGATTTTCAAGCCCATATCGAACAGGTGCGTCTGGAAATCCTGGGTATCACCCAGCAGGACCCGTTGATCCTTGATCTGGACGGCAACGGCATTGATGTCACATCCCTTGACGACGGTATTGTCTTCGATATCGATGGCAACGGCACACAGGACCGCACTGCATGGGTGGCGGGGAATGACGCCTTGCTCGCACTGGACCGCAACAACAACGGCATCATTGACGATGGTACCGAACTGTTTGGCGACCAGAACGGTGCCGTGGATGGCTTTGCCGAACTGGCGAAATATGACGAGAACAGGGATGACCGGATTGACCGCAATGACAGCGTGTTTTCGTCCCTGATCCTGCTGTTTGCCGATGGATCGCAAAAAAATCTTCAGGAACACGGTATCGAAAGCATCAATCTTGCCGTCATCACGCCGCTGGACCGCGAACTGGTCGGCGGCTTGTTGGTGGCATCCGCCGATTTTCAACGCGATGATGGCAGTATCGGCACTGTTGGCGAAGTCCTGTTCAACGTTCAGGCGTGATCCATGCCCCCCAAGCGGTTGGCAAAACCATCACATTTCTGCCCGAAAGCTTTGAAAAAACCGTGTTTCTGGCGGACAGCCCCTTGTCTGCCTTAATCGGATGTGTTTTATCCGTAAGATGAGAGACACGGGGCATGTCCCCTTCATAAAAGAAACCGGAGAAATTATGCTGCGCAAATCCCTGCTTGTCGCGTCGCTGGCAACGGCCATCTTCGCCTCTCCTGTCATGGCACAGGATGCCGCACCGGTCGAAGACCGGGTTCTTGCCACGATCAATGGCGAAGACATTCTGGAATCCGAAGTCCGCGCCACGCAAGTCGGCCTGCCCGAACAATATCGCCAGTATCCGTTTGAAGCCCTGCTGCCGATGTTGCTGGATCGCGAAATCAATCAGCGTCTGATGACGATTGCCGCGACCGACGCCGGTCTGAAAGACGATGCCGAAGTCAAGGAACGCATGGCCGCCCTTGAGCGCCGCGTGATTGCCGAAATTTATCTGGATCGCAAAATCGAAGAAGCCGTCACCGAAGAAGCCCTTCGCGCGCGCTATGACGAATTTGTCAAAACCAATGTGCCCGAAAACACCGTTCACGCCCGTCACATCCTTCTGGAAACCGAAGAAGACGCCAAGGCCGTGATTGCCGCCCTTGACGACGGTGCCGATTTTGTCGAACTGGCACAGGAAAAATCAACCGGCCCGTCCGGCCCGACCGGTGGCGATCTTGGTTTCTTTGCCCGTGGTGAAATGGTTCAGCCCTTTGCCGATGCCGCCTTTGACATGGAAGCAGGCACCTATAGCAAGGAACCGGTCCAGACCCAGTTTGGCTGGCATGTGATCAAGGTCGAGGAAACCCGCGAAGGCGTGCAGCCGACCTATGAAGAACAGGAAAACCAGTTGGCCGCCGAACTGACCCAGGAAGTTTACCTGTCCCTGATTGAAGAATTGCGATCAGGGAACGATGTGGTCAATACGCTTGATACCCCGGCGGAAGAAGACAGCTCCGAAACCCCGAAAGAATAAGCCAAACGGCATTCTGGACGTTTCCGGACTGATACAGACAACCAAACGGGGTGAACCATTCGGGTTTGCCCCGTTTTTATTGGCAACAGGCCACGGCCTGCGTACAACAGGACGGTCGCATACCGTTCCAATTTGGGATCATCAAACAGATGGCTTCGACAGTGATTTCTCCTTTGGCTCCTGCCGGTTTTCCGGACCTGCCCGGTATTGACGGGTTGCATCTGCATACCGCCACCCTTGGCATCCGCTATAAGGGTCGCCCGGATGTGTTGCTGGCCGAACTGGCACCGGGCACCACGGTTGCCGGTGTTTTCACCACATCGACCACGGCATCGGCCGCGGTGCGCTGGGGCCGCGAGGCCCTCAAGGGCGGATCGGCGCGGGCCTTTCTGGTCAATGCCGGAAATTCCATTGCCTTTACCGGACAAGCCGGGGAAAAATTCGTTGCCGACGAAGTCGCCGTTGCCAGCGACATTCTGGGCTGTGCCAAAACCGAAATCTTTACCGCCTCGACCGGGGTGATCGGCGAACCGGCTACCGCCGACCGCATCACCGACGCCATCCCGGCCATGCTCGAAAACAAGGCGGGCTGGCTCGATGCCGCCCGCGCCATCATGACCACCGATACCTTCCCCAAGGGGGCCTCGGCCACCGCCCCGATCAACGGGGTTGATGTCACAATCGCCGGGATCGCCAAGGGATCGGGCATGATCGAACCCAATATGGCGACGATGCTGGCCTTTGTCTTTACCGATGCCGCCCTGCCCCATGATGTGTTGCAAGCCATCCTTGCCGATTGCAATGATCGCAGCTTTAACGCCATCACAGTCGATAGCGACACCTCGACATCCGATACCCTTCTGGTCGCCGCCACCGGGGCGGCGGGCAATCCTGCTCCGACCGGCCTTGACGACCCTGCCCTTGACGGGTTCAAGGATGCCCTCGAAGCCGTGCTGCGCGATCTCGCCCATCAGGTGGTGCGCGACGGTGAAGGCGCCAGCAAATTCATCACGGTGAATGTCACCGGTGCGCTGAATGATCGCGAAGCCAAAATCGCCGCCAAGGCAATTGCCAATTCCCCCCTGGTCAAAACCGCAATTGCCGGTGAAGACGCCAATTGGGGCCGGATCGTCATGGCGGTCGGCAAATGCGGGGTCAAGGCCGATTCCGATCATTTGACGGTCTCGATTGGCGGCATTCCGCTGGCCCGCAAGGGCGAACGGGTTGCCGATTTCGACGAGGCCCCCGTCACCGCCCATATCAAGGGCCAATATATCGACATCGACGCCGATCTTGGCTTTGGCAATGGCAGTGCCACGGTCTGGACCTGCGATCTGACGCATGGCTATATTTCGATCAACGCCGATTACCGCAGTTAATACCAAAGTTAAGATCGGACCTGATCCAAAAACACCCCGTCACCCCCGCCTTTCGCGGGTGTGACGGGTTCCGTCTTCCTGCCTTGATTTCAATGATCACTTCCGATTAATGAAATCAAACAATCTGGCCTCGCCGACTCGCTTTCAGTAATCAATCATGATCCCTGAAAACAAGCGGTAAAATTGCCAAACCACACCCCTCCGCCCCGGAAAACCGCCAGATAACGGCTGTGATGCCCCCCAAATCGCCAACCGGGCAGGACCGATGCACACAAGACGGACTACCCCCGTGGGATTTTGGCGAGGTTCCATCAGGGGTACCTGATATGGCGCCCATACCCCCGTCTGCCTCACCCGCCGCATCCGAAAATGCAGCCCTGGGTCTTCCTTCCACCGCCGGGCTTTCGCCCTTCGTCAACCGGCCCCGCCGCACCATGCCCCCGCTTTCGGGGCTGTGGCGACAAAGACGGATCTCACCCAGAACCGTCATTCCCGCGAACGCGGGAATCCAGACAGCCGCCGGGTATCTGCCAGCTTCGCCAACAGGCCGCCTTCGGACCCACCACCCGTTCCTGCCACCCCCGGCAAGGCCTAATGGCTCCCGGCACAGTCCGGGCAGGACGCGCCACCGACAAGACGCAACTCGGGCGTCTTGACAAATGGCCGGGTTAGCGGACCCGCGCACTGCCCCCGTAATGGCTTTTCCACCCGCCGGTCAGGGTCCTGCGGGTGGTTCGCCCGCCATCCTGTCTGTCTTTATATCGCTGCATCATCATTTCTTTCCTCTGGCCCAAACGCAAAAACCCGCAAGGCACAAGGCCTTGCGGGTTTCGGTCCGGGCGGATTTATCCCCTTGACTTTTCTGTTATGCCACAACGAAAAGAACAAATCAAGAACTTTTTTCAAAAAATCTGAAAAAACTTTGCATGCCTGCCGCCATCTGATCGAAAACATCGGAAAATCAATGTGTTGATGACATTCCCAAAAAAACAAGCCTGCATTTTTTGGTTCCCATATGGGGATGATGCCGTTTGGAAAAATCCCCTATTCTCCGTCATGAAGACACAATTGCTCTTTTTAAATGGAAAAACTTTCACTTAAACACGCAAGCACACTTTTTATCCTGACCAGACGACCACATATACGATGCAATGGCGCAGGAGATCCGGATGAACAATATTCTGTTTGTCGATGACGATACCAATATCCTGAGCGGCCTTCGCCGACGCATGCGGTCCCTGCGTCCCGAATGGCAAACCACCTTTGCCAGTAGCGGGGCCGAGGCCCTGCAACGCTGTGCGGAAACATCGTTTGATGTTGTGGTCACCGACATGCGCATGCCGGGCATGGACGGATCGGCATTGTTGCAGCAAATCCAGAAATCCCACCCCCATGCCGCCCGGATCATTTTGTCAGGATTTGCCGAGGACGAAGCGGTTTTGCGGACCGTTGGCCCCGCCCATCAATATCTTGCCAAACCCTGCGAAGATGATTTTCTGGTCAAAACCATTGAGCATGCACTGGAATTGCGGGGCTTGCTGACCAAGCCGGAATTGCGGTCGCTGGTCGCCGAAATCGACACACTGGCATCCCCGCCCGACACCTATACGCGGTTGCTCAATGCCCTGGAAGATCCCAAGGCCGGAAATGACAGGATTGCATCGATTGTGTCATCGGACATCGCCCTGACCGCCGAAGTCCTGAAAATGACCAATTCCGCCTATTTTTCCATTGCCATGAAAATCACATCGGTTTCGCATGCGGTGCGCATGATTGGCACGGAAACACTTAAATCCCTGGCCCTGTTCATTGGTCTTTTCCGCAGTTTCGAGGGATCGAAAAAACTGACCGGGCAACTGACCCTGCTCTGTAATCGCAGCCAGCAAATCGGGGTTACCGCCGCCCTGATTGCCGAAAAGGAAGGCCTTGATAAACGGGTATGCCAGATGATTCCGTCCACCGGCATGCTCAGCCATATCGGCAGTCTGGTGCTGTATCTCAGCCGCCCGGCTGAAATGGAAAAGGTCATCCTGCGGGTCGAACAGGAAGGCATCCCGATCATCGATGCCGAACTGGCGGAATTTGGGGCCGCCCATCCTGAAATCGGCGCGTATCTTTTGGGATTGTGGGGGTTTCCCGACCCGGTGGTACAGGCTGTTGCCTATCACCACCGGCCAATGGATGTACCACATCTCGAAATGTCTGCCCTGACGGCGATTTATGCTGCCCAGCATCTGGCCAAGGAAGTCGCCCTGCAACAGGCCGGAAAAACGCCCCAAACCCAGATCGACATGGACTATCTCGCCAGCATCGGCAAGGCCAACAATATTGAAACATGGCGGGAAATTGCCGCCACTGTTCATGAAAAATACGAAACACTATCCCGATAACAGGGAGGGGAAACGCTCATGGAAACGCCAAAAATCCTGTTTGTTGACGATGATGAAAATCTTCTGGGCGCATTGCGCCGCCAATTGCGGGGAAAATTCAACCTGTTGACCGCCGTGGGCGGTGAACAGGCGCTCGAAATCCTCGCAGATGAAGGGCCGATTGCAATTTGCGTTGCCGATATGCGCATGCCCGGCATGGATGGCATCAAGGTGCTGGAAGAAATTGGCAAACGCAGCCCCGAAACCGTCCGCATGATGTTGACCGGCAATGCCGATCAGACCACGGCGGTCGAGGCCATCAATCGCGGCAAGATTTTCCGGTTTTTCAACAAACCCTACGAAGATGCGGCACTGGAAGCCGGACTGCGCGATGGTTTGCGGCAATATCAGTTGATTACCGCCGAACGGCAATTGATCGAACAAACGCTGGCGGGCAGCGTCAAGGTCCTGACCGAAGTTCTGGCGCAACTGAACCCGGTGGTGTTTGGCCGGGCGATGCGGGTCAAGAAATGGTGCGACATGATCGTACATGATGTCGGATATCCCCAACCGTGGGAACTGGGCCTTGCTGCCCTGCTCTGCCCGATCGGGCTGGTGTCGCTGCCGCCCGATATTCTGGCACGCATGGCACAGGACAAAACCCTGCAACCGCTGGAACGCGATATTGTCATGCGCACCCCCGAGGTCGGCCGCCGTCTGATCGCCAACATTCCCCGTCTGGAACAGATTGCCGGAATCGTGCATTTGCAGAACCGCAATTTCGACGGCACCGGCTTTCCCGACGGGGCCGCCTTTGGTATGGAAATACCGCTGGGTGCCCGGATTTTGCGGATCCTCAACGATCTGGGGGCACGGGTCATTGGCGATGCGCCGATGGAACATGACTTTGACGAACTGGCACGCCATCGGCACCGCTATGACCCGGTGCTGTTCGATCACTTGCGATCCTTGCTGGCCTTTGTCGATGACGGGCAGGAATATGAAGGCCCCCCCGAAGGCCGGGAAATGATTGTCCTGCTGAAAGATTTGCGGGTTGATGATTTTCTGATGACCGACATCGAAACCGTTGAAAACCGTATTCTGCTGACCCACGGACAATTCATCAGCAAACTGCAATTGCAACGGCTTCGGGTTTTTGAAACCCTGCACAAATTCCGCGAACCGATTGAAATTCGCCGGGGTGCGCGCCCGCCCACACCCGATGAAGACCGACCTGCCACGGGGGCAGAAGAATGATGGCAAGCAAGGCCGGGACACCCCCGGAAAACCTTCATATCCTGCACCCGGCTGATATCAAAACCACCGAAGACAGTTTGCTGAATGCCGTTTATGAACTGAACCTGCCGACCGAGGCCGTACCGCGTGTTCATGCCTTGCTCAAGGCACAGCATAACCGCGAAAAAGAATCCGCCGAACGCCTGCAAACCATCCTTGACAGTGTGGTGGAAGGCATCCTGATTATCGATGGCGCGGGCAAAATCCTGGATTGCAACCAGTCGGCCCGGGTCTTGTTGCGCGGCAACAGTCAACGGCTTGAGGGCACATCGGTCGAAATCATGTTTGTCGATCGCAAATCAACCGTGCGGCACAAATTGCTCAATCGCTGCATCAATATCAGCAGCGGCATGTTGCGCTATGACTATACCGAAACCATGGGCCAACGGCTCGATGGCGATACATTCCCGATGGAAGTCATCGTCAGTCCGGCCTATTTCAGGGGCGAAACCAGCTATCTTTACATTTTCCGCGATATCACCCGGCGCAAACAGGCCGAAATATCGCAGGTCAAACTGGAAAATGAACTGCGCGAAGCCCTGAAACTTGAGGCCATCGGCCATCTTGCCGGGGGGATTGCTCACGAAATCAATACGCCCAGTCAATATATTCGCGACAATCTGAAATTTCTCAATGACGGGTACGGGTCATTGTCGCGCATTCTGGGGCTGGCACTCCATACGCTGTGGCAAAATCGCGCATATCTGCCCGATGGCACCTTTAACGAATTTGCCAAAAAACTGCGCGCCACCGATCTGGAATTTCTGCTTGATGAAATCCCTCATGCGACACAACAATCGCTGGACGGGATCAATCAGGTGGCGCGAATTGTCCTGTCGATGAAGGAATTTTCCCATCCGGGCGGGGCCGAAAAAACTGCCACCGACATCAACCGGGTTCTGGCCAATGTCATTGTGATTTCGCGCAATGAATGGAAACATAACGCCCACCTGACCGAGGATTTCGAGCCGGAAATCCCGCATATCCCCTGCTTTATCAACGAAATAAACCAGGTTTTTTTGAACCTGATCGTCAATGCCGCCCAGGCGATTGCATCAAGTGGCCGATCGATGGAAGAAAGCAAAATCCACATCACGACACGCTTTCTTGATGACAGCATCCTGATCAGCATCAGCGACACCGGCACCGGCATTGCCGAAGAAAACAGATCAAAAATCTTCAACCCGTTTTTTACGACCAAAGAAGTCGGCAAAGGCACCGGTCAGGGATTGGCAATTACCCATGACATCGTGCAGGTCAAGCATGGTGGGCGCATCTGGTTTGAAACCGAAATGGGTAAAGGCACAACATTTTTTGTCTCCCTGCCCGCCGAGGACCGCACCGGCAAAATCGTTCCCCCGCCCGCCAAAAAATAAGAACAGTGCCGATCAGAAAGCCGGGCGCAGATCACCGGCATATTTGCCCGCCCAATTGGTCAGTACCGGCGTCAGATATTTCTGCAAGACACCGGCACGGGCATCATCGATCACGCCATATTGGCGCAAAATCGCCCCCATGGCGACTTCGGCCCCGCGTTGCGTGCCATCATCAATTTTAAGAGCCACGCCAAGTCCTGCCGCGGGGAATGCTGCGCAATAAACCCCTTCCGCCCCGACCTTGACCAGTGCATCCTCGCCGCATTCTTCCATGATTGCCGTGCAAAACCGTCCGCTTCCGGCCACCATGAACGGATCGGCGGCACAGGCCTTGCGAATGCGCAAAACCGCCGCCCGCCGGGCATCGGACAGGCCGGACGGATCGGCCATCCGCGCCATCGCCAGCCCCAGATCACGCAACCGCATGCCAATCACCGGAATGCCACAGCCATCAATGCCGCGCGGGGTGGATGACAAATCGCAATCGCCCATGTCTTCCAGCACGCGGATCAGGCGTTGCTGCACCGGGTGGGGTTCATCGATATAACCCGCCGGGTCATCGCCCAGATGCTGTGCCGTGGTCAGAAAACCGGAATGTTTGCCCGAACAATTGTTATGCGCCCTGGTCAGGGTCACATGGTCTGCGGCCTGTTTGATTGCGGAATTCAGGCTAAGCGAATAATGCGGCGCACATTCCAGCGCATCAACCGACAACCCGATCTTTTCCAGCCACGCCGCCACCGTTTGCGCATGGCGTTCCTCGCCATTATGCGATGAACAGGCCAGCGCGATATGTTGGTCCTCCAGCCCGAATGCATCCGCCGCCCCCGATTCCACCAACGGAATCGCCAATAACGGCTTGATGGCGGAACGCGGATACATCAAGGCATCAATATCGCCCCCTGCGGCCACCACCGTTCCATCGGCCTTCATCACCACATATCGACCGCGATGAAAACTTTCCACCATCGAACCTCGGGTGGTTTCGACAAGAATCGGGTTGGCAATCGGGGCGGTCATGGCGTTTCTCCGGGGACTGGCATTGTTATGATCCTCCTATGCCGCAAAGCAGACCCCAAAGGCAAGCAATCGCTTTATTTCAGGCTCATCTGATGCAATGGCAGGGCGGTTTCGGTTTTGTAATCCTTCAGCACCAGACTGGAATGCACATCCCGGACATTGGACAGGCTAAGCAATTTGTGCGTGACAAAATCGCCAAAACTTTCAATGTCCGATGCCACGGCAATCAGCAAAAAATCCTGCCCGCCGGTCATCGCCCAGCACGACATGATTTCCGGCAAATCATGCATGGCGGTGGCAAAGGCCTCGGCCCCGGCTTCGGTATGGCGTTCCAGCCGCACCTGAATGGTCGCCATCACGCCAAGCCCGGCCAGTTTACGGTCCAGCAATACCACTTTTCTGCGGATCAGCCCGCTGGCTTCAAGCTGTTTGACCCGGCGCAAACAGGGGGATGGCGACATGCCCACCCGTTCCGCCAGTTCAACATTACTGATCCCGGCATCGCGTTGCAGGATATGCAAAATCTTCAAATCGCTGGCCGACAATGGCACTGATGTCATAATTCACCGTCAAACTGGTTTTTAAGATCATAAATTGCCAAATAATCAGCCCCACCATACCAAAATCGCCCCGAAATGACCCGGAAAAAGATGTAGAATAATTCCATAAACCATCATTCCCCCAACACAGGTTGGAGACACAGGATGGACCGGAATTCCTTGCCAAATCTGCGTGGCGATTATCATGATAGTGCGGCTGATTTCACGGTGGCGCAGGACTGGGCCGCCTATGGCGAAGCCGAACATGATTTATGGCGACGGCTATATCGTCGTCAAACTGCGATCCTGCCCGGCCATGCCGCCCCGGAATATATCGCCAATTTGCAAAAAATGGATGCACAGGGCCAGATCCCGCATTTTGGCCGGATCAATGAACAGCTTTATGCCGCCACAAACTGGCAACTGGTCGCCGTACCCGGCCTGATTCCCGATGATGTATTTTTTGATCATCTGGCCAACCGGCGGTTTCCGGTGACGGTCTGGCTGCGCACCCCCGCCGAGATGGATTATCTTGTCGAACCCGATATTTTTCATGATTTTTTCGGGCATGTGCCGATGCTGTTTGATCCGGTCTTTGCCGATTATCTGGCCGCCTATGGCCGCAAGGGATTCGAGGCCATCGCCAAAGGCGGGCTTAAACAGCTCGCCCGGCTTTACTGGTACATGGTCGAATTCGGGCTGATCAACACACAGGACGGGCTTCGGGCCTATGGCGCAGGGATTTTGTCGTCCAAAAGCGAAACAATTTACTGCCTGACAGATTCAAAACCAAATCGCATCGCTTTTGAACTGGAACGTGTGATGCGAACGGATTACAAGATCGACGATTTTCAAAAAACCTATTTCGTTCTCGACAGCTTTGATCAGCTGTTCGAAGCGACATTGGCAAGTTTTGGAGATCTTTATGCGCGGCTGGCCGACATGCCCGTCATTCCCCCTGGCGGGGTGCTGGACTCAGACCGCGTGTATCACTTCGGTAACGAAGGATACGCCTTCAAAGACACCGCCTGAAAAGTCCGGTGTCGGGACAAGGGAGCTGGCCCGTCGACCGCCCTGTGCGGTCGGCGGGTTTTATTTTCGGCTATTGTTTAATGGCTTATGGCGTTTTCCAGAACCCGGCCAAGCTGTTCGATCACCACCATCGGGCTGGAATCCTTGCTGATAAAATCAGCCGCCCCAAGGGCTTCGGCCTGCGCACGGGTATCAGCGTCATAATGGGCCGAGAAAAACAGCACCGGCACCGCCAGATTGGCCGGATAGCGACGGCGAATTTCACAAAAGGCTTCAAAGCCGCTCATCCCCGGCATTTCCAGATCAAGGATGATGGCGCGCGGTGCCAAACCATCCAGAGAATCGATCAGATCATCGGCGCAGTCAAAACCGGCAACAGCATATCCGGCCCGCCGCAGAACCGTCTCAAGGGCGGCCTTGGCACTGGGACTGTCATCGGCAAAAGCCACCAGACCGGAAAATCCGGCACGGGGCGGCATGGCGCTGAGCGCATTCATGGATGGCATCACTCCGAGGTATTGGGACAAGCGCAGACTAACCAACGAAAATGTCGATTTGGTTAAACTCGCCCCTATCCCGGCATTGTTCCCCCTATCCGGCAAAAGTATAAACCCCTGATCACCGCATAAACCCGATACGAATGCCTGTAAAATTCCGGCCACTATATTGAAACATCATATGTTTATGGTCACATCAAGGGATCATTATGACGCTACGGAATCTTAAATAGGTATTTCCATGCCTGTTTACGGATTTAAAGGACAATGCTATAAACAGCCCGTCATATCAGCCCGATCACGCCCTTTTTGGGTACGTGATCCGCTCTGATAGTCACCTTATAAACGACTCGCGTCAGTTTTTCTGACATATACTGCCGACCGCGACGGGAACACGTCATGACCGATCAGACTTTGAAACTGGCATCTGAATTTCCGGCGGTCGATTACGCCGCATGGCGCGAACTGGCCGAAGCCGCCCTGAAAGGCGCGCCGTTTGACAAAAAACTGGTCACGCGCAGCCCGGATGGTTTTGACTTTCAGCCGATCTATACCGCGCATGACAGTAGTTTCGCCACTGATGGCATCCACGATGCCCTGATCGCCGCAACACGGCAGGACACCCCCCGGAATGGCTGGGATATCCGGCAGTTGCACAGCCATCCCGATCCCAAATCGGTCAATGAGGCCATTCTTGAGGATCTGGAAAATGGCACAACATCGATCATCCTGCGTCTTGATGCCGCCGCCCGTACCGGGCGCGATGCCCATAGTGATGATGCCGGTCTGGGCGGCGTGATGATCTATAGCCTTGCCGATCTGGAAATTGCACTGGCCGATTTTTACAGTGAATTGGCCCCGGTCAGTCTGGATGCAGGAACCGCGACCATTGCTGCCAGTGCGATTCTGGCCGCAAGGCTGGATCAGGACGAAGGTGAGAAAGCCCCCGCCTTTAATTTCGATCCGCTGGGCACATTGGTCCGCGACGGATATTGGCCCGCCGATTTATCATCCGCCATGAAACAGGCCGCCGGTTTTGCCCGCGACATTGCGGAAAAATACCCCGCCGCCACCGCTATCAATGTCAATACCACCGCATGGCACCATGCCGGGGCAACCGATAGCATGGAACTGGCCATTGCGATGGCAACCGGGGTGGCCTATTTGCGTGCCCTGACTGATGGCGGCATGACAGTTGACAAAGCGGCCAGCACCATCACCTTTACCACCGCCCTTGATACCGATTTTTTTGCCGGGATTGCCAAATTGCGCGCCTTGCGTCTGATGTGGCAACGGATTCTGGGCTCATCGGGCGCACCGTGCCACAGCAGCAGTATAACAGCAATGGCAGCAGAGCGCGTGATCAGCAAGGTTGATCCATGGGTCAATATGCTGCGCACCACAGTAACCAGCTTTGCCGCCGGTCTGGGCGGGGCCGACAGTATTGTCTGCCTGCCCTTTGACCATGCGGTGGGGCTTCCGGATGGATTTTCGCGGCGCATTGCCCGCAACACACAATTGATCCTGCAAGAAGAAAGCAATGTCCATCGTGTGATCGACCCGGCAGGCGGCGCATGGTTTATTGAAAACCTGACCAAAAACATCGCCGAAAATGCCTGGGCCAAATTCCAGTCGATTGAACAGAATGGCGGCATCATCCCGCAGATACTTGACGGGACGCTGGCGACGGAAACTGATGAAGCATGGCAGGCCCGCCGCACCAAAATCGCCACCCGGCGCGATCCCCTGACCGGGGTTTCGGAATTCCCCGATATTGACGAAAAACCCGTGATGCCCGCACAGCCCGATATTGAGGCCCTGCGCAAAACGGCACGGGCAAAATCCCCCGCCGGGTCGATAATCAGCGCACCGGATTTTACCAGTCTGGTTGATGCCGCCCGGAATGGAGCCGGTATTGCAGCCCTTCATACCGCCCTTTATGGAGACAACCCGAAAGGCGTTATGATCACCCCCCTGCCACAGCATCGCCTGGCCGAAGATTTTGAAGAGTTACGCCGTCGCGCCCTGCAACATGCTGCAACCAATGGCAAGCACCCCCAGATTTTTATGGCCAATATCGGCCCGGTGGCCCACCACACTACCCGCGCCATGTTCGCTCGCAATTTTTTTGAGGCCGGCGGCATTGCCACCACCCGCAACACCGGTTTTACCAGTGCACCGGATGCGGCAACCGCCTTTGCCAAAAGCGGCGCACATATCGCCGTGATTTGCGGATCGGACGCGCAATATGCCGATCACGCCCCGGCCTTTGCCAACGCCCTGCGGCAAAGTGGCGCCACCCGTATCTATCTGGCCGGGCATCCCGGTGATAACCGGGCAGTCTGGCAGGATGCCGGAATTGACGATTTTATTTTCATCGGCAGCGATGTGACGGCGGTATGCCGCACCGCCCTTGATCATCTGGGAGTGAAATAACCATGACCCGGATTCCCGATTTCGCCCATATCCCGCTGTTTGGCGATGCGCAATCCCCTGCTGCCTCTTTGACTGGCGAAAGCTGGCAAACACCCGAAGGCATTCCGGTCAAACCGGTTTATGGCAGGGACGATCTGGCCGGACTGGATCATCTGCATACCATGCCGGGCCTGCCGCCGTTTTTGCGCGGCCCTTATCCGACCATGTATGTTCAGCAACCCTGGACGATCCGGCAATATGCCGGGTTTTCAACGGCCGAAGAATCCAATGCCTTTTACCGCCGCAATCTGGCAGCAGGACAAAAAGGCCTGTCGATTGCCTTCGATCTTGCCACCCATCGCGGTTATGACAGCGACCATCCCCGTGTCACTGGCGATGTCGGCATGGCAGGGGTGGCAATTGACAGTATTTACGACATGCGCACGCTGTTTGACGGCATTCCGCTGGATCAAATGTCGGTATCCATGACGATGAATGGCGCAGTCTTGCCGGTGATGGCGCTTTATATCGCCGCTGCCGAAGAACAGGGGGTAAAGCACGCACAACTCAGCGGCACCATCCAGAACGACATCCTCAAGGAATTCATGGTGCGGAACACCTATATCTATCCGCCCAAACCCTCGATGCGGATCATTTCCGATATTTTCGCCTTTACCTCACAACATATGCCGAAATTCAATTCCATTTCGATTTCCGGCTATCACATGCAGGAAGCCGGGGCGACAGCCGACCTTGAACTGGCCTATACCCTTGCCGATGGCGTTGAATACGCCCGTGCAGGCATGGCAACCGGCATGAGTATCGATCAATTTGCGCCGCGCCTGTCGTTTTTCTGGGCGATTGGCATGAATTTCTTTATGGAAATCGCCAAAATGCGGGCGGCACGCATGATCTGGGCCAAACTGATCAAACAATTTGATCCGCAAAGTGCCAAATCGCTATCGCTGCGCACGCACAGCCAGACATCGGGCTGGTCGCTGACCGCGCAGGATGTATTCAATAATGTCATCCGCACCTGTGTCGAAGCCATGGCCTCCACCCAGGGCCATACCCAGTCCCTGCATACCAATGCGCTGGACGAGGCATTGGCCCTGCCGACCGATTTTTCAGCCCGGATTGCCCGTAATACCCAACTTTTCCTGCAACAGGAAAGCGGCACCACCCGGTCCATCGACCCTTGGGGTGGCAGTTATTATGTTGAACGCCTGACCCGTGATCTGGCCGAAAAGGCATGGGCGCATATTGTCGAGGTCGAAGAACAGGGCGGCATGGCCAAAGCAATTGAAGCCGGAATTCCGAAAATGCGGATCGAAGAAGCCGCCGCCCGCACCCAGGCCCGCATTGATGCCGGACGCCAGACTTTGGTTGGCGTTAACAAATACCGCGTCACCGATGACCGCCCGGTCGATGTGCTTCAGGTCGATAACGAAGAAGTCCGCCGTCAACAAATTGCCAAACTGGAACGTCTGCGCACCGAACGCGACAATACAGCAGTTGCCAATGCGCTTGATGCCCTGACCCATGCGGCCCAAAACAATACCGGCAATCTTTTGGAATTGGCCGTGCAGGCTGCCCGCGCCATGTGCACGGTCGGCGAAATTTCCGATGCCCTTGAAAAGGTTTATGGCCGTCATCAGGCCGTGATCCGCTCCATCGCCGGCGTCTATAAAACCGAGGTTGGAGCCAATAACGAAGCGTTGGAAAAAGTCGGCACCCTGATCGACAATTTCCAGAAAATTGAAGGCCGCCGCCCCCGCATCCTGATTGCCAAAATGGGCCAGGATGGCCATGATCGCGGGCAAAAAGTCATCGCCACCGCCTTTGCCGATCTGGGATTTGATGTCGATATCGGCCCGTTGTTCCAGACCCCCGAAGAAGCCGCAAAGCAGGCGGTTGAAAACGATGTGCATATTGTCGGGGCCAGTTCACTGGCGGCTGGTCATCTGACATTGGTGCCGCAATTGCGCAAGGAACTCGACAAGCTGGGCCGCGAGGATATCATGATTGTTGCCGGTGGCGTGATCCCGCCGCAGGATTTCGACCGGCTGTTTGCCGCCGGGGCCGAGGCCATTTTCCCGCCCGGAACGGTGATTGCCGAAGCGGCATCAGAACTGCTAGAAAAACTGATTGCCGCAACACCGGCGAACGCCGCCTGACGGGAAAGAACAACGTGACCGAAACATTGCGCACCATATCGGGTGGCCCCGGCAGGACATCGCCGCGACCGGTGGTGCGCAGACGGCGCTTGACCACCGACGAAATTGTTGACGGGGTTCTGGCAGGCAATCGCACCATTTTATCACGTGCCATCACACTGGTCGAAAGCCGCAACCCCGATCATTTCAAACAGGCGCAGAATGTTCTGGCCTGCCTGATGCCCAATACCGGCGGTGCACACCGCATCGGCATTACCGGCGTGCCAGGTGTCGGCAAATCGACTTTTATCGAGGCATTCGGCAAAAACCTGACCGGCCTTGGTAAAAAAGTGGCAGTTCTCGCTGTCGATCCGACCAGTGCGCGATCCGGTGGATCGATTCTGGGCGATAAAACCCGGATGAACGAACTTTCTATCGATCCAAACGCCTATATCCGCCCTTCGCCCAGCAGCGGCTATCTGGGTGGGGTCAATCGTATGACCCGCGAAACGATTTTGCTGTGCGAGGCCGCCGGGTTTGACGTGGTTCTGGTCGAAACCGTTGGGGCCGGACAAAGTGAAACCATGGTCGCCCAGATGACCGATTTTTTCCTGGTCCTGATGTTGCCCGGCGCGGGTGATGAATTGCAGGGGATCAAAAAAGGCGTTCTGGAAATTGCCGATGTCATCGCCGTCAACAAATCCGATGCCGACCCGGCCAAAGCGCGGGAGGCCAAACGTGAATATTCATCGGCCCTGCGTATTTTACAACCAACCAGCAAACACTGGCGCCCGCAATCGATCATGATTTCCAGCCTGACCCGCGAGGGGCTGGATCAGGTCTGGGACCTGATTTGCCAGCATCGCCAGATCATGGAAACCGAAGACGAATTTGCCGCCAAACGGTCCCGTCAGCAACATGACTGGATGCGCACCATGTTGCGGGATCGCCTGCTGGAAACCTTTACCGCCCGCCCCGATGTTGCCGCCCGCCTGCAAACGATCGAGATCGATGTTCTGGCCGGTATCATCAACCCCACGGCGGCAGTTGAAGAACTTCTGCGCATGATCCCCCCACCCGAATCCCGGAATGTCAAATAAGCCATATTCCGGTAGATATCGGGTGGAGGGCCTCAATTCTCATATCGACCTATTTCGTCTCGCGGTTTTCTTCCAGCTTGTCTCTCAGCACTTTCAGTTTTTCAACTGCGTCATTAATTTCGGCGTCAAGATGCGACAGACTTTCGCGTTTCTCACGCGACATGGCTTCGATTTCTTCCAGTGCTTTTTCAATGATATAAAGCAATTATGCCTCCTTCAATAACGATGAAGCCCAATCTGGATCAGGCTTCCCTGCACGTCAACGACATGCGTCAAATGATCATTTTTTTTCGGCATAAAACGTATCCGGGCAGTGCAGATTTATGTTTTTGACCGGGACAGGGCAACAGGATGTGGTAAAAGGCGACACTCAAAGAAACAATGGATTGATCATGACGCATCTGGTGCTGGCACCGATGGAAGGGCTGGTAGACTGGCGCGTTCGGCAATTGCTGAGCGCGACCGGCGGCTTTGATCATTGCGTCACCGAATTTATCCGTGTGTCGCAAAACCTGTTCCCCGCCCATGTATTTTACCGTTATTGCCCGGAATTGATGACCGGCGGCAAAACTGCATCGGGACAACCGGTTCTGGTACAATTGATGGGCCATGACCCGCAATTGATGGCGGAAAATGCGGTTGTTGCCGCACAACTGGGCGCACCGGGCATTGACATCAATTTTGGCTGTCCATCCAAGACGGTAAACCGGCACGAAGCCGGGGCATCCCTGTTAAAATGCCCGGACAATCTGTTTCACATCATCCGTGCAGTGCGCCGCGCTGTTCCGGCAGATATTCCGGTCAGTGCGAAAATCCGACTGGGTTATGCCGACAAGGAATTGTTTCTCGATAATGCCCGGGCGGTTGAGGCAGGTGGCGCACAACATATTACCGTACATGCCCGCACCAAAATGGAAGGCTATAAACCGCCTGCGCATTGGGAATATCTGGCGCGCATTCGCGAAGAAATTTCGATCACCATGACAGCCAATGGCGAAATCTGGACAGTCGAAGATTTCATCCGCTGCCGCGATATTTCGGGTTGCTCGTCTTTCATGCTGGGACGCGGAGCAATTGCAACACCGGATCTTGCCCGGAAAATCAAAGATAGAACCGGTGGACCGGCATGGAAAACATGGCAATGGCCGGATATCTTGCAGTTGATGGTCACATATCTTGATCTAATGGTCGATACCGACAATGATGAACATAAGGCAGGCCGGATAAAACAATGGATGGCCCTGCTACGTCGCGGCTATGCAGAGGCCGATGATTTTTTTGCACTCATTCGGCGCATCACAGATGCGAATATGCTGCGTCAGATCCTGTCCGATGCAGCACAACATCCCCCAAAACAAATTGCCGCCGAATAAACCGGCGGCAATTTTTATCCGGCAGACTGACAACCCGGTCAAAGACCAAAATCATTTTCGTCCAGATCGTTGCGATCCACCCCCATCAATGTCACCGATGCATCATTGCCCAGATCAAGGATGGTATTGCCATCGGCATTGGTGGTCATGGCATTGTAAACCTGATTGAAATTGCTGAAATTCCATTCGCTCAGATTGATGATGTCTTCGCCTGCGGTGAAATCAGTAATGATGTCGTGGCCGTCGCTGCGCGCCATCACAAATTCATCCCAGCCCGACCCACCGGTCAGGGTATCGTTACCCGCCCCACCATATAGCGTGTCATTCCCCGCCCCGCCCAGCAGAACATCATTGCCGGAACTGCTCCACAGAATGTCGTTGCCATTGCCGCCATCAAGGGTAACGTCGCCATAACTTTCATAGGTGCTGGTCAGATCAATGATGTCATTGCCATCCCCGGCCTCGATTACCTCGATATTGCGGATGCGCGGTGAAATACCCGGATCGCTGACAGTATCGGCCAGGAACAAGGCATCATTGCCATCGCCAAGGCGCAAGGTATCGTGTCCGTCGCCGCCATCGAAAATATCGTTCGACTGGTTATAGCCACCAACGTTGACATATTCGCCGGTGCCGGAATCCCCATTCGTCCCGTGGCCCCAGCCATTGCCGAAATGACCACCATGACCGTTGCCATTGGTGTTTGTGTGGCTATCCGTATCCGGCGACCCGTCATTAAGAGCATGCCACTGCGAACTCCAGACATTGTCGGCATGATACATCAAAACATCATCGCCAGCACCTCCGGCCAAAATATCCTGACCGGCCCCGCCCGACAGGGTATCATTGCCCGATCCGCCATACAGCGTATCGTTGCCATCTCCCCCCAAAAGCAGGTCATCGCCGGCATTCGACCAGATAATGTCATCGCCACTGCCGCCATCAATGGTGACATCGCCATAGGTCTCGGTGTCACTGCTCAGATCGACCAGATCATCGCCATTTCCGGCATTGATTACCTCGACATCAATCAGGCGCGGTGAGATTTCGGGGGCGGTATGATCGTCATGCAGGAACAGGGCGTCATTCCCGGCACTCATGGTCAGCGTGTCATGCCCGTCACCACCGTCAAAAATATCCTGAGACCTTTTATATCCGGCAAGATTGATCTGCTCGTTGGTGCCACCATTTTCCGGATCGCCGACATATTTCGCATTATAGCCCGACGTCCACGCCGCATCGGCATGATATTCCAGTTCGTCGTCGCCGGCCCCGCCATCCAGATAATCGGTTCCGGCCCCGCCATTCAGCAAATCATTACCGTCACCGCCCTGCAAGCTGTCATTGCCACCGCCCCCCGACAACAGATCATTGCCGTCAAGACCCGACAGCAAATTGGCCCCGGCATCGCCAAACAGAAAATCGTTAAAGTTCGAGCCAATCAGATTTTCAATCGACACCAGAACATCAGTTCCAGCCCCGCCGGACGCACTACCCGAGGCAAGGTTTGCCGCAACCGACGCCGTAGCATCGGCATAACTTGCGGTGTCATTGCCGCTGCCGCCATTCAGATAGTCATTTCCGAGGCCACCAGTCAGGGTATCGTCGCCCGATCCACCCCACAGACGATCATGACCATCCCCGCCCTCCAGAATGTCATTTCCGCTATCGCCATTCAGGCTGTCATCGCCGGTACCGCCGAACAATGTATCGTCCCCGTCGCCGCCCCACAGGCGGTCATTATTGGCGTCACCATGCAAGATATCGTTTCCGGCACCGCCAAGAAGCGAATCATCGCCTGAGCCACCCGACAGCGTATCGTCCCCATCATTGCCTTCAAGCCGGTCATTGCCATTGCCGCCGTCAAGGACGTCATTGCCATTTCCACCATACAGCTTGTCGTCGCCATCACCACCTTGCAAGGTATCATGGCCGTCATCACCCCACAGGGTATCCTGACCGCTGCCACCATCCAGAACATCATTGTCGGCACCGCCATAAAGCTTGTCGTTCCCGTCCCCGCCATACAGGGTATCGTCGCCCGCCATGCCATACAGGGTGTCCTGACCACCAAGACCATAAACCGTATCGTTACCCGACAGTGCGTTGATGTTGTCGTTGTTGCTGGTGCCATACAGCACATCGTCAAACGGTGTCGGACCGGAATCAACCCCGTCAAACATACTGGCCGTCGCCTGGGCCAGACCGACACCCAGCAGGGTCAATGTCCCGCCGCCCAGATTGATTACCAGATTGCCATTGACATCGGACAGGCGCGGAGTCAGTTGCGACCATTGCGTAATACCAAGCCCTGCCAGCGAAATACGGTCCTCTGCCGGGTCAAAATCCGTCACCACCTTGTCGCCGGAATTGCCGGACACAATGATCAGGTCGGCACCCGAACCGGTGGTAAAGGTATCGTTGCCATTACCGCCATCCAGCGTATCGTTCCCAGCCCCGCCATTCAAAAGGTCGTGGCCGTCATTGCCAAACATCAGATCATTGCCATCGCCGCCAGAAAGCGTGTCGTTGCCGTTACCCCCCCACAAGGTATCGTTACCGGCATCACCATTGACGATATCGTCGCCATCACCGCCCCAGATAACATCATCGCCACCTGAACCGTCGATCACATCATTGCCGGAACCACCCAGAAGGCTGTCATTGCCTTCGCCGCCATGAATGGTGTCGTGGCCTTCCATGCCGTCGATGTAATCGCCACCGTCATCACCAAACAGCGTGTCATCACCCGAACCGCCAATAAGGGTATCATCCCCGGCACCGCCTGAAACAACGTCGTCGCCTTCATTGCCGTTCAGGCTGTCATTACCATCGTCACCAGACAATGTATCATTCCCGATACCGCCCGATAGGCTATCATCACCCGAACCACCGGACAGTGTGTCATCGCCTTCATTGCCATTCAGGGTATCGTTGCCATCACCGCCATAAACAGTGTCATCTCCGGCAAGGGCGTTGATGTAGTCATCGCCACTGGTGCCAACCAGATAATCGTCAAACTGGGTCGGACCAACCGGCCCGGCTATGCCGACAAACATATCCGGGTTAATGGCGTTCAAACGGACTCCCAGCAAAGTCACCGACCCGGACGGACCAATATCAATCACCAGATTGCCATTGACTTCGGACAGGCGTGACGTCAGTTGCGACCATTGCGTAAGGCCCAGCGAGGTCAGAGAAATACGATCCACACTGGTATTGAAATCGGTGATGACCTTGTGACCGGTATTGCTGCTGATCAGGATATGGTCGGCACCCGATCCGGTGACGATGGTATCATTACCCACCCCGCCATCCAGCGTATCATTTCCTTCGCCACCATCCAGCCAGTCATTGCCATTACCGCCATAAAGGGTATCATCGCCCTTTTCGCCATACAGCTTGTCGTCGCCATTGCCACCAAACAGCGTGTCAGCCCCGTCGCCGGTCCAGATGGTATCATTGCCGTCGCCACCATAAATGGTATCGCGGCTGATATCGGCCTCGCGGTTATCGAAAATATCGTTGCCCGCACCCAGATCGACATAATTGTCAGCACTGTTGCCATAGACATAATCGTCATGGGCCGAGGCAATAACACGTTCGATATTGCTCAAAACATCGCCTTCGGCATCGCCGCCAAAGCCACGACCGCCAACTCCCGGCGTTTTGGCATGGGCGTCGGTATCTCCCAGATAAATTTCAACACCGGAGCCGGAATTCTGGTAACTGACCATATCGACGCCATCACCGCCATCCAGCGTATCGGCCCCGGCATCGCCATACAGCGTGTCATTACCTGCCCCGCCCGACAACAGGTTGTCCCCTGCATTACCCCGCAGAATATCGTTATGGTTTGACCCGATGACATCCTCAATCGAAATCAGGCTATCAATGCTGTTACTTGCATTGCCTGCCTGACCCTTACCGGTGGCAAGGTTGACATTCACTCCGGTTGTCGAGGTGTTGTAATCAACTGCATCACGACCTTCGCCGCCAATCAGGGTGTCATTACCCGTCCCACCGCGCAGCGTATCGTTGCCTGCACCGCCATCCAGAATATTGGCATTGCCATTGCCAATCAGCACATCGTCAAAATCAGAACCCGTGACGTTATCGACATAATAAATCTTGTCGTTCCCGCCCCCACCCGTGGCGGTGTTGTTCGCCAGATCAACCATCACCCCGGATGTGGCATCGTCATAGACAACATAATCGTTGCCTGCGCCGCCATTGATCATGTCGTCGCCCGCCCCGCCGCGCAGGATGTCATTCCCGGCCCCGCCCAGAAGGGTATCGTTGCCAACGCCGCCATCCAGCATGTCATTGCCGATCCCGCCATCCAGCGTATCGTTCCCGGCACCGCCATAGATGTCATCGTTTCCGGCACCGCCGGTCAGGGTGTCATTCCCGGCATTGGCCCAGATCACGTCATTGCCATTGCCACCATCAATAAAGACGTCGCCATAGCTGAGCGTCTCGCTGGTCAGATCAATCACATCATGGCCATCACCGGCCATGATGGTTTCAATCCCGTCAAGCCGTGCTCCGGCTTCGGAATCAGGCAACGTTTCAAAACTGATCGACCGGACAAAGAAATCGCTGCTATCACCCAACGGATTGTTTTCCGGAATGGCATAGGGTTCAGCATTAAAGCTGAGATAGCGGAACGCAACGGGATTGCCCGTCGCATCGACAATCGCAATATCGGCATATCCGGCACCGTTATCGCCCGGCGTATAGATTACTGTTCCGGCATCCAAAATGCCTTCACCGACCAGATTGCCATCGGCGTCGAATGCCTGCCAGCGACCGGTTTCGCCGTCTTCCTCGTTGGCAATCAGATTGGAAACCTGAACCCGCGCCATGCTGGCATTTGTTCCCAGATCGACAACGATGGTTTCACTTTGGCCGGTTCCGGCATCATGGTTTATCTGGTTACCTGCGGGCGACCCGCCATTATTGCCAATGCCGCGCCCATCATAGGCAATACTGTCATTGGCGTTCCCCAGTATCAGTTTGCCGTTTTCATCGACATGCGGCGTACCAAAATCAAAGGCATACAAACCGGCATCCTGCCAGGCGGCCTGCATTTCTGCGGCACTGCCCGGCGATGTCATACCAAACTGACGAGTTTCAGGTTCAGCGGATCCGGCAACCTTGCTGCCATCCAGAATCAGGGCATCGTTGCCGCTACCCATCACCAGCGTATCCTGCCCCTCGCCACCGATATAGGTATCATCGGAAACATTTTTGTCGCTGATATCGACAACAGCACCAGTCCCCGGCACATCCGGGCTACCCTCATTGCTCACCGACTGGCCAGAGGCAACATCATCCGCACCATAAATCAGCGTATCGTCACCATCCCCGCCCACAAGGGTATCTGCACCCGATCCGCCCGACAGGGTATCATTGCCTTGACCACCGGACAGAACGTCGTCGCCGGAACCCCCATCCAGCGTGTCATTGCCTGTGCCACCATTCAGCGTATCGTCACCCGCACCGCCATCAATGACATCGTTGCCTGTGCCACCATCGACCGTATCACTGCCATCCCCGGCATCAATCTCGTCATCACCTTCGCCCCCGGCAAGGGTATCGTCGTTTGGCGTGCCGGTATTTTCAATGCCGACAAACATATCCGAGGTCAAGGCCGACAGGGCAATCCCCGCCAGCGTCACCGCCCCCCCAGCAGGCAAGGCAATCACCGCATCCCCGGCAGCATTTTGCGACAGCAGCGGCAACAGATCGCTCCATGTCGTAACGCCGGTATCTTGCAAGGAAATAACATCTTCAGCCGGATTGAAATCCGTTACAAGATCGGCATCCGGACCATCGGCAAAGACAAAGGTATCTGCCCCGGTTCCACCGGTCAGAATATCATTTCCAGCACCGCCATTCAGCGTATCGTCACCTTCACCACCGGTAATGATGTTATCACCCGCATCGCCGATGATCACATCATTACCAGCCGAACCAATGATATTTTCAAAACCCGAAACCGTATCAGAACCGGTTTCGGCACTGCTTGCCGTACTGGCAGACAGATCAATTATCGCACCGCCAAGGGCCTCACTCATATCGAGCGTATCAGTACCCGCGCCGCCATCCAGCACATCATTTCCGGCACCAGCTCGCACGATGTCATCCCCGGCACCGCCCGAAACAGTATCGTCGCCCAGACCACCGTCCAAAATGTCGTTGCCATCACCGCCATCAAGAATGTCGTCGCCTGTGCCACCGTGGATATGGTCGTTACCATCGCCACCGAAAATCACGTCATTTCCGGCATTCGACCACAAGGTGTCATTCCCGGCACCACCATCAATCGTCACATCGCCATAACCATGCACGGCGCTGGTCAGGTCAACCACGTCATTCCCGGCACCGATATCGATATATTCAATATCGACAATCGACGGCGAAGCCGCACCACCATTGGCATGATCCCGATCCAGAATGATCGCATCATCGCCGTCACCAGCCAGCAAGGTATCGTTCCCTGCGCCGCCAAGGAACACATCGTCGCTGATATTCTTGCCCGCGATATCGGCAATTTCACCGGTTCCATCGACACCGGGGCTGCCGACATGATCGGTGAGACTGCCCACCCCGGCGACACCATCCGCGCCAAATTCCAGAACATCGTCACCATCGCCGCCATCCAGCGTATCGGCACCCGGTCCCCCCGACAATGTGTCGTTACCAGCACCACCGCTTAGCGTATCGTTACCCGATCCACCGTCAATCACATCATTGCCGTCACCACCTGCAACAACATCGTCACCGGCACCGGCATCAATGGCGTCATCACCATCCCCGCCAGTCAGGGTATCGTCATTTGGCGTCCCTGTATTTTCGATGCCTACAAAATGATCCGGCGCAAGATCGTCCAGCGCCACATCCATCAATGTGACCGTACCACCCGACGGCAGGGAGATCACGGCATGGCCTGCTGTATTTTCTGACAGCAACGGCAAAAGGTCGCTCCATGCCGTAATGCCGGTATCTTGCAGGGAAATACGATCTTCGGATGGATTGAAATCGGTGACCAGATCATCATCCCCACCATCGGCGAAGATAAAGGTATCGGCACCTTCTCCGCCTGTCAGGGTATCATTGCCATCCCCGCCTGACAGCGTGTCATCGCCTGCGCCGCCATCAATGATGTTATCACCCGCATCGCCGGTGATAACATCATTGCCAGCCGAACCAATGACATTTTCAAAACCCGAAACCATGTCCGAACCGGTTTCGGCACTGCTTGCCGTGCCTGCCGACAGATCAGCCGTCGCACCGGACGCCGCCACGGACAGATCAAGGGTATCAATCCCGTTGCCACCAGTCAGGGTGTCGTTGCCCGCACTGGCAATAATCGTGTCATCGCCCGCCGCACCGTCAATGATGTTATCACCCGCATCACCGGTAATCACATCATTGCCGACCGAACCAATGACATTTTCAAAATCCGAAACCGTATCAAAACCGGTTTCCACCGAATGCACCGTGCCCGCCGCCAGATCAACCCTCGCACCGCCAAGGGCCGCACTCATATCCAGCGTATCAGCACCCGTTCCACCATCCAGAACATCATTCCCGGCACCGGCCAGCACGATGTCGTCACCAGCACCACCCAACACGGTATCGTCGCCCGCACCGCCGTCGATATAATCATTGCCATCGCCACCGAAAATCACGTCATTTCCGGCATTCGACCACAAGGTGTCATCCCCCGCGCCGCCATCAATCGTCACATCGCCATAACCATGCACCGAACTGGTCAGGTCAACCACATCATTCCCGGCACCGGCATCAATATATTCAATATCGACAATCGACGGCGAAGCCGCACTGCCATTGGCGTGATCCCGGTCCAGAATAATCGCATCATCGCCGTCACCGGCCAACAAGGTGTCGGTCCCGGCACCGCCAAGGAAGACATCATCGCTGACATTCTTGCCTGCGATATCGGCAACATCGCCGGTGCCGTCAATGCCGGGGCTGCCGACATGATCGGTAACGCTGCCCGCCCCGACAACACCATCCGCGCCAAATGCCAGAACATCGTCGCCATCACCACCATCCAGCGTATCGGCGCCCGATCCACCAGACATTGTGTCATTGCCAGCCCCACCGACAAGGACGTCATCTCCTACGCCGCCCGACAGAATATTATCGCCGTCCGATCCGATTAGCGTGTCATTCCCGGTCCCACCGGTTACACCTTCAATCTCGATCAGGGTATCGTTGCCATCACTGGTCAAGGCTGTACCCTGCGACAGATCGACGACAACATCATCGATGCGGTCACTGTAATCGGCGATGTCATCACCGGCACCACCAATCAACGTGTCGTCCCCGACACCACCCTGTAATGTGTCATTCCCGGCACCGCCATTGATCACATTGCTGGCGGCATCACCGACAATCACATCGTCATATGCCGACCCGGTGACGTTTTCAAAACCATCCGGGCTGTCATTGCCCGCACCACCCCCGGCGGTTCCTTCGGCCAGATCCACTGTGACACCCGTCGCCGCATCACTGTAATCAACAGTATCGATCCCGGTACCGCCAATCAGGATATCATCACCACCGGCCCCCATGATGGTATCGTCACCCTGCCCGCCATCCAGAATATTGTTGTTGCCATCCCCGATCAGAACATCGTTGCCAGACCCGCCAACCACATTTTCAATGCTGTCAAGAACGTCATTGCCCGCAGCCCCGGTTGCCGTTCCCGCACCAAGATTCACCTGAACGTCACCATCGGTATCAGCATAGCTTGCCGTATCGTTACCCTCGCCACCGCGCAGGGTATCGTCGCCCGCCCCGCCGGTCAGGGTGTCATCGCCGTCTCCGGCATTCATGATGTCATCCCCGGCATGGCCGTAAATGGTGTCATCACCCGCCAGCCCGTAAATTTCATCGCCGATCTGGCTGCCATTCAGAACGTCATCATTTTCCGTACCTTCGATGCGTTCATAGCCATAGAAATTACCGGCGGAAAGATCATCGGGATCGACACCTTCCAGCGTCAGGCTTTCGCCCGGCGCCAGCGAAATGACCGTATTGCCAAACGCATCGGCAAACATTCTGGATGACAATTCATCAAAGGTATCAATACCATAGGCCGACAGATCAATCATGTCGGACGACGGATCAAAATCGGTGATGGTGTCGCTGCCGCCCCCCGGTGCGACAACAATAAGATCGGAACCTTCCCCGGTAATGATGATGTCATCGCCCGCGCCGCCAATCAGCGTGTCATTGCCCGACCCGCCATCAAGGGTATTGACCCCGTCAGTCCCGATGATCAGGTCGGCGTAATCGGTGCCGATCACACGTTCAACATTACGGATAATGTCGATGCCTTCGGCGCTTTCGGAATACTGATTGCGCAGATCAACAAAAACAGAACTGTTCAGGCCGGAATAATCGACAGTATCGATGCCCTCACCACCATCGATAATATCATCGCCCGCACCGCCAATGATGGTGTCATTCCCGGTCCCCGCATGCACGATATCGTCACCGGCTCCGCCTTCCAGAACATCATTGCCTGCGCCGCCATCAATGACATCGTCACCCTCGCCGCCATCCAGTTGATCGTCGCCGATACCGCCATAAATTTCGTCACTGCCGCTTCCGGCAACAACAATGTCATCCCCGGCCCCGGCATTAACCACATCGTTGCCTGCGCCGGTTTCTATCCTGTTATTCCCGGCATCGCCGAAAACAATATCGTTGAAACCGGAACCAATCACATTTTCGATGCCCGTCAGGGTATCGTTACCCTCGCCCGTCGCCACACCGGTCCGCAGATTGACATTTACCCCCTGGCTTGCCGCAGAATAATCAACGGTGTCGTTTCCGGCTCCGCCATTGATGATATCGTCACCCGCGCCACCTGACAGTGTGTCATCACCAAGCCCGCCCAGCAGCACATCATTGCCATCACCGCCCGACAATATGTCGTTTCCCGCCCCGCCATTGAGGGTGTTGTCATCATCATTACCGGTCAGCATATCGTCAAATTGCGTTCCCACGACATTTTCGATGCTGGAAAGCACATCATCGCCATCGCCACCGGTCACGGTATTATGGACCAGATCCGCAAATATCCCCGCACTTTCCCCGGAATAATCAATGGTGTCGTTACCAGCACCGCCATTCAGGTCATCATTGCCCGAACCGCCAACAAGCCAGTCATCACCATCGCCACTGTTCAGAGTATCATCGCCGTCGCCACCGATCAGACGGTCATTGCCCATACCGCCTTCAAGGCTGTCGTCACCCTCAAGACCATTGATGATGTCATCACCATCGGTTCCAACCAGCTCATCGGGCGTTTCGGTACCCAATTGCGCATCAACGCCCTGGAAATGATCAAGACCGAGCTGATCGGGCGAAACGCCCAGCAAGGTGATGGAGTCGTTCGGGTTCAACTGGATGATGGTATTGCCGTTGCCATCATCGACAAACATCGATTGCAATGCACCAAAACCGGCGATGTTAAAGGCGGTCAGGTCGATAACATCACCAGTCAGGCCGAAATCGGTAATGACATCATTGCCATCCCCAATCCGGAACATCACCGTGTCATTCCCCGCACCCACTGTCAGACGATCATCGCCAGTACCGGCATCAAAGAAATCATTGCCTGCACCGCCGTCAAAGGTGTCGCTGCCACTGCTACCAAGAAAAGTATCGTTGCCAGACGAACCAATGACGGCTTCGACACTGTCAAGCGTGTCATGGCCCGTCGCACTGGTGACAAGATTGTTTTCCATATCGACGGTAATCGGTCCGGACAGATCGGCATAGGACGCAGTATCGAAACTATCTCCGCCGCGCAGGACATCATCGCCCGCTCCGCCAATCAGGATGTCATCACCAGCGCCACCATCCAGCGTGTCGTTGCCTTCACCGCCCAGAAGCATATCGTTACCGCCGCCGCCCAGCAGGGTATCGTCACCGGAACCGCCTTCCAGACGATTGGCGACGTCATTGCCGATCAGGATGTCATTGCCAGCGCCACTGCGTACATCTTCAATGCTGATCAGGGTATCAGTATCAGTCCCATCGGTCGCGGTTCCGGCGGACAGATCGATTGTCACATCATTGCCGTTGACCGACAGGTCAACCATGTCGCGCCCGTCACCGCCATCCAGCGTATCGTTGCCACCGCCGCCCGTCAGGGTATCGTCACCCAGACCACCTTGCAAAAGGTTATCGCCGCTATCACCGATGATGAGGTCATTAAAATCGGAGCCCGTGACATTTTCGATATTGGCAAGACGGTCCACACCATCACCGGTCACTCTCCCGGTTGTCAGATTGACGGTCACACCCTGCACGGTGTCGGCATAGGAAACGGTGTCGATGCCATCACCGCCATCCAGCGTATCATTGCCCGCCCCACCAATCAGAAGGTCATCACCCGCCCCGCCGTCCAGAACATCGTCGCCGTCACCGCCCAGAAGAACGTCATTTCCAGCTTCACCTGACAGCGTATCGTTGCCACCGCCCCCCGAAACCGTATCGTTGCCGTCACCGGCCCGAATGACGTTGTTATCGTCATTGCCGGTCACAACATCGTCAAAACCGGTGGCAATAATGTTTTCGATGCCGGTCAGGACATCTGCGCCACTGGCTGCCCCCATTGCGGTCCCGGCGGCAAGATCAATGCTGACCGCTGCGGCAACGGCGCCGAAATCAACCGTATCGTTGCCAGCCCCGCCCAGATAGGTATCGTTGCCAGCCCCGCCGATGAACAAATCGTCACCGGTTCCGCCATCCAGAATATCGTCGCCAGCCCCGCCATCCAGCGTATCGTCGCCAGCCCCTCCGACAAGGTTGTTATTGGCAGCATTGCCGGTAATGACATCGTTATAGGCGGTGCCAATGACGTCTTCAAACCCGTCGAGGACGTCATTGCCATCGCCACCGGTTGCCGTACCGTCGGCCAGATTGATGATTTGCGCGCTTGCAACCTGTGCATAATCGACGGCATCGCGTCCGGCACCACCACGCAGAACATCGTCACCGGCGCCACCAAGTATGGTGTCGTCGCCAGCGCCCCCATCAAGGGTGTCGTTACCCGCCCCGCCAGACAGAATATTGTCGGCTGCATCGCCGGTCAGAACGTCATCAAAGTCCGACCCGGTGACATTTTCAATCGACGCCAGACTGTCATTGCCATCAGCACCACTGGCCGTCCCGGCTTGCAAATTGACCGTTACCGCACCATGCGCACCGGCATAAACCGCTGTATCAGTACCCTCGCCACCAATCAGGGTATCATCCCCAGTCCCGCCGATCAGGATGTCATCACCGGCACCGCCATCAAGGATATTGGCGTTATCATCCCCGACCAAAACATCGTTACGTACCGATCCGGTGACGTTTTCAATGCCGATCAGGGTATCAATTCCTGTCCCGTCATTGGCGGTACCGGCAGAAAGATCAACGCTAACGCCCTGGGTCGCCGCCCCCAACCGCGCCGGAATATCGGCATAGGACGCCGTATCATTGCCATCGCCGCCAATCAGGGTATCCGCGCCTGTGCCACCCATCAGCAGATCGTCCCCGGTTCCGCCATCCAGCGTATCGTTGCCACCGCCGCCGGACAAGGTATCGTTACCCGCAAAACCGTTCAGAATATTGTCCAAATTGTTGCCGGTCAGCACATCGCCAAAGGTCGACCCATCGATATTTTCAATACTGATCAGGGTATCGAGACCATCACCCGTTGCAATACTGGTAACCAGATCGACATTCACGGCATTGGTGGCACCAGTATAATCCACCGTATCGCGGCCCATGCCCCCATCCAGTGTGTCATTGCCACCGCCGCCGATCAGACGGTCATCGCCTGACATTCCGACCAGCACATTGTCCCCGGCATCGCCGGAAATTACATCGTCACCATTGCCGCCGGTAACATTTTCGATGCTGACCAGAACATCGTTCCCTGCCGCCCCGGTCGCGGCAAATGCGGCCAGATCAACATTAACCGCACCTTCCACACCGGCATAGCTAGCGGTATCGGCACCGGTTCCCCCAAACAGCGTATCGTTCCCCGCCCCACCAGTCAGAGTATCGTTACCGGACCCGCCATCCAGAATATTGTCGCCCACATCGCCGATCAGAATGTCGTTACCGGCCCCGCCGACCACATTTTCAATATTGATCAGACGATCCTCGCCATGTGCACCACTGGCGATACCCTGTTCAAGATTAACGTTCACTGTCCCTTCGGCAAGGCGATAATCAGCCGCATCAATCCCCGCCCCACCATCAAGCGTATCGTTACCACCGCCCCCGGACAAAAGGTCATTACCCGCCCCACCATAAAGCGTGTCGTCACCGACACCGCCAATCAGCGTATCGTTGCCATCAAGCCCCGAAAGCACATCGTCGCCATCGGTTCCCGACAGCACATCATCGCCATCTGTCCCTACCAAATCGCGGACGCCGACGAAGATATTCGCGTTGATTGCGCCCATCGGAACGCCAAGTAATGTCAGGCTGTTGCCCTCCCCGAAATTGACGACGACATTGCCATTCGCATCAATCGTCATCATATCGCGCAACGCGCCGTAGGAATCTACGGGCAGAGCCTGAATATCAATTTTATCAACAAGAACGTTGAAATCGGTGATCACATCCTGTCCGTCGCCGGGATTGATTACGAAAACATCGGCACCACTGCCGCCAGTCATCACATCGTTCCCGGCCCCCGATACAAAGGTATCGTTCCCCCCGTCACCGATCAGGGTATTGATTCCGGCATCGCCAATCAGGATGTCGTCGCCAGACGATCCGGTTACATTTTCGATATCGGACAGAATATCATTGCCATCGGCGCTGCTGGCTGTTCCGACCGACAAATCGACACGGACCGGGGCAGATGTGGAATAATCGACCGTATCGTTCCCCGCCCCGCCAATCAGAGTATCGTTACCTGCACCACCACGCAGAATATTATCGCCTGCATCTCCAATCAGAATATCGTTACCCGATCCGCCAATGATATTCTCGATACCCGACAGCACATCATTGCCCGCATCGCCGCTTGCCGTGCCACTGACCAGATCGACCACCACATCGCCGATTGCCTCGGCATATGATGCTGTATCGTTCCCCGCCCCACCGATCAGGGTATCATCACCTTCTCCACCGGTCAGGATGTCATTCCCGGTTCCGCCATCAAGGGTATCATTGCCTGCGCCCCCCGACAGAATGTCATTCCCGCCATTACCAACCAGATGATTGGCCCCGGCATCCCCGGTGATGGTATCGGCAAAGTCCGATCCATACACATCTTCGATGCTGATCAGGGTATCCATACTGGATGTACCGGCACCACCGGTCCCCACGGCGAGATCGACGGTGACGCCACTGCCAGACGCGCTGTAATCGACCGCATCGCGACCGGCCCCGCCATCAATCAGGTCATTGCCCGCGTCCCCGGACAATGTATCGTTCCCCTCGCCGCCAAACAGGGTATCGTCACCACCACCGCCGCGAATGATGTCGTCACCTGCAAGGCCGTCGATGATTTCGGCAAAACCTGTACCCTGAATCTCATCATTGTTTTCAGATGCGCCAAGGCTTTCGATACCGACAAAACTGCCACTACCCAAGGTATCCGGACTGACACCGGAAAGCGTAATGGTCGCACCGTCAATCTGGATAACGGCATCACCGGACGCATTGGTGGTGATGTGTTTTTGCAAGGCTTCCCAGTTGGGAATACCAAAGGATGACAAATCAATCTGGTCGATTGCCGGATCAAAATCTGTCACCCTGTCGCTATAATTTGTGGATATTCCGTTCGCATTGATGACCGGCTTGCGGAACACAAAAACATCCGCCCCATCGCCACCGCTCAGCACGTCATTGCCAAAACCGCCATCAAGGGTGTCATTCCCCTCGCCACCCTGAAGGGTATTGGAACCGTCAGTGCCGATAATATGATCATCACCAGCCGACCCAATGGCATTCTCGATTCTTGACAAAGTGTCTGAACCACCGCCACCGGTTGCTGTGCCGGTCATCAAATTCATCTGCACACTTTCGGTAATGTCTGCATAGGTCACGGTGTCATTACCGCTTCCGCCGTCAAGAATATCGTCACCCAGGCCGCCACCCAACGTATCGTGGCCTGAACCGCCCATCAGATGATCAGCACCGTCTCCCCCCCACAGAACGTCGTCGCCATCATGGCCCCAGAGGGTATTGTTGCCGCTGTCCCCCAACAAAATATCATTGCCCTGACCACCAGATACGTTCTCGATGCTGATTAGGGTATCGGTTTCGCTGCCTATCGTGGTGGTACCATCTTCAAGATCGACAGTGACCCCGGCTGACCGTCCGGAATAATCAGCAGTATCAGCACCATTGCCACCATCCAGCGTATCGTTGCCCGTACCGCCAATCAGCGTGTCACTGCCATCGCCGCCCAAAAGCGTATCATTTCCAGCCCCGCCATCGATGGTGTCGTCACCGGCAAGACCGTCAATGATGTCGCTGCGCGATGTTCCGGTCAGAATATCAGCGTTTTCCGTGCCTTCAAGGCCACGAATACCGACAAAATTATTCGCATTCAGATCATCCGGCGACACTCCCGACAATGTCAGAACACCATCCCCAAAGGTAATGGTCGCATTGCCGTCGGCATCGACGCCAATCATTGGCGCAACATCGCCAAAGATTTTAAGGCCATCGGCACGAACATCGATCTGGTCGGTTGCCGGATCGAAATCAGTGATGACATGCTGTCCGGTTTCCGCAGAAATCACAAAGACGTCGCTGCCTGCGCCGCCCGTCAAAATATCATTGCCGGAACCGCCGATCAGGGTATCGTTGCCACTGCCCCCGACATAGGTCTCAAAATTCGCAACCGTATTGGTAAAGCCTTCGCCACGCACGGTTCCGGCGGCAACATCAATCACCACATTCCCTGAAATCCGCTCATACGAAACCGTATCATTCCCGGTGCCGCCATCCAGCGTATCGTTACCTTCGCTGCCCAGAACCGTATCATCGCCAGTCCCCGCATCAATTCGGTTAATCTGACTGTTACCTGAGATGATATCGTCGCCGCTACCGGTAATGACATCTTCAATTCCGATCAGCGTATCATTTCCTTCACCGACCGCCGTTCCTGCCGCCAGATCGACACTCATATCGCCTGTCACATAGGCATAATCTGCGGTATCGTGACCGGCACCGCCATCCAGCGTGTCATCACCCTCACCCCCGCGCAGGGTGTCAACACCCTCGCCGCCCAAAAGGGTGTCATTGCCAGTGCCACCTTCCAGAATATCGTTGCCGGCACCACCGCGCAGAACATCATTGCCGCCGCCGCCAATCAGTTGATCGGCACCGTCTAAACCATCAAGCCGATTATCTTCATCATTCCCGACGATCCGGTCGGCACCATTGGACCCGGTAATATTTTCAATATTAAACAGCGTATCGGTACCGTGATCAGCCACCGCAATCCCGGTATTCAGATCGACATCCACCGTTCCGGCATCGACATAGGACACGGTATCGGACCCGGCCCCACCATCAATCGTGTCATTGCCAGCCCCGCCAACAATCAGGTCATCGCCATCATTGGTCGTGATGATATTGTCCTGGCCATCACCGGTTACGGTGTCGTTGCCACTGCCGGTGGTGATGTTTTCAATACCACTGATCAGGTCAGTTTCAGCCCCGGAAATCACTGTTCCGGCATTCATGTTGACGCCGATATCCACATCAAGGCTGCTTAGATCGAGATGATCGATACCCGCACCACCGCTATAGGTGTCGTTTCCGGCCTCGGCAAAGAAGGTATCATTTCCCACCCCGCCATCCAGAATATCGTTGCCAGCCCCGCCATAAAGCGTGTCATCACCGGCACCGCCCCGCAGAAGGTTGGCACCGGAATCGCCGGTCAGAATATCGTCAAAACCCGACCCGGTTACATTTTCAATACGATCCAGAATATCGTTGCCATCGGCACCGCTGGCTGTTCCGGCGGCAAGATCGACGGTTACACTGCCATTGGCACCACTGTAATCAACGGTATCAACGCCATCTTCACCGCGCAGCGTATCATCGCCAGCACCGCCAATCAGCGTATCGTCACCCAAACCACCGGACAGCACGTCATTCCCTGCCCCGCCTGACAGGATGTCGTCACCGGCAAAACCATAAATCGCATCTTCGCCGTCGGTGCCGATGATCGTGTCATTGCCGTCATCGCCATAAACACGGCCAAATCCGCGAAAACTGTCGGCAGTCAGGGCATCCGGCGCAACACCTTCAAGGGTCAGCGTACCATGATTGGTAAAGGTAATGACGGTATTGCCCGCACCGTCACCGGCGATCATCGGTGTCAATGCCTCGAAACTGGCAACACCCAAACGCGACAGATCAATAATATCCTCACCTGCGGTGAAATCGGTGACGACATCATCGCCGAAACCTTCGGTCAGGTAAAAATCATCAACCCCGGCACCGCCGGTCAGGGTATCGTTGCCCGCACCACCGGTCAGGGTATCAATGCCATCGCCGCCCGACAGGATATTGTCGCCCGCATCGCCGGTAATCCGGTCATCAAAATCCGACCCGATAGCATTTTCAACCATCTGGACGAGATCATTACCAGCACCACCAATGGCCGTTTGCGTCGCCAGATTGACATCAACCCCGGCAACCGCATCCTGATAGGACACCGTATCAATGCCGGCACCACCCTGAATATGGTCGTCGCCAAGGCCGCCCTGAAGGAAATCGTCGCCTGCACCGCCCTGAAGGATGTCGTTCCCGTCACCACCAAACAGCGTATCGTTGCCCGCACCGCCCTGCAAAACGTCATCGCCTGCGTCGCCCGATAAAATATCATCGCCATCAGCACCCTGAAGGGTGTCGTTACCGCTTCCGCCAGTTAGAATATCGTTACCGGCACCACCTTGTAGAATATCATTGCCCGCTTCGCCCGACAGGGTATCGTTACCCGCACCGCCTTGCAGGGTATCATCGCCAACACCGCCAAATATAATGTCATCACCCGATGTGCCATTCAGGATGTCATTCTGAATGGTGCCGGTAACGATCGGGTCGCTTTCGCCCCCATTTTCCGGATCGATTCCCTGCAATGCCCCGCCATCATCGGCGGGACCATCACTCGACCCGGCATCCTCCGGATCGGCGGCATCACCCAAAAGCGCTCCGGAACCGGTGTTTTCTTCATCTCCGCCGTCCAGAACATCGCCGCCCGCATCACCGGCCACCGGATCACTGGTGGAACCGACATCGTCATTTGCACCGGCTTCCAGTCCGGTTTCCGAATCACTGCCGTCGGTGGTGTCTTCCCCGCCAGTTTCATCACCGGCCAAAATCGGATTTTCATCGTTTTCAGAATCACCGGACTCTGTTTCGGCATCGCCGGCGGGCGATGCCTCATCATCATCACCGGCACTGACCGAAACATCATCCACACCCGACGGATCGCCGGGTGCATCACCCGATTCCAGTCCGGTTTCCGGGTCACTGCCGTCGGTGGTGTATTCCCCGCCGGTTTCACCACCGGCCAAAATCGGGTTTTCATCGTTTTCAGAATTACCGAACTCTGTTTCAGCATCGCCGGAGACATCTTCAGCAGACGATGCCTCGCCCTCATCGCCAGCACTGGCCGGAACATCATCCGCACCCGACGGATCGCCGGGTGCATCACCCGCTTCCAGGCCGGTTTCCGGGTCACTGCCGTCGGTGGCATTCCCCTCACCGGTTTCATCCGACAGAATATCGTCATCCTGATGATCCGATGAACTACCAGATACAGGCGTATCGCCTGCACCAGAACCGGTGCCAAGATTGCCTTCCTGCTGCCCGGTGTCAGCACCCCCACCTGACCCAGCCGGAATTTCTTCGCTTTCCGGCGTCAGAACGGTTTCGTCAGGTTCTACGCCTTCATCCCCAACGTTATCGCCCACATCATCCTGAGAAGACCCGGCAGCAAGTTCGCCGCCATCTTCGTCGGCGGCACCATCGGCGCCGTCAGCAACAGCCCCCGACTCATCATCGGAGGACAACGCATCATCTGCATCCGGCACATCCGAACCATTGCCGGTGTCAGCATCGGCAGTTTCCGAAATAGGATTGTCGTCGCCTGCTTCATCCGCAGCACGACCATCTTCGACGATATCGCCCGAACCGGTATCAGGGGGGGATGCGCCCCCATCAACACCATCATCTTCACCAGAAACCGGACTGTCATCATTCTGACCGCCCGAAATATCGTCCGTAACCGGTGCCGTCGAATCGCTTTCGGCTTGCCCTGCCTCCAGATCAACGATCAGCCCCTGATCGGCATCACTGAAATCAAGACTGTTGCTCCCCGAACCGCCATCAATGACATCATGACCGCCGCCCGGCGCAAATGTATCATTCCCGGCGCCGCCCAGCAGAACATTGTCATCTTCATCGCCCGTAATGACATCATCAAAATCCGAACCGATGATGTTTTCGATATTCTCAAAAACCACCGTATCGCCACCCGATACAGTGGCCGCAATACCCGTTGCCACATCAACCGACACACCGGCATCCGCCCCGGCAAAAGACAGGGTGTCGTTACCCGTGCCGCCATCGACAACATCCGAACCGCCCTGCCCGGCAATCGTATCATCGCCCGATGTGCCAGTCATTTCGGTCACATTGCCGGAATTTGCATCACCGCCGGAAGCCTCATCGGCCAGCGTAACAATCGCCGGGGCATCCACAAGATTTGCCGGGATCAAGTCCGCAACGGCAACCCCTTGCAGAATCAAAACATCCCCGGTGGCAAATGTGATGACAGTGTTTCCCTGCCCGTCATTCACTACCAGAGAAACCAGATCGGCAAAACTGGTAACACCAAGATTTTCAAACGCCAGCATGTCTTCTGCCGGGTTGAAATCAGTCACAATGTCGCGATCAAAACCAGACCGGAACACAAAGGTGTCACGGCCTTCGCCGCCGCTCATCCGGTCAGAACCACCCCCGGATACCAGAACATCGTCCCCCGCCCCGCCCGACAGGGAATTGTCGGCATCATCGCCAATCAGAACATCGTCATAAGCCGTGCCAATGACATTCTGGATATTGGTAAAAATCTGGGTCGCTGTGGAAGGTTGCCCGAAAGCCGACGGAAAAACCGAACCGGAATCAGAAACGCCCGCATCGGAATTCTCTTCCGTGCGGCCATCCAGTATCTGTTCGATATCCATATCGGTGAGGCCGAGGCCATCATCCTGATCGGCGGGCGAGCCCAAAGACAAACTCCCTACATGGGATTTAAGAGATATGCCGGATGGGCGTATGTTTCCGCCCAAAATCTAATATACAACCGTATAGAATCACTTTTTCAAAGATCGCCCAATAATCGACGAAAAACAACCGTTTTTTGGCTATTTCTGTGATTTAAGAGCAGATTACGGGAGATAGTTTGATTTTGTCAGGATTTGTCAGATTGTATAGGATCGAATAGCGTCCTATACGTTATTAAATTCAATCACTGTTCGCGAAATGCGCGATCAAAGCTCTCGGTAATCGGAGCAAACAGATAGGAAAGAATCGTTCTCGCTCCGGTGACGATTTCCAACTGCGCCGCCATGCCAGGATAAAGCGCCATGCCTTCATGTTCAGCAAGGTTTTCGGCATCAATTTCAACCATCGCCTGAAAATAGGCCCGCCCGTCAGGGTCAGTCAAACGGTCCGGGGACACATCCATCACCACCCCCTTGACCGGCGCAAACCAGCGCTGGCTAAAAGCGGTAATGCGGATATTTACACTTAAACCCGGCACCACCACATCAATGTCATTGGGCGAGATGCGCCCCTCAATCACCAGACGGTCATCAAAGGGAATGATATCAAGAATTTGCGCACCAGGCGGAATCACCCCACCCACGGTGGTGAATTGCAGATTGGTCACCGTTCCTTCACGGGGCGCACGAATTACGGATCGATCCAACACATCACGTGCCGAACGCAACCGTTCCGTCAAATCCGACAATTCTGCCTGAATGTCGCGCAATTCGGTGTTGATTTGCTGCAAGTGGTCGCGCAGCAACTGTGCCTGACCGGCCCGGACCTGTTGAATTTGCTGTTCGGTGCGGGCGATGTCGCTGGCAAAACGGCCAATATTGCCCAAAACCTCTACCAAACGGCTTTCCAGCGACAGCAAGCGCGTCCGCCGTTCATATCCCAGATCGACCATTGGTTTGACCATCGCCAGTTCTTCCTTGACAATGCCCACCTGTTGTTCGGCGGCGGTTTTTTGTTCACGAATGCCGATAATTTCGCGGCGCTGTTCCTTTATTTGCTCGTCATACAGGGCTAATTCGCCGTGAAAGGCCTTGGTGCGGCTTTGAAACAGCTCGGTTTGCGCCGTCACAATATCGCGATGCAATGGATCATCCAGAATTGCGGGCAATTGCAACATATCATCGCCATTGCGTTCGGCCATCAGCCGTGCCTGGGTAGCTATCGCATTCAGATGGCGCTTGGACAATAATTCATAGGTCGCGCTGGCCCGGGTTTCATCCAGCAGGATCAGGGATTCGTTTGCCGTAACCCTTGCGCCGTTGCGCACCAGAACTGCGCGAATGATTCCGCCTTCAAGATGCTGGATGGTTTGCCGCCCCGAAAACGGCGCAACCACGCCAGTTGCGGTTGCCGCCGAATTGACCCGCGCCGTCGCCGCCCACACAAAAATCGACCCGAAACCAATAATCAGAATCAACAGGCCCAGCCGCACCAGCGGCCTGACATCGGTATCAAGCACCCGTGTTTCGGGAAGTTGCACACCGTTCATGCGCCGCCCCCGCGTCGTCGCCCCGAACCTTCCACCACCCGCAATTCCGGTTTTTGTCCGGGTTTTGGACGTGGCGGCGTCACAATTGGCGGTTCTGGCGGTGTGCGGGTTGCTTCGCGCACGGTTTTGCGCTGGCTCAGCTTTGTGCCTGCACTTGCGGCTTTTTTACCCTGACGTTCCGGATCGACCGGGCGCATGGTCATCATGGTGCCACCCGGCGTTGAACGGGGTGCCGTTTTCACCGCATCCGCAGGGGCCGCGGGCTTCTGTTCGGAGTGCGCAGCAACCGCCCGATTGGGAACAGTAATCTTTTTCGGGGTGATACGCATTTGCCCGTCAGCTGTTCCGGCGGCGTTTCCCGTCGCTGCCTGTGGCATATCGGGCTGCGCTGCCGGGCCGGAGGATGCCTGCAAATCGGCCCCGCGTACCGGCACCACCTGAATCTGACCATTGGCCATCGCAATGATGGCATCGGTGCGTGTCAGAACAGCGCGTTCGTGACTGACGATAAAGGTGGTGATCCCGGCTCGGCGGACAATTTCCAGCAAGACCGCCATCTGCTTCACACCGCCATCATCAAGGGCGGTTGTCGGTTCATCAAGCAACAACAAACGCGGGCGGCCATACAGGGCCGCGGCCAGCGCAATCAGTTGGCGTTGACCGCCAGACAGATTGCTGCCACCGCGATCCAGCCGCGTTTCATACCCATCGGCCAGATCGAGAATGAATTTATGCGCCCCGGCCAGTTCGGCCGCCTGCACGATATCCTTCATCCCGGCATTACCCAGCCGGGCGATGTTTTCCGCAATGGTACCGGGAAACAGAAACGGATTTTGCGCCAGATAACCAATCTGCGGTCCGATCAGGGCGCGATCCAGCTTTGATGCCTCAACCTCGTCCAGCTTGACCGATCCTGACCCCGGCGACCATATGCCAATAATCAGTTTCAACAGGGCCGTTTTACCAACACCGTTAAACCCGGCAATGCCAATCACCTGCCCCGGCCCGACCTTGAAGGAAAATCCCTTGAACAACACATTCCGGCTGTTGGGCGGGGCAAAAACCAGACGATCCACCGTCACCGCCATGCCCTGCGGCAACTGGCGCGGGACAGCACGTTGCGGATTTTTTTCCAGTAAAATACGGTTCAGGCGTTCAAACGAATTGCGCGCCGCCGACCATGACCGCCACGCCCCCACCGCCCCGTCAAACGGGGCCAGGCCGCGCATACCCAAAATCATCGAGGCCACCATGATGCCAATCGTAATGCTTTCGGTCAGCACCAGATAGGCACCGGTGCCGATAAAGGCGACCTGCATGGCGAGGCGGACAAAATGCGACAGGGTGGTCGATGTGCCGACACGGCGACTGGCCTGTGATTCCCAGTAAAGCGAGTCGGATTGTTCTGCCTGCCAGCGTTGCCGGGCAGCACTGGTCATGCCCATGGCTTCCATCGCCTCGGCATTGCGCACATAGGTTTCTTCTTGCGCCATGCCGCGATTATGGGATTCCTCGGACCGGTCAACCGAAATCTTTGCCGAGGCTTCGTTAACAAAGGCAATCAGGATCAGGATGACCGCCCCCGCACAGGCCACCATCCCCAATCGCCAGTCAAAGATGAAAACAACACCGATATAAACCGGCGCCCACAAAAAATCGATCAGGGCAAACGGCCCCGATCCGGTCAGAAACCCGCGCAAACCATACAAATCGCGCAAGGGACGTTGCCGGTTTGGAACCCCGCGTGAGGCATTAAAGACAACATGGGCAAACAGATCGCCGCCCAACTGTGTATCGAGCGCCGTGCCGATACGGATCAGCACGCGGGAGCGCAACTGCTCCATCGCGGCGATAAACAGCAATACAATACCGATCCCCGCCGTCAGCAACGCCAGCGTATCGACGCTGCGGCTGGACAGCACCCGGTCAAACACCTGCATCGAATAAATCGGGATAACCATATTCAGGAAATTGATCACCATGCTGAACCCGCCGACAATAGCGATCGAGCGCCAGAACAACCGTTCCAGCGGTGTGCGATCTCCCTCGCGGTCCTGCATCTTTTGTGCAGGCCGGATTTTGCCAAGCAAGGCCATACCGGTCCTTATCCCCGGCGCGGCATTCGCCGCGCCCTTACCCCATAGCGAACAGGCCCGTTGCAAACACAGGCCACGGGCCACCCTATCCAGTTGGACTATTCTAGGAGAACCTATAAGGATGCGTTAACGAAATCAGACTCTTCGATCCCATACCACCCGGCAGAAAACCTTCGGCACATCCCGCCCTGCATCCCGCAACACCCCGTACATCCGCCGTTTTCCGCCATCCAGCCCTGCATCATGGCTGCGCATCCATGCGATTTCACCAGTGACCACTATTCCAAACCCGCAAGGCTGCGCCATCCCCCATCCTCCAGGATATCGCACCGAATCCGCTACAAAGCCTTGCCCGCCCTGATGATCCTTTCTACATTCCGGACAGGGTATAATCGCCCCCATAACAGAAAGGCCGACCAACCGATGCAGCAACTTTCCGGCTTTTTGCAGCGTTTCCTCGCCCTCAGCCCCGGCAGCATATCGCATACCATCCCGCTTTTGGCTTGCATGACCGGTACGCTTGTTGGCTGCGCCTGGCTTCTGGGCGGGGTATCGATGATGATATCCGCCTTGCTTGCCGTGTTGTTGATGCTGGGTCTCAGCCCGATGATCTCGCCGCAATTCCTGATGAAGCTGTTGCGTGCCCGGCCTTTGGACGCGGTGCGGTTTCCCGCCGTGTTTGAAATGGCCGGATTGTTGGCCGAACGGGCGGGGCTGGGTTATCGCCCGCATCTGTTTTTGCTGCCGGGCAAGGGGGTGAATGCGATTACCACCGGCACCGATCAGGATACCACCATCGCCCTGTCGTCGGATGCGGTTCACAGCCTTTCCCCCCGGCAATTGCGCGCCGTTCTGGCCCATGAAATCGCCCACGCATGGCACAGCGACACCCGCATTTTAATGATGACCGATGTCTTGCACCGGGCGACGTGGACCCTGGCGATCTTCGGACTTTTGATGTTCATGTTCAGCGATGCCAACCCGCCAATCTGGATGGTGTTACTATTCGGGGCCAGCCCATCGATCAGTTTTCTGTTCCAGCGTGCCGTAATCCGCGACCGCGAATTTGCCGCCGATCATGGAGCCAGCGACCTTTTGGGCGGCCCTGAAGACATGATTGACGCCCTGCTGCATATCGACCAGATCAACCGCCGCACGCTGCGCCTGCTGCCTTATCGCAGCACCCAACCGCCCTCGCTGTTTGATACCCACCCATCGGTCAGTGCGCGGATCGCGGCGCTCAAGGCCCTGAAACCCCATATTTGGCAGGGGTTTTTCACCCGCCCCTGATACCCGCCCAAACGCCTTGCCGATATTGCAAGATGCACAACCGATGCCGGGGCGCTATGGTAGCGCCTGCGCGAATGATATTCCCTGACATCTTGCCTCAAAGGATGCCCCATGCCGACCCTTGCCATGCTCAGCGAACTGATCCCGGTTTTTGTCACATTGTTTGTGATTGTCGATCCGCTGGGGCTGGTGCCGGTTTTTATCGTCCTCACACAAGGCACAACGGCGGCCCATCGCCGCCGCATGGCAATTCGCGCCACAGTTACCAGTTTTCTGATCCTTGCGGCCTTTGCGCTGATTGGTGAAAGCCTTTTGGGGATTTTCGGCATTCATATGCCTGCCTTTCGCATCGCGGGTGGCACATTGCTGTTTTTGATTGCACTGGAAATGCTGTTTGAACGGCGCGGCAAAAAACGCAATGAACGCGCCGAACAGGTTCATCAGGAACTTGAAAGCGACCATGCGACCGAACCGGCGGGCCAGCCCGCAGCAAAAACCGAAGACGACCCCGAAGATATTTCGATTTTTCCGATGTCGATCCCGTTTCTGTCCGGACCGGGGTCGATTGCCACGGTTATGCTTCTGATGGGGAAATATGAAGGCAGTGTCGTCATGCAGATCGGCGTGATTGGCGTCGTCGCCCTAGTGATGATCACCGCCCTTGTGATGTTTTTACTGTCAAACCTTGTTGCCAAACGCCTCAGCCCCACCGTCGCCACGGTCATTTCCCGACTGCTTGGCATGATTCTGGCCGCCCTTGCGGTGCAGTTTATCATTGACGGGATCAAGCAGGCATTTTTCTGAAACATCCCGACCCCAAAACTCCTATAATCAGAGCTATCACCACTACGAATCTGATTGGTATCGAGACGAAGCTTTTAAAAACAAACAAATAAGAACGGGATGTGTTTTCACACATCCCGTTTTTCAATTGCCTCAGCAGATTACATTAATCCCACCGCCGCGCTGCCCTTATGATGGCATCGGCGTCAATCTGGTAATGATGATACAGATCTATGCTGTCACCACACTGGCCAAAGGCGTTGACACCCAGCGGGGCCACCGCATGACCGCGCACCGACCCCAGCCACGCAAGGGCCGCCGGGTGGCCGTCAATCACGGTGATCAGGCGGGCGTCTTTCGCCAGCGGTTTCAGCAAATCCTCGACATGGGCCATACGGCCATCGGATTTGCCCGCAAGGCGGGCGCGTTCCATATCTTGCCATTCGTTATAAAGCCGGTCGGTTGATGTAACGGCCAAAAGGCCCAGACCGGAATGATCATCCTGCAATTTCTCCCAAGCGGTCAGGGCATCAGGCGTCATCGCCCCACACACAGCAATCGCCATTTTGCAAGCATCCCCCGGTTCGCGCAGCCAGTAACCACCGCGCACAATCGCCGAGCGGGTGGCAGCATCCAGCACGCGGTCGGGCTGCGTTACCGGCTTGGTGGACAGGCGCAAATAAACCGATCCACCGTCCGGATCCTGCATATGATCAAACGACCACCCCATAATTTCCGCCAGTTCATCGCCATAGCCGGGTTCAAAACTGGTCAGGCCCGGCTGCCCCATGCCGATCATCGGGGTGGAAATGGATTGATGCGCCCCGCCTTCGGGGGCAAGGGTGATGCCACTGGGCGTTGCCACCACCATAAAACGCGCATCCTGATAACAGGCATAATTCAACGCATCCAGACCGCGCGCAATAAACGGATCATATAGCGTGCCAATCGGAAAGAGCCGTTGCCCGAACAGGCTGTGCGACAGGCCAAGGGCGGCAAGATTCAAAAACAGATTGTTTTCGGCAATGCCCAGCTCCACATGCTGCCCGTCGGGCGAACGGATCCATTTTTGCGCCGAGGGCACCTTGCGATCACGAAATTCATCGGCAAGGTTTTCCCGCGCAAACAGCCCGCGCTGATTAACAAACCCGCCCAGATTGGTTGATACAGTGACATCGGGTGAGGTCGTGACAATCCGGTCTGCCAGCGCCTCCTTGGATTTCGCCAGTTCATTGAGGATTTTTCCAAACACTTCCTGCGTGCTGGCAACATCACTGCGCTGATAGGGCATGGCGGGAATGGTGATGACATCGGCCGGTTTGCCACGTGGCTTGCCGTCATTAAACGGGGCGGCATCGATATAGGCACGCAAATCGGCCTCATCCACATCCAGCCCGGCGGTGATATCCCATTCCGCCCCCTGGGCAATATTGTTGATCGCCCGGAAGGCTTCCATCTGTGGAATATTCATCAGGCCCGCATGATTGTCCTTATGCCCCTGCAATGGCAGGCCATAACCCTTGACCGTATAGGCGATAAACACCGTCGGTTTGTCATCGGGGACATTTTCAAAGGCATTCAGCACTGCCTCCATGCAATGCCCACCCAGATTGGTCATCAGATCATGCAGGGCATCATCGTCATAATCGCCCAGAAGGCTTGCCAGCGCATTATCGCCTTGCATATCGGTCAATATCTGTTTGCGCCATGCCGCCCCGCCCTGAAAGGTCAGGGCGGAATAAATGTCATTCGGCGCTTCGTTCAGCCATTTTTTAAGCGATTTCCCACCCGGCTTGCCAAAGGCGTCATGCAGCTTGCGGCCATATTTGATGGTGATAACGTTCCAGCCCACCGCCCGGAAAAACCGGCCAATCACCCGAAACAGATGGGCGTCAATCATGCCGTCAAGGCTTTGGCGGTTATAATCGATCACCCACCAGACATTGCGAATGTCATGTTTCCAGGTATCAAGCAACGCCTCGTAAATATTGCCTTCATCCAGTTCGGCATCGCCCACCAAGGCAACCATGCGTCCCGGAATTTCATCCTGTGGTAACATGTTTTTATAGCGCAGATAATCCTGTGTCAGGGCGGCAAAATTGGTGACCGCTGCCCCAAGGCCAACCGACCCGGTGGAAAAATCCACCATATCGCCATCCTTGGTCCGTGACGGATAGGATTGCGCCCCGCCAAATGACCTGAAATTTTCCAGTTTTTCGCGGCTTTGACGCCCAAAAAGATAGTTGATCGCGTGGAATACCGGCGATGCATGCGGCTTGACCGCAACCCGGTCTTGCGGACGCAGCACATTGAAATAAAGGGCCGTCATCAAAGTGGTCATCGACGCACAACTGGCCTGATGGCCACCAACTTTGATGCCATCACGTTTGGGCCGGATATGATTGGCGTTATGGATGGTCCAGCTTGCCAACCAGCGCACCTTGCGTTCCAGCGCGCCCAGCATTGCAAGGTCTTTGGCACTGGCCTTGCTGCCGGTCGTGCTTTCGATCATCTCGCCTTCGGTCGCTGTTGCTGTTTGTGCCGCCATAATCACTTTCTCCCGCTCAGGTCATATCCATGCGCGGCGGTTCTGCCCGCTGTTTGCGCATCGCAATTCGGTATTGATTTGCTGATTTTTATCGCGATTGCCGATCAATCAAGCGAAATGATCGTCTTTCGTAGCATCAGCGAAACTTTTGAAAAATCTTCGCTGGCGCGACGCAATTTCCGGTGATTTTGTCGAATGCGCCACCGCGCGCCAAATCACAAAAACCGGACAAAAATCCGGCGCGATTCGCCAATGCGACCGCGCCGGATATGGTTGTGGTTATTCTGCCGCCAGTTTCATCGCGCTATCGTCGAGTGCGTTTTCCAGATCGGCCAGAATATCGTCAATCGATTCCAGACCGGCTGAAATGCGGATCAGGCCATCGGTAATCTGATATTTTGCGCGTTCTTCGGCGCTATAGGTCGAATGGGTCATGCTGGCCGGATGCTGGATCAAGGTTTCGGCATCGCCAAGACTGACCGCACGGGTAATCAGTTTCAGGCCATTCATCAATTTGCGACCTTGCTCGATCCCGCCTTTCAGTTCAAAGGCAATCATGCCGCCAAACCGCGCCATCTGGCGTTTGGCAAGGTCATGTTGGGCAAAACTGGCAAGGCCGGGATAATAAACGCGGTCTATCTTCGGATGTGCTTCCAGAAACGCCGCGATTTTTTCAGCATTGTCGCAATGACGCTCCATCCGCAGTTCTAGCGTTTTAAGCCCGCGCAGCACCAGATTGGCATCCTGCGGCGACAAAACCGCCCCGGTCATGTCCTTGAGCCCGACCAGACGGATCGGTTCCAATTCTTCGGCCGATCCAACCACCGCACCGGCCATCAAATCGCCATGCCCGCCCAGATATTTGGTGGCCGAATGCACAACAATATCGGCCCCCTGTTCCAGCGGACGTTGCAAATACGGGGTGCAATAGGTGTTATCAACGACGACTTTCGCACCATGTTTGTGGGCGATTTCCGAAATGGCAGCAATATCGACCAGGCGCATATTGGGATTGGCCGGGGTTTCAAAATAAACCACCTTGGTTTTATCCGAAATCGCCGCTTCAAGATTTTTCGGATCGGTCAGATCGACATGCGTGTGTTTAACACCAAACCGTTCCAGCCCGTGGCGGAAAAACGCAAAGGTGCAGCCATAAAGGGTCCGATCAACAATCACCTCGTCGCCCGGTGAAATCAGCGTCCAGAAAACCGAAGTAATCGCCCCCATGCCCGATGCGGTGGCAATCGCCGCCTCGCCACCTTCCAGAACCGCAAGGCGGTCTTCCAGAAGGGCCAGTGTCGGATTGCCGATCCGCGAATAGATATAGCCCTTTTCCTCGCCCGCAAACATCCGCCCGCCCTGTTCTGCCGTATCAAAGGCAAAGGTCGAACTCATATAAACCGGCGGGTTCAGGGCACCATTATGGCTGGCGGGATCATAGCCATGATGAATGGCGCGGGTGGCAAAGCCGGTTTTGGCATTGTGCGAAATCGACATGAAAGGCACTCCCATTGATGATTGTTTCTATCCCCATCAACGCAAGAGCCATGCCATACAGAACAGCCTTGAAATTCAATGACTTGATAAATTGGCGCCGTAAACAATAATTTACGATTTCTTCCAAAATTCAGAATTGACCTGTTTCCTCTGGAAAACCGGGGTTTATTAACGTACAAATATCTTTACGTTGTAAATTTATCGTTACAGATATGCGTTTTGAAATTACCGGCGAAAACCGGGTGGGCATCACCCGCGATGTTGTTGATACCCTGACGGCACGGGGGCTGGATATCCGTGCCTTTGAGGTTACTACCCATCATATCTATGCCGATATTCCGGCCATTCGCCCGTCGCAATTTGACGATCTGGCCCATGTTTTGTTGCGCCTGCCCGGCATTCAGAATGTTCAGCCGATTGACCATCTGCCGACCGAACGCCGCCGGGCGCAATTGCACGCCACCCTGGCCGCCCTTGGCGATCCGGTTCTGGCGGTGGATGCCAACGGCCTGATTGCGCAGGCCAATCCGGCGGCACAAGACCTTGCCGGGCAAGGCGTACCGCTACGCGACCGGCCACTTGCCGATATTCTGGCCGATCCCGATATTGCCACCCTGCGCGAAGGCGGTTTTCATTTCCCCGAACGCGAAGTGGTACTGGGCGGGCAGACCTATCTGTTGCAGGTCGAACCGATTGGCCGGGTCGATGATCAGGGAGATGGCGAGGATGAGACTGCCCCGTGGGGCGGAGTTCTGGTGTTTCACCGGGCGGCACGGCTGGGCCGGGTGATGACCGCCCTTCAGGATCGCAGCGCCAATGATTTCGATAATATCATTGGTGACAGCCCCATCATGGCCCGCCTGAAATCACAGGCACGTCGGCAGGCGGCGATTGATGCGCCTTTAGTGATTCTGGGCGAAACCGGCACCGGCAAGGAATTATTCGCCCGCGCCTGCCATCAGGCCAGCGCGCGTGCCCGGCAACCTTTTCTCGCACTCAATTGCGCTGCCCTGCCCGAAGGACTGGCCGAAAGCGAATTGTTCGGCTACGCCGCCGGGGCCTTTACCAGTGCGCGGCGCGGCGGCAAGCCGGGCCTGCTGGAACTGGCCGATGGCGGCATGTTGTTTCTGGATGAAATCGGCGAATTATCGCCCTATTTGCAGGCAAAATTACTGCGCGTTTTGCAGGATGGCCGGTTTCGCCGGGTCGGCGGCACGGATGAAATCACCGTTGATGTCCGCCTGATCAGTGCAACTAACCGCGATCTTGAAGCCATGTCGCAGGATGGCCGGTTTCGCGAGGATTTGTATTTTCGCATCCATGTTCTGACGATCACCCTGCCGCCCCTGCGCGACCGGCGCGAAGACATTGCCGCTTTGGCCGATTACTTCATCAGCCGCATCGCCCGCCAGACCGAACGCGATGTGCCGGAAATATCCGATGATGCCCGCAAATGGTTGCGCGCCCACGACTGGCCGGGCAATGTTCGCGAACTGGAAAACACCCTGTTTCGCGCCGTTGCCCTGCTTGACGGCCCGGTTTTGCGCGCCCGTGATCTGGCCGACACCCTTGGCGTGAGCGGCCTGGTTTCCGATAACACCGCCACTTCTGCGCCCCCGCTCTTTAGTGACACCCTTCTTGATACCGCCCTGCGGCAAGACAGTCTGCCCACCGCCATGGACGGCATGGAAAAGGCATTGCTGAGCCGGCTTTACCCAGATTATCCCAGTTCGCGCAAACTGGCCGAACGGCTGGGCGTTTCGCATACCGCCATTGCCAACAAATTGCGCAAATATGGCATTGGGGGATAAGGTTCTGCCTCGCCGCCGCTTGCCTATGACATTGCGCTGCGGCATGATCGCGTTAAATCAAAAAGCAGCAACGCCGCATTCACAGGGAGAAACATCATGCTCAACGGCAAACGCGCACTTGTTACCGGCTCGACCAGCGGCATTGGCCTTGCGATGGCGCGTGCCCTTGCCGGGGCCGGGGCAGATGTGATGCTGAACGGATTTGGCGATGTAGATGTCATTGAAAAAACCCGTCAGGGCCTTGAGGGTGAATTTGGCGTCAAAGCCTTTTATAACGGTGCCGACCTGTGCAGACCCGACGAAATCGCGGCAATGATGGACGCCGCCGCCCAAAAACTGGGCGGGATTGATATCCTGATCAACAATGCCGGGATTCAGCACACCGCCCTGATCGAGGATTTCCCGACCGAAAAATGGGATGCGGTGATTGCCATCAATCTGACATCGGCCTTTCACACCACCCGCCTTGCCCTGCCTTATATGAAACAGCAAAACTGGGGCCGGATCATCAATACCGCATCCGCGCACGGGCTGGTTGCCTCGGTGCAAAAATCCGCCTATGTCGCGGCCAAACACGGCATTGTCGGCCTGACCAAGGTCACCGCCCTTGAAACCGCCGAAACCGGCATTACGGCGAATGCGATTTGCCCCGGCTGGGTCCGCACCGAACTGGTCGAACGCCAGATCGAAGCCAAGGCCAAAGAAGGTGGCATTTCCATCGAAGAAGCCGCAACCAATCTGGTATCGGACAAACACCCGTCCAAACAGTTCGTCGCCCCGGAACAGATCGGCCAGACAGCCCTGTTCCTGTGTTCGGACGCGGCCAGCCAGATGACCGGCACCACGCTTTCGGTAGATGGGGGCTGGACGGCGCAATAAGGTCCGGCGCAAACCGTCAAACAGGATTACATTTCATGCCATTGCGTTGCGCATTGGTAATGCAGTCCTTTTTGTGCGCATAGCCTTGCGTTGCGGCACCGACAATATTGCCATTCGATGCTGTCCGGCGCCACCGCCAGTCATCACCGCTTTTGTAAATTTCCCATTTGTCGCCATTGGAATCCTTGCAGCTTTCCATATCAGCCCTCCTGTCTGGAATTGGCGTGGTTGTGTGCTGCTCCAAGACGCTGTCAGGGCCATATTGTGATGAAACCGAAACCGGTGTTATTGCCCAAAATGCCCCTCAATATGCGCTGCGCACATATTTTATCGTCCTGACATTACCCCAAATAACGTCCCAGATACTCCACCAGCATCCTGATCTTGGGCGACAAGTGCCGGTTGGTGGGATACAGCGCCCAGATCCCCTCGTCATGGGGTTGAAATCGCGTGAGGATCGGCACCAGATCACCGCTGGCGATAAAGGGATCGACGTAATAATCGGGCAATTGCACAATACCGATCCCCTTGCGTGCCGCATCAAGCAGTGCCTGCCCGCTATTGGCCGTCAGATTGCCGTGAATGCGGATGGTGCGATCCCGCCCGTCTTCGCAAAAACGCCAGTAATCCAGCGTTCCTTGCAGGCAATTATGCCGGGCAAGTTCCGATAAGGAATGAGGTTCGCCGCGGGCCGCCAGATAGGCAGGTGACGCACAAGCATACAGTCTGCGGGTTGATAATTGTTGCGTCATCAACGATCCCGGCGTCGCATCAAGCTTGCCAAGCCGAATGGCGAGGTCATAACCCTCAAGGATCAGGTCGAGTTTCTGGTTGGTGAAATGGCATTGCACCTCCAGATCGGGATAAAGGGCGATAAAATCATTGAGCAAGGGGGCGATAATGGTTTCGCCATATGTTGTTGGCGCCGTAACTTTCAACCGCCCGCGCGGGGTATCCTGCAAGGAACTCAGCGCATTTTCGGCATCTTCGAGGCCGTCCAGCAACTGGCGGCAATGGCGGTAATAAATCTGTCCGGCCTCGGTCACGGTTACCTTGCGGGTGGTGCGATAAAACAATTGCGTCGCCAGCCGGTGTTCAAGGGCGGTGATCTGGCGGCTGACCTGGGCGATCGAAATGCCAAGCTGCCGGGCGGCCTTGGTGAAGCTTTGGCTTTCGACCACCGCAACAAATTCGCCAATGCCATCCCACGCCGTCATTATTACGCATCCGTAAAAGTCATTTTCCAAATGACAGGATTATCATTTGCGGGGAAATAAATACACTTTGATTCATATGATCATCACCCGTGGAGGACGACGCCATGACCGCCCAAACCATCACCTGCAAAGCCGCCATCGCCTGGGAAGCCGGTAAACCCCTGTCGATTGAAGAGGTTCAGGTTGCCCCGCCCAAGGCCGGGGAAGTGCGGGTGCGCATTGTCGCCACCGGTGTCTGCCACACCGATGCCTTTACCCTGTCGGGCGACGACCCGGAGGGGATTTTTCCCGCCATTCTGGGCCATGAAGGCGGCGGCGTTGTTGAGTCGATTGGCGAAGGGGTAACCAGCGTTGTGGTTGGCGATCATGTCATTCCGCTTTACACCCCGGAATGCGGCGAATGCAAATTCTGCAAATCGGGCAAAACCAATCTGTGCCAGAAAATCCGCGCCACACAGGGTAAGGGCCTGATGCCCGATGGCACCACGCGCTTTTCGCAAAATGGCAAGCCGATCTATCATTATATGGGCTGTTCGACCTTTTCGGAATACACGGTGTTGCCGGAAATCTCGTTGGCGAAAATCAACAAAACCGCCCCGCTGGAAGAAGTCTGCCTGCTGGGATGTGGTGTTACCACCGGCATGGGGGCAACCACCAATGCCGCCAAGGTCAAACCGGGTGATACGGTGGCGATTTTTGGTCTGGGCGGCATCGGGCTTTCGGCCATCATTGGCTGTCAGATGGCCGGGGCCGGGCGCATTCTGGCGATTGATATCAATGAAAAGAAATTCGATCTTGCCCAACAACTGGGTGCGACCGATGTGATCAATCCGCAGAAATTCGACAAACCGATCCAGGATGTGATTGTCGAGATGACCGATGGCGGCGTTGATTACAGCTTTGAATGTATCGGCAATGTCAACATCATGCGATCCGCCCTTGAATGTTGCCACAAGGGGTGGGGGGAATCCGTGATCATCGGTGTCGCCGGGGCCGGACAGGAAATTTCCACCCGCCCGTTTCAGCTGGTCACCGGGCGCGTCTGGCGCGGTACGGCCTTTGGCGGGGTCAAGGGCCGCTCGCAATTGCCCGATTATGTCGAACGGTATCTGGCCGGTGAGTTCAAACTTTCCGATTTCATCACCCACACTATGAAACTGGAAGACATCAACACCGCCTTTGATCTGATGCATGACGGCGAAAGCATTCGCAGCGTCGTGCATTACAATCCGGCCGCGTGAAGGAAACGGGCATGAGCATCGAAAACCTGTCGAGTAACAAAAGTTTCGACGGCTGGCACAAACAATACAGCCATCATTCCGATGTGCTGGGCTGTGACATGCGCTTTGCCATTTTTCTGCCGCCGCAGGCCGGAAAGGGCAAAAAAGTCCCGGTGATGTACTGGCTGTCTGGCCTGACCTGCACCGATGAAAATTTCATGCAAAAGGCCGGGGCATACCGCATTGCCGCCGAACTGGGCATGGCGATTGTCGCCCCGGATACCAGCCCGCGCGGCGATCATGTGCCCGATGATGAAAACGCCGCCTATGATTTTGGCAAGGGGGCGGGGTTTTATGTCAATGCCACGCAGGAACCGTGGTCGCGCCATTACCGCATGTATGATTACATCACCCTTGAACTGCCCGACCTGATCAAAAACCATTTCCCGGTCACGGATGACGCCGTGATTTCCGGCCATTCGATGGGCGGGCATGGGGCCCTGATGATCGCGCTGCGCAATCCCGGCATGTTCAAATCCGTCACCGCCTTTTCGCCGATCTCAAACCCCGTCAACTGCCCGTGGGGGCAAAAGGCGCTGGGCCGTTATCTGGGCGCGGATGTCACGGTTTGGAAAAACTGGGATTCATCGCATCTGATGGCGGCGGCCAGCCCGGATGGCTTTACCCCCGCCCTGGTCGATCAGGGTGATGAGGATGGCTTTTTGAAAGAGCAGCTTAAACCCGAAGCCCTGTTTGCCGCAGCGGCCAAATCGGGCTATCCGCTGAACCTGCGCATGCAGGAAGGCTATGATCACAGCTATTATTTTATCAGCAGCTTTATCGAGGATCATCTGCGCTTTCACGCCCGGCATCTGGGGCTGGCATAGCCCGTAGCAGAACCGGACGGGCGTGTCAGTCGGCATCAAAACTGCGCGCATCTATCGCATCAGCCACATCATCGGCCATTTTAAGGGTGCGGATGATCAGGGGCACGATCAGGGCAAGGATGGATTTATCAAGCCCCCTTGCCCGTTGCGCATCGCGGATTTCGGACGCCACCTGTGCAATCACCGGGATAAAGCGCAGCACCAGCGAGAAGGCCAGACTGACCTTTTGCGGGTTGACCCCCAACCGGCGCAAGGGCCCCATCGCCCGTTCAAGGGCGGCCAGCAGGGCCGATGTTTTGGTGGTGAGCGTTACCAGAGCCGCAAACAACACAATCGCCGCCAGCCGCAAAACCACCACCAGCCCGGCCTGCCAGTCATTCAACCAAAGCTGCACGGCAAAAAACAGAACCAGAAGCCAGATCATCGGTCTGGCCTGTACCCACAGGATATGCCAACCAAACCCCGACAGGGGATAGAGCACAAGAACCACCATCAAAACAGCGGCCAAAACCGGCCAGTCGGCAATCAGGAAAACCCCGGTGCCCAGAACCATCAACGCCAGAATCTTGCCCCCCGCCGCAACGCGGTGCAGGGCGGAATGCCCCGCGATATAAAGCCCGGCGATCACGCCATCATCCCGCGATAATGCGCAAGGGCATGGGCCGGAAGATCATCCATCACGATCCGGCCCCGATCAAACACCAGCACCCGGTCATAACCGGCAATCAGATCCAGATCATGGGACACGGTAATCACGGTTTGATCCAACCCGGCAATGGCGCGTTCCACCCGGTTGCGGTTGCGCAAATCCAGCAATGTGGTCGGTTCATCAAAAATGATATAGCGCGGGTCCATCACCAGCACGCCGGAAATCGCCAGAAGCTGTTTCTGCCCGCCGCTGAGCAAATGACTGGGATGGTTGCGAAAGGCGGTCATGTCATAGCGCGCCAGCATATCGTCTATCCGTCGGTCCACCTCATGCTGTGGCAGTTTCAGGGATTTCAGACCAAAGGCCAGGTCTTCGGCCACCACCGGATAGACAATCTGATTATCAGGGTTTTGAAAGACGAATCCGACATGACGGCGCAATTTGCGCCCGTCTTTGGCGGCATCAAAATCATCGACCCGCACCGTGCCGGTTGTGGCGGTTTGCAGACCATTGAGCAACCGGACAAAGGTGCTTTTACCCGATCCATTGGCCCCGACAATGCCAATCCGCCTTTCCGTCAATGTTACGGAAATAGCGTCAAGCACGCGACGCTGGTCGAATTGCACCGTTACATTTTCAAGCGTGATCATCGTTATCCGGCGATTTGCGGCGGGTAAGGGGCGCGATCTGAAAACCGCGCCCTATAGAAAAGCCTAGCGCGACCGGGAAATCAAGGGATAGGCGCGTTTCACCGCCAGACAGGCGATGGTGGCAATCGCCACCTTGATGCCATCGCCGATCAGGAACGGTGCCATCCCGACCGTGGCCTGCCAGTAACTGATTTTGACCACGGCGGCGACCCAGATATTGCCAATCGCATAATCGACAATCACCCCGCCAATCGCAATGGATGCCGCCGCAGTGACGACATTCAGCCGGTGCCAGAATTTTTCGATCAAAAACCCGATGACAAAGGCCGCCACAACCCAGCCAATGATAAAGCCGCCGGTCGCGCCGAAAAACACCCCGAATCCGCCGCGCCCGCCCGACAGCAACGGCAAACCGACCGCGACCAGCACCACAAACAGCAGGATCGCAAGCCCGCCGCGCCGGGCGCCCAGAATCGCCCCGGCCAGCATCGGCCCCAGCGATTGCGCGGTGACCGGAACGCCGACCGGCAGGGTGATCGGCGGAAACAGGCCCAGCACTGCCGTAACAGCAGCAAACAATGCGATATAGACGATATCTTTGGTGTTCATGTTCCGACCCCGATTTTATTTTTCTGCCCGGCCCCGAACCGGCATGGTGACGGCAGGGATAGCGGCAAAATCCCGCAACGCCAAGGAAAATAAAGCCCGCCACCGGCCTCTAGGGCGATCAGAAATAATTTCAGATTTCTTGAAAAAAGTTCTTGATTTGTTCTTTTTTCTGTGGCATAACAGAAAAATCAACGGGACAAATCCGCCCGGAGCGAAACCCGCAAGGCTTGATGCCTTGCGGGTTTTTGCGTTTGGGCCAGAGGAAAGAGGCGATGATGATGCAGCAATATAAAGACAGACAAGGCGGCAGGCGCACCCGCAGGATTATGACCGGCGGATGGAGGAGCCATTACGGGGGCATGATGCGGGTCCGCTAATCCGGCCATTTGTCAGGACGCCCGAATTGCGTCTTGTCGGTGGCAGGACCTGCCCGGAGGGTGTCCGACGTCATCGGGCAGCGTCCGGTCTTGCCGGGGGTGGCAGCAGCGAGCAGTGGGTCCGTTGCCGGGCCTGTTGGCGCGGCGGGCGGAGGCCCGAAGTTTGTCCGGGCTTCCGTGGCCCCGGCACCGACGGGGGCCGTGGGGGGCCGTCGCTTGCCATCCGACCGGCGAAAGCAGGGCTGGGTCCTGTGCGGGTTTGCCGGTGAGGCTGGCGACTGCCCGGATTCCGCGTTGTCGGCAAGGGTGGTTTTAGCTGGGGGCGTTGCCGTCGCCGCCCTAAAGGCGGAAGGTCATCTTGCGGCGGGTCCGGTTGGCGAAGGGACGAATGCCCGGAATCATCGGGCATCGTCGGAACCGGTGGACCGCATGAGGATCAACCGGCAGGTTTTCATTTTCAGAAACCTGTCATGGCCTAACGGCTATCGTCCTCGGCAAATGATTTGAGCCGCATCAGTGCAAAATCCCAACGACCGGCAACATGTTCGAGCCAGGCCCGCGCAAGGGCCAGACGGTCCGGGCAAAAGACATACCGGCTTTCGCGACCAACCTTGTGACTTTCAACCAGACCCGCTGTTTCCAAAACATGGAGATGCTTGGTAACGGCCTGCCGGGTCATGTCGGCATCGTCGGAAAGAACGGCAATCGACCGGGCCTGTCCATCCGACAGGCGATCAAAGATTGCCAACCGGGTCGGATCGCCAAGAGCGGCAAAGATTTCCGCAAAGTCCGGATCTTTGCCTGCCCCGGAAAGACGGGTTTCAGTTTTCGACATGTTTCCTGATATTTTCCAACTGGAAGCCCCAGCCCTGTGTATTGGCCTGAAGGGCCGCTGCCATGCGGTGTGCCGGCAAATTGTCAAAGCCGGTTTCCCGAACGGTTACCTGCGTCATGCCGCCTTTTTCCTCAAGCCAGAATTCGACAAGTGTTTCGGGTTCCTTGCTGTAATCCTGCCCGGGATCAATCGCAAACGGGTGCCATGTATAGGCGAAATAAGCCGGTTCTTCCATTGCCTTGATGGTCGATTGCCATTTTACACCTTCGCAAATTGTAAGATCACCCGTCGAGGTTTCACCGGTTTTGAACGGGCCATCAATTCGCGCGCCGAACCATGTTCCGAATTCCTTGTGGTCTGTTAATGCCTGCCAGACGCGACTGCGTGATGCCTTGATCGTGATCTTTTTTTCAATTGTGTTTGTCATTTTATGCAACTCCTTTGTTGCATTTAACATGGCAGATGATTTTTGATTGAGCAACCAAAAAGTTGCATTTAATGTTTGGTGGCCCCAAAACAAACACCCGGCCCAATCCGGGCCGGGTGTCTGGTGCTCCCGTCATCTGCGTTCTGGTGCGTTAGATTACGCAGCAGATTGACAGAGCCCCCCTGTCTCGATGATGAATTTTTTCACGTCTTCGAGGCCGTCCATGGCCTTGAGATTGGTGAATAAAAAGGGCCGGTCGCCGCGCATTTTTTTGGCATCGCGGGCCATCACGCCAAGGTCGGCACCAACCAGCGGTGCCAGATCGGTTTTATTGATGATCAGCAAGTCAGACCGCGTAATGCCCGGCCCGCCCTTGCGCGGGATTTTGTCGCCTGCGGAAACGTCGATGACATAGATGGTGATGTCGGCCAGTTCCGGTGAAAAGGTTGCCGACAGGTTATCGCCGCCCGATTCAATGAAAATAGCCTCCAGCCCCGGATGCCGGGCCGTCATGTCCTCGACCGCGGCGAGATTGATCGACGCATCTTCGCGGATGGCGGTATGCGGACAGCCGCCGGTTTCGACCCCGGCAATGCGGTCGGCAGGCAACGCGCCCGAACGGGTCATAAATTCGGCATCCTCGCGGGTATAGATATCGTTGGTGATGGCCGCGATGTTGAAGTCATCGCGCATTGCCTTGCACAGACGTTCCAGAAGGGCGGTCTTGCCCGAGCCGACCGGCCCGCCAATCCCGATACGCAGGGGTGATGTCATGATCGGAACAACCTTGTATATTGCGTTTCATGTTTCATCGACGTCCAGTCGATCAGCGGCGCACAGGCCCCCAGATCGCCGTCGCCGGTCGTGATCGCCTGCGCACAGGCATCGGTGACGATGTGTTCAAGAGCGGCCAGCGCCATCAAACCATCGGTCTGACCCAGCGGCACCAGCCGCACCGCACTGGACACCAGATTGGCGGCCATCGCATGCAGATAGGCCGTCAGGGCATCGGCCAGCGGAATGCCCGCCTGTGCCGCCGCAATGGCAACCGCCACCGGATAGGACGGTTGCCGGTCATCGTCGCGCATGGCCTGTGCCCAACGCGACAGCACATCATCGCCCCAGACCTTTGCAACCGACGACACAAAGGCCCGCCCCTGTGCGGTGGTTTCCAGCGCCATTTCCGCCGTCCCGCGCCAGCAATCGGCCTGAATGCCGACCTGTACCAGACGGTCAAAATCACCCTGGCGGGCGGCATCCCATGCCTGCCGGAACAGGCCACCATCGACCCGCCCCGCGCCAAACAGCAGAACGCCTTCGACCCATGAGGTCAGGCTTTGGGTGTCGGACACCCGGCCATCTTCCACCGCATATTCCACGCCGTGGCTGTAGCTGTAGGCGCCGACCGGAAAGGACGGCCCCAACCATGTCATCAGACGCATCAGCCCCGCGGGGCCAAGGGGATCAGTGGTCATGCCCGCCCCCGGATGCGTGGGAGTGATCATGGTCGTCATGATCGTGATCGTCGAAATGGTCATGACCGTGACCATGACCATGCCCGTGACGCGATTCTGCCGCAGCAGCCTTGCCGTGATAGGCCCCGCGTTCCGGATCGAACGGGGCGATTTCGGCATCAACCACCCCGCCCAGACCGATCACCATTTCGCGCAGGACATGATCATCAATGATCCGCAACCGCCCGTCGCGCAGCACCTGCATCGGGGTATGGCGATTGCCGATATGCCAGGCAATGCGCGATGCCGCAACCGGTCCGGCACAGGTGATGGTCAGAACGTTTTCAGGCGCGGCAATGACGACAATCACCCCGCCATCATCCAGACGCAAGCGGTCGCCATCGCCCAGCCGTACCGCATGTGGCAGATCAAGCAGGAAGGCCTCGCCGGTATCATCGGTCAGGCGGATGCGCCGCCGGTGCCGGTCGGCAAAGGCCAGGGTGACGGTGCCACGGACTTCTGCCGGGCTGGCGTGTGATACGGCAATATGTTCAATGGCACGCCGCATGAAATTGTCCCTTGTTCAAAACAGGAAATAACGTTGTGCCATCGGCACGCTGGTCGCGGGCTGACAGGTCAGAAGTTCGCCATCGGCACGGACCTGATAGGTTTCCGGATCGACTTCCATTTTCGGCAGGGCATCATTCAGTTTCATGTCCTTTTTGCCGATATTGCGCGTGTTTGAGACGGGCAGCAATCCCTTGGACAGCCCGTATTGCGCGGCAATCCCGGCATCGATCGACAATTGCGAGACAAACGAAAACGATGTGCGGGCCAGCGCCGATCCATAGGCCCCGAACATCGGGCGGTAATGCACCGGTTGCGGCGTCGGGATCGAGGCATTGGGATCGCCCATTGCCGCCCCGATGATCATGCCCGCCTTGACGATGATATCGGGTTTGACGCCAAAAAACATCGGTTTCCACATCACCAGATCGGCAATCTTGCCGACCTCGACCGAGCCGACATGGGCCGAAATGCCCTGCGCAATCGCCGGATTGATGGTGTATTTCGCAACATAGCGTTTGGCGCGGAAATTGTCATTACCCGGACCGTCTTCGGCCAGTTGGCCGCGCTGTTTTTTCATTTTGTCGGCGGTCTGCCATGTGCGGCAAATCACCTCGCCCACCCGGCCCATGGCCTGACTGTCCGATGAAATGATCGAAAAGGCACCGATATCATGCAGGATATCCTCGGCCGCGATGGTTTCGCGGCGGATGCGGCTTTCGGCGAAGGCGACGTCTTCGGGGATTTTCGGGTCCAGATGATGGCAGACCATCAGCATATCAAGATGTTCATCAATCGTATTGACCGTAAAGGGCCGGGTCGGATTGGTGGAACTGGGCAGGACATTGGCCTCGCCGCACAGTTTGATAATATCGGGGGCGTGACCGCCGCCCGCGCCTTCGGTGTGGAAGGTATGAATGGTGCGGCCCTTGAACGCCGCCCGGGTATGTTCGACAAAACCGCTTTCATTCAATGTATCGGTATGGATGGCGACCTGCACATCCAGATCATCGGCCACCGACAGGCAATTATCGATGCTGGCCGGGGTGGTGCCCCAGTCTTCATGCAGTTTCAGGCCACAGGCCCCGGCCTTGACCTGTTCGATCAGGGCGGCGGGCAGGGTTGCATTGCCCTTGCCAAAGAAACCGATATTCATCGGCAAGCCATCGGCGGCCTGCAACATCCGTTCGATATGCCATGCGCCCGGTGTGCAGGTGGTGGCGTTGGTGCCTGCCGCAGGCCCGGTGCCCCCGCCCAGCATGGTGGTGACACCGGAATAAAGTGCCTCGTCCACCTGTTGCGGGCAAATCCAGTGAATATGGGCGTCAATACCGCCTGCGGTGATGATATTGCCTTCGCCGGCAATGACTTCGGTGCCCGGCCCGATGATGATATCCACACCGGGTTGCACATCGGGGTTTCCGGCCTTGCCGATCCCGGCGATCCGGCCATCGCGCAGGCCGATATCGGCCTTGATGATGCCGGTATAATCAAGGATCAGGGCATTGGTGATCACGGTATCGACCGATCCGTCGGCGCGGGATACCTGCGATTGGCCCATGCCGTCGCGGATCACCTTGCCGCCGCCAAATTTGACTTCTTCGCCCAGGATGGTGAAATCCTTTTCGACCTCGATCACAAGGTCGGTATCGGCAAGGCGCACGCGGTCGCCCACGGTCGGGCCGAACATGGCAGCATAGGAAGCACGATCAATTTCATAGGCCATGATTATCCCTCCAACGCGCCGTTGATTTTGGCGTTAAAGCCATAAATGTTGCGGGCCCCGGCATATTTCACCAGCCGGACTTCGCGCGATTGACCGGGTTCAAACCGCACCGCCGTTCCGGCGGGGATATCCAGACGAAACCCGCGGGCGGCTTCGCGGTCGAAATCAAGCCCCGGATTGGTTTCGTAAAAATGGTAATGCGACCCGACCTGTACCGGACGATCCCCGGTATTGGCGACTTTGAGACTGAGGGTCTCGCGCCCTTCATTCAACATCAGGGTGCCGTCCATCGTGATGATTTCGCCCGGTATCATGATTGCTGCCCCCTTTGGCGGATCGGTTCGTGAACGGTGACCAGTTTGACCCCGTCGGGAAAGGTCGCCTCGACCTGGATTTCGTGGATCATTTCCGGGATGCCGTCCATCACCTGATCGCGGGTCAGAACCGTGGCCCCGTCGCGCATCAGATCGGCGACCGGCACGCCATCGCGCGCCCCTTCGACGACGAAATCGCTGATCAGGGCGATGGCTTCGGGGTAATTCAGTTTGACCCCGCGTTCCAGACGGCGGCGGGCGACGATGGCCGCCATCGCAACCAGCAATTTATCCTTTTCCCGTGGCGTCAGATTCATGCCTTCATCCCCTTGTGTCTAAATATCCCACAGGCGCGGCAGACGCGCCGGAAGTCCCTGTATGCCATGACGGAAAGCCGCCCACCACGCGCCGTAAGACCGGCGCAATTTCATCGGGTCCGGTGACAGCCAGCGCATCACCAGAACCCCGTTGATCGCGGTGGCCGCCGCCAGAACGCCGTCATGCGAACCGTCATCAGCACCCGCATCACCAGCAACCGGCAACAGACACGCGCGGGCGAAATCCAGATGCGACGCGGCATCCTGCCCCGCCAGAATGGCCGTTGCACAGGCCCTGGCCCCGGCGAAACTGGCGGGATGATCCAGAATGCGGCGAATATCGCCTTCCAGATGCAGGGCATCGCGCCAGACCGGCCGCCCGTCAATCGTCACATCCCACGCATCGCGGGCCAGACCGCGATCAAATACCTCGCCGCGGGCCAACCGCCCGAACACCATGATTTCCCCGGCCAGAACCCGCCCGGAACCGGTGACATGCACCTGTGTCGTCCGGCGCAACCGCGCCCCGTCAAACAGGATGGTTTCCTGTGGCAACCATTCCAGCCAGCCGCCATCCGCAGCCCGCAACACCACATCCATTTTGCAATCGGGCCCCAGCGACCGGTAAATCTTTTCCGCCGCCTGTGCGGTAAACAGCCCGGCCGCCCCCGGCCCGACGCCGCCCTCAAACGCCAGACAATCGCCGCCGACCATGCCGCCCGATGTCGTCACCAGTGCCGCCGCGACCAGATCATCGGCCATCGGACGCGGAAACAGGATTTTCATCGGATCGCGGTAATAAAGATGATCCAGAACCGCCTGCGCACCGGGGCGATCCGATGCCTGAAACGTCACCTCGGCCCGGCCATTGGTCACCACCGGGCGCAGCGGGGCCTTTGATATAACGTCCTCATGGACCGGATTGTTGATCTTGCGAAGCTGCACCGGTGATCCTGAAGCTGAAACCTGATGACCGGCAATAGCAGCCGGACACCGTTAACAGCAAAATACGGGCCAGTTGCCTGATGGCGCATTTGTGCCGATCTGCCGCCCTGCACATTGTTTTTGCATGCGCAGATTTTAGGCAGATGATGATCAAACAGTCAGATGACTGCGGACTTTTTCACGGTCCAGTTCGGTTTTGGCCCCGGCCAGAACGACTTCGCCCCGTTCCAGCACGACAATTTCATCGGCCAGTTCATGGGCGAAATCGAAATATTGTTCGACCAGCAAAATCGCCATATCGCCGCGCCCGGCCAGTTGTTTGATCACGCGCTGGATATCCTTGATGATCGAGGGTTGAATACCTTCGGTCGGTTCGTCCAGCACCAGCAATCGCGGGCGCGTCACAAGGGCGCGGCCAATTGCCAGTTGTTGTTGCTGCCCGCCCGACAAATCGCCGCCGCGCCGCCCCAACATATCGCGCAGCACCGGAAACAGATCGAAAATTTCATCGGGGATATGACGCATCGGGCGCGGCAGGGCGGCAAAACCGGTTTCAAGATTTTCACGCACCGTCAGCAACGGGAAAATCTCGCGGCCTTGCGGCACGATGGCAATCCCCGATGCCGAGCGTTTCCACGACGGATCGCGCGAGATGTTTTTGCTTTCCCACAGGATATCGCCATTGCGGATCGGATGCTGGCCGACCACGGCCCGCATCAGCGATGTCTTGCCCACCCCGTTGCGGCCCAGAACCGCCGTCACCCGCCCGGTTTCCGCATTGAGGGACACCGACCGCAGGGCATGGGACGCGCCATAGAACAGATCAATATTACGGACTTCCAACATGGCGGTTTCCTATCGTCCCAGATACACTTCGATCACGCGCGGGTCTTTTTGCACCACATCCAGCCTGCCTTCGGCCAGAACCGATCCTTCGTGCAACACCGTCACCTTGCAATCCAGATCGCGGACAAATTCCATATCGTGTTCGACCACCACCACCGACCGGTCCTTGGCGATGGTGCGCAGCAATTTCGATGTTTGTTCGGTTTCGGAATCGGTCATCCCGGCCACCGGTTCATCGACCAGCAACAGATCGGGTTCCTGCATCAGCAACATGCCGATTTCCAGCCATTGTTTCTGCCCGTGCGACAGATTGGCGGCAAGGGCATCGCGGCTGTCGGTCAGCATGATGGTGGTCAGGGTTTCCTCGATCCGCTGTTTTTCTGCCGTGCCCAGACGGTGAAACAGCGCCTGAAACACCCCGCGCCCGCCCGAACAAGCCAGCAGAAGATTGTCAAAAACCGTATGGCTTTCAAAGACCGTCGGTTTCTGAAATTTGCGGCCAATGCCCAGATTGGCGATTTCGGCCTCGTCGAGTTTGGTCAGGTCGATTTCACTTTGAAACAGCACATCGCCGCTATCGGGCCGGGTTTTGCCGGTGATGATATCCATCATCGTGGTTTTTCCCGCCCCGTTCGGGCCGATAATGGCGCGCAATTCACCCGGTTCGACATAGAAACTGAGGTTATTGAGCGCCCGGAACCCGTCGAATGTCACCGATACCCCGTCAACATACAGGATGGTTCCGCCCTGGGCTTTTGCCGATGCGGTTGACATTGCTGCGGCGTTCATGCCGAACCTCCCTGACGGCTGCGCCGGTCGTTCAGGCGTTTGCGCCATGTGACAAAAACCGATTGCCGGTCGGGTGATCCGAATGTCGGCACCGCGCCAATGATGCCCTTGGGCAACAGCAAGGTGACGGCGATAAACAGCCCGCCCAGGAAAAACAGCCACAATTCCGGCAAGACCCCGGTAAAATAGGTTTTGGCATAATTGACCAGAAACGCGCCCAAAACCGCACCATACAGGGTGCCGCGCCCGCCAACCGCCACCCAGATCACGACTTCGATGCTGGCGGCCGGGGCAAATTCGCCCGGATTGATGATGCCGACCTGCGGCACATACAGCGCCCCGGCAATCCCGGCCATCACCGCCGAAACGGTAAAGACAAACAATTTGTAATGTTCAACGCGATAGCCGGTAAAACGCACCCGGCTTTCGGCATCACGAATGGCAATCAGGACCTTGCCCAGACGCGACCGGGTAATGCCGCGTGCCACGATATAACACACCGCCAATGCCAGTGCGGATGCGACAAACAGGCTGGAGCGCATGCCATCGGTTTGCAGGTTAAAGCCCAGCAAATCCTTGAAATCGGTCAGGCCGTTATTGCCGCCAAAGCCCATATCATTGCGGAAAAACGCCAGTAACAGGGCATAGGTCATCGCCTGGGTGATGATCGACAGATAGACCCCCGTCACCCTTGAACGGAATGTCAGATAGCCAAACACAAAGGCCAGAAGCCCCGGCACAAACATGGCCATCACAATGGCAAAGGGGAACATGTCAAATCCGTACCAGTACCACGGCAATTCGGACCAGTTCAGAAACACCATGAAATCGGGCAGAAGCGGATTGCCATACACCCCGCGATCGCCGATCTGACGCATCAGATGCATGCCCATCGCATAACCGCCCAGTGCAAAAAACGCCCCGTGGCCCAGACTGAGAATGCCGCAGAAGCCCCAGATCAGATCGACGCTGAGTGCGAGCAACGCATAACACAGATATTTACCCAAAAGGCCCAGCGCCCATGTTGGCACATGAAACAGCGAGTCTTTGGGGACCAGCAGATTGCCCGCCGGAACCAGAATGATCGCAAGCCCCAGTATGGCCAGCAGGATCATGCCACCCCGGTCCTTCATCAACCAGCCGATGACCGGCGTGGTCTGGTATTTCTGGCGATAGTCGGTCATGTCTTATGCCTCCACCGCGCGGCCTTTAAGGGCAAACAGCCCCTTGGGTCGTTTCTGGATAAACAGGATCAGCGCGATCAGGACAAAGATTTTGGCCAGAACCGCACCGGCCACCGGTTCCAGAAACTTGTTGACGATGCCAAGGCTGAATGCGCCCAGAACCGTGCCCCACAAATTGCCCACCCCGCCAAAGACCACCACCATGAAACTGTCGATGATGTAACCCTGGCCCAGATTGGGGCTGACATTGTCGATCTGGCTGAGCGCGACCCCGGCAATCCCGGCAATCCCCGACCCCAGACCAAAGGTCAGGGCATCGACCCGCCCGGTGCGGATCCCGACCGACCCGGCCATGCGGCGGTTTTGGGTGACAGCCCGCATTTGCAGGCCAAAGGCGGTATAGCGCAACACCGCCGCAATCCCGGCCACGACGATCAGGCTGAATAAAATGATCCACAAGCGGTTATAGGTCAGGACAAGGCCGCTGGACATTTCAATGGCACCGCTCATGAAATCGGGGGCCATGACCTGCCGGTTGGTGGCGCCGAAAATGCTGCGGATGGTTTGCTGCAACACAAGGCTTAACCCCCATGTCGCCAGCAGGGTTTCCAGGGGGCGGCCATATAAAAACCGGATGATCGTGCGTTCAATGACAATGCCGACCAGACCGGCAACCAGAAACGCCATCGGCACCGCCACCGCCAAAGACCAGCCCGACCCGGCGGGAAAGACATTCTGGATCACCTGCTGCACGACAAAGGTGGTATAGGCCCCGATCATCACCATTTCGCCATGCGCCATATTGATCACCCCCATCACGCCAAAGGTGATGGCAAGCCCGACCGCGGCCAGCAACAGAACCGAGCCCAGACTGATCCCGCGATAAAGATCGCCGAATGTCTGCCACAGGCCCAGACGCCGTTCGACCGATGCCAGCGCCGTTTCGGCGGCCTCGATCACGTCGGGTTCAATTTTTTCGGCATCGGCACTTTGAATGAATTGCGACAAAACGGCGCGGATTTGCGGGGTGGTTTCCCCGGCAAGGGCGGCAATCGCCGCAAGACGTTCTTCCTTGTTGACCCCGGCGGCCAGCGCCATGGTGGCACGCGCCAGTTCCATGCGGTTGCGCAGGGTTTCATCGGATTCGCGTTCAATCGCCCGCACCAGAAGCGGCAACATGGAGGGATCGCGGGCGCCCATCACGGTTTCCACCGCCGCCCGACGCGACGCAATATCCAGACTGAACAGATTCAACCCGCCCAGCGCATCGCGCAAGGCACCGCGCAGGCGGTTATTGACCCGTAATTTCTCAAGCCCCGATGCCGGGCTTTCGCCGGCCACATCGCCACTGACCACATCGATATGCCGCCAGATGCTGCCCTGTTTTTCGCCAATCACCACATGCTGATCGGTTTTGCGCAAGAACAGCCGCCCATCGAGCATCGCCTCGAGGATCGGGGCCACACGGGGATCACCATCCGCCGCCATATTGTTGATCAGCGCGATTTTGTCGTTGGCCCCGTCGCCCGCAAGCCGGTCGGCGGCAATGCGCAATTCCTCGTCACTAAAGGCCGATGCCGGTGACGGCGAAACCGTCAGCGCCCCCAGCACCATCATCAGACAGACAAGATGACACCGCATCATCGGCACAAGGCCGCGCACAGACCGGATCATGGCATTACTCATGGTCAGAAAGCCTTTGGACAGCAAGAAAAATCGGGAAAGGGCCAAAGGGCCGGAAGAATACCGGCATTTGGCCGGAAAAAGGGTCGGCCATCAAAGATGGCCGACCCACAGATCATCCGATCAATACATCGGATTTTCGCAATTGCCGCAGACCCACGGATAGGTCCAGTCCGCCGTCAGCTTGGCACTTTCGGGGATGAAATCCGACCATGCGTCGCCGACAACCGTATCATCGGTGGCCCAGACAACGTCAAACTGGCCATCGCCCTGTACTTCGCCGATCAGGACCGGCTTGGACAGGTGATGGTTGGTGTTCATCACCGCCACACCGCCGGTCAGGTTCGGGACTTGCTGGCCATACATGGCCTGACGCACGGCATCGACATCGGTGGTCCCGGCCTGCTGCACGGCCTGCGCCCACATGGTAAAGCCGATATAGGTGGCTTCCATCGGGTCGTTGGTCACGCGGGCATCATTGCCGATAAAGGCATGCCATTTTTCGATAAAGGCACTGTTGGCATCGGATTCAACGCTTTGGAAATAGTTCCAGGCGGCAAGATGACCGATCAGGGGTTCGGTATCGATCCCGGCCAGTTCTTCTTCGCCCACCGAAAACGCCACAACCGGGATGTCTTCAGCCTTGATGCCCTGATTGGCCAGTTCCTTGTAGAACGGCACATTGGCATCGCCATTGATCGTCGAAATCACCGCAGTCTTTTTGCCAGTCGAGGCAAAGGTTTTGACTTCGGCGACAATCGACTGCCAGTCGGAATGACCGAACGGCGTGTAGTTTTCCATGATGTCGGCATCGGCAATGCCCTTGGCATTCAGATAGGACCGCAGGATTTTGTTGGTCGTGCGCGGATAAACATAATCCGTGCCCAGCAGAACAATACGTTCTGCCCCGCCGCCATCTTCGCTCATCATGTAATCGACAGCCGGGATCGCCTGCTGATTCGGGGCGGCACCGGTATAAAAGACATTGCGCGAGCTTTCCTCGCCCTCATATTGCACCGGATAGAACAGCATGCCGTTCAGCTCCTCGAACACCGGCAGAACCGATTTGCGCGAGACCGAGGTCCAGCATCCGAAAACGGCGGCGACCTGTTCCTTTTCCAGAAGTTCGCGGGCCTTTTCCGCAAACAGCGGCCAATCGGATGCCGGATCAACAACCACGGCTTCGAGTTGCTTGCCCAGCAGGCCACCCTTTTTGTTGATGTCATCAACCAGCATCAGGACCGTATCCTTGAGCGTGGTTTCCGAAATCGCCATCGTCCCCGAAAGAGAATGCAGCACGCCGACCTTGATGGTATCGGCCGCTTGCGCCGGTGTCATTGCCAGCGTCGAAAACGCCAGCGCCCCTGCGCCGAAAAGCGCCTGAAGCTTTTTATTCATTTTACAGCCTCCACTGCGAGTTTATTGCACCGCAGCGCTACTAGCTAAAATCATGCCAGTTTTGAAATTATCTGCGATGCGGGCAAGAATCCCGGAGACTCAACGCAATAAATGACTATTTAACAGCACAAATCAGGAGAATATTTGCGCGCAGAGCGCGATATGTGACTATTTTTGGTTCAATTAATTTTTTTTGATTATTTTTTAATCAACCGCGCAGCGCTTGACCAGCACCATCAACCACCCTATTTCAAGGCCAGAGGTTTTGGCCTCTTTGAGGTTATTGCACCACAATACCTCGCACCCCGCCGGGCAACCGGCGGGGTGTTGTTTTATTCGGCGGCGATCACCGCAGGCGATTCTGACGGGTTTAATTCCTGAACCACGGCGCGCACCTGATCGCGCAGCCACATGCCCCCGGCATCCTTGTCCGTGCGCAAGGGCCAGTTCATCGAAACCGGCGGGAAATGGATTTCAATCGGCATGTCGCAAACCGCAAGCCCAAACAGGGCGGCATATTGGCTGGCGATTCGGCCGGGCACCGTTGCAATCAAGGGCGCGGTCCGGGCAGCGGCCAAAAGCGGCATAAAATCGGGTGCCGCCATCACGATATCGATTTCAATCCCCAACCCCTGAAGGGCGGCCCCGACACATCCCGTCACATTGTCGGTTTGCGACAAAACCGCATGACGCGCCGCCAGATATTCCTTGCGTCCAAGCCCGCCGTCAAACGGCAACAATGTCGGGTTAAAACAACAGGCGACCTGTGATTCAAACAGGATTTCCCCGCAATAGCGCGACTGCAAGACTTCCTTGCACCCCACCGCCAGATCAATCGCCCCGGAATCCATCATCGTATCGACAGTATCGGCGGTCACCGTCCGGCTGAGCAATTTCACACCGGGGGCCAGCCGTTGAATCCGGGCCATCAATGCCGGCAGCAAGACCATTTCCATTTCGCCGGTCAGGCCCACGCGAAACAGCCGGATTTCGCTGTGCGGACAGAAAACATCGCGGGCATCAAGGGCAGATTGCGCCTGATGCAAGGCGGCCCGCACCGGCCCGCCAAGGGCAAGGGCGCGGGCGGTCGGCTGCATGGTTTGTCCGACACGGATAAACAAATCATCCTGAAGCAACAGGCGCAAGGTCGATAAATTGTGACTCATGGCCGATTGGCCGATGCGCAATTTTTCGGCGGCTTTGGTCACGCTCATTTCTTGCATCATTGCGTCAAAGGCAATCAGAAGATTGAGGTCAAAGGACCGTAAATTGAAATGATTAATGTTTTCCATGACTGGCATCGATTTGATTACTGATGCGCCACAATATACTCTTTGGGCATCGCAATTCAACCAAGGAAACTGTTTTATGCTGTCACGTCGTTCGATGCTTAAAGGATCGCTTGCCGCCCTTGCCGCCGGGGCCGCCAGCGGGTCGGTCTTTGTGCCGTTGCTGGCACAGGCCAAGGCCCCGCTGGCCGGAACACAGGCCCCCGGATATTACCGCATGATGCTGGGCGATATCGAAATTACCGCCCTGTCGGACGGGACCATCGCGCTACCCTTTAACGAACTTTATCTCAACACCACGCCGGAACATGTCGATCTGGCGCTGGCGGCGGCCTTTCGCGGCTCGCCCACCCATACCTCGGTCAATGCCTATTTGGTGAATTTCGGCGAACGGCTGGTGCTGCTGGATGCCGGAACCGGCGATATGTTCGGACCGCAACTGGGCAAACTGCCTGCCAATTTGCGGGCGGCGGGTTATGCCCCGGACCAGATTGACGATATCGTCCTGACCCATATTCACACCGATCATTCCGGCGGGCTTGTTCTGAATGATCAGGTTGTTTTCCCCAATGCCATTGTGCATGCGCCCAGACGCGATGTCGATTTCTGGCTGGACCCGGCCCAAAAGGCCGCGGCATCCGATGATCTTAAACCGATGTTCGATCAGGCGGTTGCGGCCTGCCAACCCTATATCGATGCCGGGCGGTTCAAAACCTTTGACGATAATGCCGCCCCGTTGCCGGGTCTGGTTTCGTCCACCCTGCGCAACGGCCATACGCCGGGGCACAGTGCGCTGACCATCGAAAGCAAGGGTGAAAAATTTGTCTATTGGGGGGATATCACCCACGGCGATGTTTTGCAATTTGACGAACCGGGTGTCGCCATCGCCTTTGACATTGACTCCGATCAGGCCGTTCGCAGCCGTCAGGCAGCCTTTGACGAGGCCGTGGCCGAAAAATACTGGATCGCCGGGGCGCATATCGCCTTTCCGGGGATTGGTCATGTCCGCACCGATGCCACCAATTACGACTGGGTGCCGATGAATTATCGCGCCGATTTGTAATCAGGAATGTAACGGGCGGCACCACGATGCCGCCCGTGATCCGTTTTGCCGGGTTATTCCGGCATCCCCGCCCGGATCCAGCGACCGAGATCGCCCCGTTCCGCGTCGGTCATTTCCGTCATATTGCCCAGCGGCATGGCCCGGCCAATCACCGCCTGCGCCAGAATGCGTTGCGCATTGGCGTGGATCTGATCGAGATCATCAAACATCACCCCCGATGGGGCCTCGTCAAAACCTTCGTCGGTTGGATGTGACGAATGGCAACTGGCGCAGCGGGTCTGAATGATTTCAATCGCCTTGCCCGATGCAATCACATCCGCCCCGGCATGGGATGCGGCATTCGGATCATAGGACGCAAACATCGCCAGAATGGCCATGCCAACCCCGGCGGCGGGCAATTGCCATGCAATCGCCCGGCCCTGCCCGCCGGCATTACGGGTGTTGAAAAAATGCCGGACCAGACCGCCAATGATCAGGATCAGGCCGACAATCACCCATGACAGATCATGGGAAAACAGCATCGGGTAATGGTTGCTGATCATCATCAGCAAGACCGGCAGGGTCAGGTAATTATTGTGGGTGGAACGCTGTTTGGCCTGCAAGCCCAGTTTGGGGTCGGGTTTTTCCCCGGCCAGAAGGCTGGCGACGACTTTTTTCTGATTGGGAATGATGATGACAAAGACATTGGCCGCCATGATCGTGCCCAGCATCGCGCCCACATGAATGAAGGCACCCCGCCCGCTGAACACATGGGTAAACAGCCAGGACGCCGCCAGCGCCAGCACAAACACCCCGACCGCCAGTGTCCCGGTATTTTTGCCAATCGCGCTTTTGCACATCACATCATAAATCACCCAGCCCGCGATCAGGCTTAGCAAACTGATAATGATCGCATCCCATTTGCCCAGCGGCAAAACCGACGGATCGATCAGATAGCTTTCGGCACTCCAGTAATACATCGTCACCAGCAGGGCAAAGCCGGTCAGCCAGGTGAAATAGGCCTCGTATTTGAACCAGTGCAAATCGGGCGGCATGGTTGTGGGGGCGACCATCCATTTATTGACATGGTAAAACCCGCCGCCATGCACCAGCCAGGCATCGCCATATACGCCGTCTTCCATGCCCGGACGCTTGCGCAGCGATAAATCCAGCCAGACAAAATAGAAAGAAGACCCGATCCACGCGATGCCGGTAATCAGATGCGCCCAGCGCAATATCAGATTGATCCAGTCCTGAAATGCAATTTCCACCTGCTCTCCCTCCGTCTGACCGGCAACCGGCCCCGCCCCTGATATCCGTTTTGCCTTGCAAGACCCGTGCAGGCAATCTTTCTGAATTTTTCCAGATCGTATTTTCCTAACACAGCCCCCGTGCCCGCCCTATTATTTAGGGTACGGGCATAATCGAAATGACTTTCAAGTTATTTTTTAAAATGGCACAGTGGCGGCAAAACAAACAAGATAGCGACAGAGTGAGAGGCAGGCCCCATGTCCGATTTTGAGGACATCCAGATTTTTGTCCGGGTGGCGGAACTTGGCAATCTTTCGGGGGCCGGGCGCGAATTGCGTCATTCGGCCGCCGTGGTATCGAACCGCATTGCGCGGCTGGAAGAACGCCTTGGCGTCCGGTTGTTGAACCGCACCACCCGGCGCGTCAGCCTGACGACCGAAGGGGATGTTTATTACCGGCATTGCCTGCGCATTCTGGCGGAAATGGAAGAAGCCGAAAACGCCATTGCCAATCAGAAAAACACCACGCGCGGCCCGGTAACCCTGACCTGCCCGGTGGCGTTCGGCAATAAATTCGTCGCCCCGATCATCCCGAAATTTGTTGAAAAGAACCCCGATGTGCAAATGCGCCTGCATTTGTCCGACCGGCTGTTTGATTTGCTGCAGGACAAGGTCGATGTTGCAATCCGCATTGCCGATCTGAAGGAAAGTTCGCTGATTGTGCGCAAACTGGCGTCCAACCGCCGGGTTCTGGTCGCAAGCCCGGCCTATTTGAAACGGCATGGCACGCCGGTAATACCCACCGATTTGTTGCAGCATAACTGCCTGTTGTTGCGGTTTCCCGGATCGCGGCAATTTCAATGGGTTCTGAACGGCCCCGATACCGAGGGCCCGGTGACCCTGTCGGTTTCCGGATCGATGGATTCCGATAATGGCGAGGTCCTGACGCGCTGGTGCCTTGACGGACATGGTATTGCCCTGAAATCGATGTGGGATGTGGGCGATCTGATTGCAGACGGGCGTCTTGTGACCATCCTTCCGGATTATACCCCGCCCGCCCATGCGGTTTATGCGCTGTATCCCGAAAACCGTTATTTGCCGACGCGGGTTCGCGCCCTTGTCGATTTTCTGGTCGGTGAATTTGGCGGCACCCCGCCGTGGGAGAAGGGTTAGGCAAAGCCCAGAAACAGCGCCAGAGACTGATTGACCGCCAGCATATTATCGTCGTCAAGGCGGCCTATCACCTTGCCAACCCGTTCAATGCGGACCGACATGATTTTGTCGATCATGATCTGTGTCGGTTTGCGCAAACCGTTCACAGGCGACGGCACAATATCAAGCCGAATGATCGGGGCGGTGATGATGGTGCCTGACAAAAGCAGAACCGTGACGGTCCCGATGGCCGGAAAAGCATCGGCCTGAATGATCAGGGCCGGGCGGGGTTTCCCGAAATCTCCGGGAATGGCGACCGTTACCAGATCACCCCGCTTTACGCCTGCCATTCATCATCCATATCGGCAAGGGCTGCATCCATAAAATCGGCCAGATCACGATCTTCGGCTTCGGCCTTGGCCACTACCAGACATTGCCGACGGCATTCTTCGGCAAAACCGGGGCGGCGGGTGTCTGGCACCCAAATTTGAATCGGGCGCAGACCGGCGGCGCGCAAGGCTGCCCGGTGCTTTTTGACTCTTTCCGATACCGATGCAACCATCAATCCATCCTCCGAAACGTTACATGTAACGTAACCGGAAGATGAAGAATTGTCAATGAAAGTCACGTTTTGGCTTGTGACAGATAGCCGCCCAGAACCCCGGCGACATTTTGCCCGATCACATCATGGGCATAGCCGCCTTCCATCACAAACAGGGTTTTCAGGCCCAGACGGCCAATCATCTGACCGATGCGGTTGAAATCATCGGTCACCAGTTTGAAATCGCAAATCGGTTCGGCTTCGTGGGCATCAACGCCCAGGGCGACCACCAGGGCATCGGCCTGAAATCCCAGGATTTTTTGCATGGCGCGGGCAAAGGCCTGTGACCAGCCGCCAAAATCGGTTCCGCCCGGCAGGGGGATATTCAGATTGGCGCCCTGCCCGTCCAGCCGCCCGGTTTCGTCGGCAAAGCCCAGAAAAAACGGAAAATGGTCTTTGGGATCGGCATGGATTGAAACCGTCAGGACATCGGCCCGTTCATAGAAAATATCCTGCGTGCCATTGCCGTGATGATAATCGACATCCAGCACAACAATCTTTTTTGCGCCTTTGTCGCGCATATACTGTGCGGCGATGGCGCAATTATTCAAAAAACAATATCCGCCATAGCGGTTGGCATGGGCATGATGCCCCGGCGGACGTGTCAGGGCAAAGGCCGCCTCGCCATCCTTCATCACGGCATCGGCCGCCGACACCACGGTTTGCGCCCCCCAATAAGCCGCCTTCCATGTGCCCGGCGTGATCGGCGTATCGGATGAAAAGGCATATTGCCCCAGCCGCGCACTGATATGGGTCGGCGCGCCCCCGGCAAGCCCGGCGGTCGGCCAGATATAGGGAAAGGCATCGCCGGTATGGCCTGCGGCCTGCCAGTCGCGCCATGCGTTTTCGATAAAGGCCAGATAGGCGGGATCATGAATGGCGGTTATCGGTGCCATGCCATGATCGGCCGGATCAACCAGTTGCGCCTTGACCGCCAGCGCCACCGCATCGCGGATCAGGCCCATGCGCCGGGCATTGTCAAAACACGGCACCATGCGCCCGTGATGCATTTCCCCCTGCCCGTCATGGGCATCGTGGCTGGAATTGAAAAAAACGCGCATGGCGATACTCCTTCAACAAAAACGTCCGGCACGGTTCGGGCCGGACGCTTGTGCATGGCACAGGACCCGAAGGATGTTATTTCCGCGACGAGGTATAAAGCAAGTCCGCAATATCATCGAGGAACCCGCCCAGCTGGGTGCGCAGCGTATCGGCCTGCCGGGCGAGCCTTGCGGCCATTTCGCGGGTGGTTTCGGCGGCATGGCCGGTTTTCATCGCCATATCGGAAACGGCCGTGATGTTTTCCGTCACATTGCGCGACCCGGACGATGCCTGTTCGACACTGTGGGTAATGTCGCCCGACAGGGCCGATTGCGTATCGACATTGTTTGAAATCAGGTCGGACCGTGCCGCCAGATCGTCAATCACACTGGCGATTTCGCGGATCGAGCCCACCGACATTTCAATCGCATTCTGAATGTCGCGGACCTTTTCCTCGATTGATTCTGTTGCCTTGCTGGTCTGATTGGCAAGCCCCTTGACCTCGTTGGCGACCACGGCAAAGCCCTTGCCTGCTTCGCCGGCACGCGCCGCCTCAATCGTTGCATTCAGGGCCAGAAGATTGGTCTGGGCGGCAATATCGCGGATAAAGCTGACCACCTCGACAATTTCCACCGCCGCGGTTTCCAACTGCCCGATCCGGCCATCGGTTTCCTGGGCCAGACCATTGGCACGATGGGCAATATCAACAGATTCGCGGGCCTGTTCGGACACGGTGCGGATCGACTGGTTCAGTTCCTCGGACGCGCTGGAAACGCTTGAGACATTATCGGCGGTCTGTTGGGCCGCGGCGGCAACATTGGTTGAGCGCGTGCTGGTTTCATGGGCGATCCTGTTGGCATCGTTTGAGGCCTGTTCCAAGGCGCCCGACGCATCGGCAATCTGATCGACCGCATCAAAGGACCCGCTGCGGAATTCTTCGACTTTTTTCTGGAAACCCGACAATTTATGTTCAATCGACGCCGTGGCGGCATTGATCTTTTTGGCCGAGACCAGGTAATTGCCGACCAGACCGGTTTCAACGATGCGACGGTAATAACGGTTTTCGCTGACTGCGCCCATCGAGGCGGCACTTTCGCGCAAAAACGCATCATTGCGATCAATCAGCCGGTTGATGGCATTAAACAGGTCGCGCATATCGGGATGGCTGTCGATATGGGTGATGCGGGCTTCGTAATCGCCCCGCGCCGCCGCCTCGACCACATCCAGCGCCTTTTTGATACCTGATTTATGGGAACCGCCAAACAGGGACATCTTCAAACCTCGACTTTCTGGGATTACAGGCTTTGCACAAACTGGTCATAGCTGACACCGGCACTTTGCAGTTTGGCGACAACGGCCTCCATCGCGGCATTCATGCCATCCTTGCGATTGGCGTGGCTTTCTTCGATTTTGCGCAACTGGGCATAAAGCGGCTTGATCACGTCATTCACCACCCTGGGGTCCACCACCCGACGGCTGGAATGATAGCCAATGATCGCACCTTTTTGATCAAAACTGGGCGTGACATGGGCATAGACCCAGTAATGATCGCCGTTTTTTGCCATATTGATCACATAGGCGAAAATTTCGCGCCCGGCCGATATTTCATCCCATAACAGTTTGAAAACACAGCGCGGCATATCCGGATGACGGATCAGGGAATGCGGCTGCCCCAGAATTTCGCTTTCGCGATAACCGGCGATTTTCAGGAAAACATCATTGGCGTAAGTCACCCGGCCTTTAAGATCGGTCTTGCTGACAATCAGCTCGTCGGCCGCAAAATGCCGTTCCTTGCCGGTTGGTGTCGGTTTTTTCAGTGTCTCGGTCACGTTTCCACCCCGATTGCCCTGTCTGACGGCGTATCATGCCGTCTTGTATCGTGCCTGTGATGTTCGCATAACATGTTGGAACACAGCCATGAAGACTTAATTGTCGAATTATTATAAACGAGTTCAGGGGACGGACCCATGAATAAAAATATCTTTGGCGACCGCGAATTTACCGTCATCATGGTGCTTTCATTGATTGGGGTATGGCATGAGCAAGGATTTGCGCGATTTTCCCTATCGGGTTGTTATTCACGAAAAACGTTCGGCGCAACTGGTGCTGGACTGGCTCGATAAAAACATCCGGTCGGATCGCTGGACCATGGGTATTCGCAATATCGAATTGCCCCGCGCCCAACAATCGGCACCGTTTGTCGATATGGTGATTTATTTCTCCCGGCGTGATGACATGGAACTGTTTCGCGAAAAATGGTCGGGCAAGGCGCGGAGCAAAAAGGTCAAATTACGGTTTCTGCGCGCCGCCCTGTATGCCCTGTGTCATCCGCGTTCCGACATGGTGTTTTACGAAGAAGTCGAACCCGCCCCCAAAAAACCGGATGAAAAATCCGGCCTTGTCGATAGCCTTTAAAGGGTGGCAACGGCCCGGTCAAAATCGCGCAACAGGTCGCTTTTGCGATCTTCATCGCAAAAGGCGGCGACAAAGCCATTGCGGGCCAGCCCGACAATTTCATCGCGGCCCAGCGACAGGGCCTGATCCAGGGCATTGAAATTATCGTTCATATAGCCGCCAAAATAGGCCGGATCATCGGAATTGAGCGTCGCCACCAATCCGGCATCCAGCATGCGCTGGATCGGATGTTTTTTCAAATCCGGCACAACGCACAGGCGCTGATTGGACAGCGGACAAACCGTCAATGGCATTTTGTCCCGCGCCAGTCTGCGCACCAGTTCCTTGTCTTCCAGCGCCCGGTTGCCGTGATCAATCCGGTCAACACCCAGAACATCAATCGCTTCCCACACATATTCCGGCGGGCCTTCTTCACCGGCATGCGCCACCAGTTTGAACCCGGCATCCCGCGCCCGGCGAAAGACATTTTTGAATTTTGACGGTGGATGACCCAGTTCGGAACTGTCCAGCCCGACGCCGACAATCCTGTCGCGATAATTCAAGGCCAGATCCAGCATGCGTTCGGCGTCGTCTTCGTCCAGATGACGCAGGAAACACATGATGATTTCATGCGAAATGCCAAATTCATCAAACCCGGCCTCAAGCCCGCGGGACACCCCGTCAAACACCGTTTTAAAATCAACACCCCGGCTGACATGACCCTGCGGATCAAAAAAGATTTCGGTATGGCGGACATTGTCATCGGCGCAATGTTTCAGATAGGCATAGGTCAGATCGAAATAATCCTGTTCGGTCATCAGGGCGGACATGCCCTGATAATACAGATCAAGAAAATCCTGCAAATTCGAGAATTGATAGGCCGCACCGGTTTCCTCGACACTGGCATAAGGCAATTTGACGCCATTGCGACCCGCCAGGTCAAACATCATTTCGGGTTCAAGACTGCCTTCGATATGGATGTGAAGTTCGGTCTTGGGCAGGGCTGCGATCAGGCTTTCATGATGCGCCATTCTGTTTTCTCCTTATCCTGAAAATCGGTTTGACCCAGTATATAGCGCGTCCTTGCCCCGGGATGCCATGCCGCCGTTATGGCCGGAAACGAAAACCCCGCATCCGGTTCAGTTACGAATGCGGGGTTTTGTCACGAACCGTTCTGCTTATTTCGGCAGTTCGGCATCAATGCCCTTAACGTACCAGTCCATGCCCAACAGCATGCCGTCATCGGCGACAGCGCCTTCGGCGATACGCAATTCACCGGCCTGATCATAGATCGGCCCGGTGAAGGGATGCAGTTCGCCCGACGCAATTTTGGCTTCGATTTCTTCGGCCATTGCCTTCACGTCATCGGGAATGTTGGTGTAAGGGGCCATTTCAACCATGCCGGTGTTGATACCACCCCATGTATCGATGGATTCCCAAGTGCCATCGACGATGGCCTGGGCGCGGGCGACATAATATTTGTCCCAGTTATCGACAATCGCCGACATCTGGGCTTTCGGTGCGAATTTGATCATGTCGGATGCCTGGCCAAAACCAAGAATGCCGCGATTTTCGGCAACCTGAAGCGGGGCCGGGCTGTCGGTATGTTGCACCATGATGTCCGCCCCCTGATCGATCAGGGCCTTGGCCGCGTCGCCTTCCTTGCCCGGATCATACCAGGTGTTGGCCCAGACGATTTTCACCTGAACGTCGGGATTGACCGACCATGCGCCGAGCATGAAGGAATTGATGCCGCGCACCACCTCGGGGATCGGGAACGACCCGACATAACCGATGATGTTCGATTTGGTCATTTTGCCAGCAATCACACCGGCAATATAACGGCCTTCGTAAAAACGGGCGGCATAGGTCGATACGTTATCGGTGCGTTTGAAACCGGTTGCATGTTCAAATTTCACATCGGGAAACTGTTCCGCAACTTTCAGCGTCGGGTTCATGAAACCGAACGAGGTGGTGAAAATCAGGTTATGGCCGGTCTGGGCCAACTGACGGATCACACGTTCGGCGTCGGCCCCTTCGGGCACGCTTTCGACATAGGTTGTGGTCGCCTTGTCGCCAAGGGCTTCTTCAATGGCCAAACGGCCGATATCATGACGATAGGACCAGCCATGGTCGCCAATCGGCCCGACATAGATAAAGCCGACCTTGGCGTCCTCGGCCTGTGCCGCACCCGCACCGGCCGCCAATGCGCCAACAGCCATCATTGCGGCCATTGTACGCTTCATAAAACGAACATTCATTAGATGGTCTCCCTGTAAAGTATCTGATCAGGATTTAAACCCAATCGCCTGAGCAATCAACAATCTGCTAATTTAAACGCGCCAAAACGCGCTTCCTCCCTTTTCCGCCGGTCTTATTGCGCCGGTCGGAACGCCTGCCCGATACAGGCAGGCGCATTAAGCCTGATTTTGGCGCGGTCGCTGGAAATGATCACCAGAACGATCACCGTCGCCAGATAAGGCAACATCGACATGAATTGTGACGGGATATGCACACCGGCACTTTGCGCATGCAATTGCAGCACCGAAATACAGCCAAACATATAAGCGCCCAGCAACAGCCGCCCCGGACGCCAGGTGGCAAACACCACCAGCGCCAGCGCAATCCAGCCCCGGCCCGCCGTCATGTTTTCCGCCCACATCGGCGTATAGGCCAGCGACAGATATGCCCCGCCCAAACCGGCCATCGCCCCGCCAAACAATGTGGCCATATAGCGGATGCGAATCACCGAATAACCAATGGCATGGGCCGATGAATGGGAATCCCCGACCGCCTTTAAAATCAGCCCGGCCCGGGTCCGTGTCAAAAACCACGACACCCCGATCACCCCGGCAATCGACAGATAAACCAGAAAATCCTGACCAAATACAATTGGTCCGATCACCGGAATACCGGATACAAACGGGATCGACAGCCCCGGCAGGGGTTGAATCGGGAATCCGACAAACCCCGACCCGATCAGGGCCGAAAACCCGACGCCAAAAATCGTCAGGGCCAGCCCGGTCGCCACCTGATTGGCCATCAGGGTCAGGGTCAGAAAGGCAAAAATCAGCGACATCAGCACCCCGGCCACCACCGCCGCCAGAATACCCAAAATCGCCGATCCGGAAGATGCCGTTGCCGCAAAACCGGCAATCGCGCCAACCAGCATCATGCCTTCAACGCCCAGATTCAAAACGCCGGATTTTTCGGCAACCAGTTCACCGGTCGCCGCCAGCAACAAGGGGGTTGAGGCGGTAATCACGGTCAGAATAATCGGAACGAACCATTCCATTATGCGGCCCTCCCTTTCGGTGCCGCCGATCCGAAACGGACGCGGTATTTGGTCAAAACATCACAGGCCAGCAGGAAAAACAGCAAAATCCCCTGAAACAGGCCGGTCACGGCATTGGGCAGGCCCATCATGATCTGGGCCAGTTCCCCGCCCAGATAGGTCAGAGCCATGATCAAACCACCAAACAGAATGCCGACCGGATGCAACCGGCCCAAAAAGGCAACAATGATCGCGGTAAAGCCATAACCGGGCGAAATTTGCGGCTGGAGCTGCCCGATGGGTCCGGCAACCTCGAACAACCCGGCCAGACCGGCCAGACCGCCCGATAACAGCAGGGTAAACCACACCATGCGTTTTTGCCGGAACCCGACATGGCGGGCGGCCTGCGGGGCCTTGCCGACCACGCGCAACTGAAACCCGATCACCGATTTCGATAACAAGATCCAGCCACCAACCACCGCCAGCAAGGCAATCAGCGATCCCAGATGCACCCGCGTGCCATCATAAATCACCGGCAACAGGGCGGCGGCCGGAAAAGGTCGCGATTCCGGAAAATTAAAGCCATCCGGGCTGCGCCACGGGCCATGCACCAGATAACTGAGGACCAGAACCCCGACATAGGTCAGCATCAGACTGGTCAGAATTTCATTGGCGTTAAAGCGGGTACGCAACCAGGCCGGGATTGCCGCCCAGAATGCCCCGCCCAACGCCCCCATCACCAGCATGGCAGGCAACAGGAAGACACTGGTGCTGTCATGAAACAGCAGGGCCAGCCCGCCACCAAAAATCGCCCCCATCGTCAATTGGCCTTCGGCCCCGATATTCCAGACATTGGCGCGAAACCCCATCGCCAGACCAATGGCGATAATGACCAGCGGCGTTGCCTTTACAAACAGTTCGGTGATGCCATAGATGTTATTGACCGGCAGGATAAAGAACGTATGGAGTGCCCGCAGCGGGTCCTTGCCCATGATGCTGAAAATAACCATCCCGGCCATCAGCGTCAGGATAATCGCCAGAACCGGCGACAGATAAACCATTGCCTGCGAATGCTGGCGGCGGGGTTCAAGCCTGATCAACATGGCCTCCTTCGGTTTGCGCCACATTGCCTTCAAGGTCATGAAGGCCACCCATCAAAAGACCGATTTCCTCGATACTGACCGCGTCCATCGGGCGCGAGGCCGACATATTGCCCGCCGACATCACCACCACCCGGTCGCAAATCGCAAAAATTTCGTCCAGATCCTGCGAAATCACCAGAACCGCCGTGCCCTTGGCCGCCAGATTGATCAGGGCCTGATGAATGGCGCTGGCCGCCCCGGCATCGACACCCCAGGTCGGTTGGGAAATCACCAGAACGCCGGGGTCCTGCATGATTTCGCGCCCGACGATGAATTTTTGCAAATTCCCGCCCGACAGGCTGCCCGCCTCGGCACCGGCGCCGGTGGTGCGCACGTCAAAGGTTTTGATGATGCTGTTGGCAAAGGACCGCGTCGGGACTTCGCGGATCAAGCCCCGCGCCGACAGAGCCATGCGCCGAAACGCGGTCAGAAAGGCGTTTTCCGACAGGCTCATATCGGGGATTGCGCCATGCCCGTTGCGTTCTTCGGGCACAAAGGCAGCCCCCAGACGGCGGCGACGGCGCGGGCCGAAATGCGCCACCGCCGTCCCGTCAATTGCAATGCACCCGGCATCGCCGGAAATTTCGGTTTCACCGGCAAGGGCGCGGAACAATTCGTTCTGTCCATTGCCCGCCACCCCGGCAACACCGACAATTTCGCCGCCGCGTACCGTCAGATTGATGTTTTTAAGATCGGTGCCAAATGGTTCATCGGTAATCAGCGACAGGTTGCTGATCGCAAGGCGGACAGCACCCGGTATGCGGGCCTCGCCCCGATCCGGTGCCACCAGTTTCTGGCCGATCATCATTTCGGCCATTGATTTGGCAGTTTCAACCGCCGGATCACAGACCGCCACCACCTTGCCTGCGCGCAACACGGTGGCACGATGGCACAGGGATTTCACCTCGTGCAATTTGTGGCTGATATAGAGGATGGCGCATCCTTCGGCCGACAGACGGCGCAGGGTTTCAAACAGGCGTTCGACTTCTTGCGGCGTCAATACCGATGTCGGTTCATCAAGAATCAGCAATTTCGGATTTTGCAGCAGGCAGCGCACAATTTCGATGCGCTGGCGTTCGCCCACCGACAATGTATAGACATGACGATCCGGGTCCAGCGGCAGGCCATAGGTTTTTTCAACCTCCAGCACACGTTTGCGCAGCACATCCATATCGCGGACATCATTCATCGCCAGTGCGATGTTTTCCAGAACCGTCATGGTTTCAAACAACGAGAAATGCTGAAACACCAGACCAATGCCCATATCCCGCGCCACATGCGGGCTTGTGATATCGACCTTTTGGCCGTTCCACAAAATCTCGCCGGAATCGGCCTGCAACACGCCATACATGATTTTGACCAGCGTGCTTTTCCCGGCCCCGTTTTCGCCCAAAAGCGCATGGATTTCGCCCGGTTCGATGCGGAAACTGATATCGTCATTGGCAATGCAACCCGGAAAGGCCTTGGTCACGCCGCACACTTCAAGCTGTGCGGCATCCTGTCTGGTTGCTGCCATTTCTCCGGAATTGCCGGTATCTGCCGTCACTCTTGCCATCCCCCGATTGCGCCCCGATCATCGTCGCCTGTGCGTTTTAACCGCGTCCGGCGTTCTGATCAAACTGTCTCAGTATGGAATTTTGTCTTCTTTTTCTGCCCAGGCCTGAAACACCTCGCGGGCCTCGGGCAATTCGATATGATCACATGGTAAGGACCGTGCGGATACAGGTTTTGCAACCTCGTCATACAGGAACTGATCGTCAAAGCCGATGGCCGCCGCATCCTCGCGCCCGTTGGCATAATAAATATGGTCGATCCGCGCCCAGTAAATTGCCGCCAGACACATCGGGCAGGGTTCGCAACTGGTGTAAATCTCGCATCCCGACAAATCAAACGTGCCAAGGATTTCACACGCCGCCCGGATCGCCGATACCTCGGCATGGGCGGTCGGATCGTTGCTGGAGGTGACATTGTTCCAGCCTTCGGCAATGACCTTGCCATCCCTGACGATCACCGCGCCAAACGGCCCGCCGCATCCTTCGTCCATTTTGGTCCGCGACAATTGCACGGCATGGCGCATATGTTGGTGTCTGGCGTCACACACAGCCGGTTTCTCCTTTATAAACGCGGCCGTTTAGCATTACAGCACCGCCTTGCGCCATCAGATTTTCACGTACCGCCAACAATTGCACCGCCACCGACGCCGCAATGATGGCCGGTTGTTTGCCGGTAATCCCCGGCAGGCCAATCGGGCAGGTCAGACGCGCAATCTGACCGTCGCCAAGACCGCGATCCTGTAACCGCCGGATAAACCGGGCGCGTTTGGTCTGACTGCCGATCATGCCGACAAAACCGATATCGTCGCGCCGCAACGCCGCCCGGCAAATGTCATAATCCTGCATATGCGAATGGGTCAGGATCAGCACCATCGCCCCGGACGGTATATCGGCCACTTCTTCCCACGGATCGGGACTGTTATGGAATTGAACATTTACGTCATCGCGGCCCGCCAGGTAATCGGGGCGCGAATCAACCCAATGAATATCAAACGGCAAAACTTCCAGCGCCCGGACAATTGCCTGTCCGACATGCCCCGCCCCGAACAGCCATAGCGGCGTTGCCGCCGCATCCAGACGCAGGGCCAGAACATCGCGCCCGGCAATTTGCGTGATTCCCCCGCGCAGCAGACCAAAAGACGCCGCACATTGCGCCGAAATTTCCGTCCCCGACAGGATGGCACCCCGACCATCAAGCGATAACGCCATCCAGCGATTGCCAGATGCCGCCGCATCAAGGGCCGCCAGAACATCGCGTTTTTGCGCGGGGTCCAGAACATGGAACGCCACATCGACCGACCCGCCGCAACACTGACCCAATGTCGGCCCCAGCGGATAGCGAACCTGTTCCACCAACGGGGCATCGGGATGTTGCAAAATACCCCGGGCGCGGGCCGTCGCCTGATGTTCCAGATTGCCGCCTCCAATGGTGCCGGCAACATCACCGGCACTGACCACCATAAAGGCCCCGGCCTCGCGCGGGGTTGATCCGCGAATGGCCGCAATACTGACCAGAACCAGCGGTTCGGCCGATTGCAACAACAACCGCAGGGTGGACAGGGATATCATCGTCCGCCCCCCGCCGTTTCAGCAGCAACCCTTGATACCGCCCGCAGGATGGCTTCGGGGGTCGCCGGGGTATCAAGAACCGGGATGATTTTATGATCACCGACCGCCGCAATCGCATCGGCAATTGCCCGATGCACCGAAATCGCCAGCATCAGAGGCGGTTCGCCCACCGCCTTTGACCGATGAATGCTGTCTTCGACATTGCGTCCGGCGGACCATAATGCCAGCCGGAAATCCTGTGGATAATCCGAACAGGCCGGGATTTTATAGGTGGAGGGTGCATGAGTGCGCAATCGTCCGGCATCATCCCAGTATAATTCCTCGGATGCCAGCCATCCCATGCCTTGAATAAAGCCGCCTTCGATCTGGCCACGATCAATCGCCGGGTTCAGCGACCGGCCGACATCATGCAGGATATCGACCCGAGTCACCTTGTTTTCGCCGGTCAGGGTATCGATCATTACCTCGCTACAAGCCATGCCATAGGCGAAATAGTAAAAGGGTCGCCCCGATGCGGTTTCGCGGTCGTAATGGATTTTTGGCGTTGCATAAAACCCGGTCGCCGACAAGGACACCCGACCGAGATAGGCCAGTTTGACCAGTTCGGCAAAACCGATATCGGCCACGTCGCCAATTTGCACCCGACCCGGCACAAAGCGCACATCATCGGTGGCAACGCCGTAATGACCGGCGGCAAAATCAATCAGGCGGTTTTTCAGGATGATCGCGGCATTCCGCGCCGCCATGCCATTCATGTCCGCACCGCTGGACGCCGCCGTGGCCGATGTATTGGGCACCTTGCCGGTATTGGTGGCGGTGATTTTGATCAGGTCGAGATCAATCTGGAATTCCTCGGCGACCACCTGGGCGACCTTGACAAACAGGCCCTGCCCCATTTCCGTGCCGCCGTGATTGAGATGCACCGACCCGTCGCTGTAAATATGGATCAGTGCGCCGGCCTGATTGAGGAAGGTGGTGGTAAAGGAAATGCCGAATTTGACCGGCGTGATCGCGATACCGCGTTTTAAAACCGGGCTTGTCGCGTTAAAGGCCGCGATATCGGCCCGGCGTTGGCGATAATCGGAAGATTTGACGATATCATTGGTCAGTTCCGGCAGGACGTTATCCTCGACCACCATATGATAGGGCGTGATGTTGCGGTCGGTCTTGCCGTAAAAATTGCGGATCCGCACATCCAGCGGATCGGCCCCGATGGTCAGGGCGATTTCATCAATGATGCGTTCAATCGCCATCATGCCCTGCGGCCCGCCAAAGCCGCGAAAGGCGGTATTGGACACCAGATTGGTCTTGCAACGATAGGACCGGACAGTGACATCGCCCAGATAATAGGCATTGTCGGTATGAAACATCGCCCGATCGGCAATCGCCGCCGACAAATCGGCCGAGAACCCGCAATTGGCGGCATATTGCAGATCCAGCCCGCAAATCCGCCCGTCATCGTCAAAGCCGACATCGTAATCAACAATGAAATCATGACGTTTGCCGGTCATGATCATATCGTCATCGCGGTCCAGACGGAATTTGGCCGGGCGTCCGGTTTTGACCGCGACAATCGCCGCAAGGGCGGCCCATTGCATGGCCTGGGTTTCCTTGCCACCAAAACCGCCGCCCATGCGCCGGACCTCGACCGTCACGGCGTTGGCCGGGCGGCCCAGTACATTGGCGATATTATGCTGGACTTCGGACGGATGCTGGGTCGAACAATGGATGAAGACATCGCCATCCTCCATCGGCACCACCAGCGACACCTGCCCTTCCAGATAAAAATGATCCTGTCCGCCTATGTGCATCCGGCCCGCCCGGCGACGGGGGGCGCGTGACAGGGCCAATGTGGCATCACCGCGCCGCATCACATGGGGCGGGGCGACATAAAGTTGCTGGGCCAGGGCCTCGTCAATCGACAGAATGGCGGGCAATTCGTCATAGTCAATCACGGCCAGCCGGGCGGCAGCGCGGGCCTGTTCGCGAGTTTCGGCGGCCACGCAAAACACCGGCTGCCCGTAAAATTGCACAAGCCCGTCGGGCAGAACCGGTTCATCATGGGTATGGGCCGGGGAGATATCATTGACTCCCGGAATATCATCGGCGGTCAAAACACAGACCACACCGGGCGCAGACCGGACTTTGGACAGATCCATTTTCGTGATCCGGCCATGTGCGATGGTCGCCCCACCGGGTGCCAGATGCAAGGTGCCCAGCGGTTCGTTGATATCATCGACATAGACCGCCTCGCCGGTCACATGTTTCGGACCGCTGTCATGTTTGCTGGCACGGCCGACCCCGCCAGACAGGCCCGGTGTCGGCATCAGGATATCGGGGGTTTCAAGCATGGGCCATGGCCTCCGCCCCGACAAGACGGGTCGCCACACCGGGCGATGTCGTTTCAAAATACAACCGGGTCAACAGATTCTGCGCGACCAGTGTCCGGTATTCCTTCGAGGCGCGCATGTCGCTCATCGGGGTGAAATCGCGGGCAAGTGCCTGCCGGGCGGCTTCAAGATTTGCCGTATTCCACGGCTTGCCACGCAGGGCATCCTCGCACTGGCGGGCCCGCATCGGCGTTGCGGCCATGCCGCCAAAGGTGACGCGCAAATCCGCCACCACACCGTTTTCCAGCGTTATCGCAAATGCGCCCAGAACGGCGGTGATATCCTGATCGAACCGTTTGGAAATTTTATAAGCCCTGAACTGTGTCGCATTCGCCGGTTTGGGCACAATTACCTTTTCAACAAATTCACCCTTCGCCCGGTCCTGTTTGCCATAGGCGATAAAGAAATCTTGCAGCGGGATTTCACGCCGGACATCGCCCATCCGCAGAACCAGCCGCGCGCCCAGCGCAATCAGGGCGGGCGGCATGTCGCCAATCGGCGACCCGTTGGCAATATTGCCCCCGACGGTTCCGGCATTGCGGATTTGCCGTGATCCGATGCGCCGCACCAGTTCGCCCAGATCGGGCGACAGATGGCCCAGGGCGTCATGCGCCGCACTATAGGTTGCCCCGGCCCCGATATGCAGATCATCGCCAACCATCGCGACCGTTTTGAGATCGGCGACATCGCCCAGATAAATCACCGGGTCCAGACGTCGCAGATGTTTTGTCACCCACAGACCGACATCAGTCCCCCCGGCCAGAACCGTGGCATCGGGATGGGTGACCAGCAATTGCGCCAGTTGGTCGGCAGTTTTCGGGGTAAAAAACCGGCCTGCCGGATGCTCTATCGCCAACATCGCCTTATCGCTGGTCAATCTGGCAAGCCGGTCGGCAATCGCCATCCGGCGGTGATGTTCCACCGGGTCCGATGCGGCGATGCCGCCAGCCTTGCGGGCCGCCTCGATAATCGGGCCATAGCCGGTGCAACGGCATAAATTCCCGGCCAGCGCATCATTGATCGCCCCCCGGTCATCCGTTCCGCCATCCAGCCACATCTGATAGAGGCTCATGACAAAACCGGGTGTGCAAAACCCGCATTGCGACCCGTGGGTATCGACCATCGCCTGTTGCACCGGATGCAAACTGCCATCGGGTGATTTCAGATGTTCGACGGTCAGGACCTGTTTACCATCAAGGGTCGGCAGGAACTGAATACAGGCATTGACCGTGCGATAATGCAGGCCACCCTTGCCATCCGCCTCGCCCAGAACCACCGTGCAGGCCCCGCAATCGCCTTCGGCACAACCTTCCTTGGTGCCGCATTTGCGTTCCTGCAAACGCAGATAATTCAGAACCGTCATTTGCGGATCGATACCGCGCAAACGGCGTTCTTCATCGCCCAGCAAAAAACGGATATCATCGCGGGGTGCGGTTGTCATCATGCGCCTCAGCTGCCGCGATAGGTGGAATAGCCGAATGGCGAGAGCAACAGCGGCACATGATAATGCGTTTCCTGCGCCGACAGGCCAAACCGGATCACCACCTGATCCAGAAATTTCGGGTCCGGCAAATCCAGCCCGGTTGCATCAAAATAATCCCCGGCGAAAAACGTCAATTCATAACAGCCGGTGTGAAACACATCAGAAGCCAGCATCGGCGCATCGGTGCGGCCATCGGCATTGGTGATGGCGGTTGCCACAAGGTCGCCCTGTCCGTTGTCAACACGGCGCAATTCAATTTTGATGCCACTGGCGGGGCATCCCCTTGCCGTATCAAGCACATGGGTGGTCAGGCGTCCCATTGCGGGGCCTCCTTTGTTTGGCGTTGGTCGATCTGGCGATATTTGCCTGCCTCTGATCCCGGCTGTTTTTGCCACCGGATATTTCTTTTATAATCTTTTAAAAAGGTCGCATTGCAACGCAGACCGGGAAAGAGGGGATAAAGTGAAACTATATCAATAATTCTTTGAAAAACGAACCGGCGGATTTCGGGCAAAGTGGCCTCAGGGTGCGGACCTGTTGGCAAGCATTATCAAAATCAGTTTGATAGTCGGGCGGATTTCAGCAAGAGATCGTTCTTGCTGCACCGCAGCCAATGGTGAATGCTACACCAAATAACGCGACAGACAATACCGGGTTTCGCAAGGAGGCAGAAATGACAGACAGCACCAATATGGACTATGGCCGCGATCTTGTCGGTTATGGCCCCAATCCGCCCAAGGCCAACTGGCCAGGTGGGGCGCGGATTGCCGTGCAGTTTGTCCTGAATTACGAAGAAGGTGGTGAAAACTGCATCCTGCATGGCGATGCCGCATCGGAATCCTTTTTGTCGGAAATCGTCGGGGCCGACATGCGCAAGGGTGTCCGCCATATGAGCATGGAATCGATCTATGAATATGGATCGCGGGTCGGGGTGTGGCGCATCCTGAACCTGTTTCGCGAACGCGATATTCCGATCACGATTTTTGCCGTCGCCATGGCGCTGGCCCGCCATCCCAAGGTGGGCGAAGCCGCGATGAAAGACGGGCATGAAATCTGTTCGCATGGTTATCGCTGGATCGATTATCAGTATTTCGATGAAAATCTGGAACGCGAACATCTGCACAAGGCGATTGAAATCATCCGCGATGTGACCGGGGAACGGCCTTTGGGCTGGTATACTGGCCGCACCAGCCCCAATACACGGCGTCTGGTCGCCGAAGAAGGCGGATTTTTATATGATGCCGATGATTACAGCGACGAATTGCCGTTCTGGAGCACCCAGACCGCAACCCCGCACCTGATTGTGCCCTATACCCTTGATGTCAACGACATGCGGTTTGCCGCCTTTCAGGGGTTCAATTCCGGCGAACAATATTTTCAGTATTTGAAAGACAGTTTCGATATTTTGTACGAGGAAGGGGTGCATACCCCGAAAATGTTGTCGGTTGGCCTGCATTGCCGTCTGGTTGGACGGCCGGGCCGGTTTGCCGCGCTGAAACGGTTTGTCGATTATGTGCGCGGCCATGATGATGTGTGGTTTGCCCGGCGCATCGACATTGCCCGCCACTGGCGCAAGCATCATCCGTTTCCGGGGGGTGGTAAATGACGGCAAAAAATCCGGCATCGCTGTTTGCCACCAATCCGCCCAGCACGCTGGCCCGCAAGGCGTTTGTCAATCTGTATGGCGGGGTTTACGAACATTCGCCGTGGATTGCCGAACGGCTTTATGACGAAGGCATTCCCGATATCCTCGACACCCCGGAAACACTGGCCGCGGCCATGGCGCTGATTGTGGACCGGGCGGTGAAACCCGAACAGTTGGCCTTGCTTCGCGCCCATCCCGATCTGGCCGGGAAACTGAAACTGGCCGACCTGACGGCATCGTCGCGGGCCGAGCAGACCGGCGCACAGCTTGACCAATGCACGCCCGACGAATTGGCGAGCTTTACTGAACTGAACGATCTTTACAAAGCCAAATTCGGGTTTCCGTTTATTTTTGCGGTAAAGGGATATCATCGCCGCGATATTCTGGCCGCCTTTGAAAAACGGGTTAAAAACGACCCGGACACCGAATTTGCCCAGGCCCTTGCCCAGGTTCACCGCATCGCGTTGCTGCGCCTGCAAGGTCTTTGACCGCAACAATAATCAAATAACAGGGAATTTTCACCATGAGCCATGACATCGACCCATCCGCACCGGAATTTGTCCGGCGATTTGTCAATATTGCCGATGAACGTCTTGGTGCCATTGCCATATTTGCCACCGATGATTTTTTTGCCGACCGGCAACGCATGTTGCAAAGCGGCCCGGCGATTTTTTATCCGGACAAATATGACGACAATGGCAAATGGATGGATGGATGGGAAAGCCGCCGCAAGCGGGTTGAAGGCCATGATTATGCGATTGTCCGCCTGGCGACATCGGCGCGGATTTATGGCGTTGATATCGACACCAGCCATTTCACCGGCAATTTTCCCCCGGCGGCCTCGCTAGAAGGATGTTATTGCCCGGATGGCGACCCGGATGATGCGACCAGATGGACCGAAATCGTCGCGCCGATCGGGCTGGGTGCCAGTGCGCATCATTATGCCAGCGTCACCGATGATGCGGTTTACAGCCATGTCCGCCTGCATATCTATCCCGATGGCGGGGTGGCGCGACTGCGGGTGTATGGCCGCCCGGACCGGGACTGGAGCAATTTGGCGCAATCGGGCAGCCAGGTTGATCTGGCATCGATGATCAATGGCGGCATTGCGGTGGCATGGTCCAATGCCCATTACGGCAACCCCAATGTGGTGCTGGCCCCCGGACGCGGCATCAATATGGGGGATGGCTGGGAAACCCGGCGGCGGCGCGAACCGGGCAATGAGTGGTTGATTATTGAACTGGGCCATCCCGGCATGATCGACAAAATCATTGTCGATACCTGTCATTTCAAGGGCAATTTCCCCGACCGGGTATCGATACAGGCGGCCTATGTTGACGGCGAAAAGGACAAATCGATCATTGCGCGATCCATGTTCTGGCCAACCCTTTTGCCGGAACAAAAAATGCAGGCCGATCATATCCATGAATATGATGCCGCCCATATCACCGCCACCGGCCCAGTCAGCCATTTGCGGATCAATTCGATCCCCGATGGCGGCATCAGCCGCATCCGCATCCTTGGCAAACCGGCAAAGCGGCAGGCGTGATGAAACTGACAGTCGAACCCCTGACCGCCGAAGCCTTTGCGCCGTTTGGCGAGGTGATGTCAACCGCCACCGCCCGCGATTGTTATACGATCAATCTGGGCACCACGACCCGGTTTCACGAAATTGCGCGAGTTGATGTTGCGGATGAAGGCGGCACCCCGATCATCAGCATTTTTCGCGGCACACCGCGCCCGATGCCGATTGAAATCAAAATGATGGAACGCCATCCGCTGGGATCGCAGGCCTTTATGCCGATGGCACAGCAGAAATTCCTGATTGTGGTGGCAACCGGCACCGACACCCCGAAACCGGACGATCTGCGGGCCTTCATATCGGACGGCACGCAGGGGGTGACCTATGCCAAGAATGTCTGGCATCATCCGCTTCTGGTGCTGGAACCCGACAGTGATTTTCTGATCGTGGATCGCAGCGGGCCGGGTAATAACCTTGATGAGATCGACCTGCCACTGGTTGATGGCAGGCCCGTTATACTGGACTGGCCGGTATCGGGTTAAGGCGTGGTATTGCCGTTTCCAAGGTCAATCGACAATAACCGTTGCTGAATCTGTTGTTGCAGGACCGGCCCCGGCCCGGCATCCAGGGCGCGCAAAAACGCCGCCCGTGCCATGTCGGTCTTGCCCATTGCCAGTGCATTGTCGGCGAAATGGGCGATATGTTCGGCACTGGGCGACACCCGGTTAACCGCGACAAAGACTTCTTCGGCCTCGGCATAGGCACCCTTGCGAAACAGGATCAGACCATAGGTATCGAGGATATTGGGGTTGTCGGGCTGTTGCGCCATCGCCGCACGGATCAGGCGTTCCGCCTCGCCCAGATTTTCGTTGCGCGTCGCATAATGATAGGCCAGCCAGTTGGCGGCTTCGGCATTACCCGCCCGTGCCGCCTGATAGGCTTCCGCCGTCAGGGTATCGCGATAGGATGAAATCGCCGCATCAATGGCGGTGCGGTCCAGTCCTTCGAGATAAGTCAGGCCCACCCGGACGGCCTTGCAGCCTGTACCACCACCATTCTGGCATAACACCACGGCTTCTTCGACCGCGCCCAGAACCGTGGCATTTGGCCCGGCGGGATACATCTTGCCCGCTTCATCGCGTGCCATTGCCTTGAAATCCGCCATCGCCAGATACTGATCATCGATCCCCGGTGCCGCCGGGGTTCCGAACATGCTTTGCGGTTCCCATTTCGGGGCAGTATCGCCACAGGCCACCAGAACCGATGCCATGACCATCACCGCAAGCGGCATAACAGATTTCAACAAACGTTCCGATCCCGCCATTGTCATTCACCCCTTCTGCACATTGCCCCATCCTAACCCGACGGGATAAGCCATCGGTTAACGATGTTGTTCCCAACGTTGCCCGCCAACTTCAAGATCGCGATAGCGCGGAATGACGGTTTGATAATCCCCTGCTTCAAGCGCCTCCAGCACCGATCCGGGCGTAATATCGCTCCCCAGCCGAAAGGTCAGAACCGGTTGCCATACCCCGTCATTTTGCAGGGCATACATTTCAGCAAACGGATATTTGCCAAAAAACACGGCTTCTTCACGGCCATCCGCATCCAGATCAACCAGCAGGAGGGCGCACATATTCTGCCCGCCCCGATCCGCGATGTCACCATCGGCCAGACAGTTCTGACGCGCATATTTCAATTCATTTTCCAGAAGACGCGAAATCTGGTCGCGGGTAAGCTGTGTTCCGCCCGGAAAGACCGGAATATGATCGACAGCAACCGTATCTTCCTGGCGGTTTTGCCCGATATAACGGGCGCGCAGGGTCGCAATATCGGCGACCTGATCGGGGTAAAGCCCGGCAAGTTCGACCAGGGCGGCCTCGCCCGGTTTGCCCAGATCCTGTACCATGAAAATCAGATCATTCTGATCGGGTTGATCATCGGCCACAATCCGCTGCATCTGGCTGCGCACCGACATTGATACCGGATCAATCATCGGCAAATGCAGGATAAAGGCCACCCCCGCCGCCGAGATCAGGATATGGCCAAAAGTCCCGCGCAAGGCATCGGGTGTGGATTGCCGACGGCCAAAGGCCGCACAGGCCAGCCAGAAAGTTGCAATCAGGGAAAATACCGCCACCCAGACCCCGTAAAGCCGGGATGGCGTCAGGCCATAATCATCAATTCGCACATAAATCGCCGCCAGCGCCATCAGGGACAATAACGGGGCCATCCACAAGGTGGCGCGAAACACCCGGTCGCCATACCGGCCAAACAGGGTCGGGCGATTATCGGCCTGTACCGTGCCAAACAACAGATAGGAAAGGGCGAATGCCCCGGCAATCACCGTCCACCACACCCCGTCCTGACGTTCCAGAAAAATACGCCAGCCGCCAAAGGCCGCCAGAATCAGAAACAGCAACAAACCCAGTGCCTGCAACGGATACAGAACGCGAAACATTGCGCCAATCACCTGGCGCACCGGCACCAGCAAATGGTCCATCATTCGCACCAGCAACAGACCGGTGGCAAAGGCCAGCCCGGTCAGGGTGCTGGCGACCGGAGCATGGCCGATATAATCCCAGATATCGTCAATCCCGACCAGTTCCAGCAAAACCGACAGGACATAGATCATGCCCCAGAACAGGCCAATCGCCAGCATCCCGAATGCCAGCGATATCTTGATCAACCAGATTTCCGGCACCAGCAAGGCGCGGTTTTTCTCCGGCGGCAACACCGTCCCCTGCACCGGCCCCCAGACCCGCCATGCCGCCACCACCACCCCGACCCAGATCGCCTGACACAACAGCAAACCGATCAGGGAAATGTCATCGACATGGACAAAGCCGATCATGAGATCAAACAGCCAGACCTGCAATCCCGCCAATCCGGCCAGAACCAGCGCGACCAGACTGTCCCGCCAGACATCGCGGACCCCGGCCACGAACCATCCGGCAAAAGCCAATGTCGCGACAAAGGTCATCATTGGCATCAGAAAGGACGGTTGCGCACCGGATTCCGACGCCAGATACCAGAATGCCAGTCCATAGGCCGCACCACTTGCCGGGAAAAGCCAGTTTGCCATACGCATATCAATCATTCCTTTTGCCGGGTCGCGGGGCGCGTTGCGCCTGATCATAAAAAAGCCGCTGGCGATAAACCAGCGGCTTTAAACGGTCTTTTTAAGGCAGTCACCAAATCAGATGTTGCGTTCGACAATCATCTTTTTGATTTCAGTGATCGCAAGCGCGGGATTCAGGCCCTTGGGGCAGGTATTGGTGCAGTTCATGATCGTGTGGCACCGATACAGGCGGAACGGGTCTTCGAGCATATCAAGACGTTCACCGGTATATTCATCACGCGAGTCCGCAAGCCAGCGATAGGCTTGCAGCAGAACGGCCGGGCCCAGATAACGGTCCGAATTCCACCAATAGGACGGGCACGCGGTTGAACAGGAGAAGCACAAAATGCATTCCCACAAACCGTCAAGTTTGGCGCGTTCTTCGCGCGACTGAAGGCGTTCGCCATCGGGCGGTGCCGGGCTGTCGGCCTTTAGCCACGGTTCGATCGAGGCAAGCTGCGCATAGGGTTGCGACAGGTCGGGCACCAGATCCTTGACCACCGGCATATGGGGCAGCGGATAGATCTTGACCTCGCCATCGATGTCTTCGATCGGTTTCAGACAGGCCAGCGTGTTGCGCCCGTCAATATTCATCGCACAGGACCCGCAAATGCCTTCGCGGCAGGACCGGCGGAAAGTCAGGGTCGCATCGACTTCGTTCTTGATCTTGATCAGCGCGTCCAGAACCATCGGGCCGCAGGCATCCAGATCCAGTTCATAGGTATCGGTCCGCGGATTTTCGCCACTATCGGGATCGTAGCGATAAATCCTGAACTTGCGCGGGGTCTTCGCACCGGCCGGGGCCGAGAACGACTTGCCCTCTTTCACGACCGAATTGGCGGGAAGATTGAACTCTACCATTCTCTCAAATCCTCTCTTGCCGCGCCTTAATAGACGCGTTCCTTCGGCTCGATATATTCGACTTCATCGGTCAGGGTGAAGGTGTTGACCGGACGATAGGTCAGATCAACCCCGTAACCCTTGTCCCACGCGACCGTTGCAATCGTATGCTTCATCCACACTTCATCGTCCCGTTTGGGGTAATCCTCGTGGGCATGGGCCCCGCGGGATTCATGACGGGCTTCGGCCGAATTCATGGTTGAGGCAGCACAGACCATCAGGTTTTCCAGTTCCAGCGTTTCCACCAGATCGGAATTCCAGATCAGCGAGCGGTCGCTGACGGCAACATCGGGAAGTGTTGCCGCGGTCTTCGACAGTTTTTCAACACCCTCGCCAAGGATTTCCGCCGTGCGGAACACGCCGCAATTGCCCTGCATGACGCGCTGCATTTCCAGGCGGATATCGGCGGTCGGACGCGACCCCTTGGCCCAGCGCAGACGGTCAAACCGGGCAATGCCGATTTCGCCGTCGCTGGCTTTCAGTTCCTTGAAGGATGATTTCGGATCGACCACTTCGGCAGCATGCAGGCCGCAGGCGCGACCAAACACCACAAGATCGAGCAACGAATTGGTGCCAAGGCGGTTGGCACCATGAACCGACACACAGGCCGCCTCGCCCGCCGCCATCAGGCCCGGCACCACACGGTTCGGGTCATCGGCCGTCGGGTTCAGGACTTCGCCCTTATAATTGGTCGGAATGCCGCCCATATTGTAATGGACCGTCGGCAGAACCGGGATCGGTTCGCGGGTGGCATCGACACCGGCAAAGATTTTGGCGGTTTCGGTAATGCCCGGCAGACGTTCCCACAGGACTTCCGACCCCAGATGTTCAAGATGCAGGTGGATATATTCGCCATGTTCGCCGACACCGCGACCATCGCGAATTTCCTGGGCCATACCGCGCGACACAACGTCGCGCGATGCCAGGTCTTTCACCGTCGGGGCATAACGTTCCATGAAACGTTCGCCTTCGGAATTGGTCAGATAGCCGCCTTCGCCGCGCGCGCCTTCGGTAATCAGGCAACCCGAACCATAAATGCCGGTCGGGTGGAACTGCACAAATTCCATATCCTGAAGACCAAGACCGGCACGGGCCACCATGCCATGACCATCGCCGGTACAGGTATGGGCCGAGGTACAGCTAAAGAAGGCGCGACCATAACCGCCCGATGCCAGAACGGTCATCTTGGCGTTGAAACGGTGAATGGTGCCGTCATCAAGGTTCCACGCCACCAGACCACGGCACGAACCGTCTTCGTCCATGATCAGGTCAAGGGCGATATATTCGATAAAGAATTCGGCCTTGTGCTTCAGGCATTGCTGATACAGCGTATGGAGCATGGCGTGACCGGTACGGTCGGCCGCCGCACAGGCGCGTTCGACCGGGGCCTTGCCGTGGTCGCGGGTATGGCCACCAAACGGACGCTGGTAAATCTTGCCTTCGGCGGTGCGCGAAAACGGCATGCCGTAATGTTCAAGTTCATGAACGGCAGGCACCGCATTGCGGCACATATATTCGATGGCATCCTGATCGCCGAGCCAGTCCGATCCCTTGACAGTGTCATACATATGCCACTGCCAATGGTCTTCGGACATGTTGCCCAGTGAGGCGCCAATGCCGCCCTGGGCGGCAACCGTATGGGAACGGGTCGGGAAGACCTTGGTGATGCAGGCGGTTTTCAAACCGGCCTCAACCGTGCCCAGCGTCGCCCGCAAACCGGCACCCCCGGCTCCCATAACAACGACATCGTAGTTATGGTCGATAATTTTATAGGATTCGGTCATGGGTCAGGCTCCGGCAAAAACGATACGCAGCACCGACACTATGGCGGCAACCGACAGAAAAGCCGCAGCAGCCCTGATCAGCATCAGCGATGTGATTTCAATTGTACGGTTATGAACGTAATCCTCGATCACAACCTGCAAGCCCAGCGTAAAGTGCCAGGCCACAGAGATGACCAGCAAGATCATCATCGTCGAATGGAAATACGAACCAAGCCATGCCCGGACACTGTCATAATCGGCGGTATGACCCGCCAGAATGGACAGGATAAACCAGATGCCAAGCGGCAGGTTGGCGATGGCGGTAACGCGCTGGCTCCACCAATGCGCCGAACCGCTTTTGGCAGAACCAAGACCGCGCACGCGGCCCAGATCGGATTGCATACTCATAACAACCTTGTCCCCTTTTGCCCGGCTTACGCCAGACCGATAACCCACGTGACCACGGTCAGCACGACTGCCGCGCCAAGAACGACGGGGGTGGATTTCGCCGCCCCTTCATTCGTCAGGCCGCGACCGGTATCCCAGACAAGATGCCGGACACCGTTGCAGGCATGGTAATAAAACGCCACCGTCCAACCGAACAGCAGCAACAGACCGAACCACGAGGTGAAAAATGCGTGATAGCCGTTAAAGGCATCACGACCGGCGCCGGCCCCAATCAGCCAGGACGCCAGGAATACGAAACCAATAGCAAGGCCGACGCCCATCGCGCGGAAAGAGATGGACATCTTTGCTGCCATCGGAAGTCTGTACACCTGTAAATGGGGAGACAGCGGCCGATTGGCTTTGCTCATGACGGATTTGCCTCTTCTCAAATATGCTGGCGGGAAAGCAGCGATTATTTAGCCATGCACAGGGCATGAGTCAATCACCACACCTTTGAAACCCAAAGAAATCTGCGAATTACCGCCAAAAGTCTCATTCGTCAGATGATAGGGGCGGCACAGTTTCCCCCATGGGCCGGGGGATATCACACCATATTTTCAGGATCACGACGCAATACAGTCTTTCTACGCAGGCTGGTCATCGCGGGATCAGCAGGGTGTAATCAAAATCCAGCAACACGGCGGAGTCATATTTGCCTTCGGCATCGCGCAACGGAAAATCGTTTCCCTGCCGGTCCCGCACCGCCACCAGCCGCAACCGCAAGGCCCCGACATCATGGCGACCGGCAATCTCGTATTTGTCCAGCACCTCGGACCAGGCAAATATTGTATCCCCGGCAAAGGCCGGATTGGCATGGGTGCCGCCATTGATTGCGGCAATCCGGAACCCGTTGGCAAGGCCGTTAAATGACAGGGCGCGCGCCAGCGAAATAATATGCCCGCCATAAATCAGGCGTTTGCCAAACCGTCCCTGCATTGCCGCGACCTGATCAAAATGCACCCGTGCGGTATTTTGATACAGCCGCGTTGCCATCTGATGTTCGGCTTCTTCGATTGTCATGCCATCGACATGATCGATTTTCTCGCCGACCTGATAATCGCCCCAGCGATGCGGTGCCCCGGCCAGATCGAAATCATATGACAACAGATCCAGCCCAACCGGCACATGCAGGGCATCGGCGGCAACACCATGCGCCAGTTCGGGCAACACCGTTTCGTCATGGGCAGGGCGGGTTTCATCGCGTTTGCGCACCATGACCCAGCGGCTGTAATCAATCACCATCTCGCCGCGCTGGTTACGCCCCGTCGAATTGACATACACCACCCCGGTCTTGCCGTTGGAATTTTCCTTTAATCCGGTGACAATCGATGTGGTGGACACCGTATCGCCAGGATAAACCGGCACCCCGAACACCCCGCCTGCATAACCCAGATTGGCCACCGCATTTAACGACACATCGGGCACGGTTTTGCCAAACACCATATGAAAGACCAGCAAATCATCGACCGGGGCGGCCCGATAACCCATGGCGCGGGCAAATTCATCGGACGATTGCGCGGCAAAGCGCGGACCATACAGCCCGTTATACAGCGCGACATCCCCGCTGGTAATCGTACGCGGCGTCGCATGGCGGATTTCCTGACCGATGCGGAAATCCTCGAAAAAATTGCCCTGACTGGTTTTGGATGTCATCGCGCTGTTCCTCCTGCCAGGTTGTTCATGCCGGGTCCGCCATCGCGGCAATCTGATCGGCCATCGCCACCAGACGTTTTGCCGACACCACATGCAGATTTTCCACCAGCTTGCCATCGACCACGACCACCCCCTGTCCGCTGGCGCTGGCGGCCTGATGGGCGGCAATGATTTTGCGCGCCCAGTCCACCTCGTCGGCATGGGGGGCAAAGGCGGCATTGGCGACATCGATGGTTTTGGGATGAATCAGGGTTTTGCCATCAAAGCCTAATTCGCGCCCCTGCTGGCAGGCGCGCGCAAACCCGGCATCATCGGCAAGATCCAGATGAACGCCATCCAGAATGGCAAGGCCATAGGCCCGTGCGGCCAGCAAACACAGGCCAAGGCTGGTGATCATTGGCAGGCGATCCGGCGTATGGGCGCAATTCAAATCCTTGGCCAGATCGGATGTGCCCATCACAAACCCGCCAAGACGCGGATGGGCAGATGCAATTTCTTTGGCATTGAGCATCGCCAGCGGTGTTTCCATCATACACCAGATGCGCATGGCATCATGGGCGCCTTCGGCCTCCAGGATGGCGGCGACCTGCCGCACGGTATCGGCACTTTCGACCTTGGGCAGCAAAATGGCATCGGCCGATGTTTTGGCGGCAGCAACAAGATCGGCATGGCCCCACGGCGTGTTCAGACCATTGACACGCACCTGAATTTCGCGCCCGCCATACCCCCCGGCATCAAGGGCGGCAACAATCTGATCACGCGCCATATCCTTGGCATCGGGTGCCACCGCGTCTTCCAGATCAAGGATCAGGCCATCCGCCAAAAGCCCCCGCCCCTTTTCCAGCGCCCGGGCATTGGAACCGGGCATATACAGAACCGAACGGCGGGGACGCACTGCTGCAACCATGACAGATTTCCTCGATTTGGTAATTTTCGTACAATTTTATGAATTCATTATTCCAAAAATTACCGAACCACTCCCCTCAGGGCAAGCCATATTTTGCAGTGCGGCATTGGTAAAAAGGCGGATCGGCGGCAAAACAGATCGGCGATTGGGAATTCCACATCCATTCCGACGGATATTTTTCCGCAAGCAGGTAAAACCCGCCTTGCGAACCATTAGAAATTGCAGCTAATAGTATAGTTGGGGATAATGTTTGGACTTCTGCCAAATCGGGGGTTTTTATGAACCATAAATCAGTGCGTGCGTTTGTCGCCTCGCTTTGCGTTACCAGCATTCTTGGCGGATGCGTAACCAATCAGGGCACGCCATCCTTTTTAAGCACAACCCCCGGCGCAGACGGATCCTGCAATTACAACGAAGCCGCTTATGTGATCGGTGGCGCCATCATTGGCATTGGCATCGGCTTGCTTGTTGGCGGTGATAACAAGGGACTTGCCGGTGTTGCAGGCGGGGCGGCAGGCGGCCTCGCAGGCAAAGGACTGCAATCCTATTTGCAAAGCCGTTGCGAAGAATTTGCCGCCGTTCAGAAAAAAATGCAGGAAACCCAACTGGGTGTGCAGCCGATTTCGGTTGCCAACAGCACCTGGAGCAATCCCGACGCGGCATCCAAAGATGAGATCGAGCAAGGATTTTCGGTTACGGTTGCCAATGACGCCATGTTTGCAACGGGTGCATCACAACCGACAGCCAGCGCCGCCAAAGATTTGACCGAACTTGCAAAATCATACGCAGGGACACAGCGCCGCGTGCTGATTCTTGGCCACACCGATGATACCGGTTCCACCGAAGGCAATCGCCGCCTGTCCGAAGAACGCGCCCGCACGGTTGCCAATATTTTTGAACAGGCCGGCGTCAGCAAAAAACATCTTTATTACAAAGGTGCTGGCGAAGACCGCCCGATTGCAAGCAACCTGACCGCCGAAGGCCGAGGCAAGAACCGTCGGGTTGAAGTGGTCGAACTGGAAACAGAAGACGGCATCATCGCCTATGACAGCCTTGTCGAGACCGATCCTTTTCTGCCTTCGCGGGTTGCTGCCTCAAAAGCCGTTCCGGCACCGGCAGCCCCACAAGCACCAACCCCGGCAAAACCATCCGTCACGGCCCCGCCTGCAAGCGTTCCGAACACAAAAACTGCTGTTCTCAAGGCCGGGAAATCCATTGATTTTGGCGGGCATAAAATCGATGGTGACGATCAGAACATCGCATCTCTTGTCGAAAAGAACGACGACAAAAGTCTGTTGTCATCAATCTGGCCGATTTCCGATGCACAGGCATCGGAAAACTCCTCCATGCTCGACAGTTCCTGCATTGATGACACCTACCGGCCAATTGGCAAGGTCATGTCGCTTGAAACCGATGCGCCGGTTCGCCGCACATCTGAATATCTTCCGGGACTGTATTCGACATCATGGCATGACACCGTCAATGGTCATCTTGTCGGCCTGACCAAAGTTGCCGTTCTGGAAGATAGCGGCCTTGTCGACAAGGCCCCGGATTTTGTCGTCTTTGAAAATTACCAGCCCGGAACCGAAACGCCGACCCTTAATACAACAGCACAGGCCCGGTCCTATGTTGGCAAAAACGGCGTGATCTATCGGGTATTTCTTGATGAATCCGCATGGCCTGCCCGTTGCCTTGATGTTGTTTTTTCCAAGGACAAGGCATTTCAGGCATCGCGTGGCCGCATCTATTACGACAAAGATAACAGCGTCTATGCCAACGATATCTCTTTCAAGCCAATGAAGTGAATTTTTAGGATCAGGATTCCAGACAATGAACGAAATTTTTGCTTTCATCATGGCTTATCGAACCATCATCAGTGCGGTTGTCCTGACCGCAGTTCTGGTTTTGTTGATTATCAACTGGTGGGACGAGGTCAAATTATTCTTTAAAAGCATGCTGTACAGCCTGCCGGTTATTGGAAAAACGGCCCGTCTGTCAAAAGACATTTCGATCCGCAAGAATGGGTGGTTTGCATCCGAAGGAACACTTTGCGACGATTTTTCAGGCGATATCCGGCGCATTGCCGCCGATCCGGACATGTATGACAAATCCAAAAGCTATCTTGGAAAAGTTCAGGAACTGGGCCGTAGTGAACTGGGCTTTTTCATGCGTCTTTTGTTGATCGCCATGGTTTTTGTCGAGGCCCTCGGCTTTGCCTACATCCTGTCGGGTTACACCTTGCCCGGTGCCAGCGAACAGTTACAGGTCCAGGGATCGTTTCTGATCGCGTTCCTTATTTCGGCTGTTCTGGTGTATCTGACGCACCAATCGGGTCATGAACTTCATAAACGCGGCCTGATTAAAAAGGTGCGTATCTGGTGGATGCATGACACCGATGAAAACCGCCCCAATCTTTTTGGCCGCACCAACAAGGTTACACTGGAAAACGACCATCTGGACGATGATGATCCGGCTTATTTGCAAATCCTGCACCGGGTTGACAGCAATGCCCACGTCACACCGGGAACGCCGATGTGGACAATCATTGCCGCCATCGCAATTATCGGTGTGGCAATTGGCGCAACCTATGTCCGCTACGAAACCTATCAACAGGAAAAAACCGCCGAGGTTGCAGGCCTGACGGCACCGGGAAATACCAACACCTTCTCGCTGGATCAGTTGATACCCGAAAGCAGTGGCCTGCCATCCATTTTGCAACAGCCGCAAGATGAAGCAGACAATCAGGCTGGCAATGAACAAAGCGGCGCACGGGATGCGGCCAATCTGACAACCTATGCCATTCTGGCCACCTTGTTCATTCTGATACAGATCATGGGTATTGGTATCGGTTACAAAACAGGATTTGCCGGGAAAGAAAGTTCGCAAGCCCGCAAAATTATCCGGAATTTTCCAAGCCGGGTTTCTTATGAATCGTGGTACGAGCGCAAGCGCGATGCCATTGCCCGGGTTGCCCAGAAACATCTTTCCAACCTTCAATCCCGTCTGACCATCCGGGCCGCCGAAAGCGGCGTTGACAAGTCCCACCGCGAGATTTTGCTGCAATCGGCAGACCGGACCTTTATGGATCATTACCAGCAGTCCGAGGAAAAAACCGAGCAGGTCCGCCAAGCTGGCAAGGACCGGAAAACAAATGCCGCTTCTGCGAAACCCGTTTCAACGCCACCCGTGACAGCGCCAGAAGAAACACCGGCAGAAAAAGAAGCCCGCATCCGGGCTGAATTAATGCAGGAAATGGCGGCAGCGGCCCCGAAACCCGAAAGCGATGAAGAAATGCGCGAGCGTATCCGCAAGGAACTGGCCGCAGAAATGAAGCCCTAAAACAGGATAGCAAGATGTTGCGAAAATTCGGAAAGGCGGCTGTCGTTACAGCAATCACGGCGCTGGTGGCCCATGTGCAACCGGCAAACGCCGCAACAGCCGTCATCGGAAGCTGTTATCAGGGTGCTGATCTTGGGGGAGTAACGCCCCCCCCTCTTTCGCGTGAACTTTTTGTCATTGTAGATCAGACACTTGTCTTTAACCAAAGCATCAAGGAAGAAGCGTTCCAAAAGATCCTTCAATTCCTGTCGCCGGGGGATGCGGTTCATGTCATTGGTTTTTCGGCCAATGTCTCTGATCGTTATACACATATCATCCTGAGCGGCCAGATCGATCAGCGCCTGACCGACGACAATCGCTACAGCATCCCGAAACGGTCCTTGCAACGTCTTGATGCCTGTCAGAAAAATCAGGATATTCAGGTCCGTCAGAATACGGGAAAGGCCTTGATATATGCGTTTTCACAAGCCAGCACCGATCTGCCCAAAACAGAAATACTGGCCAGCCTGCGCACCATTGCGAATGATGTGATTTCCAAATCGGACATTCCCGACAAATATGTTTTGCTTGTGTCGGACATGATGGAAAATTCCGAACTGGCATCATTTTATGGTGCGGGAAAACTGAACAAATTTGCGACAGACCCGGAACTTGACCGCCTTGACGCCGCCGGAGTATTTGGCGACATGCAAGGTGCCAAAGCCTATGTCATTGGGGGCGGGTATGTGTCGGATGGCAATTATCGCCCTTCAACCGAACTGAAATCGCTTCAGGATTTCTGGACAGCGTATTTTGAACGCTCCAACGGTACGATGAAATTATTCGGCACACCTTCCCTTTTGGGAAAGATCGGCGACTGAATATTTATTGCTGCGGCGCGCCAAACAAGCCGGGCAAAAGTTGTTGGGTGGCGCGTGGCACATCGTTTAGTGCCCGGCCATTGGACAGGAAAACAATCGCGGTTTTCTGATCGGGGAACCATGAAAATTCGGCAGAATAACCGAAATAGACCCCGTCATACCCCCAGACCGACCCCCAGTCGCTTTCACCCGTCATCAGGCCATAGCCATAGGACCCGTCCCCGGCCAGAAGGGTGTCTTCGGTCATGCGTTTCAGGGCGTTGGGGCCCAATAACTTGCCATCGGCAAACAGGCCGCGGGCAAAGCGCAGCATATCTGCCGCCGTTGATACCACCCCGCCATCGGCCAGACGGTCGCCAACGTCAAATTCACTGACATCTTCGAGTTGGCCGTCGCCATTGCCGTCATCATAGCCCCGCGCCAGCCGGGCCGGGCGCGGAAAAATACCAAAAGACGTGTCGCGCATTGCCAGCGGTTCAAAAATCCGTTTGGCAAAAATCTGTTCGATATCGTCCTGTTCGACATGTTCAAGGATCACACCCAACAGGATATAATTGCTGTTGGAATTGGCATAGCGGGTCCCGGCGCGGAAATGCGGGTCGCGATCCATGATCAATGGCAATAATTCGGCATTGCGCCAGCCATGCTGCGGGTCGCTACCCACCAGTTCAAAGAAGAAATCACCATCCAGATAATCGGGAATGCCCGACGCATTGCGCAACAAATCGCGGATCGTCGCCGAATGACCATTGGCAATGCGCGGCCCCACATCGGGCGGCAACCATTTCGCCACCGGGTCCGACAGATCAAGCCAGCCTTCGGCGGCCAGTTGCAGGATCACCACCGACGTCATCATTTTGGTCAGCGACCCGATATAAAACAAATGATCATCGCGCATCGGCTGTTTGGGGGCGGCTTTGGCAAGGCCGCCAGACGCCAGACGCATGCCACCATCAGGATAGGAAATACCAATGACAGCACCCGGCAATCCGGCCTGCCGGATATAGGACGACACATAGGATTGCAGCAAATCGGCATTGCCCTGGGCACGCAGCAACACCGGCGCCACAAGCATCCCCGCCATCATCACAAGCACCAGACACCCGATGCGGACCAATTTACATCCCCCTGGCTTCATCGCGCCCTCATGGCACCTTCATCGCGGTGGAAAGGCGGTGTTGATCCGCCCGTCTTGCAGATAACCAATCGCAATATCAATCACCGATCCATCCGCGCCCATGCAAAACCCCGATTTTTGCGCCTCATCATCCGTCAAGACCTTTGGCGCCCCGGGGCCGCAGGATGCCCAGCGCGGCGCATTGGCCGGGCAGACCGATGGATGGCGGGCGGCATGACGGATCGAGGCAATCACGGCACTTGCATCGCAATGATCGGGGAAAAAGCTGGAATATTTTTGGGCCGATCTGCCATCCTGCGCAAGTGTTATCCGTGCGGCGTAAACACCCTGAGCATCCGGGGTCAGAACCATTTCCATATGCAGCAAAATCGCCGGGGCATCGCCATTCGGGCGGGCATGCAGGCCCTTGGCCTTGCGCCCCGATGCAATTTCACCACAAAAAATATGACTGAGATTGACCGGGATATCTTCCTGCGTCCATTGCACAACATCATGCGGACAGGATGCCGGAAGGGCCGCAATCAGGGCGGTATTCGCCGCATCCTGCCCGTCAAGGGCCTGTGCGGGGGATGTCAGCACCACCGCCCACAGCATCAGCAAAAGGGCGGATCGCATGTTCATAATTGTGAAAATTCCAGACCAATGCGCAGGGCCAGCACACTGGCCGGTTCAAACCGCATGGCTTCGCCACCCAGCTTGCCGCCATGCCATTGCGCCTTGGTCAGGACAAACGCCCCCAGCGGCAAGGCATGAGCGGTTTTGAAATTGACCAGCGCCCGGACTTCTCTGGGTTTGCGGATCCCCTCGTCGCGCCACAGGCAATGATAGGCAAATAACGGTGTGCCGTTGCGCCGGTCCAGAAACACAAACGGGACTTCGTAATGGCCCCATCGGGCGTAAAACAGGCTTTCCATCCCGGCATTGGAGGCCAGAAACTGGGTCTGGATCGCGGTTTCGACCAGGCGCGTCATCGTCGCGCTGTCTTCGGCCCGCCCGCCAGTCAGGCCGCTGCGCAGACCGGGATGGATCAGATGCACCTTGAAGGCCACCGCCCGCTGAAACAGTCTGGCATCCTGATCGACCCGTTCCAACCGTCGCACCAGCCATGCCGATTCCAGATAATCGAGATAACGGCGCAGGGTGTTTTTGGCGATGTCGAGTTCCCGCGCCAATGTTTCAATCGAAAATTCCGACCCGGTATTATAGGCCAGCAACACAAACAGCCGGTGCAAATCCGACGGGCTGGAAATGCCATGCAGGCCGGGTAAATCCGAATGCAGGGACCGGTGAATCGCCCCGGCCTCGCCATCACGGTCATGAAAACCGCCTTCGTAAATATAATCTTCAAACAAATGATTCAGTTCGGTCAGTCCGTCGGGAATATCGGCGGTATAACGGCTGGCATTGGGGGCGGCGGGCAAAACATCGCGGGGATTGATGCCGCGTTGTTCCAGATATTCGGCGAAACTGAAAGGCGGCAGGAACAGAGTGGTCAAATGCGATTTTGCCGCCGCTGTCGGGGCCAGCGCACTGACCGCAACCACACGCAACATCGGATCAACCGTCAAAAGACGCGACAGGCTGCTTTCCCAGTCACGCTGATATGATACCTCGTCGATAAACAGCCACAAGGGATGATCGGCCGAAATACCGCGTGTCGCCCGCAACATTTTGGGCAGACGCACCAGGTCCAGTTCCATAAACAGCGGATGTTCCAGCGACACGTAACACACATGGCGGCGCGGCGTATCGCCATCCAGCAATTGCGAAATCGCCTGACGCAACATCACGGTTTTGCCAACCCCGCGCGGGCCGGTCAGAATCACGGCCTTGCTGCCGTCATTCTTTTCAACCGCCGTCCAGAACCGTTTGAAAAAGGCGCGTGGCGACAGGTGATGCACCTTGTCGTCGGTAATGCCATCCCACCACGGATTGTCCAGCACCAGACGCCGCAAGAAATCCGGTTCGCCCGGATGATCGACCAAGGTCGCCATATCGCCCCACCCCGTACCGGCCAGATGATTTTATCCGGCATAAACCCGAATTAGGTTTCGTAATAAACCTTATTCGGTATGTTTTTAACAAATGCTTGAGATGCAGGGATTTTTCAAGGGCCGGAACCGGTAAAAACAAAAAACCGCCCGGATGCGCTGCATCAGGGGCGGTTTTCATTCAGACCGGGTACGACAGGGGATCAGGCCTTGCTGTCGTCTTCGCGATCACGGTCTTCGTTGCGCATCTTGTTGAATTCCGATGACAGTTTGTAATCGCCCGAGGCAACATAACCTTCCATCGAACCGGTGCGGGCCTCAAGATCATCGAATTTGCGCCGCAATTCTTCCATCCACGGGTCTTCAAAATCCACCCCGACCACCGGACGGTCATCTTCGGCATCCGATGACGCCGATGCGGCAGAGGCCGCCGTTGCCGGGCGGGTTGCCGTGCCGCGCCCCTTGCGGCGCAATCCGTCAAACCATTCGGGATGATGGACAAAGGCCCATGCCAGCGCAAACAGCGCCACCCCGACCGGGAAACTGAAAATCAGGGTAATGATCCAGGCAACCAGCACACCCTTGCGCGGAATCCCGAATTTTTCTGAAATGCCGTGCAATGTGCGTCCGAAAACACCCTTGCATTTCTGGCCTTCGTCGCCGGAATTGCGGGAAAACCGGCAATTATGGCGTTTGTTCTTATCATGACCGCGATGATAGCCGCATCCGGCTGTCGCTTGCTGGGCAGTCATATCCTGTTCCTCCATTCGGCAACCTCGGCATCCAACAGGCGTTCAAGCGTTTCGACACGATTTTCAAGGCCTTCGGCCCGGCGTTTCAGGCTGCTGACTGCCTCCCTGAAACGCGCATCATCATCGGCGGACATTTGCGGACGTTCGGCCTTCATGCGTTTCCAGACAGTGATGTAATAAAACACCACCCAAATCGGCCCGACCACGACCACAAAGACGATTAACGGTACCACAAATGCCCACATATTGGCTTTCAAACCTGATTTCTGGTTGAAACTGATCCCGCCCCGGTGGGCGGGATCCGGTTACTTGTCTTTTTTGACCCGTTCTTTCAACGCCTTGAGATCATCCTCGATCCCCAGTTCCACTTCAAGATCGCCAAACTGTTCTTCCAGCGTCTGGCCTCGGCCCAGATCATATGAGTCGGCACTGGCTTCCAGTTCGTCAATCCGGCGTTCCATCTGCTCATAGCGCAGCAGCGCCTCGTCGATCTGGCCGGAATGGATCTTTTCACGCATCTTAACCCGCTTTTCGGCGGTCTTCATGCGAATTTCCACCGTGCGCTGTTTGCCCTTGGCTTCGTTCAGCTTGTTTTGCAGCTTGGTGAGGTCCTCGTCAAATTTGCCAAGGGTTTCCTCGATCACTTCCAGTTCGCGCTCCAGAACCAGCGACTGATCGGCCAGACGGCGGCGCGCCATCAGCGCCCCCTTGGCCAGATCGTCACGGCCCTTGGCAATGGCAAACTCGGCCTTTTGTTCCCATTCATTCTGGCCGTCATACAGCTTTTTCAGCTTGCGTTCGACTTCCTTCTTATCCGCAATCGCCTTGACGGCGGATGACCGGACTTCGACCAGGGTATCTTCCATTTCCTGAATCATCAGGCGAACCATCTTTTCCGGGTCTTCGGCACGATCCAGAAGCGAATTGATATTGGCATTAACGATATCGGACAAACGCGAAAACACGCCCATTGTCTGATCTCCTGTTTTGGGGGACACATTATTCTGCCCCGATAATTGCAGGAAGCATGCCATTTTATTAATTCATTGATATTACATGGTTTTCAAAATTTTTCACCATTACACTTAACTTTTATCGCGACTTTATTATCGATTTTCGATAACGTTTTTCGCAATCATGGATCATTTACAACCCATCCTTGGGGAAGACCCCCGGTTTCTGGCGGTGATCGAGCATGTCTCGCGGCTGGCGCCGATCAATCGCCCCTGCCTGGTGATTGGCGAACGCGGGTCGGGCAAGGAACTGATTGCGGCGCGTTTGCATTATCTGTCCACGCGCTGGGGCGGGCCGCTGGTGACGATCAATTGCGCGGCATTATCCGAATCCCTGCTTGATACCGAATTGTTCGGCCACGAAGCCGGGGCCTTTACCGGGGCCGCCAAACGCCATATTGGCCGGTTCGAACGGGCGCATGGCGGCACAATCATTCTGGACGAAATCGCCACCGCCAGCGCGGTGGTGCAGGAAAAACTGCTGCGCGTGGTGGAATATGGTGAAATCGAACGGGTCGGCGGCAGCGAGGTGATTGATATCGATGTGCGGGTGATTGGCGTCACCAATGAAAATTTGCGCGATTTGGCCGCACAGGGGAAATTCCGCGCCGATTTGCTGGATCGTCTTGCCTTTGATGTGATTGCCGTGCCGCCTCTGCGCGAACGTACCGATGATATCTTGTTGCTGGCCGAACAGTTTGCGCTTGATATGACCAAACGCCTGTCGCGGCAGGTTTTCAGCGGATTCTCGCCGCGTGCCACCCGGCAGCTTTTGGGCCATGACTGGCCGGGAAATGTGCGCGAATTGCGCAACGCGGTTGAACGCAGCCTGTATTTGTCCGACGATGGCGACAAACCTGTTTCGCATATCGTGCTGGACCCGTTTGCCGAGATATGGAGCGAGACGGACACAAACACCACGACACCAGCAAACAATACCGCTCCCGGCTTAGCCAACGCGCCTTCACCGCCCACCCTGACAATAAGCGAAATCGATTTTAAAGCCGCAACCCGCGATTACGAAATTATCCTGCTGGAACACGCCATGCGCCAAAGCCACAACAACCAGACCGAAGCCGCCGAGATGCTGAAACTGAATTATCATCAGCTGCGGCGCTTGCTGGAAAAATACAACCTGTTGCCGCTAAAATAGACGCCAACATGTATCAACCCCGCACGCCTGGCTATTCAAAACACGACGCCGTTAAACGCTGGCATTTGCCAGACCGGGTATTTTTCGCCTGCGGAGCCTGTCACATTCTGGCTTATGCTTTTATCGAGCGATATGACGCGCAGAACACACAGAATTTCTCGACCACTTTGCACCACCGCCTCATCAATGATCGCGGTGTCACAACAAAAACAGCCTGATGCGCAACCCGCAAAACAATAACCTGCACATTGCCTTGCGTGCTGTTGACATGCGCGGCGGGCAGCAAAGCCTTAATCCGCCAACGACCGCGCAATCACCATGCGCTGGATATCGGATGTGCCTTCGTAGATCTGGCAAACCCGGACATCGCGATAAATCCGTTCGACCGGGAAATCCTTGAGATATCCATAACCGCCATGAATCTGAATAGCGGCGGAACAGACTTCTTCGGCCATTTCAGATGCAAACAGTTTTGCCATGCAGGCCTCGGTCAAACAGGGCTTGCCATCATCGCGCAAGGCAGCCGCGCGCAGCACCAGCAACCGGGCGGCATCAATTTTTGTTGCCATATCGGCAAGGCGAAACGCCACCGCCTGATGATCGATGATTTTCTTGCCAAAGGTTTCGCGTTCATTGGCATAGGCCTGTGCGGCCTCGAACGCGGCGCGCGCCATGCCGACGGCCTGGGCGGCAATGCCAATCCGCCCGCCTTCGAGGTTGGCAAGGGCGATTTTATAGCCCTGGCCTTCGACACCCAGCAGGTTTTCCACCGGCACCCGGCATTCGACAAAGGTGATCTGGCAGGTATCGGAGGCATTCTGGCCCAGTTTTTCCTCGACCCGCGACACCACATAACCCGGTGTATCGGTTGGCACGATAAAGGCGGAAATGCCGCGTTTTCCCGCCTCCGGGTCGGTGACGGCAAAGACAATGGCGATGTCGCCTTCGCTGCCCGATGTGATGAATTGCTTGGACCCGTTCAGAACCCAATGATCGCCATCGCGAATTGCCCGGGTACGCAGCGCACTGGCATCCGATCCGGCCTGCGGTTCGGTCAGGCAGAATGCGCCGATTTTTTCGCCGCGGGCCATCGGCACCAGATAATCCTGTTTTTGCGCCTCGGTCCCGAATTTCAGGACCGGCATGCAGCCGACCGAATTATGCACCGACATGATGGTCGATGTCGCGCCATCGCCCGCCGCGATTTCTTCGAGTGCGAGCGCATAGGACACATGATCCATGCCCGCCCCGCCATATTGTTCGGGCACCAGCATGCCGAGAAAGCCAAGTTCGCCCAGACCGGCAATTGCCTCGGCCGGGAAAGTATGGTGGCGGTCCCATTTTTCGGCATGGGGTCGTAGTTCATTTTCGGCAAATTCACGCGCCGTATCGCGCACCATAACCTGATGATCTTCCAGCCGCAGCATGCTTTCTTCTCCGCAATGGGACGGACCAGAAAGAAAACCGGTTCCGTCAGTCGTCCTTGTAAAACTTGTCTTCGTCGGCCCGGTAACGCCACAAGGCGCCTTCCTTCATGCCATACCACCAGCCATGCACATTCAGGGTTCCGGCATCCACCGCGTCGCGCACAAACGGGAAATCCAGAAGATTTTTCAAGGAATTGCGCACCGAATGGCGCGATACCTTGTCAATATCGGGGCCATGTTCCAGACAGCAGCGGGCGATGTTCATCCACGGCCCGATAAAATCATGATCCGGGACCACACCGCCTTCGGCACTGTCCACCAGCGCACTGATGCCGCCGCAGGATGAATGGCCCAACACCACGGCATCGCGCACCTTCAGGTCGCGCACCGCAAATTCAATCGCCGCCGAAGTCCCGTGATACTGATCATCGGGTTCGTAAGGTGGCACCAGATTGGCGACGTTGCGCACGATAAACATTTCGCCCGGTTCGGCATTCATCAGGATCGCCGGATCGACACGGGAATCCGAACAGGCGATCAAAAGGACTTCGGGGCGCTGTCCGGTTTCGACCAGATCGGCCACCCGTTCCGGGCGCTGTTCATAATAGATCGCCCGGAAACTGCGAAATCCTGCCATCATCCGGTCTATTGTGCGCATGGTCATTGGTCTGGTTCCCTCCTATGCCGCAAAATAAGCTGCGACAAAATAAGGGCAGAGCGCCAAAGATGGTAGCCCCTCTTTTGGATTATTAAAATCTATAGCAATTCAACCGCCAATGCCGTTGCCTCGCCCCCGCCAATGCAAAGCGATGCCACGCCCTTGCGCCCGCCCCGGCTTTGCAGCGCATGAATCAGGGTTACGATCAACCGCGCCCCGGTCGCACCAATCGGATGGCCCAACGCACAGGCCCCGCCATGCACATTGACCTTGCCATGATCCAGTTCCAGATCGCGGATGGCCGCCATCGCCACCACGGCAAAGGCTTCGTTGATTTCCCACAGATCGACATCATCAACAGTCCAGCCCGCCCGCGCCAGAACCTTGCGGCTGGCCTCAATCGGGGCGGTTGTAAACCAGCAGGGTTCCTGCGCATGGGTGGCATGGGCGACAATCCGGGCAAGCGGTTTCAGGCCGCGCCTTTGCGATTCAGATTGCGTCATCAGCACCAATGCTGCCGCCCCGTCCGAAATGGATGCCGAATGCGCCGCCGTTACCGTACCATCCTTGCGAAAGGCGGGACGCAATGTTGGAATTTTTTCCGGATTGGCTTTGGGCGGCTGTTCATCGGTACCGACGATGACATCACCCTTGCGGGTTGCAACCGTTACCGGGGTGATTTCCGCATCGAAATAGCCACCGGTTGCGGCATTTTGCGCCCGTGTCAGGGATGTTATGGCATAATCATCCTGTTCCTGACGGGTGAAACCGTATTTATCCGCCGTATCCTCGGCAAAGGTGCCCATTGAATGGCCCTTGTCATAGGCATCTTCCAGCCCGTCCAGCGCCATATGGTCATAAACCTGACTATGGCCGTAACGCTGTCCATTACGCATATTGGGCAGCAGGAACGGCGCATTGGTCATGCTTTCCATTCCGCCCGCGACCACAATGGTTGCACTACCCGCGATCAGCGCATCATGGCCCAGCATCGCCGCCTTCATCGCCGATCCGCACATTTTATTGAGTGTGGTTGCCCCGGCACTGCGCGGGATTCCGGCATGCCATGCCGCCTGTCGGGCGGGGGCCTGCCCCTGTCCGGCCGACAGGACATTGCCCATGATGATTTCATCAATATCGGCCGCCGCCACACCACCGCGTTCAAGGGCGGCCCGAATGGCAATTCCGCCCAGTTCGGATGCCGTCATCCCGGCAAGATCGCCCTGAAACCCGCCCATCGGGGTGCGTGCACAGGACACAATGACAATCGGATCATTCTGGTTCATGATTTTATGTTCCTGTCAGATATTTCAGGCGGTTTCGCCAAACAATTCGCGGCCAATCAACATGCGGCGGATTTCGCTGGTGCCTGCGCCAATTTCATACAGTTTGGCATCACGCAGCAAACGACCGGTCGGATATTCGTTGATATAGCCATTGCCGCCCAGTGCCTGAATGGCTTCCAGTGCCATCCATGTTGCCTTTTCAGCGGCATAGAGGATGACCCCCGCCGCATCCTTGCGCGATGTTTCACCGCGATCACAGGCCTTGGCAACCTCGTACACATAGGCGCGGCAGGCATTCATCGTCGTGTACATGTCCGCGATCTTGCCCTGCATCAGTTGAAATTCGCCAATCGCCTGACCGAACTGTTTGCGTTCATGGATATAGGGCACCACCACATCCATACAGGCCCGCATGATCCCGGTGGGGCCTGCGGCCAGAACGGCACGTTCGTAATCAAGGCCGCTCATCAATACCCGCACCCCGCCATTGGGATTGCCCAGAATATTTTCTTCGGGAACGTCGCAATCGATAAACACCAGTTCGCAGGTGTTGGAACCCCGCATACCCAGCTTGTCGAGCTTTTGCGCGGTGGAAAATCCGGCAAAACCCTTTTCGATGATAAAGGCCGAAATGCCTTTGGGCCCGGCGGACATATCGGTCTTGGCATAAACCACCAGCGTATCGGCATCCGGGCCGTTGGTGATCCACATTTTATTGCCGTTCAGGATGTAGCGGTCGCCTTTTTTTTCGGCGCGCAGTTTCATCGACACCACATCCGATCCGGCACCCGGTTCGCTCATTGCCAGGGCACCGATATGTTCGCCACTGATCAGTTTGGGCAGATAACGTGCCTTTTGTTCTGCCGTGCCATTGCGGCGAATCTGATTGACGCACAAATTGGAATGCGCCCCGTAAGACAACGCGACCGAGGCCGAAGCCCGGCTGATTTCTTCCATCGCCACGACATGTTCCAGATAGCCAAGGCCTGTGCCGCCATCTTCTTCGGGCACGGTAATGCCCAACAGGCCCAAATCACCGAATTTGCGCCATAAATCGTTCGGAAATTCGTTTTTTGCATCAATTTCAGCGGCGCGGGGGGCGATTTCGGCCTCGGCAAAGGTCGAAACGGCATCGCGGATTGCCTCGGCGGTTTCGCCAAGGTCAAATTTCAAACCGGGAAGATCAATAAAGGCCATTATGTGTTTCCTGCCCTGGGTGGGATTATGGTTTTAACCGGCGGTTTGTGCGCCTTGCAGTTCCGGTGGCAATGTCATGACTTTCAGGGTTTGCAACGCGGTGGCGCACAGATTGTCCTGACCGTTTTTTTCGCCAAAAACATCAATACGGGTCACAATGATCGATCGGCCCCGGCTGATCACATCCCCCACCGCCCTGAGGCGATGGCCCTGTCCGGGGGCGACAATGTTCAGTTTATATTCGATGGTCAACATGCCCTGATCGGCGGCGACCAGACTCCATCCGGCAAATCCCCCGGCGATATCGGCCAGCCCGGCAATCAACCCGCCATGAAAATAGCCGTTATGCTGGATCAGATCGGCCCGCGCAGGCAGGACCATTTCGACCTGACCGGGCCGGACATCGGTAATTTCCGCCCCGATTGCCAAATTATAGGGTTGCTGGCGAAACCGGAGGCGGACTTCGGTTGCGTAATCGGGATTTGACGGTTCAAACACAGTCATCGGGCCATCCTGTCACCTTGCCGGATCAAATATGGACTCCGTTGTAGTTGACGTTAACGTAAACGTCAAATTAAATCCGTACTGCTATGCGGATTTAAGCGCGACCTTGCAAAAAACGGCCCGTCAGTTGGTATCCGATCCCCATCGCGCAACATTGCGTGCAATCATTTCCGTCATCACATCTTCCTGTACCAGCTTGAAAACCGCCTGCGCCAGACGGCCCCGCAAGGCCCCATTATTGCAGGGCGACTGATGGGACAGGGTAATATAAAGGTCTTCGGTACTGACCGGCACCGCATGGGCGCGGATACCCTCGATGTTATAGCGCGCCACATAGGCGGCACCGGGATATTCCTCGTAAATCAGATAGTCGGCCCGCGACAGCGACAACATGCGCAGGGCCTGTTCCAGATTGGGGGTTTCACGAATGGTCAGGGATTGGCGGGCAAAGGTATCAAATGCCTGACCGAAACTGTTATTGATCACTGTCAGGCCTTCCAGCCCGATCAGATCATCCCACTTCTGATACGCCATCGTATAATTTTCGGGTGTCCAGATCACCGTTTCGGTTCCCTGAAACGGTGGATGGACATAATCCATATATTCCATGCGCGGCAATGTCAGAAACGCCCCGGCAATCAGGTCAATCTTGCCGGACCGGGCCTCTTCCTGTACGCGGCCCCACGGGCCGACATAGATCACATCAATATGGATGCCAATTTCACGCGACAGACGATCCATGAAATCGGCATTGGCACCGATCAGTTCATTTGGATTTTCGAGATTGCGCCACAGATAGGGCGGGTAATCCGGATTGCCTGACGCCACCAGTTTATGGCACCGGTCCGTATCGGCCTGCGCGATGCCGGGTGTCACCACCGCAATCGCGCCCAGCACTATCAGAAAACACAGATAACCACGCTCAAAAACCTGCATCTGTGCCTGCCCTTTCGCCCTGCCTGACCGCCCCGGATTTTTATATGGTGTCAAATATACGCCGGAAAATGTCGCGAATAACTTTTTTTATCACCCCTGAAAATCAACCATAAATTTCAAATAATTACAACCACATCACCCTGACGCAAAAGGGGCCCCGACATAAACCGGAGCCCCTTTTTAAAAATCTGTTACCGTCATCAATGACAGCATCGTACCCTTAGGCAGAACGACGTTTCAGGCCCTGCTGGCCGCTACGGCCACCTTCGCTGCGTCCTTCAGGACGGCCTTCCGCACGACGCGGACGGTCGGCGCTGAAATCACGGCTGCGGTCATCGCGGTCACGACTGGCAAAACCACCCGGCTTGCCACGGTCGGCACCGACACGCGGCTTGCCTGCGAAACGTTTTTCGCCGCCACGTTCTGCACCACGTTCACCGCCGCGCTCACCGGCACGCTCAAAACGTGCGCCGGGTTTTTCACCCTGTTCGCTGCGCGGACGGAACGAAGTCGGACGACCGGCACCCGCACCGGCTGCGGCGGCGGCAAAGCCTTCGCCACGACCACCGCTGCGCTCGAAACGGGCACCACGGTCGGCACGATCCGAACGTTCCGGACGATCATTGGTGTTGCGACCGGCAAAATCCGACCGTTCATTGCGACCACGCGGGCCGTCAAAACGCGGCTTGTCGCGATCCGGCGCACGATCTTCTTCAAAGGTGCGACGGGCGGCTGCCGGACGATCGGCACGGTCGAAACGGCGTTCGCCATCACGCGGGCCATCGAAACGACGCTTGCCTTCCGAACGTTCGCCATCACGACCGCCGCCAAAGCCACGACCGGCTCCACCACCGGCACCCGGACGACCAGACGGACGACCGCTGCCGAAATTGCTGTTACGGCCACGGCCTTCGGGACGGCCTGCACCGGCACCTTCGCGACGGGCGGCAGGCGGCGAATGGAATTCATGATCGGCATCGATTTCAACATCCTGACGGATGGTGCGTTCAATATTGCGCAGATGACGGACATCACGCGGTTCGCAGAACGAAATCGCAATACCGTCTGCGCCACCACGACCGGTACGGCCAATACGGTGAACATAATTTTCCGGATCGGTCGGCAAATCATAGTTGATCACATGCGAAATGCCCGGAACGTCAATACCACGGGCGGCGACATCGGTCGCCACCAGAACCGGGAACCGGCCATCGCGGAAATTGCGCAGGATTTTCTGACGAATACGCTGCTGCTTGTCACCATGAATGGCATCGGCCTGAACGCCTTCATCCCGCAACTGGAAAGACAGTTCGTCGGCATCCGCCTTGGTTTTGGTGAAAACCAGAACGCGATCCGCGCCTTCACGTTTCAGAAGCTGCACCAGAAGCGGCGTCTTGTTATGACGGGTCACGAACATGCCACGCTGGGTTACACGTTCGGTCACGCTGGACTGCGGTGCAGTCTGAACCATGACCGGGTTATTCAACAGGCGGTCGGTCAGATGTTTGACTTCGGCCGGCATGGTGGCCGAGAACATCACCGTCTGATGATCTTTCGGCAGCAAAGCGGCAACAGACAGGACATCTTCCGAAAAACCAAGGTCGAGCATCCGGTCGGCTTCATCAAGCACGAAGACTTCGACATCGTCAAAGCGCACGGTATTGCGCGACATATGATCGAGCAAACGACCCGGGGTCGCGACCAGAATGTCTACGCCACGGCGCAGTTCCTGAATCTGCGGGCCCATCGGCGCGCCACCATAAACGACAGACGAAAACAGACGGATGCCTTTTTTGAAATCGCGCAGGCACTGGCCGATCTGGTTGGCAAGTTCGCGGGTCGGTGCCAGAATCAGCGCACGCGGCTGACCCGGGACAGAGCGTTTCGGATTTTCAGCCAGACGCTGAAGCATCGGCAAACAGAAGGCTGCGGTCTTGCCGCCACCGGTCTGCGAAATCCCCATCAGGTCGCGGCCTTCCAGCAATGCCGGAATGGTGGCGGACTGGATTTCGGTCGGTGCGGTGAAGCCGGAAGCTTCAACAGCGCGCAGCAGGGGCTCGATAAGTTTGAGCCCTTCAAAACTTGTCATAATCAGGATGATCCTTCAAATCACCGGTCGGCGCCATGTTCACGCCACAAAGAAGCCTGCTCAGGCGCAAAGCATCCCGGTGCGCGTCAAATCGGCGCCAAGGACCCTGCATGAGAGGCATATGATGAGGCACTGACGTCATCACGTCACTGCCGCCCCCGCCTATTCATACAGTTCCTGGCAGCTCAAATCTGCCCACAAGCGAAGGAATGAGGGGGTGATACAGGCCCGCCCTGCGAAAGTCAATCAATTCAATTGTCGTTCCGAACGCCGGGCAGCCATGCGCCGAACGCGCGCCCGATAAATTTGTTACCTCTAATTTACTGAAAGACCTTATAATTAAACCCTGTGATGCCAATGTAAGTTAACCGACATGTCTTACCGGGGAACAGGTGTTATGAAGTTTCGTGTAGTAACGGGTATTTTCTCGATTCCGGCCATCTGTCTTTTGACCTTGCTGGCCATCATCCTGACGGTCGCCCTGAATTATCAGGAAAGCCTCAGAAACGGCAAATTTCAGGCCATCGGCCAATTGACCGAAGGTGCCACCAAAATCGTCACATCCCATATGCAACGTGCGCAACAGGGCGAATTTGACGAGGCCGAAGCCCAAAGCCGCGTCCTTGCCATTCTGCGGGATTACCGTTTTGACGGCGAGAATTACATTTTCATTTCCGATCTGAACCATTGCATGGTTCTTGATCCGCTCAGCCCCGGTGATGAAGGCGAATGCAAACCTGACAGTGCCGTTCGCAAAATGATTGTCAGCACTGCCAAATCCGGTGGCGGGATCATCACCTATGAAACCAAAAAACCCGGCGAAGGTGAACGCCTGATTGAAAAGGCGGCCTATATTCGGGGCATTCCCGAATGGAACTGGGCCCTGGGTGCCGGTGTATATATGGATGATGTTCAGGCCGAATTTCAGGAAGTGATGACCAATATCGCCATCATATCGGTCATCGCCATTGCGATTGCCGGGGCTTTGTCGTGGCTGGTCGGCACCCGGATCACCAACAGCATCGTCTCGCTGAACCGCAATATCCGCACCATCGCCGAAGGCAATTACAAGGCCCCGGTCGATACCGAGTCCAAATTCGTCGAAATACAGGATATGGCATCGGGTATTCTGGCACTGCGCGACAAATCGGCCAGCGCCCAGCAACTCGAACAGGATGCCGCCGAACAAAAAAGCCGCAGCGAAAACGAACGGCGGGAAAATATCCGCAACATCGCCCACAAACTTGAAAGCGAAGTCGGCAGTATCGCCCGCTCGGTCGATCAATCGGTTCATCGCAGCCTTGAACTGTCGGTCAATATGTCGCGCAATGCCGGGGGCATTCTGCAACACAGCAGCACGGTTTCTTCGGCCGCCAGTGACGTTTCCCACAATGTCGATGCCGTTGCCGCCGCCACCGAGGAACTGTCCTCCTCGATTGCCGAAATCAACATGCAGATTACCCAGATGGCCGATACGGTTGTCCGCGCCACCGATGAAAGCAACCGTGCCAGCGAGGATGTCGGCGGCCTGTCACGTTCTGTTGATAAAATTCAGGAAATCGTCAATCTGATCAATGATATCGCGGGGCAGACCAATCTTCTGGCCCTGAATGCCACGATTGAAGCCGCCCGCGCGGGAGATGCCGGCAAGGGCTTTGCCGTAGTCGCCAGCGAAGTCAAAAACCTTGCCACCCAGACCGCCCGCGCCACCGAAGAAATCGCCAACCAGATCAATGGCGTTGTCGATGGAACACAACGGGCAGTACGCGGCATCGGTCAGGTTTCCGAAACCATCGAAATGGTTCGCAATGCCTCGACCGCCATTGCCGCAGCCATCGAACAACAGGGGGCCGCAACCCAGGAAATCGCCGGAAACGCCAATCGCAGTGCAGATGGCGTCAAACAGATTTCCGACAATGTCAGCCAGACCATGAAAGACGCCAACGCCACCACAATTCATGCCGACGAACTTAAAAGCGCGTCCGAGGCCCTGTCCAGCCAGTCGGCAGAACTGACCAAGATCATCAACCGGTTTTCCGGCGATCTGGTCGCACAGGCCAACGCATAACCTTGATCCGGGGGCCCGGTTTCGGGCTCCCGGATTTATATTTATTCTGCCGGAAGATCGTTATCCCGGCGGAACGGATCGGCCGGATAAACGCCCAGAATGCGGACTTCGTGCGAGAAAAACTGCAATTCTTCAAGGGCGTGGCGCAGGCGTAATTCTTCGGGATGGGCTTCGACCTCGGCAAAGAATTGCGTCGCGGTGAAATGCCCCTCCACCATATAGCTTTCCAGCTTGGTCATATTGATGCCGTTGGTCGCAAACCCGCCCAGCGCCTTGTAAAGGGCGGCGGCAACGTTGCGCACCCGAAAGACAAAACTGGTCACCACCGGGCCACTGTCAATCGCGGCTTCCTGTGCATCGCGTGACAGGATGATGAAACGGGTGGTGTTATGTTCGGCATCCTCGATTTCGGTGCGCAGGATATCCAGCCCGTAAATCTCGGCGGCCAGCACCGGGGCAATCGCCGCGATGCTTTTATCGCCACGATCCGCGACTTCCTTGGCGCATCCGGCGGTATCAGGCCCGACCACCGTATGCACGCCCAGTTCCTTGCGAATTTTGCGGCACTGGCCCAGCGCATGCACATGGCTGTGGATTTCGCGAATATCGGAAATCTGCGCCCCCTTGACCGCCAGCAGGGCGTGATTGATGCGCAAAAAGGTTTCGCCGATGATATGGACGCCCGACTCGGGTAACAGGTGATGCACATCGGCCACCCGCCCGGCCAGCGAATTATCAATCGGAATCACCGCCAGATCGACTTCACCATCGCGCAATGCCCCGAATGCCCCTTCAAATGTCCGGCAGGGCACCGTCACCGCCCCGGGGAAACACCGGCGGGCGGCCTGATCGGAATAGGCACCGTGCATTCCCTGAAAGGCAATACGTTTATGGGCGGTTTTTTCGGCAGTCATCTGGCACATTCCCGAATTATTAGGTAAAATTTACTCATCCGTTTTATTTTTCGGCAAATCAAAACATCAAACCGCGATCCTGCGATCAGGGCCGGGGACCCAGCGCGGCGCGGGCCCGTTCAAGGTCTTCGGGTGTATCGACACCCAGCGGCACCCCGTCCACCAGCGCCACCGCAATCACCATACCGTTTTCAAGGGCGCGCAACTGTTCCAGTTTTTCGCGCTGTTCCAGTTCGGCGGGCGGCAGGGTCACAAACCGGTCCAGCGCGGCACGGCGATAAGCATAAAGCCCGATATGATGATAAAGCGGCCCGTCACCATAAGGGGCCGTTGCCCGGGTGAAATACAGGGCGCGGGCCACACGCCCGCCACCAAATGCCGCCACCGCCTTGACCACATTGGGATTGGTGCGTTCACCATCGCGTGTGATGACGGCGGCAAGGGTGGCAATATCCACTGACGGGTCGGACAGCGGATCAAACACCGCCCGGATGTCTTCGGGAGAAATCGTCGGCAAATCACCCTGCACATTGACAATCGCATCATAAAGACCGTCGGGATCACATTCCTGCAAGGCCTGATGCACCCGGTCAGACCCGCTGGGCAGATCCGGATCGGTCAGAACCGCAATACCACCGGCCTGTGTGATGGCATCGGCAATCTTTTGTTCGGCACAGGCGACAATCACCGGACCGATCCCGGCCTCAACCGCGCGCCGCCAGACATGCACAATCATCGCCTCGCCATGAATATCGGCCAATGGCTTGTCGGGCAGCCGGGTCGATCCCAGACGGGCCGGAATGATAATGACAGGATTGCGCGGCACGGACATCAAAGCCTCCGAAGTGGCAAACAGAAACGATCAGGCAGAATCCGGGTGGATGCAAGGCACCCCCCACCCCGGCCCGGATCATGAAAGCGGCGCGACAATAGCCGGTTTTACCCTGCAAGGAAAAGCCGGAATCGCCCGGAAAGTCCTGTTTTTTCGCAAGTTTTGGATCGGTTGTTAAGAAAGGTTGATGCAAATCCCTGAAACGTATAGTTTCCGTCCGACCAGTCTGACCTGCTGTCGCATGCGTATTCTTGTGAGAGCGTCGGAGACGCATGGGTCAGCAGCGTCAAATGAAGACTTGAGAGTGAACAGGCTGTAACGGGATCCCGTCATGAAAACGATGGAAATCAACAAGATCGTCGCCGGTGTAATTTGCGCCGTGCTTCTGGTTATCGTTGTTGGCAAGGTCGGTGGTGCACTCGTGCACCCGCAAGAGTTGGAAGAACCCGTCTATCCCTTCTCTGACGATCTGCTTGCAGCGGCGAATGCGCCCGCCAGTGCCCCCGCGGCACCGGCTGGTCCGGAACCCATTCTGGCCATGCTGGCCAGTGCCAGTATCGCCGATGGCGAAGCCGTCTTTAAAAAATGCGCGTCATGTCATGACGTTACCAAAGGCGGCCCGAACAAGGTCGGCCCGAACCTTTATGGTATTGTCGGTGCCAGCTTTGCCCATATGGATGGCTTTGCCTATTCCGCAGGCATGGCCGAACATGGCAGCAATTGGGGTTTTGCCGAACTGAACGAGTTTCTTTTCAAACCGCGTGATTACATCAGCGGCACGAAAATGAGCTTTGCCGGTCTGAGCAAGGCCTCGGATCGCGCCAATGTCATTGCCTATCTCAACAGCATGTCGGACAATCCGTTACCTTATCCGGACCCGGCAGAAGTTGCAGAAGAAGCTCCGGCTGACGAAGCTGTTGCCGAAGAAGGTGAAACCGCCCCGGCGGATGCACCCGAAGGGGAAGGCAGCGTGGATGCCGAAGCTGAATCTGCTCCGGCAGAAGGCGAAGCAACTGGCGAAGCAACTGGCGAAACCGAAGCCGCACCCGCACAGTAAGCGTGCCGGTGATGTGCCGATAATTCTGACAGGGGACGGTTTGCCGTCCCCTGTTTTTTTGATGTCTGATCAGATCAGGAGTTCGCAATATGGCCGTTGACCGGAATTTTATCGATATCGCCCATCAACTGGCCGATGCGGCCCGCCCTGTCGTGCGCCACTATTACCGCACCAAAGTCGCCATCGATGTCAAAGCCGATGCCAGCCCGGTCACCATCGCCGACCGCGAGGTCGAACGCACCATGCGCGAGATTCTGACCCGCGAATTGCCCGATCACGGCATTCTGGGCGAGGAACATGGCCGTCACAATATGGATGCACAATATGTCTGGGTTCTGGACCCGATTGACGGCACCAAATCCTTTATTACCGGCAAGCCCAGTTTCACTACCCTGATTGCTCTGTGCCGTAATGGTGTTCCTGTGCTGGGCCTGATTGATCAGGCGATCACCGATGAACGCTGGTTCGGGGCCGAAGGTCAATCGACGACCTTTAACGGCACCACTATTTCCAGCCGCGCCTGCCCGTCACTGGATCAGGCGATTTTCTTTACCACCGCCCCCGAATTGTTTCGCGGCGTCGAGCAAAAGGCATATGAGGCGGTGCGCGATGGTTGCCGTCAACCGATGTATGGCATGGATGCCTATGCCTATGGGCTGGTGGCGCTGGGACTGGCCGACATTGTGGTTGAGGCCGGACTTCAGGCCTATGATTTTTGCGCCCTTGCCCCGGTTCTGGCGGGCGCCGGTGGTGCCATCACCGACTGGCAGGGTAAAGACCTGAGCATGCATAGCAGCGGACAGGTGATCGCCAGTGGCGATTCCCGCTGTCACCGGCAAGTGGTTGATATGATTGCCGCCGCCATCGCCTGACCTGCCGACAAAAAAACGCCCGGCACAGGCCGGGCGCAAGTCGAAGGTTTGCTGTAGAGAGCTCTGGAATGCCAGAGGGTCCGGCCTGAACCGGACCTGGAACATTGTGCCTGAACACAATGCCCCTGTATCGCCGGGCGACGGAACCGGTCAGAACCGGTCGCCCGACGAATGCCGTTCGTTAACGATCACTGAGCGCAAGGCGTGCGCCCAGTGCAATGAGCATACCGCCCAGGGAGCGTTGCAACCAGACAGACACCCCGGATTTCCGGGTAAACCGCCCGACCATAAAGGCAACAGCGAACACCAGCGCACATTCGACAATAAAACCGATCACATTGACCATCAGGCCCAACACCAAAAACTGGGCCGCCATGTCCCCATGCGCCGGATCGACAAATTGCGGCAGAAATGCCATGAAAAACAGCGCGACCTTGGGATTGAAAATGTCGATCATCACCCCCTGTCCCCATGCCCGGAAATATCCCGGCTGACGCAAGGGCACGACGGCGGATACGACAATCAGATCATCCGGATCATCCTGCGGAGGGCGAAAACTTTGCCAGATTGCCCGCCCACCCAGCCACACCAGATAGGCAACACCAATCCATTTCACCACGGCAAAGGCCATTGCCGATGTCGCCAGAATCGCCGACAGACCAAGGGCGGCGGCAATCACATGCACAAATGCCCCCGAACAGACGCCAAGGCTTGCCATGATCCCGACCCGCCGGCCATGGGTGGCGGCCTGCGCCAGCAAATAAGCCATATCCGGGCCCGGTGTGATACTGAGCAACACTACCGCCACCAGAAAAGTCCCATATTGCGCCACAAGGTCGATCATTTTGAATATCCGTGCAGGCGGGCAAAATAAATCAGGTCGATTTCCTGCGACCCGCATCCGGCCTCCAGCAACATCGAATGCAATTGCCCTCGATGATGGGTTTGATGATTGAAAAAATGTCCGATTACAACGGAGCGTGGCGTTTCAAACGCCTTGCCCGCCACATTGCGATAGGCAAGGTCCGTTGCCAGAACGTCGTCATCCAGAGCATCGACAAAGGCGATGATCGCCTGATCCTGCGCCATGCGGGCCGACCGAAAGGCACCAAATTCCGGATACAGCACATCATCAAGGGCCAGTTTTTCCACCCGCCCTTCCAGCCGTGCCAGCCACAAACGATCCGCGACCAGAATGTGGTTGAAGGTTTTGAGGATCGAGGGGAAAAACGCCACACGCGGGGCCGCAAGCGCCCCCCCATCCAGCGTCGCACAAGCAGCCAGCATGCGCTCATTCGCCCACTGGTTATAACGGGCCATCATGCGAAAATAATCGATATTCATGCTAGCGTCCCTCAATCTTGCAGGGTTCGGGCGTGATCGCCGCCGTCACCGGGCGCACCGGCAAACGGCGCGTCAGAATGACGATATTACCCAGCAATGTCAGGCCGACGCCTAGAACGATATTGCTGTTCCAGACAAAACCTTCGGCAAAGGTGGAAATCAAAAGGGCCACCACCGGAAACATCACCGAACTGTAAGACGCCTTGTCCGGCCCGATCCGGCCCAGCAATGTCAGGTAAAATCCAAACGCCAGAATGGAACCAAAAACCGACAGATAAATCAGGGCGGCAACAAAAGACGGGCTGGTGTCAAAGGTAAATTCGGTGCCGCTGACAAGGATATAGAGGACCAGCAATACCGATCCGTAAAACATGCCCCAAGCATTGGCCTGTATGACCGGAATGCCGCGCGACTGATTACGGGCCGAGGCCATATTGCCCAGCGACGCAATATAACTGCCGACCAGGGAAACAATCAGGCCGATGCTTCCGCCGGTTGCCAGATCAAAAGCCGCCAGATCGCGGGCAAAAACCAGTGATATCCCCGCCATGCCAATGATAGCGCCAATAATGGTGCGGGTTTCCGGGCGGCGATGAAAAAAGATCGCACCATTAATCATGTTCATGATGACGATGGTCGAAAACACCACTGCCAGCAGCCCGGATGTCAAATAGCCTCCGGCGATATAAATCAGCACATAATTGACCGAAAACAGGCACACGCCCAACACCGCCATAAAAACGTGATCGCGCAGGCTGTAACGCATCGGCAACCGCCGGATCGCGACATAGGCAAACAGGATTGCCGCAGCAAGGATAAAGCGCCATGCCACCGCGACCTCGGGTGGCACTGAAAGCTGATATTTGATGGCGATCCAGGTCGTGCCCCAAATCAGCACAACGGCGGCATATAATCCCAATTGGCCCATGATGGCTTTCCCGGCAGGTCAATGACCGGAATATTTAGGGCGATTGCCGCCTGTACGACAAACCAGCAATTGTCATATATGTATTAGGCACGCTAATTCATGATGGATCAGGATCAGCCGGATTATCGGTTGATTTGGGCGACGCATCGCCATCGGACTGTTTTTTTGCCGGGGATTTTCGCCCGGCGGACCCGGCCCGTTTCAGGCGTAATTTACGGCGCAAGCGGGCGCGTTTCCTGCGTTTCCACAGGGCCAGCAATTCCGTGCGCGAATGAAACAACGGCAAACGGCGCTTGACATGCACAATTTGTTCAACCGCCAGGCCGACTTCAACCACACCATGTTCGTCATTAATCCGCCGGACAATCAGTTCAACCGGACCATAGGGTACACGGTCGGCCGGTTCGATGTCTCCTGACAATTCCCGGCGCAAAATATCGGCCACCGTCAGTTCCGCATCGCCTACTGCCACCGGAAATCCGTATTGGCGACCCAGATCGCCAATCAGGGTGGTCGGGGCAAAACTGAAATCGCCAAACAGATCGCGGTCGTTTTCGCCTTCGGCCGCCCCGGCAAATAACTGATCAAGCAAGGACACATGTTCAGGCGGGGTGATGATATAAATCCGGTCATCAACCTGAAGACGGCCTGCGGCCTGCGGGCGCAGTGATTTGCCATCGCGCAGCACCAGTGACGGGCGCGCCCAGCGCGGAATACGTTGCCCCCCGGCCACCGGGCTGTCGGGATGGACGCGATACACCACCACTTCCTGATTGGCATTACCCGGCAATTCAAGATCAATCCGGTCCACCGGACCATGCCGGGGCGGCACAATAATGCCCAGCCATTTCGCCATTGGCCGGATCGTCCAGCCTTGCAACAACAAAGACGTAATCACCACGATAAAGGCGGTATTGAACAGAAGCTGTCCCTGTTCGACCCCTTCGACCATCGGCACAATCGCCAGCAGGATCGACACCGCCCCGCGCAACCCGACCCACGACACAAAGGCCGTGTCATTGCGTGAAAAATTGAAAAACAGCAAACACAGCCAGATCGCCACCGGGCGCGCCACAAACACAAGCGTCAGCGCCAGCAAAATACCCGGAATCAAAACATCGGCAAATTCGGTGGGGGTCGCCAGCAGGCCAAGGGTCACAAACATGCCGATCTGTGCCAACCATGTGGTGACATGCTGAAACCGGCGGATGCCCACTGCCATGCGTATTTTGCTGTTCCCTGCATAAAGACCGGCAACATAAACCGCCAGAAAACCGCTGCCGCCGATCAGGCTGGTTGCGCCAAACAGGCTGAGCGCACAGGCCAGAACGACAATCGGCACCAGTCCGGGTTCCAGTTTGACCCGGTTGATCACCTGTACAATGATCAGCCCGCCCAAAAGCCCCAACAACCCGCCCAAGCCGATCTGGAAGACAAACCGTTGAAACAGATCAAAGGCGATATTGTCACCGCCCCCCATGACAATCAGTTCAACCAGCGAAATCGTCAGAAACACCGCCATCGGATCGTTGCTGCCCGATTCGACTTCGAGGGTGGATCGCGTGCGATCACGCAAATGGATACCGCCAACCCGCAACAGAAAAAACACCGCCGCCGCATCGGTTGAACTGACAATCGCACCAAACAGCAAGCCCACCAGCCACGGCACGCCCAGCAAAAACCACGCCGCCGCCCCAATGACCCCGGTGGTCAGAATGACCCCGAAAGTCGCCAGCACAAGGGCCGGGGCGGCCGCAATGCGCAAGGCGCGCGTCGGGGTTTCAAAGCCGCTGTCAAACAGGATCATGGCAAGGGCGGTACTGCCGATAAAATAGGCCAGCGGCGCATTGTCAAAAGCAATGCCGCCAATGCCATCCTCGCCCGCCGCCACGCCGACAAACAAAAACACCAACAGCAAGGGGGCACCAACCCGGAAACTGATCAGGCTGGTAAAAACGGCAACAACAACCAGAAGCGATGTAACCAGGATCACCAGATTCATCGAATCGATCATTGTTCAGCCTCCTTTCCTGCCAAAATTTCCATTACGCTGCGGGCACCCGAAACCGACATGATCCGCCAGACTATATCTGTGGCCCTGTCTGTGATTGACAACACCCAAAGGCGGCAAAGTTACGGCAAATTTTGCAAATTGCCCGAAATCGCCGCGCTTTGCCGGAATAACTGACCGGACAAACCGGATTTATTCCGCCTGCGCCGGAAGAAACGCAGTTTCCTTGGCCGTTGACAGGGCGATTTCCGGCAGAACTTCGACAATGCCCCCCAGTTCCTTGATGGTATCGGCAACAAAACTTTCCAGATGTGCCGTATCGCGCAACCGCAATTTCAACAGAAAATCAAACCGCCCGGTCATGTGGTGACATTCCAGAACCTCGTCCGCCTTGATCAGGGATTTGACCAGTTTTTTGTTGCCTTTGGCCGGATCGGTCCGCAGCCATACCAGTGCGGTTAAAGGCAAACCAACGGCCACCGGGTCCACCTCGATCCGATAGGCGCGAATGATGCCCTGTTCGCGCAATTTGCGCACCCGGTCATTGACGGCCGAAACCGAAAGCCCGACCGCCGCCCCCAAAACCGCATAAGATTGCGATGCATCCTGCTGCAAAATATCAAGCAATTTGCGATCAATCGCGTCCATGACCTGTTTTCCTTAAAAATTTCGGCGTAGCTGCAATAATACACAAAAATCAGGCAGTTGCACATGCACTGCCCTTTTTATTCCGGCATGGTGGATTTTTTATAAAATCCGGTTTATCCCTGTATGACCATGACAGTTTCCACAATTCTTGCCGATAATGGCGCGCTCCGCGGTGCGCTTCTGATGACCGGTGCGGCCATGTGCTTTGCCGGAATGGCGGTGCTGATCCGGCAGATCACCCAGGAATTGCATCCGTTTGAGGCGGTCTTTTTCCGGAATTTATACGGGCTGATCCCGATGGTGCCATGGTTGCTGCGCAACCGGTTAAACGGATTGCGGACATTGCGCCTGAAATTGCATGTCACCCGGTCGATCATCGGCCTGATCGCCATGTTTTGCCTGTTTTCAGCCCTTGCCAGCACTCCGGCGGCACAGGTTATTGCGATTAATTTCACCGTGCCGATCCTCACGACCATATTGGCCGCCATTGTCTTGCACGAAGTGGTGCGTGCGCGGCGCTGGAGTGCGGTCGCCATCGGTTTTGTCGGGGCCATGATCATTGTCCGGCCCGGCGCACAGGAGCTGAGCACCGGAATCATTCTGGCGATTGCCGCGACATTTTTCATGGCGGCGTCAGTGACCACCGTCAAATTGCTGTCGCGAACCGAAAGTGCCAATGCCATTGTCACATGGATGGGCCTGATCATGGCACCGTTGTCATTGATTCCCATGCTGTTTGTCTGGCAAACACCGACATGGATGCAAACCGCAATCCTGTTGCTGATCGCCATTCTTGCCACCGCCGGGCAACAACTTTTTGTCCGTGCCAACCGGGCCGCCGATCAATCCTATGTCATGGCGTTTGATTTCCTGCGCCTGCCCTTTGTCGCCGCCCTTGCCTATATCGCCTTTGGCGAAACGGTGGATTTCTGGACATGGGCCGGGGCGGCACTGATTATCGGGTCCACCCTGTATATCGCCCGGCGCGAGGCCGTTCTGGCGCGCAAAAATAAACAAACCCTGCCACCGCCGACCACCGCCCCGGCCGACGCACAGGCGATTCCGGCAACAAAGGCCCGAACCGCCACCGATCCGGCATCATACGGACCTCGAACCTGATGCGGCACTGGTTTGACAACCTGCCTGCGTTGATGCGGGCGGCTATTTTTGCAATAGCCGCTGCCGTGATTGCCGCCTGTTTTTCGATTACCGTGCGGATTGCCACCACCGATATTCATCCGTTTCAGGCAGTGTTTTTTCGGTTTTTCTTTGGGTTGTTGCTGATCGCGCCGATGGTTTTGCGCAGTGGGTTTGCATCGTTGCGCACCCTCAAATTACCCTTGCTGGGCCTGCGTGCCGCCTTGTCGGTGGCGGAAATGTGCTTCTGGTTTCTGGCCCTTGTCTGGTTGCCGCTGGCAACGGCCACCACGCTTAATTTTACGGTACCGCTTTTTGGCACCCTGCTTGCCGCCCTGATCCTCAAGGAAAAAATCCGGGCGCATCGCTGGCTGGCGGTGCTGGTCGGTTTTATCGGGGTGGCGCTGGTGATCCGGCCCGGTGCCGTCCCCCTTGACCCGGCATGGTTGTTGCCGATTGCCGCAGCAATGTGCATGGCGATGATCGGCATTACCATGAAAATGCTGGTGCGGACCGAAAGTGCCACCACCATCATTTTTTATCTGATGCTGTTTACCACACCGGTTTCGCTGATCCCCGCCCTGTTTGTCTGGCAAATGCCCGGCTGGCAGCCGGTTTTGCTGATGGCGCTGGCAGCGGCAATGATGAATGTCATGCAATATTGCAATGTCCGGGCGATGCAACTGGCCGATTACAGCTTTTTCGTCGGGTTTTCCTATTTACGCCTGCCGGTGATTGCCTTGCTTGCCTTTATCCTGTTTGGTGAAATCCCTGATATCTGGCTTTTGCCCGGCGGTGCCTTGATTATCGGGGCGGCCCTTTATGTCGTGCATCGTGAACGCAAAAGCCACACCACCGCCCCGAAAACCAGCCCATAGGCTTTATCTGCTGCGCATATCCGGGGCTTGCCCGATAAAGATATAATTTGGTATAGAAATACCTATTATAAATTTGAACGGGATGGATACGCCATGCAGGTCAAGGGTCATATTGCCATCGTCACCGGGGCGGCATCGGGTTTGGGGGCGGCAACCGCACGGGTTCTGGCCGATGCCGGGGCCAAAATTGCCGCCTTTGATCTGAATGAAGAAGGCGCAACACAAACCGCAACCCCGCTGGGCGGACGGGGATTTCCCGTCAATGTTGCCGATGCCCATAGCGTCGAAACCGCCCTTGCCCGTGTTACGGCCGAAATGGGCGCACCGCGCATTCTGGTCAATTGTGCGGGGATCGTGCATGGCGAACGCATTATCGGGCGCGATGGCCCGGCCGATCTGGCCGCCTTTGCCCGGGTGATCAATGTCAATCTGATCGGTACGTTCAACATGATGCGCGTCACCGCCGATGCCATGAGCCGCAACGAGGCCCTGATTGATGGTGAACGTGGCGTGATCATCAATACTGCCTCGATCGCAGCCTTTGAGGGGCAGATCGGACAGGCAGCCTATGCCGCATCAAAGGGCGGCGTTCATGCCCTGACCCTGCCTGCGGCGCGGGAACTGGCCCGTCATGGCATCCGGGTGGTGGCGATTGCGCCGGGGCTGTTTGGCACCCCGATGTTGATGGGCCTGCCCGACGAGGTGCAGGAAAGCCTTGCCGCCAATACGCCCTTTCCCAAACGGCTGGGCCATCCCGAAGAATATGGCCGTCTGGCCCTGCATATTTGCGAAAACGGCATGATCAATGGCGAAACCATCCGCATTGATGGCGCCGTCCGGCTGGAACCAAAATAACAGGACGGCCTCTCACACCAGCGTATCGGTAAATTTCGCCAGCGTGATGTCCTTGTCGGTCACGCCCCCGGCGTCATGGGTCGAAAGGGTGATTTCGACCTTGTTATAGACATTGAACCATTCGGGATGGTGATCCATTTTATCGGCCATCAGGGCAATGCGCGTCATAAAGCCAAAGGCGGCGTTAAAATCGCGAAAGCGGAAACTTTTGGCAATCGACAGACCATCTTCGGCAAGGGCCCAGCCTTCAAGCGCCTGCAATGCATGATCGATCTCGGCTTTGGACAGTTTGGTCATTGTCGTCTCCTGTCAGGTTGGGTTGCCCGTTATCGTCAGGATATCATGAATTCTGTGACGCAACACCGGCAACAAACGGTGTTCAAACCACGGATTTTTACGAATCCATGCGGTATTGCGCCAACTGGGATGGGGCAACGGCATGATGTTATCGGTCAGATAATTTTCAAATTGTTGCACGGTTGCCGTCATGGTTCTGGCACGCCGCGTTCCCAAATAAAACCTTTGCGCATATTGGCCGATCAGAAGCGTCAGCCGGATGTCGGGCAAATGACGGCGCAGGGGATCATGCCATGTCGGGGCGCATTCGGGGCGCGGCGGCGCATCCCCGCCCCCGGCCAGCCGCCCCGGATAACAAAACCCCATCGGCATGATCGCCAGTTTTGCCGGATCGTAAAAGCTGGCGACATCCATCCGCAACCAGTCGCGCAACCGGTCACCCGACGCATCATTCCACGGCAGGCCGGTTTCATGAACCTTTGTCCCCGGTGCCTGCCCGATCAGCAGGATTTTCGCCCCCGCTGCCATCCGCACCACCGGGCGCGGCCCCAATGGCAAATCGGCGGCACAGATGCGACAGGCCCGCACCTCGCGCAAGGTTGCATCAAGGGCGGGGTCATTGCCGGGTGGATCAATGTCCGGCAAGTGTCCTGTCAGGCCAACCATGGAAAACCTCAGTCAAGTTCGGATGCGGCGATGACCCATTCTTCGTCCTTCGCATCGGCGTACCAGCCTTGCATCGCGGGCAAGCCAAGGATGGTTTCCATATAAGCGTTACCGACCGCATCAAGTTCCACGCCATAGGTTTTAAACCGTGTGACCACCGGCGCGTACATGGCATCGGCAATCGAAAAAGACCCGAACAGGAAATCGCCGCCCTGCCCGTATTGACGGCGACAGGTGCGGAAAATTTCACCAATACGGGCAATGTCCTTTTCAACCGCCGCATTGCGGCCACGCCCCGGCAGGTTTTTGCGCAAATTCATCGGCATATGGGTGCGCAGGGCCGAAAACCCGCCATGCATTTCCATCGACACCGACCGCGCCATCGCCCGGATGTCGATATCAAGCGGCCATAACATCGTATCGGGCCTGCAATCGGCGATATATTCAAGGATCGCCAAGGCTTCCCAAATGGTTTTACCGCCGTCAAACAGGGTCGGAACCTTGCCACTGGGCGAAATGACCGGGGCCTTGGCTGCCCAGTCGGGGCCATAAAGCGGCACCAGTTTTTCCTCGAATGCCACCCCGGCCATTTTCAGGCCCAGCCACGCCCGCAAGGACCATGATGAATAGTTTTTATTGCCGATATACAGCACCGGTAGCTGTTCCATGACGATCTCTCCTGCATCCTGACCAAGGGCGCGACTGTCGGACTTTTTGCACCCGCTGGCAAGACCAACGCAATGGGTAATTGCTCCCGGCTTCACATCCCCCTAAGATCAGGCATCCTGTTTTCCGGTCGCACCCGATGCTGCCCCAAACCCGGTTCCGGGTTCGGCATTGCGGCTGCGATGCGCTACCATCAGCAAGGACCATCAAATTGTTCGACCATATGATTGCCACCCCCGATACCACCAACCCTGTTTCGATTTTTGCCGTCGCCGAAAATGATTTTGCCGGTTGGCTGTCGCACCAAAGCCCGGCCCATCGCGCATGGATTGCCGCCAACGGGTTTGAAGGCAAACGAGGCAGCCTGATCCTGCTGCCCGATGCCAATGGCACGGTGCAATCGGTGATTTTGGGCTATGTCGATGATGCCAAAACCCTGTGGGATTTTGCCACCCTGCCGACAGCCCTTCCAGTCGGGGATTATCAGTTTGATGACAGCATCACCCGGAACGGCCCGCTAACCGGCAAGGCGACCCTTGGGCTTTATCTGGGCGGTTACCGGTTTGACCGGTATCGCAAGGCCCCGGAAAGCCGGGCGCGGTTTGTCCGCCCTGGCGGCCCTGATGCCGACACCGCCGAAAATATTGCCCGTGGCATCGGGCTGGCCCGCGATCTGATCAATGTGCCGGCCAATGATATGGGCCCGGCCGACCTGGAAGACGCCGCCCGTCATCTGGGCGCGGAATTTGGCGCAAAAGTCACCAGCATCATCGGCGAGGATTTGCTGGCGAAAAACTATCCGGCGATTTATGCGGTCGGCAAAGGAAGTGACCGCGACCCGCGCCTGATTGATCTGCGCTGGGGCGATGAAACCGCACCCAAAATCACGCTGGTCGGCAAGGGGGTGTGTTTTGACACTGGCGGCTATGACCTCAAACCATCCAACAATATGTTACTGATGAAAAAGGATATGGGCGGGGCGGCACAGGTATTGGGCCTTGCGCGCATGATCATGACGGCAAACCTGCCGGTGCGCTTGCGGGTTCTGATTCCGGCGGTTGAAAATATGGTGTCGGGCAAAGCATTCCGGCCCAGCGACATTTTGCAAACCCGCAAGGGCATCACGGTGGAAGTCGGTAATACCGACGCCGAAGGCCGTCTTGTTCTGGCCGACGCCCTGACCGAAGCCGCCAGCGAGGACCCGGATATCCTGCTGGATTTTGCCACCCTGACCGGGGCAGCACGGGTCGCCCTTGGCCTTGGCCTGCCGGCCCTGTTTTGCAATGACGACAAACTGGCGACCGATTTGCAGGAAACCGGCATGGCGATCAGCGATCCGGTATGGCGGTTGCCGCTGTGGGATGACTATCGCCCGATGCTTGATAGCAAGGCCGCCGACACCAACAACATTTCCGGATCCCCCTTTGGCGGCGCGATCATTGCCGCCCTGTTTCTGGATCGTTTCGCAGAAGGGGCAAAGTCGTGGGCACATATCGACCTGATGGCGTGGAACCCTTCGACCCGCCCCGGTCGCCCCGAAGGCGGCGAAGCCCAGGGCATCCGCACCGCTTTCCGGTTGATCTCGGGTCGTTACGGAAAGTAAATTAATAAAAGCCCCTTTACACCTACCAAGGGGTCAGGTAAACAGATTACGTATTCGTAACAAAACAACGACTGGGCACAGGGCATGTCGATCGAGATCAAACCGTCACAGGCACTTGACCTTTGGCGTATCGCGATTGTCGAAAGCGTCAGACGGGATTCCCCCGATCTTTCTGCCCGACAGATGGCCCTGATGTTGTCGGTTTACCTGACCCCGGCCCCGCATACGGTGCGTGGCCTTGCCGATGCCCTGAATATTTCCAAACCGGCAATTACCCGCGCCCTTGACCGGCTTAGTTCGCTGGGCATGGTCAAACGCAAGGTAGATGAAGACGATCGGCGGTCTGTTTTGATCCAGCGGACGGTCAAGGGGTCAGTCTTTCTGCGTGAATTTGGCGATATCATCGTCGCGGCAGGCAAGGAAACCGCCTAGGTCTTTTTTGACCTTGCGGTGCATTTAATCCCTGAACCTGAAATTGCGCAGCCCCTTGGCCCGCTCCCTCGAAAATACCCCGAAAATGTCACACATCCATACCAGTTGGTATGCAATCTGAATTCTGTATAGAATTGTGGCAGTTCCTTTATTTCTGTAGGGGAATCATATCTCTGCAAGGTCTGGCATTTGCCTGTTTCCCTCCAATCCGGGGATAACTGCCGCAACCGCCTTGCCAGAGAAAAACACCGATTTATGACTCGCGGGCGATGCTTTGCGGAGTGTCAATCAGCGACAAAATCACCGCCGCCAGGATCAACACCACCCCACTGACCCGACCAATCACGTTGTTACCGCCCCGCCGTTTCAGCCACGGCATCAGTCGTGCCGCACCCATTGCATAAATCATTACGAGGCTGTAATCAAAAATGACAAAGGTCGCACCCAGAATGAATAATTGTGGGGCAAGTGGGCTGCCTGCATCGATGAATTGTGGAAACAGCGCCCCGAAAAAAGCAATCGCCTTGGGATTGCCTGCGGCAACCAAAAAGCAATCGCCAAACAGGCGACCCGGCCTTGCGGCTTCATACCCGTGATTTAATTTCGTTTCGGTATCGTTATTTTCAGGATTGGCAGGTGTCGGTTTGCGCAGAAAGGCCATCAGCCCGATCCCCATCAGGAAAGCAACCCCAGCCCATTTGACAATCGCAAAGGCACTTTCCGATGTGGCGAGGATCGCGCCAAGACCAACGGCGGCGATCACCATCTGAATCATATTGGCGGTGACATCTCCCAAGGCAGTGATCATCACCGGTTTGATACCATATCGCATCGAATGCGACATGCCGATCAAAACACTTGGCCCCGGTGTACTGACCACCAACACCACCAACGCACAAAAACCCAGCCAGACATCAAATGACATGATTACAGAACCACCTCCAAAACACCCGCCCCGGCGTCGTATCACAAACATCAGGAACGGCAAGTTCTGTTATTGAAATCGCATTATTGAATGGCAGCAGGCCAGCGGTCCTGAATGGTGCGAATTTGGACACTGGTAACCATATTGGGTCCCAATATGGTCTGCAAACCGGCCAGAAGGCGCGCCTGCAACCGGGCAATATCGACATCTGTGGTCGGAGCAAAGGGCGATACCGGTGCCGAAGTGACAGCACCGTTTTCTTCCGGTGAGTCTTCTTTTTCTTCCGCGCCTTCGACCGGAGCGGGCGGAGGGATCAGGGCCGGGGCATGATAGACATAACCGCGCTGGTCTTCGGGCAGGGCGGCACGCCGTTCGGTATCACGGTAAAAATGGCGTTGAAAATCCCGCAGGAACCCGTTGATGATTTTTGGCTTGTTACGTTCAATCGTCGCCGCATGAATCGGGTCCGTCATTTCCAGCCAGATGCGCGCCGATACATTGCGCAGCATGCCATTACGCGGCAACACAATGGTCAGCGTCATCGCATCAAGCACATAAACATTGGCCGGAACCCCATCGGCGGTGGCACGCGCTGCACCACCGGCCGCACGGGATTCACTGCCGACCGCCGTCATCAGCATGGCAGCACATCCCAGCAGGCACCCCGCCCGCAGCAGAAATTTACGGATATTCATAACCCAACCTTTGCATTTTTCATCAGCGGGCCATTGCCCCCTTGTCCGTCCGGATATCAAGGGCAGCGGCAAGCAAGGCACGGGTATAGGGCTGTTGCGGGCGTTCAAACACATCGTCGGTCACCCCGCTTTCGACCATCTTGCCGCCCTGCATCACCATCACCCGATGCGACAGGGCGCGGACCACCTTGAGATCGTGGCTGATAAAAAGATACGCCATATTGTGACGCCGTTGCAAATCGCGCAGCAAATCAACGATTTGCGCCTGTACCGACATATCAAGGGCCGATGTCGGTTCATCCAGCACCATGAAACGCGGTTTGAGCACCAGCGCACGGGCAATCGAAATGCGTTGCCGTTGCCCGCCGGAAAATTCATGAGGGTACCGATCCATCGCATCCTGTGGCAAATCAACCTCGTGCAGGGCCTCGGCAATGCGGGCGGTGCGGGCTGCACGATCCAGACCGGGTTCATGAATTTCCAGCCCCTCGCCCACGATCTGGGCAATCGACATGCGCGGGCTTAAGGAACCGAACGGGTCCTGAAACACCACCTGCATATCGCGGCGCAAGGCCCGCAAACCGGCCCCGCTGCGTTCCCGGATATTCTGCCCGTCAAAGGTAATATCACCACTGGACGATAACAGCCGCAAAATCGCCAGTGCCAGCGTGGTTTTGCCCGATCCGCTTTCCCCGACAATGCCCAGTGTTTCGCCCTGACGCACCGAAACCGAAATGCCATCCACCGCATTGATATAGCGTTCCGGTCGGCCGAAAATGCCTTTTTTGCCAATCGGAAAGCGCACATGAATATCGCCGGTGCGCAAGAGTTCCCCGGCCCCTTCGGGCACCGGGTGCGCCGTGCCGCGTGGAATGGCATCCAGCAGTTTGCGGGTATAGGCATGTTGCGGATCGTCAAACAGGGCGGCGGTTTCGCGAGCCTCGACGATCTCGCCATCCTTCATCACGCAGACCTGATCGGCCATTTTGCGGACAATCTGCAAATCATGGGTAATCAGCAATAACGCCATGCCCATGCGGGCCTGCAAATCGCGCAACAGTTCCAGAATTTGCGCCTGAATCGTCACATCAAGGGCCGTCGTCGGTTCGTCGGCAATCAGCAATTCCGGTTCATTGGCCAGCGCCATTGCAATCATGACACGTTGCCGTTGCCCGCCGGACAATTCATGGGGCAAGGATCGCAGGCGCGATGCCGGATCATCAATCCCCACCAGTTCCAGCAATTCAATAATCCGCTCACGTGCTTTTGCCCCACGCAGGCCTTTATGCAGGCCCAAAACCTCGCCAATCTGTTTTTCAACATTATGCAGCGGGTTCAGCGACGTCATCGGTTCCTGAAAGATCATGCTGATACGGTTGCCCCGGATCTGGCGCAACATGCGTTCTTCGGCCCCGACCATTTCACGCCCGTCAAAAAGGATTGATCCGGTCGGATGGCTGGCGCGCGGATAGGGCAGCAATTGCAGGATCGACAGGGCGGTCACCGATTTGCCTGATCCGCTTTCACCCACCAGCGCCAGAGTTTCACCGCGTTTCATCGCAAAGGAGATATTGCGCACCGCCCGGATCGGCCCAAAATGCACCGACAGGTCACTGACTTCCAGAAGGTTCTCGGTCTTTGGGGACTCTGACATATATTATGTTCCTAGAAGGTTTTGCGCGGGTCGAATGCATCGCGCACTGCCTCGCCAATGAAAATCAGCAAACTCAGCATCACCGCAATCGTGAAAAAGGCCGTCATGCCCAGCCACGGCGATTGCAGATTGTTTTTGCCCTGTGACAGCAATTCACCCAAAGAAGGCGAACCCGGCGGCATGCCCAGCCCCAGAAAATCAAGCGAGGTCAGCGCGACAATCGACCCGTTCAGCACAAAAGGCAAAAACGTAATCGTCGCCACCATCGCATTGGGCAAAACATGGCGATACATGATGCGATAATCGGTCATGCCAAGGGCGCGGGCCGCCCGGACATATTCAAAATTGCGTGCCCGTAAAAATTCGGCCCGCACCAGCCCGGTCAGACTCATCCAGCTAAACAACACCAGAATGAATAACAGGCTCCAGAATCCCGGTACAAACAGGCTGGCGAGAATAATCAGGATGAATAATTGCGGCAATCCGGACCAGATTTCAATCACCCGCTGGAATGTCAGATCGGTCCAGCCGCCAAAATATCCCTGCACCGCACCGGCTATAATGCCGATTACCGAACTGATCGCGGTCAGCGCCAGGCCGAAAACAATCGAAATCCGGAACCCGTAAATCAGCCGTGCCAGGACATCGCGCCCCAGATCATCCGTGCCCAGCCAATGCCGCGCCGATGGTGAGGCAGGCAGGGTTTCGCGCATATCAAAATCGATGGTGTCATAGGAAAACGGGATGAGCGGCCAAATCGCAAAACCATGTTCATTGATCTTGTTTTGCAAATAAGGGTCGTAAAAATCGGTTTCGACCTCGAAATCGCCGCCAAAGGCCGTTTCGGGATAATCCCGGACAATCGGGAAATACCAGTTATCGTCATATTTGACGAAAATCGGTTTGTCATTGGCAATGCCTTCGGCAAACAGGCACACAACAAACAACACCGCAAAAATCATCAAAGACCAGTATCCCCGGCGATTGGCCCGGAAACTGGCAAGACGACGCGCATTGAGCGGGGACAGTTTCAAACCGGTCATGATCAATTCTCCCGCGCGTCAAAGTCGATGCGCGGATCGACGAAGTGATAGCTGAGATCACTGATCAGATTGAGCACCAGCCCAAACAGCGTAAAGATATAAAGAGTGGCGAACATCACCGGGTAATCGCGTTTCATCACCGCCTCAAAGCCCAAAAGCCCCAACCCGTCGAGCGAGAAAATCACCTCGATCAGCACCGATCCGGTAAAGAGCAGACCAATCAGCGCACTGGGGAACCCGGCAATCACCAGCAACATGGCATTGCGAAACACATGTCCGTATAAAACGCGCTTTTCACTGACACCCTTGGCGCGGGCCGTCACCACATATTGTTTGTTGATTTCATCAAGGAACGAATTTTTGGTCAGCATCGTCAGGGTGGTAAAACCGCCAATCGTCAGGGCAATGATCGGCAGGGTCAGATGCCAGAAATAATCGCCGATCTTGCCCCACAGCGATAATTCTTCCCAGTTCGACGAAGTCAGACCACGTAATGGGAAAATATCAAAATAGGTGCCCCCGGCAAACAGCACGATCAGCATCACCGCAAACAAAAAGCCCGGAATGGCATAACCGACAATGATCGCCGCCGACGTCCAGACATCAAAGGACGATCCGTCACGCACCGCCTTGGCCACGCCCAGCGGCACCGAAATTATATAAATGATCAGGGTGGACCACAGGCCCAGCGACACCGACACCGGCATTTTATCCAGAACGATGTCAATCACATCGCGGTCCTGAAAATAGCTTTGGCCGAAGTCGAACGTCGCATAGTTCTTCATCATCAGCCAGAACCGTTCATACGCCGGTTTGTCGAACCCGAACTGTTTTTCAAGCTGGGTGATGATTTCAGGGTCCAGCCCCTGCGCCCCGCGATAAGTGGAAGTACTGGAAAAATTATTGGTCGCCGCCGATGGTGCCGACCCACCATCCGCGCCCTCGTTTGAAATACGGGCAGTGGCCGCAACATCGGTACCCTGCAACTGGGCAATCAATTGTTCAACCGGGCCACCGGGGGCAAATTGCACAATGGTAAAATTCAGAACCATGATGCCAAACAAAGTCACCGGAATCAGTAACAGACGACGAAGGACATAACTGAGCATCGCCTAATACCCTCCCTTGCGCATCGCCCGGGATTTTTCCGGATCAATCCACCAATTCATGATTGAATTGCCCATCAACGGAATTTCATCGGGCCGCCCGAAAATATCCCAATACAATATCCGGTCGGAATCCTGATACCATTGCGGGATCACATAATCCCCCCACAACAAAACCCGGTCCAGGGCACGGGTCCGTTCCACCAGACTTTGCCGGTTATCGGCCGAAATCACCAGATCGACCAGATCGTCAATCACCGGGTTTTTGATCCCGGCGAAATTGCGCGTTCCCGGCTGATCGGCGGATTCCGATGTCCAGAACCAGCGTTGTTCATTGCCCGGCGACAGGCTTTGCTGCCACCAGAAACTGGTGACATCGAAATCAAAGGCCTGAATGCGATTGACCCACTGGCCACTGTCAATCAGGCGGAAATCCATATCAATGCCCAGTTGCCGCAACCGTGTCTGCATCATCAGGGCGATTTTCTCGACCCCCGGCTGGCGCAACAGCAGGGTGAATTTAAACGGCGCACCGGTTTCCCTGTTGACCAGTTTCATATCGCGCAATTCCCACCCGGCTTCGTTAAGCAACGCCATGGATTCGCGCAAGGCCTCGCGACGGCCGTTTTCGGCGTCGTAATTGGGCAAATGGTACGGTTCGGTAAACAGTTCGGGCGGTAATTGATCGCGATATTGTTCCAGAATGATCAATTCCTCGCCTTTGGGAAGGCCGGTTGCCGCCAGTTCGGAATTCACAAAATAACTGTCGGTGCGTTTATAGGCCCCGTAAAACATCGCCCGGTTCAGCCATTCGAAATCCATGCCATATTGCAGGGCGCGACGCACCCGCCGGTCGGCAAATAACGGATTGCGGTTATTCAGGACAAAGGCCTGCATGCCACGGGGTTGCCTGTTGGGGATCAGTTCCTTGATAAAATCACCGCGCTGAAACGCCGGAATGTCATAGGCCGTCGCCCATTCACGGGCCGAATGTTCCGACCGGTAATAATAGGCGCCACTCATAAAGGCCTGCCGTTCGACATCCAGATCGCGATAATAATCATAGCGAATGACATCGAAATTGTTCGATCCCTTTTGGGTCGGCAAATCCTGCGCCCAGTAATCCTTGACCCGTTCATAGGTAATCTGACGGGCAGGCTCGAACGAGCGGATGCGATAAGGGCCGCTGCCCACCGGGATTTCAAAGGTGGTTCTGGAAAAATCGCGGTCTTTCCAGTAATGGGCGGGCAATACCGGAATCTGGCCCAGAATCAGTGGTAATTCAAGATTATCACCCGGCTTGAAAACAAATTTAACCTTGAGATCATCAATTTTTTCCACCCGGTCCACCGAGGCATAATATTGCCGATAAACCGGCGATCCCTGTTCGATCAGGGTGTTGAATGAAAAAATCACATCATCGGCCGTAATCGGTTCACCATCGTGAAAGCGGGCGCTCGGATTGATATGAAAGGTGGTGAAGGATAAATCCTGAGGGACTTCGATTTTTTCGGCGATCAGGCCATATTTTGAAAAGGGCTCATCCATACTGGCGACCATCAGAGTATCGTAGATCAACCCCAGACCGACCGCCGGACTGCCACGCAGGATAAAGGGATTAAGAGAGTCAAACGACCCGGTCGCACTGTCAATCAGGGTGCCACCCTTGGGCGCATCCGGATTGACATAATCGAAATGAGTGAAATTCTCGTCATATTTCAGATCGGCCTCGCCATAGACCGAAATCCCGTGACGCGGCACGGCCAGAACCTCAAGCGGTTCCTCGCTGACCGGGACGGTGGGGGCGGCAATGATTTTGGGTTTGTCGGCATTTTGCGCCTGCCCCCCGGCCAGTGGCATTATCATTGCCATGCCCGCCGTCATCAGGGCCGCAATCCATCGTGATGACGCCAATCCGGTCCGCCGGACCCCGCCTGTATATCTGTTCATCAATATGACCGTCTTTTCCTGAAATTTCTGCGGTGCCAAGCCTGAATTCCGGCCATGCCGATTGTTATCGTTTCACATGTCATCAATAAGGACGCTGCACAAGCCCCGGACCGGACATCAACCAGACATCACCCCCATCCGCCGACGGCGACCTTACTATAATGAAGAACAAAATGGTTCGATTTCAAGGCGTCATGCATCAGGTGCCTCTTTTTTGCGACAGTTTGCGTTTTTCGATTTCATGGCGAATTTCGCCCATCAGCCAATCCCGGAACGCCCGGACCTTGCGCCGCTCCAACCGGCCTTCGGGATAGCACAACGAATAGGCATAGGGGCTGTCAACCGGCAGGTCGAACGGCACCATCAAGCGTTTGGTCACCACATATTCACCGATCATTGCCGGATCGGAAATCACCACACCCACCCCGCTTGCCGCTGCTTCCATCGCCATATCCAGCGTCGCAAAAACCGGACCGCGATCCGGATCGACCCCGGTAATCCCAGTACCCTTTAACCAGATACGCCAGTCTTCGCGCTGGGCGGAACAATGCAGCAACGTCACGTCGGACAGATCGTCCGGGCTTTTTAACCGTGTTGCCAGATCGGGATGACAGACCGGCAACAGACGTTCGCCGGTCAGGAATTCATGCACAAGCTGATCATCGCCGGTATCGGCAAAGCGGATCGCAATATCGGTTTCGCTGAAATCAACCGGCTGGCTATCGTCGCTATAGGTGCCCAGTTGCACCTGCAAATCGGGATGTTCCATCTGAAACCGGCCCAAACGCGGCACGATCCAGCGCATGGCAAATGTCAGGGGCGATAACAGTTTTAACTGTGTATCGTCGGCGCGATTTTCAATTTTGGACACCGCCAGTTCAATCGAATCAAACGCCGAACTGATCGCGGCGAGAAAAATACGCCCCGGCCTTGTGAGTTTTAATCGCCTGTGATGACGGTCAAACAATTTACGACCCAGAACATCCTCAAGATGTTGTACCTGACGGCTGACAGCGCCTTGCGTGACATTAAGTTCTTGTGATGCTTTGGTAAAACTTTCATGACGCCCTGCAACTTCAAAGGCGCGCAAGGCGTTCAACGGCAATGGACGACGCTTCATAACCAAGCCTTTGCATGAGTTTATATCATGCAATGATGACGAAATATGGTTTGAGCACAAGTAAAAACAGGCGTAATCCTGTTTTCAACACGAAATTCATGGACCGACCTGACAGGTAACGGCCCGCAGATTAAAGGAATATGATCATGGCTGCCCTCATCCGTCATGCCGGTGTCTTTGCCACTGCCCCGCGCCACGATGTGCGCGATCTTGCGGACCGCCTGTTTGCCGTTCCGGCACAGTGGGCCGCCCGTTACACCCTGCGCCGCAAACTGGCGGTTATGGATGATTATCTGCTGCGCGATATCGGCTGGGAACCCAGCGATGCGCGGCTTGAAGCCTATAAACCGTTTTGGAAAGCCTGAGAGTTTTATCATGTCCCCCCGATATTTGCGCGCACAGCGCACCCCGTCTTTTACCAGCCAGTTGCTTGAAGCCCTGCTTGGGGTTTTTGCCCGGCCTTCGAAACGGGGATAAATAAAGATCAAGGCCGGTCATCGCCCGATGTCCGGCCTTTGTTTTGTCTTTATGCCCCGGCCCGTAAAAACAGCAAATTGGCCCCGGACAATACCCGGTAAATCCCGTCAAACCGGGCGGTGAAATCCTTTTTGTCGGGTACGGGCTGCATTGATTTGCGGATTTGTGCGATGCTGCGCACCCCGTCAATCTGCGCAATGATTTCCGCCGTTCCGACCGGCAAGGGGCATGTCACCGACAGGCCATTCAGATTGACCTTGACCTGATTATTTTTGGCAATCGATGCGGTCAGAACCGCGCCATCGATCCGGCCCCAATATGGCACCGCATTGCCATCGAGCACCGTCGGCCTTGCCGGGTTATCGGCCCGGACCACATAGAAAATATGCTTTGCCAGATTGCCCACCATCAATTCCGCCAGGGCGGCCTGCCCGCGAAAATCCAGCCGAGCAACGGCCTTGCGGATGGCGGGGCTGCTGGCATAGGTCAGCGGGTCATAGCGCATCGGTTCGATAAAACCTTGCAGGCGCAATCCTGCCTGTTCGACAAAATCAAACACTTCATCCACACGATAGGCGCGATCTTGCTGATGCAACAGCAAATCATAAAACCCGGCATCGCCGCCCTGAATATGATCATTCACAAACGGGTTGCGTTTCAGCCAGTTGGTGGCTGGCAAACCGGCAAAGACTTCCTTGCCCAGTTCCAACCGCTTGCGCCCGCCTGCCGCTGCTGACAGGCGGTTCATCATATCCTGCATATGATAAACACCAATGCGGCCCAACTCGCCATAGACCATCAATCCCATGCCGCCCGACGGTTTCAGGGCGGCAGCCAAGGCCCGCAATCCGGCATCCGGATCGGGCAGATGATGCAACACCCCGCAACAATCGATATAATCAAACGGCCCCAGTTCAGCCGCCAGATCGACAAATGATCCGGTAACGAAGGTCACATTATCAAGGCCGCGGCGGGCAATCCGTGCCTCGGCAATTGCGCGGGATGCCGTGGACAGATCGACATAGACGATCTCGGCCGCCACTCCGCGATCCTGTGCCTGCTGTGCGAGCATCACCCCTGCATCGCCGGTGCCGCCGCCTGCCACCAGAATGCGCAAGGGTATGCCATCCTGCGACGGATCACGCCCGCCGAAAACATAATGCACCACCTCACCCCAATTGCCCGGCGATCCGACGATCAGGCGGGAATCCTCTTCCCCGGCATTTCGGGCCGGATAGGGAAAGGTTTCATATTGATCGCGGGTACGGTTTTTCGATGGTTTTGCAGGGCGGGGCTTGTTGCTGCTCATCTTGATTCTTTCGGCAAAAACGGGGTCCGGCACACTGCCATAAAACAGGCTGTCATGACCAGACATGCCAGACCGGATTATCTTCCGGTGCGACAATCAATCACCAGCTTGCCCGTCGCCGTGCGCATCCGCAGCGCATCAAGGGCGGCATTGGCATCGGCCAGATCATAAATTTTCGATATCACGGGCGAGATATCCTTTGCCGCCAGATGCGCCAACAATCCGCCCATTGCTTCTTGCGCCTGATCGGGATTTTGATCCAGCCACGCGCCGAAATAAAATCCCAGAACACTGATATTTTTCACCAGCAATATATTGGCAGGAATTTGCGGCACATCACCACTGGCAAAACCAATCACCAGCAAACGCGCACCGGGGGCGACACAACGCAAGGATTGCGCAAAAACATCGCCCCCCACCGGGTCATAAACCACATCCACCCCGCGCTTCCATCCTTGTGCCGCACAGATTTCCAGAACCCGGTCACGGATATTTTCGGAGGCGTAATCAATGGTGAAATCGGCACCATAATGCCGGGCCAGCGCACATTTTTCCGGCCCGCCTGCGGTGGCGATTACCGAGGCCCCCAACATTTTGGCGCACTCCACCGCCGTTGCCCCGACACCCCCGGCGGCCCCATGCACCAGAACCACCTCGCCCGACTGAACCCCGGCGCGATATTTCAACCCGATCCAGGATGTTCCATAGGCAATCTGAAATGCCGCAGCATCGATAAAATCAACCGAATCCGGCAGATGGGTCACCAGATGGGCCGGCACACAAACCAAGTCAGCATAGCCGCCAAAATCAGGCAGGGCCATCACTCGATCACCGGGTGCAAAGCCGGTGACATCCGCCCCCACCGATGCGATGACCCCGGCCACTTCAAAACCCGGCGCAAAGGGCGGATCGGCGCGTTTCTGATATTTGCCTTGCAGGATCAGGGTATCGGCGAAATTCACGCCACAGGCGGCAATATCAATCACCACATCACCGGCCAAAGGCACCGGTTCGGCCACATCAACCAGACGGGGTGATTCACCCAATGCCGAACAGATCATTGCCCGCATGTCTGCCGTTCCCGGAAAGATCGTGATTTAAAAATATCTCTGACGGCGGCGGCGGCGGCCCAGCACCAGAAAAATTACCGCAGGCACCAGCAAAAACACAAAGGCTGGAACCAGAAGGGCGGGGACAAAAACACTGTCCCATAACCATGCCGACACATAACGTTGCGTAATCGCCTGCATAAAATTCAGGCTGCCCGCATCAAGGCGATACCATAGCTCTCCTGCCGCGACGAACCGGAACGTCCCGGTTTGCAAACCGCCCACCGCGTCACCGACCAAAACGGCCAGGCTGGAAAAAAGAAAGATCCAGCCCAGAACCCTGAACACCCACATGTCTTGCTCCGCCAAATCTGGCTGTAAAACTTCCGGTTTCGATATAACCGCACCAACCGTAACGGTTTTATCGTCGCCCCGTAAAGGGCAGACCCCGATATAACACCGATTTAGTGCCAAAAATACGGCATCTGACTGAAAACTTTAGGGGACAAGACCTGAACAACAGGTAAAAACCGGAAAATCTTTCAGGATCGCCGGGAAATCATCCCGGTGGGCGGGTCAAAACCGGGTGCGCAAAACAAAGCGGAAAAAGGCCCTGATTTGGCCTTGTCATCCGGGATCGGGTCGGCTAATGTCCGCCCGCTTTGCGATAGATGATATCGCCTGTGGAGAGGTGGCCGAGTGGTTTAAGGCGCACGCCTGGAAAGCGTGTTGGGGTGTAAGCCCCTCAGGGGTTCGAATCCCCTCCTCTCTGCCACTAAAGCAAAATCAAACCTCACCACTCAAAGATGTCAGATGCAATGGTTGTTTCTGGTCAGGGAAAGTCACGGTCAAGCCCAGACACCCGCCACAAGCCTCGACAAAATTGCGCAATGTTGGAAGGTACATGTCGGTCTGGCATTCCATTTTGGAAACCGACGCCTGCTGAATATTCAGATGTTCGGCAAGATCCTTTTGTACCAGACCCCGTAATTTTTATGCCATGGGGTTAGCTCTTTATCTTTCCATCCACCCCGTCATACGCCGCCACCACCCGAAAATCCGGCCCGTCCATCCCCGCATGGGATTGATACAGACAAAAACGGTCCACCGTGAAAATCCGGCTGGTCAGGTCGGCATGATCGGCGATCATTTGTTCGATGCGGCGGCGATCAGCATCGCGGTTGCGGGCCAGTGTGATGTGCGGTTTGAAATGGCGCAGTTCAAGTTCCGGCCCGCCTTCCATCGCCAGCAGGGTATTTTCCACCCGTCGCGCCAAGGCATCCAGTTCCGGCTGAGGCCGGACGCCCGCCCAGAAAATGCGCAATTTGCGGGCCGATGCAAACATGCCAAGGCCGCAAATTTGCAAATCGAACGGCGCAAAATCCACCGCCGAGAGGGCGCGGTCAATCTCGTGGGCCAGCACCGGCGGGACTTCGCCAATGAATTTCAGGGTGACATGCATGTTGTGCGGCGTTTGCGCATCCAGCCCCTTTATCCCGCGGGCCAGCGGATATAATCCTGCAGTAATATCATCGGGAATTTCAATGCCGACGAATAACCGCATGGCATCACCTGTTTGTCTTTGGGTATATTCAGCGCGGACCGGGTAGCGGGATCACATCATCTTCGCCCGGCACCGGGTCAAACCGACCCCGCAACCAGTCTTCCTTGGCCTGCTCGATCCGGGCCTTGTCGCTGGCGACAAAATTCCACCAGATATGACGATGGCCAAGCGGCATCCCGCCCAGAAGCATCACCCGGCACGGTGTTTCCGCCACGATATCGGGGATTTCTTCGGGCGCGACATAGATAAAGGCAAACGGATCATGAGGGATGCCATCAACACGCAGTCGGCCTTCGATCACATAAAGGGCGGCTTGCTGATTCTCGCCGGGCAGCAACAATTGCGCCCCTTCATCCATATGCACATCCAGATAAAACAGTTTTGATTTCACCGGCACCGGCGCGGTTTTGCCAAAAGCCGTACCCGCAATCAGACGCATATGAAGACCTGCCTCGTCAATCAGAGGCAAATCATCCCGGGGGATATGGTAAAAATCCGGGTCGCTGTCCTCGGCATCTTCGGGCAGGGCGACCCATAATTGCAAGCCATGCAGGCTATGATCCGATTGCCGGACTTCGGGTGTTTCGCGTTCGGAATGTACAATCCCACGCCCGGCATTCATCCAGTTAAGGTCGCCCGGCCGGATTTCAAGATGATTGGCCAGACTGTCATGATGCAGGATCGCCCCGTCAAACAGATAAGTCACGGTCGCAAGACCGATATGGGGATGCGGGGCGACATCAATGCCATCCCCAGCCGCAAACCGCGCCGGGCCCATATGATCAAAAAACACAAACGGCCCCACTGCCCGCACATCACGATGCGGGATGAAACGGCACACAGTCATGTTCCCAAGATCAGTTTCCTTGCCTGTCAGGATCGTTACCATGCGCCGTCTCCTTTTCTTAAACGCCCGCCCGACCCTTAGGGGCAGGGGTTGGGCCACAAAGTCTGAATCGATTCAATTCCGGCCAGAACATCATCATCAAGTTTGATTTTGGCCGAACCGATATTGCTTTCAAGCTGCGCCATCGAGGTTGCCCCGATGATATTGGCCGTCAGGAACGGGCGGGAATTGACATAGGCCAGCGCCATTTGTGCCGGGTCCAAGCCGTGATCGCGGGCCAGTTTAACATAGGCTTCGGTCGCCTTGACGCCATTTTCAGTCAGATACCGCCCGAAATATTGCGGCCATTTGGTGACCCGTGTGCCTTCCGGTTTTGCCCCGCCCAGATATTTGCCCGACAACGCCCCGCCGCCCAGCGGCGAATAGGCCAGAAGCCCGGCATCCTCGCGGATCGAACATTCCGCAAGGCCAACTTCATAGGTACGGTTCAGCAATCCATACGGATTTTGAACCGATACAACCCGCGGACCACCGGACTTTTCCGCGCACGCCAGGAATTTCATCAATCCCCACGGCGTTTCATTGGACAGGCCAACATGGCGCACCTTGCCCGCCTTCACAATTTCATCAAGAGCGGCAAGACTTTCTTCAATCGGGGTGAAATCCTCGTCCGTCTCGTGCTGATATCCCAGTTTGCCAAAGAAATTGGCGTTGCGGTCGGGCCAGTGCAATTGATACAGATCGAGATAATCGGTTTTAAGACGTTTCAGCGACCCGTCAATGGCCTCAAAAATTTGGGCGCGTGTCAAACGCGGCCCGCCCCGGACATAGGCAAAACGATCCGCCGGGCCAACGATTTTGCTGGCAATCACCAGATCATCGCGACGCCCGCGTTTTTCCAGCCAGTTGCCGATGATGGTTTCGGTTCGGGTAAAGGTTTCTTCCATCGCCGGGACCGGATACATTTCGGCGGTATCGATAAAATTGACCTCATGCGCGGTGGCGTAATCAAGCTGTTCAAAGGCTTCGGCCTCGGTGTTTTGCTGGCCCCATGTCATGGTGCCAAGACAAATCACACTGACATTGATGTCGGTGCGGCCCAAACGACGATATTCCATACAACAATCCCCTTTTTACCCACATTGCGACGCGGGCTGAATTAGAACTGGTCTGAATATATCGCGATGCGGCGACAATGAAACTACCGGGGCGATATTTTATGTAATTTCATGCAAATACCCCGCCCGGATGTGTCAGACAAACAGGGTCAAAACCCCGGTATAATTATAGAAACGGTCGTTGCAGACCTCGCCATTGCCATAAAATCCGGTCAGCGGTAAATCGCCCAGTTCTTCGCGGATGATCATCATTTCACGGTTTTCGGTACCAAACAGATGCGGCCCCCGCGCCACACAACTGCAATAAATCGCCCCGCGTGGCTTGCCGGGCAACCGGCGTTGCACATCCCCCAACATGCGACGCAAATCCTGTTCGGCGGCGGCGGCATCGCGGCGGACAAAGCGGATTGTATCGCCCAGACGAAATTCACCGCTGACCGCCATCAGATTGTTTTGCGGATCGATCCCCATCAGGTTGCGCACCACAAAATCGCCGGTATCGGACCCCGGAATCATAAAGGCGACATGATAACGCCCGGTGGCAATCGCTTGCCCGCCGCCATCGCGTTCCAGTTCCTCACGGAAGACTTCCAAAGCTGGTCGATCATCAATCATCGATATAATGCCGCCGCGTCCTTCGGTAATCCGGTGGATCGGCCCGATGGGCGTGCAAGCCTGGCTCAACCCGACCTGAACCGCCACGTCGGATGCAAACAACACCCCCGAAAGGCCGCTATCGACTACCTTGTCGGCGATTTGCGGTGCCACCCGTTCACCCGATGCCACACCGCCCACCAGATAGGTCGATCCGATCCGGGCAAGTTCCGGCAGGGTTTTTAACGCGCCAACCGCACCGGGATCACAATGCACCAGCCCGAAAACCGGCTGCAAGCGGGCGATGGCCGCCCGCATTTCAGGGGCATCAATGTCGTCTTCGCTTTGGAGCGGCTCAAATATATGGAACCGGTCGCGTGCCATCGGTGCAATCAGCACAGATGCCGCAGGCACCCCGAAATAGGCCCGCCCCGATCCACACACCCCGACCCCGGATGCCCCGACCCAATGTTCCAGCCCAAGGCAGGACCGCAAGAAAGTCAGGATGCTGCCCAGATCATCGGCCAGCGGTTCGGACACATATAAAAAAGCCAGTGCGTGTGGCGGCACCGGCATATCCTGCAAACGATCGGCAAGTTCGGATGCGACCGCCGCCCAGTTTTCACCGCTGGCATGGGCCGATAAAAATTCTGTATCTCTGGACGTCATGAAGTCTCCCGGATGTCCTGCACCAAACCTGACTGCCATTCCGTCATGTCGGGTTTTTGGCGTTGCGGATCGTTGTGGACCATCTTAAGCATTGCCGGGCCTTTGCCTCAAGCCGTATCGCAGTTTACAAAATATGACGGCGCAACAAATCCATCGCGGCGTTTAGCTGTGTCATGCGCTGATGTGATCCGTAATTGCTGTCGGGATGATGGATGGCGGCGAGAACGCGGTATTTCGTGCGGATCATTTTCATGTCGGGTCGGGCGCTGGGCGCAAATCCCATCACATGCAGGGCTTCGTTATAGGTTGTCACCCCGCGATCCAGCGGATCGAATGACAGATTGTCAACGATCTGGCGCAATCTTTCCAGTTCCTCGCGCGATTGCAAAAGTTCGACCGGCGGTTCGGGCGGGCGGCTTTTAAGGTCACGGGCTTCTTGCAGGGCTTTTTGTTCGGCGGCCAGAATATCGGCACGTTCCACACGGATTTGCACCTGCCCCCCTTCAAAATCCAGCGCCATTTTCAGGGCTTTGCGCACGGTTATCACCGAATATCCCGGCGGCAGGCGCAATTGCAGGCGTGGCTTGCGCCGCCAGGGCCGTCCTTCGGCCGGGCCGGATTTCAGGACTATGGTTTCACGATCCCGGATACCGGGATCGCCGGGATCATCATAAGTATCAATCACGGATTGCGGCACAATCAACATGACCGAACGCGCCAGATCGGCTGCATTGACCCCACGCCGTGCTGCCAGATCCAGCACCGCATCGCGAAAAACCGAGGCACAGGGAATGGTATAGGATTGTTTTACCGCACTGACCGTCATGTTTTCCCCATCCCGAACCGTAAAGCCCACCCGTCCGGGCAGAAGATTACTCTAGCCACCCTTCCACTACCCTGCAACTGCGATTGTAGGCAAAAATGAATCGCTTGCGAGTCAATCCGGACTGATTTCCCGGCTCTTTTTCAATCTCCAGGAGAAATATCCTGGACACAACCAGTTGTTATTAAATAATTTCTTTAAAGAAAGGCATATTTTATCTCTCCAATCGACGATGGCGATGTTTTCCAAGCACCTTCTTTCTTTTTTCCCGAACATCCCGACAAAAAAACCTGAACGCCGCCTGACCACTGCAATCAACTTATTGTTTTAAAATGATTTTCAGAAGTTTCACTTGCCTTTAGACATATCGGAAGCATATCCGCCGAATTTGTTTCGATATGACTCCAAATTTCCGCATTTTGGGAAATTTTTAGCGATTTAATCCTCACTGCCCACACGTCATACGCGCCACTATCTACAAATGCAGTTGTTCAATGCGGTTTTGGAACACAGCCGAAAGTAAATGGAGTGTTAACACGGCACTAAACGGCCATTTATTGCTACTTTTAATAGATAATCATTATGTATTCTTGCAAAGAATAAGTTGCCGCATGACACGTATCATATTGTAATAAAATGATTTTATTAAAAAGTGACACCCTTAAAAAGAAACACCACTTGCCAATCACGCTTCGTTTCGATTTCGGTTTTATTTTTATCTACATATGTAGTTTTTTAGTGATTTGCACCCGAACTTTTTCAAAATTCCGCCCGGATAAACCTTTGCCGGACAATGCAATTTCCCCCAAATGCAAGGAAGGTCGCCTTGTAGCGACCTTCGGCAGTGTCACGATCGTAAACAACCACTCAGGACGTGGTTTCAAGAACCCCGATCAAAGTTGGCAGCATTTTTTCAATGATCACCGCCACCCCGCCGGCATTGGGGTGCATACCGTCATCCTGATTTAACGCCCGATCGGCAGCCACCCCGTCCAGAAAAAACGGATAAAGCGGCACATCATGCTGTTGCGCCAGTTCCGGATAGATCGCGTTGAATTCTGCGCCATATTCGCGGCCCATATTGGGCGGCGCCATCATGCCCGCCAGCAAAACCGTCACATTGCGTTCTTTCAGGGTCCCGATGATACGGTCCAGATTGGCACGGGTTTGTGCCGGTTCAACACCGCGCAACGCATCATTGGCCCCCAGTTCTACCACCACCAGATCGGGCGCATCGGCCAAGGCCCATTCCAGCCGCGCCAATCCTGCCGCGCTGGTATCGCCCGAAACACCGCTGTTGATTACCGTCACATCATGACCGGCGGCGGCAAGGGCAGCCTGAAGTTGCGGGGCAAAGCCTTCATCGTGCGGCAAGCCATAACCGGCAATCAGACTGTCGCCAAACAACAGAATTTTTGCCGGTTCCCCGGCCGCCTGCACCGGGCGGTTCGCACCGGCAAGCAGCCCCACAAGAGCCAGCATGGCGATAAAGGACGATAAAAATCGCGACCCCGACGTCATAACAGTGATCTTGTTAACAGCCAGGCCTTGCCGTGATCGTATCGGTGACACATTTCTGCGATTATTCATCGACTTCCTCTTGCACTGCACAAAGCAGGATGATCAAGTTCTGAACCATCTGCATGGAATACCGTACAGATATTTATGTGATTTCATCGTAACCGCAATGGCGTAACCGGCACAGGAATGACTTATGCGTGACCCCGAAACCAATCCGACCCCGCAATCTGGCGCGACCCCGACCCGGACCATTGATGTTCGGGACCTGAAACTGAGCCTCAAGGGACCGGCAGGGATCGTTGATATCCTCAAGGGGGTCAACATTCAGGTCAATGCGGGCGAAAGAGTCAGTCTGGTCGGCCCGTCCGGGTCTGGCAAAACATCGCTTTTGATGGTGATTGCCGGTCTGGAACAGGCCCAGCACGGCACAATCGAGGTATGCGGCAATGATTTGCGCGCCCTTGATGAAGACGGGCTGGCGCTGTATCGCCGCCATCATGTCGGCATTGTCTTTCAGGATTTTCATCTGGTGCCGACCATGAGTGCGCTGGAAAATGTCGCCCTGCCGATGGAATTTGCCGGACGCAAGGATGCCTTTGCCCGCGCCGAAGAAGAATTAAAGGCAGTCGGCCTTGGTCATCGCATTGGCCATTATCCGGGACAATTGAGCGGCGGCGAACAACAGCGTGTTGCGCTGGCCCGTGCGCTGGCAACCGATCCGCAATTGCTGCTGGCTGATGAGCCGACCGGCAATCTGGATGGCGCCACAGGCGAAACGATTATTGAATTGTTGTTTAATCTGGCACGCAGCAAGGGATCAACCCTGTTGCTGATTACCCATGATCCTGAACTGGCGGCCCGGTGCGACCGGTCGATCATGCTGCGCGACGGGGAAATCGTTACGCATGAGGAATCAGCCGCATGAACACCCCAACCAACAGCACCGAACCCGATTTATGGGCGATTGCCTGGCGGGTCTGCCGCCGGGAATTACGCAGCGGTTTTGGCGGATTCTGGATTTTTCTGGCCTGTCTGGCGCTGGGCGTCGGCGCGATTTCGGCCGTGGGCAATGTGTCGCAATCGGTGATGAGCGCGCTGGAACGCGATGGTCGCGCCCTTTTGGGCGGCGATGTCGAATTGCGCCTGACCCATATCGAGGCAACGCCGGAACAACGCGACTGGTTAAACGACAATACCGACCGTCTCAGCATCAATGCCACCGTGCGCGCCACCGTTTATGGCCCGGGTCAACGCCGCCTTGTCGAACTTAAGGCAATTGACGATGCCTATCCGCTGTTTGGCGCGATGGAATTGCAAGACGGCATATCATTTGACGGTATTTTAAATCAACAGGATGGCATTTGGGGGGCAGTTGCCGGTCCCGGATTGCTGGAACGTTTGAATATCACGGTCGGCGATACTGTCAAACTGGGCGATATCGACATTCAAATTCGCGGTATCATCACCCGCGAACCTGATCAGGTTGCCGATTTTTTCAGTTTCGGCCCACGTTTGATGATCGCCCTGCCCGCCCTTGCCGATACCGGCCTGATTCAGCCCGGCAGTCTGGTCCAATATCATTACACCCTTGATCTGGCAGACGCAGAAACCCCGGAAATGTTCCGGGAACGCCTTGATAACCGTTTTGAAGACGCTGGATGGCGTATTCGCGATACCGGCAATGCCGCGCCCGGCCTGCGCCGGTTTGTTGAACGCCTGACCCTGTTTCTGACCCTTGTTGGCCTGTCGGCCCTGCTGGTTGGGGGCATTGGGGTTGCCAATGCGGTGCGCAGCCATATCGAAAGCAAAACAACCGTCATCGCCACCCTGAAATCCATTGGCGGCTCACACGGTCTGGTTTTGCGGATTTATCTGTTGCAAATCATGGTTCTGGCCCTTGTCGGGATTGCCATTGGTCTGGTGATTGGCGGGATCACGCCGTTGCTGGTTGCCCCGTTGCTGGCGGCCAAACTGCCAATTGCCGTCAGTGCCGGACCGGCCATCCCGACGCTTTTGACGGCCTCTGCCTTTGGCATTCTGACCACGCTGGTTTTTGCCCTGCCATCGCTGTTGCGGGCCCGTGAGATTCCGGCAGCGCGGCTGTTTCGCGCGAGTGCGGGCCTGAATGGAGCCGTCGTCCGCAAACGGGACTTGCCGATGATTGGCATTCCGCTGGTTTTGTTGTTGCTTCTGACTGTCCTGACGGCAACCGATCAAACCATTGCCCTTGCCTTTATCGGCGGGTCGATTGCCGCAATCATTGTCTTTATCTGGGCGGGCCAGGCCATTATGTCGTTCTCGAAACGACTGACACCGGGGCGGCGGGCTTTTACCCGTCTGGCACTGGCCAATCTGCATCGCCCCGGCGCGGCAACAGCACCTGTGGCGTTGTCGCTTGGTCTGGGCCTGACCCTGCTGGTGACGATTTCCGGTATTGGCGGCAATCTAAATAATGAAATCACCGAACGCCTGCCGCAAAGTGCGCCGTCGTTCTTTTTCCTGGATATCCGCCCCGATCAGATAGAAGATTTTCGCAACCGGCTGACCACCACACAATCCGTTTCGCAGATCGAACAAACCCCGATGTTGCGCGGGCGGGTCACCGCGATTGACGGCATTAGTGCCGATGATGTGCCGCCCGGTGATGATCGCTGGTTTCTGCGCGGGGATCGTGGCCTGACATTTGCCGCCACCCCACCCGATGAAACCACCCTGATCGCCGGGAACTGGTGGCCTGCCGATTATAATGACGCAGAAAAACCGCTGGTGTCCCTGACCGCCGATATCGGTGCCAGTTTTGACCTGCAACCGGGTGATACCGTCACAGTTAATATTCTGGGCCGTGACATCACCGCTGAAATTGCCAATCTGCGCGAGGTGGACTGGTCCAGCCTGCGGATGAATTTCGCCATGGTATTTTCACCGGGCCTGATCGACAAGGCCCCCTACAGCCTGATCGCCACCGCCCATATGCCGCCACAAATGGAAGAACCGGTCGATGCGATGGTCGGGCGGGATTTCCCCAATGTCTCGACCATACGGGTGCGCGAGGCACTGGAGGCTGCCAATACCATGCTGGCGGGAATTGGCGTTGCCCTGAACGCCACCGGATCGATTGCGATTGTCGCAGGGATTCTGGTGCTGGCCGGGGCGGTCGCCGCCGGGCGGCGCAAACGCATTTATGATGCGGTCGTCCTGAAAACACTGGGCGCGACACGCGGCAATATTCTGTATGCCTATGCGCTGGAATACGGGATTTTGGGTCTTGCAACCGGGGTCATCGCCGCTGTGTTTGGCAGTGTGGCAGCATGGGCGGTTCTGACGCAAGTCATGGGTGCCCCCTGGACTTTGTTGCCATCGACCGTTTTGTGGCCGATTGCCATTGGTTTGCTGGCGACCCTTAGTGCCGGGTTTGTCGGCACATGGCATGCCCTGCGCAGCCCCGCCGCCCCGATCTTGCGCAACGAATAATCAAACCCGTTGCGTAACGATTTTACCGGCCCGGATATTTTGATATCCGGGCCGGTGTTGTTTATGCCATATCGCGCAAGTCGCGGCGGATCACTTTGCCGGTTGTCGTCATCGGCAAATGATCAACAAAGGCGATTTCGCGCGGATATTCATGCGCGGCCAGTCGGGTTTTGACAAAATCGCGAATATCATCGGCAAGACCCGGTCCCGGTTTGACCCCATCCCCCAACACGATAAACGCCTTGATGATCTGGCCGCGCACCGGATCAGGTTTGCCAATCACACCGGCCATCCGAACGGCCGGATGGCCGATCAGACAATCTTCGATTTCGCCCGGTCCGATGCGGTATCCGGCCGAACTGATCAGATCATCGTCGCGCCCGACAAAACGGATATAACCTTCCTCGTCCATTTCGCCCATATCGCCGGTCAGAAGCCAACCATTGACGAATTTGGCCTGCGTTGCCGCCGGATTGCGCCAATATTCCAGAAACATCACCGGGTCGGGAACCCGCACCCCGATACGCCCCATCTGACCTTGCGATACTTCGTATCCATCGCCATCAATGACTGCCACCCGGTGACCCGGCACCGCCCGGCCCATGATCCCCGGTTTGGGGTCCATCATCACAGAACAGGAACTGACCACCATGTTGCATTCGGTCTGGCCGTAAAATTCATTGATGGTCACCCCCAGAACCCGTCGACCCCATTCCATCAGTTCGGTGCCCAGAGTTTCGCCGCCACTGGCAACCGACCGCAGGTTTAAAGTGTAACCGGCAGCACTTTCATCCCCAGCCGCCCGCATCATTTTAAGAGCAGTCGGCGGCAAAAAGGCATTGCGCACCCCGTATTCCGCCATCAGACCAAAGGCCGCCTGCGCATCAAATTTTTCAAACCGGTGCGCGACCACCGGCACCCCGTGATGCCAGGCTGGCAACAAAACATCCAGCAACCCGCCAATCCACGCCCAGTCGGCCGGGGTCCAGATCACATCACCATCCTGCGGGAAAAAATCATGGGACATTTCAACACCGGGCAAATGCCCCAACAATACCCGATGGGCATGCAGGGCCCCTTTGGGCTGTCCGGTGGTACCCGATGTGTAAATGATCAGGGCCGGTTCATCGGCGCGGGTATGGACCGGATCGAAATGGTCACTGGCCTCGGCCGATAATGATTTGAAATCGAAACAACGATCCGGCTTGCCATCCACCACATAGACATATTCCAGGGCAGGCAACAGATCGCGGATTTCGGCAATTTTGCGCGCCCCCTCCATATCGGTCACCAACGCCTTGGCCGCACAATTGCCCAGCCGGTATTCCAGCGCCTCCACCCCGAACAGGGTAAATAACGGCACCGCCACCGCACCCATTTTGTAGGTTGCGACATGGGCAATCGCGGTTTCGGGTGATTGCGGCAACAAAATCCCGACCCGGTCGCCCCGGCGAATGCCATGACGCGCCATCACATTGGCAAACCGGTTGGACAGACGTTTGATCTGGGCAAAGCTGTAATCGCGGCGCGATCCGTCGCGACGGCGATAAATCAGGGCCAGACGATCCGGATCATCGGCCCATTTGTCGCACACATCGACACCAATATTGAAATGTACCGGTATGTCCCAGACAAAATCCGAACACACCGCCTCGTAATCCGCACGCACCGGCAGCATGATACCTCCCTGAACAGACCGCGCTTTTTTTTGGTTTTCCCCTGCGCACCATAATCTGTCGGATCACATGCTAATCACCGGGCGCCCACAGGGCAAGCATCCTGCCTGACATGATTCAAAGTTTTTGCCTAACGCGAGGGTGACAACAAAAATGTGAAATCGGATTTCTGCCCTGCATCGCTTTGCGCAGCACTATGACAACCAAGGCACGATCCTTGCGGCTGATCCTGAATGAAACTTTCAAGGGCGGTATTGCTGAGAAACCGGGGGACTTCACCCACCCCGAACGGCTCGCCACCACCATTGCCAACCCATTGGGTGCCAACCAGAAAATAATTCTGCCATACGGTTCCGGCCAAGGCCTGCTGCCAGTGGCGATTGGTTTCAAGCGTTCCATCAAAAAGCTGCCAGCATCGTACAATCCCCGCAGGCGGCACGGTATTTCCGGCCTGATCCCGTGCAAAAGGCGGAGCCGGGCCCCACAAGGCCGCCCGTCCAAAAGACGTCCCGGATGTCGCCGACTCCGAACCCCAAAAATGATAGGATTCATCGTCCCCCGATGCCGGAATGCGGCAGCCATCCGGAAACAGGTTTTTGGGAATGATGTTGTTGACCTCCCGCGCATTCGCGGCCAGCGGCACATTGTCATTATGTTCAAAGGTCGCCCAGATCCAGCGATCACCATTGCCGCTTTGTATTCGTTGCACAATATGCAGCCCGACCAGACCGACGGTCACATCATGACAGGCGGCCTGCCCGTCCAGCGCATCCGCCGCCGCAACGGCAATCCGCGCCGGTTGGGTATAAAAACCGGCGGTATTTGTGCCATCGGGCAAAACCCGCCACGCAAATTTCAAAATCATTGCACCGGGCGTCACCCCCGCTGGAGATGATGTTGCGACCGGAAAGGCGATGGCATTGCCACTTTGGGCAAAGGCGGTCCGCCCGGCCACCGTGGTTAAATGGTTTTCCTCAATGTAATTGCGGGCCGCCGCATTCATGCGGGTCTGATACAAAACATAATTGCCCGCCTGATCAACCAGAACATCGCCGGACACCTGATGGAATTGCCGCAGCACCAGATCATCGCCCCCCGATGTCCTGCCGCAAATTTCATCAGCCTGTATTCCGGGCGATACCACATCTTCTGCCGGGGTAAAGCCGCGCCAGCGCGCGCCCCCGGCAGCGGGGTTGCGATATCCATCGGGTAAAACCGCACGATTCTGGTCCAGCGGCCAGTTCACCGCCATAAAAGCCCGCCAGGCAAAACGGTCAAAAGGATGCTGTGCCTGCAAAGCGATAAAGCGATAGATGAAACTGGCATCGAATTCGGGAATATCGACCGGCATGTCGCCACAGGGCGTCGTGATACCGGGGGTAACGCAAAAATCATCCGGGTTGGTCATGCCTGACGAAATTCCATCCGCCCGCGCAAACAGCATCGGACCTGCAACACAAAAAACCGCCGCCAGAAAAATGCTGCGCCACGCACACAAGGCGGCGACATCTTGATCTTCAGACATTTTTCCGGTGACTGTCTTCATCGCAGAATGGCTTTGCATTCCTGTTGTCCGACCCCTTTATTGTAACAATTTCAGACGGGAAAGTCTTTGATCTCGTGAAATGTGAACAGGATCACATATTTACATGACATCTTGCCGACAAATCCGGCCAGACATTGCATTTCAGTGAGATTATGCCATATTTCGAACATCGCAGAATTGTATGTTTGATTCTGCACCGAAATAGATGAAATGAGGGATTTCAATGGCTTTTGAAACACGTCAACGTGGCTATGACGTCTCGGTTGGCCGGTCGGCAGCCGAGGTCGATGCTGGCCTTCGCGCCTATATGCTGAGTGTTTATAACTACATGGCGTCGGCACTTGCCCTGACCGGTATCGTGGCGATGGTTGTGTCAACCAACGACGCCCTGATGTCTGCCATTTTTGGCAGTGGTCTTGGCTTTGTTGTCATGCTGGCCCCGATCGGGCTGGTGCTGTTTCTCAGCATGCGCATCCACAAAATGAGCTTCGGCGCAGCCCAGACCACCTTCTGGATTTATGCCGCTCTTATGGGTCTGTCGCTGTCGTCGATTTTCCTTGTCTATACCGGCGAAAGCATCGCCCGCACCTTCTTCATCGCCGCCTCGACCTTTGGCGCGATGAGCCTTTATGGTTACACCACCAAAAAGGACCTGTCGGGTTGGGGCAGCTTTTTGTTCATGGGCCTGATCGGTATCATCCTTGCCAGCGTCGTCAACATCTTCCTCGGAAGTGGCATGCTGCAATTTGTGATTTCGGCAGCGGGCGTTCTGATCTTTACCGGCCTGACCGCCTATGACACCCAACGGATCAAGGAAAGCTACTTTGTCCATGATGATCAGGCTGTTGCGGGCAAAAAAGCCATCTTTGGTGCCTTGCAGCTGTATCTTGATTTCATCAACCTGTTTATCATGCTGCTGCATTTCTTCGGCAACCGCGAATAACCGCGCTGTACCGACAAACGACAAACCCCGCAGGCATCAGTTCATTGCTTGCGGGTTTTTTCTTTGGGGGCAGATCATCCCGCCGAACACGCAAGAACTATCCGCCGGTTGCCGCCACCACCGCCTTGCGCTTACCCGCCTGATCGATCAGGGTTTCCATCCGCAAATAACCGCCATGGGCGGCCCGTGCCGCCCCCAGCGCCCCGGCTTCTTCAAAACTGTATTGCGCCTGAATGAAATTGTTGCGCGCCGATTGTAAAAGGGAGGCATCCTGTTGCGCCCCGCGTCCCTTGTGGCTTTGCACCGTTGCCAACGCAAAAACCGCCCGCCCCCACAAATAGGGATAATCGCGTTTCGGGCAGACTTTCAACGCCGCCTGAAAAATCGGGATCGCCTGATCGCGGGTTGCATCGACCTGTTCAATGTCGCTATGCGCCACCAGTGCCTCGCCCAGACCATACGCCGCACGAGCATAGATACCCGGCTGGGTTTTCGGATTGATCAGGCCAATCGCCCGGCGATAACTGGCCATTCCCGCCGTGATCAGATCGCCATCGCCACTGGTTTTTCCGCAGGCAATAGAAGCCTCGCCCAGATTGCTGTGACACAGGGCCTGTGCAGTTGTCGCACCAGGCAGAAATTCAAAATGGCGCACCAGAATCTGCCAGACCTCCATCGCCATCTTGCCGGAACGGTCACTGACATCGCTGATCATCGACCAGTTCAAAAGCCCGCCATACAGTGCAAGCAACGCCGTGTCGGCCACAGACAGGGATGTGGTCGCCACCACCGTCACCGGCTTGCCACTCGCCGATGGCATAAAGGGCATTGTCAGGGGTTCGATCATTTTCAAGGCTGCCGGGCAGGCGGACCGGTCGCCGGTTTCGGCCAGAACAAAGGCGGCAAAGGCAAAAACCGTCGCCAGCCCGGCTTCGAAACCGGCCGGATTGTCTCCGGCGGCAATCTTCTCGCCAATTGTTTGCATTTCCGCCTGAAGGCGCGTCATTTGAAGGCGACGTTCCGCCCCGCCCACCGTCCTGCGCAGTTTTTCCGTCGCCAACAAAATACGCGCCGCCTGTGGCAAGGCCGCCGTCGGGGATGGTTTGAAAACATGCACCAGCGGCACCAGCAAATCATTGCCCGGCGCAACGGTTGCCTTGTTGGAAAAACGCAGATGAATGGCCTTGCCAGCCGGGTCAATATCACCCCATAAAATGGCGTCGGCATCTTGACGTGCCGCAGCATTCAGCGCCTGAAAATGTGCCTCGCGCCATGCCTGTACCGGATCGGCCCCCTCTGCGGGGGCAAAACCTTGCGCACCGATCACCAGATCATATTGCTGATGGCTGTTCAAACGGTCGGACAGCCATCCGGCCAACTGGCTGTCATCGCCGACAAAGGCCGCGATCATGGCGCGCAAACGCCCGTTGCCCTCATCGTCAGGGCCCGGTGTGGTGGCGCCCCGTGTCCCGGACGCAGTCGTATCGCCAAATAACGACAGGACCACCTGGGTCAGTACCGACCATAAACCGGCCATGCCAGTCTTGCTCCTGCGATATTTATCTGGAATCTGACGTGATTACGGCAGGAATCGAGTATCGACAGGTGGCACCATCCCGTCAATCACCACACACGCATAAGCGGCCTATACCCATGGCCTATACAGGATAAAGCCGTTTTAGCCCCAAGGGCGTGACCGGCGGCGGGCAGTGGCGGGTTTTGACGAAGGCGAAGACATCCGGGTCGGAGAGGATGCATTTGGCATATTGCCGGATCCGGCCATCGCCTTTAACCGTGCAATACGGTTTTCCATCGCCGGATGGGTGGAAAACAAGCTGTCCACGCCTTTGCCCGATAACGGATTGGCGATATACATATGCGCGGTCGCCGGATTGCGTTCGGCATCCATATTGGGAATGGCATGTACTCCCTGATCCAGCCGCGCCAGCGCACTGGCCAGCCATAAGGGCTGTCCACAAATTTCCGCCCCCATTTTATCGGCGTCATATTCGCGGGTGCGCGAAATCGCCATCTGCACCAATGCCGCCCCCAACGGGGCCAGAATCGCCATCAAAAGCATGCCGATCCCGCCCAGCGGATTGTTGTTGTTGCGCCCGCCGCCAAACATCGAAGCAAACATCGCAAAATTCGCCAATGCCGAAATTGCACCGGCGATGGTCGCCGTCACCGTCATGATCAGAGTATCGCGGTTTTTGATGTGGGCCAGTTCGTGGGCCATCACCCCGGCAATCTCATTGGGGTTTAACAATTTCAAAAGGCCGGTAGTCGCGGCCACGGCGGCATTTTCGGGATTGCGCCCGGTGGCAAAGGCATTGGGTTGCGGGTTTTCGATGACATAGACCTTTGGCATCGGCAATCCGGCGCGTTCCGACAATTGCCGGACCATTGCCACCAGTTCCGGGGCAGTGCGCGCATCAACCTGTTGCGCCCCGCGCATCCGCAACAGCATGGCGTCGGAATTCCAATACGCAAAGACATTCATCCCGCCTGCAATCAGCAACGCAATGATCATGCCTTGCTGACCGCCAATCATCATGCCGACAACACCAAACAGCGCCGTCAACCCGGCAAGCAGCAAACCTGTACGCACGTAATTCATGGCTACGCGATCCTCCAACAAATAATCCGGATCAAAGATAGGCAGAAGTTCGGGCATGGCAAGCACCGGGTAATTATGTACTGGTGCCACCCGGCAACTGTTTCTCTGATGCCCTTTTCTATCGGCAGTTACTGCTCTCTAACCTTATGAAATAGGTAAATATTTCCCTGTTTCATGCTCCTATGACCCGCTTCACATACGCGATCTGATTGATATCTATTGGTAAATTCAACAGCACGCATAGGTGGCATTAATATTGCTTACTCTCCCGCATAACAATGATACAGCGAGGTAATCAATGGTCAATATTCAGGGGAAAATGACTCTCGTCGGCACCCAGTTGCTTACGCTCCCGCGTCCGATCAATTCACAGACGGGCGAATATAGCGACAAATATTCTGTCGACGAATGGAAGGCCCTTTGGGACGAACGCAGGGCCGATTTCAATGCCATCCGCAGCAAGGGCGAGAACCAGCTAAACCAATGGCTGGATGAGAATGCCAATACCGATGTTACCAAGGCCTATTACCTTGATGGTCAACTGGTTGCGGTTTTTGGCGAGGATAATATCAACGTCTCAAACGGTATGAATTATGGCTTTGAATACAGAATAGCCAAAAACGAAGCCGAAAATCAGGGACTGAGCGGTGATGACCTGACAAAATATGTCGAAAATCGGATTGAGTTGGAGTTACGCCGTAAATACGGCACCCGGTTGCAAGTTGAAGAAGGATCTGCCGGATCGCTTGGCACGCTTGCCGATTACCGGGAAGATCTTTTCGGCGGCAATAGGTGGCCCGGCGCAGAGAATTTGCCTGAGATTCCTGAAATCGACTGGAACGCACCCTCGCCCGCAGAAGCCGGCACCTGGCAAGGTCCGCTAGCAAAGATCGACACCGCTACGTTTCTTGGTATTCAACGTCTGGTCTTTGAAAACCAGTAAGGAAAAGAAGAACAGCCGGACCGTGGGGTCGGGGGGAGAGATTCCGGCCCGGCTGTTCTGCAACAATATGCGTTATTGTGCAGGCTGCTGCGCGTCAGCTTCTTGCGATGAACGTATATTGTTGCCCCGGCCGATCATGCGCACCAGTACATAGAAAACCGGTGTCAGGATCAGGCCAAAGATCGTCACACCCAGCATGCCGGAAAACACGGCAAAACCGATTGCCTGTCGCATTTCCGACCCGGCCCCGGATGACAGCACCAGCGGCACCACCCCCATGATAAAGGCAAGCGAGGTCATCAGGATCGGACGCAGACGCAGGCGGCTGGCCTCGATGGCCGCCTGAACGGTGGTGCGGCCCTGATGTTCAAGTTCACGGGCGAATTCGACAATCAGAATGGCGTTTTTCGAGGCCAGCCCGGCCAGAACAAACAGGCTGATCTGGGTGAAGATGTTGTTATCACCCCCAAACAGATAAACCCCGAATACCGCCGACAGGGTGCTCATCGGTACGATCAGAATAACCGCCAATGGCAGGGTCAGGCTTTCATATTGAGCAGCCAGAACCAGAAACACCAGCAAGATACAGATCGGGAAAATAAAGATCGCCGTATTGCCCGCCAGAATCTGCTGATAGGTCAGTTCCGTCCACTCATATGAGATGCCCGGTGGCAGGGTTTCCTCCAAAATCTTTATGATCGCGGCCTCGGCCTCGCCACTGGAATAACCCGGTGCGGCGTTGCCATTCAGATCGCCCGACCGAAATGCGTTATAGCGCATGGCGGTATCCGGTCCGAAGGTTTCGCTGATCGACATGACACTGCCCAGCGGCACCATATCGCCCTCCGTATTGCGCGTTTGCAGGCGCATGATATCTTCTGGACTTGAACGATACGGTTTGTCGGCCTGCGCAATCACCTGATAGGTCCGGCCAAACTGGTTAAAATCGTTCACATACATCGATCCCAGATAAATCTGCATGGTCCGGAAGATTTCATCGACCGGCACACCCAGTTGCTGAACCTTGGTACGATCCAGATCGGCCTGCAATTGCGGGACATTGATGTTATAGCTGGAAAACACCCCGGTCAGTTCGGGCGCGGCCCACGCCTTGGCCAATACCTGTTTCATGGTATCATCCAGCGCCCGATAACCCTGATTGCTGCGGTCCTGTATCTGCAATTTGAAACCGCCCACCGTGCCAAGCCCCTGTACCGGGGGGGGCGGGAAGATGGCCACAAACGCCTCGTCAATCGCGGCATATTTCTGTTGCAGCTTGTTGGCAATCACCAGTCCCGACAGATCGGCACTTTTGCGTTCGTCAAAATCGGTCAGGGCGACAAAGACAATTCCCGCACTTGAACTGTTGACAAAACCGTTGATCGACAGCCCCGGAAACGCCACGGCACTTTCGACACCCGGTTCATTCAACGCAATTTCCGACATTTCCCGAATCACGTCTTCGGTCCGGTCAAGGGTCGCCCCTTGGGGCAATTGCGCAAAACTGACCAGATATTGCTTGTCCTGAAGCGGAACAAAGCCAGACGGCAAAATCTGGAATCCCTGCCATGTCAGAACCAGCAATCCGGCATAGACCACCATCATCACCGCCTTGACACCCAGCAGACGCTTTACCCCACCGGCATACAGGTCCGTACTGCGGTTAAAGAACCGGTTAAAGGCGCGAAAGAACCAGCCAAAGACAAAATCCATCGCCCGCGTCAGCCAGTCTTTTGGTGCGTCATACCGACGCAGCAACAAGGCCGACAAAGCCGGGCTGAGCGTCAGGGAATTGATCGTCGAAATGATGGTCGCAATTGCAATGGTCAGGGCAAATTGCTGATAAAACTGGCCGGTCAGGCCGCTGATAAAGGCAATCGGCACGAACACACCGGTAATCACGAGCGAGGTGGCAATGATCGGCCCGGTGACTTCGCGCATGGCGGCCACCGTTGCATCACGCGGTGCCAAACCACGTTCGATGTTGCGTTCAACATTCTCGACCACGACAATCGCGTCATCCACCACAATCCCGATAGCCAAGATCAATCCGAACAATGACAGCACATTGATGGAAAATCCCAAAAGCAGCATCATCGCGAATGTCCCGATGATCGATACCGGCACCGCCAAAAGTGGAATGATCGACGCCCGCCAGGTCTGAAGAAACACAGTGACGACCACGACAACCAAGGCAACAGCCTCCAGCAAGGTGATGATCACCGATTTGATCGAACTGCGCACAAACACAGTCGGGTCGTAAACGATGCTGTAATCAAGGTCTTCGGGGAAGCTCTGTTTAAGTTCTTCCATCGTCGCGCGGACATTGCTGGAGATATCCAGCGCATTGGAACCCGGCGAGGCAAAGATCGGAATTGCTACTGCCGATTTGTTATCAAGCAGAGATCGCAAGGCATATTGCTGCGCCTCAAGCTCAACCCGTGCGACATCGCCAAGGCGCGTTACGGTGCCATTCTCATCCCGTTTGATAATGATGTCGGAAAATTCTTCGGCGGTTTCCAGTCGACCACTGACATTGATCGGTAACTGGAACTGCACACCGGTATCATAAGGTGCCCCGCCGATGGTTCCGGCGGCCACCTGCACATTCTGACCCTGAATCGCCGAAACAACCTCCCCTGCGGTCAGACCACGTTCGGCCACACGGTCGGGATTAAGCCAGACACGCATGGCATAATCGCCCGATCCAAACAGGCCAACCTGACCGACGCCCTTGATGCGCGCCAGACGATCCCGGACATTCAGTGTCGCGTAATTGCGCAAATACAGCATGTCATAACGGTCACTGGGCGACAGCAAATGCACGACCATGGTCAGGTCGGGTGATCGTTTCGCAACAGTCACACCAAGCTGGCGTACGATATCGGGCAGGCGCGGTTCGGCCTGCGAGACCCGGTTCTGCACCTTTTGCTGGGCCAGATCAGGATCGGTACCGATTTCAAATGTAACGGTCAGGCTCAGATTGCCATCCGTCGTGGCAAGCGAGTTGATATACAGCATCCCCTCGACCCCGTTGATCTGTTCTTCAAGCGGGGATGCCACAGTTTCGGCGATTTCAGCCGGGTTGGCACCGGGGAATCGCGCCTCGACTACGATGGAGGGGGGGACGACTTCCGGATATTCGGAAATCGGCAAACGCCACATCGCAATCAGGCCGGCCAAAAGGATCAGGACGGAAAGAACGCCTGCGAAAATCGGGCGATCAACAAAAAATCGGGATAAATTCTGCATGATGGTCAGCCTTGCTGCGATATGACAGGCGCATCGATTACGATGCGGACGCCTGAACAATTTCAGGAGCGACCGGCATGCCCGGACGAACTTTCATGATTCCATTGACGATCACAAGATCGCCCGGTTCCAGTCCCGATGTCACAATCCGCATGCCATCCACTTCGGTTCCCAGTGTCACCTGACGATAGGCAACGGTCTGATCGGGCTGAACCACATAGACAAATTTGCGATCCTGATCGGTACTGACAGCATCGGGAGAAATCAGGATGACATTTTCCATGGCAGGGGTCCCGATTTGCAGGCTGGCAAACGTACCGGGTAAAAACACGCCATCGCGGTTTTCAAAAACCGCCCGGGTGCGGATCGTGCCGGACCGCACATCAATGCGGTTGTCAAAGCTATGCACATGCCCCGAAATGACGTCGCCATTTGTCATGATCATCTGGACCGGAATACGGCGGGCCGCATCGGCAGCACCTCCTCCCACCCCATGAAGACCGGCGAAATAGGTTTGTTCGTCCAGATCGAAATCCGCATAGATATGTTCGGTCGATACAATGGTGGTCAGAACCGGTGCATTCGCCCCGGCATTGACCTGATTGCCCACTGTCAGTTCAACCCGGCTGACGCGACCGTCAATCGGGGCTTTGACATAGGCATGATCCAGTTCGATTTCGGCCAGTTCCAATTGCGCCTGTGCCCGGCTGACTTGGCTTTGGGCGACCTGATGGGCACTGACACGCTCGTCAAACACGCGCTTGGAAACGGTACCATTGGCAACCAACTGTTCGGCCCGCGCCTTTTCCTTGGCTGCCAGTGACAGGGTTTCACGGGCGGCGTTCAGTTCGGCTCGCGCCTGATCAACGGCAGCCTTATAAGTACGCGGATCAATCACCGCAAGGATGTCCCCCTTGCGCACCAACTGACTGTCTTCAAAACGGATTTCGACAATTGCGCCACTGACCTGCGGGCGCAATTGCACTTCTTCAACCGCACTCAGCCGACCTGAAAATTTGTTCCAAAGCATGACGGATCGGGCCTGAACCCCTTGCACCGACACCGGGGTTGCTTGCGGCATTTCGGCCTGCGCCACAACAACATCATCGTCAGAAACGGCGGCATGCAGACCATACCCACCCGCGGCAAGTGCTGCGATCACGGTCGTTGCCGACAGCAGCATTTTCAATTTTGAACGTGATTGCATCTTCTCATTTCCCAAAGCGTTACCCGCACAATTGCGGACCAATTTAACCGACAGATACGTACCGATCGGTTTGCTCGCAAGAGGGAAATGGATATTTTTTAGTTATTTTATGTTTCAGACGGCTCTAATATTTGCAACATGATGCACAGAAACCACCTTTAAGTCTCTGTATTCTTTCCTTAAATCGAGGATTCGACACAGACCTTCATGCAGATCAGACCGAACAGTATCCATACTGTTAAAAACCTTGCCGTAGGACAGCAACCCCTGAACATATTGAAACATCATTCGGGCCAGAACCATCACATCCGTATCGCCATTCAGCATCCCGTCGCCCTTAAGTCCGCGGACCATGCAGGCCAGATATTTGATCTGCTCGCTCGCCAGTTCCTGCGAACAGACCTGCACTTCTTCGTCCTCCGGACCAACCTGCCCACCCGCCGTAAACAATGGGCAGCCGCTGACTTCAGCATCCCCGCAAAACGGCTTGTTTACCTGCCCTTCTATAACCAGATCAACATAGCGGCTGAACTGGTCCAGCGGCGTAACATCGGGCGAAAAAACATCGCGTAGCGCCTCCTTGCTTTTGTCCCAGTAATAACGTCCGGCGGCGGCGAACAAGGTCGCCTTACTCTCGAAATGATGATAAAAGGCACCCTTGGTCACACCGGCCTGTTTGCAGATTTCGCTGACACCCACATGGTGATAGCTGCTGCTCCATAACAATTGCATTGCTGTTTCCAGCAATTTGATGCGTGTCTCCGTCGCGTTCCTCATCGTTTCCACCTTTTTTGTTTTTACATACCTAATATACAAACCGGTCGGTATTTTTCAAGGGAAACCCCGCCTTTTCCTGTTCCCAACATAGCAAAACGGCAGGAAAATGTCAGGAAATCATACATACCAACACACTTCCAATGGCTTAGACGCCAGACATGCAAAAGGGCGGGTTTCCCCGCCCTTTCATCACATATCCGAAATGATGTGGTGGCTTATCCGCCGACCAAGGCCCGCACCTGCCGGTTGGCAACGGTGATCATGGCAAGATCGATCTGGCCTGCGGTGTTCAGTTCGTCGATCAACTGGTCACAGCGGGCGCAGCCACGCTGATGCGCACTTACCCATTGTTCGACCAGTTCCATGCCGGTCACATCCGAACCACCTTCGGTCAGAACCACGCGCGTCAGTTCACGTTGATGACCAAACAGGTCGTCAATTGCCGCCGACCGCGCCATTTTCTGCCAATAGGTATCGGCTTCGATGATCTCGGCCGCCGCCCGCAACAGGCCCAGTTGGAAACGCGTGCCGATGGCGAAATAGGTTTCGCCAACTTCCAGAATATCGCGCCCGGTGGCCTCGGCAATCCGGACAATATCGCAAATCGCCACCAATTGCGGCATGGCGGCAATCCGCAGGGCGAGATCATCGGGCACCCCTTGGGATTTCAGATGTTCGGCCTGCTGCATGACCGATGTTCGTATCCCAGAATCGACCGGGACGATCTGATCAAGCGATGCGATCACCCGGCTGATGGCCGGACCAAAGCGTTCGATCAGGGCGCCAACATTCAGATCCTCGCAATTGCGCAGGAACCAAAGCGTCACTTCCCCGACCATCCGCCCGATATCCTTGAACATGTCGATCTGCACACTGGCGGCGACCCTGTTATCAAGGGCCTCAATCGCCGCCCAGGTCTCGCGCAGACCAAACACCGAGCGCGCAACCAGATAGCCACGTGACACATCCACCGCATTCAACCCGGACGCCTCGACCATATCATGGACAAAAGTGCCGCCCACCCGGTTGACCAGACTGTTGATCGCCACGGTCGCAATGATTTCACGCCGCAAACGGTGGTTTGAAATCGCCGCGGCGTATTTCGTGCGCAAGGCCGTCGGGAAATACCGCACCAGTTCATCGACCAGAACCGGATCATCGGGCAGATCGGACCCCAGCACCTCGTCATACAGCCACAATTTGGCATAGGGCATCAGAACCGAGATTTCCGGTCGTGTCAGACCTTCGCCGACATTGAAACGACGCGCCAGTTCCTCGTCATCGGGCAGATATTCAATCTCGCGATTGAGCCGCCCGACACGTTCCAGCATGCGGATCAGGCGGACCTGCGCATCAAGCGAATCCACTCCACCAGCAAAGATGTTGGAAATCGCCTGGCTTTGCAGGTAATTGTCCCGCAAGACCAGATTACCCACTTCTTCGGTCATATCCACCAGCAGCTTGTTGCGCTGCTTTTCGGTCATATCGCCATTGGCAACCACATCGCCCAGCAAAATCTTGATATTGACCTCGTGGTCGGAGCAATTGACCCCGCCGGCATTGTCGATGGCATCGGTGTTCAACCGCCCACCCTGTCGCGCATATTCAATGCGACCATTTTGGGTACAGCCAAGATTTGCCCCTTCGCCAATGACTTTCGCCCGGACATCCTGCCCGTTGATACGTATGGCATCATTGGCGCGGTCGCCGACATCGGCATGGCTTTCGTCTTCGGATTTGATATAGGTGCCAATACCGCCGAACCATAACAGTTCGACATCGGCCCTGAGGATCGCCTTCATCATATCCGCAGGCGTCACCTTGCCCACCCCAAGGCCCAGCAACTGACGGACTTCGGGTGAGGGTTCCAGCGTTTTGGCCCTGCGGTCAAAAATCGCCCCACCTTTTGACAGAACATCGGTGTCGTAATCGATCCAGCTGGATCGTGGCAAATCGAACAGCCGTTGCCGTTCGGCGAGGCTTTTTGCCATATCCGGGTCGGGATCGACAAAGATATGCAGATGGTTGAAAGCCGCCACCAGCCGGATTTTTTCGGACAACAGCATGCCATTGCCAAAAACGTCGCCCGACATGTCACCGACACCGGCCACGGTAAAGGGTTCGGTCTGGATGTCCTTGCCGATTTCGCGGAAATGGCGTTTGACCGATTCCCATGCGCCGCGCGCGGTAATGCCCATTTTTTTATGGTCATATCCCTGCGACCCACCCGAGGCAAAGGCATCGTCCAGCCAGAAACCGTAATCGCGCGCAACACCATTGGCGATATCGGAAAAGGTTGCCGTGCCCTTGTCGGCGGCCACCACCAGATAGGGATCATCGCCATCAAGGCGCGTCACCCGTTCCGGCGGAACAATCGTCCCGGCGACAATATTGTCGGTAATATCCAGCAGGCCCGACATCAGGATTTTATAACAGGCAATGCCTTCTGCCAGTATCGCCTCGCGCGTACCATCAACCGGCGGACGCTTGACGACAAAGCCGCCTTTTGATCCGACTGGCACAATCACCGCATTCTTGACCATCTGCGCCTTTACAAGACCCAGAATTTCAGTGCGGAAATCTTCCTGCCGGTCTGACCAGCGAATACCGCCACGCGCCACCGGCCCGCCGCGCAAATGCACGGCCTCGACCCGCGGGGAATAAACAAAAACTTCGCGCCATGGCCTTGGAAGCGGCAAATCTTCAACCATTGCAGAATTGAATTTTACCGACAGATAGGATTTGGGATTACCATCCGCGCCATACTGGAAAAAGTTGGTGCGCAGGCTTGATTGCACCAGATTGAGGAAGGCCCGCAAAATGCGGTCTTCATCCGGATTCATCACATCATCCAGACGATGCAAAATATCGGCTTCAATCGTCTCGGCCTCGACAGAGCTGCCGCGATCAGGATCAAACCGCGCCAGAAACAATTTGACAATTTCGGCGGCCAATGCCGGATTATTGGCCAGGGTTTTAATCATGTAATCCTGCGAAAAGGCCGACCCGGTCTGGCGCATATAACGTGCGTAGGTCCGCAAGATCACCACTTCGCGCCAGGACAGACCGCCCAACAGCACCAGACGGTTAAAGCCGTCATTTTCGACCTCGCCATGCCAGATGCGCACAAACAGTTCCTGAAACTTGTTGCGCACATCATGCAGGCTGAACTGACCATCCACCGTCACCCCGAAATCATGGATGCGAACAGCCATCGACCCGTCACGCGGCGTCACCGCAAACGGATTTTCGGTAATCACCTTCAGCCCCATATTTTCAAGCATCGGCAAAACATCGGACAGTGGCACCGGTGCGCCGGGACTATAGATTTTAAAGCGCAGTTCGTTTTCGGCGGCCTCAATCGGGCGATACAGATTGACCCGCAAATCACTGGCCTTGATCACATCCTCGATGCGCTGGATATCGAGAACAGCATTTTCGACCGTAAAGCGTTCCTGATAGTCAATGGCAAAGGAATCGGCATAGCGACGATAAAGTTCCAGCCCCCGCTCCTCGCCGGTTTCGCGCACCAGAACCTGCCGCAAGACGTCGGACCAGTCGCGTGCCACCTCAACCAGCCGGGCTTCGATATCGGCGACATCATATTCCGGCAAGTCACCGGGTGTGGTTTTGACCAGAACATGCAACCGTGCCAGCGGCGAATCGCCAACCTGGGTGTAATGCGCCGTGACCTTGCCGTTAAACGCCGTCTCGATCACATTCTGGAAGCGGATGCGCAATTTGGTGGTGAAACGGTCGCGCGGGCAATAGACCTGACAGGACACAAACCGCTCGAACGCATCACGCCGGACAAACAGGGCAATGCGTTGACGTTCCTGCAAATGCAGGATGCCCATGCAGATATGATAAAGATCATCCAGTTCAATCTGGAACAACTCATCACGCGGGAAGGTTTCCAGAATATTGAGCAACGCCTTGCCATCATGGCTTCCGGCCGGGAAACCGGCACGACGCACGGTTTCATCCAGTTTCATCCGCAACAGCGGAATATGGCGGGGGCTAAGATTATAGGCGACCGAGGTAAACAGGCCGACAAACATATGCTGGCCGATCACCTTGCCCTTGTCGTCGAACTGCTTGATAACAAGGGTATCAAGATGAACCGGACGATGAACGGTGGATTGCTTGTTGGCCTTGGTCACCATCAACAGGTTGGGCTGAGTGACAAAGGCCTGTACTTCGGGGGACAGGCTGCCCAGTTGGCGCAGTTCATCGAAAATGTGGGTGCCCTCACGACTGAGGATACCCAGTTGTGTATCGGCATTCACATCAACCCGGGCTTTTTTGCCCTCGCCACCGAACCGGTATTCGCGGTAGCCCAGAAAGGTAAAATGATCATCATGAAGCCAGTTCAGGAAATCACGGGTTTCGCCCAGATCCCCGGCTGAGATGCCCGTCGGGGCCTTTTCAATTTGCCCCAAAACGGCGCGCGCCTTGGCCAGCATCGGCTGCCAGTCGCGTACCGCCAGACTGACATCGGTCAGAACATCGTCCAGACGGTCATGAACGGCGGCAAGAATTTTTTCATCGGTCTGTTCATCGATTTCGACATGCATGACCGATTCTCGTGGGGCGTCCGAATCTTCGACGCCGGAAATCGACTGCATGACGCCCTTGTCATCGCGGGCAATGCGCATGATCGGGTGAATAACCAGATGCACCGACAGATCAAAATCATTGAGAGCAGATGTGACCGAGTCGACCAGAAACGGCATGTCGGTATTGATAATCTCGATCACCGTATGATCGGATTTCCAGCCATGTTCTTCAAGTTCAGGATTATAGACACGGATTTTAGCCGTTTTTTCCGGCGGGCGTTTCTGCGCAAAATGATACAGGGTCAGTGCCGACCCATAGAGCGTATCCACCGACCGGCCCGACATATCATCGGGCGGGACATTTTTGTAAAAAAGGCGAACGAATGTTTCCGCATCCTTCGCCCCATTGCCTTTCAATCGCAGATGAACCTGTTCGACAACCTTGTCGATGACTTCCCGTTTCGGGTCGTCGTTTCGGGCTTTCATGTCGTCTTTCCCTTTTTTTCGGTCCTGTTTGCCAGCACCGTAAATGCCGGTCTTTGCGACCGGCACCAAACACCTCGGATCGTCACATACCGGAATTTCTGCCGCCATTCCCCAGCGAACGAAAACCACAGGGAAACCGCTGCCTTCATCCAGTTCTACACATAGAGCATCACGAGGTTAAAAACCACTTATGCCCGACAAATTTTTTTGTTTTGTCAGGCACTTCGCAAGGTCTCCGCAGTTTCCCTTAGCGCAAATCATCATCACGTTTTCACATTATATTGCACCGCAAAATGCGATAATGATACGCTGATCGCGGGATTTTACCGCCCCCTTCGCAACTGCAACGCAAAACACGAACAGGAATTGACGGATGTTACAGGGTAAAAAAGGACTGGTGGTCGGGATCGCCAACGACAAATCCATTGCCTGGGGCTGTGCGCGGGCCTTTCATCGCTATGGTGCCGATCTTGCCGTCACCTGGTTAAATGACAAATCGGAAAAATATGTTCGTCCGCTGGCTGAGCAATGCGGGGCCAGCATCATCTCTCCGCTGGATGTGCAGGATGACCGCCAGATCGAATCCCTGTTTGACCGGATTGAGGCCGAATGGGGGAAACTTGATTTCCTGCTGCATTCGATTGCCTTTGCCCCACAGAATGATTTGCATGGCAGGGTGATTGACTGTTCGCGCGAAGGATTCCTGATGGCGATGGATATTTCCTGCCATTCCTTTCAACGGCTGGCCAAACGCGCCGAACCCCTGATGAAAGACGGTGGGGCATTGCTGACCGTGACCTATATGGGATCGGAACGGGTAGTGGACCATTATGGCATTATGGGCCCGGTGAAGGCCGCCCTTGAATCCGCCACCCGCTATATGGCGGCCGAATTGGGGTCGCAAAATATTCAGGTCCACGCCATTTCGCCGGGGCCGCTTTTGACCCGGACGGCATCAGGCATCGCCGAATTTGATACCCTGATGACCCAGGCACAGCACCGCGCACCGGGGCGGCGTCTTGTCACCATTGATGAAATCGGTGATCTTGCCGCCTTTCTGGCTTCTGATCGTTCCCGCGCCATTACCGGCGATGTGATCCATATTGATGGTGGGTATCACATTATGGGCTAGGACGGACGCCATCCGACGGGTCCCTACCGCGATCAGACATAAATGCCACTGGCATCCTCGAACACCACATTATCCTCGGACATATGTGCCAAATCGACATTCTCGATCAAAACGCCATAGCCGTAATGTCGCCCGCCGCTGAAATCGACATAAAGACCCTCGTCGGTTTCTTCGGCATGGGCGATGAAGTCCTCAAAATCATAAATGCCGCTTTTTTCCTGGAATTCTGCACCCAGCGCGATACGGTCACCATTTGCGCCACTTTCAAAATCGGCGACACGATCCCGTTCCGCCCCACCTTCAAATATCCGCCACAAAAATGTATCGGGACCGTCATCCCGAGGATAGGTGTTGGAATGGCCGCGCAGATAATCGTTACCATCACCGCCTTCAAGCGTATCATGACCGCCACCACCAGACAGAACATCATGCCCGTCGCCGCCCTGCACCACATCATCCCCACCCGATCCGCGAATAATGTTTCGACCAGCATCGCCGATCAGAAGATCGTCATGGGCCGTGCCGAACAGATTTTCGATATTATAAAAAATATCTCCTTCGGCTTCGCCACCATGGGCCATGCCGGTGGCCAGATTGACCTCGACGCCACTTTCCCCGTCATAACGCAGGGTATCGTTTCCTGCGCCGCCATCAATATAATCGGCATCCGCGCCGGGGCTTAGCGTGTCGTCACCTTCCCCGCCGTAAAGGGAATCCTCGCCGGCCCGGCTACTCAGATTATCGTCGCCTGCGCCCCCGAACAGGATGTCATTCCCCGGCACCTCGCCAAGATAATCCCCATACAGAAAATCATCCCCGCCACCGCCATATAGAATATCATCCCCGTCACGCCCCCACAGAACGTTACTTTGATCATCACCAATCAGGATATCGTCCAAACGGCTGCCTTCGACCACTTCGATGCCAACAAGACGATCCCCCTGCGCCTCGCCGCCATGCCCGGTTCCAGCCACCAGATCAATCACCACACCTTCGGTTGCTGTATCGGTGTCGTAACTGGCAGTGTCCCATATTCCGGCTCCTCCATCCAGAAGATCGGCACCGGCACCGCCCGTCAGGGTGTCATTACCACCCCCGCCAATCAATTGATCGTCACCAAGGCCGCCCGACAAGGTATCGCCCTGCGCGCCACCTTCGATCAGATCATCCCCGGCGGCACCGTCCAGTTCGTTCCAATAGGTCGCACTGCCCATCAAATGATCATTATGAGACGAACCGATCACATTCACAGGCCCGGCAAAGCTGTCCCCCTCGGCATCGCCCCCTGCACCAGTGCCCGCCTCAAGGTCAATTGTTACACCGGCATCGGAACCCGCGTAACTTACTGTGGTCCCGACTGACGTATTGAAACGATCTGCCCCGCCACCTCCTTCGACCACACCCCATATACCGGTGATAACATCATCATGATCGCTACCAATCAAATCAAGAGTGACCCAGTGATTACCGATCGTCACACTATCACCTTGTGCATCCCCACCGGCGGCCTCAAAACTTTTGCTGGACGGATAATAGGCAACATTCACCCCCTCGTCCGATGTGCGATAGGACAGGGTCGCCGTTCCGGTGTTCGCATCGGTAATAACAAATTCATCGGCACCCGACCCACCTTCCAGAATGTCATGCCCGCCAATTGCTTCCAGCCGGTCATTGCCACCAAGCCCCGAAAGACTGTCATCCTCAGCCGTACCGACAAGGTTGTCGTCATTTTCTGTACCAATAATGATTGCCATGATTTCCTCCGGATATTGACTCTTTCTTGTGAAATTTAGCCACTTATCCAAACAAAAATCAATTATAAGTAAATACTAAAATAGTATTTTTAAAATTGAATATAATTCAATCAATATTTAGAAAAATAAATCACCAGATATGATTTCATTTTCTATATTTATGGCGTGAGTTATTTTAAGAATACTATTTTTTCTTCTTTTCGGTTTTTCTGATAACATTCATTGCCTTTGGTGCAATTCGCGCCACCTGCTTTTGCAGGGCCAGATCGAATACTGATCGTAGATCATGCGCCGGATTGGCAAACAGGTCGGGCGTATCACCGCCATGCATTTTTACCATCCGGCATTCGGTATCATGCTGTGTTTCGATCCGGCCATCCTTCAGAATATGGCGCAAATCAAACCCGGACTCCTTCAGGGCCGGGGCGATCAACAAGGTTCGATGGCAATCCAGCGGATCTTTCTCCGCACACATCAGACAAATACGATACCGCGCAGCCCCGCTAATCAGCCGGGCCATGCCTTGCTGAAATGCCGGGGTTTGCGACATCGCCCGATAATCAAGCTGCCCGCCGGGATAAAGCCGCTCATCCTGGGGCTTGCCACCCAGAAGATCGCCCATGAAGACATAGGCAATGCCCTGCAATCTCAGCCACGGTCCGAAATCATCCGAATCAAAAGCCGTCCAGTAACTTGATCTTTTGAAAGTCCGGATATCAGCCACCGCCGTGATGCGGTGTTCTCGCAAGGCCGCCAGCAAACTGTCGCGGTCATGTCCGGCATAGCCGATGGTAAAAAGGATGGGGGCGTCGATGCTGCTGCTCATGGCGGTATCATCCTGTGGCAAATCGGGAAAAACAAGCCACAATACCCAAAAAGCAAAGGCCGCCCCATCGGGACGGCCTTGGACTTTCATCATGGAGCGGGCGAAGAGATTCGAACTCTCGACCCTAACCTTGGCAAGGTTATGCTCTACCCCTGAGCTACGCCCGCATCATCATGAAAGCGATGCCAAGAAAATTTTCCGATGGAGCGGGCGAAGAGATTCGAACTCTCGACCCTAACCTTGGCAAGGTTATGCTCTACCCCTGAGCTACGCCCGCATCATCGGTCTGTTTTCTGCCCCCTTGGGAGCGGCGCGGATAATATCCCATCAAAACCCGATTGCAACCCTTTTTTCCATGAAAATGTCATATCATGGAATATGGCTGATTTCCTTGATTTTTCAAGGATACCACCCACCCTGCCGGGGGTTGAATGACGTTTGCGTCACAGGATCAAAATGAGTATCTTGCTGCGTCCGTGCGCAGAGAAAGCAATGATGATGTTCGATCCGCAAACCCGCCTGCTTGCCCATCTTGACCAGTTGGGCATCGTCCCTACCCTGCACAGCCACCCGCCGTTGTTTACGGTTGCAGATTCGCAGGCCCTGCGCGGCGACCTGCCGGGCTTGCACAGCAAGAATTTGTTCCTGAAGGACAAAAAGGACGCCTTGTGGCTGCTGGTGGTCGAGGAAACGCGCGACATCCGCATCAATCACCTGCATAAATCGCTGGGCTGTGGCCGCCTGTCCTTTGGGAATCCCGACCTGTTATTCGACATTCTGGGTGTCACGCCGGGGTCTGTCAGCCCGTTCGCCCTGATCAATGACCGCGAAACCCGTGTGAATGTTGCCTTTGACAGGATGTTGATGGAGGGCGATACCCTGAATTTCCATCCCCTGCGCAATGACCGCACCGCCGCAATTGCCCCCGATGATCTGTTGAAATTTGTTGAAAGCCTTGGCCATCATCCGGTCATTATCGATTTTTCTACCGTACCGGCCTGACAGGCAGGACATACGAATCTGCGGGTCGCCTCTTGTGCTTTGGCACTGGCGTTATCATTTAAAAACCTGAAACAGCGAGTGACGCAAATGTCTATCATTCTTGATCCCAACGCACCGGCCACCCCCGGCACACCAAATGACCCCGACCTGATCAAGGATTCCGGCATCGAGACCTTTGTTCAGGATGTGATCGAACCGTCGATGCAGATTCCGGTGGTGGTGGATTTCTGGGCACCGTGGTGCGGCCCGTGCAAGACCCTGACGCCGACCATTGAAAAAGTTACGCGCGAAGCCGCTGGCCGGGTCCGGCTGGTAAAAGTCAATATTGATGAAAATCAGGAACTGGCGATGCAATTGCGCATCCAGTCCGTTCCGACCGTTTATGCTTTCAAAAATGGCCGCCCGGTCGATGGCTTTCAGGGCGCACAGCCCGAAAGCGAAGTGCGCGCCTTTTTTGAACGTCTGGCCGGTGGCCCCATTGAAAGCCCGATTGCCATGACACTCGAACAGGCCGCAACCGCCATGCAGGAGGGCCAGATTGAAACCGCCCATAATCTTTATGTTGAAGTCCTGCAACGCGACCCAAAAAATGCTGATGCCATTGGCGGTATGATCCGCTGTATTGTCAGTATGGGTGCGATTGAAGAAGCCCGCCATTTTGCCGATAATCTTGATGCCGAAATGCGTCAAAAAGCCCCGATTGCCGCTGCCATCACGGCGCTGGAACTGACCGAATCGGGTGCGGGCAATGCTGATCTGGATGCCGTGCGCGCCCGGGTTGCCGCCCATCCCGATGACTTGCAAGCCCATTATGATCTGGGCATGGCCTGTTTCGGGGCCAATCGCCGCGACGAAGCCGTTAGCGCCATGGTATCGATCATTCGCCGGGACCGCACATGGCACGATGACGGCGCCAAAAACCAGCTTTTGAAATTTTTCGAGGCATGGGGCCCCAAAGACCCCGCCACCATCGCCGGTCGCCGGGCCCTTTCAACGGTATTGTTTTCATGAGTACAAGCGGTCCCTTTGATCCCAAATTTTCTGATCTTCCGGCCTCCTTGCCGGTGTTTCCGCTGGCCGGGGCGCTGTTATTGCCGCGCGGGCATTTGCCGCTCAATATCTTCGAGCCCCGCTATCTGGCGATGATCAAGGATGCCTTGGGACAGGACCGTATGATCGGCATGGTACAACCGCGCCTGATGCTTGACGCGAACCACCCCGATGCCGATGCCGAAAACCCGCCGCTGTTTCTGACCGGCTGTGCCGGACGGATTTCCGCCTTTAGCGAAACCGACGATGGCCGGTTGCTGATTACCCTGACCGGGGTTTGCCGGTTTCGCATTGTCACGGAATTTCTGCGTTCGTCCAAGGGATACCGGACGGTACAGGCCGATTACACCGCGTGGCGCGATGATTTGCAAAACCCGACGGCCAATATCCCGCCACTGGATCGTGACCGGTTGCGCGATGCGCTTGAAGCCTATTTTGCACGCCATGCCTTGCGGTCTTGCTGGGATACGCTGGCCGATACCGACGATGAAATGCTGATTACCGCCATTGCCATGGGCTGCCGTCTCAGCCCGCTGGAAAAACAGGCTTTGCTGGAATGCACAAGCTTGTATGATCGGGGTGACATGTTGACATCCTTACTGGAAATGGCGGCACATCCGCAAACCAGCCAAACCCTGAGCAACTGAACGATTCTGATCCGCACATCCGACAAAAGGCCTGCTTTCCATGACTGATGATAAAAGCCCGATCGACCCGAAATTGCTGGAAATTCTGGTGTGTCCGATCACCAAGGATACCCTTGAATATGATCGCGACCATCAGGAACTGATCAGTAAAAAGGCAGGGCTTGCCTATCCGATCCGCGACGGCATTCCGATCATGTTGCCCGACGAAGCCCGCGCCATCGACGATTAGGCAATCATCCCATGTCAGGTGATTCTTTCACACCGCGCCATACCCCGGTCGAGATCAATTATCTGCGGGATGAGCGGGTATTGGAAATCGTCTGGGACGATAGGGTAACATCGCACTTTGCCGCCGAACTGCTGCGGGTAGAAAGCCCGTCTGCCGAGGTGCAGGGCCATCATCCATCCGAAAAGAAAATCATTAGCAGCAGGCGCCATGTCGGTATCATCGACATCAACCCGGTCGGTAATTACGCCATTCGCATCGCTTTTGACGATCTGCATGACAGCGGGCTTTACAGCTGGCACTTCCTGCGCGACCTGCATGAAAGGCAGGATCAGGTATGGCAGGATTATCTGGTCGCCCTTGCGGCACGCGGCCTGTCCCGCGACCCGGCCAAACCCCGCCCATAAAAAAGGCGACCGCCACAGCGATCGCCTTTCCGGATCGGCAAGAATGTCAGATCAGAAACGGTAACCGACACCAACACCAAACAGCCACGGATCAAGATCAGCATCAGCCTTGATCGAATTGTTTACGGTCACGTCGGTATCAAGGAAGATTTTCTTGACGTCAACGTTCAACGACCACGGGCCAGAGATGGCAAAGTCAAAACCGGCCTGAAGTGCGAAACCAAAACCATCGTCATATTTGACAGACGTCATCTGGCCCGGCTTTTCATCATAGAAGAAGGTATAGTTGATACCTGCGCCGACATAGGGACTGAACCGTTCCTGAGTCATGAAGTGATACTGCGCCGTCAAGGTCGGCGGCAGCAGACGGACGGTGCCAAGATCAAGTTCTGAAGAACCGGTATTCCATTTCACATCATGCTTTGACGTACCGGCAATCAGTTCCAGTGCGATATTGTCGGTGATGAAATAGGAAAAATCGACTTCGGGAATGTAATCGTCATCGACCTTGCCCTGCCCGGCCAAGTCGCCAGATTTGACGTCTTCATCGGGTACAACACCAACAAGACGACCACGGATCAGAATATCACCGGCCGATTTGGTTTTGAAAGCGGATTCCTGAGCCGAAGCGGAAGTTGCGACCCCGGCAACAGCCGAAGCCAGAATGGCGACCGCACAGGCGGCTTTGAGAGAATTCATCAGGCACATAAAAAGGACTCCCCTGCTCTGATTATTTGACCAGTGCGGAGATTGCGCCGCAGCATCACCGAAATGTTTGACTCACATCAACTAATACCCCCTAAAAGCGACAGCTTTTAGAACCATTGAAATGAGCAACGGTCAGATCAGAGTTTCTGACCCCGCATCAGACGAGGGAGCGTGCCCGCATAGCCCATCGCGTGGGACATAAAGGTCTTTTTCAGGGTCGGGATTTTCTGAACCACGGCCAGACCGATATCCCTCGCCAGACGGACCGGGGCGATATCATTTGAAAACAGACGATTGGTCAAATCGGTGACGGCCAGCATCACCGTATTGTCAAAACGTCGCCATTGTTCATAACCGGCCAGAACATCAACCGATCCGATATCGCGGCCCAGCCGCCGGGCTTCGACCAAAATTTCGGCAAGGGCAGCCACATCGCGAATGCCCATATTCAGTCCCTGACCGGCAATCGGATGCATGCCATGCGCCGCATCACCAATCAGTGCCAGCCTTGGATCGGTATAGCGATAGGCATGTTGCAGGCCCAGTGGATAACAAAAGCGCGGCCCGATGACCTCCAGATCGCCCAGATATCCGTCAAACCGGGCATGCAATTCATCGAGAAACACCTGTTCGTCCTGCGCCACCAGATAATTGGCCAGATGGGTCTTTTCCGTCCAGACAATCGATGACCGGTTATCGGTCATCGGTAAAATGGCGAACGGCCCGGCAGGCAGAAAATGTTCAACCGCCAGCCCGTTATGGGGTTCTTTGTGCGCCACCGTACAGACAATTGCACTTTGATCATATTGCCAGTCATAGGTTTTGATCCCGGCCCAGTCGCGCACCATCGACCGGCGACCTTCCGCCCCGATCATCAGCGACGCCCGCACCGTCCGGCCATCCTCAAGCGTCAAAGTCACCCCGCCGCCATCACGATCCATATCGCGCACGGAAACCGGCGATAGCAGCGTCACAAGATCATCGGCGGCCATGGCCTGATACAGGGCCTGCCGGGTTTTGCGGTTTTCAACGATATGGCCCAAGGCTTCGTTGCCGACATCCTTGTGATCATAATGCAAAAAAAGCGGGCTTTGCCCGTCGGCGATCCGGATATCAAGGATCGGTTCGGCGTCATCGGCCATGTGTTGCCATGCCCCGATCACCTCCAACACCTTGCGCGATGCGGCGGCAATGGCACAGGTCCGGCCATCATAATTGGCCGCCATCAGGGTTTTGGGATCATCGCGATCAATCACCACGGCACGCAATCCGCCATGGGCAAGCGCCAGCGCCATCGACGCCCCGGCCAGCCCGCCGCCCACAATCACAACATCAGCCACAATCATATTTTGATCACCCATGACGTTTTCTATCCGTTTCCCTGCCACTGCGCATGCGCTCAACATAGGCAGACCGCGCCGCTTGTGCCAGCCAAATCCCCTGACAACAAGGACTTGGCATAATTTTTAACCAGCCAAAACATCAACCGAATTTGTGCTTATTTTTTACACATTTCTGAAATTCATGCACAAATTATACGCGCCAATAAAACTGCCGGTTCACTCCATCACCATCGCCGTATATTAAAAATATTTATACTTATCAAATAGATAAATAGACATTTCCGAATCTGGCACGATTCTTGGTTAAGCTTGTGCGACTGCGAAATCGTGATTGCCACTTTGGTGGTCAACGGATGTGCCGGGAGGTCGCAAATTATGAAATTGGTTACTGCTGTTATCAAACCGTTCAAACTCGACGAAGTTCGCGAGGCGCTCAGTGCGCTGGGCGTACAGGGTTTGACTGTTACCGAAGTCAAGGGTTTTGGCCGTCAGAAAGGCCAGACCGAAATTTATCGTGGCGCCGAATACATGGTCAGCTTCCTGCCCAAGGTGAAGCTGGAAGTCGCGATCCCTGACAGTCTGGTCGACCAGGTTGTTGAGGCCATCACCAAAACTGCTCAAACCGGGAAGATCGGGGACGGAAAGATTTTCGTGCTTGATGTCAGCCAGGCGGTTCGTATCCGTACCGGCGAAACCGGCGATGACGCCCTGTAAGTCCCGAGACAAGGGGAGACATTATGAATATCTCTATGAAGAACATTACCCTTGCCGGTCTTTTCGGTGCCGCCACGCTGGCGATGATCGAACCGGCTATGGCCCAGGATGCTGCTGCGGTGGAAGAAGCCGTTGAGGCTGTGGTTGCCACGGGGGTTTCTGGCGAAACAGCATATATTCTCAACACTTTCAGCTTCCTGTTCAGCGGCGTTCTGGTCATGTGGATGGCGGCGGGCTTCTCGATGCTCGAAGCCGGTCTTGTCCGCACCAAAAACGTTGCGACCATCCTGCTCAAAAACATCACGCTGTTTGCGATTGCAGGCATCATGTATTACCTCGTCGGCTACAACCTGATGTATCTTGATGTCAGCGGCTGGATTGGCAGCTTTGGCATCTGGGGTCCGGATGATGCCGCAGCCCTTGCCGGTGATTTTGAAGCCGGTTATTCCGCAACGTCCGACTGGTTCTTCCAGATGGTGTTCGTTGCAACTGCCGCCTCGATTGTATCGGGGACGGTTGCCGAACGTGTCAAACTCTGGCCGTTCCTGATTTTCGTCGTTGTCCTGACCGCGATCCTTTATCCGATCACCGGTTCCTGGACATGGGGCGGTGGCTGGCTGACCGAAATGGGCTTCCTGGACTTCGCAGGTTCGACCATTGTTCACTCGGTCGGTGGCTGGGCGGCTTTGACCGGTGCGATCATCATCGGTGCCCGCAAAGGCAAATTTGCCGCAGACGGTTCGGTTCATCCGATGCCGGGTTCCAACCTGCCGCTCGCGACACTTGGCACCTTCATCCTGTGGATGGGCTGGTTTGGTTTCAATGGCGGGTCGGTTCTTGCCATGGGTTCCGCATCTGACGTCATCGCGATTGCCAATGTTTATGCCAACACCTCGATGGCTGCGGCTGGCGGTGTGGTGGCTGCGGTCATCCTGACGCAGGTTCTCTACAAAAAGGTCGATCTGACCATGGCGCTGAACGGTGCCCTGGCCGGTCTGGTCTCGATCACTGCCGGTCCGGATACCCCGTCCATCGGGGCGGCGATCATCATCGGCGCGATTGGCGGCATTCTGGTTGTTGTCGCGATCCCGCTGCTGGATAAACTGAAAATCGACGACGTTGTTGGTGCGGTTTCCGTTCACCTTGTCGCCGGTATCTGGGGCACGATGGCCGTTCCGATCACCAATGCCGATGCCTCTTTTGCGGTGCAGGCAACCGGTGTGGTTGCGATGGGTGCCTTTACCATCGTTACCTCGGCCATTGTCTGGCTGGTGCTGAAATACACCATCGGTGTCCGTCTGAGCGAAGAAGACGAATCCCTTGGTGCCGATGCTTCCGAACTGGGCCTTGAAGCCTATCCGGAATTCGGCAAGGGTTCGCAGCGCTTCTAGCTCTGACACCCAAATCCTGACGGGCACGATCTGCATCGATCCTGTCAAACAGATTGGCCCGCCCTGGAAATTCCCGGGGCGGGCCTTTTCCTTGTGCAGCCAAAACCCCGAAAAGCATGACTTTTCGGGGTTTTTCTTCTGACAGACTGCCGCCCTTAAATCTTTATTTGCACTTTTAGCCTAGGGGTAGGATCAGGGGAATGTGACAGCGTGTCATCTTCTGCCGCCAGTATGTGTCACAACGGAATGCCTGCCATCATGTTCAACCAGCGACTGGACCTTTTGCCTGCCTATCCCTTCCCGCGCCTTGCGGCGTTGCTGGAAGGTGTTACGCCGGGCAAGGATCCGTTGGTGATGTCAATTGGCGAACCGCAACACACCCCGCCTGCCCTGATCACGCAGGCGATGATCGATAATGCGCATCTGTGGAACAAATATCCGCCGGGCACCGGCACCCCGGAACTGCGCGCCGCCATCAAGGGATGGCTGGAACGGCGTTATGACCTGCCCGATGGCATGATCGACCGCGATGCCCATATCCTGCCAGTTGCCGGTACGCGCGAAGCCCTTTTCCTGATCGCGACCTGTGTCATTCCGCAAGATCAGCCGGGCCCAAAGCCCAAAGTCCTGCTGCCCAATCCGTTTTATCAGGTCTATTGCGGTGCTGCCGTCCTGAACGATGCCGAAATGGTGCCGCTGGCCGCCGGACCGGAAACCGGATTTTTACCCGATCTGGACCAGATCAGCCCCGAAACATTATCGGCCTGCCGCCTGTTTTTCCTGTGTTCGCCCGCCAATCCGCAAGGTGCTGTGGCGTCATACGACTATCTGGCGCGGGTGATTGATCTGGCACGGCAATATGATTTCGTGTTGGCGATGGATGAATGTTACGCCGATATCTATGATACCAAGGCCCCGACCGGTGCCCTTGAAATCTGTGCCGCGCAAGACGGTAATATGGACAATGTTCTGGTGTTTCACAGCCTGTCCAAACGGTCCAGCGCACCGGGATTGCGGTCGGGATTTGTTGCCGGGGATGCCAAAATCATTCAGCGATTCAACAATTTGCGCAGTTATTGCGCCGCCAGCATTCCGATGCCAGTGATGGCCGCCTCGACCGCGCTTTGGAACGATGATGCCCATGCCGCCGATAATCGCGATCTTTACCGTACCAAAATTGATCTGGCTGCCGATATTTTTGGCAATCGTTTTGGCTTTTACCGGCCACCGGGCGGGTTTTTCCTGTGGCTGGATGTCGGCAATGACGAAGAAGCCACGCGAAAAATCTGGGCCGATGTCGGGGTCAAGGTTATTCCCGGCAGCTATCTGGCGATTAATGACGCCGATGGGTTTAACCCCGGATCGCGGTTTATCCGGATTGCACTGGTGCATGATCTTGCCACCACCCGTGTAGGGTTAAGCCGGATCAATGATGCCCTTTCTGATTATTTGCAGGTGCCGCAAGGCTAACGAACGGATACAGGGATGAACAGCCAGACAAGCTTTCTTGATCGCAGTACGGCCTTTTTACCGGGCAGCGTTGTTACCTTCCTCAAACGGGGCGGGTTGCAATTCTGCGGTCTGGGGCTGATTTGTATCGGTATTGCCCTGTTTATCATGCTGATCGGCTTTCATCCCGGTGATCCGTCTTTTAACAACACCAGCGACAGTCCCACTTTGTTCAACCCGCTGGGGACATTCGGGGCTTATAGCGCCGATCTGATGTTGCGCAGCCTTGGTCTGGCCGCAGCGTTGCTGGCCGCCCTGATCGTGGCATGGGGCCTGCGTCTGGTTGCGACACGGCCTTTTTCGTGGATGTGGGTACGGTTTTTACTGTTGCCGGTCGCCCTTTTAATGGTTGCCACCGCCGCATCGGCCATTCGTCCCGGCATGCACTGGCCCCTGACGGTGGGTTATGGCGGTTTTGCCGGTGATCTGTTGCTGGACCGTCTGGAAATTTTACTGACGATGACCGGAATGCCTGCGGCGCGGGCATTGGTCGCCACCATCGCGATGGTTATTGGCATGGGCCTGACGATGTTTTGCACCGCCTGCACCCTTGCCGAATGGCGTGGTATTGGGCATGCCCTGTCGCGGGCATCGGCCCTGATTGTCTATGGCATCCGTCGCGCCATTCCCGGCGGTGATGATGCCATTGCCGAACGCAACCCACCGCGCGCCTATACCCCGCGCACCCGGCAGGAACCGTCCCTTATCGGATCGGGCGGCACGGAACGTCGCCCCGGTGGCCTTGTTGCCGATTCACGGTCAGATTTCCGGGCGGATACATCCCCCATCATTACCGGCAACAGTGACGACGATGATGAATATGACGATGATGGTGTGATGGCCCCGCCGGTGCATCTGGTCGCCGCCCCGGTCGCCAAACCACAGCCCAGCGCCCGCGCCGTGGCACAACGTCAGGCATCCTTCGATCTGGGATCGGAGGATTACAATTATCCGCCGCTTAGCCTACTGCATGAACCTGATGCATCCGATGCCCCGCCGATTGATCAGGAAGCACTGGCACAGAATGCCCGCCTGCTGGAAACCGTGTTGCAGGATTTTGGCGTCAAGGGCGAGATCGTTCAGGTCCGCCCCGGCCCGGTCGTTACCCTGTATGAACTGGAACCGGCCGCCGGGGTCAAATCATCGCGGGTGATTGGTCTGGCCGATGACATTGCCCGGTCGATGTCGGCGATTGCCGCCCGTGTTGCCGTGGTGCCGGGCCGCAATGTGATTGGTATTGAACTGCCCAATTCACGGCGTGAAACCGTGCATCTGCATGAAATTCTGGCGTCCAGCGACTTTGACAAAAACCCCGGCAAACTGAATATGAGCCTTGGCAAGGATATCAGCGGCGCCCCGGTCATTGCCGATCTGACCAAAATGCCGCATTTGCTGATTGCGGGCACCACCGGTTCGGGCAAGTCGGTCGGGGTCAATGCCATGATCCTGTCCTTGCTGTATCGCCTGCGGCCCGAAGAATGCCGCTTTATCATGATCGATCCGAAAATGCTGGAACTGTCGATTTATGATGGCATTCCCCATTTGCTGACCCCGGTGGTGACCGATCCGCACAAGGCGGTGGTCGCCCTGAAATGGGCGGTCCGCGAAATGGAAGACCGGTATCGCGCCATGAGCCAGGTTGGCGTGCGCAACATTGCCGGTTATAACAAACGCATCAAGGAAGCCGCCGCCAAGGGCGAACAACTGACGCGCCGGGTGCAGACCGGCTTTGACCCTGAAACCGGCAAACCGATCTTTGAAGATCAGGAACTGCCGATGGAGCCACTGCCGTTTATCGTGGTCATCGTCGATGAAATGGCTGACCTGATGCTGGTGGCAGGCAAGGATGTCGAAGCCTCGATCCAGCGGCTGGCGCAAATGGCCCGTGCGGCAGGCATTCACCTGATCATGGCAACGCAACGCCCGTCAGTCGATGTCATCACCGGTACGATCAAGGCCAACTTCCCGACCCGGATTTCCTATTCCGTGACCTCGAAAATCGACAGCCGCACCATTCTGGGTGAAATGGGTGCCGAACAGCTTCTGGGACAGGGGGACATGTTGTTTATGGGGCAAGGCGGGCGGTTGCAGCGCGTGCATGGCCCGTTTGTTTCGGACGAGGAAGTCGAAAGTATTGTTGCCCATCTGCGCGATCAGGGCGATCCGGCCTATCTTGAGACCATCACCGAAGAACCCGAAGAAGACCCGGTTGCCGCCTATATGGCGGGTGGCAATGCCGGGGCGGGAGGAAATGGTGCCGATGATGATCTGTATAATCAGGCGGTCGCCATTGTTTTGCGCGAAAAAAAGGCATCGACCAGCTTTGTCCAGCGCAAACTGTCAATCGGTTATAACCGGGCGGCCCGCATCATCGAACAGATGGAAGAAAACGGTCTGGTTTCAGCCGCCAACCATGTCGGCAAACGCGAAGTTTTGCTGCAAAATATGGATGGCACCCCGTTCGAGGATTGACCGAAACCCTGCCCCAAAAACAATCCCGGCCCACATCATGGGCCGGGATCAAATCATTTTCGATCTGTCGATAACAGGGCGCGATTATTGCGCAATGCACATCGGCGGACGGAACGTACCCGCAAGCTGATGACCTTCATCAGAAACGCACATCGGAAAATGTCCGGTTCCCATTGCCATTTTCAGGGCTTCGTCACCTTCGACGCACATCGGAAAATGCCCCGTTCCCATTGCCATTTGCAAGGCTTCGTCGCCCTCGACGCACATCGGCGGATGGGAAGTCCCCGCCGATACGCTTTGTCCTTCGTCGGTATGAACGGTCTGTGCGACAACGCCATCAACGGCCCCGCCGGTTGCCTGCCACAATGTCATCATGTCGTCGGCCTGTCTCATTTGCATCTGTTTGGCTCCTGAAAATGTTCCCAAGACTCTTAAATTCCCTACCCATTCATTAGGCTATAACACACCCCGATTGTCAACCGGGAGTTAGACCATAACCTATACATTTGGTAATAAAATCTTCATCTTAACAACAATACCGGCGGGACCAGATCCGGGTCGGTTTGTTCGAGCAAGGCGTAGCCCACACCGGGCAAACCCTGCATCAGGCCGGTGCGCAACACAGTGTCGGTTCCCATCAGATGAAACCCCGACAACCCGCCGTCGCCTCTGGCCCGCACCAGCCATTCCGCTATGCGTGTTTGTGTCAGCGCCATCAGTTCAGAATCCCCCAATGTCCGGGCGGCATGGCCCAGCATCGAAAACCGTCCGGCATGACCGCAACACAAATTGTCGCGCCCGCCATCCAGAACCGACACCGTCGCGCCGATTGCCGCCGCGATATCGGCCCGGATCGCCGGGGTATCCAGAACCGACAAAGACGCGATTCGCGCCATACCGATTCCCGCCGCCCCGTGACACCATTGCACCGGATAGCCGGTTTTTTCGGCATTGCGCAAATCCGGCCAGTTGCCACGCGCAGGTTCAAACAGGGTGTGTTCAAAATCAAGGCCGCGCCGGGCGGTTTCCAGAAACGCCGGATCGCCACAGGCATCATACAGCGCCAGCAAGGCATGAGATATCCCCGCCGCCCCGTGTGAAAACCCGGCCAAGGGCCGTGCGGACACCCCGCGCCAGTCCCGCCCGTCATCGCCGCCGCCCGCCGGCACAGGCGGAATATGACGACCACAGGCCACGGCACGTTCCAGAATCGCCGCATCCCCCGTGGCACGATACAGGGCCAGCAAGCCCATCACGGCCCCTGCCGCGCCGCCAATCACGTCATACATCCGATCCGCCGCAAGGCTGCGCGTATCAATGCGGGCGGTCGCCCACCGGGCATCGTCATACAGGTCGGGCGCATCCAGCCATTGCGCACACCGGGTCAGGGCATAGACCACCCCGCCCCATCCGGCATAACCGCCAATTGGCATGATGGCCCCGCGCCCATCCGCAAGCCCGTGCGCCAGCCGGTACCGCAGGGCGCACAAGGCAGCACGCGCCAGATCACGAAATTTGTCATCCCCGCCGATGCGAAAACATGCCGCCAGAAACAGGGCGATCCCCGTCGTGCCACCATATAAATCATCCGCCACCAGACGGGTTTCCAATGTTTCACCGTCTTCCCCGGCATCGGCACCGATCCATGCAGCGGCCCCGCCCCGCATGGTCGCCTGCCCGGCGATAAATTCTGCGATATCAAATGCCACTGATCTTGATTTTTCAGGGTTCCATTTATTTAATGAATCGTGCCAGTCATGCCGTTCTGCCACGGCCGGGATCACAGCCCCCAGCACCGCCTGCCGGACGATTGCAGTTTGCCAGTCCAGATGTGTTTGCAAATCTTCCAGCCGCTGGCGCAGGCGCGGCCAGACGGCGGGTTCCAAAAGTCCCGGCGCAACCGCCACACCATCCACCCAACAGCCGTCCAGATCGCCGCGCCCGCCCAGTAGCGGAATGTCATATCGCGCCAGCGCAACCCGTTCCGCCCGCTGTAACGGCCAGCCGGGATCGTCATCAAGGTCCCAACGTGCATTGCGGCCCAACCGTTCAAAATGGCGGCTCCAGACGATGCCATCGGTCTGGTTTTGCGGGTCGCACGACTCGCAGCGCAATTGTTCGTAATAGGCGGTGGACCGCAAAACATGGCGCATCGCCACCCCGGCAAAGGCTGCCATCGGCCCATCGGGCGCAAAAAGACCGTCCCGATGGGCCGCCAGAAAGGCAACCGTATCGCGAAAACCGGCAATCACCGGGTCGGCATAATCGGCGATTCGGGCCGGTGATCCGTCAATATCAAAGGCCAGCCCGGCCAGAATATGGTCTTCGGCGCCGGTTTCCCAGGCCATGTCATCGCGATTGATGGCCGTAAAGCGCCGGGTGGTAACAGTTTCGATTCTTGCCTCGGCCAGTCCGCCGACCTCGGCAAGGCGTCCGGCCACCCGTTTGCGTTGTGGCAGCAGGCCAACCGCCAGAACCGACGCATCAAGCGCATATTGCGCCGCCTGTTCGGCGCGTAACGGCGCATCAGCGGTTTCGACAAACCGCAAATTGGGCTGCAACAGGGTTTCCAGATCAATCGGCACCGGCATGCCGCCCGCCAGCAGGATGTTTTCATGGTGCAAATCACTGCCACGCAACCAGTGCATGATCGCCAGCAACCCGCCTGCATCGCGGTAAAAGGCCGGGGCATCGGCCCGCGCCAAAGCCTTATCGGCCGTGACAAACTGCATCCAGCCATAATCGCCGCGCATCCACACCGCCGCCGCCCCCAGCCGGACCGGGCAATGATGTGCCGCACACCATGATGAAAGCCCGTGCCACGCCGCCTCGACCGCGACCGAACGCGGTTTGTAAACAAGGCGTGCGCCGTTTTCAAACGCCAGAATGACCACGCCGCGCCCGTGATTGTGCGGATCGGAAATCCCCGTTGTCAGGCCGGTGATCCTGCCCGCATCGCGCAATTGCGGAAAAACATCGCCAAACCCCGGATAATCTTTTGCCAGCCGGTCCAGAAATTCGCGGCTTGCCGCGACCCACTGATCCACAATCACCGCCAGAAGACGGATCATCACCGGCCTTGCCGCAACCAGATTGGCGAACGGCCCGGCACGCAAGGCGGCGATAAAGGCCTGATACAATCCCTTGCCGGGCGGTGCATCACCGGCAGGGGAAGGCCCGGCGGCCCGAAAGAAACTGAAACTGTCAAAAATCGTCCGGCCATAAATTTCCGCCATCCGGCGCAACAGGGCGGCATCAAGATCATCTTGCACCGCCTTGGCCAGAAAGGACAGATCGCCATCCCCGCGCCGCGCCCGTGCCATTTCCAGCGCAGGCCAGAACAGATCGGCAAACGGCACATCGTCGGCCAGATCGGCCGGGCAGGTGCCCCCGCCCGCCATCACCGCGTGAAAAACATCCTGCGCCGTTGCCAGCCAATCGGGCAGGGTGGCGCCATCGCGCAATTGCACCGGCCCCAATAACGGCACCACACCGGCCCGGGTCAGGCCATCACGGGCCAGACGGCGATCAAATTTTTCCGAATCGCCGTTTGCGGCACTGTCGATCCACAAACGCAATGCGGTTTCGGCCTGTTGCGGATTGCCCTCATCCCCGGCAGGGACAAAATCCCCCGACAGTCTTTCATCAAGGCTTGCCGCCCGGCAGGCAATTGCGGTCCAATTGACCGGTTCCGTTCCCATAAAGCCGCTTCCCCCTTGACCCCGCCGGTATTTAACGCCTTGATAGATCGCATATATGACACATCATCCCCAATGCTGAAAGATGCCCGACCATGACACTTGTGCGCATCACCGACTCCAATGTCGATGCGTTTATCGCCTTTTTGAAAGCACATCTTGGCGACGAAGGTCGGGATTTTTTAGGCCGGATTGATGCCCGTGCCCTGTTTCTCAAACGCAGCGGTGATTATTTCTGCCTGCAAGGCGATACCCCTTGCGCCACCGTCAGCGTCAGCCGCACCGACCATCATGATGGATACAAGGTGATTGGCATCACCATCATCCCGGCATCACACAATGACGGAACCCTGATTTTCGCCCTGAAAGAATTCCTGGAATCCGAGGCACAAGGCCCCGATAGTGACCATCCCCGGCTTTATCAAATTATTGATACGGTCGAAAACCCGTTGCCCGCCGATGATTTGCGCGCAGCGGGATTTACCGCGCAACCGGGACGTCGCAAATATCTGCGCGATCCAGGGCCACCCCGGCCCGGTGAATTTCCGATGGCCGACAAGGCACTGGCGCGGGGATATCGCATTGTGAAACTGTCGCCGGAAATGGTGGCGCAGGACCCGGAAATTTTCACCCGGCTGGCCGGTATCCATACCCATATTTTTGCCGGAAAAACCGGGGCACGGGCAATGGATGCCGACGATATGCGGGCGTGTTTCAATCCACCCGGCGGCATTGTCCTTGCCCTGCTGGACGGGGAAATCACCGGCTATATGACCTATTTACCCATGAAGAATGACGTTCTGGCCAGTGAATGCGCCAGCCTGCGCCGCCATTGGGGCAGTGGCAGCGCCGATGCCATGTGTCGTTTTGTCGCCCGGATCGTTGCCGATCAATGGAACCTGCCGATTGCCGCATTTGGCAATGCCCGCAATGCCGCGGCCTGCAAGGTGATGGAACGGTCCGGCATGCGCCGGGTTGCCGATTATCCGGTCTGGGAATATCGCGTTGAGGCCGGAATGGCACCGTAACCTATTGAAAGATAAAAACTTTAAGGAACGAAACAATTCAACCGTAAAGTTTTTTCGGATTTCCTGAAAAAAGTTCTTGATTTGTTCTTTTCGCTGTGGCACAAGAGAAAAATCAACGGGGCAAATGCGCCCGGACCGAAACCCGCAAGGCACCATGCCTTGCGGGTTTTTGCGTTTGGGCCAGAGGAAAGATAATGATGATGCAGCGATATAAAGACAGACAAGGCAGCGGGCCAGCCCGCAAGACCCTGACCGGCGGGTGGAAGAGTCATTACGGTGGCATTATGCGGGTCCGCTAACCCGGCCATTGGTCAAGACGCCCGAATTGCGTCTTGTGCGTGGCGTGCCGGAGCGGAATATTTCCTGACAGTTTCGGGCACGTCCGGTTTTGCCGGGGGTGGCAGGAGCGGACAGTGGGTGGGCTTGCTGGCGAGGCCGGCGGAAGCCCGAGGCTTGTCCGGCGTCCGGGGTCGCGGTAATGGCGGGGTTTGGGCGAGGTTGCGTCTCTGCCGTCACCGCCGCGAAAGCGGGGGGCCGTCTTGTGGCGGGTCCGGGTGTCAGGCCGACAAAAGCCCGAGGTTTGTCCGGGCTGTCGGGGCCTGCCCGGTTTCCGTGGTCACGACCGGAAAGGTGGGCTTTGGGTCAGGGTGTGACGGAATTGCGGGATCCCTGCCCTGTCCGCAATGAGGACCAGAATCCAAAAAGATATGTGCCTTTTTTCATCTCTACCCAGAGATGAAAAATGAAAAAATATGTGTCCTTTTGATTTGGGTTAAGACCACGCGGCACAAGTGCTTTTATAAATTGTCTCCAACACGCAACTTTAACTATTTTCGCCGGTCCCTTAAGCTGAGAGGCGAAAATAAAAGCGTTTTAGCAACCTTCTTCCGGGGTCTCTCATGAAACTTTCCAATTATTCCCTGTCTGCCAAATTGCGCATGGTCCTTGTCCTGACCGCGCTTGCGCTGGCCGGGCTGGCGGCATTTGACCTGATCACATTACGGTCGGCACTGGTTGAAGAAAAGAAATCCAATGTCCGCCAGGTTGTCGAAATCACCCGCAGCATGTTTGACCATTTTGAAAAACAAAGTCAGGCAGGCGAAATCAGCCGTGACGAAGCCCAGAACCGCGCCCGCGATTTCATCGGGAATGCGCGTTATGACGGCGGCAATTACGCCTTTGTCCTGGGTCTTGATACCGTCGTTATCCTGCATCCGCTGCAACCTTCGCTGAACGGTCAGAATGGCAAGCAGGTGATCGACGTGAACGGTGTTGCCGTGCTGGACGAAATGGTCAAGGCGGCCCGCAACCCTGATGGCGGTTATCTGACCTATGACTGGAACAAACCGGGTGAAAACGGTGTGTTCCCGAAACTGGCCTATGCCGAAACGTTCAAGCCATGGGGATGGGTGATCACGACCGGGGTTTATATTGACGATGTTGACGATATTTTCTGGGAAACCGCGTTTTATGACATCTCTGTCGCCCTTGCCATGTTGTTGATCATCGGGGCGGTCGGCATTGCCATTGACCGGTCCACCACCCGCCCGCTGCATGTCATCACCGATGCCCTGAACCGCCTTGCCAAAGGCGATACCAGCGTGCGCACCACCGAAACCGACCGCAAGGATGAAATCGGCGATCTGGCCCGTGCCCTTGAAGTGTTTCGCGCCAACCGGGAACAGGCCGACCTTCTGGCCCATCAACAGGAAGAAACCCGCAAGGCACAATTTGCCCGATCACAAAAAATCGAATCCCTGATCAAAATCTTTGAAACCGATGTTGAAGGCAACATGACGGTTGTCAATGCAGCCCTTGAACAATTGCGTCAGACCGCAGGCGGCATGGCCAGCCAGTCCGATGAAACCACCAGCCGGGCCGCCACTGTCGCCGCCGCGACCGAACAGGCAGCGGCCAATGTCGATACGGTTGCCGCAGCAGCCGAACAACTGGCATCCGCCATCGATGAAATCAGCACACAGGTTTCCCGGACATCAAATGTCGCGCAATCCGGGGCCGAAGAAGCCGATGACGCCACAGCAATCTTTAGTGAACTGCAACAGGCATCGGTCAAAATCGGCGAAGTGGTGGAACTGATCCAGTCGATTGCCGAACAGACCAATCTTCTGGCACTGAACGCCACGATTGAGGCCGCCCGTGCGGGCGATGCCGGCAAGGGGTTTGCCGTGGTCGCCAGCGAGGTCAAAAACCTTGCCAATCAGACCACGCGCGCGACCGAGGATATCGCCAGCCAGATCAACGATATTCAAGGATCAACCGGCAATGCCCTTGGCGCGATCCAGCATCTTTCGGGGCGCATGAAAGAACTGAACGAATTTGCCGCCAGCATCGCAGCAGCGGTTCGTGAACAGGATGCCGCCACCGGCGAAATCGCCCGCAATGTGCAGGAAGCCGCCACCGGCACCAAGGAAGTTGCCCGCAATGTCGTTGGCCTGCGCCAATCGGCCGAAGAAGAACGCGAGTCATCAGGGCAGGTCCTGAGTGCGTCACACAGCCTGAGCGACAAGTCGCAAAACCTTCTGGAACATATCAAACGGTTTTTGGGCGATATTCGCGCCGCCTGATCACAGGCAACAAACCATAAAAAAGGCGGGCTGCATCATACAGCCCGCCTTTTGATTTTTGGTCGAAACCCGATCAGATCGACTGGTTGATCCAGTCCACAAGCTGGCTTTTGGGCAATGCGCCGACTTTCATCGCCGCAACTTCGCCACCCTTGAAGATCATCAGAGTCGGGATGCCGCGCACGCCATATTTCGACGGCGTGGTCGGATTTTCATCGATATTGATCTTGGCAATCGTCAGTTTGCCACCCAGTTCACCGGCGATTTCATCAAGGTAAGGGGCAATCTGTTTGCACGGACCGCACCATTCCGCCCAGAAATCAACCAGAACCGGGGCGTTGGCACCAAGAACATCGGCGTCAAACGATGTATCGGTTACTTTAATCGTCGTCATACTATTGATCCTTGTTGTAAGGCCCACGGCCTCGATCCGCTTTATGGAGCCAAAGGTAGGCAGCGTTTCCCCAAAGGTCAAGCGCGTTGCATCACCAACAGGTGATCTGGCAATTCCACCATCCACGGCCCGTTGGTCCACAGGATGTAGCAGGCAATTTTTTTGTCCGGATACATCTGGCGCAAAGCATCGCGATAAATTGCCATCTGACGGCGATAGGCCAGCGGCGTGCCCGTTACATCATGGGGCGGCGGACGGTTGGTTTTGTAATCGACAATCATCACCCGGTCCCCGTCAATGCGCAGGCGGTCAATCTGGGCCGAGACCACATCGCCGCCGACAATCCCGACCAGTGGCACCTCGGCCCGCGATCCGGGCGCAAAGACCGGGGCAAATTCGGGATTTTCCAGAATCGCAAGGGTTTCACGGGCAATTTCCGTCTGTTGCCCGTCATCAAGCCCATGCACCGGTTGCGCCAGAAACCGCTTTGCACTTGCCGCCCGGCGGTCGGGCGACAATCCCGGCAACAGTTCCAGCAATTTGTGGATCAAAAGCCCGCGTTTGAAACTTTGCCCCTGATCCCCGCCCAGCGGCGATTGCACCGATGGTTCGTCTTCCAAAGGCCGACTGGGGGCCAGCGGGCGCGGTGGAAAGGATTCGACCGGGGCAATATCGCGAATCAGGACCCGTTTGGGGGCCTGTGCATCATCATCGGCCACATCACCGGCCCGATCCGCGACCACCGGTTCGGATTGCGCCGTTTCCCAGACATAGCCATCCCCCTGCCAGCCCGAAGACGCAAAGGTTGAAAGATCAAACGCCTGCGGGGTGGCGAACCCCGCCATTGCCTGTTTGCACATTTGATACCAGCAATGATCGGGCGGTGCTTTTTTACCCTGCCAGCCACAAATATAAAGGCGATCCTCGGCGCGGGTCAGGGCGACATATAACAGGCGGTTATATTCCTCGTCGCGTTTGCGGGCGACTGCATCACGCAATGTTTTGACCGTATCGGTTTCCAGCGCCACCCGTGGCAACCAGAACATCAAATCGCGGTCTTCCTGCCAGAACAGGTTGGGCGACTGGTTGGGGACGGCCATCGTATCGGGCAAAAAGACAATCGGGGCTTGCAGGCCCTTGGCCCCATGCACCGTCATGATCCGCACTTCGTCGCGACCGCTTTGTTCCAGATCGCGTTTGATTTCAGCATCGCCTGCCAGCAACCAGTGCAGGAATCCCTGCAAGGTCGGCGCGTGATCGGCCTCATAGGTCATGGCAAGGTTCAGGAATTCGTCAAGCGGGTCGTGCGCCTCGATCCCCAGTCGCCCGACCAGCCGTGCGCGTACCCCGCGGGCATCGCCCCCGCGCCCGCCCAGCAATTCGGCAAACAGTTCAAAGGGTCGTTCATAATCCACCCGGCCCAGCCAGCCCGACAGAAAATCATAGGCCGCCTGAAAAACCGGATCATCGCCCGCATGACTGCGCAAACCGTGCCACAGGCTGCGCGGGCGGTTATGGGCGATGGTAAAAAGCTGTTCCTCGTCAAAGCCGACCAGCGGGCTTTTCAGCAATTCCGCCAGGGTCAGGTCATCTTCGGGCATCAGCAAAAACCGGCCAAAGGCGATCAGATCCATCACGGCGAGCTGATCGGTGATCTGCATCCGGTCTACCCCGGCGACCGGCACATTGCGTTCTTTCAGGGCCTTGACGACTTCATCGACAAAGCCGGTCCGCCTGCGCACCAGAATCATGAAATCCCCGGCCCGCACCGGCCGCCCGCGCGATGTTAAAACCTCGGCATGATCTATCGCATGGCGAATGCGCCCGGCGATTACCCGCGCCAGACGGATTTCCGGGTCATCCAGCCGCACAATGCGGGTGGGGGGTGTCCATGCCGGGGCGTCGTCACGCGGATGCGGTTCGACCGGCGGCCAGAATTCAATACGCCCGGCCTGCCCCTGACGAAAGGGGCTGTGGATCACATCCTGCCCGGCATCACCCACCCCCTGATGGGCGGTTTCACCGGCAAAGACCCGGTCCACCGTGCCCAGAACCGCATCGGTGGAGCGAAAGGAAATATTCATCGGCACGGGCCGCCATTGCCCGCCGCTTTCCTTCACCCGGCGTTCAAAATAATCGCGCATTTCGGCAAATTTGCCCGGATCGGCACGTTGAAAGCTGTAAATCGATTGTTTGGCATCGCCGACGGCAAAAATGGTGCGCGGTTTTTCATCATGCTGACCACTACCGACGAAAAATTCCTCGGCCAGAATCCGCACCATTTCCCATTGTTCCGGGTTGGTGTCCTGGGCCTCGTCAATCAGGATATGGTCAAGGCCTTCGTCCAGTTTGAACAGGACCCAACCGGCAATGCCGGCCTGCTGTGTCAGCAAATCCAGACTGGTCAGGATCAGATCGTCGTAATCCAGCCGGGCGTGCATCGCCTTTTTGCGGGCATAGCGTTGCAACATCGCCTCGCCAATCGTGATCAGCGCCCCGGTTGCCGCCGCAACCGCGGCCGCCTTGCGGGCCGTTTCAAGACGCAATAACCGGACTGCCTCGGCCTCCAGCGCGTCGGCCCCCGCCGGGTGATTTTCGGCGGCATTTTTGGTGATCAGGCGGGCGCGCAAATCGCCCGCGCCGGTGAAAAAGACGCTGCGATAGTCATTAAAAACCGTCAGTCGCGCCTCGATATCGGTTTTTTCCAGAAACTGTGCCAAGGCAGGCACCCGGTCCCGGTCGGTTTTGGTGCCTGCCTCAAGCGCGGCCAGCGCCATCATCAGGCCATCGCGGTCAAACGCCCCGTCGGCCAATGCCCGGCGCAGCAGATCGGCCTCGTTTTCGCCCGGCGTTGCGCCCAAGGCCTGACACACCGCCGCACGCATCGCATCGGGCCCGCCATGATGCGCCAACATGCGTTTTAACCGCCCGCGTTCGCGTGCCAGTTCGCCCATCACCTCGCCAAAGGCGCCTTCGCGGACCTGGGCGGTGACCACCGCCACCGCATCGGCCAGGGCCTGATCGCGGCCACTGCGCGCCTGGGTAAGGGTTTCTTCCTGCACATCATTCATGGTTTCCGATGCGGTGCGGTCATCCATGATTTCAAAATGCGGGGCCAGTCCTGCCTCAAGTGGGAAACGACGCAACAGCGATTGGCAAAAGGCATGAATGGTTTGAATTTTCATGCCACCGGGGGCGTCAAGCACACTGGCAAACAGCCGCCGGGCGCGTCTGGTTTCGTCATCACCGGGGGCCTGTCCGGCCAGTCTGACCAGATCATCATGCAGGGCATCGTCACCCATCGTCGCCCAGCGGCCCAGCCGTTCATTGACACGGTTGGCCATTTCGGCGGCGGCCGCCTTGGTAAAAGTCAGGCACAAGATACGATGCGGTTCGGTCCCTGCCAGCATCAGGCGCAAGACGCGGTCCGACAGCACCTTGGTCTTGCCCGCCCCGGCCGATGCCGACACCCAGACCGAGGCCGCCGGGTCGGAGGCCTCGCGTTGCAGGACATTGGGATCATCGCCGCGCGGCATGTCTTGCGGGGATTGCCGGGTCATGACGTTTCTCCGTCATCGCTTTCTTCGCTGCCCATCCATTCGCGTTGCCGCGACAGATGCACATAATCGGAATATTTCGGGGCATGATCGGGGTGCGGCACGCTGAGATAAGGTGTTTTTTCATCGGCAAAGGCCGCCGCCAGCGCCGTGACCCCGGCCACCGCCGCATGGGCCAGATCAGCCGGGGTTTGATTCTTGACCGTGACTTCCTTTATCTCACCGGCCGGGTCGCCGCCCGACAATTTCCAGAAGGCAAATGATGCCGGAGGACCGGCAGGGACATTCTCAAATCCACCCTGTTCGGCAATTGCGGCTTCGAGGGGCAATTGCGGGGCAAAACCGTTGGCGACGTCACTTTGACTGGGTGGGCTGCCGGTTTTGTAATCAATGATCGCAATACCGCCATCGCGCAGCACATCAAGCCGGTCGGCACGGGCAAAAACGCGAAAGCCGCCAGTGGTTTCAAGGATACCGTCGCGTTCGGCATAACAGCGGCGGATATGATCGCGCCGGGCCGATTCGGTTTGCACGAACCATTTGGCAATGCGTTCAAAACGCGGCCACCAGAACGCCCACAGGCCGGGCCGCGCCATCAGGGGTTCAAACACATCGCGGCCCATTGCAACCAGGCGGTCTTCGGCATCGGGCGGCAGGGCATCGGGAAAGGTGGAGACAAACCGGTCCAGCGCATCGTGAATCAGATTGCCATAATCGGCGGCACCGGGGTCTTCATCGACATCGTCAAGTTTGCGCAGGCGCAAGATATGCCGGGCATAAATCGCATAGGGATCGCGCATCCATGTTTCGATCTGGGTCACCGATAACAGACCGGGCCGGGCCGCAACCGGGGGGCGCGGGGCCGGACGGCCAATTTTGCGGCGCATGTGATCGGCAGGTTCATCAAGCTGTTCGGCCAACGCCCGCCACATCGCGGCGTCGGGTTTTTCCATCGACACACCGGATTTGCGCAACATGTTTTCAATCCGTAACAACCAGCGCGACGGCACGGTTGGCGTGCCTTCGACCCGCAAGGCGCGGGTCATCACCACATCGGGCGCACAAAACAATTGTTGAAAATCATGGGCCGATTGGCCGACGCGGTGTTCGGGGGCCGGCAGGCCGAATTTGTGGCGCATCGGGCGGCTCATCCACGGATCGGCCCCGGCATCGGGCGGCCAGACGCCTTCATTCAGGCCGCCCAGAATGGTCAGATCGGCCTGTTGCATCTGGGCTTCGACCGCGCCCCAGATAAACAGGCGCGGATGTTTGCCAAATTTGGGCCGCACCGCCCGATCCGCCATCAGGGCATCAAGGAACGCGCCATAGCGATTGCCCGGCAACGGGCCGAAATCGGGCAAGGCTTGCAGCAATTCATAGACGAAATCGGCCAGTGCCTCGCCCGCTTCGCCGCGCCACAAACGGTCTGCACCGTTTTGGTCGAGACCATTCGCATCCATCCCGGCGGCCAGCATTTCGGCACTTCGTACATGGGTGCGCAATATCTCGACCGGCGGGCAGGCCCCGTTCTCCATCAAGGTAACCAGCGGCATCAGCGCCGCCTCAACCCGTGCGATCAGATCCGTCAGACGGCCATGATCATCGCGCAGCCGCGCAATCCGTGCGGGTGCGCCATCGCCGCCGTTTTTTTCGATGCGGGCGATTTCCGTCGCGCACCAGCTATCCAAAGTGGTTTGCAGCCCATTCAGCCCCGCCGCCGGACGCGCCCCACGCAACACCCGCAGTTCCAGAAGCCGGATCAGGACCCGGAACTGTTCGGGCGGCAGACCGGCGGCACAAAGCGGATGTTTGAGCAATTCCAGCAAGGGGACGGGCGCAAATTCTTCCTGTACGGCGCGGACCAGCAGGCGGACATAAATTGCCGGGGCGGTATCGTGCAACGGGACACCGGCGGAATCATCCACCTCGATCTGCCAGCGGCGCAATTCGGTTGCCACCCGGCGCGCCAGACCGCGATCGGGCGTGACCAGCGCACAGGTTTTTTGCGGGTCCTGCAAGGCATCGCGCATCATTACCGCAATCGTTGCGGCTTCTTCGCGCGCCCCGGAACAATCGATCCGCAAGACGCCGTCCATGACATCGGGGCCGAAATCCGCCACATATCGCCATTGATCGGTGGTTTTGGCCGGGCGCAGGGCTTCGCGGGCCAGACGGCGACGTTCGAGGCGGGCGGCATCGGTGATGCCATCGCCCCATTGCCCCACATCATCGGCCCCCCGGCCCAGATGGCGCAGGGTTTTCGCCAGCAAATGTTGCGGATGGGTGGCATCATCGCCAATCGCCTGCCAGTCATCGGCCGACAGATCATTCATCAGGCCGGGCAACACCACCCGCCCTTGCGGCAAGGCCAGAACCGCTTTCATCAAATCACGCAGGGCGGGAAACGGCCCGGTTGATCCGGCGACAATCACCGGATGGGCGGGCGGGTTTTGCTGCCACATATCGATCTGGGCGGCGATCAGGGCATTGCGCCGGGCGGCGCGGTCCGACATTTGCTGTGCTGCCAGAATATCGGGCCAGTGTTGGGTCAGGATTTGCAGAAAATCGAGGGTCAGTTGCCAGTGTTGCGAAAATTCGGCCGGAACCAAGCCTTTTAAATCCTCGAACCGGCAATTTTCGGTTTGCACCTGATCAAGAAACCGGGCCAGTTCCCCGGCCAGACGCGCCGCCTGATCCGCGCCCGGCCTGTCGCCCTTGTGGTCGGGGCGGGCCATGATCATGCGGGTCAGCAACAATTTGCGCTGCAAATCGGCAATGGCGGGCGGCAGGTCGATTTCCGGCGCATCGGTTTGCCCCGCCGCCTGTCCCCCTGCCTGTCCCGGTGTGCCCAGAACCGTCAATTCATCCTCATCGGCCTCGCCCATGGCGCGGATGGTCGGCAGCAGCGTGACCTTGCCCGCCGATTGCCGCAAAAACGCATCGCGCAGGACCTTGCAAGACCGGTGATTGGGCACCAGAATCACATAATCGCTCAGCAACAGGGGATTATCCGCCGTTTCGGCCAATAAATGGCGGGCGATCAGATCGGCAAAGGGCAGGCCCGGTGCGATGGAATAGAGAGTGCCGGTCATCCCGCCCCCTCCGTCGCGTTCAGTTTTTCTTCTGCCGCAGTCAGGGCATCGGGTGTGCCGATATGGAACCAGCCCCCGTCATGCACCAGCCCGTAACACCGCCCCGATTTCAGGGCGCGGTCATAAATCACATTCAACGAAAACGCCCCGGCGGGGCTATCGTCAAACAGATGCGGGGCCAGAATTTGCACCCCGGTAAAAAAATACGGTGCCGCCGGGGCATCGCCGCGCCGTTTCAACCGGCCATCAACCTGCCAGAAAAAATCCCCGGCCCCGTCATAGCCAAATGCGCCCTGCACCGGATAAATCGCCAACAGGGCATCCATATGATCGGGATCAAAGGCATCGATCATGCGGTCAAACAACGCATCCCGGCCTTCGGTCCAGTACACATCGGCATTGGCGATCAGAATGGCGTCCTGATCGAGCAAAGGCAGGGCGTTTTTGACCCCGCCGCCGGTTTCCAGCAATTCCACCTCGGGCGACGTGATAATCTGCGGCTGTGCGCGTTTTGCCACATGATCGACAATCATATCGCCCATGTAATGACTATTGACCACCACCCGATTGATCCCGGCATCTTGCAGGCGGTCCAGAACATGGTCCAGCATCGGACGCCCGCGCACCGGCACAAGCGGCTTGGGCAGATGATCGGTGATCGGGCGCATCCGCTTGCCCAGTCCGGCGGCCAGAACCATCGCCTGGGCGCGATCTGTTATCGTCATTCGGGGCCTCCGCCAGAAAGGGATGGGGTATGATCCGGGATATGCGGGATTTGACGGGCGTCAGGTGGAATATGAAGATCCACCCAATCCTGCAAGGCCGGAAGATGAACATCCGCCCCGCGCAGGATCAAATCCCATGCCTGCGGCACGAAATTTAAATAACGCCGTTTGCCGGTTTCCCGCGCCAGCCAGCCAAACCGCCCCAAAATGCGAAAATTGCGCACCATGCCACAGGCAATATAAGCCATATCGAAACCGGAACGATCCATGTCCGGGAAGGCCGCCACATACCGGTCTACCATCGCGGTTTCAAGACCGGCCCCGATATCATGGCGCACATCGCGCAGCAACGACACCAGATCATAGGGACGCGGCGCAATTGCGGCATCCTGAAAATCAATGATGCCACAGGCCACATCGCCATCATCGGTATCGACCAGCATCAGATTATCCACATGATAATCGCGATGAATCACGACTTCGCCCGCCTGCCAACATAATGGCAGAACCGACGCCAGAAGGGCATCGAGCCCGGCAATCGCCTGTTGGCGCTTTGTGTCATCGGTAATCACCAGGGGCAGGTAATCACGGGTAAAACTGGCAATCTGGCGGCGGAAATTTTCCGGACCATAGGTCACCAGTTCGGGCCTGCGCCACAGATGTTCGGGTTGGCGGTGCAGATCAATCAACGCATCCACCGCCTGCACATACAGGGCCGGGGTGCTGATTTCGCCGATTTCCAGCGCCCGGGTAAAGGTCAGATCGCCAAAATCCTCGATCAACATCAGGCCCGTCGCCCCGTCATGGGCGATAATTTCCGGCACCCGCCAGCCGCAACCGGCAAACAGGGCGGTTGTCATCACCACCGGCGCAAGGGATGCGGCCCGTTCGGGCCGATCCGACACACCATGCGGGTCAATCGACACGGCATCGGGTGGATAATCCATCAACAGAATGCTTTGACCATCCCGCAACAACCGGAAATACCGCCGGGCCGAGGCATCATCCACCAGCTTTTCACGCCGTGCATCGCCCCAGCCATGCCGGGCCAGAAAAGCCGCAATTTCGCGTTCGCGCCGGATCTGTGCCTGCGTCTGTGACTGTTTCCCCATGCTGTTCACAACGGCCCCGCCATTTTCGCCAGCCGCGCCTGCCATCCCGCCCCCGACGGCGACAGGCGAATGCGCCGCGCATCGTGGGTCGGACCGGGTTCGATATGAATATCGAGATGATCCTTGGGGGTGAGATATCCCAGACGGTCGGGCCATTCGATCAGACTGACCGCATCGTGAAAGGCATCCTCGATATCAAGTTCCAGCGTTTCTTCGGGGTCGGACAGCCGATACAGGTCAAAATGCCAGACCGGCAGCGGGTCCAGTTCGTAAATCTGGACCAGTGTAAAGGTCGGGCTGGGGACTTCTTCATCCGGGTTCCCGGCAAGGGCACGGATATAGGCGCGGCAAAAGGCACTTTTGCCCATGCCCAGCGTGCCATGCAGCAAAATCACATCCCCGGCCTGCGCCATGGTGGCCAGTTTTGCCGCGAGGGCTTCGGTGCCGTCCTGATTGGCAATATCGACTGTCTTTTCCATTTCTGCCCGTCTGATCGCGTCGGTCCAGTGTTTCTTGTAGGGGGTCGCCCCCCGTCTTCGCAAGGTTTTGGTCACACCGGACATTGCGATTATGGGGGTGAAATGTTATTTCGCCCAAGGTAGATTAATCGCCTGTATCAGATTGGGATGAAAACAAAATGTCAGATCCGCAAAACAACCCGGTTCACCGCACCGACATTGCCATCATTGGCGCAGGGCCAACCGGGCTTTTTGCCGTATTTGAAGCCGGGCTTCTGGGCCTGAAAGCCCATGTCGTGGATGCACTTGATATGGTCGGCGGCCAGTGCGCGGCCCTTTACCCGGAAAAACCGATTTTCGACATCCCCGCCCACCCGCAAATTGCCGGGCAGGATCTGATTGACCAGCTTGCCAAACAGGCCGCCCCGTTCGAGCCGACTTATCATCTGGGTCAACAGGTGACGAAACTTGAAAAACGGGCCGATGGCCGTTTTATGCTTGAAACCTCGGTCGGCACGGTGATTGATGCCGGTGCCGTCATCATCGCGGCCGGATGCGGGGCATTTGGTCCCAACAAACCGCCGATGGAAGGGCTTGAGGATTACGAAGGTTCCGGCGGGGTGCAATATTATGTCAAACGCCGGGTCGATTTCGCGGGCAAAAAAGTCGTGATCGCCGGGGGCGGTGATTCCGCCGTTGACTGGGCGCTGAGCCTGCATGATATCGCCGAAAAGGTGATGGTGGTGCATCGTCGCCCGAAATTCCGCGCTGCCCCGGACAGCATCGCCAAGCTTGAAGCCCTTGCCGCCGCAGGCAAGATCGAGATGGTTATTCCCTATCAGTTGCACAGCCTGAAGGGCGAGAATGGCAAACTGTCCCATGTGGTGGTGGCGACGCTCAAGGGCGAGGAACTGGCGCTTGAGGCCGATCATTTGCTGCCGTTCTTTGGTCTTGCCATGGAACTGGGTCCGATTGCCGATTGGGGCCTTGACCTTGATCGCAGCCATATCGGCGTGACCCAGGCGACGATGGCAACATCGGTGCCGGGCATTTTTGCGATTGGCGATATCGCGACCTATGACCACAAACTCAAACTGATCCTGTCGGGCTTTGCCGAGGGCGCCAGCGCCGTACATGCCGCGCGCAGCTATCTGTTCCCGGACAAGGAATTCCATTTTGAATATTCCACCACCACCGGCGTTCCGGCGGAATAATCCGGCCCCATACAAGGAGGCGCACCATGACCGACACGGCCCCAACCCATTCCGGCGGATGCCTGTGCGGCGCGGTGCGCTTTGTCGTTGCCGGTGAACCGGTCAGCGGCAATCATTGCCATTGCGTAATGTGTCGCAAGGATAGCGGATCGGGCGTTTCAACCTTTGTCACCTTTGCGACCGCAACCCTGAAATGGACCGGCGACACCCCGGCGGAATATGAAAGTTCGCCCAACTGTTTTCGAGGTTTTTGCCCGAAATGTGGGTCCAGCCTGACCTGGCGGCATGGCGATTATGCGGATTTTCTGGATTTCCGGCTGGGCAGTTTTGACGACCCGGCACCGTTCAGGGCGCAAAAACATCTGTGGATGACAAGCGCCCTGCCTGCATTTTCAGGCATTGATCCCGATATTGCGCATTTTGATCAGAGCAGCATATAAATCATATTCTGTGACAAACATTGACGATATGCCCCATAGACAGTAAGTGTTGCGAACATTTTAAGAACAAAATTTCGCAAAGCTGGGCATATCATCGTGACAATAACGCAATCAGACTGTCTTTTACAGAGCACCCTGCTTTGTCCGGACGTGTGATGTGACAGGTCCGTCCCTTCATTCTCATCACACCAGGATTCATTATATCCTGTCTTGCTTGCGCGAAGATTTTTTCGCTGATAACGGCATTTTATTTTGCGGCGGCACCATGCTGACATTAACGCATGGGGAATATCGCCGGGCAGATGATATTGATTTTGCACCAAACCCGGCACAAGGCGGATATCGGTTATTGCGCAACCTGATAAGGTCCGATGCATCGGTCCTGTTTAAAAAACTGCCGCCCGATATCACCCTTTCCGAAGCCCGCTACAATCAATATGGCATCAAATTCGAGGTTCAGACAGGGGAAGCCTCCGACCTGGCAAACATCCCCATCACGTTCGAGATTTTTCTGGAAACACGGCTGGCGGCCCCCGGGAAACCGGCTTTTTATCCGAATATTCCCGTGCCGTGCCTCAATGACAATGATCTGGCGGTTCAAAAACTGCTGGTCAATACCGATCAGGGCGCAGATACCGCCCTCGACAATCGGGATGTTTATGATCTGGCCATACTGGCGACCACCGGCCAATGCGATATGAAGCAGGCCATTGTCACGGCAAACAAAACATATGATGTCGAAAAGTCACTCGACTATGCCCTGTCGCGGACCGAGGACATCACCCTGCGCACCGCAAATTTTCACAATCTTGCGATTGAACCTGCCTTTTGGGGCAGACTGGAAGACGGCATGGACTGCCTTCGGGCGCATCGGGGCATGATGCCGTTATCATTACGAATTGGAAACGATATGCCCGCCTGATGAGACGGGCGCAAAATGCGGCTTTCAGCCAAGCATGACCCCAAGATATTTTGCCAGTACATCGACAATCATGCCGTGATCTTCGGCCGAGGCCAGCCCCGAGACCGTGATTGCCGCAATCACACCTGCCCCGGTGACCCGGACGGGGAAACTGCCGCCATGATCGGCATAATCAGCAAAATCAAGCCCGTGATCGGCCAGATTTTTACCCTTGGCCCGCAGGATTTCCCCAAACAGCATGGAGGATTGATGGGTGTGCAGCGCCAGATTGCTTTTGCGCCGCGCCCAATGATCATTGGCCGGAACAGCACCTGGCAAGGCGGCATGAAACAGGGTGCGATCCGCCGTGCGGATATTGATCACCACCGGGGCCTGTTTTGCCTGTGCCGCCGCAACCAGTTCACACCCCACCTGCCATGCGGTTTCTTCGGTGAAGGACGTAAAAACCAGAACGTCTTCATGGTGCTTTAGCAGATCAATATCCAAAAGTCCCTCCTGTCATCAAAAAGGCCGCATTCCCAAGGAATACGGCCTTTTTTCAGGATCGCCAAACGGCAATTATTTGTCTTCGCCCATTTTAAGGGCATTGATAAAGGCCGATTGCGGAATTTCGACGCGGCCAAACTGGCGCATTTTCTTTTTACCGGCCTTTTGTTTGTCCAGAAGCTTACGCTTGCGCGAGATATCGCCGCCATAACATTTGGCGGTCACGTCCTTGCGCATCGCCGAAACGGTTTCGCGGGCAATCACCTTGCCGCCAATTGCCGCCTGAATGGCAACGCGGAACAATTGCCGGGGGATCAGGTCTTTCAGACGGCCGCAAATTGCCCGGCCGCGTGTTTCGGCCTGTCCGCGATGGACCATCAGGGCAAGGGCATCGACCGGTTCTTCATTGACCAAAATCGATACCTTGACTAGATCGCTTTCATCATAGCCCGCCAGTTCGTAGTCAAAGCTGGCATAGCCTCGCGAAATGGATTTGAGGCGGTCGTAAAAATCAAATACCACTTCGTTGAGCGGCAATTTATACACCACCATCGCCCGGTTGCCGACATAGGTCAGGTCAAGCTGCACGCCACGACGTTCGGTGCACAGGGTCAAAATCCCGCCCAGATAATCATCGGGCACCATGATCGATGCTTTGATCCACGGCTCTTCAATCGCCTTGATCTTGGTGACATCGGGGAAATCTGCCGGATTATGCAGCATCATTTCGGTGCCGTTATTCAGAAGAATCCGGTACGACACCGATGGCGCGGTCGTGATCAGGTCCAGTTCGTATTCACGTTCCAGACGTTCCTGGATGATTTCCAGATGCAAAAGACCCAGAAACCCACACCGGAAGCCAAGGCCCAGTGCGGTTGAATTTTCCGGTTCAAACTGGAACGAGGCATCATTGAGATGCAGCTTTTCCAGCGCATCGCGCAGCGTGTCATATTCGCTGGTATCGACCGGGAAAATGCCGCAGAACACCACCGGGATCGACGGTTTGAAACCTGCCAGCGGCTTGTCGCACTGACGTTTTTCCTCGGTGATCGTGTCGCCGACTTCGCATTCGGCAACTGTTTTCATGCCGCAATTGATAAAGCCGATTTCGCCCGGCCCCATCTGATCAAGTGCCAGCGGTTTGGGCGTAAATACCCCGACCCGTTCAATGGTATGGGTTACCTTGGCATTCATGAAACGGACCTTCTGGCCCTTTTTCAGCGTGCCTTCCTTGACCCGGACCAGAATCATCACGCCCAGATAGGAATCATACCAGCTATCGACCAGCAACACCTGAAGCGGCGCCGTCGCATCCCCGACGGGGGCAGGCAAACGATGTACCAGTGCCTCAAGAACATCGGGAATGCCAAGGCCGGTCTTGGCCGAAATCATCAGCGCGTCCGAGGCATCAATGCCAATCACTTCTTCGATCTGTGCCTTGACCTGATCGGGTTCGGCGGCAGGCAAATCGACCTTGTTCAGGACCGGGACGATTTCGTGATTGTTTTCAATCGCCTGATAGACGTTGGCCAATGTCTGGGCTTCGACCCCCTGGGCGGCATCCACAACCAGAAGCGATCCTTCGCAGGCCGCCAGCGAGCGCGAGACTTCATAGGCGAAGTCCACATGGCCCGGCGTATCCATCAGGTTCAGCGTATATTCCTCGCCATTTTTGGCGACATATTTCAGGCGTACCGCCTGCGACTTGATGGTAATGCCGCGTTCGCGCTCGATATCCATCGAGTCGAGGACCTGTTCGGACATTTCGCGGTCGGTCAGACCACCGGTCACTTGAATCAGGCGATCCGCAAGCGTGGATTTGCCGTGATCGATATGGGCGATGATCGAGAAATTTCGGATATGTTTAAGATCGGTCATGACCTGCTTCTAGCATTCGACATTCGGGATATCCAGCCCCGGTCCGACGGAATGAACCGCTTTTGACCCGTCTTGCGTCGGCGCACCCTGTTCGGGCAGCGACAGCAAGATCAAATCCGGTCATAACCTGTATCGGCTGACCAACGACAATTCCGTAAAACCGGGCGGCTCGTCAATAACAGGATAAAACGACAAAGTGCAATCGCGCTTTACGCCATGTGCGGGTTTATTTAGGCTTTTGCCGATGATCCGTATAGAGGAAATCGACAGGAAAGTTCCAATCAAAGATGTTTCTTGCGCCCGTTGAACCTTCCCTGTCACATCGCAGCCTGAGAAAGCTGCGCCAATGGCTGGTGATCCTGTCGCTGGGCGGTGCCGGTATTCTGTTGCTGTCTTTCGGTCTGATCCAGAAAACCCTGTATGACAGCGCCCTTGAACAGGGAGCGGCGCAATTGATGCGGCTGGTTTCCTCGATCAGCATTACCGTATCGCAGGCCGACCCCGATGATTTGTCGGCCATCCCGCTGGATCATCAGGGCGTGGTTGTTGCCGTTCTCGATACCAGCCTTGTACCGGTGCATGGCAATTTGCCGGTTCCTATCATCAGCGACCTGAACGATGCCCTTGCCCGCATCGCCCCCACCGATCGCGGTCATGGGACCCTGATCTGCCAGCATGGGCAACAGGTGGTGATGGCCTCCTATCATTTCATGCCGGTTCTGGACCGGGTTGTGGTGGTGATGACCCCGCGTAACAGCCTTCTGGGCGGGTGGATACAGGGGCTTGCCCTTCAGGCCGGGTTGATGCTGATTGTTCTTTTGGTGATGGGGTGCCTGTCAGTCTGGTTGTGGCGTCGCCTGAAACAACAATACAGCCACACCACCGGCCTTGTCGGCCATGTCAGCGATGCCGAAAATGCCCTGTCGGGTTTTGGCTGTGCGGTGCTGGGCTGGCGGCCGGGGCAGGATCATCTGGTCTTGCAACTGGACTGGCCCGCCGTTCTGGGTTCCGGACTGACATCGCCCCCCGTCACCGCAAAGGATTTTCTGGCGCTGTTTGATCCCCAGTCATTGCAGGATATTTCCGATCCGCTGGTGCGCGATATCTGGCCCGATCCACGTTTTGCCACCATGGTGTGCCTGCAAATCGGCAATGGTGACTGGCACCGGTTTTATCTTTCGGCCATCCGGGGCAAGGATAAAAACGGCCCGCTGGTGACGGTGTTGCTGCTGCAAACGACCGCGAACCAGCAAATTTGCAATCCGTTTGAGGCCTATCTGACCCACACCCCCGACCCGGCAATTGCGGTGGATGAAACCGGAAGATTGCGCGGTATCAGCCCGGTGCTTGAACAGCTTGTCGGTTTGCGCAATGCCGACCTGATCGACCGGCCCTTTCTGGATCTGTTCGTGCCCGAAGACCGTAACAGCGCGGCCTATGCCTTTGCCGATTGCCTGCAAGGCACCAAAGGCGGACATGCGCTGGTATTTCGCATCAAGGACCGCGATCAGAATCTGCGCTGGCTGGCATGGCATTGTATCGGCCCTTATGACGGCATCATGTATGCCAGCGCGCGCGATGTCAGCGAATTCGTCCAGAATGCCAGCAAGCTGCGCGATACCCTGGACCAGCTTAAACGCAGCAACGAGGACCTTGAACAATTCGCCTATGTCGCCTCGCACGATTTGCAGGAACCGTTGCGTATGGTCGCCAGCTATACCCAGCTTCTCAAACGGCGCTTTGGCGGCACGCTGGATCCCGAAGCCGATGAATATATCGATTATGCGGTGGACGGGGCCAAACGCATGCACAAGCTGATCACCCATCTTTTGGAATATGCCCGCACCGGCAGCAATGGCGACCTCACATTGCTTGACTGTAATGAAATCCTCAACGAGGCGCAGGCCGACCTCAAGGCGGCGATCCAGCAGGAAGGTGCGACCATCACCCATAATGCCCTGCCGAAATTGCAGGGTGATCGCATCCAGTTATCGCGGCTGTTTCAAAACCTGATTGGCAATGCGATCAAATATGCCCGCCCCGGTGTGCCACCGCATATCGACATCACCGCCCTGCGTGATCCGGACATGCCGGAATTTTGGCGGTTTTCAGTGCGCGATAATGGTATCGGCATTCATTCCGACCATGCCAGCCGGATTTTCCGGCTGTTTCAACGCCTGCACAAGGATGAGTTTGCCGGGACTGGACTTGGTCTGTCGTTATGTCGCAAAATCGTCGAACAACATGGCGGCACGATCTGGCTTGATACCACCCGCCCGATGAGCGACCCCGGCGCGACCTTTATCTTCACCCTGCGCGGAGACACAACATGACCGTCCCGACCCGTTTTTTCCAGACCGGAACAACCGGCATGATTGCCGCGATGCTGATGCTTGCGGGGTGTGGCACCGAAATGCGCACCATGCCCGACCATCACATGCAAAGTGTGGCCGATATTTTCGCCGGGCGCGATTTTGCCGCCCCGCCGCCCACCGGCTGGCGACAGTTGAATGGCAGCGAAATCAATTACCGCTTCGCCAACGAGGTTTATGGCGTTTATTCCCTGGATAATGACCGGGAATTGATGGTGATGCGGCTGGCCGACAATGCCACGGCCAGACTGGAAGTTGCCAATACTGCGGAAAATTGCGTCTGGAGCAGTTCCGCCGACCGACTGAACCTGCAATGTGATGGCATCACAAAATACTGGCGAATTTATTCAAATGGCCCGGACATTGTGGGGGCAGATATAGAAGCATCGATGTTTGCCGTCATGAAAAAACGGCCCGGCGCATGATCGGATGACCGGCCGGGCCGCGTCCCTTATGCGCCGTGCTTGACCATAACATGCCGGACGGCGGTGTAGTCTTCGAGGGCGTACATCGACATATCCTTGCCATAGCCCGATTGTTTGAGCCCGCCATGCGGCATTTCATTGACCAGCATGAAATGGGTATTCACCCAGGTACAGCCATAACGCAGCCGGGAGGCCACCGCCATCGCCCGGCCCACATTGGATGTCCAGACCGACGAGGCAAGGCCGTATTCACTGTCATTGGCCCATTCGACGGCCTGATCGACATCCGAAAACCGCGTGACCGATACCACCGGGCCAAAAACCTCGCGGCGGACAATTTCGTCTTGTTGCCGGGCACCGGCAATCACGGTTGGCTGGTAATAAAATCCCCTGTCGCCATGCACCTTGCCGCCGGTGGTGATGTCGATATGGCTTTGTTCGCGGGCGCGTTCGACAAAGCTGGCGACACGGTCGCGTTGCCGGTTGGAAATCAGCGGGCCAATATGGTTCAGGCTGTCATCGGCCAGATCATATTTGATATCGGCCACCGCCGATGTCAGGTCCGCGACAAAATTGTCATAGACCCGGTCACTGACATAAATCCGACAGGCCGCCGTGCAATCCTGCCCGGCATTGTAATAGCCAAACGCCTGCAAGCCTGACACGACTTCGGACAAATCCGCATCATCCATCACAATCACCGGGGCCTTGCCGCCCAGTTCCAGATGGGTCCGCTTGACACTTTTCGAGGCGGCCTGAAGCATTTTCTTGCCGGTGGCGACATCGCCGGTCAGGGAAATCATGTCCACCAGCGGATGGTTGATCAACTGGTTGCCGACAGTTTCGCCGCGCCCCAAAATAACATTCACCACCCCGGCAGGCAGAATATCGGCCAGAATTTTTGCCATTTTCAACGCCGTTAACGGCGTCTGTTCAGATGGTTTGAACAGAACGGTATTGCCACCGCCAATCGCCGGGGCGATTTTCCACGCCATCATCATCAACGGATAATTCCACGGCGCAATCGAGGCAACCACCCCGATCGGATCGCGCCGGATCATGCTGGTATGACCGGCCATATATTCCCCCGACACCGTGCTGGTCATGCAGCGCACGGCACCGGCAAAAAACCGGTAACAATCGACAATTGCCGGAATTTCATCATTCAGCACACAACTGATCGGCTTGCCGCAATTAAGGGCTTCAAGCCGGGCGAAGTCTTCGGCTTCGGCCTCGAGCCGGGCGGCGATTTTCAAAAGATAGCCGGATCGTTCCGCCGGGGTGGTCCGCGACCAGGTTTTGAACGCCACCGCCGCGGCGCGGGCCGCCGCATCGACCTGGGCGTGGGATGCCTCGGGCATGTCCAGAATCAGTTCCCCGGTCCGGGGGTTCAGGATCGGTTCGGGCGTTTCGGTTCCTGTTTCCAGCCGGTCGCCAATCAGCATGTTCGTGTCCATCTCAAATCTCCCTGTTGTGTTCTATTTGCCATGACCGGCGGTGTCTTCGCCGCCACGGGTCAGATAATAGGCCGCAAGAATCGGCACAAAGGTCACCAGCACCACGATCATCGCCACCACATTGGTGACCGGTCGCTGGCGCGGGCGCACCAGTTCATTGAGCATCCAGATCGGCAATGTCGATTGCTGCCCGGCGGTAAAGGTCGTCACGATCACCTCGTCAAAGGACAGGGCAAAGGCCAGCATCCCGCTCGCCAGAAGGGCCGTGCCGATATTGGGTAAAATGACATAACGGAATGTCTGGAAACTGTTGGCCCCCAGATCCAGCGATGCCTCGATCATGGATCCCGACAATCTGCGGAACCGGGCAACCGCGTTATTATAGACCACGACAATGCAAAAGGTGGCGTGCCCCAGAATGATCGTGAAGGTCGAATAGGGAATTTCCGCCAGATTGAATGCCGAACGCAGGGAAATGCCGGTAATGATGCCCGGCAGGGCAATCGGCAGGATCACCAGAAGGGATATCACCTCGCGGCCGAAAAAGCGGGTGCGCACCATCGCAGCAGCACACAAGGTTCCCATCACCAGCGCAATCGCCGTCGATACCGTGGCGACTTTCAGGGACAGCGACAACGCCGTCCAGACATCGGCGCGGTTCCATGTCACCGCGAACCATTGCAGGGTCAGGCCAGGGGGTGGGAACTGATAACTGCGTTCCTCGGTGGTAAAGGCATACAGAAAAATCAGCAGGATCGGCAGATGCAAAAACAGCAAGCCGCCAATCGCTGCACATTTCAGCGTCAGGGACGCACCGGAACGGTCAGAGCGCATCGAAAGCCCCCTTGCGTTTGGCGATCCACAGATACACCGCCATCACCACAATCGGCACCACGGCAAAGGCCGCAGCCAGCGGGATATTCCCGGCCGTTCCCTGATGGGCATACACCGCCTGCCCGATAAACAGGCGCGACGATCCGATGATCTGCGGAATGATGTAATCGCCCAGCGTCAGTGAAAAGGTGAAAATCGACCCGGCAATGATGCCCGGCAGCGCCAGCGGCAGGATCACATGTACAAAGGTCTGGCGCGACGACGCGCCCAGATCACCCGATGCCTCGATCAGATTGACCGGCACCCGTTCCAGCGATGCCTGCACCGGCAGGATCATGAAGGGCAGCCAGACATACACAAACACCATGAATGTGCCGATATAACTGACCGACAGCGAATTGCCGCCAATCACCGGCAAGGACAATATCCCGTCCAGTACGAAACCAAGTCCCGCCCCCTGTAACGCCCAGCTGATGATGCCTTCCTTGGCGAGGATCAGCTTCCACGCATAGACCTTGACCAGATAGCTTGACCACAGAGGCAACATCACCCCCAGATAAAACAGGACTTTCCAGCGCCCCCGCGCATGACGCGCCGCAAAATAGGCAATCGGAAAGGCCAGCACGACCGATGCCAGCGTCACCGATGCTGCCATCGAGACGGTGCGGACAATGATGTCAAAATTGGCCGGCCGAAACAGTTCGCCATAGGTTTTCAGGGTGAATTCGCGGCGGATCATGCCGGTAAATTCATCAATCGCAAAAAAGCTTTGTGTCAGCAGGGCAAACAACGACCCGATATAGATCACGCCCAGCCACAAAAGCGGCGGTGCCAGCAACAGGGCCAGCAGCACGCCCGGCCTGCGCCAGAACAGATCGGACAACCGGCCTGTCAGGCCATCCGCACGGGGATATGAAAGCGGCCCCGCCATCAGTCCTGATCCATCAGATGCAGGGCATCGGTCGCCCATGTCAGGCCGACTTCGGCACCGGGTTGTGGCACCGGGGCGCTGGCCGGATGCTGGGCGGTAATATCGGCCCCGCCAACATCCACCGTCACCCGGATTGATGACCCCAGATAGCGGGTGCTGCGCACATGTCCGCGCGCCAGAACCCCGGTTGCATCGGGTGCCGGGGTCAGGCTTACCGTCTCGGGCCGCAGGCTTGACCAGCGGGCGACATTGGCGAACCGGATGGTTATCTGCGGATCGAACACATTGGAAGACCCGACAAAATCGGCGACAAAGCGGGTGCGTGGTTTTTCATAAATTTCCTGCGGCGGGCCGACCTGAACAATCCGGCCTTCGTTAAACACCGCCAGACTGTCGGCCATCGACAGGGCTTCGCCCTGATCATGGGTTACAAAAACAAAGGTAATGCCAAGACGCTGTTGCAGGGATTTGAGTTCTTCCTGCATCTGTTCGCGCAATTTCAGGTCAAGCGCCCCCAGGGGTTCATCCAGCAACAAAACCCGCGGACGGTTCACCAGTGCGCGCGCCAGCGCCACCCGTTGCCGTTGCCCGCCGGAAAGCTGTGCGGGTTTGCGGTCGCCAAACCCGTCAAGTTTCACCAATGACAGCATTTCTTCGGCCTGTTGATGGCGATGTGCCTTGCCATCCCCGCGCACCATCAGACCATAGGCCACATTGTCGCGTACATTCATATGCGGAAACAGCGCATAATCCTGAAACACTGTATTGACCTGACGGCGGTTTGGCGGCACGCCTTCGGACGGGGTATCGAAAATCCGGATATGGCCGGATGACGGTTGATCAAACCCCGAAATCAGGCGCAGACAGGTGGTCTTGCCCGACCCGGACGGGCCCAACATGGCAAAGAACGTTCCCTCGGCGATTTGCAAATCGACATGATCGACCGCCCTGATATCGCCAAAATGGCGCGAGACGTCCTGAAATTCTACGGCAAAAGTCATGGATAACAGCTTTCCGTGATATTCCGGGAAATTCCCGAAATCTCTGGCAAGGGGCAGAAAAGGATATGACGGTGCCCCGCAGGACGCGGGACACCGGGGCTATTTAACGACCGCCAATCACACCGATATAGTCCGACACCCACCGGTAATACGGCACGCATTCATCCTGACTTTCGCAGGACGAAACCGGAGTCGTCCAGAACCGGATACGTTCGAATTCATCAAAGCCGTTGGTGGTGCAGCCTTCGGCAGTTTGCATGCCGCGCCCGTCGTTACAGGCCGCAGGCACCACTGGATTGGCCCCGAACCAGACCGACAGGTCGCTTTGCAAATTTGACGACAGGGTATGTTCGATCCACAAATAAGAACAATTCGGATTGGCCGCATCCACATGCATCATTGTGGTATCGGCCCAGCCCGTTGCCCCTTCAACCGGAATGGTCGAGGCCACCGGTGCGCCATCCCCGGCCAGAAGATTGACCTGAAACGGCCATGATCCCGATGCGACAACGCCTTCATTTTTGAAATCGTCAATCTGGATAAAGGCGTCGTGCCAATACCGGCCAACCAGCTTGCGCTGCTGACGCAGCAGATCAAGGGCGGCCTCATATTGTTTCTGGTTCAGTTCATAGGGGCTTTTGATGCCCAGATCGGGCTGATGATACATCAGATATTGCGCCGCATCGGCCACATGGATCGGCCCGTCATAGGCCTGCACACGACCGGCATTGGGTTTGCCATCGGGCAGGTTCATTTCCTCGAACACGACATTCCAGCTGGTCGGTGCCTCGGGGAAAACCGTGGTGTTATACATCAGAACATTCGGACCCCATTGATAGGGCACCCCATAATGCACCCCATCGACGGTAAACCACGGCGCGTTCTGAAGCCGGGGGTCAACCGTGTTCCAGCTTGGCACCAGATCAATATTGATCGGTTGAATGCGCCCGCCCGCCACCATCCGCAACGAGGCATCGCCCGATGCCGTCACCAGATCGAACCCGCCTTCATTCATCAGGGCGACCATTTCATCCGATGTATTGGCAGTTTTGACATTGACCTTGCAGCCGCTTGCCTTTTCAAAGCCGGTCACCCAGTCAAATTCGGCCATTGTTTCGCCGCGTTCGATATAACCGGGCCAGGCCACGATATTGACCTGACCTTCGGGTGCGCCGATTTCGGTCATCATCTGGGCGGCAAGGCTGCTTCCGGCCCATAAAACGGCAACAAGGGCTGTCGCGCAGCCCGTCTGGATATGCTTCATCTGACTTCTCCCGCTGAAGACGTGAATTTCGGCCTGAGGCCATCCCTGATTTGATTTATTGTCATTGCAGTCTCCGCCTGCGCGGAATATTCGCAATCTCAAAAAACAGAAATGCGTTATCGGTAAAACCGATAGATAGCCGAATGTGCCAGAAAACCCCTAACGCGGGGACATCGCATTTTGTGCCGTGCGAATAAAATCGCGACTGACATCGGACAAAGGTGCCCCGCGCCGCCATGCCAGCCCGACCTGAACCGTTGGCAAATCGCCCGACACATCGCGAATTTCGATGCGGTCCCCTTCCAGCGACCACGGGCGATATACCAGATTGGGCAACAGAGCGACCCCGGCCCCGGTGGCGACCAGACTGCGCACTGCCTCCACCGAACGGGTGCGAAAGGCAATGTTGGGCCGCACACGCAAGGAATCGATCAGGCGGCGGGTGCTTTCCTCGATTTCATCAACACTCAGCATGATCAGCGGTTCGGCGGCGACCTGATCCAGCCCGATTGACTCGGCCGATGCCAATGGATGCCCCAACGGCAACCAAAGGCGATAGGCCGACACCTCCAATGTTTCCACCAGCAAGGCCGCCCGGTCGCGGATGTTTGATGTCACCAGAACCGCCACATCCAGTTCGCCACCAATCAGCAAATGTTCCAGATATTCACCATTATCCTCAATCGCCGAAACCTCGACCCCCGGATAGGCACGGCGAAACCGCGCCAGAATATCCGACAACACATAACCCGCCACCAGCGAGGTCACCCCCAGCGACAGCCGCCCGCCCTGACGGGTGGATTCCTCGCGAAATGTCATGCGGGCATCGGCGACATCGGCCAGAATTTTGGTGGCATGGCGCAAAAACTGGCTGCCTTTGTGGGTGATTTCCAGATGGCGCGATTTGCGTTCAAACAGGACAACGCCCAGATCGCTTTCAAGTGCCTGCACCGCCTCGGAAACCGAGGATTGCGATATCGACAGGGCGCGCGCCGCCCGCGAGACCGTCCCCTGTTCGGCCACGGCAACGAAAAACTGCAATTGTCGAAGTGTAAATGCCATGCCCGATGCTGGCACGAAGCCGAACGGCTGGCAAGCGCCTAACGTTTTAGAATTACAAGATTAATTATGGCCCCAAAACACAACAGGCCGCCCTTGCGGACGGCCTGTTTGCATCTGTGTTTCTGGCGATCAGCCGCGCAGGCTGCCACCGGTGGCCTGTTCGACGGCGGCAATGACTTTTTTGCTGACCGCCTCGATTTCTTCGTCGGTCAGAGTCTGTCTGGTCGGCTGCAAGGTGATCGAAAAAGCCAGCGATTTTTTGCCTTCGGCAATGCCCTTGCCGGCATAAAGGTCGAAAACCGTCACATCGACAATCAGATTGCGATCCACCGCCCGCACGGCCTTTATGACCTGATCGGCACTGATGCCATCATCGAGCAAAAAGGCAAAATCGCGTTCGACCGCCTGAAAGCTTGATGCATTCAGCGGCGGGCGATTGGTGCCTTTTTTCTTCGGTGCCGGAACGTTTTCAACGAACAGTTCAAAGGCAACAACCCGGCCCCGCACATCCATCGCCTTGAGGATTTTCGGATGCAGTTCCCCGAAATAGCCAAGGATGTTTTTCGGCCCCAATTGCAACACGCCCGACCGGCCCGGATGATACCATTGCGGTGCCCCTGCGGCATTGATCTGCACATTTGCACTGGCAACGCCCAAAGCCTCCAGAACGGCTTCGGCATCGGCCTTGACGTCAAACACATCGACATCGCGGCGCGATCCGGTCCAGCTGCGCGGGGTGGTCGATCCGGCCCGCAGGCCCGCCGCCACCAGACGCTGGTCGCCCGGCTGATCGCCAAAAAACTCCGGGCCGACTTCAAACAGGGCCAGATCGGCAAAGCCGCGATCCTGATTGCGCCCGGCAGCCGCGATCATATTGATCAGGGCATTGGGCCGCATGATATCCAGATCCGAACTGATCGGATTGGCCAGATAAAGCCCGTCTTTCAATTCGCCAAACAGTTTGGCGTGGCGCGAATCGGTAAAGGACCAGGTAACGGTTTCATAAAGCCCGCGCGATGCCAGAATACGGCGGGTCAGACCGACCCGTTTTTGAAACGGGGTCAGGGCCGGAACCGGCAGGCTGGTTTCGCGTTCCAGCGGCACCGTCGGGATATGGTCATAGCCGTGAATGCGCAGCACTTCTTCGACCAGATCGGCCTCGCCGACAATATCGGGACGCCAGCTTGGCGCGATTGCCGAAATGACCGGCGCAGAACCGCTGACCTCAAAGCCAAGGGCGGTCAGAATATCGCGCACCCGGCTTTCAGGCAGATCGACCCCGCCCAGACCGGCAATGCGGTCCAGACACAAATCAAAGCTGTTGCGCGAATCGGGGACATCGCCCGCCCGCACCACATGGGATACTTCGCCGCCACAAATTTCGGTAATCAGGCGGGTCGCAACCTCGATCCCCCAAATCACCGATTGCGGATCGACACCGCGTTCAAAGCGATAACGGGCATCGGAATTGACCTGTAATTTACGACCGGCCTTTGCCACCACAACCGGATCAAACAGGGCACATTCGACAAAAACATTCACCGTATCTTCGACACAGCCGGTTTCTTCGCCGCCAATGATCCCGCCAAGGCCCAGTGCCTTTGCCTGATCGGCAATCACCACCATCGTATCGGACAGGGCATATTCCCGGTTATCAAGGGCGGCCAGCGTTTCGCCCGTGCGGGCGTAACGCACATGGATATCACCCGACAATTTGTCGGCATCAAACACATGCAACGGGCGGCCCAGATCAAAGGTCACCAGATTGGTGATATCGACCAGGGCGGAAATCGGACGCAGGCCGATGGCCTCCAGCCGCGATTTCAGCCATGCCGGGCTTTGCCCGTTTTTAACACCGCGAATATAACGGCCATAAAAGGCCGGAACCGCTGCATTCGCCAAAAGATCGGCACCAATCGACACCCCGACCGGGCTGTCGAATGTGCCGGTGACCGCAACCTGCCTTGGATCATCCTTTAAGGTGCCAAGCCCCCCGGCGGCCAGATCGCGGGCAATACCGCGGACCCCGGTGCAATCGGGCCGGTTCGGCGTCAGGCCGATTTCAATCACCGGATCATCGGCCCCCAGAATGCTGGCAACCTGTGCGCCAATCGGGGCATCGGCAGGCAATTCGATAATGCCGTCATGATCGTCGCCCAGACATAATTCGCGGGTTGAACACATCATGCCCTGGCTTTCGACGCCACGGATTTTGCCGGGTTTCAGTTTGGAGCCATCAATCGGAATGATCGCACCGGGCTGTGCCAGCGCGACCTTGATCCCGGTGCGGGCATTGGGCGCGCCGCACACCACCTGAATGATTTTGTCACCGGTATTGACCCGGCACAGTTTCAAGCGGTCGGCATCGGGATGCTGACCCGCTTCTTCGATATATCCGACACGAATATCGGCAAGGGCGGCGGCACTGTCGGTAACGCCTTCCACTTCCAACCCAATCGCGGTGAGTTTTTCAGCAATCGCGTCCACCGACGCATCAGTGGCAAGATGCTGCTTTAACCAGTCAATCGTGAATTTCATAATATCAGCCCCTCACCATATTCGGTACATCCAGCGGCACGAAACCGTAATGTTTCAACCAGCGCAGATCGGTATCGAAAAAGGTGCGCAAATCGGGAATGCCATATTTCAGCATGGCAATGCGTTCAATCCCCATCCCAAAGGCAAAGCCCTGATATTCCTGGGGATCAAGACCACAGGCCGCCAGCACGCGCGGATGTACCATGCCGCAACCCAGAATTTCCAGCCAGTCGTCACCGGCCCCGATTTTCAGCTCGCCGCCCTTGCGCGAACAGCCAATATCCATCTCGGCACTGGGTTCGGTGAAGGGGAAAAAGCTGGGACGGTAGCGCACCGGAACGTCATCCAGTTCAAAATAGGTTTTGACAAATTCCAGCAGGCATCCCTTGAGATGGCCCATATGGGTTTTTTTGTCGATCACCAGACCTTCGACCTGATGAAACATCGGGGTGTGGGTCATGTCCGAGTCGGAACGATAGGTCCGGCCCGGCGCAATGATGCGGATCGGCGGGGTCTGGGTCTGCATGGTGCGAATCTGCACCGGGGACGTATGGGTGCGCAGCACCAGCCGCGATCCGTCGGTGCCTTCGGGCAGATAAAATGTATCGGCCATTTCGCGCGCCGGATGTTCGGGCGGAATGTTCAGGGCGGTAAAATTATGGAAATCATCCTCGATGTCCGGCCCTTCGGCCAGGGCAAAGCCCATCTCGCCAAAAATTGCGACGATTTCATCCATCGTCTGACTGATCGGGTGGATGCGACCGGCGGCCTGTTCGGGGCGCGACGGCAAGGTCACATCGATCCGTTCCCCGGCCAGACGTGCATTCAGATCGGCATCTTCAAGGGCGGTTTTGCGGGCGTCCAGTGCCTTGGCGACCTGATCCTTGACGACATTGAGGGTCTGACCAAAGGTGCGGCGCTGTTCCGGGTCCATCTGGCCCAGATTTTTCATAAGCCCGGTAATTCGGCCTTTTTTGCCAAGGGCACTGACCCGGACCTGATCCAGGGCGGCCAGATCTGCTGCCTGTTCCACTTCGGCCAGCACGTCGTCGCGCAACGCTTCGATATTTTCCATAACTTCTGACGCTTCGCTCTTAAAGACAGAAACAAAATAAAAAGGGGACGGCCAATATGGCCGCCCCCGATCACATCAGGCAAGCACTGATCACCTTTAAAAAAGGTTTATCAGTCGAGTGCAGCCTGCGCCTGGGTCACCAGAGCCTTGAAGGCTTCGGGTTCGCGTACAGCGATGTCGGCCAGAACTTTACGGTCGAGTTCAACACCAGCCTTTTTGAGGCCATTCATGAACTGCGAGTAGCTCAGACCATTTTCACGGGCACCGGCGTTGATGCGCTGGATCCACAGGCTGCGGAACTGGCGCTTTTTGACGCGGCGGTCGCGATAGGCATATTGCATGCCTTTTTCAACGGCCTGCACTGCGGTGCGGAAAGTATTCTTGCGGCGGCCGCGGTAACCCTTGGCAGCATTAATAACCTTGCGGTGACGGGCGTGAGATGTCACGCCCCCTTTTACACGAGCCATTTTTTAACTCTCTTTCGCCTTAGCCGTACGGCAGGAATTTTTTGACGATACGCGCATCGGCGTCGCACATGATCTCGGTGCCACGCGCCTGTCGTTTCATCTTCGTCGGTTTCGCCGTCAGCAAATGCCGCTTGTTGGCAACATTGCGACGAACCTTGCCGGTCGCCGTCAGGCTAAAGCGTTTTTTGACGCTCGCTTTGGTCTTCATCTTGGGCATTTTTCTATCCTTGCATAAGCAATTTTACATCGAAATCCCCACGGCGGCTGGGCATGCCCTGAAGGAACTTAATCCTTCCAGCCTCACCACCTGTTTTGGGGACGCGTGCTTATAGACTCCGCCTTTGGCTTTATCAAGCAGCTTTTCGCCAGAAAATCTGCCGGTTTTCGGGGATTTCACAAAAGCAAAGCCAAACCGGACCGTTAAACCCCGGTTATTGGAGCCTCAGACCGCTGTATTGATGGTATGGGCGCGGCCCACCCATTTTTCGATTCGGCTCAGAAGTTTTTCACGATTGACCGGCTTGAGAACAAAATCATTGCCCCCGGCGGCAACGCCACCGCGCAAATCTTCTTCGCCCTGACGGGCGGTGACATAGATGATGGCGGTCGCCATTTGCGGAAACCCGGTCCGCACCCGCAAGGCGGTTTCAAAACCGTTCATCACCGGCATCATGATATCCATCAGGATGATGCGCGGTGTTTCCTTGCCCAGCATTTTGAGAAGTTCCGCACCGGAAGACACACCGATAAAACGATAACCGCCGCTTTCAACGATCCGTTTGAGCAACACAAGACTTTTGGCATCATCATCGACTCCGATGACAAGAAGTCCTTCGCCTGCGCCCATCTCGGCACGTCCTTTCGGTACAGGGCAAAACGCCGCGAATTAACGCGGCGCCAGCACCATGATCATCAAACGGCCTTCCATTTTCGGCATCATTTCCGGTTTGGCGATATCTTCAAGATCGCCGGAAAAACGCTGCAACATGGCAAGACCAAGGTCCTGATGCGCCATTTCACGTCCCCGGAAACGCAGGGTAACTTTTACTTTGTCACCACCGCCGATAAATTTCTGCGCCGCACGCAGTTTCACATTGTAATCGTGAATATCGATATTTGGCCGGAGTTTGATCTCCTTGACCTCGATAACCTTCTGCTTCTTTTTGGCCTCGTTCTGCTTTTTGCTTAATTCGTATTTGAACTTGCCAAAATCGATCAGCTTGCAAACTGGGGGCTCGGCATTTGGTGCGACTTCGACGAGGTCAAGACCAGCTTCCATCGCCATATCAATGCCCTCGCGGACGGTGATTGGCTCGGACAGGTTACCTTCAGCGTCGACAACACAGATGGTACGAGCTTTGATGTCCTGATTGACGCGCGGACCTTCTTTGGTCGGCTGCATCGGCTTGCGTGGTCGTACTATGGATAGTCTCCTTTAGTAATCAAAACAGAAAGCAGAGAAACGAGGCACATCCGGCACTCACAAAAGCACCGGGCAAAGCATTGTGTAGCATAGCCAGCATCCGCCAGAAAGCAATGATTTTCAGGCAATTGGAGAGGCAGGCCCGCATCCGGAGTCGATCCCCCCGGCCCCGGACCGCAAATGAAACTTTTTTCGCGGTTACACCGGCACTTGCGACGCAAAATCCTTGTACAGGATCGTTGTCGAATCGATCTTGTCGATCCTGGGATCACGGCAAAATCCCGGAATGATGCCGACCACCTGATATCCTATCGAGATATAAAGCGGTTCGGCCAGATCGCCAGTGCGGGTATCGAGCGTCAGCAAGCTGCGCCCCAGCGCCCCGGCCCGAATTTCCAGATCCGCCATCAGGGCCCGTGCGATTCCCTGCCGCCGGAAATCCGGATGCACCAGCAATTTGCGTACTTCTGCCCGATGCGGCTGATTGGGCGGCGTATCGTAATCAAGCTGCACCGATCCGACGATGAGACCGCTTCGTTCCGCCACCAGCACCAACAACCCGCCCGCCCGCACCGCCGGAAGGACTTTTGTGCGCCAAAAAACCGCACTGTCATCGGGGGTATGTGGCAAGACAAAACTGATGCTGGCCCCGTCATGCACACAATCATGCAGCAGCATCGCCAAAGCGTCGATGTTACGTTCGATAGTGTCGGCATCAAAAATACGCAGGATGATATCGGTCATATTGCCTCACAGCACAAACAGGATGTAGCGCGCCATCGAATCCGGCGGAGTCGTAAAAATACTGGCGCCAAAAAGCTGGTAACGCAGGCAATCGCCGGGGGTCAGATCGTGGGTGTGCCCATCCAGGGTCACGCGCAACTGCCCCCCGATCAGCAGCAGATAATGTTCCAACCCTGACCGCGGCGGATCGTCATAGGCAATGTGCGTGCCGGGCGGCAATTCACATTCCAGCATTTCCCCCGCCAGACTGCGGGCCGGGGGCGACACCGAACGGCGTTGATACCCGGTTTGCGGATCAATCCAGACCGGCTGGGCTTCCCGGCGCACCAGCGGGACAAAATCATCCTCGACCATCCGCATCAGATGCGACATCGTCAGACCATAAGCCGCACATAATTTGCCCAGCACATGCGCCGTCGGACTGACATCGGCATTTTCCAGCCGAGACAGGGTGGCACGGCTGACTTTACTGCGCTGTGCCAGATCATCCAGTGACCAGCCCCGATCTGTTCGCAGGGACTTGAGCCGCCGGGCGATCTGATGGTCGAAATTGCTGTGATGCGACGTATTTTTTTCCATATAAAAGAAATATTCTCATATACGGGAAATCGTCAAGATTAAAAATCCGGCCTGCGTCCACAGGTCGGATATGTGTCATGCCAAAACCCGGATTCCCCTTAATCCACCAGATTAAGGCGCCGCCGAATTTCATCAAAAACCCGCGTATTGGCCAGATCGCGTAAATCGCCTTCCTGAAGGATGCTGACCGCTTCTGGTCCGTGGCCGCGCGGCGCGCACATTTTGGGGTTCGAGTCGCGTGAAAACAGCACAATCGACGGCGCACCGGCGGCGGTGGCAATATGCATCGGTCCGGTATCATTGCCAATCGCCAGCACCGCCCGTTGCGCCAAACCGGCAATATCCAGAAACCCGGTCCGCCCCATCAGGTCGCGGGCCTTGGGGCACATATCGACAATTTTTCTCAGAACATCGGCTTCTTTGTCGGTACCGATCAGCACCGGTGTCAGCCGGTAATCCGCCAGCATCTTGGCCAGCAGGCCAAACCGTTCGGCAGGCCAACGCTTTTCAGGACGATGCGGTGCCCCGCCCGGACAAATCAGGACATAGGGGCTTCTGATTCCGAATTGTGTCAGATCGCATTCCTGCGGCTTGAACGCGGGTAACGGCGTATGGGCAATGCCCGCCATGCGCAACTGATCGGCATGACGTTCAATCGTGTGCAGGGTATCGCGATCCGGGTTCGCATGCGGATGGGAACAGCCCCGGGCAATGCCCGACCATTCGGGACGCGGCCCCGGCCACAGCAGACGGTAATAAAAATTCGACCGGTCCGATGTTTGCAAATCATAAACCCGGTCAAACCGGCCATTGCGCAAAAACCGGCGCAACGCCAGAACCTGACGGGGCTGGGTCATTTTGGGGCGACGGTCAATTGCCACCGCATCGAACGTTCCGCAAGACCGCGCCAGATCGACATAAGGCCGGGTTGTCAAAAGCGTAATATGCGCATCGGGATGGGCATCGCGAATCGCATTGAACGGCCCCATTGCCAGAACAAAATCGCCCAGCGCACTCAGCTTGATCACCAGAATGCGTTTTTGGGTTGGCGCAGCCGACATTTCCGGACGATCATCGGGCGTAATTATCCCCGTTTCCTGATCCGTCATACCACATTCCTGACAATACGGCGCAACGCCTTTTCATACACAGCCAGCGTTTTTTCCGCCATTTGCGTCAACGAAAAATGCGCCACCACATGATCCCGGCCTTTTTGGGCAACCGATGCCCGGCGTTCCGGCGACAGACGCAAAACCTGAGTCAGGGCCGTGGCAAGCTGCCCGACTTCACCCGGCGAAACCAGCCACCCGGTTTCCCCTGGCAAAACCGTTTCCAGCGCCCCGCCATGGGCGGTCGAAACAATCGGTCGCCCCATTGCCTGGCCTTCTGTCGGTACGCGGCCGAAGGCCTCGGGATCCAGCGACGGGCAGGCAACCACATCGGCCAGCATATAGGCCGCAGGCATATCCGAACAATGATCGACGATATGGACAATATCCTGCAATCCAAGACGACGGGTCAGGGCAATCAGTTCATCACGATAGCCGGTACGCCCCTGATCGGAACCGACCAGCAAACAGCGCACATTGCGATGCCCCAGTTCTTCCAGAACCTTTGGCATTGCCTCGATCAACACCATTTGCCCTTTCCAGCGCGTCAAACGCCCCGGCAGCATCACGACAAATTCCTCGCCGGTCAGGCGCCACTGGTTCGACAGGGCAATCAGCCGTTCCTGACTCACATTTTCGGGATTGAACAGATCGATATTGGTGCCCCGTGGCACAATGGTCAGGCGATCTTCGTCAACGTGATAATGGCTGCGAATATGGGTGGCGATAAAATTGGAAATGGCAATCACCTGATCGCCCATCGTCATCACTGCATTATATCGTTTCTTGATCGGGTTATTATAACCCGAATAGGTGCCGTGAAAGGTGGTGACAAACGGAATTTTGGTGCGACGTGCGGCAAACAGCGCGCTCCATGCCGGGGCGCGGGACCGGGCATGAATAATATCCACCCCTTCGGTCCGGATCAGATCAACCAGCGCACCGACATTTCGGCGCATGGTAAAAATGTTTTTCGATTTCAGCGGCAACTGGATATGTCGCCCGCCAACCCGTTCCAGTTCGCGTTCCAGCCGCCCGCCCTGAGAGGCGACAAGCGCAACCCCGCCACCATCAACAATGGCACGCGCAATATCGATCGTGCCGCGTTCAACACCGCCTGTTTCCAGTTCGGGCAATACCTGCAATATGACAGCCGGACGATAGCCCGAACCTTGCGTCTGCGGTTCCGGACGATAGACTGACTGGGTTTCGTTTTGTGACGCGCTCATCCAACCTTAACCACTCGCATCCAGGAAATCTTGCCCAGATGACAGATAACATGCTGAAACTTCAGTTCCTTGACCGGTCCGCAGGGGCAAGAATCGCATACCACACGACCCCCGGCAATACTGCAAACAGCGCATCAACACAAAAGCCCGGCATTTTGTTTCTGGGCGGCTTCATGTCGGACATGACCGGCAGCAAGGCCACCCATCTTGAAGCACATTGTGTCGCGTGCGGGCTGGCTTATACCCGCTTTGATTACAGGGGTCACGGACAATCATCAGACGCATTCAAGGACGGTACCATTGGCAAATGGGCCGACGATGCCATTGCGATTCTTGACGAAGTGACCAGCGGCCCGCAAATTCTGGTGGGGTCGTCAATGGGGGGATGGATCATGTTGCTGGCCGCCCTTGCCCGCCCGGACCGGGTGCGTGGCCTTCTGGGAATCGCCGCCGCCCCCGACTTTACCGAAGATTTGATGTGGGCGCAGTTTTCGGAGACGCAAAAACAGGCGATCATGGAAAAAGGTGCCCTGACCGAACCAACCGACTATGGCGATGATCCCTATACCATCACCCGTGACCTGATCAAGGATGGCCGCACCCGCCTGTTGCTGCGCGATATGATCCCGCTTGCCTGCCCGGTGCGCCTTGTCCATGGTATGGCGGACCCGGATGTACCGTGGCCTACCGCGATAAGGCTGAGTGAAAAAATCGCATCAGAAAATGTCCGGATTGATCTGATCAAGGGCGGTGATCATCGTCTGTCAAACCCGGATCAACTGGCCATCATCACACGTCATCTTGATGATCTGGTCGATTTGACGTCGATGTGATTATCAGTCAGGCCAACAGCACCTTGCCATCCTGAAGGATCACCGCCACCGGCTCCAGCGCGTCGCCTGCGCAGGGGCCGGAAAGGCAAAAACCATCCGATATGCGAAACCGCGCCCCATGCGTTGAACAAATGATGTCATGGCCCAGATCGCTGATAAATTCATCGGCTTCAAGGTTCAACGGCACCCCGATATGCGGGCAGCTATTGATATAGCCATAAACCTCATCCTTCTGGCGGACGACGAAAACACCGATCCGGTCCATTCTTTCACCAAAGGAAAATTCACGGGCCCCGGTAGCATCCAGATCGGACAAATCACATAAAACCGTGCCGGAAGGCGGCAAGGCCGTCATGCCGATACCCCGCCCATCGCGCAAATCGCCTGCCACGATGCCTCATCCACCGGCGCAACCGACAGGCGCGATTGCCGCAACAGGGCCAGATCGGCAAAGCGCGAATCGGCCTTGATATCGGCAAGACTGACCGGACGGGCGAACGATTTGTGTGTTTTGACATCAACCTGCACAAATTTGCCGCTGGCGTCCGTCGGATCGGGATAGGCTTCGCGCACCACCTCGACAATGCCGACGATGCTTTTTTCGCTGACGGAATGATAGAAAAACGCCAGATCGCCGTTTTTCATCGCCCGCAAATTATTTGCGGCCTGATAATTTCGCACCCCGTTCCAGCCTTCGACACCCTTGCGCATCTGATCGTCCCACGACCAGCTTGCCGGTTCGGTTTTGATCAGCCAGTACGCCATGCCTAGAACACCTTTTTAAACGGCCGGATCACCACCGATTCAAACAGACCGGCCCTGGCATAGGGATCATTGGCGGTAAAGGTTTCCGCTGCTGCCGGGCTTTCCAGATCAATGATAAAAACCGACCCGTTCATGCCTTCCATATCCGGGTCCAGTGTCGGCCCGGCGGCGATGATTTTGTCGGCAAAACCATCGCGGATATAGGCCAGATGCGCCTCGCGGTTGGCCTTACGCACAGCCAGATGGCCGGGTTTGTCTACACAACGGATATAAAACAGCATGTCGGATCTTCCTTGCAAAAAATAAAAACCTTGCCGCCAAACTGACAGAGTCGGTGCCAACGCTCAAGCCCAACCATCCGGCAGGCTCAGTCATTTTCCCGTTCATCGCGAAAGGGCCGCTGCAACAAGGCGGCAATCGTTGCCGGTAAATCCGCCCCGTGATTGGCAACCCGGTCCACCGCACTGCAAATCGGCATTTCGACCCCGTATTTTCCGGCAACAGCGGTGATCGAGGCGGCCGTTGCCACCCCTTCGGTCACGCTGCGGCGTTCGGCCAGAATATCGGCGGCCTTGCGCCCCTGCCCCAACGCCACACCGAAACTGTAATTGCGCGACAACGCCCCGGTGCAGGTCAGGGTCAGATCGCCAAGACCCGCCAGCCCCATCATGGTATCGGCCCGCCCGCCCATCGCAATTGCCAGACGTGACATTTCCGCCAGCCCGCGTGTGATCAGGGCAGCACGCGCATTATCGCCCAGCTGCAATCCGGCCACTACGCCACTGGCAATCGCCAGCACATTCTTGATCGCCCCCGCCACCTCGACCCCGGTAACGTCTGAACTGTAATAGGGACGAAAGGCCGGGGTACCGATCATATCGACCAGTTTTTTGCCCAACGCCCGATCCCGACATGCCAGCGTCAGGGCCGCAGGCAAACCCGTTGCCACTTCCTGGGCAAAGGTCGGACCGGATAAAACCGCAACCGGGACAGAAGACCCAAGGGTTTCACCCACCACCTGTTCCATCAGCGCCCCGGTGTCTTTTTCAATGCCCTTGGCACAGATAATGGCGGGCAATCCGGCGGGCCAACGATCTGCCAGCGGTGCAAGTGTCGCACGCAAATGCTGGGCCGGGGTGACCAGCAACACCACATCCGATTGCAAAAGATCAACCGCATCGACCGATGCCCGGATGTCCGGCGGCAAGGCAATGCCCGGCAAGTAAAGATCATTTTCGCGGGTTTCATTGATCCGGTGCGCCAGACCGGCATCGCGCAGCATCAAACTGACGCACGCACCGGCACGCACCGCCTGTATTGACAATGCCGTCCCCCACGCACCACCACCGATAATCCCGATATGTTTTTGCGCCATGTCCCTGATATCCTGATTCTGTCTTTATGCCTTGACCCCGGCACCCGGTCGTTTGGGGGCATCCGGGTCCAGCGGCCAGCGCGGACGGGGTTTGAAATCCAGCCCGTCCTGTTCGCCCAGACGGAACCGTTCCAGCCCCGCCCATGCAATCATGGCGGCATTGTCGGTACACAGCGCAATCGGAGGGGCCACCAGTTTCAACCCGGCCTGATCTGTCAGTTCGGTCAGGCGGGTCTGCAAATACTGATTGGCCGCCACCCCGCCTGCCACCACCAATGTCGTGCCGCCGGGATGTTCGTTCATGAACTGATAAACAGCGTTGCGCGTGCGATCAATCAGGGTTTCCCCCACCGCCCGCTGAAACGATGCCGCCAGATCGGCCTTGACGGTATCGGTTTGCTGTTCGACCGGAAAACCGTCCAGATAAATCCGCACAGCCGTTTTCAGACCCGAAAATGAAAAATCGCAACCGGGACGCCCACGCAGGGGCCGCGGCAGGCCAAATCGCAACGGATCGCCCTTTTTTGCCAATTGTTCCAGCGCCGGACCACCGGGATAACCCAGCCCCATCATTTTCGCGGTTTTGTCAAAGGCTTCGCCGACGGCATCGTCAATCGTCGTGCCAATGCGTTTATATTGACCGACCCCTTTAACAATCAAAATCTGGCAATGCCCGCCCGAGACCAGCAACAATAAATAGGGAAATGCCACATCATCGGTCAGCCGCACCGTCAGGGCGTGGCCTTCCAGATGATTGACCGCGATAAACGGTTTGTGCGCGGCAAAGGCGATGGCCTTGGCCGTCATGGTCCCAACCATCACCCCGCCAATCAGCCCCGGCCCGCCAGTGCAGGCAACGGCATCCAGATCGGCAAAATCCAGCCCGGCATCATCCATCGCCATCGCCACCAGCACATCAAGATGTTCCAGATGGGCGCGTGCGGCAATTTCGGGCACCACCCCGCCATAGGGTTTGTGTTCTTCAAGTTGCGTCAGGACGCGATTCGCCAGAATTTCGCGGCGGTCATTGACAATCGCCGCCGCTGTTTCATCGCAACTGGTTTCAATCCCGAGAACAATCATGGTTTTCGCGTCCGGTTCTTCAAAAATTGCGCCTGATCAAGGCAGGGCATCTTGCGATCATGTAGCCCAAACACAGGATGCTTTCCACCCCCGGCGCAACATATCTGCGTGTTGCATCCCGGCACGCACCCCGAAAGACCGGTATTTTAACGCCTTGCAGATGATTTGAAATTTGCCACAACACCTTGTTTCCACGCCTGATCCGGATTACAACCCGACATTATGACAGATACAGCAAAACTCCGAATTGGAACCCGTGGTTCGCCACTTGCCCTGGCCCAGGCGCATGAAGTGCGTGACAAACTGGCGGCCGCCCATCCTGAATTGTCGGGGCCAAATGCCATCGACATTGTTGTCATTACCACAACCGGCGATAAAATTCTGGATCGCGCCCTGTCGGAAATTGGTGGCAAGGGCCTGTTTACCAAGGAAATCGACGATGCCCTGATGGGTGGCGAAATCGACCTTGCCGTCCACAGCATGAAAGACGTGCCGACCATCCTGCCCGATGGCATGATTTTGCCAACTATCCTGCCACGCGAAGATGTGCGCGATGTGTTTATTTCGCTGAAATATAAAAACTTTGCCGAAATGCCCGAAGGATCGGTCATCGGGTCGGCCTCGCTCCGCCGTCAGGCCATGATCCTCAACAAATACCCGCATCTGAAAGTCATCACGTTTCGCGGCAATGTGCAAACCCGCCTGCGCAAGCTTGAAGAAGGTCAGGTAGATGCCACCCTTCTGGCGATGGCCGGTCTGAACCGGCTGGGCCGCCCGGATGTCGCCACGGCAGCCATTTCGGAAAATGACATGCTGCCGGCCGTTGCCCAAGGCGCGATTGGCATCACCATTCGCGAAGATGACAGCAAATGTGCCAACTGGTTGACACCCTTGCACAGCAAAACATCGGCGATGCGCGTTGCCGCCGAACGGGCGGCCCTTCGCGCCCTTGACGGTTCCTGCCGCACGCCGATTGCCGCCCTTGCCGAATTCCGCCCGGATGGTCAGATGCGCCTGCGCGTTACCATCATCCGCCCGGATGGCAGCGAACGGCTTGATACTGAACGTCTGATTGCCAACCCTGATACCGCAAAGGCCGTGGCCGCCGGACAGGATGCCGGTAACGAACTGAAAGAACGCGGCGGTCCTGATTTTATTACCGCCTGAGCGGACAGAAAAGACAGACAGGAGGATAAATGCCCCCATTGATCCTCAACACAAGGCCCGTTGCCGATTCCGAAGGATTGCTGGCAGCCTTGCAGGGGTATGGCTATCGCACCCTGTCTGCACCGATGCTGGAAATCGTTTTGACGCCTCGCACCTCTGACATTGATTTGTTCGGGGTGCAGGCGCTGGTTTTTACATCGGCCAATGGCGTACGGGCCTTTGTCGCCGCGTGTGAACGACGTGATTTGCCGGTTCTGTCGGTCGGCGATGCCACCGCCCGCATGGCACGCATGGCTGGATTTGACGATATTCAAAGTGCCGCAGGCGATATTCAGGATCTTGCCGCCCTGATCACGGCAAAGATTGATCCGCACAAAGGCAGCCTTTATCACCCCGCCGCCAGCCAGCCCGCCGGGGATTTGGCCACCATGCTGGCCGGGACCGGATATGAAATCCGGCGCGAAACGCTGTATGAAGCACAACCGGTCAATGATTTTTCCCCGGAAGTTCTGGACGCGCTGACCCGCCACCAGATTGATGCCGTTTTATTTTTCTCTCCCCGAACGGCACAAAGCTTTGTTAAGGTGGTGGCGCATTATAAAATGGATGCGGCCATCCGGCACATTCAGGCCTTTTGTCTGAGCCAGGCCGTGAAAGACCGGCTTTCGCCCCTTACATGGCAGGAGATACATGTTGCCCGACAGCCGACACAAGAACACCTTCTTCTGACGCTAGCATCTGTTATCGCCTGACATTTCCTGCGCCACAGGGCGTCTCGGAACAACCGCAAACTGCAATGGTCCGCCCGTGAAAAAACCAGAAACGCCAAAACCCGCTGCCGCCAAACCGGAAACCCCGTCTGAAACGATTTCAATCGACAGTCAGGGCAACGCGTCTGTTGATCCGGCACAAAAAACCGCCCCGAATGCCGCACAAGGCACAACAGGTTCCGGTCCGGCAAAAGCCCCGGACGACAAAAAAGCCGATGATAAAAAGCCTGACAACTGGACGATCAAGCCCGGCCAGTCAGACCTGAAATCGGCCAAAAAAGATGACGTTCCGGCAAAACCAGTGAAAAAACGCGGCGGATTATTATGGATCATTGCCATTATCGGCCTGATAATTATCACGGCATGGGCCGGTCGTGACAGATGGTGGCACCATGCCGAACCAACTTTGACCACGGTCCTGCCCTCTTCGCTGATCGGGGCACTGGCACCTGACAATGCCGCCAATGGCGGCACAGACAGCACCGCGTCCGACACGCCCGCCCCGACCCCCGATATCAACATCCCGTCGGACGAAACCGTCACCGATACCGACACTGCCTCGGATGATATCCTGCCTGCTGTACCGGCATCACCGACCCTGTCATCGGAACCGGACACCGCCGAAGACAAAGAGGTCATTGTCGATCCCAGTCTGACCGCCCGGTTGTCTGAACTTGAAGGCACCATCAGCGCCCTGCGCGAGCGCCTTGATCAGGATCAGGGTGACAGCCTGAATAATACCGTGGCACAACGCATGGCCGAAATCGAAACCCGCACCGCCCCGATTGCCGAACTGGCACGGGTCGAAGCCGAACTGGCCGGTGTGGCATCGGAAATGCGCGATATGTCGGCGCGACTGGCGACAATGGAAGAAGAAGTCCGGGCCACCGCCGGGTTGCGAATCGAAGGCCGCGGGCAGGCAATTGGCATTGCCGTTGCCATCCTGCGCGATGCCGTACAGCGTGGCGGACCGTTTCAGGTCGCCCTCAATCAGCTTGAACGCAGCGGCACCGATGACCCGCTGGTTGCCGAACAGATTGTTTTGTTGAAACCTTTCGCCAATACCGGCGCACCCACCATCGAGAATTTGCGCCAAAGCTTCCCGGCAATTGCGCAGGAAGCCATCCGCGCCAGCACCGATGATCATTCCGGTTCGGTTCTGGATGCAACACTGGCCAATTTACAAAAACTGTTTCCGGTCCGCCGGGTTGATGTCGCCGGGCAGGAAAGCCTTGATGGCCGTCTTGCCAGTGCCGAACAGGCACTGGAACATAACGATCTTGATGCCGCCATCACCGCCCTTGAAGGGGTCGAAGGGGTAAATGCCCAACAGGCGATTGCCCCCTGGCTGACCCGCGCCAAGGATCGTCAGACCATTGACACATCACTTGCCACCCTGAGTTCACGCGCCATCACCCTTCTGACCGGTACAGGAGACGGCCAATGATCCGGCTTGCCCTGTTTATTCTCGCAACAGCTGCCCTTGTCACCGGCACGGTCTGGTTTGCCAATAATCCGGGCACAATGACAGTGGTCTGGCTGGGATATCGTTTTGACGGATCGGTCGGCATGGTGGTGCTTGGCCTTGTTCTTTTGACGATGGTTCTGATGCTGCTGTGGCGGACATGGTCGGCGATTTCCCATTCGCCGGGCTGGCTGGGCCGCCTTCTGGGCAGCCGTCGCCGCAAAAAGGGCCAGCAAGCCCTGACGATGGGCCTGCTGGAACTGGCATCGGGCGATGTGCGTCAGGCGCTTAAACATACCCGTGCGGTCGATAAATATCTTGAAGACGATACCTTAACCCGTCTTCTGACCGCACAGGCCGCCGAACTGGATGGGAATGACGCCGCCGCCAAACGGCAATTCGACGCCATGCTGCAACAACCGGATTCGGCTTTTTTCGGGCTGCGCGGGCTGTTGCAACTTTCTCTCAAGACCAATGACCGCAAATCTGCGCTTGATTATGCCGAACGCGCCCACCGGTTGCGCCCGCGCAATCCATCGGTTCTGGTGACGTTGTTTGATTTGTTGCTAGGAGTGCGTAACTGGGATCGCGCCTTGTCGCTTCTGGTTGATGCACAAAAGGCCGAAGTCTTTAACGAAGTTGAATTATCGCGCCGCCGCGCCCTTCTGATTACGGCCAAGGCCGAGGACGCCATTACGGATGGTGAAAATGCCGAGGCGGTCAAATTACTGCGCAAGGCGCTCAATGCCCATCCCGATTTTATGGGGGCGGCAGTCCTTCTTGCCCGGTTGGATATCGATATCAAACAGCCCGCCAAGGCCCGCGATGCCATTATGGCGATCTGGCGGGTGGCCCCCGGCGGGGCGCTGGGCGCGCTGTATCTTGAAAGCCTTGATGGCGATGCCCTGTCACAGGTCAAGGCCGTTGAAAAACTGATTGCCACCAACCCCGATCATCCGGAAAGCCACATTTTGCTGGCCGAGACCGCCCTTAAGGCCGATTTGTGGGGATTGGCCCGCAACCATCTGGAAAAGGCAATGGCGCATAATACCCAGGCCCGCCATTACCGTTTGCTGGCCGATCTGGAATTTCGGGAGAAAAATGATTCGTCCAGGGCCCGCGACCTTCTGGTCAAGGCCAGCCATGCCAATCCCGATCCGGACTGGCGCTGTGGCGCATGCGGGGCTGAAACCGACAAATGGTCGGTCAGTTGCCCATCCTGCCACAGTTTTGGCAGCATCGACTGGCGCGCGCCCCTCCGGGTTCATAACGATCCGGCCACCGAAAAATCACAACCGGTCGCCCCCTTGCCAATCGAAGGCGCCCCCACGATTGACGCCACGGCAACCAATAACAATACCCGACCGGCGGCCTGATTTACCCAATGCCACCAAACAAAAACGCCGCAAACGCATTACCGTTTGCAGCGTTTTTTAATGTTAAATATCTTACGCTAATTCCAGACGCAATTTGCGTCCAACGGCGGCAGCACCCCGACGAATCGTATCAAGCTGAACCTTGTCGTTCTCTGGATCAAGCAGCCGGTCAAGCTGGGCCCGGCTGGTCATCATACGCTTTGCCATCATGGTTTTGGTCAGATTTTGTTCTTTCATCGCTTCGCAAATTTGCCATGCCAAAACACGCTTGACCGCAGTAACCTCGACTTCCTCGCGAATACCTTCTTCATCCAGAAAACTGTCAAAAGAAGATCCAATATGTTGGCTGGTCATTGATCCATCTCCTTCTTGCGCGTTTTGGCAAGGTCCATATCCGGTTTCGGCGTTTTTTGGGTTTTCTTGATAAAACCATGCAGCAGAATCATTTTTCCGTCTGCGATACAAAAAATGACCCGGGCGATCTTTTGATCGGAAATCCGGCTTCTCACTTCCCACAATCCGTCCCCCAAAGGACGGCATGTCGGCATCCCAACCGGCCAACCAAATTCAACAGTCGCGATATCCACACCAATGACTTTTTTGTCGTCAAGCGAAAGCTCTTTGATGAATTCCCGGACGGGTTCCGTTCCGCCTGCTGATCTGTAGAAACAAGCCTGAATCTTTTTCATATGAGCCCATAATGTATCACGCAAGGTACATTATGTTTATTGACGATCTCTGCGTCAATGAAATTCCCAATCAGCTACATTGTCGCCGATGACAGGCAGGCCAGACAGCTTCAAAAGCTTCGACACATCCAGCAACGACAAGCTCAAAATCCGGCCAATTATCGGAAACAAGTCTTACCTTTTCAGCTCTCCTTAAAGTGCCAAACTCGGCCGCAATCCATGCATCACGAAGGAAATCCAGACCACTCTGATTAAAGAAGTGGGTCGAGCCGAGATTATTGTTCTCCTGCCCGACCAATTTCTCCATTCCGTTCGGCATCTGCCACTCTGCCAAAAGCTTTTTCAGCCTTCGTATTTCATCCGATGCCAAACGTTTCATTTTAGTGCCGGAAATGCCGCATGCCGGTAAAGACCATGGCGATGCCATGTTCATCGGCGGCGGCAATTACTTCTTCATCACGCATGGAGCCGCCCGGCTGGATCACCGCCGTTGCCCCGGCCTTGACCGCGGCCAGCAAACCATCGGCAAACGGGAAGAAGGCATCGCTCGATACCACCGAACCTTTGGTGCGCAATTCGGTTTCACCGGCGTTTTTGGTGGCTTCTTCGGCCTTCCATGCGGCAATGCGCGAACTGTCAACACGGCTCATTTGACCGGCGCCAATGCCAACCGTCTTGCCATCTTTAACGTAAACAATGGCATTGGATTTGACATGTTTACCCACCCGGAAGGCAAACAGCAGATCGTCAAGTTCCTGCGCACTGGGCGTACGTTTGGTAACGACTTTCAGATCATCGCGTTCGATCCGGCCCGCATCGCGATTCTGCAAAAGATATCCGCCCGCAAGCGAACGCAGGGTCATATCGGCCTGTTTTGGATCGGCCATGCCGCCGGTCAGAAGCACACGCAAATTCTTTTTGCCCGCAAGGGCGGCCCGCGCCGCGTCATCGGCATCGGGGGCAATCACCACTTCGGCAAACAGTTTGGCGATTTCGTCGGCGGTTGCCGAATCCAGTGTGCGATTAACCGCAATAATTCCGCCAAACGCCGATACCGGATCACAAGACAAGGCCTTGTGATAGGCGTCCAGCAACGTGTCGCCTTCGGCAACGCCGCACGGGTTGGCATGTTTGATGATTGCCACCGCCGGTTTGTCGGCAAATTCGGATACCAGTTCAAAGGCGGCATCGGTGTCATTCAGGTTATTGAATGACAATTCCTTGCCCTGAAGCTGGTTTGCGGTTGCAACGCCGGGGCGCTGTTTGCCGCTGACATAAAACGCGGCTTCCTGATGCGGATTTTCGCCATAACGCAGGGTCTGTTTCAATTCCGCCGAAACATTCAGGCGTTGCGGGAAGGTTTCGCCCAGTTGCCCGGCAAACCACGATGAAATCGCCGCATCATAGGCCCCGGTGCGGGCATAGGCACGCGCCGCCAACGCACGACGGGTTTCAAGGCTGGTTGCGCCGTCATTGGCCTGCATTTCGGCAATCACGTGATCATAATCGGCCGGATCGACAATCACCGTCACCGATTCATGGTTTTTCGCCGCCGACCGGATCATGCCCGGCCCGCCAATATCGATATTTTCGATGCAGGTGTCGAAATCGGCCCCTTTCGCAACGGTTTCCTCGAACGGATACAAATTGACCGCCACCAGATCAATCGGGGCAATATCGTGGTCTGTCATAGCCTGCATATGACTGGAAACAGAACGACGGCCCAACAGGCCGCCATGAATTTTCGGATGCAGGGTTTTGACACGGCCATCCATGATTTCGGGAAAACCGGTATGGGATGCCACTTCGGTAACTGGAATACCGGCGGCTTCAATCGCCTTGGCCGACCCGCCGGTTGACAGGATTTCAACACCCTGCGCATGCAGGGCTTGGGCAAATGCGACCAGACCGGTCTTGTCGGATACGGAAATCAGCGCGCGCGCAATACGGGCAGTCATCTTGGCTTCGCTTTCATGCAACAAAGGGGATGAAGGGCCAGGCCCCAATTCGCGCGGATCAATATCACGCAACGGCGCAAATGTGGACCCCGAATTGTTGCAGGGCGGCTATTGCACTGGCACAGGGCCAATGCTGCCCAAATTTACGGCAACGCCGTGCCTTTTTGAACAATCCCGGTGTCATGATCCTGGTGCTGCCGGGCCGCAAAAATCGAATTGACGCCAAATTCCGGCGACTGGAATTCCGGCACCAGCCGCGAAACCAGTTCAAGAGTGCGAACGGTATCGCGTTGCGATGCGCTGTCGGCCAGTTCGTCAAACACTTTTGCGATCAGAGCATAATCGACCACACGCGGGGAGGCCAGCATCACCCCGTCGGTTTCGGTGGCCTCGGGCGGTTCGGAATCGTGGAACAATTCCTCATACAGCTTTTCACCGGGGCGAAGACCGGTCACCCTGATGTCGATATCCTTGCCCGGTCGCAATCCGGCCAGCAGGATCATCTGACGTGCCAGATCGATGATTTTGACCGGACGCCCCATATCCAGAACGAAAATCTTGCCACCCTCGGTCACGCCATCGCGGCCCATTTGGGCTGCCTGCAACACCAGTTCCACCGCCTCGGCAATCGTCATGAAATAACGGGTGATGCCTTCATGCGTAACGGTCAGCGGCCCGCCTTCTTCGAGTTGTCGCCGGAATAACGGCACCACAGATCCGGTTGATCCCAGAACATTGCCAAACCGCACGGTGACAAAGCGCGTCGGGCCGCGCTGCCCGACCGGCAGGGTTTCCAGTGCCTGACAATAACATTCCGCCAGCCGTTTCGACGCCCCCATGACATTGGCCGGGTTCACCGCCTTGTCGGTTGAAATCAGAACCATCGTCTCCACCCCGGCCGCCCGGCAGGCTTCGGCAATATTGCGCGTGCCCAGCGTGTTGGTCAGGATGCCTTCATTGGGATTATGTTCAACCAGCGGCACATGTTTATAGGCCGCGGCATGAAACACGATTTCAGGGCGGGTGCGGTCAAATACCTGATCAATCCGCAACCGGTCGCGCACATCACCCAACAGGCTTTCACGCGACAAATCAGGGAATTTTTCCGCCATTTCCATGTCAATCGCGTAAAGATTATATTCCCCGGCATCGAATAAAACGAGATGTGCCGGACCATAAGACGCAATCTGACGCACCAGTTCCGAACCGATAGACCCCCCCGCCCCGGTGATCAGAACCCGGCGACCGGCAATCATATGACGTACCCGTTCCCGATCCAGACGTGCCTGCGGACGGCCCAGCAAATCTTCAATCGCCACCGGCCGGATTTGCAGCGGATCGGCAATGCCTTCGCGCAGGTCGCTTATTTTTGGCAGGCGCGCCAGGGCCATGCCGTTCTGATCGGCAATCTCGACCCAACGCCCGATATCCTCGTGACGCAGGGCATCGCCGGTCAGAATCAGTTTTTGCGGACGCACGGCGTTTTTACGGGTGGCAATTTTGCGCAGCACCTCGTCAAGGCGGTCAACCGTATCATGGACCTTAACGCCGTGAATATGCCGCCCGACCCGGCCATCACTGATCGAAACAAGACCCACCACCTCAAACGGCGTTTCGCCTGACCGGCGAGTTTCGCGGATAAAAGATTCGGCCTCGTCCCCGGCCCCGATCACCAGAACCGGCACCCGATGCCCGCCCTGCCTGATCAGGCCATAAGACACTGACCGGTCCTTGACCATGCGATAAATCAGTCGCGGCCCACCCAGCAAGGCCATCAGCACAAACCACTGAATGATCGGGGTGGATCGCGGTAACCAGTCCAGCCTTGTGGTCAGGAACAAAAAGGCAAACAGAATGGCAATCGAAATCGTTACCGCCCGGGCAATCCGCGCCAGATCGCCCAGGGATGCATAACGCCACACCCCGCGATACAGCCCCAGCAACCAGAAAATCGCCCCGCCGACGATGGCGAAAACACCGGTCGCCAGCATCATGTTATCAAGCGGATAATAAGGCAGCACCGGGCCAACACGCAGATAAAGTGCGAGCGGAAAAGACACCGCCGCCATGAACACGTCATGGAGAAAGGCAATATGGCTGCGCTTAAGATATCGCGACATTCGTCCCCGGACCTGTCTGCTCGTTGTTGTGTTATCCGCGCTTTTGGCGCACAGGAAACATCCTTTTCGCCCTGCCATCACGACAAGTCAAGAAAACCGGAGCGCTACCCTGTTTCAATCACCCGTTGACTGTCCTATGCCCTTGCGCGGCAAGGGCAACCACAGCAAGGCTGCCACCAGTCCCCCCACCACCAGACAGGCCAGACCGACCCGCAACAAGGGCGACGGATCGGGCAAGGGAACAAACACCACCATTATAAGGGCCAGATTGCCGATCAGAATCAGGGTCGATACCTGCGCATGGCCCAGCCCGCGTTGCGTGGCGCGCTGATAAAAATGTTGCCGGTGCGCCTGCCAGATTTTTTCCCGGCGCAACGCACGCCTGATCAGGGTGAAGGTTGCATCCACCAGATAATAGGATGGCAAAATCAGTGCGGGAACCCACATCCCCCGCGCGGCCAGTTCCAATAACAGCCAACCCAGTACAAAGCCCAGCGGCACCGACCCCACATCGCCCATAAACAGCTTTGCCGGGTGCCAGTTCCACATCAGAAATCCCAGCATGATCGCCACAACCCCCAGCCCGACAATCCCCAGATCGACAAACCCGACCATTGGCGCCAGCAGCATCAGGATAAACAGACCCATGCCGATTGATCCGGCTTCAACGCCACTGATCCCATCGATCCCGTCCATGAAATTGAACAGATTGACAAACCAGATCCAAGCCAGCGCCACCAGAACATGATCCAGCCACAACGGCACCAACCCTTGCAAAACCGGGCCGCTGATCGCCGACAGGCCGCAGGAAACCGCAATAATCTGGCACAAAAACCTGATCCGGGCGGGCAAATTTCGCCGGTCATCCAGCCAACTGATCATCGCCAACCCGGCGGCAGCGGCCAGCATCACCCAGCGCCCGATATCCCCTGCATCAGCCCAGACAAACACCCCGCCCGCCATCACCAGCAACAGGGGTGTCACCGCCAGACCGCCGCCACGCGGAGTCGGCACGGCATGGCTGGATCGGTGATTGGGCATATCGAGAATCGCCTTGCTGCGCAAATAAACCAGCACCATCCGCGTTGCCAGCATGCTGGCAATCACAAGGCCCCCGGCAAAAACGGCTAATGCGACAAAAGACATCCTGAACCCTGTTTTAGTGGCTGTGGCGACCAGCAATGCTCCGGAATAGCGACGGCATGCGCCAATCGCAAGGCTTTTCAGCCATATCGGTACTTTACACCCTTGCCACGGGCGCTTAATTACAGGCAACCTCAAGGTTAAATCCCATCGGAGATATCGCTTTTGCCCAACCGTCGCAGACCTTATTCGCCCCCGCCAGAACGCCCGGCCGCGCAACCGGCAACACTCGATGCCGCCGATCCGCGCGCGCTGGCGCTCAAGGTGCTTCAGGAAATCCGCAGCGGCGAAATCACCTTGGACGAATTGCTGACCAAGCACAGCTATGGTCTACCTTCGCGGGATCGCAATTTTCTGCGGCAATTGCTGGGCAGTACCTTGCGCCATCTGGGCGAAATCGATGCGATGCTGGATTTGCGCTATCAACCGCCGCAGGACCGCACCGCCACCCGCCTGACCAGCGTGCTACGCCTTGGTGTTGCACAATTGCTGTTTATGGAAACATCCGATCATGCCGCCATCGACAGCACCGTCAGTCTGGCGCGCAATGTCGGGCTGCACAAATACACCAAACTGGTCAATGCCGTACTGCGCGGCATTCAGCGCGATGGTTATCACCTGCCCGATGGTATCGAGGCCTGGCAGCTTGACGTTCCGGCATGGCTGCGCGGGGTCTGGAAAAAGACCTATGGCAATGACACCGCCCAGGCGATTTGCGAGGCTTCACTGGGTCAGGCCAAACTCGACCTGACAATCCGCGACCATGACCAGATTGCCTTTTGGGCCGACAAGCTGGACGGCATTATCCTGCCAACCGGTACGGTGCGCCTTGAATCGGGGCAACGCATTCGCGACTTGCCGGGATATGGTGACGGCGCATGGTGGGTGCAGGATGCCAGTGCCAGCCTGCCGGCCAAACTGTTTTCCGCCTATGATGGCAAAACGATCTATGATCTGTGCGCCGCCCCCGGCGGTAAAACCATGCAACTGGCGTCCCGCGGGGCCAGTGCCATTGCCGTTGATAAATCCGAAGGCCGCCTGAAACGGGTATTTGACAATCTGGAACGGGTGCGCCTTGCCGCCGCCGTGGTCACCGGCGATGCCACCGATCTGGCGGCTGATGCGCCGCGTGCCGATGGCGTTCTGGTCGATGCGCCCTGTTCGGCGACCGGCACCATTCGCCGCCATCCTGATATCTTGCTGCGCGACAGCGACCGTTTGATGAAATCCCTGCTGCCGATTCAGCAAAAGCTGCTGCAACAGGCGGATAAATTGCTTAATCCGGGCGGGGAACTGATTTATTGCACCTGTTCGCTGCAACCCGATGAAGGCGAGCATCAGATCAAATCCTTTTTGGCCGATCATCCCGGTTATGCCCGCAAGCCGATTACGGCGGGCGAACTGGGCGGCTGGGGCGAGGCGATCACGCCCGACGGAGCCTTGCGCATTTTGCCAACCCATATGGCCGATATTGGCGGGATGGATGGCTTTTTCTGTGCGCGACTGGTCAAACAGGGCTAATTGCGCTATGAGATCGCCAAATTTCCCGCTTTCCCCGTCACGATCAGGATGTTTGCCCCGTCATGTCCGCGCACAACACCATTAAAATTGCCCCGTCAATCCTGTCTGCCGATTTCGCCAAACTGGGCGAAGAAGTCCGCGCCATTGATGCTGCTGGTGCCGATTACATCCATATTGATGTGATGGACGGCCATTATGTGCCCAACATCACAATCGGCCCGGATGTGGTCAAGGCATTGCGCCCGCATACCGACAAGGTGTTTGACGTACATCTGATGATCGCCCCGGTCGATCCCTATATCGAAGCATTTGCCAATGCCGGGTCGGACATCATCACCATCCATGCCGAGGCCGGGCCGCATCTGCACCGTTCGCTGCAACTGATCAAATCACTGGGCAAAAAGGCCGGGGTATCGCTGAACCCGTCAACACCGGAAAGTGCGATTGAATATGTCATGGATCTGGTCGATCTGGTGCTGGTGATGACGGTCAATCCGGGTTTTGGCGGACAGAAATTTATCCCGAGCCAGCTTGAAAAAATTACCCGCATCCGCAAAATGATCACCGCCACCGGTCGCGCCATCGACCTTGAAGTTGATGGCGGTGTGAACCCGGAAATCGCCCGCGATGTGATCGCCGCCGGGGCCGATGTTCTGGTCGCCGGGTCTGCGACCTTCAAGGGGGGGGCGGGACAATATGCCCCGAATATCTCGGCCATTCGCGGGAATTAAACGTCCAAACTTCACAAAGACTCTAAAATGACAAAGTCCGGTGTGATCTGCACCGGACTTTTTGTTTTCGGAAAGAATATGTAGATCAGGTATCAAAAATCGATACACCGCCCCTTATGTTCCCAATCGCCAAAACGGGTTGGTTCCGGGCCTTTGGGGCCGCCGATTTCGCGTTGGCGTTCGACTTCTTCCTTTGCCGCTTTGGCTTCGGCAAGGGCATTTTTGGCATCTTGCGACAGTTCGGGTGCCGGTTCAGGCGCCGGGCGGACGTCTTCCGGTACGGCTTTCGGGCGCTGGACAATGGTTTCGCGGAATTTTCCTGCCATCATGCTCTCCGGGTTTTGGCGCGGGTGGTGCTATCATGTTCTGTAACATGACAGATAGCCCGCCACACCGCCCCCGGCAAGCCCGGCGGCGACCTTGCGCCATGGCATTGCCTTAAACTGGCTCTTTCCTGTGACGGCGAAAGCCGCTATTTCAGGGCAACGAGCAAAACAAGGAGAAACCATGCGTCCGATTCCCCACCGTATCGCCGAAGAACTTTCGGTTCGTCCCGAACAGGTCATCGCCACCATCGAATTGCTGAATGAAGGATCGACGGTGCCGTTCATTGCCCGATACCGGAAAGAAAAAACCGGCGGGCTGGACGATACGCAATTGCGGAATCTGGATGAACGCCTGCGTTATCTGACCGAGCTTGAAGAACGTCGTGCCAGTGTGCTTGACAGTATCCGCGAACAGGACAAACTGACACCGGAACTGGAAAAATCGATCAACGAGGCGGATACCAAAACCCGGCTTGAGGATTTGTATCTGCCTTATAAGAAAAAGCGCCGCACCAAGGCCCAGATCGCCCGCGAAGCCGGGCTGGAGCCGCTGGCCGACGCGCTTTTGACCAATCCCGCCCTTGATCCCGAAACCGAAGCCCGCAAATTTGTCGATGCCGACAAGGGGGTAGAAGATGACAAGGCGGCCCTGGATGGGGCACGCCAGATTCTGATGGAACGGTTTGCCGAGGATGCTGATCTGGTGGCGCGTCTGCGCAAAATCCTGTGGGATGACGGCGAAATCAGTGCCTCTGTCATCGAGGGTAAACAGGCCGAAGGGGCGAAATTTTCCGATTATTTCACCCATTCCGAAAAAATCAAAACCTGTCCGTCGCACCGCGCCCTGGCCTTGTTCCGGGGGCGCAACGAAGGTATTTTGCAGTTAAAACTGACCCTTGGCGCCGAGGACGAAGACCGTCCGCGTGGCCAGCCGGGGCGCTGTGAAACCGTGATTGCCGCCCATACCGGCATTGCCGACAAGGGCCGGGCGGCTGATAAATGGTTGATGGAAACCGTGCGCTGGACATGGCGGGTCAAATTGTCGCTGTCGATCGAACTTGATCTGTTTGGCGATTTGCGCGACAGCGCCGAAGAAGGTGCAATCAAGGTTTTTGCCGATAACCTTAAAGACCTGCTGCTGGCTGCACCGGCCGGGCAAAAAGCCACGATGGGCCTTGACCCGGGCGTGCGGACCGGGGTCAAGGTTGCGGTGGTCGATGCCACCGGCAAGCTGGTTGATACCGCCACTGTCTATCCGTTTCAGCCCCGTAATGATGTTGAAGGATCGCTGAATATGCTGGCCGCCTTGGCCGCCCGCCACAAGATCGAACTGATCGCGATTGGCAATGGCACCTATTCACGCGAAACCGATCAACTGGCGGGGGAATTGCTGAAACGTTTTCCGGCCTTGAAGGCGACCAAGATCATGGTCAGCGAAGCCGGGGCATCTGTCTATTCCGCGTCGCAAGCCGCCGCCGAAGAATTTCCCGATCTGGATGTGTCGTTGCGCGGCGCGGCCTCGATTGCCCGGCGATTGCAGGATCCGCTGGCCGAACTGGTCAAAATCGAACCCAAATCAATCGGGGTGGGTCAATATCAGCATGACGTGTCAGAGGCCAAACTGGCCCGGTCGCTGAATGCCGTGGTTGAGGATTGCGTTAATGGTGTGGGGGTGGACCTTAATACCGCCTCAGTCCCGCTGTTGACCCGAGTGGCAGGCCTGTCCGAAGGGCTGGCGCGCAATATTGTGGCATGGCGCGATGTCAATGGTGCGTTCCGGGCGCGCACCGATCTGCGCAAGGTCGAACGTCTGGGGCCGAAGGCCTTTGAACAATGTGCCGGTTTCCTGCGCATTCGTGGCGGCAACAATCCGCTTGATGCGTCGGCGGTGCATCCCGAAGCCTATCCGGTGGTCGAAAAAATCAGTGCGCGAACCGGCCGGGCACTGGGTAGCCTGATTGGCGATTCGCCGTTTCTCAAAACCCTGCAACCCGATGCCTTTGCCGATGACATGTTCGGCGTACCGACCATTCGCGATATTCTGGCCGAACTTGACAAGCCGGGCCGCGATCCGCGCCCGGAATTCAAAACCGCCAAATTCACCGACGGCGTGACGGAAATCAAGGATCTGAAAACCGGCATGAAGCTGGAAGGCACCGTCACCAATGTCACAAATTTCGGGGCCTTTGTTGATATTGGCGTCCATCAGGACGGGCTGGTGCATATTTCGCAACTGGCCGACAAATTTGTTGCCGACCCGCGTGAAGTGGTCAAGGCCGGGCAAATCGTTTCCGTCACGGTGATGGAAGTCGATGCGCCGCGCAAACGCATTGGCCTGTCGATGAAATCGGCCCCCGATTATGACGCCGCTACCGAACGCCGCGATAACCGGGCGGCGGGCGTTCCGCCCCAATCGGGCCGTCGCCCCCCCAACACCCGCTCGCAAAACAATCCATCTTCGGCCCAACCGACCCGCAATCAATCATCAGGCAGCGGTTCCGGGGATGGTGGCGCGATGGCTGCAGCCCTGAAAGCCGCGATGGAGCGCCGGAAATAAAGATTTACGACGAAATTCTCATCAAAGACCTTATCAAAGCCCTGCAATCATCTGTTTGCGGGGCTTTTTGATATGTTTCCGGGTTAAAACTATCAATTTCGGCACGGAATTGCCGTAATCACGCCCTGTTTCCCCCGCCTTTGCCTGTCAGATTATCCTCAAGCGGAGTCGGAACCACTCCCGACCGAGGAGACATCCATGATGAGACCTTTTCGCAGCAAACGCGGCATCATTGCCATTATCGCCCTGATGACCGTCACCACCGCCGCCGTCGCCGCAGTCAAAATCGCCCCCAAGGCGGTGACCGATACCGTTACCATCCGCGCAGAAAAACCGCATGGCGAAGTCATCCTGACCTATCCGAACGGCACGATTGCGCTGAATAAAGACTGCGTTTCCTTTCCCTGTCATCTTGATATCAGCATGCTGGAACGCGGCGAATATGGCGTGATGATTCGGCATGAAACCGACATCATCAATATGGTCAGCCTGACCAAGGAATAACCGGGATTGCAGATTTTCATCTGCCACAACCATTGCACCCGCACGACTTTGACCCAGATAGAAGAAAGACCCGGCCTGGCTGATCACAATCGCCAACCGGTGATCAGGAAAGCACCCGTCTTCAGAGAGTTGCACGGGATTTTCGCTTCCTTCTCACCTGTGAAAAGGGCTATGGTGCGGCAGCATTGTGCTGCGACAGCACTGGTTTCAAAGAACAGATTGGGGAAATCAATCATGGCACTTACATTACCTGAACTTCCTTATGCCTATGACGCGCTGGCGCCGGTCATGTCGAAAGAAACCCTCGAATTTCACCATGACAAGCACCACAATGCCTATGTGGTGAATGGCAACAAGCTGCTTGAAGGTTCCGGCCTTGAAGGCAAGTCGCTTGAAGAAATCATTCTTGGTTCTTACGGCGATGCGTCGAAGGCAGGCCTGTTTAACAATGCGGCCCAGCATTGGAACCATATCGAATTCTGGAAAATGATGAAACCGAACGGTGGCGGCGCAATCCCCGGCGAACTGGAAAAGAAAATCATCGCCGATTTCGGTTCGGTCGATAAATTCAAGGAAGATTTCACCAATGCCGGTGTGACCCAGTTCGGGTCGGGCTGGTGCTGGCTGGCACTCGACAAATCGGGCAAGCTGGTTGTAACCAAAACCCCGAATGCCGAAAATCCGCTGGTCCACGGGCAGACCCCGCTTCTGGGCTGTGATGTGTGGGAACATTCCTATTATATCGATTACCGCAATGCCCGCCCGGATTACGTCAAGGCGTTCCTCAACGACCTCGTGAACTGGGAATATGTGGCAGAACGGCTTGCCAAGGCTTCGTGATCTTCCGAAGCACACGACACTTCAAGAGCGGCCCCGATGCGGGCCGCTTTTTTGTTGGGGCATGGTGGCAAGGCAGACATTTCATTCTGAAAATTCAGTCGGCCATTTGCGGGAACCATGAAGCACCGCAATGATATCGATCCGGCTTTCTGCAAGTCTGTAAGTCACCAGATATGGCATCCCGTTTACAATCATCTCGCGTGTCCCGGTAACCGGCCCGCCCGATAAAAGGATGATTGGCAAGCTGTGACACACTGCCGGAAATCAGATGGTAGGTTGTTTTGGCTGCGACCCGATTTCGGATTTCAATGTAATCTATAATGTCACGCAAGTCGGCAAGGGCGGTCTTGGCCCAGGCGATTTTCATTATTGGGCGCTCTCGGCAAACCGTTTTTCAAATTCAGCCAGAACATCCTCGTGCGGAACAGTTTCGCCTGCCCCGGCATCAAGGGCTGCCAGACGGTTCCGGATCAGATCAACCTGCCATTCCTGATGTTCCACATACTGACGATGGCGCATCTCTTCATCCACCCGGACGGCAAGGGTATCTTTGCTCATCTCTACGGCCTTTTGTTTACGTTGCAATACATCGTACTATATCGCAATTTGGCAAACCCGTAGACACCGCAAGTAAAAATCCCGCCAGTTTCCCGGCAGGATTCTTGAAACACAGATCAGTTCATCAAGATCAGATATCGAACTTGATTCCCTGCGCCAACGGCAATTCGCGGGAATAGTTGATGGTGTTGGTCGCGCGGCGCATATAGGCTTTCCACGCATCCGAACCGGATTCACGGCCACCGCCGGTTTCCTTTTCACCGCCAAACGCCCCGCCAATTTCCGCCCCCGACGGGCCGATATTGACGTTCGCAATCCCGCAATCGGACCCCACCGCCGACAGGAACAATTCGGTTTCGCGCAGATCGGTCGAAAAGATGCAGGATGACAGGCCCTGCGGCACGCCGTTTTGAAGCGCAATCGCTTCTTCCAGCGTTTCATAGGTCATGACATAGAGGATCGGTGCAAAGGTTTCATGTTTGACCGTATCGGTCTGACCGGGCATTTCAACCACCGCCGGGCGAACATAAAAGGCATCGGCATAGCGATCTTCGAGCAACCGTTCGCCACCATGCACAACGCCGCCATCTTTTTTGGCACTGGCAAGGGCGGCCTGCATATTGTCAAAGCTGTCGCGGTCAATCAGCGGGCCGACCAGCGTGCCATTGGCCAAAGGATCACCCACCGCCACCGATTTATACGCCGCCAGAACCTTGGGCAGCAGGGCATCTTTGACATCCTTGTGGACGATCAGGCGGCGCAGGGACGTGCAACGTTGCCCGCATGTGCCGACGGCGGAAAACAGGGTGGCACGCACCGCCATATCCAGATCGGCCGACGGAGTAACGATCATGGCGTTATTGCCGCCCAGTTCCAGAATGGTGCGGCCAAACCGTGCGGCGACACGCGGGCCGACTTCGCGGCCCATGCGGGTTGATCCGGTTGCCGAGACAAGGGCGACATCCGGGCTGTCGGTCAGGGCTTCGCCAATGGCGCGGTCGCCAATCACCACATGATGCAGACCCTTGGGCGCATCGCCAAAACGCGCCAGCGCCTTTTCAAAAATCTTCTGGCAGGCAAGCGCGGTCAGCGGGGTTTTTTCCGACGGTTTCCAGATCACGCTATTGCCGCAAACCAGCGCCAGCGCCGTATTCCACGACCAGACAGCCACCGGAAAATTGAACGCCGAAATCACACCGACCACGCCCAGCGGATGCCAGGTTTCCATCATTTTGTGGCCCGGACGTTCCGAAGCAATCGTCAGGCCATAAAGCTGGCGCGACAGGCCGACGGCGAAATCGCAGATATCGATCATTTCCTGAACTTCGCCAAGGCCTTCCTGATAAATCTTGCCGCATTCCAACGACACCAGACGGCCCAGCGGTTCCTTGGCAGCGCGCAATTCCTCGCCCAGCAGACGCACCAGTTCACCGCGCCGCGGGCCGGGCACCTGACGCCATGCGCCAAAGGCCTGTCTGGCATCGGCAATAATGCCCGCCATGCCCGATGCCGGGGTTTCGCGCACAGCCGCAATTTCCGAACCGTCAATCGGTGTGTGAACCTTCAGCGTGCCACCGGAAATTTCCGCACCCGACAGGCCAAGTTCATTCAGGATTTTGGTATGACTCACGGTAAAACTCCCTTGTTCCGTGTTTATTTCGTTTGCGCAATCACGCAACAATCTTTTCGACTTCCGGCAACAACCGCCCGATCAGGGCGAACGCCTCGTCCACCAGATCCGCCGAAATCGTCAGCGGTGCCAGCAATCGCACCACATTGGCATGTTCGCCACTGGGCATTAACAGCAATCCGCTTTCCCGGGCCAGTTGCAACAGGGCTTGCAGGCGTTTGGGCGCAGGATAACCGGCATCATCGACCAGTTCAAAGGCCCGCATCGCGCCAATACCACGCATGCCGCCAATCATCTGCCCACCGGCAAGACCGCGCAGATTTTCGATATGGCGACCATACTGCGTGTCCAGTTCATTTGCACGCGCCAGAATATTTTCGTTTTCCAGAACCTCGAAAACACCGGTTGCCGCCGCACAGGCCACCGGATTTCCGGAATAGGTACCGCCAAGGCCGCCCGGCCCCATCGCCGACATCACATCTTCGGCCCCGGTAATCGCAGCCAACGGAAAGCCGCCCCCAATTCCCTTGCCCATCACAAGAATGTCCGGGCACATACCGGCATGTTCAATCGCAAACAGTTTTCCAGTGCGGCCAAAGCCGGACTGAATTTCATCGGCAATCAGAACCATGCCATGCCGGTCGCAAAAAGCACGCAGCCGTTGCAGAAATTCCGGCGGGCAGGCCCGAAACCCACCCTCGCCCTGAACCGGTTCGATGACCACCGCACCAATGGTTTCCGGCCCGGCAACAATGGCGAAAATTCGATCCATCGCAGCAAAGGCATCATCCACCGATACATCTGTTTCAACGCAAGGATAGGGCACATGATGGACCGGGCCGGGCAACGGCCCCAACCCGGTTTTATAAGGCGTGACCTTGCCGGTCAGGGCCAGCGTCGCCAAAGTGCGGCCATGAAACCCGCCATCAAAGGCAATAACCCCGGTACGTCCGGTAAAGGCCCGCGCCAGTTTCAGGGCATTTTCCATTGCCTCCGCCCCGGAATTGGTCAGCATCGATTTTGCCGGGCCTTCAATCGGGCAGTTTTTTGCCAACCATTCCGTTACCGCAACATATGGCTCGTGCAGCAGGGCGTTAAAGCAGCTATGGGTGAAACGCGCCATCTGGGCCGCCACCTTTGCCATCACCACCGGATGGCGATGACCGATGGTCAAAACCCCGATACCGCCGACAAAATCAATATAACGCTTGCCCTCCACATCCCAGATTTCGGCATTTTCCGCCCGGTCCAGATAAACCGGATGAAGATTTTTAATCGCCGACGAGACCGATGCCTTGTGACGGGTCTGAAGGGTTGCGGAGATTTCAGTCATGATTTCATCGCGGGGCATGGGGAAAGACCATTAAATAACATTGAGTTCACGCACCGGCGCATTGTCGCGGATGCGTTCATAACCAAACACCGACAGATCAAGTGTCTGATAAGCCCCGGTTGCGATCAATTCCGAAAGCGCACGGCCAACGGCCGGGCTTTGTTGCAGACCGTGACCGGAAAAGCCGTTGGCAAACAGGAAATTGCGCAGATCGGGATGCGGCCCGACAATGGCATTCTGATCCAGCAGATTATAGGAATAATGCCCGGCCCAGGCATTGACCAGCTTGATCGCCTCGAACCGTTCGCACCGTTCATACAAACCGGGCCAGACGATTTCATCAAACAGGTAATGGTCAACTTCAAAATCCCAGCATTCCGGGTCACGATCCGCAGGCGGGGCAATGCCGGTGATGAAATATTCCCCTTCGGGTCGGAAATACAGGCCGCTGGGATCAATCAGCATCGGACAGGTAGCGTGAATATCGGCAGAATCGCGGCAATCAAAGACAAAAATGCACCGCTTGCGCGGCTCCACCGGGGCATCAAGCCCGGCCATACGGGCGACCTTTGAACAACCGGTTCCCGCCGCATTAATCACTGTATCGCATCCGAAACGACGACCATCGGCAAGCATAACCCCGGTAATGCGATTCCCCTCGCGGGTCAGGCCGGTGACTTCGCCCTGAAGATATTCCGCCCCGCGACGACGGGCCTGTTTCCGCAGAATTTGCAACAGGGAATAAGCATCGAACCAGCCCTCGCCTGTCCGGCCCCAACATCCGGCAGCCAGATCATTGGTGTTCATCCACGGATATTTTGCTTTCAACTCGTCCGGGTTCATCCAGACGATATCCGCCCCATGCGCCAGTTGCGTCTGATGGTTCTGATGCAAAATGTCGCGCCCGGATGCGGTCGCCAGAATCAAATACCCTTTTTCATGCAGGGCAATATCGGCTTCGGCGTCCACATCGCGTTTGAGATTGCGCAGGAATTCAATACCAAATCCCGACATTTCAATGTTGGCCGGGGTTGAAAATTGCTGTCGGATCGAGGCCGCCGACAGGGCGGTCGAACAAAATTCATAGGTCGGGTCTTTTTCAATCACCAGAACCCGGCCCTTGAAATCATCGCGGCCCGTCAAAAACCATGCGGCAGAACTGCCAATGACAGCCCCGCCCACAATAATCACATCGTAATTTCCGTCAGTCGAACCCATGATGGTCAGGTTTCCCGGTTTATATCGAAACCGGAACGGGACGTCTCCCGCCCCGGCATATTGGGCGAACAGGCTGTTTCAAGATCAAGTCCAGTACACAGATAACCGGCCCGATCCGGGCCGGTTCCTGCTGTTTTGTCGCATATGACAAGGCCCGGAACATCTGTGTGGTGGCACGAGGGGTCATTCCGAACCCTGATCAGGCTAAGGCTTGGCGAACAGGCATACAAACGATATATTGGCACCATATCATTCTATTTTGGAATGAACTTGTCGATTATGGAAGACATCATGCGTCGCGTCCTGCCCTCGTTGACCGCCCTGCAATTTTTTGAAGCTTCGGCCCGTTATCTGAGTTTCACCAAGGCGGCGGCGGAATTGAACGTCACGCAAAGTGCGATCAGCCGCCAGATCAGAACCCTTGAGGAATTTTTGGGTCGCGATTTGTTTCGCCGGGTTAAAAAACGCCTGAAACTGACCCCGGCGGGTGAAGCCTATGCCGCACAGGTCCGTGATCTTTTGGACCGGGCCGAGGCCGCCACCCTGCAAGTCATGGCCTATAGCGGCACCGGCGGCATGTTGAATGTCGGCACCTTGCCTACCTTTGGCGCACGCTGGCTGGTGCCGCGCCTGGGTGATTTCAAAACCGCCTGGCCTGATATCCAGCTGAACCTGATCACGCAAATTCGTCCTTTTGATTTCGCAGAAGAAGGGATTGATATCGCCATTCATTTTGGCGAGGCCAACTGGCCGGGTTGTGTGTTTCATCGCCTGATGGGGGAAACCCTGATTCCCGTATGTGCGCCGAAAATCCTTAGGGAAAATGACGATCTGCCAATTGCCCGTGACCGCATCCGCAATTGTACCCTGTTGCAACATGCCACCCGCCCCACCGCCTGGCAGGACTGGCTGACCGCCGCAGGCGTTCCGGCGGTGGATGAACTCGCCGGGCCGCGATTTGAACATTTTCATATGGTGATTCAGGCCGCTGTCGCCGGGCTGGGCCTTGCCCTGATGCCGGAATTTCTGGTGCGCGAAGAACTGGACAATGGCCGACTGGTCGCCCCGTTTGACCTCGCCATTCCCAACCAGCACGCCTATTACGTCGTCTATCCCGAAGAAAAGGAAACCACCTTTGCGGTGCGGGCCTTTCGGGACTGGATTCTGACTGCCAGCGGCAACATCCCGCCTGCCACATCGCCGCTTGTGACGTGACATCTGATTTTGATTGCGCGGCCCCTTGCCCAACCCTACAGTTCACGCCAATCATCAAAAACGTGACCGGTTTAACGGGATAAAATCTGCACAAGCAGATCATAAAAAGGGGAATCGCTTTGTCGGCACTGGGAAATCGTCTGGAACTTTATAATGTTGCCCCGGCGACATTTGCCATTCTCAAACAGGCATCCGATCTTGTTCACAGCCAAATTCCGAACCGGGTCGAACAGTTTTACGACCGGATTTGCCAGAACGAGGACCTCAAAACATCCCCACCCGATCCGCGACACATCAAGGATCTCAGGCAAAAACTGACCCGTCACTGGACCCGGCTTTTTAACGGCGATCTTGATGCGGACTTTCTGACTGAATCCGCCGAACTGGGTCGTCTGCATGCCGCCTGCGGCATCACACCCAAATTATATATCGCCGGATATAACCGAATTACCGACAATCTGATCGAGGGGATCATTGGCAAGTTCCGCTGGAATGCAGGCAAAACGGCATCAATTGTCACCGCTCTGACATCGGTGATGTTGCTTGATATCGAACTGACCCTGACGGCCTATTGCGATGCCGCCTCTGACAGCCGCCATCATGTTTCGGAAACCGGTTTTGCCGACAAATTGATGGATCGCACCATGGATATGTCGATTGCGATCAATCAAAGTGCGGTTTCCAATGCCCGCATGATGCATTCACTGGAAGATATCGACCAGCAGGCACAATCCATTTCCGCCGCAGTTGATCAAATGGTGGCAGGTATCAACGGCATCGCCCAAAACAGCCAGATCGCCAGCCGCACGGCCACCGATGCCATTGATGCCACCCATAACGGTCAGCAAACCGTCCGCAATGCCGTTGCCAGTATGAAAGATATCGCCGGTGCGGTCAGCGATGCCTCGGATCGGGTCAGTACACTGGCCGATGCATCCCGGCATATTGGCGAAATTGTCCAGTCGATCGAGGAAATCGCATCCCAGACCAATCTTCTGGCGCTCAACGCCACCATCGAGGCCGCCCGCGCCGGGGATGCCGGCAAGGGATTTGCCGTGGTCGCAAATGAAGTCAAAAACCTTGCCAGCCAGACGGCCCGCGCCACCGAGGAAATCCGCCAGCGCATCGCAACCTTGCAGGAAGAAATGCAAAATATCGTCGGTGCGATGAATCGTGGCACCGGTGCCGTCACCATGGGGCAACAGGTCATGGATGATGTCGCGCATGGCATGGAGGATATCGGCAGTAAAATGACCGAAACCACCCGCCGGATCGAAGATATTTCCGCCATTCTCGGCGAACAGACCGGGGCGGCCAATGCCGTGTCGGATGGTGTCACCCATATTGCCGGGCAAACCGGCGCACAGGTTGCGGCCATCCGGTCGGTGATTACGGTGATGGGCGGCATCGAACGCCTGATTGATGTGCAGGTTGGTGAACTGGTCGGTTATGACATCCCCAACCGCACCATCCGCAGCGCCAAGGCCGAACATGCAGTTTATTGCAAAAAAGTCGCTGAAATGCTGGCCGGGTTAGGTAAAATCGCAGAAACCGATATTGGTGATGCCGGAGCCTGCCGGTTTGGTAAATGGCTCAACAGCCCTGCTGCCGCCGGATTGCGGAATTTAAAGGAATTCGAGGCCGTCAAATCCCCCCACACCGCCCAGCATCAGGCGGGCATCAACGCCATTCGCGCTTTTAACACCGGCAATATGCCCGCCGCACTCACCGCCTTTGCCGATATGGAAAAGGCGACACATGATGTCATTGCGCGGCTTGATGCACTGGCACTGGCGGCAAGCCGGATGACGGCGGACTGATCCCTACGCCGCCCTGCCCATCACGAATATGTCCATCACTGATAAAGACCGGCTGTTGCGTGACCGCATCGCGGATCAGCCGGATCGGGCTTTGGAAAACATCCGACAAAATATCGGGCACCATCGCCTGAAGGGTTGGCGCACAAATCACCAGCCGCCCGGCCTTGAGGATTGCCACCCGGTCGGCATAAAGTGCGGCCTGATTGAAATCATGCAGGATCGCCAGAACCCCGACCCCATAGTCCATCGCCTGTTGCCGCGCCACACCCAGCAACGCATGTTGATGGGCGATATCCAGCCCCGCTGTTGGTTCATCCAGCAACAAAAACCGATGCCCGCCCGCCTCGCTTTTCCCGGCGACGGGTGCCATATCCATCCCCCATAACTGCACCAGGGCACGCGCCAGATGCACCCGCTGTTTTTCACCGCCGGACAATGCAGGATAGGCCCGGTTCGCCATCGCCGTCAGATCGGCCAGCGCCAACGCCCGGTCGATCATCTCCTGATCCAGCCGCCGGGGTGATATCCGGCGATAGGGGGCCCGACCCAACGCCACGATATCGCGCACCGAAAAGGGAAAGGCCAACATCGAGGCCTGCGGCATCACCGACCGGCGTTGCGCCAGTTCACCCGCCCGCCATGCCGACAAGGGCCGCTGATCGAGAATCACCTGCCCCTGCGTCGGGGCCATTTCCCCGGCCATAAGCCGTAGCAGGGTGGATTTCCCCGCCCCGTTGGGACCCAGCACGACCAGAACCTCGCCCGGCCTGACTTCAAGCGAGATATCGGCCAGCAATACATGTTGCCGCACTGAAAAGCCGACCTGTTCCAGTACAAGGCTCATATCCGCCTCCGGCGTCGTTCCTGCAACAACATGACCAGAAAAAATGGCCCGCCCACCATGCCGGTCACAAGCCCGATTGGCAATTCGGCCGGCAGGACAATCACCCGGGCAATCGCATCCGCCCCGATCAGAAGCCACGCCCCGCACAAGGCCGATCCCGGCAGGACAAACCGGTTATCGGGCCCGATCACCAACCGCATCAGATGCGGGGCCATCAAACCGACAAAGCCGATAATGCCCGATACGGCCACCGCCGCCCCGACCACAAGGGCCACCGCCATCGTCGCCCGCTGTTTCAGGCTTTCGACCTCGACCCCCAAATGACGCGCTTCGGCCTCGCCCAGCAGGAACAAATTCATCGCCTGCCCCAACGTCACCAGATAACACACACCCAGCACCATGATGATCAGGGCAGGCACATCCGCCGGACCATTGCCACCCAGCGCCCCCATCTGCCAGAAAGTCAGACTGCGCAATTGCACGTCATCGGCCATATAGGTGAAAACACCCACCCCGGCCCAGGCAATCGAACTGATCGCAACCCCGATCAGCAACATCATTGCCGCATCGGTGTGTCCATCCTGACGCGATAATTTGCGGATAACCGCAGTTGCCAGCAACGCCCCGCCAAAGGCCGCCACCGGCACCCCGTAAGGACCCATCGCCGTATAATAGCTGCCCAAAATCATCTGCCCGCAGACAATCATCGCAACCGCGCCCAACGCGGCACTGGCCGATACGCCAATAATGCCCGGATCGGCAATCGGATTACGAAACAGGCTTTGCAGAACGGCCCCGGACAGGCCCAATGATGCCCCGATCACCAACCCTCGCACAATACGCGGCAGTCGCAAGGCATCGAGAACCCGGCCGTTAAAATCGCCAATCCCCTGATCGGAAATCCCGATCCGAAAGGCCAGATGGCGCAAAACATCCATTGTGGTGATATCCGCCCCACCCGCGCCCAGCGATATCACCAGCGTCATCAACAAGATCACTGCCATCACCAGCAACACCAGACCGGTGCGCGACGGAAACCGGGTCAAAGACATCCTGACGGCATTAGGCAAACTCATTTCGGATCAGAAATATTATGCAATTTTTCGGCAAGAAGACGTATTTCGCCCACCGAACGCGGGCCAAACCCCAGAATAGTCGAAGACGACATCGTCAAAACCCGGCCCTGTGCCACCGCCGGGTGCAGGCCCAGTGCCGGATGCTGGGACAGGCCCGCCAACCCGCCAAAGTGGTCCAAGGTTGAATCTGGCATCAAGACATAATCCGATGCATCGGCGGTAATCGCCTCGGGCGATACCGGCTTGAACCCGTCATAACTGTCCATCGGATTTTCACCACCAACCAGATGAATGATTTCATCTGCCGTGGTATTGCGCCCCGCCGACATCGGTTGACCATGCCCCACCGCCATCAGGAAAACGATTTTGGCATGATCCGCCCCGGCCATATTCTGGATCGAGGCAATATCATCCCGGACCCGGCTCGCCATTTCCTGCCCGATATCACCAAGATGCAAGGCATCGGCGGTAATCCGGATTGCGTCAGGCAGATTGGCAAGATGATCAAGGGATGGCAATTTGACCACCGGAATGCCCAGCGCCACAAGATCTTTCAGCGCTGCATCCGGCCCGGCTTTTTCAACCACCAGAATCAGATCGGGTTTCAACCCGACGATCCCTTCGGTCGCCAGTGTCCGCATATAGCCAACCTTGGGCAAGTCACCCACTGCTTCGGGCAAGGTGCTGGTGGTATCGGTGGCAATCACCCGATCCCCGGCACCCAGGGCAAAGACAATTTCGGTGGCCGGTGCGCCCACGGTAATCACCCGTTGCGGCGATGCCGGTTCGCTGGCATATCCCGCCGACCATATACTGACCAGTCCGATCATCGCGGCCAGAACGAAAACGATAAACCGCATCTTTTTACTCCGCCGCAGCATTTTTGGTGCCGCCATCACGCGGCAGGGATTGAGCCAGATCGCGCCACTGGCTGTTTTCGGGATCTTTTGGGGCACGTTCACCACAAAAAATCGCAAAATTGTTCAGATCTGCATCATACAGTTCGACCGTGGTGATTCTGCCTTCGCGGATCGGTTTGCGCACCAGCCATGCCTCGGAAATATGGTCGTTACGAAGGTGCAATGTAAATGTCGGATCCATGACATTGATCCAGTCCCCCATCTCGCGGATGGTCTGGATCGGACCGGTATGAATCTGGATCGCACCTCGATTGCCGACAAACACCATGATCGAAACCCCTTGCAATGCGGCCTTTTTCAGCAAGATGCGCAGGGACCCGACATCCAGCCTTTCGGCAAATTCCGGCCCGACCAGACGCAATCCCTGATGGCGGCCCACATTGAAATCGCGCAACAGACCATGAAACTGATGAACATCGGTCATGCGCCGCCAATGGGCGCGGAAATTCTCAAGATCAACCGCGTCATCGCTGCACAGGGCCGGTTTGGGCAGGGGTGGCAAAACCTCGATTTCCGGCAACTGGTTATCGGCACGCCATTCTGCGACCAGTGCGTCATACGCCGCGGTATTTGAGTTTTGGGTCAGGAAAACCTTGTGAATGGCGGTGCCATCATGATCAAAAAACTGAAAACTGCAACGTTGACCGGCCTTGGCTGTGTTGGTTTCCACGGCAAAACCATGCCCCCAATGCCCCAGAAACAGCCGCAAATCCACGTCATGATTCAACACAAGGCCCATTTCGCCATTGATGCTGACCTTGCCAAACATGCCGGTCTTTTCATGAACCACAGACTCGTTACGGGTCAGTACCATCACCTCGCCAAGCTCGCTCAGGCGCGTGATCACATCCCCCCAGTCGGCATCAAGACGAATGACATTATCACCGCATCCCGCCGCCACAAGTTCCCCCTCGCTGATCTCCATTTCGTCGGCGATGTCGCGGGTATATCCCTTGGCCGTGCCGCTGGAAATCGCGGCCCAGGCTTCGGCTGCTGTCTTGAAATTATTTCCGGTCATGGCGGTTTCTCCTGGATTGAAAACGGGAAAAAAGGCGCGGAAAAAGGCACACAGGACCCGATGCTGCCTCGGAATTAATATTAATAATGATTTGCATTATTATAATGATTGTCACCTGTCGTCAAGGCATCCACCCGGCCTGAAACAAGGCTACGCCGTGTGTCAAAGCCAAATAACCCGCCGGAATATCCGGCGGGTTAAACATAAAACGAACGACAAAGCCTTTTATCTGAAATCAGGCGCTGATTTTTTCGGCTGACCCGGCACGCAGGGCGGCCAGATATTGCACGCACAGAACCCCAAACAGGATCATCAGCGGCACCCGCCAGCCGCCCAGAACGTCATACAACGCCCCAAACAGCACGGGGCCAATCGCCGCCAGCAAATATCCCAAAGACTGGCACATGCCCGATAATCGTGCCGATGTTTGCGGGTCCGCCCCGCGCATGCCAACCAGAGTCAGGGCAATGCTGATCATGCTGCCTTGACCCAGCCCCATGCAAATCACCCAGACATAGGGGAAACTGGTGGTGGCAAAGGCAAAACCCGGCACCCCGATCAAAAACGGCAAATGCAATACCGTCATTGCCAGTTTCTTGTTGGGAATCACCGAATAAATCAGGGGGGCCAGAAATGCCGCCGGAATACCAAAAATATTGAAAAGTGTTAGCAGGGTTGCCGCTTCGGCCTCGGATATCCCGGAATCGATAAAGATTTTCGATACCCACGCAATCCCGGTATAAAACACCAGCGACTGACAACCAAAAAACAGACTCAGCACCCAGGCCTCACGATTGCGCCATAATGAGGCCGCCGGAAGGCCCGACACCGCATTGCGATGCCGATACCGCAACATTGGCAACCAACAGACAAAACCAATCACCGCCACAACCGCCCAGATGCCCAGCGCATATCGCCAGTCACCCCCCATCGCATCGCGCACCGGAATGGCAATCCATGCCGAAAAGGCCGCCCCGCTTGACATCGTAAAGGTATAAAGGGCAGTGACCATCGCGACCCGCGCCGGAAAACTGCGCCGCACCAGTGATGGCGTCAGCACATTCATCACCGCAATCGCCGATCCCAAAACCAGCGTCCCGGCGACCATCACTCCGTAAATCCCGGTGGACCGCAGACCCTGCCCGACGGCAACCAGAATCAACATCACCACCAACGTCGTTTCGATTCCATAACGTTGCCCAAGGCGCGGCGCAAACACCGACAATACTCCGAAACACAGGATCGGAATGGTCGTCAGCAGGCCCAGTTGCGTTGCCGACAGAGACAAATCGATCCCCACCGTTTCGGCCAACGGCCCCATCACAACGATAGAACCGCGCATATTGAGCGCCAACAACAACAGGGCGGCCAAAAAACCCAGATGCGGCGTCAAACGCCGAAATCCCCGTGCCGCCGGATCGGCAGCAGGATCAACAGGTTGCAATTCAGTCATCGGGTTTCTCCGCAAGGATAAGGCTAGAAAACAGGCAGAATATCATACAGCACACGCCCGGCGACCAGCACAAACAGTACGGCAATCAACCGTTCGATCATCCCGGCATGGCGTTTGAGCCACGGCAAAACCGCCCCATGCGAAAATCCGACCGCGACCAGGCAATACCACACCGCATCAATGGCGGCGGCGGTAAAGGCCAGCAATGCCTTGCTACCCCAACCAAATTCCGGCGAGACAAACTGACTGAACAGCGCCAGAAAAAACAGCGCGATTTTGGGATTGAGGAAGGCAATCATGAAACCGTCACGCACCGCCTGCATCATGGTTTGGGCCTGTAAACCGCCCTGTCCGGATGCAAACCGTGCGCTGCTTCCGGCGGCCTGCCACGCCCGGACCGCCAGCCAGATCAGATAGAGTGCGCCCATCACACTGACGATATTGCGAAAGGCCGGCACGGTCTGAAACAAAATACCCAGACCTGCCATCGTGATCACTGCATAAAACCCGATCCCCGCCCCATGCGCCAGCGCACAGGCAAAACCCGCCCGACGCGACTGATGCAGTGAATGGCGCAACACAACGGCAAGACTCGGCCCCGGCGTCATCGCGCCCAAAATGCAAATGACCGCCACCGACAGCCAGGCAGTAAAAGTCATGAACGTTCCCCGGATGATCTTGTTTGCCCGCAGGCTAGCGGCTGTTGCCATCGGTTGCAACGCCGCAAACGCCAGCCATCACGTTTGAAACAGACAGCCCGCCTAACTCCTTAAATCCATGCCTTAATCCGCCACATCTTTGCCCTATCGCATCCTTAAAGGTCAGGCATTCTGATTTTGGGAACCTGTTTACGGGTTTTCGGCAGGATCGAAGACCCCAAAAACGACAGAAAGGGACATGAGATGAAAAAGACAGCAATCATGGCCATCGCAGTGGCAACCTTTGGACTTTCGGCCTGCACAAATTTGAGTGACCGAGACCAGAAAATGCTGAGCGGGGCCGCCATTGGTTCCGGTGTTGGCGTGGTCGGCACCGTTATTACCGGCGGCTGTGTCAGCTGTGGTGCGGCGATTGGTGGCGTTGCCGGGGCCGGGGTCGGCTATATTCTGCATGAAAATGACAAGGCCCGGCAATAAGGCCGCCAGTTTTTCCGGGCTGCACCGTGAAACCTTGCAAGGATAGCCTGCACAGCCTCAACCATCATGATGGAAAACATGAAAAAACCCCGAAACCAACGCCTTGTTACAGCCCTTGTCGCCATGATTTTTGCCACAACCCTGACATCGCCGGTTCTGGCCGATCCGCCGCCCCATGCCCCGGCACATGGTTATCGCGCCAAAAATCCGGGAATGCATCCCGGCCCCGGCCCAAAACACCCGGTACCGGTTCATAACGGCGGCAATATGTTTGTACCCAATGGCAATTTCCTGCAATGCAATCGCGACGTCATCGGCGCGATTCTGGGTGGAGCCGCTGGAGCCGCAGCCGGTTCGACGATTGGCAAGGGCGATGGCCGCATGGCCGCGGTGATTGGCGGAGCGATTCTGGGATTGCTCGGCGGTCACGCCATCGGGCAGGGGATGGATCAAACCGATCAGGCCTGCACCGGCTATGCGCTGAACCGTGTCCCGGACGGCCAAACCGCAAGCTGGGTCAATCCTGATTCGCACCAACAGTTCAACATGACGCCAACCCGGTCCTGGCAAACCCCGGATAACCGGTATTGCCGGGAATATACCGCCACCGCGACCATCGCAGGCACGCCACAACAAACTTATGGCACTGCCTGTCAGCAACCCGATGGCAGTTGGCAAATCGTGTCCTGATACCCGCCCGACACCACTCTGTCCGATCATGTCATCACAGGCCCGGCATCTCTTGCCGGGCCTGTTTTTTTATGTGTTCCAAGCCGATTTTTTATTGCCAATCAAGGGCCTGCAATCTTTCGTTATCACCTATTCGTAAATTGATTTACGTATACGTCACTTTGAGTTACAGTTGCCCCACAAACAAAAACAAGACCATCAAAAAACAGGGAGGATTTCGTGGAAGCCATCCTCGAAACCATCAGGACGAAATTGCCGCAATTGCGGGGCCTGAATGCCGTGATCGCCTTTGATTGTGGCGATGACGGTCATGTGGTGATTGATGCCACCGGACCACAACCCGACATTACCGACGACCCGCTGGAGGATGCCGATTGCATCCTGAAAATCTCGCAAGCCAATCTGGCCAAAATGCTGGCTGGAAAACTGGATCCGATGCTCGCCTTCACGATGGGCAAGGTCAAGGTGAAAGGGTCGATGGGGATTGCAGCGAAACTTTCCGCACGGCTGGATTGATCGGAAAATGAGGGGGATGTCGATATGTCCGAACCAAACAAACGCCTCTATGCGCTGGGACTGATCATGGCTATCACCGGTCTGGTACCGGTGTCGAGCCATGCAGAAGAACCCCTGAATTACAAAGTCTTTAAAGATGGCGAACCAATTGGTTTTGAAACCGTAACATTTACCGAAAGCCCGGATGGCCTTGCGGTTGATGTCACGACCCAGACAGATGTCCGGGTCCTGTTTCTGACCTTTCAGTACCACCATAAGCGGCGCGAAATCTGGCGTGACGGCAATCTGGTGTCGGTTTCGACCGAAACCAGTGATGACGGAACGCCTTATGCCTTTCTCGCCGAATATGACGGTGACTGTTATGAACTGGCCGGGCAGAACACGCCCCGTCGCGAAGCGTGCAACGGGGCATGGCCCCTGACCCTGTGGTCAGAACAGGTAACCACCAAAGACCATCTCTATAGTGTGATTGATGCCACCCCACACACGGTGCGCATCGACAAGACCGAAAACGGCACCCTCACGCTGGGCGATGAAACATACCCCGCCCGTCATTACATCATGAGCGGGGATGTCAGCCGCGACCTTTGGTACGGCGAAGACGGAAAATTGCTGAAAACCAGCTTTAAAAGAAAAGGTTACGACATCGACTTCATCAGGGTCGATCTACCGTAACCGCACAAGAAAACGCAAGCGGGCGCCCAAGGCGCAACAATAACCAGCTTCGTATCAGGGAGAAACTGATGATGATAACGTCCAGAAAGGGCTGCCTCTGTGGGGCAGCGTCCGTAACTGCTATTTTGGCCCTGCTTGCATCGGCAGGCACGGCCCATGCCTCGGGCTTTCAGGTCCGCGAAACCAGCGGCACCTTACAGGGATCATCCTATGCCGGGATGTCCACCCTCTCGACCGATGCCTCGACGATTTTCTATAACCCGGCCAATGTCGGCCATTTTGACGAAACCAGCTACAGTGCCGGTGGCGCATTGATCATTCCGCGTTCGACCATGAGCAACGGTTCAGCCACCACCGGTACCCTGACGGCAGGACGTAATGTTTCCAGAACCGATTATGGTGATTTCGCACAGGATGCCTTTGTCCCCAATGCCCATGCGGTCTGGAAACTGACGGACCAACTTAATATTGGTATTTCCATGACTTCGCCCTGGGGACTGGTGACCGATTACGAACCGGATTTTTCAGGACGCTTTTTTGGCACAACCTCAGCCATCAAAACCGTGAACATCAAGCCGCTGGTTGCCTATCGCTTTGATAACGGCCTGTCGCTGGGCGCAGGTGCGCAAATTCAGCATATGGATGCCCGTCTTGCCAGATCAGTGGCTTTTCCCGGTCAGGGCGAGGGCAATAGCGACGTCACCGGCGATGATCTGGCAGCAGGATGGACCGCCGGTGCAAACTGGGAATTTATGCCCGGCACCCGCATCGGGGCGGCTTATAATTCGACCATCACCCATAATCTGGAAGGCGATATCAAATTTGATACCGGTGCACAGGCCGCCGGATATCGCAATCAAACGGCCACGGCCAAGGTTAGCACACCCGAAGCCGTCACCTTTGGCATCGCACAGGATATTGGGGAAAAATGGACCGTGATGGCCGATGCCCAATGGACCAACTGGAATTCCATCGACACGCTGGACTTTCATTTTGGCGGCGATACCAACATCCTGATTGCCGGGACGCAAAATTTCAGTTCTGACGAATATAAATGGGGAAGTGCATGGTTCTACAGCCTTGGTGCCCGTTATCAGCATGATGACAGATGGGCTTTTACCGGTGGTGTTGCATTTGACGAAACCCCGGTGAAAGATAAATACCGGTCAGTACGCCTACCTGACTCCAACCGCTATTGGGTGTCGTTGGGTACAACTTACAAGGCGGCTGACTGGGCTGATGTCAGTCTGGGCTATACCCATATTTTTGCCCATTCTGCCGATATCAATCTGAACAGCTCCACCGTTGGCACATATAGCGGCACCTACGAATCCGAGGTCGACATCATCGCCTTGCAGGCGAATTTCAAGTTCTGATCGGTTATACTGTCCGGTGTGCGGTCGGGGTTCCGGCATCACACCGGGCGTATGTCGCCCGCAATGTGACGTTAACGTAATGGAGTTAACGCAAATGATACATACAAACGTTCAGGTTTCCACGACCAGCCCTTCGATCCTGCCGGGCGATGTTCCCGGTGTTGATCTTGACGCGCCGGTGCGCATGCGCCCGGTCCATGATATTTTTGACGATGCCGTCGCCCGCTTTGCCGACCGTCCCTGCGTCGATTTTCTGGGGCGCAGTTACACCTATCACGACATCGCCGAACAGATTGACCGGGTCGCCGAAGGGTTTCGCCAACTTGGCGTGCGCAAGGGTGACAAGGTTGGCCTGTGCCTGCCCAACACGCCTTATTATGTCGTGTGTTATTATGCGATTCTGAAATGCGGCGGGGTGGTGGTCAATTTCAACCCGCTTTATGCCAAACGCGAAATCGCCTTTCAGATCAACGATTCCGGCGTCCGGTTGATGGTGACGCTCAACCTCAAACAGATTTACCCCAAGGTCGCCGCCTGTTTTGACGAGACCTGTCTGCGCCGGATCGTCGTTTGTGAAATGAGCGACATTCTTCCGCCGGTCAAAAGCGTGTTGTTCGCCCTGTTCAAGCGCAGCGAACTGGCCGATATCCCGTCGGATTTACGCCATATCCCCTATTCCCGCCTTGCCAGTTGTCCTCCGATCAAGGCCATTCCTCCTTGCAAGGTCGATGATCTGGCGGTGCTGCAATATACCGGCGGCACCACCGGGCGACCCAAGGGTGCCGTGCTGACCCATGCGAATCTGAGCGCCAATGTCGATCAATTGACCCGCTGGATGCCTGGTGCCCGGCCCGGTCACGAAGTTACCCTGTGCGTTTTGCCGTTTTTCCATGTCTTTGCGATGACGGTCGCGCTCAATACATCGGTCAATATCGGGGCGGAGCTGGTTCTGCATCCGCGCTTTGAACTTGATGCCTTGCTGAAAACACTGGATCGCAAGAAGGTGACGATCTTTCCAGGCGTGCCGACGATCTACACCGCGATCAACAATTCACCCGAAACCCCGAAACATGATCTGTCTTCCGTACGGTGCTGTATTTCCGGCGGCGCCCCCCTGCCGGTCGAAGTCAAGCACCGCTTTGAAGACATCACCGGGGCCAAGGTTGTCGAAGGATATGGTCTGACCGAAGCCAGCCCGGTCTGCACCTGCAACCCGTTTCTGGGCGTGAACAGGGAAGGCTCCATCGGGGTGCCGCTACCCGGTACGCAAATTGAAATCCGGTCACTGGACCGGCTCTCGCACACCGTCGCCGACGGCGAAAAAGGCGAGGTTTGCATACGCGGGCCACAGGTCATGCCGGAATACTGGCAAAACCCCGATGCGACCAAGGCGACCTTTCTTGATGGCTGGCTGCGCACCGGCGATGTCGGTTTTCGCGATAAGGACGGTTATATCTTTCTGGTTGATCGCCTCAAGGACATGATCCTGTGCAGCGGCTATAATGTTTATCCTCGCGCCATTGAAGAAGCCCTGTATCTGCATCCCGATATTGCCGAAGTCACGGTGATTGGCGTGCCAGATCCCTATCGCGGTCAGGCCCCCAAGGCCTTTGTCCGACTGAAGGATGGCATCATCAATGTCACCCCGAATGATTTGCGGGATTTTCTGGAAGACAAAATTTCGCGAATCGAAATGCCGCGCGACATTGAATTGCGGGATGAACTGCCCAAAACCATGGTCGGCAAGCTGTCGAAAAAAGAACTGATTGAGGAAGAACGGCAAAAAACGGCCAGTTCATCTTAATAAATCAATACGTTACGTCAGGTTCACATATATTGTAAAAAATGTAACTGACGTTAACGTAAACTAATTGACGTTAAGATCAAAAAATGTACCAATAGGGCGACGACATGACAAAAACAGACGTTCCATTCTACACAGTGCCGGAACTGGCAAAAGATCTTGGCATCACACCGCGCACCATCCGCTTCTATGAACAAAAGGGATTGGTGGCACCACAGCGGGCCGGGGCCACCCGGGTCTATACACGTCAGGACCGCGCCCGCCTGCTGATCATCCTGCGCGGCAAACGACTGGGTTTCAGCCTGCGCGAGATTGCCGATTACCTCGCCCTCTATGCCGCCGATCCGACCCAGACCGGGCAGATCAAAATGCTGTTAGGGCAGGTTCGCCACCGGATGGAAGAACTGGAAGAACAACGGATCGCACTGGATGTCACGCTCGATGAATTGCGCGAAATCGAACAGCAATCGATTGAGGCGCTGAAAGAAAAAGGGATTGATCCGGATTCGTAATGATTTACGGACCCGAAATCACCGATAGCACAGGAAGGATACATCACCATGACCCAAGCCGTTATCGCCGGATATGTCCGGTCCCCCTTTACCCTTGCCCGCAAGGGGGCTTTGGCCAAAATACGGCCCGATGATCTGGCCGCAACCGTCGTTCGCGGGTTGGTCGATCAAAGCGGCATTGACCCAAAAACCATCGAGGATCTGATTCTGGGTTGTGCCTTTCCCGAAGGCGAACAGGGCCTTAATGTCGCCCGGCTGATCACCTTTCTGGCCGGATTGCCGCGATCCGTCGGCGGGGTGACGGTCAACCGGTTTTGCGGATCGTCGATGCAGGCAATCCACCAGGCCGCCGGGGCAATTGCGATTGGTGCGGGGGATGTTTTTATCTGTGCCGGGGTCGAAAGCATGACCCGGGTGCCGATGATGGGCTTTAACCCGATGCCCAACCCGCAATTATACAAAACCATGCCCGAGGCCTATATCGGCATGGGTGATACCGCCGAAAATGTTGCCGCCAAATGGAACCTGTCGCGTGCCGATCAGGAAGCCTTTGCTGTTGAAAGCCACAAAAAGGCCGACAGTGCCCAAAAAGCCGGAAAGTTCACCGATGAAATCATCGCGATTGATACCCCGGATGGCACCGTAACCGATGATGGCTGTATCCGCCCGGACACCACCGCCGAAGGCCTAGCCGATCTCAAACCGGCCTTTCGCGCCGATGGTGTGGTAACAGCGGGCACATCTTCGCCCCTGACCGATGGAGCGTCGGCGGTTCTGGTCTGTTCCGAAGACTTCGCCAAAAAGAACGGTCTGACACCACTGGCCCGCATCAAATCGGTGGCGATTGATGGTTGCCTACCAGAAATTATGGGTATCGGCCCGATAGGGGCCAGCAAAAAAGCCCTGAAGCGTGCCGGAATAACTGCCTCCGACCTTGATATTGTCGAACTGAACGAAGCCTTTTCCTCGCAGGCCATGGTCAGCATCCGCGAACTTGGCCTTGATCCGAAAATCGTCAATATCGATGGCGGAGCCATTGCCCTTGGCCATCCTTTGGGGGCGACGGGGGCGCGTATTGTCGGCAAGGCGGCGTCCTTGCTGAAACGCGAAGGCGGCAAATATGCGCTGGCATCGCAATGTATTGGTGGTGGACAGGGCATCGCAACGATTCTGGAGGCGATGTAATGTCTGACATGAATACTGGCATCAAACAGGTCGCCGTCATTGGCGCCGGTGTGATGGGGGCCGGAATCGCCGCCCATATCGCCAATTCCGGAACGCCGGTTCTGTTGCTTGACATCGTTCCGGACGGCGCATCGGACCGCAATGTGATTGCCACCAGTGCGGTCGCAAAACTGCAAAAGGCCGACCCGGCCCCGTTCATGAACAAACGTGCCGCAAATCTGATCACTTGCGGCAATATCGAGGATGACCTTGGCAAAATTACCGAGTGCGACTGGATCATCGAGGCGGTGATTGAACGCCTCGATATCAAGCAGGCGCTTTACAAAAAAATCGGGGCGGTTCGCAAATCGGGATCGGTGGTGTCATCCAACACATCAACCATTCCGCTTGCCACCCTGATTGACGGCATGGAAACCGGTTTCGCCCGCGATTTCATCATCACCCATTTTTTCAATCCGCCGCGTTATATGCGGTTGCTGGAACTGGTTGCAAGCCCCGCCACGCGCGATGGTGTGATCGATAAAATCACGCAATTTGCCGATCATCGTCTGGGTAAAACCTGTATCACCTGCCATGACAAACCGGGCTTTATCGCCAACCGTCTGGGGGTTTACTGGATTCAGGCTGCCATGACCGAGGCGATGGATCGTCATCTAACCGTTGAAGAAGCCGACAGTGTGATTGGCCGTCCCTTTGGCATTCCCAAAACCGGCGTTTTTGGCCTGATGGATCTGGTCGGGCTGGATTTGATGCCCCATGTGCAGGCCAGCATGGCCGGGGCCCTGCCAAAATCGGACCCGTTTCATGCCATTTACCGCGAGTCTGATCTGGTCAAAAATCTGATTGCCGATGGCTATACCGGTCGCAAGGGCAAGGGCGGCTTTTACCGCCTTAATCGCAGTGGTGGCGAAAAGGTCAAGGAATCGGTCAATCTTGCCACCGGTGACTTCGCCAAATCGCAAAAAGCCCGCCTTGAAAGTGTCCGTGCCGCCGGAAAAAACCCGCACAGCCTGATGAATTTCCCGGACAAGGGGGGGGAATATGGTCGTGCTGTTATGGGTAAAACCCTAGGCTATGCCGCCTTTATCGCCGAAGAAGCCGCAACCGCCATCCCGGATGTCGATGAGGCGATGAAGCTGGGCTATAACTGGAAAACCGGCCCGTTCGAGTTGATCGACGCGATTGGCGTTGATGCCCTGATTGCGATGCTTACCGCCGACGGGATCGACATCCCGCCGCTTCTGCAAAAGGCCGCAGGAAAATCGTTTTACAAAGTCACGGATGGCAAACTCTTTTGCCTTGGCTTTGACGGCGATTATGCCGAAGTCATCCGCCCCGACGGAGTCCTGTTGCTGGAAGACATCAAACGCCGGTCCGAACCGGTGGCCGGCAACCGGTCGGCATCGCTTTGGGATATTGGCGATGGCGTCGCCTGCCTTGAATTTCATACCAAAATGAATGCGCTGGATGCCGATGTGATGGCGATGCTCAAAACATCAATCCGCACGGTAAAAAAACAGTTCAAGGCAATGGTGGTTTATAACGAAGGCAGCAATTTTTCTGCCGGGGCCAATCTGGGGCTGGCGCTGTTTGCCGCCAATATCGCCGTCTGGCCGGAAATTGAAAACCTGATTGAAACCGGACAGGCAACTTACAAAGCCCTGAAATATGCACCTTTCCCGGTTGTCGGCGCACCGTCCGGGCTGGCACTGGGCGGCGGGTGCGAGGTATTATTGCATTGTGACGCAGTACAGGCCCATGCCGAAACCTATGTCGGGCTGGTTGAACCCGGGGTCGGGTTGATCCCGGCATGGGGCGGTTGCAAGGAAATGATCCGGCGTTGGTCCGAAAACCCGAAATTTCCCAAAGGCCCGATGGCCGCATCCGCCAAGGCATTTGAAATCATCAGTGTCGCCACCGTCGCCAAATCGGCGTTCGAGGCAAAGGAACATCTGTTTTTCCGCCCTGATGACGGCATCACAATGAACCGCAACCGGCTGTTGCAGGATGCAAAAACCCGCGCACTGGCAATGGTCGAAGGTTACGAAGCCCCGACTGAAATCACGTATCGCCTGCCCGGCGAAACGGCACGGGTGGCCTTTGAAATGGCGGTTGACGGTTTCTGGCGGTTGGGCAAGGCCACCGATTATGACCGCGTGGTAGCAGGCGAACTGGCCCGTACACTGGCCGGGGGCGATACCGATATCACACAGGAATTGTCCGAAGACGACATGCTGGAACTCGAACGCGAGGGGTTCATGCGACTGGTGCGCAATCCCGGAACACTGGCCCGTGTCGAACATATGTTGCTGACCGGCAAACCCTTGCGGAACTGAGGAAAAAACAATGGCACATTACAAGGCACCGCTGCGCGACATGCGTTTTGTCCTGACCGAACTGTTTGATTACAACGACATCAACCAGTTGCCCGGTTGCGAGGATTTCACCCCCGATGTGGTTGATGCAGTTCTCGAAGAAGCCGCCAAAATCTGCGAAGAAGTTTTGCTTCCGCTGAACCGGACCGGCGACGAAGAAGGCTGTCACTGGGAAGATGGCGTTGTCACAACCCCCAAGGGTTTCAAGGATGCCTATCAGACATTTGCCGAAGGCGGGTGGACCGGGATTGCCTGTGATCCCGCCTATGGCGGACAGGGCGCGCCCAAAACCCTGAATGCGCTGGTCGAGGAAATGATCTGTTCGGCCAATCTCTCCTTTGGCATGTATCCGGGGTTAAGCTATGGGGCCTATGCCGCCCTGCACAGTCATGCGTCGGACGACATCAAAACCAGATATCTGCCCAAAATGGTCGCAGGCACATGGGCCGGAACCATGTGCCTGACCGAACCCCATTGCGGCACCGATCTGGGCATCATCCGCACCAAAGCCGAACCGCGCAACGATGGCAGCTATGCCATCACCGGCACAAAGATTTTCATCTCGGCCGGGGAACATGACCTGACGGAAAACATCATCCATCTGGTTCTGGCAAAATTGCCTGATGCACCCAAGGGAACCAAGGGCATTTCCCTGTTCATCGTGCCGAAATTCATGGTTGATGACGATGGATCATTAGGGGATCGCAACAAGGTCAAATGCGGGTCGATTGAACACAAGATGGGCATCAAGGCATCTTCGACCTGTGTGATGAATTTCGATGGTGCCACCGGCTGGCTGGTGGGTGAACCCCATCAGGGCATGCCCGCCATGTTCACCATGATGAATCAGGAACGCCTGTCCGTTGGCATTCAGGGGCTTGGCCTTGGCGAGGCATCCCGTCAGGGGGCAGCAAGTTACGCCCGCGACCGGTTGCAGGGCCGCGCCCTGACCGGGCCGAAATCCCCGGAAAAAGAAGCAGACAGCCTGCTGGTACATCCCGATGTCCGGCGGATGTTATTGACCCAGCGTGCCTGTAACGAAGGATCGCGGGCAATGGGCATCTGGGTGGCCCGTGCGCTTGACACCATGAAACATCATCCTGACCCGGCGCAGCGCGAAGAAGCCGATGAATTCGTGCAGTTGATGACCCCGATCGTCAAGGCGCTGTTTACCGATTGGGGGTTTGAAACCACCAATCTGGGCGTTCAGGTGCTGGGCGGGCATGGGTATATCCGCGAATGGGGCATGGAACAATATGTCCGCGATGCCCGCATCGCCCAGATTTACGAAGGTACCAACGGCATTCAGGCCCTTGATCTGGTCGGGCGTAAATTGCCCGCCAAAGCCGGACGTTATTTGCGGCGTTTTTTCCACCCGGTGCAAAATTACATCGAATCCCATGTCGGCGATGAAGAACTGGGCGATTTTGTGCAACCCCTTGCCAAGGCGTTCATGCGCCTGCAACAGGCCACCGGCGAAATCGCGCAGCGCGGCCTGAAAAACCCCGACGAGGCCGGGGCGGCGGCAACCGACTATTTGCGGCTGTTTGGTCTGGTTGCGGTTGCCTATATGTGGGCGCAGATGGCCGAAATCGCCCTTGCCAAGGCTGATAATGACCCCGAAGGTTTTTATCGCACCAAGCTGGTCACGGCCAAATTTTATATGGAACGCATCCTGCCGCAAACCGGTGCATTGTTTTCGGCCATCATGTCGGGTTCTGCCACCATGATGGCAATGGATGAGGATGCATTCTGATCATGGCCCCGCGTCACAGCCCTGTTTGTTTTCAAGACCGGAGGATGTCGTGAATCTGTTGTTCCGGCTGATCCGTATCCTGATTCTGGCGCGGCTGCGACCGTCCCTGAACCCGTTGGCATTATCAAGTGTCGCCTTTCGCACCTGGCCGACCGACCTTGATATCAACATCCATATGACCAATTCACGTTATTTCGCCCTGATGGATCTGGGCCGGACCGAATTGATGCTGCGCACCGGCATTGTACGGCAGGCCTTCAAACACAAATGGCAACCGGTGATCACAATATCGACCATGCGGTTCAAACGCTCGATCAAACCGTTTCAACGCTTCACCCTCGAAACACAGGCGCTGTTTTGGGATGAAAAGGGCTTTTACGTCGAACAACGGTTTGTCGCCGATGGTAAAACCCTGGCCCTTGCATTGGTCAAGGCGGTGTTTGTCGGCCCGCATGGCGTGGTCCGCCCCGATCATGTCTGTGCGCTGGTCGGGATGAAAACCGGGTCCCCCGACATGCCGGACTGGCTGGCGGGATGGACCGATATCGAAAGCGCCATCGAAGCCCGTCTTGCGGCGATTTAGGAAAGGAAAAAACAATGTCGTCAAGCGACGCGGTCTTGCTGCATATCGATCAACATATCGCCACCATCACGCTGAACCGTCCGGCCCGCCTCAATGCGCTGGATCAGGCGATGACCAAAGGATTGATGGAGGCCCTTGACCGGATCGAGGCAGCCGGAAACAGCATCGGCGCGGTGGTATTGCGCGGCAGTGGCGGCACCTTTATGGCCGGGGGAGATGTCAGGTTTTTCCATGATTTGCTGCATCAAACCGACATCCCGGCAACAGAAGCCTCATCCACCATCCGCACCATGATTAATCAGGTCCATCAGGTTATTTTGCGCCTGACCACCCTGCCCCAGCCGGTTATCGCCCGTGTGGATGGCGCAGTTGCCGGGTTTGGCATCAGTTTGATGAATGCGTGTGATCTGGCGATTGCCGCTGAAGATACCATTTTCACGCTTGCCTATTGCCATATCGGCACATCGCCCGATGGCGGCGCGACCCATTCGCTGGTCAGGCTGGTCGGCATGAAAAAGGCCAAGGAAATTGCCCTGCTGGGCGGCCGGTTTGATGCGCATGAGGCCGAACGCCTGGGGCTGATCAATCAGGTGGTTGCCAGTGCCGACCTTGATGCCGCCACCACTGCCCTTGCCATCCGGCTTGCTAACGGCCCGCGTCATGCCCTAGCCCAGACCAAGGCGCTGCTAAATGCTGCCCCCGGCAATTCCTTGCCAGAACAGCTTGCCGCCGAGGCGGACGCCTTTGCCGCCTGCACGTTTGATCCTGATTTTTATGAAGGTGTTACTGCCTTTATCGAAAAGCGCAAACCGGCTTTTGGGAACCCCGCAACATCGCGACAGGGAACCGCATTATGACTGACGCCACGACCGGTCTTAAAGGAAAAACATTGTTCATCACCGGGGCATCACGCGGCATTGGCAAGGCGATTGCCCTGCGTGCGGCGCGTGACGGAGCCAATATCGCCATCATCGCCAAAACCGATGAACCGCACCCGAAACTGCCCGGCACCATTCATACTGCTGCCGCCGAAATCGAGGCCGCCGGGGGCCGGGCCTTGCCGATTAAAACCGATATCCGCGATGAAAACGAGATTGCCGATGCGGTGGCGCACACAGTCGAAACCTTTGGCGGTATCGACATTCTGATCAACAATGCCAGCGCGATCAACCTGACCCCGACCCTGCAAACCCCGATGTCGCGGTTCGACCTGATGCATCAGGTCAATAGCCGCGCCACCTTTGCCTGTGCGCAGGCCTGCCTGCCGCATTTGCTGGCGGCGGATAACCCCCATATCCTGACCATGTCGCCGCCACTTAATCTCAGCCCGCACTGGTTTGCCAACCACACCGCCTATACGATGTCCAAATATGGCATGAGTCTGGTAACACTGGGTCTGGCTGCCGAATTTACCGGCAAGGTCGGTATTAATTCCCTGTGGCCGGTCACGGTGATTGATACTGCCGCGTTGAGCATGATTCCCGGCATTGACACCGGACACGCCCGTCATCCCGACATTATCGCCGATGCCGCCCATGCCCTGTTATGCGCCCCGGCACAACAGATTACCGGTGGTTTCTTTACCGACGAAGACGTGTTGCGTGCCATCGGCATCACCGACCCGGACCGCTATAACCTGTCACCCGACAAAACCCCGATGCCCGATTTTTTTCATGAACCGGAACATAATGGCCGCAATGACCCGGCGGTCGCCCGGCTGCTGGACCTGCTTGCGGCATCGTATAACTTTTCTGCCACATAATGGCACAAAAGATCGGTGTCAGGGTGTGTGTGCCCTGACACCGTTTGGGGCCTGTCACATTGATGTGGTGGGTCCTTATCGCCCGCTGAACTGGCCCGCCCTTTGGGGTGGGCCTTTTTTTGGCGACCTGATTGTATTGGCCGTGCAGTCACATGGAATGCAATAGAAAAGGCGCCACCTGTTTGCACGGATGGCGCCTTGAAATCATTCTGAAAACCGGTTTTTTGTTCAGGAAGCCTGACGTTCCAGAGACTGACGCGGCATCACGCGGCTGTTACGCGCCGGGGTCGGCAACATCATTTGCACCTGAAGGGCAAGAGCAAGGTCCTGAAGCGACCCGTCACGATCCAGAAAACACTCGTTCCAGATGCCGTCACGATTGGCCGACAAAAAGGCACAACGCAACATCGCAAAACGGTTGCCGGTATGACAATCCTGATCGCGGGTCACATACGCAAACCAACCGGCAATGGCATCATGGGCGGCCTGATCAAGGACGTCCTGAAAATTGCTGTTCACGTCCAGAACTGTAACATCTTCGCGAAGGGCGGCACGCAACTGGTCAACCAGTCGCTGTTCAGCCACCTCGCCCGAAACACCAAAGGAACGCGTCCAAGCGCGTGCGGTATCGCGCAGCATCCTGCCCAGCGCAACCGGCTCGGCTGCGGTCGTTTTTTCGGCATGAGGCAAAGACATCTGTTCAAACATTTTCTGTCCTGTCCGGCTTTTAAGGAATTCATGACGGCGACGGCCAGTCATTTGAATTCAATAATCTTACCGCCGATATTGTGCCATATTTTGCCGAAATCAAGACGATTTAAGGGCAAGTCCCATGCGTGCCGAACATGGGGCTATCCCTTTTTCGCAGGTGCGAAAGAAGTTGATGTTTCAGGATGATCCGAACCGCCAATATTCTGCCCTGCCATGATCTGGTCCAAAGGCTTGACCGGCCATGACATAATCTTGAATTTCTCCTCGCGCGTCAGGGCTTCAACCCCCAGCCGGGCCAGTTTTTCATAGATGATTCCGACCTCAATCTGGGTACGGCGATCCGGTTTTTGTGCCGGTAACAAAGCGCTGTGCAAGGCATTGGCATAGGGATCTTCGATCAGTTGTAACAACCCGTCACGCACATCATCCCCCAAACCGGCTTCTTTCAGGCGGTATAGGGCGGCAAGTTCGTCCGGAGTCGCGGTTTCTTCGGGGGTCAGAAACAATCCCATCGCCGCCGCTTTTTTGCCCAATGCAAGGCTGCTGGACCAATGAGTAAGCCACGGCGAGAACACCAAACCAGCCAAAATCGGCGACAGCCACCAGAAAAACGCCTGATCGACAAAAATCGCGACCGCCCCCCAGATCAACCCAAGTGCAATAATGCCCTTGTGGGTTTTCAGGGCGGACATAAACGGCACACCGGTATCATCGCGTTCCTGCGCGTCCCAGCCAACCTGATTTCCGGTCAGAACCGAAAACACAAACCGCGCATGCATCATCATCATGATCGGGGCCTGCAAGGCGGAATAAATCATTTCAAGCAAACCACTGATCAGCACGGCAAAACCGCCATATTTGCGACGGTCCCGCCCGATAAACACCATCAGCACCGAAATAACCTTCGGCACCACCAGCATGCCGATGGTGAAAACAAGCAACATCAGCATTTCAAAAGACCGATCCACCGGCCATTGCGGGAACATGGTGAACTGACCAGGGAAAAAACTGTGTGTCAGGCGGGCATTTTGCAAGGTCGCCACCGTCGAACTCAGCAAAAGCAACAGCCATAATGGCGAGGAGACAAAGCTCATCACCCCCATGAAAAAATGCAGACGGCTGAGCGGACGGAATCCATGCGCAAAAATCAGACGCGCATGCTGCATATTACCCTGGCACCAGCGCCGGTCACGAATGGCGTAATCAATCAGGTTGGGTGGCAATTCTTCCCAACTGCCTTCAAGTTGGGGGATCAACCATACCCGCCACCCGGCCCGGCGCATAAAAGCCGCCTCGACAAAATCATGGCTGAGGATATGTCCCCCCATCGGAGGCTTGCCCGACAAGACCGGCAATCCGCAACAATCAATAAAGGCCTGCACCCGAATGATCGCGTTATGACCCCAATAATTGCTGCTGCCCATGCACCAAAACGCCAGCCCCGCCGACATGGTCGGGCCATGCACCCGCGAAATAAACTGCAAGACACGGGCAAACAGGGTCATGCGACCGGTCGGTTGCGGCGGGGTCTGGATGATCCCCGCATCGGGATTGTTTTCCATCATATAGGCCATATTGACCATCGCCTCGCCCGACATCACACTGTCGGCATCAAAGACGATCATATGGTCATAATTGGCCGCATATGTTTCACAGAATTCCTTGAGATTGCCGGATTTGCGTTCAGTGTTTTCCGGGCGGCGGCGAAAGAAAATCTTGCCGCGCGCATTCAGTTCGGCACAGGTTCGCGCCCACGCCATTTCCTCGGCGATCCAGATATCGGGATCGCGGGTATCTGACAGCACAAAAAAATCAAACGCATCAATTTCGCCGGTCGCCACCAGTGATTCATAACTCGCACGCAACCCGGCAAACACCCGGTTCGGACTTTCATTATAAACCGGAATGATCACAACATTTTTCGACCGCAAACGCCCCTTGCGCTTAATAGGGCGCAGGCGGCGCAATGTGAGGGCGTCCAACCCAAAGGCACGCAAAAACACACCGACAACGCCGGTATAAAAGGACAGGGATATCCACGCAAAATTGATGGTGAAAAACGTCACCACTACCGCTTCCATCATGGTCAACTGATCGGCGGCCAGAACATCGGCCATCATCCACGACGCATAGGCCGTGGTCACCAGTGCCGCACCAAACAGAAAGAACCGGCGCAATTTTCGACCCGGCCCCGCCAGCCGTACCGCCGGATCAAGGCCTTCCAGACTTTTCAAATCGTCTTTCATCTTTTTATCCCCCACCCGGACAGGCTCATCCGTTTCAGAATACCCACGGCATTGTCCAGATTTCGCTCAAGACCCGGTCACGATAGCTGATAAAAGCCCGGAGGTCCGAGGTCGTAGCATTGCCCCGTGCCACCAGATCAAACATCACCCGAATGCCGCCATTTTTGGGATCGGCAATGATGCGGACATTGCTGACATCGGCGTTCAGCGCACCGATATTGGCCTTGAGATTACCAATATCCGACAGGTAATAATCCAGTTCCCCCCCGGCAAAATTCACAATAAAACGCCGCCCAACATTGCCATCAATGGCCGGTGCCGGTGTAATGCGCGTATCTGTCGCACGGGCAAAGGGATGACGATCATTGCCATCTGTAATCGCGCTCAGTTCATAGGAAAATTCCATTGAACTGCCCGCATCGGGGCGGTTGTCGGGCACCCAGAAAGCCACAATATTGTCATTGGTTTCATCGGGCGACGGAATTTCGATCAATTCGACATGGCCCTTGCCCCAATCCCCAACAGGCTTGACCCAATAGCCGGGGCGTTTTTCAAACCGGGCATCCAGATCCTGATAATGGTCAAAATCGCGGTCGCGCTGCAACAGGCCAAACCCGCGCGGGCTTTGATCCAGAAACGAACTGATTTGCAAATCTTGCGGATTTTCAAGCGGTCGCCACAGCCATTCGCCCGATCCGTTATGGATCAAAAGCCCGTCGCTGTTATGAACTTCGTCGCGATAATCGTCAAAATCGCGACGTTTCTGTTCGCCATGCAGGAACATGCTGCTCAGTGCGGCCAGACCGATCTTTTCCACCTGTTCGCGGAAAAACAATTTGCCTTGTACTGCCGTCACGGTTTTCGTGCCCGGTGTGATGGCAAATTGATAGGCCCCGGTCACACGGGCACTATCCAGCAGCGCATGCACAATGAGGGTGCCAGATTGATCCGTCGGTTCTTCGATCCAGAATTCGCGAAATACCGGAAATTCCTCGCCGCCCGGTCCTGCAATATCGATCACCAGCCCGCGTGTGGATTGCCCATATTGCTGGTTCCGACCCAAAACCCGAAAATAGGTCGCCCCCAAAAAGGCGGCAAATTCCTGTTTGCGATTGATGTCATTTAACGGGTAGCGCAACCGCAACCCGGCATAGCCGGTCACCCCGGTCGTATCACCTGATACGCCACTGTCTCCAAAATCAAAAAATCCGGCGGAATAGGGAACCGGGCGGATCGTGCCCTTTTCGATCAGGTTGATGGCCACCGGCACATCATACATATAGCCGGGATGCAGCAATTCCATCTCGAACCCGGATGGTGATCCGCTAAAAAAGGCCTGATCGGGGCGGAATTTGATTTTGCCATATTGCGTGGCATTCAGGTCACTCAATGCCGCAGGCAGATCGCGCCGCGGATTTTCAAAAGGCTTTTCGGCAAGAATACGCGCCCGTTCGATCACCAACTCCGGACTGAAAGGCTCGGGTGCCATGACTTCGGGTACAATTTCCGCTTCGGGTTCTGCCGGGACATCCGAGTCTGCCGCAGATTCGGGGTCCGCCTGCACATCGGCGGCAGGCGATTGTTCTGCAACCGGCGCAGATTGATCTTCGTCGGGTTCTTCTGCCGCAACGGCTTCTGCAACAGGGGTCGCTGGCTCTGTTACCGGCGGGGCTGGCTGGTCTTCGGCTCTGGCCGGGGCGGGATCAATCGTCCATCCGCCTGCCATAACGGCGCACATCATCATGCCCGTCCAAAGCCCGTTAAGGCCAACCCGTTGGTAAAAACGCATGTTCTTCTCGCCAGATGCTTTGCTTGACATAAAGGGGCTTTTGCCGATGGATCACGGCAGCATTGTGACAGTATCGCACAATGCAACCGCATGCGACGCATCGTCATGCTATCCGAATGGATTTAATCCCTGTTTATGTCCTTGGAAAGCAGCATTTTTGCACAGGCAAAAGGATTTTGATTGCAAATATTGTGCGAAGCAAAAATAAAATCGCAATCTGCCGTCATTTCGGACGGCGCAATGCGCCTTTCTATGCAGACTGCACGGCAAATTCTGCGAAAATGCCGTCATATTTCTTGGCGGGCGGATGGGCATAACTGCTGTGTTTACTGGTTTTCAGGCCCAGTGCCGCCATAGCCTCGATCATCTTGATCGCCGCCGACACCCCGTCAATGACCGGCACGCCCAGATCATCGGCCAACCGGTCGGCAATATCGGTCATCCCGGCACAACCCAGAACAATTGCCTCTGCCCCGTCATCGGCAAGACATTGCCGGGCGGTGCGTTCCAGCGCCTGATAAGCCACCGCGGCATTTTCATTTTCAAAATCAAGGGTCCGCACCCCCGCCGCCCGCACAACGCAATCACGATCTGCACCATATTTGTGCACCAGATGCTGCAAGGGCCGCACCGACACCGGCATTGGTGTGACAATCGCATATCGCCCGGAAATCATGGCGGCAAAACGCAACGCCGCCTCGCACAGGCCGATCACCGGAACCGGGCTCAGACACCGTGCGGCATCCACCCCGGTATCGTCAAAACAGGCCACCACATATCCATCAATACCTTGGGGCGCGATGTCTCGCATCGCGGCCAGCAAACCGACACTGGCAAAGGCGGCATCGTAATATCCCTCAATACTGGCCGGGCCAAAGGACGGGTTAAGGGTGACAATCTCGGTTCCGGCAAAGGCAATTTTGTCGGCCTGATCGCGGATTTTGTCGGTGAAGGCCACCGACATATTTGGGTTGATCACGGCAATCCTGCGCATCATTTCGCCCCCCGGCGGCGCAAGATGACAAGGGTGCCAAGAGCAACCGCAATCACCACAAAGGAAAATCCGGTCGTCACCGTGCCTAGCGCATATAAAACCGGCGTCGTCACATTGGTCGTCATGCCATATATTTCCAGCGGCAAGGTATTAAGCGCCCCGGCCGTCATCAATGTCCGGGCGAACTCGTCATAAGACAGGGTAAAGGAAAACATCGCCACCCCGATCAGACTGGGTGCAACCATCGGCAACACCACGTATTGTATGGTCTGCCACGGCGATGCGCCCAGATCACGTGCCGCTTCTTCATAGGACCGGTCAAACCGGTTAAACACCGCAAACATGATCAAAAGCCCGAACGGAAACGTCCATGTCAGATGTGCACCAAGGGCGGAGGTAAACCAGTTGGGCTGAATCTGGACGATGTTAAACAGCAAACCAATCCCCAACGAAATCAGGATCGACGGTACAATCAAGCTGGCAATCGCCAGATAAAACACAATGCTGTCACCGTAAAACCGCCGCCGAAACGCCAGCCCCGCCATAAACGACACCACCACGGTCACAACCATGACAATCAGGCCCAGTTTCAATGACCGCAGAAACGATCCGCCAAAATCCCCCACCGCCTGCTGCTCAAACAGATTGCCAAACCAGTGGACCGAAAATCCGTTCATCGGAAAGGTCAGTCCCCCGCGCGGCCCCTGAAACGACAAAATAAAAATCGTCAGCATCGGCCCATATAAAAACAGCACGAACAGCGCAAAAAAAGCGGCAAGAAAATAAAAAGATAGTGGGCGTTTTTCGCGGTTTATCGCCATTTCACAACTCCTTGCGGATATCAACCAGCCGCAACAGGGCTGCAACGATCAACAACACCGTCAATAACAGCACCACCGCACTGGCCGCCGCCGCCGGATATTGCAAAAGACCGATTTCATTGGAAATCTGCAAGCCGACCGACGCACTTTGTCCGCCACTCATCAGGCGCACCGTGATGAAATCGCCCATCACCACCGTAATGACAAAAATTGATCCAATCGCAATACCGGGTTTGGACAACGGAATGACAACATGACGCAAGGTGTTCCATGCCCCGGCCCCCGCATCGCGCGCCGCCTCAATCAGGGCGCGGTCAATGCGCATCATCGAATTGAAAATCGGCACCACCATAAACAGGGTGTAAAGATGCACATCGGCCAGAATGACGGCAAAATCGGAAAACAGCAGAAATTCCAGTGGCGCATCTGTCAGTCCCATGCCCATCAGGGCCTGATTGAGCAAGCCATTGCGACCCAAAAACGGAATCCATGAAATCATGCGAATGATGTTCGAGGTCCAGAAGGGAATGGTGCAGACCATAAACAGCACAATCTGCCAGGTCAGGCTGCGGATATGAAACGCCAGAAAATAGGCAACCGTAAACCCAATCAACAATGTGAAAAGCCACGTCAAAGCGGCGTATTTAAAAGTGTTGAGATAAATTTTCCACGTCACCGGCGATCCCAGCAGGTAACGGTAATTTTCAAAAATAAAATCCGGTAAAATCCGGTATTCGTCATAATCCCAGAAACTGACAACAATAATGGTCAGCAACGGCACCACCAGAAAGACGGTAAAAACCAGCGCCATCGGCGTGATCATAAAATAGGATGATCGTTTGGATTCTGTTGCTGCCATTGTATCCCGTCCGTCACGTCAGGAACGTAAATTCAGAAAAGAAAGGCGCATCCCGAAAATCGGTAAACCGGGATGCGCCCCGCGTGTCTCAGATCATTATCGCCCTCAGGCAGCGATGAATTCATTCCATTTGCGGACCATGTGACGGTTTTCATCCATCACCGAGTTCCAGCAGGCAACACTGCCCATGCGCGCTTCAAACGAACCGCCATCGCGCACCGCACCGGCCTTTTCCATAATATTGCCATCCGGGCTCAGGATATCGCCCTGGGCGGGTTTGCCTTCCATCCAGAAACCCCATTCATCTTCGGACATAAAGTTTTTCGCCGTCGACGGTGCTGCACTGTAATAGCCCTGACGGTTCAGATAGGCCCCGACCCAACCCGACAGATACCAGTCGATATATTCATAGGCCGCATCCAGTTCGAGACCCGACAGATGTTTGGCAAGACCAATGCCGCCACCCCAGGCACGCGAGCCTTCTTTCAGCGGCTGGTAAATACAATCAATACCCTTTGACCGCACAGCGGCAACCGCCGGGGACCACATCGACTGAATCACGACTTCGCCCGATGCCATCAAATTCACGGATTCATCAAAGCTTTTCCAGAAGGCGCGGAACTGTCCGGCCTGTTTGGCTTCGATCATGATTGCCATGGTCTTGTCGATTTCCTCGACCGTCATGTTGCCCTTGTCGCCATAGGTGATTTCACCCATTGCTTCACACACCATTGCCGCATCCATGATGCCAATCGACGGGATGTTCAGGATTGATGCCTTGCCCTTGAATTCCGGGTTCAGCAATTCGGTCCAGCTTGAAATCGGACGACCGATCAGATCCGGGCGAATACCCAAGGTATCGGCATTGTAAATCGTCGGTATCAGGGTCATCCATTGCGTCGGCTCGGCGGCAAATTCAACACTGTCCGCACTTTCAACAAAGCCGACCGTATGCGGGGCCGTGCCCTGGGCGATGACGGATTCCGGGGTCAGCTTGCCATTGATGAAAATCGGGGTAATCTTGTCGTAATTCGACAGTTTCGTCGTATCCATCGGCTGCAAGGTGCCAGACGGGAAGACTTTTTTGCAAATCCAGTATTCGATATCGGCAATGTCGAAAGAATTGGGCTGGGTCACGGCACGCTGGGCAACCGCATCGGAATCAAGGGCGGTCATTTGCAGGGTAAAGCCCAGATCTTCCTTCACCTTGTCGGCAACCGCATTGATGTTGGAAACACCGGTGCCGAACTGGCGCAGGGTTACGTCCTTGATATTCTGTGCCCAGATGGTCGGAAACCCGGTGATCGCACCCGATCCGATGGCAACCCCGGCGGTGGCCGCCGCCCCTTTGACAAATCCGCGACGTGTCACATCCTTGTCGATCAGGGCCGTTTTGGCTGGTTTGGTATTTTCCGTCGTCATGTGAAGCTCTCCTGTTTGATTTATATTTTCAGGCCAGAACGTGTGCGTGTTCCGGTTTCCAGTAGGCGATGAACTTTTCCTTCCGGCGCACCGGTGCCTGCCGAAATTCGCTTTCGGTCTTCATCAGCGTGATGTCCTTGCCGTCCGTCGTCGTCGCGACAATGCGAACGCTCAGCCCCAGATATTCCACCGTCGTAATTTCGACAGGGATCGCCGCATTTTCAGACCCCGGCGGTACGGCGTCCGCCAGACCGATCAGATCGGTGCGAATAGTAAATTCAATCTCGCTGCCGGTTTGTGTTCCGGCATGAGCAGGCAGAATGAAACTGTCCGGTCCGCGTGTGACCATGATCGATTGGGCATCACTGTGGCCGACCACACCCTTGAAAATGTTCTGTCCGCCCATGAAATTGGCGATAAAGCGTGACCGGGGACGGTTGAAAATTTCTTCCGGGCTGCCTTGCTGGCGAATGACGCCGTCTTCCATCACCACCACCATATCCGACAGGGCCAATGCCTCGTCCTGGGCGTGGGTGACATGGACAAAAGTAATGCCCAGTTCCTGTTGCAGGCGGCGCAATTCATCACGCATCCGGGCCCGTAAAAACGGATCAAGGGCGGACAGGGGTTCATCCAGCAGTAAAACCGATGGCCGGGTGATCAAAGCGCGCGCAAGGGCAATGCGTTGCTGCTGCCCGCCCGAAAGCTGGGCCGGTTTGCGGTCGGCAAAGCTTTCCATCTGCACACGGGCCAACATATCGCGGGCCCGTTCCATCCGCTCGGCCGGTGCGATACCCTGCATTTTCAAACCGAACCCGACATTTTCCAGACAGGTCATATGCGGAAACAACGCATAATTCTGGAACATCATCGCCGTACCACGTTTGACCGGCGGCAGTTCTGTTACATTACGATCGCCAATCAGAAGGTCCCCCTCGCTGATCACTTCGTGACCGGCGATCATCCGCAGGGTTGTCGTCTTGCCACAGCCCGACGGGCCAATCAGGCAACAATAAGCCCCCGCCGGAATTTTAAGGTTGATCGACTTGACTGCGATGGTGTTGTCATAATGTTTACTGACCGCGATCAGTTCAATGGCGCCGTTGCCTGTCATCTGCCCGCCTGATACTGCACACAAAATTGTCAACAATCTACTGGCAACATATAGGCAAACAGTGTGCCAGTTCTATATTTCGGCCAAAACCAACGTTATAGGTGAGTGCGACCGATCTATCGCTCTTAAAATTGCCCGAATTCTGTCCATTTAATGTTCACTAATTAGGCATTTTTATAATTTGTTTGTTTTTTGATCAATTTCACCAACAAATCCCCAAATCTTGCCGGTCGTTTTTTGGTTTGCGAATCGTCAACAATTTTGTAGAAACTTATAATTACCTTTGTCACTTCATCAGGAAAGACGCGCCGTGATGGCCCATCCCGCCGAGCCCGCCCGCTATACCGGCAGCGGCAAGCTGCGCCCCGAAGAACAGATTTATCGGGAAATGCTCGGCGCGATTCTGGACCGCCGTCTGGAACCGGGCATGAAACTGGTGGAAGAAGACCTTGCCAAAACCTTTGGCGTCAGCCGGGCCCGCATCCGGTCAGCCTTTTTGCAACTGGCCCATGACAAGCTGATCAATCTGGTGCCCAATCGCGGGGCCTTTATCGCCGAACCGGGCATTAATGAGGCCATTGAGGTTTTTTCCGCCCGGCGCATGATCGAAGATGGCGTAGTGCGCAAGGTCACCACCCATATGACGCCGGATCGCGCCACCCAGATCCGCGATCATCTTGCCGCCGAACATCAGGCCCAGCACGATGGCGACCATCGCGCCCGCATCATCCTGTCGGGGGAATTTCACCTGTTGCTGGCACGTCTGGCCGGAAACCTGGTGATCGAGGAATTTCTTGAACGCCTGATTTTACGCAGTTCCCTGATCATTGCGATGTATGAAAGCCCGTTGCCGCCTGATTGTTCCCATGACGAACATGACGCCCTGCTGGCCGCCCTGACCGGCGGCGACCCCGATGCGGCTGCCGCCTGCATGGCCCGACATCTGGACGCCATTCGCGACCGCCTTCAGCTTGACCACCGCAAACCCGGCAAAACCGATTTCGCCCGCATCTTTGGCCGCCATCCCGACAAGGCGGCAGGCTGATAAAAAAAGGCTGGTTACCGCCAAACGGCAACCAGCCTTTTGCAAGGATCAGGAAGACACTCAATATCCGATGGCACAGCCATCCTTGCGCGGGTCCGACCCGGCGACATAACCGGCCTGCGTTCTGGCAATCAGTTGCGCTCCACCAAATCCGAAATTGGTGGAATCCGGGGTTTCAACCGCAATGGCATGACCCTTGGCCTTCAGCGCCGCAATCACCTCGTCACCAACACTTGATTCCACCGCCACTTCCAGCCCGGAAAGTGCCTGCCAGCGCGGTGCATCCGCCGCCGTTTGCGGGTCCTGCTTCCATAATTGGGTACGAAGGGTCATTTGCAAATGCCCTTGAGACTGCATTGGCCCGCCCATCACGCCAAAACTCATCACCGGCTTGCCATCCTTGCCCATGATAAACCCGGGGATAATGGTCTGGAACGGGCGCTTGCCACCTGCCACCTGATTGGGATGCCCCTCTTCCAGACTGAACCCGAAACCACGGTTTTGCAGGCTGATACAGGTACCCGGCACCACCACACCTGATCCGAAACCCATATAGTTCGACTGAATAAACGACACCATCATGCCGCTTTCATCTGCGGTGGTAACATAGACTGTGCCGCCATGTTTAGGGGCACCTGCCTTGAAATCCTGCGCCAAATCTTCCCGGATCAGCTTGGCCCGCGATGCCAGATAATCATCGGACAACAGATGTTTGACCGTTACATCGCGCATATGATCCAGATCGGCGACATAGGCCCGCATATCGGCAAAGGCCAGCTTCATCGCCTCGATTTCCAGATGCAGGGCTTTTGCACTGTCCGGCTCGAACCGGTCAATCCGGCAATGACGCAAAATGCCCAACGCAATCAGCGCCGAAATTCCCTGTCCGTTTGGCGGAATTTCATGCAAGGCAATATCACCAAAGGTCGTGTGGATGGTCCCGCACCAGTCAACACTGTGCGCTGCAAGGTCATCCTCGCACAGGGCCGCCCCATGTTTATGCGCAAAATCGGCAATTTTCCCCGCCAACCTTCCGCGATAAAAACTGTCGCCTTTGGTCTCGGCAATATCAATCAGACTATCGGCAATCGCACGATTAACGAAAAGATCTCCCGCCTTGGGTGCCTTTCCACCGGGCAGAAACGCCTCGGCGAAACCGGGTTGCTGACCCAGAACATCCCCGCCCTTTTGCCATAATGTCGCAATGATCGGCGAAACGGCAAAGCCCCGCGTGGCATACTCGATCGCCGGTTCAAACAGCTTTTCAAACGGCAATTTTCCAAATTTTTCCGAAATCGCCCGCCATGACGATACCGCACCGGGAACCGTAACCGATTCCCAGCCGCGTTGCGGCATGACATCACGCCCGGCAAACCGTTCGGGCGACCATGCACCAGGCGCACGGCCTGACGCATTCAGACCGTGCAATTCTGCACCATCCCAAATAATCGCATAGGCATCCGATCCCAGACCATTGCCGGTCGGCTCCACAACCGTCAGGGCGATGGCAGCGGCAAGGGCCGCATCAGCAGCATTGCCGCCGCTCAGCAACATCCTCACCCCGGCCTGCGCCGCCAACGGTTGCGAAGTTGAAACAATATTCCGGGCCAAAACCGGCGAACGGCGCGCCGCATAAAGAGCGTCGTGACGTAATTTCATTAGGATTTCCTTCCTGCATATCGATCAGTCACTGGCAACATTCGTTTCCCGTGCCGTCTTGCGAATCTTCAGGATCGACCGCACACTGAACACTACTGAAATCACAGCTGCGATCAGCAACACCGCCGAAATTGGACGGGTGAAAAAGGTCGTCCAATCTGCATCACTCATCAATGCGCGACGCAGATTGGTTTCGGCAATCGGTCCCAAAATAACCCCCAGCACCAATGGCGCTAGCGGATAATCAAGGCTTTTCAGGCCATAACCCACCAGTCCGATAATTCCCAAAAGATACAGATCGGACATCCGGTTATTCAGCGCAAACGCCCCGATCACACAGCAAACAATCACAGTTGGCACAATGAACTGTTTGGGAATGTCGGTGACACGCAAAAACAGGCGCATCGAGGCAACACACACGACCAGCATCATCAGACTGGACACAATCATGGCAATGAACATGCCATAGACCAGATCGGCATTATCCATAATCAGACGCGGGCCGACCGAAATGCCATGCACCATCAGGGATGCCATCAAAATCGCATCAACCGCCGATCCCGGAATACCCAGCGCAATCATCGGGATCAAACCACCGCCCGCCGTGGCGGAATTGCCTGCCTCGGAAGCAACCACACCATCAGGCGACCCTTGCCCAAATTTTTCCGGAGTTTTGGAACTGCGTTTGGCCTGATCATAGGCCAGCAAATTGGCAATAGACCCACCCGCACCGGGCAACGCACCAATAAAGACGCCAATCATGGATGACCGGATCAGATTGACCGGCCCCATCAAAACCTCGCGCATCACCTGCCATGTTTTGAAATCAATCACTTTCGGAATCAGGGCATGGCTGGTTTTCTTGCCGTGGATTTCGACTTCGCTCAGCAACTGGCTGATCGCAAAAATGCCAATCAGCACAATCAGGAACGGTAGGCCCGGCATCAAAAGATCGGTGTCAAAAGTCAGGCGTGACCGCCCCATCATCGGGTCCGGCCCGATGGTCGCGATGCCAAGACCGATCACCCCGGCAATCAAACCACGCATCAGCGAATTGCCAACCAGCGAGGCAACAACCGTCAGAGCAAAAACAATCAGCGAAAAATATTCCCACGGGCCCAACTTGACCGCAATCAGTGCCAGCGGTGGAGCGGCAACGATCAGGACAATCGTCGAAATCACCGTACCAAAAAATGACGCCCAGATGCCCAGTGACAAGGCGCGCCCCGGTTCGCCATTGCGCGCCATCGGAAAGGCATCAAAGGTAGTGGCAACCGAACTGGGTGTGCCCGGAATACCCAAAAGGGCCGCACTGATTAATCCCCCGGTATAACCGCCAACATAAACCGACAACATGACGGCAACACCCTGAAGCGGCTCCATCGCAAAGGTCAGCGGCAAGGTTAGGATGATCGCCATCGTCACCGTAAAACCGGGAATCGCGGCCGCAATAATCCCGGCGACCGATCCGATCAGCATGTAGGTCAGGGTATCAAAGGCAAATACCTGATGCGCCCCGGCAAGAAAAGCATCCATCATCTGTTGAACTTTCTGCGTTATCCCGGCCCGTGACCGGCCATCTTATCCGGCAAACAAAATACCGCGCGGCAAAAACACGTTGAAAACACCGGCAAATAACATGTTCAGCCCAACCGAAAAAATCAGGGCCGCCACCACGGATTGAAGGATTGTGCGCCGGGAAATTCCAGCGATCATCAATTGCGACGCCAGCAAAAACACAAAACTCGTCACTGAAAATCCGACAATTGGCATCACGGCCAGATAAACCACCAAAAGCGCAAACAGCGCGATGGAAATCCGGCGGATATAAAGCCATTTGCCAAATGCCGCCCCAACCCGATGCAGACCACCCGCCCTGTGAATATCAATCACTGCTCGTACCGCAGCCGCCAGACACAGCAGCGCCAGAACAGCAAAAACCAGCTTGGGAAACGATCCCGCGCCCAAAGGTTCCCACCTTGATGTCGGCAAACTGGCCGCCCGATACGACAGATAAGCCGATCCAGTACCCAAAACGACATAGGAAATCAGCCGCGCCAGTTCAGTCCGGGCGCGAGAAGCAGCAGATACACCTGTATCCGCTGCTGCTGCCTCCGTCACATTGACGGTCATCCTTCCAGCTTGCCCACAAGTTTGGACACGCTTGCATCGAGTTTCTCAAGGTAGGTGCGATAGGCATCCTGACCGTAAAACACGGCATCGGCACCGGCATTGCCCATCAGGCGAATGACTTCCTCGCGGGCCATAACCTTTTCGATATAACCCTCAAGTGCATCAACCGTTTCCTGTGGCGTTCCGGCCGGAAGCACGACACCGCGCGTAATGATCAGTTCGGCGTCCATGCCCAGTTCCTTCAGTGTCGGAACATCGGGTGCATCGTCGGTCCGTTCAGCAGTACCAACAGCCGCATAGATCAGGTCGCCATTTTCCACGAACTGTGCAGCCGACGAAATATCCCCGATCGCAATATCTATATTGCCACCAATAAGCGCCCGGACACGTTCGCCCGTATCGGTATAGCCGACATAGGAAAATTCAAGACCCATGGCTTCTTCGATCATCGCCATATGCAAATGCGGAATCCCGGCCAGTGTCACACCGGCGCGGACCTTGCCCGGATTTGCCTTGGCATAAGTAACCAGTTCTTCAAAAGTCGAGAAATTGTCGTTTTTTGACAGCGTCAGATATTGCGGCGACGACGCCACCAGCGCGACCGGAATAAAGCTGTCCCAGTTAAGCTCGGTAATGCCGGTCTTGTTAGACACCAGCAATCCTTCATGGATCTGGGAAATAGTATAACCATCCGCTGCCCGCTTGGCGAATTCGGCCAAACCGACATTGCCCCCAACACCGGGCATATTGATCACCGGAATCGCCTGCCCGGTTTCCTCGGCAAGCCCCTGCGCCACAATCCGCATCAAGGCGTCACTGCCACCACCCGGCCCCCACGGCACAATAAATTCAATCGATTTTTCGGGATAATCCTGTGCCTGGACCGGAAGTGCTGCCGCAGCAACCACAAGACCCACAGCAACCGCCATTTTACGAAACATAAGCCAGCCTCCTGATATGTAATTCAGCATCAATTTCGAACCATTTGTTGTTTGGTTCTGAATTTTTGTTGTCATATTGTTGGCATTCTTGATGCTGCAACGCAACCTAAAAATCATGATTTCCACTAAAATCCCTAAAATTATGGCCTGTCTGTGCAAAACAATTGCGCAATCCCCGTAATCAGGGTTAGTACCAAATAATACCATAAACTCAAATTGGTTTGGATTGGTTCGATATGATTGAATTTGACGGCGCAATGAGCCTGTATCTTTTATGGGGTGGTGCGATGTTGCTTGCCGGGGTTGTTGGCGGCATCATGGCCGGGTTGCTAGGCGTGGGCGGCGGCATTGTGATTGTGCCAGTCCTCTATCACTTTCTTTCTGTCATGGGGATTGATGAAAGTCTGCGCATGCAGATCGCGGTTGCCACATCCCTGACCACGATCATCGCGACCGCCATTTCGTCGACCCGCAGTCACTATAAAAAGGGCGCGGTCGATGTCGGCCTTCTCAAACGATGGGGCCCGTCGATTATTGTCGGGGTTATTATCGGCACCGCAATTGGCGGTTTTGCTGATGGGCGGGTTCTGACGGCGGTGTTTGCCGTCGTTGCCATTGTGGTCGCCGCCAACATGGTGCTGGCGCGGGATCGCACCACAGATGTCACCAAAAATCCGTCACGTCCGGTCTGGGCCGGGCTTGGTGTCATTGCCGGAGGCCTGTCAGCAATGATGGGAATTGGCGGCGGAACAATCTGTGTCCCGATCCTCAGTTTTCTGGGTTATGATATTCGCCGCGCCGTCGGCACAGCAGCCGCCATTGGCATGCTGATCGCCCTGCCAGGCACTATTGGTTATGTCCTGACCGGCATCGGGGTCGAGGGCCGCCCGCCCTTTTCATTCGGCTATGTCAATCTTCTAGCCGCCCTGTTGCTGACGCCAATGACGGTGATTTTTGCACCGGTCGGGGCAAAAATCGCCCATACCATCCCACGCCGAACCTTGCGTGTCTGTTTCGGGTTGTTTCTTGCCATCACTTCTATACGTATGTTCAATGATCTGATTTTCTAAAGCCGGTATAGCGGCCAGAACAGCGATAAAAACAACAGCCATGAATGACATCGTGACACAGGGATTGGCCGACAGGCTCAAAAACAGCTTTGCCGCCGGGGAATACGTCGAAAACGGACAAGTCATCGCCGAACGTGCGCTTGCCGGGCATCTGAATGTCGGGCGTCGCGCCCTGCGCAAGGCACTGGATTTGCTGGAAGCCGAAGGCATGGTCTGGCGACGGCAGGGACAGGGCACCTTTGTCGGCACCCCGCCAACCCCGCGTATGCGCAAACTCGAAGGACTGGCAACCAAAACCAGTCCGTTTGAAATCATGGAAGTCCGTCAGGAAATTGAACCGGCGATGGCCCGCTTTGCCGCCCTGCGAGCCTCCCAGACCGATATCGATACCATGCGCACCATGATCGAAAATGCTGCCAATGCCAAAACACAGGGCGAATATGAAAAATGGGATTCGGCCTTTCATCAGAAACTGGCCGAAAGCGTGCGCAACACCCTGTTTCTGGCCGTGTTCGAGGCGGTCAATGCCGTACGCCGTGATACCGCATGGGCCCGCCTGCGCGAAAGCACCCATTCCACCCACCTGATCCATAATCTGAGCGAACAACATCGCGCCATCGTCAATGCCATCGAACAGCGCAATCCACAAAAAGCCGAACAGGCCATGCGCCAACATCTGGCCGAAGTCGACCAGGCCCTTAAGCAAATCTGATTGTGGTAATCGGGCTTTGACTTCCTGTAATTTTGGATACAATATTCAAAATCTGCTGTATCGTGACGAAATGGCTCCCTAGCTGTCACAAAGCAGTAGAAATCCCTCATTTTCGTATGATGACTTTACAAGTAACATGCCAATCCTTACAGTTCGGGCGAAATTTGATGTCAGGCGTTGCTTTTTCGGGGCAACCAACTATTTGTCATACAATTACGATTTACAGCGCCCGGTCGTTTACCTAAGCTGCGACCCCATCATTGCAGAATTTGCAAAACGGTTTTGACCGGCGCGGGCCGGAATACCAACCCACAGGAGAGTTTCCATGCTGAGCGGACAGCACTTGATTGCCGGTGAATGGCGCAACGGACCGGATGTTTTTCAGGCTGACAATCCTGCAACCGGCAAAAAATTGCCACAGACCTATCAAAAAGGCACCAAGGAACTGGTCGATGAGGCCGTTCAGGCCGCCCATGACTGTGCCGAAGAATTCGCATCCCTGCTGCCAGCCCGTCGCGCCGCCTTTTTGCGCACCATCGCCGATGAAATTGATGCCCGCGGCGATGCCATCACCGAAATCGGCACCCTTGAAACTGCTTTGCCCGCCGCCCGTCTTCAGGGCGAACGCGGTCGCACGGTCGGCCAGTTGCGCTTTTTCGCCGACTGGATCGAAGAAGGATCATGGCTTGAAGCCCGCATCGATAGCGCCCTGCCAGATCGTCAACCACTGCCGCGTCCCGACATCCGGGTGATGCACAAGGCGCTGGGGCCGGTTGGTGTGTTTGGTGCCTCCAACTTTCCGCTGGCCTTCTCGGTTGCCGGTGGCGATACCGCATCGGCCCTTGCTGCCGGTTGCCCTGTGGTGTTCAAAGCCCATGATGCCCATCCCGGCACCTCGGAAATCGTTGCCCGCGCCATTGCAGCGGCAATTACCAAAACTGGCATGCCTGCGGGCGTATTCAGCCTGATTCACGGTGGATCGCGTGTCATCGGCCAAACTCTTGTCACCCATCCGATGATCAAGGCTGTCGGCTTTACCGGCTCCACCGGGGGCGGGCGCGCCCTGTTTGACCTTGCGGTCAGCCGTCCGGAACCGATCCCGTTTTATGGCGAACTGGGCAGCAACAACCCGGTCTTCCTGTTGCCTGAAATCATGGCAGAAAAGGCCGCCGACATCGCGCGGGGCTGGGTCGGATCCCTGACGATGGGCGTTGGTCAGTTCTGCACCAATCCCGGCCTGCTGATCGCGCTTAAGGGTGATGCACTGGACCGGTTTGTGACCACCGCCGCCGAACTTTTGGGTGATGTTGCCGGTGCCCCGATGCTGACCGACCGGGTATCAAGCGCGTATCACCATGTCACCGATGCCATGAGCAAACATGGCAAGGTAACCTGCGCCCTGAAACGCCGCGACACCGATGGCCCGTTTGAAGGCAGTCCTGCAATTTACCGGGTTTCGGCGGCCGACTGGCTGGCCCATCCCGAACTGGCCGAAGAAATGTTTGGCCCGGCCGGGATTATCGTTGAATGCGACAGTGCCGATCAGATGGTCGCCCTGTCTGGCACCCTGATTGGCCAGTTGACCGCCACGGTTCACCTTAATGACGCCGATTCCGGCCTTGCAGCCAAATTGCGTCCTGCGCTTGAAAAATGCGCGGGCCGTATCCTGATCAATGGCTGGCCGACCGGTGTTGAAGTCTGTCACTCGATGGTACATGGCGGACCTTATCCGGCCAGCACCGATTCCCGCGCAACTTCGGTCGGGTCGCTGGCGATCAAACGCTTTATCCGTCCGGTATCCTATCAGGCCTTTCCGGATGCCCTGTTGCCGCCTGCCTTGCAGAATGCCAACCCGCTGGGCATTCCGCGTCTGGTCGATGGCAAATGGCAGATTCCGGCATAAGAGAAGCCCGACAATCTGAAAATCCCCAAAGCCCTGCGGACACAATCCGCAGGGTTTTTTTGCACTGCTCGCGAAAATGACAAATTACAATACACGCAAAGATTGACCACCCCACCTGCTTTCCCATAAAAATTTCAAGGGGCAAGATGGGGGACAGCAATGGCAGCAGACCGGCGATGGACGGGGTTGGTAATCCTGCCTTTTGTGATTTTGGGTATGGAAGCAGCAAATGCAGACGAACCGCGCCCCGGCCATGAACGATTTGTTGCCGGGCAAACTGTGCGTGACCGGCCACAACCCGCCTATGACGCCCACGGCCTGCATCCCGGATCGTTTGTGGTATTTCCATCCATCGCCCTGCGCGAAACTTGGGATTCCAATATTTATTATCAGGCCGATGCACCGCGTAGCGACCTGATCACCACTGCCAGCCCGAAAATTGATGTTCGTTCACAATGGTCGCGCCATGCCATGCATCTTGGGGCGGATGCCGAGATCAAAAAGTTCCATGACCACAGTTCCGAGAATGTCGAAAATTATGCCCTTGAGGGCGGCCTGCGGTTTGACGGGGTTGATCAATCTTCTCTGGGCATATCGACAGTTTTTATCTCTGGCCATGAAGATCGCAGCGATCCTGATAGCGGCGGTAACATCGCCCCGACCCCGTTCCGGCAAATATCACTTGAAAGCACCTTGCGCTATCAGCCTTCCGTCCTGTCGATCGATCTGTCCGCCCATGCCACCCGTTATGATTTTGACAATGGTGTTCGGAGTGATGGCAGCACCATCCATAACGATGATCGCGACCGGCTGGAAAACCGCCTTGATCTGAAAACCGGTTATACCATTACCCCGGAATATGATGCCTTTGCCCGCATCGCCGCCAACAGCCGCATTTATGACCTGCCTTTTGATGATCAGGGCATCAATCGCAGTTCAGCGGGATGGCGTGGTGAAGGCGGGATTGATCTTGATCTGGGCGGCGTGATTATGGGCGATATCGCCTTTGGCCTGATGGGTCAGAATTACGAAGACCCGCAATTCTCCGATATTTCCGGCTATGCCGCCACCGCCAATCTTTATTGGCATGTCACCCGGCTTTCGACCTTTTCCGCTCGATTTTCGCGCAACATCAACGAAACCTCGACCCGCGACGCATCTGGCTATATCAGCAGCCATCTGCGCCTTGGCATTGATCATGAATTGTTGCGCAATCTGGTGATCGGCATTTATGGCGATGCCCGTCTGGATGACTATCGCGGGATTTCCCGGCAGGACCGGGTTTTTGATACGCAACTTTCCGCCGATTACCGTCTGGATCGCCATATCGGCATCACCACCCGCCTGCGTCACACCACCCGCAATTCCGATATCGCATCGGAAAATTATAACCGTACCGCCATTGAACTTGGCCTGAAATGGTCAATCTGACATCTGACACCGCTGACAGGACAGACATATGATGTACCGGCTTTTTACCGCGATATTCGTCCTTCTGCTAATGACACCGCCAATCCTCCATGCCAGCGAAACCCCTTATGTTCTGGGACCACAGGACCGTTTGCGCATTATGGTTTTTGGCGAACCGGATTTATCGGGTGAATTTTCCCTTGATGATATCGGCCAGATTTCAATGCCCCTGATCGGGCCTGTTGCCCTTGGCGGCCTTGCAAGGCAGGATGCCGAAACCCTGATCGCCGCACGGTTTGCCCAAGGCTATCTGCGAAATCCCAGTGTCAGCATCGACATTATCGCCTATCGGCCCTTTTATATTCTGGGCGAAGTCAACAACCCAGGCGCTTATGAATTTGCCACCGGATTATCTGTCTTGAAAGCTGTAGCGATTGCCGGGGGTTTTACCTATCGCGCCAATGAAAGCCAGTTTGATCTGGTGCGTGAACAGGGCGACACCGTGACTGAATTGACCGCATCCCCCATAACACTGATCCAGCCCGGCGATATTTTGCGCATTCGCGAACGTTATTTCTGACCAAAAGGTTGCAAAACCGTCCGGATTGTTGCCACCAGAATGCGCAAATCCAGCAGGATGGATCGACGCGCCAGATAGTCAAGATCGCAGTCAATCCGCCGTGCCATGGCATTTTCATCCGTGGTCGGCCCGCGCAGACCACGAATTTGCGCCAACCCGGTCATGCCCGGCAACACTGATTGCCGTCGCGTATAATGTTCAGACACCACCAGGTACCGCACATCATCCGCTGCCATATGCGGACGCGGCCCAACCAGCGCCATCTCGCCGCGCATCACATTCCACAATTGCGGCAGTTCATCCAGACTGCTGCACCGTAAAAACCGGCCAAACCGGCTGCATTGCCCGCTGCCATCGGTTTTAAGGGTGCGGAATTTGAAAATCATAAAAGGCCTGCCATCCAAACCAGTGCGGGCCTGACGGAACAGAACCGGTCCCGATCCGCTGGCTTTAAGACCAATGGCAATCATCAACATCAGGGGTGTGGTAAGGATCAGCAAAAATGCCGCCAGACCGGGCTGGATTTTTGTCCATAGCAATATAGAGCGGGTTTGCGGTTGTCCAACTGCAAGGGTGTCTGTCATATCCGCCCCCCTAATCTGCGGGCCGGGCAATACCTTGCGGGTCCTCGCTGCCGCGATGCAGGCGGAAGGTGCCGGTAGCCGAGGCTATGATTTCACCATCCTCGTTCATCGCAGTCGCATCGGTAAAGGCAATCTTGCGACCACCGCCCTGACGCCGGGCAATACTGCGCACCACACCCGATATTGCTTGCCCCATGAAATTGGTGGTCAACGACAGGGTTAGAGACCGGCGCAAATGGCCCTGCACCGGGCAATAACAACAGGCATAGCCACTGACAGTATCGAGCAACGTGGCAATCACCCCACCATGCAGAATCCCGGACCGGTTCAGGTGCCGGGGCGCGATTATCAATTCCAGAACGGCATAATCTTCGGCCCATTCCACCAGACGATAACCCATCTCGCGTTGCAGACCGCTGCCATGCTGTTGTTCCCACGCCAGATTGTCGATCAGTGCCGTCATCTTATTCCCCGTCACAAAACATATCTTGCTGTTATTGCGAATATAGCCCGTGACGGGGAAATGACGCCATCGTCATTCGCCAGATGGCTTGGCGTTTTTCATTTCAATGGCATAACGGACAAGGGCGGCGCTGCGATAAATGCCATGCACAAACTTGCTGTAGGGCAGAACCAGAAACAGTGTCAGCACAAAGCCCAGATGGATCGCCAGCGCAATCCCCATCGCCGGAGTTTCGCGGATCACCAGCAGGATCAAGCCGGTCAAACTGACCAGAAACAGCAGGGCCAAAAACGCAACATCCATGCCCATCAGATTCTTTTCCGCTGACGCATCATCGGCCTTGAATTTCAGCCAGACCAGACCAGCCGGACCGATCAGCAACCCCATACCGCCGACCGTTCCCAGAATAACCGGGATCGAGAACCAGCCATAAGGGGCAACCCAACCAAACACATGGTCATAAATTGTCGCAACCGAGGTGGCGGCAAAGCACAACATAAAGCCATAAAACATGAAATGATGGAAAACACGGCGAATGTTGGAAAATGCCTCGTCCGGATAGGCGCAACCTTCCCCCGTCCCGCCCCCCAGATGTTTGAGGGTTGCAGCATCCTGAAACGCCTGCCACAGGGTGGACCACGACACCGATCCTTCGGTCCCTGGCCCGGCATCGCGCCAATATTTTATTGCCCCGCCGGTCAGAGCCACAATCGCATAGCCAAAGGTCAGACTGGCCAGACCAACCATCAATTCATAAGGGATCACGGCGTAAAACGCCCCCGGTCCACTATGGGCAGCAAACAGAATATCGGATGTTTGCAACAACATCGTCAGCAACAACACACCCGCAACACCCAGCGCGGTTGCCATGCAGACAATCAGACCATTGCGATGAAACAGCCGCGCCAGCGGCCCCGGCCATGCATATTGTTCGTAACTTTCCGCCCGCAATTTCTGAAAAGTTTTGGGAATGTTCAGATTAAACTCATGCGGTGGCGCATACTGGCACGAATAATAACATCCGCGGCAGTTATGGCACAGATTGGCAAGGTAATTCAGGTCTGAATCCGAAAAGGCACGACGTTGTTCCATCGCCGGAAATACGGCGCAATATCCTTCACAATACCGGCAGGCATTACAGATTTCCATGGCGCGGCGGGCATCGTCCAGAACGGCCTGACGCTGCGCGGTTTTAACAATTTCAGTGCTTTGCATTTTTTGCAGCCTCTTTTCCGGCGATACGACCAAAAACCGTGCCAATCGTCATGCCCAGTCCGGCAAGATAGCCCTGCCCCAAAATATTGCCCGCCATGATTTCACCCGAGGCGAACATGTTTTCCGATGGTTGATCATTGGCCATCACCATGCGGGCTTCGGCATCAACCTTGACGCCCAGATAGGTAAAGGTGATGCCCGGACGCAGCGGATAGGCGTAAAATGGGCCATCTTCGATCTTGCGCGCCCAGTGGGTTTTGGGCGGCGTCAAACCGTCGGTAGCGCAATTATCAAGGATGCTGTTATCGAATGTGCCCGGTTGGACTGCTGCGTTATAATCCGCAACAGTTTTTTCAAGGGCAGCAACATCAAGACCCAGTTTTTCTGCCAGACCGGCAATGCTATCGGATTCAATCGCCGGAAAGACCGATGGCATGAACAGTTTGATACATTTGGCATCAATGATCGCATAGGCGATCTGATCAGGCTGGGCGGCAACAAGGCGGCCCCAGATCGCATAGCGTTTGGGCCAGAAATCTTCGCCTTCGTCATAAAAGCGCTGTGCATCACGATCAACCACAATGCTGAACGGCACGCAATCCAGGCGGGTGACAATCCCGCCATCAAATTGCGGGGCGCGGGCGTCAATCGCTACGGCATGGCACTGTTTCGGGTCACCAACGCTGGTTACCCCGTTATCAAGCAACACCCGTAACATGCGGCCCTTGTTATAGGACGTACCGCGAATGATGAAATTATCTGCTGCCGGGCCCCACGATTCTTTCAACCAGTCCAGATTGGCCTGAAATCCGCCCGATGCACAAACCAGATTACGCGCCGTCACGGTATAGGGGAAACCTTTACTGATCACATCCGCACTTTGGAAAACGCCATCCCGGATTTTCAGGTTGCGGACTTCGGTATCATATAAAATATCAATGCCTAGGCGTTCGGCGGTCGCAAAATAACCATTGACCAAGGCCTTGCCACCACCGAGGAAAAACGCATTGGTCCGACCCAGATTAAGGGTTCCTCCCAACGACGGTTGAAATCGCACGCCGCGCTCAACCATCCAGGGGGTAACTTCCGCCGACGCCCGGATTGTCATGCGCGCCAGACTTTCAGTGGTGACCCCCTTGGTCACACGCATCAGATCGTCCCAATATTCGTCTTCGTGATAGGCATCGGTCAGAACATCCGTCGGTTCATCATGCATACAGCGCAAATTTCGGGTGTGACGGCTGTTGCCACCGCGAAAATGCCGCGGCGCATGTTCCAGCAACAATACCGAGCATCCCTGTTCACGGGCGGTAATTGCGGCACACAGGGCGGCATTGCCCCCACCAATCACCAGAGCATCATAGTTTTTTGTCAGATCGACCATCTCTGCTGCTTTCGCTGTTTTCAGGCCGGCAAGATTTTTCTAAGGTCTCGCCTATCGGTTTTTCATATTGTATACTTCTGCATTCAATCTTGGTCAACATGTCTCATCCACCCCTCCTGCCTGCTTGCCCCAAGGATTTCCAATGCCCGCTTCCTGGATCAAAGCCCCCAAATCCCTGTTTCTGCTGACCGGGTCATTGGCCCTTGGCATTGTCGGCGGATTGACGGCGGAATATCTCGCCATTCCCTTGCCGTGGTTGCTGGGTCCGCTGATATGTTGTGCGATTGCCAGCACTCTCGGTATGCCGGTGCGCGAGGCCAAAAAGACCGCCGCCGGGTTTCGCACTTTTCTGGGTGTGGCGATTGGTGTGTCCTTTACCCCGGCGCTATTTGACCGCATCGGGGAAATGGCCATCAGTCTCAGCCTACTGCCACTTTATGTCGCGGCACTTGGCCTGATCGGTTATCCGTTTTTCCGTAAAGTCTGTGGTTTTGACAAACCCACCGCCTATTTTTCGGCAATGCCGGGTGGTCTGCCCGACATGCTGGCCTTCGGGGCCGAGGCACGGGCCGATCTGCGTATGCTGTCGCTGGTTCATGCAACGCGGGTGATGCTGGTGGTGATCGTCCTCCCCTTTGTGATCGGGTCGGTTTTTGACATCGATTTTGGTGACAGTTCTGCGATTGGCAGCCACTGGAACAATATTTCCCCAATCGAAATGGTGTTGATTGTCTTTTGCGCCTTTGGCGGCTGGTTTACCGCCCAAAAACTGGGCATAACCGGGGCCAGTATTGTCGGACCAATGATTTTTGCCGCCATTGCCAGCATCGCCGGTTTCCTGCATGAACGCCCCCCGGTCGAAGTCATCATCATCGCCCAGCTTCTGATCGGGATTTCGGTCGGCAGCAAATATGCCGGGGTATCACGCCACATTTTGCTGCACGGCATGGCGGCGGCAGGCGGATACAGCATCCTGATCATGATCACCGGCGCAAGTTTTGCTGCCCTTGCCGCATGGATCGGCGATGTCGGCTTTCTGGATGCGATTCTGGCTTATACGCCCGGCGGGCAGGCGGAAATGACCATTCTGGCGATTTTTGCCGGGGCCGATGCCGCCTTTGTCGCCCTGCATCACATCATCCGGGTATTTCTGGTGGTGATGGGGGCGCCGATCATGCACCGGCATCTGAAATAATCCGGAATTACTCCGGCAATTCCGCCTGAAGACGGATACGGGCATGATAGGCATTATTGATATGCTTGCGGGCGGCAACATCGGCAGCATCAGGATCGCGCCGAGCAATGGCATCGACAATCGCGGCATGTTCAGCCATCGCCTGTTCACCCCGACTGGGAATCGCCAGCGTCGTTCCTGCCAGCAACACCAGTGACACCCGCATATTATCCAGCATATCGTCAAGAAAACGGTTGCGTGCCGATAAATGGATTTGCCGGTGAAACAACTTGTTGCGCCGCATCAGTTCGGCAGGATGATCGATATAGTCCTGATCAGCCGCCACCATTTCTTTCAAAACCTTGATTTCAACATCCGTGGCATGCAGGGCGGCCAGACGTGCGGCGGTGCCTTCCATCACCTCGCGGACAAAATACAATTCGCCGATTTCACGATAATCCAGTTTGGTGACGACCGCACCATGATGGGGCTCATGCGACACCAACCCCTGTTGTTCGAGCCGCTTCAACGCTTCGCGGACCGGAGTACGGCTGATGCCGAACCGGTCGGCAATTTCCGTTTCGCGCAACCGGCTTCCGGGGGCAAGATCACCATGATCAATGGCATCGAGCAACATGTCATACGCATTGGAGCCGCTTGGTTTTTCGCGCTGGATCGTCATTGGGTCTGTCCTGCCTCGTAAAACCGCCCTTGACGGACGGCGTATCCTGTCATTCAATTGAATACTGAAGTATACAATAGGATGGTGCCATGAAGATTGCAATTCTTGACGATTACCAGAATCTGGCACGCAGTGCCACTGACTGGTCCGCACTTGATGCACAGTGCGGCATAACCGTCTTTCACGATACCCTTGATGATCCTGTCGCCCTTGCGACCCGACTGGCACCATTTGACATTTTGTGCGTCATGCGGGAACGTACCCCTATTCCGGCATCCTTGCAGGCACAACTCCCCAATTTGAAACTGATCGTCACCACCGGCAAACGCAATGACGCGATTGATGTCGCCGCCGCACAGGCACGCGGCATCACGGTATGTGGCACCGAATCCCCTTCTACCGCTACACCCGAACTGACATTCGCCCTGATGTTGGCGCTCGCACGCGGCATTGTGCCGGAAAACAAATCTGTCCGCGAAGGTGGATGGCAGGTTGGGCTGGGCCACGATCTGGCCGGATCGACTTTGGGTATTATCGGCCTTGGCCGTCTGGGGGAAAAGGTTGCCACCATCGCGCAAGCTTTTGGCATGAATATCATCGCCTGGAGCGAAAACCTGACGTCGGAGCGGTGTGCCAAACTGGGTGTTACCCTTGCCAGCAAGCAGGATTTACTACGTCAGTCCGATTTCATCACCATCCATCAACGCCTGTCGGATCGCACGACCGGCCTGATCGGGGCGGACGAGCTCAACCTGATGAAACCCACCGCATTTTTAATCAATACGTCCCGCGGGCCGATTGTTGACTGGCAGGCATTGCTGGTCGCCGTAGAAAAGGGCCAAATCGCCGGGGCCGGAATTGATGTTTATGACACCGAACCCCTGCCGCATGACCACCCCTTGCGCGGGTCGAACAAATTGCTGCTGACGCCGCATCTGGGCTATGTCACACGCGGCACATGGAATGTGTTTTATGGTCAAACTGTCGATGCCATTACCGCATGGCTGGCGGGCAAACCCATTCGGGTGATTCCGGCCTGATCGTTCAAAACGGGAAAACCACCGATATTTTCAAACCGCGCCCTCTGGTCCCGTCATCTAGGATCAGATCGGCGCGGTGCGCATCGGCCACTTCGCGCACAATCGACAATCCCAAACCGCAACCGTGATTATTGCTGCCATCCAGCCGCACAAACCGGTCCAGCACCCGCTGCCTGTCGGCAAGCGGAATCCCCGGTCCGTCATCCTCAATCTCCAAAACCGGGCCGATTGCCGATGCCGGACCGATCACCCGAACCGTCACGCTTGATCCTTCCGAGCAATAGGCAAGGGCATTTTCAATCAGATTAACCAGCATTTCGCGCAACAAGACCTCGCTGGCATTATCCACGTGACATGACATGGCATTGCTGTGGTCTTCAAACCCGAGATCAATGCCGTGGCGCAGGGCAGGACTTACCCAGTCACCGGTTACCCTGGCTGCAAAATCCACCAGATCAACCCGGCTTGCCGATGTTGCCTTGCGGCCTTCCGGCGATACCCGAGCCAGATTCAAAAGCTGTGTGGCAAGGCGGGCGGTTTGCCGGGTTTCGATCAATATCCGGTCCAGCGCATCGCGATCTGCCTCGTTACTGGCGTGGCGGCGCGCCCATTCCGCCTCGGCCTGAACGGTTGCAAGTGGTGTGCGTAATTGATGCGAAGCATCGGCAATGAAACGCTGATTGGCCGAAATGCTACGCTCCAACCGCTCCAACAAACCATTCAAGGCGAACACCACCTCGGAAACTTCGCGTGGCATCACATGACGAATCGGTCGCAAATCATCGGTCGAACGCCGTCGGATCGCCTGTTGCAACTGTTGCAGCGGCGCAAGGCCTCGCGTTACCCCGATCCAGGCAAACAACCCACCCAATATCATTAACACAACAAAATCCGTGGCCGATCCCAGCAATTCATCGCGCACCAGCCGGTCACGTTCCCGTCGCGTCTGGGTCACATCAATCGTCACCCAACCCTGCAATCCGGACCCCGACACCAAATATTTCATCGTCACCACCCGGACATCTTCACCCAGATAGACCGTATTGTAAAATTGCGGGACACCGGGTTGGATCGGGGTATCAACAGACAGTTCCGGCAAGGCATAATGCCCGGTCACAAACGCGCCATTCGGACCATTAACCCGGTAGTAGGTATCCTCGCGGGTAAATTGCGACAGCAACAATTCAATATCGCGTGACAACATGTCACCGCTGGAATTGATCACATGTTCGGAAATCGTTACCGCCAGCGCGACCAGCAAGCGATCCTGCACCCGATCGGCAACTTCCTTGACACCCAAATAGTTTTTGGTCAGCAATCCTGCCGCCAGAACAAGCCCCGGCACCAGAAGCCACAATAACAGCCGGAATCGCAAGGACGGGACATGTAGGGTGTTTTGCCTGCTCATTCGTCGATCATATAGCCAAGGCCGCGCACCGTGCGGACACTGACCCCCGAGACCGTCAGCTTTTTGCGCAGGCGACTGATATAAAGCTCAATCGATTTCACGCTGGCTTCATCGTCGAAACCAAACAGATGCAGGGCAATCCGCTCCTTGCTGATCACCTTGCCCATATTGCGCACCAGAATTTCAAACACCGCCCGTTCACGGGGCGTCAGCAGTATAATATCTCCCCGGAAAGATACCGTGCGATGCACCGTATCAAACACCAGATCACCCACCGCCAAAAACGGATTGCGCGGACCACTGTGTCGCCGCAACAACGCCCGCGCCCGTGCTTCAAGCTCCGACAATTCAAACGGTTTGACCATATAATCATCGGCACCGGCATCAAGGCCGGTCACCCGGTCATCCAGATCGCCACGCGCCGTCAGGACCAACACCGGCACATCAAGCTGCCGGGCACGGATATTTTGCAAAACTTCGATCCCGTCCATCCCTGGCAGGGACAGATCGAGAATCACCAGATCAAAGGATTCCTGTAAAACCAGTGCAAGCGCATCCGCGCCGTCATGCACCAGATCCACGGCATGATCGGTTTGTCGCAATGCCGCGGCAACCTTGTCGGCCAACGGCAGATTATCTTCTACAATCAGAATACGCATCAGTCCTGAATACCATGCAATATACCGCCGCATACAAAATTTTAAAGCCGACAGCAAATTGACAGCTTTTAGAGATATGGTGCCGACAAGACATACCGGAACGGTCACAAGACCGGGCAATAAAATCAACAATCCGGGCGTCTGGCAGGGAGGAATGCCATGGGAGACAACTGGTCTGCTATTGACCACAAGATATCAGGCACTCCTTCCAGTCACATTCAACATTCGATCAGGAGGGATCGCCCAATGTCATGGGGAAGAATCGCAAATATGTCTTTTAAGGCAGGTTGTGCAGCCGCTACCGTTGCCTTTGGCCTGTCAGCAACCACAATAACTGCACAGGCCGCTGATTTCAGCGGCGAACGTATCGAACTGATCATCCCGTTTAGCGAAGGGGGTGGAACCGATACATGGGGTCGTTTCTGGGCACCATATTTCACCACCTTTTTGCCGGGCAACCCAACGGTTGTCGTCCGCAATATTCCGGGTGGCGGGTCAACCACCGGCGCCAACCAGTTTGAAGCCCGCGCCCAACCGGACGGTCTGACCGCAATCGGCACCTCCGGCTCCACCCAGTTCCCATACTTGCTTCAAGACAAGCGCGTTAATTTTGAAATGCGGGACTGGCGGGTTGTTCTGGCATCGCCAACCGGGGGTGTTGTCTATGTCAATGCCGATCTTGGTGTTGAATCGGCTGAAAACATGGGCAATCTCAGTGATGTGAAGCTGGTCTATGGCAGCCAGGGCGCAACTTCGCTTGATCTGGTGCCATTGCTGGCCTTTGAATTGCTGGGATGGGATGTCGATGCTGTCTTTGGCATGCAGGGACGCGGTGCCGGTCGCCTTGCCTTTGAACGCGGCGAAGTCAATATCGATTACCAGACCTCGTCGGCCTATATCAATAACGTGACCCCGCTGGTTACAATTGGTACTGCCGTGCCACTGTTTTCATGGGGTGCCATGGATGATGACGGCAATATCATCCGCGATCCGTCATTCCCTGATCTGCCCAGCTTCCCCGAAGCCTACGAAATGATGAAGGGTGAAAAACCGTCCGGCCCGGCATGGGAAGCCTACAAAGCCTTCTTTATTGCCGGTTTCCCGGCACAAAAGCTGGTCTTCCTGCCCAAAGGCACACCTGACGATATTGTTGAGGCCTTCCGCACCGCTGCACAGACGGCAACCGAAGATGCTTCCTTCATTGAAGACCGTCAGGCCGCCCTTGGCGAATACAAGCAGATCGTCGGCGACCCGGCCGAACGCATCTTTCGTCAGGCCGTCAGTGTCCCCGATGATGCCCGCGTCTGGGTTCAGAACTGGCTGACCGAAAAATATTCGGTTCAATTCTGAACCTTTGATTTTCTAACTCTCTGTCTCCCTGTCGGGGCGGGTTTATCCCGCCCCTCTTTTCCCCGGCGGTATCATGCTGTGTTCCGGGAACGGGGAAGACATGCCCTTTTGACGGAGCCCATCCATGATTGATGCCATGCTCTCTGCTCTGTCGCATTTTGCGCAGATTGAACATATTCTTTTTCTGGCCGTCGGGGTCGGCATGGGCCTGATCATTGGCATTCTGCCGGGTCTGGGCGGGATTGTCGGCCTGTCGCTGTTGCTGCCTTTCATTTACGGTATGGATCAGATTTCTGCCCTTGCCATGCTAATCGGTCTGGTTGCCGTCATCCCAACATCTGACACCTTTACTTCTGTCCTGATGGGGATTCCGGGTTCCAGCGCGTCACAGGCAACCGTTCTGGATGGCTTTCCGCTGGCCAAAAAAGGCGAAGGGGCCCGTGCGCTGGGCGCTGCTTTTTCCGCATCCCTTTTGGGCGGGCTTCTGGGGGCGGCCATTCTGACCGGATTTGTCGTCATCGCCCGTCCGTTGATCCTTGCCTTTGGATCGGCAGAACTATTCATGCTGGCCGTCCTTGGCCTGTCAATGGTCGGGGTTCTGGCAGGAAAAAGCCTGCCCAAGGGTATTATTGCCGCTGGTCTTGGCCTGTTGTTGGGCGGGCTGGGTGCTGCTCCCGCCACCGGCGAGTTGCGCATGAGTTTTGATTCCGTCTATCTGATGGATGGCCTGCCGCTGGTGATTATCGGCCTTGGCATGTTTGCCTTCCCTGAAATTATTGATTTGTGCCGTCAAAATCGCACGATCTCCGAAACCGGAGGCCTTGGGTCAGGCTGGATGGCCGGGGTGCGGGACATGATCCGCCATAAATGGCTGTGTTTCAGATGTGCCAGTCTGGGCGCACTGGTTGGTGCCATTCCCGGTCTGGGCGGCAGCGTCGTCGATTGGATCGCCTATGGCCATGTCGTTCAGACGGCCAAGGATAAAAGCCAGTTTGGCAAAGGCGACATTCGCGGCGTTCTGGCCCCGGAAAGTGCCAATAACGCCAAGGAAGGCGGTGGCCTGATCCCGACCCTTTTGTTTGGCATTCCCGGTTCAGGCGGTATGGCGGTGTTTCTGGGTGGCATGGTGTTGCTGGGTATCGAAGCCGGCCCGTCGATGGTTGGTCGCAATCTTGACATTACCTACACCATTGTCTGGTCGCTGGCGATTGCCAACGTATTGGGTGCAGGGGCGGCTCTTTTGCTGTCCCCCGCCGTTGCGCGCCTGACCACCATCCCGTATGGCTATCTTGCGCCCTTCATGATCATTGTCATCAGCTTTGCCGCTTTTCAGGCGACACGCAGCCTCAGCGACCTTGTCGCCTTGCTGGCGGTGGGTGTGCTGGGTGTGCTGATGAAACGGTTTGGCTGGCCACGTCCAGCTTTTCTGATCGGTTTTGTTCTGGCAGCCAATACCGAAACCTATCTTTATCAGGCACTGCAATTCTATGACTGGGGTTTTCTGGCCCGCCCTGGTGTTCTGATCATTCTGGCCCTGACCGTCATTTCGGTTCTGATGGGTATGCGCCGTCAGCCGGAAAACCCGGTTGAAACCGAAGAACTCAGTCATTCGCACGCAATTAAAAAAACCCCACAAATCCTGTTTGTCGGCCTGATCTTCGTAATCTTTGCCATCGGTCTGTGGGATGCCAGCCAGCACACTTTTCTGGGCAGTGTCTTCACCGGATCGATTTCGGTGGTGATGCTACTGGTGACCGCCCTTGTGTTGTGGAAACTGGTGCGTGGCAGCCCCGATGACGCCGCCAATTACGATCATGAATTTGATCTGGCCCATCAGGATCACAAGCCGGTTGCCGGGCTTTGGCATTTCGTCATCTGGATTGCCGGTATGGTCGCTGCCACCGCCCTGTTTGGCTTCATTATTGCTGCCACCGGATTTTTCATCACCTTCCTGCGTCTCAAGGCCGGGGCGACATGGCGTAAAACCTTCTTTCTTACCGTTCTGGCGATTACCGGCATGTGCACGCTGGCATGGTCGCTTGTTCTCAATTTTCCGGGTGGCCTGTTGCAAGACATGGTTGACCTGCCCTGGCCATTAGGATGACACCAATGACCGAAAAACATATTGCAAACGACCAGACGGCCGTTCCCTGTGTCATGATGCGCGGCGGTACCTCCAAGGGCCCGATTTTTCTTGCCAGTCATCTGCCAACTGATATCGCCCGGCGGGACCGTTTCCTGCTTGCCGCAATGGGATCACCGGACCGCCGCCAGATTGACGGTATTGGCGGGGCCGATACCCTGACCAGCAAAGCCTGCATTGTATCGCCTTCCGCGCGGCAGGATATCGATGTCGATTTCCTGTTCGCGCAGGTCTCGGTGGACCGGGCCGAGGTCGATACAAATCCCAATTGTGGCAACATGACTGCTGCCGTCGCCCCTTATGCGATTGAGGCGGGTCTGGTTACCGTCACAGGCGATGAAACATTGGTGCGCATCCACAATATTAATGTTGGTGCCCGCATTGATGTGGTGGTGCAAACCCCCGGCGGACGTGTCACCTATAACGGGGATACGGCCATTGACGGCGTACCAGGCACCGCGGCCCCGATGATTTTGCGATTCCGCGATATTATGGGCAGCAAAACCGGACGATTATTGCCGACCGGTAATGCTACCGACATTATTGATGGCATCGCAGTCACCTGCATCGATGTCGCCGTGCCGATGGTCATGTTCCGCGCCCGTGATCTGGGCATCACCGGCCATGAAACCAAGGCCGAACTGGATGCCAACACCGCCCTTCTGGCCCGCATGGAAGCAATCCGCCAACAAGCATCGCACCGGATGGGTCTTGGCGATTGCACCGGAAAAGTAGTACCAAAAATGGCGATCCTGTCCGACGCAAAATCGGGCGGTCATATCACATCACGCTATTTTGTGCCGCATAACTGTCACGCCAATCATGCGGTTACCGGCGCAATCTGTGTCGCCAGTTGTGCGGTACTGGCAGGCAGCATCACCGATGGCCTGTCAAACCTTTTACCGCTGCCACGCCAATGGATCACCATTGAACATCCCGGCGGCAGTATTGATGTTGAATTGACGATTGAGGGCAGCGGCCCCAACCTGTCGGTCATTTCCGGCGGTGTCGTTCGCACCGCCCGCCGCCTGTTCGAAGGCCGGATTCTGGTCCCGGAAACCATTCTGGAAGGAACAAACTGATGGATGTGCTGCTTCTGCCCGGTGATGGTATCGGCCCCGAAATCACCGCCGTTACCCGACAGGTTCTGGAACGCCTGAACACCCGATATGATCTGGGGCTTGAATTTCATTACGATGATGTCGGTTTCAAATCACTGGAAAAACACGGCACAACCATTACCCCGACCCTGATCGAGCGTGCACGCAACACCGGTCTGACCATTCTTGGCCCGGTCGATACCGCCGCCTATCCGCCAGCCGAACAGGGTGGCATCAATCCTTCTGCCGCCCTGCGCAAGGGGCTTGATCTTTATGCCAATATCCGGCCGTCCTGTGCTTTTCCGGGCATCCCTGCCCTGACGCCCAAAATGGATCTGGTGATTGTCCGAGAAAATACCGAAGGATTTTACGCTGACCGCACGATGTTTGCCGGATCGGGCGAAATGATGCCAACCGAAGATGTTGCCCTGGCGATCCGTAAAGTCACGCGTAAGGGATCGTACCGGATTGCGGCTGCCGCCGCCAAAATTGCCGCTTCACGCCGCAAACATCTGACCATCGTCCACAAGGCCAATGTCCTGAAGCTCAGCGATGGTCTGTTTCTGGCCGAGGCCGAAAAGGCCGCCCATGACCATGGTGACCTTGAAATCCGCGAGGAACATGTCGATGCCGCCGCATCGCTTCTGGTCCGTTGCCCCGAAGATTTCGATGTGATTGTCACAACCAACATGTTTGGCGATATCCTGTCCAATCAGGCCGCCGAACTGGCAGGCGGGCTGGGTCTTTCAGGGTCGCTCAATGCCGGGGATGATCACGCCATCGCCCAGGCATCACACGGATCAGCCCCCGATATCGCCGGGCAGGATCGCGCCAACCCGGTATCGCTTTTACTCTCAAGTGCGCTGTTGCTGGAATGGCGCGGAAACCGATCAGGGAACCCTGACCTGATCACCGCATCCACCCGACTGAATGAAGTCATAAAAATGCTTCTGACCCATCCGGAAACCCGTACCAAAGACCTTGGCGGACAACTTGGCACCGCTGCATTTGGACATGAATTGTGCGCCGCAATATAAAATAATTATTTTACTTCAATGCATTAAGCCTATCATTCTCGAATCAAGAACGGGGGAGACGTGAAACGGTGATAGTGGGCAACGGTCAGTTTTGATAGGTTTGATTTCAAGAGATCAAACCACGGTCCCCTGTTTCGGACCGACCTGTCAGGAGATGACAAATGTCCACTGTTGCTTTGAAAAATGTTCCCATCGCGCACCACAAACCGCAAATTGGTTGGTTTGAGAATTTCATCAACGCGCTGCGCGTTGCAATGATCATGCAGAACACCAAGGCCGTCACCCATGCCGAACTGATGGATGACTGGCGCAAAGCATGGCAGGAAGTCGAAGGCTGATCTGACGATATCACCACGTTTCGCCATGTCGTTTGACGCATGACTTGACGCGAAAGCCGTTACAACCGAAAACGGTTTCATGCAAAAATTTGATATCGTCACCATCCGGCTTTTTGTCGCCATTGTCCACGCAGGCAGCATCAACGAAGCTGCCCGGCGTGAACATATCGCCACCTCGGCCGTCAGCCGCCGGATTGTTGAACTTGAAGCCATGCTGGGTGTCAAATTGTTGCGGCGTTTGCCGCGCGGTGTTGAACCCACGCCCGAAGGCACGATTTTTGCCCGCTATGGCGAAAAATTGCTGGGCGACTTGCGCCATTTGTCCAATGAATTGCGCGATTTCAACTATGGCGAACGGGGCGAGATTTTCCTCGCCACTGTCACATCGGGCATCCTGACCGGCCTGCCCGGCCTTCTGGCAGATTTCCGCCGCGATTATCCGGGCATCACCATTGATTTGCGCGAATTGACATCACGGGAATCTGTTGATGCAATCCGTGAAGGCCGATGCGACTTGGCAATCATTGCCGATAACGTCCCACGTGCCGATCTGGCGCATCATGTATTTTGCGATGATCCGATCTGGGTTGTCACCCCCAAAAACCATCCCCTGATCCCCGATCCTGCCAATCCGCAACCGGTCAGTTTCGCCGAGGCCGTCAAATACGAACTGATTTCCATCCATGAAGGCGGGGTGATTGACGACCTGATCAGCGAAGCCGCAGGCAAACTGCATCACGACATCCACCCCCAGATCAAGGTCATGCGGTTTGGCTCGTTGCGGCAAATGATTGCCGCCGGTCTGGGCATCGGATTTTTACGCCGCAGCAGTGTCGAAGGTTATATCGGGCACATGAATATTTCCGCCGCCCCGCTGACCGATGACTGGTCGAAACGGCAGTTGCTGATCGCACACGAAGCCGGGAATGTCCTGCCCAGTGCGGCCCGCACCTTCCGCGATTATCTGCTCAAACGCATTTCTGACAGTAAACCCACTCTGTAAGGCTAACCGCGTCTATCCCATGTGCGACAGGATCGGAGCATGAATGTGCGGGCTTGTCTTGCGCCGCAAGGCCAGATCGTCTATCGCTTGGGCCTGTTTTACGATCAGGCCCGGCAGTTCGGCCCATGTGCCAACCGGTTTCATCACCTGAACCGCCTCATCGTCGTGGGCCGCAATCATTTCAGGTACGTCATCGCGCGCATGAACACCGCCCCCGGCAAGCATCGGCAGGAAAACCGCCTGTTTGCGCCGGCTCATCGTCCGCCAATGTGTCAGAGATGGCTGACCTTCGATATTGGTAATCTGCACATCGATCTCCGGTATCATTGATCCCAGTGCTTTTGCCAGAACAACGGTTTCCGGCAATGGTTCGGTCAGGGTTTTCAGGCCATGTGGCACCAGAAATACCGTACTGTCACCGGCCAGCCAGCCTTGCCGATTCAGCACGGCCCTGATTTGCCCGACCATCATAACCTTGAAACCCTCAAGCCCGATCACCGGCGGCAAAACACCGGCATCTTCCAGCCCCGCCTCATGCAAGCGCTGCGGCAATTCGGTCTGCACCAGATATCCTGTGCTGAAAAACAGCGGCATCACCACCAACCGGTGGGCCAGACCGGTTTCGCACAAACCTTCCAGAACCGGGGCCAGCCCCGGCGTGCTGCGCATATAGCCAAAATGCACGGGACCGTTCCATGAGGACCGCACACAATCCGCCAGCCACCGCGCCGGCTCACCTCCGGCAACGCTGGTACCATGTGCGACCATCAATAATGTTGGGTCAAGGGGACCAAACATCGGAAACCTGCCTTTGCATTCACCATACATATTTATCTGGTTTGCTGTACGGATACTGCAAGGCAGCGGATCACTTCATCGGTGACTAGCCGACCAGATCCCACTGCGGCTGTCCGCCAAACCGTTCATAGAGAAAATCCACCAACAACCTGATGCGCGCCGAAAGCTGGCGGCTGGTCGGATATAGCAGATACAACATCAATTCCGGCATGGCGTAATCCTGCAAGATCGTCACCAGCCGCCCGGTTTGCAAATCCGGACCGGCAATAAAGGTCGGCAGAGGGGTAATACCCAGCCCGGCCACCGCCGCATCACATAAAACTTCGGCATTATTGCAGCAAAATACCCCGTCCACCTGAACCGAAACCCAGCCATCCGGTCCCTTTAGCTTCCATGTCGATCCAGCGGGCAAATTGCCATAATGCAGACAGGGCAGACGGGCGAGATCTTTGGCATCTGTCGGTGCGCCCACCCGTTTGAGAAAATCGGGCGATGCACAAATCACCCGGCGTATCGGAATGATTTCATGATCAATCAGGGCCAGGGTTTCGGTCGGTTGACTGATGCGGACCGTCATGTCAAAGCCATCGGCCACCGGGTCGATAAACCGGTCCGATAATGCCAGCTCCACCCGGATTGCCGGATAACGTCGGGCAAATTCAACCAAAGCCGGACCCAGATGCAGGGTGCCAAATGACATTGGCGCATTGATGCGAATATCCCCCGATGGCGTATCGCGGTTTTCACCAATGGCTTCTTCGGCTTCACGCAAATCCGCCAGAATGGATTTGGCCCGGTCGTAAAAAGCACGGCCGCTGGGGGTGGCCGCCACCTGCCGGGTGGTGCGATTAAGCAATTGCACGCCCAAATCTTCTTCCAGTGCGATCACCGCCCGGTTGACCTGGGATCGCGATTGCCCGATATCGCGTGCGGCGGCAGCAAAACTGCCAGCCTCGACCACCCGGATAAAAGCCTGCAATCCCGCCAGTTTGTCCATTTTACGTCCACCTACCTTGCCATTATTGTCGCGTTATATGCAACAGTATGGGCACATTTACATTAATTGTCATTTTTTATGAAAAGCGTAATCTTGCCCCATCAAACGCATACAAACGGAGCAAAATCATGATTACCAAACTGAGATCAGATGAGCGCGGCAAGGCCAATTTTGGCTGGCTTGATTCCCGACACAGCTTTTCCTTTGGTCACTATTACAATCCTGACCGCATGGGCTGGGGCCCGCTGCGGGTGATCAACGAGGACCGGGTGATTGCCGGGGCCGGGTTTGATACTCACGGTCACAAGGACATGGAAATCATTTCCTATGTTCTGGAGGGCGCCCTTGAGCACAAGGACAGCATCGGCACCGGATCGGTGATCAAACCGGGTCGCCTGCAACGCATGACAGCCGGAACAGGTATTCGCCACAGCGAATACAACCATTCCAAAAAGGCCCCGGTACATTTCCTGCAAATCTGGATCATCCCGGAAAAAACCGGTTTGAAACCCGGCTACGAGGAAAAGGAAATCACCCATGACGGTGATGGTCTGCATCTGATCGGCAGCCGCACCGGTCGCGACGGATCGGTCACCATCCATCAGGATGTCGATCTGTATGTCGCCCGGCTTACGGATGGTGCGTCGGTTTCACACCCGATCAAACCGGGTCGTCTGGCCTGGGTTCAGGTAGCCCGCGGCAAGGTGCGGGTTAATGGTGAAACGCTGCTGGCCGGGGATGGTGCCGCCATCAGCGATGAAGACAGCATCAATTTCAGCCACGCCGAAGGGGCCGAGGCCCTGTTGTTTGACATGATTCCCTGATCCAGAGCCTTGATCTTTTTTTCACGGAGAATTGAAATGACCACAGCTACAACCACAACCAATCCGCGTCCGATCATCCCGGCCCTTGGCAAGGTCTGGACCACTCTTGAACCCCTGTCACCGGTAATTGTCCGGGTTACGACCGGACTTCTCTTGGTGCCGCATGGTGCACAGAAACTGTTTGGTGCCTTTGGCGGTTACGGCCTTGAAGGCACGGCAGGCTGGCTTGCCAGCATCGGTTTTGAACCAGGCCTGCTCTTTGCACTGCTGATCGGCCTTCTGGAATTTGTCGGCGGCCTGATGCTGGTCGCGGGCCTTCTGACCCGCCCGGTGGCCGTGGCCATTGTCGCCTTTATGACCATCGCCTTTTTCATCCATCTTCCGGCCGGATATGCCTGGAACGAAGGCGGCGTTGAAATGCCGGTCTTCTGGGGACTGATGGCGCTTTCCCTCGTCATTCGCGGCGGCGGGGCATATTCGCTGGATCGCAAACTGGGCGCGGAATTCTAATTCAGGAACCGGTGCCGCATATGATGTCACAAACGGGCTGCCAAAAAGGCGGCCCGTTTATTTTATGATCCTCATATGGGGATATCGGATTTTGAGACACCGGTTTAGGGTCCGGCAATCAACATTTTGACATTCAGGAAATCCCATGACCCTGCCTCTGCACCAGATTTGCGAAAAGCATCTAACCGTTTCCGGCTTTGACTGGAATGACGCCGAAGACTCACAACTGATCGAAAATCTGACCAACTGGTTTCTGACCCTGCAACGCACATCACAACCAATATTGTTTTCCGACTGGCTGGCCGGTCAAAACGCCAAGGGGATACACGAGAAATGACTATCATCCTGACAAAATCAGATCGCAAAAAAACGATCATCGCCCAAAGCCTTGATCAGATCAAAACCGATCTCGCCTATCGGCTGCCAGCGTCGGAAAAGCGGATTCTTCTGGTCGATGACAGTATCGAAGTCCGGTTTTCCCTCCGGCGGATTCTGCGCAGTGCAGGCATTCACCAGATCAACGGCACCAATAATGGTGTTGCTGCCATCCAGATGGTTCTTAATATGGCCCAAAACGACACGCCATATCATGTTGTGATTCTGGATTACATGATGCCCGGCCTGACCGGCATGGAAATTCTGGATGAAATCCGGCAGTCCGGCGTGCCCGGCACCGAAAAAACGCGGTTTATTTTCCTGACCGGTTTTCGGGACCAACAACTTGAAGATGCCGCGCGCATTGCCGGGGCGGCTTTTATCCTCGACAAACCGTGCAACACTACAAAACTGATGGCCGCCATTGGCTGATTGATGTGCCGGGATTCGTTTTTTCAAACTATCGCGGAATCATCTTCCACGATGTTACGGTCTGACCTGTGAGAGACGCGCGGCAGGCGGATGATAAATTCCGCCCCCTCCTCACAGGTTTCCGACAACATCAAATCCCCACCGAAATCATCCCGAATCAATTTGCGACAAATCGGCAATCCCTGCCCGGTGCCCACTCCACGTTCCTTGGTGGTAAAGAAATAATCGAAAATGCGCGCGCGGACTTCTTCGGGCACGCCACCACCATTATCGCGCACCCGCAACCAGACATTATCGTCATCAGATGTCACCAGCAAATGGATGAGACCATCCGGTCGGCCCTTGCTTTCAATCGATTGCGCCGCATTGACGATCAGATTGATCAATGCCTGTGACAAATGATTGCGTCGCCCGGTCAGTTCGGTGACATCGGTGCGATATTCCTGCTCAAACCTTGCAATATGCTTGACCTGATTACGGGTCAGGGTCATCGCGGTTTCGATTTCTTCGGGCAATGAAATGGTCTGCAAGGTTTCATCGCCGGAATAGGTGAATTTGCGAATGCCCCGCACGATCTCGGCAATTCGTTCCAACCCCTGCAAGCTTTCGCGAATTGCGGCCGGAATTTCTTCTTGCATGAAAACCATGCGGTCCGGATCAATCTTCAGTCGGGACTGTCCATCGGGGTCCATGGTCACCGCCCCGACCAGTTCCTCGAAACTGGCATCAAGAAATTCCAGATTGTTATGGATATATTGTGCCGGGGTGTTGATTTCATGCGCCACTCCGCCGGCCAGTGTACCCAGAGCATGAATTTTGGCGTATTCCGCCGCATCGCGGACCGCCTGTTGTTCCTGCCGTGCCAGACGGGCATCCATATCGGCCTCAAAGGCACGGCTGCGGTTGCGAACCACAAAGGCCGACAGGGCCACCATCACCACGACCCCAATGATAAACAGATAGGACAATATCTCGATGTCATATTTGACCTCGCGAATATTATCGGCATTATAGACTGATACATAATTGGTGGTCAGCACCGATGCGCGCTGCAATTCGCTATCAAGTGCTCCCAACCGCTGATAGATCAGCCGCAAAATATCAGTCCGGGAAAGATCGCCTGCAACCGCCGCATCAATTTCCGCAATCGCATTTTGCATTTTCTCAAGCAGGCGCGGTAATTCGGGAATTTCGTTCAGGGTTGCAAATCCGCTGCCAGTCTGAATGATCTGCACCCGGCTGACCAGAAGATCAAATTTGAGGATGATATCGTCAAATTCAGGGTCAGAAATGGTTTCGGCATTCAGATGTACCCGCACTTCGCGATCCAGAACCAGATATTGTTTCTGGATCTGAAACACCGCCCAGGCAAAATTTTCGCGATAGGCAAACCGGTCATCCTCCAGTGTGCGCACCAATGCCGACGAATAAAAATAATAAACACCAACCAGCAGGGTCAGGACCAGAACCACCACCCCGTTTGACAGCGCAAATTTCGTGGCTTTACTGTTGGCCATGAACCGATTTCACCTGCCAGACCGAATAGGACCAATAGGTATCGGTCTGAAACCGGGGGTCGCTATCATAGGGGAAAATCACCCAGAACGGCCCCTTGTCGCGCACAGACATCACCTCTCCATCCAGATGATAGGCCAGAATGGCACCATCCTGACGCAATACACTGGCAGGCACCGTAACATTATAATCATTTAGGGCAGATATCTGAATATTCGGAGCCGAAATGCCATATCTGTCAAGCAACGTATCAAAAGAAACGCCGGTAAAACGGCGTTCACCATCCGTCCAGGGTGTTGTCGTCACAATGCCGGTGGCGGGAAAAGCCATTATTTCATTCAGCGATACAATGATTTCCGCCCCGTCATCACCATACAGCACAAGTTGCTCCCGTGCCTGCGCCGAACCGGTCTGCAACAATAACAAAAGGGCAAACCCACCCAAAAACATTTTAAAGAAAGATTTCAACATGGTATCGCTCCGATTCAGATTTTAATCATGGCAGGGCTCAGGGGCAGGAGCAACCGGATGACGACATTTCTGTGCATTCCGTCGCTTCCTTATCTTGCCAGGCATCGTCTTCGGTCGCCGGGTTCAGGGATTCCGGATACCCAAAGAAATAACCCTGCATTTCATCCACCCCGATCATCCGCAGCCGGTTGGCCGTTGCCTGATCTTCAACACCTTCGGCCACCACAACAAGACCTTGCTGATGGGCGACCGATACTGTCCATTCCACAAAAGACTCATCAAGGCTTTCGGTCATCATCCGCCATGTCAGTTCCCGGTCCAGCTTGATGCCGCCAAAAAAATCATGGCGCAGCAAGGCGATCGAATTGTTTCCGGCTCCGAAATCATCGATATACAGGGCAATTCCTTCCGACTTGAGATAACGTGCATTGGTGATGAATTCAGACGACAGAACCCTGGCACTGCGCTCGGTAATTTCAAATTCCAGAATCAGGTTTTTCTCGCGCAGATTTTCTGCTGTACGGGCCAGAAATCTTACAAAATTGCTATTGATTACCGAACAGGGTGACAGATTGACCGAGATTCTGGCCCCCTTGTCCGCATTGCCAAAGCGGGCGTCCAATTCCGGCGCTGCCTGATCGACCATGTCGAGCATCCCCGATGTCAAAAGATTGATCACCGAATGGTCTTCGCAGGCCTCAAATATCTGTTCGAGCGAAAAGCGTTTCTGCAAACCCGGGAACCGTGTCAGAATTTCAGCTCCGGCCAGACTAAAATCCTGCGCATGCACGCGGCGCTGCGCCACAATTTTCTGACCGCCATTTTTGATGGCACGGTTAATCAGGGCCGGGCTGACAGCATGGCTGGATGGAAAGAAAGGCGCATTTGAAATAAAACGGTCAAGCACCATTTTAAGCGCCCTTACCGACACCGGCTTGGCCAGAATCCGGCTGACCATTGCACGATTGATAGCATCGCGCAGCGACACAGACGATACATTCCCCGACAGTAAAATCCGCGCCACATCGGGGACAATCTTGCGCGCCTGTTGCAAAAACTGGATGCCATCCATTTCAGGCATCACCAGATCGGCGACAATGGCATGAGGACGGGTTTTATTGGCCATCAGCCATTCCAGCGCACATTTGGCCGATGCCCGGGTGACAATGGTGAAATAACCCGACAAGGCGCGTGCCACCGACGCCAGCAATGCTTCGTCATCATCGACCATCAATATGGTGGGTCGAAATGTCCTGACAGCCACATTCATTGATCTATCCACCCTTTCAATACCGTACCATCGCTTCCATCTGACACAATGAGGCAGATTTTAACGCCCTATTCGTAAATATCGATATTAACTATCCAATAAGATAGGTAAAAGATTGGGTGTGGCATATCCCCAAACAAGGAGGGTCAGCATGATAAGGGCGAAATCGGCGATCCGGGTTTTGTTTGTTGATGACGACGAAAATCTGGTGGCCTCACACCGCCGTAATTTTCAGCGGCTCTATCCCGACTGGCAGGGAATATTTCTGACCGATCCCCGGGCTGCACTTGACATGCTGTTGAGTGACAGCAGCATCAGCGCCACCATTCTGGATATTCACATGCCTGCCCTGACCGGATTGCAAATGGCGGCACAATTGCATCAACACCGGCCCGATCTGATCATTATCATGTTGACCGGTTATGCCGATCTGCAATCCATGTTACAGGCCGTCAATGAATATGGCGTTCACCGGTTTTATCCCAAACCAACCCCGATGAATGTCCTGATGGAGGGTGTGGCCGATGCCCTTGACAAACGCCGGATGGATGACTGCCAGATTCCCGATATCGTCCTTGATCTTTTCAATCTGGGCCTGATCTCGACCAATGAACGGCTGGAAATTGTGCATATGAACGCCCAGGCTGCGGATATGGACCTGTTTTTTCATCCGCTGACCGGACGTGTCGCCCCGATGCACAAAAGCTTTTCGCTCGCGCATGACGACCGGACATTATCGGTGTTTCTACGCCGCATCCCGCCAAGACCCAGTGTCGTTGGCAGTACCGGCGCTAGCGGGTTTGTTTTTGTCCTGATCGAACCTGACACGATCGCCCCGCCACGGATTAACGACCTGATGGATGTTTTTGGCCTGACGCGGTCCGAAGCCAAACTGACCCAGAAACTGGCCGAAGGATTATCGCTTGATCAGGCCTCCAACCTTGTCGGCATTTCGGTGCAATCCGCCCGCACCTACCTCAAAGCCATCTTCACCAAAACCGGCGCCAACCGCCAACCCCAACTGATGAAAATCGTTCTTTCGGGGATACCGGCGCTGAGGGGGTAATCAACAAACAGAACCACGATCTTAAAAGATCGTTTTAATTTTCATAATTATTAAAGGAAAATGGTGCACCCGACTGGATTCGAACCAGTGGCCTTTGCCTTCGGAGGGCAACGCTCTATCCAGCTGAGCTACGGGTGCACAAGCGCTTGGAAATGATCTGCAAGCGGTTTGGGTGATACAGGTTTTGCACGCACCGGGCAAGGGTTTTTGACGGGAAATAATGCACTCTTTCCTCTGCCCCCCAAACCTCAGCTTTCCACATCCCGTCTTTCATAGGGATCGCGCACAATCCACGTGCCGTTCCATTCCCGATCCTGCTCGCGGCGACTGAGGCGTTCCATCCGGTTGAGCATTAACTGGGCGGCAAAGTCGCTGCCGTCGGTTTCCTGCACTGTTTCAAACAAAGGCTGGGCCGCGTCAAATTCTCCCTGTCGGTAATGGGCCATCGCGGTTTCATAATGCTTCCGCCATTCTCGCCGGTCTTCTGAAAGCTGCCCGCCGGGGGCCAGCACTTCGTATAAAAATACGACATGTTCAGTGCCCAGCAGCACCACATGATCCAGATCGCGCATTTCAATATCGCCCGCCACCATCGTTGCGGTTTCATGGGAAGCCAAAATGCGCGTACCATAAATCCGGTTGGCCTTTTCGAGACGATTGGCATAATTGACGCAATCACCCACCACCGTATAGGCCCGCGATTTATCGGTGCCGATCGACCCAATCACTACCTCGCCGGTCGCAATGCCAACACGGATATCAAGGTCATGATCGCCAATCAGATCGGCATATTTGGTCTTGAGCGCATGAAACCGCGCCACCTGTTCAAGAGCGGCCAGACAGGCGTGGCGGGCATGGCCGGTTTCACTGCAAAATGGTGCCCCCCAAAAGCCACTGACCCGGTCGCCGACAAAATTATCGACTATGCCGCTTTGCCCGGAAATCGGTTCGGTCATCGCTGTCAGGTAATCATTCAGGAAATCGACGATTTTTTCCGGTGGCGTATGTTCCGCCAGCCAGTCAAACCCGGTCAGATTGACCACGCTGACGGTCATCACCCGCTTTTGCGATGTTTCAAAGGCGGTTTCCTGCGACAGCAGGGTTTTAAGCACCCGTGGATCAACATATTTGCCAAAGCGTTCGCGCATGCGAAACCGGATGCGCAATTCGCGCGTCATGCGGTTAAAGGCCTCGGCCAGTCGGACAAAATCGCCGCGTCCGGCAAAATCAAGGCTGGTGTCGAGCTTGCCAGACTGCACATTATTCATCGCCCGGATCGTCTCATTCACCGCAGCAATCACCGAACGCGCCAGATAATAGGCCACGCACAGGCCAATGATCGCGGCTAGCAGCATCATGATAAATTCGGCCTGAATCAGGAAATCCTCACGTGCGGATACCGCCTCGACCGTTTCGCTGGCATATTTTTCCAGCAGTAAAATCTCGCTGCGCAAATCAAGCACAATCGTGCGATGCACCCCGCGCACCATATTTTCCTGACGCCGGGCATCTTCAATATCACCCGCCCGCACCCGGCCCAAAAGCCGGGTCACGCCCAGCGCAAATTGCGACGACACATCGGCAAATTCGCGCATCCGCACATCCAGATCGACCAGAACACCGTGATTGAAATGATCACTGGCCTGTGCCCGACCCATCGCAGCCGAGGTAAAAGCCTTGCGAAAGGCCTGTTCGATCTGAACCTGCTTGGCGTCGATTTCAATTTCAATGCCACCCAAAAGGGCCGTATCGGCGGACGAACCGGCCCCCTCGACCACCCGCATATAACGTTCGATCAGAGAAATCTGTTCTAGCTGTCGGGCCCGAACATCCGAAAGCGCATCCTTGACCGGCGTGACATAACGCGACACGGCAGCAAGATCGCCATTAATTCCCAAGGACTGAATCACGGAAAAGCCGGTGGCAATCACCAGCCACACCACAAAAAACCCTGCAACCCCTAGAAATTTCGCGCGAATGGTCGGCAACATGCCTGTCCTGATCCTCCCAAAGGCGGCACAGCCGCAACAGATGGCGGTTCGGCTCCGGCACATCCGCCCGATCCTGTCTGGCCACGGTATGCCCGTATATGTAACCGAAAGAAAATGCTACCTGATTCAGACCCGGCGGTCAAAACGCAATCACCATGAACGGCAAGATAGATGCGCTAAATGGCTCCCGCCAAAACTGTCCGGCTCCAAAATCCAGTCGCCAATATCACCAATCACGACCGGTCCGCCCAAATCGCGCAACAACATGTGATAACCGTCGGGATAGATACAAAATGTCATATCATCAGGCAGTGTCACCTGCCCGGCCAGAAGAGGCGATGACCGCATATCACGCACAAACCCGGCAATGCTGTCTGGCGGGATGACCTGATCTTTCGCCCCTGACAGCACCATGATCCGCCCGCCATATTCCCGGCCAAACACATTGCCCAAATCGCGGGCGCGTCCGCGCGCCTGATCCATCAGGCGTGTTAACCCCGCCGCCATATCCACCCGCACCGATTTCATCATATGCGGGTCTTGCGACAGGCGGCGCAGCATGTCGATATTATCCGACGGCCAGATATCAAGCCCCGCGCCCGACAACGGCAACCACGGCAGGCTGTAGCTTAGCACAGACAGCGGGGTGGTCTGATACCACGGCATATCGACCGTCCCCCACAGGGCCGGGGCAACCAGAATGACCCCGTCCATCAAATGTGGCCGGGTTGTTGCCGTGACAATCGCCACCGCCCCACCCATCGAATCGCCTGCCAGATACAGCGGCACCCCTGGATAGTGATGCCGCAACAGCATCAACATGTCGCTGGCATCCTGAACAAGACTGTTTGTGCCAGGCCAAAACGGGCGGCTGGCGGTACGGCCAAAGCCACGCTGGTCATAGGCATAAACAACCATTCCCTGATCTTTTAAAGCTGTGGCCGCTTCGTCAAAGGCATTGGCATAATCGCCAAACCCGTGCAGGCCAAGGATCACAGCCAATGGCGTTTCGGAATCCTCTGGCAACCAGCGTTGCAGTGGCAAAATTGCCCCGTCCGCCGCCCTGAAATGATCCGCCGTCAAGGCAGTCGGAGTTTGCGGATCACCGGCGGGCCTTACGGTTGGCGCACAGGCTGACAGCAAGACTGCCGCCATACCTGCCCCACCAAAAATCCGGAGGAGCCGAAGCCAGAACCAGCCCCGTCGTCCCACCATTCATGCTGCCTTTTCCGACGCCAGATTTTTGTCGTTTTCGCGCGTCAGCATCAAAAAGATGTCTTCCAGATCGCCTTCCTCGGTCGACAGATCGGTAATTGCCAAACCGCTTGCGTGAATGGCATTGAGGATTTCCGCCATCTGGGTCTTGCTCGGCCGGTAATGCAAGGCAATCTGGTTGGAGCCTTTCATCTCGGCCCCCCATGCCGCCAGTCCATCGGGAATACGGCCAACCTCGCCACTGACGGTCAGGATCAAAGTCTTACGGTCGATCCGACGCAACAGGCTGCGCTTGTCCTCATGGGCAATCACCTTACCCTTGTTTATAATCGCGATCTCGTCACATAGTTCCTCGGCTTCTTCAAGGTAATGGGTGGTCAGGACAATGGTCACACCCGCCTTGTTCAGTTCCTTTACATAGGCCCATAATTGCTGACGCAATTCGATATCGACACCCGCAGTCGGTTCATCAAGCACCAGCACCGGCGGCGTATGCACCATCGCCTTGCCGACCAGCAACCGCCGCCGCATCCCACCCGACAATGACCGGGCATAGGAATCGGCCTTGTCGAGCAACCCGATGGCCGCCAGAATTTCATCGGTGCGCCGTTCTGATTTCGGCACGCCATACAAACCGGCCTGCAATTCCATCGCCTGACGCGGTGTAAAAAAAGCATCCAGATTCAATTCCTGGGGCACGATGCCAATGGCGCAACGCGCCGCCCGCATCTCGGATTCGATATCATGGCCCCAGATTTTGGCCGTGCCGCCGCTTTTGCGAACCAGACCGGCAAGAATATTGATAAAGGTTGATTTCCCCGCTCCGTTTGGGCCCAGCAACGCAAAGAACGACCCGCGCGGAATTTTCAGCGAGACATCATCAAGTGCCAGCTTGTCCCCGGCAGATGATTTGTAAAGCTTGGTCAGGCCTTCGACCTCAATGGCATAGTCGGGCATGGCATGGTTGGATATAGACGTCATAAATGCGTGATCTCCACTCTTTTCCGCCGGGCGCATTTGCGCTAAGACCATGCGGAAGGATTGATTGTATATGCGTAAGGGGTATCATCCCGGTCAAACCGGGGTCAATGACCGCGCAACCTGGAAAGTTGGATATATGAAGATCACCGAAGAAATCAAAGTCGGCACCATGACCGTAGCCTGCGACGGCGGCAAAGGCCACCTTGGCCATCCAACGGTTTATCTCAATCTTGAAGAAAAGGGCGAGGTGGTCTGCCCTTATTGTTCAAAAAAATATATTCTCGACAGATCTCTGGCGCACGCGGCTCACTGATCCGGCTGTTTGCAAAATGACTCCGGCGCGATCCTGTCATACAAGATCCGCCGCCCGGAAACATTTCCACCACCCGCCTCACCCGTCGCAGCCTTGGCTTGCGGCCCCAAACGGGGAATACCCATGACGTCGACACCGGTTAACAGCTATCGCACCCTGCCTGATCAGGATGGCCATTTTGGCAATTACGGCGGACGTTTCGTCGCCGAAACCCTGATGCCGCTGATTCTGGAGCTGGAACAGGCCTGGAAAGACGCCAAAAATGATCCGGAATTCCAAAAGGAACTGGATTATTACCTGAAATATTATGTCGGTCGTCCCAGCCCGCTTTATTTCGCCGAACGTCTGACCGATCATTTCGGCGGAGCGAAAATCTATTTCAAGCGTGACGAACTGAACCATACCGGCGCACACAAGATCAATAATTGCATCGGCCAGATTCTGCTGGCCAAACGCATGGGCAAAACCCGTATCATCGCCGAAACCGGTGCCGGGCAGCATGGCGTTGCCACTGCCACCGTCTGCGCGCGTTTTGGTCTGCCCTGCACGGTCTATATGGGGGCCAAGGATATCAAGCGGCAATCGCCCAATGTGTTCCGTATGCGCCTTCTGGGGGCCGAGGTCAAACCGGTGTCATCGGGGTCGCGGTCGCTGAAAGACGCAATGAACGAAGCGCTGCGCGACTGGGTAACCAATGTCGAAGACACGTTTTACATCATCGGCACGGCCGCCGGGCCGCACCCCTATCCGGAAATGGTGCGTGATTTTCAATGCGTGATCGGCAACGAAGCCAAACAGCAGATTCTGGAAGCCGAAGGCCGCCTGCCCGACATGCTGATTGCGGCCATCGGCGGCGGATCGAATGCCATCGGGCTGTTTCATCCGTTTCTTGATGACAAGGATGTGGCGATCACCGGGGTCGAGGCCGCCGGTCATGGCGTGCATACCGGCAAACATGCCGCCAGCCTGACCGCCGGTGCGCCGGGGGTTTTGCATGGCAACCGCACTTATTTGCTGATGGATGATGACGGTCAGATCAAGGAAGCCGATTCGATTTCAGCCGGGCTGGATTATCCGGGCATAGGGCCGGAACATGCATGGCTGAAGGATATCGGCCGGGTTGATTACGTGTCGATCACCGACCGCGAAGCACTGGATGCCTTTAAACTGTGTTCGGAACTCGAAGGCATCATTCCCGCCCTTGAGCCCAGTCATGCGCTGGCGCATGTCGCAAAGGTTGCGCCGAAAATGTCGCCCGATCAGATCATCATCGTCAATGTATGTGGCCGTGGCGACAAGGACATCTTTACCGTTGCCGAAGCCCTGGGAGTCGAACTGTGACCGACACAATCATTGGCGGACAGACCCGCATCACCCGCCGTTTTGACAAATTGCGCGCCGAAGGCCGCGCCGGCCTGGTCACCTTTATCACCGCAGGCGACCCTGATCCGGAAACCTCGTTTGAGATTCTCAAACAGCTTCCGGCGGCCGGGGCCGATGTGATTGAGTTGGGCATGCCCTTTACCGATCCGATGGCCGACGGCCCCGCCATTCAGGAAGCCTCGAACCGGGCGCTGGCCGCAGGCATGCATATGCGCAAAACCCTGTCGCTAGTGCGCGGTTTCCGTGATCAGGATCACGATACGCCGATCATTCTGATGGGTTATTACAATCCGATCTATATTTACGGCGTCGAGGCGTTTCTCGAAGATGCCCGAAATGCCGGGGTGGATGGCCTGATTGTTGTCGATCTACCACCCGAAGAAGACGCCGAACTCTGTGTACCTACCGTCAATAAAGGGCTTAGCTTCATTCGTCTGACCACCCCGACATCCGATGACAAACGCCTGCCGAAACTGGTCAAAAATACCAGCGGCTTTGTTTATTATGTTTCAGTCGCAGGGGTCACCGGGGCCGGATCGGCCTCCAACGCCCAGATTGTTGAGGCCATGAGCCGCCTGCGCCGCCATACTGATCTGCCCATTGCCGTTGGTTTTGGCATAAAAAATGCCGATCAGGCTGCCGATGTGGCAAAACAGGCCGATGCTGCTGTTGTCGGTTCGGCAATTGTCAGTAAAATTGCCGAAAGTCTTGACGAAAATGGCAAGGCCACCGATAAGACCGCCTCAATGGTCACTGACCTTGTGCGCGAACTTGCCGATGGTGTGCGTAACGCCCGCAAATAACCCCGCGCCGTGCGGATTGTGACCGATACAGGCAAAACCGAGGATTGATATCCGACATGTCGTGGCTGACAGAATTCGTTCGTCCCAAGATCCAGCAACTGGTTCGCCGCAGTGAAGTGCCCGAGAATCTCTGGCACAAATGCCCGTCCTGCGAACAGATGATCTTTCACCGTGATTTGGCCAAAAACCGTCATGTGTGCCAGCATTGCGGCCATCACATGCGGATTTCCGCCAAGGAACGCCTTGAATTGTTGTTTGATGAAAGCCAGTACCAGCTGATCGAACTGCCCGGCGTCCCGATGGACCCGCTGAAATTCAAGGATCAAAAAAAATACACTGACCGTCTCAAAGCGGCACAGGCCAAGGCGACCTACAAGGACGCGCTGGCAGTTGCACATGGCACGATTGGCAGCCATGCCGCCGTTGTTGCGGTGTTTGATTTTTCCTTTATGGGGGGATCAATGGGGACGGCGGTTGGCGAAGGCATTGTTGCCGCCGCTGAACTGGCCGTCGTACAGGATGCCGCCCTGATCATCGTCCCGGCATCGGGCGGCGCACGCATGCAGGAAGGTATTCTCAGCCTGATGCAAATGGCCCGCACCACCGCAGCGATTGAAAAGGTCAAGGAAAAGGGCCTGCCCTATTTTGTCCTGCTGACTGATCCGACCACCGGTGGCGTTTCGGCCTCCTTTGCCATGCTGGGTGATATTCAGATCGCCGAACCGGGTGCGCAGATCGGTTTTGCCGGTCGTCGCGTGATCGAAAACACCATCCGCGAAAAACTGCCCGATGATTTCCAGACCGCCGAATATCTTCTGGATCACGGCATGGTGGACATGGTGGTGCCGCGTCCCGAATTGCACGCGACATTTTCCCGCCTGATCGACATGATCCGACGCCCCAAACCGGGTGCCGCCATTGTGCCGATCAAGGATGCCAAAAAGTCCGTCAAAAAGGTCGGAAAAGACGGTGACGCCACCCAAAAGTGACGCCATTCTGGCGCGACTCGGACAATTGCACCCCAAGGTCATTGATCTGTCGCTGGGGCGCATCACCGATCTTTTGGCACGGCTTGGCAATCCGCATCACTCATTGCCACCCGTCATTCATATTGCCGGCACCAATGGCAAAGGATCGACTCTCGCCTATCTGCGCGCGATTTACGAAGCCGCCGGGCTTCGGGTTCATACTTCGACTTCACCACATCTGGTGCGGTTTCATGAACGCATCCGCCTTGCAGGTGATCTGATCGGTGAAGACGCGCTCTGCAATTTGTTGCAAGAGGTCGAAACCGTCAATGCAGGTGCGCCCATCACCTTTTTTGAAATTGCCCAGGCCGCCGCATTCCTTGCCTATGCCCGCATTCCTGCCGATGTGTTGTTGCTGGAAACCGGATTGGGCGGACGGTTTGATGCCACCAATGTCATCGCCAAACCGGCCCTGACGATCATTACGCCGATCTCGCTCGATCATCAGGGTTTTCTGGGCGACACCATTGCCAAAATCGCCTTTGAAAAAGCCGGGATCATGAAACCCGGCGTGCCTTGCGTTCTGGCACCACAATGTCTGGAGGCCTTTGACGTTCTGGTCCGGCAGGCCGATGATATTGGTGTGCCCCTGATCACCGATTTTGCCATCACCGCCGAACACGATGATGGTTTTTCGCTGCGTATCGGCGCGGAACATCACGATGCACCACTGCCTGCCTTGCCGGGTCGCCATCAATTGACCAATGCCACTGTTGCAATTGTCAGTACCCGTCATGCCGGAATCCCAAATAATTCCGGTATCGATATGAAAACTGCAATGCAGGGCATCACCACCGCCACATGGCCCGCCCGCTTGCAAAAACTGACCAATGGCCCGCTTTGTGACATCATGCCTGCGGCCTGCGAGATTATTCTGGATGGTGGACATAATATTGCCGCCGCCGACGCCATTGCCGACTGGTTAAGCCGCACCGCGCAAGGCGGAAAGACCGTGGTGATCATGGGTATGCTTGATAACCGCGATCCGATAGCGTTTTTAAAACCGCTTGCACCCCATATTGCCACCCTTGCCGCCGTACCGATCCCCGGCGAACATCAGGCCCACCGGCCCGAAACCCTGCGCGATGCCGCTACCGAACTGGGCATTTCGGCAATTGCCTGCACCACATTGACCGATGCGGCCACACAATTGCGCACCATTCATCCGGATGCGACATGCCTGTTGATTCTAGGATCGCTTTATCTGGCCGGAACGATTCTGGAACATCATGACTAATCCCCGGATTTAAATTTCCGGCAATTCAACCCGGTTATGGCCCGCCGGTTTTCCTCCACGCGGGCCAGACGGGCTGGGAATCGAGCCACCATTCGGGCTGCTGCGCGGGGTTTGCTGACGCTGACGGGCCTGATCGCGGGCCAGCACTTCCATGCGCCGTGCCTCACGCCGGACCGGCCCCCCGGCGATCCAGGTATGCAGCAGCACATAGAGCAAAAATCCACCGACCCCGACCGTCAGGGTCAGGAACTGCAAGACCGGCAAAAAGCTGCCAAACAGGTTGCCACCGCCATAAATCATGAAAATACACACCGCCACCACCGGGGCCAACGCCATGAAAAACACAGTGCGAACCTTGTGTCGGATCGGTCGGTAATGCATCAGCATCGCATAAAACAGATAGATCAGCGCCAGAAACACCACAACTTTGATCAACAGGGCAAAATGATCAACATTGGCAAGTCGCTGGTTGCGGTCATAAATTCCGAAAACCACGAACAATCCATGCAACACCCCACCAAACAGCGCCAGCGTCACCATAAAACGCAACAAAGTCGCCGGACGAAACCAGGTGCGCCAGCCGCCACTGCCCGTCTCATCATCCTTTTCGCGCCCCTCGACCCGTCGTCTTTTTGATCGCCGGTTGGACAAAATCATATCATCATGCACCGGCCGCGGCGTTTCGGCGGTTTCAACGCCCAAACCCAAACGCCTGTATTCCGGTTTGTTACCGCGTGCGGACAATCACATGATCTCCCTGATTCTGATGGCGGGACAGGTCCCGTATCCCGACCATAACAATGCAAACCGGCAATTGTCAGCACAAAGCATCAAGACATGATAAATCGCCACGCGCTACTCGACTTGACCGGCCGGATGCGGCATTCTGCGGCCAACGCAAAACATTTCGCACAAACGGGCACAAATCGTATGACTGCACCAAATCTGCCACCGCGCCGTGTCGTCCTTGTGGACGGTTCCGGCTTTATTTTCCGCGCTTTTCACGCGCTGCCGCCGATGACCAGTCCGGATGGAACGCCGGTGAATGCGGTGTATGGTTTTTGCACCATGCTGATGAAATTGCGTGAAGACACCAAACCCGACCACATGGCAGTCATTTTCGATACCAAGGGCAAATCCTTCCGCAATGATTTTTATCCCGCCTATAAGGCACATCGTCCGCCGCCCCCCGAAGAACTGATTCCGCAATTTGGCCTGATTCGCGATGCGGTACGCGCCTTTAACCTGCCCTCGATCGAGCTTGAAGGATATGAGGCCGACGATCTGATCGCCACCTATGCCAGACAAGCCGAGGCACAGGGTGCCCATGTGATTATCGTGTCTTCGGACAAAGATTTAATGCAACTTGTCAGCGACAATGTCGAAATGTTTGATGCGATGAAAAATCGCACCATTCGGGCCGATGATGTTTTTGAGAAATTTGGCTGTTATCCCGACAAGGTCATTGATATTCAGGCCCTTGCGGGCGATGCCACCGACAATGTTCCCGGCGTGCCCGGGATTGGCGTTAAAACCGCCGCACTTCTGATTGAAGAATATGGCAATCTTGATACGCTTTTGGAACGCGCCGGGGAAATCAAACAAAATGCCCGCCGTGAAAAACTGATCGAAAATGCCGAACTGGCGCGGATTTCCCGCGATCTGGTAACGCTTAAAACCGATGTCCCTGTGGTCGAGGATATTGATGATTTTGATCTGCGCGACCCTGATCCGGACGTTCTTTTAAGTTTTATATCAAGTCACGGCTTTAAATCTTTGCTATCAAAGGTCAAAGCCAAATTTGGCGGTAATATTGATGCCGACGGCGTCGCCGAACCGGGCACGGGTGTTAATGATATCAGTGTCCAGACCGCCAAATATGAACTGATACAAGATGAAACCCGTCTAAAGTCCTGGATTGCAAGGGCAGAATATAATGGCACGGTGGCGGTCGATACCGAAACCACGTCGCTGAACGCCCATCAGGCAAAACTGGTTGGCATTTCACTGGCAATCGCCCCCGGCGAGGCCTGCTATATCCCGGTCGGTCATGTCGGCGGGGCGGCACAGGGTGGTTTTGATTTTGGCGATGATGCTGTTAATGGCGGTAATGATACGCCGCCGCAGCTTGGACTGGATCGGGTGATAGACCTGCTCAAACCGCTTCTGGAAGACCCGGGTGTGCTTAAAGTCGGTCAGAACATCAAATATGACCAGATCATTTTCCTGCGCCACGGCATTGATGTGGCGCCGATTGATGACACGATGGTGCTGTCCTATGTGCTGGACGGCACCAGCCACGGGCATGGCATGGATGAACTGGCCGATTTGCATCTGAATTACCAGACCATCAAATTCAAGGATGTGGCCGGCAGTGGCAAAACCCAGATCACCTTTGATCAGGTGCCGCTGGAAACCGCGTTGAACTATGCTGCCGAGGATGCCGACATCACATTGCGCCTTCACCGCATGCTCAAACCCCGCATCGCACAGGAACATATGACCAGCGTTTACGAAACGCTGGATCGACCTTTGGTGCCGGTTCTGGCCAAAATGGAAAGTCTGGGCGTGCGCGTGGATGTTGACATCTTGCGCACCCTGTCAACCGATTTCGCCAAACGCATGGGGGTGCTTGAAGAAACCATCCATCAGATGGCGGGCGAGGTTTTCAATCTTGGCAGCCCGAAACAGCTGGGCGAAATCCTGTTTGACAAAATGAGCCTGCCCGGTGGCAAAAAAACCAAAACCGGGGCCTGGCAAACAGGGGCCGATGTTCTTGAAGCACTGGCAGCACAAGGCCATGATTTTCCGCTGCGACTGCTGGAATGGCGGCAATTGGCAAAACTTAAAAGTACTTATACCGATGCCCTCGCCCAACACATCAACCCGCACACCGGTCGGGTCCATACCAGTTATGGCCAGACTAACGTCAATACCGGGCGCTTGTCGTCAAACGACCCGAATTTGCAAAATATCCCGATCCGCAGCGAGGAAGGCCGCAAAATCCGAACCGCCTTTATCGCCGAACCGGGGCACAAGCTGATATCGGCCGACTATTCGCAAATTGAATTGCGCCTTTTGGCCCATGTCGCCGAAATCCCTGCCCTGCGCGAGGCTTTTTTAAACGGCGAGGATATTCACGCCGCCACCGCCTCCAAGGTGTTCAATGTCCCGATCGAAGGCATGGACCCGATGATCCGACGCAAGGCCAAGGCGATCAATTTCGGCATCATCTATGGCATCTCGGCCTTTGGTCTTGCCAATCAGCTGGGCATTCCCCAAAAAGAGGCCAAAGCCTTTATCGAGGCCTATTTTGAAATCTATCCCGGCATCCGCGATTATATGGAACAGGCCAAGGAATTTGCCCATGCCCACGGCATGGTTCGCACCCTGTTTGGCCGCCGCATTCATATCAATGGCCTGAATGACAAAAACCCGATGCGGCGCAATTTCGGCGAACGTGCTGCCATCAACGCCCCGATTCAGGGCGGGGCCGCCGACATCATCAAACGCGCCATGATCCACCTGCCGAATGCCTTGAAAGATGCCGGTCTTAAAACCCGCATGCTGCTTCAGGTCCATGACGAACTGATTTTCGAGGCCCCCGAACCTGAAACGGAACAGGCCGTGAAAATCATCCGTGATGTGATGGAAAACGCGGCCCATCTGTCTGTCCCACTGATCGTCGATGCCGGAATCGGCAATAGCTGGGCCGATGCACATTAAAAGAAAATGACGCCGAACACGGGCGCACGGGAGTAATCCCGTGCGCCCGATTTATTTTCTGATGACAGCATATCCCGAATTTTGGGATTCAGCCCTAAATCCGCCAGAACCCCTTACCAGAAACCAACCAAAAACCCACATTAAGAGTAATCAAATCAATTTTCTGGCAAACGTCTCTTTTCATTTCAGCACTACTTGCTAACATGTTGTGGCATAACGTCTTTTAAAAGGGGTGACGAATCGGTGGATGGCAACAGAACGTCACACTGCGATGACAGAAACCATGATGGTGCATGCATCGCCGTTTCGTTCAGTCATCGCAGTGTGACATGTCTGCTGTTCTGGATCTTCCTGCTGGTGGCACCGGGACTGTCTATCACGGCCCGCGCCACCGGGGAAACTCATCCACAATCCCCTGAAACTGCCGATATTATCGATCTGGTTTCGCTGGAATGGCCGCCCTATAGCGGCGAGGAACTGGCCGGAAAAGGCCTTGCCAGCATCGTTGTCAAAGGGGCTTTTGCCTATGGCCACCGTGCGGCGCGTGTCCACATCATGCCCTGGCGACGTGCCTTGCAGGAAATCCGCGATGAAAGCGGTATGGTTCAGGGCATTTTCCCGATTTACGACGACCCGGCGCGGCGCGGCCGGTTTTTATTGTCCGATCCGTTTGCCTATAGCCCGTTGGGCTTTGTCTATCATCGCGGCCATGATTTTGACTGGCATACTGTCGATGATCTTAAAGGTCTGGTGATTGGCGTTGTCGGGGATTACGCCAACGAAGCGCAATTTGACGAAATGGTTGCCAACGGCCAGATACAAACCCTGCAAGCCAATGACGACATCACCCTGTTGCGGCTTCTGGATGCCGGGCGGATTGATGTTGCCGTCATGGACCAACTGGTCGCCAGCCATATTCTGGAAACCCAACCGGAATTTGCCCAAAATCGTCGATGGTTCCGTTTTCATCCGCGCTATCTGGATTACAAATCCCTGCATATCGGGTTTCATAAAACCGACCGGGGCGAAACCCTGCGCAATGCGTTTAACAGCGGCCTTAAATGGCTGAATTGTCATGACAATGATTGTCAGAATTCCTGGCCTTATGGCCCGGAATATCAACGTTTCTGACACTCACAATCCCAGAACATCACGCATCGCATACAGGCCCGGCCCTTTGCCTTCGGCCCATTTTGCCGCCCGCACCGCCCCCTTGGCAAAGACCTCGCGCGACGATGCCTTGTGGGTGATTTCAATGCGTTCACCCTCGCAGGCAAACACCACCGTATGCTCGCCAATCACATCACCACCGCGCAAGGTGGCAAAGCCGATGCTGCCATTTTCACGCGCCCCGGTAAAACCGTCGCGTGATCGCACTGAAACCGTTTCAAGATCAACCCCCCGTCCGCGTGCCGCCGCTTCGCCCAGCCCAAGGGCGGTACCCGATGGCGCATCGACTTTATGCTTGTGGTGCATTTCAACAATTTCGATGTCGGCCGTGTCTTTATCAAGAATCGCTGCCACTTTTTCGACCAAGGCAAAGGCCAGATTGACCCCGACACTCATATTCGGTGCAAAAACAATGGTGGTTTTTTCGGCAAATTCGGCCAGTTCGGCCTTTTGATCGGTCGATAATCCGGTGGTACCTATCACCAAAATCTTACCCGCCCGGGCTGCGATGGCCGCATGTTTCATAGTTGCCGCCGGGGCCGTAAAATCAATCACCGCATCCACCGTGGCAAACAATTCGACCGGATCAGAAATTACCGTAATTCCGCATTCTTCCAACCCGGCAAGCAGCGCGATATCCTTGCCAACAAAGGGGCTTCCGGGCAAATCGGTGCCGCCACCAATCTCACAGCCTTCGGTTTTGGCGGTTTCCGCTACCAGCATGCGGCCCATCCGTCCGGCACATCCGACAATCCCGACTTTCATAACGTCCCGTCTCCTTGCGGCAAAATATAATCTGTTTGAAAATGATTTAGCACAGGCATGGCTGCGATGAAATGCCGGGACTGTAAACAAAAACCCCCGATCATGAATAACCGGGGGTTTTCAATGGCTTTGAGGCAAAACCTAATCCGTCAGGTCTTTCCAGATTTCCTTCATCTTGGAAAAGAACCCTTCAGATTCCGGGCTGCTGCCGCCTTCGCGGGACAGTTCGTCAAATTCCTTCAGCAATTCTTTCTGCCGGTCGGACAGATTGACCGGGGTTTCGACGCTAACCTCGACAAACATATCGCCGCGCGACTGGGTGCGCAGGATGCTCATCCCCTTGCCGCGCAGGCGGAACTGCTGACCGGGTTGAGTCCCGGTTGGAATATTGATCCGGGTGCGGGTGCCTTCAATGGTCGGCACTTCGATGGTGCCGCCAAGGGCGGCCTTGGTCATCGGAATCGGCACCCGGCAATACAGATTGGCCCCGTCACGCTGGAAAAACCGGTGCGGCGCGATATCCAGGAAAATATACAAATCCCCAGATGGTGCACCATGCGCCCCGGCTTCGCCTTCGCTGGCCAAGCGGATTCGCGTGCCATCCTCAACCCCGGCCGGGATCGTTACTGACAGAGTTTTTTCTTTTTCAACCCGACCTACCCCGTGGCAGACCTTGCACGGATTCTTGACGATCTTGCCCTTCCCATGACAGGTCGGACAGGTCCGTTCGATGGTAAAGAAACCCTGCTGGGCCCGCACCTTGCCGTGACCGTTACAGGTCGGGCAGGTGACAGGCTGCGATCCTTTTTCCGCTCCGCTCCCGGCACAGGCTGTGCAAGTTTCCGATCCGGGAATGGTAATTTCAGTCTTTTTACCGTTAAAGGCTTCTTCGAGCGAAATCGCCATATTATAGCGCAGATCGGCCCCGCGATTGGGCGAAGCCCCGCGGCGTCCACCGCCCATGGCACCGAAAATTTCATCAAAAACATCGGCAAAGCCACCGCCGCCAAAACCACCGCCCCCAAACGGGCCACCCGCACCGGGGCCACCCTGTTCAAAGGCCGCATGACCAAACCGGTCATAGGCGGCGCGCTTGTCTTCATCTTTCAGAACTTCATAGGCCTCGTTGACCTGCTTGAACATCATTTCAGCTTCGGCATCATCGGGATTTTTATCCGGATGATACTTCATCGCCATCTTGCGATAGGCCGATTTGAGATCAGCGGCACTGGCACCCTTGCTGACACCGAGAAGTTCGTAATAATCCTGTTTCGCCATCCGTAGCTCCGAAAACACGGGCGGGCCGCCCCGGATTCTGGTGGGGCGGCCCGTCTCGATTTAGAAGGCGGCGTGCGAGACGACCGCGCGGGTCGTCTTATTTGTCTTTTTTGCTGTCATCGACTTCTTCAAAGTCGGCATCAACAACACCATCATCAGCCTTGCCCGAACCCGATGCAGCGGCTTCTTCGCCCTCATCTGCGGCCTGCTGGGCCTGATACATGGCTTCGCCAAGTTTCATCGCAACCTGCTGCAATTCATTCATCTTGGCGGTAATGGCTTCGGCATCTTCGCCGTCCTTGACGTCTTTCAGGGCAGCAAGACCGCTTTCGATCATCGATTTGGTCGCGGCATCAACCTTGTCGCCATGTTCGGCAAGGTTTTTCTCGGTCGAATGAATGACGGCTTCGGCCTGATTGCGGGCCTCGACCAGTGCCTTGCGCTTTTTGTCGGATTCGGCGTTGGATTCGGCGTCCTTGACCATCTTTTCGATTTCCGCATCGGACAAACCACCCGATGCCTGAATGCGAATCTGCTGTTCCTTGTTGGTCGCCTTGTCCTTGGCCGACACATTGACAATGCCGTTGGCATCAATGTCAAAGGTCACCTCGATCTGCGGCACACCGCGCGGTGCCGGTGGAATACCGACCAGATCAAACTGGCCCAAAACCTTGTTGTCCGCTGCCATTTCGCGTTCACCCTGGAACACGCGGATGGTCACGGCCGTCTGGTTGTCTTCGGCAGTCGAGAAAGTCTGGGACTTGCGGGTCGGGATCGTGGTGTTGCGGTCGATCAGGCGGGTAAACACCCCACCCAGCGTCTCGATGCCCAGCGACAACGGCGTTACGTCGAGCAGCAACACGTCCTTGACGTCGCCCTGCAACACACCGCCCTGAATCGCCGCACCAAGGGCAACGACTTCATCAGGGTTCACGCCCTTGTGCGGTTCACGACCAAAGAATTCCTTCACCCGTTCCTGCACCTTGGGCATACGGGTCATACCGCCAACCAGGATCACGTCATCAATCTCACCGGCGGTAATACCGGCATCTTTCAACGCTGCCTTGCACGGGGTCATGGTCCGTTCGATCAGATCGCCCACCAGTGCTTCAAGCTTCGCACGGCTCAATTTGATATTGAGGTGCTTCGGGCCCGAGGCATCGGCGGTAATAAAGGGCAGATTGACTTCGGTCTGCATCGAAGACGACAGTTCGATCTTGGCTTTTTCTGCCGCTTCTTTCAGGCGCTGCAAGGCCAGACGGTCCTTGCGCAGATCAATCTGCTGTTCCTTTTTGAATTCATCGGCAAGGTAATCAATGATGTTCTTGTCGAAATCTTCACCACCAAGGAAGGTATCGCCATTGGTCGATTTGACTTCAAACACGCCATCGCCGATTTCCAGAACAGAGACGTCAAACGTACCGCCACCAAGGTCATAAACGACCACGGTGCCACCGTTTTTCTTGTCCAGACCATAGGCCAGGGCGGCAGCAGTCGGCTCGTTGATGATCCGCTTGACTTCAAGCCCGGCGATCTTGCCGGCATCCTTGGTCGCCTGACGCTGTGAATCGTTGAAATAGGCGGGAACCGTGATCACGGCTTCGGTGACCGGTTCGCCCAGATGCGCTTCGGCGGTCTCCTTCATTTTCTGAAGGACCATCGCGGCAATCTGGCTTGGCGCAATTTTCTCGCCATTGACTTCGACCCATGCATCGCCGTTATCCCCGGCAATGATTTTATAGGGAACGAGGTCTTTGTCCTTTTCGACTTCGGCGTCGCCATAGCGACGACCGATCAGACGCTTGATCGCAAACAGGGTGTTTTCCGGATTGGTCACCGCCTGACGTTTTGCCGGCTGGCCGACCAGCCGTTCGCCATCACTGGTAAACGCCACCATCGACGGAGTGGTGCGTGCACCTTCGCTGTTTTCAATAACACGACCCTCCTTGCCGTCCATCACGGCAACGCAGGAGTTGGTGGTGCCAAGGTCGATACCGATAATCTTGCCCATAGTCAGTTCCTTTTGTAGCGGCCGGTCCGTCCCGCAGCCTTCGCCTTGAAGCGCTGCGCAGGACCTCCTGGGACCAAATGGTTATAAAAGCCTTTGTGTCAGAAGGGTCATTAACCCCGCGCACCTATATATGAGAGTCAAAACAAAGGCGCAAGCGGTGAAAACGGTGAATTTTTGTCGTTCAGACGATGTTTTTGCCTTTCCGGGCGCAAGAATGGCCCTGAACGATCATAATCGCCTTGTCTTACACTTTGTCCGTACGTCAATTCAGACAAAATAAAGATCACACCATCCGCGGCATTGCCTTGCACAGCCTTAGTTTCTTGCGCAATTTCCCGGCCAGTTCGGTTTTTTCCGACGCGCCCAGAAATCCGGCAATTTCCAAGTCCTTGCCATGGGATCGCAAAAACAGGCTGCATTGATCATCGGGCTTTTGTTCAAGGATAACCTGAAGCCAATAGGGCTGAAAATCAAAATACTGACGCGATCCACGCGCCGAGATGCGCGTTACCCGTAAAATATCACGGCCCAGTTCAATCCGTTCCTCCGCCCGGGCGGACCGGAAACTGAAATGAAAGGCCAGGGCAAGCAGCACCACATCAATCCCCAGAAAGCCGATCACAGGCCATGCACCGCTTGCCCAGAAAATCAGTCCCAACACGCCGGTCAGACCACCCATAAACCACACAATGCGCCGCGCCGCCCGCCGCGACAGGGATCGCGGCGGATGCAGATCAACCCGGAAAACCGGTTTTTCAGTACGTGGCAGATGCGGCATGATCCAGCAACCCTTAAACCAATAGCTTGCTGTGCTGAAGATTATAACTCTGGAATGCTTCCAGTCTGGTCGCAATCAAAATTCGACCTTCCCGACACAACATCCTATAAATACATCCTGACCTTGATTGCAGATGACCGCACACCGCAACGACCAAACCATTATAAAATCAAAAATCCGGAAACCGCCATGTCCCGCCCGATGAACAAAGCCGCCATCGAAGCCTTTTTTCAACGTCTGTCGGATGCCAATCCCGAACCCCGAGGCGAACTGAATTACACCAATCCCTATACGCTTCTGGTGGCCGTCGCCCTGTCGGCACAGGCCACCGATATCGGAGTCAACAAAGCCACCGAAAAACTGTTTCAAATCGTCGCCACCCCGCAGGATATGCTGAATCTGGGCGAAGAAGCCCTGATTGGTCATGTCCGCACCATCGGGCTGTATCGCGGCAAGGCCAAAAACATTATGGCGGCGGCCCGGATACTGGTCGAAAAACATGATGGTATTGTACCCAACGATCAGACTGCCCTTGAAGAATTGCCCGGTGTCGGTCGCAAAACCGCCAATGTGGTGCGCAACATTGCCTTTGGCGAACCAACCATGGCGGTCGACACCCATATTTTCCGGCTGGGCAACCGCACCGGTATGGCAACCGGCAAAACAACGCTGGCGGTTGAAAAGGGCCTTCTGAAAAAAATCCCGCCCCGCTTTATGAATCATGCCCACCACTGGCTGATCCTGCATGGTCGTTATATCTGCAAGGCTCGCAAACCGCGCTGTGGCGACTGCATTGTCAATGATCTGTGTAACTTCAAGGACAAAACACCGGCGACGGTATAGCCTGACAGGGTGAAAACATTTCTTTGCGATCCGCAATAGTTCGGGCTAGAAACATTTAGCCCTTTTCACAAGATTTCCCGGACAGCATATTGCCCGACATCAGTTATATATTACCGGTTTACAACAAGGTGGAAGCCTTGCCTTTTTTCTGAAATCCCTGCGAGATCAACAAGGGGATTTCACGGCAGAATATATTTTCATCGATGATGTCTCAACCGATCATTCCAAAGCCGTTCTACGCGAGATTATGGGCGATTGTGCCAATTTTCATCTGATTGAAAATACCGTCAATGCCGGGCCCGCGATCCGCCTCAATCAGGGAGCCAAAATTGCCCGCGGCAAATATCTGGCCCTGTTTGATTGTGATGAAATTCTCGCCCCTAACGCCGTTTCGACATTGCTGGCACTCGCACGCAATCATGATGCCGATATGGTGCATGGCAAATGGCAAAAAACCACTAATTCAATCGACAAGGTAACGGCAGAAGCCATCCCACCGACGGCACCGAACCGGGTGTTTGATGACCCGCTGGCGCGCGTGCTCGGGCGCGGCATGGTCCGTATGACATGGCTGGTTGAACAAAATCTGTTTCTGCAAGCAGGCGGATGTGACGAGCAGGTTTTTGTACAGGACGAATCGTTCCGGTTACGCCTTGCCGCCAAAGCCAAAAGGCTTGTTGATTCCGAGGCAATCATTACGATGGTACCCGATGTTGGCAGTCATGTGTCGTCCAACAATCTGCAACTGCATCATGACCGCTTTTTCATATTTTATAATTTCCTCACAGAGCACCCTGATCTTCCGGCCCCAACCCGTCGCAAACTTGTCGAGAAATGTATTTCTGCGGCCCGCAAGGCACGGCGGGATGGTGCCAAATTCCCCCTGATTTCCGTGATGTTTCATTATCTGCGCGCAAAGGCCGGACTGGCGACGCTGACACCCGACTCACTGGCCGGGCTGCGCGATCAATTTCTTGGCTTGAATTCTGTTCGGAGACCATCCAGACCGTGACTTTTGACACCCATAAAAGCCCCTTTGCCCGCTGGAGCCATCTGATTGCCTTTGGGCTGTTGTGTGCCGTACCACCACTTTTGTTATTTGCGCGTGCCGGGGCGGATATTGCCGTTGTACTGGTGGGTCTGATTTTCCTGACCAGAAGTGCGGTCAACAAGGATTGGGCGTGGGCACGGGAAATTGACATTCTGATTTTGCTGGGCATCTGGGTGATTTTAAATCTGCTGGTATCCCCCTTTGCCTATGATATCGAACGCAGTTTTGGGCGATCCCTGTCCTGGTTGCGTTTTATTGTTTTCTATGTTGCCGTCACGCGCTGGTTACTGGTCGATAAAACTGCCCTAAAAATCATGATCGGGGTCATGCTGGTCACCGTAACCATCGCAACCGCAGATGCAGCCTTCCAGTTTTTCAGCGGTCATTCCGCACTGGGCGGACAGCAAATAACCGGTCGCCTGACCGGCCCTCTGGACCGACCCAATATCGGCATTTATCTTGCCAAGATTTGGTTTGCGGCGCTGACTCTGGCTTTTGCCTTTCGCCTGATGTCCGGTGACAAAAAATTGTTGGGGATATGTCTTGGTCTAGCACCCTTTGTACTGACCATCATTTTCCTGAGTGGTGAACGCACAGCCAGCGTCCTGACCGTCGGGGCAATCATTTGTAGTCTGATCGGATTGTTTTTAGTGGGCGGCATATCCCGAATCATTGCCATTGCAACCGGAACGGTATGTGCCGGTGGTCTGATTCTGCTGGTTTCGATGAGCGATCGTATCGCCGCCCGCCTGCAAGCCTTAAGCACGGTGCTGTCCGATTACAGCGAATCGATTTACGGTGAACTGGTTCTGCTTGGCTGGAAACTGTTTACCGAAAATCCGGTAACCGGCATTGGCATGGGCAATTTCGGGCGGGTTTGCCCTCCGTATCATGCGCAGGGACTGATTGCCGAATGCCAGCCCCATCCGCATAATTTCTATATCGAATGGCTGTCCGATACCGGGATTTTGGGGACCCTTCCATTTTTGGTATTTGTGGCCGTCATTGTTTTCGCCGGTCTGCGGCGCATCCGACCGGGGCACCCGCAAACATTCCTTGCCGGTCTTTATATTGGGACCCTTGCCCTGTCGCTGTTTCCTTTGGCCGCGACGCAAAGTGCGTTTTCAAACTGGCCGGCCATCGTCGCCTGGACCTCGATTTCCTGTGCGGTTGCGGCGCTTCGCAGTCTCGACACCCAAAAATCCTGAAATGAAAAACACCCGCGACGGCATGACCGGACGGGTGTTTTCTTTGCAAATTCCAGACAAAGACGATCAGAAGACCTGATCAAACGCCATCGGGGCCGGGCTGATGACCTTGGCACCATCCGGGGCAATTTGCATGATGACATAGCCCCGTTGTGATCGTCCGTCGCGATCCAGCCGGAAAATACCATCGACCCCGGCAAAGCCGGTGGCTGTCATCATCGCATCTTGCGTAATGCCGCTATCCGATCCGGCCAGAACGGCGGCAAGGGCCGCACTGTCATAGGCAAGGCTGGCGATGCGCGGGGGCTGTCCACCAAATGTCCGGTTATAGCGTTCTGAAAACAGCGCCCAGTTTTCCGGGTCCGGTGCGGCAAAAATTCCGCCCCGCAGCGCCGGTTCGCTAAACAGTCCCGGATCGTTCCAGCCAAATGTCCCGATAAACTGAATGCGCGTCGGGTCCACATCGAAATAGGTCAAAAGAGCGGAAACCTGCCGCAATTCCCCGCCGGTTGCGGGTAAAATCAAGGCATCGAAATTCGGATCGCCCAGCGTATCAAGCCCTTCAAGCCGTTGCAGGGCACGCCTTGCCGCCGCCGATCCGTCTGCCTGCAATTCGGCGCGACGCGACCGCAGGGCCGCCCGGCGGCCATCATAATTGGCAAAATCACGAATGGTTTGTTCCAGCCCCTCTGATCCCGGCTGATAAAAGGCGACCCGGCTCAGCGTGCCGCCTGCCCGTGCGACAATCTGCTCCATGCCCGATGCAAGCTGACGGCCATAATCGCTTTGCGGCAACAAGGCGGCAAAACGGGTTTTGCCCTGGGTCGTTGTATATCCGACCGCACGGCTGATCTGGTCTTCGGGCACCAGCCCGCCAATCCAGACACCCGGTTCGGCAATGCGTTGATTATTGGAAAAAGACAGGACCGGTACCCCGGCCTGACGGGCAACTTCGCCAGCCCCGCTGACCGATTCGGCAAAAAGCGGGCCCAAAATCAGATCAGCCCCGGCATTGATCGCCTCGGTCGCGGCCGACCTGCCCCCTTCATAGGTGCCTGCCGTATCAATCGGCATCAACACAAAATCATCCCGGGCAATATCAAACATCGCAAGTTCAGCCGCATGACGCATCGCCCGGCCCAGATCGGCGCTGGATCCGCTCAGCGGCAACAGCAATGCCACCCGCTTTTCATTGATTGTTGCGTCATCATTATAAGTATTGGGCAGGATATATCCTGATCCATCTGCCATCGGCTGATCAGATGGCCACGGGCTGGGATCGGGAATCAGGACCTGATTGGGGGGTCGCGACGGATCGCCCGCCGCCCCGTTTGCCACAACCGGGGCCGGGTCCTGTTGCGAACCAAAAAGGTCCGTGATACTCGTCGTAGCATTACATGCCGCAAGCCCCAGCGAGAGGATCACAACAGATGCCGTCCGGCGCGCGACCCGGCTCAATGCCAAACATCCGTTCTTCAGACCGGACGGATGATGTTTCCGAAAACCCACTCTCACCTCCCAAATGCTCTTCTGACCCGCAGGGTAATGCGGCTGATGACGCAAGTAAACCGGATCAAGCACATCTGCCGTTATCAGCAGGGCTTTATCTGGTGGCTACTCCAATCGGTAATTTGGGCGATATTACGTTCCGTGCGCTGGAAATGCTTAAACGCGCCCATATTATTTTGTGCGAAGACACCCGCACATCGGGCAAATTGCTGTCGCGCTATGGCATAAAAACCAAACGCATCGCCTATCACGAACATAATGCCGAAAAAATCCGCCCCGAAATCATGCGCCGTCTGGCCGATGGGCAGGCACTTGCGCTGATTTCCGATGCAGGCACCCCGCTTATCAACGATCCGGGGTACAAGCTGGTGCGCGATTGTCAGGCCGCCGGGTTTAATGTCACCACCGCACCGGGGGCCTGTTCGCCGATTGTTGCTCTGATCCTGTCGGGCCTGCCATCTGATCATTTTTTTTATGGCGGGTTTTTGTCGCCGAAAACCACGGCGCGCAAACGCGAATTGTCTGGCTTCACCGCCATTCCCGGTTCGCTGATTTTCCTTGAAAGCCCCAAGCGTCTTGCCGCCAGTCTGGCGGATATGGCAGAAATTCTTGGCGCGGACCGGCCCGCCGCCGTCACCCGCGAACTGACCAAAATGTTCGAGGAAATCCGCCCCGGAACCCTTGCCGATCTGGCCGCCCATTATAAAGAAGCCGGTGCGCCCAAGGGTGAAGTCGTCGTCGTGATCGGCCCGGCTCCAAAATCAGACAATGGCCCGGATGCCGATGCAATTGATGCGCGCCTGCGCGATCTTTTGAAAACCCTGCGCACCAAGGAAGCCGCCGATATTCTGGCGCGCGAAACCGGCATGGCCAAACGCGATCTGTATAACCGCGCCCTTGAACTTGCCCGTGCCGACAAAGACGGGTCGGCATCATAATGGCCTGGCGACGAGAGAACAGCCCGCAGGATCGCCGCCATACCCGCCGCATCGCCGAACGTGGCGGGCGGGTGGCGGAATTGATGTGCCGGATCTGGTTGCGCCTGACCGGACACCGGATTCTTGCCAGCCGCTATCGCTGCCGGGCCGGGGAAATTGATATTATCGCCACCAAAAACAATATCCTGATCGCCATCGAGGTCAAACGCCGTGCAAATCACACCACAGCACTGGAATCCATTTCCCGGCGGCAGCAACAGCGCATTGCAAAAAGCCTTGAAATCTATGCCGGGCAGAACGGCTTTGACGGTGATCTGCGCTGTGATGTCATGACGGTCGGTCACCGCATGGGCATCCGCCATCTGAAAAATGCCTGGATGATATAAATACCGAATAAAACATTGATTTTACATATTTTTTTATCAAGCGGCAGCACGCATGTAAAGTTTTTTCAGATTTTTTGAAAAAGTTCTTGATTTGTTCTTTTCTCTGTGGCATAAGAGAAAAATCAACGGGGTAAATACGCCCGGACCGAACCCGCAAAGCCTTGTGCCTTGCGGGTTTTTGCGTTTGGCGCCAGATAAAACAGGTGAAAGAGACGATGATGCGGCGATACATAAACAGACAAGGCGGCGGGCCAGCCCGCAAGAGGGTAACCGGCGGGTGGAAAAGCCATTACGGTGGCAGTGCGCAGGCGGTCTGACCCGGCCATTTGTCAAGACGCCCGAATTGCGTCTTGTCTGCGGCGTGCATGGTGGCAACATTTCCTGACAGTTTCGGGCAGCGTCCGGTTTTGCCGGGGGCGGCAGGCGCGGGTGACGGGTCCGGCATGAAGGGACGCATGCCGGGCGGCGGCAGGGAATGCCATGCCCGCATGTGCGGGAACCGGTTTTGCGCGAATGACGGGGGTGATCGTCATTTTCCTGCGCCCCCGAAGTTCTGCGCCAAAATCACACGGGGGCAGTGCGTCCTGTTGGCGACAGGGCCTGCCTGATGTGGTGCCGGGTGCCGTCGACCCTTGCCGGAGGTGGGCGAGAACGGGCAGCAGGCAGGAAAATCGGCGCGACATGTTCCGATATCCAGACGAATGACCCGCAAGACTTCCTGCGAGGACAGGCCGGGTTGCTCGGTGCCTGATTTTCCGATTTACGACAGCTTTTCAGGGATGCATTTTTGCTCCTTTGGTAATCTTGTCAGCCAGTCGTTTTTCCGCACGGAACGCAATCCCGACAACCTTGGCGTCATCCGGCGAAAATTTCGCAAAAACGGTACGGTTTGCCGCATCATGGCTGGTTGTGAACATCTCTTCGACATATAGCGATGCTGTCACACCCCGATCCAGTACGCGGCGATGAATTTTGGTCAGGGTCCCCTGATCCGCAGCAAGTACGATCGCCGGTTGGATCGAGAGAGGATTATAGATATTCTGGTCGTGATCGATATAAGCTTCACCAATAATATTGGGGAACTGTGCAACGATGCCGCTCATTAAAAAAGCTGTGACATTCAACGATTGCCAGCTTTCCAGATCATTGCGCAGCACAATGGCAACTTTGGTATCGAACATGGGCGGGGCATCCTTTGGGTTCTGAAAACAACAATGAATGATGCTTTAAACCAAAGCGAAACCGCCGGTCTTGAACGATTGTGCAGGCCGGATCGCCGCGAACAGTTTATTGAAGCCCCGGCCCTGCCCGGCATTGAACGGATTGAGGCCCGTTTTTACGGCAATATGTTCGCCCCGCATCGTCACGATACTTATGCACTGGGCATCACCCTGCATGGTGTTCAGACATTTCACTATCGCGGATCGCATCACGCCAGCCAGCCAGGCAATATCATCGTCCTGCATCCCGACGAACTCCATGACGGCGGTGCCGGCACCGATGATGGATTGCGCTATCGCATGCTGTATCTTGAGCCGGGCCTGCTGCAACGCGGCCTAGGATCAGGTGCAATATCCCTGCCCTTTGTCACCGATCCGGTGATTTCCGACCCGGTGCTGCGGGCAACGCTGGCCCTGATGCTTGCGCATCTTGATCAGGAAATGGACGCCCTTCTGATCGATCATTTCATTTGTGACATAGCAGACGGACTGGCGAGTCATGCAAAGGAACCGCGTAAAGGAATCAGCCTGCTTGCACTTGAACGGATGGAGCGGGCGCGTGATTATCTTGAAGCCAATTTTGACCGACCTGTCTTGTCGGCAGAACTTGAAGACATCACCGGGCTGGATCGCTATCGCCTCATCCGGCAGTTTCGCGCCTGTTTCGCCACCACGCCCTACCGGTTTTTGATGATGCGCCGCCTGCAAAAATCCCGTGCCCTGATTGCACAGGGGCATCCGTTGGTTGATATCGCAGGAGAAACCGGATTTGCCGATCAAAGCCACCTGAACCGGCATTTTAAACGCGCCTTTGGCGTCACGCCGGGCCGCTGGGCAGAACTGGTCCGCGCCTGACGTAATTAGGATGCGAACCCATAATTGGTCAAAACCGGTTTGCTTTAAAACTCCTTAACCCAATTGGCCCATATTCAGGGTTGAGACATTCGGGGAATTCGGGGCGAGAACCGATAAATGACGACATTTTCTGCCGTGATGCGGCGGGTTGCCGCCTGTATTGCAAGGTTAAGGCATTATATCACACAGGCCGGGCCGATTTTGGTGATTGTGCCAATGATGGCGATTGTGTCGCTTGCGGGATGCACATCCCTGGTGATCGGGGCCGGTGCGACGGCCGGGGTATCGGCCATGCAGGAGCGCGGGTTTCAGGGCGCGGTTTCGGATGCGGCCATTACCGCCAATCTGTGGCGCAAATATCTTGAAGTCGATGAAAACATGTTTCGCATGATCGATATCGAGGTGGTCGAGGGCGAGGTGTTGCTGGCGGGGCAGGTCCGCAACCCCGAACATCAGCTTGAAGCCGTCAGAATCGCCTGGCAGACTGACGGGGTCAAACGGGTTCATAACGAAATCGCCGTGACCGAACCGGTCAGCCTGATGACCACGGCCAATGATCTTTTGATCACCACCCGCATCAAAACCGCCCTGATGTTCGATACCGATGTCTATGCCATCAATTACAGCATCGAAACCGTCAATGGGACGGTTTACATCATGGGCATCGCCCAGAATGAAACCGAACGCGATCAGGTGATATCCCATGCCCGCAATACCGGCTATGTTAGGCGCGTGATCAGCCATGTCCGGCTGAAAGATGATCCCACACGTCAAAGGATATAAAAATCCCGGTGCCCCCTGTTCTGAATGACGCTGATTCTGATCGTCGCTGGCTGATTGATTATGCCAGAGGCCAGTTTCCCGACGCCACCGCCGCCGAAGCCGCCCTGCGGTTTGCCCGGCTGGATGATCCGGCACGCGATCTTGCCCCTTATCAGACCCGGCTGGATGACATCGCCCGCGATCTGGAACGCACCATTGCCAATGTGACAGGCGGCGCGGGTGATCCGGATGCCCGCGATCTTGCCACCGCCTTGCAGGAAGTCATTCCCGGTTATCACGGTTTTCAGGGGGATGGCGACAATTACGACGATATCGGCAATGCCAGCCTGATGCAGGTGATGGATCGCAAACGCGGTCTGCCGGTTGCCTTGTCGCTTCTGTATCTGCATGCGGCGGCGCGGTGCGGTATTGATATGACCGGTATTGATTTTCCCGGCCATTTTCTGTTGCGCCTTCAAGCCGGGGGCGAACGGGTGCTGATTGATCCGTTCCATGACGGCATGGTGCTGGGTGCGGCCGAACTCCGCGAATTGCTGAAGGCTTTTCATGGGCTGGATGCGGAATTACAACCCGAACATTACCGCGAAGCCTCTGATATTGCTGTTTTGTTACGACTTCAAAACAATATTAAAGTCCGCGCCATGCGCAATGGCAATCTTGACCTTGCCCTTGATGTTGTTGAACGCTGTTTGCTGATTGCGCCCGATCATGGCGGGCTTTGGCATCAGGCAGGCGCATTGTATGCCCGGGTCGGACGGGACAAAGAGGCCCTTGAAGCGTTCGAGAAATTCCTGACCTTCAATCAGGACCCCACCCACCGCCAACGTATCAAAATCCTGATCGCCGAATTGACCGAACGGTTGCATCCGGCCCCCACACCCCCGTCCCCGGCGATGCCCGTGTCGCTTCATCCGGCAAAATCACCCGCTCGGGAATCACGCACGCCCCCGGATGATTCGAGCCCCGATGATCCTGCCGGACAGGATCGGTAACCCTGACTTGTTGCTTATCCAGCAAGGCCGCATTGCGGCCCTTTGCCATGCCGAAACAGGTATTTTCTCAATATAAGGTTACCTAAAAACATCTATACTGTAACAATACAAGATTTTGTAAATAACTTTATTTCAATACATACCGGTATGCATAAGATTTTTCGGCGCGGTCCATTCCATACTTTGCAGGGTTAGGCTTTTTCAAATTTGCCTAACCAAGGTAATTTTTCCCTTCCGGCAGGCCCGTGGCAGAATGCCGAAACAGATATGAAGCCACCCCAAAAACAGGCTTCAAAATCCCAGAAAAATCAACCGGGGCGGCATTTTTCGCCTCTGACGCGATGGATCTCCCCGCACATCGCGCAACGATGACCATCCCCCGCCAGACAGCAAAACAGACACGCCCCGTTGCCCCAAATCAAAACAACATACGTCGTTAGACGTGCCGGTTAAGCAGAGGTTAAGCAACCGGAAGCGAAATGGTTGCAGGACTTGCGCCGCACCTCACAGCGATTATACTGCCGCGCATTCCACAAGGTTGCCGTGTTTGCAACGGCGTACCTTATATACAGACCCAACACAGGAAATCGTGATGACCGAAACCAAATTCGATGTCGTGGGCATTGGCAATGCCATCGTTGACGTTCTTGCCCATTGCACCGAAGAGGATTTGGCACGCCTGAATCTTGTCAAGAATTCCATGACCCTGATTGACGCCGAAACCGCCGACAGCCTGTATGCCCAGATGGGACCGGGTCTGGAAATGTCCGGCGGGTCGGCAGGCAACACGATGGCGGGCATCGCCGCCCTTGGTGGCAAGGGTGCCTATATCGGCAAGGTCCGCGATGACCAGTTGGGGCAGGTTTTCCGCCACGATATCCGTGCCACCGGCATTGCCTTTGACACCGCACCGGCAACCCTGGGCGCACCCACCGCACGTTGCCTGATTTTCGTGACACCGGACGGACATCGCACGATGAATACCTTTCTGGGCGCCTGTGTCGAACTGGGCCCCGATGATATTGATGCCCAATTGATTGCGGCCTCCAGGGTCATCTATATGGAAGGGTATCTGTGGGATCGCGAAGATGCCAAGAACGCCTTTATCAAGGCGGCACAAATCGCCCACGAAGCCGGGCGTCAGGTTTCGATCAGCCTGTCAGATTCTTTTTGTGTGGACCGTCATCGCGCCTCGTTCCGCGATCTGGTGCATAACCATATCGACGTTCTGTTCGCCAACGAGGAAGAAATCAAATCCCTGTATGAAGTTGACAGCTTTGACGCCGCACTGGCCGAAGTCCGCCGCCATTGCAAGGTCGCGGCCCTGACCCGCAGCGAAAAGGGTGCTGTCATTGTTTCCGATGATGAAATCCATATCATCGCCGCCGAACCGGTAGACCGTGTCGTTGACAGTACGGGGGCGGGCGATCTGTTCGCCTCGGGTTTCCTGTATGGGTACACCAAGGGTTTTGAGCTGGCACAATGTGGTCGTCTGGGGGCCATTTGCGCCGCCGAGGTCATTTCCCATATGGGCGCACGCCCCGATGCCGATCTGAAGGAACTGATGCAAAAAAGCCTCAATGTCTGATCAATCGGGGCTGGTCTGTAAAATTCACAGGATGGCAATATTTGTTGTCATTTTGTGAATTTACGGACCGGAATGCCAAAATTTGCCGGTTTACAAGCGTTACAGACCATTGACATTATCCCGATCCGGGCGCATGAACCGTGCGACAGGTTTGGCCTGCGTAAAATTCAACCCGGCATGGCGTGCACAGGGCTGGTAACGCAGCGCAACATTGGCTATAGGGTCCAGACTTGTTCGTAACGTGTTGCAAACAAGTCTGGGCCCCAGGCCTGCATATTCGTTTTACGATATATCTTTTTATTTGACCGATGCGGCGGCATGAACCGGCGCGCGGCATGTTATTTTGGAGTCCGCGCCCCATGGAATTGCGCAATATCGCCATCATCGCCCACGTTGACCACGGCAAAACAACGCTGGTTGACTCCATGTTCCGTCAGTCCGGTGTCTATCGCGACAACCAGCGCGTCGATGAACGCGCCATGGACAGCAACGACCTTGAACGGGAACGCGGCATCACCATCATGGCGAAACCGACCGCCATTCAATGGGGTGACACCCGCATCAACATCGTCGATACCCCCGGCCACGCCGATTTCGGTGGCGAAGTCGAACGTATCCTGTCGATGGTGGACGGTGTTGTCCTGCTGGTCGATTCCGCCGAAGGCCCGATGCCACAGACCAAATTCGTTCTGGGCAAGGCCCTGAAACTGGGCCTGAAGCCGATCGTCATCATCAACAAGATCGACCGTCCGGACCAGCGCGCCGAAGAAGTGCTTGACGAAGTATTCGATCTGTTTGTCTCGCTTGAAGCCAATGACCAGCAGCTTGATTTCCCGGTTCTGTACGCATCCGGTCGTGATGGCTGGGCCGCCCTGAACCCGGAAGGGCCGAAAGAAAACCTGACCCCGCTGATGGAACTGGTTCTCAGCTATGTTCCGGCCCCCAGTGCTGTGGTTGACGCGCCGTTTGCGATGATCGCCACCATGCTGCATGCCGACAACTTTTTGGGTCGCATCCTGACCGGGCGTATTGCCCAGGGTCGCGCCAAGTTGAACATGCCGGTCAAGGTCCTGCGCGGTGATGGCACCATTGAAACCGGTCGCCTGTCGAAACTGATGGGTTTCCGCGGTCTGGATCGTGTCCCGCAGGAAGAAGCCAGTGCCGGTGACATCATCGCGATTGCCGGTCTGACCAATGCCACCGTGGCCGATACCATCTGTGCCGCCGAAGTCACCGTTGCGATCAAAAGCCAGCCGATTGATCCGCCGACGCTGGCGATGACCTTTGCGGTCAATAATTCGCCGCTGGCCGGTCAGGAAGGCGACAAGGTAACCTCGCGCATCATTCGCGCCCGTCTGGAACGCGAAGTGGAAGGCAATATCGCCATTCAGCTGACCGAAACTGCCGACAAGGATGCCTTTGAAGTCGCCGGTCGTGGCGAATTGCAGCTGGGCGTTCTGATCGAAACCATGCGCCGCGAAGGGTTCGAGTTGTCAATTTCGCGTCCGCGCGTTCTGATCAAGGAAATCGACGGCGTTCTGTCCGAACCGTTTGAAGAAGTCCAGGTTGACGTTGACGAGGAATATGCCGGTTCCGTCGTCGAGAAAATGAGCCTGCGCAAAGCCGAAATGACCGATATGCGGTCTTCGGGTGGCGGCAAGACCCGTATTCTGTTTATCGCACCGTCGCGCGGGCTGATTGGTTATCACGGTGAATTCCTGACCGATACCCGTGGTACCGGCGTTATGAACCGCGTGTTCCATTCCTATGGCCCGGTCAAGGGTGCGATTGCCGGTCGCCGCAATGGCGTGCTGATTTCCAACGACCAGGGCGATGCGGTTGCCTATGCCCTGTGGGGCCTTGAAGATCGCGGCATGATGTTCATCGAACCGGGTGCGCGCGTTTACGAAGGCATGATCATTGGCGAACATAATCGCAACAATGACCTTGAAGTGAATATCCTCAAGGGTAAAAAGCTGACCAACGTTCGCGCATCGGGCAAGGATGACGCCATCACCCTGACCCCGCCGCGCCGCATGAGCCTTGAAGAAGCGCTGGCCTATATCCAGAATGACGAGCTGGTCGAAGTGACCCCGCAAAGCATCCGGATTCGCAAATTGCACCTTGATCCCAATGTGCGCAAACGCGAAAGCCGCAAATCTGAATCCGAAATGGCGTAATCTTTCGCCCTTTTTCGCAAAAGCCGGGTCTGTGATGGACCCGGCTTTTTTCATGCCCCCCCTCAGAACACACCCTAATTTCTTAACCAATAACGCCTTATTATCCGCCAAAATACGGGTATCAAGGCACAGGGAATTTTCATGGAACAGGCCACACACCGAAGCTGGGGCGAGGCTTTCAGGGCCTGTATTCATCCGCGTGTCATCACCATGCTGTTTCTTGGCTTTTCGGCCGGGATTCCGATCCTGCTGATTTTCTCGACCCTGTCGATCTGGCTGCGCGAAGCCGGGGTCGAACGTTCCACCGTCACCTATTTCAGTTGGGCCGCGCTTGGCTATTCCTTCAAATTCGTCTGGGCACCGCTGATTGACCGGCTACCGGTGCCGGTTTTGCACCGGCTGCTGGGGCGTCGCCGAAGCTGGCTTCTGGTTGCGCAGGGGGCGATCATGGCGTCGATCCTGTGGATGGGCCTGACCGATCCGGCGCAAAACCTGACCATGATGGCCTTTGCCGCCGTCGCCCTCGGCTTTGCATCCGCCACCCAGGATATCGTGATTGATGCCTATCGGATCGAGGCCGCCGAGGTTGATTTGCAGGCGATGATGAGTTCCGCCTATATCGGCGGCTATCGCATCGGGATGATTGTCGCCGGGGCCGGGGCACTGACCATCGCCGGATTGTTCGAGGCCGAAGGCACCTATGCCCCCGTCGCCTGGACGCTCGCCTATGCCTGTATGGCAGGCGCAATGGGGGTTGGGGTGCTGACCACCCTGATCGTGCGCGAACCGGCCATTGTTCGGACTGACAGTAAATATTTCCACCAGACCGGTGATTATGCCCGTTTTCTGTTGATGTTTGCCTTGGCCGTTGTGGCGTTCATTCTGGCCAATATCGTCAGTGGTGATTTTTTGAGCCCGTGGAAGGCCGACCTGATGGAGGGCGGCATGATTTCCGAACTGGCCGGGTTTATCACCGGTGCCTTGCAACTGGCCTTTGCCATCGGCTGTGCCATTCTGGCGGCATGGCTGACCACCCTTGCCGGTATCACCCCGACCGGCATGGTGCGGGAAACCTATATTGCCCCGGTTCGGGATTTTATCGACCGCTATGGCAGTGCGGCGATCATTGTCATTTCATTGATCGGCGTTTATCGCATCGCCGATATCGTCATGGGCGTGATGGCCAATGTTTTTTATACCGATATGGGATTTTCCAAAGAAGAAATCGCCGCGGTTTCCAAAACTTTTGGCCTGTTTATGACAATTGCCGGCAGTTTTTTGGGCGGGATTTTGTCGGTGCGCTATGGCGTTATCAAAATTCTGTTTCTGGGCGCGTTGCTTTCGGCGCTGACCAACATTTTGTTTGCCATCATGGCGCATATCGACCCCAACACCGTGATCTTTGCCGCCGTCATTATGGCGGACAACCTGTCGGGCGGTCTGGCCACGGCGGCCTTCATCGCCTATCTGGCCGGGTTGACCAATATTTCCTTCACGGCCATGCAATATGCGATTTTCAGTTCGGTCATGACCCTGTTTCCGAAAATCCTGGCCGGGTTTTCCGGCAGTGTGGTGGATTCGGTGGGATATAGCGCCTTTTTCATCGGCACTGCGGCAATCGGCATCCCGGTTCTGATCCTTGTTGTTCTGGCCGGTCGGTTGACCACAGTCGCACCAGCCCGTCCCGCCGCCCCAAACGAAAAACCGGGTGCCTGAACGACACCCGGTTGATCTTTAAAGATTTTCAGAACCCGGTCAAACCGGTCTGTGCCTGTTGTCTGTTTCAGGCGGCCTGTTCGGCCTCGTCCTGGGTCAGAAGGGCATAGATGGCATCGGCCGATGCCGCCCCGCGCAGTTTTTCACACATGCCCTGATTACGCAGCAGGCGGGAAATCCGCGCCAGTGCTTTCAGATGGTCGGCCCCGGCTTCTTCGGGGGCAACCAGCATGCAGAACAAATCGACCGGATGCTCGTCAACAGCATCAAATTCGATCGGGTTCGTAGCCCGGGCAAACACCATGTAAAGCCGGTCAAGATCGGCAAGTTTGCCGTGCGGGATGGCAACGCCACCGCCGACACCGGTACTGCCGAGCTTTTCACGATCCAGCAAAACAGAAAAGATGCGCCCTGCATCGCGTCCGGTCACTTCGGCTGCCTTTTCGGCAAGTTCCTCAAGAACAGCCTTTTTGGAGCCGGAGCGCAATGCCGCAATAACCCCGTTCGGGGCGAGAATTGTTGAAATGTCCATCTTTCGCGTTGCGTTGTTTGGACCTGACGCTGTTTCCGTCACGCTGCGCCGGCTTCTTTTTCTGCCGGGTCAAGCCAGCCGATATTGCCATCAGCGCGACGATACACCACGTTCAATCCGCCATGTTTACCATTCCGGAACATCAGTGCCGGAATATCCCCCAAATCAAGCCGCATGACTGCCTCACCCACCGAGAGCGTATCAATGCGATCAGGTGTTTCGGCAACAATCAGGGGTTCGAATCCATTGATCTGATCGTCATCCGAATGATCCTCTGCCTCCTGCTGGATCACATAATGTTTTGCATCCAGCATGGCCTGGTCAAGATGATCCAAACGGTTGCTGTGATGGTCGCGCAAACGGCGTTTGTAACGACGAAGCCGTTTTGCCACACGTTCACAGGCAGCATCAAAGGCCGGATAAACTTCATTGGCCGCGGCTTTTGCCTGAACCAGCATTCCCTTGCCAACATGAACCGATATCTGACTGTGATAGAGATGCGCCTGTTTGGTGATCGTCACCGTGGCTTCGATCGCATGATCGAAATATTTCTCTACCGCAAGGTCCAAGGTCTCGGAAACGTGTTCGCGCAGTGCGCTGCCAACGTCGAGTTGTTTTCCAATTACCGTTATTTGCATGGATCGCCTATCCCCGGTTGAGTGACTGCCAGTATAGTTCGATGAAAGGTGCCCCTCACGCAGGTGTCGGCACCTTATGCCGTCGATAATACCAAGTCAACATTTGGGTATTCGATATTCATAATCAATACCTTAGGTACCGATTTCCGGCCCTGCACAGTCACATCGCCCGTGCTTTTTTGTCGCGCCGTCTTTGGACGGACGACGGAATGCGCATTGCCTCGCGGTATTTTGCCACCGTTCGGCGGGCAATGTCGATCCCTTCCTTTTGCAGAAGCTCCACCAGCTTGTCATCAGACAGAATTTTCCTTGGGGCCTCGGCATCAATCAGCGACCGGATGCGATGGCGCACCGACTCCGATGAATGGGAATCCCCGCCATCGGCCGATGAAATCGCCGTGGTAAAGAAATATTTCAACTCGAACACCCCGCGCGGGGTGGCCATAAACTTGCCATTGGTCACCCGCGACACCGTGCTTTCATGCATGCCGATGGCCTCGGCAATGTCGCGCAGGATCAACGGGCGCAAATGCGATACACCGTGGCTGAAAAACCCGTCCTGCTGATGGACGATTTCGCTGGCGACTTTCATGATCGTGGTGGCGCGCTGATGCAGGGCGCGCACCAGCCAGTTGGCGTTTTGCAGTTTTTCATTCAGGAAACTGCGTTCATCGCGGTTGCGCACCCCGCGGCTGATTTCGGCGGCATAATCTTCGTTGATCAGAACCCGCGGCAGGGCCTCGCTATTGAGTTCCAGCAACCATGTCCCGGCCGATCCGGCCCGCATCAACACATCGGGGATCACCGGCGGGGCCGGGTCACCATCCGCCGTCTGGCCCGGACGCGGATCCAAAAGCCGAATTTCGGCGATCATGTCATGCAGATCGTCATCATCGACACCACAGACGCGACGCAGCCGGTCAAATTCCCGCCGGGCGAGCAAATCCAGATTGGCCAGCAAGGCCGCCATCGCCGGGTCAAAACGATTGCGGTCACGCAATTGCAATTCAAGACATTCCGCCAGATTGCGGGCAAAAATCCCGACCGGTTCAAATCCCTGCAAGCGGACCAGCACGGCATTCACCATGGCCAGATCGCATTCAAGGGCGGTGGCAACCTCGGCAATATCACCGGTCAGATAGCCATTGCCGTCCAGCATATCGATCAGATAACTGCCAATCATCCGGCGCATGGGATCGGAAAATTCCAGATGAAGCTGATCATCAAGCGACTGTCGCAGGGTTTTCTCGTCGGCCAGTGTCTGGTCCAGCCCCGGCAAATCCTCGCCCGATGCCGAACCGCCACCGCTGCCGCCGGCTCCGCCCGCCCCATATGGCAGGGAATAGTCATGATTGCCCGCCACCGGGGCGCCATCGGGGGTCAGTTCCCCCTCGCCGCCATACAGACTGTCAACCGGGCAATCGAGCGGCCCCGAATCGCCGGTGCCGAGCGTATCGCTGGCAGTCAGGCGGTCCGTCCCCTGACGGTCTTCATGGTCCTGAAAATTATCGTGGCTACGGGAATCGAGGCCGGCCTCGCCATTGCCGACTGCCGCATCGCCGCTTTCGGCAAAATTTTGCGCCGGGTCGGCACGGTCCAGCAACGGATTTTCCAGCAATTCACTGTCGATATAGCTGGCAAGTTCGAGGTTGTTAAATTGCAACAGTTTGATCGCCTGCTGCAATTGCGGCGTCATGACGAGAGACTGGGACTGACGAAGATCAAGCCGCGCCTTCAGGGCCATCTTACCATTTACCCCGTGTCAATCCAGCCTCCCCATATCGCTCACAAACTGAACCGTTCGCCAAGATAGACGCGCCGGACATCATCATTTCTGACAATTTCATCCGGCCCGCCTTCCATCAGAACCCGCCCATCATGCAGGATATAGGCACGATCAATAATATCGAGGGTTTCACGCACATTATGATCGGTGATCAGAACGCCAATCCCGCGATTCTTCAAATGTCCGACCAGATCGCGGATATCCCCCACCGCAATCGGGTCAATCCCCGCCAGCGGTTCGTCCAGCAGAATAAAATTCGGATGGGTCGCCAGCGCACGCGCAATTTCGCAGCGCCGCCGTTCCCCGCCCGACAAGGCCAGTGCCGGGGTGCGACGCAAATGCTCGATCGAAAATTCCGCCAGCAAATCTTCCAGCATCTGTTCGCGCGTCAGGCGGTCATCCTCGACGACCTCCAGCACCGACATGATATTCTGTTCGACCGTCATACCGCGAAAAATCGAGGCTTCCTGCGGCAAATAGCCAATACCCAGCCGGGCGCGCTGATACATCGGCATCAGGGTGATGTCACGACCATCAAGCGAAATGGTACCCCGATCCGGGGAAATCAGGCCGGTAATGATATAAAAACTGGTGGTCTTGCCCGCGCCATTCGGCCCCAGAAGGCCAACAGCCTCGCCACGCTGAACGGTCATCGACACATCTTTGAGAACCGGGCGCTTTTTAAAGCTTTTGCCAAGATTATGCGCCACCAGCCCCTTATTGGCGGTAATCAGGCGCGGACCGGACGCAGTGCCGCCCGCCGGGAGAACCTCTGGCAGTTGCGACCCGTCATGTTGCCCGTTTTTACGCGACCAGAACACTATCCCGACCCTTTATCAGTTTCCGTTGCCCGGCGAACCGGGCGCGGTATTTTCTTCTTTGTCCGGCACCAGCAAGCCGCGCACCCGCGACGAACCGCCACTGGTCCCATTGGCATTGGATGTCAGGCGACTGACCCCGGTATTGAGATCAACCACTGCACGATCGCCATTTAACTGATTATCGCCTCGCGTGATCTTAACCGATCCGGTCAGGGTAACGATACCCGTTTTCGCATCATAGGTCCCCTCGTCGCCCACAACGAATTCCGTGGCCGTCCGGATCGACACGTCACCATACCCGTCAATGCGATGCAATTCATTTTCACCATTCGGCCCGGCTTCAAAGCGCGCCGTCAGCACCGATCCGCGCAATCGCCGTTCCCCGGCCATCGCCAGGGCATTGCCGCGGGCCACCGCCATGCGGTCCAGTTCCCAATATTCCAGGCTGTCTTCGGCGGTCAGGGTTTCGGTTGGCGTCTGATAGGACAGATCCTTGCCGGTCAGAACCACCACGGATTGTTCCAGATCGTAAACCGCATCATCGCCCCGCGCGACATCGGTATCGGACGACAAAACAACGCTGCCTTCGGCCTCGATCCGGTAAATTTCGGTATTGCCGTCCTTGTCACGATAAAGGGCGCGCAATTCATCGGCATTGATTTTCGAGGTGCCGCGTGTTGCCACCGCATTGCCGCGGGCAATCAGGATTTGTTCGTTGCGCCGCCATTCAATGCCATTATCCGATTCAACTTCCAGCCCGCCGCTGCCCGATTGCGCCAGCCCAAGCGCATCGGCAAAGGCCAGCCCCGGCATCATAGCGGCGACCAGCGCCACTATCGTCAAACCCCTGTACGCCATGCCCGTCATCACTGTCCTTCCAGCGCGCTATCGAAAATCACCAGCGTTGCATTGCCCAAAAACCGGATGACAGCCCCCTTGTCTTCCAGTTCAAACCCGGAATCGGAATTGATCGTCCCAAACGGCCCCTGACCATCAACCGGATCGGATCCGCTGGCATTGCCTTGGGCAAGGTAAATTTCGGCCCGTCTGGTATGAATTTCAAACCCGCGGTCATGATACATATTGACCTCGCCGACCAGATCAAGCTGTTCTTCGGTTTCGATATAAAAACCTTCTTCGGCCGTGATCGCAATCCACGAGCCGTCTTCCATCGTCATATCGGCCTGCGGCGTTTCAAGGTGCATATGCTTGGGCAATTGATCATTGGCGGGTTGTTCAATTGCTTCTATCGCCGTCACGGTAAAAGGTTGCCGGTTGCCATCGACCCCGAAAAACCGGGCATTGGCCATGGCGACATTTTCCATCAAATCTTCGGGCGAGGTCGAAAAGCCCAGACGAAACCCGCTTTGCTGAACCTTTTCAATCTGCGGCCACAGCAAAACCAGCGCCAGCAACCCCGCCGCAATCATCGGCAAAACCAGTTTGAGCATATTCACAAACGGGCGGCGCAGCGGATTGATGCGCACATTGCGACGCCCGGACGGCAAACCCGACCGCCGACGTCGTTCCGACGTCTCCCGGGCGTGTGTTTCTGCCGTCTGGTCCGCCGTCATGGTCAGGCAACCCCCAGCCGCAACAAATCATGAATATGCACAAGACCCACCGGCATCCCGGCATCGTCCAGCACAAACAGCGCGGTAATGCTGCGGTCATTCATCACCGCCAGGGCCTCGACCGCCAACAGATCCACGCCAATCGTGCGCGGATTGGCGGTCATGACATCCGATACCTTTTGCGCCACCAGATTGTCAGACATATGGCGACGCAAATCGCCATCGGTCACAATCCCGGTCATTTTGCCATCATCGGCCAGAACCCCGACACAGCCAAACGACTTGCCGGTCATCACCATCAGGGCATCGCCCATCACGGCATCCCCGGAAATCAGCGGAATATCATCACGGCCATGCATCACATCGCTGACCCGCAACAGGCGCTGCCCCAATTTGCCGCCGGGATGAAAGGTGCGAAAATCATCGGCACTGAACCCCCGCCGTTCCATCAGGGCCACGGCCAAGGCATCGCCCAGGGCCAGCATCGCCGTGGTCGATGTCGTCGGGGCCTGCCGGTTGGGGCAGGCTTCGGGGCTGGCGGGCAGCACCAGCGGGCAATCGCTTTGCCGGGCCAATGAACTGCCGGCCTTGCGCGTCATGCAAATCAGCGGCACCTGAAACCGGCGGGTATAGGCGATGATATCGGACAGTTCCGGCGTTTCCCCGGAATTGGACAGGGCCAGAACCGCATCGTCGCGCCCGATCATGCCAAGGTCGCCGTGGCTGGCCTCGGCCGGATGGACAAAAAACGACGGCGTGCCGGTGGAGGCAAAGGTGGCGGCAATTTTTTTGGCGATATGGCCGCTTTTGCCCATGCCGGTAATCACCAGTCGCCCTTTCAGCCCTTCGATCAGCGTGATCGCCCGGCAGAAATCACCATTCAGGGATTCGGCAAGCTCGCGCAACGCATTGGCCTCAATCGCCAGAACGTTGCGGGCCACGGCAAGGTCTTTTTGGGAATCAGCAACAATAACAGTCATCTGGTTCTTTGATCTGGAACGCCCCGGAGCGGGACAAAAACCTGAATTTACCATACCCCCACTATCGGCAGGGTCAATAGCGCCAAAGACAGGCAAAGCGGGATCAAGGATGTAGGGTGGTGTCGTCTAATGCGCAAATATGTCCGCTTCTTCCCAGCCCGACAAATCCAGTTTGGCACGGACCGGCAGGAAATCGAAACAGGCCTGCGCCATTTCGGTGCGGCCTTCGCGGGCCAGACGACGGTCCAGCTCTTCTTTCATCTGATGCAGATACAGAACATCGCTGGCGGCATAGGCGATCTGTTCGGCGGTCAATTCCGCCGATCCCCAGTCCGAGCTTTGCTGCTGTTTGGAAATTTCAATCCCGACCAGTTCGCGCACAAGGTCTTTCAGACCGTGGCGGTCGGTATAGGTCCGCACCAGTTTGGAGGCGATTTTGGTGCAGTAAACCGGCGCACAGGTAACCCCCAGATAGGCATCCATCACCGCGATATCGAACCGGCCAAAATGAAACAGTTTCAGAACCGTCTGATCGGCCAGCAGTTTTTTGAGGTTCGGCGCGTCGTAAGTCTGGCCGTCAAACTTGACAAGATGGGCATCGCCATCGCCGCCCGATAACTGCACAACACACAAACGGTCCCGATGCGGATTAAGGCCCATGGTTTCGCTGTCTATGGCAACGATCTTGCCCAAATCCAGACCGTCAGGCAAATCTCCGTGATGGAGGTAGTTGGTCATCGCGGCTTCTCCGGCTTGCTGATTTTGCCCTGTCTTAGCACAGCCGCCCGGCCCTCGCGATGCAAAAGTCACGCCATATGGCGGGTTTTTGCCGGAAATGGCAAAATTATGCTGATATCCGAACGGACAAGCCCGTTAAGCGACACAGCTACATCAACAAGAAATTCAACAGGAAACGTCGAATCCTTAAAATGCCAAATGGTAATCGGCAGGGACTACATTCCGCACGTCGGATTTATATCGAACTATTAGAGTAGCAATTGGGACTATTAAGTTGCTGGTCGGTCACAAGCGTCACAACATCACAATTGGTCGTTACACAAAGGGGCAAGTATGTTGATCTGCGCTCCGCTGTGGAAAAACTCCACTACCCTGCGCGGGTCAACGAACTCTTGAACGAGAATGGATTAAAGGTTTGATGGAAGGATTATAATACGCCCTCCCTATTGAGCTTAACTTCTTTTTGTGTAACTGAATTTGTTAGCGTCAATACCGTTGACGATCTGAACAAGATCGGAGCCAATATTAGACATAATTCGTTCACTGGGTTGTGCAGACCACATCAAGCCTGCGGCAACAGTAAACGCTGTGTCACCTTTCTCACCCAACACGTTACGAAGGTCGGGAAACCATGTAAGCACCTCATTAAACCCTTCAACTGGCAACTCTCGACCCAATAACCTTAATGAGAGTTTTACAGATGCGGGAAACTCCATTGGCAACCCATCTGCCACGTGGAATATGTCCTCTCGAAACTCCGACAATTCTTTGTGTAAATTTTCGGTTTTCTTTTTCATCTCCACCAGCAAGGCAAAAGCTGTCGGACCTTGATAAGGGATATTAAGACCCTCCTCCTTCGCCTTGCATACCCACTCGGACAAAGAGTTAATCGAAATCATACAGAGGCGCTGCTCCTTAAACCGCTCAAACAGGCTCGCGTATCTCTCTGCGAGAGCATTGATTGCATCACTGGAGCTCTCCCAAGTTGCCATTCGTCTGGTAATGCTCTCATTACGATTTATCCAGAAAGCCCCACCGACGGTGATCGCCGCACCCAATGCAGCGCCAATCGCAGTTCCAATACTGCTATCTAATTGGATATCTGAAAAATAGGGTGACAATAAAATTCCCGCCATACCACCCAGCAAGAAGCCGAAAAAAATCAGTAGAAAAACGTTAAAATCTTGCCGACTCATTTTGGCTCACCTTGAAAAATAAATTGAACACATTCAAAGGTAATACTCTACAAAGCCCAAATAAATTTCGGAATAATTTGAGAGCCAATGATTACCAATAAGCTCTCAAAGCCCCCCTTAGGGATACTATTTTGTTGATTGCCACAACCTATCGCTGGGTCTTCTGTAATCCTTACAACACGACGACACGCACGCGAGTTCCGTCAATATCAGAAAAATCTATTGAAACCATGGCGGCATTGACATATATTATACTTGCTTGTGTGGCGAAATTGGTAAACGCAGGAGCTTGCCTAAATACCTGACAACAACTGTTGCGTGTTTAACAAGCTCCTGAGCTATTGCTTTTGCGGGTTCGAGTCCCGTCACAAGTACCACCCTCTTAAATTTGATGTTGCTCGTTGGGAACTTTGCGCTTCAGTAGGTGCGATTTATCAACTTTGAGCCGTAACACCCACAACTAACATTGATATTTGTTACAGTTGCCGTATCTGCCGATTAAGGGCACACCTTTCAAGGCAGGCAAACTATGCAGCGTTACGTCATCTATAAGCGCGTCAGTACGGTTGACCAGGGCAAGAGCGGACTAGGTCTAGAGGCCCCAATCACGCGACATCGCCATTTACCTGGACACCTATAGCCCGGAGCCATTCGAGGTGAGCGGTGAATATGTTGATGTGCCGTCAGGCAAGGATGACGACCGACCGGAACTCACCAAGGCGATTGACCAGGCAAAGCGGGTACTCGACAGACTAGCGCCGTGAGGTCGCATTATTGAACTCTGGAGAGTCGATGACGTGATAGCCGTGCGGGCCCTCAAGTCATTCCAGCCACCGAAAAGCTGTCTCCAGAGTTATCCCGTACCCTTGCAATTTAGTGAGAATCGAAGCAGCTCAATCTTATGATCCAACACCTTAGGAAGATAATTTTTGGTGGGGCATTTCAGAGAGATTTAGGCAGCACAAAAACAATAGCCCTGCAAGCGGTTCACACTTGCAGGGCTATGGTGCCCAGGAGAAGACTCGAACTTCCACGACCTTGCGGCCACTGGCACCTGAAGCCAGCGCGTCTACCAATTCCGCCACCTGGGCATAGGGGCTTTTTGGGTTTGTTGCGACGGGAACCGCCGGAACGGGGCGCAATATACGCTGCCAAAATTTACTGTCAACATCCTTTTTGACAGTTTGACGAAACCGGGGGCCGGTTTTCGGTTAATTGGCAAAAAGGCGCGGTTTTCCTTGGGTTATTCCGGGTTCTGCCCGTCAAACAAATAGGCCAGAACGCCATTCAGACGGTTGCGGCCCTGTGCGGTGGCCCGCAAACCGGCCCCGTCACAGACCAGATCGCCCGACACAATCAGCGCATCCAGCCGGTCATTATCCAGCAAATCCCGCGGCCCCGCCCCGCCAATACGGGCAAAGCGGGCGGGCGGGATCGTTTCGTCAAGGCGCAGGCCCATCATCACCATTTCGGTCAGACGTTCGCCATCGCTTAAAGGGGTTTCTTCCTGTGTGCCCTGCCCGTGTTTTTCCACCCGGTCCAGCCAGATATCGGGCGCACGGTGGCGGCGCACCGCCATCGGTTTTGTGGTGCCATCGGGCTGGATCACCGCCTCGCGGCCATGCGCCCCCGGCCCGATGCCGAGATAATCTCCATAGCGCCAATAAACCAGATTATGACGGCTTTCCTGCCCCGGCCGCGCATGGTTCGAGACCTCGTAACAACGATATCCGGCGGCGGCGGTTTCTTCCTGGGTGATTTCATAAAGATCGGTCGCCAGATCCTCGCCCGGGATAATCAGTTCGCCGCGCTGATGCAGGGTATGGAATTTGGTGCCCGGTTCGATGGTCAGTTGATACAGCGAAATATGCCCGCGTGCGATATCAAGTGCCTCGCGCAATTCGCGCCGCCATGCCACCGGGTCATGATCGGGCCGGGCATAGATCAGATCGAATGAAAAGCGGTCAAACACGCGGCTGGCAACGTCCAGCGCCCGCAGGGCTTCTTCGGCGTTATGCAGCCGCCCGAGAAATTTCAAATCGCGATCATTGAGCGCCTGAATGCCGATGGAGACACGATTGATCCCGTTGGCGGCAAAGGCGGCAAAGCGGTTGATTTCCACCGTGCCCGGATTGGCTTCCAGCGTGATTTCCAGATCATCACTGACCTGCCAGAAGGTTTTGATATCGGCAATCAGCGCTCCGGCCGTTTCCGGGTCCATCAGCGAGGGGGTGCCGCCGCCAAAAAACACCGATCCCACCACCCGGCCCGGATGGCGTTGCGCACCCGCCGCCAGTTCGGCACGCAACGCCGCGCGCCAGCGGGCATGATCAACCTTGTCGGCGACATGGCTGTTAAAATCGCAATAGGGGCATTTCGACAGGCAAAACGGCCAGTGAATATAAATGCCAAAGGGAACGGTTTCGGGGGTCACGTCGTACTCTCATGATGGCGAAAACGCAGTATGCCATAAAAATCAAAGGACCGCCGATATGATCAGCGATCCTTCAATCACGGTCACTTGCGCGACATTTCAGGCAAAACAAGCCGCCACCAGCAGGGCAAAAGCCCGCGCCCGGTGGCTCATTTCATGTTTTTTGGCCGGGGCCATTTCGCCAAAGGTCTGATCAAAACCATCGGGCCGGAACATCGGGTCATAGCCAAAACCGCCCCTGCCGCGTTTTGGCCAGACCAGTTCGCCGTCCACCCGGCCTTCAAAATTTTCCACATGCCCGTCCGGCCATGCCAGCGACAGCGCACAGATAAAGGCCGCGCTGCGATCCGGATCGTCACCGACCCCGATATGGATTTTTTCCATCGCCATATCAAAATCCTTGTCCGGCCCGGCCCAACGCGCCGAATAAATCCCCGGTGCCCCGTCAAGGGCGGCCACGACCAGCCCCGAATCATCGGCCAGAGCCGGCAGATTTGCCGCCCGTGCCGAGGCCAGCGCCTTGAGCTGCGCATTGCCGATAAAGGTTTTTTCGGTTTCTTCGGGTTCGGGCAGGTTCAGATCGGCCGCCGAGATGACCTCGATCCCGAAAGGGGCCAGAAGATCGGCGATTTCAACGATTTTGCCACGATTGTGGCTGGCGATAACCAGTTTTTTGTCAGTAAAGCGGCGGGCCATACTCATGCCTGTCAGATCGTCAGTTACGGGAAAGAAACAGGGTTGGGGCGGTTACAGCCCCAGGGCCTCGTTCTGTTTGGCAAACAGGGTTTTGCAGCCTGCACGCGCCAGAGTCAGCATCGCCTCGAAGGCATCATTGCCAAACGGTATGTCTTCGGCGGTGGCCTGGATTTCAACAATGCCGCCATTGCCCGCCAGCACAAAATTGGCATCGGCCCCGGCATTGCTGTCTTCGGCATAATCAAGGTCCAGAACCGGGTTGCCCTGATAAATGCCGCATGAAATTGCCGCAACCGGCATTTTAAGCGGGATTTCCTTGATCAGGCCCAAACGCCGCACCCCCTGAAACGCCAGATGGGCGGCAATATAGGCCCCGGTGATCGAGGCCGTGCGCGTGCCGCCATCGGCCTGAATCACATCACAATCAAGGCGCATCTGCATTTCGCCCATCACCTTCAAATCGGCCACCGCCCGGATGGAGCGGCCGATCAGGCGTTGAATTTCCTGGGTCCGGCCCGATTGGCCGCCTTTGGTTGCTTCGCGTTGCATGCGCGAATCGGTGGAACGGGGCAACATGCCATATTCCGCCGTGATCCAGCCCTTGCCCGAATTGCGCATCCAGCCCGGCACCTTGTCCTCGACCGTGGCGGTACATAAAACATGGGTATCGCCAAATTTGATCAGACAGGAACCTTCGGCATATTTGCTGACACCGGTTTCAATAATCACATCGCGAAGCTGATCTGGGGTACGGCCGGACGGGCGCATGGATTGGGACCTCATGGTTATCGGTTCGGGTCGGGAATCAACGCCGAAAACAAATTTGACGCCAAGCTAATGTCGCATCCGGCAAAGGTCCAGAAGTTTCCCGGATTTGGGCGTTGTCGCCTGTTACCTGCGGTGGATTGACGCAGGCCCTGTGGCTGACTAAATTCCGGTAGCCGGTTTTTTAATTTTTGGCAGGTTGCGGCAAAGCCGAATGGTATTTGGGAACGATATAGTGCTTGAAGACCTCAACGAGCGGTCCCGCGAAGTTTTTCGCCAGATCGTCGATGCCTATGTCGAAACCGGCGGGCCGATTGGATCGCGATCCATTGCGCGCCGCCTGTCGGAAAATCTGTCGGCGGCCACTGTGCGCAATGTGATGTCCGACCTTGAAGAAATGGGGCTTTTGGTGGCCCCGCATGTTTCGGCCGGACGATTGCCCAGCGAAAAGGGATTGCGCCTGTTTGTCAGCGCCCTGATGGAAGTTGGCGATTTGCCAACTGCAGATCGGGACCAGTTGACGCAGAATTGCGAACGGGCGGGATATTCGCTTGATCAGATGCTGGGCGAAGCCACCACGATGTTATCGGGGCTGTCGCGGTGTGCCGGGCTGGTGATTGCGCCCAAAACCGATGGCATGCGCCTCAAACAGATTGAATTTGTGCCGCTGTCACCGGGCAAGGTTCTGGCGGTTCTGGTGGCGCAAAACGGCACGGTTGAAAACCGTATTGTCGAAGTCCCGCCGGAAATGCCTGCTTCGGCGTTGACACAGGCGTCAAACTATCTAAATACCCGTCTGGCTGGCAAAACCATCGACGAGGCCCGCCAGCTTGTCGAAAGCGAGCGGGTCCGCACCAAACGCGAACTTGATGAATTGTCGGCCACATTGATTGATGCCGGGATTGCCGCCTGGGCAGGCGGGGTCAAGGGATCGTCGCTGATTGTCCGGGGCCAGTCGCAACTTCTGGAGAATGTCGAAACCATCGAACAGCTTGAATCTGTCAGACGGCTTTTCAACATTCTGGAGGCCCGCGACCATATGCTTGAACTTCTTGATGTCACGTCCGAGGCGCAAGGGGTGCAAATTTTTATCGGGTCGGAAAACAAGCTGTTTGGCGGTTCCGGCCTGTCGATGGTGATTTCGCCCTATCAGAACACCGAAGGCAGCATCGTCGGCGCAATCGGGGTTGTCGGACCAACCCGGATCAATTATGCCCGGATCATTCCGCTGGTCGATTATACCGCCCGGCTGGTCGGGCGACTGATTGGTTAATTCGTGTGGCGCTGCGTGTCAGGCCACCTCACAAAATGAAGGCAAACAGGTTTAACCATGTCGGAAACCGAAAAGAATATCCCGGAAGACGCCCATCACGATGTCGATGCGGTCGGGGAAGTCATTGAAAACGATCCGCTGGCAGAACCGGTGGAACATGTTGAAGACACCACCGACCCACTGGCGGCCCTTCAGGCTGAAAATGCCGAATTGAAGGACCGGCTGTTGCGGGTTGCCGCCGAAATGGAAAATACCCGTCGGCGCGCCAAAAAGGATGTCGAGGATGCGGCCAATTACGCGATCACCAAATTCGCCCGCGATCTTCTGGATGTTGGCGACAATTTGCGCCGTGCACTTGACGCCGTCGGCAGTGACATTGGCGACAACCCGGCATTCAAGACCCTGATCGAAGGGGTTGAGATGACCGAAAAAACCCTGCTTAAGGCGTTCGAGCAGAACGGCATCGAAAAACTGGAACCGTTGGGCGAAAAACTGGACCCCAATCATCATCAGGCCGTGTTTGAAATGCCCAATCCGGCCTATCCGGACGGCCATGTCGCCCAGGTGATGCAGGCCGGTTACGTGATCAAGGGCCGCCTTTTGCGCCCGGCCATGGTCGGTGTGACCAAAAACCCGCCTGCGGACGCCGCCGCACCGTCGAATGATCCCGGCGGCAAGGTTGATACTTCTGCCTGATCGGCCTATCTGACCGGGCCTTGCCAATTCATCCTGCAAAAACGGCCTGCCTGCGATATCGTGGCAGGCCGTTTTATGTGTGATGCAACAGGATTTTCATGCCGCTGCGCCCCGACATTATCCAAACCTTGCGCGATGAAGGCGCCCCGATTGTCATTCTGACCGGGGCCGGAATTTCACGCGAAAGCGGCCTGCATACCTTTCGCGACCCGGATGGTATCTGGGCGCGCTATGATATTTCCGAGGTTGCAACCCCCGAAGCCTTCGCCACCAATCCCGATCTGGTGCATCATTTTTACAATGACCGCCGCCGGGCGCTGACCGATCCGGCGATTCTGCCCAATGCCGCCCATCATGCCCTTGCCCGCCTTGAACGCGACTGGCCGGGGGATGTTTTGCTGGTGACCCAGAATGTCGATGATCTGCATGATCGTGCCGGATCGCAAAATCTGATCCATATGCATGGCGAATTGTTGAAAATCCGCTGTTTACAGTGCGGGCAACAGCATCACTGGCCCGGTGATCTGGGCCGAGATGAGGCCTGCCCGTCTTGTCGCCATGTGGCTGGCTTGCGCCCCGATATCGTCTGGTTTGGGGAAATGCCGCGGGAAATGGACCGGATTGACCGCGCCCTGACCGATTGCGGCCTGTTTGTGTCCATCGGCACATCCGGCACGGTTTATCCTGCCGCCGGGTTCGTTCAAATCGCCGCACAGGCCGGGGCGGAAACGATTGAACTCAATCTGGAACCGGGCCACGGTACAACGGCATTTGATTATTGCCAATATGGCCCGGCAACACTTCTTGTTCCGGGTTTTGTCGATCAGTTATTGGCGAAATAACCATATTTAAATCTGACAAATATCGTTAAAGCGTTTTTCGCCTGCCGGACTGAACAGTACAACCCGCGATCCCTTTTCGCGCCGTGCCCAGCCTTGCGCATAAAAATGATCCAGCAACGCCGCCCCAAGGGCCCCGGCCAGATGCGACCGGCGGGCACTCCAATCCAGACATTCCCGGCATAGCGGACGGCGCGACTGGCGCAACGATTCCAGATCAATGCCCAGATCGCGGACAAACGCGACTCCAGCATTGCTTAATCCTGTGCCTTCTGGCGCGACAATCACGTATTTTCGGGCCAGCAAGCTGTCAAACAGCACAACCCCCATTTCGCCCGCCAAATGGTCGTAACAGACCCGTGCCCGGCGTAATGCCGGGTCTTTGGGCCCGGTGCGCAACCGGTTATGCCCGGTCCGCTGGGCAATGCCCATCAGGGCTTCCAGAACTTCGACAATATCGGGGTCGCTCAGGGTGAAATAACGATGCCGCCCCTGTTTGCGGGCCAGCACGATCTGTCCGTCCTGCAATTTCGCCAGATGCGAACTGGCGGTTTGCGCGGTAACACCCGCCTCGGTCGCCAGTTCGCTGGCCGTCAGGGCACGACCACCCATCAGCGCGGTCAACATATTGGCCCGCGCCGGATCGCCCAGCAGGGCCGCCACACGGGCGATATCCGGTCCTTCTTTCATCCTTCGATGCTAATCGAAGCATTCCGGTCCGGCAATCGCATAATGATGAGGCACGCCATCCCTTATCCATTGGAGCCCCCATGACATCGCCAACCCCGAACTCCGGCCTGCCCGTGAAATTGCCCCTTGAACTGGCGCTGCTGGGCTTGCTCGCCCTTCTTTGGGGATCGTCTTATCTTTTTATTAAAATCGCCGTTGCTGAAATCCCGCCAGTTACCCTGATTGCCATCCGGGTCAGCATCGCCGCGCTGTTTCTGGTTGCGGTTCTGCTATGGCGCGGCGAACGCCTGCCGCGCGATGGCAAAACATGGCGCATGCTGTTTCTTCAGGCCATATTCAACAGCATCGGGGCATGGACCGTTCTGGCCTGGGGGCAGCAATATGTCGATAGCGGCCTTGCCAGCGTGCTGAATTCCACCTCGCCGGTTTTCGTCTTGTTAATAACGGCCTTTGTCACCCGTCATGAATCGGTCGGGATGTTGCGGCTGATCGGGGCCGGATTGGGGATTACCGGCGTTATCCTGATTGTCGGCCCCGACATGTTGCGCGGACTGGGGCAACAGGTTGCCGGGCAAGCTGCCGTGCTTTTGGGGGCTGTCCTCTATGCCGGGGCGGCAATTTATGGCCGACGTTTTTCCCGTCTTCCGGCCACTGTCACCGCCGCAGGCACCATGATCTGGGCCAGTATCTGTCTTGTTCCGACCAGTTTTGTGCTGGAACGCCCGTGGAGTCTTGCCCCCTCAATCAATGCCATCCTCGCGACGCTTGTTCTTTCGGTCTTTTGTACCGGCATTGCCCTGCTTTTGTATTTCCGGCTTGTCCGCACCCTGGGTTCGATGGGGGTCGCCAGTCAAAGTTACCTTCGGGCCGGGATTGGCGTGATGCTGGGCGTCTTTTTTCTGGGCGAAACCGTGACCCCGATGATGGCCGCGGGCATCTGTGCTGCGCTTTTGGGGGTGGCGGCCATCAATCTGCCTGTACGTCCCAAATCCTGAATTCTTTATGATCACGGAGAAAACCATCATGATCACCTGTTTCATCCGCTATGAAATCGACCCCTATCAAAAAGAAGCCTTTGCCCGCTATGCCCGCAATTGGGGACAGGCAATTCCGCGCTGCGGGGCGGATCTGATTGGCTATTACACGCCACATGAAGGGTCGATTTCCACCGCATGGGGTGTTTACAATATCGCCAGCCTTGCCGATTACGAATCCTATCGCGCCCGTCTTGCCAAGGATCCGCTGGGGCGGGAAAATTATGAATTCGCCCAACGCGAAAAATTCATCCTGCGCGAAGAACGCCAGTTCTTTCGTCTGGCTTCATCGCCACATGCGCCAAAGGAAACGCCATGATCGCCGTGATTTTTGAAGTCCTGCCCCACCCAGACCGCCGTGATGATTATTTTGCCATCGCCAGTGATTTGCGACCCTTGCTGGCCGGGATCGACGGTTTTATCTCGATCGAAAGGTTTGAAAGCCTGACGGCGCCGGGCAAAATATTGTCGCTTTCCTTCTGGCGCGACGAGGCTGCCGTCACGGAATGGCGCAATACCGAACAGCACCGTCTGGCGCAACAAAAAGGCCGGGACGGCATTTTTTGCGATTACCGCCTGCGCATTGCCGATGTATCGCGCGATTACGGCATGTTTGCCCGCGATCAGTCCCCCGCCGATTCCCGCGCCCGTCATGATGATGGGACGGCTTCCTAAATCCGGGCCGGAGCGGTTTCGGCATTTTCGTCGGGACTCTCCGCCGCGTCCTCCTGATCCGCTGTCAGGGTGGTTTCCTCGGCCAGTGGTTTCGCACCGCCCCGGAAGTCAATCAGCGACACGGCCCCGACAATCAACCCGGCCCCGACAATCAAAATCGGGGTCGGCAGAATGTCAAAAAACATCAAATCCACCAGCACCGAAAACGGCAAGGCGACATAGGTCGCCGGGGAAATCACGCTGGCATCAGCGACGCGCACGGCGCGCAGCACCATATAATTGGTCGCCATCGCAAAAAATCCCGCCCCGCTGGCATAAAGCCAGTCGGTCCAGGCGGCGGGCTGCCACACGACAATTGCCACCGGCACCCAGATCACCAGCGCCACAATCTGGGGCCAGAACAGCATTGAAAAATTGGTTTCGGTCCGGGTTAAAACCTTGGCAAACAGCATTTGCGCCGAAAAACAAAACGCCCCGATCAGGGCCGCACCAATCCCCAACGGCACGCCAAATCCGTTCATCGCCGGGGCCGACATCACCCAGACCCCGATCAGGCCCAGTGTGGCCGCCGCCAGCTTGCGCCGCGTCAGTTTTTCTCCCAGAAAAATCACCGCCAGAAAAACAATCAGCAAGGATTCGATAAACAGATAGGCGTTGACCTCGGCGATGCTCATTTGCCGCAGGGCAAAGAACACGAAAAACAGCGAACTGTACCAAAGGATGCCACGCGCCGCATGGGCATAGGGACGTCTGGTGCGGATCGACCGGGTGCCGATAAACATCAAAACAATCAGAAACACCGCAACCGTGGTAAGGGCCCGCATGCCAATGATCTGGGCGGTCGGCACATGGGCCGCCACCAGCTTGGCGCAAACATCGACACACACGCCCGATGCCATTGCGGCCATCATCCACAAAACGCCGTGCAAATTGCCGCCCATTGCGCGTGCCGGGCGCAGCTTGTCTCCACTCATCGGGATATTCCTTTATAATCCGGGAAAGGCGGGGTTTCCGGTCCGTTGGGGTGCGGTTGCGACGGGTGGCGCAAGGAGGCTCGAACCCGGAAACCCCGTCTTGATTCTCATCTTGCCGCCAAGCGCCTGAAAAAACGAATGAAGAGTTTTCAGACATCCTTGAGAAATTTTTGTCCCCCAAAAAGCATCGGGCCTGATACACAGGAAATTCCCGTTTATTCCTCCTTTCGTTTGCTGCCGGAAATTGTCATGCGCCGTAAATTGCCGCCCTTGCGTGCCCTTGTTGCCTTTGAGGCCACCGCCCGCCATCAAAGTGTCAAGGCCGCCGCCGAAGAATTGCATGTCACGCAAAGCGCGATCAGCCATCAGTTGCGCCAGCTTGAAGAAAGCCTTGGTGTTGTGCTGTTTTTGCGCAAGGGGCGCGGCCTTGGCATGACCAAATCGGCCGAACGGCTGTTGCCGCGCCTGACCGAGGCCCTGAATGGCATTTCCGACATCACCGCCGAAATCGGCCCCGACAAGGGGCGGGCGATTCGCATTGGCGCACTGGCGACCCCGGCCCTGTCGGTTTTGATGGAAGAACTGGGCGGCCTGAAGGTCAGCCTGCCTGCCGATATGCCGGTGCAATTTCGCAAGATCGAATTTGACGATGATCTGGATCCGCTCGATATCGACATTGCCCTGCAAATCGCCCCCAAGGACCTGCCCGGCCCCGAAGGCTGGACCACCGAATTGCTGACCCCCGAAGTTTATCATGCGCTGGCTTCGCCGCGCTGGCTGGCAGAACGGGGCCTGAATGCCGACAAATTTGATGTGTCCGCCCTTGGCCCGCGCGATATTTTATTGATCGACAGCGACAGCGAACAGTTTGAACAGATTGTTCTGTGGTTTGAAAATGACCGTTTCTCGCTCGATGATTGCTGGTCGTTCAGCCATCATATCTGGGCACTGGAAGCCGCCCGCGCCGGACAGGGAATTGTCGCCAGCACCGATGTCGTCGCCCGCAGATATGTCGATCGCGGCGAGTTGGTAAAACTGAATTTCCCGGGATTCACGTCAAGCTGGTGGTATCGCCTACTGATCCGCCCGGCCCGTGAAAAAGACCCGGCGGTGTGCGCCGTCGCCGACTGGATTCGCAGCCTGATCAATCCTGACACCGCCGCCTTTGACGGCAAAATTCCGCATAAACGGTAACCCTGTGCAGTGTCCTGCCTGTTTCGGAAGTACGGATTTGATGAAAAAAATACTCGTGACAGGTGGTGCAGGCTATATCGGCTCTCATATCTGCCTGAAACTATCTGAAAGCGGGTATCAGCCGGTTGTTTATGACAATCTGTCCAACGGGCATCGCGATGCGGTCGCCCCGAATATTACGTTTATTCATGCCGATATTCGTGATCGGGATGCGCTTGATCATGCCTTTGAAACCTTTCGCCCCGATGCCGTGATACATATGGCCGCCCTGATTGAGGCAGGCCTTTCCATGCGCGAACCGGCCCGATTCTACGAGATCAACACAGCCGGTACATTGATATTGCTCGAAGCGATGCGACGCCATCAATGTCACCGGATTGTTTTTTCATCGACCGCCGCCGTTTATGGCAATTGTGACGTGAACCTGCTTGACGAAACGCTGCCGATCCGGCCTGAAAATCCCTATGGAAGATCAAAGGCAATGGTTGAAGGCCTGTTGACAGATTATGGGGTAATTTATGGATTCCATGCGCTGGCGCTACGCTATTTCAATGCGGCCGGTGCCGACCCACAGGGGCGCATCGGTGAAAGGCACGATCCCGAAACCCATTTGATTCCGCTTGCATTACAGGCCGCTGCCGGTCACCGCGATGCATTGAAAATATTTGGCAACGACTACAATACGCCCGATGGCACCTGCATCCGCGACTATATTCACGTCGATGATCTGGCTGCCGCCCATATTGCGGCCTTGCATCATGTCCTGCATCAGTCGAAACCGGGCTTTGATGCCATCAATATCGGCACGGGTCAGGGATGTTCGGTGCGTGACATCATGCGTTTATGTCAGGAAATCACCGGCAATAGTTTTGCCGTGTCCGACGCGCCGCGTCGACCGGGTGATCCGGCACGGCTGGTCGCCAACCCGGCAAAGGCAGAAGATATGCTGAACTGGCAGGCTCTTTATCGCAATCCACGCGACATGATTATGCATGCCTGGGCCTTTTATTGCAAAATGGCGGGGCCCTCCTGACATCTTTTAACAATTTTGCCCGTTGCCGACCAATTAGCAAAACATTACTGTTGCGACAAATCGGCTGGGGAGCCGTTTCAATCCTGTGATCAGGACCAAAGGGGGAAATACGTGCATAAGGTTTCTGTGATCGTCTCGACATACAACTGGACGGATGCATTGGAGATGGTTTTACAATCTCTGATCGACCAAAAAGATGATAATTTTGAAATAATTGTCGCCGATGACGGCTCCGGCATGGCAACGGCCAAAGTCATCGAAAAGATGCAACAGAAATCCCCGGTGCCGATCAAGCATTTCTGGCAGGAAGATATCGGTTATCGGCTGTCGCGCGTGCGAAATGGTGCCATTGGCATCGCCGAAGGCGATATCATCGTATTTACCGATGGCGATTGCTGTCTCATGCCCGATTTTGTTTCAAGCCACCGCAAAGCTGCCGAACCAGGCTGCTTTGTTACCGGAAAACGTGTTTTCCTCAAACGCCGCTTTACCCAATTCGCCATGAAAAGACGCTTTGCATTCCACAAATGGCCCCGCACCGTGTTGTTCATGCTGGGTCTTGCTGGTCAGTGCAATCGACCGTTTCAGTTTCTACCACTGCCGCAAAGCCGTAAAAGCCTTTGGGCACATCAGAATTGCTGGAAAAAGGCCCAAGGGTGCAATATCGCCGCCTTTCGTCACGATATTGTCGCGATTGGCGGTTTTGATGAAGATTATGAAGGGCACGGGCTGGAAGATTCCGACTTTGTGTTGCGCATGATCCACTATGGTATCAAGCGCAAGAATATCGAATATGATTCTCCTGTGCTTCACCTGTATCATAGTCGATCTATCCCGCAACGTCATGCCCATGCCGGTTACAATGGCGATTATTTCAATGATCTGATCACGGAAGAAGGACGTTATCTGCCGCGTCAAAGCCGGTTTGTGCCGGTCGAGATGACGGCCTGACACCTTTGCAACCAAGGAAGTACAAGCAGGTTCTTGGAACGCAGGCCATTTCAGGATAAAAGGGCGGCGAAATTGTTTTTCCGCCCGTTAAAGGGCGCATTCAGACACTGCAAAAGGGATTATCCCCCATGGACCTCAGCAAAATCGCCGTTGGCAAAGACGTTCCCTGGGACGTGAATGTCGTGATCGAAATTCCGCAGGGCGGGCCGATCAAATACGAAGTAGACAAGGATTCCGGCGCGGTTTTCGTTGACCGTTTCCTGCACACCTCGATGTATTATCCGGTCAATTACGGTTTTATCCCCAACACGCTAAGCGATGATGGCGATCCGGTCGATGCGATGGTGATGTTCCGCGAACCGGTGGTCGCCGGATCGGTGATTCGCGCCCGTCCGATTGGCGTTTTGATGATGGAAGACGAAGCGGGTGCCGACGAAAAGCTGATTTGTGTCCCGCATGACAAGGTCGATCCTTATTACAAGGACATCAAATCGCACGAAGATTTGCCGCAAATCCTGCGCGATCAGATCCAGCATTTCTTTGAACGCTACAAGGATCTTGAAAAAGGCAAATGGGTCAAGGTCACCGGTTGGGAAGGTGCTGAAAAAGCCGCCGCCCTGATCAATGAAGGTGTGACCCGTTACCAGAAATAACCGTCCGCCTTCCGGCGCGGTTTTGCCCAACGCCCCGCTTTTGCGGGGCGTTGTTGCTTTTGATCCGTCTTTGCCCGACATTCGGCCAAACAGATACAGGAACCGTCATGTCGCACATCCCCCATCCTTCCGATCTTGTTGTCACATCCGATGGCATTCTGGTTTGCAAGGGCCGGTCGTTTCGCTGTGCGTTGGGCAAAACCGGCATCACCGATACCAAACGCGAAGGCGATGGCGCAACACCGGTGGGCCGCTGGAAATTGCGCTATGTGCTGTATCGTGCCGACCGCAGGGCGGCACCGGTGACGGCCCTGCCTGTTCAGGCCATCACCCCCGATGATGGCTGGTGCGATGATCCGGCCCATGCGTCCTATAACCGCCCGGTGCGCCTGCCCTGTGCCGCCAGCCATGAAAAACTGTGGCGCGAGGACGGTCTTTACGATCTGGTCGTGACCCTGACCCATAACGACGCCCCCGCCATACCGGGCAACGGATCGGCGATTTTCATGCATATCGCCCGCCCCGGTTACAGCGGCACCGAAGGCTGCATTGCCCTTGCCGCCGATGATCTTGAAACCGTCCTTGGCGATTGCCGCCGCGATACCCATATCGTCATCCTGCCGCAAACATCACCCGCCTGATTTTCAAACAGAATGGTTCAATTTACCGGCAATATGGCCTAGGGTGCTGACCGGAATCAGCCTTCCCAACAGAACGGAACGGATCATGATCGAAGACGACTATCTTTATAACAAACGCGGTATCGCCGGAGCCGGGCAGCGCCTGCGCCGGATTTTCGGCAGCGGTCGTTTCTGGCTGCGCAGCCTTGCCGTGATTGTTTTTGTCGCCCTGATCTATTACCCGGTCGGCATGATCATCGTGCACAAGATCGATGACAATCCCGATTTCACCGGTTCTTACGAAGGCGGCAGCCATGCGGTTGCCACCGCCACCGCCCTGATTGACCGCGAGGTGAACCAGAACCGCTGGGTCGCCAATGATCCGTTCTTTCTGCCCGGTGCCGCCCTTGACAATATGCCGAATTTCCAGACCGGCATCATTTATGCCCTGTCGCGCTTTTCCATCGAACTGTCCGACCAGATTGGTCGTACTCGTGGTTCCAGCCAGGTGGATCGTGATCTGGATAATGCCGCCGGCATGTTGAAATTTCGCGGCGACAAATGGGTGTTTGATCCATCGGTATCGCTGTTGCCCGGTGTGACTTCCGAACAGCAATATCGCGATGCCCTTGCCGCCCTGCTGCGCTACAATACCCGTCTGGCCGCAGGACAGGCTGTTTTTGAACGCCGGGCGGATAATTTGCAGGAAACCCTGAACCGGGTTGCCAACGATCTTGGATCGGCCTCGGCCCTGATTGATGACAAGGTCGAAGCACCATCGCTGTTTGATCGCACCGCCGATGATGTGTTTTATGCCACCAAGGGCCGCCTTTATGCCTATAGCCTGATCATGCGGGATCTGGGCACCGATTTTTCCCAGGTGATTGCCGAACGGCAGGTCGCCAATGTCTGGGCGGAAATGATTCAGTCGCTGCAAGCCGCCGCCGCCCTTGACCCGGTGGTGGTGATCAATGGGTCGGCCGATGGCATTTTGATGCCCAACCATCTGGCCGGACTTGGTTTCTATTTGCTCCGCGCCCGCACCCAGATGAATGAAATTTCCAGTATCCTGCAACGCTGATATCCACAGGGTTGAATGGTGAATACCTGAGTTGCATGGTCGGACTTGATCTTTTCACGATTTTGCCCCATTTAGGGCCTAAGCACTGAAATTGACGGTATCCGTGCGGGCGCAAGCCCCGGTCGCCGCAGCAAGAGGATTGCAAGACACATGTTTATTCAAACCGAACCGACACCAAATCCGGCGACCCTGAAATTCCTGCCCGGCGAAGACGTCATGGGCCGTCAGGGCACGGCCAACTTTACCGTCAGCGACACCGCGATCAAATCGCCGCTGGCCACCAAACTGTTTGGCGTTGAAGGCATCACCGGCGTTTTTCTGGGCGGTGATTTTATCACCATCACCAAGGAAGACAGCAAGGACTGGCAGACCCTGAAACCGCAAATTCTGGGCGCGATCATGGAGCATTATACCTCCGGCCTGCCCGTAATTGATCAGGGATCTGGTGCAACCACCGGCACAAGCAGTGCCAGCGAAGACGACGATGAGCTGGTTTCCCAGATCAAGGAACTGCTCGATACCCGTGTCCGTCCGGCGGTGGCACAGGATGGCGGCGATATCGTGTTTCATCGCTTTGAAGAAGGCGTTGTCTATCTGGAAATGCACGGGGCCTGTTCCGGCTGCCCCAGCAGCACCGCGACCCTGAAAATGGGTATCGAAAACATGCTGCGCTATTACGTGCCTGAAGTGCAGGCCGTCGAAGCCGTGATGGCTGAATAATTAACCGATTCGAAACCTTTTGAAACGCCCGGGGCGATTTTAATCGTCTTTCGGGCGTTGTCATGCAAAGCAAAAAGCGAACGTGCCTGCGGGCTGTCGCCTTTTGGTTTACATTGCGGGTTGCGCCCGATGGCCCATGGGGGCATATATGAGCGCTCGCGCAAGACCAACAGGTTCATCATCCTGGAGAACGCATATGATTAGCGCAAAACAAGGCAATTTCAGGAAAATTGCGCTTGCTTCGCTTATCGGAGCAGTATTTTTACAGTATTTTGGTGCTTTTGGCGGATGGGATATATCACCTAAGCCTTTGGCCATGTCGGGTGATATCACCGCAGAAACACCGGAACAGCCGGTGCGGGCCAAGGTCAAGAAACTCTATCAGCGCAACCCCGAGGTTGTCGCCCTTGACCAGTATTTCAAAAGCATTGGTTATACACTTGAAGATGCCACCCATGTCCCGCGCGTCTATATCAATCGCGTGCCCAAGGGCCTGCGCGATCTGGCATCAGTGGACGAGCGCAAGCGCATTTTCCTGCGCATCATGTTGCCGCTGTCGCTGAAAGTGAACGAGGAAATTTCCGCCAATCGTGACCGGTTGTTGTCGATCCGGCGCAATGAATATTCCGGCATTGCCGCCACACCGTCGGAAAAAGAATGGATCGACGGGCTGATGAAGAAATATCGTATCAGCGAAGGCGGCACGGCCGCGCTGCTGGAACGCATTGATGTCATCCCGCCCTCCCTGATGCTTGCGCAATCGGCCGAGGAAAGCGGTTGGGGCACCTCGCGGTTCGTGCGCAATGGCAATGCGCTGTTCGGGCAATGGGCCTGGAACGAGGATGAAGGCATCGTCCCGGAAAACCGTGAAGAAGGCAAAACCCACGTCATCAAGGCGTTTGACAGTCTGATGGATTCCGTGCGCGCCTATGCCCGCAACATCAATTCCCATCCGGCCTATGCCGGGCTGCGTCAGGCCCGCGCCGATATGCGCGCCAGCGGTCAGGACATCACCGGCTGGGAACTGGCGACCAGCCTGACCCAATATTCCGAACGCGGTGCCGAATATGTCGACAGCCTGCACGCCATCATGAAGGTCAATAATCTGAATGATTTTGACCATCTGCAATTTGGCGGTGACGATGTCGCCCCCCCGCCCGGCCTGCTGGCATCCTTGCAGGACTGACAACAGCATCCGAACGGACCAGACACAAAAAACGGGGAGCCCATCAGGTTCCCCGTTTTTGAGTCTGCTTCACACATTTATGGCCGGTAAATCCAGCCCTGTTCCGATTTGACCAGCCGGATTTCATTGCTGATGCTTCGGCGGTCACCGACGGTAAAACCGCCTTCTTTCAGGGCCAGCATTTTCATCTTCATCACCTCGACCGCATCGCCCATCACATTGCCCAGCGCGTCAAGGTCGCCTGCCTGTTTGCCCTGTTGTGTGACATCATCGGCAAATTCGGAAATCGAGCGATCAAACACCAGATCATACCGCACCATCACCACCACCTCGTCGGTGCCGTTTTTGACACTGTTGGTTTTGGTGACATTTTCCACATGGCCGACCCGGGCATAGGGATCGCTGCGAAACCGTTCGATCACCGCCGTGGTGATTTCATCATCATCGGGGCCGCTTGCAACCACCGCATCACAGGCCGCCAGCCACGGCAGAACCAGAAACAGGGCCATCAGTTTTGAAAAACGGCGCATCCTCATACCTCCTGCGGTTTTGCGGCACCAGATCATAAACCTGTGCGGCAGCATATCAAAAAACATGTGGCGAAAACCGGATTTGCCGATTTCCGCCACACATCTTCACAGACCCCCTGAAAAACGGTTTTAACCGTGTTCTGCCTCGTGGGCGGCAAGGGCCGCCAGATTGACCAGATCGTTGACTGTTGCCCCCATCTGGGTGATCTGGGCGGGTTTCGCCAGCCCGATCATCACCGGGCCAATCACCGTGCCACCGCCCAACTTGCCCAGAAGTTTCGATGCCGTCGTTGCCGCATGCAGGGCCGGCATCACCAGAATATTGGCCGGACCGGACAAACGACAGAACGGATAAAGCTTCAAAAGTTCGGTATCGAGCGCAACATCAACCGCCATATCGCCATCAAATTCAAAATCAACCTGACCGGCCTTGAGGATTTCCACCGCCTCGCGGATACGGTCCGTATCCTCGGTCCATGGATTGCCGAAGGTCGAATGCGAAATCATTGCCACACGCGGTTCATGGCCCAGTTGCCGGGCTTTTTGCGCCGCCTGAATGGCAATTTCTGCCAGTTGTTCGGCATCGGGCACGTCATGAACACGGGTATCGGCGATAAACACCGTCCGGCCCTTGGCAATCGCAATCGACAGACCCATCGGAATCTCGCCTTCCTTGGCGTCGATCACAGCACTGATATCGGTAAAGCTGCGATGGAAATTGCGGGTCAGGCCGGTAATCAGGCCATCGGCATGGCCTTTTGCCACCATGGCTGCCGCAAACACATTGCGTTTCTGATTGACCATGCGCTGACAATCACGCCACAGGAATCCCTTGCGCTGTAACCGCTCATACAAAAATTCCGCATAATCGCGGTTCGATTTGCTGAGTGCGGCATTGCTGATTTCCACCCCGTCCAGGCTTTCAATGCCAAGACCCTTTGCGGTTTCGGCAATGCGGTCTTCGCGCCCGATCAGAATCGGTGTGCCATAGCCGGAATTGCGGAAAGCAACAGCGGCACGGATCACCGTTTCTTCTTCGCCTTCGGCAAAGGCGATGCGTTTGGGATGGGCGCGGACATAATCGGAAATCAGTTGCAGATGCGATGCCGTCGGATCCAGACGCGACCGCAACTGGTTTTCATATTCCACCATGTCGAAAATCGGACGGCGGGCAACGCCGCTATCCATGGCGGCCTGCGCCACAGCCTTGGGCACCGCGATGATCAGGCGTGGGTCAAACGGGGCGGGAATGATATATTCCGGGCCATAGCGCAACCGACGCCCGGAATAGGCCGCCGCCACCTCGTCGGGCACATCTTCGCGCGCCAGTGCTGCCACCGCATGGGCGGCAGCAATTTTCATATCCTCATTGATGGTCGAGGCCTGAACATCCAGCGCCCCGCGGAAGATATAGGGGAAACCCAGAACATTGTTGATCTGGTTGGCATAATCCGACCGCCCGGTCGCACAAATCGCATCACTGCGAATCGCCGCCACTTCTTCGGGGCTGATTTCCGGGTCCGGATTGGCCATCGCAAAAATGATCGGGTTTTTGGCCATGCCTTTGACCATCGCGCCCGTCACCGCCCCCCTGACCGACAGGCCAAAGAACGCATCGGCGCCGACCATGGCTTCTTCAAGGGTACGGGCATCGGTTTGGGCGGCATGGGCCGATTTCCACTGATTCATGCCATCTTCACGGCCCTTGTAAATCACCCCGCGCGAATCGCACATAATGACATTATCGGGGTTCACCCCCATGCTTTTGACCAGTTCGGCACAGGCAATTGCCGCCGCCCCGGCACCATTGACCACCAGCCTGATTTCCGAAAGCTTGCGCCCGGTCAGATCACAGGCATTGATCAGGCCCGATGCGGCAATGATCGCAGTACCGTGCTGGTCATCATGAAACACCGGAATGTCCATGATTTCGCGCAGGCGTTGTTCAATGATGAAACATTCCGGGGCCTTGATGTCTTCCAGATTGATGCCGCCAAAGGTCGCCCCCAAAAAGCGCACGCAATTGACAAATTCATCGACATCTTCGGTCGATACTTCCAGATCCATGCCGTCAACATCGGCAAAGCGTTTGAACAGCACCGCCTTGCCTTCCATCACCGGCTTGGACGCCAGTGCGCCCAGATTGCCAAGACCCAGAACCGCCGTGCCATTGGAAATCACCGCCACAAGGTTGCCCTTGGAGGTGTAATCATAGGCAGTCGCCGGATTTTTGGCGATTTCCAGACAGGGAACGGCAACACCGGGTGAATAGGCCAGCGACAGGTCGCGCTGGGTGGTCAGCGGCTTTGACGCGGTGATTTCGATCTTGCCGGGGCGGCCACTTGAATGGAACAGCAACGCTTCGCGGTCACTGACCCTGATTTCATTTTCTTCCATATGCTTCACTGACATCTGCGAGGTGGTGGGAAAAGATGCACATCGCGCGGGGTCCTGACCCGCGCCACATCAACCGGGTCTGCCAATAAATCAGGCTTGCGCCGCCGGGTCAAAGGCGACGTTAACGGCAACCGTAAAAATGCGTAATGTTTTTAGGATGTTGCGGTGCAGCAATGCGAAACGGACCTAAAAAAACGACCCCGGCAGGAACCGGGATCGTTTCAAAATATCATCTGCCATCCCAAACCGGGCGGGCTTAATCCGCCAGCAGGTTTTTCTGATGCAAATGGATGTTGGTGGCACCGTTTTCTTCAAGGATTTTGCGGGCATTGGCTTCGGCCGGGGCATGGCCCGGTTCGATCCGCACCCATAAAATCACCGACCCGGCATTGACCGCACGGGCAAAATCCTCGGTATGGGGGGTGGATGTCACCTCGCCGATAAATTCCCGAAGGGCAACCGCGCCAACCCCGGCCCCGATTGCCAGCGCCACAGGTGCCGTTGCCACCCCGCCAAACAGCGCAATTGCGCCCGATGCCACCAATGGCACCTCGTATTTGGCTTCGCCGACCAGTGCAGTCAGGACGTCCGACCATGAACGGCCATCTTCGCCAGCGACATCAATCGATTCGTGCGAACTCAGCACCGAAAGATCGGTGCGGGCGAACCCGCTGGCCAAAAGAGCGCGGATGGCGGCATCAAAACGGTCTTTGGTATCAAACACGCCCACCAGTTCCGGCGCGGGCCGGGTCGCTGTTTCTGTTGTCATTTCAGTCTCCACTGGTCGCTGATTATCATGATAATTTATCATATTTTGCAAAACTTTAGGGCTAAATAACGACCGCTCTCGCCTTTATTTTCCGGGTTTGCTATCACTATCGCCATGAACCAGATGCCCGATCATTCCAATACCACACCCGATGCCCCCGACTTTTCATTGGAGGGGGCAACACCCATGATGGTGCAGTTCCTTGCGATCAAGGAACAGTATCAGGATTGCCTGCTGTTTTATCGCATGGGCGATTTTTACGAGCTGTTCTTTGACGATGCAGTCAAGGCCGCCGAGGCGCTTGATATTGCCCTGACCAAACGCGGCAAACATCAGGGTAACGAAATTCCGATGGCCGGGGTTCCGGTCCACAGTCACGAAACCTATTTGCAGCGGCTGATTCGCAAAGGTTTCCGGGTTGCCGTCTGCGAACAGATGGAAGACCCGGCCGAGGCCAAGAAACGCGGGGCCAAATCGGTGGTCAAACGCGATGTCGTGCGCCTGATCACGCCCGGCACCCTGACCGAAGACAGTCTTCTGGATGCCCGCCGCCACAATTATCTGGTCGCCGTATCGGAAAGCCGTGGCAAACTGGGCGTTGCGTGGCTCGATATGTCCACCAGCGAATTTTGCGTTCAGCCTTGCGATCTGGCCGATCTGGCCGCGACGCTGGCGCGGCTCGACCCCGGCGAAATCCTGATGCCGGATCGGCTTTTGGCGCGGCCTGAACTGTTTGATCTTTATGCCGATTATAAAAACATCATCACGCCGCAACCCTCGGCACGGTTTGATGCCGACAATGCCGAATTGCGCCTGAAAAAACTGTATGAAGTCGCCGCCCTTGATGCTTTTGGCGGGTTTGAACGTGCCGAATTATCCGCCGCAGGGGCGCTGATTGATTATGTCGATCTGACCCAGAAGGGCCAGATGCCCCGCCTGTCGCCGCCGGTGCGCATGGCACAGGGGGCGTTGATGGAAATCGATGCCGCCACCCGGCGCAGTCTGGAACTGAGCCAGACCCAAAGCGGCGCGCGCAAGGGATCGTTGTTGTCGGTTATTGACCGTACCCGTACCGGGGCCGGTGCGCGTCTGTTGGCAGCCCGGCTGGCCGCCCCCCTGACCGATGCGGCGGCCATCAACAAACGTCTTGATCTGGTCGGCTGGTTTCATGATCAGGATGATATCCGCCACGATCTGCGCGATGCATTGGGACAGTGCCCCGATATCGAACGCGCCCTGTCGCGCCTGTCGGTCGGGCGTGGCGGCCCGCGCGATCTGGCCGCCCTGCGTGATGGCCTGTCCTGTGCCTTTGCCATCGCAAATTTGCTGGATCACCCCGGCTCCGACCGGCTGGCCGCCATGCCCGCTGCCCTTGCCGATCATTTGCGCGATATGGGCCATCATGGCGATCTGATTGATTTGCTGCGCCGGTCTTTGGCCGAAGAATTGCCGCTTATGGCACGCGATGGCGGCTTTATTGCCCAAGGCTATCACCCGCCGCTTGATGAATTGCGCAGCCTGTCACGCGAAAGCAAAAAGCTGATTGCCAATTTACAGGCGAATTATACGGATCAGACGGGTATTTCCAGCCTTAAGGTCAAACACAATAACGTATTGGGATATTTTATCGAGGTTCCGGCCAAACAGGGCGACCGGATGATGGGCGACCCGCAATTCATTCATCGTCAGACGATGGCCAATGCTGTGCGCTTTACCACCGTCGATTTGTCGGAACTGGAAAGCAAGGTTTCCAAGGCCGCCGATCAGGCGATGGCCGTCGAACTTGAATTGTTTGAAACACTGGTGCAGGGCGTTCTGGCCCATGCCGATGCCATTGCATTGTGTGCCGGCGCACTTGCCGCCCTTGATGTGTCGTCAGCCCTGGCGGAACTGGCACGGGATCGCGATTGCGTGCGCCCCCATATTGATAACAGTCTGGCCTTTGACATTCGCGGCGGACGTCACCCGGTGGTCGAGGCCGCCTTGCGCGATTCGGGCGATTCACCCTTTGTCGCCAATGATTGCCGCCTTGAAGATGCCCAAAAACTGTGGCTGATTACCGGGCCGAACATGGCGGGTAAATCGACCTTTCTGCGCCAGAATGCCCTGATTGCCGTTCTGGCGCAAATCGGGGCGTTTGTGCCCGCACAATCCGCCCATATCGGCGTGATCGACCGGCTGTTTTCGCGGGTCGGGGCGGCCGATGATCTGGCACGGGGCCGGTCAACCTTCATGGTTGAAATGGTTGAAACCGCCGCCATTCTTAATCAGGCAACCGCACGATCATTGGTGATACTTGATGAAATCGGCCGAGGAACGGCGACCTATGACGGATTGTCGATTGCCTGGGCGGTGGTGGAAAACCTGCATGAGGTCAATCAGTGCCGCGGCCTGTTTGCCACCCATTATCATGAATTGACCGCACTGGCGGCAACGCTGGCGCATTTGTCGTGCCACACCATGCTGATCAAGGAATGGCAGGGCGAAGTCGTGTTCCTGCACGAAGTCGGCCCCGGCAGTGCCGACCGGTCTTATGGCATTCATGTCGCCCGTCTGGCCGGATTGCCGCGGGGTGTGACCAAACGCGCCGAACAGGTCCTTAAAACCCTGGAAAAGGGCGAACAGGGCGGCGCTGTTGCCCGCCTTGCCGATGATCTGCCCTTGTTTGCGGTCGCGCTGAAACAGGCGGAAAAAGAAGAAAAAACGGCGGAACCCTTGCTGTCACCGGCACAAAAGGCGGTGCTGGACGCGGTATCAGCCCTTGATCCCGATGAAATGACGCCGCGCGACGCACTGGAAACGCTGTATCGGTTGCGGATGCTGGGCCGTGACGCATAATATTTTTGACATCGCCGAGAAGGACAAAGTCCCCGACCATGTATAAAGTCAAAAAACAGCGCGACATTATCGACCGCCGCGTGGTGTTTGCCGGTCTGGCGGCGGTTGCCGCCGATACATCGCTTAAAACCATCAAACAGCGTGCCGCCATCCTTGCCCGCCTCAAGGAGGCCTTGCAGCACGGTCGCACCGAAATCCGCCGTCGCTTTGAAGAAACCAATTCCGGCCATGATGCGGTGTTTTCATACAGCTTCCTGATCGACCAGATCGTCCGCGTTATTCATGATTACGCATCGCAATTTGCCTATCCGCTGCATAACCCGACCCGCGAACAGCGCATGACGGTGGTCGCGGTCGGCGGGTATGGCCGGGGCGATATGGCCCCGCAATCAGATGTCGATATCCTGTTTCTGTTTCCCTATAAACAGACCGCGCACGGCGAACAGGTAGTGGAATATATCCTCTATATGCTGTGGGATCTGGGCCTGAAGGTCGGCCATGCCACCCGGTCGATTGATGATTGCCTGCGCATGGGCAAACAGGACATCACCATTCGGACCAACCTGCTTGAAAGCCGGTATGTCTGGGGGGATGAGGAAACCTATACGGTATTTCGCACCCGTTTCATGGACGAACTGGTCAAAACCACTGGCCATGAATTTATCGAGGCCAAACTGGGCGAACGGGATGACCGGCATTTGCGCATGGGCGATTCCCGCTATGTCGTTGAGCCCAATGTCAAGGATGGCAAGGGCGGTCTGCGTGATCTGCACACCCTGTTCTGGATCGGCAAATATCTGTATCGCGTCAATTCGCCGATGGAACTGGTCGATCAAAAGGTTCTGACCCGCAAGGAAGCGCAGGGATTTCTCAAGGCGCAAAATTTCCTGTGGTCGGTGCGATGCTGGCTGCATTACCTGTCCAACCGCCCCGAAGACCGCCTGACCTTTGACATGCAGCGCGAAATCGCCACCCGGCTGGGCTATACCGATCATGCCGGGGCCAGTGGCGTTGAGCGGTTCATGAAACACTATTATCTGATGGTCAAACATGTCGGCAATCTGACCCGGATTTTCTGTGCCGCCCTTGAAGAACGCCATCAGCGCCGCCCGTTGATCCGTTTTCCGGCACGATTCTTTGGCAACAAGGAAATTGACGGGTTCCAATTGCGCAATGACCGGCTGGCTGTTGAAAATCAGGAGGTGTTTCGCACCGACCCGGTTCGCATGTTGCAACTGTTTCTCGCCGCCCATCAAAACGGCATCGGCATTCATCCCGAAACTCTGCGCTGGGTCACCCAAAACCTGAAACTGGTGGACCGCAAGCTGCAAAAAGACCCCGTCGCCAACCAGATTTTTCTGAAAATCCTGTGCCATCGTGAAAGCCCGGACATTCCGCTGCGCAAAATGAACGAAGCCGGAATTATGGGCCGGTTTCTGCCGGATTTCGGGCGCGTCGTCGCCCAGATGCAATATGATATGTATCATACCTATACGGTGGACGAACACACCATCCGCGCCATTGGTGTCCTGAACCAGATCGAAACCGGTGCCCTTGCCGACGAAGCCCCGGTGGCGACACAGGTGATTTCCAAGGTGATCTCGCGCGAGGTGCTGTATGTCGCCGTCCTGCTGCATGACATCGCCAAGGGACGCGGTGGCGATCATTCCGAACTGGGGGCCAAAGTCGCCCAAAAGCTTTGTCCGCGGCTGGGCCTGTCCCCCGCCGATACCGAAACCGTATCATGGCTGGTCAAGGCGCATCTGTGGATGAGCCTGACGGCATTCAAACGCGATATCAATGATCCAACCACGATTCGCGCCTTTGCCGATCTGGTGCAATCGCAGGAACGCTTACGCCTGTTGTTATGTCTGACGGTTGCCGATATCCGGGCGGTGGGGCCCAATGTCTGGAATGGCTGGAAGGCCACCCTGCTGCGGCAGCTTTATTACGCCACCGATGATTTGTTATCGGGCGGACTGAATGCCGATGACCGCGATGCCCGCGTGGCCCGCGCCCGTCAGGCGGTGCGCGATGCCCTGAAAAAATGGCCGCAATCAGATATCGATGATTTCATCGAACGCGGCTATCCGTCCTATTGGCTAAGTTTCGATACCAAAACCCACATCCATCACGCCAATCTGACCCGCGATGCCAAGGCCAAGGGGTCGGAAATCACCATTGATGTGCGGATTGAAACCGATATTGACGCCACCGAAATCACCGTTCATGTCGCCGACCATCCCGGCCTGTTTTCTCAGATTGCCGGGGCGATGGCAGTTTGCGGGGCCAATATCGTCGATGCCAAAATCCTGACCCTTGCCGATGGCATGGCGCTGGACACTTTCTGGATTCAGGATGGCAATGGCGAAGCCTTTAACGACAAGGCCCGCCTTGATAAATTGCGCAGCACTCTGGAAAAGGTGATTTCCGGGCAAATGCGGCCCAGCCAGGAAATCGAAAAACGCCAGATTTCCGAAAACAAAAGCCGCACATCGGTCTTCCGGGTCGAACCCAATGTCATCATCGACAACAAGGCCAGCCGCACCCATACCGTGATCGAAGTCACCGCGCGCGACCGGCAGGGATTGCTGTATGACATCACCCGGTCCCTGCGCGATCTTTCGCTACAAATTGCTTCGGCACGGATTTCAACCTTTGGCGAACGGGCGGTGGACGTGTTTTACGTCAAGGATATCTTTGGCCTGAAAATCGACAGCCGCACCAAATTCACGCAAATCCGCGAAGCCCTGATCGAGGCGCTGAAATCGGAAGAATAAGGGAAAAGGGGTAAAGTCCGGGGGAGAGGAATTAAAAACATGACGAGAGCCAGACCTGATCTCCGACCAGACATTTTGTGTCATGCACCAAAATGTCGTTTTCCTCGGAATGCAACCAGATTTGGGTGAGAACGGTCTGTTATCGCTCTCGTCTGTCTTTAACAAAGCAGAGTCTCGTGTCCCAACGAATCCTCGGCAAGATCAATTTAGCCCATTGCACCCGGCTTCATCTGTGACGACCGTCACAAACTGCAAATGAATCTTATATTTTACGACAATCCCCTGTTACGACTTCCTTCACCTTCGGCTGGCAAAGTTATCCGCAATATGATCGGGGGCTTGCACGCCGCCCTGATGACGGCCTTTCAAACGGAAAATCATGTCGCTTGTTCGCTCGATTGCCACCGTAAGTGGTTTTACCCTGCTTTCCCGCCTGTTGGGATTTGCCCGTGACATCATGATTGCCGCGATGCTGGGCGCAGGCGGCATGGCAGATGCCTTTTTTGTTGCCTTCAAATTTCCCAACCTGTTTCGCCGCCTGTTTGGCGAAGGCGCGTTTTCCGCGGCCTTCATCCCGCTTCTGGCAGGCGACATTGAAAAACGCGGTCTGGAGGCCGCCCGCGAATTTGCCGCCCGTGCCATGGCGATGATGCTGGTAATTGTCGGGTTTCTGGTCGCGATCATTGAAATCACCATGCCGTGGGCAATGCATGTGATTGCGCCGGGTTTTGCCGATGATCCGGAAAAATTCGCGCTGGCCGTTGAATTGTCGCGTATTACCTTTCCCTATCTGGTGTTTATTTCGGCCGTTGCCCTGATGTCGGGTGTGCTCAATACCCTGCATCATTATGCTGCGGCGGCCGCGGCGCCGATTGTGCTCAATATCTGCCTGATTGCCGCCTTGCTGGGCCTGACACCTTTTACCCAGACCAGCGCCCATGCCCTGTCATGGGGGGTGGCCGCCGCCGGGGTGGCGCAATTTATCTGGCTGGTTGTGGCTTGCAAACGCGCCGGATTTGCCATCCGCTGGCAATGGCCCAAAATCGATGATCGCATCAAATTGCTGGGCAAACGCATGGTGCCGGGCATGATTGGCGCGGGTGTTTATCAGCTTAATCTTCTGATCGATACCATGCTGGCGACCCTGGTATCCGACGGGGCGGTGTCATGGCTTTATTATGCCGACCGGGTGCATCAATTGCCGCTGGGCGTTATTGGCATTGCGGTTGGCACCGCCCTGTTGCCCACCCTGTCACGCCAATTGCAGGGTGATGACCCGGCAATCGCGATGTACAGCCAGAATCGCGGTATGGAAATCGCCCTGTTGCTGACCCTGCCTGCCGCTGTTGCGCTGGGGGTCATGGGAATGCCGCTGATCAATGTTTTGTTTCAGCGCGGGGCGTTTGGTGTGGATGAAACCCTTGCCACCGGCATGGCCTTGACGGTGTTTGCCTTTGGCCTGCCCGCCGCCGTATTGGTCAAGGTTCTGGCCCCCGGATTCTTTGCCCGTGAAGATACCAAAACCCCGATCCGGATTGGCATTATGGCGATGGTGCTCAACATCGTCCTGATCCTGTGTCTGATGCCGTTTTTCGGGCATCTGGGCATTGCGGCGGCAACGTCGGTTTCGGTCTGGATCAATGCCGCCTGTCTGGCAATTACCCTGCATCGGCGCGGCCATCTGGTATTTGATGCAAGGCTGCGTCGGCGGGTGCCGCGTATCGCGTTATCCTCTGCCCTGATGGGGGCGGTGTTGTGGCTGGTGATTGATCTGGTCTGGCGTTTTGACGTGCCCACCCTTGAACGGGTGATCATGATGACGGTGATTGTGACCGGCGGTGTCGTGATTTACGGCCTGTCCGCCCAGCTTTCCGGGGCCACCCGCTTTTCGGAACTCAAAACCATCCTGCGGCGCGGCAAAACCGGCAGCTGACAATCCGATAAGCTCTTGACCAAAGGCTGCGCGAAAGATTAACTCCGCCGATCGATCTGCAAGCTCGTCCGCCGGCGGGTGTCCACAACCTGGCGGAGCTTGGGGATATTGTGTCAATTCTGGAAATGGACGACAGCATATGGACCGTATTTTTTCGGGCGCACAGCCCACCGGCAATCTGCATCTTGGCAATTATCTGGGCGCTATTCGCAACTGGGTCGCCCTGCAAAAAGATTTTGAATGCGTTTTCTGCGTTGTTGATTTGCATGCCATCACGGTCTGGCAGGATCCGCAGGAATTGCGGTCCAACATCCGCGAACTTGCCGCCAGCATGATCGCCTCGGGCATTGATCCGCAAAAACATGTGCTGTTCAATCAAAGTCAGGTATCGGCCCATGCCGAACTGGCGTGGATATTTAACTGTGTGGCGCGCATCGGCTGGCTGAATCGCATGACCCAGTTCAAGGAAAAGGCCGGCAAGAATCGCGAAAACGCATCGCTTGGTCTTTATGCCTATCCCAGCCTGATGGCGGCCGACATTCTGGCCTACAAGGCGACCCATGTTCCGGTTGGCGAAGACCAGAAACAGCATCTTGAACTGACCCGCGACATTGCGATCAAATTCAATAATGATTTTGGCGTCGATTTCTTCCCGACCCCGGAACCGCTGATTCTGGGTCCGGCCACCCGCGTCATGTCGCTGCGTGAAGGCACGAAAAAAATGTCGAAATCCGATACGTCGGATATGTCCCGCCTTAACATGACCGATGATGCCGATACCCTGTCGCGCAAAATCCGCAAGGCCAAAACCGATGCCGAACCCCTGCCTTCCGAGGCCGCCGGTCTGGAAGGGCGACCCGAAGCCCGCAATCTGGTAACGATTTATGCAGCCCTGATGGATCAGGGTGTGGATGCCGTTCTGTCAGAGCATGGCGGCACGCAGTTTTCCGGCTTCAAACAGGCATTGACCGATGTTGTGGTCGATAAACTGGCCCCGATCACAACCGAAATGGCCCGGCTGAAAAACGATATCCCCTATATCGACAGCGTGCTGTCCAAAGGGGCGGATCGCGCCGATGCCATCGCCCAGCCGATCCTGCGCGAGGTCAAGGAAATCGTCGGTTTCCTTAACCGCTAAACACAAGACATCCGCACATCAAAAAGGCCCGGTCAGAAATCTGGCCGGGCCTTTGATATTTTTCCGTGATCAGATCGATCCATCACCCTGACGGCTTTGCATCGCCTGATATTTTTGCAGGCCTTCCATCATAGTCTGACTGAACCATGCCCCGACCGGCGCATCGCCGACCTGATGGTCGCGTACCTGATCAATCAGCGGATGGGCTTCGGAAATTTCGGTCTCAGCCGTTTCCGAATTGTCTGCCGTGGCCTGAACCGGTGCAGCCGATTTTGCCGGGCGGGCATCGGCCACCGGGTTTATCATGGCAACATTGCGGGCTTCTGCTGCCATTTCTGTCGCCGTGTCGCGTTTCAGCGCGGCGTTAAAACGCGCCATCAATTCGGTATCACTCAGCGGGGCCATATCATCATCGGCATGGGTGGCCCCGGTCGCCGGGGTTTCGGCCTTTGCCGGACGCCATTTGGCATTGGCATCGACCATTGCCCGATCAAGGCCAAGGGATGTTGACGCGGTATTCAGACGGCCTGCTTTCTGGGCACGTTGCCACACGGTTTCGCCATCGCTTCTGATCGGGGTGGTCGAGGCCGTCATCCGGCTGGAACTGGCCTTCTGACCGATCAGGTTCGAGGCAACATCGCTGCGCCCCGCACGGGCCAGAGTAACGGCCAGTTCAGCAGGATCAGGTTCGGCATTGGCCGTGGAGCTGGAACTGGCAATAGTTTGGCTACTGAAACCATCGCGGGCAAAACTGCGCTGGGCCTGCGGGGCAGAAGCCGTGGCCGCCGCAAAGGCCGACGACGACGCCATGGTGGTTTCCGACATGATTTCGGTCGTCAGATCACCCGGTTCATCGGCCATCGCCACGGTTTCAACCGCACCACGCGGTGCGGCCACAATATCATCGGGCAGGGTTGCGTCATCGGCCAGCATGGCGGCGGTAATATTTGCCGCCCCGCTATCGTCCATCGCTGTCCATGGCAGGACAAGACCATTTCCGGCAGTGGACTCCGATGCGGACGTTCCCGTCGCCGGTGTCGCATTGGCCATCACCGGCCCCTCGTCCGGGGCTTCCTCGCCACTTTCAAACACCGCCATGACGTGGCTACCGGTATCCTGGCCGGTGGTCATATCCACCACCGCATCAATTGCCGCACCGGCAAGACCAAAAATGCCGCCAAACAAAGTACCACCGGCAACCCGTGCGCCATTGCCCAGTTCATCGCCGGTAATGGAGCGATACAACATGCCGACAATCGGAATATGTTGCAGCGGATTGATCACATCAAGCATATCGGTGAATTCAAACCCGTCTTCGCCAAACAGGACTTCTGAAAAGCTCCGCCCTTCTGCCTCATCCGCATTGGAAGACGCATCGGGTCCTGTTGCGGACGCAGTATTGCTGGTCGCGGCCACGGCAGGCGCGCTCACACTCGCATTCACACTGGGCGATATTTGCCGCCAATCTGCACCAATTGACATGATTGTCCTCCTCTTGCCAACAGGAGATGCAACCGTGATGCCAGATTTGGCCTTAACCTATAGGATTGAAAATAGACGATATTTTTCAGGATGCCGGAATAATGCCCGGCGCATCCCTGCCCACCCGGCAGGATCTGCCGGGATCAGCTAGAACAAATGCCCGGCACGGTCTTTTTTGGTTTGCAGATAGAAGGCATTATGACCATTCGACGGAAAGGCATGTGCCACCCGTTCGCGTACCGCAACGCCCCATTTTTCCAGACCGGCCAGTTTTTCCGGATTATTCGTCAGCAGCCTTACCGTGCCAAAACCCAGTTGCCGTAACATCTCGGCCGCCGGACGGTAGACCCGTTCATCGGCGTCAAACCCCAGTTCCTCGTTGGCATCCAGCGTGTCAAAGCCACGATCCTGCAAGGCATAGGCCCGCAATTTATTGACAAGGCCAATGCCCCGTCCTTCCTGACGCAAATACAGGATAATGCCGCCCTTGCCGCTTTTGGCGATTTCGGCAATCGCACCCCGCAATTGCGGCCCGCAATCACACCGCAATGATCCAATCAGATCGCCGGTAAAACATTCCGAATGCAGCCGCACCAGAACCGGTTCGCCATCTTCACCCGCCTGCGGTTCGTCAATGACAATCGCCAGATGTTCCTGACCACCATCTTCGGGGCGAAACGCAATGATCCGGGCATTTTCGGCATTTTCCAGCGGCACCCGTGCCTCGCTTACCGCCCGCAAGGAACCCGCAGATGCATCTTCATAGCCATTGATACCCGCCGCATCCAGCCATAACAGATTTTCGCGAACAGCCATCCCGGCGGCATCACAACGCCCCAGCGGCATGGCAACGATTGCCGGTAACAAACGCGCCAGTTTCGCCAGACGGATGGCCGCATCTTCGGCGCTTGACGTTGCCCGCCAGCCCCCCGTCGGCAACACCGCATCATCAAACAACGGATTGGCCAGCGCCCCGCACGTTTCAGCATCGGGCGCAACAGGGGGTTCCGGGCAAAAGGCGACAAAGCCACTGCCGATCCCGGCATGGCCCAGAAACCGCGCCCGCACACGCGGCAGAACAATTGCCAGGCTTTCTTCAGATGATCCGGCGTCTTTCGCCAGAAGGCGCAACCGCGCCAGCCCCTGATCAGACAAAGGCTCGGTGGCAATCACCGCCACACATCCCTGATCCCCTTCGACCAGCACAATCTCGCCGCGCCGCAAATCGGCAACAGCACGCGACACCGATACAAGATCGGCAGCAGGTCGGGAATGAACCGGATGGCCGGTGGCAGATTTATGCTGGGTCATTGTTTATCAGAAATTCGTTTTATCATCACAACATCGCGATCAGGTGGGTATGGGACTGGATCATTGTTTCGTCAATGGGCTAAAGCAACAACAGTTTGTTCTTGAAATGGCGGCAAGGACAGTGGGAGACTTCACAGATCATGGTCATCCTTGCGATAACCATGATCATAAAAATCCGGGATCGTGCCGTTATCAAGGGGCATATCCTGATATAGACCGGTTTGACACACCAGCAAGGGGCGGCAATGACAACAGGAAAACAGGTTTTGGTGGTCGAGGATGATACGGCGCTCAGCCAGTCGCTGACCGAACAGCTTCGCCTTCACGAAGAATTTGACTGTATTGCCGTTCATAGCGGCCATGAAGCCCTTGAAGCCGTCAAGGACAGCTATTTTGACGTTATTTTGCTGGATGTCGGCCTGCCTGATATGGATGGCCGCGATGTGTGCAAGCTGATGCGTCGTTCCGGGGTCAAATCGCCGGTGATCATGCTGACCGGGGCCAATAGCGATTCGGACACCATTCTTGGCCTTGAATCCGGGGCCAATGATTATGTCACCAAACCGTTTCGCCTCAATGTCCTGCTGGCACGCATCCGCGCCCATATCCGCAGTCATGAACAAAGCGAAGACGCCATTTTCGCCATCGGCCCCTACAGCTTCCAGCCCGGTGCGAAGATCCTGATTGAGGTTACCAACGGGAAAAAGGTCCGCCTGACGGAAAAGGAAACCTCGATCCTCAAATTCCTGTTTCGCGCCGGGGACAAACCGGTTTCACGCGAAACCCTGCTCGATGAAGTCTGGGGCTATAATGCCGGGGTCACCACCCATACGCTGGAAACCCATGTTTACCGCCTGCGCCAGAAAATCGAAAAAGACCCGTCCAATGCGATGATCCTGATCACCGAACCGGGTGGATACAAGCTGGTGCCGTGATTCAGAACCCCGCGGTGAATTTTTTTCAAAAAAGATTTCACAACACGGCCGCCCAAACGTCTGGGGACAGGATGATCTTTATCCACAGAACAGACCAAAACGCCGCATTTTTGGAAAATGCGGCGTTTTTTAATGAAATCGGGCTATTTTATACAGAATACGACGCCAAATACCGTTTTTCACCGTAAAATTCCGGCTTACTGAGCCAAATCATAGCTGCGATGACCAAAAATGGCTGTCCCAACCCGAATATGGGTCGCACCAAGGCGAATTGCAGCCTCGTAATCGCTGCTCATGCCCATGCTGCGGATTTTCAGGCCATGCCGGTCGGCGATTTTGACCAGCAAGGCAAAATGCAGGGCCGGTTCTTCATCGACCGGCGGAATGCACATCAGGCCACGCACCGGCAATTTCAGACGGTTGATACAATCATCGATAAAATCATCGGCGTCGGTCGGCGCAATTCCAGCCTTTTGCTGCTCCTCGCCGGTATTGATCTGAATATACAAATCCGGGCAGATACCCATCTTGTCGCGCTGCCGGGCCAACGCTTCGGCCAGTTTGGGCCGATCCAGCGTTTCAATCACATCAAACAGGCCGATCACATCCTTGATTTTATTGGTTTGCAGTGGCCCGATCAGATGCAATTCCACCCCGGCATAGGCTGCTTTCAATTTCGGCCATTTTCCGGCGGCTTCCTGCACCCGGTTTTCACCAAATACCCGCCGTCCGGCATCCAGTGCGCCGCGCACATGATCGGCATCGTGGGTTTTGCTGACACAAACCAGCGTCACCTCTGCCGGGTTGCGCCCGGCGGCCCCGGCGGCCTGATCAATCCTGGTCTGAACAATTGCCAGATTGGCAGCGATATCGACATTGGCGTTGGAAACAGTATGATCACTCATGCAACAGGATGCCTTGGTAAGACGACGGGATGGAAACGGAAAACCGCATGGACGCCAAACTAGCAAAGCTGGCGCGACAACTCAATTTGCGCAATGGCATCCAGACCAGAATAAAACCGATTCCCCCGATTATCCTGATGACCGACAGCCAGCGCCTGCCCGATCCGGTGCCCACGATCAGCCGATTGCCCCGTGGCAGCATGGTAATTTTCCGTCATTATGATCATCCGAACCGTCACCGGATCGCCCTTGCCACCCGGCGGGCCTGCCGACGATACGGGCATTTGTTTATCATCGCCAATGATCCGCACCTCGCCCGGCGTCTGGGCGCGGATGGCGACCATTTCCCGGAATATCATCTCTGGCAGGATCGCGCCCACTTGCGCACTGCCAAGGGAAATGCGATTCGCACCATCGCCTGTCACAGCCGACAGGCCCTTGCCAAAATCATCGCCCTGCCCTGTTCGGCCAGACCGGATGCCGTACTGATTTCACCCGTGTTTGCCAGCCTCTCGCATCCATATGCACCCTGTCTTGGTATTGCGACTTTTTCTGAAATGGCGGCTCTTGCGCGATGGCATTATCTTCATGCCGTCGCCTTGGGGGGGATTAACCGCAACACAGCCCTTTCCCTGCGGCCCACAAAAGCCTGCGGCTTTGCAGGTATCGGTTTTGGTCTGTGAAAACATCCCCAAAAGGAAAAGGGAGCGACAAAGCGCTCCCTTCCCTCTGTAGATTTTAGGCTGGATGGATCAGAAGTCCAGACGCAAACCGGTAACAGCACCATAACCTTCGTTATCAAAGCTGTTATTGTTGTTGTCGTCATCAAACCAGAACACCGAAGTTTTCCAGGTCACGCCTGCCCCAAGGGTATAAGCAAGACCAAGGTCAACCGTGCTCATTTCGCCGGTGGTGCGGTTGGTTTCGCCATTGGCGTAATCAGCATAGGCATAGGACAGCGAGACTTTGGCTGCATCCATGGCATAGGCAACGCCGATGTCATAGCTGTCGGTATCGCCACCGGCAGTATCACGATCCGTCAAGCCATAATCGCCTTCAAGATGACCATAGGAACCGCCAACGGTGAAGTTGCCAAAGCCGACATTGGTGCCAAAGCTGTACCAGTTGCCTTCGCCCTTGTTTTCACCAACAGCCGACAGGCCAAGCGACCAGCCATTGAAATCGGCGTTATATTCAAGACCACCCGAAACAACGTTGTCGCCTTCGGTTGCTGTATTGTTGGTTTCCGAAGTACTGTCATCTGTATAAGAGAAACCGGCACGGAATCCGCCCAGTATCGGGGTATAATAGGTAAATTTCTTGGCGTCGCCATCGCTGGGGACAGTGTCAATCGCATAGGCATCGACCCAGTTGGTCAGGTCTTCGTCATTGACGCCGACCATACCGACAAAAGGCGCAACGATCGCCATGCTGTCTGCGGCACTGTCATCAGCACCCAAGCGAACCTGACCGAAACCGCCATTGACATACAGATACTGTTCGTCAACCTGATTGCTGCTGCCACCCTGGCCTTCAAGTTCGATTACGGCCCCCACTTCGATACCATTATCAAGGGTCGTCGAACCCTTGAAATGAACTTCGGTGTCAGACTGAAAGGCATTGATGTTAGCAGCGCTATCGCGGTCCTGATCGGCAACCCCCATCCATTGTTCCATATAACCACCAACCGACAATTTGATCGGTTCAGAAGCGTAAGCCTGACCGGCAAATGCAACAGCGGCAAGCGCACTGGATGCAACAAGAAGCTTTTTCATCTTTTTCCTCATTTTTGGAAAACCAAAGGGCCAGATCGAATATCTAGTCTGGATTGGGATTTATAAAGCCAAACAAGTGACCCGTGGTCAATTATAAGATTGTAGCATAGTGATTTTTTCAGAACAGCTGTGCCTGTTATGCAACAGTTTGGGGATTTAATAAAAAGTGTAAATCATGAATTATAAAAATAATGTTTATTTTATGACCTTCAGTCATTTACTTTTGAAAAAGACAAAAAAGAAGGGAGCGGCAAGCCGCTCCCTTCCTAATCGCATCAAATTCCGAAGAATTAGAAGGACAATTTAATACCGGTAACAAGGCCGTAACCTTCGTTGTCGGCAGCAGCAACACGATCATTTTCGAACCAGAAGACAGACGAACGCCACTCAACACCGGCACCAAGGGTGTAGGTCAGGCCGAGAGCAACAACGTCAAGTGAGTCTTCGCCAGCGCCAACGCCCTGTTCTTCGGTTTCACCGTAGTAAGTCGCAGAAACGGTTGCGGCATCCATTTTGTACGAAACGCCAAGGTCGTAACCTTCGACTTCCTGATCATTGCCGGTGCTAGTACCAGCGTTGAATTCAGAGTCCTGAATACCATAGGAAGCGCCAACGGTGAAGTTGCCGAAGCCAACATTGGCACCAACATGCCACCACTGACCTTCAGAAGCCTGATCGTCTTCACCAACAGCCGAAACTTTCACCGAAACAGCGTCAAAGTCACCTTTGTATTCAACGCCAGCTGAAACACGGGAGTCATTGTCAGTGACGGTGTTGTTGGTTTCAGAATTGATGCTGTCAGCATAGGAAATACCGGCACGGAAGCCACCAAGAACCGGAGTGTAGTAGGTAACGCGCTTTGAGTCACTTGCTGCATCGGCACCACCACCAGCACCAAGATAGTTGGCATTCGGGGTCGAAATATCAACCCAGTTACCCAGATCGCCATCCTGGGCGATAACCGCACCGGTCGACGGCGCAAGGGTCGCCATGTCAGCAGCGGCACCGTCTTCGGCACCCAGCTTTACCTGACCAAAACCGCCGTTGACGTACAGATACTGTTCGTCAACCTGATTGCTGGCACCACCTTGGCCTTCGAGTTCGATGGCAGCACCGATTTCAATGCCGTTGTCAAGGGTGGTCGAACCCTTGAAGTGAACTTCGGTGTCGGACTGGAATGCGTTACGCGAAGCGAATCCGTTTTCCTGATCGGCAACACCGGCCCACTGTTCCATGTAACCACCAACCGACAATTTGATCGGTTCAGAAGCAGAAGCCTGACCGGCGAAGGCAACAGCGACGAGCGCGCTGGAAGCTACGAGAATCTTTTTCATCTTTTCCCTCAACGTCTATTTACTACCGCATCACTGCGGAGAAAGTAGTATGGACAGCGAAGTGCCATCCGGTTCGAGACGAATGGAGCCAGCAAAATCGCCCCCCGTCAACCATCCTGTGGCATTGAAGTAACATTTTCCATGTGATGTTGCAAAAACAACACACATGTTTTTGTTTGCGGGAAAACTACAGCCCTTTATAGTGCGATCCAGCGTATATGCCCGAAAAAGTGAAGGACTAAATGACCATTTCATCCCTTGCCAAAATTGGCAGTCTTATCGCGATGTCTTTGATCCTCTCAGCCTGTGCCGGTACCCAGGCCGATTATGACAGTTTTCCCGGATCGGCACCCGGTAATGAAAGAATCAATGGCAGCAGCGCGACCATTGCCGACATGAAAGAACGCGGGAGCCTGCTTGGAGATGGTGGCCTGTTTGGTAGTGGCGACAACCCGCAACAGGGCGGCGGTTCCGGCATTGGCGTAAACAGCTTCCTGTGGCGGGCCTCGCTTGACACCCTGTCTTTCATGCCGCTCAGTTCCGCCGATCCGTTTGGCGGGGTGATCATCACCGACTGGTACAGCCCGGCGGAAACCCCCAATGAACGCTTCAAGATCACGACTTATATATTGGGCACCGCCCTTCGGTCCGACGGGGTACGAGTCTCCGTCTTCCGTCAGGTACGCGCCGGGTCAGATCAATGGGCCGATGCCGTGGTCGAACCGGGCACCGCAACCGCAATGGAAGATTCGATTCTAACCCGGGCGCGGCAATTGCGCATTGATACCGCCGCCGGGCAATAACAGGGTCCGTGTATCAGTCAGGCCGTTATAACCCCCATGCGCTCGCCCGTGCATGGGGGTCTTTATATCGGAACCGTCTGGGTGATGTTTCGGATGCCATGCAACTTCGGTATTATCGCGCCCAGATCGCCCAAGCAGTTTTGCAGGCCGCAGACATCGTCATACAATCTGAACGCCGCTTGACCGGCCCGGTGACATTCCGCGAAAATACCGATTCGGAAACCCTGATTGCCGAACTGGGTCCCGATATCGTCTGGCTTTCCCTGCTGGCCGATGTGCCCTTGCACCGTCCCCTTATGCTGTCGCATGAAAATTTCACCGGTCACTGGCGCTGGTTGCGGCATGTCTGGACTTATTATAAAGAACCCGGTCCGGAACAGTTGCCACAAACGGCTGAAATTCCGCCAAACATCCTCACCAGCCTGCAACAGCAAAAATACCATACCGCCATTGCCCATCTGCATCTGGCCTTTCGCGCATTGTCGGCAAAGCCGTTTGATAACATGCCCCCCACCCGTCATCTTGGCTTTCTGACCGCCTTGCAGTGGTTTTGTCCTTACATCGGGGCGGAATTGTTGTATCGCTATGGCAGGATCGAATCATCTGCAAAGCGGAGTCCCGACTGATGCATCTGTTGCGCCCGGCCCTCATCGCCCTTGTTCTGATTGGTATCAGCAGCCTGTCGGCTTGCGGCTTTCGCCCGCTTTATGCCGAAGACAAACAGGGTCAAAGCACCGCATCCGAAATGGCCGCTGTTAAAATCGTGCTGATCGAGGACCGAATCGGCCAATTGACCCGCAACGCCCTGATCGAAACCCTGACCCCGCGTGGACAGGTGGCCCGCCCGCTATACCGGCTGGACATCACCCTGTCAGAAACCACCTCCGAACTGGGTTTTACAAAGGCAAACGAGGCGACCATCGCCGATTACCTGTTATATGCGGATTACAATCTTTATCGCACATCAGACAACGTCTTGTTGCGAAAAGGTAAGTTGACAGCCCGTACCAGTTACAATCTGGTTGATTCCGATTTCGCCAGTCTGGAGGCTGAAAATGCCGCCCGCCGCGATGCCGCCCGCAATCTGGCCCGACAGGTTTCCAATCAGGTCGCGGTTGGCCTGCGCAGTGCGCAATAGGGCTGATATCCACCGATGAAACTCAAAGCCGCCCAGGTCGAACAGTTTCTCCGCGCCCCGGATGCGCGGGCGCAATTGATTCTGATTTATGGCGAGGATGAAGGACTGGTGCGTGAACGCGCCGCGACCCTTGCCAAAACCGTGGTCGCGGATTTGCAGGACCCGTTCCGCATTGCCGAACTGGGCCCGGCCCAACTTAAAGAAGATGCCGGTCGTCTGCGCGACGAAGCCGCCGCCATCAGTTTTGGTGGCGGGCGGCGCGTTTTGCGGCTGCGTGATATTGGCGATGCCCAGGCGCCGGTGATTGCCGATTTTCTGGACGATCCGGCGGGCGATGCCCTGATCATTTGCGAGTCGGGCAGTCTGGCAGCCAAATCAAAACTGCGTCAGGCGGTTGAAAAAGCAGCCAATGCCATGGCCCTGCCCTGTTATGCCGATTCGGGCCGCGATCTGGAAGGCCTGATCAGTTCTGTCATGGCCGATCATCAATTGCGGATTGATCGCGATGCCGTGCGATTCCTTGTCGCCAATCTTGGCAGTGACCGCATGATCTCGCGCAGCGAACTTGAAAAACTGGCCCTCTATGCCCTGAAAACCGGGCAAGTGACCCTGGCCGACGCCATGGCCTGTGTCGGCGACAGTTCCGCCCGCCATTATGATGATGTGGTGTCGGCGGTGTCACAGGGCAATGTGACAAAGCTTGACAGCGCCCTGACCCGGCTGGTCGAAGAAGGCCTAAGCCCGGTCGGCGCACTGCGTATGATGATCGGTTATTTTCAAAAACTGCATCTGGTCAAGGGCCAGATCGCCAATGGCATGTCGCCAGATCAGGCGATCAAATCGCTGCGCCCGCCGCTGTTTTTCAAGGCGGCGGATCTGTTTCGCGCCAATCTGTCAGCTTGGCCGCTCGGCCATTTGCAACGTGCCCTGCAAATCCTGCTGGAAGCCGAAAAAGACTGCAAAAGCGGTCTTGCCATCCCGGAAACCCTGGCGCACCGCGCCATGATCAAGGTTGCCGTCGCCCGACAGAAACAGGGCAGGAACTGATCCCCGCCCCGCTATGCTGCATTGCAAAATTCTGCCGACTAACGTTTTTCACCCGCATCGACAACCTGATCGAGAATATCGACATCGACCTCTTCCTGATCTTCCGGATCATCGCCTTCCGGTCCGCTCAGAAAATCATCGTCGTCTTCATCATCGCTGCTGCCAAAATTGATATCCGTGGCATCGGCAATCGATTCAAGTTCTGCCGTCAAATCATCCGTCGTGTCATCACCATCGGGCGTATCCGCCCCATCATCTAGAAACATCGAATCGAATTCATTGTCGTCTTCCCGGGCGGGTAAGACATCGGATTCAGGATCATCACGCAGGGCTTCAGACGCCACGGCACGGCTATGCGTCAGACGCTGCAATATATCATCAAGCTGCTCCAACGTTTCATACCGCACCGACAGCCGCCCCCCGGCCCCGTCAAAATCGATAGAAACCGCAAGACCCAACATATTGCTCAGATCGCGCTCCAGCGCCACCGTATCCGGGTCTTTGTGTCCGCCCGCTGCGGTGCTGGGTTTTTTCGGTCGGGCGGTTTTGCCGCCCGCCGTTTTCACCAGCTTTTCGGTCTGGCGAACATTCAACCCTTTACGGACGATCTGATTGGCCAGCTCGACGGCATTATCCGCCCCCAGCAAAGCCCGCGCATGGCCGGAACTCAGCACCTTGTCCGCCAGCATCTGCTTGATCGGGCCGGGCAAGGAGAGCAGCCGCAACGAATTGGCGATATGGCTGCGGCTTTTGCCCAAAGCCTGACCCAGGGCTTCCTGGGTATGGGAAAATTCCGCCATCAGGCGGTTATAACCCTCGGCTTCTTCCAGTGCCGACAGATCCTGTCGCTGCAAATTTTCAATCAGGGCGATTTCGGCGGTTTCCCGATCATCAAAATCGCGCACCAAAACCGGCACTTCATGCAGTTGCGCCCGCTGGGCAGCGCGCCAGCGTCGTTCCCCGGCGATGATTTCATATTGCGTCGCCCCGGTGGACGAAGCCCGCACCAGAATCGGCTGGATAATGCCTTTTTCCCGGATTGAGGCCGCCAGATCGTCAATCGCCTCATCATCAAAATTCAGCCGCGGCTGAAACGGTGATGGGGCAAGATCGGAAATCGCAACATGGCGGGTCGTGCCGCCCGGTCCCGGATTGCGTCCGGCAATGGCGGAACCAATGTCTTCATCATCCTCGCCCAGCAATGCCGACAGGCCCTTGCCCAAACCGCGTTTCTTGACCTCGCTCATGCCTTTACTCCTTCGCGTTTCAGGACCTCACTCGCCAGATTGAGATAAGCCTTCGCCCCCGGACATTTCATGTCATAAACCAGAACTGGCTTGCCATGACTGGGGGCTTCGGATACCCGCACATTGCGCGGAATCACCGTGCGATAAACCACATCGCCAAAATAACCGCGCACATCCGTTGCCACCTGTGCTGACAGATTATTGCGCTTGTCATACATGGTCAGGACAATACCCTGAATTTCCAGCGCCGGATTAAACGCCTTTTTGACCCGCTTGATGGTCCGGACCAGATGACTGATGCCTTCCAGCGCAAAAAATTCGCATTGCAACGGCACCAGAACCGCATCGGATGCCACTAATGCATTCAGCGTCAACAAGCCCAAAGAAGGGGGGCAATCGATCAGGACATAATCGACATCCTGCGGCAATCGCGCCAGGGATTCTTTCAGCTGCATTTCGCGGCGTTCAAAATCAACCAGTTCAATTTCCGCCCCGGATAAATCCATGCCCGACGGCACAAGGCTTAATTGCGGGATCGAGGTTTCCAACCGCGCTTCGGCGAGGCTCGCCCCATTGATCAACACATCATAGGAACTGATTTGCCGTTCGGCCGGACGAATACCCAAACCGGTGCTGGCATTGCCCTGCGGATCAAGATCAACAATCAACACCCGTTGTTTGACGGCGGCAAGGGCCGTTGCCAGATTGATTGTCGTTGTGGTTTTACCCACCCCGCCCTTCTGGTTGGCAACCGAGATAATGCGGGGCCGATGCCCGCCGGTCGAAATCGGTAGATCAATCACGTCCGTCACGATGAACCCCCTGTAAAATCATCACCACACCCGTCGGATCAACCAGACTGGCATGCGTGTCGATGGCAAAATGCCAGCCCGCAGCACGGGCTTCCGCAACTTCATCTTCAAAACTTCGGCCCTTGAGCAAGACATATGTCCCGCCCGGTTTCAGATGGCGTTGCCCCATTTCCAGCAATTTCGGCAAAGGAGCAAAGGCCCGTGCGGTAATCAGATCGGCGGCACCGGGTGCAGCAGCCTCAATCCGTTCGCGGGCAATATCAATCTGATCCAGACAGCCACAAATCCGGGTCGCCTCCATCAGAAACACCGTTTTTTTGGTATTGGATTCCATCAGCGTGACATGTTGTGCGCCCAGAATCGCCAAAACAATCCCGGGAAACCCGGCACCGGACCCGAAATCGACAATTTTGCCACTGGCGGCAACATCGCACACATAGGGCCACAATTGTGCCGAATCATGCAAATGACGGGACCAAACATCATCGGCGGTACTCGCCCCGACAATATTGATGCGCGGCTGCCATTTGACAACCAAATCGGCATAACGGTTCAGACGCTCCAATGTTTCACGTGAAACACTCAGATCGTCTTCAAACCAGCTTTGAACGGCGATGGAATTTTTCTGCATAAGTCTCTTATAAGTCCGTCCCCGACATCACGCCAGCGCAGACTTCATCTGCTTTCAGTTTTTTCGTCTTTTGAGCACAAAAATACCGGCAATGTTTCACGTGAAACATTGCCGGTCCGATATATTGATCCTGTTTTGAAATATCGAGGGAAATTAAGCCGTTTTTTGCTGCAACGATTTTTGATGTTTGTGGGTTTTGATATGGCCCAGCAATGCCGTCACCGCCGCCGGAGTCACACCAGGAATGCGCGACGCCGCCCCGATTGTTTCCGGCGCAATCTCTTTCAGCTTTAATTTGATTTCGGACGACAACCCGCCCACCCGATCATAATCCAGATCGCGGGGTAATCGTAAATCTTCATCCCGGCGGAATGCTGCCACATCCGCGGCCTGACGTTCCAGATATCCCTTATATTGCGCGTCAATCGCCACCTGTTCGCGAATCGCCGGATCAAGGTCCCGCAATTGTGGCCAGACCGCAAACAACTGATCAAAACCGACATCCGGATACGCCAGCAAATCATAGGCGCTGCGCCGCGCCCCATCCTGATTAACACGAATGCCATACTTGACCAGTTGATTCGGCGTTTCGGCCAATTCCCCGACCAGACGCTTGGCGGTTGCCAGTGCGTCCTTCTTGGCCGTCCACACCACCCGACGGGTCGAATCGACACATCCAAATTCAATGCCGCGATCCGTCAAACGTTGATCGGCATTATCGGCGCGCATCATCAACCGATATTCCGCCCGCGAGGTAAACATCCGGTAAGGTTCGCGCGTCCCCATCGTCACCAGATCGTCAATCATCACCCCGATATAGGCATCGGCCCGATCGAGAATAAATTCACGATCCGACCCGCCGGTCAAAAGCGCAGCATTGACACCAGCCACCAACCCCTGCCCGGCCGCTTCTTCATAACCGGTGGTACCATTGATCTGGCCCGCAAAAAACAGCCCGCCGACTTTTTTGGTTTCCAAGGTATGGCGCAATTCACGCGGATCAATGAAATCATATTCAACCGCATAACCGGGCCGGAAAATTTCGACCTTTTCCAAGCCCGGAATCGTCGCCAAAAGGGCAAGCTGCACGTCCTTGGGCAAGGAGGTTGAAATACCGTTCGGATAAACCGTCGGATCGTCCAGCCCTTCGGGTTCCAAAAAAATCTGGTGCTGGCCCTTTTCGGCAAAGCGCACCACCTTGTCTTCAATCGACGGGCAATAACGCGGGCCGGTGCTGCTGATCTGGCCGCTATACATCGGGGCGCGATGCAGATTATCGCGAATGATCTGATGTGTTGCTTCGGTGGTATGGGTCATAAAACAGGAAATCTGCGGTACCCGGATTGCATCGGTCAAAAAGGAAAAGGGATCGGGCGGTGTATCGCCTGCCTGTTCCAAAAGACCCGACCAGTCAATGGTGCGTCCATCCAGCCGCGCCGGGGTCCCGGTCTTAAGCCGCCCCAGACGAAATCCAAACCGTTTCAGGGTATAGGACAAACCGACCGACGGCGCATCGCCCACCCGGCCTGCCGGCATGGTTTCTTCACCAATATGAATCAGACCGCGCAGAAAAGTGCCAGTGGTCAAGACCACCGCCCCGGCTTGAAAACACCTTCCATCATCCGCCATCACCCCGGTCACACGGATATTGGCATCATCGATCATCAAATCTTCAACCGCCGCCTCAATCACCGTCAGATTGGGCTGCTCTGCCAGAATATCCTGAACGGCATTGCGATAGAGCTTGCGATCGGCCTGAGCACGCGGACCTCGCACGGCTGGGCCCTTCGACCGGTTAAGCATGCGAAACTGAATCCCGGCCCGGTCAATCGCCCGGCCCATCACCCCGTCAAGCGCATCAACCTCGCGGACCATATGCCCCTTGCCCAGTCCGCCAATCGCCGGGTTGCAGGACATTTCGCCAATACGGTCGGCGCGGTGGGTAATCAGGGCTGTCTGTGCGCCGCTCCGCGCAGACGCTGCTGCGGCCTCGCACCCGGCATGGCCGCCGCCGACAACAATGACATCAAAACGGTTCTGCGACATTGAAACCCTCATTGGCAATCCTTTCGGATCGCCTTCCATACTGCTCTTAATTCATCATCACGCCGCCATCGAAGTCGACGATGTTTCACGTGAAACACTTTTTGATATGCTTAAATCCCGCTTGTTTATAGGCCATCCGGCACAGGTCGGGACTATCATCGGCTTATTTGCCGATGCAGAAATCGCCGAAAATAATATCCAGCAAATCCTCAACATCGACCCGGCCGGTTATCTTGCCGATTTCACGCACCGCCAACCGCACATCTTCGGCGGCCAGTTCGGCAACATCGCTGCGCAATCCGCGCGCCAGATGCGTGCTGGTATCTTCCAGCGCCCGACGATGGCGCAACCGCGTCAGCGGCACCGGCCCGGCAAAATCAAGACCCTCTTTTACGCGACTTTCCAGATGGTGCAAGAGACTTTCCATCCCCGCCCCGCTCATGGCCGATATCGCCAAAACGGGAAGCTCAACCTCGCGGCCATCCTGTGCCTGCCCGCGCCATTGCGACGGAAGGCTTGCCGCAGCAGCCCCGTCATCAACCTTGTTAACCAGAATCACCGTTCCGCTATCAATCAGCTTTGCGGTTTCCGGGTCTATATGGGGCCAATAGGCACGATCCACCACCACCAGCCGCAAATCGGCGTCCTGCGCCCGGGCGGTGGCCCGGCGCACCCCTTCGGATTCGATCACATCGCTGCTGTCGCGCAAACCGGCGGTATCCACCATCGTCACCGGAAATCCGCCCAGATCAAGATGTACCTCGATGATATCGCGTGTCGTCCCGGCAATGTCGGACACAATCGCCGCCTCGCGCCGCGCCAGCCGGTTCAGCAAGCTTGATTTCCCGGCATTCGGCGCGCCCAGAATGACAATCTGATACCCATCACGCAGCCTTTCACCTCGCCGGTTATCGGCAAGATGGGCGATGATGTCATCATACACCGCCGCCAGATCGCCGCGCACCACCGGCACAATCCCGTCGGGCAAATCTTCGTCCGGGAAATCAATATCGGCCTCGATATGGGCCAGGGCCTTCATCAACCGCGCCCGCCAGCTTTCATAAAGCGCGCCCAGTTCCCCCGCCATCTGTCGCACCGCCTGACGGCGCTGGGCGGCGGTTTCGGCATCAATCAGATCGGCAATGCCTTCGGCGGCGGTCAAATCCATCTTGCCGTTTTCAAAGGCCCGCCGGGTATATTCCCCCGGTTCTGCCAGCCGCAATCCCGGCTGGCGCGACAGGCAATCCAGCACCCCGTCAATCACCGCCCGCCCGCCATGAACATGCAGTTCAACCACATCTTCACCGGTAAAGCTGGCCGGACCCTGAAAATAGATAGCCACCGCATCATCAAGGCGTTCGCCACTTGCCGGGTCTGAAATCGGCGCATAGATCGCATGTCGGGGTTTTGGCGGGCTGTTGCGGCCCAGCAATTCATTTAAAACCGCCCCGGATTGCGGACCGGACAACCGAATGACCGCCACCCCGGCGCGCCCCGCCCCGCTTGAGAGCGCAAAAATCGTTTCGCGTCTCATGCCCGTCCAACCGCTTCCTGATCCAATCCCGCCGGAAGATCCGAAAGCCGCAGGCGTTCGACAATCTCCCCATCGACCAGATGGCGTTGCAGAATTTCATCAATATCGGCCATCGTCTCAAACCGATACCAGACCCCTTGCGGATAAATCACCATCACCGGCCCCAATTCGCACCGGTCCAGACATCCGGCCGTATTGATCCGGGTTTGCGGCAGGCCCATTTCCTTGGCCCGCACCTTCATGTAATTGCGCAGCTTTGTCGCCCCCTTGCTGTGGCAACAGCCGCGCTCATGACCGGCAGGGCGTTCATTCTGGCAAACAAAAACATGGTCCTTGAAATAGGACAGGGTCGGCGTCACATCGGCTTTCAATTTGGCTCAGTCCTTTTTGGCGGGTCCGTTTCCGGCATTGAACTGTCCCCAGAATACCTTTTGCATCTGTTCCCAGTTCTGCATGCCCTGCGGCAGCCAGGTTTTCAACAGGGTATCTGGGTCCATCGCCGCAAGATTGGTCTTCATACGATCCTCGATATCCTTCATCAAGGCCTGCTGCATGGGCTGCACATCCGGAAGCCCGAAAAACGTCCGCAATTCTTCCGGCGTGCAATCGATATCGACGGTCACTTTCATCGCCCTGATCTCCTTTATAAGGTTCTTTCGCCATTATGCCCGGCAATGGCGTCTTCACAATCAATAACCGGCTTTTTTTATCAAGTCCTTGCCTTTCCCGATATCGGCCTTACCCTGAAAGAAACCGGAAACGCCAAAACAGCCCAACCGGGCACAGGAACGGACATGGATACGACCCGCAACAATCTCGACACAGAAACCAGCCCCTATCTTTTGCAACACCGCGACAATCCGGTGCATTGGCAACCGTGGTCAGCCGAAATTCTGGCCGAGGCCAAAGCGCAAAACAAGCCGGTCCTGCTTTCGGTCGGCTATGCCGCCTGTCACTGGTGCCATGTCATGGCCCATGAAAGTTTCGAGGATGATGGCATTGCCGCCCTGATGAATGATCTGTTCATCAATGTCAAACTCGACCGCGAAGAACGTCCCGATCTGGACAGCCTCTATCAAAATGCCCTGGCCCTGCTGGGCCAACAGGGCGGCTGGCCCCTGACGATGTTTCTGACCCCCGATGGCAATCCGTTCTGGGGGGGCACCTATTTCCCCAAAGAACCGCGTTATGGCCGCCCCGGATTTGGCGATGTCTTGCAGACCGTCTCCAACATCTATCAAAATCAGCCCGATAGCGTCGCCCACAATGTCAGCCAGATCAGCACCGCCCTGCACCGCCTGAATGCCGGGCGCAGTGGCACGATTCCCGCCCCGGAAAAAATTGATGAATTTGGCAAAAGCTGCCTGCAACTGGTGGATCCCGACAATGGCGGCACCAAAGGTGCCCCCAAATTCCCGCAACCTTCGCTGTTTTCCCTGATCTGGCGGGTCGCAAACCGCACCGGCGACAAAATCCTGTCCGCCGCCGTGCAATTGACCCTGAACCGCCTGTCACAGGGCGGCATTTATGATCATCTGGGCGGCGGTTTTGCCCGCTATGCCGTCGATGAACACTGGCTGGTGCCGCATTTTGAAAAGATGCTTTATGACAATGCCCAGCTGATTGACCTTTTATGCGATGTCTGGCGCGTCACCCGCAATCCGCTTTATGCCGCTCGCATCGAGGAAACCATCACCTGGCTTCTGCGGGACATGCGCGCCGATGGCGGGGCCTTTGCCGCCAGTCTGGACGCCGACAGCGAGGGGGTGGAAGGCAAATTTTATGTCTGGGATATTGCTGAAATCACATCCCTGTTGCCAGCCGATGACGCCACCCTGTTTGCCGATATCTATGACGTCACACCGCAGGGAAACTGGGAACACAGCACCATTCTGAACCGCACGCAATCCGGGATGGAACTGCGCGATGACGCCACCGAAAAACGGCTGGCCGATCTGCGCAATACCTTGCTGGCAGTGCGGGACAAACGCATCTGGCCGGGCTGGGATGACAAGGTTCTGACCGATTGGAACGCCATGACCATTGCCGCAATGGCCGAGGCGGCAATGGTTTTCAACCGCCCGGACTGGCTGGATTATGCCAAACTTGCCTATAATTTTGTGATCCGCAATCTGATGATCGGCGATCGCTTTTTGCACAGCTATCGCAATGGCAAGGCCCAACATGCCGGGATGCTCGAAGATTATGCCCAGATGATCCGCACAGCCTTGCGGCTGTATGAATGCTTTGGCGAACAAGCCTATCTGCGCACGGCAACAGTCTGGTGCGACAAGGTCGAAGAACTGTTTGCCGATGCCAAGGGCGGTTATTTTCAGTCGGCATCCGATGCCAGCGATCTGGTGATCCGGCAAAAACCCTTTATGGATAATGCCGTACCGTCTGGTAATGGCATTATGGCGCAAAATCTGGCCCGGCTTTATGCCCTGACGGGCGAGACAAAATATCGCGACCGCGCCGAAACCACCATTGCCGCCTTTGCCGGTCGGATAGAGGAACAGTTCCCCAATATGCCGGGCCTGCTTCTGGCGGCGGAAATGCTGCAAAATCCGGTGCAAATCGTGCTGATCACCAATGCCCGCAGTCAGGATTTCATCCTGATGCGGCGTGCAATCTTTGCCGCCTGCCTGCCCAATCGCGCCATCACAATCCTGCAAAAGGGCGATATTCTGCCCGACGGGCATCCGGCACAGGGCAAAACCATGATGGAGGACAAGGTCACAGCCTATGTCTGTCAGGGTCCGGTGTGTTCTGCTCCGGTAACCGATGCCAATGATCTTGCAAAACTACTTGCCGACATGGCCGGGGAAACGGCATAAATCCCAAAGACTGATTCATTTTCCGTCCCCTCACTGGAAAAACCATGCCCCAGATTTCCATCAACAGCCCGGTCGGCGCCCTGACCCTGTTTGAATTTGACGATCAAATCGTCGCCCTTGACTGGGGCTTTGTTGAGGATATGGATCCCAGCCCGGTTTTAAACGAGGCCAAATCGCAACTTGAGGCCTATTTCGCCGGAAAGCGTGCAGATTTTGATCTGCCGCTTGCCCCCCACGGCACCCCGTTCCAACAAGCCGTCTGGCAGGCCATGTGCAAAATTCCAGCAGGCAAAACCGCCACCTATCAGGAACTGGCGATTGCCGCAGGGTCACCCAAGGGTTTCCGCGCCGTTGGCATGGCCTGTGGCCGCAACCCGATCCCGATCCTGATCCCCTGCCACCGCGTTCTGGCCGCAGGTGGCAAACCGGGCGGTTATTCCGGCTGGGGCGGGTTGGAAACCAAGGCCGCCCTGCTGCGCCTTGAAGGTGTTGACCTTGGGGGCGTGCAGGGAAAGCTGGCGGTTTAAGATCACGTCCCGGTTTGTTGATTTTCTTCAAGATGCCAGACACGCACATCGCGGATAATGGCATCAAACCGCGCACTTAACGCCGGACTGACCGGGCGGCACGGGGCAACCACCGCCTCGGCCCAATCGACATAACGCAGGATTTCCGCACGGTCCCAGCCAATCGGTGTATCGGTCAACATCGCCCCGACATTGGCAATTTTATCCGCCAGCCGCACCAATTTGGCCGCATCGGACAAATCGGGTGCCGTTTCAATCTGTCGGGCCTTGCGCACCGGGCGCGGCAAATCCTTGTCATCACTGACTTCGGCGACAATCCCGGCAATTACCGGGTTAAAACAGATGGCAATTTCATCTTGCGTCGCCCCGCAATCCTCGATCACATCATGCAGGATCGCTGCACACAAAATGTCTTGGGATGTTGCCGGTTCACATTCGGCAATCAGGCGCGCAACCTCGATGGGATGATTGATATAGGGTTCATTGGCCGGGCCCTTGCGGCGTTGGTCCCGATGCGCACGGGCGGCAAAATCGATGGATTTCAAAAGAAGCTGCATCAGCCTGTCAGCAATTGTGGATACTTCTGCCAGATTCCCATGTCACGCCCGTCACTTCAAGCCCTGTTATCTCGACTTTTGCGACACAGCCCCCACATAAAAACAACAGGGATTACCGCAAAAGGATATCGCCATGCCTGCCAGCCTGCATCTCAAACTGATCTTGCAAAATGACAGCAACGATCCCCTCAGCCTGACCGCCCTTGCACCGCAGGACGGCTGGCAGGATGCCCCGCCCCGTCATCTGGCCCCCGGTGATGTGGTGCCGTGTTATATCATCGCCAATGATGAACTGGCGATTACCCTGCATTATGGTGCGCATCATGTTGAATTGCATCTGGGTGACGGTACCGTTCGCGTCGATCCCGGCAACACCATCCTGACCGGTCAGAAACTCGATGGTCAGAATGCCGAAATCACCCTTGCCTTTCGCCCCTGACCAAACAAAAACGGGGCCCGCAGCCGGACCCCGTTTTAAAAGATTTACCTGCAATCCGATCAGGCCGGATCAGCCATTCATCGAATCGAAGAAATCGTCGTTGTTCTTGGTGGTTTTGAGCTTGCCCAGCAGGAATTCCATCGCATCCTGCGACCCCATCGGGTTGAGAATCCGGCGCAGAACCCACATTTTGGCAAGGACATTCTTGCTGACCAGCAATTCTTCCTTACGGGTGCCGGATTTCAGAATATCAATCGCCGGGAAGATGCGCCGGTCGGCCAGTTTCCGATCCAGAATCAATTCAGAATTGCCCGTACCCTTGAATTCCTCAAAGATCACCTCGTCCATGCGCGATCCGGTATCGATCAGCGCGGTCGCGATAATGGTCAACGACCCGCCTTCTTCGATATTACGGGCCGCCCCAAAGAAACGCTTGGGACGTTGCAGGGCGTTGGCATCCACACCACCGGTCAGAACCTTGCCGGAACTGGGCACGACAGTGTTATAGGCACGGGCCAGACGGGTGATCGAGTCCAGCAAGATGACAACATCATGCTTGTGTTCCACCAGACGCTTGGCCTTTTCCAGCACCATTTCGGTAACCTGAACGTGGCGCGATGCCGGTTCGTCAAAGGTCGAACTGATCACCTCACCCTTGACCGAGCGGTCCATATCCGTGACTTCTTCCGGCCGTTCGTCAATCAGAAGAACGATCAGATAGGCCTCGGGATGGTTTTCCTCGATGGCATGCGCGATATTTTGCAGCATCACCGTTTTACCGGTGCGCGGCGGTGCGACGATCAGGGCGCGCTGCCCCTTACCCAGCGGCGACACCAGTTCAATCACCCGGTTGGTGATGTCCTTGTTGCCTTCGCGGTCAAATTCGCGCTCCATATTCAGACGTTCGTCCGGATAAAGCGGCGTCAGATTGTCAAAATTGATGCGATGACGGACTTTTTCCGGCGCATCAAAATTGACCTTGTCCACCTTCAAAAGCGCGAAATAACGTTCGCCTTCCTTGGGGGACCGGATCTGGCCTTCTACCGTATCACCGGTGCGCAGGCTAAACCGCCGCACCTGGCTGGGCGAAACATAAATATCGTCCGGACCGGCCAGATAATTGGCTTCGGGACTGCGTAAAAAACCGAAACCATCCGGCAGCACTTCAAGAACGCCAAGGCCAAAAATGGCATGGTCGTTTTCGGCAAGCTGTTTGAGAATGGCAAACATCAGCTCCTGCTTGCGCAAGGTGCTGGCATTTTCGATTTCAAGTTCCTCGGACAGGGCAAGAAGCTCGGTCGGAGATTTCTTTTTCAGGTCTTGGAGATGCATATGTGCAAAAATGATCTGTAATTGCCGGGAAGGGCGAAAACGGGAAGGGATGATTTTCAGGAAATGAAGTTCAGACAGGCCCGGGTTGTATCACGGTCGCCTTGCGTCCGAATTATCCCTTGGGTTGCTATAAGGCAGGGCAGTTTCGTTCAACAGGATCGAAACCCTGCTGATAGATACCCCCGATTTTTGCAATAGTCAAACCGTGTTTCGCACCTGCACGGATGAAATCGGGCAAATCATCGCCAAAATCGCACCTTTTATTGTGATCTGGTTCATAATCGCGATCCTTTATGCGGATTTTTCCCGCACAATTTCCAGCATCCTCGCCAATTGCTGATCCCCCATCCCGGCAATCCGTTCCGCCAGAAGATTGGCAAGTTCGGTCGCCTCGGGGGCCAGTCCGGCGGTATCGACCGTCACCTTGGGGTGGGACAACTGCGCCAGACGTTTGATATCGTCAACATCATCCCACACCAGATTGAAATAACCGCAAATCTGCTGCACCAGTCCGGGGCTGGGCCGGCCGCGATGTCCATGTTCCAGCGCCGACAGATAGGCCGGCGACAATTGCAGCGCATTGGCCATATCGGTCAGGGTAACATTGTGCCGTGCCCGCAATTCGCGAATGCGGTTGCCAAAAGGTGTCACGGGCGTCTCCGTTTCAGCAAAACATAATAGGCCCCCGCCCCGCCATGCTGGATGCTGGCCTGACTGATCGCCAGAATGCGCGGTCGCAAATGCGGCGCGCTCAGCCATTGCGGCGTGCGGGACCGCAAAAGTCCGGTGCGGCCATATTCATCGGCCCGCGACCCCTTGCCGGTAATCACCAGAACGCAGCGTTTCCCGGCATACCAGCAATCATTGATAAAGGCATCCAGCGCATGGTGGGCCACTTCCTGGGTCATGCCGTGCAAATCGATCCGGCCATCAATCGTCATCTGGCCTTTCTGGAATTTGCGCGCCGTCGATCCATCAATTCCGGCGGTTACACCGGGTTTCAATTCGGTGGTTTGCGGGTTTTTGATCTGGGGCCCACGGTCTGCATCACGCGCCGACGGTAAATTGCGCGTTGCACGGTTTTCCTCGGATTTTGCCATTGCCTCGCGCAGGGGCTGCGTTGGGAAACCCGGTTGTGACAGGGCGGTATCGCCGTCTTCGCCGCCATTATCGGGACCATTGGCAACATCGCCTAACAACCCGGATATAGTGGCACCTTTACGTTCCTTTTTACGGGAACGCAGGGGTTTGACATCATGTGTAAAAGCCTCCCACAGGGCTTTTTCACTGTCGCTGACGCTGCGATGCTTTTTGGGTTTGTGATTACGTGTCATCGACCAGAACGATATGCAGGCGACGCGGTCCATGTGCGCCCAGCTGTATCGTTTGTTCGATATCGCCTGTCCGCGACGGACCCGTCACCCAAAGGAATGTTCGCGGCATATTGCCGTGTCCTTCGCTTTGACGCAACCGTGCCCATACATCTTCGTAACATCCGGTCACCCTGCTGGCGTGGACAACCACAATATGGGTGTCGGGCAAAAGGTTCAGGGTATAGGGATGATCCGGACCGGATCGCACCATGACCGTGCCGGTTTCCGCCACAGCGGCAAAACTGGGGGTGACGCTGACCGCGTCTTCCGGCCCGGCAATCCCGGCAGAAATATCCAGCATGGTCTGATCCCACGCCAGACCGGAAATACCCGCATCCGGAGCAACACGCACCCGTGCAGGCAGGTTCTGATCGGCCAGATACCGCGCCACTTCACGCGGAATATCATCCGGGCTGCCCACCCGTGTCACCGTGGCGGAAACCTGCGTTGCCATCTTGATGAACAGATCAATCTGTTGTGCATGGGGCAATTGCGCACGGGCCGGAATCAGGTTTGCCACCGGGTTTTTCAGGCGGTCTGTCACCTCATCCGGGGTATCAGGTGGGGTATCAGGCATCTGGGCCGGACGACCCAGACTGTGACGGATACGGCCCAGAATGGCATCTCGCGATGTGGAATTGCTCATTTCGGTCCTCCGTCCTGCCGGGATTTGTTTTTTTGCTGTTCCTCCCAAAGCTGTTTGAAAGTTTTGCCCTCAGGCACCGGCAAATCACGGATTTGCGTCCAGCCTCCGGCAAAAGGCAAGGATCGCAAGGCTCCCCTGCCACCGCCCAGAATCCGCAATAATCGCGCTGCAAGCCCGGTCGCCGCCCGGTACAGGCGGGGTCTGGAAGCCATAAAGGCCCAGCCTTTCAGGCCATAACGCACCGAACTGGCCCCCAGATGTTTTTCAAATTCGCGTTCGCGCCAATGGCGCATCATTTTCGGCAAGGGAATGCGCATCGGACAGACTTCCTCGCATTTCCCGCAGAAAGTCGAGGCATTGGGCAAATGCCCCGACTGATTGATCCCGATCAGGGATGGCGTCAGAACCGATCCCATCGGCCCCGGATAAACCCAGCCATAGGCATGACCGCCCACCGCCCCGTAAACCGGGCAATGATTCATGCAGGCGGCACAGCGGATACAGCGCAACATATCCTGAAAATCGGTGCCCAGCATGTTGGACCGGCCATTATCAAGCAGGACCACATGATATTCCTGCGGCCCGTCAAGGTCTTCTGCCCGGCGCGGCCCGGTCGAAAACGTGGTGTAGGACGACATTTCCTGTCCGGTGGCGGACCGCGCCAGAACGCGCAGGATGGTTGATGCGTCTTCAAGGGTCGGCACCACCTTTTCCAGACTGGCAACCGCGATATGCACCCGTGACAGGGTTTGCGTCAGATCGCCATTGCCTTCATTGGTGACAATTACCGATGTCCCGGTTTCCGCAATCAGGAAATTGGCCCCGGTAATGCCGATATCGGCGGCAAAGAAATGTTCGCGCATCACCTCGCGGGCTTCGTCCAGCAAATCACGCGGTTCATCCAGCACCCGGTTGGGATCACGGCCCTTGTGGGTGGCGCGGAAACTGTCGGCAACCTGTTCCTTGTGGACATGGATGGCGGGCGCGATGATGTGGCTGGGCGGTTCATGGCGCAACTGGATGATATATTCGCCCAGATCGGTTTCCACGACCTGCAAATCCTGTTTTTCCAAAAAGGCATTCAGGCCGATTTCCTCGGAAATCATCGATTTGCCCTTCAGGACTGATTTGGCATCCTTGTCACGGCAAATCTTCAAAATCGTCTGACAGGCTTCTTCGGAATCCTTGCACCAGTGCACATGCCCGCCATTGGCTTTCACATTGGCTTCAAACGCCGTCAGATAATGATCCAGATTTTCCAGCGTGTGGTTTTTGATCTCCACCGCCTTGTCGCGCAGCGCCTCAAATTCCGGCAACGCGGCAATCGCGGCACTGCGTTTGTCCTTAAACCCGGTTTTCAGTCGGCCAAGGGCACGTTGCAGGCTTTGATCCAACAGCGCGTCATGGGCATTTTCGCGAAATTTCGGGGATGTCGAAACATGCATGGCGTTATTTCCCTTCCGGATCGCGACCGGCAATGCCCGGTGCATGGTCTGTCATCCCGGCCAGAATTTCGGCAACATGGCGAACTTCGATATCCGATCCCTCGCGCCGCAATTTTCCGGCCATATTCATCAGACAACCCAGATCGCCCGCCAACAGGGTGGTGGCCCCGGTTGCAGCAATATCGGCGGTTTTATCCCCGACCATCTTGCCGGAAATTTCAGGATATTTGACGCAAAAGGTCCCGCCAAAACCGCAACAGGTTTCGGGTTCCTTCATTTCGCGGATCGCAAGCCCCGATACTGTTTGCAAAAGCGCACGCGGCTGCTGTTTGACGCCCAGTTCGCGCAGGCCCGAACAACTGTCATGATAGGTCACCGTGCCGTCAAACTGCACATTCAGGGTTTTCACCTGCATGATATCGGTCAAAAACGACACCAGTTCATGGGTCTTGGCCGACAAGGCTTTGACATCGGCCAAAATCGCCGGTTCATCGGCAAACAGTTCGGGAAAATGTTTGCTGATCATCCCGGCACAGGACCCGCTGGGCGCGACAACATAATCATAACCGGCAAACATCGCAATTAACGGCCGCGCCACCTTTTTGGCCGAGTCGCGGTCGCCGGAATTAAAGGCAGGCTGCCCGCAGCAGGTCTGGTCCATCGGCATATCGACGATACATCCGGCATCTTCAAGCAATTTGACCGCCGAAAACCCGACGGTGGGTCGAAACATGTCAACCAGACAGGTAACAAACAGGCCAACCCGGGGACGAACGGGCGGAATCGGTGACGTCATGGCGGTTTCCTCTCTGCGGACCGGATGAATGCGGGACGGTCAATGGCCTGTCTGCGCGGTTCCCCAACCGTGATGCAGATACGCCACAACTGGTAATACCAATTTTGCCACCCCCGGTCCACAAAATGATCGCCAGTCCGGATTTACAGCAGGGTCATTCGCCGGTGGTAGAACCGCTTTCCATACCGCTGCCAACATCCACACAGCCCAGGCCATCATTGCCGCGATCCATCATCGCCCGCATGAAAGACCCCTGTTCGTCACTTTCAAGGCCAAATTTCTGGCGAACTTTCGCAAATTCGCCACTTTCCTTGATCCTGTTTAATGATTTTTGCAGAGCATCAAGATGATCGGACGGAGTATCGCGGCTTAACGCAAGATACAGATAACAAATCCGGTACACCGCCATCGAGGAAATCCTGTTGGCCGGGATATTGTGGGTGGCAAGGTCGGCACGCAGATGACTGATACCAAGCGCCACCAGATCAAGACGTTGCGCCATCAACATCGGAACCAGCAATTCCTGGCGCGGCACCGATACAAGGTTTGCCACCCCGCGTTGCCGCAGATAATCCTCGCGGGCAGCCCCCATCGCCACCCCGATTCGCGCCTGTGACAGGACATTTTCAAACGGCATCTCGCGCCAAGGCCCGTCGCTTAATCCATAAAGCGACCAGACGGTACGGCTGACCGGCCCGACCCATGTAAACAAATCCTCGCGGTCCGGGGTGCGGGTCGTGGGATATATCACCTGACGCGGCCCGCTCAGGGTCGCCTGATAGGCGCGTTTCCAGGGATTTTTTTCCTCGATATGCGGCAGGCCCGCCTGATCAAACACGGTTTGAACCAATGTATCAAAATAGGCCAGATCGGGCCGGGGACCGGAATTGTCGATTTCATAAAGATGCAGGGTATAGGGGGCGGCGAGATCAATCTGCTGCCCGGCACTGCTACAAACCGGAAAGCCCCCGAAAAACAGCAAAGACAAAAGACGGCCAGCAATATTTTGCCAGACCCTGAATGTACCGGCCCTGCCCGGTACCCTGCATGTCATTTTGCTATTTCAGCCAAAGGGAATCCTTTATTTTTTCGCGAATATAGGCCTGATGTGCGGCCAGTTCGTCGGGTTTTGCGGCGTGGGGGCGCGGCGGACGCATCCCGGATTTCGGTCCCAATATGCGTTCAGCGGCATCGCCATCCCCGGCATTGGGGTCCAGCAACAGGCCATGTTGCCGCCCGCCAATCAGTTCAAGATAAACCTGCGCCAGCAAGTCCGAGTCAAGCAACGCCCCGTGCAGGGTCCGGTTGGTATTGTCGATTTTAAACCGGCGGCACAGGGCATCCAGATTGACCGGCGATCCCGGAAATTTCCGGCGCGCCATTTGAACCGTATCAATGGCGCGTTCCATCGCGATCAATGGCTTGTTGATCCAGCCCAGTTCCGCATTCAAAAATTTCATGTCAAAGGCGGCATTGTGAATCACCAGATGGGAATCATGGCCGATGAATTCAAGAAACTCGTCCACAATGACGCTGAAAACCGGCTGTTTCGCCAAAAATTCATCCCCAAGGCCATGCACGTCAAAGGCTTCTTTGGGAACCGGGCGTTGCGGATTGATATATTGGTGATATTGCCGCCCGGTCGGCAAGTGATCGAACAGTTCGATACACCCGATTTCAACCAGACGATGGTCGGCATAGGGATCAAGACCGGTGGTTTCGGTATCGAGAACGATTTCACGCATGATGGTTCCGTTTTGCAAGGGCAGTCACGATGGATCGAATATAGCCAAAAGTCACCGCACGACCCAGTCCTGTTGGAATGATAAAATCCGCCCGGCGGCGTTTATCACGATCGGGCATCTGTTTTTGTAAAATATGCCGGAATTTTTCATCATTCATATCGGGCCGGGCCAAAACCCGCTGACGCTGGACAAAGGCCGGCGCCGATACCACCGCCACATAATCGCAACGGGCATCCCCACCGGTTTCAAACAATAACGGAATATCGAGAACCACAAGCCGCCGCCCCACCCGGCGCTGCTGGCGCAAAAACGCCTTTTCGCGGGACTGGACCAAGGGATGCAAAATGCCTTCAAGCCTGGCCAATTCCGGCGCATTGCCAAACACAAGCCCGCCCAGAATTTTACGGTCAACCTTGCCTGCCTGTATTGCCCCCGGAAAATTTTTGGCAATCGCGTCAAACGCCGCCCCACCCGGTTTCATCAGATCATGCACAACCGCATCGGCATCATGAACCGGAACACCCAGATACCGAAACATCCCGGCCGCGGTCGATTTGCCCATTGCGATTGATCCTGTCAGACCAAGAATAATCATTATATCCTAATCCGGTTATTTTAATCGGGCGAAAGCACGAATTCGCGCAATTCCGATGTCACTTCAGGATCAATTCCAAACCATCGCCGAAAACCCGGCCGGGCCTGATGCAACAACATCCCCAAACCGTCAACCACCCGGTTGCCGCGCTTTTGCGCCTGATCCAGCAAATCGGTCATCAACGGCGCATAGACAATATCGGTCACAAGGGCGGTTTGTGGCAAACCATCCAGATCGATATCGAGTTTCGGTTGTCCGACCATGCCCAAAGCCGTGCTGTTGACCAGCAAGGCGGCATCGGCCATGCCCGATGTGGCAAGGGGCCAGTCAACCACGCAGATACGCGGATCATTCAGGGCATCGGCCAATTCTTCTGCCCGCGCACGGGTGCGATTGGTCAGGCGAATTTCCGGGCATCCTTCATCAAGCAACGCCACCAAAACAGCCCGCGCCGCCCCGCCTGCCCCCAAAATCACTGCGGGGCCGCTGCCAAAATCAAAATCGGGGGTTTCCTGACGCAGATTTTCGATAAACCCATACCCATCGGTATTATCGCCCTGAATCCGGCCATCCCTGGCGAATGTCACAGTATTGACCGCGCCGATCCGCCGGGCACGTTCGGATAATTCATCACATTCCGGCAGGGCCATTTCCTTTTGCGGAATTGTCACATTGACCCCGGCAAAGCCCAGATTGCGCAAGGATTCCAGAGCCGCCTGAAAATTTTTCGGTTCGACCGGCAAGGGCATATAACTGCCATCAATCCCGTATTTCGCCAGCCAGTATCCCTGTAATCGCGGCGATTTTGAATGCGATACCGGCCACCCCATCACCCCGGCCAGGCGCGAGGTTCCGGTCAGGGTGCGAATTTTTGGTGCAGACATGATGGTCGTTTCTCCCGCCCGGTTCTTTTTATGATTTCAGAATGCCATGATCGCGCAAAAACCCGATCAACGGCAACAGCGGCAATCCCAGAACGGTAAAATAATCGCCCCGCACAGCTGTAAAAAGCTGCGCACCCAGCCCTTCAAGCTGATAACCGCCGACACAGTTCAAAATATCCGGCCCGGCCTGGTGCAAATACCAGTCCAGCCATTCATCACTGAAATTGCGCATGGTCAGATCGGCACTGTCGATCTTGCCCCAAATCCGCGATCCTTCCTTAAACACCACGGCGGCTGAAACCAGTTTGTGGGTTTTACCGCGCAACGCCTGAAGCTGTGCCCGGCAATGATCGGCATCGACCGGTTTGTCAAACCACACACCATTGCATTCCAGCATCTGGTCGGCTGCAATCACAATCGCCTCGGGATGCTGGCGATACATGCGCATCGCCTTCATTTCCGCCAGCATTTCGGCGGCTTCGTCTGCACTCGCCCCTTCGGATTTCAGCGATTGTTTAAAGGAATCCTCGTCAATCATCGAGGCAATCGCCTCGCAGTCCACCCCGGCATTTTTCAACATCATTTGCCGGGATGCACTGGCCGATGCCAGAATAAGCCGCGTCATTGTTCTTCAATCTCCCGCCGGTCATGGATCGTGGACATGATCATCGCCGCGGTTTCCTCGATGGAACGCCGGGTGACATTGATAATTTTCCAGCCACGTTCGGTAAAATAACGCCGTGCCTGAAACACTTCCTCGCGAACGGCAACCGGATCCACATAATTGCCGCCTTCGCCCCGTTCAATCTGGCGCAGGCGGTTTTTTCGGATCGATACCAGCTGATCGACATCCTTGATCAACCCGACCACCAGCGGCTTTTTAAGCAGATCAAGCTCCGGCGGCAAGGGACAGCCCGGCACAAACGGCACATTCGCCGTCTTGATCCCGCGATTGGCCAGATAAACCGAGGTCGGGGTTTTCGAGGTCCGCGAAACCCCGACAATCACCACATCGGCTTCTTCCAGATCCCAGGTCGATTGCCCGTCATCATGGGCCAGGGCGTAATCAATCGCTTCGATCCGGTCGAAATAATCCTCATCCATTTTATGAAGGGCGCCGGTGCGTCCGCGCGATTGCTGGCCCAGATAGCCTGCCATCATGGTGACGGTATTATCCAGAACATGGCTGTGGGGCACCTGCAACCGGCGACAGCCTTCTTCAAGCTTGCGGCGGATATCGGTATTGAAAACCGTATAAAGCACAATGCCCGGATGCCGCTCGATATCGGCCAGAACACGGGCCAGCTGCGCATCGGTACGGATCAGCGGCCAGACATGTTCATGGGCCTGAACATCGGGAAACTGTGCGACACAGGCACGCGCCACACCATCAACGGTTTCCCCGGTGGAATCTGAAACCAGATGCAGATGAAAAACGGTAGTGTCGTTGGTATCGTCACTCATAATCGGCATCGCTTTTTTGTTCAGATACGACAAAAATCAAAGGTAAATTGATCAAACCGGAGTCGCCCCTGTGGATAAGTCGGGATAACGGGTACGACTCCACCTGTTTTGTCGGGGGAATTTTTATCCTCCCCCCTCTCCCTTTTTCTTCTATGACTCTATCCCGTGCTGGATAACCGGAAAATTTTTTCTGTGATAACAGGGATAACCCGGCGAAAAACAGTTTTATCCCCGTTATCCCCGTTTTTAAAAATCGCTTGTCCACACCACAATATCAGGGAGTCTGTTAAAACCATCCCCAGTTTTTCCCGTAAAATCTTGCGGTCGATCAATTTATTCGAGTCCCGATGTGGATAAGATGTGCATGAAATTTAATCCCGGTTATCCACAGGGAACCACTAACAAACAACATCCTTTTTAAATAAAGATTCTTTTGTTAGAGACCACGAGGGAAAACCGCCTGGAAAGGCCACGGGGCCCGATAAACAACCGGTTTCATCGGGTTCTGCGACAAGAAAGCTGGAAAACATATGCCTTCTGAACAAAAACGGTTCTTGCGTGCGCTGGCAGGCGAAACCCTTGCCATTCCTCCGATCTGGCTGATGCGTCAGGCCGGGCGCTATTTGCCGGAATACCGTGCCACCCGTACCGAGGCAGGATCGTTTCTCGACCTCTGTTATAACCCGAAACTGGCCTGCGAAGTCACCTTGCAACCGCTTCGGCGCTATGATTTCGATGCGGCCATTCTGTTTTCCGACATTCTGGTCATCCCCCAAGCATTGGGTCAGGAACTGGCCTTCAAACAGGGCGAAGGCCCACAGCTTGATCCGATCCGTGATGCCAGCGGGCTTTCACGCCTGAATATCGATAAAATCCATGAAACATTGGGGCCGGTTTACGAAACAGTTTCCCTGCTGTCCGATGCCATTCCCGCCCATACGGCGCTGATCGGCTTTGCCGGCGCCCCTTGGACGGTCGCGACCTATATGGTCGAAGGCAAGGGCAGCAAGGATTTTGCCAATATCAGACGCTTTGCCTATGGCGATCCCGAAGGCTTTTCAAAGCTGATCGACATTCTGGTCGAAGCCACGACGCAATATCTGTTGCGTCAGGTTGCGGCAGGCGCTGAATGCATTCAATTGTTTGAAACCTGGGGCGGTGTTTTGTCCGAAAACGGGTTCCATCGTTGGGTTATTGAACCGACCAGACGAATTGTCGCCAATCTCAAGGCTGTTCACCCGGATGTTCCGGTGATTGGCTTTCCAAGGGGTGCCGGTTTGCATTTGATCGATTTCAAAACCCTCACCGGTGTCGATGCCGTCGGCCTTGACAGTGGCGTTCCATTAAAATGGGTGGCGGAAAACCTGCAAAAACTGGGTCCGGTTCAGGGCAATCTGGACCCGATGTATCTGATTACCGGTGGCGATGAAATGTTGGCCGAAGTCCGGCGGATTTTGGATGTGCTGGGCAATGGCCCGTTTATTTTCAATCTGGGTCACGGCATTACACCCGAAACGCCGCCGGAAAATGTCGGATTGCTGGTGGATTATATCCGGGCGCAGAAATGAAATTTTCAAATTTCCGATCTGCCGGGAAATTTGCTGCGTATCTGAGGGGTTAAGCCGTTGCCATCCCTGTAAATAAACCTTATTTGCCGCACGGTATGGGGAATAGGGAACGGATTTCGTCGGGCCATGGCTGTCAATTGATCGGCCATTGCCAAAACGCATAAGGATCATCCGATGTCTGAAACACTGCGCCGGAAACGGGCAATTATATTGTTCAATCTTGGCGGTCCCGACAGTCCAGAAGCCGTTCAACCCTTTTTGTTCAATCTGTTCAATGACCCGGCGATTATCAGCCTGCCCAACCCGTTTCGCTGGTTGCTGGCAAAACTGATTTCAACGCGCCGGGCACCGGTTGCACAGGAAATCTATGCCCATATCGGGGGCAAATCACCGCTTCTGGAACTGACCCGCGATCAGGCGAACGCGCTGGAAAAGGCCCTGAATGACGGGGATAACGGTTATGAAAACCGCTGTTTTATCGCCATGCGTTATTGGAAACCTTTTGCGGCGGATACGGCGCGTCAGGTGCGCGATTGGGGTGCTGATGAACAGATTTTGCTGCCGCTGTATCCGCAATTTTCAACAACCACCAGCGGATCATCGGTCAAGGACTGGAAAGCAGCCTGCGCACAGGTTGGCCTGCGCACCCCGATCAAGACGGCCTGTTGCTATCCGACCAATCCCGGTTTCATTGATGCCAGTGCCGAAATGATCCGCGCCGGTTATGACCGTGCCGTCGCCCAAAACAAGGGTAAACCGCGCCTGTTGTTTTCTGCCCACGGCGTTCCGGTTGCCGTCATCAAAAAACGCAACGATCCCTATCAGTTGCAAATTGAAAAATCGGCGCAGGCGGTGGTCGATAAAATGGCGATTGCCGATCTCGACTGGCTGGTTTGTTATCAAAGCCGGGTGGGGCCGATGGAATGGATCGGACCCTCGACCGAACATGAAATTGAACGGGCAGGCAAGGATGGTGTGCCTTTGGTGATTGTGCCGATTGCCTTTGTGACGGAACATTCCGAAACGCTGGTTGAACTCGATATCGAATATCGCGAAATTGCGGATCATTTGAACATTCCGGTCTATGAACGGGTCAAAACCGTCTGTTCGCATCCGCGCTTTATCGAAGGTCTGGTTTCTGTGGTAGAAGAAACCCAGAAAGAACTTGATGAAAAAGGATCGGATGATCATCGTATTGAAACACGCGGCTGGTGGTGCCCGGACGACCATAGCTGTGCGGTGGCAAAACAACCCGGTCCAAAACCGGCAGATGCGTCGGCCTGAAAACAATAAACCACGAGAGATTGATGGATTTATTTAGTATTATCAAATCGCTGCATGTGATCAGCGTCATCGCCTGGATGGCAGGATTGTTTTATTTGCCGCGCCTGTTTGTTTATCACTGTCAGGTGGCAACGGGGTCCGAAGCCTCGGAAAAATTCAAGGTGATGGAACGCCGCTTGCTGCGTGCCATCATGAATCCGGCAATGATCGCCTCCTGGGTGTTTGGCGGATATCTGATCCACGGGGCCGGTGCGCTGTCGCAACCGTGGTTTCATGTCAAACTGCTTTGCGTTGTCCTGATGACGGCGGCCCATATGATGCTGGCAAAATACCGTCGCCAGTTTGAATATGATGCCAATACCAAATCTGAAAAATTCTATCGGTTTTTCAACGAAGTACCGACAGTTTTAATGGTTATCATCATCTTTATGGTCATCGGAAAACCTTTCTGATCGCCCGGCATCGATAAAAGTTACGATACCAAAATAAAAAGGCCGCCCATCAGGCGGCCTTTGTTTTGGTTTCGATCCGAAAACGCAATCAGGCGTTCCCGGCCGGTTCCTGTTCGATGCGCTGCGCAAATTTCTTGCGGAAAAGTTCTGCGAAATCAATCGGATGCATCATCAGCGGCGGGAAACCGCCATCCGATGTCAGACCCGAGATAATCTTGCGCGCATAGGGGAACAACAGACGCGGCACTTCGATCAGCAGAACCGGCAGGCGATGTTCTTCGGGCACATTAAGGGTCACAACCGCGCCATACTGCAATTCGGCAATAAAGGCGACCTTGTCCCCGGCTTCGGCCTTGATGTTGATTTTCAGGATCACTTCATGCAGTTTCTGATCCTGGGTCGTGCGGGCTTCGACATCGACATCAATGGCGATCTTGGGCTGCTGTTGCATGGCAACGCTTTCCGGGGCGTTCGGATTCTCGAACGACAGATCCTTGATATACTGGGTATGAAGGGTAATCGGATTGCCTGCGGGCTGTTTGGCCTCTGCGCCTGCACCGGTATTTTCGTCAGCCATTAAAGGGTCACTCCTGCAAAATTCATCATATAGGGCCAGAAACAAGCTGCGCAGCCGGGCAGAATCGTTTGCAAACCGGGGCTATTCAACTTGTTTTTGACACCGCCAGACGCGGTTTTTATGCCCAATGGCCTAGCATGTCTGCCCCCGCCGGGCAAGCAGCAGCACACGCTAAAAAGCCATTCCGGCGGGATGTTTTATCGATGATTTTGCCCCGCCTCAATTCCGGGGCAGATGGCGGTCCGGGCCGGTGTTTTCGTCGTTGCCATTCCCGTGATCGGGGCGGTTATCATTGCTCAGATCTTCAAAATCGCCATCAATGATCGGTCCCTGTCCGCGTCCGCCCATTCCTCCATGGGGTCCTCCGCGGGGTCCGCCGCCCATCGGGCGACCGCCGACATTCATGCGGAATTTTCCCGATTTCATCAGTTTCAGGATCAATCCGGCCCCGATTGCCTTGCGCAAGGGCGGCACCAGCAACAAAAACCCGATGGTATCGGTGACAAAACCGGGGGTCAGCAACAGCATACCCGCAATCAAAAGGCACAGGCCGTCAAACAGCGGGCCCAGCGGCATATTGCCCTGATCCATTTCCTGCTGAGCGCGGGCAAGGGTTTGCAAACCCTGGGCGCGCATCAGGGCTGTTCCGGCCACCGCCGTCAGGATTACAATGGCAATGGTCGGCCACAAACCGATCAGTGCCCCGGCCTGAATAAAAACGGCAATTTCGATAATCGGAATGGCGATAAAGGCGATCAGGATAAAAAAGGCCATGGTTGCTCCGGCTGGCAATGTATATTATTAAAAACTGAATTATTTAATCAGATGCCCGATAAGGCCCGGTTGCGCCAACATCTTGATTTATGCTCTATTATGATGAATATCTCGACTACCTAAAGACATAACTGGACAAAAATGCGGCAGGTTGCCAGTCCCGGCATGATTTTTTGCACCGCTTTGCGCAAAATCAGGTGATGTTGGTCACATCTGTGCTAATCGAAGGTTGCCCTTGCATTTGCTTCAGTTCATACCATTTTTCGTTCACAGCCTCTAATATGTGGCATCCCGCCATTTTGGCACCTCACAGATCATGGGTCCGGGTTTGCAGTTTTTCGATATTATCCTTTTTGCGCTGATTGCTGTTTTTCTGGTGTTGCGCCTGCGCAATGTGCTGGGCCGTCGTACCGGCAATGAAAAACAGGGTCCCACCGATGTTTTTGGCCGTCGTCAGCATGACGACAAGGCCGATGGTCCGGTCGCACCCGGTGATACTGCCAATGGCAGTGCAGGAAATGACAATGTCTATCGCCTGCCGGGAAGCGATGCTGCCGATGGTGCCGCCGAGGATGTGGTGCCGACTGGCAAGGCTGCGGTTCTGGCCCAGATCGAACGCGCCGATCCGTCCTTCAATCCGCAGGAATTTGTCGGCGGTGCGCGGATGGCCTTTGAAATGATTGTCGAATTGTTCGCCAAGGGTGACAAGGATTCGCTGAACCCGCTTTTGTCGCCGGAAGTTTACAAAAACTTTGCCCAGGCGATTGATGCCCGCGCGGAAAAAGGCGAATACGAAGAAACCACACTGGTTGGCATCAAATCGGCGCAAATTCACGATGCGACGCTGGAAGGCCGCACCGCTTATGTGACGGTGCGTTTTGTCTCCGAAGAAGTTTCCGTGATCCGCGACAGCAAGGGCGATGTGATTTCGGGCGATCCCAATCAGGTGATCGAGGCCGAGGATTTGTGGACTTTCGCCCGCAATGTGCAAAGCTCCGATCCCAACTGGCAGCTTGTCGCGACCGAAACCCCGGACGCTGCCGAATAGGCCAAACCGGACATATCTGACGATCAAGGCGGCATGTGCCGCCTTTTTCTTTGGTCCTGCCATCCGGTCATCGGGTTTTTTTAACTCCTTTGCGGTATCTCTGACCTCTGTGTTTTGAGAATTTCGGGTATCTGGATGTCGGCTTTGAAAAAAAATCCCCTGTCGCCCCTGATGAAACGGATTGTCTGGATCGGCCCCCTTGGGTTGGGGGCGATTGCCGCCCTGATCTGGATGTTCTGGCCACAGATCACCGGCATCGTCCCGGTCGGGGAACCTGACGAACAGCCTGCCGATGCCCTGACCCTGACCCGGGCCGGTTTTGACGATCTGGCGGGCTGGCGGGTAGATGACATGCAAGGGGCGCTGCGCGCCTTTCAGCGATCCTGCACGCCGATCCTCAAACGGGACGATGATCGCGATTTTGGCCCTGATCCTCGCATGGGCACCACCGGTCAATGGCGCGGTGTCTGTGAAACCGCCCTGATGCTCGATGCAGACCAGATCACAGACGATGCCGCCCGCGCCTTTTTCGAGGCCGGATTTACCCCATGGCTGGCGGGCAATAATGGCAAGGCCGAAGGATTGTTTACCGGCTATTACGAACCGGAACTTCAGGGCAGCCTGACCCGCCACGGCAATTATCAAACCCCGCTTTATGCCCGGCCTGATGATCTGATCGAGGTCAATCTGGGCGATTTCAGCAGCGATCTTGCCGGAAAACGCATTGCCGGACTTGTATCAGGCGGGCGGTTGCAACCCTATCATGACCGGACCGCGATCGAGGGCGGTGCCCTTGCCGGGCAGGATCTGGAACTGGTCTGGGTTGATGATGCGGTGGCGGCGTTTTTTCTGCAAATTCAGGGATCAGGCCGGGTGGTTCTGGAAGATGGGTCTGTTCTCAAGGTTGGCTATGCCGCAACCAATGGCCATCCCTATTTTGCCATTGGCCGCGATCTGATTGAACGCGGTGCCCTGACCCGCGAAACCGTATCCTTGCAGACTATTCAGGCGTGGTTGTCGGCCAATCCCGATCAGGCGGCCGATGTGATGAATAAAAATGCGTCCTATGTCTTTTTCACCAGTTTGCCGGGCGATCCCGATGCCGGGCCGCTGGGGTCGCAGGGGGTGCCGCTTGAAACCGGGCGGTCTTTGGCCGTGGACCGGCGGTTTCATGCGATGGGCGCGCCGGTATGGCTGGAAACCAGCGATGCGATGAATGCCGACCGGCAATTTCACCGCCTGATGATTGCCCAGGATACCGGCGGGGCGATTCGCGGGCCAGTGCGCGGCGATATTTTCTTTGGGCCGGGAGACGAGGCCGCCCTTTATGCCGGGCATATGAACCGGCAGGGCCGGAAATTTATCCTGTTACCCCGCGGGGTGGATGCGGTACCGGCAATAACAGAAGCCCCGACGCAATAAAAACCGGTTTAAACCGGGCCGGGGCCGGGCTGACGGCGGGCAAACAATGCCTGCCATGCCCGGTGGCCGAAAATATTGATCAGCAATCCAGCGATCACCAGAAGGGCCGCAACGATCTTGACCGGCCCGAACTGTTCCTCCAGTACCAGTGCCGATGTAGCCATACCGACAATTGGCACCAGCAAGGTAAAGGGCGCGATCAGCCCGACCGGCAGGGTGGACAGCAAATGCCCCCAAATGGCAAAGCCCAGAAGCGTCACCGGATAAGCCAGATAAAACACTGCGCCGATGCTGGTCCAGCCGACCGAGGCGACCAGATGATCCAGACTGGCGCGATCTTCGATCAGCAGTGACAGAATCAAAAGCGGGATCGGCGGCACCAGACTGGCCCAGACGACAAAGGACAACATCTCGATACGTCCGGCCTGTTTCATGATGATATTGGCAACGCCCCATGCGGCGGCGGCCAGCACAACAAACAGCAACCCTGCCCCGCTCATCGAACCATCGGATACCAGCATCAGCAAGGCGACCCCGGAAAAGGCAACGACCATCGCAACATAGCGATGCGGCCCGATCGGTTCGCGCAGCCAGACAAAACCCAGAATCAGGGTAAAAAACGCCTGCAATTGCAGGACCAGCGACGCCAGTCCGGCAGACAGGCCGACATCCATGCCGATAAATAACAGGGAAAATTTGACGCAGCCCAGCATGACGCCAAAGCCGACGATATAACGCCAGGAACATTTCGGGCGCGGCAGGAAAAACACCGCCGGAATCGCCGCAAAGGCAAAGCGCAGAGAGGACAGCAGGATCGGCGGGATTTCGTCCAGTCCCAGCCGAATGACGGTAAAATTCGCGCCCCAGATGACAACCACCAGCAGGATCGCAGATAACTGGCCAACAGACATCAGGGGTATCTCCCACGATTACAAAAGGATGCACATATCTTTTTGGGTTTTGGTCATTTGGGGGGCAAGGCAGGGATACCACAATTCCGTCACAGCCGCCAAGGGCGGGTGTTCATGCGGCGTTGCAGTATCCTCAAAAACCAACAGGTGAAGGTGCTGCGCCAGGATCATCCGCTTTCGCCAGTGTGATGACAAAGGGGATTCCCCACTCAAAGCCCGTCTTTGTCGTGAACACGGAATCCGGACAGCCACCAGACACACCTCGGGCATCCGCCAGCCTCGCCAACGGACCCGATATCCGCTCCCGCCGCCCCCGGCAAAACCGGACACCGACCGAAACTGTCAGGAAATGTTGCCACCATGCACGCCGCAGACAAGACGCAATTCGGGCGTCCTGACAAATGGCCGGGTCAGACCGCCTGCGCACTGCCCCCGTAATGGCTTTTCCATCCGCCGGTCAGGGTCTTGCGGGCTGGCCCGCCGCCTTGTCTGTCTTTATATCGCCGCATCATCATCGCCTCTTTCACTTGCCGCCAAACGCAAAAACCCGCAAGACACAAGGCCTTGCGGGTTTCTCTCCGGGCGCATTTGCCCCGTTGATTTTTGTCTTATGCCATAGCGAAAAGAACAAATCAAGAACTATTTTACCCAAAAAGCAAAAAACTTCACATGCACCATCACGGCGACAATTCTGTCATTCGGCGGCAGATATCGCGGGGCTGGCGTCTGTTTCTTCTGCTTCGCGGGCACAGGCGCGGGATTTGCGCAGGCGCTGGCTTTCGGATTTCAACTGCCCGCAGGCCGCCAGAATATCGCGGCCCCGCGGCCAGCGGATCGGTGCTTCGTACCCGTTTTCATTCAGCGTTGCGGCAAATTTCTTGATGCCCGATGTCGGCGTGCATTCATAATCCGATCCCGGCCATTTATTGAACGGAATCAGGTTGAATTTGCAATGGACCCCCTGCACCAGTTTGGCCAGCGCCCTTGCATGTTCCGGCTGATCATTGATGCCCCGAAGCATCACATATTCCATGGTGATCGGTCGCGAATTGGAAATGCCCGGATAATTGCGGCAGGCCGCCATCAATTCCTTCAACGGGTATTTCTTGTTGATCGGCATCAGTTCATTGCGCAGATCATCATCGGGCGCATGCAGCGAAATCGCCAGACCCACGCCCAGTTCCTCGCCCGCCCGGACGATTTCGGGCACCACCCCGGATGTGGACAGGGTAATACGGCGGCGTGAAATCGAAATACCTTCGCCATCCATGGCGATTTTCAGGGCGGTGCGGACATTTTCATAATTAAACAGCGGTTCGCCCATGCCCATCATCACGATGTTGGACAGGCGGCGGATGCCATTGGCCGGGGTCGGCCATTCGCCGTAACTGTCGCGTGCCACCATGAACTGGCTGATGATTTCGCCCGGTGTCAGGTTGCGCACCAGCAATTGCGTGCCGGTATGACAAAACCGGCATGTCAGGGTGCAGCCGACCTGGGATGACACGCAAACCGCGCCGCGATCCTCGTTGCGATCCGGGATATAGACGGTTTCGGCCTCGTTGCCGTCGTTAAACCGCATCAGCCATTTATGGGTGTCGTCTTCGCTTTTCTGATCCGCCGTCAGGACCGGGCGACCGATATAATAATCCTGTTCCAGACGTTCGCGCAGTTTTTTGGAAATATTGGACATGCCGTCGATGCTGGTGACACCGCGGTTATATATCCAGTTCCAGACCTGCTTGACGCGAAATTTGCTTTCGCCAAGGCTTGAAAGGATTTCCGTCAGTTCCTCGCGCGACAGACCGATCAGGTCGGTACGACCGTCAAAAGCCTGTCCGGCGCGGGCACGGCCAACAAAATCTGTCAGTGTCGGCCCATTGGACGCGACATTGCTGTTGATCAGGCCGGAGTCTGTGGCGGTCAGGACGTCAGTCATCCCGGTTTTCTCTCTCAATTTTATGGCGATGCTTGGCATTTTTATCGGTGTCGGGAGCACTATAACAGATTTCGCCCCAAATGCAGACGCCCCGCATATAGCGGGGACGGCGCATTTGTAAAATCACAATTTTCACATTGCTGCCAACCGCACGGTGCAATCAGGCTTGATCTGCAAAAGATGGCGGTTGGGTTTAGCTGACCGGTGTTGTATCGCAAGCCTTGGAAATGGCGTTATAGGCTGCGGTAAAGCCCGACAGTGAATAGGTATCGGTGGTTTTTGTACCACGTGTGGAATAGCCGACAACCGTCATATTGCTGCCCGACTTCATCGACCGCACCATTTTGCGATCTTCCTCACCATTGACCGCCCAGGCTGAATCTTCGTAGGTAAACAGCTTGTAAGGCGTGCTGTCGATTCGCAATTCGACATCACTGTCTTTTTTGTAAGCGTAACCGGTGATGAAACTGACCTCGTTAAACAGTTTCAGGGCCGGGCGATGGGTGACCATCACATAAATTTTGCCCCGCTGGCTGTAATCCCCTTTGGCCGAAACCGGCTGACTGCCGATATAGCAAACCTTTTTGCCTTTTTCGGTATAGGAATAGGCTTCCCATTTTCCAAAAACATCAATGAGCTGCGGTGCGTTCTGGGCAAAGGCAGATGAAGTCGCCAATGACACCATCACAGCAACAGCGGCGAGACTGTTTTTGACAAGACGATGTGCTGAAATTTGCATGATGTCCGCTTTGAATCCGGGTTTCGAGGCAACCGGCCCGTTATAAAAACGATCCGGTTCTTTTGATTTCTGTGACTTTGCCCGGCAAAGGTAAAAATTCGACCAAGGAAATGGCCGGTTTTCATAAATTTTGCAGATCAGGCGTGCCGTTTAAGGGCCGGTTTTCAGGATCGGCCTTCATGAAGGCTGCGCATAATGTCATCCAGGCAGTTCTGCAGGGTAATTTCGCCTTCGCCATTGCGCAGCCGGGCAATCATATGGGCAAGATGGCGGGGGGCATTTTCGGTTTGCGGAAAGAAAAACGCATCAAAAATGCAACGATCCGTCCGGTATTGCCAGACCCGCGATGGTCCCTCGCCGCGCACCAGTTCCGGTTCGCCCAGACGGTCGGTAACGGCGGCTTCGGTCTGGCCGATCAGGTCATTGACATCAAGGCTGGGAACAAAGGGAATAGCGGCGGTTTCTGGCGGCGTTTCAGCGATGGCATCGGCATTTTCATCCGGGGCCGGTTCGGGTGCAACCGTTACCGGGCGCGGCGGGATCGCCTGACGCCGGGGGGGAATCGTCTGCTGAATGGCCGGGGATGTGCGCGTTCTTTGCGGTGAATTGCCGGTCATCGCCGGGTTGCGATAGGTATCATTGGTCGATCCGGGCGGGGGGGCTGATCCGCCACAGGACACAAGCGATACCGCCATCACAAGCAGTGCCCCGATGGCGGCGGAAGGCTGCCATCGGGCAAAAGGAATCCGGGATTTTGGGTGCGCCAGATGTTTCACCGGATTCTGCACTGCTTAAAGATCGTCGGACTTGCGCGGGATGGTGATTGCCGCAGAAGCCGGGGCGCGGCCAAAGGCATCGTCGCTGCCTTCAACATAATCAAGGCTGCCCTTGATCTTGGCCCCGTTTTCAACCTGAAGGCTGCCATATTTAAGCTTGCCGTCGATTTCTGCCGAAGACAGGATCGTAATGCGGCGGGCATTCAGCTCGCCTTCAAAACGGCCACTGATTTCCGCTTCGGTAACGGTGGCAGAACCGACAAAGGCACCGCCTTCGGCGATTTCAAGGCGGTCGCATTCCTTGATCTGGGCTTCGACATGGCCTTCAACCACCAGAACGTCGCAGGACCCGATTTCCCCGGCCAGCCGGATATCGCGGCCCACCGTCAGTTTTTTACCGTCCTGATTGGCATTGCCGGTGCTGACCGTGCGATTGCCGGTACCGCGGGTCGGAATTTCCAGCGGGCGTTTCGAGATTTCCGGGCGGAAGTTGGTGGAATGGGGTTTGCTCGACATCTGCGTTTCATCCTTGATGCGCGGCTGCGAAAACAGGCGCGGTTCACTGCGCTTTTCGGTATCTTTTTTATCGGTTGCCGGTGTCCAGCTTGGCCCTGTGGCAGCGGACCGGTCTGCTGCGCTGTCAGAGGGGCTGGCGGCAGGCTGTGATGATGTATCTGACGATGCCGGGCTGCTGTCGACAGTTTTGTTGGCTTTTTTCTTTCCAAACATGGGTTTGGTCAATCCTTGGCTTGCAGTTGCGGGCGGCCTTGGCCGCGAGATTCCGGTTTGCGGGTCTGGATCACCGCCTTAAATCGGGGCGGTGGTCCTTGTGGTCCTGAAGGCACCCAGACGTACGCTGTAATGCACCATAAAGGCGGTGGCGATAATCGGTGCGATCAGATTGACCAGCGGTATTGTCATTAAAAATGTAATTGCAATGCCGCCCATCCACAATTTCGTCTGATGGCTTTTGCGCAGGGCGGTCATGGTGCGGGCATCATAGCGTCTGGCGGCGACCAGTTCAAAATATTCACGCGACAGCAGATAACCGTTCATGGCGTAAAAGGCGATGATATAGATCGGCCCGGTGATCAGCAATGGCAGCAACAGAATATTCAGCGCCAAAGCCGTCAGGGCAAATTTCACACCGTTAAAAATGGCTTCCGACAGCGGTTGTGGCCTGATGTCGGGCAGACCGGGATAATATTTGTCTTCGACGGCATCTGCAATGCGTTCCAGCAACAGACTGCTGATCAGAAGGGTTGCGGCGGGAAACAGCAACAATACCAACAGGCCAAGTCCAAATCCCAGCACCCAGTCAATCGTGGTTTCAAGCCAGCCGCCATCGGTGAAAAAATCAACGGATGACACAAAAAATCCGATGCCAAACCACAATGCGACAATGGTGGCAATCGCCCCGCCCACCCCGATCAGAAGGACGGAACGAAACCGCGGGTCGGAAAACTGGCTGAAGGATTTCAGGAAATCGTTGATCATCGTGTCTGGACTGTTCCGGTCTTTTGCGCGGGCCTGTGATGGTAGACGATGAAACTTAACAGGCCGTGAAGTCATGGGGCAGAGCAGATGAATTTGACGCAGAAAGACAGGAAAGCAAGGCAGAAAAAAGGCGTCCGGCCAGGGGGGTAACCGGACGCCAGCGCTCCGATGAGATGGAGCGTGAGGGACGGTAGGGGAAACCGTGCCTCACACCAAGCCCCTCAATTGAGAGAGGAGCTTTGTGACAGATTTTTATATGGGAAGGATGATCCCGTTTCGCCAGAACAAAAGGACGCATGGCGGCTATTTATTTGGCGCATGGCGGTAAAATAATAGTGATCACGCCCAACAAAAAAGCCAACAAATTGAATCTGTTGGCTTTCCGGTTTCGACCATCACATCGGGCTATTGCCAGATACGTTTAAACTTAAACAGCTCCGGGTCCAGCGAGATGCCCTGTACCGTGTCAAACAAAGTTACGGTCGTTTCAACACCGGCGGCATCGGCAACAATCCACTGACGTAATTGCATCGGATTATCCTGGAAAACCAGGGTAACGGTACCTGCACCAGGGTCCTTGCGCCGCACCAGTGTAACACGCGTGGTTCCGGCGGCACGACGCAGGTCAATAACCCGGACATCGCGCGACAGCGATACCTGATCGGCAAGGATCACCCCGGCGGGGGTTTCATCAATGCTGAAATAGGTCGGCGCATTGATTTCCTTGTCAAAATAAATCAAATCATGCCCGGTCGAAACCAGCAGGATCTGGGCGGGCGGGTTATATTCAAACCGCATTTTTCCCGGACGCTCCATGAAAAGCTGCCCGTCAGCCGCCCCGCCATCCGATGAAATCTGGACAAAATCGGCCTTAAGCGTGGTGATATTGTTCAGATAGGTTTCGATACGTTCGATGATTTCAGGGTCAAACCGTGCCACATCGTCGGCTTGTTGTTGTGTCTGGGCCTGTGCAGGCAGCGAAAGCCCGGTTAAGGCAACAACAGGGACCACGGCAATGCCGAGTGCGACCAGCGATGTCAGTGCCGATTTATGAAAATATCTGCCAAAACTGGCGAAGCCTGAAACAAAACCCATCTGGTTGCCTGTCTGTCACGATTACGTCAAAGGAATAGCGGTTGCAGAAAGCCGGTGGTAAAGAATCTGCAACCCACATATCGCATCATTTGGCGCGCAAGACCAGATGGGTCAAGCTGTGCCCGAAAATGATCACAATTGGCCGGATTTCGCCCCAATCAAACCGGGCGCGGCAAAAGGAGAAACTTGCAGATGACCCGCACCGTCGCCCTTCAGATGGACCCGATCGCCCATATTGATATCAAAGGGGATTCAACCTTTGTCATGGGGCTTGAAGCCCGGCGGCGCGGTTACAGCCTGTATCATTATCATCCCGATGACATGTTTTACGAAGGCGGGCGCATTTGGGCCGAAGTCCGTCCGCTTGAGCTGCGGTATGAACAGGGCAACCATTTTGAACTGGGCGAGTCGCGCATTATTGATCTGGCGCGCGATACCGATGTCATCTTGTTGCGGCAAGACCCGCCCTTTGACATGAACTACATCACCAGCACCCATTTGCTCGAATCGGTGCATCCGGAAACATTTGTCGTCAATCATCCCGGCGAAGTGCGCAATGCCCCGGAAAAGCTGTTTGTCACCCGCTTCCCCGATCTGATGCCACCGACCCTGATCACCCGGTCGGTTGCACGGGTGCGCGAATTTCGTGAAAAGCACCGCGATATCATTGTCAAACCGCTGTTTGGTAATGGCGGGGCCGGGGTGTTTCATATCAAACCCGATGATGAAAACCTCAATTCCCTGCTGGAACTGTTTTTCAAGGGATCGCGCGAATCCCTGATGGTGCAAGCCTATCTGCCAGAGGTTCGCAAGGGCGACAAACGCATCATTCTGGTTGATGGTGAACCGGTGGGCGCGATCAACCGCGTTCCGGCGGCCGGTGAAGCCCGGTCCAACATGCATGTGGGGGGCGTGGCCGAAAAATCGATGCTGACCGCCCGCGAAATCGAAATTTGCGAACGCATCGGGCCGGAACTGAAAAAACGCGATCTGATTTTTGTCGGGATTGATGTGATTGGCGACTATATGACCGAAATCAACGTCACCTCGCCGACCGGCCTTCAGGAAATCAACCGCTTTGACGGCAGCAAGCTGGAATCCCTGATCTGGGATGCCATCGAAACCCGGTTGCCGTAACAAGCCGCCCGAATTCCCAAAGGAGACCGGCATGATACGTGCGATTAATCTTGCGTTGTTTCTGGCGCTGTTTGTCGGAGGCGTTGGCGGAGCTTTCTGGTTTGAAAGCCATACGGCGCGTCTTGAGCATGCCATGGCGCGAATTGATGCGCTGGTTCTTGAAAAACGCCAGATTGAGTCGGAACTGGCGGCTGCAATGTCGGAAAACAGTGATTTACGCCGTCAATTGTCGCGTTACGAAGACGGTGCGCGACGGTTGTTGCAACATAGCCGGAATCCGGATCAGGTCGATGGGGATGCGTCACCATCAGATGAGGAACCCCGGGTCATCCAGCCAATCCCGCAACCGCTGCCCGCTGCACCCCCTGCGCCGGATGTTCCGTAAATATGACGTGGTTGCAAAAAATGCGGCCTTATTTATGGGCTTTGGCGGTGGTGATCCTGTGTACTGTGCTTGTACATGTCGGGCGTTGGCAACAGTTTGATGCCCGGATGTCGGCGGTAACATTTCTGGCCGGGCTTGGTTTGATATGGCTGATTTGTGGCTGGCAGGTATATGTGCTGTGGCGCGATTTGCGCCGGGTGGTGATGATGGCGGTTCTGCGCGATGGCTTGATCCGCAATCTGCTGTTTGGCCGGATATGGATGGTGGTGTGCGCCAGTGTCATCGGGGCGATTCTGGCGGTGCAAACGGTGGTGTTTCTGGCCCTCAATATCGGGTTTTTGCCGGTGCTGCTGATCGATGTGTTTCTGTATGGATGGTTGTTGCGCAGCTTTGCCCCGCTGGCGCAGCACAGCCTGAGCGATGCGGCCAGTGCGCCGGGATTGCGACTGTTTGCCTCGGTGGTGAATTATCTGGCGTTGTTTGTGGCTTATGCCGCATGGTTTTTATGGCGGGTCGATCCAACCCTTGAACCGGGATCATTCGTGGCCTTTGAACGGGCGGCGACATTTGATCATGGCTTTCAGCCGTTTGAAGTGGTTGCGCGATTTAGTTACGCAACCGATCTGATGCTGCAAAGCTTTACCAATTTGGGGGATATCTGGGGGTTGTTGCTGACCATTACCGTGATATTTTCAGCATCCCTTGCGCCGTTTATCGCGGTAACATTGATCTACCGGCACTGGCTGGGCGGGGTGACACTGCGGTAATGTTTGCAAACGCCTGCCCTCAACCTATAACGGTACTGACCGTTTTTACGAAACAGAGAGACCATGACCGAGATTTCAAAATCGATGCGTGAACGCGCCTGGGCCCGTGCCCGCAAGATCAAGGATCAGGACCCCGATGAGGTCCGCATCCACAAGCCCAGCGGCATCACGATGAAAAAGACCAGTTTTGGCAAGTTTCGCGATTTTGGCTGGACCGTGGTCGATGGCGAAGCCGTGCCGTGTCGCAAGGAATTTTTGCCGCCGCGCGATGGGGAAATCGCACCATCATAACAGGGAAGGCCGTTGTGTATTTCAGCGGCCTTCCCAACAATGTTACACAAATCAGCTACAGGTTGCACTGCATGTGGCATTCTGGAATTGATCGCAGATTTGCCTGATCCGTGTGCGCAAATTATCCTTCCCCTTCGCCGCAGCATCCTCGCAGGCTTTGATCGCATTACCGTCGTTGAGATCACCGTTGCCGTCGATAAGATCGTAGGTACTGCCTTTGTTTTTGTTGCGGGAATACCCCAGGTAACGGTTTTCACAATGAAGATGCGGATAAGTCGAGGGGCCGTTCACTCCCTCATTGGTGAGAAATTGAATATTGTTGCAATATTCAGCTTTGAATCCCTTGGCCTGTGCCACGGTTGAGGCGGCAAGCAGCCCGACGGTGATGGTAATGATTGGAAAGATCATTTTCATGATAGTCTCCCTTGAATTGTAAAAGACCATCAAACCGGATTTTTCAGCCACAATTTCACAAAGGCTGGACAAAAACGTCCTATTATAGGCCTGTCTCGGGAAATCCGGTTCGACAGTCTGCCGGTTGCCCTGACAGGATCAGGACGCTGCTTCAAAGCGGCCAGGACCGGAATAGACATAGGCCTTGCCCGGGGCGACGAGGAATTCCTCATCGTGATTGTTGTTGGCATGAACCTTGAAAAAGACACCCGATGCTGCAACCGTCCCGTAGGAACCGGGGGCAATCGTGGTCTTCTGTGCCGGAACCCAGTTGACCAGATCGCTGTAGTTATAGACATGGAATGTCACGGGCTTGTTGGAATTGTTGAAAATCACAGCGCCTTTGACGGCGGCGCCTGCGATCAGTTTGCCGATATCCTTGCTGGCAAGTTCGTGGAACTTGTTCAGGTCGATGGTACCTTCGATTTCAACACCCATTTTATCTCTCCATTGGCATATATGGTGTGTTTTGGCCGTAAAGATGACCATGAAACGCAGGACTTGTTTCACATCAAAACGAGCATAAATGCGCGTTTTTAATGATAAAAAGTCGATGCAATTCAATTTTTAGTATGGATGATTGAAGGATGTCGTTGGCCGAAATCGCCCGAAAAATAAGGGCCATTTATGGAAGACATTTTCCATAAAGGATTATGACGGTGTGGAGAGGCGTGGCTCCAAAAGGTTTGCCGAACAAATCTCGCAGGCATTGCGGGCGGAATTTGGCGGCAATCCCAGCTCGGTCAAAACCGTTGCGCGTCTGGTGAATGCCAATGAACGTGCTGTCAAAAACTGGTTTGATGCTGTCAACGGACCAAACGGGGAATTCCTGATCCGCCTCTGCCGCCATTCCGATCAGGTGCTTGAAACTGTCCTTTTGCTGTCAGGGCGGACAGAACTGGTCAAAATTCGCAATATCCTTTGTGCAAAGGAAAAATTGCGGCAGATATTGGCACTTCTTGAGGAAATCGAATCGGCAAATCCGGATAGCTGATACAGAAGCGTGGAATTTGTCAGGATGGTTTGGCGCGATTGTCGTTTGACAGGGTGATCAGGTCCGAAAGCAGTCGCGCAGGATCGGATTGTGCGACCAGACTTTCAAGGTCCCCCTGGGTTTTCTCCCAGACAGGAAAAACCTTTGCCAGCAACGCCATGCCCGCATCGGTCAGGGTCAGCAGCCTTCCGCGTTTATCCTTCGGGTCGGGTTCGATTGTCACCAACCCGCGCCGTTTCAGTGGTTTGAGATTGGCAGTCAGGGTGGTGCGATCCATCGCCAGAAGATCGGCAACGTCGCGCATATGCGGGGAGTGCGGCCGGTTTAGCGACATCAGCAACGAAAATTGCCCGCTGGTCAGATCAAAGGGCCGAAAAGCATCGTCAAAACGACGTGCAACACTGCGTGCCGCCCGACGCACATGCAGACACAGGCAGGAATCGCGAACCAGAAGTGTGGTCGCAAACGGAATAGAATCGTTCTGGTTGAAATCTTTTTTTGACATGCTTTAATTATGTTGATATCAACTTATTATGTCAAGAACGCAAAAATGCGCATCCATGCTGAAACCCCCAAAGACAGCGGGCAAAACAGGGAGGATCCCATGTCCAAAACCGATCATTCTGTTGCTGAAATCCGTGCGACCTTGCAAAACTGGGCCGAAGCGGCCCGTATTTTTAATATTCCGGTCCTTCTGGACCATTACACCGACGATATCCGTGCATTTGACGCAGTGATCCAGACCCAGTTTATCGGCAAAAAAGCCTATGGCGATCACTGGCAAGCCTGTTCACAATTTTGCACTGGTCCGCTGGTGTTCGAGATCAGCGATCCGAAAATCGAGGCCAGCGACAATGTGGGTTTTTGCCATTGCTTGCTGCGCTGTGGCGGAACCGATGCCAATGGCGTTGAAAAAACCTCGTGGATGCGGATGACAAGCTGCCTGCTTAAAGAGGGCGGGCGCTGGCGCATCGTGCATGAACATTTCTCGCTGCCATTTGATATGGAAAGCGGCAAGGCGTTGTTTGATCTGGAACCGTGAAAACGGCCCTTTCCAAAGGAAAAACCGATGAAAATGATCCCCTATTTGAATTTCGATGGTAACTGCCGTGCGGCGATGGAATTTTATCAATCTGTCCTGGGGGGCGAATTGACCACCATGCCGTTTGGCGATACGCCGATGGCGGGCGACATGCCCGGCTTCAACGATAAAATCGCCCATGCCCGCCTGATGGGCGATGGCTGGACGATTATGGCGTCCGACTGCCCGCCGGATTATTTCGTCAAAATGCAGGGCCTGTGTGTGTCACTGCATTTCCCTGATGCCGCAACCGGCAAAAAGATGTTCGATGCCCTGTCCAAAGACGGCACCATCACCATGCCGTTCGAGGAAACCTTTTGGTCGCCCGGCTATGGCCTGTTTACCGACAGCTTTGGCACGCCGTGGATGATCAATACTGAAATGGCCCCGCAAGAAGGTGCAGGTTGTGCCTGATATCATGCCATTAAAGCACTTGTTGCCTTGATCCCCGTTTCCCGTCAAAGTTGGGAAAATTGGGACGACGGGGATCGGCAATCACATGACAGCACGGGTGGCAACGGTGGCCTTTTCAGGGATTGAGACCATCATGGTCGATGTCCAGGTACAAATGGCAAGCGGCTTGCCCGCCTTTAGCGTCGTTGGTCTGCCCGACAAGGCGGTATCCGAGGCCCGAGAACGGGTGCGATCTGCATTATCGAGCATGGGGCTGGCCCTACCGCCCAAACGCATCACCATCAACCTCGCCCCGGCCGATTTGCAAAAGGAAGGCTCGCATTTCGATCTGCCGATTGCGCTTGGCCTTTTGGCGGCGATGGATGTGATCGGGCTGGAAGAGATCAGCCGCTTTGTTGTCTTGGGTGAATTGGGCCTTGATGGCAGTATTACCGGTGTCGGTGGGGTTTTGCCCGCTGCGATGCAGGCCGGGGCATCGGAACTGGGCCTGATTTGTCCGGCGCGCAACGGGGCGGAGGCCATCTGGGCCGGGGATCTGGAAATTCTGGCTCCGCGCAGCCTGATGGAGCTGATCAATCATTTCAAGGGCAATCAGATTTTATCGCGCCCCGTTGCTGCCCTGTCGGTTGAGGATGGTATGGCGCATCCCGATCTGCGCGATATCAAGGGACAGGAAAGTGCGAAACGAGCATTGGAAATTGCCGCGGCCGGCGGGCATAATTTACTGATGAGCGGCCCGCCCGGATCAGGGAAATCGATGCTGGCAGCCCGCCTGCCCGGTCTTCTGCCCGATCTGGATGCACGCGAAGCGTTGGAAAGCACGGTGATTCATTCTGTATCGGGCCTGTTGCCCGAAGGCGGGCTGATCCGCCGCCGCCCCTATCGGGAACCGCACCATTCTGCCAGTATGCCCGCCCTTGTGGGTGGCGGCCATCGGGTGAAACCTGGCGAGATATCACTGGCCCATCACGGGGTCTTGTTTCTGGATGAATTGCCGGAATTTCAACGCAATGTCCTTGATGCCCTGCGCCAGCCGTTGGAAACCGGGCGGGTGTCGGTGGCGCGTGCCAATGCGCATGTGACCTATCCGGCACGGGTGCAACTGGTGGCGGCGATGAATCCATGCCGGTGTGGCTATCTGGGCGATGCCGAACAGGCCTGTACCCGTGCGCCGCGCTGTGGCGAGGATTATCAGGCGCGGCTGTCCGGCCCGCTTCTGGATCGCTTTGACATTCAAATCGAAGTCCCCGCCGTTCGCCCCGAAGAACTGGATGCTCCGGCCAGTGGCGAAAGCAGTGCGGTGGTGCGCAAGCGTGTTCTGGCTGCGCGGGACAAACAATCATTACGATATAAAAACAATCAGGCGGGATGCAATGCACGAGCCGATGGCGATGTTTTAATGCGCCATGCCACACCCGATGAGGCCGGTCGCGCCCTGTTGCAGGAGGCGACAAAGCGGATGAATTTATCTGCGCGCGGCTATCACCGGGTGTTGCGGGTGGCGCGCACCATTGCCGATCTGGCCGGAGCCGCCACTGTGACCCGCCTGCATATCGCCGAGGCGCTGATGTATCGCAAGATGGTTTACCGGCGTTAGTTCGGGTGAAGATGTTCCGGGGCGCGGGTGATGCGATAGACGGTGGAAGGCGGCACATTGCGCATTGTCGCTCCGACCCGCTGTGCTTTCAGGCCCAGTCGGGTCAGAATCTGATGAGGGACCGGGCAGCGCGGACCATAGGTGAATTGGTAAAACGCTCCGTCTGGCCGCATCAGGGTAAAACTTCCCCCCAGAATCCCCATTATTTGCCGGGCATTCATCGATAAAATCGGTAGGCCGCTGATCACGGCACCGGGTTTGGCATCATCGGAATAAAGATTTGCTGTGCCAAGCCGCGCTGCGTCCATGCACAATATCCGGCAGTTAGGAAAGCGTCTGGCAAGGGTATGGGCAAAATCGGGTGAAAACTCAATCAGGGTCAGGTCTTGTGATGCAACACCATGTGCCAGAATGGCCTTGGTAAAAACCCCGGTGCCCGGACCCAGTTCCAGAACCGGCCCGGTTTCAGGTCCAAGATCGCGGGTTATCAGTTCGGCAAGGGCGGGACCAGAAGGCGTGATAGCGGCAACACGTTTGGGATTGGCGACCCAGGCGCGCAAAAACGGCACAATATCAGACATTCTGTCTCCCGCTTTTGGGGTGCCCTGCATTTTTGGCAATGTCTTTGGCACCCGGTTTTCGACCCCATGCTATTTGCAACGGCATTTGCGCCCTACAAGGTGGTCTTTTTGTGGCGTGTTGTCACCGCCGGGTGCCGGTTTTTTATTTTGGTTCTTTTGCGTTATTGCGTAAATGATCGATCAGGTCTGCCTTGTTTTGATCAGTATGGAAGCTGGACGGGATAATCATTGTGCCTTTGGCGCCATCGCGGGCTTCGATCATATAAAGGGTGGCATCATCGCCGGGGTCCGTACCTTCACCGACCATTTCGCTATGGATAATTTTAAGGTCCGAGGCCTGATAAATCTTGCCCTCGCCATCGCAACGCACGCCGTCATCATCTACAATAAAGCTGTGCGAGAATCCCTTGCGGCTTGCCTGTTCCTGAAGTTCTGCTACATTCATCATCTTCTCCTCTGAACGGGTCCTAATCTTGCAGAACGCTCAAATAAGGTCCCGGTTCCACCTCGTGCTTAAAAGATCACCGGCGCGGACGCTGCAAATGGTCAATCAGATCGGCTTTTTCGGGATCTGTATAAAAGCTCGATGGGACGATCATGGTGCCTTTGATACCGTCCGGGGCCTCGATCAGATAGAGGGTCGCATCATCGCCCGGATCGGTGCCGTTATCGACACTGTTGCTATGGACAAGGGTCAGGTCGCAGGGTTGATAGACGGTATCCTTGCCATCGCAGGTCACATGGGTTCCGGCGTGGCTGAAATGATGGGTAAACCCCTTGCGAATGGCGTCTTCCTGAAGGTCGGATAAATTCATGATGCTGTCTCCTGCAATGGTTATTGCTGTGACGATGACAGTGAATTTTGTTGAAGCTGTGCCCGGCCCTTCAGAATAAAGGACCGGGCATACCCCGTATCAGAAAGATGTGCGGCGCGCAGGGTTATGCCAACCCGCCATTGGCCCGCAGAATCTGGCCGTTGACCCAGCCGCTGTTTGGACCGGCAAGGAAGGAAATGACACCGGCGATATCGTCGGGTTGTCCCAGACGTTCCAACGGTGGCATTTTGGCAAAATGCGCGATTTGTTCATCGGTCTTGCCATTCAGGAACAATTCGGTCGCCACCGGGCCGGGGGCAACGGCATTGACCGTGATGTTGCGTCCGCGCAATTCCTTGGCAAAGACGCCGGTCAGGGCCTCGACCGCGGCCTTTGTCGCATTATAAACCCCATACCCCGGCAGTTTCAGGGCCAGTGCAGTGGTGGACAGATTGATCACCCGGCCCCCATCGCGCAAAAATCGGGCAGCCTCGCGCATCATGTTGAAACTGCCACGCAGATTGATGTCAAACATCTGGTCAAAGATTGCGTCGCTGATATCGGCAAGCGGTTGGGTTGTCATCACCCCGGCATTATTGACGATGACATCGACACCGCCAAAGCGGTCGCGGGCCTGCTCAAACATCTGTGTGACGGCTTTGGGGTCTGCGATATCGGCGCGGATGGCAAGGGCGTGATGGCCCTGTGCGGTCAGGCTTGCGGCCAAAAATTCAGCTTTTTCGGCACTATGGGCGTAATTGATGATGACGGCAAAGCCATCCTCTGCCAGACGCCGGGCGATGGCCGCACCAATGCCGCGTGAGGCACCGGTGACGAGGGCGGTTTTCGGGTTTGTATCGGTCATGGGGAAATCCTCCAAACGGTGAGTTGATTTCCGCAATATGACAGCAATAAAATTTCGGATAATTATGCTATATTTGGTATCACTATTCGATTTCATATAACAATCAGGGCTGTGATGGATCGGTTTGGAGAAATGCATATTTTCGTTCGCATCGTCGAACGCCGGAGCTTTACCAAAGCGGCCACCGATCTGATGATACCGCGGGCAACCGTGACCAATGCGATTCAGCGTCTTGAAGAACGGCTGGGCACAAGATTGCTGGAACGTACAACACGTCAGGTTAAACCGACGCTGGATGGCGAAGCCTATTATCAGCGGTGCCGCCGCATTCTTTTTGACCTTGAAGATGCCGACGGCCTTTTTCGTCAGACAATGCCCAAGGGATTGTTGCGGGTTAATCTGCAAGGAACCCTTGCGCGCAAATTCATCATTCCTGCCTTACCCGGTTTTATGTCGGCCTATCCGGAATTGACCCTGCTGATTGCCGATAGCGACCGCTATGTCGATCTGGTGCAGGAAGGATATGATTGCGTGGTGCGGTCCGGTGAATTGTCGGATTCAACCATGATCGTCCGGCGGTTGACACTGTTACCGACGGTCACGCTGGCCAGTCCGGACTATTTTGGCAAAATCGGCATTCCCGAAACCCTTGACGATCTGACAACACAGAATCACCAGGCGGTTGGCTATCTTTCCGGGGCGAATGACCGACCGGTGCCGCTTGATTTTACCGTTGGTGGGGTCCTGCGTCAGGTTATGCTGCCTGCCAGTGTGTCGGTGACCGGGGCCGATCTTTATATGGCAGCGGGGTTGGCGGGGCTGGGGCTGATTCAGGTGCCGCGATATCGGGTGATAGAGGATTTGCGTGCGGGGGCGCTGGTTGAAATCCTGCCCGAATATCCGCCCGAACCGATGCCGGTTTCGGTACTTTATCCGCAAAATCGGCAATTATCGCCACGGGTCCGGGCCTTTGCCGACTGGCTGACGGCACTTTTCCGGACCCTGCATTTTGGTTCCTAAAGATCGCGTTTCATGCCCAGATGGCTGGCGACAAAGCCCAACCGTTCGTAAAAGCGGTGGGCATCCTTGCGCGTGGCATCGGTGGTAAATTGCATCAGGGTTGCGCCAAGTAATTTTGATATCGAAATGGATTCAAGTATCAGGTTTTCACCGATCTTTTGCCCGCGATGGCGCGATGATACCCGGACCCCTTCGATCTGGGCACGCAACCGTCCGCGCCGCGACAAGCCGGGGATCAGGGTCAATTGCAGACATCCGACAATATCATTTCCCCATACCGCCAACAGATAGATATTGGGGCATTGATCCGTGCTGGCAGCCGTCATCGCGTCAAAGGCATCGTAATAGGCCTGTGACAGCGGAAGGCTTGTATCCTCTCGGGTTTTGCCTTTTTCATCATCGGCCAAAAGGGCAACAATGGCGGGCAAATCGTCACGGGTGGCGGTGCGAAAGGCAAGATTGCTCATGGCTTCAATAACCTGACATACGGTCAACCAGCCCGCTCGGCGTTTCCCCACGGGTCATGCGGGCGATATTATCGGCAATCTGATCGACCGATTCTTCTATCCGGGTTTCGGCAGCGATATGCGGGGTGATGCGGATTTTCGGATGATCCCAGAACGGATGGTTTTCGGGTAGAGGTTCTGTGGCGGCGACATCCAGAAACGCGCCGCGCAAATGGCCGGTATCAAGCAGGCGCAACAGATCGGCCTCGACAATGATGGCGCCGCGTGCGGCATTGATCACGGCGGCATTTTTGGGCAAATGCGACAGGCTATTACCGTTCAGAACGCCTTCAGTTTCTGGTGTGCGCGGCAACAGGCAGATCAGAATATCGCACTGCCCCAAAAATTCATTCAGGGTTTCCGATCCGGCAAAGGTCGTGATGCCGTCAATCGCCTTCATGGTGCGGCTCCATCCCGATACGGCAAAGCCAAGCCGGGTCAGGGCGGTGGCGACGGCCGCACCGAGCGCGCCCAGCCCCATCACTCCGACCCGGCAGTGTGAAATGCGGGCAACATCATGCTGAATCCAATCGGCTTTGGCCTGTTGGCGGGCATAGATATCGAAATCGCGCATGAAATGCAGGGCGGCATAAAGATGATATTGCACCATCTGATCGGCCATCCCGGCATCTTGCAGTCTGATCACCGGAACATCTGTCGGTAGGCTGGGCGTTGCCAGCACATGATCCACCCCGGCTCCCAGCGAAAAGATCGCCTGAAGGCCGGTCAGGCTTTTCAGCATTCCCTGAGGTTGTTTCCATAACAGGGCATGGGTAATCGTTGCAGGATCGTAATTTTCATGTTGAGTGAAAATCTTGGCATCCGTCAGGCGTTCCACCATCGCCTTTTTCCAGCGGTCATCGGCACCGGCAGCTGCAATCAGGATTTTCGGGGGGACGGTGGCGCGAGTCATGACGGATATCTTTCTGTTTTTTGACTGTTCTTCCGGAACGTCTGACAGGTGCCGACGTTCCGGATCGCTTTGGTACTTAATGGGCGAAAATCATTGCCGGATCGCGGAAAGTTTTGAATTCAAGGCCATTTCCTGCCGGATCTGTGATGAAAAAAGTACCTTGTTCACCGGGTTCGCCAACAAAACGGATTTTGGGCGCCAGCAGGAAAACGACATTGGCAGCCTTCAAACGATCCGCCAGATCATGCCATTGGTGCCATTCCAGAACCACGCCGAAATGTGGGATCGGCACCGCATCGCCATCGACAGTTCCCGACCCGGCATTTTGCCCGGCGTCAGGCCGGACATGGGCGGATAATTGATGGCCAAAAAAATCAAAATCGATCCAGTTTTCGGTCGAACGGCCTTCGTCACAGCCCAGAATATCAATGTAAAACGCACGGGTGTCGGCGATGGATTTGATCGGAAAGGCAAGGTGAAAGGGCGGTTGCATGACAAACCTCGTATGAACGAAACAAGGGTCTTTTATAGCCGCCCACCACCATTTTACCAAACGGGTTCGTCAGCTTGCCATGGGTTGGCGACGATAAAGGCTGTGCAGCAGATGGTCCTTGCGCGGGCCTTTGATTTTTATTTTGGTTTCAAAATGATCAGCGTTGTGCCACATCATGCTGTGGTGATAGATATCGTCGCCACAGGGATGAATGTCACAGGCGGTCAAATTTCCCGCAGGGTCTTTGGTGAAATCCAGACAAACATAAAGCCGCCCGAAACGGACCGGATCGCGAAAGCGCAGCTCAATACCGTGCGGGGTGTTGAGAAAGTCATATTCGCGAAAGCCCTCAAATTCCTGTCCGTCTGGGTAGGTCAGAAACCCTTCCTCGCGGTAGCGTAAGACATCGGGTTTGTCGGGCTCTGCCGTGCGAAACGTTACATCGCCTGTAAACTGACCGACATTGCCCAGATCACGCATAAGCAACCAATTGCCTACAAGTGTGGTGAAAATTTTACATGAATTTGAATGGTTGAGCGTCATAGTAGAATTGTTTTGGAATGAACTTATTCAGGCTTAATTAAGTCGGAGAAGATTTTGGCTAACTTTCTGCGAATACCACGACTATCCTTGGGGAGCCGTAAATCCGCGTGACTAGGATTTTCGTTTTCATGGTCAGGAGTGGCAAGAACTTTACAATATAGAGTTTTTTCCTGATCGACAGGCGTATTGTGGATTTCTCCGACGTTGCCTCTGATGCAGCCGCGGAAAATTTTTTCTCTTACGGGATTACCGTCGGGTGAGGGCTGCTCCTCTTGGCGTCCGATCTCGCAGTTTTTCTTAAAGTCCGCGATCTTTTCTCGGTTAACGGATATATCTAAAGTATTGGTACTGGGAGAGAAGGCACTACTTTTCAAAGACCCATCTTCGTTGATGTGGTACGGAGAAAAAATGCGGCGAAGCACGTTTTCGTCTTCGGGGACAAGTTCCGGCTTTTCGTCCGTCATTACGTCCTTACACCGCCAGCTTGTCCAAATATTTGTTGAGGGATTGGTCACTAAGAATTGCGCCAATCGTTGGTTCAATCTCAAATTCACCTAATTCTTCGTGGTCGCCATAAAAGCTATAGCGACCATTTGTGTCAAAGCCGACATCTAGATATATGTGAGGGCAGTCCCAAATAATGCTAACCGAGCCATCCGCATCTGGAGCTAAACTTGGTTCCGGAATTGAATTTTTAAGTTGGCTGAGAAACTCTCGTGTTTGGTTAATTGCAAAGTGATTAATCGGCTTTGCATCATAACCGTCCCAATTTTCTTCTAGGGCAGAAAATTCCGACAGAAGCGTATCTAGTTTTTCACTCATGGTACCAGTTCGCTCTATATCCTGAAGAGTGACAGGTAATGCAGTATGCCGGTCGATAATCGAGTAGCAGGAGGAATTAGAACCAGAAACTACTTGAGCGACCAATTCTGGGAAATGCAACAACGCATCGCCGACACTTTCCCAATTGATATGACGATTTTCTGCAAGCGGTTGTGAGCCATAAATGTGCCAAGACATTTGGTCCGCAAAAGCATTCATGATGCACCTCCTTATTCGTATTCAGCTAATTTTTCTATAACCTTTACAGGAAGCAATTTGAAAAATTCCCGTTTTTCTAGGTTATGTGCAGTTTCTAGCCATTCAACGACTGCATCTGAAGATTTTGTGTGGTGTTTAACAGTTGTAGAAACGTCAATGTCAATAAAGGCGGTAGAACCATCAGGTAGCCAAGGCGTCACAAACTCTGGCGAGCAAGCGCGTACTACCACTTCAGTTCCGTCAATACTGAGCATGTAATTAACATTTAACGGTGGATTCTGAGTCTCACTACCAATTGCTACAGAAACGTTTAAATCAGAAAAACTTGTAATATAATGCTTTTCTGGATTTACAATATTTACGTACCTTAAGCCACACCTAACAATTTTAGATTGAAATTTTGTGCAAATTAATTGCGCTGATTTTGCGAAAATTTTTGACACTTTATCCCAGCCACCATATTTGCCGAGGTTGTGAACGGATAAAACGGAAGGTCCAACTTTGAATTGAAGCTTCTTGTCTGCGCTAATGAAAACGACTGTCGGTTGATGCTTAAGGTTGGGATCTTGTTGCCTTATTGACCAAGGAATATCAGCAATTGGCAATTGATGTCGTGAGAATTTCTCAACCTCCAATCCATCAATGAGTTTTGCCATAATCACCTCTGGCAATTCGTCTGACTGGAAGCGTAATTCGAGTAACGCTTCAACGATAAAGTCTTCTTTGAGTTTAGATGGAAGAGACATAAGCTTTCCAACCCTGACGATTCAGATTCATTCAATCTATAGATACAACGTTTGAATCATGAGTTCAATACTAGCTGTTTCTCACGAGTCGAGCGTTTTTAGTCAAATTTTAAACGATATGAAGAATGCTTATTCCTTCGGCAGCATCAGGCCAAGCATTTTACCACCGATAATATGTACATGCAGGTGAGGAACGTCCTGACGGCCATTCTGACGGGTATTGGCGATCAGGCGATATCCGTCTTCGGCGACATTCAGATCGCGGGCGATTTTACCAACGGCGCGGTTAAAGGCGACGATTTCGGCATCGCTGGCCTTGGCGGAAAATTCATCAAACGAGGCATAGGCCCCCTTGGGAATGACCAGCACATGCGTCGGGGCCTGCGGATTGATGTCGTTAAAGGCCAGGACATGATCATCTTCATAAACCTTGCCACACGGAATCTCGCCGCGCAGGATTTTGGCAAAGATGTTTTCGGGATCATAGGGTTGAACGGCCATCCGGGGCTCCTGAAAATAACGAAAAACGATACCTTATTTATCTGTCCGCGCCGCCTTTTCGGCAAGACCCGAAATGCCCTGTCGCTGCGCCAGAATTGCCCAGACATCGGCCGGATCAACTCCCTTGTCGGCCCAGAGAACCATCAGGTGATACAGCAGATCGGCACTTTCTGATGCGACATTTTCCGGGCTTTCGGCAAGGGCGGCAATCACCGTTTCTACCGCTTCCTCGCCCAGTTTTTGCGCGATTTTCGGCGTGCCTTTGGCAAACAGGCGGGCGGTATAGCTTTGATCGGGGTCGTCGCCCTTGCGAGCATTGACCACGGCATAAAGCTGATCAAGGATATGTGTGTCGGTCATGATCGTTCCTTAATCCTCGCGCACCGGGATTCCGGCGGCTTTCATATGTGCCTTGACCTCGCGAATGCGATAGGTGCCAAAATGAAAGATCGATGCAGCCAAAACTGCCGACGCATGGCCTTGGGTCACCCCTTCGACCATATGATCGAGCGTACCCACCCCGCCCGACGCAATCACCGGTACACTGACCCCATCGGCGATGGATCGGGTTAGCGGCAAATTAAAGCCCGACTGGGTGCCATCGCGATCCATCGAGGTTACCAGCAATTCCCCGGCCCCATATTCCGTCATTTGTTTTGCAAACGAAACAGCGTCAATTCCGGTGGCATTGCGCCCGCCATGGGTAAAAATTTCAAATTTGTCGGGGCCGGTTGATTTGGCATCAATGGAAACGACAATACATTGCGATCCAAATTTGCGCGCCGCCTCGCGGACGAAATCGGGGTTATTGACCGCGGCTGTATTGATCGACACCTTGTCGGCCCCGGCCAGCAACAATTTGCGGATATCGTCAAGGCTTCGCACGCCACCGCCGACCGTGACGGGCATAAAGCACGCCTCGGCGGTGCGGGCCACCACGTCAAAAATCGTGTCGCGATTGTCGCTGGACGCGGTGATATCCAGAAAACAAAGTTCGTCCGCACCTTCGGCATCATAAATGCGCGCCTGTTCGACCGGATCCCCGGCATCGATCAGATCGACAAAATTAACGCCCTTGACGACACGGCCGTCCTTGACGTCCAGACAGGGAATGACACGGGTTTTCAGCATTGTCTTCTTCCTGTTTACGCAAGGGCTTTGAGCGCTTTGGCAAGATCAATCCGGCCATCATAAAGTGCGCGGCCCGAAATCGCGCCATCAATCCCGCTTTTAGCATGTTTGGCAACAGCCATCAGATCATCAAGTGAAGATACGCCGCCCGATACGATAACCGGGGTTGAAATTGCGCTGGCAAGGGCAACGGTACTGTCAATATTGGGCCCACCCATCGCACCGTCGCGGTCGATATCGGTAAAGATGATGGCAGTAACGCCGCAATCCTCGAATTTTTGCGCCAGTTCAAGGGCGGTGACTTCGGATGTTTCGGCCCAACCCTCGACTGCGACATAACCATCGCGGGCATCAATGCCGACCGCAATCCGGCCCGGCCATTTTGCACAGGCCTGTTTGACGAAATCAGGATTGCGCAGCGCAACAGTGCCAAGGATCACGCGCGTAATACCTTTATTCAGCCAGTAATCCACCGTTTCCATGGTACGAATGCCGCCACCAAGCTGGGTTTTGGCCTTGCCACGGGTTGCGGCCAGAATGGCATCAACTGCGGCACCGTTGACCGGTTCCCCGGCAAAAGCACCATTGAGATCCACCACATGCACCCAGTGGCAACCGGCATCGACAAATTCGGCGGCCTGTGCGCCGGGATCATTGTTAAATACTGTTGCCTTGTCCATGTCGCCACGCAGCAGGCGGACACAGGCACCATCTTTCAGATCAATTGCCGGATACAGATTCACGAGGCAGATTCCTGTAATTTCTTGGTGTAGTAATAACCTTCGACCATTTTGCCGTCGATCATCGCATAATAGGGATTAATGCCCCAACGGACATAACCCAGCCCGTTATAAAGGGCGATGGCGGCCTTTTGGGTTTCGCGAAGATCGAGTTTCAGAACGCTATAGCCCTTGTCACGGGCGTAATATTCAATCGACCGCACAATCGCCTTGCCATTGCCGCGCCCGCGCGCCCACGGGGCGACAAAATGCCCGGTAATCTGTGCAGAATGGCGTTGTGCCTCAAGATTGGCAGGAGTTTCCAGCAACTGGGCCGCGCCGGAAATCACACCATCAAGGCGCGCTACAAACAAATGCCGACCGGGCATCAGCAACACCCCGCGCCAGTATTTTTCCATTTCCGGGCGGTCGGGTGGCGTCAACCAGCCAAAACCGCCCCCCTCGATGATCGCCTGGGTGCAGGCATCAACGATATCGGAAATATCGCCTGCCGAAAGTTCGGTCACGCGCTCGGCAAAAACTTCGGGTTTGTGATCGTCGGCCCCGGTTGTCATGGCTTCCACCCCAAAAAATTGCCAATCAGGGTCAGGCCGGTTTTCTGACTTTTTTCCGGATGAAACTGGGTGCCAACCATATTGTCGCGCCCGATCATTGCCGTCAGATCGCCGCCATACCGTACCGTTGCCAGACGTTGCGCCGGATTGCGGACATGCATGTGATAGGAATGGACGAAATAGGCATGATCATCATCGGCAATCCCGGCCAGAACCGGGTGATCGCGACCGGCAGGATCAAGTTGCAATTCGTTCCAGCCCATATGCGGGATTTTAAGGGATGCGTCATCGGGTGTAATCGCCACGACTTCGCCATCGATCCAGTCCAGCCCCATGGTATCGGCAAATTCACGTCCGACGGATGCCATCAGCTGCATGCCAACGCAAATACCCAGAAACGGCTTGCCGCCCCGAATCACCTGTTCTTCCAGCACCTCAACCATACCCGCGACATCATCAAGACCGGCACGGCAATCGGCAAAGGCTCCGACGCCGGGCAGGACGATGTGGCTGGCCATACGGACCTGTTCGGGATTGCTGGTGACGATAATATCGCCGGGATTGTCGGTTTCGCGCGCTGCCCGTTCAAACGCCTTGGCGCAGGATCGCAGATTGCCCGAACCGTAATCAATAATCGCGACAGTCATTGTTCAGGAAAGCTCCGGGTTGGTCGCACCAGTGCCGCTAAAGGCAGGGGCGTGTCTGGTACTGGCGAAGAAACGGTGCTCGGCACCGCTTTCATCCGCACTTGCAATAATATCGACCAGTTTCCAACCGGTTTTGGCCAGCTTGCGTCGCCGTACATCATTGGCAATCAGGCCAAATCCGATTCCGGTGACAAGGGCCAGTGCGAAATCCATCATCTCGCCGCCATTACCCAGCCACGATATCGCCGAACAGATCAGCGACACCGCAATCAACCCGAAAAAGGCCAGCCATTGCCGGTGATACAACGCCCATAATCCGGTCAGCAAAAAGGCCCAGAAATTAAAGCCTTCCCGAATCAGTACCGCATCGGCCAGCGGATCGGCGCGACCGGGATGAATATGAACCGTATAAACCTTCATCGCATTTCAGACTGTTGGGGCGACCCCGGCAAAAGCCCGGTCAGATCAGGGATACGGGACGGATCACAAGGACCCGCCCAGAACCCCCTTGGTCGAGGGAATGGCATCAGATTTGCGCGGATCGATTTCAATTGCATCGCGCAAGGACCGCGCCAGTGCCTTGAAGGCGCTTTCGACGATATGATGGTTGTTGTCGCCATACAGGTTTTCGACATGCAATGTCAGGCCGGCGGCCTGGGCAAATCCCTGAAACCATTCACGGAACAGTTCGGTATCCATATCGCCCAGCTTGTCTCGGCTAAAATCAACCTTCCAGATCAGGTAAGGACGGTTTGAACAATCCAGTGCGACACGTGTCAGGGCCTCGTCCATTGGCAAAAGGCAACTGCCATAGCGTTTGATGCCCTTTTTATTGCCCAGCGCCTGTGAAAAAGCCTGTCCGATGGCAATGCCGCTATCTTCGGTGGTGTGATGGAAATCGATATGCAGGTCACCCTTGGCCCGGACCGTAAGGTCGATCAGGCTGTGGCGCGAAAGCTGTTCAAGCATGTGGTCAAGAAAGCCAATCCCGGTCTGGACATCATAGATGCCGGTCCCGTCAAGGTTCAGTTCGACCGTGATTTGGGTTTCGTTGGTATTGCGCTCCACGCGGGCCTTGCGCATGCAAAGCTCCTTTCCTGCAAGTATCGATACACCTGATGGCATGGTATTTAGCAAGATCGGACGGCAATTGCCAGTTCAACCATGTGCGCAAGGGCGGTGTTATTGCCAGGGTGTTTTAAAATATGTGCCTAACAATACCTCTATACACCGCAAATCCGCCCGGCCCCTTGACCGGGGCGGTGGGCGTGCTAACTGTTGGACGAAACATGTTGATAGGGATTTTCATGACAGATCATTCGCAACCCAGCTGGCACGGCACGACCATTTTGTCGGTGCGCAAGGGCAATCAGGTGGTAGTGGCCGGGGACGGTCAGGTTTCGCTGGGCCAGACTGTGATCAAGGGTAATGCCCGCAAGGTGCGCCGGATCGGCCCGAAACAGGATATCATTGTCGGTTTTGCCGGGGCGACGGCCGATGCTTTTACCCTGCTCGAACGGCTGGAGGCCAAACTGGACCGTCATCCGGGCCAGACCATGCGGGCCTGTGTCGAACTGGCCAAGGATTGGCGTACGGACCGGTATTTGCGCAAACTGGAAGCGATGATGGCGGTGGCCGACAAGGATGTGTCGCTGGTGCTGACCGGCATGGGCGATGTTCTGGAACCCGAAGACGGCATTATCGCAATTGGATCGGGTGGCAATTATGCGCTGGCCGCAGCCCGCGCCCTGATCGACCTTGATCTGGGGGCCGAGGAAATTGCCCGCAAGGCGATGGCGATTGCCTGTGACATCTGTGTTTACACCAATGGCAATGTCACGCTTGAGAAAATCGACGACGCCAAATAAGCGCGGCGTCGCGCCCTCGTGTTCCCGTTCCTGTGTCCAAGCAAGAAAACCGGATTTAAGAAAACAGATGACCCAACATTTCAGCCCGCGCGAAATTGTTTCCGAACTGGATCGCCATATCATCGGCCAGAAAGATGCCAAGCGTGCGGTGGCGGTGGCGCTGCGCAATCGCTGGCGGCGTCAGCAGCTTGATGGTGCGATGCGCAACGAAGTGCTGCCGAAAAACATCCTGATGATCGGCCCGACCGGGGTTGGCAAGACCGAAATTGCCCGGCGTCTGGCCAAGCTGGCCGAAGCACCGTTTTTAAAGATCGAAGCCACCAAATTCACCGAAGTCGGCTATGTCGGGCGCGATGTTGAACAGATCATCCGTGATTTGCTGGAAGTCTCTATTGACCTGACGCGCGACTCCATGCGCAAAAAGGTTCGCGCCAAGGCAGAAATGCAGGCCGAGGAACGCATTTTGGACGGGCTGGTCGGCGATACATCATCGGCGGAAACCCGGCAGAAATTCCGCAAGATGCTGCGCGAAGGCCAGTTGCAGGACAAGGAAATCGAAATTCCGGTCACGCAAAGCAGTGCGGCCTCAATGCCGACCATCGATATTCCCGGCATGCCGGGTGCGCAGATGGGCATGCTGAATTTGTCCGACATGTTCGGCAAGGCCTTTGGCGGCCAGACCAAACCCAAACGCATGACGGTGGCCGACGCCTTTGATCGTCTGATTGACGAGGAAAGCGACAAATTGCTTGATATGGACAAGGTAACCGCTGAGGCCATCGATAATGTCGAGCAGAACGGCATCGTGTTTCTTGACGAGATTGACAAAATCACGGCGCGTTCGGAACGCGGTGGCGATGTGTCGCGTGAAGGTGTGCAGCGCGACCTGTTGCCGCTGATCGAGGGTACCAGTGTCGCCACCAAACATGGCACGGTCAAAACCGATCATGTGCTGTTTATCTGTTCGGGTGCGTTCCATCTGGCCAAACCGTCGGATCTTTTGCCGGAATTGCAGGGCCGCCTGCCGATCCGGGTGGAATTGCAGGCCCTGACCGAGGCGGATTTCCGCCGGATTCTGCTGGAACCCGAAGCCTCCCTGATCAAGCAATATATCGCCCTGATGAAGACCGAGGATGTGACGCTGGAATTCACCGATGATGCGATTGATGAAGTGGCGAGGATTTCGGCCAATGTGAATGAAAGTGTCGAAAATATTGGCGCACGCCGCTTGCACACGGTTTTGGAAAAACTGCTGGACGATATCAGCTTTACCGCCACCGACCGGCCGGGCGATCATGTAAAAATCGATGCCGCCTATGTGCGCGAACAGGTCGAGGAACTGTCAAAGGATACCGATCTTTCGAAGTTTATTCTGTAATAGAAATATTCTATTGGAAATACTGAAATTAAAAGACCAACGCAGATGTGTTGGCCTTTTTCTTTTATATATCATAACTATATATGACTTATAGTTGATTATCCATTTGAGACGTTCATTGGGATGTAAACTAATGTCATTCGACATTGTGTACTTGGCTGACAGACCTGATTGTGTTGATGCCTGTGCAGCTTGGGCATATGGTCGGTGGGGCGTGCAAAAACCCGATAGCAGTCTTGCCAAGGTACAGGAATACTTTGCGACTTGTGCTCAAAAAGATGCACTGCCCTTAACGTTCTTGGCGATCAACCGGGAAACCCGCTTGCCAATCGGCATGGCAAGCTTATGGCCTCAGGACGGAACCGACTGGCTTGATAAGACACCGTGGATTGCAGCGGTCTACACGCTTTACCGTTATCGCGGACTGGGAATCGCCCGTAATCTGATTGATCGCATATTGCATGAGGTAAAACGTTTCGAAATTGAAACAATTTATCTGAAAAGCGGATCTGCGGTCGGGATGTATCGGAACTTCGGTTTTCAGGAGCTTGACCGCTGTCCATCTTCAACAGCCGCAGAAGGCTATAAGACCTTGCTTTACAAGGTAGTTTGAAGTTTGTTCAAGCGCTGTGCAATTTTCGCACATTATCGCCGGTTCGGGCGGGCAGATAGACGGTAAAGACCGATCCAACCCCCTGTTCACTGTCAATCGTCATGGTGCCGCGATGGCGCTGGACCAGATGTTTGACGATGGCAAGACCAAGACCGGTGCCGCCGACCGCCCGCGACCGGGCATTATCGACCCGGTAAAACCGTTCGGTCAGGCGCGGCAGATGTTCACGCGCAATGCCGTCGGAATGATCGCGCACCGAAACCGCCATGATGCGCGGATGGCGAAACCGCGCCAGTGCGGCAGGCGGGTTTTTGGCCATTGCAATATCGATTTCAACCTCGGTTCCGGCATGGCCGTATTTGACGGCATTATCGATCAGGTTCTGGAACACCTGAATCAGTTCCTTGTCTTCGCCGATGGTGACCGGATTATCCAGTGTGGATGTGACGTGGATCGTCATGTTTTTGGCGTCTGCCTTGACTTTCAATCCGGTGGTTACCCGTTCGATCACGGCACTGATATCGCAATCGCCCGATGGCGGCGTATGTTCGTTAAGTTCAATACGCGACAGCGACAGCAAATCTTCGACCAGATGCTGCATGCGTTGTGCCTGATCGCGCATTACCGGCAGGAATTGATGCAGGGCATCCGGATCATCCTTTGCCGGGCCTTCCAGCGTTTCAATGAATCCCAGCAGCACCGATAACGGTGTGCGCAATTCATGACCGGCATCGGCGGCGAAATCGGCGCGCATCTGTTCGACTTTGCGCAATTCGGTCAGGTCGCTAAAGGACAGGACATAATTGCGATCCCCGGCGACAGAAGGCAGGCTGGCGGTCAGCACATCGAAATGACGATGGGCATCGGCGGCCAGCACAAATTCGGTATGTTTCAGGCTGTGCCGCCCGGATGACACATCGTCAAAGGCATCCAGCAGGATAGGATCGCGGATATAGCGGGTCAAATCCTTGCCGGTTTCCAGATTATGAAACAGCGCACGTGCCGCTTGATTGAAACCGGTAACCACCCGCAGGCGATTGACCATCACCACCGGGTTGGGCAAATGATCCAGAATTTCGGCATCGGTGCTTGTTTGTGCTTCGAGCAGGGCAATGCGGTCGCGAAAGGCGCTGGCAATCTGGGAATAAAGCGACGACAGCTCGGCCGCAGCGGAAAAGGACAGATCGGGCGGCGGGGTACCCCGAAACTCATCGCGCAATTGCGCGGCATAGCGGGCTACACGGCGCAGATCACCAAAATAAAGGCGCAGGATTCCGGCAACACCCAACCAGATGGCGGCGCATGTCATCACCGCCAGTCCCCAGCCAATCTGGCCCGCCGCCGCCAGCACTGTCAGAATGGCAGCAGCCGGGAAACTCAGCGTTGATGCCGTTAACAGCAATTGTTGAAAGCCCAAGCCATCCTCCCGGCGAAACAGATACAGGCGTCATTTTACAGATCGGGCACCTAACATGATCATCTGCCGTCAAATATCAAATCAAACTTAGATGACAGTTTTCAACCCCTTGTCAAAGCGGGATTTTGACGGTTGTAAAATGACGCCCGGAATCCTCAGATAATGCTTGCGCCTTCGTCAAAACCAAGGCGCGGGCTGCGGGCAAACAGTTTTGCCGGGTCGCCATAGCCGATATTGATCAGGAAATTCGATTTTACCGGGGTACCTGCGAAAAATTCGGCATCAATTCCGGCATTGTCAAACCCCGACATCGCACCGCTATCAAGGCCGATGGCGCGCAAGGCCATGATGAAATATCCGGCTTGCAGGGTGGCGTTGCGAAAGGCGGTGATTTTAATCGCTTCTTCCTTGCCGACAAACCATGATCGGGCGTCGGCATGGGGGAAAAGCTGTGGCAGTTTTTCGTAAAATTCCATGTCATGGGCGATGATGGCGGTGATCGGGGCGCTCATGGTTTTTTCAACATTGCCTGGTGCCAGATGGGGTTTAAGGCGCTGTTTGGCTGCATCGCTTTTGACAAAGACAATGCGCATCGGTTCGCAATTGGCACTGGTCGGACCCATAACGGCAAGGTCCCACGCGCGACGGATTAGTTTTTCGTCCACATCGCGTTTGTGCCAGCCATTATGGGTGCGGGCATCGGTAAACAGGGTGGCAAGGGCCTGGTCGTTCAGCATGGAAACCTCCGTAATTTGGGGTACAGGATGACCTGTTCATAAGTATTACCTGCTGCACTGACCGCAAGTCTTTCGATAAAATTGTGGAAAAACAAACGGTTCGCTGGTAGCTTGTTTGCCATAATCTGGCGATGAAAAATCGGTACAGTCGCAAAAATCGCACGAGGAGCGGCAGGTATGAAAAGCACCGGAATGAACAGGCATATTAATCCGAATGCAATCGAGTCAGTCCGCCCGGTTACGGGACGCCTGCGATTGCAGATGGCCGGTGCCGTGGTGATGACCCTGTTGATGGTGATGGCTGCCCCGGTGATGGCACAGCAAACGCCCGCACCCGATGAACCGGCGGCAGAAGCAATCCCTGCTGTGGCCTCGCCTGCCGAAGCGCAAGCCGGGGCGTCGGCGGTGGTTTTCATGTATCACCGCTTTGGCGAAAGCGATTATCCCTCGACCAATATCCGCCCCGAACAGCTTGATGCCCATATCGCCGAACTGAAACGCGGTCCTTATCATGTGATGGATGTTGGGGCGATTGTGCAGGCGATTGCCAATGGCGAATCCTTGCCGGACCGGACGGTTGGTATCACGATTGACGATGCCTATCGTTCGGTGTTTGACGTGGCATGGCCGGTTTTCAAGAAACACAATTTTCCGATGACGGTGTTTGTCTCGACCGAACAGGTCGATACTGACAACAGTACTTATATGAGCTGGGACCAGCTGCGTACGCTGGTTGCCGAAGGGGTGACGATTGGCGGTCACAGTCAGCATCACTCGCATCTGGCGACCATGCCGATTGCGGCGGTCAAGGCTGAACTGGCTCATTCGGCACAGCGTTTCAAGGATGAACTGGGCTTTGTCCCTGATCTGTTTGCCTACCCTTACGGCGAGGCCAGCCTCGAAGTTCGCGAAGCCGTCCTCGAAGCCGGATACAAAGCGGCCTTTGGCCAGCATAGCGGAGCCTTTGATGACAGTGCTGATCTGTTTTATCTGCCGCGTTATGCGTTAAACGAATCCTATGGCACGCCGGAACGGTTCCTGCTGGCAGCCAATTCGGTGCCCATGCCGGTCAGCGACATCACCCCGGCCGATTATCTGTTGCAACGCAATCCGCCTGCCTTTGGCTTTACCCTGCATGGTCCGGCCCGCGATCTGAATTGTTATCCGTCCTCCGGTGTGCCGACAATGACCCGTCTGGGCGATGCGCGGGTGGAAATCCGTCTGGACGGGCCGGTGGCACCGGGCCGCTGGCGGATCAATTGCACCAGTCTGGGGCCGGATAATCGCTGGCGCTGGTTTGGTATGCTTTATACCGTGCCGGAAAAGACCGCCCAATAAAGTTTGCGGCGGATCCGGTATTTAACGAATTTTCCGGGTTTTTGACGGAATGCGAAGGATACTTGCGTGTCGGGGTGGGACGCGATAGGTTAACCACACCCTGACAACGTAAATAACTGGGAACCACAGTGCTTTCTGGAAAAAACCTTCTGTTGATCATCTCGGGCGGGATTGCCGCCTATAAGGTGCTGGAAGTCATCCGGCGTCTGCGTGACCGCGGGATGATGATCCGGGCGGTCCTGACCGAAGGCGGGGCGCAATTCGTCACCCCTCTGTCGGTGGCCGCCCTGACTGAAAACAGGGTTTATCAGGATCTGTTTTCCCTGACTGACGAGGCCGAAATGGGCCATATCCGTCTGTCACGCGAGGCGGACCTTGTGCTTGTCGCCCCGGCCAGTGCCGATCTGATTGCCAGAATGGCGTCGGGCATGGCCAATGATCTGGCAACCACCGCCCTTTTGGCGACCAACAAGCCGGTGCTGATTGCGCCTGCGATGAATGTCGAAATGTGGAACCATGCGGCAACCCGAGCCAATATTGCCACACTGGAAAGCCGGGGCGTAATGCGGATTGGCCCGGCATCGGGTGATTTGGCCTGTGGCGAATTCGGATCGGGTCGCCTGTCCGAACCGGCGGATATCATTGCCGCCGTCACCGATTTTTTTACCGCCCGGACCGCAGCCAAGCCTCTTGCGGGCAAGCGGGCGATTGTCACCAGCGGTCCGACCCATGAACCGATTGACCCGGTGCGTTACATCGCCAACCGGTCATCGGGCAAACAGGGCCACGCCATTGCCGTGGCCCTTGCGGCGGCGGGGGCCGAAGTCACCCTGATCAGTGGTCCGGTTGCTTTGCCCGACCCGTCGGGCATGGCGGTGCGCCATGTTGAAACGGCGCGGGAAATGATGGTGGCCGTGCAAGACAGTTTGCCCGCCGATATTGCGGTATGTGCGGCGGCGGTGGCCGACTGGCGGGTGGCGTCAAGTGCCGGTCAGAAACTTAAAAAAGATGAATCGGGGCAGATGCCCGATCTGCGCTTTGCCGAAAATCCCGATATTCTGGCAGCCCTTGGCGCACCGGGGCCCAATCGCCCCGCCCTTGTGATCGGATTTGCGGCAGAAACCGAAAATCTGTTGGCTCATGCGCGGGCGAAACTGGTGCGCAAGGGGTGCGACTGGATTCTGGCCAATGATGTGACGGCAGAAAGCGGTACCTTTGGCGGCGATCACAACCAAATTCACCTGATCCGTCAGGATCGGCCCCAGGATGATGATGTCTGGCCGCGTCAGGATAAAAAGGCGGTGGCGGATCACCTGGTGGCACAGATCATCGCCCATTTTGCGGGCACAAAACCCTGACAGGGTACTTAACAAGGATAACAGACCACAATGACGGCTTTGAACGTAAATTTGAAATTGCTTGACCATGCGGCCGATTTGCCGCTGCCAGCCTATGCCACCGATCAGGCCGCGGCCGTTGATTTGCAGGCGGCGATTACGGGCAATGTGGTTCTGGCGCCGGGCAAGCGTGCGATGATTGAAACCGGCATTGCGATTGCTCTGCCCGCCGGGTTTGAAGCACAGGTGCGCCCGCGATCCGGTCTTGCCGCCAAGAACGGTGTGACGGTTCTCAACAGTCCGGGCACGATTGATGCGGATTATCGCGGCGAAATCAAGGTGATCCTGATCAATCATGGCGATGTGGATTTTGTCATCGAACGCGGCATGCGCATTGCCCAGATGGTGATTGCGCCGGTCCTTCAGGTGGGCTGGAACAGGGTTGATGATCTCGATGAAACGGCACGCGGGGCGGGCGGTTTTGGATCAACCGGTCTTGGTTGATCATCTGTGCTGATCCTTTGATTTTTATCATTCGGGCAGAATGACGGAAAACCCGTTGCCCGCAGGGGAGAAAGACCAAGACGATGCTGAAACTGTCAAAAAAGATGCTGTTTGCCATCGAGGCGGTGGTGGATATCGCCTATAATGCGGCGGGTGAACCGGTGCAAAGCCGCGATATCACCGAACGTCAGGGCATTCCGAAACGCTATCTGGAACAGACCCTGCAACAATTGGTGCGGGCCGATCTTCTGGTCGGGGTGCGCGGGCCACGCGGCGGATACCGGCTGGCCCGCGAACGGCGCCGGATTACGCTGGCCGATATTGTGTCGGTGATAAGGTCGATGGAAACATCGGATGACCCGATCGAGGATCCGGCAGGGTCGCCACTGGGCAAGGAAGTGGTGCGGCCATTATGGCGCGAATTGCAAGATGACATGATGAAAAACCTTGAAACCATCACGGTCGAGGATTTGTGCAACCGGGCGCGGGATGCCGGTTTGCGCAGCGGGATCGAAGAATCGCCCGATTTTATCATCTAGGTTGGTATTGGTCCTTGCGATGGTGTGGCCCTAAAAACCACAAAATCTTGCTGCAAAAACACTGAATTGCACATCGGGATTGCCTTTTGGATTCGCAATGAGATGTAAAAACAGATTGCCCCGGACTTGATATCCGGTACAATCAGGATAAATACAATATCATCATGTGATAGATATAATTTCACATAAAAGTGCGAGGAAATCATGACTGAGTTTCGCGGTAAAATTTACGACAGCATCATCGATACCATCGGCGCAACGCCGCTGGTGCGTCTGGGCCGTCTGGCCAAAGCCGAAGGTGCAAAGGCCGACATTCTGGGCAAGCTGGAATTTTTCAATCCGCTGGCCTCGGTCAAGGATCGCATTGGTCTGGCAATGGTCGAAGACGCCGAAAAATCAGGAAAACTGAAACCGGGTGCCACCCTTGTCGAACCGACATCGGGCAATACCGGCATTGCGCTGGCCTTTGTGGCCGCCGCCAAGGGGTACAAGCTGATCCTCACCATGCCTGAAAGCATGTCTCTGGAACGGCGCAAGATGTTGTTGTTGCTGGGGGCGCAGATCGACCTGACCCCGGCGGCCAAGGGCATGAAGGGCGCTGTTGCCCGCGCCGAGGAACTGGTAGCTGAAATTGACGGCGCGATCATGCTTCAGCAGTTTGACAACCCGGCCAACCCGGAAATTCATCGCAACACGACGGCCCAGGAAATCATCAAGGATACTGGCGGCAAGGTTGATATTTTTGTGGCCGGTGTTGGCACGGGCGGGACCTTGACAGGGGTGGGTGAAGTTCTGAAAAAACACAATCCCAAGGTCCAGATCATTGCGGTTGAACCCGAAGACAGCCCGGTGATTTCGGGCGGTGCGCCCGGCCCGCATAAAATTCAGGGCATCGGGGCGGGTTTTATCCCCGGCAATCTCAATACCTCCGTCATTGACCGCACCATGACGATTGGTAATGAAACAGCCTTTGCCATGGCTCGTAAACTGGCCGCCATCGAAGGGGTGCCGACCGGCATTTCATCAGGTGCGGCGGTGGCGGCTGCGATTGAACTGGGTCAGATGCCGGAAAACGAAGGTAAACGGATTGTCGTAATCATCCCGTCCTTCGCCGAACGTTATCTCTCGACCGCGCTGTTTGAAGGGTTGCAATAATCGCAACCCGATATCACAGGCACAGAGCCCGGAGGATAAGTCTTCCGGGCTTTTGGTTTTTGGCTGGCAAAATCATGAATCGCATCTTATCTGTTGGCTGTCAGCAACCGGGGCGTCTTGATGGATTTTGATTTCAGCGAAAATGAGTTGCACCGTTATGCCCGCCATATTGTCCTGAAGGATGTCGGCGGCACCGGGCAGATGCGTCTGAAACAGGGGCGGGTTCTGATTGTCGGTGCGGGTGGGCTGGGCTCGCCTTTGGCGATGTATCTGGCTGCCGCCGGGGTCGGAACCATTGGCATTGTCGATGATGATGTGGTCGAACTGTCAAACCTGCAACGTCAGATCGCGCATGGCATGAACGATCTGGGCCGGGCCAAGGTGGACAGTGCACGTGATACCATCCGCAACATGAATCCCGACATTGCCGTGCAAACCCATCAAATGCGGCTGAATGCCCGGAATGTCATGGATCTGATTGCGCAATATGATGTGATTGCCGACGGGTCGGATAATTTTGACACGCGGTTTTTGCTCAATGATGCCTGTTATTTCGCGGGCAAGACGCTGGTCAGCGGGGCTGCCTTGCGGTTTGACGGGCAGGTCGTGACGTTCAAGGCGCATCTGGGCGCCCCGCACCCCTGTTATCGCTGTATCTATCATGCGCCGCCACCGCCCGATGCCATTCCATCCTGTTCGCAAGGCGGGGTTCTGGGGGCCGTGGTGGGGACAATTGGCGGTATGCAGGCAACTGAAATCCTCAAGGAACTGATAGGGATTGGCGATGGTCTGTCGGGGCATCTGGTGATTGTCGATGCCCTGGCGGCCAGTTTTCGCAAAATCCGTGTGCCGCGTGATCCCGGTTGTCCGCTATGTTCTGATAATGCCACGATAAAGGACCTTTCCTGCCATGAGCATGACTGACGACAGCCCGAAAAAACTTTCGCTGGTGGTGTTTTCCGGCAGTTTTGAAAAAGTCCATTATGCGCTGGTGATGGCCAGCGCCGCCCTTGCCAGTAACCGGGCGGTGACGCTGTTTTTCACGATGGAGGCCAGCCGCACGGTGCTGGCCCCGTCCGGCTGGCGGCATTTGCGCCCCGATATGCAGGGGGCAACCGCAACCAGCCTTGATCTGACATATGCCCAGCGCGGCATTGGCACCTTCGAGGAACTGTTATCGGCCTGTGTCGCCCTTGGCGGCAAATTCATGGTGTGTGAAATGGGTCTGCGCGCCCTTGGGCTGGAACATGAAAAACGCCGAGACGACCTTGCCATCGAGGTTGGCGGGGTGGTGACATTTCTCAATGATGCCCGGCAATCGGGCGAGATGCTGTTTATCTGATATCAGCTTGCCAAAAGTCGGATGCCCAACCCGGCAAGGCAAATCCCCACCGCACGTTCGATCCAGATTTTGACCGACTGAATGCGGGTCTGTACCGATGGCAGGGTGAGCGCAACGGCCACCAATGCAAACCAGACCATGTGGCAGGCGGCAATATAGATACCATAAGCCAGTCCGACAGACAGCGATGTATCGGGTGAAATCATTTGGCTGAACAGCGAAACGATAAACAGCATCGTTTTCGGGTTAAGTGCGTTGCAGGCAAAACCGGACCAGAAGGCTGATCCGTTCCTTGTCTGTGGTTTCTGTGAAGGTGCGGCGGGCATGGTTGAGGTGGTATTTTGTGCTTTGCCCAAAATCAGGCGGCGCAAATCGGGCCACAGGGCCGAAAAGCCAAGCCAGATCAGATAGGCCGCGCCAAAATAGCGCAGGCTGTTCAGAATCCAGACATTGCTGGCAAATACCACCCCAAGCCCGATCAATGTATAGGCGAGATGAACCGAAACACCCGATCCAATGCCAATCGCGCAGAGAATTCCGGCCCGTCGCCCGCGTGCAAGGGCCATGCGGGTGACCATTGCAAAATCGGGGCCGGGGCTGATGACGGCCAGCACGGTGACGATGGCAACCGCAAGAATTTCCATATCGGGGAGTCCGGCCATGATCAATCTTCCTTGATTTGTGATAAAATCAATTATCAAATGATTTTGACCGCCATAAAATCGAAAAATATCAGGATTTATTGTGAGTAATATTCACAGAAAGCGGAACGCTTTGCCCCTTGCATCCTTGCCCGCCTTTGAGGCTGCGGCACGGCATCAAAGTTTTTCGCGGGCAGCAGAAGAATTGAATCTGACGCATGGCGCAATCAGCCGTGCAGTGGCCCAGATTGAAGAACGACTTGATTGCGCCCTGTTTGTCCGGCGAAACCGCCGGGTTTATCTGACCCGTGCGGGTGAAAGATTGTTGGCGGCGACGGGTACCGCACTTGATGGTCTTGGTCGTGCGATTGAGGAGATTCACCGCCATGATGTTGCTTCGCCAATTTTGACGGTATCATGCGAACCCAGTCTTGCCATGCGTTGGCTGATGCCGCGTCTGGGTCTGTTTCGTGAAAATAATCCGGATTTGCATATTGATTTGCGTCTGGCGGGCGGGCCGATCGATTTGTTGCAGGATGGATGTGATATTGCAATCCGTCGCAACGATTTCGGGATTTCCGACGATTATCATGTGACCCATTTATGGACTGAAAGGGCCGGGCCGGTATGTGATCCGGACTGTTGGGAAACCATTCTGGGGCGCGATTTATCCAGGGCGCGCTGGTTGCATAGTCGCACCCGCCCCGATGCATGGGAGGTCTGGAAAAAGGCCAGTCATTATCAGGGGCTACCGGCCAGCGAACAATATTTCGACCATTTCTTTTTCGCCCTGCAAGCGGCGGTCAATCGATTGGGGACGGCAATCGGCCCGTTGCCTTTGGTGCAGGATGATCTGGTTGCCGGACGGCTGATTGCTCCGCTGGGCATGGCGGTGACCGGATTTGAATATGTTCTGATCACTTTGGACGGCCCGTCTCGTGATCAGCGGATCGGGCGATTTTTTGACTGGTTGATGATACAGGCGGCAGAAATGGTTGCGCCGGGTTAACTGGCCTTGGGCGGAACATTTGGTGGAGCCGGAGCGTTCAGGTTTTTATCTGATCCTGCACAAAGGCCCGGCATGTCCGACATTTCTTTTTTCGTCAATACCGAGAAGTATTTCGACATCGCCCTTGTCGATATGGTCCTGCGGCTGTGTGCGGCGACCGTGATCGGTATGTTGATCGGACTGAACCGCGATGTGAATGACAAGCCGATGGGAATGCGGACCCTTGCCCTTGTTTCGTTGGGGGCGGCGGTGGTGGCGGTTGTTGCCGTGCATTTTGAAAATCTCGTCGATCATCCTGATGCCCTGTCCCGCGTTGTGCAAGGCGTGTTGCAGGGGGTTTTGACCGGTATTGGCTTTATCGGGGCCGGGGTAATTTTGCGTCAGCCTCGTAATAAAAGCGTTTATGGCCTGACCACGGCGGCGACGGTCTGGATTGCGGCGGCCCTTGGCATTGCCTGCGCCTTGGCGGCGTGGCATGTGGTGGCCATTGCCTCGATCCTGACATTTGTTGTGCTGGTGCCGATGAAGGGGCTGGAAATGAGGTTGGTGAAGCTGTTTTCAAGACCGGATTGAAGATTAAAGATCGTCGCCATCGCGAAAGGCGGCCAGATCGTCAATGCGGCGATAGGGCAGCAGCGTTTGCAGGTCTTCGGCGGGCGTACCATCCAGCAAGGCCAGCAAATGGTCCGACAGGACTTTGCCAACCCGGCGTTGCGGCTGGTAATAATAGGCCAGTTTCTGTTTCGACAGCATGCGAAACGGCATGCCGCCAAATCCGACCAGCCCGATGCCATCACGCACCGTATCAAGGCCCAGTTCGGGCAAGGCTTCAAGCGCGCCGATCATCGTCATCTGACTGGCGCATACCCATGCGGTGGTGTCGGGATGGCGGCGGAACAATTGCAGGGTGGCTTCGCGCGCCGCCCGCACGGATAACTGGGACGGCATCCAGATCATGCTGTCGGGGTCCAGCCCGGCCTCGACCATCGCCCGGCGTGCACCGCGTTTGCGATAGCCAAAAAAACTGAGCTTTTCGGGTGGATCAATCATCGCAATATGGCGGTGCCCGTCATTAAGCAGACGTTTGATTGCATCATAGGCCGCCTGTTCATCGTCATGATCGACATAGGCATGCGGTGTGAGCAATTCGGTCCGGCCAAAGGACACAAAGGGAAAATCGTACTGAAGACAATATTTGGCGCGAATATCCTGCAAGGTGGTGCGCGAAAACACCACCGCATCGGCCATGCGTTGCATATGCACGCGGCGCACCGGTTCCAGCGGGTCTTCCTCGCTGGTCTGGGCCAGAACGACAAGGCTGTAATGCGCCTGATCCAGCCCTTGGGCAAGGCTTTCGACCTGGGCCAGAAAGCCCGGGTCACCATAATCGCCTACTTCGTGAGAATACAGGATCGAACAGACCTGCATGGTGCGCCCGGTGCGTAACATCACGCCGCGCGCATCGGGCAGATAGCCGATTTCAGCAGCGGTCGCCTTGACCCGCGCTACTGTGTCGGGTTTGACCTCCGGCCCGTCTTTCAGGGCACGCGATACCGTTGTGACCGAAAGGCCAAGACGGTCCGCGATGGTGCGAAGATTGGGCCGCGCCGCTGCCATTGAAATCCTTTATCTTTCAGTCTGTTCTGATATTCATTTCGGATTCGAAATTATGACAGGCTGTTGGTTTCCATGATGTGTTTCATAAAGTCATAGGATGCCTTGGGGGTGCGTTTCTGGGTTTTGTAATCGACATGCACCAGACCAAACCGTTTGTCATAGCCATAAGCCCATTCAAAATTATCCATCAGCGACCACGGCATATACCCTTGAACATTTGCGCCTTCTTCTACTGCGTCAAGAAGCGCCGTCAAGTATTCGCTGTGATAGGCGATACGGTCCTGATCATTGATCTGACCGTCCTTGTGGGCCAGGTCAAGAAAAGCGCCGCCATTCTCGGTAATGAAAATCGGTGGATTGCCATAACGGTTTTGCAGGATTTTGATGGTCTGATAAAAACAGCGTCCGTCAATCGCCCAGCCCATTTCGGTGCGCCGGAAATAGCGCGGCGGTTCGGCATGTTTGAACGGCCATGCACGCCCTTCGGTGGCTTCAATATAACTGGGGAAATACTGGTTCAGGCCCTGAAAATCGACCGGTTGATGGATGGCTTCAAGGTCACCCTCCCGAAGATGCGGTTCCATCCGCTCCATCACCGAGTCGGGATAGTACCCTTTATAAACCGGATCCAGAAAAACACCGTTCCATTTGTCTTCAAACAGGCCGATCAGATGGGCATCCTGTTCGTGCCGGTGTGGCAGGGTATAGGCCTTGTGCATCGGCAGGACAAATCCCACCGGTGTATCGGGGCAGATGTCTTTCAGAATCCGGGTTGCCCGGCCATGTGAAAGGTTCAGATGATGGGCCACCCGCATGGCAGCACGCGGGTCGGTCAGGCCCGGCGCATGGCGGCCTTCTTCATGACCAACCCAGGCGACGACATTGGGTTCGTTAAATGTCACCCATGCCTTGATCCGGTCACCCAGACGGCGTGCAATAACATCGGTATAATCGCCAAACCAGCCCACAATATCGCGATTGGCCCAGCCGCCACGATCCTGCAAGGCCTGTGGCAGATCCCAGTGATACAGGCACAGCCACGGATCAATACCGCGTTCCAGCATGCCATCAACCAGCCGGTCATAAAAGGCGAGGCCTTTTTCATTCACCGCCCCGGTGCCGTCGGGCATCACACGCGGCCACATCACCGAAAACCGGTAATGTTGCGCCCCCATGTTTTTGATCAGGTCCAGATCCTCGGCCCAGCGATGATAATGGTCGCAGGCAATGCGACCGTTTTCGCCATTTGCGACCTTGCCCGGTGTGTCGCAATAGGTGTCCCAGATCGTGGCACCGCGACCATCATCCCTGGCCCCGCCTTCAATCTGATAGCTGGAGGTCGAAACCCCCCAGCGAAAATCTTTGGGAAAGTGTCTGGTCATTCCTGTTTCCTTGCCCTGTTCTGTTCCGGGTTCTGTGGCCCGGTCCAAAATTCGTAACGTTTCGATAATTACGGCAAAACAATAATGCCGCTGGGATTTGCGGCCATTATGGGGAAGTTTTCTTGATTGACAAGCCTGAATGAAAGGCCTATCAAAAAAATCGAAACGTTACGAATTTAAACCGAAGCATGTCGGGCGCAACGTCGTAAAAAATCGGGAGGATACCGGAATGACCAGATTTACAAAGGTGGCGGGCCTTACGGCTCTTTTGCTTGCCGGGGCATCGGCATCGTCGTTGAATGCCCAGACGGCAGAGGTTTTGCATTGGTGGACGTCAGGCGGTGAACAGGCCGCCATTGCCGAAATTCGCAAGGGTTATGAAGCTCGGGGCGGCGAATGGATCGACACGCCGATCGCCGGGGGTAGTGCGGCACGGGCCGCGGCGGTCAACCGTATGCTGGGTGGTGATCCGGCGACGGTGTTTCAGTTTGCGATTGGCGAACAATTGCGCGAACTGGCGGATCAGGGGCTTTTGGCTGATGTCGAAAATGTTGCCGCCGGGCAAGGTTGGGATGACAAATTGCCACCGCTGATCATGCAGGCGGCCAAACATGACGGCAAATATATTGCCGCACCGATCAATATCCACGGTGAAAACTGGATGTTCTACAATGGTGCTGCGCTGGAAAAAGCCGGTGTTTCCGTACCCAAAAGCTGGCCGGAATTTATTGAAACCGCGCAAAAACTTCAGGATGCCGGGATTATCCCGATTGGTCTGGGCGGGCAACCGTGGCAGGAACGCATCCTGTTTAACAGTGTGATGCTGGGCGTTGCCGGGCGCGATTTTTATGCCAGGGCGTATAGTACGCTGGACGAAGATTTATTGATGTCAGACACCATGTTGAAGGTGTTTGAAACCTTTGCCGCATTGAAGCCCTTTGTCGATGAAGGCAGCCCCGGCCGTCGCTGGAATGAGGCGACCGCGATGATGATTGATGGCCGGGCGGCGTTTCATTTCATGGGTGACTGGGCCAAGGGCGAAATCATTGCCGCCGGGATTGAACCGGGCAGTTCGGTGGGTTGTGTTTTTGCCCCGGCAGAAGACCTTGCCTATATCATGACAGTGGATGTGTTTGCCTTTTCCAATATCGACACCGATGCTGCCCGCGCCGCCCAGGAAAAAATGGCAGGCGTTATGTTTGATCCGGATGTGCAGATCGCCTTTAACCAGAAAAAGGGATCGATCCCGGCGCGGATGGATATCCCCAATGACAGCTTTGATGACTGCGCCCAATACGCCATCAAAACCATTCAGGACCCGAATACCCATCTGGTCAGTACCGGCCTGTTTGGTGTGCCAAGTTCGGTTTCCGGGGCGATTGATGATACCATCTCGAATTTCTGGAACAGTGCAGACATGACCCCGGAACAGGGTCGTGACTCCTTCCGTCAGGCCATTGCCAACGCCAAATAAGCTGGCGCGTCTGACCGGTTTTGTGCCGTTGCCTACCGCAAGCAAGGCAACGGCATTGTTCCAACAAAGCGGGAAAAGAGATATGGTCGAACCGGCACATCTGGCTGCGCGGAGACAGCATCCTGACAGACGATGGTGGCGTCCGGACTGGACGGCGCGAGTCGCCCTGATCCCGGCCCTGATTATTACAATTGTCTGTTTTTACGGGTTTATCGTCTGGACGTTTATCATTTCACTGACCCGGTCGCGCCTGTTGCCGGTTTATAATTTCACCGGGTTTGATCAATATGCCCGTCTGTTCGCCAATGAACGCTGGTGGACATCCATGCAGAATCTGGCGATTCATGGCTGTCTGTTTATTGGTGGCTGTGTCGTGATCGGATACGGGCTGGCGATTCTGATTGATCGCGGGGTGCGTGGTGAAGGCCTGTTTCGCACCATGTTCATGATGCCGTTATCGATGTCTTTCATTGTGACCGGTGTGATCTGGCAATGGGTGATGAACCCGACACTGGGTTTGCAGGAAGCGGTGCGCGATCTGGGTTGGGTGACCTTTGAATTTAACTGGATCGTGCGGCAGGACCGGTCGATCTATACGCTGGCGATTGCCGGAATCTGGCAACAGGTCGGCTTGTGTATGGCGCTGTTTCTGGCCGGGTTGCGCAATGTTGATCCCAATATCTGGAAAGCATCAAGGGTGGATGGCATTCCGGTATGGCGGGTTTATCTGCACATCATCACCCCGATGATGCGTACCGTGTTTTTCACGGTCTTTATTCTCATGAGTGCGATTGTCATGAAGGCCTTCGACCTTGTGGTTGCCCTGACTGGCGGCGGGCCGGGCTTTTCGTCGGATTTGCCTGCGCGCTTTGTGGTCGATCATATTTTGAACCGGCAGGAACTGGGCATGGGGGCGGCAGGTGCGTTTGTTCTGCTGTGTACCGTTCTGGCGGTGATTTCGCCCTATATCTATTTTGAACTGCGCAAAGCGCGGGGGGCGCACTAATGCGGTTAAATCGTGTCGCGCTGTATGGGTTGTTGATTGTTGCCGCCTTTATGTTGATGGCCCCGGTTCTGATCATGATTTCGACCTCGCTAAAACCGATGTCGGAAATCCGTGGCGGCAGCATTTTCGCCCTGCCGACCGACCCCACCTTTGCCGCATGGGGCAAGGCATGGTTTGGCGATTGCACCCAGGCGGTTGGTGATGTCTGTCAGGGATTGTCATCCTCGTTCATGACATCGGTACGGATCGTGATCCCCGCCCTGATCTTGTCGGTCGGGCTGGGGTCGGTGACCGGATATGCCCTTGCGGCATGGCGGGTTCCGGGGGCCAATCTGTTGTTTGCCGCCCTTTTGGTGGGCATGTTCATTCCGCCGCAGGTCACCCTGTATCCGTTGATCATTCTGGTGCGCGAACTGGGCCTGTTTGGCAGTATATCGGGGCTGGTTCTGGTACATGTGATCTGGGGGGTGGCCTTTACCACCATGATGTTTCGCAACTTTTTCAAAACAGTACCGCAGGATTTGCTGAAAGCCGCCCGGATTGACGGGGCCGGGTTCTGGCCATTGTTCTGGTATGTGATGTTGCCGCTGTCCCTGCCTATTCTGGGTGTCGCGATGATTTTGCAGTTCACCTATATCTGGAACGACTTTTTGCTGGGCCTGACCTTTGGCGGGCGGTCCGGGCAACCGATGACGGTGGCGCTGAACAATCTGGTCGGCTCGCAATTTGGCGAGAAGGAATACAATGTCGATATGGCTGCCACCATGCTGACAGCATTGCCGACACTGGCGGTTTATCTGCTGTCGGGGCGGTTGTTTGTGCGCGGAATTGCCGCAGGGGCAGTGAAAGGATAATCACGACATGAATGGCGTGGAATTACGCGGTGTCACCAAGGCCTATTCCGGTCTTGCCGTGATGAAAGACATCAATCTTGAAATCGAAGACGGGGCGTTTCTGGTTTTGCTGGGGCCGTCCGGGTGTGGCAAATCGACATTGTTGAACATGATTGCCGGGCTGGAACCGGTGACGGGTGGGGAAATTCACATTGCCGGGCGCGATATGACAAAACTGGAACCCGATGAACGCGATATCGCGATGGTGTTTCAGTCCTATGCCCTGTATCCGACGATGTCGGTGCGCAAAAATATCGGTTTTGGCCTGAAAATGCGGGGCATGGCACGCCCTGATATCGAAAGGCGGGTGTCGGAAATTGGCGAATTGTTGCAGATTACCCCGCTTCTGGATCGCAAGCCGTCGCAATTATCGGGCGGCCAGCAACAGCGTGTGGCGATTGGCCGTGCCCTTGTTCGCGATCCGGTGGTGTTTTTGTTTGATGAACCGCTGTCGAACCTTGATGCCAAATTGCGCGCCGATATGCGGGTTGAATTGAAGCGCCTGCATGAAAGGCTGGGTCGGACCATTGTCTATGTCACCCATGACCAGATCGAGGCCATGACACTGGCGACACGGGTGGTGGTTCTGGAACAAGGTCGCATCCAGCAAAATGATACGCCGGAAAATGTCTATCGCCGTCCGGCCAATCGCTTTGTCGCCAGCTTTGTCGGCGCACCGACGATGAATTTTCTGGATGGCAAACTGGTGCGCGATGGTGATGCCGTATTGTTTGATACCGGGGCCGGTTGCCTGCCTGTTGCCGGTTTGCCGGATCACGCTGCACATTTGCTGGATCGTCCGGTGACGCTGGGGGCCCGGCCCGAACATCTGGTGTTTGATGATGCCGGATGCGCGGCAAAGGTCTTGCTGGCCGAACCGACCGGGCCGGACCAATATGTTCGTGTGGCGGTGGCCGGGGCCGAAGTCACGGCGCGTACCGGCCCGGAACAGGTGTTTCGCTCCGGGGCTTCGGTCTCGATTTTGGCGGATGGGGCGCGGATATCGGTATTTGATCCCGACTCCGGCCAGGCAATCCTGTAGCCCGGCCATGAATATTGTTGTGATGGGGGTTTCGGGATGTGGCAAGACGGCGCTGTCGCGGATGTTATCTGACCGTTTGCGCCTGCCTTTTATCGAAGGCGATGATCTGCATCCGCCGCAAAACCGGGCACGCATGAGTGCGGGATTGCCGCTGGATGACAGGATGCGGCAACCGTGGCTGGAACGGATTGGGGCCGAAATGCAGCAACAATCTGCCGGTCCGGGCGGCTGCGTGGTCGCCTGTTCAGCCCTGAAACGCCATTATCGCAATATTTTGCGCCGGGGTGGCGCAGATGTATTTGTGCATTTGCAGGCACGATTTGAGGTGATCGAGGCGCGCCTGCAACATCGGCAGGGCCATTTCATGCCTGTCAGTTTGCTGACCAACCAATATGCCACCCTTGAACCGTTTGACGGCGACGAAACCGATACGATCCTTCTGGATGCCGAACGGCCTGTTGCGGCTTTGTGCTATCAGGCCTGCCGCGGTCTTGTCTGCGATTTTCACGACATCATCGGCACCGGCAGGGCGCTGTCGGAAAATAACGGGTAACGGGTCCGGGCATTGGGCAACTGATAGTGCCACCATTCATGGGTGTAATATTCAAACCCGGCTGTCACCATGATGCCGAGCAACAAAAGCCGGTTGGCTTCGGCCACACGGCTCAGCCCGTCCGCCCCGTGATAGGACCGGATATGCATTTCATCAAACCCTGCCCCCATATCCAGTTCCTTGCCGTTTTGATCCAACAGGGTTAGATCAATGGCCACCCCGCGACCATGCGGCGATCCGATATCGGGATTGGCGATGAAATCGGGGTTCGGTGTGTGGTTCCACAGGGCACGCTGGGCTTCTTGTGGGCGAAAGGCATCCAGTACCCGGATGCGCGTCCCCTGACGCCGGGCAAGCTGGCTGGCTTTTTTCAGGCAGATCGCGGCATCGGGATGCAGATAGCAGGCCGGGCGCGTATAAATTGGCATTCCGGTGAAATTGCGATTCGTGGCATAAACGATATCGAGTTCAACATCATATTCTTGCGGCGTTATTTCAACCAGCGCCATCGGCGGAGGCTCCCTGTTCTTGAAGTTTACCGACTACATCAAAAAAATGCTGACCGGCCAAATGCGTTCCGATTCCCTTAGCGCAGATCAGGTGGCTCCGCAAAGCACTTTGCCACAAGACCCTGCCGGATTGATCCTGCTGGCGATTGATACCGCGTCAACATCGCTGTCAACGGCGGTGCTGGTGGATGGGGTGGTGCGCGGCGAAACATACGAGGATATGGAACGCGGACAGGCTGAAAACCTGTTGCCCTTTATCGAACGTAGCCTTGATCAGGCCGGTGTGACATTTGATCAGGTCGATGGCATTGCCGTAACGGTTGGTCCCGGTGCCTTTACCGGTATGCGCATTGGTCTTGCCACGGCACGCGGATTGGGGCTTAGCCGTAAAATACCGGTGGTCGGCGTCAGTTCGCTGGAAGCCGTTGCATGGGGGGTTACGCAACGCGATCATCAGGGCCGCAATATTGTGGTCGCGCTCGACAGCAAACGAAACGAGATTTTCGCCCAGGCCTTTGATGCGCAAAAACGCCCGCTTGGCCCGCCAGAATGCCTGCCACCGCGTCAGGCCTTGATGCTGGCTCCGCCCGGCCCGACGGTTCTGGCCGGGGATGCGACGCCGCGGCTTTTGACCGCCGCCGCCCATGCCCCGGATACTTTTTATGCCTGCACTGCGCCGGGTCTGCCGCGTGCCGGTGTGGTGGCGCAAATTGCCGCCGGACGCTGGGAATCCGGTGGCAATTTGCCACCGGTGCCGCTTTATTTACGTGCCCCGGATGCAAGACGCATGGATGAACAGGATCAACCGGTCGCATCGTCATGACGGTACCGGAATCGGCATTACCCTTGTCAATCATTCCCTTGACCCCGGCCTTTGCCGGGGTGGCGGCATTGTTGCATGCTGGTGGGTTCGATGATCCGTGGCCGGAAGATGATATCATTGCCCTGCTGGCCGTGCCCGGTGCCTTTGGCCTGCTGGCCTTTGATCAGGGAGGGGATGGTGCTGATCGGCCTTTGGGATTTGTTCTGATACAGGCGGTAATGGACGAGGCGGAAATCAATACCCTTATCACCGCCCCCTTTGCCCGGCGGCGCGGTGTGGCGCAGGCATTGCTGGCGGCGGTAACGGAACGCTTGCGCGACGGCAGTGTGAACCGCCTGTTGCTGGAAGTGGCCGAAGATAACAGCGCGGCAATTGCCCTGTATCGGTCCTGCGGATTTGAGGAAACCGGTCGTCGCAAGGAATATTACCGCCGCAAAACCGGACGCAGGGTGGATGCGCTGGTAATGGAGCGCAAATTGGGTGTCTGCGCACTGGGCTGGGGCGATTAAAGCTGTTATAGTCCCACAAGGTGCAAGGTTATTCAGTTTTTGCGAATAATCAGGTGCCAGATGCCCGGATGGTCAGGCATTTCAATCAGTTCAAGGATTTCGTCACCCATTTCCGTTACCGACCGCGGCACATTGATCAGCGGTTCACCTTCATTCAGGGTAACGGCAAGGGTTTGGCCCGCCGCCATTTTTTCAAGCTTCAGGCGGGTTTTGACGAAGGTCATCGGACAGATATCGCGGGTGATATCAAGGGTATCATCCGGGGAAAATGGCGTCATCGGGGCCTCGTGTGAACAGGTGATATGACCGGACTAGCGCCGAAAATCGCACCGGGCAAGTCAAAGAGGAAATATTTCGCGAAAACAACCTTGCGATATGTGTGACTTTTCTCGATATTTAGCGAGATAACAGATCGGGGCCTGGATCAACTTTCCTGGCCATGGGGGCAGGCGGAACCGGAAACGAGAAAAAAGATTATGTTGGAAGAATCAACCATCGAGCAAAAATGCATTGATGCCGGTCTGAAAATGACGGGACAACGGCGAGTGATCGCCAAGGTGCTGTCAGACTCGGAAGACCATCCCGATGTGGAACTGGTTTATCGCCGGGCAACCGAAATTGATCCGAAAATTTCGATTGCTACGGTGTATCGGACGGTGCGCCTTTTTGAAGAAGCCGATATTCTTGAAAAACATGATTTCGGTGACGGTCGCGCCCGTTACGAGGAACTGACCGAAGAACATCATGACCATTTGATCGATATGCGTTCAGGGAACGTCATCGAATTTTCAAATGACAAGATTGAAAAATTGCAGGAAGAAATTGCCCGCGAGCTTGGCTACAAGCTTGTCGGTCATCGCCTTGAACTTTACGGCGTTCCTGCCAAAGACGAAAAGTAACCGGTTTCTGCCGGTTTCAGAATAGTTGATGTGTGAAAAGCCATCCGTATTTTGATGCGGATGGCTTTCATATTTTTGTTACGATTTCTTAACAAAGCCTTCACTCGCTCTTGATCGGAATGTCGCGCAAACTCTGCGCACATGTACGAAAGGGAGTTGCGATGAGCGACGATCAGCAGCGACGGTTGGAAGTCCGCCTGGCGGAGTCGGAAGACGAAATCCTGGCAAGTCAGAAATTGCGCTACAAGGTTTTTTACGAAGAACGGGGGGCGCAGCCCTCTGCCGAAATGGCCGAGGTCGAACGCGATTTTGATTCCTATGATCCTTTGTGCGACCATCTTTTGGTGATTGATCATAATCGCGGAGCCGGGGCCAAGGGCGTTGTCGGCACCTATCGCATGTTGCGCCAGTCGGTGGCCAACCGTCATGGCGGCTTTTACAGTGCCGATGAATATGAAATCGACTCGATGCTGGCCAATGTTGGCAATAGCGGCGAAATCATGGAGCTGGGCCGGTCCTGCGTTGAGGCGGATTACCGCACGATGCCAACCCTGCAATTATTGTGGCAGGGCATTGCCGCCTATGTCTTCAAATATGATATCAAGCTGATGTTTGGCTGTGCATCCTTTCACGGCACCGATCCGGATGCCTTCCGCGATGCCCTGACCTATTTGCATCACAATCATATGGCCCCCGAAGAAATGCGCCCGCGCGCCATCGAGGACCGCTATGAATCAATGGCGCGGTCCGAAATTCATAATGTCGATCCGCGGCAGGCCTTGCGTGATCTGCCACCGCTGATCAAGGGGTATTTGCGGTTGGGCGGTTATGTCGGCGACGGTGCGGTGGTTGATCATCAATTCAACACCACCGATATCTGCATCGTTCTGCCGACTGAAAAAGTCACCGACCGTTATTACAAGCATTATGAACGGACTGCGAGGGTATCGTGAACTGTTATCCCTGTGCCGCGATCCGGCTTGTGATGTATGCGTTGCTGACGCTGTTATTGCTGCCGGTGCAAATGGTGGCGGTGTTGCTGCGTCTGAAACTGGCGGATGATCTGCCCCGGTTTTATCATGGGCTGTGCCTGAAAATCCTCAATATCGAGGTGCGGGTATCGGGTGTGCCGATGATGGACGGACCGGGCATCATCGTTGCCAATCATGCGTCCTATCTGGATGTGCCGGTGTTGGGATCGCTGGTGCGAGGCAGTTTCATTGCCAAGAAAGAGGTCGCAAGCTGGCCGGTTTATGGATTTCTGGCGAAATTGCAGCGCACCACCTTTATCGAACGTCGCCCGGTGCGGTCTCGTACCCAGAACGATGAACTGGGTCGGCGTCTGGCCGCCGGGCACAAGCTGATCATGTTCCCCGAAGGAACCAGCAATGACGGCAATCGGGTCCTGCCCTTTAAATCCACCCTGTTTGGGGTTGCCGAACGCCAGATGCCTGACGGATCGCAGGTCCGTTTGCAGCCGGTATCGATTGCGGCAACCGGTTTGGATGGTGCGCCGATGGGCCGTGATCTGCGGGCTTATTATTCGTGGTATGGGGATATGGACTTGGCCCCGCATTTGTGGCAGTTTCTCGCACTGGGCAAGGTAACGGTGGAACTGATTGTACATCCACCGGTGACGCTGGCGCAGGCAGGATCGCGCAAGCAATTGGCGCAGATGTGTGAAACGATGGTCGCCCGGGGACACCAGGCGGCGCTGAGTGGCGCAAATCGGGCGACATTTGTGCCGCTGGCGCATGGCGGGCGGCGCGGTGATCTGATTGCTTGTGCGCCACTTGCGGTCGTTTCAGAAGATTTTCGTCTGTTTTGACCGGTAACACCGGATGTCAATTTGGTTCCTGACCGTTTCGCCGTATACTGATTTCAGATAACGACGATGTCCGTCATGCGGCGTGGATTTCCCCGCCGCTTTCGGCGCAGGAGCAGGATTTGGACCGGAAAGAAAGCGCAACCAAAAAGCTTTTTGTAAAAACGTATGGCTGTCAGATGAATGTCTATGACAGCCAGCGCATGCAGGATGTTCTGGCCCCGTTGGGTTACCAGTCGGTGGATGATCCGGCGGGTGCCGATATGGTCATTCTCAATACCTGCCATATCCGCGAAAAGGCATCGGAAAAGGTATTTTCCGATCTGGGCCGTTTGCGCAAGCATAAAAAAGCCAAGGAGGCCAATGGCAGCGACCGCATGATCGTGGCGGTGGCCGGGTGTGTCGCACAGGCCGAAGGGGCCGAACTGATGCGTCGCGAACCGATTGTCGATATGGTCTTTGGGCCGCAAACCTATCACCGTCTGCCCGAAATGGTGGCGCGTGCCAACCGGGCGATGGGGTTTGACCGCATCATCGATACCGATTTCCCGGTCGAGGAAAAATTCGATCATTTGCCAGATCAGGTCTCGCAACAGGGCTTTTCCGCCTTTGTGGCGATTCAGGAAGGCTGTGACAAATTTTGTACGTTTTGCGTGGTGCCCTATACCCGTGGTGCCGAATATTCGCGCCCCGGTCCCGATATCCTGCGCGAAGCCCGGCAACTGGTCGCACATGGCACCCGCGAAATCACCCTTCTGGGTCAGAATGTGAATGCCTATCACGGGGCCGGTATCGCCGATGGCGATGGCGCAGAATGGTCTTTGGGCCGGTTGTTGCGTGAACTGGCGAAAATCGATGGTCTGGACCGCATTCGCTATACCACGTCGCATCCGCGTGATGTGGATGATGATCTGATTGCTGCCCATCGCGATGTACCCAAAGTCATGCCGTTTTTGCATCTGCCGGTGCAATCGGGATCGGACCGGGTATTGCAGGCGATGAACCGCAAACATGACGGGGCCGATTATCGGGCGATTGTGGAAAAACTCAAGGCTGCCAATCCCGGTCTGGCCCTGTCGTCGGATTTTATCGTTGGTTTTCCCGGTGAATCGGACAAGGATTTTGAAGACACCTTGCAACTGGTGCGCGACGTGACATTTATTCAGGCCTACAGTTTCAAATACAGCCCGCGTCCGGGAACACCGGCCTCGGCGATGGAATTGCAGGTGCCCGAAGATGTCAAGGCTGACCGTCTTGCCCGTCTTCAGGCATTGCTGGCCGAACAGCAGATTGCCTTCAACGAAGCCTGTATCGGGCAGGAAATGGATGTGTTGCTGGACCGGATGGGCAAATATGATGGTCAGCTTGTCGGGCGCAGCCCGTATATGCAGCCGGTTTATGTCAAGGGTTTGAGCGAGGCCGATCTGGGCCGGATCGTTCGCCTGAAAATTACCGAAGCCCGACCCAATTCGCTTGGTGGCGAACTGGTCGAAGGCAGCGGTTCGGAAAGGAATGTTGCGTGAGCGTTACCCCCACCCCCGCCAGGACCAAAAGCCCCGCCAAGATCAAAAAACCTGTCAAGGATACCACCCAGATTGAATTTTCCGATAATGCGCTGGTTCAGATTCTATATGGACCACAGGCCGCAAACCTGACCCGCCTTTCCGAAGGAACCGGGGTCGATATTGGCAACCGGGGTTCGATTGTGCTGTTATCGGGCGATCCGCAAAAAGTCGCACAGGCAAAACTGATTTTATCGCAGCTTTATAGCCGCTTGCGCGAGGGTGATATTGATCGTGTCGATACCGAAACGGTTGATGCGGCCCTGCGCCTGTCTGAACCCGACGAAGCCAATCCGTGGGGGAATGGCGGAAACGGCGGCAGTGGCAGCGCGGATGTATTTGGCGGGGCGCGTCTGGCGATCCAGACCAAAAAACGCCGAATTTCGCCGCGATCCAAACGCCAGAAAGATTATATCGAGGCGATGCTCGATCATGAACTGGTGTTTGGCATCGGCCCGGCCGGGACCGGCAAGACCTATCTGGCGGTGGCGATGGCCGTGCAGATGTTGTTACAGGGACAGGTAGACCGCATCGTTTTGTCGCGTCCGGCGGTCGAGGCCGGGGAACGGCTGGGCTTTTTGCCAGGTGATCTGAAAGACAAGGTCGATCCGTATTTGCGTCCGCTTTATGATGCGTTGAACGATACCCTGCCTGGTGATGTGGTGATGAAACGCATGGAACGCGGCGAAATTGAAGTCGCCCCTCTGGCGTTCATGCGCGGGCGGACTTTGGCGCATTCCTTTGTGATTTTGGACGAAGCCCAGAATTCCACCCCGATGCAGATGAAAATGTTCCTGACCCGTCTGGGCGAAGGATCACGCATGGTGGTGACCGGCGACCTGACCCAGATCGATCTTCCGCCCGGCACCAAATCGGGTCTGCGCGATGCCCTTGAAATTCTCGAAGGTGTTGCAGATGTCGGACGGGTGCAATTTGACCAGCGCGACGTGGTGCGTCATCCGCTGGTGACCAAAATTGTGATTGCCTATGATGCTGCCGATGCCCTGCAAAAGAAAATTCAGGACAGTTACAAGGGCGGGAAAAAAGGCAAGACCGCAGGACAGGACAGCAATGACAGCCCCGCTTGATCTTGACATCACGCAAGATGCCGGGGACTGGCAGGCGGTTGAAATCGATGCGGTGCGTGGGGCGGTTGAAAAGGCTCTGGATGCGGCGGCCTTGGACGGGGCGTTGGCGGACGGCGAAAATGGTCCGTCCTTGCTGGATCGGGCACCGGTGATTGAAATCAGCCTGACGCTGACCGATGATGCGGCGGTGCGGATTTTAAACCGTGATTATCGCGGCAAGGACAGCCCGACCAATGTGTTATCCTTTGCCAGCCTTGAAAGCGATGACGAGGCCAGCGATTTTGACATGCCCCCGGATATGCCGCTGATGCTGGGCGATATTGTGATTGCGCGTGAAACCTGTCTCCGCGAGGCACAGGAGCAGAACAAGCCGCTGGTTAATCATTTGATCCATCTGGCGGTGCATGGCACGCTGCATCTTGTCGGCTATGATCATATTGACGATGATGAGGCCGACAAGATGGAACAGCTTGAACGCCTTATTCTTGCCCGGATGGGCATTGACGATCCCTATGAACCCATTGAAGATCAGGATGTCGAAACAGGACGATGAACGACATAAACGAACGCGACGAAGAAAAAGACAGTATTAATCCCCGCGACAGCGGGGATCGTAATCAGGATTCCGATGGCGAATCCTTTTGGGGCAGCATGGCATCTGCCATCGGATTGCGCCGGGCGAAATCGCGCAATGGCGAAGCCTCGCTCAGCGATACGCTTGAAGAACTGGCCGAACGCACCGAAGAGGATGACGAGCCGGTTTCCCTGCATGAACGCAGCCTTTTTGAAAATATCATCACGCTGCGCGACATGACGGCAGAAGATGTTATGGTGCCGCGTGCCGATATTGTCGCCGTCCACAAGGATGTGACGCTCGATGATCTGGTGGCGATGATGGTTGAAAAAGCCCATTCGCGCTTGCCGGTTTATGGCGACAGTCTGGATGATATTGTCGGCATGGTTCATATCAAGGACGTGCTGGGCTGTGCGACGGCGGGCAAGGAATTCCGGTTCCAGACATTGTTGCGCCGGGTGCTGTTTGTGTCACCGGCCATCCGGGTTCTGGATTTGCTGTCGGAAATGCGGCTGTCGCGCACTCATATGGCGCTGGTGGTCGATGAATTTGGTGGAATTGATGGCCTGATCACCATTGAGGATCTGGTCGAGGAAATCGTCGGTGAAATCGACGATGAACATGATATCGATCAAACGCCCAAGCTGGTGCGGCTTTCGGATGGCTGTTTTGTTGCCGATGCCCGCTATGAGGTTGAAGACCTTGAGGAAAAGCTGGGTATCAGCCTTTTGGACGAGGAAGAAGACGAGGATATCGACACGTTGGGCGGGTTGGTGTTTTCGCTGGCGGGTCGGGTCCCGGCCCGCGGCGAATTGATCGAACATCCGTCCGGCCTGCAATTTGAAGTACTCGATGCTGATCCAAGGCGAGTCCGCCGGGTGCGGATTCACACCATCAGGCCGGATACGCCATCACCGGATGGCGAGACGCCGCAGCAGGTAAATCCCAAAAATGCTTGAAAATCTGGCTTTGCGTCTTTCGGGCCTGCGCGGCTGGAAAAGGCGGTTTTTATGGGCCGGGTCCGGGGCGGCGGCGGTTCTGGCCTTGCCGCCCTTTTTTATTGTGCCGGTTCTGCCGATTGCCTTTGCGGTTTTGTTATGGAGCTTGCAGGAGGTGCGCTGTCACAAGGGGGCGCTTTCGGCGGGCTGGTGGTTTGGCACCGGGCATTTTGCCGTCGGGTTTTACTGGGTCAGTCATGCTTTTCTGGTCCAGCCCGAAATTTATGGCTGGATGATCCCCTTTGCCCTGTTGGGGTTGGGCGGCGGGTTGGCCATTTTTCCGATGCTGGCAGTCTGGGCAAGCTGGCGTCTGGCACAGGGCATGATTGCGCGTGCGGTGTTGCTGGCGGTTCTGTGGGCGGTGGCGGAATTTGTCCGCGGCCATATCCTGACCGGGTTTCCGTGGAATTTGCTGGCGCATGTCTGGGCGTTTGATGCGGCACCGATGCAATTGGCCTCGGCGGTTGGGGTATATGGCCTGACGGTGATAACCGCCCTTTTTGCGACTTTGCCGGCAACCCTGATCAAGGGACAACGGGGCAGGATGACGGCCCTTGCCGGGGTGATGATCCCGGTTGTGTTATGGGGCGGCGGTGCCCTTCGCCTCAATACTGCGCCGGAACTGATCACCGATATCGCAGACAGTCCGGCGGATGTGCCGGTTTTGCAAATCATCCAGCCCAATATTCCCCAACGCTTGAAGTGGCAGCCCGATTTGCAGGCGGCGCATTTTGAAAAACTGATGACAATGTCAGTACGGCCCGATGATGTGCCGCCAGATCGCAGGCGCATTGTGGTATGGCCGGAAACAGCGGCGACCTTTTTTGTCGAAACCAATCGGAATTTGCGGTTGCAAATGGCCTCGGTTCTGGGGCCGCAGGATGTCCTGATCACCGGTGCACCGCGTACTTTCCCCCGGGAGACCGAGGAATTTCAGGTCTGGAATTCGGTGCAGGCAATCAATTATCTGGGGGAAATTATCGGCAGTTTCGATAAATTTCATCTGGTACCGTTTGGCGAATATGTGCCGTTTCGGGATTTCCTGCCTTTCCCGAAACTGACCGCCGGGCGCACCGATTTTTCGGCCGGTGATGGTCCGAAAACCTTAAAGGTTGCCGGGTTTCCCTCATTTTCGCCATTAATTTGTTATGAAGTGATTTTTCCAGGGGCCGTGACCGATGATCAGGACCGCCCCGAATGGTTGCTTAATGTGACCAATGATGGCTGGTTCGGTAACAGTGCGGGGCCGTATCAGCATCTGGCCGCCGCCCGGTTCCGCAGCATCGAAGAAGGCCTGCCGCTGGTGCGGGCAGCCTATACCGGCATCTCGGCATCCTTTGATGCCTATGGCCGCATACAGGGTTCTCTACCCTTAAGAACAGCAGAAATTCTGATATCACCCCTTTTGAGTGGGAAAGTTAATACCACAGTATATTCTTTGTGGCGTGATATACCATTTTACGGTATAGTCCTTTTCTTTGCCGCTCTCGTATTGGGATATGAACGCTTTCATACTTCCCGTCAGGTGGCCTTATAATACGCCGAACCGCCCGTCATGTATCCCTCGTCAGAACAGGGTGGAGGTCGGAGTGAGGAAGGATCAGGACAATGTCGCCAGCAGATGAAACCGTTATCGTAAAGAACACACGCGGTCGTGGTCGTGGCCGCACCGCAAATGGCAAACCCAATCCGGTGGATATCCATGTCGGCGGGCGCATCCGTTTACGGCGGACCCTTTTGGGGATGAGCCAGGAAAAACTGGGCGAAGCCATTGGTCTGACATTCCAGCAGGTCCAGAAATATGAACGCGGTGCCAACCGCGTTGGGGCGTCGCGCCTTTATGATCTGTCGCGGGTGCTCGAAGTCCCGGTATCGTTCTTTTTTGACGATATGCCCGACGAAATTTCGGCAAAATCCGTGCATGAACGTCGCGAAATGTCCGAAAGCCCGGATCCGTTCGACAATGACCCGATGAACCGTCGCGAAACCCTTGAGCTGGTGCGCGCCTATTACCGGATTACCGATCCGGTGCAGCGCAAACGGGTTTTTGAACTGGTCAAATCGATGGGTATTGTGATTGCGGTTGAAGCCACCGCAGACAGCCAGTAACCCTCTGGTTGTGCTGAATTTAAACGCATCTCTGCTTTGTGCCGGGATGCGTTTTTCTTTGTGGATGAATGATTTTACACCGCTGTCATCGGCAATCAGACTTGACCATATCTGTCTGATCAGGCAAAACCGGCAGTCGGTCACTTGTGACCCTGAAATACGTGGACGGATTTGGACCGCTTGCCACCACGCAAAAAAAGGCTAAGTGGGCGCTGATGGATACATTCGTACCACGGCCCTCCGGTCCAGTTTTTGGAAACCCTTTTTCACCGGAGAAGGTTGAAAATGTCCCTTACCGAATATCTGTTTACCAGTGAATCCGTGTCCGAAGGCCATCCGGACAAGGTGTGCGACCGTATTTCCGACAGCATTGTCGATGCGTTTCTGGCCGCCGATGCGGATGCGCGTGTTGCTGTTGAAACACTGGCAACCACCAATCGCGTTGTTTTGGCCGGCGAAGTTCGCGGCCCGGCAAGCGTTACCAAGGATGTGATGATTGAGCGCGCCCGGAACGCTATCCGCGAGATCGGGTACGAGCAGGAGGGGTTTCACTGGAAAACCGCCAGCATTGAATGCCACGTCCATGAACAATCGGCCGATATCGCCCAAGGCGTTGACTCGGCGGGTAACAAGGATCTGGGTGCGGGCGATCAGGGGATCATGTTTGGCTATGCCTGTAATGAAACCGATGAATTGATGCCTGCTCCGATCCAGTTTTCGCACCATATCTTGCGCAGAATGGCCGAAGATCGCCATTCTGGTAAGACCATTGGGTTTGGCCCGGACGCCAAAAGCCAGGTCACCCTGCGCTATGTCGATGGCAAGCCGGTTGGCGCAACCTCGGTCGTGGTATCGACCCAGCACGCCGCCAACCTGGAACAGGCCGATGTGCGTGCGCTGGTTCTGCCTTATATCCAGTCGGCCTTGCCGGAAGGCTGGATGCCTGCCGAAGATGAAATTTACATCAATCCGACGGGCCGTTTTGTGATTGGCGGTCCGGATGGCGATGCGGGTCTGACCGGGCGCAAGATTATTGTCGATACTTACGGTGGGGCGGCACCGCATGGTGGTGGCGCATTTTCGGGCAAAGACCCGACGAAGGTGGACCGTTCGGCGGCCTATGCCGCACGCTATCTGGCCAAAAACGTTGTGGCGGCGGGTCTGGCAACGCGCTGTACGATTCAGGTTGCCTATGCCATTGGCGTGTCCAAACCGCTGGCACTGTATGTCAACACCCATGAAACCGGCAATGTTGACGAACTGAAACTGGGCAAAATCCTGCGTGAATTGATGGATCTCAGCCCGCGCGGCATTCGCGAACATCTGCAATTGTGCCGTCCGATTTATGTGCCGACCTCGTCCTATGGGCATTTCGGACGCAAGCCCGAAGAGGATGGGCGTTTTTCGTGGGAACGCACCGATCTGGTCGATGATTTGAAATCGGCCTTCGGGGCCTGAGGCCAAAGAAAGATCACGCGGCGATTTGCCAAAATCGCCAGACATGTTAAGACGCGGGCGGCCTTCTGGGTCGCCCGTTTGATTTTATCCCTGACAGACATAAGACAATGCGCAGCAACAGACCGATACCGACCCCGGACCGACCCAATTTTTATGGACGTCGCGGCACCCGTCCTCTCAAACCGTCGCGTAAGGCGCTGGTGGATGAAATGTTGCCAAACATCCGCATTGATTATCCCGAAACCGGCAATGTTGATCCGGCGGGTTATTTTTCGGTGCGTCCGCAACAGATGTGGCTGGAAATCGGGTTTGGCGGTGGCGAACATCTGGCCGGGCAGGCCGAAGCCCATCCCGATGTCGGGTTTATCGGCTGCGAACCGTTTATGGATGGTGTCGGCAGCCTGTTGCGTCATATCGACGAACGGGGCCTTGTGAATGTGCGGGTTGTGCCCGATGATTCTCGCCCGTTGCTTTATAAACTGGCCGATGCCTGTTTTGACCGGGCGTTTTTGCTGTTTCCCGATCCGTGGCCGAAAACCCGCCATGCGGAACGCCGGTTTATTGGCCCGAAAAATCTGGCGCTGATGGCACGTCTGTTAAAGGACGGGGCGGAATTCCGGGTCGCCAGCGACGATATGCAATATATTTCCTGGACCTTGCAACATCTGCACAATCACCCGAATTTTGAATGGCTGGCCGACACTGCCGGGGACTGGCGCAACCCGCCTTCGGACTGGATCAAAACACGGTACGAGCAAAAAGCCCTGCGTCAGGGCAAGAAATGCAGCTATTTGCGGTTTCGGCGGCGGGCGCGTATCGAAGGCTGATATCTTTATATTTGCGAATGATTGTCAAAAGCGTTAATGTCGGCGCAACAGATCCCTAAAACCGGGAATTTTGCGAAGGCTTCGTCGCGTGACACACTGGGATATCAACGCATTGTTTCGGCAATACCAGACAAAACTGCTGCATTTTGTGCGGCGGAAAAATCTGGCGATGCATACGGCTGACGATATCGTGCAGGATACCTTCCTGCGGATTGTCACAACACCGTCGCTGCCCGAAGTGCAATATGCCCAGTCCTATTTGTATCGGACTGCGCATAATCTGGTGATTGATCATTGTCGTCGGGAACGCATTTTGTCTTTTGTTCCGGACCCGGACAAGGTGTTTGGCATGATTGCGGATGATGCGCCCTCCCCCGAACAGATTGTCTGGTCGCGGCAGGAACTGAAGATGCTGAAAAAGACGCTGGATCATTTGCCGCGTGACTTGCGCGATGTTTTTATTCTGGCGCGGATTGACGGTATTACCTATGCCGAAATCGGCGAAAAACTGGGCATTCCAACTCAGACAGCCTTCAGTCGCATGGTTCGGGCCCTGACGCTGGTGAAGGCGGAAATGGAAAAATATCACTAAAATTCAGACTGAATTGATTTTGACATCAGAAATCGGGCGACCTGCTTCGTCATATGTCAAATGAGGTCAATTCAGACGGGCAAAATACCATGACCAACATCGCAAAAACCGGTAACGCGGCACAACACACCGCTATCGCGGATCAGGCTGTTTACTGGTTCGCTTTGTTGCTTGATGGCAGTGAAACCGCTGCGGATCGGGCGGCTTTTGCCCGCTGGATATCGGACCCGGCCCATCTGGCCGCGTTCGAGGATATCGAACGGCTTTGGAACGGCACAGCCAGCCTTGATCTGGCACAGCGCAGCACGGTCGGGCGACGTGCTTTCATCGGCGGTGGTCTTGCCATTGCCGTGCTGGTGGCTGGATGGGGAACCACCCGGCGGCATTCCTTTGCCGATCTGCGAACCAGCGTGGGCGAGCGTCAGAATATGACCCTGCCCGGTGGGGTTGATGTCGTTCTGGCCAGCAATACCGCCCTGTCGTTGCGTACACAGGGCGGGATAAATGGCGTGCATCTGCATCATGGCGAAGCATTTTTTGATATGTCGGCCAGCAACACAGCTTTTTTTGTCGAGTCAGGTAACGGCATTAGTCAATCCTTTGGCGGGCAGATCGATGTTGCCCTGTATGAGGGCGAAACCACTGTTATTGCCGCCCGACGCAGTGTTGATCTGCGTTTCGGGGGTATGCAGGGGGAACTGAAGGCCGGGCATGCTGTGCGGTATCGCGACGGGCAGCGCGGCAAACCTTATGGGGTGGATGTGGCAACCAGCCTTGCCTGGCGGGAAGGGCGTCTGATTTTCATGGGGCAACCGTTGTCTGATGTGGTGCAGGTTCTGGAACGCTGGCAACCGGGCAAGATTGTGATTATCGGCGACGCATTGAAAGCCCGCCCGGTGACATTGATGATCGATCTGGATCGCTCCGCCACAGCGGTATCGGCATTGGCGCAGGCTTTGCCGGTGCGGGTTGATCATTTTACCGATTATCTGACCGTGATCCGGGCGGCCTGAAACCGCTTCCATCCGCCCTGATTTAGGGGTGATTCACATAAAAATAAGAACTATTCGCAAAAAATATCGTTCTTCGTCAGATATATCGAAATCAGCTTCGTCTCAAGGAAAGAGCAAGACGCACCGTGACCTGTCACAGGCGTCCCCCTTTCTTCAGGAGACGATACGAATGCCATCCGCCCTGCCCTGCCCCACCTATGAAATTTGCTTTGTCCCTGTTAACCCCGTCAAAATCGCACCCCGGATGGCGCGCTTTGCGATGGCAACTGCGTTGACCGGCAGCCTGATGGCCATCATCCCGGTCCCTCTTCAGGCTCAAACAGCCGGTTCGGGCACCGAAAGCGAACTGGCACAAAGCAACCTTGCCGGACAAAGCTTTCATTTTGACATCGCCGCCCAGCCCTTGCCCGCCGCCCTGATGGCGTTTGCGCAGATTTCGGGGCTTGATGTCGTGGTCGATGGCAGTTTGCCAGACAATGTCATGGTGCCGACTGTGGAGGGCGATATGACTGCCCGGGATGCGTTGACCCGTCTTCTGGATGGCAGCGGTCTGTCATGGCGATCCCTTGATGCCAACACTATCAGCATTCAGGAAATGATTGCCGGTGACGTTGGTAATGGCGAGGTGGTGACCGCGCCGGTGCAGGTGTCGGCTGGAAGAAATGCCGTTGGATATAATGGTAATCCGGACTGGGTTTACGACACGCCGGGGTCGGTGACGGTGATTACGGCAGAAAATATAAGAAAAGTACCGGGCAGGGATGCCGCGGATATTTTCTCTCAGGTTCCGGGTGTTGACGTTGCGGGCAATCGTCAGCAACCCGGCTTGTCTGTCAATGTTCGCGGCCAGCAGGATCAGGGGCGCGTCAATATGAACATTGATGGTGCGCGTCAGAACTTCAATCAGTCCGGTCACGGCGTCGTCAACAGAATGTATATTGATACCGCGTTGCTGGCGGATGTCACTGTAGAAAAAAGCAACTTTTCCGGTGTCGGCGGCGCTGGAACATCGGGCGGTATTGTTTCTATGCGAACACTGAATACCGACGATATTCTGGATGCTGACGAGGATATTGGCGGCAAGATCAATCTTTCGCGCGGCAATAATGAATATGACTTTGCGGGTGATGTGTCCGTTGCTGCGCGTGTAACGCCGAAATTCGATGTTGCGGTGGCCTTCAGTCGCAAGCTGGTTGGGGAGTACAAGGGGGGCGAAAACAATCCGGGCCTGTATATAACGCGTCCTCAGAGTGGTGCGGGAACACTGGTTGAAGCGGGTGGTGAGGAACAAAGATATACCGACCAACAACAGAGTGCCGGTCTTTTCAAGGCCAATATTGCGCTGTCAGAGGATCAGGATCTCAATCTTGGCTATGTCGGTTTTACAACAAATTTCGGAAAAGCAACCGGCGAAGATTTGCAATATAACGATTTAAACGAAGCGACGTCTCATACCGTTACTGCCAAACACTCGTGGAACCCGGAAACCGATCTTATTGATTTGAAAACCGGTCTTTGGTGGACGCAGACGGAAAACAAGCAATTTCGCCCTGCGCGTTATACCGCTGCCGGAGCCGTATCGACCGACGCATTCAACACGGAATACAAAATAGATACTTATGGTTTTGACGTAGCCAATACGAGCCAATTCTATCTTGATGAAGTTATAAGCCGGGATAGCATTTTCAGTCTCGATTATGGCGTTGAAACCTTTCAGGACAAAACCAAAACAGGCTCCGAAACTTTGGGGCTTGGCGGGGCTGGATTCGGGTTTGAGTTGGAAGGATCAACGCCAAACGGTCAGCGGGATGTCCAGGGTGCGTTTATGGACGGAACCTTTGACTGGGGCGGACTCGTGCAGTTGACTGGCGGCTTGCGCTATGATCGGTTTCAACTGGATGGCGATTCATACTGGTGCGAGCAATACAACCCTGCCAATACTTGTGAAAGTGGCGGAACGCCACTTGATATCGATCTATCCGGTCATAAAATTTCGCCATCTGTCACCCTTGGTTTATCACCGTTTGAGGGTATCCAGTTCTTTGGGTCATATCGCCGGGCCTATCGTCCGCCGACGATTATGGAAGGCATGATCAAAGGGCGTCATGTTGCGGGCGTGCCTATTCCATTTTACGCCAATCCTGATCTTGAGTCCGAGGACTCTTTTACCACCGAATTTGGCGTCAATCTGAAATTTGATGATGTATTCGTCAAAAATGACGGTTTCCGGGCAAAGCTGTCTCATTATCAGACCAAGATTGAAAACTATATCGTTTCGGCGGCTGTTGCCCAGCCGACGCCGCGAACCATCAGTGCTCCTCTGGGTTGGACACAGGCTGCGCAGGCGCAATCCTATGTCAATTTGCTTGATCCGGTTTATATGTCGGGCAACGAGGTGGAAGTCGCCTATGACGCTGAAAAAATATATCTTTCCGGCAGTATGGCATTCTCCGATACGGATCTGACGGGAAATTACGATCCGATTATTTTCCCGCTTAATGCCATACCATCAATGCCCGGCACGGTAGGCTTGCCAGCGCATTGGGGCAAAGCAGGCGGTTTGACGACAGTCTATACCTTGCCCAAGCGCAAATATACGCTTGATGGCGGTGTGCGGATGTTTGATCAAAGTCTGACGCTCGGTGCGCGTGCGACCTTTGTTTATCCCGAAGAAAATATCGCCGGCAATCTTGGCGACGATGCACAAAGCATTCTGCGATATCGCACGTATGATTTGTATAGTTCTTATGAATTCAACGATAACGTGAAATTCGGCTTTGCGGTCAATAACCTGACCGATGAAGCCTATGTCGAGGCACTTGGCGGGCTGATATTGGCCCCGGGACGGACAGCAATCATGACGCTTAGCGGCAATTTCTGAATTCTGAAAAATGATCTTGAACTGGAGAGTAACAGGCTGGTGAAAGCTCCGGCCTGATACTCTATTTTTCATTTAAGTAATTGATTTTAAACAAAAAAATTGTTGACTATATATGATACTAAGAGTCATTATCAAATAGTTGCCTCATTGGTTGGGGCAAAAATGCAAATGGAGAATTGTGAAATGGCTATTACGATTGATCTTACCGCAAACGGTTCGGGCAACGGCGTTGATCTTCAGGCGTTTCTCGATGATTTTGACAATAATTTCTCGAGCGGATCAGGTAACTACGGTTCGTTCTTTGGCGGCGCGTCCCCGACCGAGCTTGGCAATCAGTTCTGGCTGGAAGACCAGAATAGCAGCAGTTCCTATACTGGTGCATTTTTGGCAACAACCGGATCGGGTATGTTTGAATACAACATGTCGAATCACACTGTTGCGGGCAATCTTGACCAGATTTCCTTTGGCAGTGCGTTGGGGTACGATGCGGGTACCGGCCTGTTCGAATTCACCGATTCACAAGTTGACATTTCCGGCCTGAATCCCGGTGACAGTGCAACCAACTCTGTTCTTGCAGAACTGCGCACGGGTGATATTGCAACGCTTGAAAGCACTTTCGCCTCCCAAGGCGTCGAAATCAACGGCAGCAGCGGCGCTGACGTGATTGGCGGCTGGGCCGGTGATGATGTTCTGACCGGCAATGGCGGTGCGGATACCTTTGAATTCGACACCTCGGCCAGCTTCGGTGACGACACCGTTACCGATTTCACCGACGGTACCGATCTTCTTGATATCGATTACAACTCGGTCACGATTGGCGATGACGGCAACGGTAATGCGCTGATCACCCATGCCAATGGCACCATCACCCTGACCGGTGTTGATTTCAACAGCCTTGATCAGACCGATTTCGTCTGATCGTAACGGGCATTGAAAGGGGGCTGCGGTTTGCGCAGTCCCCGGCCTGTTTGCGCTTTCTGCCGTTCATCCAGTGTCTTTTGATTTTCCAACCCCCGGATATGTCATGTCGCATCAAGGTCGATCTTCCCGGCAGAAATCCCGTGAACAGGGCGTGCTGGCGCAAGCCCTTCGGGCGGTGCGCGGGGCGTTTTTGTCGGTCGGGGTGCTTAGCGGTATTGCCAATTTGCTGATGCTGACCGGGCCGCTTTTCATGTTGCAGGTCTATGACCGGGTTCTGGCAAGCCGCAGCCTGCCGACCCTGACCGCGTTGATCGTGCTGGTGGCGGTTTTATATGTGTTTCTGGGGGCGGTGGATGCGTTGCGGGCCCGCATGCTGGTGCGGATCGGCTGGCGGGTGGATGAACAGCTGGGCGCAAATGCCCTTGCCGCCACCCTTGATCAGGCCCTGAAACCCGGTGGTGAAACCGCCCGTCCCCTGCATGATCTGGATCAGATCCGGCAGTTTCTGGGTGGGGCCGGGCCAATGGCAATTTGCGACATGCCGTGGATGCCGTTATTTGTCGGGATTATTTTTGCCTTTCACCCGTGGCTGGGCGTTATGGCACTAGCGGGCGGGGTGATTTTGGTGGTGCTGACCCTGATCAGCGAAATGGCAACCCGCAAACAGGTTGAGGCAATGAACGGGCAGGCCGCCCGGCGCAGCACCCTGATTGAGGCCGGGCGCCGCAATGCCGAGGCGATTCGCGCCATGGGCATGACCGGTGCCTTTACCCGGCGCTGGGCGCAATTGCATCAGGATTATCTGACCGATAACAACCGGGTGGGCGACGTCAATTCAACCTTTACCGCCTATATCAAGGTGATCCGCCTTGCCATGCAGTCGGGGGTTCTGGCGCTGGGCGCGTGGCTGGCGATTATGCAGGAAGTCTCGCCCGGTGCGATGATCGCCGCCTCGATCCTGACCGCGCGGGCCCTGGCTCCGGTTGAACAGGCGATTGGCAATTGGCGCGGCTTTATTGCCGCCCGGCAATCACATCATCGTCTGGAAAAAATTCTGGGCGTTGCGGCACGCAAGGATGATCCGATGCCTCTGCCCGCCCCGGTGCAAAAACTGGAAGTCGCCAATTTGGCAGTGCGGGCTCCCGGTGTGTCCGGCGGTCAAAATAATGGCCGCATTCTGGTGCGGATTGCCGATGTGCGGTTGCGCGCCGGGGATGGTCTTGGCGTGATCGGGCCCAGTGGATCGGGCAAATCGACCTTTGGCCGGGCGCTGGTGGGGATTGGTTCCTTGCAAAGCGGAACGATCCGCCTTGACGGGGCGGAATTGCATCATTGGGACCCGGACCGCCTGGGGCGGCATATCGGTTATTTGCCGCAGGATGTGGAATTGTTTGACGATAGTGTGGCGGCCAATATCGCCCGTCTGGATCCGGATGCTCCGGCCGATGCAGTGGTCGATGCCGCCCGGCAGGCCGGGGTTCATGACATGATTCTGGGTCTGCCTGACGGTTATGATACCCGGATCGGGGTAGGCGGAGCCACCCTTTCGGGTGGGCAGCGCCAACGGATCGGGCTGGCCCGCGCCCTGTATGGCGACCCGTTCCTGATTGTGCTGGATGAACCCAATGCCAGTCTGGATGCCGAGGGTGAACATGCCCTGACCCATGCAATTGCCGGGGCGCGTCGGCGCGGGGCGATTGTGGTGCTGATTGCCCATCGTCCGGCGGTGCTGGCGGCGGTCAATCTGGCGATGGTTATTCAGGACGGGCGGCAGGTCGCCCTTGGTGCCCGTGACGATATCCTGCGTAAAACCATGCGCCCGCTGGAGGAAAGCGCATGACATTTATCGGATCTAACTCCCAAAAACCGTCCGGTGATGACCGGGAAATTTCGACTTTGTCCCCAATCAGCCCGGCGGCAAGATCGTTGCGGAATCATATGGTGTTTGGAGTCGGGGTGGTGGTGCTGATGGCGGCGGGGCTTGCGGGCTGGCTTGCGGTGGCGCAACTGTCCGGGGCGGTGGTCGCCAGCGGCAAGATGGTAGTGGATAGCAACGTCAAGGATGTTCAGCATCCCGACGGTGGAATTGTCGGTGAAATCAGGGTGCGGGATGGCGACCGGGTGGCGGCGGGCGATTTGCTGATGCGCCTTGATGATACCATGGCACGCGCCAGCCTTGCCATTACCGAAAGCCAGATCGATGCGCTCAGTGCCCGGCGCATGCGGCTGATCGCGGAACGGGACGGGGCGGATGACCTGACCCTGCCCGCCGTCTTTGCCGGCCGGCAGGATGACCCGGCGGTTGCCGAACTGGTGGCCGCCGAACGCAGCCTGTTTGCCGCCCGGCGCGCCAGTCTGGATGCCAAAAAACAGCAATTGCAGCAACGTTTGTTGCAACTGGGCGAAACCGTGGTCGGGATGACGGCGCAAAAACAGGCCAAGGAAGAAGAAAGCCGCCACATTGTCGATGAGTTGGGCGGGTTGGAGATGTTGTATGACAAACAACTGGTGCCGATTACCCGTGTCGCGGCCTTGCGCCGGGAAAAGGCCAGCCTTGCCGGGCAAAGTGGCGAACTGATTGCCAATATTGCCGGGACCGGCATGCAGATTGCCGAAACTGAAATTGCGATTTTGCAACTGGATCAGGACCGTCAGACCGAAATCCTGACCGAATTGTCCGATATTGACCCGCAACTGGCCGAACTGATGCAAAAACAGATCGCCCTGCGCGACCAGTTGCGCCGCATCGATATTCGCGCCCCCTATGATGGCACGATCTATCAGATGGCGGTGCATACGGTGGGTGGCGTTGTGGCGGCGGGCGACCGGATCATGGGGATCGTACCCGACAATGATGAACTGGTGATCGAGGCCCAGTTACGCCCGCAAGACATTGATCAGGTCCTGCCGGGGCAACCGGCGATGCTGCGCTTTACCGCCTTTAACCAGCGCACAACACCGGAACTCGATGGCCGGGTGTCGGTGGTGGCGGCCGATCTCACCCGCGATGATCTGACCGGCGAGATGTTTTACAGCGTACGCATCAGGATCGATGCCGGTGAAATCAGCCGTCTGGGCACACAAAGCCTGATGCCGGGCATGCCGGTCGAGGCCTTTATTGCAACCGGTGAACGCACCGCCCTCAGTTATCTGTTCAAACCGCTCAGCGACCAGTTTGCCCGTGCCTTCCGCGAGGACTGATTTTAAGCCGTATCTCAGAAATCGTTATCTGCCATTCGTCTCAGATAAAAGAGAGATTATCCCGTTTAAAATCCAGCAATAAAGGGACGATAATGCACAGCGATGTTCTTGAGTGCGCCGAACTGCCGCCACGGGTGGCGCGGTTAAAGCAGGAAACCACCAGCAACCATCAAAAAATTGATGATATGGTGATGGCGATGGACCCGTTTGCCAGCCGCGCCAATTACATCCGGTTTCTGACGATGCAATACCGGTTTCACCGGGCGATGAAGCCGCTTTATGATGCGCCGGATTTGAATGTGCAATTGCCGGGATTGGTGGCGCGGGCCCGGTTCGACGCGGTATCAGCCGATTTGGCTGATTTGGGGGTCACGACCCTTTCCGATATGCCCGGTGACACCATTGCGGCACAGGGGGCAAGTCGTCTGGGCTGGCTTTATGTATGCGAAGGATCGTCGCTGGGGGCGGCCTTTTTGTTAAAAGCCGCCGCCGCACTGAATTTGAACGAGGAATTCGGGGCACGGCATCTGGCCGGGCATACCGAAGGACGTGGCAAGCACTGGCGCGGATTTGTCGATCAGATGAATAATTTGCGGCTGGATCAGGCCGAAGAATCGTCGGTGATTGCCGGGGCGGTATCGGCATTCGATTTTTTTCGCCGCCTGCTTGAATCGGATCGGGTGCAGGCCTGATCCTCAAAAATCGTCAAAGCCCGCGGTTGAAAAGGGCCTGACGATCAGGATCGTGACTTGATTTCTGCGAAAACTGGCGGTATAAGGCCGCCAAGCTTTTTGTAATTTCGGACAAAGAGTGGGCCTCGGCCCGCTCTTTTGTGCATTCTGGGGTATGGCTCGCTATATGGCTGAACTGATCGGACAACAGTTAAAAGACCCTTTGATGGTGCGGATCGCGGAAATTATTGAACCGTCGATCAATGCGCTGGGGTTTGAACTGGTGCGGATTTCCATCATGGGGAAAGACACGCAGATTCTTCAGATCATGGCCGACCGCGCGGATGGTCAGGGCAGCATCAATGTTGAAAATTGTGCGGAAATCAGCCGTACGGTTTCGGCATTGCTGGATGTCGAAGACCCGATCTCGGGCGCCTATACCCTCGAAGTCAGTTCACCGGGCATTGACCGCCCGCTGTCACGGCGCAAGGATTTTGAAAACTGGCGCGGTTTTGAAGCAAAGGTCGAGATGGTGGTGGCGGTTGATGGCCGTCGCCGTTTCAGCGGAAAGCTGGATGGAATTGAAAATGATGCGGTCGCCCTGATTGTCGATGGCGAACGCGAATTGTTGCCGTTGGCCGATATCGCCAAGTCGAAACTTGTGCTGTCGGATGAATTGATCGCGTATGTCACCGGCCCCGGTCGCGCTGACAAGAACGCTGAATAGAGGCTGGAAATGGAAACAACTTCGGGAATGCCGCGTCCGGAACTTTTGCAGGTGGCCGATGCCGTCGCCCGCGAAAAGGGCATTGATCGTGATGAAGTCCTTGGTGCGATGGAACAGGCCATTCAAAAGGCCGGTCGTTCCAGATATGGTCACGAGCATGACATCCGCGCCCATATCGACCGCAAAACCGGCGAAATCAAGCTGGCGCGCTATGTCGAGGTGACCAACGACATCGAAAATGATTTCACCCAGATGTCGCTGGAAGAAGCCCGCCTGCGCAATGAAAAGATCGAGCTGGGCGAATTTTTGGTTGATCCGTTGCCGCCGATTGATTTTGGCCGCATCGCCGCCCAGACCGCCAAGCAGGTCATTGTGCAAAAAGTGCGCGATGCTGAACGCGAACGCCAGTTTGACGAATACAAGGACCGCATCGGCGAAGTCATTAACGGTCTGGTCAAGCGCGTTGAATTTGGCAATGTTCTGGTCGATATCGGTCGCACCGAAGCCATTCTGCGCCGCGAAGAGCTGATCCCGCGCGAAACCGTGCGTCAGGGGGACCGGGTTCGCGCCCTGATCCTGGATGTCCGTCGCGAACAGCGCGGGCCGCAGATTTTCCTGTCCCGCACCCATCCGACTTTCATGGCAAAACTTTTTGCCCAGGAAGTTCCGGAAATTTATGATAATATCATCGAGATCAAATCGGTTGCCCGCGATCCGGGTTCCCGTGCCAAGATTTCGGTACAGTCATCCGATCATTCGATTGATCCGGTCGGGGCCTGTGTCGGTATGCGCGGGTCGCGCGTGCAGGCGGTGGTTGCCGAATTGCAGGGTGAAAAAATCGATATCATCCAGTGGTCGGAAGACCCGGCAACGTTTGTCGTCAATGCCCTTGCCCCGGCAGAAGTCAGCAAGGTCGTGCTGGATGAAGAAGCCAACCGCATCGAAGTGGTGGTGCCTGATGACCAGCTCAGCCTGGCCATTGGTCGTCGCGGTCAGAATGTGCGTCTGGCCTCGCAATTGACCGGCTGGGATATTGATATTCTGACCGAAGAAGATGAAAGCGAACGCCGTCAGGAAGAATCACGCAAACGGGCAGAAATGTTCGTCAAGGCGCTTGATGTTGACGAAGTCATTGCCCATCTTCTGGTCGCCGAAGGCTTTACCTCGGTTGAGGAAGTTGGCTATGTGCCGCTGGCCGAATTGTCGGAAATCGAAGGTTTTGAAGCCGAGATCGCCGAAGAACTGCGCAATCGTGCGCGCAGCTATCTGGCCGAAGAAGCCGAACGTCTGCAAAAACGCCGTGAAGAACTTGGGGTCGATGACGCGCTTGTCGAATTCCCGGGATTGTCACTGGCGGTTGTTGTCAAGTTGGGCGAAAACGGCGTTAAAACCGTTGAAGATTTCGCCGATCTTGCCAGTGACGAGCTGATTGAATTTGCCGGGGATGCCGACACCATCACCATGGATCAGGCCAATGACCTGATTATGGCGGCGCGTCGTGCCGAAGGCTGGTTTGATGATCTTGAAGCCGAAGGCGAAACCGAAGATCAGGGCGACAAAGCCTGATTGCGGATCGGAGGTCGACCATGTCGCACCGTAAAGGCGGCAAGGATCGCGTGGAACCGGAACGCCGGTGCATTGTCACCGGCGAAGTCCGGGCGAAAGAAGATCTTCTCAGGGTTGTGATCGGCCCGGATGATACGGTCGTGCCCGATCTTGAGGAACGCCTGCCGGGACGGGGATTATGGTTGTGCCCGTCGCGGGATGTGGTAAATACCGCCTGTGCAAAAAATGCTTTTGCCCGGGCAGCCCGACAAAAAGTAGTGGTTGACCCGGCGCTGGCAGACCGGATCGAGCTTTTGCTGGTCAGGAAATGTATCGATCTGTTGTCGCTGGCGCGTCGTGCCGGACAGGCGGTTGCCGGGTATGAAAAGGTCCGCGCCCGCATCGACGAGGGGGCGGTAATGATATTGGCGGCGCGTGACGGTGCCGCAGACGGAAAAGGCAAGATCGCTGCGAAAGCATATGATCTGCCGGTCTTTTCCGTTCTGGATGCTGCCGAGATTGGCATGGCATTTGGCCGGGATCACGCAGTGCATGTGGCCGTTTCGCCGGGAGGACTGGCAGAACGGCTGGGCCGCTCGTTACAGCGGCTTGAAGGATTTCGCGCAGCCTGAAGGCAGGATGCGTCGAACAGACAGACAGGGTCGGCAGGATGTGCCCACCCCGCAGGAAATGAGGAAGTTGGACGGATTATGAGTGATCGCGATACGGAGCAGAAGCCGCTGAGCCTCAATCGACCGAAAATTGAATTGCGCAAAACGGTCGAGGCTGGGCAGGTACGTCAAAGCTTCTCGCATGGACGGTCCAAAGCTGTGACCGTTGAAGTGCGCAAGAAGCGGACATTCGAGAAAAACGACTCCGGCCGCTTCCGCGAAGTGAAAAAGGACGAGCCGGTTGCCGAAAATGCACCGGCCCCGGTTGCAACGCCCGAACCGGTCAAGGAACAGCCGCGGGTTGTTGAAGACCACAGCCACCTGACCGACAGCGAACGCGCTGCGCGGATGGCTGCCCTGAAGGCAGCGGATGAACGCCGCAAGCAGGAAGAAGCCGAAGCCGCCGAGCGCGCCCGTCTGGATGCGATCAAAAAGGCCGAGGAAGATGCCCGCCTGAAACGCGAAGCCGCCCAAGCCGCTGCTGCTGCTCCGGTTTCTGCTGGGCGTGACGACGACGAGGCCGCGCCGGCCGCCGTTGCGCCGCGTCCGAAGGTGAAAAAACCCGAAGCCAAAAAAGCCGTCGCGGAAGACGTTATTCCGGGCGCACCGGCCGAACCGCTGGTGCCCGAAGAACGTCGCCGTTCGGCGCCGTCGGCGGCCAAGCCGAAAAGCCGCAAGGAACTGGACGAAGAAGAAGCCCGCACCGCTGCTGCGCGCAAAAAAGCTGCCGAAGCCGATGCGGCCGGTCGTGGTACGCCGCGCGGCAAGGGAACGGAAGATGTCCGTCGTCGGGGCAAGCTGTCGATCAACACCGCAATGTCCGGTGATGAAGGCGGTCGCCGTCGTTCGATGGCGTCGATCAAGCGCCAGCAGGCCAAATCCAAGGCTCGCATGCATGGCGCGCAGAAGCCGAAAGAAAAAATCGTCCGTGACGTTAATATTCCGGACGTTATCACCGTTCAGGAACTTGCCAACCGTATGGCGGAACGTGCGGCCGATGTGATCAAAAGCCTGATGGGTATGGGCGTGATGGCCACCATCAATCAAAGCCTTGATCCCGATACCGCGCAGCTGGTGGTCGAGGAATTCGGCCATAACATGAAACGTGTGTCCGAGTCCGACGTTGAAGAAGCATTGGTCACGGCGGCAGATACCGCAGAACAGATGATTACCCGTCCGCCGGTCGTGACCGTGATGGGCCATGTTGACCACGGCAAGACTTCGTTGCTGGACGCTCTGCGCAAAACCGACGTTGTCAGTGGTGAAGCCGGTGGCATTACCCAGCATATCGGCGCCTATCAGGTGACGATGGCCAGCGGTGCCAAGATCACCTTCATCGATACGCCGGGCCACGCTGCTTTTACCGAAATGCGGTCGCGCGGTGCCAAGGTGACGGATATTGTGGTTCTGGTGGTGGCGGCTGATGACTCGGTCATGCCGCAAACCATCGAGGCGATCAACCACGCCAAGGCTGCCAATGTGCCGATGATCATTGCGATCAACAAGATCGACAAGCCGGGCGCAAACCCGACCAAGGTGAAAACCGAACTGCTTCAGCACGAAGTCGTGGTCGAGGAAATGGGCGGCGAAACCCAGTGCGTTGAAGTGTCAGCCAAAACCGGCGACGGCCTGACCGATCTTGAAGAAATCATTCTGTTGCAGTCCGAAGTTCTGGATCTGCGCGCCAACCCCAACCGTGTTGCCGATGGCGTTGTCGTCGAAGCCCGGATGGAAAAGGGCCGTGGTCCGGTGGCGACCGTTCTGGTGCAGCGCGGCACGCTCAATAACGGTGACATCTTTGTCACCGGTGCGGAATGGGGCCGTGTTCGCGCCCTGGTCAATGACCATGGCGTGCGGGTCGATCATGCCGTGCCGGGTATGCCGGTCGAAGTAACCGGCCTGAACGGTGTGCCGTCGGCGGGTGATGACTTTGTGGTTGTCGAAACCGAAGCCAAGGCGCGTGAAGTTGCCGAATTCCGTCAGCGTCGTACCCGCGAACAGCAGGCCGCGACGATGAAGAAATCCGCCCTTGAAAACATGTTTTCAGGGACCGGTGACACCAAGGAACTGCCGATCGTCATTAAAGGCGACGTGCAGGGTTCGGTCGAGGCGCTTATTGGCACCTTGCAGAAACTGGGCAATGACGAAGTCAGTGTCCGCGTCCTGCATAGTGGCGTTGGCGGCATCAACGAATCCGACGTGACGCTGGCGCGGGCATCGAATGCCCTGATCATCGGCTTTAACGTGCGTGCTAACCAGCAGGCCCGTGAACAGTCGCGCCGCGACAATGTCGATATCCGGTATTATTCGATCATTTATGACGTTGCCGATGATATCAAGCAGATGCTGACCGGCATGTTGTCGCCGGAAGTCCGCGAGAAGTTCCTGGGGTATGCACAGGTCCGCGAAGTGTTCACCATTTCCGGCAACAAGATTGCCGGTTGTATGATCACCGAAGGAACGGTCAAACGCGGTGCGGGTGTCCGCTTGCTGCGTGACGATGTGGTGATCCATAGTGGTGAACTTTCGACGCTCCGTCGTTTCAAGGACGAAGTCAAGGACGTCCGCGAAGGTTATGAATGCGGCATGTCGTTTGCCAAATACAATGACCTTCAGGTGGGCGATGTGATTGAGTGCTTCGAACAGGAGGAAGTCGCTGTCCAGCTTTAAGGTGGCGCAGCGATACTTATGAATATGGCGAAGCAACCGGCCAAAGCTCCAAGCCAGAGACAGTTGCGCGTGGCGGAAGAAATTCGCCACGCGCTGTCCCGGGCGCTTGAGCGGGGTGATATTTACGATCCGGACCTTTTGCGCCGACCGGTGACCATCACCAAGGTCGATCTGAGCCCGGATATGCGCAATGCGATGGTTTCCTTTACGCCGCTGGGCGGCGGGGAAGCCGCAACGGCGCTGGCCGCCCTGCACCGGCAGAAGGGGCAGTTGCGCCTTCAGGTGGCGCAATCGGTTCATACGAAATTTGTGCCGCAATTGCGTTTTGTTGAAGACAAGAGTTTTGATGTGGCCGATCATATCGGTGCCTTGCTGCGCGACCCCCACGTCGCCCGCGATTTGAAGGCGGATACATCGGACGATCAGGACAAAGAGGACGACTGATGGCGCGTCGGCGTCGCGGTATAAGCATTAATGGCTGGCTCGCAGTGGACAAACCACTGGAGATCACGTCATCGACGGTGGTCAATCAGATTCGCCGTCATCTGGATGCGGCAAAGGCCGGGCATGGCGGGACACTGGACCCGCTGGCCAGCGGCGTTTTGCCGATTGCCTTTGGCGAGGCGACCAAAACGGTTGCCTATGTCATGGATGGCAGCAAAAGTTATCGTGTCATGCTAAAATTTGGCGAGGCACGCAGCACCGACGATGCCGAAGGCGAGGTAACCGCCACATCGGATCATCGTCCGGATGCTGATGCGATCAACGCGGTGCTGGGGGATTTCATCGGTGAAATCCAGCAGGTGCCGCCAAAATTTTCGGCGATCAAGGTCAATGGCAAACGCGCCTATGATCTGGCCCGCCGGGATGAAGACGTGGTGTTGAAACCACGTCCGATTCTGATTAAGGATCTTCGACTGGTCGATATGCCGGACCGTGATCATGCCGTGTTTGAAGTTGTTTCAGGCAAAGGGGCATATATGCGGTCACTGGCGCGCGATATTGCGCTGCGCCTTGGTTCTGTCGGCCACATCGCGGCCCTTCGCCGGACATCGGCGGGGCCTTTTTCGGAGGGAAATTCCATCCCCTTGCAGCAATTGCTGGAGATGGACCCCGAAGCGGTGATCGAGAAACTGCTTCCGGTTGAGACCGCGCTGGACGACATCCCGGCGCTGGCCCTGACCGAAGTCGAGGCGCAGCGTCTTGCCAGCGGACAGCCTGTCGGGCTGTTGGCCGTGGCCAAACGCAGTGACCCCGGAACCCCCGTCGCACAGGACGGAATTGTTTGCGCCAAGTTGAACGGCCGCGCAGTTGCGCTGGCCGAAATACAGGGTGGCGAAATTCGTCCGGTGCGTGTTTTTAATCTCTAAAGGCGAAAGGATGCCTGATGTCGATTACTGCTGAACGCAAAACCGAGCTGATCAAGGAATTTGGTCAGAAAGAAGGCGATACCGGTTCCCCCGAGGTCCAGGTTGCCATTCTGAGTGAACGGATCAAAAACCTGACCGAACACATGAAAGAACATAACCACGACTTCCACAGTCGTCGTGGTCTTCTCATGATGGTCGGCCAGCGTCGCCGGTTGCTGAAATATTTACAGCGGAAGAATAACGCGCGCTACGAAGCTGTTATCGCGAGCCTTGGTATTCGTCACCGCTAAGACTTTGACGTACGGCGGATCGGTCCTCGGACCCTCCGCCGTCGTTTTTTATCCCGTGTGGATCGGGATATATGAGAGAAACAGGCCAAATGGTTGGCCTGCTTCGATTGTCCGGACCCATTAATCATGCGGCTGTCATATATGCCTCATGATTAATGTGTTCGGATCTCGTATATGACTGACCAGATCCGCATACAGGTCTGTTTGTAAGGAAGTAGTTGAAAATGTTTAATGTCGTCCGCAAGGAAATGCAGTGGGGCAACGCCAAGCTGGTTCTGGAAACCGGCAAGATCGCCCGTCAGGCTGACGGTGCCGTTATGGTCACCTATGGTGAAACCGTTGTTCTGTGTACGGCTGTTGGCGCCAAGTCGCCGCGCCCGGACATCGATTTTTTCCCGATGACCGTGAATTATCAGGAAAAAGCCTTTGCCGCAGGCAAAATTCCCGGTGGCTTTTTCAAGCGTGAAGGCCGTCCGTCGGAAAAGGAAACCCTGGTTTCCCGTCTGATCGACCGTCCGATCCGCCCGCTGTTTCACCCGCTGTATCGCAATGAAACCCAGCTTGTCTGTACCGTTCTGTCCCACGACATGGAAAACGACCCCGATGTCATTTCCATGATCGGTGCATCGGCCGCCCTGACGATTTCGGGTCTGCCGTTTATGGGCCCGATTGCCGCTGCCCGCGTCGGATACAAGGATGGCGAATATCTGCTCAATCCGACCACCGAAACGCTTAAAGGCTCCGAGCTTGACCTTGTGGTCGCCGGGACCCGCGACGGTGTGATGATGGTGGAATCCGAGGCATCGGAACTGTCCGAAGAAATCATGCTCGGTGCGGTCAAATTTGGTCATGACAAGTTTCAGGCCGTTCTCGACCTGATTATTGAACTGGCCGAAGATGCCGCCAAGGAACCGCGTGCCATTGCCGAACTGCCCGAAGGCTATGACGCACTGGTCGCCAAGGTTGCCTCGATTGGCACCGATCCGCTGACCAAGGCCTATGCCCATGTCGTCAAGCAGGATCGTTCCGGCGCGATTTCCGAAGCCAAGCAGGAAATTCTTGCCAAACTGGCAGACGAAGAAATTTCCGATGCCCTGAAAGGCAAGATTTCCAGCATCGTCAAGGATCTGGAAAAAGACATCGTGCGCGGTGCGGTTCTGAAAACCGGCAAGCGTATTGATGGCCGTTCGGGTTCGGATGTGCGTCCGATCATTGGCGAAGTGTCGGTTCTGCCGCGCGCCCATGGTTCGTCGATTTTTACCCGTGGTGAAACCCAGGCGCTTGCCGTCGTCACCCTTGGCACCGGTCAGGATGAACAGATTGTCGATGCGCTGGATGGCGAATACCGCGAAAACTTCATGTTACACTATAACTTCCCGCCCTATTCGGTTGGTGAAGCTGGTCGTATGGGTTCGCCGGGGCGTCGTGAAATCGGTCATGGCAAACTGGCATGGCGCGCTCTGCATCCGTTGATGCCGGCCAAGGATGTCTTCCCGTATACGGTTCGGATCGTCTCCGAAGTCACTGAATCAAATGGGTCTTCGTCGATGGCCACCGTTTGCGCAAGCTCGCTTGCGATGATGGATGCCGGTGTTCCGCTGACCCGTCCGGTTGCCGGTATTGCGATGGGCCTGATCAAGGAAGAAAACGATTTTGCCGTTCTGTCGGACATCATGGGTGACGAAGATCATCTTGGCGACATGGACTTCAAGGTTGCCGGTACGGAAAATGGTATCACCTCCTTGCAGATGGATATCAAGATCACCTCGGTCACCCAGGAAATCATGAAGATCGCCCTGGATCAGGCCCGCGGCGGTCGCCTGCATATCCTTGGCGAAATGTCCAAGGCACTGCCGGAATCGCGTGGTGAAGTTTCGGGAAATGCCCCGACAATCATCCAGTTCCAGATTCCGCGTGACAAAATCCGCGAAGTCATTGGGTCGGGCGGCAAGGTCATTCGCGAAATCTGCGAAGAAACCGGTGCCAAGATCGACATCGAAGACGATGGCTCGATCTCGGTTGCACACACCGATGGTGTCAAGGGCAAGCAGGCCGTTGACTGGATCAAATCAATTGTTGCGGAACCTGAATTGAACCATATCTATGATGGTAAGGTTGTGAAGGCAGTTGATTTCGGCGCGTTCATCAATTTCTTTGGCGCACGGGACGGTCTGGTTCACATTTCCGAACTGTCGCAAGACCGTGTGAAACAGGTTTCCGACGTGGTCAAGGAAGGCGATGCTGTCAAGGTCAAGGTTATTGGTTTTGATGATCGCGGCAAGATCAAGCTGTCGATGAAACGTGTTGATCAGGCAACCGGTGCGGATCTCGACGCCACCGAAGCCTGAGACTGAAACTTTGGACTGAAGCCTGAGAGACTCCGGACGGCGGAAAACAACAATACGCCGTCCGGCCTTCAATGTGGCGCAAGCGGGCCGCATTTGAGTGAAAGCGAATGGGAGAGACGATTTTGAAAGCCCTTGAACCGCTCGTCATGTCGGGAAAAGAGGTGCTGCCTTTGGTAGAAGGTGGCAAGGGGATTGCTGTTTCAACAGGCCTTAGTTCCGGCGCATGGGCGGCGGCTGGTGGTGTCGGGACGTTTTCTGCCGTGAATGCCGATTCCTATGATGAAAATGGCAATCTTGTTCCGATTGAATATGCCGGTAAAACCCGTGGAGATCGTCATCAGGAACTGATCTCCTATGGTATTCAGGGCGGGATCGCCCAGGCGCAGATTGCCCATGAAACCCGCAATGGCGCAGGCCGCCTGCATATGAATGTGCTGTGGGAAATGGGCGGTGCCGAAGAAATCCTGACCGGTGTTCTGGAAGGCACCAAAGGGCTGGTGCATGGTGTGACCTGTGGGGCGGGTATGCCTTACAAGGTGTCGCAGATTGCCGCCGAATATGGCGTTTATTATTACCCGATTGTGTCGTCGGCCCGCGCTTTCCGCGCCCTGTGGCTGCGCGCCTATAAAAAAATTCCCGAATGGCTGGGCGGTGTGGTCTATGAAGATCCGTGGCGCGCCGGGGGCCATAATGGCCTGTCAAATTCCGAAGACCCGCTGGTGCCCGAAGATCCGTTACCGCGGGTGATGGAATTGCGCGCCTATATGAATTCGGTAGGGCTGAACACTGTGCCGATCATTATGGCCGGTGGCGTGTGGTATTTGCGTGATTACGCCGACTGGATGGATAATCCGGAAGTCGCACCGGTGGCGTTCCAGTTTGGTACACGCCCGTTGCTGACCAAGGAAAGCCCGATTTCGCCGGAATGGAAATCCCGGTTGATGACCTTGAAAGACGGCGACGTGTCGTTGCATAAATTCAGCCCGACCGGCTTTTACAGTTCTGCCGTGCGTAATGCGTTTCTGGAAGATTTGCATATGCGGTCCAACCGGCAGGTGCGCTATTCCCGGACCGCCGAGGCCGATTTGCAGGTCGGTATTCCATTGGGCCGTCGCGGTCGTCCGATCTATGTCCGTGAAGACGAGGCGGACAAGGTGTGGGGCTGGCTGGCAGCAGGTTATAGCGAAGGCATGCCGACCCCGGATGACACAATGGTCTTTGTGACACCCGACAGTGCGCTTGAAATTAAAAAAGACCAGATCGATTGCATGGGCTGTCTGTCGCACTGCCAGTTTTCCAATTGGGCAGAGAAAGAAGGTACGACCGGCAAACGCGCCGATCCGCGGTCCTTCTGCATTCAGAAAACCCTGCAAAGCATTGCTCATGGCGCAACGGTTGAAAACGAACTGATGTTTGCCGGGCACAATGCCTATAAATTTGCCGAAGACCCGTTTTATTCAAACGGCTTTGTACCGACTGTGGGGCAATTGGTTGAACGCATCGCCACAGGCGATTGATTTCAAAGATATTTCTCCAAAAGGGGCTGGCCGCAAGGCTGGCCCTTTTTGGGTTGTAAGGCCTGAAATCCCTTTGTTTCGTTGCTTTGAGATCATTTGATTATAGTTGATCAAAATCAAAGAAACGTGCCTTAAGGTTCCCTAATGTAGCCCTGTAATCACCGACAGGGGCATGTTGCGCCTGTCTGAAACAAGCAAGGGGCAAACATGATGACCATTCAGCGACCCTATACCCACGCTTTGAACCGCCTGAAAGAAGCCGGTTTGCGACCCACCCGTCAACGTCTTGCACTGGCCCGTCTGTTATTTGACAACGGCCCGCGCCACATCACCGCCGAACAGCTTCATTCCGAGGCAATGGCGCAAAATGTGCGGGTGTCACTGGCGACCGTTTACAACGCGCTGCACCAGTTTACCGATGCCGGTCTGATCCGCGAAATCGTTGTCGATTCCGGGCGGTCCTATTTCGATACCAATGTCGCGCCGCATTATCATTTTTACTGCGAAGATGACGGCATGCTGATCGACATTCCGGCGGATGCCGTGCAGCTGGCCCGCGTGCCCAATATGCCGCGCGGCACCGAACTGGCATCGGTTGATCTGGTGTTTCGCCTGCGCCGTCAGGAAGAACGCCACGTTGCATGACGGATATGTCATCCGGGCCCAATCCGGGCATAAACCGGGCGATGCTGTGACATTGTGATGAAACCGGACGATATCAGGATCAATTGCCCCGTTGCTTCTTGACGTTCCGGCTTCTTCGCACAAATAGATGGGCGGTGGCGCATATGTGCCCCGCCCGTTTTTATAAATTCAAGAAGACTGACAGGGGACCACAAGGTGCCGCTCAAGGGAACACGTACCGAGAAAAATCTGCTGGCCGCCTTTGCCAGCGAGGCGCAAGTCAATCGGCGTTATCTTTATTTCGCCCAGCAGGCCGATATTGAAGGCCTGCCCCATATCGCCGAACTGTTTCGCATCGCCGCCGAGGCCGAAACAGGCCATGCCTTTGGTCATCTGGAATTTCTGGAAAAATCCGGCGACCCGTTAACCGGCGCACCCTTTGGCTCCACCCGTCAGAATCTTCAGGCCGCCCTGATGGCCGAACAGGAAGAAAGCGCCACCCGCTATCCCGAAATGGCCCGCATCGCCCGCGAAGAAGGGCTGGATGATGTTGCTGCATGGTTTGACAGCCTGTCGCGGGTCGAGGCTGCCCATGCCAGCCGCATGGAACGCGCCTTGACCGAAATGGGCGATTAATCCACCACAAACAGTCTGGCACCTTTTTTGGTGCGTGACCGGTGCGGTTCGGCATTGTCGGCCACCTGATAGCTCATACCCGGTGTCAGGACAAAGCTGCGACCATCGGCCAGTTCCGTGTGCAATTCACCCTCAAGGCACAACAGGATATGGCCCTTGACGCACCAGTGATCGGCCAGATAGCCCGGCGAATATTCCACCATTCTGACCCGGATCGGGCCAAAATGCCGGGTGCGCCAAAAGGCCATGCCGGTTTCGCCGGGATGTTCGGTGGCCTCGACCCCCGACCAGTCGGTAATGCCAAAGGGAAGATCGGATATGTGCATGAAGGGGAAACCTTGACGGGATTGCAAACAGGATTGCCGAAGCTATCTTTCCCATTGCGGTCTGTCCATGAACAGATGGGGCGTTTTTGCAAACCGGTCATGATTTTGCCATCAGGGTTGCGTAAACAGCGATGATGTACAGATATCTGATTGTTTTCGGCCTTGTTTTTCCCCTGACCCAGCCGGTTGCACAGGCGCAACAGCCTGATGCGTCTGTGGCCATGTCGTCAACCGTACCGTCCTTGCCGGATATTCTGGAACGTGCAGGCGCGCTGGAACCGCTGCGGGTGGTGATGGTGGCGCAATCGGGTATGGTCATTGCCGAACGTGGCTATCGCGGCCATACGCCGGCATCGGCGACCAATATCAAATCGGCCTCCAAATCGGTGATTTCCGCCCTTGTCGGGATCGCGATTGATCGCGGTGTTCTGGCCGGGGTCGATCAAAAAATCGCGCCGCTTTTGGCTGGTGATCTGCCCGCCGATGCCGATCCGCGTTTGCATGACATCACCATCGGGCATTTACTGTCGATGCAGGCCGGGCTGGAACGGACATCGGGCCGCAATTACGGACGCTGGGTCGCCAGCGGCAACTGGGTGCGTGCCGCGCTCAATCAACCCTTTGTCGATCAGCCGGGCGGCACAATGCTCTATTCGACCGGATCGTCGCATTTGCTGTCGGCCATCCTGACACGGCAAACCGGGCGATCCACGCTGGCGCTGGCGCGGGACTGGCTGGGGGCGGTGGATGGTTTTGCCATCACCGCCTGGGACCGTGACCCGCAGGGGATTTATTTTGGCGGCAATCAGATGGCGATGAGTGCGTCCTCGCTTTTGGCTTTTGGTGAATTGTATCGCAATGGCGGCCGCACTGCGGACGGACAGGATGTGATTTCCCCGGACTGGATCAGGCAAAGCTGGCAGCCGCGCACCACCTCGCGATTTAACGGCGATGGTTATGGTTATGGCTGGTTCCGGCGCACTATTGGTGGCGAAGATGTGATCTATGCGTGGGGCTATGGCGGGCAGATGCTCTATATCGTGCCCGATCTGGAATTGAGCGTTGTCATGACATCGGATGAAAACAGCCCGTCGGCCCGCACCGGCTATCGCGATGATTTGCATGATGTGCTGGCGCAAATCATTGCCGCAGCATCCCGGCGCGAAACATCATCGTGACGGTGTGTTTTCCCGCCGCCATGTGGCGGGTGGAACGCCATATTCCCGTTTGAAGGCGCGCTGAAACGCGGCTTCGGAGTCATATCCGACATCAAAGGCGATCCGGGCAAGGCTGTGACTGTTATGGCGCAGACTTTCGGCGGCTTTTTCCAGCCGTATCTGTGTCAGATACCGCATCGGCGGCTGGCCGATCAAATCGCGAAACCGTTGGGCAAAGGCGGATCGTGACATACCAACTGCACTGGCCAGCATATCGGTTGTCCAGTCATCGCGATGGCGATCATGCATCAGGGACAGGGTCTTGCCAATTACCGGATCGCGCAAGCCTGACAACCATCCTGACCCCCCTTCCGGCAGCGCTGCGAAATAGGTGCGGATGGCCTCGATAAAAAGCATTTCAGAAATTCTGGCCAAAAGCGATGCCGAACCCGCCCGGCCCTGCGCCAGTTCGCGGGCCGCCATCCGAAAGGATTGCCCCAGCCAGTCCCCCAGAATCGTGTCATTCGGGGTCAGATGCAGGATCGGCGGCAAATGGCCCAGAAGCGGGGTCTGGCTGTTTTCACTGCCCAGAAAACCGCACAGGATTTTGGTAATCTCGCCGCCACCGCCATATTGGATGCGGGCGATATCCTGATCCGAAGCGTGCGAGATCAGTCCTTCGGGGTTTTCGGGTTCCAGACCGGCGCTGCTGCCCATCACATGCGGATCATTATGGGGTAGCAGGACAATTTCCCCGGCCCTGATTGTCACCGGCGGCAACCCGGCGATACTCAGAACCAGCGTACCCGACACGACATAATGATAGGCAATGACCCGTACGGGCATTGTGATAAAGCCTTGGTAATCTTCCGGTGTGACCTCCGACAGCAGGCACCAGGGCGCGCTGAAGTCGCCTTCAAGAAAGACAGCACCGGAAAGCCGGATCGGCCGCAGAATGTAAGATAAGGCGTCCATGTCTGGAATAATTTCAATTATGGCGTTTCGGGCATTTTAACCGGCGGCGCGATCATTTCCAGCTTTTGTTTATCCCTATAGTTTCGCGATCCGCCCCGTTACCGCGGGCAGGAAAAGGGATACAAGAAACATTGGAGATTTAGGGATATGACGACCAAAGACAGGCTCGGCCTGATTCTGAGCGGCGCATCGGATGCCGGGCGGGATCATTACGAAACCGCACTGACGCAATTTCAATGCTATATCGGCGATCCGGTGGCAAGTGTCGATGCGGCGATCAAAACCGATCCCGGTTTTGTAATGGCCCATGTGTTAAAAGCCTATTTGCATTTGATGGGAACGGAACCGGCGGCCTTGCCGGTGGCGCGAGCCTGTCTGGCAGACGCACTGAAAGGCGACGCCACCCCGCGCGAATGCGGCCATATTGCCGCGATTGATCATCTGATCGCCGGGCGCTGGCATGCGGCTTCGCGGGTTCTCGAAGACATCGCCATCAACAATCCATCGGATATCCTCGCTCTTCAGGTCGGGCATCTGATTGATTTCTTTACCGGACGCTCACGGCTGTTGCGCGACCGGATCGCACGCGCCATCGGGTCCTGGGATGATACCATGCCGGGTTATCATGTGATGCTCGGCATGTATGCCTTTGGCCTTGAGGAAACCGGCCATTATGGCCGGGCCGAAGCAATTGGCCGCAAGGGGGTGGAACTCAATCCGCGCGATGGCTGGGCCCAACATGCGGTGGCCCATGTGATGGAAATGCAGGGCAGGACCCGCGATGGCATTGCCTGGATGACGGATAATGCGGATTCCTGGTCGCAAGACAGCTTTTTCTCGGTGCATAACTGGTGGCATCTGGCGCTGTATCATCTGGAAAACGAAGATATCAATGCCGTGCTGGACCTGTATGACGGGCCGATCAATGGCGGAAAATCCGGCGTGATTATGGAAATGATCGACGCATCCGCCCTGTTATGGCGGTTGCATTTGCGCGGGATTGATGTCGGGGATCGCTGGCAGGATCTGGTGGCGAAATGGGAACCGGTGGCAACAGCAGGCAATTATGCCTTTAATGACCTGCATGCGGCGATGGCCTGTGTCGGGGCAGGCAAAACCGGTCTGGCCGACAGCATTCTGGACGCACAGGAAGGGGCGATGCGGCGCAAGGATGACAATGCCCGCTTTACCGGCGATGTCGGCAATGCCCTGACAAAGGGTGTTCTGGCCTTTGGGACAGGGGATTATGCCCGCACCATCGAATTGCTGCGTCCGGTCCGCGATAGTGCCCACCAGTTTGGCGGCAGCCACGCCCAGCGCGATATCATCGATCTGACCCTGATCGAGGCATCGTTGCGCGGGGGCAATCAAAACCTTGCCCGGGCGCTGGCCTCCGAACGGCGCGAAAACCGACCCGAAAGCCCGCTATCCTTGCTGTTTGCCCGCCGGGCCGAGGCAGCAGGCCATTACAAGGCAGCCTAGGATCAAAAGCATCAGGCCGGTTCAAGGAAGAACCGGCCTGAATTTCAGGCAGTTCTGAATAACCGTCAGGCACAAGCGGCAAAGTCTTCGACCGACATGGCGGCATGGTCGTGGATCGGTCCGTCGATGACAACATGGCTGTTGCCAAACGAACAACGTTCGATCCGCGCATTCACCCGATACACATCGCGCAGCAAATCCTGCGTGATGATGTCATGGGTCGCCCCGCAGGCGATCATGCGGCCATCGACCACCACCATGACATTCTGGCAATAGCGCAGGGCATGGTTCAAATCATGCAAGGCAATCAGCACGGCCATATTGCGTCGCGTCGCCAGTTCGCGCATGAAAGACAGCACGTCAATCTGGCGATGCAGGTCAAGGGCGGATGTCGGTTCATCCATCAACAGGATTTTCGGTTCGCGCACCAGTGCCTGCGCAATTGCCGCCAGTTGCCGTTGCCCGCCCGAAAGCTGCCCCAGATTGCGCCCGGCGATGTCGGTCATGCGCAAGGCATTCAAAACGGCATCAATCTTTTGCAATTCGCGGCCGGTGACTTTCCACGACGATCCCTGTTTGGCCGCCAGAATGACCGATTCATAAACAGTCAGGATCGCCGTTGTCGAGGTATCCTGCGGCAAATAACAGATGGCGTTTTCTGCGGCCTGGGCGGCGGCGGACAGGTGAATCACACCCGGTCCCTTGACCAGTCCGGCAATGCGTTTGAACAGGCTGGATTTCCCGGCGGCATTGGGGCCGATAACGGCGGTCAGTTCGCCACCGCGCAGAACAGGGGTCGATACCCCCGACACCACATCGGTATCGCCATACCGAACCCCGATATTTTCAAGCTGTAAACTGGTCATGACCGTCTCCGGGTGGCGAAAATCAGCGAAAAGAAAAACGGCACCCCGACCAATGCGGTAATCACACCAATCGGCAGGATAGCACCGGGGACAAGGGTTTTGCTTAGCACCGATGTTGCCGACAGCATCACAGCCCCGGCCAGAATCGAGGCCGGCAGGAAGAACCGCTGATCTTCGCCGACCAGCATGCGGGCAATATGCGGCCCGACAAGTCCGACAAAGCCGATGGTGCCGACAAAGGAGACCGGAATGGCCGCCAGCAAACTGACCAGCAACATGGTTTCCAGCCGGACTTTCTGCACCCGGACCCCGAAACTCGCCGCCTTTTCATCGCCCAGACGAAGGGCGGTCAGCGCCCATGCCCGCCGGGCAAACAAAGGCACGGCAATGACAACGGCCAGTGCGGTAACGGCAACCTTGGTCCAGGTCGCCTTGACCAGACTGCCCATTGTCCAGAACACCACGGCGGCCAGCGCCTGTTCGGTGGCAAGATATTGCAGCAGGGCCAGCAGGGCATTGAAGGTAAACACCATCGCAATACCCAGCAAGACGATGGTTTCCACCGTCACCCCGCGCAGGCGGCTGAAAAAATGAATCAGCAGGGCCGCCCCCATCGCCATCAGAAAGGCATTCAGCGGAATGATGAATTCGACAAAGGCCGGAATGATCGACACACCCAGCACCAGCGCCAGCGCCGCGCCAAATCCGGCGGCAGCCGATATACCCAGCGTAAAGGGACTGGCCAGCGGGTTGGCAAGGATGGTTTGCATCTGGGCGCCTGCGGTGGACAGGGCCGCCCCGACAATCACCGCCATCAGGGCGATGGGCATGCGAATGTCCCAGATCACAACCCGCATCTGATGGGGGACGCTATCGGGCACAAACAGGGCACGCAAAACGTCCGTCAGCGGATAATTGGCCGGGCCGGTGGCAAGATCGACCGCCATTGACAAAAACAGGATGGATGACAATCCGGCAACGATCAGAAGACGGCGCAAGGAGCGTGCACGATACTGCACGCTCCCCAGAACCACCGCATCCTGTCTGGTGACAAGGCTCATGGATCAGTCCTCGTCGGTCAACGAGACAAAATATCCCGCGTCATATTCGATTGGCAGGAACCGTTCATGCAATTCGCGGAACGCGGCCTGCGGGTCCAGATCGGGAAACAGATCGGGATGCAGCCATTTCGCCATTTGCTGTATCACCACAAACTGATAGGGGCTGTTATAGAACTGGTGCCAGACGGCATGAACCTGTTTGTCTTCAACGGCTTTGACGCCGGTAAAGGCCGGGCGATCCATCAGGGCCGCCAGTTTCTGGCGGGCAATGGCGCGGTCGGCATTCGGGCCAAGACCGACCCATGCCCCGCCGGGAACAGAGGCTTCCCAGTTTGCGCCGGTGGCGATGATCTGATCGGGGTCCGACGCGACAACCTGTTCCGGATTAACAGTGCCAAAGGTGCCCGGAATGATGCTGGCCGCCATATTGATGCCGCCTGCCATTTCCACCATCATGCCGAAATTCTCGTTGCCAAACGACATGCAGCATTCATCCGAATACCCGGCGGCGCGTTCAACAAACACCACCGGCTTTTCCGGATTTTCGCGGGCAATGACGCTGGTGATGGCTTCAATCTGTTCACTGCGGAAATCAATCAGTTCCTGTGCCAGTTCCGGCTTGCCATAAAGCTGACCCAGAATCTTGAGGCTGGGTTCGGTATTGTGCATCGCGGCTTCGCGGAAATCGATATAGACCAGCGGAATCCCGACAGACGCCAGCTTGGCATCCAGTCCGGCGTCTTCGGTCGCACCGCGCGATTCCAGATTCATGATCACGATGCCGGGATTAAGGGCAATCGCCTGTTCAACGTCAAACGTGCCTTCCTTGACCCCGCCAAAGGTCGGGATATTTTCAATTTCCGGATATTTGGCGTGATAGACAGCATAGGTTTGCGGATCGAATTTGATCAGGTCGTCGCGCCACCCGACGATGCGGGCAAAAGGATCGTCGCGGTCCAGGGCGGCAATGCCGTAAATCAGTCGGCCTTCGCCCAGAATGACGTTTTTGACCGGCAGTTCGACTTCGACCTGACGATTTGCGACATCGGTGATCATGACTTTCTCACCGGCCAGCGCCATCGTGGAAAACCCCATGACCAGTGCAGCGGTCATGCCCAAAAATTTCATTTCCAGAACCCCTTTTATGTGTTGCCTGATCTGCGCTTTATCATCTATTAAGAATGCAAATCAATATCTTTCTCATTCATGGCGAAAAAGCCGATGGGAAAAAAACAAAACAATAATCGGGGCGCATCAAACCTGCGCCGGAGAGAGTGATGAGCAAAATCGACAATTTTGGCCTGCGCGATGAAATCAAGGAATACTGGTCCGGTCGGGCGGCAACATTCGACCTGCAACCGGGTCACGAGATTTTTTCGGAAGAAGAACGTGCCGCGTGGCAGGCCCTGATCCGGCGGCATCTGGGGTCCGGGGCCGGACGCACGGCATTGGACCTTGCCAGCGGCACTGGCGTGATCAGCCATCTGATGGATGATCTGGGCTATCAGGTGACCGGCCTTGACTGGGCGGAACCGATGCTGGAACGCGCACGGGCCAAGGCAAAGGACCGCAAACGCGATATCCGTTTCATGCTGGGCGATGCCGAAAACACCTATGAACCTGACAATACCTATGACGTGATCATTACCCGGCATCTGGTCTGGACGCTGGTGGATCCGGCGGCGGCCTTTGCCGAGTGGTTCCGGGTGCTGAAACCCGGCGGGCAGATATTGCTGATTGACGGCGATTTTGTTTCCGACACCTGGATTGGCCGCCTGCATAAGGGATTGGTGCGGATGGCCGCAAAGCTGGGAAAATCGAACGGTCTTGATACCGACCAGATGCGCACCCATCGCGATATTCTGGCGCGGGTGTATTTTTCATCCGGGGCGCGGGCAGGCGATATTGCCGGTCTTTTGACTTCTGCCGGGTTTGATCCGGTCACGGTCGATACTGATCTTCGGGCGATTCACCGCACCCAGAAACCCCATCTGGGCTGGTTCAAGGGGCTGGAACGTGGCGCACAGCACCGCTATGCGATTTGTGCACAAAAACCGTTGGGAGAAACGCCCCTTTCATAACGGGGGCGTCTTCCACAAAAATCACACGCAATACGAAAGTTGGATTAAGTTTACACCTTATCTGATTGAATTTCTGTCTTTTTTGATAAATGAGAATGAAAATCAGTTGTGTTTATATGATGCAACTGAATATAAGTCTCAAAATTAGGTGCTGCGGCTGCCAGCCACAGACGGACGGACAGAAAGTTCGATCATGGCCTACCGACTTTGGGTGCGACTGACCCATGCCTTGGCGCTGATTGTTTTTATATCGGTTGCCGGTTTTGCGTTGCTGCGGCTGATGCCCGGCGATTTCGTCGAGATTTTGTTGCTGTCGCAGATGGACGGCACCCTGCCCGATGCGTCGCAGGTGGCACGCTTTGCCGAGGCCAACGGCCTGAATGATCCCTTGCCGGTGCAGTATTTCCGCTGGCTGGGTGCCTTGTTTCAGGGCGATATGGGAATTTCGCTGGTCACGCGGGCTCCGGTTATTGATGATATTGTGCTGCGGATCGGGAAATCGATGACGCTGGCGGTGGCCGGGATGGGGCTGGCCCTGCTGATTGCGATTCCGGCGGGTATTTTATGCGCCCTGTATCCCGGCGGGCGGATTGACCGGGTCTGTACGACCATGACCGTGATCGGCATGTCGATCCCCAATTTCTGGTATGCACTGTTGCTGGCGCTGTTGTTTTCGCTGGTGCTGGGCTGGTTGCCCAGCAGCGGGCATGGCACATTGGCGCATGCGGTCTTGCCAACCCTTGTGATTGCAACCTCGATTGCCGGGGTGCTGGCGCGTTATATCCGCAGCAGCCTGTTGGAAGAACTGACCGAACCCTATATCCGCACCGCCCGCGCCAAGGGGTTGGGCAAAATCCGCACCCTGTTGCATCACGGCGTTCCCAATGTCGTGCCGGGTGTTCTGACCCTGACCGGTTTGCAATTCGCCCGGGTGTTTGACGGCATGATCATTGTCGAAACCCTGTTTGCGTGGCCTGGCATTGGCCGGTTTCTGGTGGAATCGCTGTTGAACCGCGATTATCCGGCCATACAGGGCTGTTTTCTGGTGATTGCCACGGCCTATATTCTGGTCAATCTGGCCGTTGATGTCGCCATTTCGATCTATGATCCCCGCGCGCGGGAGATTGTGTAATGGCCCTTGCGCAATCCTTTGCCCTGGGGCCGATATTGGGCCGTTTTGCGCCGGGTGTGTCGCGGCGGGTCTGGGGGTTGGCCGCTTTTGTGGTGGTGGCGATTGTCGCGGTTCTGATTCTGCCGTTTTTTGCGCCCAATGATCCGTTCCACAGCCAGTTTTTGCATCGCCTGCAACCGCCCGGTCTGGATTATCCGCTGGGCACCGATGCGATGGGACGGTGCGTTTTTTCGCGCCTGTTATATGGCGCACGCCTGACCACGTTGTCGGCCTTGCTGGTGGTGGCGCTGGCCGCCGGGTTTGGCAGTGCGGTCGGCTGTCTGACCGGGATGTGCGGTGGCTTTATCGACCGGGTGGTGATGCGGTTCTGCGAAGGTGTTTCGGTGCTGCCGGCTCTTGCGATCTGCATGATTATTTCCGGGGTGTTGGGGCTGGGCTTGCAGGCGGTGATCATTGCGCTGGCTGCCGTCCACTGGACCGATTATGCGCGTGTAATGCGCAATGTCGTGATGGTGGAACGCGGTAAAACCTATGTCACTGCCGCCGAGGCTCTGGGCGTGCCGGGCCATCGCATTGCGATGCGCCATATCCTGCCCAATATTGCCGCCCCCTTGCTGACCCTTGGCACCTATTCGCTGTCATGGGTGATTTTGTCGTTTGCAGGTCTCAGTTTTCTGGGGCTGGGGGTTGAACCCGGCACACCGGAATGGGGGCGCATGATCGCCGAATCCCGCAGCCATCTTCGTGAATATCCCCGGCTTGTTCTGGCGCCGGGGCTGACCATCGTTGGATTTGTCATTGCCATCAACATGCTGGGCGACGTGATCGGGGATCGTTTCCGCGATACACGCGCCAGCTATTTTCACCCAAAGGACTGAAATGAAAACACGCAATAAAATCCTTACCGGCCTTGTGCTGGCCGTTGCAGTTGCCGTCGGCAGCTTCTTTGCTGTTCGCAATCTGATGCCCGCCGCCACCGTCGATGCCGAAACCGCGCCGGTTGTTGCATCTGAACCGAAAACCCTTGTCGTCGGCACGATGTGGGAAGCCCTGCCGCTGTCGATCCAGCCGCGCCGCAGCCGTTTCTTTAATGAAAGCGAAATTCTCGATACGCTGGTCAAGCTGGATTACGACCTGAACCCGGTGCCGGGCCTTGCCCTGTCATGGGACCGGGTATCACCGACCGTCTGGCATTTCAATCTGCGCGACGGTGTGACCTTCCATGACGGATCGGCCTTTGATGCCGATGCCGCGAAATATGCGCTGGAACGGGTCATTGCCTTGCTGCCCTATGCCGCCGATCTGTTGAATATCAGCAAGATTACGGTGATTGACGCCAAAACCCTTGAAATTGAAACCACCGAACCCTTTGCCGCCCTGCCCAATCAGCTGAGCGACGCGATTACGGTGATGTATGGCAAGGCATCCTTTGATGCCGACGGACAATTTGTCTCGCCGGTTGGCACCGGGCCGTGGAAATTTGTCGAATATATCGCGCAGGACCGCACCATCGTTGAACGGTTTGACGGCTATTGGGGCGATAAACCGGTCCTTGACCGGATCGAATATCGCTATATCCCCGACCATAATTCCCGCACCCTCGCCCTTGAGGCCGGAGAAGTCGATTTCGTCGATAATCTGTTGCCCTCCGATGTGGCGCGCCTGTCGGCGGATGAAAAATTCAATGTCTATTCCAAACCGATTGCCGGTCTGTATTACGGCGCGATCAATGCCGGTGACAAAAGCGTTCTGAACGATGTGCGCCTGCGCCGCGCCGTCAATGCCCTGATTGACCGCAACACGGTGGTTGCAGGGGCGCTGGACGGGATTGGCGAACCGGCATGGCAGTTTTTCGCCCCGCAATTTGACTGGGCGCCAAAAGTCACCCCGCATGCCTTTGATGTCGAAGCCGCCAGTGCGCTTTTGACCGATGCCGGATATGAAAAGATTGATGGCACATGGCAAAAAGACGGCGCACCCCTGACCCTGCGCATTCTAAGCTATTCCAGCCGGACAGAAATGCCCGCAATTACCGAAGTCATGGCGACATTGCTGAAACAGCAGGGTATTGCCACCGATGTTCAGATGTACACATGGGAAGGGATGCTCGATTTCGTCAAACGCGGCGAATATGACATTTCAGTCGTGTTCTGGACCCCGGAAATGACCGGCCATCCGGATTTGCACCTGAAATCGCAATTCCATTCCAAAGCCGGACTTAACCAGCAATTTTGGGTGAATGCAGAATTCGACCAGCTGGTCGATACTGGCCGGACTCTTGATGCCGGTGCCGAACGCGATGCGACATACGGCCGGGCGCTGGAAATCCTGCAACAGGATGCACCGATCATTCCGCTGGTCCACAAGGTTTATGTGGCCGCATCGGCAAAGGATGTTGCCGGTTTCCGGGTGCATCCGTCGGGCTTTTTCTATGATTTCAAAAACGTTTCCAGATAACGGAAACCTGTGCTCTGGCCGGATGATTCCGGCCAGACATGCCTTTCAAGATGGATGTTAAGATGGGAATTTGCCTGTTTCTCAATCCGATCAAGGGGGCCGGGGATGACCTGCCCGATGTCAGTGGCTATGCCACCAATATCGCGCAAATCGACCATTACGATCTGGTCGATACTGACCTCGCACCCTATGCCGCGCTGATGTTGCCCGCCCATCTGGATCAACGGTTTTTTGGCACCATGACCGGCAAGGTTGAAGATTTTCTGGATGGCGGCGGAACATTGGTTTTCAACGGTCATGTCGCTTGGCCGATGTTGCCGGAATTTAACACCTTTGTGCCGCTGGAACGTTCATCGCTGGAAAATCTGACCATTCACCGGTTATGCGATCATCCGGTGTTTGACGGGGTTGATCCCGATCATCTGACGTTCCGGCGCGGGGTTGCCGGGTTTTATGCGCGGGGATGCAATCCGCCACCCCAAGGGGCAATTGCCCTGCACGGGGTGGGGCCGGATCATCTGCCCTGCGACTGGGTCTATGATCGGCCAAAGGGCGGGCGCATCCTGATGCATGCCGGGAATGATTTGTGGATGTATGCCGGATCGACCGACACAACGGCGCGGATTGTGCCGCAATTGTGCAACTGGGCCGCCGGGCTGAATTAAGGGAAATATCATGGCACGCATCGCAGCCCTGGATGGCGGCACCTATTATCATCATCGCACCCTGTATGAACCGCGATATCGCGATTTTTTCGATGGGGTGATCTATACCCGCGACATCGCAGATGCACGGTTTGAAGATTATGACGTGCTGATTGTTTCCTGCCGCACCGATCCGTCGGTCCTGATCCCGCACCGGGCAAAATTTGAACGGTTTCTCGATGCCGGGAAAACATTGGTGATCATGGGGTCAACCGGGCCGGGCAACTGGCTTTCGGGGGTGGACTGGCATTATACACCGACCAATTTCTGGTGGTGGAAAGAAGGCGGCACCTTGGGCCTGCATCTGGTGTCGCCCGATCATCCATTGTTTTCACATATCACGCTGGCCGATGCGACATGGCATCATCACGGGCATTTCATCGTGCCAGACGGGGCGACATCGCTGATTGATGTCGGCGATCTGGGATCGGTTTTGTATGAAGACCGTGTGACCAGCGCAGGTACGAAAATCGTCACCAGTCTGGATCCGATGTATCATCACGGCAGCCATTTCATGCCCGCCACCACACGGTTTCTGGACGGGTTCCTGCCGTGGTTGCGCGGGTTATGACACGTCGGACTGATCGGTCTGCGTGACAAAATCCACAACATGATCAACCGCCCCGTCGATATCCTCGTTTAAAATACCGTGGCGGGTTGATCTTAGCACAGTAACGGTTTTGTGCGTCGTGCCGGTGGTGCGGCGTGCAATCATCGACGCACTGGCCGGATCGACCACCGTGTCCTCATCCCCTTGCAAAATCAAAAGCGGACATTGAATATCGGCCAGTCGCCGGTTCATTTCGGCGACGGCCTGCCGCAGATTATGCAGGCCCTGAATCGGGATATTGCGGTAATTGATATCGGGATGTTCGGATTCATTTAACCGAAAACCCAGCATTTCCTGTGCCGATGGCATCCAGCCCACCAGTTTGTTGGCCCCGTACAACAGCGGCACAAACATCAGATTGCGATTGCGGAATTTAAGCGGCGTCGCCGCCAGAACCAGCCCGGCCAGTTTTTCCGGATGGCTGGCGGCATGGATCGCGGATAACGCCCCGCCGGTCGAAAACCCGACTATGATGATCCGGTCGCAAAACGGTGACAGGATATTATAACCGCGCCGCACCGATGCCAGCCAGTCTGACCAGCGTCGCGTTTGCAGGTCATGCGGCGATGTGCCATGCCCCGATAACCGCACCCCCATCACCGCATGGCCCGATGCCGCCAGACGGTCGCCCAGATTGCGCAATTCCGCCGGGGATGCCAGAAAACCATGCACAACCAGAATCCCGGTTCTGGAATGATCACCAGGCGGCAGATGCAGGTATGGCCTTGCATCAGCACTGGCGGTTTCCTGACCATTGATGGCGGCAAATTTCGGGCGCTGAAACTTGGCGTGGTTCCATTGCCAGGACCGCATTTCATCATCAAATCGCAATTGCGCCATTGCGGTGGCCGACAGGGTATCGACTTGCTGGCGGGCGGTGATCAGGGCATCCCACGCCGATCGGATCGGGGCCATTTCATTGGCATAGACCATCACCGGATTATCCATGCGGATCTGATGAAAATCTGCCTCGGCCTGTAATTTCGGCAGGAAACAATACCGCCCTTCGCGCCGTTCGATCAGGCCCTTGGTGACGGCAATATCGATAAATTGCCGGATTTGCGGACAATTACGGTCAAATATCCCGATATAGCTGGCGGGATTGCGCATGCCGCGATGCAGATGAATGTCCGGTGCGTTTTGCGCATTCTTGATCGCCAGATACAGGGTTTTGTCAAAATGGCCGATATCAACCTCGTTGATACCCTCGGCAATCAGCATCATGATCAGTCGCGATGCCAGATGGCTGACATTCAGGGTCAGATTGGCATACATCATCGCCATGCCCTGATCGCGGAACGGTACAATATGCCGTGACAGGCTGTGACGCATCACGCGGTCGCGCAAACCGGGCGATGGCGGGCGAAACAGATCATCAAGGGATGTCGCCCCGGCTACATTATGCGCCAGCATCTTGCGATCAAACCAGTTAAACCGCCCGCGCGGATCCATCGGATCGCCCAGCCGGATATCCATATCGGTGCGCCTCAGCAGCAGATTGCCCTCAATCAGCATTTCCTCGGCCATGCGCGGGCTTAACCCGCCCGAAAACATATCGGCCCCCCATGCCAGCAAATTCTGATCCATTCGCAACGGATGAAAGGTGATATTGGCAGGAAACACCAAAGTCGGGCGTAAAATGGCGGCATGCAGGGCATCGGGGCTCATCTCAAGCCGGGTGGCCCATTGTTCCAGAAGGGCGTCCTTGCGCGCCGGTTTTCGGTCAATCAGTTCGCCCAGCCCGGCCTTGAATCCGTCAAGGGCCAGTGCAAGGATGGCCGCACCGCTGTGATGGGCGCGGCGTTGATCAGCCGATTTGGAATAAATGCTGTAATCCTGCTTTTTGTCGCCCGGATGATCATCGCCGAGCAACACGCGGCGGTCCTTGACCATGCCGCCTTCGGGAAAAATCACCACCTTGCCGCCGCGCAGGATTTCCTCGGCCAGAAACGGCAACAGGCGCGGATAATCATTGGGTACCCCGCCCAGCGATGCCAGATAACGGCCCAGACGGCTGTCACCGGCAAAAAATTCACCCGATGCAACCGACCGGCAATAAACCCCGGTTTCAGCCGCAATCAGATATTGCGGGATAAAGGTTTCAAACCGGGCGAAATGGTTGAACATGAAAATATCGCCCGCCGCCAGATGTTCGCGGTCGCCATGCAGTTTGATGTTGATTTCCAGCCGGGATCGCAAGGCCCCCATCGCCCGCATCGTCCATTCGCAGGCCTGCGGGCTGATGGCATATTTTTGCCGTTCGATCTGCCGGAAATCCATATTCATGCGTATATGACCTGTGCTGACCTGATGATATGTGGGAATGCAGGATCCATGATAAAACGGGCCGGATTAAGATTGTTATATATGGGGAATATCGCCCGGTGCAAACCGCGTCGGGATCATGTTATCGTCATAAAAACCAGACCATTGTCATTCTGTCTGTTTTCCCACCTGTTGGGGCCGTCTTGCGCCCGTCGGAGTCACCGTGCCGCCTGCCATTCCTTCTGTTTCGGTTTTTCGGGACCGTAATTTTGTGTTGTTTCTGATCGGCCAGATGATCAGCACACAAGGATTGTGGATTCAGAAAATTGCCATGGCGTGGCTGGCATGGACCCTGACCGGCTCGGCCTTCTGGACCGGGTTTATTGCCGCCCTGAATTTTGCCCCGGCGGTGCTGTTGGGGCCGGTCTTCGGCGTGATGGCCGATCGGGTTGATTTGCGCCGCATGGCGATGATCCTCAATGCCGCCATGGCGGCAATTGCCGTGGCGCTGATGGCGATGTCGTGGGCCGGTTATATCAATCTGTTCTGGATGGTGGTTTTTTCGGCGGCCAATGGCATTGTCGCCAGTGCGATGACGCCAGTGCGTCTTGCATTGGTGCCGATCATTGTCCGGCGCGAACATATGAGCCGGGCGGTGACCTATGCCGCGATGAATTTCAATATTTCCCGTCTGGTCGGGCCTGCAATCGGCAGTCTGGTGATTGCATCGGCCGGGGTCGGGGCCGCATTTTTGATCAATGCGCTCAGTTATCTGCCCTTTGTCTTTATTCTGGGCCTGTTGCATATCCATGTGGAACACGCGCCCGATGCCAAAAGCCGCCGGGTGCTGGCGGCCCTTGTCGATGGGGCGTCCTATGCCGTTAATCATCCCATGATTCGCTCGGTTTTGGGTCTGTCCTGTTTTGTCGCGCTGGTCGGGACCGGGATGGTTGAATTGCTGCCGGTGTTTTCCGATGCGGTTTATGAACGCGGCGTCACCGGGCTGGGCATTTTATCATCGGCGGCGGGGATCGGGGCGGTGGCATCGACCCTGATGATGTCGCAATTGCCGTCCGAACCGTATCATTTCAAACGCATTGCAATTATCGGGGCGTTTCTGGCCGGATGCGGGCTGATCGGGCTTGGCTTTGCGCCTTGGTTTGAACTGGCGGTGGTGCTGGTGGTGCTGTCCGGGTTTGGCCTGACGGCGGTCGGGGTCGGATCGCAAACCGCCTTGCAGCTTGCCGTCGATAACACTCTGCGGGGCCGGGTAATGAGTTTCTGGAGTGCGACCAGTTTTGGCGGCATTGCGCTGGGTGGGACCCTGCTGGGGGCGATTTCGGAATTTGCCGGGGTTCAGATCACCGCCCGCGGATCTGGCATTTTGATTGTGCTGGCCGCAATCTTTGCCGGATGGCGATTGTGCCAAAATTTTGCCACACCTGACGGGCAAACACCGCATGCCCTGCCGGGGAAATCACCGGACGCGCCGCCGGAATCGTAACAATTGTTTAAGTTTCCTGTGGCTAAACATGGATGTACGGATATGCAGGGCAAAGATTTGGATGATCAGTCACTTTTGACGGGGGAATAATGCGGCATATTTCGGTTGTGGTTTTGTGTGTCTTGCTGGCGGGATGTTTTTCAACCGCCAAAAGTGCACCCCAAATGGTGCAGATGCCGGATCACGAAGCTGCAATGTCGGCAATGCCGGTCTCCTTGCCCTCGCCGCGCCTCAAACCTTTTCCGCCGACCGATGAATTCCTGCAATGCGTGCCTTATGCCCGTGCGGTGTCCGGGATTGAAATTTATGGTGATGCCTGGACATGGTGGGATCAGGCCGGGGAGAAATATTCCCGTGGTTCAACGCCTCAGATCGGTTCGGTTCTGGCCCTGAAAAAAACCAAAAACCTCAGTTATGGCCATGTCGCCGTGGTGGCATCGGTTCAGGATTCCCGCAACATTATGGTCAATCACGCCAATTGGGGCAGTGATTCACGCACGCGCGGCAAAATGCATCTGCGTCAGCCGGTGCGCGATGTCTCGCCCCATAATGACTGGTCGCAGGTGCAGATGATGAATACCGTTGGCACCTTTGGCCGCAGTTATCCGGCGCATGGCTTTATCTATCAGCAACACCAGACAGCCGAAGCCAACTGAAAAAAGACGAAGGCCCGGTGGGGCAGGCGCTTCGTCAGGAAGAACCGGATTGTTTTCCGGTTCGGGGGCTTTGGATATAATCAGGCCACCATCCGCGCCAACGCCCTGAACAATGCCGTATCGCTGCTTTCTTCCGGGTTGGGCGTGGTCAGCAGTTTTTCACCGTAAAAAATCGAATTGGCCCCGGCCAGCAGGCACATGATCTGGGCCTCGCGCGACAGGTCGGTGCGCCCGGCCGACAGCCGCACGGTCGATGCCGGCATGATGATCCGCGCCGTGGCAATCATGCGCACCAGTTCCAAAGCATCCACCGGGTCCCGATGGGCAAGCGGCGTACCCGCCACCGGCACCAGGGCGTTGATCGGCACACTTTCGGGATGCGGCGCAAATCCGGCCAGCACCTGAAGCATCGAGGCACGGTCGCGGATACTTTCACCCATACCGATGATCCCGCCGCAACACAGATCAATCCCCGCCCTGCGTACCGCAGACAGGGTGTCAAGCCGGTCCTGCCAGGTGCGGGTGGTGATGATCTTGCCGTAAAATTCCGGGCTGGTATCCAGATTGTGGTTATAGGCCGTCAGTCCGGCGGCGGCCAGACGTTCGGCATGGCAGGGTTCGAGCATGCCAAGGGTAACGCAGGCCTCCATGCCAAGACCACGCACCCCGCGTACCATCTCGATCACGGCATCAAAGGCGGCCCCGTCGCGCACCCGCCGCCATGCCGCCCCCATGCAGAATCGTTCCGCCCCGACCGATCTGGCACGTTCGGCAAGGGCAATCACCGATACCGGGTCCATCAATTGTTCCCGATCTATTTTGACCTCGCGGTGGTGCGCCGATTGCGGGCAATAGGCGCAATCTTCGGGGCAACCACCGGTCTTGATCGACAGCAGGCTGGCCTTTTGCAAATGATCGGGATCGTGGCGGGCACGATGGACCGCATTGGCGCGGCCCATCAGTTCCAGCAAGGGTGCGCAATAAATCGCCTCAATCTCGTCCACGGTCCAGTCGTGCCGCAGGGTATTGTCGATTGCCGGGTTTTGCATGTTCATGCGACATTTCCGGTGCGGTGCTGGATCAGGCGGGCAAGGGCCGCACTGCCAAGGGCAACCAGTGCGATCTTGATCGTGTCACCGGCAATGAACGGGGTGAAACCAAGCTCTGCCACCTTTTCAAGCGGTACAAAAACCGCCAGCCACGCCAGCCCCAGAACATAAACCGGTACCATGCCCGCCATCATGATGGCAAACCGCGCCAAAGGACGGCGGCCTTGCGCCCATGCCCCGACCAGCAGGATGGCCATCAGATAACCCAGCAAATATCCCCCCGTCGGACCGGCCATATAGGCAAGGCCGATGCCGCGTTCCGGTGTCCCGGCAAAAACCGGCAGGCCAACGGCCCCGGCGGCCAGATAGGCCAGAAAGGTGGCTCCGCCAAGGCGCGGGCCGCTGGCAAGGGCAATTGCCATGACGGCCATGGTTTGCAAGGTCATCGGCACCGGCCAGAACGGCACGGTGATTTTGGCACTGGCCGTCAGGATCGCCACACCTGCCAGCACCATCAGGCTGTATTTCAGGGCGGATGGAATTCGGCTTTCGGCCGGTTTGGAAAGGGTCGTGCGCATGGGGATATCACCTTTCTTGGCGGTGGATTTAAAATTATAGATAAAATTTAATATCATCTATTATTACGCCGAGATATTGGGCTGAAATCAATCCCAAAAATCAATAATTATCGCAAAACTGCCTATATAAGTGGTGCATATGATTTATATATATATGATTTTAAAAGATAAATTTTATCTATAAAATTTGGGATTTTGACGCAAAAATGCATCCCGACAGATGCTGGGGGGATTAAAATCTGGATTTTGTGCGTCAGGATGCGGTGCGGGACCGGGTTTTGGTGCCAGGAGGGGTGCCGATCCATTTGACATGGCGGGCAAGGGTTGCGGCGGCAACATCGAATTGCCGTTCGCGCAGGGCTTTCAGGATGGCGCGATGATCCTGATCGGTCGGGGCTTCCCATTCCATGCGAAACCCGGAAAACAGGAACCGGGCGCTGGCCGCATGCAAATCATCAATCGCCGTCATCAGGCGCGGCATGCCACAGGGGGCAAGGATCAGGCGGTGAAAGGCGCGATTGGCTTCTTCCCATGCCCGGACATCGGGGGCGTTTTCCCCGGCGCGATTGATCGCTTCGGCCTCGTTCAGAATGGCACCTGTCAGATGCGGGGCGGCATGGCGCAGGGCAAGAACCTCAAGGGCGGCACGCATTTCGGCCACTTCGCGGACTTCGGCAATATCGAAACTGGCAACGCGCACCCCGCGTCGCGGTTCACTCACAACAAGGCCCTGGGCCTCCAGCCTGCGGAACGCCTCGCGCACGGGGACGTGGCTTGCGCCGAATTCTTCGGCAAAATGGTCCTGCCGCAATTTGCTGCCCGGCGCAAATTCTCCGGCAATGATGCGCTCCGCAAGTGCGCGGGTGATCCTGCCGGTGATGGTGTCGTCTTTGTCATGTGCCATGATTTTATAGATAATATGTGCGCACCTGAATGTCGAGTGCGCACATCTTGCGGAGCGGGCAACCAGCCGCCCCTATATTGTCTGTTCGTCCGGCATGTCGGAAAAAGCATCGCGCAGCGCCTGTGACCAGGCATCGGACAGGGCACGGAACCGCGCATTGTCGGCCTCGATCCGGGTGCGTTCGGAAAACTTGCACTGGCCTTCGGGCAGGACGGCCATATCCAGCGGCATGCCAACCGACAGGTTGGACCGCAGGGTCGAATCCATCGACAGCAAGGCGGCTTTGATACCATCGGCAATCGGCGTATCGGTGGTGATGACGCGATCCAGAATGGGTTTGCCGTATTTGTGTTCGCCGATTTGCAAATAGGGCGTGTCTTCGGTGGCCTCGATAAAATTGCCCGCCGCATAAATCAGAAACAGCCGTTGCGCCCCGCCGGCCCGTTGTCCGCCGACCATGATGGTCGCCGACGAGCTTTCCTTATGCTGTTCCAGCGTGTCGTGATATTTGTGCTGAACACTTTGCATCGCCTCGCCCACCAGTTCGGCAACGCGAAACATGGTCGGTGCCGTCATCAGGCAATCGCCTTCGGCGACTTCGGGGTCGTCAATCGTTTCTTGCAGGATGCTCATCACCGCCTGGGTGATGGCAAGATTGCCTGCCGTCATCATGGCAATGGCGCGTTCCCCCGGCTTTTCCCAGGTAAACATCTTGCGATAACGCGATATATTGTCGAGACCCGCATTGGTCCGCGTGTCCGACAGGAACACCAGTCCTTCATCGAGCATCAACCCGACGCAATAAGTCATTTTCTCTCGGTCCGGTTATTGTTGTGATTGCGCAACGACGACTGTTACATCCAAATTCTCGTCTGCACCACCAGAATGTACACCCCGTATAGGTGATGCGTCGCGTGCGTCAAGTCCAGAGCCAAGGCGAATATAATAGTCGGTCGGGCAACAGCGGTTCGAGGCGTCAAATCCGATCCAGCCGATATCGCGCACATAAAGTTCGGCCCAGGCGTGGGCGGCCTCGTGGGCGATGCCGCTGGAATCGGCAAAAAGATATCCCGATACATACCGCGCCGGAACGCCCAAATGGCGGGCCACCGACAACAGAATATGGGTATGGTCCTGACAGACACCCTGCCCGGCTGCCAGCGCATCGGCCGCCGTGGTATGGGCATGGGTGGTGCCTGGTGCATATTCAACTGCATCACTGACGGCTTCGGCCATCAAATGGGCCTGTTCCAGTGGGGTTTTACCCTCGCCCTTGCGGGCAACGCCCTTGGCAAGTTTGCGGATCGCCGCACTGGAACGGGTCATGTCGGTGGATCGCAAAAACACCAGCGGCGATGCCTTTTCCTTGTGTCCGCGCAAAAGGCCGGTCAGATCGGTGGTTTCGATCCAGCCCTGAACGACGATTTCGACCTCATCGACCGGGCCGCTGGCGGTCAGGGTGCTGACGGTATCGCCATAACCGTCGATGAATTCGGAATTGATCACACAGCCCTCGGCGCGGATCGACCATTCGATGATTTTCTGCCCGTCAAACCGCGACGGGGTCAGTTTAAGACTTTGCGTCACATAACGCGCAGAAGGGGCATACCGGTAATGGGTGCGATGTTCGACGCTCAGGCGCATGTTATTGCCCCCCGAAATAATAGGTTTCCGCGATGCTGCTCGATAAAGCCTGATTGCGGATCAGGAAATCGCTAAGGAATTCGTGCAGCCCGGTATTGAAAATCTCGTCCATATCGCCCTGGCTCAGCAGGGAATAGGTATCAACCGCCGCACTGTGGACCGGATGACGTCCGCCATATTGCCGGGCCAGACGTTCCAGGTGGTTGGTGATCCTCTCGCTGCAATGAAACAATGATCGCGGACTGAAGGGATTGAGGATCAGGAAATGCGCAATCCGCCACGGCGAATAATCATCCTTATAGACCCAGTGAAAAGCCCGCAGCGAGGATGCAGCACGCAAGACAGTGGTCCATTGATAATTATCCACCCCGTCGCCGACGATGCTGGTTTCAGGCAACAGCACATAATATTTCACATCCAGCAAACGCGCTGTATTGTCGGCCCGTTCAATAAACGTGCCCAGCCGGATAAAATCATAGCCGTCATTGCGCAGAAGGCTTGAATCCGTAGTGCCGCGAAACAGCGCGCCTTGCCGTTTGACCCAGTCGATAAATTCCGGCAGGTCGTTTTTCGCCAGATTGCGCATGCCCGCCCGGCGCAATTCCATCAGGGCGCCGTTGATGGCTTCCCACATATCGGCGGTAATGGCGGTGCGCATGGCCCGTGCATTGGCCCGCGCATATTCAAAACAATTCAGGATCGATGACGGATTATCGCGATCAAAAATCAGATAATCGGAAATCGCCGCCTGGGTCGGCTCACCATGTTCGACGGCAAACCCGTCGGCACAGCCCGCCGCCGACAGCACAGATCGCCATTCAGCGCGATTGCCATCGCCAACGGCGGGCATCAGGGCCATGCGATAACCCATTTCCATCAGGCGGGCCATGTTCTCTGCACGTTCGACATAGCGCGAAAGCCAGAACAGATTTGAAGCAGTACGACTGAGCATGTGATCTGTCCTTTCCTATTCCGCCATGATCCAGGTGTCCTTGACGCCGCCACCCTGCGACGAATTGACCACAAGCGACCCTTCGCGCAAGGCGACCCGTGTCAATCCGCCCGCCGTCAGGCGGATATCATCCCCAACCAGACAAAATGGTCGGAAATCGACATGGCGCGGGGCAATGCCGCTTTCGACAAAGGTCGGGCAGGCCGACAGGGCCAATGTCGGCTGGGCAATGAAATCGCCGGGATCGGCCTTGATCCGTTCGGCATAGGCGGCTCGTTCTTCGGCGGTGGAAGCCGGACCAACCAGCATGCCATAACCGCCTGATCCGTGAACTTCCTTGACCACCAGATCACCCAGATTGTTCAGAACATATTTCAGATCATCGGGGCGACCGCATTTCCATGTCGGCACATTATTGAGGATCGGTTCCTGCCCCAGATAAAATCGGATCATGTCCGGAACATAGGTATAAATCGCCTTGTCGTCGGCCACCCCGGCACCGGGTGCCGAACAGATCGCCACGCCGCCGGACCGGTACACATTCATCAAACCCGGTACGCCCAGAACCGAATCCGGACGGAAACACAAAGGATCGATATAGGAATCATCCAGACGGCGGTAAATCACATCGACCCGTTCCGGACCGCGTGTGGTGCGCATATAAACCAGCCCGCCCGCGACAAACAAATCGGGCCCTTCGACCAGTTCAACGCCCATCTGGTCGGCCAGAAAGGAATGTTCGTAATAGGCGCTGTTCATTGCGCCGGGCGTCAGGACGACAATATTGGGATCGCTGTTGCATTTGACCGGCGCGATGCTTTTGAGCGTTCTCAGCAACATGTCGGGGTAACTGTCAACCGGTTCAATCCGCAATTTGGAAAACAGTTCCGGAAACATCCGCATCATGATTTCACGGTTTTCCAGCATATAGGACACGCCCGACGGGGTGCGGCAATTGTCTTCGAGCACGTAAAAATCATCGGCCCCGACACGGACGATATCGACGCCGACAATATGGCTGTAAACCTTGCGTGGCGGATCAATGCCAATCATCGCGGGTTCAAAGGCGGCATTGCAATAAACCAGATCGGCAGGAATAATCCCGGCCTTGATGATTTCGGCGTTATGATAAACATCATACAGAAAGGCATTCAGAACCCGTGCGCGTTGTTTGACGCCGCGTTCCAGCTTGCGCCATTCGGCGGCGGTAAAAATGCGCGGGATCAAATCGAACGGGATCAGCCGTTCCGGGTCGCCACCCTCGCCATAGACGGCAAAGGTAATGCCAATTTTGCGGAAAAGCGTTTCGGCTTCCAGACGTTTCTGGGTAAGCGTCTCTGCGCCGGTTGCATCCATCCAGTCAACCAGTGCGCGATAGGGTTCGCGCACCTGATCGTTCATCATCATCTCGTTGAACATGTGCTCTCCCCTTGCCTTATGTATAGATTAAAGGCCGCTGTCCGCGTTGGGGTCAAGTGCGATCAGTGAAGGGATGAATATTTTTTTGGCGGGGATGAAAGATGCCTAAAATTTATACCGCACCTGCGAAAAGACTGTGCAAGGCAGCCTGTTTATAAGGAATTATCGGCCTTTTTGGGGCGCAAAACATGGTGGTGATCCTCGGCATAAAGCCGGGAATCGGTGAAATCACCATTATTCAGGACATGCCCGACCATAATCAGGGCGGTGCGGGTGATGCCACTGCCCTTGACCAGCCCGCGAATGGTGGCAAGGGTGCCATGTATAAACTTCTGGTCGGGCCAGCTGACGCGATAACCGATAATCACCGGGCAATCCGCCCCGTAATGCGGCGTCAGGTCGCGCACAACATTGGCCAGATTGTTGATCGACAGATGGATCGCCAGTGTCGCCTTTGATTTACCCAGTTCCGACAGGCTTTCGCCATCGGGCATGGCCGATGACCGCATGGTGGTGCGGGTGATGATCACGGTTTGCGAAATATCGGGCAGGGTCAGTTCGGTGCCAAGGGCGGCGGCCGCCGCCGCATAGGCCGAAACGCCCGGCGTGATGTCATAGGGGATATCAAGGACTTCCAGACGGCGGATTTGTTCGGCAATCGCGCCATAAATCGACGGATCGCCGGAATGTACACGGGCCACATCCTGCCCCTGATCATGGGCGGTTTTGATTTCATCGATGATTTCATCAAGATGCATCGATGCGGTATCGATCACGCGGGCACTTGCCGGGGCCTCGGCCACGATCTGTTCGGGCACCAGCGACCCGGCATACAGACAGACCGGGCAGGACTGGATCAGTTTCAGGGCGCGTACCGTGATCAGGTCGGGCGCACCGGGACCGGCCCCGATAAAATGAACTGTCATGCGGATTGGCCCTTGTCAGATAAAGAAGAATGCACCGGGGCGGATGCGGCATCCGGCCCCTTTTTTTCATAACCGCGCGGGGTATAAACCCAGTCGCGGGTGCCCCGGGTGATATGGCGGCTATTGCTGGACCCGACCAGAACGACGGTCAGCATATCGACCATATCGACCTCAAGTTTCGCAAGCGGAACGACCTTGATCTCCTCGTCCGGGCGGCCCAGTTGCCGACCCAGAACCACCGGTGTATCGGCCGGGCGATGGGCCAGCAACATGTCACGGGCAGTCGCCAGCAAATCCCGGCGGCGCTTTGACACCGGATTATAAAAGGCGATGACAAAATCCCCCTCGGCGGCGGCCCGAAGACGGCGCAGGATATCGTCCCGCGGCGTCAAAAGATCCGACAGCGAAATCGCACAAAAATCATGACCCAATGGCGCACCAATCCGCGATGCGGCGGCTTGCAGGGCCGAAATACCCGGCGAAACGGCAATCGCCACCCGGTTCCATTCCGGGCGGTTTTCCCGGTCCAGCAATTCAAACACCAGGGTTGCCAGTGCATAAATCCCGGCATCACCCGACCCGATCAGGGCAACATCACGCCCCTGTGCCGCCAGTTCCAGTGCATGGCGGGCGCGGGCTTCTTCGGCCCCCAGATCGGAATGATGCAGGCGTTTGCCGTCCGCCAGACCGCCCAGAAGATCGATATACATCTGATATCCGACAATATCGGTGGCGCGTGCAATCAGGGCGGTGGCCTCGGGGCTGCGCCAGCCGGGCTGTCCGGGGCCGATGCCAACCACCGACAGGCGACCTTGCGCCGATCCAGTATCGGTGGGGATCAGGTCGCGGGGGGAGGACAGGCCAATGGCACAGGTTGCCCGTTTTGATTTCTGTTTCGTAACAATCAGGGTTCCGTCGGTACCAACCGCGGCAAGGGCGGCCCCTTCGGCCACACCGTGACAGCCGGTTTCGGCAAAAACCACATCGGACGGGGTGGCCAGACGCGGGGCTTCGGCTTCCAGCGTTGCGGCATCAAAAAACCGGGCCGGAACGCCCAGATCGGCGGCCAGCGCATGGACGGCTTCTTCGTCGGCTTTCAGGTCAATCGACACCACACATCCAACCGCCTTGGGGCTCAGGTGATTTGCCGTCAATGTCTGGCGGGCCAGTGTGATGACTTCCTGCGCATCGCAGCCGCGTTCGCACCCAATGCCAAGGGCCAGAACCGGCGGATGAAAAATCACTTGCGGCGTTTGCGCCGGGTCGTCGTTCTCGCCCGATATCTCTTGCGCGGTGACGGTCAGATGCACAGTGCCGTTATCGCTTTGGGCGATGGTGCTGTTGGTCAGCCAGGCGGCGTTACCGGCATTGATCGTGATTTTGGCGGTTTGACCGGCCAGAAGGGCGGCGGTGGCCGGTTTGACCATCGCCGGATCATGGATTTTCCAGCCCGCAGGCGGTTCGTCAAGGGCAAGGCCAAGGGCGGCATCGCCCGGCGTGGTGATTGCCGCCTGCCCGCCCAGCCGGTCGGCCAGATCGCGTGCCAGGCGGTTGCCGCCATGATGCCCACCCAAAAGCGGAATGAAATGATGCCCGGCTTCATCCACGGCAATCACCGCCGCATCCTGCCATTTCCCGGTCAGAAGCGGGGCAAGGGCGCGGATCAGAATGCCGCTGGCGCAGACGCCAATCACCACATGATCAGCGGCAAATATGTGTTGCAGATGTGAAATGGTATCGTCAAAGGCAATATCGACATCCTTGGTCGAAACGCGGGTGCGCAATCCGTGCAGGGTCGCCCCTTCCAGTGCCGATGCAATGCGCCGGGCGGTTGGCAGGGCGCGCTGCGTCAGGCAAACCACGGCAATCGGCGCAATCGGGCCGGTCGGAAGGATGACAGATCGGGACTCAAAAACAGGGCTCATCGCCAGGCATCTCCGCGCCGGTGGATCAGGATCATCGAAAAATAGGGGGCGACGGCATCGGGCGGCAAATCGCCCAGCGGGATCATTTTCTGGGTATCAAGGGTGGCCCGTTCGATATACCGCGCCCGGTCTGTCAGGCCCAGTGCCTCAATCACTTTGCGCACCTTGGCAAAATGACGGCCCAGCTTGATGATGGCGGCGGCGTCGGTGTCTTGCAATTGCGCGGTCAGGCGTTCGGCTGAAAGCGGCGCCGGGATGACCTGCAACACATCGTTTTTGGCCGCCAAAGGCGCGCCCAGCTGGGCGGCACAGGCCATCATCGAACTGACACCCGGTACGGTTTTGACGATATGCCCGGCCTCGGCCAGACGGCCAAACAGATACATGAAGCTGCCATAGAAAAACGGGTCGCCCTCGCACAGCACGGCAACATCGCGCCCGGCCTGTAAATGGGCGCCGATTTCAAGGGCGGCCCGGTCATAAATGGCATCGGCGGGCGGGCCCATCGGAATGCGAATGGCAATTTCAATGCGCCCGGCCGGAACATGCGGGTCAACAATGCTGCGGGCCAGACTGATACCGTCTTCCAGTGCCGGATAGGCGATAACAGCCACATCTTGCAGGATTTTATAGGCCTTGAGCGTGATCAGATCAGGCTCGCCGGGGCCAATGCCCAGCCCATATGCTGTTCCGGTCATGATTTGAGTCCAAGATAATGCGTCACAGGGGCCAGACTGTGCCAGCCGTCAAACCCGCCGCGCGGGACAATGTGCGAAACTTGCAGGCGCGATAGCGTGCCGCCAAATTCGTTTTGAAATGATAATAATTCCCGGTCGCCCTGCAATGTCACCGCATTGGCCACCAGCCGCCCGTGCGGCGGCAGACGGTCCCAACAGGCCCGCATCAGATCGGGCGTGGTAATGCCGCCGCCGACAAAAATGGCATCGGGGGTCGGCAGATCGGGCAGCTTGTCGGCAATGTCGCCTTGCAGAATATGTAATCCCGGCACCCCCAAATGATCGGCATTTTGTCGCATCATCGCACACCGGCTTGCATCGCGTTCAATGGCAAAGGCATCACCCCCGGCCCGCATCCATTCAATCGCCACCGATCCGCATCCCGCCCCCAAATCCCACAAAACTGCGCCTTTCCACGGCGAAAGCGAGGCAAGGCTGATGGCACGGACATGGCTTTTGGTGATCATGCCGTCATGGATAAAAGCATCATCGGGCAGGCCGCCGGTCTGGCCCCAAATTTGTGCCTTTGGCCCGGCAACCAGATCAATCATCAGGATATTGAGCGGATCAATCGCGCTTTTGTCGCCCCCCCATTGGGTGGCGGTATGGCTTGTGATTTTTTCCGCCGCCCCGCCCAGTCTTTCGCAAACCGTGATCGGGCTGTCACCATATCCGCGATCCTTCAGCAGGGCGGCAACATGGCGCACCGTCTCGCCATCCTGCGACAGGGCAATGATCTGGCCCCGCGGGCGCAACCGGGCGGCAAGCCCCGCCAAAGGCCGTCCATGCAGGGTGATGACATCACAATCGGCCAATGCCCGGCCCAACCGGGCACACAACAGGCTGATGCTGGACGGATGCGGGATCACCGATATCGAACCGGAACCGAAATGATCAATCAGCGTGTTGCCAACCCCGAAAAACATCGGGTCGCCAGATGCCAGAACCACCGGCCCCCGATCCCGCATGGCGGCAATCAGCGCCAGATTATCCTCAAACGGGCTGATCCAGGCGCGTTTGTCGCCGCCAATGTCACCGGGCAGCAAGGCCAGATGCCGTTTGCCGCCAAAAATCACCGATGCCCTGGCAAGGGCCGCACGGGCGACGGGCGATAACCCGTCATACCCGTCCTCGCCAATGCCAATCACCGTGATCGGGGCGGTTTTTGCAATATCTGTGTGATGTGACACCATGTCCCCGCCAATCAGGAACCGGTCGCCTTGTGCGCCGGGGGATGGTCATGATCATGATGGTCATGGCTGTGATCGTGGTGATCATGGGAATGCCCGTGACCATGCCCATGAGAATGCCCATGCCCGCCATCGGTGCCAATCCCCATCACATGATGATGATGGCCGACTTGCGGGGTGGCAACATCGTCTTCATAGCCGATGATCTGTTCACGATATTTGCAAAGCTGACAGTTCATATTGTTATCGCCGCTGTCGATTTCGGCCAGACGTTCGGCAAAACTTTCCAGAACCAGCGGATGATCGGAAAGATAGCTGGCCTTGATAAACTCGACATCGGGAAATTCGCCTGCAACTTCGTCGGCATGATCGTAAATGCGGTCAATCAGAATGCCGACAAACAGGAAATAGGGGAAAACAACAACCCGCTTGTATCCCAGCTTCATCGCCTCGCGCAGACCGGCATTGACGCGCGGATGGGCCACTCCGGAATAGCTGATTTCAACCCGCGCAAAACCCATGCCTTCCTGAAGCATCCGCGCCACTTTATATACATTGGCATTGGCATCCGGGTCATTGGTGCCGCGCCCGACCACCATCAGCAGGGTTTCCTTGCGGCTGATGCTGTCATCGGCACCGGCAAGGGCTTCCTCGATGCGGTCTGCCGATGCCTTGAGCAATTTCGGATCAATCGCCAGATCGCGGCCATATTTGACCTCGATATCCGGGTTGGCATGGGCGAAATTATTGACCTCGCTCGGCAGGTCGTTTTTGACGTGACCGGCGGCAAACAACATCCCCGGCAGGGCATGAATTTTTTTGTGGCCGCGTGCTTTCAGCTTTTCAAAACCGTCGCGCAGGATCGGATGGGCAAATTCCAGAAAACCGCTTTCGACATCGTATCCGGCCAGATGGGTCTGTTTCATCTTTTCAACCATGGCGTTGAACTGTGAAACCGCGCGTTCATCGCGCGAACCGTGACCGCAAATCATCACCGCGCCTTTGTAAGACATAAAAGGCTGCTCCTTTTTCTCTCTCTTTGATGGTGCAAACAGGCAAACCCGATCCGCCTGTGCCCCCGATGCCATCCCCGTTTTCCCCGATTGGTCCCCGGAATGCAAGCGAACCCTTATGAAGCTTGGGCATAAATTATGACGGATTTGCAAAACCGGCTTTGATTTCGGGGTGTTGCCGCTGTTTGGGCGCTGCAATCGCTGTTGACCTTGCCGGTAACGCGCCGCATCTTGCGGCAATGGAAAACAGTCTGACCCTTTTTATGCTCTCTGAACCGGCCTTTGGCGCGACGCTTGCCACCATCATTGTGGCGGCCCTGTTGCTTGATGCGCTGTTTGGCGACTTTCCGGTGCTGTTCAGGTTGGTGCCACATCCGGTGGTGATGATCGGCAATCTGATTGCGGCGCTGGAAAAACGTCTGAACAAACCGGAAAAATCAAACCGCGAACGGTTCTGGCGCGGCGTGATTCTGGTTGTGCTGGTGCTGCTGGCGGCGGGAATGGCCGGGCTGGCGGTTAAAATCATGTCGCATCTGGGGGCCATCGGGGTGTTGCTTGAAATCCTGCTGGTCGCGGTTCTGGTCGCGCAACGCGGGCTTTATGATCATGTGATGGCCGTGGCGACTGGCCTGCGCGATGGCGGCATAGCCGGTGGCAGGCGGGCGGTATCGATGATTGTCGGGCGCGATCCGCGTTCGCTTGATCAGGCTGGTGTGGCACGGGCGGCGATTGAAAGCTGTTCGGAAAATTTCTCGGACGGGGTGGTCGCCCCCCTGTTCTGGTATGTGGTGCTCGGCCCGGTCGGGATCTGCCTTTACAAGGCGATCAACACGATGGATTCCATGATCGGCCATCGCAATGCCCGTTATCTGTATTTCGGGCGCTGTGCCGCCCGCCTGGATGATGTTGCCAATCTGATTCCGGCCCGTCTGGCCGGATTGCTGATTTGTCTGGCGGCCACACTGCGGGGCGGGGCGGCGGCGGGCAAGGGGGCCTGGCGCATTATGTGGCGCGATGCCGGCAAACACAAATCCCCCAATGCCGGATGGCAGGAAGCCGCAATGGCCGGTGCCCTTGGCCTTTCACTGGCCGGGCCGCGTTATTATGGGGACGAGTTGGTCAATGACCCCTATATCGGCGATGGCCGTTCGGCGGCAACCCACAGCGACATTTTCCGCTGCTTGCGGATTTACAGGGTCGCCTGTGTGCTCAATGGCGCATGGGCGGTGGCGTTGGGGATTGTGCTGATGATTTGGGCTTAAGGTTTTTTATGCATCCGGGCAATGGTCGATGTGGTTGAAAACCCGTCGGCCAGTTGCGCCAGAACCACCTTGCCGCCATAGGCCTGCACAATATCGGCCCCCACCACCTTGTCGATGGTGTAATCCGCGCCCTTGACCAGAATGTCGGGTTTCAAGGCCTCGATCACCTTAAGCGGCGTATCGTCCCCGAAAATCACCACACCGCTGACGGTTTCAAGCGATCCCAGAACGGCGGCCCGTGCGGCTTCGGATTGCACCGGGCGGCTTTCACCTTTCAGCCGTTTGACCGAGGCATCGGAATTCAGCCCGACCACCAGCCGGTCACAATTGGACCGTGCCTGTTGCAACAGGCTGAGATGGCCCGGATGCAGCAAATCAAAACAGCCATTGGTAAAGCCGACCTTGTATCCCTTGCGCCGCCAGCGCTCCACCCGGTCCACCATACGGTCCACCGGCATCAGTTTGGCCTCGCCAATCATCAGGTCATGATGATGCAGGATCGACACCAGTTCATCGGGATAAACAATCGCCGTGCCGATTTTGCCAACCACAATGCCGGCGGCAACATTGGCAATGCGCGCCGCATCGGCAAGGCCAATCCCCGCCGCAATGGCAGCGGCCAGACAGGCGACCACCGTATCGCCCGCACCCGACACGTCATAAACCTCACGCGCTTCGGTTGGCAGATGGATGGCATCGCCGTTTTGCGGCACCAGCGTCATGCCATCCTGACTGCGGGTCAAAAGAACATTTTCAATGCCGCAATCAGTGATGATCTTGCGCGCAGCAGAAATCGCATCGTCATCGCTGCGCACCGCAATGCCGGTGGCGGCTTCGGCCTCGGCCCGGTTCGGGGTGACGATGGTCGCCCCGCGATAGATGCTGTAATCCGTTCCCTTGGGATCGACAATCACCGGAATCTTGGCCTTGCGCGCCGCGGCAATCGTCGCGCTGACCACGGCCGGGGCCAAAACGCCCTTGCCATAATCCGACAGGATAACAGCGGCGACTTCGGGGATCAGTTGGGCGGCCAGATCACCAAGACGGGCGATGGCATCCGTACCGGGGGCCGTTGTGGTTTCGTTATCAGACCGTAATAATTGCTGGCCGCTGGCGATAAAGCGGGTTTTGATCGTGGTCGGGCGGTTGCGTTCGATCTGGATATAGGGTTCAACCCGTTTGTCGCGGGCGACAAATTCCATCACCTCGCGGCCCGGCGCATCATCCCCCACCAGCGACAGAAACCACACCGATGCGCCAAGGGCGGTGGCATTGCGCACCACATTGCCCGCCCCGCCCAGCATGGCGTTTTCGCGTTCCACCCGGATCACGGGGATCGGCGCCTCGGGCGAGATGCGCGTGACACTGCCATAAACAAACCGGTCCAGCATGACATCGCCAAGGCACAGAATCCGGGCATTGGGCAAATCTTCAACCAGTTGCGCAAGGTGGCTCAGATCGGTCATGATTGTCAGGCTCGTCTTCAATAAGGGGAATTGGTGGTCAGGCCCAGCTTGTGTTCCAGCGCCCCGACCAGCATATGCCCCAACAGGATATGCATTTCCTGAATGCGGGCGGTGGTGTTGGACGGCACAATGATCAACGGATCGCATAATTGCGTCATCTCGCCGCCGGTGCGGCCAGACCAGCCGGTCGCAATCAGGCCCGTTTCGCGGGCCTTTTGCAGGGCAAGATTGACGTTCTTGCTGTTGCCTGATGTGGAAATGCCAATCGCGACATCGCCGGGTTTGCCCAGGGCCTCGATTTGGCGGGCAAACAAATGATCAAACCCGAAATCATTGCCAATTGCGGTCAGGGCCGAACAATCGGTGGTCAGGGCGATGGCGGCAAGGGCGCGGCGATCATGCACATAGCGCACTGCAAATTCGGTGGCGAGATGTTGCGCATCGGCAGCCGATCCGCCATTGCCAAAAAACAACAGTTTGTTACCCGCATTCAACGCATCGGCGCAGATATCGACCAACCGGATAAAAGAGTCGCGGGTGGCGTCGCGCGTGCTGTTGATCAGGGCGAAATGGTCGTCAAACTCGTCGTCAAAAAAGGCATTGATATCCATAAGGAGGCTCTTTTGTTTCAGGCGATTTTTTGTCAGGGTATCAGGATTGTGGCGGGTGAAACTAGCACCTCCTTTGGGATAACGCCATGCCTTATCAAACCCCGGGCGGCCAAAGCGCCAAAAGGGTTTTTCCGGGACACAAGGTTGAAATTCATAAAATTTATTCGACAATATCCTGGTGTTGGATACATAAGCTGTTAACAGGATTTGCTTATCTTGATGGATAGGGGCAGGCACCGGGTCTGACCCGCAGGAGAATTGACCGGATCAATGTCTGAAAGCACACTGCCATCCCCCGAAGCCTTTCTGGTGGACTATGTCCGGCGGCTGGAACGTCGCACCCAGGGGGTGGGGGCCATCCATGTGAATATCTCCAAGCTGGAGGCATTTAACCGGCGGGATCATCATGTGCGCACGGCGGTTGCGGCGTTCGAGGAACTGGTGCCGGTCGTCACCGGGCGGCTGTTTACCCTGTCCAATCAGGATATTATCTTTATTTTTGATGCCGCCCTGATCGACGAAGTCAATTCGGCCATTTTCCGCCTGAAATTCCTGTTTAACGATGATCCGCTGATCAGTGGCGGCATCAAATCCGAAGACGGCGAAACGACGCTGGGCTTTACCGACTATTTCGACCTTGAACAGCAATACAAGGATTTCCTGCATCTCACACAGACGATGGTGCGGACCAATGCGGTGCGCACCCGTCTTTCCAGTCAGGCCGCCGCCCGTCACAATGACGATCCCGCCCAGGAAGAACAGGGTATTCCCCTGACGCCGAAAATTCTGGGTCGCATTGATGAAAGCCTGCGCCGGGCGGATTTGTCGAACATGATGCGCCGTCAGGCGATCTGTGCCGTGGTCGGCGATGCCCAGCCAACCCCGGTCTTCCATGAATTGTTTATCTCGATCCGCGATTTGCAACACACATTGTTGCCCGATGTCGATGTCCTGTCCAATCGCTGGCTGTTTCAGCATCTGACCGAAATTCTGGACCGGCGGATGTTGGCGCTGTTATCGCGCACCAACGATACCAGCGTGTCGGGATCGGTCAGCATCAATCTGAATGTTTCGACCGTGCTGTCGCCCGATTTCCTGACCTTTGACAGCAATGTCAAGGCCGGGCAGCGCGGCACCATCGTGCTGGAATTGCAAAAGATCGACATTTTTGCCGATCTGGGGGCCTTTTTCTTTGCCCGCGATTTTTGCCGGGATCGCGGATATCGCATCTGTATTGATGGTATCAGCCACCTGTCTCTGCCCTATATCGACCGGACCAAGCTGGGCATTGATATGATCAAGATGATGTGGGCCCCGGAAATGGAATCCCTGCCCGAAGAGGCCCTGGCCGATATCCGCCGTTCGGTCGCGGAATCGGGCGAAACCCGGGTGATCATGTGCCGCTGTGATGATGAACGCGCCATCAAATTCGGCCATTCGGTCAATATCACAATGTTTCAGGGCCGCTATGTCGAACAATTGCTAAGCGAAACCGCCCGGACCAAAAAATAAGGCCACCGGTCAGGGTCCTGACGTGGCCTGTCAGTTTTGGCTGACTCCGGCCTTGTCAAAGGTGGCCATGCCGGTATGGCATTCGGCCGCCGCGCGCAACAGCGGAATGGCAAGGGCGCCGCCCGATCCTTCGCCCAGCCGCATGCCAAAATCCAGCAATGCGGTCTTGCCCAGTTTGTCGATCAGTTTGCGATGCCCCGGTTCGGCTGAAATATGCGCAATCATGCAATGATCAAGGGCACCGGGGCGGGCCACGGCCAGAATGGCGGCGGCGGCACAGGACACATACCCGTCCAGCAACACCGGAACGCGCAAAAACCGGGCGGCAAGAATGGCCCCGGCCATCGCGGCAATTTCGCGCCCGCCGACATAGCGCAGAACATCAAACGGATCGCGCATCTGATTGCGATGCAAGATGATGGCATCGCCGACGACACGGGTTTTGCGGGTCAGGGTTTCATCATCAATCCCGGTGCCGCGCCCGGTCCAGACGGCGGCGGTTTCGCCGAACAAGGCATGGGCGATGGCGGCGGCCGATGTGGTGTTGCCAATGCCCATTTCACCGGGCACAAACAGATCAAGGCCGGGTTCAATCGCACTCATGCCAAAGGCCATGGCTTCGGCGCAATCATTGTCCTGCATCGCGGCTTCGCGGGAAAAATCATTTGTCGGGATTTCAAGGGCGACTTCCATCACCCGCAATTCGGCATCGACCGCCTTGCAAATCTGGTTGATCGCCGCCCCGCCATTGATGAAATTTTCTACCATCTGTTGATTGACCGTCACCGGAAAGGCCGAAACGCCCTGGGCGCAAACACCGTGACTGCCGGCAAAAACCGTAACGCGCGCGCGCGAGACAATCGGTTTGGGGCGGCCCTGCCATCCGGCAAGCCACAGGCTGATTTCTTCCAGACGGCCAAGCGACCCTGCCGGTTTGGTCAGATGCGGTTCGCGTTCGGCAACAAGGGTGCGGGCCTCCTCATCCGGGCCGGGCAAATCGGCCATCAGGGCACGGATGTCGTCAAGAGTCTGCGGCGGATGTTTGGGATCAAGCATGGGTTTCTCCGAAATCTGGCGCAGCGCGGACCGGCAGGGCAAAATCATGTCAGGCGATGGCGCTTGGCTTATGCTGCTGTCATGATTAAGCTGAACCGCCGAAAAATGCCAGTTTGAATATGGGATGTCATGACAGATCATCGTTATAATGATTCCGAAACAAGTGATGTCTCCCAAGACGTTAGCGGCAGAATGCCGCCCGATATGCCATCCGAGATACCGATGGATCTGGTCGCGGATTTCTGGCGTGCGCTGGTTTTGCTCAGCCGGGTGCCGGTGGCGGTACAGGGGGATTTTCGCCCGCAGATGATTGCGAGGTCGGTCTGGTGCTGGCCGCTGGTCGGACTGTTTTTGGCCGGGATCGCGATTGTGCCTGCCACCCTTGCCGGGCTGGCGGGCTTGCCATCAATGATTGTGGCGATTGTCGCATCATTGGCGCTGGTCCTGCTCAGCGGGGCAATGCACGAAGACGGCATCGCCGATTGCGCCGATGGTTTTGGCGGCGGGGCGGATCGGGACGGCAAACTGGCGATCATGCGCGACAGCCGGATTGGGTCTTACGGCGTGGTGGCGCTGATTTTTGTCTTTGCCTTGCGTCTGGTGTTGCTGGGGGCGGCGGCGGATGCCGGGGCCGCGGCGGTGATCCTGCTTGTCGCCGCGATGGGATCACGGGCCGCCATGCCGGTTGTGATGATGTGGCTGGATCCGGCCCGGCCCGATGGTCTGGGCCGTAGCGCCGGTCGACCCGGTATCAAATCCGTGGCCGCCGGTCTGGGCATCACCGCCCTGTTGACCCTGATTTTGGCCGGAATTTGGGGGATGCTGGCAGTGCTGCTTGCCCTGATTGTCGCGGCCGCAGTTATGGGCGGGATCGCCCGCCAGCAAATCGGCGGTCACACTGGCGATGTTTTGGGTGCAACCCAGATTGTTGCCGAAATTTTCATTCTGCTGGTGTGCAGTATGATGCTGGCCCATCCAGTGTTTTGGGGGGGGTAAACATCCTGTGGCACAGGTGCAAAATACCCGCTGGTGGCTGATCCGGCATGCGCCGGTGATCAATCCCGACCGGCTGGTCTATGGCCGTTCCGATATGAAGGTCGATCTGGCCGATGTCAAAAGCCTGCGTTCGTTGGCCCGGCATCTGCCCAAAGATGCGGTGTGGCTGACCAGCCATTTGTCGCGCAGTCTCGATACCGCCCTGTGTCTTTTGGAAATCAGGGGCGAGGACATCACCCCGATCCGCGATAATGCCCTTGCCGAACAGCATTTCGGTTTGTGGGAAAAACGCCGCTGGCAGGATCTGCCCCAGGGCGAAACCACCCGTTTCTGGACCGATTTCGCTCGACAGCACCCGCCGCAAGGCGAAAGTTTTGCCGATGTCGTGCATCGGGTCGGGCCGGTGATTGACGCGATGACCGGTTATTGGGCCGGGCGCGATATTGTCGCCGTCGTGCATGGTGGCACGGTGCGTGCCGCCCTTGCCCGCATGTTGGGATTATCGCTGGAGGCGGCCCTGGCCTTCCATGTCGATACGCTGGGTCTGACACGGGCGGAATATCTGGCGAGCGATACCCAGCCGGGATGGCGGGTAACCGGGGTTAATCTGCGCTATTAACAAGAAACGCAATCGGCAAACCGGGTCGGCATGCCGGTTGTTTTGGGGGCGGACCGCGCCGCGCCCAAAATCGACAGATACTGGTCAATATCATCGGTGGACAGCGCCATCCGACGTGCCAGCCGGTCCAGATCCTGCAAATAGGCCTTGTAATAATCAATCGGGCGGCTGCGCGATTTGCCGCGCAAGCGGGTCGTTTCAACAAAATCGGCTCTGAAATCATCGCTTTCGATGACATCAATAATCGTGTCGTCCAGAATGGCGGCCCGCAATCCGCCAAACCGTTTGTCACAGGCCGACAACATTTTGCTGGCCGTCGGGATTGAAATGCCGGGCTGCCCCAAAATCCGGGACATGGCGGCATCATTCAGGTCGGCGGGCGCAAAAAGCTGTACCAGCGATGACAGGTCGCGCACCAGCAGCGACAGGGCATTGATGCGCACCCCGCGAAAATGAACCCATAAAATGGCGGCAATCAGGCCGAAATCGGGATTGTGGCCATAAATATCGCGGACATCATGGCGGCTCAGGGTGATGTCGCCATCCTGTGTATAATGATCCAGAAAAGCGGTAAAGCGCATGTCCCTTTCCGGCAACCGGTCGAGCAATCCCGTCCACATGTCGCGACGCGATGTGGTTTGCCAGCGCAAATCCTGCTGGTTCATCAGGCGGTCCATATGATCGGATAGGGGCATGGGACTGGCAACTTTGGCAGTGAAGGATGCACAACAAGGGTATGGTGGTTGAAAGAAAGGGCGGTCTCAAGAAGTCAATTCTGACAAATACTGACCTTTGGCCGGGGTATGGCGCAGAGGCATGGCGCAGATCAAAAGGCTCTTTTGACGCACGAACAAAGCTGCTAGGGTCGGCGCGCCGTATGGTGATGGGAAATCCGGTGCGATGCCGGTGCTGCCCCCGCAACTGTAACGGGATGGGTCCTTCTGGGGATGGCGTTGCGGCGCAATCCCCGGCCACCGGAATGATCATCTGATGATCGCCGGGAAGGCGAAGGACTGTCACGCCCGAAGCCAGGAAACCAGCCAACGGTGCCGATGGATGTGATGCATCCCGGCTGTCGCAACGCGGTTTCGGGCGGAAACCTTGGCGGAGGATAAGGGCAATGGCCCAAAATGACTTGCCGCGCGGGATCGGTTTGATTCTGGGCGGGACACGATCCGGCAAAAGCCGGTTTGCCGAAAACCTGATTATCGGTGCCGGGGGCGGCGTTTATATCGCGACAGGTCGCGCTTGGGACGATGAAATGGCCGACCGCATCGCCCACCATCGCAACAATCGCGGCCCTCTGTGGGATACCGTCGAAGAACCGCTGGATCTGTGTGGCGTCCTGCAATCGGCAGGGGCGCAAAACCGGCCTGTTCTGGTCGATTGCCTGACATTGTGGCTGACCAATCTGATGCTGGATGATCGCGATATCGCGTCCGAATGCCGGGCATTGTGCGATCTTTTGCCAGAATTGCCGATGCCGGTCCTGCTGGTATCAAACGAGGTCGGCATGGGCATTGTGCCCGAAAACGCCATGGCACGCGCCTTTCGCGATCATGCCGGGCGCTTGCATCAAAATATCGCCGCCCTTGCCGATCACGTCACCCTGATTGTGGCGGGCATTGCCGTTCCGGTCAAACCGGCCCCTTAATATAATATCTCTCAGACAAGGACGATTATCATGGCTCAGACGGGCAAAATTCCTGCAACAGTCATCACCGGATTTCTCGGTGCGGGCAAAACCACCATGATTCGCAACATGCTGGAAAATGCCGGGGGCAAACGCATTGCCCTGATCATCAATGAATTTGGCGATCTGGGAGTGGACCGCGAAGTCATCACCGGCTGCGGCATTGCCGGTTGCGCCGATGATGATGTGATTGAACTGGCCAATGGCTGCATCTGTTGCACGGTGGCCGATGATTTTCTGCCAACCATCCGCCAATTGATCGATCGCGACACGCCGCCTGATCATATCGTGATCGAAACATCTGGTCTGGCCCTGCCCAAACCCTTGGTCAAGGCGTTTAACTGGCCGGAAATCCGCTCGCGCGTCACGGTCGATGGCGTGGTGGCGGTGGTGGATGCTGCTGCTGTGCGCGACGGGCTGTTTGCCCATGATCCGGCGGCGGTGCAGGCCCAACGCGAAAACGATGACAGTCTGGATCATGACAGCCCGCTTGAAGAATTGTTTGAAGAACAACTGCATTGCGCCGACATGGTGGTTCTCAACAAGATGGATTTGCTCTCAGACGATGAACGCGCCACGGTCGAGGCTGGCATTCGCGCCGAACTGAACAAACCATCGGTCAAAATCATCGCCACCCAACAGGCCCGCATCGATAATGCGGTATTGCTGGGATTGGCAGCGGCGGCCGAGGATGATCTCGACAGCCGCCATTCCCATCATGATGACGGTCACGACCATGATCATGATGATTTTGACAGTTTCGTTGTGCAACTGGATGTGATTGCCGATGTGGCCGCCCTTGAACAGCGCCTGATTGCGGTGGTGCGCAACCATAATGTTTTGCGGATCAAGGGTTTCCTTGATCTTCCCGGCAAACCGATGCGCCATGTGGTGCAGGGGGTCGGTGAACGGTTTTCGCGGTATTTTGACCGGGCATGGCAGGATGGCGAAACCCGGCGCTCCGAACTGGTGGTGATCGGCCTGCACGGGCTGGATCGTGCCGCGATTTCGGCGGCGATCAGGGCCGCCTGATATCATGCATTTGCTTGCCGCCCAGCCGGGCATGATCACCGATGGCAGCGAGGCCGTGGATCTGGGGCAAAGCCCCGGCGATGTCGTCATTCTGTCGGCGGCGGAATCGGAACTGGCCTGTCTGGCTGCCGCCCAGCGTCATTTGTCGGGGCAAAGCGGCGGCGACCTGCCGTCGCTGCGCCTCGCCAGTCTGTTGCAGCTTGGCCATAACATGTCGGTCGATCTCTATGTCGAGGATGTCTTGGCCCATGCCAAGTTCATCCTTGTGCGCCTGCTGGGCGGGCGCGGATATTGGGAATACGGCGTCGAACAACTCGTCGCGCTGGCGCGGGAAAAGGACATTCCGCTGTTGCTGTTGCCCGGCGATGATCAGCCCGATGCCGAATTATTGTCGCTGTCAACCCGGCGTGGGCAGGACTGGCAACAGGCATGGCGCTATCTGGTCGAAGGCGGGCCGGACAATGCGCAAAATCTGTTACGGTTTGTTTATGAAAAACTGGACCCCGCCCGCGACTGGCGCTGGCAAAACCCGATGCCGCTGGTCAAGGCCGGGCTGTACTGGCCGGGGCTGACCACCGCATCCCTGCCCGATTTACAGGCAAAATGGCCCGATCCCGCGCAACCGGTGGCCGCCATCGTGTTTTACCGGGCGCTGATACAGGCCGGTAATCTCGATGTGATCGATGGCATGACCGCCGCCTTGCGCGATTGCGGCCTGAATGCTTTGCCGGTGTTTGTCTCCAGCCTCAAGGACCCGGTGGCCGCCGCCCTGGTGGCGCAATGGCTGGTGGAAACGGGGGCGGATATCATCCTCAATACCACCGGCTTTGCCTTTTCGGTGCCCGGCGATGTGCGGGCACCGGGGCCGTTTGATGCGGTGGATGCGCCGGTCTTGCAAATGGTGTTGTCGGGCGGCAGTCAGGACGCATGGCAGCAAGGTGTCAATGGCCTGTCGGCCCGCGATATTGCGATGAATGTCGCCCTGCCCGAGGTCGATGGCCGCATCCTGTCGCGTGCCGTATCGTTCAAGGGATCGGCGGGGCGCGATGATCTGACCGGGATTGAACTGGTCAAATATGTGCCGGTCGCCGACCGGCTGGATTTTGTCGCGCAACTGGCGGCCAATTGGGTTGCGTTGCGCCGCACCGCCGCACCCGACCGGCGGGTGGCGATGATCATGGCCAATTATCCCAACAAGGATGCACGTCTGGGCAACGGCGTCGGGCTCGATACTCCGGCGGGGATGATTGAAACCCTGCGGGCGATGGCCGGGGAAGGATACCGGATTGAAAACCTGCCCGATGACGGCGCGGCACTGATTGCCGCGATCAAGGCCGGGCCGACCAATGATATTGCCCGTCTGGCGGACCGTGATATTCGCGTGACCTTGCCATTGTCTGATTATCAGGCGGCGTTTGCCGTCCTGCCCGCATCCGTGCGCGACCCGGTAACTGCCGCATGGGGGGCGCCGCAGGATGACCCGTTTTTCCTGAAAGATGCCGGGGTTGAAGATTCCGGGCCGGACAATAAGGGGGCCTTTGCCCTGTCGGTTGTGCCGATGGGCCATGTGGTGGTCGGGCTGCAACCGGCGCGGGGATATAATATTGATCCGCTGGCCAGTTACCATTCGCCCGATCTGGTGCCGCCGCACAATTATTTCGCCTTTTATATCTGGCTGCGCCGTCATTTCGGCGCACAGGCGATTGTCCATTTTGGCAAACACGGCAATATGGAATGGTTGCCGGGCAAATCCCTTGCCCTGTCGCAGGATTGTTTCCCCGAGGCGGTCTTTGGCCCGACCCCGCATCTTTATCCGTTTATCGTCAATGATCCCGGCGAAGGCACGCAGGCCAAACGCCGGGCGCAGGCAGTGATCATCGATCACCTGACCCCGCCTTTGACCCGTGCTGAAACCTATGGTCCGCTCAAGGATCTTGAGGCGCTGGTCGATGAATATTACGAAGCCGCCGCTGTTGATCCGCGCCGGGTGCAAATTCTCAAACGCGATATTCTGGAACTGACGATCCGCATCGGGCTGGACCGCGATTGCGGCATTGTCGCGGGCGAGGATACGGAATCTGCCCTCGCCAAACTCGACAATTATCTGTGCGAATTGAAAGAACTGCAAATTCGCGACGGCCTGCATGTTTTTGGCAAGGCCCCCGATGGCGCATTGCTTGATGATTTGCTGGTTGCCCTTGCCCGCCTGCCACGCGGCGCGGAGCACGGGCCAACGGCGTCATTGCACCGGGCGATTGCGCGCGATTTGTGGGATGATCCGGCCTTCGATCCGCTTGATTGCGTCTTTGCCGAATTCTGGACCGGGGCAAAACCCGCCATGCTTTGCGCCTATGATGCGGTGGCCGGATCATGGCGCACCACCGGCGATACGGTGGAACGCATCGAATTGCTGGCACGGGATCTGGTGATCGGATCGCAGGTGGCGGACAAGGACTGGACCCGGACAAAAGAAGTTCTATACGATATCGAAACATCCTTGCGCCCGGCGGTAACCGCCTGTGGGGCGGCTGAAATCGCCGGGATTTTGCGCGGGCTGGATGGCAAATTTGTCGAACCCGGCCCGTCCGGTGCGCCGACACGCGGGCGGCCCGATGTCTTGCCGACCGGGCGCAATTTTTATTCGGTCGATACCCGCACCGTGCCGACCCCGGCGGCATGGCAACTGGGCTGGAAATCGGCGGAACTGATGCTGGAACGTCATGTGCAGGAACAGGGCGAATGGCCCGCTGCCCTTGGCCTGTCGGTCTGGGGCACCAGCAATATGCGCACCGGCGGCGATGATATTGCCCAGGCGATGGCGTTGCTGGGTGTGCGTCCGACATGGGATTCGGCCTCGCGCCGGGTCACCGGGTTTGAAATCATCCCGATTTCGTTGCTGGCCCGGCCCCGGGTCGATGTCACCTTGCGCATTTCCGGGTTTTTCCGCGATGCCTTTCCCGGTCTGATCGATCTGTTTGACAGTGCGGTGCGCGCCGTGGCCGCCCTGGACGAAGCCCCCGATATGAATCCGCTGGCGGTGCGGGTGGCACAGGAACAGGCATCGTTAATTGCCGGGGGCATGGATGCAACCGATGCCGCCCATCGCGCCGGGTTCCGGGTTTTCGGGGCCAAACCGGGGGCCTATGGCGCCGGGTTGCAGGCAATGATCGATGAAAAACTGTGGGAAAACGAGGATGACCTTGCCGATGCCTATCTGGCATGGGGCGGTTATGCCTATGGCAATGGCGGCGCGGGCGAGGCGGCGCGGGATCTGTTTGAAACCCGCCTGACAAAGGTGGATGCGATTGTCCATAATCAGGATAACCGCGAACATGATCTGCTGGATTCCGATGATTATTACCAGTTTGAAGGTGGCATGACGGCGGCGGTACGCCATTTGTCCGGGCAACAACCGGTGGTCTATCACAATGATCATTCCCGCCCCGAAAGCCCGAAAATCAGAACCCTGAACGAGGAAATCGCCCGTGTGGTCCGGGCGCGTGTGGTTAATCCCAAATGGATCGCGGGCGTGATGCGCCATGGCTATAAGGGGGCCTTTGAAATGGCGGCAACGGTCGATTATCTGTTTGCCTTTGCCGCCACGGCACGCTGTGTCGCCGATCATCATTTCGATCTGGTGTATGATGCCTATCTGGGCGACCAGACGGTGCGCGATTTCATCAAAACCCATAATCCCGATGCGCTGGCCGATATCCGCAACCGTCTGGCCGAGGCGATAGAACGCGGCCTGTGGCAACCGCGCCGCAACAGCGTTGCCCGCGATCTGGGGGATTTGGGGCCGGATTCACAAAAAAGTGAATCGTAAATTCAAACCGGAACCTTTGCGCACATTGAAACGTTTCGATTCTGCACCATATGGATATTAACCAATGGTTAAGAAATTGGACAGGGACGGGGCAGACCTGATGACAACAGGAGGCCGCAATGACAAAGCCCGATTGGGTCCGCTTGCCGGACTATACCCAAACCCCGCTTCCGGCCCATGCCGGACATACCGACATTGTTGATTTTCTGTTGGCCGGTCATGCCGTGCCCGACTGGTTGCGCGATGATTTGCACGGGCGCGGCGCAATGCGCCCGGCCCGGGGCGCGATTGGCGATGTCATCGCCCTGCGCGGCCTGTTTGACGGCATCCACAAACCGGTCACTGCCGATGATTTTCGCGATGGCCTGATGGAACTGGCCGGGCATTTTCCCCTGCCCGGCGATATCAACGACGCCATTGCGGCGCGCGAACGGATTTATGGGCGCTATTTGCAGGGGGTGGAAACCCAGATCTGGCAGGCGGCGATTGCGCTGGCCCATCTCAGGCAGGATGTGTTTCCGGTGGTGCGCGAATTGCGCGGCCTGATCACCGATGTGGTGGCCAGTCGCAACTGGATCGAACGCCGTCTGGCGCTGATCGAACAAAGTTTCCAGTACCGCCGGGCAAATCCCAATGAGGCGGTGCGCAAGGCGCTGTTAAAATTGCGGCACATGTCGCCGGGCGACCGGTTGCAACTGTTTAACAAGGCCCGCATGCGCCGCCCGGAATTACACCATACCGATATGCGCGAACCCGGCAAATGGGCCGATCTGGTCACGGGCGACCTGGGTCTTACACCCCATGGCGAGGCCAGCTGGTGACATCTTGACAGTCGGTCGGGAAATATCCCTGTTCTGTATTGCGCCGTTGTGCCGCAGGGCCGGGCAAGCCAAAGTCACGGCCCACGGACAAGACGGGATAACTTATGCGCAAAGCATTTCAAATATTTCTGGTGATTGTATTTGCTCTGGTGACCGGCCATGCCGTATCGGCCGCAGGTCAGGGGGACCGGCCCGTCGTGCCAAACGGTCCGCTGCACTGGCAATTGCAGGGCGATATCCGTATCGAAGAGGGCATTCGTGTTGTGGATAGTGACCTGGATGAAACAACGGCGGCACAGGTGCGGGAATGGCGCGCAGCAGGCATTTATCCGGTTTGTTATGTCAATGTCGGCGCCATCGAAGAATGGCGCGATGATTATGACAGGTTCCCGTCCGAAGTGACGGGCAATCCCTATTCGGGATGGGACGGGGAATACTGGCTCGATATCAGCCGGTTTGAGGTCTTTGCCGATGTGATGATGGCACGCTTTGACCTGTGCCGCGAAAAAGGGTTCCTTGCGATTGAGCCCGACAATATCGATTCCCATGAAAGCGATGGCGAAGGCATGTCGGGCAAAACCGGCTTTGAGATAAGCCGTGCAGATCAGGTACGTTATCTGGACTGGCTGATCGGGCAGGCGCATGCACGCGGCCTTGCCATCGGGCAGAAGAATGCGCCCGAACTGGTTCCCGATCTTGTGGGCAGGATGGATTTTGCCCTGTTGGAATCGGCCTGGCGGTTTGGTTTTATGGATCAATTCAAACCCTATCGCGATCAGGGAAAGCCGGTCTTTGCCGTTGAATATCGTGAAGAAGGGGCCGATCCGGCGCAGTTTTGCCCCGAGGCGACCCGATATGGTTTTCAGGGCGTGATTGCCCGTCTCGATCTTGATCGCGCCCCGGAAAACTGTCCTTGATCATTGCGGTGGTTTGGTCAAGGTTGGTGCATACCGGAAAAAAGGAAGACCGTCATGACCACACCCCCGCAAACCGATATCGAAACAAATACCCGCCACGATGAAAAAATGAAGAAAATCAAGGCGGCGCGCGACCGCATGATGGCGGAAAAGGTCGATAAGAAAGGTCTGGTGATCGTCCATACCGGCAAGGGCAAGGGCAAATCCTCCTCGGCCTTTGGCATGGCGATGCGCTGTGTCGGGCATGACATGAAGGTCGGCGTGGTGCAATTCATCAAGGGCGGCTGGGAAACCGGCGAGGCCCGATTGCTGGCGAAATTTCCCGATCTGTGTGAATTCCACGCGATGGGGGCCGGGTTCACATGGGAAACCCAGAACCGGGCGCAGGATGTGGCGATGGCCCGCACCGCTTGGGACAAGGCGTGCGAGATGATGCGCGATCCGTCCTTTGCGATGGTGATCCTCGATGAACTCAATATCGTTTTGCGCTATGATTTCCTGCCGCTTGACGATGTTCTGGCCGTTCTTGCCGATAAATTGCCCGATCAGCACATCGTCATCACCGGGCGCAATGCGCCCGATGCCCTGATCGAGGCGGCCGATCTGGTTACCGAAATGACCCTGATCAAACACCCGTTCCGCGAACAGGGGATCAAGGCACAGATCGGCGTTGAATTTTGATCAACCACGTATCCGCAAAAAGGTTTTGATTCCGGAATGACAACGCGCCCAGTGCCCGCCCTGATGTTGCAAGGGACCGGTTCGGATGTTGGCAAATCCTTGCTGGTTGCCGGGCTGTGCCGGGCGTTTGTGCGGCGCGGCTTGCGGGTGATGCCGTTCAAACCGCAAAATATGTCCAATAATGCCGCCGTCACGGCGGATGGCGGCGAAATCGGTCGCGCCCAGGCCTTGCAGGCCCGCGCCGCCGGGGTGCCGACCAGTGTGCATATGAATCCGGTCCTGTTGAAACCGCAAAGCGACACCGGATCGCAGGTGGTGGTACAGGGCAAGGTCCTGACCACCGCACGCGCGCGGGATTATTACCGCCTGAAACGCGATTTGTTGCCGCGTGTGATCGACAGTTTCGACATCATCGGGCGCGATGCCGATCTGGTGATTGTCGAAGGCGCGGGATCGGCCGCCGAGGTCAATCTGCGCGATGCCGATATTGCCAATATGGGCTTTGCCGCGGCAACGGGAACCCCGGTTGTATTGGTTGGCGATATCGACCGGGGCGGGGTGATTGCCGCAATTGTCGGCACCCATCTGTTATTGCCGCCATCTGACCGGCACTGGTTGCGCGGCTATATCATCAACCGCTTTCGCGGCGATGTGTCGCTGTTTGAACCCGCCCTTGGGATCATCGAAAATCACTGCGGCCTTAAAAATTACGGTATCGTAACATATTGGCCTGATGCGGCCCGCCTGCCCGCCGAAGACAGCGTGGCGCTTGAAAAATCCGGCGGCAAGGACGGGCGGTATCGCGGCAAGGCCGATATTTCCGCTGGCCGGACGATCCGCATTGCGGTTTTGCTGTTTCCGCGCATCGCCAATTTCGACGATCTGGACCCGCTGGCCGCCGAACCGGATGTCGATCTGATCCTGATCCGGGCGGGTGATGTCATTCCCGGTGATTGTGATCTGATCCTGCTGCCCGGCAGCAAATCCACCCGTGCCGATCTGAAATTTCTGAAAGATCAGGGCTGGCATCACGATATCATCGCCCATTGGCGGCGCGGTGGTCATGTCATGGGCATTTGCGGCGGTTATCAGATGTTGGGCCATGTGGTGGCCGATCCTTATGGCATCGAAGGCGATCCGGGCGACGAAGCCGGTCTGGGGTTATTGGATGTTCGCACCATCATGGCCGGGGACAAAACCCTGCGCCAACGGGCGGCGACAGTGCGGGCCGGGTCGGGGTGCGTCGTGGCATCGGGCACGGCATTGCAGGGCTATGAAATTCATATGGGCGATACCGGTGGCCCGGATCGCACCCGCGCATGGATTGACCTTGGCGCAAAAGAATCCGCCGATGGAGCGATCAGCGCCGATGGCCGGGTGATGGGCGGGTATCTGCATGGCCTGTTTGCCGCCGATGATTTCCGGCGCGGTTATCTGGCGGCAATCAGTGGTGCAGAATCGGCGCATGACCTGAATTTCGAGGCCGGGATCGAGGCCACCCTGGACGGTCTGGCCGATCATGTCGAGGCCTGCCTTGATCTCGATGCGCTGTGGAATCTGGCGCAGCAACGCGGCACCCTGTCATTCAATACGCCTTAACAACGAATTAGCCCACCCTGCGTCCGGCACCGGGCCGTTACGGATGCACAAGTCCTTTACAACGGCGTCCGTGCATGCTTTGAGAGAGCAGACAAACCGGGCCGGGAGAGAGAGACCGGGGCCACTGGTTTGTCAAAATGTCATTTCTGATCGGTAGCCCGTATCCATGCGTCAACTTTATCACTTCTGGCTGTCCCCCTTTTCGCGCAAAGTCCGGCTGGTTCTGGCGGAAAAGAAGCTTGAATTTGAGTTGATCGCCGAACCCGTCTGGGACCGGCGCGAAGAATTTCTGCTGCTCAACCCGGCGGGCGAAGTCCCGGTTCTGCGCGATGAAGATGGCACAGTTCTGGCCGATTCTGCGGTGATTTGCGAATATCTGGACGAAGTCTATCCGGAAAATCCGCTATTTGGCGATGATGTCAAACATCGTGCCGAAATCCGGCGTCTGGTGGCGTGGTTTGACGGAAAATTCAACCGCGAAGTCACCGATCATTTGCTGGGCGAAAAACTGTTGAAACGGTTTTTTGCCAATGGCGTGCCCGATACCGCCATCCTGCGCGCCGGGCGGACCAATCTGACCCATCACCTTGATTATATCGGCTGGCTGTTTGAACGGCGCAACTGGCTGGCGGGGGATCATCTGACGATGGCCGATATTGCCGCCGCCGCCCAGATTTCGGTGATCGATTATATGGATGATATCACCTGGTCGAAACATCCCCGCGCACGGGACTGGTATATGCGGATCAAAAGCCGCCCGGCCATGCGCGATCTTCTGGCCGACCGTCAGGCCAGCTTCCCGCCGTCGCGTCACTATGCCAATCTGGATTTCGAATGACACCGTCTGCCCTGTCTGACAGTTTTTACCCGGCAGGCGGCCTGAATGTCGCCAGTTATGATCTGCGTGCCGATCTTGACCGGCGGCTGTTTGAAGACCCGATCCCGTTTTATGGTGAACAGGCGCGTCAATCGGGCGGCCCGGTTCTGGAACTGGGATGCGGCACCGGGCGGGTTGCCGGGGCGATTGCCGATATGGGCATTGCGGTCGAAGGGCTTGATCTGTCCGAACCGATGCTGGCCCGGGCGCGGCGCAAATATCCCGATCTGGTCTGGCATCAGGGCGATATGAGCGATTTTGATCTCGGGCGCAAATTTGCCCTTGTGATCATTCCGTTTCGCGGGTTTCAGGAATTGACCAGTGTGGCACAACAACGCGCCTGTCTGGCTCGCGCCTTTGATCATCTGCGCCCCGGCGGGCGGCTGGTGCTCGATCTGATCGATCCGGATTTGCGCTATTGCCTGCCCGAAGGCGACCTTGAAACGGTCAAACTGCCGCTGTTTCCCATGCCGCCAACCGCCGGTGCGCCAGAACATTTCCTGCGGATTACCGCGATGGAACGCTATAACGACCCCCTGACCCAGCGCTTTGACGAACATTGGCGCTTTGAAGAAGTCACCCGCATGGGCGAGGTCATCCGCTGCGAGGATTGCTGGCACCGGATGCGCTGGGTGCATCGCTCTGAAATGGCCCTGATGCTGGAACTGGCCGGTTTTGTTTCGTTAAAGGAACAATCAAGTTTCGCCGGGGACCCGCCGAAATACGCCGCCAATCAAATCTGGCAGGCCCGGCGACCCTGACCCTGACCCTGCCTGCATCCTTATTTGCCGGTCAGTTCCCCTGCCGCCCGGATCGACGCCGCCCGGTCGTCATCGGCCAGCGAGACCAGCCCGTTATCGGCCAGCAACCCGTCAGGGCCGATGATGGCCTCGGAAAGATAACTGTCGATAAAACCGCCTAGCGTTGTCACCAGTTGCAGATGGGCATTTTTGACATACAAAAACAGCGGGCGCGACGCGGCATAACGGCCATCAAAAATCGTGTCATAATCGGGCAGCACACCCTCAATCATCGCCCCGCGCATGGTATCGCGGTTGCGTTCCAGATTGTTAAATCCCATCAATCCATAGGATGTCGGGTCTTTTTCCAGCTTGCTGATAATCAGGCGGTCATTTTCACCGGCTTCGATATAGGCGCCATCGTCGCGCAGGGTGCGGCACAGGCTGCGGAAACTGTCAGGTTCACGGGCTTCCAGAACGGCGATGTCGCTGATATCGCGGCATCCGGCATCCATCAATAATTGCGCCATGGAATCGCGGGTGCCCGATGTCGGCGGCGGGCCATAAACCCGGATCGCCAGATCGGGCAGGCGCGGATCAATATCCGACCATTTCTGATAGGGGTTGGGAATGCTGGCCCCCTGCACCGGCACCGTGCGGGCAAGGGCAAGGTAAAGCTGGCGCGTGGTCAGGTGCAGTTCCGGCGCGGATTTCGATCCCAAAAGGACAATGCCGTCATAACCGATCGCCAGTTCGGTAATGTCATGCACCGAATTGGCGGCACAGATGGCTTCTTCGCTGCCGGTAATCGGGCGCGAGGCATCGACAATATCGGGAAACGGATCACCGATCCCGCCACAAAACAGTTTGAACCCGCCACCCGACCCGGTGCTTTCGACCACGGGGGCCGGTTGGCCGGTGGTCCGGGCGAAATGTTCGGATACCTTGGCCGTCAGGGGAAATATCGTCGAAGACCCGACAATCCGCACCTGATCCCGCGCCTGTGCGCTGGCACTGGCAAGCGCAAAGCTGGCACAAATGGCGATGGTCGATGACAAAATTCCAAAACGCATGCCGATTCCCCGGACTGAAAACTGATGAGTGATGACCGCACCCTAATTCTTGTCGGTCTGAACATCCATCTTTTCTATATTCGCTTTTGCTGACTCAGCGACAGGAGAACCATTTGAATTTTCTATGACAGTCATCCAGTCCTTGCGCGCCAGATCGTTTTCACCGGCAACGCGATACAGATTGCCGCGTTCCAAAAGCGCCTGGTTGTGACCGGGGTTCAGCACCAATGCGCGGTCGATATCGGTTTTCGCCAGGTCATAGGATTCCAGCAACCGCCACGCGGTGCCGCGATAAATCAGGGCTTCGACATTGTCGGGGTCAAGGTCAATCGCCTTGTTCAGATCATCAATCGATTCCCAATATTCCCCGGCCATGCCCAGAACCATGGCACGATCAATCCACAAACGCGGATCGCCCTGCACCAGATCAAGGGCGCGGCTTTGATCGCGCCATGCAAATTGCAGATTGCCCGCCATCATCCATGCCTGTCCGGCCTGTGCCAGCAACCCGGCGCGAATATCGGCCTCCGATGTGCTTTCCGATGCCAGTTTGTCCAGCCGTGTCGCGGCTTCTTCATATTTGCCCAGCGTAATCAGCGCCACCGCCACACAATGCAGGGCCGGTTCACCGCCGCCCATATCGCGCCAGGCAATCGCACTTTCAAATCCGTCTTCGGGCTGCAATTGCGCCAGTTTCAGGCAGGCCTTGTATTGCTCGGAATCCGCCATATCGGCATTTTGCGCCAGGGCGGGTGCCGTGGCCAGAATGCCCATCAGGACGATGGCCGCGAAACAGGATTTGGAATGATGCAAAATTCAGGCCCCATGTCGATAAGATGACAGAATATTTCCCCCGATCATGACAGATCGGCAGGCCAATAACACGCGATGAAAAGGGCAAGATCATGATGATGCGCCCCAAAGGCCCAAAAACTTTGTTTTGGCCCGGCGAAAGGGGTAGGGTCCGGGCAAGATCATGGCTCCCGGAAAACAGGATACGCAATGCCCGGATTATTTTGCTTTGGAATGGGGTTTTCGGCCCGGCAGATTGCGGCGCAATTGCGTGATGAGGGCTGGCACATCGCCGGAACCACCCGAAGCGCAGACAAGGCCGGACGTCTGAAGGCGGAAGGCATTACGCCCTATGTGTTTGATGACGACAGGCCGGTTGCCGATATCAGGGCTGCCCTTGCCGGGATAACGCATATTCTGGTTTCGGTCCCGCCGGGTGGGGATGGCGACCCGGTTCTGGCGCATCATGGTGGCGATCTGGCCGCTTTGCTGCCTGCCGGATGCTGGATCGGTTATCTGTCCACCACCGGGGTCTATGGCGACCGTGATGGTGCCGTCGTGACCGAAGACGATGACTTGTTGCCGGGCGGCAAACGCGGCCGTCGCCGGGTGGCGGCGGAAAAGGCGTGGTTCGATCTGGGGCGGCGGCATGATCTGGCGGTGCATTCCTTTCGGCTGGCCGGCATTTACGGGCCGGGGCGCAATGCGCTGGAAACCGTGATGGCGGGCCGGGCCCGCCGGATCATCAAACCCGGACAGGTTTTTTCGCGCATTCATGTCGATGACATCGCCAATGTCGTGCTGGCTTCAATCCGCCGCCCCGATGCCGGGGCGGCCTATAATGTCTGCGATGATGATGCCGCCCCGCCGCAGGATGTCATTGCCTTTGCCTGTGGTCTTCTGGGCGTTGCCCCGCCCCCGGACGAGGATTGCGCCACCGCCCGCCTCAGCCCGATGGCTGCCAGTTTTTACGAAGACAACAAACGGGTCGCCAATGACCGCATCAAACAGGACCTGGCGGTTACATTGCGCCATCCCGATTATCGCAGCGGCCTGATGGCCCTGTTTGACGATATCGTAAAGCGTTCCGGCAACGGGGAAACCGGCGCAAAACTGACATAACCACATTGTTGCCGGGGGATTGTTGTCTGCGCGATTGCGGTGTATATAACCGTCACCCTGTTATTGGAATTTTGGCAAGGTTGCGCCTTTGGGCCAACGAGGAGAAAGCATTGATGGATCGTCGTATCATCACCGTCTTTGGCGGCACCGGGTTTGTCGGGCGTCATATCGTCAAACGCTTGCTGGATCGTGGCTATATCGTGCGCGTCCCGACGCGGAACTTTGAACATGCCAAATTCCTCAAACCGATGGGCTATCTCGGGCAGATGGTGCCGGTGCATTGCGATGTGCGGGTCGAAGGATCGGTGCGCAAGGCGGTCGAAGGGGCGCATGGCGTCATCAATCTGCTCGGCATTCTTTATGAACGCGGCAGCCGCAATTTCATGAATATACATGTGCTGGCGGCCAAACGCATTGCCGAAGAATCAAAGGCCTGCGGGGTGAAAACCCTTTTGCATATGTCGGCACTGGGGGTTGATAAAAACCCCCATGCGCTTTATGCCACCTCGAAACTGGCCGGTGAGAAGGCCGTGCGCAAGGCGTTCCCCGGTGCGGTGATTTTCCGCCCGTCGGTGATTTTCGGCCCCGAAGACAATTTCCTCAACCAGTTTGCAACACTGGCCCGCTATTCGCCGGTCCTGCCGGTGATCGGCACGCCCGCCCTGCCCAAAGTCAATCTGGGTGAAGGCGAAATTGACCTGTTTGGCGATGGCGGTCCGAAATTTCAGCCGGTCTATGTCGCCGATGTCGCCGAGGCCTTTGTCGCCGCCTTTGAAAAGACCGACATGACGGGCAAGACCTATGAACTGGGCGGGCCGGAAGTCTACAGCTTCAAGGCATTGCTCGAAGAAATGCTGGCAATCACCCGTCAAAAGGCATGGCTGATGCCCCTGCCGTTCTGGCTGGCCTCGATCAAGGCGTTTTTCCTGCAATTCCTGCCCAAACCGCTTTTGACCCCCGATCAGGTGCGCTTGCTGAAATCCGACAATGTGGTCGGCAAAAAAGCCGCCGGCTTTGCCGATATCGGCATTACCCCCAACAGCATCCCGGCCATCGCCCCGTCCTATCTCAAACGGTTCCGCCCGCCGCGCAACCGGGGCGAATTCCGCCGCTTTGTCTGATCGGTCCGACCTGACAAACAAGCCCCGCCGGTGCAACCAGCGGGGCTTTTGTGTGTGTCGGGTTTTGCAGATGTGAAAAAAGGGGACAGTCCCCTTTTTGCGTCTGCATATCGACTAGATCAAGTTGAAGGCGCGGGATTTTGGGTGACATATCGGTCGCGGGATTGCTTGCCGAAGAGCAGCAAGGCCTGAGTCCGCCGCTGGCGATCATAATTCATCCGGCCTGATCGACCATTTTGCAATTTCTCCGTCGACCAACCGCCACTGCTCTTCCAAGTCGGCCAACTCCGCAGTCTCGACCAATGGATGATCAAGACCGACGAACTGGTCTCCAAGATCGGTCGCTAGACCCGCGCCACCCTCATTGGCGAACCAGACACCAACCAGATCCGCGATTTCTTTCAATTTCTTAAGAACATTTTGAGCGTCACGAATGTCAAATTTATCCAGATTTTTATGCTCCCGACTTTGCTTGTTCCCAGCATGGGCGACATGGGAACTGACATATTCTGCGATCCGGTCGAGATCGACGAGCCGGGCTTCGATCTTCGTGAATATGGTCGGTGATATAAGGTCGCTGGCGCTGCGCTGCGAAGGCGAAACACCGCTCAAAATGTCGAAATTATGATGGGCGGCTTCGCTCTTGGTAAGATCAGGAGATGCCCACACCACGCCTCCCTTCGCGGCCAATAAGGCCTCGTGATGCTTCTGCTGCAGACGATCAAGATCATAACGCGCATCCAGCACTTGCTCGACATAGGCGCGCCTGTTGAGCCAAGACTGGCAGGCTTCGACATCCTTGACCACGGATCTGATGGAATAGACCCCTTTGGGGCCATTTATCGGGCCTTTGTCGAGCAGACGACGGGTTCCCATTGTCGGGCCTTTGTCGAGCAGACGACGGGTTCCCAGAAGCAGGCTTAACCAGAAACCTTCTGATACCAGATTGAAAATCATCTGGTTCAGCGGTGGGCGTGGACCTCTCCTTTCATTTGCGAGGCGAACGATTCTGATCGTCGTGCGAAAAGCAGCGTAGTTCCAGAGCAAATCCTGAATAGTTCGGTGGATGCCGGTTCTGTCGTCCGTAAAAGCATCACGCCATGCCGTTATGCGTTGTGCATTCTGCTCCGACTTTGTTCGATTGCCGTGCATCTGATCCTCGGCTGTTTCTGCATGTGGTATACGTCACATCTACGCGTTTACTATCTATGCCGAACGAAAAAGGGGACAGGATTATTTTAAAGACACAAACCGTAAATCATATAAATAATTTCGTATTATTTATAGATTGGCCTGTGTGTGCTATAAGTAACAGTTATGTTTGCCGCGTTGATGACAAGAATGAACGGATGCTGAAAATCACCCGGTCGAAGCAAGACTGCAACATGCCCGACAATTTCACCATTTTGCATGATGGCGATGGTGTTCCCATCGCTGTTACGATGTCCTTTGACGCCTTCCGCAAATTTGCCCCGGATATTGCCGAAGGGTACTTGTCCGACGAAGCCCTTGCCGCACTGGCCGCGAAAGAGGATGACGGCACCCGTTATCCCTATGAACTGGCGCAGCGTATGATGGCGGGCGATCATCCTGTCAGGATTTTCCGCGAATGGCGCGATATGACCCAGACGGAACTTGCCGACAAGGCGGGTGTGGCAGGTAATTATATCAGCATGATCGAACGCGGTCGCAACGTGCCGTCCCGCAAATTGCAACTTGCGTTGGCAAAGGCGCTTGATGTTGATTACGACATGCTGGAAACCGGCCCGTCCTTCAAGGCCGAATGATGGGTCCGGTCTTTAAATACAAGTGATTTTCACCGATACAGTTTTCCGGGTTTGTGTGTGTCGGGTTTTGCAGATGGGCTGTGATGTGCTAAAGTCACGAAAGTCTGATGTGGAGTTGCCCCGATGGCCTTGATGAACAAGCTGCCCGACCCGGATATGCCTGTCGCAGAAGGCCATGATCAATGGTTTCGCAAACAGGTTGCCGATGCCGTGCGCGAAGCCGACAATCCGGGGACGGAATGGGTGTCGCACGACACAATTTTGCAGGATATCGCAGATCAACGCGCTGCCTTGCAGGCACGGCTTAAGGGTCATGCCGGGTGATTTTGCGATGGTTGCCGCGGGCACGTAAAAACCGCAAGGCTGCCATTGATTTTATTGCCCGGGACAATATTGCCGCTGCACTGGATCAACTTTCCCGCCTTGAAGACCAGATTGATAATTTGTCGATTTATCCGGAGCTTGGCAAAGTCGGGCGTCAGGCAGGAACCCGCGAACTGATTGTCGCCCATACACCGTGGATCGTTGTTTATCGCATCCGCCCGAAACTCGGATATCTGGAAATTCTGCGTATTTTGCACAGTTCGCAGAAACACCCCTGACGGGCATAAGCCCGGTCACATCTCCCCAAGGCCCAGCGCCCGGCCCCGGGCGTTTTCCAGATGGCGTTGCAGGTTTTTAACCGCCAGATCCGGGTCGCGCTGTTCAAAGGCCGAAATGATCGCCAGATGATCCTGCATCACAGTGGTCAGCAGATTTTCATTCAGCCGGAACCGTTCCTGCCGGATCAGGCGGATTTTCAGGGAATTGACCCGGTAAACATTGGAAATGATTTCATTATCCAGCGCATCGATGATGCTGTCATGCAACGACCAGTCCACAACCTGCGCATGTTCCAGAAGGTCGGGCGTAATGCCCTGCCGGGCACGCGCCAGAACGTCTTCATGGCGGGCGCGCATTTGCGCCAGAAGGTCATCGGGGGCCTTGATGGCAAACAGGGCGGCGGCTTCGGCCTCCAGAAACAGGCGCAATTGAAAGGCATTGCGCACCAGTTTCAGGTCGATATGGGCGATTTGCATGCCGCGTTGCGGCACGGTTGAAATCAGGCCATCGGCCTCAAGACGCGGCACCATTTCGCGGATCGCGCCCAAGGGCATGCCGGTAATCGTGGCCAGTTCGCGTTGCGACACAAACTGGCCGGGGCGGATTTCACGGGACAGAAGCCGGGTGGTAAAGCTGTCATAGGCCTGTTCGCGCAAACTGCGCTCTCCGACCGGTTTTGTGGCTTCTGTCATTCCCTGATTACCTTTTTTATTTACGCATAAAGACCGTCATAGCCCGCACACAGGGTTTCATATTGATCTTTTCTCAGGCCCGCAAGGGGGGCGCGTGCGCCCCGCCATTCGGCCTCGCCATTCAGATGCGCGACCAATGCCTTGACCGCCGGTGTCACCGGATAACGCAGGATGATATCCACCAGCCCGGCAAGATGGGCATCGGCCTTGGCCCCGGTCAGGATCGGGGTCAAAAGATCGACGCGGAAATTGGCAACCCCGCTGATCGCGCCCGACGCGCCAAGCGCAACCCCCTGTTCAAGCAATCTTTCATCGCCAATCAGAATATCAATATCGGGGAATCTTTCCAGCAATTGCCGGGTGTGGCTCCAGTCCCCGGCGGAATCCTTGATGCCGCTGATCTGTTTGGGGAATGCCGCCAAAAGGTCCGCCACCAGATCACAGGGCATCGGGGCGGTGGTCAGTTGCGGGATATGATACAAAATCACATGCAAGCCGGTATCGGCGATGGCGGTTAAAAACAGCCGGTACCAGTCCGAAACCCCGTCTGCCGCAACTCCTTTGAAATAAAAGGGCGGCGCGACCAGCACATACCGGCTGCCAAGGCGGGCGGCTTCACGGGCGGCGTGAATCGCGGTGGTCAGCGAGGATTCGATAATGGCAAACACAATGTCGCCCGCCGCAATGCCCGATGCGGTCAGGGCATGATATGCCGCGATTTTTTCGCCATGGGACAGCGACGGTCCTTCGCCAGTGGTGCCGCCCAGCGTGACCGACACACATCCCTGATTCAGAACCCGGCGGGCATGGTGGCACAACAAACCATGATCAATGGTGCCATCCGGGGCAAACGGGGTGGTCAGGGCTGCCGAAATGCCGAATACCTGATTTTTCCTGAAACTCATGGTCGATGCTCGCTATGACGGGTGTTGGGGAGGGGATTTTTCAATATTATCTGTTGTGTATCACTAACATGTTAGTTATACAATATGTTTGTTGTTACGAGACATTCGGGATATTTTCCTTGTGAAAGCCCGACAAAAACAAAGATAATCGCTTCATAACAAACCATTAGTCCAAGGGAGGACCTCCATGATTTCTCGTTTTTTAAGGCCCGCAATCGGCTTTACGGCGCTGGCCACGGTTTTCGGCGTATCGGCATTTGCCGGGGTGGCACAGGCCGACCCGGTCAAATTGCGCATTTCCAGCCCGGCGGTTGAATCCGACTGGCACGCCAAAATGCTGACCGTGTTCAAGGATGAACTGGAAAAATCATCGGCCGGTGAATTCAATGTTGAAATTCACCTGAATGAAAGCCTGTTCAAACAGGGCACCGAACCCGCCGCCATGCAGCGCGGCAATCTGGATATGGCGATGATTTCGGCCCAGGATATTGCCAAGCAAATCCCGGCATGGTCGGTCTTTACCGCCGGTTATCTGATCCGCGATCCGGCCCATCAAACCAATGTTTTCCGGGGCGATATCGGTCAGGAATTCTATAAAATGGTCGCCGATGAGATGAATATCGAAATCCTCGATGTCGGTTATCTCGGCACCCGGCAGCTCAATTTGCGCGGCACAAAGGAAATCAAGGTTCCGGCCGATCTGAACGGCACCAAATTGCGCATGCCCGGATCGGATGCGTGGCTGTTTCTCGGCTCGGCCTTGGGGACCAGCCCGACACCGATGGCCTTTGGCGAAGTCTATACCGGGCTTCAAACCGGCACCATCGATGGTCAGGACAACCCCCTGCCAACCGTGCGGGCCGCCAAATTTTACGAAGTCACCAACCAGATCGTCCTGACCAATCATCTGGTCGATGCGATTTTCCTGTCGATGTCGAAAAAAACCTTTGATGCCCTGACGGCGGAACAACAGGCCGCCGTGCACGATGCGGCGATGAAGGCCACCGCCTATAACAATGAAAACCGCATTGCGGACGAAGCCGGCCTGCTCGATTTCTTCAAGGGCGAAGGCCTGTCGGTCTATAGCCCGGATCTCGATGTCTTCCGCGCAACCGTGCAAAAAGCCTATCTGGAATCCGAGTTCGCCAAGGATTGGCCGGACGGGATTGTGGATCGCGTCAACGCTGTGGAATGAGGATTTCCGTGCGCTCTGTCATTCCTTTCCTGAAAACAGGTGCCGATGGCATCGCGGTGATTCTTTTCACCGCGATGTTCGGTCTTTTCCTGGTACAGGTGTTTTCGCGCTATGTCCTGAACGCGCCGCTGGGCTGGACGGTCGAAGTCTGCCTTGTTCTTTATATCTGGCTGGTCTTCTGGACATCGGCCTTTATCCTGCGCGAACGCGACCATGTGTCTTTCAACATGCTGTTTCTGGCCGTTTCACCGGGTAAAAAACGGGTGATGGCGATCATCGGCATGGTGTGTATCGGGGCCGGTTTTGCGGCATCCCTGCCAATTGTGATTGATTATGTGGCCTTTATGCGGATCGAAAGTACCCCGGTTTTGCGGGTCGGCCTTGATCTGGTCTATGCGATTTTCCCGGTCTTTATTTTTGCGGTTGCCGTCCGCTCGCTGCTGTCTTTGTGGCGGCTGGCATCGCGGCGCTGGCAAACTGAAATCAATGCGATGACCGGCGAGGAAGAGCCATTATGAGCGTGCCTTTTCTGTTTGCCCTTGGGGCGTTTTTGCTGCTGGGGGCGATTGGTGCGCCGATTGCCATGGCGGCCTTTGTCAGTTCCATCGCCTATTTCTTTATCACCGGGCAGGATGTCGGCCTGCTGGCCGAACAATCGCTAAACGGGCTGTTTAACAGCTATGTCCTGCTGGCGGTGCCGTTATTCATTCTGGCCGCCAATTTCATGAATGCCGGCACGATCAGCGACCGTTTGCTGATGTTTTGTGTGGCGGTGGTCGGTCGGTTTCGCGGCGGGCTGGCGCATGTCAATGTTCTGGCCAGTGTGATTTTTTCGGGCATGTCGGGATCGGCGATTGCCGATGCCGCCGGGATCGGGCGCGTCATCATCGATATGATGTGCCGCAACAACCGCTATCCCGCCGGTTATGCCGCCGCCCTGACGGCCGCATCCAGCGTGATCGGCCCGATCATTCCGCCCTCGATCCCGATGATCCTCTATGCCCTGGTTTCCGATACTTCTGTCGGCTATCTGTTTCTGGGCGGCGTGGTGCCGGGGCTGTTTCTGGCGCTGGTTTTGATGGCGCATGTGGTCTGGACATCGCACCGCCGCAATTTCGGCAAGGACGAAGCGGTGCCGATCCGCCAGATTCCCGGCCTGACCATGCGTGCTTTTCCGGCCTTGCTGTTGCCCGTCATCCTGCTGTACGGCATTTATGGCGGGATCACCACCCCGACCGAGGCCGCCGCCGTTGCCGCCGCCTATGCGCTGATTTTATCGGTGGTGGTGTATCGGTCTTTGTCGTGGCGGCAATTTTATCATCTGGTGCTGGACGGGGCCAAATCGACATCGGTGGTCGGTTTGATCATCGCCTCGGCGCTGGTGCTGAATTATCTGGTCGCCAGTGAAAATATCCCGTCGGTTGTCGCCGGATATCTGGCCGATATCAATATGTCGCCGCTGATGTTCCTGCTCGGTGTCAATGTCATCATCCTGTTGTTGGGCTGTCTGTTTGATGCCACCACCCTGCTTTTGATCGTGGTGCCGCTGTTCCTGCCTGCGGCCAGCCATCTGGGTGTGGATCTGGTGCATTTCGGGGTGGTGGTGACGATCAATATCATGATCGGGCTGATCACCCCGCCCTATGGCATTTTGCTGTTTGTCCTCAATGGGGTGACCGGCATTCCGCTACGCGATATCATTCGCGAAATCTGGCCCTTTGTCGCGATATTGCTGGTCGCGCTGATTGTTCTGGTGGTCTTTCCATCCATGGTGCTGTGGTTGCCGCGCCAGTTTGGCTATGGCGGATAACCAAATCCCCCGCCGGGTATTCATTCCGGCGGGGGATTGTTTTGCGCGGATTGTCGGGCAATTTGCCGGGTTATCCGGCCCGGACCCGGCCGACAAAATTGTTGGCCTCGTCCTGAAGGCTGTGGGCCTTTTGCAACAGGCCCTCGGCAACCTGCCGCGCCTTGCCCGACAAGGTTTGAACCGCTTCGGCGGCGCGGGCGACATTTTCCATATTGTCGGAAACCTGACGCACCCCGCCTGCGGCTTCTTCGGACCCATTGGCGATTTCGCCGGTGGCCGCCCCTTGCTGGCGCATGGCGGCGGCAATCGACCCGGAAATCACATCCATTTCGCCAATGGTGCGGGCAATTGATGAAATCATCAAAACGGCCTTTTCGCTGACCGACCGCATTTCATCAATCTGGGTGCTGATATCCTCGGTCGCCCGCTGGGTTTGCGAGGCAAGGTTTTTAACCTCGCCCGCCACCACGGCAAATCCCTTGCCGGCATCTCCGGCCCGTGCCGCCTCGATGGTGGCATTCAGGGCCAACAGATTGGTCTGATCGGCAATGGATGTGATCAGGTTGATCACCTCGCCAATGCGGTTTGCGGTTTCGGACATCATGCGCACGGTTTCATCGGATTTGCGGGCCTCGGCAACGGCGGTGCGCGATATTTCCTCGGCCTTGGCAACCTGACGTTCGATTTCGCGGATCGATGCCGACAATTCTTCGGTCGCGGATGATACCGAACTGACATTGCGCGATGCGTTTTGCGATGCCGTGCTGACATCGGCGGCGCGGGCCACATTGTCCCCGGCATTCTGCGCCATATATCGGCGGTATCGCGCATGTCGGTCACCGCCCCCAACAAATCGCCGACCATGGCATTGACCGAACTTTCAAACCCGTCGGCCATTTCCAGCAGGGCCTGACGGCGGCGCTGTTCGGCGCGTTCTTCGGCGGCATGGTTTTCGGCCCGCAGGCGTTCGGCCTCGCGGGCATTGTCGCGAAATGTTTCAACGGCGGCGGCCATATCGGCGATTTCATCCCGGCCTGTATCATGCACCGGGGTTTCAAGATCACCCCCTGTCAGGCGTTTCATCGCGGTATTGAGCGCGATCAGACGGCGCAGCAAATTGCGCTGCACATACAGCCACAAAATCAGGGCCGAAATCACAATCGCCGCCAGCGCCAGGGCGATCATTACCGTTGCCGCATTATCGATGGTCTGACCGACCGCCTGATTGGCCCCATCGATCTTGCTGCGCATTTCATCGAGCAACTGATCGGCGGTAACGGCGACACTTGCCGAAATCCGGGCATTTTCCGACAGGATCTGTTCAAGCGATGCGGCGGTTTTCAGTTCGGTGGTCCGAATGTCAAACAGGCTGCCCGGTTTGTTGGCCCCCATGCCGGTGGAAATCACGTCAAAGCCTGCACGGGCTTTTTCCTGCATCTCCTGTTGCGGGATCGAGGCAATGCTGCTTTCAAGCTGGGTCAGGACCGGGCCGATCCAGAATTTGACGCGATCAATCGCATCCTGATCGGCGGCGGCGGCGGTCTGTTCGGCAAGACCGGGGATTTTCAGGGAAAGGGCGCGCAAATCGCCCATATTTTGCGCATCAAAGGCATCGACATCCAGCAACTGGTCAATGGTGTCAAAGGCCTCGTTGCGGCGTTCGGCATTTCCGACCAGCTCGTAAAGTGTCGAGGCATTGTTGGTCAGTTCCATATTGGCATTGGTGCCAAGTTCGGTCGCGATCAGTTCAATACTGTTGGCCGCCGACAGGGTGTTGGCGACAAGCGCGATGCGGGTATTTTGCAACTCAAATGCCGTTCCGGCCGTATCGCGCAACAGCCGGATATTTTCAACCAGTTCGGTGGTCTGGCGGGAAAACTGATCCAGAATGAAACGGTCAACATCCAGTGCCGCCAGGGCGCGGATATCGTCATGAATGGCGCTTTGCACCGCATCCATATCCGATGTGGCCTGACGGGCGGCATCAAAATTGTCGGCGGTGGCAACATTGCGGGCAATCGCGGTCAGGCGGTTGCTGCGCATATACAACCCTTGCCCCAGAATCAGGGCCGGGACGGCTTCATTGGCAACAATTTTCTGGCTGTCTTCGGTGGCCCGAAACGAAAAAACGGCGGTTGCAGCAGCACATACAGACAACAGGGCAATCGGCACAATTGCCAACATCAACCTGCCGCGCAATCCTAAACTGGCAGTCATAGAGCTCCCACTCCAAAAACCCGGGGCGCCGGTGGCGTTGTTATGCCGTTCTCGACCTTGTTATGAACCACCCCTGAAAGGTCCCGTTTCCTGCCCGTAAATATGGCGCGAACCCGCCATCAGGCAAGGAAATTCCGGCCCGTCACAATCATGTCACAACATGGCCGGTGGCCGGAAATCAGGGCTTCCCGGCAAGAAACCCCTCGGCCATCAGGCAAAAGGCATCAACCGCTCTGGGCAGGGCGGATTGCGGGTCGTCGCTGTCTGCGACCCACAGGGCCGCATTCAGGGCCGCTCCGCAAAGAAGCCGGGCCGCGGCCTCGATATCGACGCGCTTCATAACGCCGTCGGCGATCAGTTTTGCGACCGCCTGTTTGGTGGCTTCCAGACAGGCGTTCTGGCTGGGCCAGTGGGACGGATCCCCCAGAAACGCCGGCCCGTCCAGCAGCACAATCCGCCTGACCTCGGAATCCAGTGCCATGGCGATATAGGCCGCCCCTTCCGCCAAAAGCTGCGCCCACGCATCCCCGGCATCATGGCTGGCCGTTCTGGCCCGCGCCGCCATCTCGCCGTCAACCTGTGCCACCACGGCGGCCAGCAAGCCCTTCTTGTCGCCGAAATTGTGATAAAGCGCCCCGCGCGTCAGGCCAACCGATGCGGTCAATTCATCCATCGACGCCGCCGCAAACCCTTCCGTCCCAAAGGCCTTGCGCCCGGCGGCAATCAGTTTTCTACGGTTTTCTTCCATGGTCTCCAGACGACGCCGCACAGCCATACCCAAACTCCCTTGTCACAGATGACACCGGTATATCATTTCACATACGCCACGTATATATCACTTGACATACGTCGCGTATGCAGTTTTATATACACATCGTATGTGAAATGGCGGAGCGGCATAGACCCGTCGGCCCCGTTTTCAGGCACCCACAATCAGCCCCCCATAACAGGAAAATTTCCCATGACACAACGCAACGTCGTTTTCCCCGCCGACCGGCATGACCTTTATGCGCAACACGGCTATTCCGCCGCGATCCAGTCCGGTGATCTTCTGTTCGTGTCGGGTCAGGTCGGCAGCCGCAGCGACGGCTCGGCCGAACCGGATTTCGAGGCCCAGGTCCGTCTGGCCTTCGCCAATCTTGTGGCAACCTTGCAGGCGGGCGGATGCGGGCTTGACGATATCGTCGATGTCACAACCTTTCATACCGATCCCGAAAACCAGTTCGGGACGATCATGACCGTCAAAAACGACATCTTCCCGAACGCCCCCTATCCGAACTGGACGGCAATCGGTGTCACCTGGCTTGCCGGGTTCGATTTCGAAATCAAGGTCATCGCCCGCATTCCGGGCTGATTGTCAGGGCAGGGGTGCGGTCGCCAAGGTATCAAGGGAACCGCCCCCGCGCCTGATCACCGACACCGGGCAGGACGACCTTGCCGAAATCCGGGCCTTCATCGCCGGGGGCAATCCCACAAAAACCGTCTTTCCCGTGAAAACGGGAAACCAGACAGCCGCCCAGCACGTACCGAACCGGTCGCGTGTCTCGCCCGCTCAGCTCTGGATTGCGGTTTCAATCATGTCGTAATCAATCCCCAAAACCTTTGCCAGAGCCATTTGCAGTTTGCGCGAAGCCTGCTTTTTGCCGGTTTCGATCTGGCTGATATAGTTGGTTGAAACATCAACTTTTTCGGCCAGTTCCTGTTGCGTCAGTCCGCGCCATTCGCGGTAGACCTTCAACGGATTTTCGCCGTTGGCTTTGCGCACGGTCAATTCAAACGGATAAAACGGGCCGTCGGCGGCCTCAAGGGCAAGTTCACCCAGATATTGATCTTCCAGCATTTCCCGTGCCTCGGGGGTGGCCAGCCGTTTGAAGGTTTCAAGCGACATGGTAACGGCAACCGGGGTGCCCTGATCATTGTGAACAAACTGGACGGTTGGCGGGGTCTGTCTTTGGGTGCTCATTGGTGTGTCTGCCTGTCTGGTGGTAAGCTTGTCATGTAACCTGACCATCCGCCGCGATCCGGGCGATACGCCATCCGCGTTCTGAAAGTGCAGTTATTTCTTCAGGCGTAAATGTATCGGATGGCAAGGCGAGACACAAAAGATGGGTTGGGCGGGTCATGGCGACGTAGTGCAGCTTCAGACGACTAAGGTTCTGTACTCCTTCTCCGTTACCGCCTTGCTTTTCTTGCAATAACCAGCTTTTGAGTTTGCCGTGGTAATAGCCGTTCCAGAAGGTCTCCAACACCAAGACGCCGGTGTGGGTCTCTCCCTTCACCGAGTGAATGGAGCCAAGACGAATTTTCGGTAGCTGTTCGTCTTTTTGGTAAATCGTCCCAGCCTTTGCATCCACAGGAGTATCCGCCCCGGCATCAGGCCAATTTAAAAATGCCTGGGGTACCTGATACGTTGCCTCTCCCTCGAACACAGATTCGGCAACGTTACTAACTTTCCGTTGCCACTCATCATCCCATTTCTGCCGAGTCAGTTCTTCGCCATCAACGACGAAACAGCGCATGAACTCGCAGTAGCTGGCGAACACTTCCTGTTTATCGGCCAGCACCTCACGGATATAGCGGTCCTTTCGCTGCCGTCGGACAACTTTCCCTCCGGCACGGCGCACTGCTTCCAAAATTCCCGCTGCGATGCTCTCAACCATGCTATGCAGATTGCCGCTTCCGTCCTTGTCAAACTTGGCCCGCCCAGCTTGAAAGTAGCCGACAAAGGTATCAGGCTTAGGGTCGGCTCTGGTTTGTTCGGGCGCGTAGGCATTCCAATAATCACAGACAGAATTCGGTTTATTGTTATCGTCATTCGGCTCTTTGTGTTTGCCGCCAACGGCGACGAAACTGCCATTTTCTAAAGATTCCGGCGTAAAAATTTCACGCAAATAATCTGTGAAGACAGGAAGAACATGTGCTCGCGCATTTTCTTCAAACAAAAAGACGGTATGCACCCCACCAACATCCGCGCCTGCCTTTCTTTGGTCGGGACCTTTTCCGGTTAGCCCCTGCGGCACGATAGCAAACGGAGCTGCGAAGTTTGCTATGGACTGTCCAAAGCGATGACTGTCGGGAATATCGCGCTTGATATTCTCGTCATCATTGGGAAAAACCCACGTTGTTGGAATTTCTTTTGAATCTACGCTGTGAAAGATCGCCTGATTGGCATCACCAAAACGCTGACATACAATGTTCGTTTCCCCATTAACAAACACTCGGTGCAGAATATTTGATTGCAACTCACTGTTATCCTGTGCCTCGTCAATAAAAAGGACGGGAAATCGATCAATTATGTGATGACGAGCAGCGGGTAAAACGTCAAGAAGTCGATGTCCGTATACGAACATATCACTGTAGGTATGATATCCTTTCTTACTTGACACCCAGTTTTAATTTTTTCTGGAAATTTATTAGATCATCAATAGTGATGTGATTAGGGAATATATCTAAATTCCCATTAGCGCATGATGGAGAGATCGACACGATACCTTCCGAATAAGAAATATTTATTCTAAAGTATTTGTTTTTGTTTCGATGGTTAAGTAGACGATATTTTTTTTTAAAATCAAAATCATATCCCTTAACAAACTGAACTTCGTCTTTGATCTTCTCAAAACACAGATCGTCGTCGATTAGGCAATCCCAGCCTTTCCACCTCAGATAAGGAATCGCCAAAAACTTATCCACGAAACCGTGTATCGTCCCAATGAAATGCGGATAGCTCAACAGAACCTGACCTTCCGCAGTTGAGCCGAGCTTTTTTTCAATTTCATCACGCGCGACATTGGTATGCGAAAGAACACAAATACCGCGCCTTGTATCCACCCACTTACGGGCAAGGATTGCCAGTTTGGTAACCAGTAGCGTAGTCTTGCCGCTACCGGGACAAGCGGCGACATCAATAGAAGTTCTGTCCTTCAGCACCTTCTGCCGAGCCGGATCGAACGCTTCATCAGGCAGCCCCATAACACGGGATGCCCAAGCAATATCGTCATCGGTAATCTCGGGAAAAACAAATGGCGCAAGGTCCTTCATGTGACGGGCTGCTCCGGCATATCGCCATCAACCCCGCCATCATCTTGCCTCTGGATGACGACCATTTCAGCATTTGGCGTAACATGTTTGATAGCTTCAACAAGGTAAGACGGCAGAACTGTTTCCCATTTTGCCGTATTCCACTCTTCTCCTTGCTTCGCTTCCAACAACTCTGCCAGGTACTGCGCAGCAATGGCCTTGGAAGCCGTGGTTTTGGTTTTGTGGGCAAATTCGGCATATATGTTTGATGCTCGCGCATTATCGTCAGGAAAAGCAGCAAAGCTATCCCGCGCTTTATCCTCTACTTCTTCACGGATTTTCGTCCCGTCACGGATTTTCGTCCCGTCACAGATTTTCGTCCCGTCACAGATTTTTTCATCGGCCTGAGCCAACTTTGCGGCGACATAGACCTCCTCGGCCAACTCCGTATTGGCAAGGTCGTATTCGAGGGTCCAATGATCCGCGACAAAAGTGCTAACACGTTGCCCTGAAACCTTATCGATTTTATCCTTTCGGACGTCATCCAACGTTTTTCCGTCTTTAGGAAAATCCGAGACCATCGACCACCTTCGCGTTGCGGGCCATTCTTCATTCCCCTCGCGATTCTGAACTTTTTTGATCCCCAGAAGTTCCGGTGCGCAATCGGGCATGACGTCAAGATCGGTGATGCAGGCCACGGGAATGCCGACCTCGCCATCAGTCGCATCTTCACGCATGAAGATTCGCGCAAAACGGCCCAGTCCAACACCCCCGACATTCACAACAGAAACCCCGTGTTTGGCTAGGTCACGTCCGAGCAATCGGGCCAAGGTCGGTAACAGGATGTTTTCGGCATCCCCTTCAACGATCAAAACCCCACGAGCGAAAAACAGATTGGCCTTGGTGACATCAAGGAAGCGCTCCAAAAAACGGTAGTCATTCGTTCGCAACTTGGTCTGCTTTTTCGCCAAGGAAAAGGCCTTGCCCTTTTGCATCAATATAAGACTATCCAACGGCAAGACCGAAGCGAGATTGGGGCTGTGAGTGGTGAGTATGATCTGCAATCCGGTGCTATTCTTCTCCGCATGATCCTTCAGAAATTGCATTAAGAGCAATTGCCGTTGAGGATGCAGATGGGCTTCTGGCTCCTCAATCAAAAGCAAGGGCGATCCGTCCTCACCATCGCCAAGCAGGAGAAGCTCACAAGCCATATAGAGCAGATTGTTGGAGCCAAGGCCGTGACGGATATCGCCTGTGGTTGTGTCTGCTTTAAGTTGGAGTTCCAGTTTCTCCAAGAGCTGGCGCAGACGTGCCTTGTCGTCTCCTCCGGCACCAATGGAAATATGGCTGGAATTCATATCTCCGGCAAACGACAGAGGTTCAAGATACTCGCTATTGAGCTTTTCTCCTGCCCGATGAATTGCACCATGCCCGGCCAACAAATCATTGGTGTAATCGCCAAGGTGCAGAACGCTTAGCTTTTTTACATCAGCGGGATCATTTCCCCTTACGTAATTCTCTTCGCCTCTCGCCCCAACGGATTCCGTATTCAACAAAATTTGTGACAAACGCGACCCTCGGCCTGCTGACATCTCACGCTCCGCATCGCGCAAGGGACGAAGGTACGTCGCCGCCAATAACGCGCGTGCATTCGGATCCAAGACCGGGCCATCGCCATTCGCCCCGGATTTGACTTCGGTCGTGATAAACGGCCTGCCCCTGCGATAATTCTTGTGATTTTTGGCAACAAGGTTGAGGTAAAGAACGGCGCGAACTGTACCGTCATCCGATTTTTCATAGCTCAGATATTCGGCAAAAGTACCGCGTTCTTGATTGCTGAGGTCATCGAACCAAGCGCGAATTTTGAATTCTGTGGCGATATTACCAGTCGTCGAGATGTGAAAATCTGTGAGGGAAATACGTGCATAATCAAGATCGCTGGTACCAAGCAGAAGCCGAATAGCGTCGATGACAGCCGTCTTGCCATGATCATTACCGCCGACAATGGCCGTCACCCCTTTTGAAAACAGGATTCGACCTTTGCCATTCCCCTCCGCAAAGATTCGAAAATTGGTCAATTCAAGTTCACGCAGATACATAAATCCCCCAAACGCGGCTGATCGTTTTCTTGGCGTGCAAAACGACGCTTTCTACCGTAACACGAACTGGAAAACGCTTACACCTCATCAAAGTCATCCCGCATAGCCAGGTTGCTTTGACAGAGTTAGACCGGCGTCGCTGTCTTTTGGAGATAGCGTTAGACGAATGGGCGAGGCAAAATCCGCCGCAAGATGGCCCCCCGCTTTGGCCGGTCGGATGGCAAGCGGCGCAATCCACCGCCCCCGTCGGGACTGCGGAAGTCCGGGCAAACCTCGGGCCTCCGCCAGTCGTGCCAACACGTCCGGCAACGGTTCCATTGTCCGCTGCTGCCACTTCCGGCAAGGCCCGATGACGCCGGGCACCATCCGGGCAGGACGCGCCACCGACAAGACGCAATTCGGGCGTCTTGACAAATGGCCGGGTCAGACCGCCAGCGCACTGCCGCCGTAATGGCTTTTCCACCCGCCGGTCATCCTCTTGCGGGTTTCCCCGCCGCCCTGTCTGTCTTTGTATCGCTGCATCATCATCTCTTTCCTCTGGCCCAAACGCAAAAACCCGCAAGGCAGAAGCCTTGCGGGTTTCGGT
>NZ_JAUYHK010000022.1 GCF_030690045.1 Thalassospira sp.
CTACAATGTCAAAGAACTAATCAAAATCTTCCAAGGACCGAAGCCCCGCACCAACGTCAACACCGCAGTTCCCTGCGCCGCACCCCGTCGGTGGAGGCGGGTTATAGGTCCCATACCCATAACTGTCAAATACCTTTTTGAAGTTTTTTGTGCTTTTTCGTCGATGTTTTTTTCCACCCCCGAAACGGTCCGCACAAACCCTGATGTTCAGGCACATTTTGTCGCGTTCGGGTTTATCAAAACGATCTGTCGTCTTCACGCCTGATCCTTGAAATGAACAGGTTTCCCCGACAAAATCCGAAGAATCCATTATGGAGTCCAATGGCTTCAGCATCGAAACGACCCAAAGGGCGTGTAAAACGCCACAGGATTTTCGCTTTTTTATCATAAAGAACGGGCGTAAGAGATTTTGCGTCGGCGTTCTGGCCCCTGCCAGCCGTCGCCAGATTGATTTCCGTATTAACCGAGCAAGACAAGGCAGCCCATCGTGATCCGCATCCCGCATATTATCGCCCATCGTGGTGCTTCGATCGAAGCACCGGAAAACACCCTTGCCGCCATTCGTGTGACGTCGGCCCGCGGGGCACGCTGGATCGAATGCGATGTGACGCTGACATCGGACGGGGCCTGTGTGCTGTTTCATGATGACACCCTGGAACGCACCAGTACCGGCCATGGTGTCATCGGCCATCACGATCTGGCCAGCCTGCGTGCCCTTGATGCCGGAAGCTGGTTTTCCGACATATATATAGGTGAACGGATTCCGACCCTTGAAGACGCCTTTGATACGCTGGCCGCCCTTGAGATGGGGGTTAATCTGGAAATCAAGCCATCGGGCTGTGATCCGGTTGCCTTATGCAAGGAAGTGGCAAAGCGCATCGGACAACGACGTGATGTACCGGTTTTGCTGTCCAGTTTCGATGATGGTGCCGTGGCGGTCATCCCCGATCTGTTACCCGGCATTCCTTGTGGCTGGCTGGTCGAAGAGATTCCGGTCAACTGGCAGGAACGTTATCAGGCCCTGAACGCCCGCGCCCTGCATTGCGATCATAAAAGCCTGACCCGGGCGCAAGCAGAGGAAGTTGTCGCAGCCGGGGTGCCGTTGGTCTGCTATACCATCAATGATCCGGTACGTGCCGCCGAACTGTTTGACTGGGGCGTGACATCGGTGATTACCGATGATCCGGCGCGCATGATTGCAGCGATCCCCCGCCCACCAGCATAATAGCATTTGACTGACCGGTGCGGTCATAGCCCCGGTTTCCCTTTTGACAGACTGATTGGCCCCATGACGGACAGCCCCGATAGCGCCCCGACGCCGCCGCTTTTCCCCAATAACCGGATCAGACGCCATTTAAGCGAGCTGTTTCGCCTTGCCCTGCCGGTGGTAATTGCCCGGCTGGGCATGCTGATCATGGCGGTGGTCGATACCATTATTGTCGGCAATTATGACAGCGCCGGGCTGGCCTATCTCAATATCGCCCATGCGCCTTTTACATCTTTGATGGTGACGGGCATCGGATTGCTGACCGGGGTGATGATCATGACATCGCACGCCAATGGCCGCGACAATCCGCATGAAGCGGGCATGGTCTGGCGCAGCTGTTTCCCCTATGCGATTTTGATCGGCATATTGTTTGCCGTGATATCGTGGCAATCGGAATGGATTTTCATCCTGAGCGGCCAGCCCGACGACATTACCGCAAACGCTACATCGCTGGCAAAAATCCTGGCAATCAGCATGCCTGCGGCAATGATTTATATCGCCTGTTCGTTTTTCATGGAGGGGCTGCAACGCCCCCTGCCCGGCATGGTGATGATGATCATCGCCAATGTCATCAATCTGATCCTTGATTATGTGCTGGTTTATGGCGCATTTGGTGCACCGGAGATGGGTGCCGCCGGGGCGGCATGGACATCAACCATCATCCGCTGGATCATGGCCGGGTCGATGCTGCTTTATATATTGTGGATGCGCGACCATCATATCTTTGCCCTGCGTGCCGGGTTTCGCGGCTGGTGGGCGCATTCCCGCCCGGCGCGGAGCATGGGTTATGCCGCTGGTGCCAGTCAGGGCATGGAAACCGCCTCATTTGCCACGATGCAGCTTTTTGCCGGGCGTCTGGGCGTGATCGGAGCGGCCAGTTATGGCATCACCATGACGATGCTGGCCCTGATGTTCATGATTGCGCTGGGTCTGGCATCGGCAACATCGGTGCGGGTCGGCATGGCCTATGGCAGACGGGATCGCGCCGATATGGCGCGGGCCGGATGGGTCGGTATTGTCACCACCATGGTGGTGATGTTTTTGATCAGCCTGCCGCTTTATGCCTTTCCCGATCTGGTATCGCGGCTGTTTAGCCAGGATGCCGTGGTGATTGCCACCACCGCCGGATTGCTGGTGTTGATGCCGATCATTTTCCCGACCGATGGCGGACAGAATGCCACCATCAGTGCCTTGCGCGGGGCCGGGGACAAATGGGCCCCGACGGCGCTGCATATGTTTTCCTATATCGGGGTAATGGTACCAACCGGCTATTACCTGACCTTTGTCCGCGATATGGGGGTGGCCGGGTTATTCTGGGGCATTGTGATTGCCAGTCTGGTCGCGGTCAGCGGCCTTGCCATCCGGTTTCGGATCGTCTCGCAACGCCCGATCAGTCCTTACCAACGCTGATTGCCGCTATCGACGGGCGGCGGCCAGCTTCATTTTCGGCATTAACACATCACAAAACGGCAGGACCAGCGTATCAAACGCCGCCGCCGCCCGGTGGGCATCAATGCGGATGATATGCTGTTCCATATCGCGCCGGGTGGCAAAGGGGCCAAGCGGGGCCAGTTCCGGCAAGGCGGCAATCAGGGCCTCATAAAAGGCCGATTGGTCATCGCTGACACGGTTTTCGACCAGGTTGCCCAGATGATTATACAGCGCCATCGCCAGAAACCAGCGGCAATAAGGCATCAAACCTTGCAAGATTTCGGCGCGTTGTTGCGGTTGCGCATATTGTTGCAAATCGGAATCCAGCCACACCGCATGCTGCACCCCGGCAATAAAGGCATTGCGATGGGCCGGGTGGGCCTCATTGAAAAACAGTGTGCTTAACCAGCCCGACAGATCATCAAGGGCGGCGCGGCGCGATTGCGGGCTGGCCGATGGACCATATTCCAGCACCGGCATCGGCGGTTGACCGGCCATCGCCAATGCGGCCAAAGCCGGGTCGAGCACCGCCGCCGCCAACCATGCCTGATGCCAGAGGCGCATCGGGCGAAAAAACGGTTCCTTTTCCGCGCCCCCGGCCTCGATCCAGCTTTCAACCAGATGCGCACGGCCCAGGGAAATACCGATCCGCAAGCTGTCTTCAAAGCTCAGCCCGCCGCGCGCCAAAGGCACGCCCAGCATATCATCCAGCAAGGGCAGGCCGCACAGCACATGATCCATGCGCAACCCGGCCCCGACCGGCGGATAAAACGACGCTGCATCGCCATGACCGGCCACTGCACGGGCATGAGACCCCATCCGCCCCCAAAAAACCAGCCGCACCGGTTCGGCCCGTTTGCGCCAGAGCGGGCGGGTTTCCTGCCAGCTTGCCGTTTCAAAATCGGCCAGCGGGATCGATTTGGCCAAGCGTGCCAGCGGCTTGGCCAGTGCCGCATCCAGCCCCGCCACATCGCCAAGATGCGCCAGCGACAATCGCCAGCCCGGCTGTTCATGGGGATGACGGTCCAGCCACAAAAGCGCAAACCCGTCAGAACCCGCACGTTCCGCCGCAGGCACCACCAGATCGAAAAACAGCCTCAACGCATCGGGAATAGCAGGCACAGCCTGATCAGGCAGCGGATCGCCGACCATAAAACTTCGGATGGTGACATCCTCACCATCCGGGCGGTCTGCGAAAAACGGCGGCAGGAACCCGGCATAATCATCGGTCGGTGCGAAAATATCGGTCATAAGACCCCTGAAATCAGATTGCGCCACATCCCGGCTGACAAAGACCATTCGCGAAACCTGATAAACAAGCTCCCGTCAACGGTCAATGCCCGAAGGCCACGCAAGGACGTCAGGCATGGGTCAGACCGGCATGACCAAGACTGGCCTCGCGATAGACCGAAGGTGGCATGGCGACAAGGCGACGAAAATCGCGGCTGAAATGGGCATTGTCGGTAAAACCGCACCAATAACCGATTTCGCCGACAGAAAGTCCGGTGCCATTCAACAGACGGCACGCCTCGCGCACCCGCGCCAGACGCAGCAAATCGGAAAAACGGGTATTGGCCGCCTGCAAGCGGCGTTGCAAGGTGCGGGCCGAGGTCTCCATCAGCGCGGCAACATCATCAATTGTCCAGCCCCGCCCGATATCCTGTTCCAGGATCGCACAAAGTTTTTTGGCAACCGGCCGCATCGCCCCATAACCCGGCGCAGTGGCTGGCATATTGGCCATAAAGGGATAGCCCGACAAAACCGGCGTAAAGCTTTGCCAGCGCATCCGCCAGCGCAAGGCCCGCCCGGCCACGCTGCTGACCTTGACCAGCTTGCCATTGCGGATCATCGTTACCGGCGCACCGTGCGAGGGTAATAACGTCGCGGTCAGGCCTTCGGCCCCGGTGGCTTCAAGCAATCCGGCAACAAACCCCAGCAAAACCAGATTTTCCACTCGCGCCGGGGCTTGCCCGCGCACCGTGCCGCGATGCATGGTCAGGGACCGGCTGGTGACCTGATATTCCGTTCGCCCGCGGGCATGGGAATATCCTTCCAACCGCCGCCAGCGATCGGCGATCAGGGTTGGTGTGCCGCCATGCCGCAGCATCGTCAGAACCGGCGCCTGTTCCTTGAGTGCAAGATGACGACCCAGCTTGACCAACACATAAGGCCCTGCCGTTTCTTCAAGCCGCAACAGGACACTGCGCAAACGGCCTGCAGTCATCACCGTGCCATCGGGCACCAGATCATACCCCTGCGGCAACCACGCCAGTTGGCGGATCAGGGCGGCGTGAAGGCCAAAGGCAATAAATTCCTGCATCAACCCAAACCAGATAAATCACAATGGCGCGATCATACAAACATATCGCCGCACCGTCACCCGACACTTCAAAATGTCACGAAGCTGTTACAAACCGCATGAATCAGACGTGACCTTGCGATGTCTGATATTCCATGCAAGGCTGTCTTTGATACGGTCTTTTTTCAAAACGGGATGTGGTTTGTGATTTCTGTGCTGTTTGTCTGCACCGGCAATATCTGTCGGTCGCCCACCGCCGATGGTGTGTTCCGCGATCTGGTGCAAAAAGCCGGTCTGGCGGATCAAATCATGGCGGATAGTTGCGGCACCACCGCCTTTCATGTCGGCGAAGCACCCGATCCGCGCAGTTGCAAAATGGCAATCAGCCGGGGCTATGATTTATCGATGCTGCAGGCGCGTAAACTTGCGCACCGTGATTTTTCCGGCTTTAACTATATTCTGGCGATGGATGACGGACATCTGGCCGAATTGGCCCGCCAATGCCCGGTGGAATACCAAAATCGCATCAGGCTGTTTCTGGATTTTCATCCCGAACGCCGGGGGCAGAGCGTCCCCGATCCCTATTATGGTGGCGCATCGGGTTTTACGCAGGTTTTCGAGATGATCGAGGAAACAGCACAAGCCCTGCTGATCCATATTCGCCAGCAACACGACATATGAAAGGGCCGCCGCAAGGCGGCCCTTTGACATCATTTTCCGGAATTAACGGCCAATCATCGCAAAAAATTCGCGCCGGGTGATCGGATCATCGCGGAACGCGCCCAACATGCGGCTCGTCACCATCGAGACCCCGGTTTTATGGATACCGCGTGTGCTCATACATTGGTGATTGGCGTCAATCACCACGGCAACGCCCAGCGGATCCAGTTCTTCCTGGATCGTGTTGGCGATTTGCGCCGTCATTTTTTCCTGGATTTGCAGGCGTTTGGCATAGACCTCGACAACGCGGGCCAGTTTGGAAATGCCCACCACCCGGCGGCGCGGCAAATAGCCGACATGCGCCACACCAATGATCGGCACCATATGATGTTCGCAATAGGATTCCATGCGGATATCCTTCAGCACCACCATTTCGTCATAACCATCGGTTTCTTCAAAGGTCCGGCGCAAAATCTCGCCGGGGTCCTGATTGTAACCGGCAAAAAATTCGCCGTAAGACCGCACCACACGATCAGGCGTGCCCTTCAATCCCTCGCGGTCGGGATCATCTCCGGCCCAGCGCAACAAGGTGCGCACAGCCTGTTCGGCTTCTTCGCGGCTCGGACGTTCTGTTGTGCGGTTATCGCTGCACATCTTTTCCTCTTTCAACTTTTGTCCTGAACGGATATCTGCCCTGACCCCGATACGGATGACAAAACTAATTCACAGATGCGCGACCATGCGGACTGTCGAGCGAAAAGGCCGGAATCGCAATATGGAAATGATGACCTTCCATATCGGTCATTTCATAGGACCCGACCATAAAGCCGCTGGGTGTGGCAAGCGGTGCACCGCTTGTATAGTCAAACCTTTCGCCTGCGGCCAGAACCGGTTGTTCACCAACTACGCCTTCGCCGACCACTTCCTGGGTCGTGCCCCGGCCATCGGTAATTTTCCAGTGACGGTTCAAAAGCTGGACCGTCTGGTTCCCGCGATTTTCAATCACAACACGATAGGCCCAGACATAACGATGGCTGTCGGGGTCTGACTGTTCATCAAGGAAGACCGGCTGAACCGCCACCCTGATGTTATGTGTCGTGGATTCATACATTGCGCAACTCCGGTCTGTTCGTCGTCTTGTCTGTCACATTTAGACAGTCACGGAACATTTTGCCACCACCACATGATAAAAAAACGGCCCGCATAAACGGGCCGCCTTTATCGGATCGGGCCTGTCTTGCAAGATTATACGCGCAAGGCCGCCAACAGATCTTCTTTCAGATCATCAATATCTTCAAGGCCGACTGACAGACGCAACATGCCTTCGGTAATGCCCATCGCAATCTTGTCGTCGCCCGGCACACGTTGATGGGTTGTCGTCCACGGATGGGTGGCAAGGCTTTTGGCATCGCCTAAATTGTTCGATATATCGATCAGTTGCAGGTTATCCAGCAGCGAAAATGCTGCCTGTTTACCGCCGGCCAGTTCAAGGGCGATCAACCCGCCGCCCCGGCCCGACATTTGTTTCATTGCCAGATCATGCTGCGGATGGCTGGGCAGGCCGGGATACAGAACCTTTGAAATCTGCGGCTGCTGTTCCAGAAATTCGGCAAGGGCGGCGGCATTGCGAATATGGGCGTCCACCCGCAAACCAAGGGTTTCAAGGCCCTTTAACAACACCCAGGCGTTAAACGGGCTCATGCTTGGCCCGGTATGGCGCAAAAATGTCGTCAGATGGGTATCGTGCCATTCCTTGTCGTTAAACAGGATTGCCCCGCCCAGACAGCGCCCCTGACCATCGATATGTTTGGTCGCAGAATACACCACAATATCCGCACCCATCTCGATGGGGCGTTGCAGAATCGGGGTGGCAAACACATTATCAACCACAACCTTTGCCCCCGCCTTGTGGGCAAGGTCGCTGATAAAGGCGATATCAATGATCTCAAGCGTCGGGTTGGACGGCGTTTCCAGAAACACCGCATCGGCCGGTTTGCTGAGCGCCTTGGCCCAGGCATCGTGATCGGCCCCGTCCACCAGTTCGGTTTCAACGCCAAAACGCGGCAGCAAAGTGGTCAGAATAAATTCACACGACCCGAACAGGGCGCGCGAACCGACAACACGCCCGCCCGCCTTTGTACAGGCCGCCAACGCATTCCACACCGCCGACATGCCCGATGCCGTTGCCCGGCAATGGGCCGCACCTTCGATCATCGCCAGACGTTCTTCAAACATCGCAACGGTCGGATTGGCAAAGCGGGAATAGACAAAACGTTCCGGGCCGGTCCCGTCAAACGAGGCTTCGGCCTCGGCGGCACTGTCATAGACATAGCCGGAATTCATAAAGATGGCTTCGGAGGTTTCGCTAAAGGCACTGCGTCTGGTGCCGCCACGGACCGCACGGGTTGCCGCGCGCCAGCTATCGGAAGCCTTTTTTTCGGTCGTCATCGTCCTGCTCCTGCGTGTCTCGCGCATCATAAGGGCTGCGGACACAAAAAAACCCTGACCAGCAAAGTTGAGTCAGGGCGGCGATGCCTTCCTGTCCTCTTTAGCGGTTTTTTACGTGGCCGCAAGCCGGTCGACAAATCCCACGAACCAGCGCAGACTACGCCTTGCCGGGGCGACCGTCAAGAACCGCGATATCCTGCCGCAACGCTTTCATCCCACCGAAAATTCACGCAATGGTGAAAGCAGTTCATAAGCATCTGGCAGATTTTCCTTCTAAGCTGTGATCATATCGCAAACAACAAGTGGCATGACACCGCCGCAAGGATCGCCTTATGACCGCACAACCACCATCCGGGACCGGCCCCATGACCTCTTCGCCTTCCGACATTCCCCCGACAAACGGCCCTGAAACCGGATCAAAAACCGCTCGCCCGGGCTGGCTTAAAATGATTCCGGTTGCTGTTTTGCTGGCCGGTCTGGCGGCGGCGTATTTTTTAGGGGTGCTGGATTATCTGTCCTTTGAGGCGCTGCGCGAAAATCGCGACACGCTGCAACAGGCCGTCGCCACGTCGCCGGTTCTCAGTGTTCTGATTTTCATGGCGATCTATGCGGTCGCGGTCGCCCTGTCGCTGCCCGTCGGATCGCTTCTGACCATTACCTGCGGGTTTTTGTTCGGGGTCGCCAGCGGCACATTCTATGTTGTGATTGCCGCCACCATCGGGGCCACCGCCCTGTATCTGGCGGCACGTTATGCCTTTTATGATGTCATGCACGCCAGGGCGGGAGGCGCCATTCGCAAGATGGAGGCCGGATTTGCCGAAAATGCCTTCAGTTACCTGATGGTTTTACGTCTGGTGCCGCTGTTTCCGTTCTGGCTGGTCAATCTGGTGCCGGCCCTGCTCGGGGTCAAACTGCGCGATTTTGTTCTGGGTACCGCCCTTGGAATCATTCCCGGCAGTTTTGTCTATATCTCGATCGGCGATGGTCTGGGGGCTATTTTTGACCGCGGAGAAACGCCCGATCTGGGCATTATATTTGAACCCCGCATCCTCACCCCGATCATCGGGCTGGCCGTTCTGGCCCTGATGCCGGTTGCCTATAAAAAATTCCGCCATCACCTGTCCCGAAAGGTCTGATCCATGCACGATGATCTGATAAAAACCGATATCTGCGTCATCGGGGCCGGGTCGGGCGGCCTGTCGGTTGCCGCCGGGGCGGTTCAGATGGGGGCAAAAGTCGTCCTGATTGAAAAGGGCAAGATGGGCGGGGATTGCCTCAATACCGGCTGTGTCCCGTCCAAGGCCCTGCTGGCCGCCGCCCATGCCGCCGATACGGCCCACAAGGCATCGGCACTGGGCGTTGCCGCCGGGCCGGTTTCGGTCGATTTCGACGCCGTGATGCGCCATGTTCACGGTGTGATAGCCCAAATTGCCCCCCATGATTCGGTCGAACGGTTTGAAAAACTGGGCTGCACCGTGATCACCGCCGAGGCCCGCTTTACCGGAACCGCCGAAGTGATGGCAGGCGGAACGCGCATTGCGGCCAAACGGTTTGTCATTGCCACCGGATCACGGGCCGCGATTCCGCCGATTCCCGGCCTGGACGATGTGCCATTTTTCACCAATGAGACAATCTTTGAAAACCGCACCTGTCCCGACCATCTGATTGTGATTGGTGGCGGGCCGATCGGCCTTGAAATGGCGCAGGCCCACCGGCAATTGGGGGCAAAGGTCACCATCGTTGAAATGTTCACCATCCTGCCAAAGGATGACCCCGATCTGGTCGCCATCGCCCGAACCGCTATCGAGGAAAACGGCATCAGCCTGTATGAAAATGTCAAAACCCGCCGGGTTGAAAACCACAATGGCGCAATCCGGGTGGTGATTGACCGCGATGGTGCCGAAATCACCCTTGAAGGCAGCCATTTGCTGATTGCCACCGGTCGGCGGCCCAATGTCGAAAATCTGGGGCTGGAAAATGCCGGTGTCACATTTTCCCCGCGGGGTATTGAGGTCGATGCCCGCTTACGCACCGATAACCACAAAATTTTTGCGATTGGCGATGTCACCGGTGGCCTGCAATTTACCCATATGGCCAGTTACGACGCCGGAATTGTCATTCGCAATGCCCTGTTCCGCCTGCCCGCAAAGGTCAATCACAGTGCGGTGCCGTGGGTGACCTATATCGACCCTGAAATCGCCCAGGTCGGCCTGACCGAACAGGATGCCCGCAAAATGCACGGCGATGCGATCCGCGTTCTGCGTTGGGATTACGGCGACAATGACCGGGCGCGCGCCGAAAACCGCACCACGGGCTTTATCAAAGTCATCACATCCGCACGCGGGCGCATTCTGGGAGCCGGGATTGTCGGCCATCAGGCGGGCGAACTGATCGGGTTATGGTCACTGGCGATCAGCCAAAAGATGAAAATAGGCGCGATTGCCAGTTTTATCGCGCCCTATCCGACCTTGGGTGAAATTTCCAAACGTGCGGCGGGTTCCTTTTATACCGCCAGCCTGTTTGGCGAAAAAACCCGCAAAATCGTGCGATTTTTGCTGCGATTCGCCTGAAATGCCCCGAACCGGCATGACCCGTCAGCCTCTTGAAATAAAGTGCAATTTCAACCCTTGCACGGTAATCTGAGGCAATGGAACGCCCGCATCTCAGATTGCCCCCATGGGCCAAATCACTATCGGCCCGGCTTCTGGTGCTGACGGTCGGTTTTGTCATGCTGGCCGAAATCTTTGTCTTTGCCCCCTCTGTCGCCCGATTTCGCGTGGACTGGCTGAAAGCCCATCTGGATTCGGGGTATCTGGCGGCACTGGCCCTTGAAGCCACCCCCGATCAGATGATTTCCGACGATCTGACCAAGGAATTGCTGTCGAATGCCGGGGTACATGCCGTGGTATTGCGCGGTGATGGCCGCAAATTGCTGTTGCAACTCGATGATATGCCCACCCGCATCGACCGCGACATTGACCTGACGGTCTTTTCAATCCCGGTCGCCCTGCATGATGCCTTCGATTCCCTGATCCAGACCGACAATCGCATGTTACGGGTTGTCGGTATGCCGTCGATGGCCCCGAATTTTGAAATCGAAATTCTGATCCGCGAAGCTCCGATGGTCCGCGCCATGCGGGATTTTGGCTGGCGGGTGATGGGATTGTCGCTGGTGATTTCGTTTTTCACCGCCGGGCTGGTGTATTTCGCGCTGAATTATCTTTTGGTGCGGCCGATGCGGCAATTCACCCGCGACATGATCCGATTTCGCAGCAATCCGCAGGATCCCGGCAATGTCATCATCCCCGATGACCGCGACGATGAAATCGGCGTCGCCCGCCACGAACTGGCCCAGATGCAACACGATATTCAGGCGATGCTCAATCAGCGCCGCCGTCTGGCCGCCCTTGGCAGTGCCGCGGCCAAGGTCAGCCACGATTTGCGCAATGCGCTGGCAACTTCGATGCTGATGACCGAAAAACTCGCCAACAGTGCCGATGAAGAAGTCCGCGCTGTCGTGCCGCGCCTGTTATCATCAATGGAACGCGCGATTTATATCAGCGAGCAAACCCTGTCCTATGCCCGCGAAGCCCCGCCCAGCCTTGATATTTCGCGATTCACCCTGCGCGAATTGTTTGAGGAATGCCGCGAACAGATCCTTGATGTCGTTCATGCCAACCGCATCGTAACAACCGATCACGAACAAGACCCCTGCACCGCCCATATTGATCTCGACATTGCCGATAATCTGGTGATCGAGGCCGATTACGATCAGTTGTTCCGGGTTTTTGGCAATCTGGTGCGCAACGCCCTTGAAGCCGGGGCCAAAACCATCCGCATTGCGGCCCGCCCGGTTGAAGCCTCCCCTGAAACCGCATCTGGCCCCTCATCGGCGATGATCGACATCACCATCGCCGATGATGGCCCCGGCCTGCCGGAAAAGGCGATCAAGAACCTGTTTGTGCCCTTTGCCGGAAGCGCACGCAAAGGCGGCACCGGGCTTGGCCTTGCCATTGCGCGGGAGCTGATCAACGCGCATGGTGGCAATTTGCGCCTGAAATCATCCGGCCCCGATGGGACCGCCTTTGCCATCCGGTTGCCCGTAATAACGTCACCGGGAAATCAATAGATTAAATCTATCGAAAAATACTTCATTATCGATTTCACCAAGATTAAGTATTCTGCCACAGTGTCCTCAAGCGATACCGGGCAGCAATCCCGATCCCCCGATCCGCTCCTGACCCCTGCGGTCCGGTATCGCCAAATTCCCGATCCCTGACCCGATCACCGGCCCGGTCGTTTGAAGTTCTGGCGGGCGTGGTCAATTTCGGTCCGGATCACACAATCCCCGACGTGATCATTGATCAGGCCCATCGCCTGCATAAAGGCATAAACCGTCGTCGGCCCGACAAATTTCCAGCCCCGCTTTTTCAATTCCTTTGACAGGGTGATCGATTCCGCCGAAACCGATGCGCTTTGCGGTGGGACAGGATTTTTTGCATCCGGTTCATAGCGCCAGATAAAAGCCGCCAGCGATCCTTCGCGTTTAACCATTTCCTGCGCCCGTTGCGCATTATTGATCACCGCCTCGATCTTGCCACGATGCCGCACAATACCGGCATCGTTCATCAAACGATCCACATCACGTTCGGTAAACTCGGCAATCCGGTCAAAATCGAAATCATGGAATGCGGCGCGGAAATTCTCGCGCTTGGCAAGTATGGTGCGCCAGCTCAACCCCGACTGAAATCCTTCCAGACACAATTTTTCAAACAGGCGATGATCATCCCCGACCGGAAACCCCCATTCGGTATCATGATAATGGAAAAATTCCGGTGCCGACCCGCACCAGCGACAACGTGGTTGCCCATCCGGCCCCTCTATCGTCGCGGTCATTGGCCACCATCCAGCAGAAAATCCAGCCGCGCATCGGTTCTGGCCGGGGTGATTTCGATAATGTCTGCCATAACAATTTTTTCTGCGACAAAGGGATCTTCATTCACCCTGTTTCGCAGGTCAGATAGGGCCGTATTATGGGCAATAATCGCCCCGCCCGTCCGGGGCTGAAGACTACCTGACAGAACGAAAACACCATCGTCAAAACCACGTTTAAGCCATGCGTTGTGGCCGTCCATAAACTGGCCCGCCTGATCCCGGTTGTCGGAAAATTCAAGTAAAACAACAAACATCTGACTGTCTCCTGATCCAGATCACGCAGAAGGCACGGCATTTTGTATGCAGGACTGCAACCAGCCCTGCATGTCTGCAACTTCCTGCGCGATGAATTTTTCGTCGTGAAAGGCACTTGCCAGCGTCGCCACTCCCTGACTGCGCGCCAGAAGATGCATCGCCAGCCCATCCGCATCATCTGTGCAACCCAGCAAGCTGAACTGCCTGCACAACCACGCCCGAAACAGCGAGAACAATTTGTTGGCATCGCCCAGTGCAGCATGTTCCAGCTTGGCAAGTTCTGAACACAGCGTGCCAACCGGACAGCCATAGCGTTTGATTTTGTCCTGATTGACGATCAGGATTCCGATAAAACTGCAAATACGGGCGGCGGGGTCATTCCCGTTGCTTTCCCATTGATCCAGCATCTTGCGGGTATTGGTCAGGCGGGCATCAATCACGGCATCCAGAATGTCATCCTTGGATTTGAAATGATGATAAAAATTTCCCCGCGAAATCCCGACGGCATCGGCAATATCGGAGAACGACGTATGCTCGAACCCCTGCCGGTAAAACAACTGATCGGCAGCCGCAATAATCCGGTCGCGCGTTGTCATGTCCTTCATGGAAAACACCTGTCCACCAAAATCACGCCAGATTAGGACAACCATCCTAATAAAGCTGAAATTAGGACGGTCGCCCTATTCTGTCAAGCGTCAGACAGATGCGAAGTACCAAACCCGGGATTCCGGAAAATGGGTGGATAGGGTTAATCGCGCCAAAAAGCCGGGAAAAACAGCACCAGAACGGTGAAAACTTCCAACCGCCCGATCAACATGCCAATCGACATCAGCCATTTCGCCCCGTCCGGCAGGGTGGCAAAGTTGCCCGACGGACCAACAATCGGGCCCAAACCCGGGCCAACATTGGCAATCGCCGTCCCGGCACTGGAAACCGCAGTGATAAAATCAAGCCCCATCGCGCCAAGGCTTGCCGCCAGCACGACAAAGCAAAATACAAACAAAAAGAAGAAACTCAGAACCGATTCCGTCACATCTTCGGACAAGGGTTTGCGGTTGTAATAAGCAATGAAAACGCCATGCGGACGCAACATATGATTAAGCTGCACCTTGGCGATTTCATACAGAACCTGAAGACGGAAAATCTTGACCCCGCAGGTGGTCGATCCGGCACAGCCGCCAATAAACATCACAAAGAAAAACACCGTCACCGCAAACGGCCCCCACAGGCCGTAATCGGTTGTGGCATAACCGGTGCCGGTCATCACCGAAATGATGTTAAATGCCGAATAACGAAGGGCAGTCAGGAACGCGACATCGTTGGTGCTGGAATGCCAGAACGCCACGGTCAGAATAACCGTCAGGGCAATGGCCACAAAAGTCCGAACCTGCCCATCCTGAAACAGCGAAAACGGCCGACCACGCAATGTTTGCAAATACAGGATAAAAGGCAAGGCTCCTGCGGCCATACCCAGTGTGATAATCACGTCAATTGCCGCATTGTCAAAATGCCCGACCGAGGCATCCCTGGTCGAAAATCCGCCGGTCGCCACCGTCGTCATCGCATGGGCAATGGCGTCAAAGCCGGGCATTCCCGCCCACCACAACAAAATGGCGCATAACACTGTAAAGCCAAGATACAACATGGCAATACCCACCGCGATCTGGGTCGCACGCGGAAAGGCCTTGTCTGACTTGTCTGAGTTTTCCATGCGGAACAATTGCATCCCGCCAACGCGCAACATCGGCATCACCGCAATCGCCATCACAATGATCCCGATCCCGCCCAGCCATTGCAAAAGCGCCCGCCACAGCAAAATCCCCGGTGCCGCCCCGTCCAGCCCGACAATCACCGTCGATCCGGTGGTCGAAATGCCAGACATCGCCTCGAAAAACGCATCGGTATAGCTCATATCCAGATCGGAAAAGGCAAAAGGCAAGGCGGAAACCGCCGTCAGAACCAGCCAGCTTGCCGTCGTCAGGATAAAAGCCTGTCGCGATGTGAATTTCAAATGATCGGTACGGTTCATCATGATCAGGGCACCGCCAATAAACAGCGATACCGCCGATGCCGCCGAAAAAACCAGCCAGTCCGGATGACCGTAATACAAATCGACCAGCGCCGGGATGACCATGCCAATCGCCAGCGTACTCAGCAAAATGCCGATGATGAAAAGAATCGGTCGAAAATCAAGCAAGGAAAAGCCTCATCTCACAGCGACGGTATGCGCCATTTCGCAATCCCGGCATGTGATTCCCCCATTTTGCCATTGTTCCTGCCATTCACCGGCAGGGTACCCTTCGGGGGACTCCCCGATTTCAGGAAGGCGGATTCTTGGTCAAAGCCCGTAAAATGTCCAGTTCTTTCACATCAACCCACAAATCGTCATTCGATGGTTGGCAGGATTGTGCATTGCGGGCTATACCCCATCAACACATATCACCGCCATCAGAAAGTCCGTTCCGTGATGCCCGAATTTGCCAAAACCTATATTCTGACCATTACCTGCCCCGATACATTCGGGATCGTTGCCGGTGTGACCAGCTTTCTGGCAGCCGAAGGCGCCTTTGTCACCAAGCTCGAACAGTTTGGCGATCCGGAATCAAAACGGTTTTTCATGCGGGTCAAATTTGAAACCGGGCAAACCTTGCGGACCGAGGCCGAATTTACCGACAAATTCACCCCGATTGCCGGGAAATTTGCCATGCAGTGGCAATTGCACGATTTCCATCGCAAACCCAAGGTCTTACTGACGGTGTCCAAATTCGGCCATTGCCTGAATGATTTGCTGCACCGGGTCGCCTCGAACAATCTGCGCATCGAAATCCCCGCCGTGGTATCCAATCACGAAGACATGCGCGGCATCGTCGAATGGTATGGCATTCCCTATTACTATCTGCCCGTTACCAAAGACGACAAAACCGCACAGGAAACCCGGCTTCTGGACCTGATTGGCGAATATCAGGCCGATCTGGTCGGGCTGGCGCGCTATATGCAGGTACTGTCAACCGATCTGTGCCGCGAACTCGAAGGCCGCTGCATCAATATCCACCATTCCTTCCTGCCCAGTTTCAAGGGGGCCAAACCCTATCATCAGGCCCATAAACGCGGGGTCAAGCTGATCGGGGCGACGGCGCATTATGTCACCGCCGAACTGGACGAAGGCCCGATCATTCATCAGGCGGTGGAACGGGTGGATCACACCATGACCGCCGAAGACATGGTGGAAATCGGCCGCGATATTGAATCGGTGGTGTTTTCCCGCGCCATCCAGATGCATTGCGAACACCGTGTTTTTCGCAATGCCCACAAGACGGTTGTCTTCCGGCGCTAAAACATCCGGTATGTTCCCGGCACGATGTCAGAAAGAGTCAGGTTTGCCTGCCAATCGTCTTATGGTGCAAACCTGACTTTTCCCATATATTGACGCCATTATCCAAATGGCCGCCATAAAACGGAAATTGCCTGTGCCCGGAAAAAAACTGCATTTTGTTGTCGGTCTGTGTGTGTTGCTGGCCCTTGGATTTCTGACCACCAGTCTGGTCAGTTTTTTTGTGGCGCGTAATTCCCTTCAGGAACAGATCGCCGAAAGCACCCTGCCGCTGACCAGCGATAATATCTATTCTGAAATTCAGCGCGACCTGTTGCGGCCGATCTTTATTTCGTCCCTGATGGCGCATGATACCTTCATGCGTGACTGGACGCTGGCAGGCGAGGAAAACAGTGACCAGATCACCCGGTATCTGAGTGAAATCCAAAGCCGCTACGAAACCATCACCGCGTTTTTTGTGTCCGAGGCCACCCGGCGCTATTACCACACCAGCGGGGTTCTGAAACAGGTTTCCGAGGATGACCCGGCCGATAGCTGGTATTTCCGGGCGCGGGACATCAAAGAACCTTTTGAAATCAATGTCGATCAGGATACCGCTGACCGGTCGCGCCTGACGATTTTTGTCAATTATCAGGTGCGTGATTATCAAAACCAGGTGATTGGCGTGGCCGGTGTCGGTCTGTCGGTCAATTCGGTCACCGCCCTGATCGAAACCTATCAACAACGTTATGGTCGCGACATTTATTTTGTCGACCGGCAAGGCAATATTACCCTGCATGGCAGCGGCTTTGGCAGCGAAAAAACCCTGCACGACCGACCCGGCTTGCGCCCGCTGGCAATGCAAATTCTGACGTCGCCGGGCACCTCCCTGACCTATCAGGATGGTGGCGAGACGATTTTCGTCAACAGCCGCCTGGTGTCGGAATTTGGCTGGTTGCTTCTGGTCGAACAGCATCAGCATATTGGCGATCAGAAAATTGAAAATACCCTGTTATTCAATATGGTCATTTCGCTGGGCATCACGATTCTGGTCGGGTTGATTGCCTATTTCACGGTGCGCAATTATCAAAAACGCCTTGAAGACATGGCCTCCCTCGACAAACTGACCGGGGCCTGCAACCGGCAGGTTTTCGATATCGTCTTTGACAATGTCGTCAAAGCCTGCCAGCGCCGCAAGGAAGGCGTTGCGATGGTCTGTCTCGATATCGATGAATTCCGGGACGTCAACGATACCTATGGTCATCCCGGCGGCGACATTGCGCTGCGTGAAACCGCCAATATTATCCGCAACCTGATGCGACCGGTCGATACGCTGTGCCGGTGGGGTGGCGATGAATTCATCCTGTTAATGCCCGCCACCTCCCTTGCCGAAGCAACCGCAAAAACCCGCGAAATCGCCGATACCATCCGTGAAAATGCCGTGCGCTATGGCCGCGACAATATCCGCATCACCATCAGCGCCGGGGTCAGCGAACACCGCGAAGGTGAAAGCCTGTCCACCCTGGTCTCGCGTGTCGATAACGCCCTTTACAGTGCCAAAAAATCCGGCCGCGATCATATCGAACAGGCCTGATCGGCCCCCATATGACAACAAAAAACGGCCCCGCAAAGGGCCGTTTTTCAGGGTCTGTTTTCAATCACGGCAATGCCGGTCAGGCAATCGATGCCTCGGCGATTTGCACCGCATTCAGGGCCGCCCCCTTCAGCAACTGGTCGCCGGCAACAAACAATTCCAGACCATGATCGCCGAAAATCAGATTGGTGCGAATGCGCCCGACTTCGACGTCATATTGTTCGGTCGCGGTCAAGGGCATCGGATACAGCTTGTTGGCCGGATCATCCACCAGCTTGACCCCTTTGGCCTTGGCCAGAACCTCGCGTGCGGCCTGCGGCGTCACCACTTTTTCGGTTTCAATCACGATCGATTCCGAATGGGTGCGTTCGGTCGGAATCCGCACCGCCGTGCAGGAAACGGCAAGGTCCGGTTCGCCGAAAATCTTGCGGGTTTCCCAGGTGACTTTCATTTCTTCGCGGGTATAGCCATTATCCTGGAACGTATCGATATGCGGAATGACGTTAAAAGCCAACGGATGGGCAAACACCTCCGCCGGAACTTTCTCGCCGCGCAAACCGGCAGCCAGACCTTCACGCAATTCGGTCATGCCCGGCTGTCCGGCCCCGGATGCCGCCTGATAGGTCGATACAAAAACCTTCTTCAGGCCAAAGGCCTGATGCAACGGCCACAATGCAACGGCGGCAATCGCCGTGGTGCAATTGGGGTTGGCAATCAGTTTGGCGGTTTTCGCCAGATGACCATTGATTTCCGGCACGATCAACGGCACGTCATCATCAAGACGGAACGCCGATGAATTGTCGATCACAAGGGCACCCTTGGCAATCTGCGGGGCAAATTCCTTGGCGAACTCACCGGAAACAGCCAGAAAAACGATGTCGCACTGTTTGGCTTCTTCAACCGAAAACAGCGCGATGGTTTTAGTGCCGTATTTGGTCTCCACGGTCTTGCCTGCCGAACGCTCGGACGCGAACAGGGTGAGTTCACCCACAGGGAACTTGCGATCAAACATAACATTGATCAGCTCGACGCCAACCGCACCGGTTGCGCCGATGACACCGACATGGAGATTTTCGGCACTCATAATAACTGTCTATCCTCGCATATTTGTTTGGGTCGTTTTCGACTGCCGCGATTATTCGCGGGGGCGCATTATAGGGGTTTTGGCCGCTGACGCAAATGCAGCGTGATGCAATGCTGATCTGCCCTGCATGCTTATGCCCCAAACGCCTGCCGACGGGAATTGTTCCAACCGTTTTTGCCGCTGCGGCGCAACTTTCAACCACGATGCCGCAAGGTAATCCAGATAAAAAACAATCCGCCCACCAGGCCGGTAATAATGCCAATCGGCATGTCTTCGGGTTTCAGAATGGTGCGTGCCGCCACATCGGCCCAGATCAGGAAAATCGCCCCGCCCAGCCCGGCCAGTGGTAACACCCGACGATGATCCGCCCCCGCCAGTTGCCGGACAATATGGGGCACCATCAGGCCGACAAAACCGATCATGCCACTGACCGAAACCATGGTGCCGGTAACAAGGGCGCAGATCACAAAAAGCTGCAATCGCACATTGCCCACCTCGATTCCCAATGTCGCCGCCGTTTCTTCCCCCGACATCAGAGCATTCAAATGCCGGGCACGAAATTGCAAATACAGCAGCCCGACCATCAGAACCCCGACCGGAAACCACAAATTTTGCCATTGCGCCGTGCCCAGCCCGCCCAGCATCCAGAACACCACCACATGCGATGCCCGATGATCGGCCATGAAAATCAGCAAGCTGGTCATCGCCCCCAGCACAAACGATACCGCCACACCCAGCAAAATCAGCCGGTCCGGCGTCCCGCCACTGCGCCCGGCCAGACCGGCAATGATCATCGTCGCCAGCAAGGCCCCGGCAAACGCCCCCAGCGGCAGGGTCATCCCCCCAAAAATCATGCCGATATGCAGCAACACCACAACCGCCCCCATCGCCGCCCCGGAACTGACCCCCAACAAATGTGGATCGGCCAGTTTGTTACGTGTGATACCTTGTAAAACCGTGCCAACCACCGCCAGACCCGCCCCGACAATCGCCCCCAGAACCACCCGGGGAAACCGGATGTCCCAGACAATGCTGTCGCGGCCCTTGCTCCAATCGGGGACAAGCAAATCGGGCCAGACATGATGCAGGGCAATTTTCCAGACCTGCAAGGCCGGGATCGGCACCGGACCAAAGGCCACGGCAAAGGTAATGCTGAGCAGCAACACCACCGCCAGCGCGGCCAAAAGCAGCCCCAAAGAACAATCGCGCAAGGTCCGTTTCATTTTCATGTCATCTGTCACTAAAATCAGGAATGACCGGCCCGCCCGGCAAACCCGGCGATCGGCATCGGGTAGGCCTGCCAAAGGGGCCGGTCATCCTGTCTGGCCGCATCAAAACGGCCAAACCCTAAAATGCCGATGGATAAAAAGCGCGGGCCAGCTTGCCAATCGCCGACAAATTACGCGGCCCCGGTGTCGCCTCGTCATATTCCAGCACGACAAAGCGGTCATGACGCACCGCATCGATATTGGCAAAGGCCGGGTTGGATTTCAGATAGGCAATTTTCTGATCGGCGGTGATCGTACCGTAATTGACGATGACGATGATTTCCGGATTACGTTCGATCACGGTTTCCCAGCCCACACGGGTCCAGCTGCTTTCGACATCATCGACAATGTTTTTGCCGCCCGCCGCCTCGATCATCGCGGTCGGCATGGCATATCTGGCGGCGGTAAAGGGCCGTTCTTCGTCGCTGTCATAGACAAACACCCGCAAATCCTGGCCGGTTTTTGCAGTATGGGCAGTAATATCGGCCAGTTCGGCACGATACCCCGCCACCAGCTTTTCCGCCCGGTCACGCACATCAAAAATGGTGCCAAGGTTAAGCAGATCGGCAAACATGTCTTCCATGCTGACATGCGGCTTGGTCATGATATGGATGCAGGATTCACCCAGTTCATAGACATTGATCCCGAACGGGGCGAGGGTTTCGGGCGTCACATCGCCGCCAACCTTCATGCCGTAATTCCATCCGGCAAAATAAAAATCGGCATCCGCGCCCAGCAAAACTTCCTTGGACGGATATTTTTCCGCCAGTTGCGGAATATCGCCCAGCCGCCCCTGCAAGCCCGGCGTGATTTTGTTCCAGCCGCTAATCCCGGTATAGCCCACCATATGATCCTGAAGCTCCAGCGCCAGCATCATTTCGGTAATATTGATGTCATGGCTTACGGCGCGTTTGGGGGCCTGATCAAAGGTCACCTCGCGGTCACAACTTTTGACCGTCACCGGATAGGCCTGTGCGGCATAAGGGGCAGACAGGGTAAAAACAGACGCAATAACGGCGCTGATCGCATATTTTTTCATGGATTTGGTTCCTGAAACGAAAGGAAAATCAGATCAATTGGGATCGAATGTGATGCGCAGCCGCCCGGTAAACGGGTGGGTGTCGCACAGCGCATTGACGCCATAAACCTTGCGGATCAAATCCGGGGTCAGAACATCATCCGGATTGCCCGATGCCACCATCCGGCCATGATCAAGGCAATACAGCCGGTCGCAATAGGTCGCCGCAATGTTCAGATCATGGATCGAGGCAATCACCGTCATCGGCAAATCGCGCACCAGCCGCAAACATTCAAACTGATAACCGATATCAAGGTGATTGGTCGGTTCATCCAGAATCAGCAATTCCGGTTGTTGCGCAATGGCGCGGGCCAGCAGAACCCGCTGTTTCTCGCCACCCGAAAGGCTGGCAAAATCCCGATCTGCCAGCGCCCGCACCCCGACGGTTTCCATCGCGTCAAAAACGATCTCGCGGTCGCGGCGATTGCTCGCCGCCCAGCCGCTTTGATGGGGAATACGGCCGGTTTCCACAACTTCGCAGGCCCGCAAACCGAAATCGGCGGGAAATTCCTGCAACACAACCGCCACTTTGCGGGCAAAGGCGGCGGCTGAAATCGCCCAGATATCCTCACGATCAATCCGGACCGATCCGGTGGTCGGTTGCACAAACCGGTATAACAGCCGAAGCAGGCTGGATTTCCCCGCCCCGTTCGGGCCGATAATGCCGATAATGTCCCCCGGTTCCGCCATCAGCGAAATCGTGTTCAAAATGCGATGACCGTCTTCTTCCCATCCCAGCCGGTCGGCACGCAGGGCCACCCCGCCCGATCCGGCAAACGACGCCGGTTGCGGATCGGAAAATCTGGGACGTGGCGGATGAAGGGCGCGAAGGGTCCTGACAAGCTGCATCAGATGATCCCCCCGGCATAACCGGCGGGACCATCGGGGCAACGTGCCCGACTCGCCATAAAAAACGGAATAAAAGCCAAAGACAGCGAAATGCCGCACCATGCGGCCCGCCTGCCCGGCAAAGGCAAAACAGTCATCTCATCCTCCCCCGGGACACCCCGCCCGGTCCGGTATGCACATATCGCAGGCAGGTCTCCTGACTGACGGGTCATTGCGGAACAATCGCCTTCCCGGATGCCGGTCAGACCGGCGTTCCAGTGGGTATTGATTGTCCGCTCGCCGCCTACAGTTGCGGGGGCAGTCACGGTTGGGCCATCCGGATCATCGAAATGGCCGTCGTGTTCCCTTTTCAGACCGGCTGTTGCCATCCGGTCACCTTCGATGGGTCTACAATGCCCATCCGGGTTACGGGCGTCAATTTTTAAATCAAACATCATCACATCGGACACATCGGCATACCGCAGTTAGTGTTATGTTATAACATAACACTAACTGCCAGACAAAACACCCATTGTCCAGCCTCTGTTTGATTTGGAAAAATCAGGCCTCAGTCGCGCCAGAACGCCGGCAACAACAACACCAGCAGGGTTTCAAATTCCAGCCGCCCCAGGACCATGGCGACATTCAATACCCATTTTGCACTATCGGGCAGGGGTTGAAAATTCCCTGCCGGCCCCACAACCGGCCCCAGACCCGGCCCGACATTGGCAAGGGCGGTTGCCGCCGCACTCATCGCCGTGACCAGATCCAGCCCCGCCAGTCCCAGCGCGACACTGACCCCGATATAGCTGATGGCCAGAAAAAACACATAAACCGTGACGGCATTATAAATGTCGGATGTGATTTCATGATTGTCGATATGACTGACCACTACCGCACTGGGGCTGCGCAACCGGGTGAAATGGGCACGCAGGCCCGAAAACACCACATAAAGCCGGAACATCTTGAAACCACCCGATGTCGATCCGGCACAGCCGCCAATAAAGGTGGCAAAGAAAAACAGCATGATCGCCGCCGGGCCCCATTCCAGATAATCACCCGAGGCAAACCCGGTGGTCGTGATCACCGAAACCAGATTGAACGCCGCCATCGTCACGGACCGTAAAAATCCGTCATCGGAAATATGCAACAGCCGGATGGTCAGCAAGGCGGTGAAAAACGTAATGATCAGCAACAACAGACGAATTTGCGTATTGTGCATCATCGGCGCAAAGCTGCGTTTGCGTACCAGAACGGCATAGGCGGTAAAGGGCAATGCACCCGCAATCATAAACACCGTGCCAACCCAGTGCAGGGCAAGGCTTGACTCAAATTTGGCAAAGGACATGTCAGACGTGGAATAGCCGCCGGTGGCAAGGGTGGACATGCCATGATTGATGGCGTCAAACCAGCTCATGCCGAACACACGATACAACACCATACAGATCAGGCTGAGAATGCCGTAAATCATAACGATTTGCAGGCACATCTCGCGGATGCGCGGGCTGAGTTTTTCGGACCGGTCGGAACTTTCCATCTGAAAAAGCTGCATCCCGCCGACCCGCATCATCGGCAACAGGGCAAGGGCGGTCACAATAATGCCAATCCCGCCCAGCCATTGCAGCAAGGACCGCCACACCAGCAATCCCGGCGCCATGTCATCCAGACCGGTCAAAACCGTCGACCCGGTGGTCGTCAGGCCGGAAACCGTTTCAAACACCGCATCGGTAAAGCTGAGATCAAGCGACGAAAACCACAGCGGCAGCGCCCCGGTGACACTGACCGCGATCCACGAAAACGCCGTCAGGACATATCCCTGACGCGGGCTGACGCGCGGCCCGATATCGGACCGGCAGGCCAGACATACCATGCCACCAAGGCCAATGGTAATCGCCGCGGCCTGGGCAAAAATCTGCCAGTCGGCATTATCGTAATACAGATCGACCATCGCCGGGACCACCATGGCCCCACCGATGATAATCACCATTGTCCCGACAATAAAAAAAATCGGTTGCAGCCGTAACAAAGCAACACCCACCGCAATTTCGCAAACGCGGCTTATAGCGTCAAAAAGCGTTCAACGCACGTGCTGATACGCAACCCCATCCTGCAAAACAGTTTGGGGGCAGGTTTCCCCGCCCCCAAACTGCATTCATCCCGATCAGGTCAGGCCGCAACAGTCGTCTGTTTCTGACGGCCCAGCCCCTCGATCCCCAGTTCCATGACATCACCGGGTTTCAGATAAAGCGGTGGCTTCTGGCCCATGCCAACGCCGGGCGGGGTGCCGGTTGAAATGATGTCGCCCGGTTGCAAACTCATGAATTGCGACAGGTAACTGACAACAAACTGCACGCCATAAACCATCGTCGCCGTGCTGCCATTCTGGAACCGCTGCCCATTGACTTCCAGCCACATATCAAGTTTCTGCGGATCGGCAATTTCATCGCGCGTCACCAGCCACGGGCCGGTCGGACCAAAGGTATCGGCACTTTTGCCCTTCACCCATTGTCCGGACCGTTCGATCTGAAAGGCACGTTCGGAAATATCGTTGATCACGCAATATCCGGCGACATGATCCATCGCATCGGCTTCGGATACATATTTGGTGTGTTTGCCAATCACCACACCCAGTTCGACTTCCCAGTCGGTTTTTTGCGACCCGCGCGGAATTTCCACATTGTCATAAGGCCCGCATACCGCCGATGTCGCCTTAAAGAAAATCACCGGTTCCGGCGGCACCGCCATACCCGATTCCGCCGCATGGTCGGAATAATTCAGGCCGATACAAATGAATTTCCCCGGCCGCCCGACACAGGCGCCAAGCCGCACATCACCTGAAACTTCCGGTAAACCGGTCGGATCAAGGGCCGCAATTTTATCAAATGTCGCCTTGGAAATCGTTGTCGGGTCCAGATCCGCAATCACCGACGACAAATCACGGATAATCCCCTTTCCATCCAGCATCCCCGGTTTTTCCGCCCCGACCGGGCCATAACGCAACAATTTCATCTGTCTTTATCCTTTGGATTTTTCATTGGTATGATGATTAACCTAACCGGGGCATCCCCCCGGCGTCAATTGATCCAGCCGCCATCAATGATATGGGTGGTACCGGTGGTATAACCCGACTCATCGGACGCCAGATAGGTGGCAAGGGCGGCAATTTCCGATGGTTTGCCAATGCGGCCAATCGGCTGGCGGGCGACAAAGGCCTTGCGCACCTCGTCAATATCACCGCCCTGGGCGGCAATGCGCTGTTCCAACGACGGCGATTCCACCGTGCCCGGACAAATGGCATTGCACCGGATACCCTGTGCAACAAAATCCGCCGCCACCGATTTGGTCAGGCCAATCACCGCGGCCTTGCTGGCGCAATAGACAAAGCGCAACGGCACCCCTTTGATCGACGAGGCCACCGACGACATATTGATCACCGACCCGCCACCATTTTTCAGCATCGCCGGTAAAAACGCCCGAATCATGCGGTATTGCGCCCGGATATTCAGATCAAAACTGAAATCAAAATCATCCTCGCCGCACTCCAGAATACTGCCGTGATGGACAAACCCGGCACAGTTAAACAGCACATCCACCGCCCCGACATCGCGGGCAAAATCAATGATCGCCTGCCCGTCGGTGACATCCAGCCGCCGTGTTTCCATCCCCGACAGCGATGCAAGGGCATCGTCATTGATATCGGTTGCAATCACGGTGGCCCCTTCGGCAACAAACATTTCCGCCGTCGCCCGGCCAATCCCCTGTCCGGCGGCGGTAATCACCGCCTTTTTCCCTGCCAGTCTGCCTGTCATGTCATTTCTCCTGCTTTGGCCCGCGATCAGGCCATAAAAAACACTTCGTCCATTTCGGCCCACCATTCACCCGGCTTGCGGGTGGCAAGCGGTTCCTGACAGGGATCGGTGAAGGTCCACCATTCCTGTGTGACCGGATGGGCGGCAACCTTTTTCATATCGGCCTGATAATCATCGCCATGATATTCCAGATGACCAAACAAAAGGTCATCATGCTGATAGATCACGTAATTTTTCACATGATACTGGCGCAGGATTTCAAGAACCTGCGGCCACGGATTTGCATGCAATTTTTTATATTCCGCCAGTTTTTCCGGGCGCACCCGGATGACCATGCCAACATGTTTCATCAGGCACCTTCCGCAATCTGGATCGGGTCAAAACATTGCGCCCGGGCAATCGCCTCCCAATCCCAGTCAATGCCCAGTCCCGGTTCGTCTGACGGCACCCCGGCACCGTTTTCAATGCGCAATCCACAATGGGTCAGGCTGTCAAGCTGCGGGATATATTCCAGCCAGCGACTGTTGGGCACCGCACAACACAGCGCCACATGCAGTTCCATCAAAAAATGCGGACAAACGGCAACATCAAAACTTTCCGCCAAATGCGCCACTTTCAGCCACGGCGTAATGCCGCCGATCCGCGCCACATCCACCTGCACGACCGAACAGGCCCCCGCGACCAGATAATCGCGAAACTGCCCCGGACTATAAAGCGATTCCCCGACCGCCACCGGCAGCGATGTCGATTGCACCAGACGGCGATGGCCGACAATATTATCCGATGGCAAAGGTTCCTCGAACCACGCAATATCCAGCGGTTCAAATAACCGCGCCCGGCGCACGGCCTCGCCCAGATCAAATCCCTGATTGGCATCGGTCATGATTTCAAAGGCCGGGCCAACCGCCGCCCGCACCGCTGCCAACCGAGCCACATCTTCGGATGCGGACGAACGACCCACCTTGATCTTGGCCCCGCCAAATCCCTTTGCCTGCATCGCCAGGGCATCTTCAACCAGTTGTTCCTGCGACAGATGCAACCAGCCGCCCTCGGTCGTATAAAGCGGGATCATCGGCTTTGCCCCCCCGGCCAGCAGATGCAACGGCACCCCCGCCCGGCGTGACCGTAAATCCCAAAGTGCCGTATCAATCGCGGCCAGCGCCAGCGACGTGATGGCCCCCACCGATGTCGCATGGGTCGCAAACAGCAAATCGTGCCAGATCGCCTCGATCGCATTGGCATCCCGCCCGATCAGTCGTGGGGCCAGATGATCGCGCAACAGGGCCACCACCGACGATCCCCCCGTCCCGATGGTATAGCTATAACCGGTGCCAACCATGCCATCGGCATCGGTAATGCGCACAATCGGGGTTTCCTGACTGACGAAACTTTGAATCGCATCGGTCCGCACCACTTGGGGCTTAAGATCAACCATGCGGATTTCAACATGCGTGATGCGTGCCATTGTGGCCCCCTAAAGCCGGATTTCGGTTGTTTTGTCAAACAGATGCACCCGGTCCATATTCAGATGCACGCCAAGGCTTTCGCCCGGCTCCACCGGACGCGGATCAAACATCCGGCACACCCATTCGCGGCCACAAAATTCAAAAAACACCAGACTTTCATTGCCCAGCGGCTCGCTCAGGCTGGCGGTAATATCCACGCGGGTGGATTGCGCCCCCGCATCACCATGTCCTTCAAACACCATTTCTTCTGCACGAATGCCCATGACCACCGCCGTTCCCGCTGCGACCCGCCCGGCCATATCGGCGGTCAGGGGCAATTCCATTCCGTTTTCCAGCCGCACTGTTTTGGCATCGGTAACAACCCCATCGGCAAGGTTCATCGGCGGGCTACCGATAAACTGGGCAACAAACAAATTGGCCGGATTGTGGAAAATATCCATCGGGCTGCCGACCTGTTCGATCTGGCCGCCGCGCATGATCACCATCCGGTCCGCCAGTGTCATGGCCTCGATCTGGTCATGGGTGACGTAAATCACCGTGGTTTTGACCTTTTGATGCAGTTTTTTGATCTCGGTTCGCATCTGGGTGCGCAATTTGGCATCCAGATTGGACAGCGGCTCATCAAACAAAAACACATCGGGATGGCGCACAATGGCACGGCCCATCGCCACCCGTTGACGCTGCCCGCCCGACAACTGGCCCGGCAGGCGATCCATCAAATCATCAAGGCCCAAAATCCCGGCGGCCTCGGCAACACGTTGCGTAATTTCATCCTTGGGGCGATTGGCGATTTTCAGACTGAAACCCAGATTTTCCGCAACATTCATATGCGGATACAGCGCGTAATTCTGAAACACCATCGACACATTGCGGTCGCGCGGCGGCAAATCATTGACCACCCGGTCCCCGATGCGAATGGTGCCGTCAGAAATATCTTCCAGCCCGGCAATCATCCGCAGCGTCGTTGATTTCCCACAGCCCGACGGCCCGACCAGCACAACAAATTCGCCATGCGCAATATCAAGATCAATGCCATGCACCACATCAAGCGGGCCATACCGTTTGACGACTTTTTCAAGAGTAACAACAGCCATTTTACACTTCCTGCTGATCTCGCGGGATTAACCTTTGACACCGCCAAAGGTGAGACCGGCGACAAGATGTTTTTGAACAACAAAGGTCAGTAACAGCGCCGGTACAATCATGATCACCGCCAGCGCACACATACCGCCCCAATTGATGGTAAATTCCGATGTGAAATCCAGAAGCCCGACCGGCAGGGTTTTTGAACCGGTGGATCGCGTCAACTGACTGGCCAGCGCAAATTCGTTCCAGCTGGTCAGAAAGGCAAAAATCGCCGCCGACGCCACGCCCGATTTCGCCAGCGGAAATTCCACATGCCAAAAGGCCTGCCACGGCGTACAGCCGTCAATCTGTGCCGCCTGCCCCAGTTCTTCGGGGACCTGCCGGAAAAACCCGTCAATCAGCCAGATGGTAAAGGGCAGGTTCAACGCCACATAAATCAGGATCATGCCAAATTCGGTGTCGATAATGCCCAGTTTGGCATAAACGATAAACAGCGGCAGCGACAAGGCGATCCCGGGCACCGTCCGCGACAGCATGAATCCCAAAAACAGGGTATTTTTGCCGCGAAACCGATACCGGGCAAAGGCATACCCCCCGGCCATGCCGATAATGATGGCGATCAGGGTGCTGGTCGAGGCGATGATCATTGAATTCTGGAAATAATTCCAGACCGGTACCGCCCCCTGCCCCGGATCGGAACTGAAAATCGCCCGGTAATGATCCAGATTGATGTTTTCGGGAATCCACACTGCCGGTTTCGACAGGATTTCCACATTGGGCCGAAAGGACGACAACACAATCCACAGGCCGGGAATACAAATCAGGCTCATGGCGACAAAGGTGCCGACCCAACGCCCCCATTTCAGCAAAATCTTGCGGCTGGCATGCGATACCATCATTGTGCCCCTCCCATATAGCGGCGCGCGGCCATCAGTTTGCGGAAAAAATACCAGGTAAAAAAGATCGACAGGAAAATCGAAATATAGGCCATGGCATTGGCCAGCCCCATATTGGCATCGACATAGCCGGTGCGCGAAATCAGGGTCCAAAGCAGTTCGGTGCGACGCGCCGGTCCCCCTGCCGTCATGATCTGCACAATGTCATAGGCCCGTGCGATATCCAGCGAGCGGATCGTCATGGCAATGAACATGAACGGCATCAGATAAGGCAGGGTAATATGGCGAAAGGTCTGCCAGACCGTGCAACCATCCACCTTGGCCGCCTCAATCGGATCCCGCGGGATCGCCATCAACCCGGCCAGAATCAAAATCGCAAAGATCGAGGTCGAAGACCAGATTTCCGCCGTCAGAATGGCAAAAAGCGCCAGATATTCATCCACCAGCCACGGGATAGCCTGCGCAATGCCAAGGCTTTGCAGGGCATTGTTCACCAGCCCGATATTGTCATTAAACAGAAATTTGAACTGAAACCCGACCAGAATGGGCGAAAACATCATCGGAAACATCATGATGGTCCGCAAGGTGCGCTGCCCGGCAATCGCCCGGTTCACCAGCAAGGCCAGACCCAGCCCCAACATCATTTCAACATTCAGTGCAATCGTCAGAACCACAAAAGTCCGGCCGAAAGCCGCCCAGAAATAAACATCGGTAAACAGCCGTTCGTAATTGCGCAGGCCGATAAACCGGTAAAACGTATCGGGCCGCGTCAGTTTGAACGGGGTGAAACTGGTATAAAGCGACAACAGCAACGGCAACAGGATCACCGCAACGATGATGATCATCGCAGGCAGCAATAACAAAACGGGCGGGCTCAGGATTTTGCGTTTCATGCGCGACAACCGGTGAAAATTTCAGGACATCGGTGATCAGTCCGCACCCGGACTGATCACCCCATGATTCCGGCAGCCCGAGGGAGGGACAAGCCGCCAGAAAGCCGACTGTTGCCTAGTATCCGTAATCGGCCATCATATCGGCCACCCGTTCCGCCGCATCGTCCAGCGCCTGACTGGTGGATTTGTCGCCCAGAATGGCCGCCTGCAATTCCGGATAGATCAAATTCGTGCTTTCGACCCATTCCGGAAATTGCGGAACCGGAAAGGCATGCTGTGCGGCTTCCTGAAATGCCGTCAAAACCTCGGAACGATAATCATCGCCGCTGTCATGAACAAAGGCGATCAGATCGGTCCAGACATCCTTTCGGGTCGGCAACGGCCCGTTTTTGGCCTCGATCAACTGGCTGTCATGACTGGTCAGGAACCAGACCAGCGAGGCGGCGGCCTCTTTGTTCGCACACCCTTCGGTGATCGAAAAACCATGTGCCCCGGACCAACCCGTACGTTTGCCAGATGATCCTTGCGGCTGGACAATCACGCCGACATCCCCGGCCACCCGTGATTCTTTCGGGTCGTTGAAATACCCGGCCCAACCCGGCCAATCCAGATTCAGCGCCACCGAACCGCTGGCAAAGCCGCTGCCCAGATCATCCCAGACATAGGATAAAACGCCAGACGGCACGGCCTTTGCCGCATACAGATCGACAAACAATTGCAGGGCACGCTGACCGGCTTCGGAATTAAAGGTCGGCTTCCAGTCGGCATCGAACATCGCCCCGCCTTCGGACACCAGCAATTCATAGAACCGCCCGACGATGGCCTCTTCCTTGCCCGCATATTGGGTGCCATAAAAATTCGGCGGATCGGCAAAGAAAATCGCCTGATCCTTGAATTCCGCCCAGGTCGCAGGCGGCGCAAGATCATACCCATATTCCGCCTTGAAGGCTTCCTTGCGGGCATCGTCCTGATAAAGGCTTTTCTTGTAATACAGCGCACTGACGTCAAACTGCGCGCGCGGCAACATCACCAGATCCCCGTCCACCGTCGATGCACCGATCATTGCGGGCACAAAGGCATCAATCGTGTCCTTGGACAGATATTCCGCCAGATCGACATAAAGCCCGGTATATTGCGGGGCAAAACTGGTGTGGTTATAGCCGACACACCAGCCGGTCGAACCCGCCGCAATGTCGGATTTGATTTCCTTGTCGATTTCAAAATGGCTTTTCTTTGAAATGATATCGACCTTGCCGCCGGTTGCCTGTTCCCATTCGGTGATACGGGCATAAAGCGGTTCATACTGATTGCCGCCAATCAGTTTCGCCTGAAGGGTCACACCGGTAAAATCGCCCATAAGCTCGTCTGCGGCCAAAGCCGTTGCACTTGTTGCGCCCAGCACCAAAAGCCCAAGGGCCGATCCGGCGAGAAACGCCTTTCTATTGGTTTTCATGTACGTTGCCTCCTGATAATGCCGGTTTATCCGGCGTTTTTTGACATACGATAAAATTTTGCCGCCGTTGTTCCGGCGATCTTTGCACTGTCATCGGACCGAAGTCCGCCCAGCCAGCGATGGCTCATATCCGCCCATGCGGCATAATCCCCCGCCAGTTCCAGAACCGGCCAGTCACTGCCCCACATCAGGCGATCCGCGCCAAATACCCGCAGCAAATGGTCGAGATAAGGTTTCAGATCATGCAATCCCGCCCCCGGCCCCGCTTCGGTCAAAAGGCCTGATATTTTGCAAGACACGCTGCCCAAAGGGGCGAATTCCGTCATCAAAGGTGCCCATGTGTCATAGCCATCCGGGCCGTGAATGCCATTGCGGATTTTCGGCTTTGCCCCGTGATCAATCACCACCCGCAAGTCCGGATAGCGCATCACCAACCGGTGCAAATTGGACAAATGCCGGGGATGGACCAGCGCATCAAATGCCAGATCAAGATCAATCAATGTCTGAAACACCGGGTCGAAGGCCGGGTTCAGCATCCAGTCAATATCGGCAATATCCTGGATCATCGGGCGCACTCCGACAAAAGTCGGGTTTTGCGCCCGGTTGCGCAGATGATCCACCGCATCGGATGCACCGAAATCGATCCAGCCCACCACCCCGGCAATGAAATCATGCCGGGCGGCAAGGTCCAGCAAAAACGCGGTTTCCGCCACACTGGGGGCGGCCTGCACCACCACGGTCCGGGCAATGCCCTGTTGCGCCAGAATTTCCTGCAAATCACCGGGCATAAAATCGCGATACAGCGCCGTCAGATCAGGCGTCAACCAGCCATAATCACCGCGTGCCGGTTGCCAGAAATGCTGATGCGCATCAATCCAGCCCGCTGATTTTACGGTGCTCAAGGTCATTGACCGCCCCCGATCCCGCCATCACCGGGCACCGGCACATCAAAACGCAACAACCCGGCATCACGCAAATCGCGCCACAAAGCCGCCGGAATCGGCAAACCGGCCCACGCGGCGGCCTGCCGCACATGATCGGGCGATGCGGCACCGGGAATAACCGATACCACCGCCGGATGAGTCAGCGGGAATTGCAGGGCGGCCGCGGGCAAGGGTACGCCATGATCGCGGCAAATCGCCGCAATCGCGGCGGTCCGTTCCAGGATTGCAGGCGGCGCATCTTCATAATCATATTTGGCTCCCGGTTTCGGGCCGGTGACCAGAATACCGGAATTAAACGCCCCGCCAATCACCACCGATGCCTTGCGCCGCACACATTCCGGCAAAAACTGTTCCTGCGCCTCCTGCTCCAGCAACGTATAACGCCCGGCCAGCAAAAACACATCCATGTCACAGGATTGCAGGGCCTCAAGGCACACCTGCCATTCATTGACACCAAGACCATAAGCCCCGATCACCCCGGCCTTTTTCAATTCGTCCAGCGCCCGCGCCCCGCCATCAATGGCATCACGCATCAATTTGCCATGCGCCGCATCGCCGTGGGTCAGACGGCCGATATCATGGATATAGGCAATATCAATCCGCCGCAGGCCCAACCGGTGCCAGCTATCCTCGACCGACCGCATCACCGCGTCATAGCTGTAATCAAAAACCTCGACAAACGGCAGGGCCTCGACAAACGGGCGATCCGTCGGAACCGGCCCGTCAATCCGTTGCAACAACCGACCGACCTTGGTGGACAGGATATAAGGCTCTGTCTGCGCCCGCAGGAAATCGCCCATGCGCCGTTCGCTCAGGCCATATCCATAACGCGGCGCCGTATCAAAATACCGGAACCCGCAATCCCATGCGGTTTGCAGGGTTTCCCCGGCCTGCGCATCGGTGATCGGCTGGTACATATTGCCAATCGGCGCACCGCCAAACCCCAGAACCGACACCGCGATTCCCGTTGTTCCCACCTGACGCACCGGATAGGCCATAAACATTGCTCCCTGCCTGCACTCTGCGACAGCAGCAATGTTTCATATTTAAATCGTTATTTCAATAAAAAAGGGTTCTGCCTCTTTTCATTCCCGCACAGCCGATCAAAAACCGCCATGCGCCCCGGCCAGACGGCTGATTTCCGCCGCCGTTTCCGTCAGGAATGGCACCGTGTCGCGCACGCCATAGGGCGTGGAGGGTCCGCCAAGATACGGAATGGTCAGGCTGGCAAGGATTTCGCCGTCTTCACCCTGAAGAATCGGCGCACCAACATCGATAATGCCAACTGTTGCCGTACTTTGCACCTCGACATGACCCCGCGCGCGAAACGCCTTCAGTTCATATTCCCAAACCTCGGGATTAAAGGCCGGGCCCAACCGTTCGGCGAAATATTCCATCAGGGGGGCGCGACGTTCCGGCGACATCCAGGCCAGCAACACCTTGCCCGACCCAGAATCGGCAAGACTGCGCCGATAGCCGACCCGCACCGAAAACCCGATGGCACCGGGGCTTTCGACCCGGGCAATCACCACCATCTGATCGGAACTGGGCACCGCCAGATGGCACGATTGCCCAAGGCGTTCGGCCAGACGGCGCATTTTGGGCAGGGCGGCTTCCAGCAAGGTTGATACCGGCGGCACCTGCATGCCCAGATCGAACAAATGATTGGTGATATGAAACTGTTCCGACCCTTCGCGCCGTTCCAGATATCCCTTTTGCTCCAACACCGACAACATCCGGAAAATCTCGTTCTTGGACCGGCCCAGCGATGTTGCAATCGCGCTCATGCTCATCGGGCGGCGTTCTGCGGCAAGGATTTCCAGAATTTCCAACCCCTTTTCAAGAGCCGGGGCCTTGTAGGTGCGCTTGTTATCTTCGGTCATGACATACTCTTGCTGACGGGATGTTGCAGCTTTTCCGAAAAAAGCCCTCTTGCCAAGCTTCTTGATATCTCATATTTAAAATGAAGTTCCATTTATAAAATTAAAGGGCATTTTGGCCATGAACCCAGTAATCACCCGGCTTCGGGCAATTGATATCCGTTTCCCCACCTCCCGGCATCTGGATGGCTCGGACGCCATGAACAAGGACCCGGATTATTCGGCGGCCTATGCCATCATCGAAACCGACATGCCGGGGCTGGAGGGGCATGGTCTGACATTTACCATCGGGCGCGGCAATGACATTTGTGTCGCCGCGATCAAGGCAATGTCGCATTTGCTGGTCGGCAAATCCCTGGCGGACCTGACCACCAATATGGGCGAAACCTGGCGGCATCTAACCGGCGACAGCCAGTTGCGCTGGCTCGGCCCGGACAAGGGCGTGATGCATCTGGCCACCGGGGCCGTGGTCAATGCCATCTGGGACATGTGGGGCAAGGCGGTGGGTAAACCGGTCTGGCGACTGGTTGCCGACATGTCGCCCGAACAATTTGTCGAGTGCATCGATTTTCGCTATCTGACCAATGCCCTCACCCGGGACGAGGCTTTGGCGATCCTCAAAAAGGCCGAACCGGGCAAACAGGCCCGCATCGCCGAAATGATGCAGGATGGCTATCCGGCCTATACCACCTCGGCGGGCTGGCTGGGTTATGACGATGACAAACTGCGCCGCCTGTGTCAGGAGGCCATCGATGCAGGCTGGACCCACCTTAAAATGAAGGTCGGCGTCGATATTGCCGATGACAAACGCCGTTGCGCCATCGCCCGCGACGTCATCGGGCCGGACCGCAAATTGATGGTGGATGCCAATCAGAACTGGGAAGTCGGCGAGGCCATCGACTGGATGAAGGAACTGGCGCAATTTGATCCGTGGTTCATCGAAGAACCGACCAGCCCCGACGACATTCTGGGCCACAAGCAAATCCGCGATGCCATCGCCCCGATCCGGGTTGCCACCGGCGAACATTGTCAGAACCGCATCATCTTCAAACAATTCCTTCAGGCTGACGCCATTGACGTTGTGCAGATCGACAGTTGCCGGGTCGGCGGGGTCAATGAAATCATGGCGATCCTGCTAATGGCGGCAAAATTCAACAAACCTGTCTGCCCACATGCGGGTGGTGTCGGATTATGTGAATATGTCCAGCACCTGTCGATGATTGATTATATCTGCGTCTCGGCAACGATGGAGGACCGGGTACTGGAATATGTCGATCACCTGCACGAGCATTTCGAGGAACCCTGCATCATCCGCAAGGGCCGCTATATCGCACCAACCGCGCCGGGTTTTTCGATCACCATCAAACCCGACAGCATCCGCGACCATACCTTCCCCACCGGGTCGGTCTGGCAGGATTAAAATCATCGGGGCGGCGTTTCACATCGCCGCCCCGATATCGTTTTGGATCATCCCGGTTTGACCCGGTCCGGATGGGCCGCCTGAAAGGCCGGGATTGTTGCACAGGCCGCCGCAATTTCGCCGATCCGCGATAATCCCGTCACATCAACATGCCAGCGTTCCGCATTATAAAGCTGCGGGATCAGGCAAAAATCGGCCAGCGTCGGTGCATCGCCGCAACAAAATGCGCCGCGTACCGGGCCATCTTGCTGATCAAGCATGGTTTCAAATGCCCTCAGCCCGTCAAAAATAAACCGCACCATCCAGTCGTCCCGCACCGCCTCGCCGTCTTCGACCAGCGCCATCACATGCCGGACCACGGCCAGATTGCAGACCGGATGAATATCCATCGCAATCACATGCGCCAAGGCCCGCACATGATGACGCAACACCGGATCGGCGGGCAAAAAACCGCAACCGGGCCGCGTGTCATTCAGATATTCAATGATCGCCACCGACTGGGTCAAAAGATGACCATCGATTTCAAGCGCCGGGACAAATCCCTGAGGATTGCGGGCCAGATGACCGGGCGTGCGATGCTGCCCGGTCAAAAGATCCACCGGCACGGTCCGGTATTCCATGCCCAGCATATTAAGCGCAATCCGCACCCGATAGCTGGCCGAGGATCGCCAGTAATCATAAAAAACCGTGCTGCTGTTGCTCATGCGAAGTCTCAGGCCTTTTCGTATTTTTCAACCGTCTGTTCAATCGCCCCGAAAATCGAATGCCCGGTGGCATCTTTCATTTCAAGGCGCACCATGTCGCCAAATTGCAAAAACGGTGTCACCGCAGCCCCGGTTTCGATGGTCTCGATCATGCGGACTTCGGCAAGGCAGGAATATCCCGCCCCGCCTTGCGATACCGGTTTCGCCCCGCCATTCGATACCGTTCCCGATCCAATGATGGTGCCCGCGCATAATGGTCGGGTTTTGGCAGCATGGGCAATCAGCTCGCCAAAATCAAAATGCATATCCACCCCGGCATTGGCCCGGCCAAAGGCCTGCCCGTTCACCCCGACCAAAAGCGGTAAATGCAATTTGCCGCCATCCCATGCCTCGCCCAGTTCGGCGGGGGTGACGGCCACCGGCGAAAAGGCCGATGACGGTTTGGACTGGAAAAAGCCAAATCCCTTGGCCAGTTCACCGGGCACCAGCCCGCGCAACGACACATCATTGACCAGCATCACCAGACGGATCGCCGCCCGTGCTTCGTCCACACCGGCCCCCATCGGCACATCGCCGACAATCACCGCCACCTCGCCTTCCAGATCGATGCCAAAATCTGCGTCCGCCACCCGTATCGGATCCCGCGGGCCGATAAAACAATCCGACCCGCCCTGATACATCAGGGGATCACTGCGGAAACTGTCGGGCATGTCAGCACCCCGCGCCTTGCGCACCAGTTCCACATGGGACAGATAAGCCGACCCGTCCGCCCATTGATAGGCACGCGGCAAGGGCGATGCCGCATCATGTTCATGAAACCGGATGGCCGGTTGAAACCCGGTTTCAAGGCCGCGGGCGACTTCTTCCAGTCGCGGGGCGATATGCGCCCAGTCATCAAGGGCGGCCTGAAGGGTGCGGGCAATATGGCCAACTTCGGAACAGCGGGTCAGATCCTTTGAAACCACGACAAGTTTCCCGTCGCGGGTCGAGTCTTTCAGCGTTGCCAGTTTCATGAACATTTCCCCTGTGGGTCAGGACCTGTTGCGTGTGAAGGCGGCCTGCCCTGTTGTAACGCAGGCGCGATTATCTCGCGCCCGGTGTGCCGTCAAATTTCCGTTCCAGTCCCTCCCAGCAATCAGGATAATCATCCTGCAAGCTTTCCAGTGTTGCGGCAAATCGGGTGACGTGCTGTGCAAGGCGCGTTTCAAACATAAAGGCCATTGTGTCCCGGAGTTTGACCGGGATCAAATCCCCTTCTGTTGCCTTTAAAAAACCCGTGGCGTCCGGCCCGTGCGGCAACATCATGTTATGCAAACTGAAACCGCCGGGCACAAATCCTTCTTCCTTGGCGTCATACCGGCCACAAATCAGGCCCATAAATTCGCTCATGATATTGCGATGATACCAGGGTGGGCGGAAACTGTGTTCCGCCACCAGCCAGCGCGGCGGGAAAATCACAAAATCAACATTGGCGGTTCCCGCCTGTTCGGTCGGCGCGGTCAGAACCGTGAAAATCGATGGATCGGGATGATCAAACAAAATCGCCCCTACCGGCGAAAATGTCGCCAGATCATATTTACAGGGCGCATAATTGCCATGCCACGCCACCACATCCAGCGGTGAATGACCAATATCGGTCACATGAAACTGCCCGCCCCATTTGACATGCACCCGGCACGGGGTTTCCTTGTCCTCAAAGGCGGCCACCGGTGTTTTGAAATCGCGCGGATTGGCAAGGCAGTTTGCCCCGATCGGCCCACGATCGGGCAGGGTGAATTTCGCCCCGTAATTTTCGCAAATATAACCGCGCCAAAAATCCCCGTCGCCAAGACCCCGCACCTGAAAGGTCATGCCGCGTGGGATCACACAAATTTCCAGCGGCGCAACCTCCATCCGGCCCAGTTCGGTGAAAACCGAAATCGCCCCGCATTCCGGAACAATCAGCATCTCGCCATCGGCATTGAAAAAATAATCATCCACCATATCGTCATTGAAAACATAGATATGGCTGGCCATCCCGGTCTGGGTCAGAGCATCGCCTGCGGTGGTAATCGTGCTGATCCCCGCGATGAAATGCCGTTTCTCGCCGGATTCCGGCGGCGGCACCGGGCCCCAGCGCAACGGGCCCAACGCCAATCCATGATCCTCGATACAGGGTGCCGTTTTCCACAACGGATAATCAATCCGCACAAACCGCCCCATATGGCGCACCGATGGCCGGATGCGATACAGCCAGGACCGTTCATTGGCCCCGCGCGGCGCGGTAAAGGGCGATCCCGAAAGCTGTTCGGCATAAAGCCCGTAAGGACATTTTTGCGGGCTGTTCTGGCCTTGCGGCAAGGCACCGGGCAGTGATTCGGTTTCAAAATCATTGCCAAAACCCGGCATGTATTTCAGGCAGGATGGCGGGGCCGTAACCATGCTTGCATCCCCTTGCGCAAAAGCTATCATTCGCAAAACAGGTTTCAACCATAACTGTCACTTTTGTAACTATCAAGGATCGCCAATGGACCTGCCGTTTGACCTTGAAACGTTTTTGCCCTATCGCCTGAACCGTGCGGCAGAAAGGATCAGCCTGCGCTTTGCCGCCAGATACCGCGAATCCTTTCAGATGACCCGGCCAGAATGGCGCACCCTTGCCGCCCTTGGCAGTTGCGGCCAGATGACCGCGACCGAAATCGGCGCACATTCCGCCATGCACAAAACCAAGGTCAGCCGGGCGGTTCGCGCCCTTGAACAACGGCGCTGGCTGAAACGGATTGAGGATACCAAAGACCGAAGGGTGGAAAATCTGGAACTGACCCCGCTGGGTCGCCAACATTACCGCGAACTGGTCGCGATGGCGCAGGACTATGAACAGACCCTGCAAACCCTTCTGGGCAAGGACGCCCTGACGCAACTTGAAAACGGCCTGACCGCCATTGAAACATCAATGACGCCGTCATGACCGTAAATTTGGGGGATGTGCTGGAAAAGCTGGAGCGGGTGAAGGGAATCGAACCCTCGTATGCAGCTTGGGAAGCTGAACACCTATCACTTCGAATTTATTATTCTTAATAAATCAATGAGTTGCCATCTCACTGGATCAATATTTCGAACTCAATTGGATTTTTTTATGAGTCCGAATTGCGGCCAACAAATCAGGGTGTTTCTTCGAAACCAGCAGAATCATTGGCACGAGTATTTTCTTGATCCAGTGCTTCGACAAGTTTCGCCGCATTATCGATTTGAACTGCTTCTGTCAGGGCTATGAAAGCCGTGCCAATAGCAACAATTATCAACCCCATTAAAGGAATTAATAGCGAATATCCAAATCTATCAAAAAATTCTAAAATTTGAACTTTGTAGGTAATTATTGGATACATTGTACCCAATACAATGCCAGTATATGTCGTCATGTATCCCCAGTATATCCATCTTCGTTTAGTCTCGTTTCTAATGCGGGATATCAAATTGAAGCCAGTGACTTTCCCAATATTGTCCGTACATTTTTCTAAATAATTATGTCCAATTTTGTATTGGTTTATTCGAAGTATGGGATATGAGCAGTCCAACAAGAAGCGGATGATCGATGCTTCTGCCTGTCGTTTGTAAAGGGTTCGAAACTGGGTTTCTAACAGTAGATTATGAGTTGTGCTGATGTCGCGATCACCGACAAATTTCTCCACCATTTCACAGTGATCTTTTGATCTTGTTCTACTGATCCATAAGTAGTGATTTAGATAAGCACCGATTAGCACCACCATGATCGGAGAAAGATAAGGTAAGACCTTAACCAGAATGTTTTCACTCATTCGATACCCAATTTCCTGATTGTTCTTCGATAATTAATTAGCAATAGCGTTGACGTGATTGATCTTAGATTCACGCAAAGCATTGTAGTACGTGGATTTTGAAAGGCCCAACGAACGACATGCTTCTGTGATGCCGGGATCATCGTGAACCAATGCGACTTGACGAACAACGAAAGGTGTCAGTTTTGCTGGCCGACCAAAACGAACACCGCGTTGTTTTCAGGCAACTATCATTCCATTACGGGTTCGTTCGAATTGCAACATCAATGACGCAGACATAATCGTAAATTTTGGGGGATCTGGGAAAAGCTGGAGCGGGTGAAGGGAATCGAACCCTCGTATGCAGCTTGGGAAGCTGCCGTTCTACCATTGAACTACACCCGCTTTGCGGCGCGTTTTATAGCCCAGCCCGTTTCGCCGCGCAAGGAGGATCGCCATCCCGGCGGTCAAATTATTTAATTGCCGCCCTCACCGACCGGCACCATCCGCCAGACGGCACTGGCATGGTCATCGGAAATCAGGATGCTGCCATCGCCATAAGGCTTGATATCAACCGGCCGCCCCAGAACCTCGCCATTCTCGCGCAGAAATCCCGCCAGAAACGGTGTGCTGTCCACCGGCTTGCCATCCTCGAACCGCACCCGTTCCACCTTGTACCCATCGGGTTCCGTGCGATTCCATGATCCGTGCAACGCAATCAGCGCATCCCCCTGATAAAAGGTCAGGCCAAGGGCGGCGTTATGGGCCGGAAAGGTAAATTCGGGAAATGTCACCCCGGCGGGCAGGGATTCATCCCTGAATTGTGGCGACCGCGTATCACCCCCCGCATACCACGGATACCCGTAAAACTGCCCGGCCTCGGGCGCATGGTTCAATTCTTCGGGCGGAATATCATCGCCCAGATTGTCCCCGCCATTATCGGTAAACCACAATGCGCCGGTATCGGGATGAAAGGTCAGACCAACCGAATTGCGTATGCCGCTGGCAAAAATGCGCGGTGCGCCGCCCGTCACCGGAATGTCAATGATCGTGCCTTCAAGGCCACTGACCTTGCAAATATTGCACGGTGCGCCCACCGCCACAAACAACCGCCCGCCATCCGGCGACAACGCGGCATAGCGCCAGCCATGATGACGTTTGTCCGGCAAATTGGTAAACAAAATCCGCGCCGGACCCAGTTTGGTGCCATCAAAACCATCCAGATCATAAGACACGATACGGTGCTGATCGGCGACAAACAGGGTGCCGGGTTTATAGGCAATGCCATTGGCCAACTTGAAATCGCGGGAAATCAGATGAACGTCTTCCGCAACCCCATCCCCATCCGCATCGCGCACGAAATAAAGGTTTGACCCGCGATTGCCGATAAAAACACCCCCCAGTTCCGGGGCCACCGCAATCGAACGCGCATTATCCACCGCGGCAAACAGTGCAAGCCGATAGCCACTGGCCGGGGTCAGGGTATCCATCACCCGTTGCAACCGCTCGGGAATGGCATCCGTGGCCGATGCGGCAACAGGCACCGCCATCAGTGTTGTCGCCAGCATGGCGGCACAAACAAAACGCCCGGCCCGCCGGATCATCGGCGGCCGGGCGGTGTCGTCAAAATGTCGATCCGGGGTCAAGGCGGACATCGCTGTTCTCCTGTCTGTGAAACGAAACGGTCCCCCAGAAAGATACGCGGTCCTGCCGGGACCGGATTAACGCACCCGTTCCGAAATCGGCGCGTTAACCGAAAGCTCCATATCCCACGGGAAATAAATCCACGTATCCTGGGACACTTCGGTCACAAAGCTGTCCACAATCTCGCGGCCTTGCGGCTTGGCGTAAACCGTTGCGAAATGTGCCTTGGGCAATTTTTCGCGCACCGCACGGGCGGTTTTGCCGGTATCGACCAGATCGTCGATGATCAACATGCCTTCGCCATCGCCCGACACATCTTTCAGCCATTCAATATCGCCGCGTGTCTTGTCGGAATAGCTGCGCACGCACACCGTATCAATCAGCCGCACATCCAGTTCGCGGGCAATGATCGCCGCTGGCACCAGCCCGCCACGGGTAATCGCGATAATCCCCTTATACGGGCCTTTTTCCAACAAACGCCATGCCAGCGCACGGGCGTCGCGGTGCATCTGTTCCCACGAAACCGGGAATCCCTTGTTATAGGCGCCTTCGCTCACAGCCATGTTCTCCTGCGCAAAACCTGCCATCCGCACAATGCGACGGGCGGATAAAATCATAAAGCCGCTTTCCTACGCCCAGTTGCCGCGAAACTCAAGCCCCGGAGGCATCCCGCCCCGAGTTTGTCGCCGCAAAACGCGCCGCGACCAATGTCGTAAAATCGTTTTGCAGTCTGGCAAAGGGCGCATCCCAATCCCCCGGCTGTTCCTGCCGGTAAAGGCGCATCGACGGATACCACGGGCTGTCCGTGCGCCCCACCATCCAGCGCCAGTCGGTGGTATAAAGCTGCAACATCCAGACAGGCAGGCCCAATGCGCCTGCCAGATGTGCCGGGGCGCTGTCGATTGTGATGATCAGGTCCATCTCGCGCATCAGCGCGGCACTGTCGCCAAAATCGTGAATATGGTCGCCAAAATCGGTCACAAAGGCATCGGCCCCGATCCGCAGGATATCGGCGCGCCGGTCATCAACCTGAAAACTGTAAAACGCCGCCCGGCCATCGGTCATCAGCGGCAAAAACCGTTCCAGCGGACAGGACCGGTCGCGCGGGTTAAGTTTCCCCGCCCAGACGATCCCGACTTTCAGAACCGCCCCGGCCGGAACCGGAATGGTCGCATGGCGGTTTTCCGGCGGGGCAAGATAGGCATCCTGCGACACTTCGCGCAATTGCGTCTCGCCAATGTCCAAAACATACGGCAGGCTTAACAAAGGCAGATGCACATCAAAGGCGGGCGGCTTTGCGCCTTTTTCCAAAACACTTCCCACCCCGGCAACCGTGCGCATCACCGGCATCAGTTCCTTGCGACATTCCAAAATCACATGCCCGGCTTTTTTGGCCACCAGCGGCACAAACCGGGCAAACTGGATCATGTCGCCAAAGCCCTGTTCGGCCCGCAGCAAAATCGTCTTGCCCCGCAAACTGGCCTTGCCATCCCATTCCGGCACATCTTTCAGGGGCCGGATCGGATTATCGGCCAATCGGCGGCGCACTTCATAAGCAGGCCATCCCCGGCCATAATCGCCCTGCGTCAGATACGCCAGCGCACGGTCCCACAATCCGTCGATATAATCGGGGTCAATCGCAAGTGCCCGGTCAAACATGTCAATCGCCCGGTCCATCCGGTTCAAATCGCGCCAGACCAGACCGGCATTAAACGGATGGGTTTTGGTATCGGGGTCAAGTTCCAATGCCCGGTCATGGGCCACAATCGCCGCGTCATAGCGCATCATTTCGCGCAGGCAATTGCCCATATTGGTCCACAGCCCGGCATTGCCGGGCCGCAATGTCGCCGCCCGCTGATAGGCCGCAAGTGCGGCCTCAAACCGTTTGGTCCGGCGCAGGGCCACCCCGATATTGTTCAAAACATCCGGCTGGTCGGGTTTCTGGCGCAAAATCGCGCCATAAAGGCGGATCGCTTCGTCCAGTTTTCCGGCCTGATGGGCGGCAAGGGCACGCTCGAACATCCCGACACCCGAGGATGCCGGGTTGGTGGTCGCGGTCTTTTTTTCCTGCCGGATCGTTTTAACGGCCGTGTTGCCCGGCTGCTCGCCCGATGGTGACATTGTGTTGTTTTCCCCGATCCCTGTTGATGGCATATCGTCGGCTGAATGGCCCCAAAACTCAAGCATTTCGGGGCCTCGCACCGATTTTTACCGCCAGATAAACCGGCACCCGATTCCACACCGATTCGCCAGGCCCCGGTGATCCGCGCATTTCAGTGAAAGATTCCGCTAAATATTCCCCTTGCAACAGTTGAAAATGGCATGGAATCCCCCGCCTGAAAAATTTTTGCCAAATTCGTGCTAATCGTTTCAGATATTTTGGTACGTCGGGTAGCCTTCGATTGTTATCGATCCTCAAGAACAGGAAAGCTGACGCCGCACGGCCTTTGACGGGAAACAACACAACAAATCCCCCGTCAGAACCGTCACAAAAATCCGTTTTCAACGCATGGGGTGTGCGCCGGAAACGGTCCTGACAAAGGATCAAAATCGCGACATCAAAGGATCGCGACAACGATGTCAGGCAAAGAGGAAACAAAATCAGGCTGGGTATTTTAAGGACCGGGAGACCTACATGGCCGAAAAAATCAAGTCCGGCGGTTCCGTCGGACGAAAAGTTATTCTTGTGATCGTTGCCCTGCTGATTGTCGGTTTTGGCGCGATGATGACCATCCAGACCATCTCTCAACGCACCGCCATGATCAACATCATGTATAATGAGTCTGTCGAAAAAACCGAAATGCTGGCCACCGCCGTGCAGGCCGGGGTTGTCGCGATGGATGGCAATGCGATTGAAAAGGAATTCCGCAAGCTCAGCGACAAGGAAGGCTCGCAACTGGCAACCTTGCTGACAATCAACAAATCGGGCGACATGATGGCCGAATATCAGGCGGACCATTTGCCTGTTTTTGACCTGACGGCCTTGCTCGCTCCCGATCAGACCCGAATTGAAAACAGCGAAGTCATCAGCTTTATCGCCGATGATGCGGTGATTGTCGCCGCCCCGATCTCTATTTATTCCAAACGCCGCGATGCAGACATCCTGCGCGGCACCCTGCAAATCGCCTGGAGCCTTGAAAAGGTCAATACAGCGGTGCAACAGGCGATGCTGGCACAGCTTGCCCTTGCCGCCGCCATTCTGGTGGTGTTGCTGGGGGCGACATGGTTTGCCCTGGGCCGTCAGATTGTCAATCCGCTCAAACGCATCAATGCGGTGATGATTGATCTGGCCAACGGCAATCAGGATGTCGAAATTCCCGGTCTGGGCCGCAATGATGAAATCGGCCAGATGGCCGAATCGGTTCAGGTATTCAAGGAAAATGCCGCCCGCGTCTCGCAACTGGACCACGAACGCGAACAGGAACGCCAACGCGCCGAAATCCGGCGACGTGACACCATGAATGATCTGGCCGGGCGTTTTGAACATACCGTGATGGGTGTGGTGGACGGCGTATCGGGGGCATCGGGCGAAATGCAACAGGTCGCCCAGACAATGGTCGCCGCCGTGCATCAAAACGAAGCCGGATCGCAGGCCGTGGTCGCCGCCGTTGAACAGGCCAATCACAGCGTCGATACGGTCGCCAGCGCCGCCGAGGAATTGTCCGTCTCGATCCAGGATATCAGTTCGCGGGTCAATGACACTTCCAACATCACCAAAAATGCCGCGACCGAGGCCAACCGCGTCAATGGTATGGTGCAGGGGCTGGATGTTTCCGCACAGAAAGTCGGCGAAGTCGTGCAAATCATTCAGGCAATTGCCGAACAAACCAATCTTCTCGCCCTCAATGCCACGATTGAGGCCGCCCGTGCGGGCGATGCCGGCAAGGGTTTTGCCGTGGTCGCCAACGAGGTGAAAAACCTCGCCAATCAGACTGCCCGGGCGACCGAGGATATCTCGGCCCAGATTTCCGGTATTCAGGGATCAACCCAACAGGCCGTCGGCGCGATTGACGGCATCACCACCATCATCAATGATCTGAATGAAATTGCGGTTGAAGTCGCATCTGCCGTCAAGGAACAGGGCGACGCCACCCGCGAAATTTCCAATTCGGTGCAGATGGCGGTGCAAAGCACGCAGGAAGTCACCAGCCATATCCGCGAAATGCAGGAAGCCGCCCGCCAGACCGGCGATGCGGCCCGTCAGGTATTGGATGCCGCCGAAAAACTCGGTACGCAATCAGGCACCCTGCGCAACGAAGTCGGCAATTTCCTGGCCGATGTCCGCAAAAGCTGACGATTTCCCCGGTCGTCACAATACCATCGGCCCAATATCAAAAGCGCCATCCCGTCGGGTGGCGCTTTTTTTATATCCGCGGGGGCCGGTTCGGGGCGTCTTCCTCAAGCCGCATCATAAGCAAACCACCCAGATCAGCATAACCATGCTGACGATACAGTGGCTGCATGTCCCGGGTCGCAAGCAACCATCGTCTGACCCGTTGCATATCGGGATGATCATGCAGGGCATTGATCATCCGGCTGGCAATGCCGCGCCGCCGGTATTGTGCATCGACAAAAACATCGGCGACATAGGCAATGGCGATGTAATCGGTCACCACACGAGCAAAACCGACCTGACGCCCGTCGCAAAACGCACTGACCGGGATCGACATCGCCACCGATTTTTCAAATTCCCGGCGCGACCGGCCCATCGACCAGTAGGAATTGGAAATGCAGTCATAACAGTAATCCAGATCCACCCGGTCTCGGTCGCAACTGATGTCAATGCCGGTCATGTCGCATCATCCCGAAAAGCTTTATTTAAGGAACAACGCCACGCCAAGGGCGGCAATCGCCACCCATAACAGCATGGCGTTTTTGGACACACCACCACGCCGGTTGGCGGATCGTCCGCGCATCGCGGCAACCGTTTCGGGATGCAATTTCAATCCCTGATCGGTCATCACCCCCGATACCCGTTCGGCGGCTTCCAGAACATGGGGCAACCGCCGCAACATGGTCCCGGCCTGACGGGTGACATCGGCAATGCGGGCTTCGGGGCCCAGATTATCGCGCATCCAGTCTTCGATCAAAGGCCGCGACAATTCCCACATATTCTCATTGGGGCTCAGAATCCGCGACAGGCCTTCGGCGACAATCATGGTTTTTTGCAGCAGCAATAATTGCGGCTGGGTTTCCATGCCAAAGGTTTCCGTCACCTGAAACAACTGCCCCAACAGCCGCCCGACCGAAATATCGGCCAATGGCTTGCCCAGTATCGGTTCACCAATCGACCGGCAGGCCTGCTGGAAATTCTCAACCGACTGGTCGCGCGGCACATATCCGGCCTCGAAATGCACTTCGGCCACCCGGCGATAATCGCGGGTCAGAAATCCCAGCAACATTTCCGCCAGATACAACCGAGTCTGGCGGTCCACCCGGCCCATAATGCCAAAATCAACCACACTGACCAGGCCGTTTTCATCGACAAACAGATTGCCCGGATGCATGTCGGCATGGAAAAAACCGTCGCGGAACACCTGCTGAAAAAACGCCGCCGCCGCCCGGGCCAGCAATTCGGTCCGGTTAATCCCCATCGCATCAAGGGCTTCGACATTGTCAATGCGCACCCCATGTACCCGCTCCATCGTCAGAACATGACGGGCGGTGCGTTCCCAATCGATTTGCGGCACATAATAGGTCGGATCACCGGCAAAATTATCGCGAAATTCCGATGCCGCCGACGCCTCGAACCGGAAATCCATTTCAAGGCGCACGCTGTCTTCCAGCGTCTTGATGGTTTCAACCGGTTTCAGGCGGCGCAAACGCGGCTGCGTCAGTTCAACCAGTTCTGCCGCCCAGTAAAACAGATCAAGATCGCGGGCAAATCGCTTTTCGATATCGGGGCGCAACACCTTGATCGCCACGTCGCGGCCATCGGGGGTTGTCGCAAAATGCACCTGCGCGATAGATGCCGCCGCCACCGGCGTTTCATCAAATTCCGCATATAGCAGTTCAAACGGCCCGCCCAGTTGTTCGGTAATGATTTTTTTGGCAATCGCGCCGGAAAACGGCGGCAACCGGTCCTGAAGCGACGATAAATCCGCCGCCACATCATCCCCAATCAGATCGGCCCGTGTCGCCAAAGTCTGGCCCAGCTTGATAAAAGCCGGTCCAAGTTCCTCAAGCGCACGCGCCAACCGCCGTCCGGGTGCCAATGACGGATTGCGCGAAAACGGCGCCGTGATGCGCGCCACCCCGGCCAGAATGCGCCCGCCCGGCACAAGGGCCAGCGGAAACAGCGCATCGTGGCGTGCCAGCGTGCGCGCCATCGTGATCAGCCGGAAACTGTTGCGGACAAAACGGATCATGACGTTTGCCCTCAGACCCGCCAGCCGGAATGGATCGCCGCGATCCCGCCCGACAGATTGCGATAACGCACCTGCGAAAATCCGGCCGCCCGGATCATCGCGGCAAAGCTTTCCTGATCGGGAAACTTGCGAATGCTTTCGGCAAGATACTGATAGGCCTCGCGATTACCCGCAATCATCTGGCCAATTTCGGGTAATAATTTAAAGGAATACAGATCGTAAACCTTGTCGAACCCCGGCAGGATCACCTTGGAAAATTCAAGGCACAAAAACCGCCCGCCGGGTTTCAGAACCCGGTGCGCCTCGGCCAGGGCATCTTCGATCCGCGTCACATTGCGAATGCCAAAGGCGATGGTATAGGCATCGACCGAATTGTCGGGCAGCGGCAATTTCTGCGCATCGCCCACCATCCAGTCGATATTGTTCAAAATGCCATGATCTGCCGCACGGTCCCGCCCGACATGCAACATTTCATAATTGATGTCACAGACCGTCACATTGCCACCACCCTTTTTCAGGAAACGAAAGGCAATGTCACCCGTGCCGCCCGCGACATCGAGCAAATGCATATCCGCACGCGGGCGCAATTCCGTAATGAACGCATCTTTCCACAACCGATGCACCCCGGCGCTCATCAGATCGTTCATCAGGTCATATTTGGACGCGACAGTATCGAAAACTTCGCGCACCATGGATGCTTTCTGGCTTTCCGGCACATCGCGGAAGCCAAAATGGGTTTTCTTTTCGCCGGTTTCGCCCGCGGCGGGGCCTTGCTGCTTGCTCATGGTCGGGAAAATAGCGCAGCAACCGTCTGATCGCCAGTGCAAAGCCACCGCAAGATGCAAATATCCTGTTGAATGGTTCCGGTTTCTGCTAGGACCAATTGAAACACCTCATAACCCCCGCCCAAACAACAGGATTCCGCCCATGAGCTGCATGGTCAAAATTTGCGGTATTAACAGCGAAGACGCCCTTCTGGCCGCCATGAGTGCCGGGGCCGATGCGCTGGGTTATGTGTTTTTCCCGCCCAGCCCCCGTCACATTTCCCTGAACGGGGCATCAACCCTGACCGAACGGGTGCCCGACAGCATCCTGAAAGTCGGCCTGTTTGTCGATGCCGGGGACGAAGCCCTGAAAACCGCCATTCATGCCGCCCGGCTCGATGTGCTTCAGTTGCATGGCTCCGAAGACCCGGCGCGTGTGCGTGAAATCCGCGATACATTCGGCCTGCGCACCATGAAGGCGATTGCGATCAGCACCGCCGATGATCTCAACCGCGCCCGCGATATCTATGACGGCGTCGCCGATTTCCTGTTATTCGATGCCAAACCCCCAAAAGACAGCGCCCTTCCCGGCGGCAATGCCGTCAGTTTTGACTGGACCCTGCTGACCGGGCGGACATGGAAAAGCGACTGGATGCTGGCCGGTGGCCTGACCCCCGACAATGTCGCCGAGGCGGTGCACATTTCACAGGCCCCCTGGGTCGATGTGTCATCCGGGGTGGAACGGACCAAAGGCGTCAAGGATGCCCGCAAAATCAATGCCTTTGTCCGTGCGGCAAAGGGGTATTAGGGTGCGGCCCCTAAGCCGTCGGTTTCTTAACGGTTTGTTGGTCGCCATGGCACATGATGGATATGCAGGCCCCCTGACGGGCCGTTCCACAGATCAAAGCGAAACCCCATGGCCGATACATTGCGCAAGCGCTGCTACTTGTTGTTATCGCCCGATTATCGCAGTTCTCTGGCGGCGCGGCTGACCAATATCGGCCTGTCGCTTTTGATCATCATCAGCGTCATCGCCGTGATCTTTGAAACCGTAGAACCGATTGCTGATTCTTTTGGCACCTTGCTGCTGACGATTGAAATCATCTCGATGACGGTTTTCATCATCGAATATGCCGGACGCGTCTGGACCGCCCCCGAAAACCCGGCCTTTGACACACGATTTGGACGGTTACGCTATATCATCACGCCGATGGCGCTGGTGGATATCCTGGCGATTCTGCCTGCCATTCTGATGATTTTCACCAGCATCGATCTGCGCTTTATCCGGATCATACGCCTGTTACGGCTTTTGAAATTCAGCCGCTATTCCAGCGGGCTGGAACTGATGGCCTCCGTCGTTCGCCAACAGATCGGAACATTTGCCGCCGCACTGGCCGCACTGGCCTGTCTTCTGGTGTTCAGCGCCGGGATCATTTTCCTGCTGGAACACGAAGCACAGCCCGAAGTCTTTGATAACCTGCCAAAATCGCTTTACTGGACCATCATCACCCTGGCAACGGTGGGCTATGGCGATGTGGTTCCGATCACCACCGGCGGCAAGGCTTTTGCCTCCGTCATCGCCCTGACCGGCATTGGCATTGTCGCGGTTCCGGCCGGTATTCTGGCCTCCGCTTTCAGCAGTGAATTACGCCGCCGCGAAGAAAGTTTTCGCCAATCCGCCGCACAACATCTGTCCGGCCACCGCCTGACCGAGGCCGTGCGCCGCAAACTGGAATTCCATCAATATGAATTGGGGTTAAGCGACCAACAGGCCGCAAACATTCTGAACCATGTGCGCGACATTCATCACAAACATCTTGATGACCGGATATATTGCCCGCATTGCCACAAGCCATTGTATATCGACCTGTCAGAAACGCCGGATTCGTAATACTGCGATCAAAATCGCTTGACCTGCGCCCATAGCCTGCACAATAGTATCCCCATGAAAACACACGGCATGAACCCGACCCGCATTGCAAATCGTTGGTGGTGGTCCGCAAACGCGGGCGGCCAAACTCATGCCCTGATCACCCGATGATCACCCCTGGCCGCCTGTTCTTGCAGGCGGTTTTGTGTTTTCAGACATCATGTCATTATATCCCTGAAAACAGTCCCGCCTGCGGCAGCGCCCGCAACCGGAGACAAAAAAGTGACCCTTCCGACCCCGTCCGCATCAACATCCGAACCCGCCGTCAGTCAATACCGGTATGTCACCGATGGCGGCATCGGCATTCTGCGCCTGCAAACCCCGCTGGCCTATGAAAATGCCACCGAAACCCTGATTGACCAGCTCGACCGTAACAAGGGTGTGTTGCTGTCTTCTTCTTATGAATTTCCCGGTCGTTATGCCCGCTGGGATATGGGGTTTGCGCAGCCGCCCCTGGAAATCACCGGGCGGGATCGCGGTTTTGCGGTGCGGGCGCTCAATGATCGCGGGCGCATCCTGTTGCCGCCCATCGCCCGGATTCTGGAAAATCACCCCCATGTCGAAGGCATAACGGCGGGCGAGGACGGATTATACGGCACCGTCGCCCGCCCGGCCGGATGGTTCCCCGAAGAAGAACGCAGCCAGCAACCCAGCCTGTTTTCCGTCATCCGCGCCCTGCGCGATCTGTTCGCGCATAAGGGCGATGACAGGCTGGGCCTGTATGGTGCCTTTGGCTATGACCTTGCCCTGCAATTTGAACAGATTGCCCTCAAACAGGATCGGGAGCCGGATCACAAGGATATCCATCTTTTCCTGCCCGATTGTCTGGTCACGGTCGATCACGCCACCCGCATCGCCACCCGCATTGATTATGATTTCAGCATTGACGGTAACAGCACCGACGGCATCGCCCGCAACGGGGCCGATCATCCCCCGTCACGCGGCAATAATCAGCATATTGAAAACGACATGAAAGACGGCGATTACGCCGCCATTGTCCGCGATGTCAAACCGCGTTTTGCCCGTGGCGAATTGTTTGAAGTCGTGCCCAGCCGGGTGTTTCGCACCGCCTGCGATGTCAAACCATCCGAAATCTTTCGCCGCCTCAAACGCCGCAACCCGGCCCCCTATGGTTTTCTGATCAATCTGGGGGATGGCGAACATCTGATTGGCGCATCGCCGGAAATGTATGTGCGCGTCACCGGGCAACGTGTCGAAACCTGCCCGATTTCCGGCACGATTGCGCGCGGGCGCGATGCGATGGAGGATGCGGAAAATATCCGCACCCTGTTGAATTCCGCCAAGGAAGAATCCGAACTGACGATGTGTACCGATGTGGATCGCAATGACAAGGCGCGGGTTTGCAAACCCGGCAGCATCCGCATTCTGGGCCGGCGGCAAATTGAAATGTATTCACGCCTGATCCACACCGTCGATCATGTCGAAGGCCGTCTGCGCGATGGTTTTGATGCGCTGGATGCCTTTCTGACCCATTGCTGGGCGGTGACGGTCACCGGTGCGCCCAAACGCGCCGCCATGACCCATATCGAAACCGTCGAACGCAGTCCCCGTGCCTGGTATGGCGGGGCGATCGGGGCGGTTCTGTGCAATGGCGATCTCAATACCGGCCTGACATTGCGCACGGTGCGCCTGAAACAGGGCGTTGCCGAAATCCGCGCCGGGGCGACCTTGCTCTATGATTCAGATGCCGACGCCGAAGAAGCCGAAACCGTACTGAAAGCCTCGGCGATGATCGATTCCGTCACCCGGCCCGATTCCGGCCTGCCGGTGATCGACCCAACCCATGTCGGGGCGGGCAAACGGGTTTTGCTGATCGATCACGAAGACAGTTTTGTGCAAAACCTTGCCAGCTATATCCGCGCCACCGGGGCCGAAACCCTGACCCTGCGCCCCGGCTTCCCGGACGAGGCCTTCGATCGGTTCAAACCCGATCTGGTGGTGCTCTCGCCCGGTCCGGGGCGGCCCGATGATTACCATTTGAAAGACAATATCGAACGCGCACTGGCCCATGGCCTGCCGGTATTTGGCGTCTGTCTGGGCTTGCAGGGGATCGTCGAATTTTTCGGCGGCACTCTGGGGCAACTGGATCAGCCGATGCACGGCAAACCCTCGGCGGTGAAACTCGATACCACCGACCCGTTATTTGACGGCCTGCCCGACACCATCCGGGTCGGGCGCTATCATTCGCTGTTTGCCAATGCCGACAGCCTGCCCGACGATCTGCGCGTTACCGCCCAAAGCAGCGATGGCGTCATCATGGCAATCCGGCACGCCGTTCTGCCGATTTGTGCCGTGCAATTCCACCCCGAAAGCCTGCTGACCTTGCAGGGCGATGTTGGAATGCAGATGATCGCCAATCTGTTGCGCAACCCGCACGGCCAGATGCCCGACGCAAACGACGAAACAAAACCCGATGACGATGACACCGCCGACATCAAGGCGGCCTGATCAAACACAGCAACGGCCGCACCCTCCCTTGCGGCCGTTGCTTTCTTCATTTTGGGGCCGCCCCAAATATCATCCGACAAGTGCCTTTGTATCCGCACCCGCAAGAACACGGTTGGGACTATTCGCGTCCGTTGCCGCCTGCCAGACAGCATCCACAACATCTTCAACCCTGGTCACCAAACCATCCGAAGATTGCTCAAGCTTGGTAAAAACCTTGGCAACATGGTCCTGATACGCCTCGGGGAAACCGCCTGCTTCCTGTATCAGGGATTTTGCCGTCGTTCCGAACGGCGTTTCTGGCGCACGGCCCGGAACCACCAGACGCACGCGAATACCAAACGGCGCCAGTTCAAGCGCCAGTGTCTCGGTAAAATGATTTATTGCGGCCTTGCTCGCACCATAGACCGACAACAGGTCCATCGGCACCAAAGCCGTTGTCGAAGACACATTGACAACCACGCCCGACCCTTGCGCCCGAAATTGCGGCAGAACGGCGCGGGTCATTGCCATTGTGCCAAAGGTGTTGGTCTCAAAAACCTTGCGGATAACATCGTCCGATGTCCCCTCCAATGCGTTGAGCCACCCGATCCCTGCATTATTGACCAGCACATCAATCTGCCCGGCCTTTGCAACTGCGCGTCCGATACTGTCCCCGTCGGTGACATCAAGGGGTAAAACAAGAAGGTTTTCCGAAACGGGGAAAATGTCCTTGCGCGGGGATCGCATCGTCGCAATCACCCGCCAGCCGCGCGCTAAAAAAGCGCACGCAATCGCATAGCCAAACCCCGAAGAACATCCGGTAATCATCACACTCTTCATAATATCAGTGCCTCACTTTTATGATTGGAATGGGCACACTCTAGACGGCATTGATTGTACGGACTATAATGGAAAATCCATAAAAATTTAGCCAGAGTACAGATTGTCCGATCCCCTCGCCGATATGATCTCACTCCTTCAACCGAGTGCCCGCCATTCAAAACGGGTCGATGCATCCGGCGCATGGCGCGTGCAGCGAACCGAAGTCGGTCAAGCCTATTACTGTATGGTTCTTGCCGGGCAGTGTTGCCTTGAGATGGATGGTCATGACCCAATTCATCTGGGTGACAGGGATTTTGTGCTGATTCCGGCGGCTTGCGATTTTGCAATGTCGAGCATCAATCCACCCGCGCCCAAAGGTCTGGAAACCCGGCCGGTTCTTCAGCCGGACTCACCTGTTCGCCTTGGGCAGGCTGATGGCAAACCAGACGTCCGCCTCCTGATCGGTTACTGCCATTTTGGCGCACCGGATGCCGAATTACTGGTTTCCCTGTTGCCGGATTTTTTTGTCGTTCGCAAAGAACGTCGCCTTGAAAACCTTGCCAGACTGGTGCGCGAAGAAGCCTTGGCAGATCGCCCGGCCCGAAATGTTGTGCTGGATCACCTGCTACAGGTTTTGCTGATTGAAACCCTGCGCTCCGCCGGTGAAACCGGTGACAGCAAAGGAGTGGTAAAAGGGCTTTCCGACCCGAAACTCGCCCGCGCCCTGCGCCATATCCACGAAACACCCCAGACCCCGTGGACGGTTGCGGATCTTGCACGGGCGGCAGGAATGTCGCGTTCGGCCTTCTTTACGACATTCAATCGCAAACTGGGTCTGGCACCGATGGAATACATCCTGAACTGGCGGATGACGCTGGCCAAATCCATGCTCCGCCACCGCCAACACACCATGGCCGAAATTGCCGAAAAGGTGGGCTATGGATCGACCAGTGCGTTTAGCGTCGCCTTTTCACGCAAGGTCGGACAACCGCCCGCCCGCTTTGCCCGTCAACAGGCCGAACCTGCAAATCACCTGATCAACGCCCCCGCATAACCGCACGCAAACATCTAGGCGTCGTCGTCAAGCGCGCCATCAATCACCGAATAATCGGGCGGCGGAGCCTGACGGAATTTTTCCGGATCGCCTTTGCGTTTTGCACGTGTCCGCGAAATCCATCCGCCATAAAAAGGTTCCGGCTTGGCTTCAATCGGCCCCCCGGCCCGCACCGGGCGCGGTGCAAACCGGCCAAGGGTGATCTGGCGGTCATACATCACGATATTGGCGGCAATCGCCACATTGATGCAAAAGCGCATCGGGATTTTGATGATGAAATCGCACTGGCTCTGGACTTCGGGCGACAGATGGCCGCGTTCCGGGCCCAGAATATAGGCCGCCCGCGACGGATGTTTGAAACTGGGCAATTCAATCGCATCGGGGGTCAGTTCAACCCCGACCAGCGAACAGCCCGTCGGCAACATCAGATGATCCAGATCGGGAAAATGATAATAGGGCATCTGTCCGGATGCCTTGGAAGTATCGGTGGCATGGGCGGTATCGTGGCAAAAATCCGCATCGACCGTAAAGGCGAACCCCGCGCCAAAGGCATGGGCCGACCGAAACAGGGTGCCCACATTCAAAGGCTTGCTCGCCCCTTCGATTCCAATCCCGAAATAACCGCGCATGATACCCTCCGTGCTGCACGCCTGCGGTGCGCTGACACACACTCCCCAAAAAAGAACTGACAGGGGCTATAGCCCGAAGCGCCAGCAGGATCAAGTCAGGCGGGCAAACCGGCCATGGAACAATCAGCCAACCCCGACGTTTTAATAATGTAGCAAACTGCACCGAAACAAAAATGGAGAAACCCAATGAACTGGGACCAGATTGAAGGAAAATGGAAACAACTGCGCGGCAAAGCCAAAGAAGAATGGGGCAAGCTGACCGATGATGATCTTGATCGCGTTGAAGGTAAACGCGAAAAGCTGATCGGTGTCGTTCAGGAAACCTATGGCATCAACCGCGAAGAAGCCGACAAACAGATCAGCCGGTGGTTCGACCGCCTCTGATCTGCACAGGTCGCATACAGGGCCCCAACCCTGATCTGCACCTCACCGGAACCCGTCAGGCCCCCTCACCTTGCGGGTTTCGGTGTATCAGGGGCTTGCCTGATGCCGGTGATCCCGGCCATATTGGGTTTCCTGAAACAAACGAGCATCCCGGTCCCGATGGCTGTCAAATCCCCCTGTATTGGTGTCTGCATCCTTGATCCAAAGGCGCATTATTGTTCCGGCTGTTATCGCACCGGGGATGAAATCGCCGCATGGATCACCGCCAGCGACGGCCAGAAAAAACGCATCATGACCCTAGTCAGACAGCGCCGCGAACAGGCCGCCGCGCGTCCCAAGGCCGATGCCCAATGACCGATACCCCCGATATTCCCGGCAATGATGCGCACAGCCTGCGCAATCTGATGCGCCATTGCCGTTATGCCGCCCTTGCCACCCTGTCGGACGCCGCCGCACAGGCCGGGCCCGGCTGGCCATCGACCTCGATGGTGGTTCCCGCCTGCGATTGCGATGGCACGCCGGTTTTGCTGATGTCCGGTCTCGCCGATCACAGCCGCCATTTGCACAACGATCCCCGGCTGTCGCTCTTATATGTCGCAGCAGGCACCGGCACTGCCGCCCCCGATACGGCCTCCGCCCGGCTTACGGTTTATGGCACCGCCCATCGCGATGCCTCCCCCGATCTGCGCGCCCGCTATCTTGCCGCCCATCCGGCCGCCGCCCTGTATGCCGGGTTTGGCGATTTCGCCTTTTATCGTGTCGCGATATCGGAAATTTACTGGGTCGGCGGATTTGGCAAACAGCGCCGCCTGCCCGGCGCAAAATTTCTGGCCGCCGGGGTCGATGCCCTGCGCGATGCCCGCCCCCATATCATCGACCATATGAATGCCGACCATCGCGATGCCCTTGCCGATATCGCCCGTTATTTTGGCAAACTGGATGCCGACCGCGGCTGGATCATGGCCGATATCGATTGCGACGGCATGTTGATCACCGATCAGGAAACCGTCCAGAGAATCGACTTTGCCAAAACCATCGACAGCCCCGCCGCCGCCCGTCAGATTTTGGTCGAAATGTGCCAGAAAGCGCGCATATCTATGGCCTGAACCGGCCCGTTTCGACATTATCTGCGTTTCTGAAATCCGGATTTTCACAAACGCAAACCGTCTACGGATTCCTCGGTATAAAGGCAAAGCAGCAGTTGCTTTTGCCAGATCATTGTAACAATATGTCGCAACTTTGGCGAAACCCCCACGTTTTGCTAATGTACGTGCCTGTTCACAAATCCCAAAACCTTCCCACCAGGAGAGATCCGTGCTGCAATCAGGACCCGTTGTCAGCCGTGTAGGCCTTGAGACTCATGGCCTCAAAAATCTTGGCGCCGTTCACTGGAATCTGGACGCTGCTGCCCTTTACGAACATGCGATCCGCCGTCAGGAAGGCAAGATTGCCAAGGGCGGCGCCTTTGTCGCCCTGACCGGTGAACATACCGGTCGTTCCCCCCAGGACCGTTTTATTGTCGAAGAAGACAGTTCCAAAGCCGATATCGACTGGGGTGATGTCAATCGCCCGGTCAGCCCCGATGTGTTCGAGCGCCTGTATCAGAAAGTGCGCGCTTATTTTCAGGGCACCGAATTGTTCGTACAGGATTGTTATGCCGGTTCCGACCTGCAATTCCGCCTGCCGGTCCGGGTGATCACAGAAAATGCGTGGCACAATCTGTTTGCCCGCAACATGTTCATCCAGCCCGAAAAAGACGAATTGCGCAATTTCGACCCGGAATTCACCGTGCTGCATGCCCCCGGCCTGCAAGCCGATCCGGAAATCGACGGCACCCGTTCCGAAGTCTTCGTGATCGTCAGTTTTGAACGCAAAATGGTGATCATCGGTGGCACATGGTATGCCGGTGAAATCAAGAAATCGATTTTCTCGGTTCTCAACCATATCCTGCCGGCCAAGGGCGTGATGCCGATGCATTGTTCGGCCAATATCGGCCCGGATGGCGATACGGCGGTGTTTTTTGGCCTGTCGGGCACCGGTAAAACCACCCTGTCGGCCGATGCGTCGCGCACCCTGATCGGTGATGACGAACATGGCTGGGGCGAAGACGGCGTCTTTAACTTTGAAGGCGGCTGTTATGCCAAGGTGATCAAACTCTCGGCCGAGGCAGAACCGGAAATTTATGCCACGACCCAGCGTTTTGGCACCGTGCTTGAAAACGTCGTGATGAACAAACAATCGCGCGAGCTTGATCTCGACGATGGCCGTCATACCGAAAATACCCGCTCCAGCTATCCGATTGAATTCATTCCCAATGCCTCGGAAACCGGGCGCGGCGGTCATCCGAAAAACATCGTCATGCTGACCTGTGATGCCTTTGGCGTTTTGCCGCCGCTCTCGAAACTGACCCCGGCCCAGGCGATGTATCACTTCCTGTCGGGGTATACCGCCAAGGTTGCCGGGACCGAAAAAGGGGTCAAGGAACCGACCGCCGCATTCTCCGCCTGCTTTGGCGCACCTTTCATGCCGCGTCATCCGTCCGTCTATGCCAAATTGCTGGGCGAAATGATGGAAAAGCATGACGTCAATTGCTGGTTGGTCAATACCGGCTGGTCGGGTGGCGCTTATGGCGTCGGGTCGCGGATGAAAATCGGCTATACCCGCGCTTTGCTGAATGCCGCGCTGAATGGCGATCTGGAACAGGTCGAATTTGCCACCGACCCGTTCTTTGGTCTGGCATATCCGACTGCCTGCGGCGATGTCCCGGCCGAAGTTCTCAATCCGCGGGAAAGCTGGTCGGACAAGGGGGCCTATGATGCCGCCGCCGCCAATCTGACCGCCCGGTTCGAGAAAAACTTCGCCAAATTCGAGGATTCTGTCGATGCCGCCACCCGCGATGCCGCCATTCGCAGCACCGCCGAAATCAAGGCCGCAGAATAACAAACCAGACCGGTCATTCACCTGACCGCAAAAGACCGGCGCAAAACAACGCCGGTCTTTTTTCTTTTGTTAAGAATAATTGGCCCAGAATGAAGCCACAAGTTCCAGTCCCGATCATCGGGCTGGCACAAAACGCCACTGTTACGGAATCCCATATGTTGTGCCGGTCGGGTCATCTTGTCGCTGTTCTCATCTTCGCCCTTCTGGCTGGCCCGATCACCGCACAGGCGCAAAGCCAACCCGCCGCCCCGGACCAGCCCCGGCAATCGGTCATTCTGGCCTGCAACCCGTTTCCGCCGTCAAAAATCGCCAATACACCGTCCCATCCCGGTTATGACATCGAAATCCTGCGCGCCGCCTTCGCGGTCAGCAATATTGGCGTCGAAACACCGTTTTACCCCTGGAAACGCGCCCTGATGCTGGCCGAAACCGGGCAGGTTGACGGATTATGTTCCTGTTCCTGGAGCCCGGACCGCACCCGCGACATGCTGTTTTCCGATGAACTGGGGAAAATCCGCATCGGGCTGTTTGCCACATCGGACCGGCTGATTGGCCACATCAACCGGCTGGAAGATGCCAGACATATCAATATCGGCGTAATTGCAGGCTATAACCTTGAACAGGCCGCCCGCGATGCCGGGCTGGATGTCCAGACCGCCAATGGCGAGGATGCCTTGCTGAAAATGCTCTATGGCAACCGCATCGACGCGATTTATTCCTTTCGCGCCCCCATCGTTTTTGCCCGACAGGCCCTGGGAGAACAGTGGGGGGAACAGTGGGGCGAACCGGGGCCGCTTTCCTACCAAGAACTGGTTCAGGCACCGTATTACAGCTGCATTTCCAAACATGTTGCCGGGGCGGAATGGCTGTTGCAACGCCTCAATATCGGTCTTGAAACCGTGCGCGACAACGGCATTTATGACAGCATTCTGGAAAAATACGGGGTGGCCGACATTGAACCCCTGAAAAAGCGCAGCAACTGGCTTTATTGACGCTGCCGCTTCTTTTTGCGGCCCAAGGTCCGCCAATAGGCGGTAATATCGCCCTCGGGTTTGCCAAACAGATAGCCTTGCGCATAATCAAACCCGGCCTTGGTCACCAGATCGCGCATCTCGTCGGTTTCGATCATTTCCGCCACCACCTCGATATCAAGCTGATGGCACAGATCGACCAGTGATTTCAGAAAGGCCCGGCCCTTGGCTGTTTTCAGGGACTGGCGGATCGATGCCCCGTCGATCTTGACATAATCAATGTCAAAAACGCTCAGATACCGGAAATTCGCCGCCCCGGTGCCAAAATCATCCAGACAGATTTCCACGCCAAAATCGCGGAACCGGCCCAGCCACTTCGCCGCCATGTCCAGATCGGTGATTTCGACCGTTTCGGTGATTTCCAGCATCAATTGCGGCAAGGCATCGCGGTTCTTTTCAAACAGGGCAATGACTGACCGGCAAAAATCCGGGTTTTCAAGACTATGCCCCGATACATTGACCGCCACCCGCGCATCGATGCCTTCGTCAAGCTGGGTGCGGATCCATTTCAGGGTCCGGCGCATCATCGCCAGATCAAGACGATGGATCATATGCACCTGTTCGGCAAAGGTGATCAGGCGGTCGGTCGGAATCAGACCCCCCTCATCATCATGAAACCGTACCAGAACTTCAAAATGATGAATCTCGGCCGAGGGTAACCGCACAATCGGCTGATAAACCGCCTCGAATTCCAGCCGGTCCACCCGTGCGCCAAAATCGCGCATCGCGCCAAATGTATCATTGATCAGATTGGGCATCTGCCCCGACAGGCGCGAAAAGGTAAAACCGTGTTTCTGCGTGTCGCAGAACCGCCGGATCGAATACAGAACCCCGCGTGCCAGATCGCCCGGCGGCATCACCCCGGCGGTAAAATCGGTTTCCGATGTTTTGATCGCAATGCCCTTGCCCGCCGGATCGGCATCGCGGGCGCATTCGGCAATGCGTTTTTCCAGATCGCCAATCGCCACATCGGGCCGGTGCAACAGGCCGAACTGATGGGTGTTTAACCGCCCGGCCGTGTCACCCGCCACCGAATGGGCGCGCAAAAACGCCCCGATGCTCGATAACATTTCATCGCGCGCCACGGCTTCCATCCGGTCACACAGCGGCACAAAGGCATCAAGGGTAAACATCGAAAATTTATGACGAATGCCGGTTTCGCGTTGCGCCATCAACCGTTCTGTCACCACCCGCGACAGGCTTTCCTCATCCAGAAGGCCGGTTGCGCGATCGCGTTCAATCGATTGCGCCAATTCATGGGGCAGGGAATTGACCGACACCCGCAAGGCAACGAAAAAATGCCCGCCCAGATCGGGCAGGAAATACCCCGACATCGATACCGGCGCACTCAGGCTTTCATCGGGGCGCACAAACCGCACCAGAATATTGTCCATCCGCCCGCGCCGTTGCGCCACATGCAGCATTTCCTGCACCAGCGGCCGAAATTGCGGTGCCAGAAAATCGCGGAACAGGTGGTTTTCCAGATCGGCAATGTCACGGCCCAGCAAGCCGTCAGACGCGCCGGACGCAAAAACAATGCGCAAATCCTCGTCCAGCTCCAACAGCAAATCACCCCAGACAAAGGCCAGGGCGGCAAACCGGTTTCGTTCGCTGCGCAAGGTCACTGTGCGTTGTCTCAGATTCTTTTCCAATTGCCGCATACCTGTCGCGTCCGCAATCCTGCCCACGCGGTTCCCCCTTGCGAACCATCCTGTGCCGCCCGGCCCTGCACAGGCAACAACCGGACATATCCAGTCTATATGATGTGCCTTAGGATAATTAAAATAACCTTTACGGGAAATTTTCCACCCGGCGGGTTTGCCGCCCGAAATCCGGCAATACCATTGCGATCCGGGGCGGATTTGGGGCAGTATCGGTTTTTGCATCAGAATCAGAACGGATCAGGATTGATGACTTCCGCCGCCGCCCTTCCCGAAATTGATCATAACAGCATCCTGATCTTTGATCTCGATAACACGCTTTATCCGGCAAGCTGCGATCTGTTTTCGCAGGTTTCCGCCCTGATCGGGTGCTATGTCCGCGATCATCTCGGCCTGCCTGCCGACAAGGCGCATCTGGTGCAAAAGGATTATTTTTACCGTTACGGCACCACGCTGCGCGGCCTGATGCTCGAACATCAGGTGGACCCGGCCGATTATCTGGGCAAGGTCCATGATATCGATCTGTCAGTGGTCGATCCCGCCCCGATGATGGATGCCGCCCTTGCCGCCCTGCCCTGCCGCAAGGTGATTTTCACCAATGCCTCGCGCGGCCATGCGGAACGGGTAACGGACCGTCTGGGCATTGCCCGGCATTTTGACGGCATTTTCGATATCGTCGATGCCGGTTTCATCCCCAAACCGCAACCCGAACCCTATAATTTGTTGCTGTCGCGCCATGATATCGACCCGACCCGTGCGGTGTTTTTTGAAGACATGGCCAAAAACCTGTTGCCCGCCCGCGATCTTGGCATGACCACGGTGCTGATCCATACCGATATCGACTGGGCGCAGGACGGCCGCGACGACCCGCGCATCACCCACCACACCACCGACATCACCGGCTTTTTGCGCGCCCTTGCGGGCGACACTGTGGCGGCATAACCGCCGCCCCTCCCCCTCTTAAGGACAGTTGCGCCCGCCGCCTTGCGCCGGTCATACTCCCGATCAGACATCATCGGGGGGAATGAAATGCAAATCATCAAGCCTTATGGCCGCAGCCATGTTGACAGCGATACAGTCCAGAACAGGCAGCGCGTCCTGCTGCGCGATGGCAAAATCAGTCAAAAAGGCGACATAACGCCCTTTGCCACCAGCCACAGCGAACTGGTGATTGCGCAATGGATTTCGGCAATTGACAAAATCGCCACCAAACCATCGGGCAAGAACGGCCCGACCGAAAGACAAAAACATCTGCGCACGGTTTTGGGGAAGGCCGCATGGGATCATGTGCGGGACCAAAATCTTTTGCCCGATAAAGACCGGGACAGACTGAAAGCCATATGGGACTGGAAAATCGCCCCGTGGGACAAGGAGGCAAACTACCAGCCCAGAAAAGACAGACAAGGCAAAACTCTGCCCGAACCCGAACCAACAGGCCGCTGGTACAAAACCTTTGCCGATGAAATGGCCCCCGGTGAAATCACCGAACAACAGGCCAAAGACATTGCCGCGAAAATTTACAAACATCTGTATGAAGGCGAATACCGGATAAAGCGGGATGAAGGCCAATGCCAGATAAAATCACAGAAACCCCAACGCAAGACCGGCCTGATCGAACGGCGTGCGCAAAGCATCGCCCGGAATTTTTTAAAAAAAACAGACCCCCTGATCATCGACAATCCCGATAATGGCTGGTCCTCCACCGACCACAACAGGGACAAAACGACCTATAAAGCAGCAGGCGATATCGCCGCCATAATTTATAAGAAGGTCGCGAAATTTCAGGACGACAAGAAAAAGAGTTTTCAGGAAAAAGAAAAAAGAACAAAAACTTTCCGCCTGCCCCGCCCCATCGCGGCAGAGGAATTATACAACCATTATGGAAAACTCTTTCCCGGCCAAAAACCTGAAACCGTCAAGGATGACGCCCCCGGTCTGTATAACCTGCATATGGCGGTGCGCGATTATTACAGCCGGATCGTCAAGGGAAATTGCAAAAACGACCATCTGAGAATCCTGCCAGAAAATATGGATGCGCTGTTTGCCCGCCTGCGGGTTGTGCGCACCAACCGCGATATCAACACCCTGATCCGGCTGGGCAAAATCATCCATTATCAGGCACATGAAAACGGCACGGGCGTCATCGCCAACTGGCCCGATCCCGCCACAATCGACAAAAGCCGGTTCTGGAGCAGCGACGGACAATCCGATATCAAACGTAACGAGGCCTTCGTGCGCGTCTGGCGACATGTCATCGCCCTTGCCAGCCGCACCCTGACCGACTGGACCGATCCCGATAACGTGGCCAACGGTGATATTTTTGGCGGAAAGGAAATTGAGGCCGCGATAGCCCGTCTCGATTCCCCCCATTACCGCAAAAAATGCAAATTGCTGTTTGGCAGCAAAAGCCCGCATTTCACCGGGGACGAAGCCCGTGAAAAGGCGGTTTTGCACATGGCCTTGCGACAAACCGCACAGCTTCGCCACACATCATTTCATTTCACCGAACCGTCGCACTTTCTGAAAACTTTAACCGGGTTGGCCGCACATCCGAAAATTGATCAGGCCGAATTGCAAACGGCAACCTCGGCCATAAAGGACTTGTGGGATGACGACAACAAAGACCGGATCGCGCAATTGCACGCAACCCTGACCGCCTGCCAATGCGGGGATTATTACGAGGGTGCTCAGGTCAGCAAACTTTTATCCCTTTTGGCCGATCCCGAATCAGGAACAGAAACACTTCCCCTGCCAAAATTGCGCCGGGTGCTCGATCGTCATGAAAAGGCATGGAAAGGCCATGACAATCTCGGCCTGCCACGACTTGGCAACCGCCAGAGGATGGAAGAAAAACCCGACGAACAATGCCGCTATACGGTTCTGAAACTGATTTACAACCGGCCCTTCCGCCGCTGGATGGAAACCCGTCCGGCCCCGATCCTGCGCGAATGGGTTGAAAAATCTGCCAGCCGCGCCACCGAAGAAGCCAAATCCATCAATGGTAAAAACGCCACGGCAAAAAAACTCATTGCATCGCGGGCTTCCAAACTGTTGCCGAATTTTGATTTTTCACCACAGGATGGGCAACCGCCGGTTTCCCGGTTCTTTTTTGACCTGACCCGTGCAACCGCAAGCGAAATGGCGGTTACGCGCGGCTATCAGTCCGATGGCGAAAACGCACAGGATCAGGCCAAATTTATCGGCGACCTGCAATGCGATGTGGTCGCACAGGGCTTTGCCGCATATCTGCGCGAAGACGGACTGGATTTTGTTTTACGGCCCAAATATGCAAACCGGCCCGCCATCCCTGTTCACGATGCCGAAACAGACAAAAAACCCGTCACGGGCGAAGACTGGCAAAAAGTGCTGTATTTCATCCTCCATCTGATCCCGGTGGAGGAAATTGGCAAACTCGCCCATCAAATCCGCAAATATATTGTCCTTGGCAGCGACCGTAAAACAAACCGCGACACAACCGGCAACAGCACCGAAAAAGCCAGGCGCGAAACCACGAAACAACTGCTTCGGGTCATGACATTGTATCTCGATATGCATGACGCCAAATTTTCAGGCGGCGAACATCTGGCCGGGATTGGCGATTTTTCAAGGTTTTATGACCAGCAAGGCGATTTTGACCGGATGTTTCCCGAACCGGTGCCGGGCATGACAGACCGCCTGCCGCGCCGGGGCTTGCGCGAAATCATGCGATTTGGTCATTTGTCCGCCCTGCAAGATATTTTTGATGCCCATAAAATCACGCATGACAACGTAAACACATGGTTCACCAACACCACCGCCCCGGATGGCAAACCCGCCAGCACCCCCATCGCCCACCATCAGAAAACGCGCGAAGAACTTCATGACCGGGCAACCCGGTCTCCTAAAAAATTCTCAACCCATGACCTGCGTTCTTATATCCGCGCCTTGCGCGGCGTCATCACACACCGCCACAACGCCGCCCATGTCACCCTGACCAATCATGTCCGCCTGCACCGGTTGATGATGACGGTTCTGGGCCGTCTGGTGGATTTTTCCGGCCTGTGGGAACGCGATCTGTATTTCGTCCTGCTTGCCCTGATGCATCATCGCGGTCTGAAACCGGACGAAGTATTTAAATCCGGTGGCCTGACCAAACTGGCAGAAGGCCAGGTGATTGCGGCCCTTGACAAACAAAATCCGCAAAATACCGCTTCCTTCCAAAAGGAACTGGAAACCTTTTTCAATCTTGCAAAACCGGTTTCCTGCGCCATGCCAAATGTCCAACCGGAAACAATCCGGGGCCTGCGCAACCATTTCGCCCATTTAAATATGTTGCGCAACAATGGCGCAAAACCGGACCTGACAGCGGCGACAAATGATGCCCGCACCCTGATGGCCTATGACCGCAAACTGAAAAACGCCGTCAGCCAATCCATCATCGAATTGCTGGCCCGCGAGGGATTGGTATTGAACTGGCAAATGGGGGATGATCACAAATTGCACGGTGCAAACCTGTTTGCCAGACAGGCCGAACATTTCAAAAAAGGCAAAACGCAAATCCGCAAAAAAACCGGAAACGGAAACGACGAAAGATTTAAAATCCTCGAAAACCTGCATGGCAACGATTTCGGGGCGATGGTCGCCACCCTGTTCGGCGGCAAGACAGTTCCGGCACAGGACATCACCGGCTGGCGCAATCCCGATACGCTTTTCATCAAATGACCCGCAACTCGCCGCCACACGCAAAACGGGCAACACAAACCGACAAAAACCGGCGAAAAAACCGGTGAAACAAGGGAAAAAACACGACAATGCCCCGGTCATTTCACCAGATTCCCTTGACAGATCAACAGGAACCGGGAATCCTGTTGGAGATCACCCCCAAATTGAGGGGGACTACACCTGCAGGATCGTCTCGAACAGATGCTTTTCGTTGGAGATCACCCCCAAATTGAGGGGGACTACACCTTTGATTTGCAAGATGAGATGGTAAGGCCTGTTGGAGATCACCCCCAAATTGAGGGGGACTACACCTTACCCTAGTTTTTCTGCCAATCTTCTCAAGTTGGAGATCACCCCCAAATTGAGGGGGACTACACCGACGGCATCCGTACCCCTGCCCCGCCCAAGTTGGAGATCACCCCCAAATTGGACGTGCCCGGAAAAAGGCGGGAGCCAATCCCTGAATTTTGACAGGATTGGTTCCCGTGACGCCGACGAAGAAAATCTGGCCGGGCGGCATGCCAAATGCACCGATGGTTTTAAAGCACAAGCATACGGCTTTGCTCACCGTCGGCCCGCCGTTACGCGCAATCGCCGGTGATCGGTGGGGCGTTGAAATGGCGCAGGCTCAGTCTGCCGCCAAACTCATTTCGGCGCGGATTGCAGATCGGTCAGCGCCTCATCTCTCAGGGCCTGCATTGCCGTCCTTCATCCTGTGCCAGATCGCAGATAGCTGACAGAATTTCCGAATTGATCTGTGGTGCAAATTGCTCGCGTGTTCTGGTCGCCATAACGCACCGCCAATCCCTGACTTTCGTGGCACCCTGACGTATCATGAAAATGTCTCTGTCCCCTCCAATTCCTGACTTTGGTGATACCATGATGCATCCTGAAAAGGCCTCCGCCATCGCCCTTCCCATGCCCCCCGGAAACCCGGCAACCGCAAGCTGGCTCTCGCTTTCGCGGCGGTGACGGCCAGAAACCCCCACCCAAAACCACCCAAATCGCCAACGGCGCAGGACCGATGCACACAAGACGGACTACCCCCGTGGGATTTTGGCGAGGCTCCATCAGGGGTACCTGATATGGCGCCCATACCCCCGTCTGCCTCACCCGCCGCATCCGAAAATGCAGGCTTGGGTCTTCTTCCGTCATCGGGCTTCCGCCCCGCATCAACCGGCCCCGCCGCAAGACGGCTTTCCCGTCACCTCGACGGGAACCGGACACACTTCGGGCTTCTGCCCGCCGTGCCAACAGGCCCGGCAAGGCCGGACAGCTCCCGCCATGATCCGGGCAGGCACGGCCAACCACAAGGCGCACCTCGGGCATCCGTCAGTCATGCCAACAGGCCGTCTTCGGACCCGTCCCCCGCTCCTGCCACTCCCGGCAAGGCCGGATGGCACCCGCCCCGATCCGGGCAGGTCTTACCACCGACAAGACGCAATTCGGGCGTCCTGACAAATGGCCGGGTTAGCGGACCCGCGCAATGCCCCCGTAATGGCTCCTCCATCCGCCGGTCATGATTTTGCGGGCTTGCCCGCCGCCTTCTCTGTCCATGTAGTAACGCATCATCATCGCCTCTTTCCTCTGGCCCAAACGCAAAAACCCGCAAGGCATAAGCCTTGCGGGTTTCGGTCCGGGCGGAATTGTCCCGTTGACTTTTCTGTTATGCTGCAATGAAAAGAACAAATCAAGAACTTTTTTCAGATTTTTTGAAAAAACTTTATCTGCATCCCGCCAGTTGATCAAAAATCATTCAAAATCAATTTGTTAAAGGCGGGGCCGGGATGCCGGAAACAGGCCCGCATCCTGTGCGATGCGGGTCGGGGGTTCCCGGATCTGGGTGGGGGGCGGGGTGGGGATCGGGGCCGATTCGCCGCTTTTTGCGCCCGCCCTGCACCCGCGCAGTTGACTTGCCGGGCGGCTTTGACCATTCTGCGCCGCAACCCGGTATTCAGACCAGCGCAAGGAATCCGACGATGGACAAGGCACAACTCGAAGGCGTCATCAATGTCGCCTGGGAAAATCGCGACCAGATCAGCCCCGCCACCAGTGGCGAAGTGCGCAAGGCCGTGGAACAGACCCTGACCGCGCTTGATAGCGGCATCCTGCGAGTCGCCGAAAAAACCGGCGGGGCGTGGGTGGTCAATCAATGGGCGAAAAAGGCGGTTTTGCTGTCGTTCCGCCTTAATGACATGGCCGCCATTCCCGGTGGCCCCGGCGAAAACACCAACTGGTGGGACAAGGTGCCGTCAAAATTCGCCGGTTGGGGCGAGGCCGAATTCAAATCCGCCGGTTTCCGCGCCGTTCCGGGCAGCATCGTGCGCCGGTCGGCCTATATCGCACCGGGCACGGTTCTGATGCCCAGTTTTGTCAATCTCGGCGCCTATGTCGATAGCGGCGTGATGGTCGATACCTGGGCCACCGTCGGATCCTGTGCGCAGATCGGCAAAAACGTTCATCTGTCAGGCGGGGCCGGGATTGGCGGGGTTCTCGAACCGCTTCAGGCCGGGCCGGTGATTATCGAAGACAACGCCTTTATCGGCGCCCGTTCGGAAATCGTCGAAGGCGTGATTGTCGAAGAAGGGGCGGTGATTTCGATGGGGGTTTTCATCGGCGCATCGACCAAGATTATCGACCGCAATACCGGCGAAACCTTTATCGGCCGCGTTCCGGCCTATTCGGTTGTCGTTCCGGGCAGCATTCCGGGCAAACCGCTTCCTGATGGCAAGCCGGGGCCGGGGCTGTATTGCGCCGTGATCATCAAACGGGTTGATGAAAAAACCCGTTCCAAAACCTCGATCAACGAATTGCTGCGCGATTGATCGCTGTTGTGATGCCGTGATCTGATTGCGTATAACAACGGGGCGAAGACGCATCATGGCGGTTTCGCCCCGTTTCTGTATCTGTCGCCAGCCAAAGGTTTTTTGCCCGATGTCCGTCGCCCTTGATCTTGCCCGCAACCTGATCCGCTGCCCGTCTGTCACCCCGAATGATGCCGGGGCGCTGGATGTGTTGCAGGCAACGCTCGAAGCCCGCGGTTTCACCGTCACCCGCAAGGTGTTTGCCGAAGACGGCCTTGATCCGATTGACAATCTCTATGCCCGGCGCGGCACACAGGGCCGCAATTTCTGTTTTGCCGGTCATACCGATGTTGTCCCCGCCGGGGATGTTGCGGCATGGAGTGTTGACCCGTTTGGCGCAGAAGTGGTGGATGGCCGCCTGTTTGGGCGCGGGGCCGCCGATATGAAAACCGGCATTGCCTGTTTTGTCGGCGCGGTCGATGCCTTTCTGGCCGCCCGCCCCGATTTTGACGAAAGCATCAGTTTCCTGATCACCGGCGATGAAGAAGCCGATGCGGTCAATGGCACGGTGCGGCTGATCGACTGGTGCGACAATCACGGCGAAAAATTCGATGTTTGCCTGGTTGGGGAGCCGACAAACCCCAAATATCTGGGCGAAATGATGAAAGTCGGGCGGCGCGGCTCGATCACCGGCTGGTTGACGGTCTATGGCGCGCAGGGGCATGTCGCCTATCCGCATCTGGCCGATAATCCGATTCCGCGCCTGATCGGGGTGCTGGATGCGCTGTGCCATCGCGAACTGGATCACGGCACCCCGCATTTTCAGCCCAGCAACCTTGAAATCACCACGATTGATGCCGGAAACCCGGCAACCAATGTGGTCCCGGCCAGGGTCAGCGCGGCTTTCAATATCCGTTTCAACGATCTGCATCAGGGGGCCGATCTGGAAAAATGGATCCGGGACACCTGCGCGCACTATGCCGGGGCGCATGATCTGACGGTCAAGATATCGGGCGAGGCATTTTTGTCAGAACCGGGCAAACTGGCCGGTCTGATTGCCGATGCCTCGGAAAAAATCACCGGCCACCGCCCGGAATTGTCCACCACCGGCGGCACCTCGGATGCCCGTTTTATCCAGAAATATTGCGAAGTCGCCGAATTCGGCCTTGTCGGGCAAAGCATGCACAAGGTCGATGAACATGCGATGGTTGAAGATATCGAAAAGCTGACGGAAATTTATATCAAAATCCTCAACAGCTATTTCGACTGAACCATATGGCGGGATGTCGGCGGCCTGTTGGCAATCACCGACATCCCGGCCTTAAGGGTTCAGGGCTTCCACGTAATCGGCACATAGCCGGGCAGGGCAGAAATCCGCGCCAGCCAACGGTTGATCCCGGCAAAAGGTGCCAGGTCAATCCGCCCTTCCGGCGCGACATGGGTATAGGCATACAGCGCAATATCGGCAATCGTCAGGCCATCGCCCACCAGCCAGTCATGGTCCGACAAACGCTGCTCCATCACCTTCAGGGCCTTGTCCGCCCCGGCCTGTTTCATCGGCACCAGAATATCGGCATGTTCCGGCAATCCCTTGACCCCGAACCATGACCGCAACACGGCAATGGTGGGTTCATGTTCATATTGTTCAAAAAAAAGCCACTGCATCACCTGGGCGCGTTCCCACGCATCATCGGGCCAAAGCGCGGTGCCTTCGGCCAGAAACATCAGGATCGCGTTGCTTTCGGGCAACATCCGCCCGTCATCGAGTTCCAGCACCGGAATCCGGCCATTGGCATTGATCCGGCCGGTGAAATCGGCCGTGCGGGTTTCGCCGCGGGTAATGTCATATTCTTTCAGCTCAAACGCCTGCCCGCGCAACGCCAACAGCAAACGCGCCTTGTATCCGTTCCCGGACGGTAAAAAATCGTGCAATATCATGTCAAATATCCTTGGTGCATTTTCTGGCGAAATGAACCGGCCCGGTCACAGGCGATATTTGCGTCTGGCGCGCAGCAGAACAATCGCATAGTTTTGATCACATCCATCAATTTCATTGATCATTTTATTTGATCCGGAAGAAAGAGAGTGAGGGCTGCGACATGGATGCCGACCTGCTGCGCAGTTTTGTTGCCTTTGCCGAATGCGGCAGTTTCAACCGCGCCGCCGACCGCATTGGCCGCACGCCATCGGCCTTTTCGATGCAGATGAAACGTCTGGAAGAACTGGTCGGCAACCGGCTGTTTGAACGCGACGGGCGCAATGTCACCCTGACAGACGAAGGCATTACCTTTGTCGGCTATGCACGGCGGATACTGTCCTTGCAGGACGAAGCCATGGGTAAATTGCGCGGGCATGATGCCTCCCGCCCGATCCGGATCGGATGCCCGGATGACTATACGCAAAAAATCCTGCCGCTGGCCTTGCGCGCCATCCGGTCGGTTCATCCGGCGGCCAAATTCTTTATTTCGGTCAATCCGACCATCCTGCTCCACCGCATGCTTGATCAGGGAGAACTTGACCTCTCGATCATCAGCCGCTCGGAAAAGGGCGAAGAAGGCTATTTCCTGCGCCATGAACCGGGTGTCTGGGTCAGTTCCCCGATCCATAAACAGCATGAACTTGACACCATTCCCCTTGTCCTTCCGGCCGAAGATTGCAAATTTCACGCTTGGGCAATTGATGCGATTTCCAAGGCCGACCGGCCCTTTACCCTGTTTGCCACCACGCGGCAGGCCGCATCGCTTTTGCATCTGGTCCGTGACGGGCTGGGGGTTGCCGCCCTTGCCGCCGCCAGTGTCACCGATGAATTCCTGATCCTTGACGCCCGCGACGGCTTCCCGCCCCTGCCTGCGGTCGGGGTGGCGCTGATCCTGGCCGATACGTCCCATCCGCTGGTGGACCGGCAACTGGCCGCTGCCATTCAGGACCATGTAAACCGTCTTGTCGGCGACGAACGCTTGACCGCACAGCTTGCAAGCTGACGGGATGCGCCCCTCCAACATCATCAATCAAAATAAACCAAACCCGGATGCCATGACGACCAAACCCCGCCTGAATATCTGCATCACCTGCACCGCCTCATCGGCCAACGGGACAGACGAACCACGTCATGGCAAGCTGCTGTTTGACAGGGTGACGGAAAATTGCACCGATCCGGACATGCCGTTTGACATCCTGCCGATCGAATGCCTGACCAATTGCAAATCGGGCTGTTCGGTCGCCCTGAACGGGCCGGACAGATGGGGGTATGTTTATGGCAATCTGGATGCCGATATGATTTACGATCTGTGCGAACTCGCCCGGCTTTATGCCCTTACCGCGGATGGTATTGTGCCGTGGCGCGACCGGCCCGAAAGCCTGCGCCGCAATGTCATTGCCCGCATTCCGCCCTTTCCGGCATCCTAGATTTTCCCGGCCTTCCAGTTTTCCAGCAAATACCGCGCAATCGAAATCGGGCGCGGCAGATTAATGCCGCGGGCGGGCAGGCCATCCACCTCGTCGCGATGCACCCACATCGCAAATTCGATTTCCTTTTCATCAATCACGATATCGATGGTCTCGGCTTCTGCCACAAAACCCAGCATCAACGACCCCGGAAACGGCCAGGGTTGGGATGCGATATAGCGCGGTGTTGCGGTCCGAATCCCGACTTCTTCAAACACTTCGCGCTGCACCGCCTGTTCCAGTGTTTCCCCCGGCTCGACAAACCCGGCCAGAACCGACACCGTATCGGGCAAAAATTGCGGGGATCGCGCCAGCAACACATGATCTTGATGATGCACCAGCATGATCACCGCCGGATCAATGCGCGGAAAATGATCAATACCACATTCAGGGTTGCTGCATTTCAACCGGTATCCGGCCTCCAACATCACGGTCGGATGGCCGCACGCCCCGCAAAACCGGTGTTTGCGATGCCAGATAAACAACGCCCGCGCCTGCGCAGCAAGGGCGGCATCCCTGTCAGGCAGGGCCGCCATGCGGGTGCGCATATCGCCAAAGGTGCCCTGCATCATCGCTGCGGCCTGATCACGGTCGGGCAGCAACGACGACAGATCAAGTGCCAGAACCGGTCGCCCGTCATTGCGCCCCAGATAGACCCAGCTTGCCGATTCGTGATCGATATCAAGCCGCAACAACCGGGCAGCATCCAGAATCAGGATATCATGCGCACCGCTGTCTTCCGGCCCGGCAAACAGTGGATCACCGCCATAACAGACCAAAATCCGCACATCGCGTTCGCGCAACAATGTCTGCCGCCACTGACCCGACACCCGGATCGCCGCATCACGATCCTGCCCGTCGGAAACATAAAAAAGCCTGCTCATGGGTGATCCGTCTTGTCGCAACCGGCACGACGACCGGTCAAATTGATTTCTGACAGAACATTACTCCGCCCTTCCCCGGACGCAACCGGCAATCAGGTATGGCTGATCATCAACGGCAAAATCGCCCTGAAATTTCCCACACACCCCTTGCGTTTTGTATCGCCTTGCGCGATATAGGGGGCGAGAGGCTGGTCGTGGACGGACCGCTCGCCAACCCGGTCAGGACCGGAAGGTAGCAGCCGTAACGAGTTTTTCCGGGTCGCGGTCCGGTCTCTCACCCTTTTCCCCCTCATATGATTTTTGCCAAAAATCGCGGCTTTGCCGGGGATGGCGCTGTTTATGGTGCGTGGAGCATGCCGGAATGCGATCGGGTCTTTCCCCGATGGCCCCGATGCTGCTAAAACACAAACGCGCGATACGACACAACATGCCGGACGGGACCCCATGACGGATCAGATCGACACCGCCAGCACAGACAGCACCGGGCCGAAAACCGAATATCAGGTTCTGGCCCGCAAATACCGCCCGAAAACCTTCGGGGAACTGATCGGTCACGGGCCGATGGTGCAAACGCTGTCCAATGCGCTCGAAAGCGGGCGTCTGGCCCATGCCTTCGTTCTGACCGGGGTGCGCGGCATTGGCAAAACCACCACCGCCCGCATCATTGCCCGTGCGCTTAATTGCATCGGCCCCGATGGCACCGGCAACGCCACCATCCATCCCTGCGGTGTGTGTGAAAACTGTCGGGCGATTGCCGAAGACCGCCATGTTGACGTTCTGGAAATGGACGCCGCATCGCGCACCGGTGTTGATGATATCCGCGAACTGATTGACGGCGTGCGCTATCGCCCGACTTCGGCACGCTACAAGATTTACATCATCGACGAAGTGCATATGTTGTCGAAAAACGCCTTCAATGCGTTGCTGAAAACCCTTGAAGAGCCGCCCGAACATGTGAAATTTATCTTTGCCACCACCGAAATCCGCAAAATTCCGATCACCGTCCTGTCACGTTGTCAGCGGTTTGATCTGCGCCGGGTCCAGACCGAAGAACTGACCGCCCATTACCGGCGTATCGCCGATCTGGAAAAAGCCGGGATCGAGGACGAAGCCCTGGCCCTGATTGCACGCGCCGCCGACGGATCGGTCCGCGATGGTATGAGCCTTCTGGATCAGGCAATTTCGCATGGAGCAGGCACCGTCACAACGCAGCAAGTCCGCGACATGCTGGGCCTGTCGGACCGGTCGCGTATTTTCGATCTGTTTGACGCCACCATGAAAGGCGAAATCAACGAGGCGCTGGCGCTGTTGAGTGCGCAATATGCGCTAGGGGCCGATCCGGCGGTGATGTTGCAGGATTTGCTTGATCTCACCCACTGGCTGACCCGCGTCAAATTGTCGCCCGAGGCCACCAACGACCCCGGCGTCTCGCAGATTGAACGCGAACGCGGCCGCGAAATCGCCACCAAACTGGCAATGCCGCAACTCACCCGCGCCTGGCAGATGTTGTTAAAAGGTCTGGAAGAAACCCGGATTGCGCCCTCGCCGATTCAGGCCGCCGAAATGATCCTGATCCGTCTGGCCTATGCCGCCGAAATGCCGCCGCCCGGCGACCTGATCAAAAAATTGCGCACCGGAATGACACCGGCTGCGGGCGGTACGCCGGGCAATTCCGGTGGTGCTGGTGGAAATGGCGGCGGTTCCGGCCCACGCATGCAGGTGGTCAATGGCGGCGGGGCGATGGCCGTCGCCCGACAAGCCACGCCCGAACCCAATGTCGCGGCCCCGCCGCAACCGGTTTTCGCAAAAATGCCCGAAAGTCTGGCCGAGGTATCGGATTTGCTGCGCGCCGATCGCGATACAGCCGCCCTTGCCATTCAGTTGCGCAATTATGTGCATCTGGTCAAATTTGAACCGGGCCGGATTGAATTTCGCCCGGCACAGGGGGCCAAACCCGACCTTGCCAGCCGCCTGATCAAGGCGCTGAATACCCTGACCGGGCAACGCTGGATTGTTTCAGTGTCAGAACGCGACAGCGGTGCCCCGACCCTCAAGGAACAGGAACTTGAAGACCTTGAACAGCGCAAGGCCGATGCCTCGCACGACCCGCTGGTCAAGGCTGTTCTCGATACATTTCCGTCGGCCAAAATCGTCGCCGTTCACCTGCCTGCCGGGCAGGAAGAAACGCCCGACGAGGAAAAGGAAGGCGGATCGGTTTATGATGATGCGTTTTATCTCGAAGGAGACGACGAGCTATGAAGAACCTTGCCGGAATGATGAAACAGGCCCAACAGATGCAATCCAAAATGCAGGAAATGCAGGAAAGCCTCGTAACCTTGCAGGTTGAGGGCCAATCCGGGGCCGGACTGGTGCGGGTGATGCTGAACGGCAAGGGCGAAATGCGCGGCCTGTCGCTTGACAAAACCATTGTCGATCCCGAAGACACCGAAGTCCTCGAAGATCTGATCGTTGCCGCCTATAACGACGCCAAGGTCAAGGTCGAAGCCGCCGTGCAGGAAAAAATGAAGGACGTCACCGGCGGCCTCAATCTGCCCGAAGGCTTCAAACTGCCTTTCTGATCACCGGGTTTTCCAGACATCGACAGGGCGGCCTTGCGCCACCCTTTGCACCGCACAGGGCTTTCATGACCGGACGGGAAATTGAAAATCTGATCAAATTGCTGTCGCGCCTGCCCGGCCTTGGGCCGCGTTCGGCCCGCCGTGCGGTGTTGCAGATGCTCAAAAAACCCGAAACCCTGATGATCCCGCTGGCCCATGCGCTTGAAGAAACCGCGCAGGCCATGACCACTTGCAAAACTTGCGGCAATATCGATGTCACCGATCCCTGCCATATATGCAGCACCGCCAACCGGCAACACGACATGATTTGCGTGGTCGAGGAAGTCCAGGATCTGTGGGCGCTTGAACGCGCCAATGCCTATAAGGGCCTTTATCACGTTCTGGGCGGCACCTTGTCGCCGCTCGATGGCATCGGTCCGGATGATTTGCAGATTGATCATCTGGTGCGCCGGGTGCGTGATACCGGGGTGACCGAGGTTATCCTTGCCACCAATGCCACCGTCGATGGCCAGACCACCGCCCATTACATCACCGAACGCTTGCACGAAACCGGGGTAAAAATCACCCGCCTCGCACATGGTGTTCCGGTCGGCGGCGAACTGGATTATCTCGATGACGGCACCCTGAATGCCGCCCTGCGGTCGCGAAGTGCCGTTTAGGCAATCTTTTCCGCCGCCAGCCGTACCGCCAATTCATACCCATAGGCCCCCGCCCCGGCAATAACGGCATCGGCCACCGCGCTGATCCAGGAATGATGGCGGAATTCATCGCGGGCATGCGGGTTGGAAATGTGCAATTCAATCACATAACCGTCAAAAGTTTTCAGGGCATCGTGGATCGCCGCCGATGTGTGGGTATAGGCCCCGGCATTGATGATGATCGCCGACACAGTCCCCCGTGCCGCATGGATCATGTCGACAATCGCCCCTTCATGGTTCGATTGTTCAAACCCGACAACCACCCCCAGATCGCGGGCAACAACCCCACATTTATCGGCAATGCTGGCAAGGGTGTCATAACCGTAAATTTCCGGCTGACGCTGCCCCAAAAGATTGAGGTTCGGACCATTGATCACCCGAATGTTTTTCGGCGTCATATCATGCCCTTCAATCACTTGTGTCGCGCCGGTTCAGGCGCTTTTGCGAAGCCAGCCGGATCGGCGCATTGGCCGCGCCAAACCCGCGATAATCGCGCCGTTCCACCAGTTCAAAGAAAAAGCGGCTGGCGAATGTTTTGCTATAGGCCTGAAAATATTCGCCGTCATCGTCACGGTCATACAGGATGTTATTGGCCTGCAAACGATCCAGCAAATCGGGACTCAAACCAAACCGCGCCTCGATATCGTCATAGTAATTTTCCGGAATCGGCAGGATTTCAACGCCATTTTTCCGACATTGGGCGACTGATTCAAAAATATCGCTGCTCGACAGGGCAATATGCTGCACCCCGCTTCCGAAAAATTCCGACAAAAACTGCGAATGCTGGGTATTGGGGCTTTGCGATCCGTTCAGGATCAGGCGCACCCCGCCATCGCGGGCCTGCACGACCTGGCTTTGCACCAGTCCGCCGGGATCTGGAATATCAAGGGTCGGCATTTTTCCCAGATCAAAGATCGCGGTAAAAAACAACAACCAGCTTAACATTTCCTCATATTGCATCGAATAGGAAACGTGATCGACGGCCTGTAACAACCCCGATGTTTTCGGCCCGGCATCGGGCGTGGCAGCATCAAATTCCACATCCCAGATCGATGCCAGTTCGCTTTGATCATCCAGAAAATAAATCAGACTGCCGCCCACCCCGCGAATGGCGGGCATTTCAATCTCGCCGGGCGCAACATTCTGGCGGAACGGTGCTGCCAACAGGGCCTCGGCGCGGTTCATCGTCGCCCCGGCATCATTAACCTTAAGCCCCACCGCACAAACCGACGGGCCATGCACGATGTTATAGGCATGGGCAAAGCCATCCTTTTCGCAATTGATCACGAAATTGATGTTGTTTTGCTTCCACCATGTCACCGCCTTGCTGCGATGGCTTCCGCGTTTTTCAAACCCCATGGCGCTAAAAAGGGTGGCAAGGCTTTCGGCGTTTTCTTCCTCGACCGCGAATTCAACAAATTCAACATGGCGTGCCTCGGCCTTGGGTGGCAGGGTCGTTGCCTTCGCGCCAACCGTCACCCCCTCCACCCCGTCCCCCAGATAAATCAGGGACCGCAAACCGTCCTTTGCCACGGTTTTCGTCGAACTGGACCGAAACTGGTCATTGAAAATTTCCAGTGACAACGGCCCGTCATAGCCGGTCTGCGCCAGATTGCGCATGAAATCCGCCAGTGGAAAATCCCCCTGGCCGGGGAAACACCGGAAATGGCGGCTCCAGGATAACGGGTCCATTTCCAGAATTGGCGCATCAGCCACCTGCACCAGAAAAATTTTATCGCCGGGGATTGATGCAATCGCCTTGATCGGCACCTTGCGCGCCATAATGTGGAATGTATCAAGCACCAAGCCGACATTCGGGTGACTGGCCCGACGCACCACTTCCCAACTGTCGCGATAATCGCTGATATGCCGGCCCCATGACAGGGCTTCAAATGCAATGCGAAGTCCCCGTTTGGCTGCACGGTCACCCAGTTCGGCAAGGTCTTGGGCCGCCCGGTCCAACCCGCCCAAAGACTGCGGCGAGACATTGGAACACACCATCAAAAGATCTGTTCCCAGTTCCGCCATCAAATCAAATTTGCGCTCGGCACGATCAAAGGCGCGCGTTCTCTGGGGTTCGGGCATGCCTTCAAAATCCCGAAACGGCTGAAAAGTCACCAGTTTCAAACCCAGATCGCGAATGGTCTGCCCCACATCCCTTGGCGATCCGTCAAAGGTCAGAAGATCATTTTCAAAAATCTCGACCCCGTCAAAACCGGCATCGGCAATCGCGTCCAGTTTTTCGCGCAAATCGCCGCTCAGCGAAACCGTGGCAATCGATGTCAGCATATCCTTACCCCTCCGGGGTTATCAGTTCTGTGACCGGCGTCGATAGGTCACAATATGATCGGCAAGGGCGGCCAATGCCTCGTCCCCGCGCCGCGCCAGTGCCAGATCGAAAATCGTATGATGTTCATCAATGATTTCTTCGGCACGAAACCCGTGGGTTTTCAGTTCGATCACCACATAACGGCGGAACTGGTCAAAAATCTCGCGGTGCATTTTCATCTGTAATTGCGATCCACAGGCCGAAATCAGCGCCTGATGAAATTCACGGTCATACTGGCTCCAAAGCGCGGTCAAATCGCGATTCTGCCCGCCCAGCATCTGCTGTTCGACCTTCGACAATTTATGATGGGCGGCGGCAATGCGGGCTTCCCATTCAACATCTCCGGCCTTGATCGATTTCGCCAGCCCGTCGATTTCCAGTAACAACCGCATTTCGGTCAGTTCATGAAAATTGGTGCGCGTGGTTTCCACCACCCGAAATCCCTTTTGCCCTTCGGCAGTGACAAAGCCAAAGGCCGACAGACGGTTCAAAACCTCGCGCAGGGTATTCACACTGACATTATAGCGCTCGCGCAAACCGTCCAGTTTCAGCTTGCTACCCGGCTGCAACTCGCCATACAGGATATCATCGCGAATTTCGGTATAGACCGTATCGGCGACAGTGGCGCTCGGGGTGGCGGTAATGCTGCTCATGATATCCTCTTATGCAATCAGGGCTTCGGGATAGGTTTTGAAATACTCTTTTCGGGCGGCATCCGCATCAATGCTGTGCCCGCTAAACACTTCAAAGGCTTCGACCCCCTGAAAGAAAAACAGCTCGAACCCGGTCAGGATGTTCAGCCCGGCCTGTTTTGATGCCCGCAAAAATGCCGTTTCAACCGGGGTATAAACCGCATCAAACGCCCATTTTTGCCCGCCCAGAAGGCGGATATCAAACGGGCTCCCGGGATATTGGTTCATGCCAATCGGCGTACAATTGATCAGGCCATCGGCCATCCGCACCGCATCGGCCAGATCGGATGCCGTCACAAATTCGGCGTTGAAATCCGCCCGGCGCATTGTCTCGACCAGTTCCCGCCCGCGCCCCTCATCGGTATCATGAAGGCACAGCCGATCCGCCCCCAAACCGCGCAGCCCGAATGCAGTCGCCAGACCAACCCCGCCTGCCCCCAGTTGCACCACCATTCCGGGCCGAACATCACCAAACTGCCCGCGATAACCGCGCATGAAACCGACATAGTCGGTATTGTCCCCCAACCAGCCATCCGCTGCAAACAGCACCGTATTGACCGCCCCCAAGGCACGCGGCAAACGTGCCGCCGGGGTAATCAATTGCCGGGCGGCGGTTTTATAAGGATGGGTGACATTGACCCCGCGATACCCTTCGGCCTCGCAGGATCTCAGGCGGGCCTCAATGTCAAACCCCTCAATCCCTTGCGTATCCAGATAATCATAACGGGTTTCAAGTCCGCACATCTGACCCAGCAACACATGCAGCCGGGCCGACTGGCTGCGGGAAATGCCTTTTCCGATCAAACCCAGTTTCAACATCATGTCCATGCCCTAAAAACCAAACAGTCGCGGCAAAAATGTCACCAGTCCGGGGACAAAGGTAATGATCACCAGCACCAGAAATTCGACCACAAACAATGGCATGATCGCCCGGATCATCCGCCCCATGCCGACATTGGCAACCGCATCGGCAACAAACAGGCACAATCCCATCGGCGGTGTAATCAGACCGATCATCAAATTGAAAATCACCACAATTCCGAAATGGGTCGGGTCGATCCCTAGGCTGATGGCAATCGGATGCAGAATCGGTACCAGCACAAGCATTGCCGCAATGCCTTCCAGCATCAAACCAACCACCAGCAACATCAGATTGATCAAAATCAGGAACATCACCGGACTATCGACATAGCTCAGGACAAACCCGCTGATCGCCTGCGGGATACCCGCAAATGTCATGAACCAGTTGGCCGCACCCACCGTGCCCATAATGATCAGGATGGTCGATGAATCGCGCATCGATGCTGCAAAAATCGTCGGCAGATCGCCAAATTTAAGTTCGCGAAACACAAACAACCCGACAATCAGGGCATATGCCACGGCAAAACTCGCCGCTTCGGTCGGTGTCACCACCCCGGCCAAAATCGACCCGATCACAAAAACCGGCATGAATAACGGGATCAACCCCTGCCACAAGGCCCGTAATTGATCCCGAAACGGGGTCCGTGGGCGCGATTTTGTATAACCGGCGGCAAAAATCCGCACATAAACCGATAGGGCAGCCGCCAGTAAAATTCCGGGGATAATCCCGGCCAGAAACAGGGCAGGAACGGAAACGCCCGTCGTGATCAGCGCATAAATAATCACCGGAATACTGGGCGGAATGATCGGCCCGATCACCGACGATGCCGCCGTCAATGCCGCCGCAAAATCACGCGGATAGCCTTCCTTTTCCATCGATGGAATGAAAATACGGCCAAGGGCCGATGTATCGGCCACCGCCGACCCCGACAAACCGGCAAAAATCACCGACGACCAGATATTCACCTGCGCCAGACCCGCCTTGGCATGCCCGACCAGCGCATTGGCCAGATTGATGACGCGCCGCGTAATGCCGCTGGCATTCATCAGTTCCCCGGCCAGAACAAACAACGGAATCGCCAGAATGGTAAAGGAATCCAGCCCGGCGAAAATCCGCTGCGGCACCAGATCAATCGTAAAGGTCGCAGTTGAAATATACACAACCAGCGCCAGCGCGATGGCAAAGGCCACTGGCGCGCCAATCGCCAGAAGGATCAAAAGCGAAACCGACGCAATCATGATGGCTGTTCCCCGCCCCGGTTTCGACGCAAGGCCGATAACAGACGAAGTGCCGCTGCCACAAACAGACAAACCCCGCCCACACTCAGGGCGATTTGTGCCCAATACATCGGAATGCCCAGCCCGGACGAGGTAATCCCTCCGCGCTTGCCTGCAAAGATCAGCCCGGCATGGATCAAAACCCCGCCCAGAATCAGCGTCGCCGCATCGACCATAACGCTCAGACGGGTGCGCACCTGTTCTGACAGCAAATCGGTCACCAGACTGAAACTGATCTGCGACCCGCGCAAATAGGCATAGGCCGTGCCAAACATGCAGCCGTAAATCATGGCATATTTCGCTACTTCCTCGCTCCACTGAAACGGCGACGAAAAGGCGTACCGGCTGACACTCCCAGCAAAGACCACGGCAAAGACAATGAAAATGCTCAGGCCTGAAAGACCGGCAAGCAAAAGACAAAAGGCATTTTCAGCCTTGCGCATCGGGACATCCTCCCTGCGGGAAAAAAGACAGCGCACCGGACCAAGGAGGAACCCGATCCGGCGCGCCGCCAGTCGGCGAAAACCGTGGCTTACATCGAGGATTCAGCGTCGCTGACGGCTGTTTTCAGCTTGTCGATCCAGCTGGCATCAATCTGCCCGGACAACCATTCGACAACGGCGGGCTGTGCCGTATCGCGGAAGGCCTTCAACTGATCAGCCGTCGGCGTGGTCACTTCCATGCCGGCCTCGGCCAGTTTGGCAACACCTTCGGCAGAATTGAACTGCTGGATCGCGCGGCCCACCGTGGCGGCAATGCCTGCCGCACGGCGCAGCAAGGCCTGATCGCCTTCAGACATGCCTTCATACAAATCATTATTGATCAGGATGAAATCGGTGCCATAAACATGGCGATCCAGCGTCAGATATTTCTGCATTTCATAGAATTTGTTGGCATAGATCACACTGATCGGATTTTCCTGCCCATCCACTGTGCCAGTGGTCAGTGCAGTCGGCACTTCCGGCCACGGAATCGGGGTCGGCTCCCCACCCAGTGCCTTGACCATCTCGACATACAGAGGAACGGTCATCACACGGATTTTAAGACCCTGCATGTCCTTGGGCTCAGCCACGGGACGTTTGGAATTGGTGAAATTGCGGAACCCGGTTTCCCCATAAGCCAGCGTGCGCAAGCCGGTTTTTTCAAGGCAAAGCGCGGCGAGTTCGTCGCCAAATTCACCATCCAGAACTTTCCACGCCACATTGGCCGACGGAAACATATAAGGCACGTCCAGAACGGCCGCCTCGGGGCACAATTGCGAGAACGGACCCGACACCATCGACATGGCAAGCGTGCCATCCTGAGTATTTTGCAAAAGATCGGTTTCACCGCCCAATGACCCTGCCGGGAAAAGTTCAACCGCAATCCGCCCGGCAGATTCGGCCTCGACAATATTTTTGAAAACCTGCGACGCCGCCCCTTTTTTCGAGGTTTGCCATTCTGCCGGATCGACATGGGCAAAATTCAGGGTGATGTCTGCGGCCTGTGCCGGCATGGCAAACGCGGCAACGGCCAGCGATGCTGCCCCCAGCAAGGCAGATTTGGATAAAAGTTTCATTCGTTCCTCCCGATTAAAAAAGTCCGGAATGCCCGGCTGCGTTCGCAACAGCTCTTGTTTGGGCAGGTTTCCTTCTCCGGAATTAGGATAATTTAAAAAATATAGGAGATTTTGTCAAATATACTATTTTATAATCTGACGATGCCCGATTTTTCGGAACGCTTCTTGCCAAAAAACAAAAAAACGGCATCACCCCTCAGGATAATGCCGAAAACAGAAAACAGGTTCGGGTTATGCGCGACCCCGGTGGTGTTACCCGCAATGCCTGTATCATCGCGGGGACAATGAATGTGCGGGCAACACCGGCCAGGATCTTTGGGAACCCCGGGGAGACAAGGTTCCCCATGCCAGAGACAACCATCTGGAAACATATCAGCGAAGGCCATCAATATTTCAATCACAAGCACAGACCGACCGGGTATAAAGGCTTGTGATATCCACACTGTTTCGTGATACGCTGGAGGTTGTTGGTTATCTCCGACCCCATTGATACGCCTCTTCACCCGAGAACGCAGTGAACAGTTTCACATCGACATCGACCGCAACGCCACAGCTTGCCAAAATCGCCTCGCGGATTCTCGCGGGCAGTTTTCTGTTTGAAGACCTTGAACCCGCCCTGCTGACGCAATTATCCGAGTGCGCCACAGTCACCCGGCTTGAAGATGGCGATTTGTTGTTTGAAAAAGGCGACCCGGCCAACGGCCTTTATGCGGTCGAGGCGGGCAAGGTCCGGATTTCCAGCCTGTCGGGGTCCGGCAAGGAAATTGTCCTCAATGTGCTGGCCCCCGGTGCGGTATTTGGCGAAATCGCCCTTCTGGATAATGAACCCCGCACCGCAAGCGCCCGCGCCGTTGGGCCGACACGCCTGTTATTCATATCGCGTGATGCCTTTTTTGATATTTTTGACCGCGAACCGGAATTGCGCCGCCATATCACCGCCCTTCTATGCCGTCGCCTGCGCTGGGTCAGTGCCCTGCTGGAAGATGCCAATTTCCTTGATCTGACCGGGCGCCTTGTCAAACGTCTGTTATGGCTGGCCGAACGTCATGGCGGGCCGGACCCCGATGGCATCCGCATTTCCCTGCCGCTTTCGCAACAGGAACTGGGCTATATGCTCGGCGTCACCCGAGAGGCCGTAAACAAGAAACTGCGCGAATTTGAAAAGCTTGATCTGGTGACGCGCCGCGATGGTCGCCTTGTGATCCGCGACAGCGAGGGGCTGAAAAAACTTCTGGCAGATGCAACCAAAACCTGAACATTCCATATTGTTTGACAGTCTGGTCGCCCGTGAAGAACGGCGCGGCCTGTTTGTTGTGGCCTTTCTGCGCATCGTCATGCTCGCCTTTATCCTGTTGCTGTTCAGCAAACCCGATTTACCGACAGGCGAGCTGTATTCCCTGCTGGAAGTTCTGGGCTGGTTCATTCCCGGCGTTTTTATCCAGATTTTTGTCGCATGGTATGGCCGCAACTGGCGCTGGATGCTCTATATTCTGGCGATTGTCGATGCCGCCCTGATTGTCTATGTCTCGGTCGTGCCAGATCCGCTTAATCCGCTGACGCAACATCCGGCATGGGTTTATGGCTTTGTCGCCCAGGATCGCGGTGTTGTCTTTTCCATGATCATGATGGCATTGGTGATCATGACATTTTCCCCCCGCCTGATCCTGTGGTTCGGATCGTGGCTGGTGATTGCCTGGGGCGTTGGCATTGGCTGGCTGATCGAACGGCCCGGCGTTTTGATTCCCAAACATTTCGGCGATGAATGGAACCCCGATCAGGACGAACTGATCGCCACCTATATGCGGCCTGAATTTCTGGATGTGTCGTCCCTGATCGAACAGGTGATCCTTGTTGTGGTTTTTACCCTAGCCTGTGCGGTGATGGTGTCGCGCCTGCGCCTGTTGATCAAACAGTTTGCCGCGGCCGAACGGGCGCATGGCAATCTGGCGCGCTATTTCCCCGCCGCCCTTGCCGATCAGCTGGCCGACCGTGACGAACCGGTACGAATCGGCGAACGCCGCGATTGTGTGATCCTGTTTGCCGATATTATCGGTTTTTCCGGCTATGCCGAAAACCGCGATCCGCAGGATGTCATGCGCCTTCTCAACAGTTTCCACGGCATCATGACCACCCAGATTGCCGCCTATGGCGGGATTGTCGAAAAATATATCGGCGATGCCATGATGGCGAGTTTCGGGGCATTTGAAGATATCCCCGCCCCGACGGCCAATGCCCTTGCCGCCGCCCAGGCTATGCTGGACCGTATCAGTGAATGGCAGGAAAAGGACGGCCAAAACCGGCCCTTACGCATCGGGGTCGGCCTGCATTTCGGCCCCGCCGTGGTCGGCGATGTCGGCGAGGGCGAGGCCGTTACCCCGGCCGTGATCGGGGCCACCGTCAATCTGGCCAGCCGCCTTGAACGCGCTACCCGCGATCTTGATGCCGAAATTGTGCTCAGTTGCAGTTTCGCCGGGCAACTGGCCCGCGAAATTCCCGCGACACACGCCCTGATGATGGCGTCTTTTGCCGGTCAGGACGACATCCGCGTCAAGGGGTTCAGCACCCCGATCCCGGTCCGCTATCAGGCCCGCCCGCACAGTGCGGCTTCTGCGCTGGGATAACCCGCCCTTGAATGTGCAGACCCGACGACCAAGATAACAAAAGTTACAAAATATTCAGACGTTCCCACCATGATGGTGCAACACGCCGTCCGCATCAGGATCAAAGGAACCGTGATGACCGAAACAACCGGTAGCCAGCCTGCTGATACGCCCACCAGCGTCAGCATCAAAACCCTGTTTGGCCAGCGGGAATTTCAGTGGGACAAGGCGATTTACATGCCCACCGGCCTGACCGGGTTTGAGAATCACAATGTTTTTGCACTGGCGAATTTTCCCGGTGATACCACCGGTTGCTTTAAATTGCTGCAAAGCCTGACCGAACCGGAACTGGCCTTTGTCGTCGCCCCCTATAATGCCGACAGCGGCGTTATCAAGGAAAGCCACATGACGCAAATGTTGTCATCGGTTGCCATTGCACCCGATGATGCTGCCATCCTGTTCATCGTCACCCTGCACAAGGACGAAAATAACGGCGAAGCCATGCGCATGTCGGTCAATCTGCGCGCCCCGATTATCATCGATACCGAACGTCAGGTCGCCTGGCAGCGCACCCTGCCTTATGAAGAATATCCCTATCGCAAAATGCTCGATAGCTGACCGGGGCATCCGATCCTGATATAATTTCACAAAAATATTCCGCCTTGTCCTTTTTGCTGCCATGTTTCCCGGCAAGATTGCAGTCTGAAATTATTGGATTTTCCCGAAGGAAACATAAATGGCATCTTCATTGCGCAATCGCTTGGCCGTCGCCACCCTGCTTGGCGCGTCTTTTCTGGCTTTTCCCGATGTCGCAACCGGGGTCCGTGCCGCCGAAAGCACCGTGACCCTGACCGCAACCGAGCGCAGCAAAATGCGCCTGACGGTGTATCCCGGTAACCTTGCCATGATCACCGAAACCCGCAACGGGGCGCTGGCATCCGGCCTGCAAACCCTGCGCATCGAAGATTTGCCCGCCACCCTGATTGATGATTCCATCCTGATCGGATCAGGAAAGGACGCGCAATTGCGGCTGGTCTCGACCCGTCTGGGTGCGCACCGCATCGACAGTCAAAGCCTGCTGGGTGCGTTTATCGGGCAGGATGTCAAAATCCGCCGCGACAATGATCTGATTGATGCCACCCTTTTGGCCATCAACCATCTTGCCCTTGTGCAAAGCGAGGACGGCGTCGAATATGTCGCCCCCCATGATGTCGTTCTTCCGGCCCTACCCGGCGATGTTCTGGCAAAACCGGCATTCCACGCCACCGTTGAAACGGCGGCGGCCACCGATCATGTGTCGCTGGCCTATCTGATGGGCGGCATCACATGGCAGACCGCCTATGTCGGCCATTACAACAGCGACGCCGGAACCCTGTCCTTTGGCGCGCGTGCCCGCATCACCAACAATAGCGGCGGTGACATCGAAGACGCCGAATTGCGGCTGGTCGCAGGCGACCCCAACCGGGTATCGCCCGCCCCGATGATGAAGGCGGCCCGTGGTGAAATGATGATGTCGGCCATGGCCGACAGCGGCGCACAGGCAGATCGCAGCACCCTTGAAAACCTCCATCTTTATGGCCCGTTTGCCGGGCTGGACATGAAAGATGGCGATGTTGTCACCCTGCCCTTGCTGGAAACCCGCGATCTTGCCGCCACCCGCGAAGTGATTTTTAACGGCAATGGCAATATTTATTACAGTGGCCGCGATTACAGCGAAGATTTCATCCGTCCGCAATTGCGCCTGATTGTCGAAAATGACGGCAGCCCGGACGGGCAAAGCCCGTGGCCCGATGGCGTGATCCGCATTTATGGCGATCACAGCACCGGCACGGCCGAAACCACCACTGCCTTTCTGGGCGAAGACCACATCACCCTGACCCCGGCGGGCCGGAAGGCGACCCTGACCCTTGGACAGGCCAGCAACATCACCGGGTCGCGCAAGGTGGTGGAATATGACCGCAAGCCAGTCCCCAATATGCCCGACCTGATCAAAAGCACCATGAGCTGGACCATCAAAAACAGCGGCCCCCGCACCGAAACCGTCACGATTGACGAAAGCCTGCCGGGCGGCTGGATCATCACCGATGAAACCCACAAACATGAACAGCTTGAAGCCGGTCAGATCCGCTGGAAAATTGAATTGCCCGCAGGCGAAGAAGCCACCCTGCGCTGGTCGGTCAGCAGCGAAAACAGCTGATCCGGGCTTTATCCGAAACACCTTTTTTCCGCGAAAATGATCAGGGACGCAGAAAAAATCTGCGTCCCTGATTCTATCAACCCATTGATTTTCTGTCTCTTTTTGTCGGGCAGCGGCGCGCAGGCAAAGTTTTTTTGCTTTTTTGACAAAATAGTTCTTGATTTGTTCTTTTTGCTGTGACATAACAGCAAAGTCAACGGGACAATTCCGCCCGGACCGAAACCCGCAAGGCTTGATGCCTTGCGGGTTTTTGCGTTTGGGCCAGAGGAAAGATAATGATGATGCAGCGATACATAGACAGACAAGGCGGCGGGCCAGCTCGCAAGATTATGACCGGCGGGTGGAAAAGCCATTACGGTGGCATTGCGCGGGCGGTCTGACCCGGCCATTTGTCAAGACACCCTAATTGCGTCTTGTCTACGGCGTGCAAGGTGGCAATATTTCCTGACAGTTTCGGGCATGCCGGGGACCGTCAGCGGGCTTGCTGGCAAGGCTGGCAGAAGCCCGAAGTTTGTCCGGGTTCCGGGGTCGCAGCAATAGCGGGTTTTGGGCGGGGTTGCGTCTCTGCCGTCACAGCCGCGAAAGCGGGGAGCCGTCTTGTGGCGGGTCCGGTCGTCAGGCCGACAAAAGCCCGAGGTTTGTCCATGCTGTCGGGGCCGACCCGGTTTGCGTGGTCAGGACCGGAAAGACGGGTTTGGTGGGGGTGCCCCTGCTGAGGTCAGGATTTTTTCTGGCTGGCATCGGTAAACGCCATGGCCAATGGCATCAGCAATGCTGCATCGGGCTTGCGTCCGGCCATCGTGCATAACTGGACATAAAACCCGATCAATTTACCCAGCAGGACAAAGGCCGGGTCCTGTTTGCGCCCGGCGAAATCCTGCAAGACCTGCAAGGCATCGCCACAAGACGCAATCGCCTGTTGCAAATGCCCCGCCCCGGCCTGTGCGCGGGCCAGTGCACCCAGCGAATAGCCCAGATCCATCCGGATCGCATCTTGCTGCGTCCGGCTTGCCCCGGCCAGGCGCAATCTTCGGATCGTCACCGCCTCGCTGGCGGCGGCAATCGCCGCCTGCCAGTCTTCCTGATCGGCCAAAAGGGCCGACCGGTTATTCAGACAATGCGAAAGCCCGGCCATCGCCGCATCGGGATGTATCGCATGGTGATGACGGAAAATTCCTTCAGCCTGATCAAACAGGGCAAGGGCCTCGTCCGCATCGGCTTTATCAAGGGCGGTTGCCATTTCCAGCACCAAATGCCCATGCGCCAGCGACCCCGCATCCGAGGCCTCGATTTCCCGAAGACGCGGCAAAAAAGCCGACAATTTCGCAGACATTCATGCCACCTTGTCAAAAACCGGCCCCGACAGACCGGTATCCTTATCAGACGCACCGCAAACAGACTTGTGAAAGCCGTTCACTCGGGGTTAGGGTGCGAACCTAGCTTAACCTGCCCGGAATGACAGTCGCAATCATGATCATGACTTCGGAAACCCTGCGTGCGCTTTATGGAACATGGCGCATCGCCCGTGGCGATGCCGGGGGCTTGGCCTTTTTTGACTATTCCATCCCGGCTTTCTGGCGGTCTTTTTTTGCCGCCGCCATTGTCTTTCCGGCTTTTTTCCTGTTGCGCTGGTCCGATATTGACGCTGCACAGGATGCCTTCCCGACCGGGCGCTATATGGTGGTGGAAACCATATCCTTTGTCATCAAATGGGTCGCCTTTCCGCTGGCGATGTTTCACATTGCCCCGATGATTGACCGCACATCGCGCTATATCGCCTTCATCACGATCTATAACTGGTCCAGCGTCCTGCAAATGGCGGTGTATCTGCTCGCCCTTTTGCTGGGCCTGTTGTTTCCGGGGCTGGGTGCGGGCGGATTTGTGATGATTGCCGTGATCGCCATGCTGGTTTATGGCGGCTATATCACCATGCTGGCCTTGTCCGTGCCGGTTTTGACCGCGGCGGCCATTGTGCTGTTTGATTTTTTGCTGTCGCTGACCATCACCGCGATTGGCATTCGGGTGGCACTTGGCAATTTCTTTTAAAAAAATGAACGATCAGGGAGAAAACAGACAATGAAACCGGTTCTTGCCATTACCCGCCGCCTGCCCGCCGATGTCGAAGCGCGGGCACGGGCCACATACGATGTCCGCCTTAACGAAGGCGATGCGCCGCTGTCACGCGATGATATTCTGGCGCTGTGTCAGGGGGCCGGGGCGGTTCTGGTGTCGGTCGGCGATCCGATTGACGCCCAATTCATTGCCGCCCTGCCCGATACAGTCGGCATTATCGCCAGCTTTTCGGTCGGCACCGATCATATTGATCTTGCGGCCTGTGCCGCCCGCAAGATCATTGTCGGCAATACCCCGGATGTCCTGACCGACGCCACCGCCGATATTGCCCTGTTGCTGATTTTGGGCGCAGCGCGACGTGCCAGCGAAGGCGAAGCCGAAATCCGCACCGCAAGCTGGAGCAGCTGGCGCCCCACCCACATGATGGGCACCCAGGTTTCAGGCAAAAAACTGGGGATTATCGGCATGGGCCGGATCGGGCAGGCCGTTGCCAAACGTGCGCGCGGTTTTGACATGGATATCCATTATTACAACCGCACCCGCCTGTCGGCCGATCTTGAATGTGGTGCAACCTTCCATGACAGCATTGACGGCCTTTTGCCCCATTGCCAGTTTCTGTCGCTGCATTGCCCGTCAACGGCCCAGACCAAAGGCATGGTCGATGCCGGTTTCATTGCCAAATTGCCCGATGGAGCCATCCTTGTGAACACGGCACGCGGCGATATCGTCCGCGACGACGATCTGATTGCGGCCCTGAAATCGGGCAAGCTGATGGCCGCCGGGCTGGATGTCTTTGCCGGTGAACCCAACATCAACCCGGCCTATCGCACCCTGCCCAATACGTTTTTGTTGCCGCATCTGGGATCGGCAACGATTGAAACCCGCAACGCCATGGGCTTTCGCGCCCTTGATAACCTCGATGCCTTTTTCGCCGGGAAAAAGGTGCCGTTTACGGTGTCGGCATAGGAAAGAAACACACCTGAATTTCCTTACGGTGCATCGCCTGCCGGATCGGCGTCATTCTCGTCATCCCCGGCAGGCAGGATGCAGGAAATTTCATGGCCGTCGCGGCTGATTTTCACCCGGCCGCCATGAATTTCCACCACAGCACGCACCATCGCCATGCCCAGCGCCCGCCGGGCCGATGCCGGTTCGCCGTCGCGCAATCCTTCAAACAGCATCGGTTGCGGGGTTTCATCGGTCAGGCCGATGGTAATGTCGATATCCTCGCCGCGCCGACGTGCCACCACCGACACCTCGCTGCCTTCGGGGGCGGTGCGCAACACATTGGTCACCAGAATAAACAGCGCCTGTTTCAAACGCCGCTCGTCCGCCACCATCCAGCCGATATTGCGCGAACAATACAGCCTGAGCGACACATTGAGTTCCGCCAGACGTGCCCGTGTCAGGGCTTCAAGACTGCGCAGCAACCGTCTGGGATCAACGGTATCGAGTTCCAGTGCCACCTGCCCCGATCCCAGTGTCGCCAGATCGCGCATGTCATCAACCAGCGCCAGCATGCTTTGCGCCTCGGCCCGGATGGTTTCGACCGATTGCGCGACATTGCCATGCAGATGCGGGATCAGGCGGTCTGCCTCGCCATTGATATGATCCAGCGGCCGGGTCAGTTCCCGCGACACGGTGGAAATAAAATCCGATTTCATCTGATCGGCGGTGCGCAGCGCCTCGTTACGTTCGCGCAGGGCCCGTTCGACCCGGATGGTATCGGTGACATCGCTGTATGACATCATCACCGCCCCGTCGGGCAATGGCACAATGGCAAAATCCACAATGCTGTTATCGGCGCGTTCAATCCGGCCCGACATCGGTTCATGATTGGTGATGCGCGCCACCATCCGGCTTTTGAAACGGTCCCAGTCATCCCGCGCCATCCAGAATTTTTTGGCGTTTTCAATCACATCGGACAGATGCGGTGCCGATGACAGGAAAACATCATCCAGTTCCCACAAATCGGCAAAGCCATGATTATACAGCCGCAACCGGCCATCGCCGCTGATCACGCCCACCGCTTCATGCAGGTTTTCCAGTGTTTCACGCTGCACCGCAATCAGGGTGTTGTAACTGCTTTCCAGAACCAGCTTGTCGGTGACATCTTCATAGGCATACATCAGCCCGCCAAACGGATGGGGCGAGATAAAGCGCCGCAAGGTCATGCCATTGGGCAGATGCAGCAAATCTTCCTCGGGCTTGATCAGATCAATGAACCGCTGGTTTTCCTGATCGCGGAACTGGCCAAAATCGGTGACTTCGGGCAATTTGCGTTCATCGCGCAACCGCCGCAACACATCATCAAGGGCGGGTTCCGCCCATAACCAGTCCTCGTCCAGCCCCCATAGCGACGCATAGGCGGCGTTAAAGAAAATCAGCCGCTTGTCCCCGCCAAAAATTGCAATCGCCGTGCCCAGATTTTCCAGAACCCCGGCATGGGCGCGGATATGGCGCGACAAATCGGCCTGCAAATCCTCGATCGCGGTGCAATCAATGGCAAAGCCGATCATGCTGCCGGTGTCGCCATCGGGGCCCAGCGGGCGTTCGGTAATCCGCAATAATTTGCGGTCGCCCGCCACCACAATATGATAATCGCGGGTCATCGCCTCGCCACTGCGCAGGGCGGCGGCGGCCAGGGCCCGGCCCTGATCGGGAATAACCCCGATGCCCAGTTCGACCGCCCCACTGATCACCTCGGCAATCGTTGTGGCCTCCACCGATTCGACATAGGCATCATTGCAATCAATCAGCCGCAAATCGCCATCGCGCCGCCACACCGGAAACGGCAGACTGTCGATTAACAGCCGCAACCCCTGCGCCTCGCGCCGCAGGACGGCGGTATCGCCCGCATGATGTTCGCGTTCGCGCGTATGACGGGTTTCATCGCGAAACCACAAGGCATGGGCCAGAACCGTACTTTTGCGATCCTTGCGCGCCGCCCCGCCCATCACATGAAATTTGCGGCCATCCAGCGTCGCAATCCAGATTTCAAACCGTTCATGCCCGGATTTCAGGCCTCGCACCCGGTCTTTCAGGGCTTTGGCATCTTCGTCGCGCAATTGTTCCAGAAGATCGGGAAAGCGCGACTCCGCCGTCAGGTTAAAGGCCCGCAGCAAAGACGGGCTGGCCCCCTCGGCAAAGCCCTTGTGGCTCCAATAATACACCGGGTCCGGCCCGGCATGGAATAACTGGGTAAATTGCGCGGCCAGATCGCCCAGACGCGATTCATGCTGTTCGGCTTCGTCCAGATGACGGCGCATCCGGATTGATAACCGCCAGCCAATTGCCCCTGCAATCACCGCCCCGCCAAAGGCCGCAATCCCGATCACCAGCCATTCCCGGTTGCCCAGCCCGGCCAGAACCGACATCAACCCGCCACTTTCGCCCGTCATGCCTTGTGCCGCTGCCGGGAATGCCGCCAACATCACAATTGGCATCACGACAAACATGGCGGCGCGCCGCCAGAAGGATCGGGCGGGCAGAATACAGTTCCGGAATATGGACAAAACCCCTGTCACCAGCTAGCAACCATTTGCAAAATTATGTTTTTTCCGCGCCACCCGCGCGATTTTTCAGGGCGCTACGCCCCGTCAGTTTCGATGATTTCAAGAAAATCCGCAATGACATAAGGCCTGAATCGGGCTATGTCTGCCGATATATGACCCTTTTAAGAAGCAACCCGGTTTTACGAAAATGAGTGCAAAACCGCAGATGGACCTTTTTAGCGCGCCGCCGGAAAAAAAACCGGCCCCGTCCGTCCGCATCTCTGCGCCTGCACCCCTGCCGCAACCGGCCCGAAGCGATTTGTTCGACAGTGATTTTAACGCCGACGACATTCGCGAATGGAATCAGCTTTTCCCCACGGCGCCGCAATACAGCTATCATTTCAAGCGGGCGCAAATCGGATCGGCCTTTGACCGGCCTTTGCACAAAAAACTGGTGGCTTCGCGCGCCTTTGAACGGCTGCGCGACATCTCGTTTCTGGGGGCCATCGATTATCTGTTTCATCCCAACGGCAAACCGGCCAATATCCGCCATTCGCGCTATGATCACAGCATCGGGGTCGCCCTGCTGTCGCAACATTATTGTCGCCTGAACGGGCTCGATGAAGCCGACCGCGATCTTTTGGGGGCGGCGGCCCTGTTGCATGATATCGGTCATGGCCCGTTTTCCCATACCCTGGAACCGGAATTTGCCCGGCGTTTTAACCTCAATCATCATCAACTGACCGAAAAAATCATCACCGGTGCGGTTGATCTGGATTTGTCTGTCCGGCATTTACTGGAAAAACATGATGTCGATCCGATGGCGGTGATTGCCCTGCTGGCGAAAAAATCGGACCATCCGCATGCGGCCCTGTTTTCCGGCCCGGTCAATATCGATACGCTTGAAGGCATCAGCCGCACCAAAACCTATATCCATCCCCATCATGTCCATTGTCATCCGCGTTTGTTGCTCGAAGCGGCGGTCAAACTGGATGCAGAATCGCTCAAACGGCTGGATAAATTCTGGCAGCTGAAAGAAGACATCTATCGCAATTTCATTTTTGGTCCGATGTGCTTTGCCACCGATCATCTGTGCCGCGAATTTGTCGTCAAAAATGCGCCGGATTTTGCCGCACGGGATTTTTTGCTGGGCGAACCGGCCTTTTTGCGCACCCATCCGGCCTTTCGCAAATTCCTGTTCAGCCTGAAAAACCGCATCGAACTTGAAGGTGTCGCCGATGTCGTCGATGCCGAAGGGATCCGCATCACCGATGCCGCCCCGGATGCCCACACCACCAAAGTCCCCAAACGCGAATTCAATATCGACGCCACCGCCCCCGTCACCTGCTTTGCCGATTTGTCCAGACGCTATTACGAAGAAAAAAACAGCTTTCTGCGCCGGGTGGGCAACCTTGCCGATCCTGCCCAGCAGGCCGCCGCCGCCAGTTTGTTTGACTAGGATCAGGGTGCCCGTGCTGCCAGCAACCATCACCGAAAATCAGGCCTATTCCGCCGCCCGCCTTGCCGAAATGCGCGATGCCCTTGCACGGCATTTGCATGGCGGGGCGTTTTGCGTGGTGGTGACCGGATCATTCGGCCGGCACGAGGCATCGGACCAGTCCGATCTGGATTATTTCCTGATCGGGCGCGAGGCCGACCGCAACCTTGCCCCTTACCGGGATGTTGCCGATATTCTGGGCGCGGCGGTTGCCAAAAAACCGGCCGCCAACGGGCCGTTTTCATCCTATGTCCCGGCCGAGGAACTGGTCAATCGCATCGGACTTGATGGCGATACCAATTCGATCACGACGCGCCGCCTGCTGTTTTTGCTGGAATGTGAATGGCTGTATAATGAAAACGGCAAACGGGCCTTTTTTGATCAGCTGATCGCCAATTATGTCACCGATACCGTCACCAGCGATTCCATTGCCCGGTTTCTGGTCAATGACGTGATCCGCTATTACCGCACCATCAGCGTCGATTTTGAAATCAAAACCCGCGAAGGCCATGCCAAGGCCTGGGCACCACGGCGCCTGAAACTGGTTTTTTCACGGAAGATGCTGTATTTCGGCGGCATTATTGCGGCGGCAGAAACTGCTGGCCTTGATTATGTTGGCAAACGTGCAAAATTGTCGCAATTACTGCAATTGCCACCGATTGACCGTTTGCAGGCCGTCTTTGGCCCCCGCTGCCTTGCGGCCCTTGATCTTTACGATCATTTTCTGGCCCAGCTTAATGACCCCGAGACCCGCACCCGACTGGAAAAAATCGACCCCAATGACCGGCATCACCCGGAAATGCGGTCGCTTCTGGATAACGGCAAACAGTTTTCCCGCGAACTGATCGCACTGCTCAATCATCGCTACGCCCCGGATCATCCGATCCATGAAGCATTGTTGATGTGAAGATACGGCCCCTTTCCGGTCAGAGAGAAAGCGAATCTTTCTTCAGATATTTGCACGAATAGCTTTCAGGCGATGCCCGACCGCAACAATAGCATCAAGTGCGGGTATCAGTTCGGCCCCCAGCGGGGTCAATTCATATTCGGTCGAAGGCGGTGATGTGCGCCGGACATGACGAACCAGAATCCCCCTTTTTTGAAGTTCCGACAGACGGGCTGAAAGCACCTTGGCCGAGATCGGCGGTATGTCGGCACGCAATTCACTGAAACGCCGGGGACCGGCGCGAAGCGACCAGATGACGTTCGGAGCCCAGGCACCGGTAATGACCGACATGCATTCGGTCAACATGCAGGGTTGCGGGGGTTGTGGGCTTTTATTGTGGGTCATTTTGAGGGGCATGGCGCGTTACCAGGTTACTGTCAGGTAATCCATTTTCATTGGTAACCATTGGTTACTTTGTTGTCAATGTAAACTGTCCCTGCCATTTTGACACTTTACCAATCCAGACAAAATGAGAAATCCAATGAAACTCTTCTACAAGCCGGGTGCCTGTTCCCTGGCAAGCCATATTATCTTGCAGGAAACCGGCCAACCCTTCGACATCGAAGCCGTTGACACCGCCACCGGACAAACAGCACAGGGCGCAAATTACCGGAAGATCAACCCCAAGGGCTATGTCCCTGCCCTTCAGCTTGATGACGGACAAATCCTGACCGAGGGCGCGGCAATCCTTCAGTTTCTTGCCGACAGCGCACCTGACGGAACATTTGCGCCGACGATTGCCGCTCTGCCGCGTGCCCGGATGTTTGAACAACTTACTTTCATATCATCCGAATTGCACAAGGCGTTCGGGCCACTTTTTCGCGACGGAACCACAGCGGCCGAAAAAACCGCGGCCCTAAAAAATGTCGGGGTGAAATTCGATCACATCGAAACGAATTTTTCTGACGGTCGTGAATATCTGGTGAATGACTGTTTTTCCATTGCCGATGCGTATCTGTTTGTGGTCGCCAACTGGGCGAATTTCACAGGCATTGATCTGGCAACCTGGCCAAATCTTGCGGCTTTCATGTCCCGCATTGCGATGCGGCCCGCAACACAGGCCGCGATGCGGGCTGAAGGGTTGATCCAATGACACCGACAGATTACAGCGCGATTTCCCGGCTGATGGAGACCTATTTTGAAGGTCTTTATCATGCCGACAGCACGATGCTGCGAGGAATCTTTCACCCTGAACTTTCCTATGTCTGCACCACAGAAGGCGATGAGCTTTATCTCGACCTTGAATCCTATATGGCGCGAATCGACAAACGAGAAGCCCCTGCAAAGCGTGGTGATTTCCGCGATGAAGCTGTTCTTGAAATTTCTTTTGGCAGCGCCCGGCTTGCCCGCGTAATGGCCCGCATGTCGATGATGGGGCGAAATTACCTCGATTTCCTGACTCTGGTGCGTCATGGCGTCGAATGGCGCATCGTAACCAAGGTTTTCGTCTATGTATCCGGGGAGGAACAGGCATGCCCTATGTAAATATCAAAATCACCCGTGAAGGCGGCCCCGATGGCCTTGGCCCAAGCAATGCAGAGAAGCACCAGCTGATCGCCGGTGTCACCGACCTGCTTCAAACCGTACTTGGCAAAGACCCCAAAACGACTTTTGTGGTTATTGATGAAGTGCCACTGGAAAACTGGGGCATTTCAGGACTTCCGGTCAAGACTTTGCGCCAGACGAAATAATCAAACAATATTGCCCCGACCGGCAATCACCTGTTTCTGGTAATGGTCACGGTCCATATCACTGATATCGACCGTGACCTGAACTTCCCGCCCGTCGGCAAGGTCTGACAGCATTTTCACGGCCTGATCCAGAACACACTGCCCCACTGCCTGCTTGACCGCATCGGACCGCCCGGTCAAAAGCCGGACATCGACATGAAACATCGCATGCCGGGCATCGCCATCGCCAATCACCCAATCTTCCAGCCGCGACAACCGGGTTTTAAACGCCCCGACATCCGTCGCGGCAATTTCCGCCAAGGCGTGGTGCAGGGTCAATGCAAAGGGGCGCAGATGATCCCCGACCGGGAGATTGGCGGAATATTCGATCCTGAGTTGCGGCATGTCGGCACCCTTGCTGAAAACAATGCCGTGATCATAGAAAAAGCCGGTCTCTTGCGAAACCGGCTTTTCTCAAAAATCGCGTATCAGAATCGCCTAGTAGCGATAATGATCCGGCTTGAACGGGCCGGTCTGCGGCACGGCGATATAATCGGCCTGTGCCGGGCTCAGCTTCGTCAGCTTGACGCCCAGACGGTCAAGATGCAGGGCGGCAACTTTCTCATCAAGATGTTTCGGCAGGACATAGACCTTGTTTTCGTAATTGCCGGAATTGTTCCACAATTCAAGCTGCGCCAACACCTGATTGGTGAAGGATGCCGACATCACAAAGCTCGGATGGCCGGTCGCACAGCCCAGATTGACCAGACGGCCTTCGGCCAGAACGATCAGGCGTTTGCCATCGGGAAATTCGACTTCGTCCACCTGCGGTTTGACATTGTGCCATTTGTAATTGCGCAACGACCCGATCTGAATTTCAGAATCAAAATGGCCGATATTGCAGACAATCGCCCGGTCTTTCATCAGGCGCATATGGTCCAGCGTGATGATGTCGATATTGCCCGTCGTGGTGACGAAAATGTCGCCATACGGGGCGGCATCTTCCATCGTCGTGACTTCATAGCCTTCCATCGCGGCCTGAAGCGCACAGATCGGATCAATTTCAGTCACCAGAACGCGGGCACCCTGGCTGCGCAGTGATGCGGCCGAACCCTTGCCAACATCGCCATAACCGGCGACCACGGCGATCTTGCCGGCAACCATCACATCGGTCGCCCGTTTGATGCCATCAACCAGCGATTCACGGCAGCCATACAGATTGTCGAATTTCGATTTGGTGACCGAATCATTGACATTGATCGCCGGAACCTTGAGCTGGCCTTTTTTCGCCATTTCATACAGGCGATGCACGCCTGTCGTGGTTTCTTCCGACAGGCCTTTGATATCGGCCAGCATTTCCGGATATTTTTCATGGATCAGCTGCGTCACATCGCCGCCATCATCAAGAATCAGGTTCGGGGTCCAGCCATCCGGCCCCTTGATGGTCTGTTCGATGCACCACCAGAATTCTTCTTCGGTTTCACCCTTCCAGGCGAAAACCGGGATATTGGCGGCGGCCATCGCGGCGGCGGCCTGATCCTGGGTCGAGAAAATGTTGCAGGACGACCAGCGGACCGTCGCGCCCAGCGCGGTCAGGGTTTCAATCAGAACCGCCGTCTGGATCGTCATATGCAGGCAACCGACAATGCGGGCACCCTTCAAAGGCTGCTTGGCGCCAAATTCGCTGCGCAGCGCCATCAGGCCCGGCATTTCGGTTTCAGCAATCGCAATTTCCTTGCGGCCCCAATCGGCCAGCGAAAGGTCTGCGACCTTGTAATCGGTAAAACTGGACATGTCGTCTCCATCATACAAAACAACGCCCTTCCCGCCCCGTCCGGGCAGCAAAAGCGTATTTGAAATCCTGTCGCGGGCGATAATCGCCTCCGCATTCCATCTATATAAAGATATCTTTATATCGACATCAAGTCTTTTCTGCGTTGCGGCGCATTTTAAGACGATGACGGCCCTGCCTCAGACCGACGGATGCGCCGGTAACGGCGTATTCTGGCGATGGGTGATGATGCGGGCGATCTGGGCCAGCGTATCGGGCAAAATCCCCGGCATTACCGCCCCCAGACATAACCGTATCCCGCTTGCCGGGCCATCGGGGTCAACCGCAATCGCCGCAGGCGGGGTGACGATAATGCCAAGGGATGCGGCCGCATGTGCCACATGGTGCGCGGCCTGCCGATCCATCGGCAACCAGACATGAAACCCGTCATGGTTCGGCAAATGCATTGCCGCCCCCAGAATATGCCGGGCCACAGACCGCCGCCGCCCGGCCTCGCGCCGGATTGCACCGCGAATCGAAGACGCCGTGCCATCCGACAACCATTGCCCCATCACCGCACAGGACAATGGCGATACCATCTGACCGGTGGCCCGCAAGGCCGTTTCGGCCTGATCCATCCAGCCCGGCGGCACCGCCAGCCCGCCAATCCGCAGGCCGGGGCTGAGGGTTTTTGACAGGCTGTTGACGTAAAATGTCCGTTCCGGGGCCAGCATGGCAATTGGCGGAAATTCCGCCGCCGCCGTCAGGGCATAAACATCATCTTCGATCACCAGAACATCGTGATGTCGGCATATCCGGGCAATTTCCACCCGCCGGGCATATCCCATCGTCGCGGTCGTCGGATTATGCATGGTCGGCGTGACATACACCGCCACCGGTTGCGACCGGTCTGTCCGCGCCGCCAGCGCCTGTTCCAGCGCATCGGGCATCATGCCCTCGTCATCCATCGCAATCCCCGTCAGCCGGTATCGCGCATGGCGGGCTAGCGCAATCGCACCGGGATAGGTCAGGGCCTCGGTCAAAATCGTCCCGCGCGGCGGGATCGCAACCGAAAAGGCGATATTAAGGGCCTGTTGCGCCCCGCTGCACAGGATCAGATTTTCCGGCCGGACAACCATGCCCAGCCCCTCAAACCAGTATGCCAGCAGGCGGCGATGTTCATCATGTCCCACCGCAGGCGGATACGTGGTGAAAAGCACCGGATCAACCTGCCGCGATATCGTCTCCAGTGTCTGCGCCAGCAAATGTTCGCCCAGCATCGGCGGCGGGGTATTGACACTCAGATCGACACTATCGCCCCGCCGGGCCACCGCCACCGCCACAAAAGTCCCCCGACCCTTGACGCTGCGCACAAGGCCGCGCCGTTCCAGAACAGCATAGGCCTTGGTAACCGTTCCCACCCCGATTCCCAACTGATAGGCCAGATCGCGATGGGCCGGCACCCGTGCCCCCGATGGCAGCCTGCCTTCCAGAATATCATCGGCCAGCGCCATCACCAGCCGGTCGGAGGGGGATGCGGCATTATCGGCAAGGCGGGGCCGCCACGGGGATTGCAATCGCACAACGGGTTCCTTTAATAAGTGTCATGTGACACTATTTCAATTTTCAAAAAGTGTCACATTTTTTATGCTGCCGGATATTCATATCCTGCAAGGGCACATTCCATGACATCGATCCCGCATCCCGAATTGCCGCCCTATCTGCCTGCCCCTGTTGATGACGGGGCCTGCGACCATCTTGTCGGCCTGTCCCTGCCGCCGGTCACACTGACCGGCGCATCGGGCCGTTCTGTTGACATGGCGGGGCTTGGTGGTCTGGTGGTGATGTATCTTTACCCGATGTCTGGCAAGGATGATGCGGGCTTGCCAGACAATTGGGATGCCATTCCCGGTGCCCGTGGATGCACGCCACAATCCTGCGCATTTCGCGACCATCACTGCGACCTTGCCGCATTCGGGGCCACTGTTTTTGGCCTTGCCACCCAGTCCCCGGCGTATCTTGCCGGTGAAATCGCCCGCCTTCATTTGCCCTATGATCTGCTTAGCGATGAAAACCTTGCTTTTCAAAGCGCCCTTTCCCTGCCGCTGTTTGAGGTGAAAGCCGCCGGTCGTCCGGTTTTGCGGCGGGTGACACTGATTTGCCGCGATGCCCGGATCATCAAGGTTTTCTATCCGGTATTTCCCCCCCATCACAGCGCCGCACAGGTTCTCGACTGGCTGGCGACAGACCGGAGCCACCAGCCATGACCCCCCTTGCATATTACGGGCCGGGCATTTTGATCGCCTATGCCACCTTCATCCTTGCCACCATCAGCCCCGGCCCCGCCTTGCTATCGACCATGGGCACAGCAATGGGATCGGGCCGCAAGGCCGGTGTCGCCCTTGGACTGGGCGTTGTCTGCGGTTCCTTTACATGGGGGATGCTGGCCGCCCTTGGCCTGTCTTCCGTGCTGGCGTCATGGCCAGGCGCGCTTGATATCATCCGCATTGCCGGATGCCTTTATTTGCTGTTTCTGGCCTTCAAGGCCTTTCGGTCGGCCACATCCCGGCACGATCCGCTTGCACCGGCCCCGGCCAAGGGCATTTCTGGTCCGGGCGGGCATTTCTTGCGTGGCTGGGGCATTCACCTGACCAATCCCAAGGCCATTCTGGCATGGATTGCCATCATCTCGCTGGGATTGAAACCCGGCGCACCCGTCTGGGTCGTCGCCATTCTTCTGGGCGGGACGATGGCCTTTGCCATCCTGTTTTACACATCGGCGGCCATCGCCTTTTCCACCCCGGTCATGGTCCGTCTTTACAGCCGGGCCCAACGCGGGATCAATGCCGTTCTGGGTCTGTTTTTTGTTTTCGCCGCCATCCGGCTGGTGATCGGATGAATGGAAATATCGCCGTCATCATCGCCGCCCTTGGCATTTATCTGGCCATTGTCATCAGCCCCGGCCCCAGTTTTGCCCTGATATCGCGCATGGCAATGGCCGGTGAAAAACGGGCCGCCTTCGGGGCTGCTTTCGGGCTGGCATCCGGGGCAACAATTTACGCCATTCTGACAATGGTGGGACTTGCCGTCGTCCTCGCCCAAATCGGCTGGCTGGCCCGCACCATCCAGTTGGCGGGCGGTCTTTATCTGATCTGGTTGGGCATTTTGGCATGGCGCGGTGCAAACCGGCCCCTGCCGACCACAGATGCAACGGATGTCTCCAGCTTTGCCCAGGGATGGCGGCACGGCTTTATCATGTGCCTGTCCAATCCCAAGGCCATCGCCTTTTTTATCGGCATTTACGCCGCCGCCATTCCCCCGCAAACCGCCCTTTGGGCAAAAGGCGTCATTCTGGCCGGGGCCTTTGTCATCGAAATCGTCTGGTACGGGTCGGTGGCCATCTTGCTGTCATCCCGCCCTATCCGGGGGCAATATCAGAAGGTCCGTCTGTATTTTGAACGGGCGATGGGTCTGATGCTGGCGGCCTTTGGGGTTCGGCTGTTACTGGACAAATAGGGGTTCCCTCACGCCGGATCGTAAAATCATCGGGCATCATGGCCGCCTCTGGCATCTGTCTGGCAATTGTCATCTGCCCTGATCTGCCATATCATCGGATACAACCATTTTCATGACTGCTGTCAAAGGTCGGCAAAATGTCCTCTCAGAATTTTTCCGTCAGAACCGATTCCGGCACGCTGGAAAAAATTGACGCCCTTGCACAGGAACAGCAGCGGTCCCGTAACGTCATCGTCAATGAAGCCATCGACCGCTATATCCGTGAAGAAACCCGCTGGCAGGCCCAAATCGAAGACGGGCTGGCCGCCGCAGAAGCCGGGGATTTTGCATCGCCCGAAGACATTGACAGGCTGTTTGACAGTTTTGATCAAAAAGCCGCACAGGCCCTGTCGAAAGACTCCGCATGATTTTGCGCTGGACCCGTCCGGCATTACGCGACCTTTCGGAAATTTTTGATTTTCTTGCCGCCCGGAACCCGGTCGCCGCGCAAAAAATCCTGTCGGGGATTCGCACCCGCGCCAATCTTCTCCCCCATCATCCGATGATGGGGCGCAGTGGACGGATTGACGGCACCCGCGAACTGGTGATTGGCAAAACACCCTTTGTCATCGCCTATCGGGTTACATCCACACATGTCGATATTCTGGCGGTGCGTCATGACCACCGCCAATGGCCGGATAAACTGGCCGATTGAAACGCTGATTGCGTTTCTGATCACGCCAGATCGTTGAAATCATCCAGCATCATGGCAATCCGGGCTGAATCCCATTGTTCCATCACCCGCCCGGCATGATCTGCGGCGGTGCGCAGGTCAATCTTGCGCAGGCGTTGTTTGACCGGTAGCAAATTGACCGGCGACATCGACAGATTGCGCAGGCCAAAGCCGATAAACAATGACGTATAACGCGGATCACCGGCCATTTCGCCGCAAACGCTGATCGGAATATCATGGCGGCCCGCCACCGTCACCGCCTCGTGGATCAGGCGCAACACCGCCGGATGCAACGGGTCATACAAATCCGCCACCTGATCGTCGCTGCGGTCGATTGCCAGGGTATATTGCGTCAGATCATTGGTGCCGATGGCAAAAAATTCGCATTCGCGCGCCAGTGCATCAATCGTCAGGGCGGCGGCCGGAATTTCGATCATCGCCCCCAACGGCGGCAACATATCCGGGATGCCATGCCCGTCCTGACGCAGGCGTTTGGCAACCGCGTTGTAAACCTGCCGCACCCGGATCATTTCATGAATGCTGACCACCATCGGAATCAAAACCCGCACCGGCCCCAGCAAGGAAGCACGCAAAATTGCCGCAAGTTGCGTTTCCAAAAGATCGCGCCTGCGCAACGACAACCGCACCCCGCGCAGCCCCAATGCCGGGTTTGGCCCCGTGCCCATTTCTTCCTGAAGCGACAGCGCCAGTTTTTCACCGCCAATATCAAGGGTGCGGATCGTCACCGGTTTGCCGCCCATCTGCGTCACGATATCGGCCAGTTCGCGATATTGTTCGTCTTCGCCCGGCAAATAGCGTTTGTTCATGAACATGAATTCACTGCGTAACAGCCCGATGCCGGTGGCCCCATTGGCCAGTGCACCGGCAACCTCGACCGGTAATTCGATATTGGCATGCAGATCCAGCGTCACCCCGTCCGATGTTTCGGACGGCACATCGCGCAAACGCAACAGTTTCTGCCGCACCGCCAGCCAGTCATCCCGACGCTGGCGATATCGGTCAAGATCGGCGGCATCGGGTCGCAGGATTACCTCGCCCCGTGTGCCGTCCACGATCATCATCTCGCCGCCCGACACACCGCCAATGATGCCGGTCGCCCCCAGAACGGCAGGCAGGCCTAAGGACCGCGCCATAATCGCGGCATGGCCTTCGGCCCCGCCAATCGCCGTGACGAAAGAGGCAATCTGGCCGGGTTCAAGCCGCGCCATATCGGCCGGGCTGACTTCCTCGGCCACCAGAATCGCCCCGCGCGGGGCGGTGTCAAAGGCCCGGTCGGTTTCGCCGGTCAGATTGCGCATCAGGCGCAGCCCGACATCGCGAATATCCGATGCCCGGGCGGCAAGATAACGGTCGTCAATCGCCTCGAACTGGCCGGTGATATCCTCGATCACATCGCTGACCGCCCATACCGCATTCATGTTCTGATCGCGGATGCGCTCTTCGGCCCCGCGCACCAGCCGCGATTGCGTCAACATATGGATATAGGCATCCAGCAAAAATCCCAGTTCTTCGGACGCCGCACTGTCGCGCGCCCCGGACTGGTTTTTCAGGCGATGCAAATGCTCGATACTACTGGCCACTGCCTGATGCAGGGCGGCAATTTCGGCGTTGATATCATCATTTTCAAGACGATGGCGCGGCACATGGACAAATTGCCGGTCCACGACAAAGGCCCGGCCAATGGCAATGCCCCCCGATACGCCCAGCCCGGTCAAAACCCGGCGTGACGAAACAGGTTGGGGGCCGCTGGTATCTTGCGGTGTCACTGTCAAACGTTTCCTGTCGGCGTTCTGCCTGTTGATTGCCCGCCTTCCGGATCAGAAAGCGGGTATGGGCCGAAACCCTAGTCTTCGTGAAATCCGGCCTCGACCAGATCGGTCAGCGCGCCCAGCGCCTTTGCCCCTTCACTGCCCGAAACTTCGATTTCAATATCGGTGCCGGTTGATGCTGCCAGCATCATCAGCCCCATGATCGACACCCCCGAAACCTCGGTGCCGCGATTGCGCACCATGACGCGGGCGTCAAATTCGCCTGCCAGTTTAACAAATTTTGCCGCTGCCCGCGCGTGCAAACCGCGCTGATTGACAATGGTCACGATCCGCTTTTCAGTCTGCCCCATTTTTGTCCCCGCTTGTCCGGGCCAGCGCAGCCGGTCGCTGTCTGACCCGAAATAATATTGTTTTTATTCCTCGCCGCTCAGCAAACGCGACGCGACATTGATATATTTGCGGCCGGCTTCTTGTGCCGCATTGACCGATTCGGTCAAAGTGCCGTCAATCCGTACCGAGGCCAGTTTGATCAAAAGCGGCAAATTGACCCCGGCAATGACTTCGACATGGGCCTGTTCCATGATCGAAATCGCCAGATTGGACGGGGTGCCGCCAAACATGTCGGTCAACAGCACAACCCCCTTGCCGGTATCGACCTTGCCGACACAGGCCAGAATATCGGCGCGCCGTTTTTCCATGTCGTCATCCGGCCCGATGCACACAACAGCAATATTTTCCTGCGGACCAACCACATGTTCCAGCGCCGCAACAAATTCCCTTGCCAGATCGCCGTGGGTGACAAGCACCATTCCGATCATGCCGTTTTCTCCATCATATCGCTTCTCCCCCAGATTTCTGTTCATCCGGCTCGGCCGGTTTGTCCCGATGGCTGAGATGAACATCATAGCCAAGCTGGCCAATCCAGTCATTTAACAGCCGCGCAATATAAACCGATCTGTGCTGTCCGCCAGTACAACCTATCGCAATGGTCAGATAGCTTTTGCCCTCTTCGGCGTATCGGGGCAAGATCGGCGCAATCAGATCTTTCAGACGGGTCATGAAACCGGCGAAATCGCCATCCTGTTCAATATAGCGCCCCACCCGGTCATCCAGCCCCGTACAAACGCGAAGCTCGGGATCATAATGCGGATTGCGTAAAAAGCGCACATCAAAAACAAGGTCGGCCTCGCCCGGCAATCCCTGCCGAAACGAGAAACTTTTGACAAAGACCGACATGCCATCCTTGTCGCCAATATGGAACTGGTCCAAAAGGATCATGCGCAATTCGGCAGGTTTCAGACGCGATGTATCAATGATCATATCGGCCAGCGTCGCAATCGGCGCCATCAGCCGTTTTTCATGCGTGATGGCATCAATCAGCGGGCGGTCCTGAGTCAGGGGATGGGGCCTGCGGGTTTCGGTAAAGCGCCGCTGCAAAATCGTGGTGTCGGCATCAACAAACAATAATGTCAGTTCCAGCCCCGGCTGCGCACGCAAGGAACGGACAATATCGGCAAACTGATCCACGCCAAAATCACGGGTGCGGATATCAAGGCCGATGGCACAAGGCGCACCCAGATCGGCATCGGACACCAGAAAATTGGGCAACAGGCGCAGTGGCAGATTATCGACCGCATCAAACCCGAAATCTTCCAGGATTTTAAGGGTCGTCGTCCGGCCCGCCCCCGACACCCCGGTCACCAGCACCAGCCGCGCCGTTTGCTTGCCGATGCTGCCGTTTTCTTTGGCATCGGCGGAATCTATCTGATCGGTTTGTGTCATATCCGCGTCCGCATCTCGCCTGTTGCGATGGCCAGCGCCACTTCGATTTTCTCGGTTGCGGCAATTTCAAACGCCCATAACCGCCAGACCGGCACCGTAATCCCGCAGACAACATCATGATGGGGATCGGGCAGACGATCAACCTCTTCGGGCGGCACCAGATCAATAATCACCCGGATATGTGCCTGTTTGCGATGGCGCACTTCGACCACGCCAATGCCGCGCACTTCCAGAAGACCCTCAATCACCGTCGGCACCCGTGCGATCAACGCGCCATTCTCGGCATGCAAAACCGTGCGGTCATCGGCCACAAGCCACCCGCCCCGCCGGATCAGCCGCAGGGAAAGATCGGATTTGCCAGCCCCCGACGGTCCGCGCAACAAAACGCCATGACCGCGCAGGGCAACACAATTTGCGTGTATTTGTACCATGTCGGGCGAAACGATGATCGCGGGCACAGCGCTTGTCAAACGGCGAATGTGCATTGCAGCGAACAAAAATGAAAAAGGTCACACCTGCAAGGGCAGACGCAAGGTAAAGCACGCCCCGGCGACCTTGCCATCGACCATCCGGTTCGAGGCGGTCAGTTCGCCATTATGGGCCGCGACAATGCGCTGGGAAATCGACAGGCCCAACCCCGAATGCTGGCCGAATTTTTCGCCCTGCGGCCGTTCGGTATAGAACCGGTCAAAAACCGCACTTTCCTTGCCCGGCGGAATCCCCGGCCCGTCATCCTCAACCGTAATCACGGCCTCGTTTTTATCACGCCATGCCCGCACCCGGACTTCGCCACCCGGCGGGGAAAAGGTAATGGCATTGCTGATCAGATTGCGGAACACCTGAACCAGACGACTTTCAAGGGCCGGAACCATCAGGTTTTCCGGGGCCTTGACCGTCACCGACGCCCCCCCCTCCGTCACATTGTAAAGTTCCGAAAGGGTTTGCAGCAAGGATCGCAGATCAGCATTTTCGCTTTCGGCCCGCGACAATTCGGCATCCATGCGCGAATAATCGGAAATATCGCTGATCAGACGGTCCATGCGCTGCACGTCTTCGGCAATAACTTCCATCAGGCGGCGCTGGCGTTCCGGATCCTTGAGGCGCACCGCCGTTTCCACGGCACTGCGCAGCGAGGTCAGCGGATTTTTGATTTCATGGGCGACATCGGCGGCAAACCGTTCAATCGCATCCATCCGGTCCCACAGGGTTTCGGTCATATCGCGCAAGGTGCCCGACAAATCACCAATTTCATCATTGCGATCCGTCAGGTCCGGAATGGTAAATTGCCGGTTTTTGCTGCGCCGGACCCGTTCCGCCGCCCGCGCCAGCCGGTTCAGCGGCCGCGTAATCACCCCGGCCAGATAAATCGACAACAACACCGTAATGCCAAAGGCAAACACAAAAATCTTGAGGATATCCAGCCGCACCGCCTGAAGGGCGGTTTCAATCTGATCGCCGGTTTTGGTCAGCATCACCGATGCCAGAACCCGTTTGAAACGCTGGACCGGCACCGCCACCGACAACACCCGCTGCCCCTGTGGGTCAACCCGCACCACGCCGCGTGAATAACCGCCAAGGGCGGCACGGACTTCGGGATAATCGGCCGCGCTGGCAATCGGCGGATCAACATAAAGCGGCAAGGGCTTTTCACCCTCAAACAGGGTCAAAAGCCCGTCGGTCAGATAGCGCATGATTTCGGCAAACCGGTCTTCTTCGCCCGGCGGCGGCAAATCTTCGGCCTGCACCGCCCCGGCGCCAAAGGCCCGGATATTGCGGCTGTCGGCAATCAGTTGCCCGTTGGCGGCAAACAGCCGGGTCCGCGCCCCGGTAATGCCGACAAGGCGGCGCACCATTTCCCGTGCGACTTCAAGTTTCACCCGTTCGGTGGCGTCATCCCCCGGCCCGACCGCCGATGTGGACAGGGCAGCCGCATACATTTCGGCCTGCACCGCCATCGCCTCAAGTTCCGAATGAATCAGTTCCTGTTTATAGCGACCCAGATACAAAATCCCCGCCACCAGCACAAAAAGCGCCAGCGCATTTACAGCCAGAATCCGCCACGTCAACGGCGAAAACAGCCCGTGCCGTTCTTCCAGACGACCGGCACGATATTCGGATGGACCGGAACCGGGCGGGGTTCCGGATGCGGGATGTTCACTCATTCATATCTGCATTTCAGGCTGAAGACACCTGTCACGGACCCGCACAGTTACAAGGCCGGACATAACCGGAATCATCCCGGCACAACCACAGTGTCGCGATAACGATACCCGACGCCGTACAGGGTTTCGATTTCCTTGAATTCGGTGTCGGTTTCGCGGAATTTCTTGCGCAGACGCTTGATGTGACTGTCGATGGTACGGTCATCGACATAAATATGTTCGCCATACGCCGCATCAATCAGCTGATCGCGGTTTTTCACATGGCCCGGATGTTTTGCCAGCGCCTGAATCAACAGAAATTCGGTCACGGTCAGATTGACATGCTGGCCCTTCCAGCTGCACATATGGCGTGACGGGTCCAGCACCAGATCGCCGCGCTGAAGCATGTCATCCGATCCGTTGGGACGAATGCCGCCCGCCCGCATCAATTCGGCACGCCGCAACAGGGTACGAATACGTTCCAGCAACAAACGCTGTGAAAACGGCTTTTTGATATAATCATCGGCCCCCATGCGCAAACCGGTCAGTTCATCGACCTCGTCATCCTTCGATGTCAGAAAGATCACCGGCATCTGGGTTTTCTTGCGCAAATGGGTCAGTAATTCCAGACCATCCATGCGCGGCATCTTGATATCGAGAATGGCCAGATCCGGCTCATCCCTGGTCAGGGCGTGCAAGGCTTCCGATCCGTCGGAATAGGTCGTGACCTCATAACCTTCTTCTTCCAGCGCCATCGAAACCGATGTCAGAATGTTGCGATCGTCATCCACAAGTGCGATTTTGCTCACATTGGCCTCGTCATCTGGACACATAAAACTGATAATTGAACCTATCAAATTACATCCCATTGTGGCGAAAAAATAGCCGGTTGGGGCAAAATCAAGGTTTTAGATACAATATCGTATTTGTTTTTTACCATATTCCCTATGCCCTGAAAGCCGGGTATTCATACCGGCAGATCAATGCGGGTTTATTGACTTCCCCGGTACAAACCCCATAAGTGTCATCCAGCCTGTCACCAATCGCAGCAACAAAGGGCGGCAATGTTCCATTGGCTCGTATCCTATAGCCGTGCATCGCTCAGCCTTGTCGGCCTTGCAGTTGCCGGGCTGGTTGTCTGGCTGGCGGTGAATGCGACCGGCAACCTGACCATCGACCAATTGCAACAAACCGCACAGGCGCGCCTTGCCCTTTATGAAAGCACCTTGCGCGCAACGGTCGAACGATATCGTTATTTGCCCTATGTCGTTTCACGCCACCACGAGGTTATCGATATTGTATCGGGAACCCGGCAGGCCGACACCGCCAATCAATATCTGAAGCAGGTCAATGACCGGTCCGGCGCGGCGGCCCTTTATGTCATGGATATTGATGGCATGACGGTCGCGGCCAGCAACTGGGGAACCCCCGACAGTTTTGTCGGCAACGATTATGGCTTTCGATCCTATTTTCGCGACGCAGCAAGCGGTGGCGAAGGTTTCTTTTTCGGGGTCGGTGTCACAACCGGGCGATCGGGCCTGTTCATATCGCACCCGATTTTGAAAAACGGCACGATCATGGGTGTGGTGACGGTCAAAATCGAACTCGATGAACTGGAACAAAGCTGGCGCGGGGGCGGGGAAAGCGTGTTTGTGTCCGATGCAAACGGCGTCATCATCCTGACCAGCCGGGGCGACTGGAAATACCGGATGCTGCGCCCGCTGAGCGATCAGGAACGCGACACTATCGCCCGCAACCGGCAATATTACGGGCAGGAACTGATCCCGATGGATATCGACCCCGACCCGTCGGGCACGGAGGGTATCCTTGAAATCGGCGCTGACCGGTTTCTGCGCGATGTCAAACCAGTCAGCGGCAGCGACTGGAACCTGTCTTATCTGACGCCAATGGATTATGTCATCGAACGGCAGATGACTGTCTTGTTGCTGTCGGCCATCGCATCGGGGCTGATTGTGCTGCTGGTTTTATTTCTGCGCGAACGCGAACTGAAACTGGCATCCCAGCGCAAATCCGAAGAATTTACCCGTATTCAGGCGCTTAATACCCGCCTTGAAGAAGAAATCGGCGAAAGACGCAAAACCGAGGCCGAACTGCGCGGCACCCAGCAGGAACTGGTTCAGGCCGGAAAACTGGCCGCCCTGGGTCAGATGTCGGCGGCCATCGCCCATGAAATCAATCAGCCGATTGCCGCCATCCGGACCTTTTGCGCCAGTGCCCGGCTGATGCTGGAACGCGGCCAAATCGACGGGCTGGATCAGAATGTCGCCCAAATCGCCGAACTGACCGAACGCATGGGGGCGATTACCGGCCAACTGAAAACATTTTCGCGCAAATCAACCGGGGTTCTGGTCCCGGTTGATCTCAGAACCGCACTCGACAATGTCACCCGGTTGCTGGCATCGCAACTTCAGACCGAAGGATGCGTATTGTCGCTGTGGCAACAGGAACCCGATCTGATTGTCCATGCCGATCTGGTCCGGATTGAACAGGTTTTTGTCAATGTCATGCGCAACGCGCTTGATGCCATGGAGGGATGCCACAACAAGCAAATTGCGGTTTATCTTGAACGGTCGGGCAATTTCGCCATTGTCCGGATCATTGATACCGGCCCGGGCATTGATGACGAAACCATCGATTTTCTGTTTGATCCGTTCTTTACCACCAAGGAACCGGGACAGGGGGTTGGCCTTGGCCTGTCGGTTTCCTACGGGATCGTGCGCGATTTCGGCGGCAATATCAAAGCCGGTAACAATGCCGGGGCCGGGGCCTGTTTTGAAATTCAATTGCCCTTGATGCAGGGGGACCCGCCATCATGACATCGCACCTTTCCGAACCCCAGGTCATCATTGTCGATGACGAAGCCGCGATGCGGGCCAGCCTGTCACAATGGCTGGAACTGTCGGGTTATAAAGTGCGCAGCCATGCCAATCCGCAAACGGCGCAAAAAGACATCACCGCCCGGTTTGCCGGGGTAATCCTGACCGATGTCAAAATGCCCGGTATGGATGGCATCACCTTTGCCAAATCGGTTTTTGCCATTGATCGCGACATCCCGGTGATCCTGATGACCGGGCATGGCGATGTGCCGATGGCGGTGGAGGCGATGAAGATCGGGGCCTATGATTTTATCGAAAAACCGTTCGAGCCGCGCGACATTCTGGGCACCATTGACCGGGCCATCGAAAAACGCAAACTGGTGATCGAAAACCGCCTGTTGCGCATGCAGGTTTCGCAAAAAAGCAGCCTGGACAGCCGCCTGATCGGCAACAGCCGGGCCATGCAGGCCCTGAAAGCCGAAATTGCCAATATCGCCCCGACCGGGGTTGCGGTCTTGATTTCGGGCGAAACCGGCACCGGCAAGGAACTGGTCGCCCGCGCCATTCATGACCTTGGCCCGCACCATGACCGGCGTTTTGTTGCCGTCAATTGTGCGGCCATTCCCGAAAACACCGCCGAAAGCGAGCTTTTCGGGCATGAAAAAGGGGCCTTTACCGGGGCCGCCGCACGCCGCATCGGCTGGGTCGAACATGCCGATAACGGCACGCTGTTTCTCGATGAAATTTCAAGCATGCCCCTTGCCTTGCAGGCCAAGCTGCTGCGTGTGATCGAACAGCGCGAAGTGGTTCGGGTCGGGTCCAATATCCCGGTCAAAATCAATTTTCGCCTGATCTGTGCCACCAACGAAGACCTTGTAAAAGCCGTGGCCGAACGGCGGTTCCGCGAAGATCTTTTGTTTCGCATCAATACGTTTGAACTCAAAATCGCCCCGTTGAAACAACGCACGGAAGATATCCCCCACTTGTTTGATATCTTTGCCGAACGCGCGGCAGAAACATTTGAAAGACCCTATGAAAAGCCCCCCGCAAGCCTGTTGGCCCGCTTGCTGGACCATGACTGGCCGGGCAATATCCGGGAATTGAAAAATCTGGCGGAACGTTATGTTCTTCTGACCGGCACCGCCCAGGAAAAATGGCCGCGCCTGTTTCGACCCGGCCCCGATCAGACGGCCCCGGAATCAGGAACCGGAACCGGTCAAACCCTGACAGACCGGATGCGCCGCTTTGAACAACAGATCATTCGCGACGCCCTTGATCGCCATAACGGCAACATCAAGGCGGTTATGGATGAACTCGACCTGCCGCGTCGTACCCTGAATGAAAAAATGAAAAAGCTCGATCTGCGCCGCGACGCTCCCTGACAGGACAATTTGTGCCAACGCCATTTGATGATACCCTGCGATGGAGCGTGACTGGAAAATCGGCAATTTTTTGCTTATGTCGGCGTCACAATCGGCAAAAAACCGCCGATGACATTGATTATGATTCAGCAGCCCTTTGATTTTAAAACAAAATAATATTGGGCAATCTGGCATGACACTTGCGTGTGTCGGCCAAAATAACAAAAACCAATACGGCTATCGGGAGGAACATCACATGCCTTGCAGGGCGTTTTTACGGTCATGATCCTGGAATGTCTGAACTGCCCCATCGGGTTTGCAGTCCGGATTTCTGTGCTCTGTCCGCTTTGACCTGCATTTGTGCGCTAGTGTGCCTTTCGGGATTACCTTAACATCATCTACTGTCCGATATCGTGGCCTTCTGCCTTTCGGGGACAGGCCACGTCAAAAAACCACGACATCCAAGGGAGGAAGTCACAATGACATCTATCGCAACGAAATCCGTTCTGGCTGGCGTTATTGCCGCGACACTCAGCATCGGCAGCCTGTCGGTTGCCAAGGCCGATGAATTTATCAATGTTCTTTCCGGGGGCACCTCGGGCGTTTATTATCCGCTGGGTGCGGCCCTTGCCAATATTTACGGCGAAAAGATCGAGGGCGCCCGTACCCAGGTCCAGTCAACCAAGGCATCGGTTGAAAACCTCAATCTGTTGCAGGCCGGCAAGGGTGAAATTGCGTTTGCCCTTGGGGATTCGGTGAAACTGGCATGGGAAGGCAACGAAGAAGTCGGCTTCAAGGCCCCGCTTGACAAGCTGCGCGGGATTGCGGCGATTTATCCGAACTATATCCAGATTGTCGCCTCCAAGGAATCCGGCATTACCTCGCTTGCCGATCTGAAAGGCAAAAGCCTGTCGGTTGGTGCGCCGAAATCCGGTACCGAACTGAATGCCCGTGCGATTTTTGGCGCGGCGGGCATGTCCTATGACGATCTGGGCAAGGTCGAATATCTGCCCTTCGCCGAATCCGTCGAACTGATCAAAAACCGTCAGCTTGATGCCACCTTGCAGTCTGCCGGTCTGGGCGTTGCCTCGCTCAAGGATCTGTCAACCTCGATGGAAGTCGTGATTGTGGAAGTTCCGGAAGATGTCGTGTCCGCACTGGGCGCGCCTTATATCTATGCCACCATTCCGGCAGGCACCTATGAAGGTCAGGATGCCGATGTCAGCACGGTTGCTGTCGTCAACTTCCTGGTCACTCATTCCGATGTGCCCGAAGAAACCGCCTATCAGATGACCAAACAATTGTTTGAAAATCTGCCCGCAATGACCGCCGCCCACAGTGCCGCCCGCGCCATCAGCCTCGACAGCGCACTGGACGGTATGCCGGTTCCGCTGCATCCGGGTGCGGAACGCTTTTACACCACCAGATAGTCAGAACCACCCTTCAACAGACCGGTCAGGGACAGATGCCCTGACCGGTGCCTGTTTTGATATCCTGATATTATGTGTTTAAGCCGTATCTCTGCCGGGGACCCGACATGTCGCGTGACGAAACGACCCACCAGATGCCATCCGATGCACCGGATCTGGGTTTGCACGATCCGCTTGTAAACAGTTTTGGCCCGACCTTTGAAGGTCGCCTGCTGTTCTGGATTGCTTTTGCCTTTTCCGTTTTCCAGATTGCCACCGCCGCCCATATTGTCGATTTCGCCAGCCAGGTCACCCGGGCGGTGCATGTCGGCTTTTTGCTGTTGCTGGTGTTTCCGCTGATTGCGATTGCCCGCAAAAAATCGGTGTCGATCAAAACCCTGGCATGGATCATCGCCCTGTCGGGGGTGGCGGTTGCCGGGTATCAATGGATCGAATATCGCGATTTGTTGCTGCGTGCAGGCGATCCGTCACAGATGGATATTGCATTTGGCATTGTCGCGCTGATCGGGGTGTTTTTCGGGGCCTATATCCTGATGGGTCCGGCCTTGCCGATTATCGCCGGGGCGTTTCTGGCCTATTGCCTGTTTGGGGAATATTTGCCTTCGCCGCTAAACCATCGCGGCTATGATTTTGCCCAGGTCATCGAACATATGACCTATGGCACCGAAGGCATTTACGGCATTCCGATTTATGTGTCTTCGACCTTTATTTTCCTGTTTATCCTGTTTGGGGCCTTTCTGGAAAAGGCCGGCATGATCAAACTGTTTACCGATGTGTCGATGGGCCTTGTCGGTCATGCCCGTGGCGGCCCGGCCAAGGTATCGGTGATTTCATCGGGTCTGATGGGCACAATTTCGGGGTCGGGCGTTGCCAATGTCGTGACCACCGGGCAATTCACCATCCCGCTGATGAAACGGTTTGGCTATCGCGCCGCCTTTGCGGGCGGGGTCGAATCGACATCCTCGATGGGCGGGCAACTGATGCCGCCGGTGATGGGGGCGGTGGCCTTTATCATGGCCGAAACGCTGGGCGTTGAATATTACGAGGTGGTCAAGGCCGCCCTGATCCCGGCCATTCTGTATTTTGCCTCGGCCTTCTGGATGGTCCATCTGGAGGCCGGCAAACACGGCCTGTCGGGTATGAAAAAATCCGAATTGCCGTCGGCCAAAGACGCCATCAAAAAACAGTGGTATCTGATCGTGCCGTTGGCGATTCTGGTCTATCTGCTGTTTACCGGCTATACGCCGCTTTTCGCAGGAACCGTCGGCCTTGCCCTGACCGTATTGCTGATTCTGGGCGGTTCGGTGGCCCTGGGCCTGCCGTCGCAAATCATCCGGATCATTTTCTGGGTCGGGCTGGGCTTTGTTGCCGCCGCCTTTTTCAAATTCGGCATCATGGTGGTGGTCGCCGCCGTCGCCGCCCTGATCGCCTGGAACGCCTTTTCCAAGGGCGGGCGGGAAACACTTGGTATCTGCCGTGATTCTTTGGCCGAAGGCGCGAAAACCGCCCTACCGGTCGGGGTCGCCTGTGCAATTGTCGGCATTATTATCGGCACCATGACCCTGACCGGTTCGGCCAACACCTTTGGCCAGTTCATTGTCCATGTCGGCGATCAAAGCCTGTTTTTGTCGCTGGTTCTGACCATGGTCACCTGCATCGTGCTGGGCATGGGCATTCCGACGATCCCCAATTATATCATCACCTCGTCGATTGCCGGTCCGGCCTTGCTGGAACTGGGTGTGCCGCTGATTGTCAGTCACATGTTCGTGTTTTATTTCGGCATTCTGGCCGATCTGACACCGCCGGTCGCGCTGGCCTGTTTTGCCGCCGGGCCGATTGCGCGGGAAAGCGGCCTTAAAATCTCGATGGAGGCGATCAAAATCGCTGCCGCCGGTTTTGTCATTCCGTTCATGGCGGTCTATACCCCCGCCCTGATGTTGCAGGATGGCGGCCCGATGGCCGCAAGCATCGGCTATTGGCCTGCTGTGGCCTATATCGTGCTGAAAACCGGGATTGCCATTGCCTTGTGGGGCATGGCGGTGATCGGGGCACTTAATATCCGCCTGACCATTCCCGAACGCCTTGTCTGTCTGGCCGGGGCCTTTACGCTGGTGGTGGCCTATACCATTACCGATGTTATCGGGTTTGGCCTGTTTGGTCTTTTTGCCATCATGCACTGGATGCGGGTGCGCCATCTGGCAAAGGCCGGGGCATAAAACCCGATGGCGCTGTGCATTCTGGCGGCAGGCAAAACGATCAGTCTGGCGATCACGGCTTTTACCCTGTCGTGGATGCATTCGGTCGAACATACCGGATGGCACGAAGAATGGCGCATCGGGCCGCAAGGGCTTGAAATTGTCGAAGCCCGGATCAAGGGATCGGGGGCGGGGATGGAACCGCCCCCCGATGCCCGCCTGATTGATGGATGGTGGGTTTATCACCCCGATCTGCCGCCCTTGCCATCCGTCACCTTGGCCGCATCCGGGGCCACCGGACAGGGATGGCAATTATGCGCCGACGGCAAATGCCGCGAATTGGGGGCCGATGCGGGCGACGCCATCACCCTGTCGCCCTGCCCCTGATCTGTCGATCTTTCATCTGTTTGCCGGGCTGGACGGCGACGGGTTGAATCGATACAATCGACAAATCATCAGACAATTCCGGCTGTTCCCATGCAATTTTTCTATCTGCTGAAACAGGCACCCCGGCCTTTGGGCTTTGGTGTTCTGCACAGTTTCGGTTCCAGTTTCGGTCAGACCTTTCTGATTGCGCTGTTTGTCCCGTTCATGGCCGCCAGTCTGGCGATCAATGAAACAGAATTTGCCAATATCTATGCCGCCATCACCATTGGCAGTGCGCTGGCCCTGCCGTTTCTGGGGCGGCTGATCGACCGGGTGGATCTGTTGCATTACAGCATCGCAACCCTGACCCTGCTGTCGGTCGGGTGTTTTGTTCTGGCGGCAACCGGGTCGATCTGGATGTTGCTGGCCGGGTTGTTCATTGTGCGGCTGGCCGGGCAGGGATTGATGACCCATGTGGCAATGACCGGCACGGCACGTTATTTTGATCGCAATCGCGGTCGCGCCCTTGCCCTTGCCGCCTTTGGCTTTCCATTGGCCGAGGCCATCCTGCCGATCACTGTTCTGGGGCTGATTGCGCTGTTTGGCTGGCGTGCTGCCTATGCCGGGGCAGGGGTTGCCATTCTGGTTGTCCTGATGCCGCTGGCAATCTGGCTGGTCTGGCAAAATGACCGGTATCGGTCTGTGCCGGGTAAAAACACCCCCGACGACCCCGCCGCCCAAACCGACGCAACCCGCCATCCGGCGCTGTTCCGGTCCCGTTATATCTGGCTGTGCATGCCGATGTTGGCCACCCCGCCGCTGGTGATGACGGCCCTGTTTTTCCATCAGGGTCTGATTTCTTCGGCCAAGGATATTCCACTGGCGTGGTTTGCCGCCGGGTTTACGGTGTTTGCCGCGACCTCGGTGATCGGTGCCTTTGGCAGCGGACCGTTGATTGACAAATACAGCGCCCGCCGCCTGTTTCCGTGGCATCTGATCCCGACCATGATCGGCATCGCCCTGTTGTCCTTTGTCTCGTCGCCGTGGATTGTGCCGGTTTATATGGGGCTGGTCGGCATTACCACCGGCTTTGCCACCACCTTGCGCACCGCCATCATCCCCGAACTGGTACCCATTGATCAGATCGGATCGGTCCGCAGCACCCTGACCGCTGTCATGGTGGTGGCATCCGCCATTGGCCCGGCGATGTATGGCTGGATGTTTGCCGCCAATATGGCGATTGAAACCATGCTGATGCTGACCATTGCCGGGATGGCGGTGGTCACGGTGATGTCGTGGGTTTCCGAACGACCGGGCTTTTACACCCCGCCCGGCATTTCACGGCACAGCGAGTCATAAGATAAAAAATGACCCGGCACGCGATTGCGGCCGGGTCAGTCGGGGAAAACAGCATCATCCAGGGAGGAAGACGCCAGTAGAAAAAGTCAATCATCGCAGCCGGGACGCGAAAAACACCGCATCAACCCGCCGGTCTTCAGATCAGGCAGCACCGCCAACAGTACCGGCCGGGTGCTTGACATCGTGGTCACGCGCCTTCGGGTTCAGAACCTTCAACAGGCTGCGCAGCAAACCACCAACATATTCAGCACGAAGCTGCTGGCCCTTGCGTACGCCTGCTTCGATCTCGCTGGTTTCGATTTTCAGCAACTTGATGTCAGCGAACGTCCTCATAGCGGACCTCCTTAAATTTCGGTTTCACGCGGCACATCGCCGCTCTTGATGAAGTCACTCTAATTCTCTTTACGGCGCGCGTGAATTCCCTCAATATGCACATTACTTATGAATGGGTGTCACAAATAGGGAATTGCTCATGGATCGCGCCGCCGAGATGGAAATCTTTGTCCATGCCGTTGAAGAAGGCAGCTTTTCGGCTGCTGCCCGCACCATGCGGCTATCACCATCGGCTGTATCGAAATATATTTCCCGTCTGGAAGACCGCCTTGGCGCCCGCCTTTTGATGCGCACCACCCGGCAGCTCAGCCTGACCGAAGAAGGCCGCGCCTTTTACGAACGTGCGCGCACCATCCTGACCGAAATCGAAGAAGCCGAAGAAGTCGTCACCCAGCTTTATGCCGCCCCGCGCGGCACCTTGCGGATCAATGCCTCGATCGCCTTCACCAAATATCAGGTGGTGCCGCTGATCCCGGAATTTCTCAACCAGTATCCCGATGTGCGAATCGAACTGACCCTTGATGACAAATTTGTCGATCTGGTCAATGATGGCTATGACCTTGCGATTCGCCTGTCCGAACTCGAAGATTCATCGCTGATTGCGCGCAAATATGCGGTCAATCGCCGCATGATTGTCGCTTCGCCCGATTATCTGGAAAAACATGGCATTCCGCGCACGCCGCAGGATCTGGTCCATCATAACTGCCTGTATCTGTCATCGCGCGAAAGCTTCAATGACTGGCATTTTGACACCCCCGAAGGCCATGTATCATTCCGCGCACAGGGTACATTTTCGGCCAATGACGGCGATGTGCTGCACGAAGCCGTGGTGGCCGGTCTGGGCATGGCGCGTCTGGCCGAATATCTGGTGCATGAAGACATCCGGGCGGGTCGCCTCACACCGGTTCTGACCGAATTTGTCCATGACCGCGCCTGGATTTCGGCGGTGTATCCGCACAAACGCCATTTATCGCCCAAGGTCCGGGCCTTTGTCGATTTTCTGGCCGACAAATTCACCCCGGTTCCGCCGTGGGAACTGGGCCTGAAAGATGCCCGTTCGGTCCGCAAAACCGTCCCGCCGATTTCAGAAACCGGTATCCTGACCACCGGGGACAACGGTTAACCCTGCGGACGCAAAACCGCCAGCGATCCGGTAAAATGATATTCGGCGGAATGGCTCAGATCATCGAGTTGGCGTTGCTGGCCGCTGCGCACGAAACCGCATTTTTCATAAAAGCGATGCCCGGCGGCAAATCGGGTATCGGTCCACAACATCACATCCGAACAGGCCGGATGATGATGCGCCAGCCATTCATATGCCGTTGCCAGCAATTGCTGCGCCCGGCCCTGCCCGCGCAGATTGCGATCCAGATAAACCTTGTGCAGTTCGCCCAAACCGGGCTGATCCACCGTCACGCCAAGGCACCCCACAATCATGCCACCGCGTTCCAGCACCCACATCGCCCCGTTGCGGGCGGTAAAATAATCGGCAATGGCATCCAGTTCCGGGAATTCGGCGGCGCGGTCATAAATGCAGCCGGGATAATCGGCAAATACCGCCGCAATCAACGCCCCGATGCCCTCGCCATCCGCATTGCAGGCGGGGCGCAAAACCACATCCGTCATTGCACAATCACGCCCCTGGCAAATTTGTCATAACCGCGCAGCACCGCATCGGCATCCATCACCGCCTTGCCGGGGCGCTGGATGCGGGTCGGGCGCAGGGCGTGACCATCACCACAGGCAATCGTCAGGTGGTCATCCATGATTTCGCCGGGTTTGCCACCCGTACCCGGAACAATTTCGGCAGACTGCACCTTGATGCGTTCGCCCGCATGTTCAAAAAACGCGCCGGGCCACGGCGTAAAGGCGCGAATTTTGCGTTCCAGCACCGCCGCCGGATCGTTGAAATCCAGCTTCGCCTCGCTTTTATCAAGCTTGGCGGCATAGGTCACACCGTCTTCGGGTTGCACCGTTCGCGCAACCCCGCCATCCGGCAATGTCGCCAGAACTTCGACAATCATCTCGCCGCCCAATGCCGCCAGACCATCATGCAAATTGCTGGCATAAGTCTGGTTTGTGATCGGCAAGGCCCGCATCAGCATCATATCGCCGGTATCGAGCCCGGCATCCATTTGCATGATGGTCACACCGGTTTCATGATCCCCGGCCAGAATGGCCCGCTGGATCGGGGCCGCCCCGCGCCAGCGCGGCAAAAGCGAGGCATGAATATTCAAACAGCCATATTTTGGCGCATCCAGAACAGCCCGCGGCAGGATCAGGCCATAAGCCGCCACCACCGCCACATCCAGTTCAAGATCGGCAAATTCCTGCTGCGCTTCGGCCGATTTCAACGATACCGGCGTACGCACCATGATCCCCTGCGCCGCCGCCCAGGCATGCACCGGGCCCGGCGTTTCCTTTTGCCCGCGCCCACTGGGCCGGGGCGGCTGGGAATAGACGCACACCACATCATGACCGGCGGCAACAATCGCCTTTAGCGCCACAAGGGCGAAATCGGGGGTTCCCATAAGGGCAAGGCGCAGCTTGGTCATATCTGGTCCCGGATCATGTCGGTGGATCGGTGGCAGGAATTACGCCGACTGTTTGGTTTTCTGAAGCTTCTGAACCTTTTTCAGGATCATGTTGCGTTTGAGCGCACTCAGATAATCGGTAAACAGGATACCGTCGAGATGATCAATCTCGTGCTGGAGACAGGTCGCCAGCAGGCCGTCGGCCTCGATTTCCTGTTCCTTGCCGTTTTCATCGAGATACCGCACGCCGACCTCGACCGGGCGTTCGATATCGGCATATTGATCGGGAATCGACAGGCACCCTTCCTGATAGGTCGCAACGTCCTCGGATTCCCAGATGATCTCGGGATTGATCATTTTAAGGGGCTGCGGCTTTTCCTTGTCATCGGCAACGTCAATCACGATGGCGCGCTGCATCACCCCGATTTGCGGCGCGGCAAGGCCGATGCCCGGCGCGGCATACATGGTTTCAAGCATGTCATCCAGCAGGGCACGAACCCCATCATCGACCACGGCCACCGGTTCGCATTCCTGCTTGAGGCGGGGATCGGGAATAATCAGGATGTCGCGCAGGGCCATGATATCAGGTTTCCGGTACAGGGATCAGTCGGTCATAACGTCATAATAACGAATTTCGCGTTTCGAGATAAGTCGCAATCCGGCACGAGTCAAGCCATGCGACGTCAGACCTGATTTGCATCCCCCCCATCCCCGTCATCTGTTGCGTCTTCGTCTTCATCATCGGTGGTGGCAATCAGATCAGACGCGCCCAGCAATTCCATTTTGGTAATTTCGCGGACATGGGTTTCCGACGGGGCCGGTTGTTCGATTTCGCGGTCATCGGCGACGATGTGTTTTTCCTTCAACTTGCGTGCTGAAACCAGAACCGTGCCTTCCAGCGTGCCCAGCGTCTTGTTATAGTTTTTCACCGTACTTTCCAAAGACTTGCCCATCGAGGCAAAGTTTTTGGCCAGCGTGCCAAGCCGTTCAAACAATTGCTGGCCGATTTCGCTGATATCGCGGGCATTTTCGGCCAAGGCTTCCTGTCGCCAGCCATAAGACACCGCCTTGAGCAGCCCCAAAAGCGTCGTCGGGGTTGCCAGAATAACCCCGTCGCGGAAACTGTCCTCGATCAGGCGCGGGTCGCGCTCCAAAGCCGCCGAAAAAAAGCTTTCACCGGGCAGGAACAACACGACAAATTCCGGCGAATCAACCGATTTCCAATAACTTTTTTTCGACAGTTCGGTAATCACCTTGCGCACATTGACGACATAACTTTGCATCAGGGCTTCGCGTTTGACCTCGTCATGGATTTCGTCGATGGCTTCCAGATAGGCCGATGTCGGGGCCTTGGCATCCACCACAATGTTTTTGCCACCAGGCAGATGCACCACCATGTCAGGCTTGTGCGCACCGTCTTCATTGGCGAAATGCACCTGTTCGTCGAAATCGCAATGTTTCAGCATCCCGGCCAGTTCGACAATCCGGCGCAATTGCAATTCGCCCCACCGCCCCGACACCGACGAACTGGACCGCAAGGCAGAACTCAGCGTCTGGGTTTCCTTGGTCAGACGGGTTTGCGATTGCACCAGATGCCCGACCTGTTCACGCAATTCGCCATAGGCCTGCTTGCGCGAATTTTCCAGATCATTGACCTTGGTGTCAAAGGCTTCCAGCCGTTCGCGGATCGGCTTGATCATGCCGTCAATCGCCTGTTGGCGTTTTTCAAGATCGCCCTTTGCCCCCTCCTGAAGCCGCGAGAAATTTTCGCGTGCCAGTTTGAGGAATTCATCATTATTGAGTTTGAGCGCGTCCGATGACAGCACCTTGAAACTGTCAAGCAGCTTGGTCCGCGCATCATCAAGCATCGCCAGTTTTTCGGTCGCCGCCTCGCGTTCCTTTTCAAGGGCGGTTTCCAGTTCCGCGCCCTTTTCGCGCCAATGATCAAGGGCGATGCGCAATTCGCGTATTTCCCCTTCCAGCACCGGCACCCGCGCCGCCGTGGTTTCGGCAATGGCGCGTTTTTCTGCCGTTTCTGACAGGCGGTCGCGCATCACGGCAATTTCGGTCGCCAGATCGCGCCGGGCGCGTTCGGTCTGTTCAAGTTGTGCTGACAGCAACGCTGTTTGCGATGCTACTTCGGCCTGTGCCGCCGTGCGGGCCCGCCCCAGCATCATCACACAAAATAGCAGCGACACCACAAGAACCGCACCGCCACCAACCGCCAAGGAAATCGGATCCATAATCCCACCGTTTCATTAAAACCTGTTTCTTTGTATCTGTTTTGTTCCGTCAAATCCAGTCAGGGACAGACAGATATCGCAAAATCCCGGCAAACACCGCAGAAAACAGGCAAAACCCTTCAAAAAATAACAGCAATTCCGTGACAGAACCGGCGCAATCGGTCACTATGACGGCTTGGTATTTTGCGGTGAAACAGCACGCCTGCCCAACCCGCCCCGCCCTTTGCCCGGCGGGCTTTTGCCCCCCGTCTTAAGTTGTATTCCCACAAATCGGGCTGCGCACTAGCATAGGGGCAAGCGGACCATCAAGGTGGGCTTGACGGGTTTGGGGTCGCCAGTCTGCGACCAGACCCTGAAAAAGCCATCGAAACCGGCAAGATGCAAAGCAACAGAATTTTTGCGGCGGCCAAACTGCGCCCGACAACAGCAGCAACCGCCCGCAAGTCCCGTAACTGGAAACGACAAGAGGCCACATATATGTCTGCGAACGTTTATCCTGTCTCTGACGACATCGCAAAGGATGCATTGATCGACAAGGCGACCTATGACGCCATGTATAAACAGTCGATCGAGGATCCGGACGCCTTCTGGGGCGAACATGGCAAACGCATTGACTGGATCAAACCGTTTACCAGGGTCAAAAATGTCAGCTATGACGCCAAAGACCTCTATATCAAATGGTTTGAAGACGGCACGCTGAACGTTGCGGCAAACTGCCTGGACCGGCATCTTGCCAAACGCGGCAACCAGACCGCCATCATCTTTGAAGGCGACGATCCGTCGGTTTCCGAACATATCACCTATAAAGACCTGCATGAACGGGTCTGCCGTTTTGCCAATGCCCTGAAATCAATGGGGGTTCGCAAGGGGGACCGGGTTGTCATTTATCTGCCGATGATCCCGGCGGCGGCGGTATCGATGCTGGCCTGTGCGCGCATTGGCGCGATCCATTCCATCGTCTTTGGCGGTTTTTCGCCCGAAGCCTTGGCCGGGCGGGTTGAGGATTGCGGCGCCAGAGTGGTAATTACATCCGACGAAGGTCTGCGCGGCGGGCGCGGTGTGCCGCTCAAACGCAATGCGGACGAGGCATTGGCCCATCCGGGCATCAAAAGCGTTGAAAAACTGGTGGTGGTCAAACATACCGGCAAGGACATTCCGTGGAATGATGCCCGCGATGTCTGGTATCACGAGGTTTGCGACGCGGCATCGCCCGATTGCCCCCCGACCGAGGTCAATGCCGAAGACCCGCTATTCGTGCTGTATACCTCCGGCTCCACCGGCAAGCCAAAGGGCGTTTTGCATACGTCGGGCGGCTATCTGGTCTATGCCTCGATGACCCATCAATATGTTTTTGATTACCATGATGGTGATGTTTACTGGTGTACGGCCGATGTCGGCTGGGTCACCGGGCACAGCTATATCGTTTATGGCCCGCTGGCCAACGGGGCGACGACCCTGATGTTTGAAGGCGTGCCCAGCTATCCCGATGCGTCGCGTTTCTGGAAAGTCTGCGAAAAGCACAAGGTCAATATTTTCTATACCGCGCCAACCGCCATCCGCGCCCTGATGCGCGAAGGGGCCGATTGGGTCAACAAGGCCGATCTGTCATCCCTGCGCATCCTTGGGTCGGTCGGCGAGCCGATCAACCCCGAAGCCTGGGAATGGTATCATGAACATGTCGGCAAGCGGAAATGCCCGATTGTCGATACCTGGTGGCAGACCGAAACCGGCGGCATTCTGATTACGCCATTGCCCGGCGCAACCGATTTGAAACCGGGTTCGGCAACCCTGCCGTTCTTTGGCGTTGAACCGGCCCTGTTTGATCAGGAAGGCAAGGAAATCACCGGGGCGGGCGAAGGCAATCTTGTGATCAAAAGCAGTTGGCCCGGCGAAATGCGCACGGTTTATGGCGACCATGAACGCTTTATCCAGACCTATTTCACCACATTCGCCAATGTCTATACCACTGGCGACGGCGCACGCCGGGACGAGGATGGTTATTACTGGATCACCGGCCGCGTCGATGACGTGATCAATGTGTCGGGCCATCGCATGGGCACCGCCGAAGTCGAAAGTGCGCTGGTCGCCCATCCCAAGGTGGCCGAGGCCGCCGTGGTCGGCGTGCCGCACGATATCAAGGGTCAGGGCATTTATGCCTATGTCACCCTGAATGCCGACGAAGAACCCAGCGATGAATTGCGCGCCGAACTGATCAAATGGGTGCGCAAGGAAATCGGCCCGATTGCCAGCCCCGATTACCTGCAATGGTCGCCGGGCCTGCCGAAAACCCGGTCGGGCAAAATCATGCGCCGCATCCTGCGCAAGATTGCGGCGAATGAATATGACCAGCTGGGCGACACCTCGACCCTTGCCGATCCGGGCGTGGTCGATGACCTGATTGATAACCGTCAGAACCGGTAATCACCGTTTCTGCGTCAGACCCGATTTTACAGGCCCCGTCGCCCTTGCGGCGGGGCTTTTTCCTTTGTCTCACAGGTCTTTTCCACCCGTTTTTCAAGATTCCCGATTGTACCGGTTCTGGAATTGCGATAAATAAATGCCGTTGCAACGCAGCAATTTTGCCAATTCCCTGAGGGATACGGGGCCGATGTAAGACCTGTTTCAATGAGTCACGCCCGCGACCGGCCTGCCATGTCCGCGCCGATGTTTTGCGATGCAGTGACGAAACAGTATTCCGCCCCCTTGAATTTCTTTATCAATTCCAAACAAAAACCTGTCTGCGCGATAACAGACGGATTATGAGACTGGAGAGAGTCTGTGAACACCGATTTCCTTCCGCAATTGCGGACCGAATGGCTGGGCAATATCCGTGGCGATATCCTTGCCGGGATCGTCGTCGCCCTCGCCCTGATCCCCGAGGCCATCGCCTTTTCGATCATCGCAGGGGTTGATCCCAAGATCGGGCTGTATGCCTCGTTCTCGATTGCGGTGATTACGGCAATTGTCGGCGGGCGTCCGGGGATGATTTCCGCCGCAACGGCGGCCACCGCCGTTTTGATGGTCACACTGGTGCGCGATCACGGGCTGGAATATCTGTTGGCCGCAACCGTTCTGGCCGGTTTGTTACAGATCGGGGCGGGAATATTGCGGCTGGGCTATGTCATGCGGTTTGTGTCGAAATCGGTGATGACCGGCTTTGTCAACGCCCTTGCCATTCTGATTTTCATGGCGCAATTGCCCGAACTGACCAATGTCGGCTGGATGACCTATGTGATGGTCGCAGGCGGGCTTGCCATCATCTATCTGTTTCCGCGCCTGACCAAGGCCATCCCGTCGCCGCTGGTATGTATCATCGTCCTGACGGTGATTTCGCTGTTCATCAATGCCGATCTGCGCACGGTGGGCGATATGGGTGAATTGCCATCGACCCTGCCGGTGTTTCTGATCCCCGATATTCCGCTCAATTTTGAAACCCTGATGATTATTCTGCCCTATTCGGCGGCGGTCGCGGTTGTCGGTCTTCTGGAAAGCCTGATGACCGCCCAGATCGTCGATGATCTGACCGACACCCCGTCCAACAAAAACCGCGAATGTATCGGCCAGGGCATTGCCAATACCGCCACCGGTTTTATCGGCGGCATGGCGGGCTGTGCAATGATCGGACAGTCGGTGATCAACGTCAAATCCGGCGGACGTGGGCGTTTATCGACCTTTGTCGCCGGGATTTTCCTGTTATTCATGATCGTTGTACTCAGCGACATCGTCGCCATCATCCCGATGGCCGCCCTTGTTGCCATCATGATCATGGTATCGATCGGCACCTTCAGCTGGTCCTCGATCAAAAACCTGAAAACCCATCCGCGCAGTTCCAGCATCGTGATGCTGGCAACCGTGATCACGGTGGTTGCCACCCACAATCTTGCCATCGGCGTTTTGATCGGTGTTTTGTTGTCGGGCATTTTCTTTGCCTGGAAAATCGCCCAGATTTTCCGTGTTTCCAGTACGGTTTCCGAAAATGGCAACCACCGCACCTATCTGGTCGAAGGTCAGGTGTTCTTTGCCTCTGCCGATGATTTCACCGCATCGTTCGATTTCAAGGAAGCCCTTGATAAAGTCACCATCGATGTCAGTCGCGCCCATATCTGGGACATATCAAGTGTTGCGGCCCTTGACATGGTTGTGTTGAAATTCCGCCGCGAAGGGGCCGAGGTCGAGTTGATCGGCCTCAATGACGCCAGCGAAACAATCGTCGATAAACTGGCGATCCATGACAAGCCCGGCGCGTTTGAACGCCTGATGGGGCATTAAGGGGAAACAACCGATGACACATCTGATCGCACTGATCGACGGATCGGTCTATGCGCAAAGCGTTTGCGACCATGCAAGCTGGGTCGCCAAACAGACGAATGCGTCGGTCGAACTGATCCATGTTATGGGGCGGCGCGGCGTTGGCACGGAACCTGTCGATCTTAGCGGCAATCTCCAACTGGGGGGCCGGACGGCCCTTCTCAAGGAACTGGTCGATCTGGATGAAAAGGCGGCCAAGGTTGAAATGGCGCGGGGGCGCGTCCTGTTGGAAGAAGCCAAACACCGTCTGGAAGAATCCGGTGTCGCCACTGTCACCACCAAATTGCGCCACGGCGACATTGTCGAAGCCATTCAGGAATTTGAAAAAAATGCCGATCTGATTCTGGTGGGCAAACGGGGCGAAGCCGCCGATTTTGCCAAACTGCATCTGGGATCGAACCTTGAACGGGTCGTCCGGTCGGCCAGCAAACCGGTTTTTGTGTCTTCCCGCGCCTTCAAGCCGGTGCAGAAATTCCTGATCGCCTTTGATGGCGGGGCCAGTGCGATGAAGGCGGTCAATCACATTGCCAAGGGGCATTTGTTCAAGGGTCTGCCCTGTTCATTGCTCAGTGTCGGCAGCGAAACCGCCAGCCTGCGCGACCGCCTTGATGAAGCCGCCGCCACCCTGCGCAAGGCCGGATACGAGGTGGACAGCATGATCGTCCCCGGCGAGCCTGAAACGGTGATCGTTGAAAAAATCGAGTCTGATGGCATTGATCTGCTGGTGATGGGGGCCTATGGCCATTCGCGCATCCGCAATCTGATCATCGGCAGCACCACCACCGAAATGGTGCGATCCTGCCATGTGCCGGTGATGATGTTCCGCTAAAATACCCCGTCCTTAAAAGCCAAAACCCCGGTGGAGATGATCCATCGGGGTTTTGTTTATGCGATCGGGGCCGCGCTATTATCGCAGCAAAAACCGGCCCAGATTGGCATTGATCTGGCGTTCCAGTTCAAGGTCAATATCTTTCAAAAGGGCGGCGGTTTCGTCGTAAATCGCACTTTCGCGTTCGGCAACCGACATCGATTGCGCAAGGGTGCGCGACCGGGCAGCAGACGCAATCGCCTCGCCCTTTTGCGTGCCATTGGCACCAAGCACGTCAAGTTTCACCGAAATTTTCAGATCAATGCGTTCGGACTGATCATCGGTAAAAACGCCGCGCACGCCCTTGGTGGTTTTCAGGGCCGATGACGTGATCGAGGCTTCGGTCACGCTATAACGCAGAATATCGGTGGTTCCGGCGGTCTGCACCCGGTCATCGGGCCATCTCATCGCCATGCGGCCCAGACTGAACGGCAGATAGCCTTCCAGTTCATTGGCACCACCAACACTATAGGCCGCAACCTTTTCAACCGGCCCGGCGGCAAAGGTGATCGGGGCAAGGTGACGCCATGTCACATCGGGATAGGTCGGCGCCGGGGCCGATGTACAGGCCGCAACAAATGCGACCGCCACCCCGGCCAACACCACCCGCAATTTGCGCACAGACATCCATTTCATCCCGTTCATTCCCTTGATACTCCTGCCTTGATGCGAAACACGATAAGGTTATATTCCAACACATGCCTGCCGATTAAGGCAAGGCTATGGCTATGCCTGTGACTTAAGGGATATGCGGGCCTTCCGGCGCATCCCCTTCTGCTTTCAACAGGCGCAAATCGGCCTCGTTAAAGCCATAACGGGTTTTGCAGAACTGGCAGGTTGCCGCCACCTCGCCGCTGTCGGCTTCGCGCATATCAAGCAATTCCGTCAAGGGATAAACCTTCAGCGCCCCTTCGATCTTGGCGCGGGAACACCGGCATTTAAACTGCAAATGCAGCGGATCAAACACCCGCGGATCTTCTTCGTGGAACAACCGCCAGATCAGATCATGGGCGGATAATGAAATATCGACCAGTTCGGTTTCAGTCGCACTATGCATCAGCACCACCGACCGGTTCCAGTTTTCATCATTTTCAAGGGCCAGTTCCGGGGTGGCCGCATCGCCCGATGCGCTGACCGGCAGGCGTTGCAAAAACACACCGCCCACCCACCAGTCATCGCCGGTTTCCCCGCGATGCACCATGATCTTGAACGATGTTTCAAGCTGTTCGGACTGCCGGAAATAGGCTTCGGCACATTGTTCCAGCGTCTCGCCTTCCAGCGACACAATCCCCTGATACCGTTCGGTATCGTCGCCCTGATCCACCGTAAAGGCGATATGACCATGCCCCATCAGTTTGGTGACATTGCCGCGCAGGGCATCTTCCCCGCCTTCTTCGGCGGCAATCATTGCCGTCAGGCGATCTTCATCAACCCGCAAACAGGCCCGCACATTGCCGTCGCTATCAACATCCACCACCAACATGCTGACCGGCCCGTCCGACGAGGTTTGCAGGGTAAACAGCCCGTCATATTTCAGCGCCGAGGACAACAACACCGCAAGGGCGGTGATTTCCGCCAGCAAATGATTGGCCAGCGGCGGGTAATCATGTTGCCCGATAATGGTTTGTACCGTCGGCCCCAGACGCACGAACCGCCCCCGGATATTGGAATGTTCAAGGGTAAAGGGCTGACAAAAATCGACCGCGATCTGCATTTCGGATTCCGCTTGTTGCTGTGACGCCCGTTTGGGGACTATTTCCCGGCGGGCTGTCGTGAAACGGGGCGACCATTTCTGCCCGCCCCGTTCAAAATAACGATCCCCAATTTAGGAACTATTTCCCGGTGGGCAAGCCGTTAAAACAGTATAGCAGAATGCCCTTTTGCGCATGAAGGCGATTTTCCGCCTCGTCAAACACCACCGATTGCGGCCCGTCAATCACCGCATCGGTGACTTCTTCATTCCGATGGGCCGGCAGGCAATGCATGAAAATCGCATCGGGTTTGGCCTGGGCCATCGTCGCCTCGTTGATCTGATAGGGCGACAGGGCCGTCATACGGGCATCATGGTCTTGATCCCCCATCGACACCCAGCAATCGGTAATGATCACATCGGCCCCGGACAATGCACTGTCCATATCGGTCAGGCGGACCTTGCCGCCCTGCGCATTGGCCGTTTCAATCAGGCCCTGTTGCGGGCGATATCCGACCGGGCAGGCCAGATCCAGCGCAAAGCCGAATTTCGGGGCGGCATGAATGAACGAGGTCGATACATTGTTGCCATCGCCGATCCAGGCGAATTTCAGGCCGTCAATCCGGCCTTTATGTTCCTGCACCGTCATCAGATCGGCCATGATCTGGCACGGATGGCTTTGATCGGTCAGGCCATTAATCACCGGCACGGTCGCATGTTGCGCCAGTTCCAGCAATTTCGATTCGTCGGTCGTGCGGATCATGATCACATCAACAAAACGCGACAAAACCCGCGCCGTATCGGCAATGGTTTCCCCGCGCCCCAACTGGCTGCTGTCGGAATCAAGGATCACGACATCGCCGCCAAGCTGGCGCATACCCACCTCGAACGACACCCGCGTACGGGTGGACGGTTTTTCAAAAATCATCGCCAGCGTCTTGCCCGCCAGCGGTTTCGCCCCGAACGGGGCCTTGCCGGTTTTTTCCTGCCCCGCCAGGGCCAGAATACCGCTCAGTTCCCCCGCCGACATCCGGTCAAGATCGAGGAAATGGTTAAAATCAGTCATCCACTTTTCCTTACGATGTGAGGGCAGCCGCCGCCGCGTCAATCGCCGCCAGCGCCTCGTCCACATGGGTTTTGGTGATGTTCAGTGGCGGTATGATCCGCACCACATTATCGCCTGCCGGAACTGTCAAAAGGTTCAGTTCGCGCAATTTGGCAACCACATCGCTATTGGTCGGCACGGTTTTGATGCCCATCAACAGGCCCATGCCCCGGATTTCCGCAATAAATCCCGGATGCTTGCGGCCAATCGCCTCAAGGCCGGTGCGCAGAAACTGGCTCATGGCAAGGACATTCTCCATCAGGTCGGGCTTCAGAACTTCGTCAAGCACCGCATTGGCTGCGCGCGTGGCAAGCTGATTCCCCCCGAATGTCGTACCGTGCATCCCCGGTGAAAAGGCACTTGCCGCCTTTTCATTGGCCAGCAATGCCCCGATCGGGAAACCGCCGCCAAGACCCTTGGCCGATGAAATGATATCGGGTTCCATATCCGACCATTGATAGGCAAAAAGTTTGCCTGTCCGGCCGATCCCGGTCTGTATTTCATCAAACATCACCAAAAGGCCATATTCGTCGGCCGCCTTGCGAAGCCCTTCAAGATATCCCTCGGGGGCCTTGCAAATCCCGCCTTCACCCTGAATCGGTTCAACAAGAATACCGGCGGTCTCGGGTGTAATCGCATCGCGCAATTCGTTCAGATTGCCAAAGGCCACCCGGTCAAACCCGTCGGGCATCGGGCCGAAACCCTCGCGGTATTTTTCGCTGTAACCGGCGGTCAGCGTGCCCAGCGTTCTGCCATGAAACGCATTGGTCGCCACCAGAATGCGGTTCTTTTCCCGGTTGCCCGCGACATACTGATACCGGCGCATCATCTTGATGCCCGCTTCGTTGGCTTCCGCCCCGGAATTGCAGAAAAACACCGTATCGGCAAAAGTGTTTGCCACCAGCCGTTCCGCCAGTTTTTGCTGGCCGGGCATCTGATACAGGTTTGACGTATGCCAAAGCTTCGCCACCTGATCGGTCAGTTCCCGAACCAGATGCGGGTGCGAATGCCCAAGGCAATTCACCGCAATACCGGACCCGAAATCAAGGAATCGTCGGCCGTCCAGCGCATAGAGATAAGGTCCTTCGCCTCTCTCAAAGGCCAGATCGGCCCGCGCATAGGTCGGCATGACGGCTGTGATCACAGTTCGGTTCCTCAAATTACGGGTAAAACACATTCCTGACCAAAAGGTCAGCACCGGCAGAATACCGGAAAGCCGGGGAGTATCAAGAGTTTCCGCCCCCCTGTCAATGCGGCAAAACCCCCATATGGTGCAGGTGCAAAACAAAACGGGCAGCATCCGGCGTCGCATGCTGCCCGTAAATTCCAAAATCGTAATGGCCGTGCCATTACGCCTTCAGTTTATAACCGCTTTTGATCATCCGGTAACACAATAGCCACAAGGCAATATTGACAACCAGAAGCACGATCATGCCGGTCACGATGGAGCCATCAGCGATGCCGATAAAGCCATATCGGAACCCGTCGATCATGTAAAAAAACGGGTTGAAATGCGCAAGGATACGCCCACCTTCCGGCAGGTTTTCCGCACTGTAAAATGTGCCCGACAAAAACGATAACGGCGTGATGATGAAATTGGTCACAACGGCAATATGATCGAATTTTTCCGACCAGACTCCGCCCGCAATACCCAGCAGCGACAGCATCAAAGATGCCGAAATGCCAAAATACAGCACCGCCCAGATATTATGAATTTCCATATCGACGAAAAACGCCATCACAACAGCGGTTGCAATGCCGACCATAATCCCGCGCGTCACCGCCCCCAGGGCAAACCCCGCCACCAGTTCCCCCGCCGACAGCGGCGGCATCAGAACATCAACGATATTACCCTGCACCTTGGAAATCAGGATCGAGCTGGAGGTATTGGCAAAGGCATTCTGCGCCATGGTCATCATGACAAGGCCCGGTGCCAGAAAGGTTGCAAAGGCAACCCCGTTCACAGTTTCAACCGCACGGCCCAGTGCCAGAAGAAAAACGGCCAGAAACAGCAAACTTGTCACCACCGGCGCGCCGATGGTTTGCAGATGCACATTCAAAAACCGCCGGACTTCCTTGGCATAAAGTGTCCACAGGCCGAGCCAGTTGATCGCGCCCATATAGCGCGGTGCAAGCTCTTTCATAAATTATCCCCGAAAAAATACAGACATTTGGCGCTAAAATAGGGACAGTTACCCTCTGGGCGCAAGGGCAACATGAGTAAGATATCCGGTGAAATGATGGAACCATCCAGAAACAACGCCAAAACAGACCGCAAACAACCGGGAAAACGCGACCCGAAACAGCCGCGCCGTGTCACCCGTGATTATCTGATGAATTATGCGACATGGTATCTGGAACGGTTCACCGCATCACGCGCCCGGCTGGAAAAACTGATGCGCCATAAAATCCGACTGTCGGCCGCTGAACATGGCACCGACCCGCAAGAAGCCGAAGACTGGATGCGCAACGTGCTTGATACCTGCACCCGCGCCGGGTTTATCGATGACCGGGCCTATGCGCTGGGCCGGGCGCGATCGCAATTGCGCAAGGGCAAGGCATTGCGCATGATCGGGGCCGATCTGGCGGCGCGTGGCATTGATGCCGATCTGATCGACACCGCCCTGTCCGGCCTGCATGATGCCGCAAGACAGGCCGCCACCACCGGGCCGGATCAGAACGACCCCGCCATCGACCCCAACCTTGCCGCTGCGGCCGTCTATGCCCGCCGTCGCCGTCTTGGCCCGTTTCGCAACACCGACAATCGGGCGGAACGCCGCGACCGCGACCTTGCCGCCCTCGCCCGGCAGGGTTTTGCCTATGACATCGCCACCCGGATCATCGATGCCGATCTGCATGATCTTGACGGGTTGCTTCTGATGATTGACGGGGTTTAGGGGAATATCCGGGCCGTTTCCCGTCGCTCAACTATCGCCCGTTCTTTTTGCGCCAGGCCTCGTAACTGGCTTTGGTTTCGTCTTTGGTTGCCGGATAAAGGCCAATGATCGGCTTGCCTGCCAGAACTTCTTCCAGCACGAAATCCTCGAAACTTTCCATGCCGGTGCATTCATCGGCCAGTTCATCGGCCAGATGGGCCGGCACCACAATCACCCCGTCACGATCCCCGACCAGAACATCGCCGGGAAACACCGGGGCATCCCCGCACCCGATCGGCACATTCAGGTCATAGGCCTCGTGCAGGGTCAGATTGGTCGGGGCCGAAGGCCGGTTGTGATAGGCGGGCATGTCGAGTTTGCCAATGCCTTCGGCATCGCGAAATCCGCCATCGGTGACAATCCCGGCACAGCCACGCTGTGCCAGACGGGTAACAAGGATCGACCCGGCCGAGGCCGCCCGGGCATCCTTGCGGCTGTCCATCACCAGAACAAAGCCGGGCGGGCATTGCTCAATCGCCACCCGTTGCGGATGGTCGGGATTGCGAAACACCTCAATCTGGTTGCGGTCTTCGCGGGCCGGGATATAGCGCAGGGTATAGGCCTGCCCAACCATATTTTCCGCCTTGGCAACCACCGGATGCACATCCTGGATAAACTGGTTGCGCAGGCCGCGTTTATAAAGGGCGGTACACAACGAGGCGGTGCTGACTTTTTTCAGCTTGTCGCGGGTCGCATCGCCCAGAACATAATCGGTCATGGTTATTTCTCCGCGTGATTTTGGGTGGTGGTTGCCAAAAGGCCGTTGGCCTTCATAAAGGCCGCCAGTTTGTCATGTTGTCTGTCCGTCAATGGCCAGGCCGAGGGCGGACGGGTCGCGCCGCAATCCTGCCCCATCAGTTGCAAGGCACCCTTGACCCCGGTGACATTGGTGCCGTTCATTTCTTCGGCCCGGACATCTTCAAAGGCCCGCATATCGGCAATCAGACGACGCGCCCCGGCATAGTCACCGGCTTCAAGCGCGGCATGGATCGCCACAGACCGTTCCGGCCAAACATTGATCAGCCCGGATGTAAATCCCCGTGCCCCCACCGCATAAAACGCCGGAGCCCACACTTCGGCCAGCCCGCCCACCCAGATAATATCGGGATCACAGGCCGCAATGGCTTCGGCCAGTTTCATCGGGTTTGGCGTTGCCCATTTCACGCCCGCCACCCCCTCGACCGCGCATAAATCGGCAATCGCCGCCGTGCCAATCGCATCATTGCGCAAATACAGCATCATCGGCAATCCGCCCGACGCATCGGCCACCGCCTTGATATAATCCACCACCCCGCGCGGCGAAACAAACGGGTCTGGCGGCTGATGGATCATCAATGCCGTCGCCCCGGCCCCGGCCGATGTTTTGGCCAGACGGCAGGCATCGCGCACACCGCGCCCGATCCCGGCCAGAAGCGGCGCCCGCCCCGCCAGCATCTCGGCCACCGACACCACCATATTTTCCGCTTCATCGGTCGTCAGGGCATAAAATTCACCGGTATTGCCATTAATAACCGGAAAATGAACGCCTGCCGCCAATGCGCGATCAATGATCGGTTCCAGTTTGCGCGGGGCGATATCGCCCTTTGCGTCATAGGGGGTAACCAGAATACCGGAAATGCCGGTCAGGACATTTCGCAATTCCGCCTTTGAAAGAGTCATATCGGGATTCCCTGAAAAGGATTAAAAAATATCGGGTTCGCCTGCGGTCTTGCCAAATTCCGGCAACAGGAAATCAAAATCGCAGCCTTCATTGGCCTGGGTCACATGTTTGCCAAACAACCAGCCATAACCGCGCTCATACCGGGGTTCGGGCGCTTTCCATGCCGCCCGGCGGGCTTCAATTTCGGCCTCGGGCACCAGCATATCGAGCCTGCGATTTGGCAGGTCCAACCGCACTCTGTCCCCGTTTTTCAAAAGCGCAAGCGGCCCGCCAATATAGGATTCTGGTGCCACATGCAGAACACAGGCCCCATAGGATGTCCCCGACATCCGGGCATCGGAAATGCGCAACATATCGCGATGGCCCTGTTTGATCAGAGCCTTGGGAATCGGCAACATACCCCATTCCGGCATCCCCGGCCCGCCCAGCGGCCCGGCATTGCGCAACACCATCACATGATCGGGCGTGACATCCAGATTTTCGTCATCGACGGCTTTTTTCATCTCGGGATAACTGTCAAAGACCAAAGCCGGGCCTTCATGCACCCAAAACCGTTCATCGCAGGCCGCCGGTTTGATCACCGCGCCATCCGGGCACAGATTGCCGCGCAACACCGCCAGCGATCCTTCATGATACACCGGATTCGAAAGCGGGCGGATCACATCATCATTATAAACCTGCGCCCCTTCAAGGGTTTCGCCCAGCGATTTTCCCGTCACCGTGACGGCCGCAAGATCAAGCCGGTCGCCCAGTTGCGCCATCAGGGCGCGTAACCCCCCGGCATAAAAGAAATCCTCCATCAGATAATCGCCCTTGCCCGATGGCCGGACATTGGCAATCAGCGGCGTAGACCGGCCCAGCGCGTCCAGTTCGTCCAGCGTCAGATTGACCCCGGCGCGTTTCGCCATCGCCAGCAAATGAATGACCGCATTGGTCGAACAGCCGGTCGCCATCGCCACAATCGCCGCATTGCGCGCACTGGCCGGGGTGACGATCAGATCCGGAGTCAAATTTTCCCACACCATATCGACAATGCGCCGCCCGCAATTGGTTGACATGCGCATATGCCCGGCATCGGCCGCCGGAATGGACGATGCCCCGGGCAGGCACAGGCCCAGTGCCTCGGCAATCGCGGTCATGGTGGATGCGGTGCCCATGGTCATGCAGGTGCCATAGGACCGCGCAATACCGCCTTCAACCCCCAGCCATTCCGCATCGCTGATATTTCCGGCCCGGCGTTCGTCCCAGTATTTCCAGGCATCCGACCCGGACCCCAGAATTTTACCGGCATAATTGCCGCGCAACATCGGCCCGGCAGGCAGATAAATCATCGGCACCCCGGCCGACAAGGCCCCCATCACCAGCCCCGGCGTGGTTTTATCGCACCCGCCCATCAACACCACCCCGTCCAGCGGATGGGACCGGATCATTTCCTCGGTCTCCATCGCCAAAAGATTGCGATACAGCATCGATGTCGGCTTGGTGAATGTTTCATCCACCGAAATCGCCGGCAGTTCGACCGGGAAACCACCCGCCTGATGCACCCCTTTTTTGACATCGGCGGCCCGTTCGCGGAAATGGGCGTGGCAGGGATTAAGTTCCGACCAGGTGTTCAAAACACCAATCACCGGGCGGCCTTCCCAATCCTGAGGATCAAGGCCCATCTGCATCAATCGCGAACGATGGCCGAAACTGCGCAAATCATCGGGCGCAAACCAGCGCGCACTACGCAAATCATCGACGTTTTTTTTCATTTGTCGGCTCAAGATCGTCTCTCCCTGATGTGCACGCCATCGGCTCCTCTCTGCCAAAAGGTATGCGCAAACATACACCACTTATGATATTTTATTACAAGTTAAATATCATATTTTTTGCCATTTTTTTAAATTTTTATCGCTTGTGTTGACAAGATAAAATCAAGATGTCATAAATTTATGTATGCGCATACATAAAAACTGCCCCAAGAACAAACTCACAAATCAAATCGCATGCATCACGGCAGATACCCCTTCTTGATCGGGTCTGCGGTGCAGGGGCAAACACCGATATAAAACATGTCATTAGGGAGGAAATAATGACCGGATTTTTCAAAACCCTTGCCGCTGCGGCGAGTTTTGCCGCACTTGTTGCAACGCCGACCCTTTCCAGTGCACAGGAACTGCCGGGCAATGTCCGTCTTGTCATTGGCTCGACATCAACGGGTGGTGATACCTATCAAAACAGTGCGATTGTGGCCGAAGCACTGGCCGAACATCTTGATATCAACATAAAAGTGGACGCCGTGGGTGTCAGCGAAGCCTTCAAGGCCCTGAACCGGGATTCGCGCGGCTCGACCATTATGATTTTCCACGATCAGTCCTATCTTGGTCATCTGTATGGTGTTCGGGGTTACGATGACATTTTTGAAACCTACAAAGTCGGTCCGACCGTTGCGATCAATCCCGGAAATGCCTATCTCGTGGCGAAAAATGGACCGTTTCAGTCGATGGAAGACATCATCGCAGCGGCCAGTGCCGGTCAACGCATCCGCGTTGCCATCCAGCCTGGCGGTGTTTCGGAAATCGGATTCTCGGCCCTTAAAAATGCAGTCCGCATCGCCCATCCAGGGGCCGAAGAAAACATCGTCGCCGTCAATACCGGCTCGCAGGCTGATAAAAATCAGGTGTTGTTTGACGGACAGGCCGAGGTAATCAACGGATCTGTACAAGCCAACGAACAATTCACCCGACTGCCGCAAGACGATCAGAAAGCCATGCGGTTTGTCTGGCTAACCGCCGCCAAGGAAACCATTGCACAGGCCAATCCCGAAGGACTGGGCGATACGCCGCGCGATGAAATGCTGGCCTATGTCACCCCGAATGTCAGTGTCACAATGGATGGCGCAGAGGATTTCGTCTTCGATAAGGAATTCTTTTTCCTGTATAACAAGGACATGGACCCGGCGATCGTTGAACAGATCGACACCGCCCTTGCCGAAATCTTTGCCGCAGGCAAAATTCAGGAAACACAGAAAGCTTCTTTCTTTATTCCGGATTTCAAACCTTCTGCCGAAGCAGCAACCTATCTAAAGGCAAAACGGGACGATTACCGTCAGATCATTGATGCGATCTCCGCCCAATAACCTCTCTCATGCGGCCCGGTTATAGCATAATCGGGCCGCATTCTCTGGCGGCCCGCCCTGTTTCCCTTTGTCGGTCCGTCAAAGCGAAAACGGAGATCGTCCCATGTCTTTTTCCTCGCTGCTGGATGTCTCGATTGATTTCGATACATCCCACCTTGTTTTCCCGACCCTGATTGCGGCTGTATTGGTGATTTTGCTGGTAGCGATCGCCGCAACAAACTGGCGCGTCATTGTTTCGGCTGTTGGTGCAACACCGACATGGCCCGCCGGTATCGATCACATGCGGTTCTTTGGTACCCTGATTGCCACGGTGATTTATTTTATCGCAATGCCCGCGGTTGGCAATTTGTATCCCAATACCGGCCTTGGATTTTACATCTGTTCTATCGTCTATCTGTTTGGTCTTGGTGCTTTGTATCTGCACAAACGTGACCGCAGGCACCTGACGATTGTCACGCTGAATGCGCTGATCGCGCCCAGTCTGGTCTGGTTTATCCTGTCTGAAATATTCAACCTGTCGCTGCCCTGAGCGCGCATTGTTGCGAAAGTCACGTCATGGAACTTTTCGACATCCTGACTCCGCTGTTTTTCATCCTGATTGTCGTCGGCACTGTGATCGGCATCATTTTTGGTGCCATTCCGGGAATGACGGCAACGATGGCAGTTGCCGTCTGCCTGCCCCTGACCTATTCTCTGGGCCTTGAAAATGGTCTGGCCCTGCTATTGGGTCTTTATGTCGGTGGCATATCGGGCGGCCTTGTTCCGGCAATTCTGATCAACATTCCCGGCACGCCATCATCGTTGACGACCACATTCGACGGTTATCCGATGACCTTGCGCGGCGAGGGCGAAAACGCCCTTAAAATCGGCATTGTTTCATCTCTGGTCGGTGGGTTGATCAGCCTTGCCATCCTGTATTTTTTCGCTCCGACGCTGGCAGATTTTGCCATCAAATTTTCCTATGTCGAAAAATTCCTGATCATCTTTTTCGCCCTCACCGTGATGGCCGCACTGAGCAGCAATATGCTTGTCGGTATTTTCAGCGGGATTCTGGGTATTTTCATCAGCCTGATCGGAACTTACGACATCTCCGACGGTGGCAATGGCGAATACCGGCTGCTGTTTGATTTCATGGTGCCCTATCTCGATAGCGGCTTTTCATTACTGCCGGTCCTGATTGGCATTTTTGGTCTTTCGGCGATCCTGATCGAGGCCGAACACGGCATGCCCGCCGGACAGGGATTGTCCGGCGTCAAATTGCCAAAGGGCAAACCCTTCAAATTTTCGGTTTTCAGGGGGCAGTCTGTCAATTTGTGCCGTTCGTCGCTGATTGGCACCTTTGTCGGTATCCTGCCCGGCGTCGGCGGCAGTGCGGCATCGATCCTTTCCTATAGTCAGGAAAAGCATTTTTCAAAAAATCCCGAAGAATTCGGAAAAGGCGCACCGTCCGGGGTTATTGCATCGGAAAGCGCCAATAACGGCCTGACCGGCGGGGCACTGGTGCCGCTGCTGTCACTTGGCATTCCCGGGGATTCGACCACCGCCATCCTGATCGGTGCTTTTACCCTGCAAGGGATTCAGGTTGGCCCGTTGTTCATCGGCAATAATCCGGTGACATGGGATGTCATCATCATTGCAATGCTGGCCGCCAATATCGTCATGTTTCTGATCATGATGTTTGCCATCCGCCATCTGGTCAAAGTCGTCAGCGTCCCCAAACATGTGCTGTTTCCCGTGATCCTGATGATGTGTGTGGTCGGTGCCTATACCATCAATTACGGCATCATGTTTGATGTCTGGACCTTGCTGATCTTTGGGGTGTTTGGGTACCTCGCCCATAAAATCCGGCTTGAAATTGCCCCCTTCATCATTGGCTTCATTCTCGGCCCGTCGGCAGAAATATATTTTGTCAAAAGCCTCGAATCCTTTGGCACATTGTCGATCTTCTTTACCAAAAGCTGGATTGCCGGTGTGTTGTGGCTGCTGATCATCATGTCCATCGCTTTTTCGATCGCCCTTTCGCGGCGAAACAAAGGACACGGACAGGCCTGAATATGACAGTTATTGCCCCACCCCATGGCGTAGGGTAATAACTGTCAATACCCTGCCACAACGAGAATTCTGCCGTGCCCAAAGCACCCAAACATCGCGATCCCGACACCAGAAAAGACCAAACCGGCGGGACCATTACGATGGAAACGGTAGGGCGCCTTGCCGGTGTCTCGCAGGTGACGGTATCGCGCGCGCTCAACAACCCCAAAAAGGTTTCACCGCAAACGCTGAAACGTATTCAGGACGCCATTGCCGTTACCGGTTATGTGCCCAATCTTGTGGCCGGGGCACTGGCATCCCGGCGCAGCCATTTGGTTGCCGCCCTTGTACCCTCCATCACCAACATCGTTTATTCTGGATTGATGAAACATTTCATCGATGTGATCCGGGCGTCGGGTTATCATGTCCTGATGTCGGAAACCGGCTTTTCGCAGGAAGAAGAACAGGCGATTGTCGCCGCCCTGCTCAGCCGTCGTCCCGATGGCCTGCTTCTAACCGGAATCCATCATTCCGCCGGGACGCGACGCATGTTGTTAAGTGCAGGCATTCCCGTGGTCGAAATATGGGATATTACCGACACACCGGTCGATATCTGCATCGGATTTTCGCACATAAAAGCCGGGCATGATGTTGCGGATTTTGCCCGGATGCGCGGTTATCACCGCGCTGCGGCTGTGGCTGCCAACGACGAACGCGCCTTGCGCCGCAAGGATGCCTTTTGCGCCCGGTTTTCCGAACTGACCAAAACAGACGTGCCTGAAATCTGTCTGGATAGCGCGGCTTCGATCAGTCGTGGCCGCGAAGCGCTTGCCCGGCTGGTCGCTCAGGGTTTCGACAAGGGTGTTATTTTTTGCAGTTCGGATTTGCTGGCGCACGGCATCATAATTGAAGCACAGTCGCGCCACCTGAATGTCCCGCAAGACATCGCCGTTATCGGTTTTGGCGATCAGGATTTCTCGGCCCACACATTGCCACCCATCACAACCGTCCATGTTGATCGTGAAATACTTGGGGCGCGCGCCGCAGATGCCCTGCTGTCGCGGATGAATGGTAATGATGCCAACATACGATGCATTGATGTCGGCTTTGAAATTATCGCCCGGGACTCAGCCTGATCCTTTAATGTCGCAACATCCCGAAAGGAAACCCCGATGACGGTGACAATCTATCACAATCCGCGCTGTTCCAAATCGCGCCAGACCCTGGACCTGATCCGGGAACAGGGGATTTCCCCGACCGTGATTGATTATCTTGCCACCCCGCCATCCGCAGCCGACCTTGCCGATATCCTGCGTAAACTGGGCAAACAGCCCGAAGATATCCTGCGCCGCAAGGAAGCCCGCGAAGAAGGCATTGACGGGCTTTCAGGTGATGCCCTGATCGCCGCCCTTGCCGCCCATCCCCGCGCCATCGAACGGCCGATTGTCGTCAATGGCAACAAGGCGGCCCTTGGCCGCCCGCCTGAAAATGTTCTGGCGATTCTGTAAACCGGAAAATCGCCGGTTAGCTCAGATAATCAAACAGCGACAGTCCCTGCACCTTGGCGACGGCGGAATAGGATGCTTCAAGCTGGATCGACAGGGTTTCCAGCGATACCAGGGCTTCGGCCACATCCACTTCGGCCATCCCCGACACAATGCCCTCGGCGGTCAGTTGAAAATCGGTATGCATGTCGATGACGGTGTCCAATTGATTGGAGGTGGTAGACATTTGGGTTTGCATATCGCCAATCCCGATAACCGCCGTTTCAAGCAGGCCATAGGCCTCGTTCAGGGCGGCTTCATCAACCGGGCTGCTGGAGGCATTGACGACAAGATTCAAGGCCCGCAACGCCTGTTCAAACGGTTCCATATCCGCCGTCAGGCCATATTCGATTTTTGTGCCATCCGCGATTTTGGCCGATGCAACGTCACTATTGCCCGTGTAATACGACGTATCGGTTGTTGAGGGCGACGTAATCGCCGCATAATCGGCCGGATCAACCGAAACCGGGGCGGCGTTGGTTGCACTGCCCGCATAAAGATACCGGTCTTCATATTCGGTATTGAGAAGGGCCGCAAAACTGTCCAGGGCGGTTTGCGCCTCGTCGGTAATGCCATAGGCCGTGTCCGAACCGCTGCTGATCGCCGCCGAAATATTGGCCATCATGTCGCCAAGAATATCCACCATGCTGTTTAGCGTGTCGTAATACATATCAACACGGCCCTGCACGGTTTCGGCAACCTTTGTGTATGCTGCGGCTTCGGATATTTCCGCCGACAGGTTTGCCAGAACATAGGATGTATCGGCGACACCGGTATAATTGTCCGATTTCATGCCGGTAACCGATTGTGTCGAGGCCTGATTAAGCTGTGTCTGAACACTGCGCATCTGCGTCAGCAGGGATTGCTGTACTGCGGCGGTGGAAACTCTCATGATATCACCTGCTTACCTGACCATTTCCAACAATGTGTCCATCATGGACTGGGTAATTTCAAGGATCGCCGCTGCCGCCTCATAGGCACTTTCAAGATTGCTGAGCGACAGGGCTTCTTCATCGACATTGACGCCATACTGGTTGCTGAAACTTTCCACCAGTTCGCCAAAGGCGCTGGTGGCAACACTTGCCTTTGTTTCAACATCCGATGCCTGCCGGGCAATATCCGACAGGATTTCAGACGCATAATCCGACAGGCTGGTCGTCGTGCTGCCCAGCCCGCCTGCCGCATCAAAACCGATATTTTCATCAAACAACCCGGCAAGGGCTTCGGCCACATCCGCACTGCCCGATGAAATGACACTGTCCCCGACCGCAAGTGCCGCATCATCCGATCCCGATCCGGTCGGCATCAGGCCGGGGTCTGCAAGCCATGCGGCATTAACGGAAATCGTGCCTGCCGATGTGCCTGAAAACATGTCGTTCAATCCGAAATAATCGGAAAATCCCTGTTGATCCGCCCCCACGACGGCATCCATATTTACAATCGAAATACCGTAATCATCATTGCTGCTGGCGATGGTCAGGGTGCCGTCGGCATTCAGGGTGGCGGTCATATTGGCCGACCCGTTGATCTCGTCCATCAGGTCCTGAACCGTCGCAATGGTTGACAGGTCAATTTCCAGAATTTCCTGTGCCGTCCCGCTGTCATCCGTTGCAACCAGCCGCACCGTGCCGGTGCCCGCAAACGCATCGGTCGCCGCCAGACTTGCCGCCGATGTCAGTTCGGACGCCCCCGGATAACTGGTCCCAAGATTGGTAATCGCATTGATGCTGTCGGCCAGGGTGACGGCAAGATTGTTCAACTCATCCTGAATAGCCGGCAGGGTTTCATCGCGCAGATCAATCAAACCGCCCAGTTGCCCCCCGGAAATCTGATCGGTTATTGATGTGCCATTCACCGTAATGTCGCCAAATACAGTGTCTTCCGTCACCAGTGCCGTCGCGTCATATTCCAGTTCCTGAACCTGGCTTCCAACCACCAAAGTCCCGCCCAGATAAATCTGGGTCTGGTTGTTGGAATTCGTGAAATAAGTCACGTCGGCAAGTTCCGAAAGATTCTGGATCGCCTGATTGCGGGCATCGGTCAGTTCGCTTTCGCTCATTGACCCGCTGGCAACGCCGGTCAACTGATCGTTATAGGATTGGATCTGATGCAACAGTGAATTGATCTGATCGACGGTTTCCTCAATGGTTTGATCGGCCTGGGCGCGTTGATCCTGAACGGTTTCCGACAGGGTATTCAGACTGTTGGCAATATCCCCGGCATCGGCCAGCGCCACCGCCGCCGCCGACTGGCTTTCCGGACTGGCCGCCAGCGAGGCAATGGACGTTTCCAGATCGGAAATCAGGGTTGTCAGGGCATCATCCTCGCCCACCGTTCCCAGCGCATTGGCCACCATTGCCAAAGGATCGGTGAAGACCTCCGCATAACCGGCATCACTGGCCGCCGCATTGATCGATTTCAGCAGATAGGTGTCCACCGTTGATCCGGTCGCACTGACGCTGACACCGGTTGTTGCCCCCGAACTGACATTGGTGGTCAGGGTCTGGCTTTTGGCGGTGTAACCGTCAACCGACGCATTGGCGATATTGTTCGACGACACGGCAATGCCGGACTGGCTTGCCTGAAGCGAACTTAACGCAGCAGATTGTGCGGCACGGATCGACATGATGTCTGCTTTCCGAAAGACAGTTAAGGGGCTTAAAGTTTAAGATTGAGGATCATCTGCGAAAAGGAATTGACCAGATCCCCGTCGCGATCATAGCCAATCGAACTTTCGGGTCGCGTTGCCATCCAGCCCGCCCGAAGACGTTGCAAACAGGCATCGCGTTTGGCCATCAGGCGGACATTGTTCCGGTGCAATTTTGCCTGCAAGTCGCGGATCATCTGCATTTCGGCAATTTCGACATCCGGTGTGCGGACGGTATCGACAATCCGGTCATTGCGCATCCGGATCTGAAGCTGCTTTTGCAATTCGTTCTTTTCTGCCGTGATATCGGCCAACAGATGATATTGCGCCAGATCGAGAATCCGCCATTCAACATCCAGCAAGGTATCAAGACGTTTGAGAATTGCGGCAGCAGTTTCAGGTTCTCTGGTTTGTGCCTGTGTCATGTCCCGTTCCCCTAGTTCATGGCCGAAATCAAGGTCTGATACATATCGTCGGTGGTCGAAACCACCTGTGCCGCCGCCGAATAGGCCTGCTGCGCGATGATCATTTTGGAAAATTCGGTGGTGGTATCGACGGTGGAACTTTCAAGCGAATAGGCCGAAATATCGCCGGTTCCGCCATCACCGGGGGTATTGAGCACATAACTCCCCGAGGTGTTGCTTTCCTTGTAGATCGTATCGCTATAGGAAATCAGGCCATCGGCATTCGAGAAATCCGCCAGAACAAGCTGATAGATCGGACGCGATTCGCCATTTTCAAATGTCACCGAAATCACGCCTTCCGATGAAATGGTGACCGATTCAACTTCGCTGTAATTGCTGCCATTTTTTGAGACAGAATACAGCGTCATGTCACCGTCACTGTCTTTTGACGCCGCTTGCTGCAAACCGTCGGTATCGCCTGCGGTGCCCAGATCATTGGTGATCGTGCTGTCATTCGCACCGGTCGTCCATCCGCTGATCGTCAGGGTCGAATTCGCGGTAACATCCGTCCCCCCGGCATCGGTGATGGCCGACAGATTGCCATCCCCGTCAAAGGTAATGGTCAACGGCCCGCCCGACGATGTGCCGGTCACGGTTGTTCCGTCCGATGTCAGAACCGGGTCGCCATATTCAAGCTCCCACTCATTGACCGCAGTTTTGGTGTAAGTATAGGTGACCGTATGGCTGGTTCCCAGCGAGTCAAAAATTTCAACTTCAACCGAAAAATCATCCCCGATTTCAGCATCGGCAGGCAAATTGGCCACCATGCCGACCTCGGTTGTTGCTTCGGCCATGCCGGTCATTTCATCAAGATCAATGGTCGTCAGCGCGGCGGTACTGGTTGGCACCGTACCGCCGACAGGGTCGCCATTGGCGTCGAGTTCATATCCCATCAGGTAATAGCCGGAACTGTTCACCAGCACCCCGTTGGCATCGGTTTCAAAATCACCGGCACGGGTGTAATAGACATCCCCGTTGGCCGCCGTAACGACAAAAAAACCATCCCCGGAAATCGCCAGACTGGTCGATGAAGAATCCGACTCGATCAGGCCCTGCGCACTGATATTGGACAGGGTTGTGGTCGTCACACCGTTTGAATAACCCTGGGTGGTCGAACCGGGCGTAGTCACCAGCGAGGAAAATGCCGTCGAACCCGACTTGTAGCCGGTGGTGCCGCTATTGCTGATATTGCCGGAAATAACGCCCAGCGACGTCGATTGGGCCGACAGACCCAGAACGGCCGAATTAAGTGCGCTTGAAAGGCTCATGACCCTAATCCTTCATCTCAGGAAACGGTTTTGGTGCCCTGGACATCGGACATGCCGACATCGACACCATTGACATAAAGAACGGCTTCATCGCCCGTCAGGTCGATTGCCGAAACGGTGCCCGTCATCAGGATTTCCGAGGAAACGGCATTGCCATCATCATCCGTCGCACTGACCGACAGGGTATAAGTCCCCGACGTTACCGTCGTGCCGTCGCTGGTCACCCCGTCCCAGACAAAATTATTGCTGCCTTCGGCCCCGGTGGTGGTGGTTTCATAGACCACATTGCCATCGTCATCGGAAACTTGCAGGGTGACGGACTGGGCATCGTCCTCAAGGACGAAATACCATTCCGCCTCACCGTCTTCATAAGGTGCGGTATCGCCAATCGCGACAATATCGGTGCCAAGATAGGCCTGGGCGGCGGAATCATCGACCACCCCCTGCAAGGCCAGCAGCGACGTGGACAAATCCGAAAGCAGGGCATTATTCTGTTCAGACAGTTCAAGCTGCTGAAAGGAAACAAGCTGGCTGGTGATTTCCGACGTATCTTCGGGATCGGTGGGATCCTGATTTTGCAACTGGGTCAGCAACAACGTCATATAGGTCTCGTAGGTCGAGGTCGTATCGTCGCTGCTTGTCGTTGTGCTGCCCGTCGAAGACGATGACGTGGCAGACGTAAGGCTGTCATATGTCAGGCCGCTGAGGTAACTCATCATCGCCTCCGTGAAATGAACGGTTAAAAAACCCGATTGTTCATTTCACGGCTGACCAGGCAAAAGCTGGCGCAACGGATGCGATTTTTTTGGATTTTCCGAATTTCAGGGTAGAGCCCCTGACCAAACAGATAAAAAAGGGCGCAAAAGCGCCCTTTAATTATCAATCCGGTATTTCGGCAAAGGTGGTGGCGGCGTATTGATCGCAAGCTGATAGCGATCCTCGGGTGACAGTTTCACCGCAACATTGGCAAGCTGTTGGATAACCCGCTGTATTTCACCGGTAATATGGTTTTCGACATCGGCAAAAGCCGCCCGGATATCCTGTTCGGTCGGATCATCGCTGAGCAAAACCTGACCCATTATCCGGAACCGCTCGCCGACTTCGCGCTTCGGGCCCAGTTCCGCGATCAGGCCCTGCATTTCGGCATCAAAAATCACCTGCCCTTCCGGCGATAATCTTTCCCGCAAACGATTGAGCATTTCCGTCGGGGCCGGTGGGCCTTCAGGACCGCGAAATTCCTGCGCGGAATTTGCATCATTGCTGCCAAAGGGCAGAATATTATTGCTTCCGGCAATGAAATTTCCGGCAATCGCCCCACCGACAAACAGGTTCAGGGCAAGTGATGCATAAAGCAGCTTGCGCGATGTACTGGTTTTGCGCCGGTCATCAAACACCATCATGGCCTCCTGCCCCGTTTGTTTGCCAAGGCCGGATCACCCGGCAGAATTGTTTCCACATCATAAAGATGCTGATCGACAATTTTCATTACCGGCAGTTCCCCGGCATCTGCCGAACTGTCCATGTCCTGATCGGCGGTAAAAACCACGCCAAACACAAACCCGAACAACACACACATCGCCATGCCAAATACCGGCGCAGCATAAGGAAGGCGATAGGATGATAAAACACCCCCCAGCCGCTTGTGCCAGGGCTTCGATGCAGGAGGAGAGGATAATTTTTCCTGTGCGTCGATTTCAGCAAAGATGTTGTCAATGGCCCGATGCCTGCCCATTGGCAGGGGATCGGCGGAAATCGCATCTTCCAACATCTGCAAATTGTGGATCAATTCGGCGGCTTCGTCATTTTGCGCAACGAATTTGTTGGCCTCTTGGCGAAACGGCTCCGGCCAGGACGCAATGTCCCATCCATGTTGATCCAGCAAGTCTTCAAATTCCTTGATATTCACTGGTCACCGCTTTTTTTTAGGACGGACCTACCTGTCCGAACATGATTGAAACTACTCGTTTAACGCATATTCTTCAATTCTTCCCTCAATCGCTGTCGCGCCCTTTTCAAAAGGGATTCCATCGCATTGAGGGAAACCCCCATGATTTCGGCCGCCTCGGCATTGGAAAGTTCCCGATCATAAAACAGGTTAATGGCAATTTGTTGTTGGTCGGACAAATTGCGAACGGCACTGCGCAACCGCTGGAATTCTTCATGCTGCGCCAGTTTTTCAACCGGCGACATCGCATCATCGGGTTCGGCTTCGATGTCGCATCCCTCAACCGGCTGCGGACGTCGTTTGAAATCAATAACCCGGTTGACCGCCACCCGGTATAACCATGTTTTGAATTTCGCCCCTTCGGGCCGCCATCTTTCGCGATGCAACCAGACCCGGACAAAAACATCCTGTGCGACATCTTCGGCATCGCCATTGCCCAGCCCCATGCGCCGGGCAATGCCCTGAATACCGCGATAATAACGTTCGACCAGCACCCGATAGGCCGCCTTGTCGCTGGCAACGACCCGTGCAACCAGCATCTCGTCGTCAAGGCTGTTTAAATCAGCGCTGGCATCAACGGTACCGGACATCCGTATGTCGATTGTCATATTATGATCGATGCCTGCGTCCAACATGGCCCTCACAAGACCTGATTCAGTAACTGTTTTCCAGTATGGGACGGCGGAACGGCGGAAGGAACATTTTTACTTTCTGCCGCGACCCTTTTCCACTCTGCGGCCAGCGCCTCAAGCTGTTGATCGGCCAGAATATATCTGTTTTCAATCGGGGTTGCCCGCCCCCCCGAAGACAGCAATCGCAGCAGGCGGGTATAAAAGGCATACAGATCCCGCGACAGTTCCGGGGCATTTTCAAACGAAACCACCGCCCGCAACCCGCGAATTTTGCCCAGCGCCGTGCTTTTTTCCTGCTGTTCAAGATCAAATTTTTTGGCCGCCCGGTGATGGGCCGCCTGTTTCAAATTCTGGCGGATTTGCGTAATCACCGTAATCATCATCATGACCGGGGAAATTGTCCGCAATGCCTGATTATAACGCGAAGACGCATTGGCATAATGGTTCGCATGGGTAACATGTGCTTTTTCAGGTCTAGTCATCGTCATTTCCCCACAAAGCTTCAAGTTGTGTCCGCAAAAGTTCCAGTTGGTACAATTTTGTTTCAATCGCCGCATAACGCTCGACCAGATCGGCGGCGTATGCGTCTGCCTTTTCGGTGATTTCGGTAACATCTTCATTCAGGCGGGTCGTCTGTTCTTCCAGCCGGTCAATGCGCGTTTGAATGAAACCGTCCGATGTATTGGTATAGGATTCCAGGCTGTTCATCATCTTGAAGGCCAGCCCCGATGAAATGGTCACATCAATGCTTTGGCTGGTATCGCCGCCATAAAACAGCGTCAGCCCCTCATACGCCGTGCCGCTCGCCCCGATGATCTTGTTGCCGTCAATCGTAAACAGGCTGTCATCGCCGCCGACATCGGCAGATGTCAGGGTGCCATCGGCATCCACTGTGACATTGACGGTGAAAGTGCCGGTATAAGAACCATCCGAGTCAAAAATCAGAAGATCATCCGACCCGGTATCGGATTCCATTGAAAACAACGCCGCCACACTGTCAAAATCCGACACCATGGCTTCTTCCAGAACCGTGCTGTCGATCACGAGATAATTGCTGCTATCAAGGGTGATGCCAATCGCCGCCAGACTTTGATAGGTGTTACTGTCTTCTGAAAAACGAAGGGCGCTATAGACATCGCGGGTCAGCGACGACAAAAGGCTGTCCCCGAACAAAACCGCATCCTCATCCGCGCCCTCACCCGCCGTATAGGCCTGATGGGTCAGAAAAAAGCTGCGCAGGTCGTTATAGGCATCGACAAACGCCTCAATCGCCGAATAGGCCGAACTGGCATCCTGCTCGATATCAAGGGTGATCTGCGTGCCTTCTTCTTCGGCATAAAGATAAAGCGTCACCCCGTCGATAACATCGTCAACGGTGTTGCTTTTGCGCGTAATCTCGACACCATCAATATTCAGAATTGCCGGTTCCGCCTCGACCAGTTCATTGGCATAGGCCCCGGCCTCATCAACAAATCCCAAGGCTTGCGCCACTGCCGTATCGGCCCCGTCGCTGTCAAAGGTGATATTTTCACCCGTCGCCGTCGCCGATAAAACCAGCATGTATTGATCATCGGAAACCTTGAGGATCGTGGCCTTGACCCCGGTTGCCGAAGACTGGTCATTGATGGCATCCGCAATATCGTCCAGCGACATATCCGATGTAACGTCAATATCGGTGGCGGTATAATCATCCCCGGCCACAAGATTGAGCGTCCCCTCAATCCCGGCCGCACTATCCTTGTCAGCAGAGGTATCACCGCCAATCTTGTGGGCGGTTGCCGTCTGAAGAACTTCGATTGTATAGCTGCCGGTCGCGGTTGTATCCTCGACCATTACCCCGACAATATCGGCCGCATCGGTATTGGCATCCGATGATGTCAGATAGGCCGATTTCCCGACCCAGACATCATCACGCGAAGAATCAAGTTCTGCTTCGGATGTCAGGGCTTCGGACGCATCCGAAAGCGTTTCGAGAAGATCAAGCAGGTCGTTATAGGCAGCAATCTGCAATTCAATGTCATCGATTTCCACTTCGATAACATCGGCGGCTTCCATCTTGATGTTATAGGCGTCCTCGACCAGTTGCGCCGTATCAAGATCGGTCAGGCCAGAAGTATAGGACGACGTGATATAGCTCGTCGATGTAGATGAATTAACAGTCGACATTTCGTCCCTCCCTGCCTTTCCATACAGATCAATCCGGGGCCGCCCGCAACCGGGCGGCCCCGGTCAGGGTCAGTTCATCAGACGGCTGAGTTTTTCGAGATTCTCGTTGGAAACAGACAGGGCCTGAATGGCCGAATCCATTTTCACGCCCAGTTCGGTCTGTTCGGCGCTCAGCTGGGCAATGTCGGCATCCATATAGACGCCCATCGCGGCTTCAAGGTTGGTCTGGGCGGTATCGATAACGCCGTTTGCAAAATCGAAACGCGACATCAGCGCACCGACATTTGCACGGGCTTCCGAAACCGTTGTCACCGCGGCTTCGATTGCCGCCAGTGCCGTGGTCGCATCCGCCGAGGTGGCAATGGTCGATGCATCCAGCGCAAGACCGGCCGCCGTTGCATCCGTCGCAAGGGTCACTGCAATGGAGGAATTGGCCGTGTTGGATGCCGCAACCAGAAAGCTTTCGGCATAGGCACCATCCAGCAAGGCCGTATCGAAATACGTCGTTGATTCAACGATGGAATCAAGCTGGGTCTGAAGTTCGGTGAATTCCGCCTCAAGATAGGCACGCTCGGTATCCGTCACCGAACCCGATGCCGCCTGGGATGCCAGTTCGTACATCCGTTCAAGAACGTCTGCCGTTTCGCCAAGACCGCCATCGGCGGTTTCAAGAATGGCGGTCGCAACATCGGCATTGTTACCGGCCTGTTCCCATGCCGCCGCATCCACAGACATCGAGGTATAAACGGCAAGACCGGCCGCATCATCCGATGCCGAGTTGATTGATTTCCCGCTCGACATTGCTGTCAGAACAGACGTCATTTCATCCGTCGTCTTGTTAAGGTTCGATACCGCAAGTGACGCCGAAATATTGGTGTTGATACTGGGCATAACCCTGCCTCCTATATGGACTTTGTGACTGACATACCTGCCAGCCGACCGCTAAATCGGCCGGTACAAATATCCACGGGCGAAGCCGCAAAAACTGGCGCATTTTTTTTCGCAATAAGGAACATCGCCGTCATGCCCCCGGAACCGGGGCGCTCAATCCCCGGCCCTATGCTCGGTAAAAGGCAGGGTAATGGTCACTTCCAGACCGCCTTGCGCACGGTTTTGCATCGTGATGTTGCCGCCATGCGCCGCAATCGCCCGCCGGGCAATCGCCAGCCCCAGCCCAAAACCGGCCCCTGCCCCCTCGCCGTCACCGCGCACAAAGGGATCAAAGATATTTTCCATGCGGTCTGGCGCAATGCCCGGCCCCTGATCGGCAATCGTCACCGCAAGGGAATGGCGATCAAAATCCGCCGCAAGGCTGATGGCAACTTCCTGTCCGTCTTTGGAATGGCGCAACGCATTGCGGATGATATTTTCAAAGGCCCGCCGCAACAATTCGGCATTTCCCGATACCATCGGCGCATTGCCGTTATGGGACCGCAACGCCACCAGATTGCAGGTGGTCACAATGATGCCCGATGCTTCGGCCTCGAACCGGGCATCGCTGACGACCCGCCCCAAAAGGCTGTCGATATCCATAAAATTCTGATGATGGGCGACCCCGCTTTCGACCCGCGACAGGGTCAGAAGTTCACCAACCAGTTCATCCAGACGCGCCGTTTCCTTTTCGATCCGGTCCAGCGTCGCCGGGATTTTTTCCGGTTTCTGCCGTGCCAGCCCGACGGCCAGTTGCATCCGCGCCAAAGGCGACCGCAATTCATGCGACACATCATTCAGCAACCGGTCGCGGACCGCGATCAATTGCTGCAACCGCCCGGCCATCACATCGAAATCCCGCGCCAGATCGGCAATTTCATCACGCCTGCGCCCCATCACCGGGCCCAGACGGCATGCCATGTCCCCCGCCGCCAATTGCTGAAACCCGGCCCGCAATTGCAAAATCGGCCGGGTCAGATACCACGCCAAAAGGGCGCTAAACACCAACCCGCCCACCACACCGGCAATCAGCATCGGTTGCGGGATATTGAACTTGTGGCGATCAGGAATCCCCGCAACAATATCGCGCACATCAAACCGGATGCGGATCACATCCCCTGACGGGGTTATGACATCGCGCACAATTTCGCCCTGTGCCTTCAACGCATCGATGGTCGGTCGCTCCGACAGGGTCCTGACCAGATCGACCGGCTCGACCGAAATCCGTTTGCGTTCGGCATCGGGCCATGTGGCAATCAGTTGTTGCAGGCCGATGGCACCGCGCGTTTCTGCCGTCATTGCCGCCGTCCGGGTATAACCGGGCGCAACATCGAGCAGATACCCGATGGCATAAGGTACTGGCGGCTGACCATAAAACTGGAACAACAACCACACCCCCTGGGCAATGGCGATAAAGGTCAGGCCAAAGCCGATCAGGATTTTCCAGAAAAGACGTCCTCTCATATGTCCTGCCTCAAACGATAGCCAAACCCGCGCACCGTTTCGATCAGACCGGCATCGCCGCTGACCTGATGCAGTTTCTGGCGTAAATTGCTCATATGGACATCGATGGAGCGGTCATAGACCTCACGCGGGCGACCAAGAACCTTCATCGACAATTCGTTTTTCGACAAAACCCGCGTCTGCGCCCGGATCAGGATTTCCAGAAGATTGAATTCGGAAACGGTCATATCCATTTCCGTATCGCCGAAATAAACGCTGCGGCGTGCCGGATTAAGGCGCAATGGCCCCTGTATCAGATCATCCTCGTTGCCGATGCCCGCTGCGGGTTTTTCAACCCGGCGCAACACCGCACGCAACCGGGCAACCAGTTCACGCGGATAATAGGGTTTGGGAATATAATCATCCGCGCCCAGTTCCAACCCGACCACCCGGTCCACATCATCGCCCTTGGCCGTCAGCATGATCACCGGGATCATGCTTTGCCCGCGCACCTGACGCAAAACCTCGATCCCGCCAATGCCGGGCATCATGATATCCAGCAACACCGCCGCATAATCGCCCGACAGGGCATGGCGGATGCCGTCCTGACCATTATAAACGACACTGACCGCAAATCCCTCGCCGTCAAGATATTCGGCCAGCATCGCGCCCAGTTCGGCATCATCATCAATCAACAGGATCCGTGTCACGTTCCATTCTCCGTTTGCCGGGCTATCATAACGCGGAAAATCGCGGCGAAAAGCCACCCTGCCGCAGTTTTACACATTCCTTACACAACCTTTTCACCGGCCTGACCCCGCTTTTACATTGCGACTGTTATCTAGGGTTCATCACCGGCGCGTAATCGCCGATCTGTTGACCTGGGATATGAAAGTCCGATGGAAAAAACGCACAAGACGATCCGCAACCTGTTGCTTCTTGCCCTTGCCCTGATCGTGGCGGGCTGGATGGCGCAGGCATGGCTGTTCCCGACCGAGGCCAAAACCGGCTATATCACCGCAAAACCCCGTGTCGGCGACCTTGCCGACACGGTCCTTGCCAGCGGCACGATTACCGCATCACAACTGGTCAGTGTCGGCGCACAGGTATCGGGGCAGATCAAGGCCCTGCATGTGAAACCGGGCGACACAATCCTTCAGGGCGATCTGATTGCCGAAATCGATCCGGCAACCCAGCAAAATGCCCTGCGCGATGCCGAGGCCGCCCTCACCAATATCAGGGCGCAACTGGCCGCCAAACAGGCCGAGGCCCGGCAGGCCGAACAGGTCTATGCGCGGCAAAAGAAAATGCGCGCCCTGGATGCCTCGCCCCAGGAAGATTTTGAAACGGCGCAAGCCAATCTGGCCATCACCAAAGCCGAAATCGAGGCCCTGAACGCCCAGATTGATCAGGCCGAAATCGCCGTCGATACCGCCCGGATCGACCTTGAATATACCCAGATCAAAGCCCCGATGGACGGCACCGTGGTCTCAATCCCGGTCAAGGAAGGCCAGACCGTCAATGCCAGTCAGGAAGCCCCGACCATCATCAAGCTGGCACAACTTGATATCATGACCGTCGAAGCCGAAATTTCCGAGGCCGATGTCATCCGCGTTCATGAAGGACAACCGGTTTCCTTTACCATCCTTGGCGATTCCGACACCCGCTACAACGCCATCCTGCGCGCCATCGAACCGGCCCCCAAAGGCATCGATGATGACGATGACAACACCGATGACGACGCCGTTTATTATAATGGCCTGTTTGACATCGCCAATCCGGACCGCCGCCTGCGCATCTGGATGACCGCCGAAGTCACCATCAAACTGAACGAAGCCACCAATGCCCTGATCGTCCCGTCCAGCACCCTGAACGGGACGGATGCCGACGGGCAATATTATGTGCAGGTGATCGGCGCAAACGGCCAACCGGAAAACCGCCCCGTCACGGTGGGGCTGAACACAAATATCGACGCGCAAATCATTGATGGCCTGAATGAAGACGACCTGATCGTGGTGGGTGCCACCACCGGCGGCACAGTTGCCCCCGATGACCCGGCCGCCCGCCGCCAGCCCGGAGCAATGTTCTGATGAGCGCCCCCCTTATCGATATCCGCAATTTGTGGCGTCATTATCCGGCAGGCGATGAACAGATTGCCGTGCTGAAAGGCGTCAATCTGACCATCGAACGCGGTGAAATGGTCGCCATCATCGGTGCATCGGGATCGGGCAAATCAACCCTGATGAATATTCTGGGCTGTCTGGACCGCCCGACCGCCGGGGAATACCGTATCAATGGCACCCTGACCGGCGATCTTGCCGCCGATGACCTTGCCGCCCTGCGTCGGGAATATTTCGGCTTTATCTTTCAGCGCTATCACCTGCTCTCGGACCTGACCGCGCTGGGCAATGTCGAGGTTCCGGCGATTTATGCCGGTCACGATACCGAAACCCGCCGCGACCGGGCGATGGATATCCTGACCCGTGTGGGTCTGGGCGACCGCATCCATCACCGCCCCGGCCAGCTTTCGGGCGGACAACAGCAACGGGTCAGCATCGCCCGCGCCCTGATGAATGGCGGCGATGTCATTCTGGCCGACGAACCCACCGGTGCGCTGGACAGTCAAAGCGGCGCCCAGACGTTAAAGCTGTTGCGCGATCTGCATCAGGACGGCCACACCGTTATTCTGGTGACCCATGATCATGATGTTGCCGCCCATGCGCAGCGCATCATTGAAATTCGCGATGGCGAAATCATCCGCGATGAACGACAACCGGCATCCTCCGAACAAACACCCCCGCGCAAACTTGCCCACAAGGCCGGGCAACCCGGCTTTCGTCTGCGGGCCGAATTCGACCGTTTTGGCGAAGCCTTGAAAATGGCGCTGGTGGCGATGAATGCCCATCGTCTGCGCACCTTCCTGACCATGCTGGGCATTATCATCGGGATTGCATCGGTGGTATCGGTCGTCGCCCTTGGACAGGGATCGCAGGACAAGGTCCTGTCCGATATCAGTTCGATTGCCACCAATACGATTGATGTCATGCGCGGCAAGGATTTTGGCGACCGGGACGCCAGCCAGATCCGCACCCTGACCGCCGCCGACGCCGCCGCCCTTGCCAGCCAGTATTATGTCGATAGCGTCACCCCGTCGGTTTCCAGTACCCTGACCCTGCGGTTTGGCAATATCGAGGTCGATGCCAATGTCTCGGGCGTGGGCACCGATTACGACCGGGTGCGCGGATATGAAATTGCCGCGGGCATGTGGTTCAATCAACGTGCCGTCGATCTGCGCAGTCAGGATGCCGTCATTGATGACAATACCCGCCAGAAACTGTTTGCCGATGGCCGCAATCCGGTTGGTCAGGTGATTTTTCTCGGCACCGTCCCGGTCCGCATCATCGGTGTGACCGAACCCAAAAACAGCACCTTTGGCAATAATGACAGCCTCAATATCTGGGTGCCCTATTCCACCGCCCTGACCCGCATTCTGGGCCAGAATTACCTGAACAGCATCACCGTGCGCATTGATGACGCCGTTGAAACATCTCTGGCCCAGCAAAAAATCAACGCATTGCTGACCCTTCGCCACGGGCAGAAAGATTTCTTTACCGTCAATACCGACACCATTCGCGAAACCATCCAGAAAACCACCAGCACCATGACCCTGCTGATTTCATCGATTGCAGTGATTTCGCTGATTGTCGGCGGCATCGGGGTGATGAATATCATGCTGGTCTCGGTAACCGAACGCACCGGCGAAATCGGGGTGCGGATGGCCGTGGGGGCCCGTCAGGGCGATATCCTGCGCCAATTCCTGATCGAGGCCGTTCTGGTCTGCATCATGGGCGGGGCGCTGGGCGTTGGCATGGCCCTTGGTATCGGGGTGCTGTTTGATGCCATCGGCAGTTCATTTTCAATGGTTTATTCAGCCTCATCGATCATCGGTGCCTTTGCCTGCGCCTCGTTGATCGGGATTCTGTTCGGCTTTTTACCGGCCCGCAACGCCGCCCGGCTTGATCCGGTCGATGCGCTGTCACGGGGATAGGGGAATTTCTGATGTTCAAAAACATGCTTAAATCCGGCACCATCCTGATGACCATCACGCTAACCATCACACTGGCCGCATGCAGCAGCCTGTCCACCGTCGATTATACCCCCCCGGAAACATCCATTCCAACCGGCTGGCACGGCGAAACCGCGCCGGACACCGCCGGGGTTGCGATGGTGGCATCGTCGGACTGGTGGTCGAATTTTAACGACCCGGTTTTAAACAGCCTGATTGCCGATGCCCTGTCGCGCAATAACGATCTTGCCGCCGCCACCATCAAGGTCCGCCGCGCCCAATTGACCGCCGGTCTGGCCGAGGATGCTTTCTATCCCGATCTTTCAGCCGGCAGCACGGCATCGCTGGAACGTGAACTCGACGGTGCGCGCAGTTCCAGCCGCAATTTCGGGGCCAATGCCACCGTCAGTTACGAACTCGACCTGTGGGGCAAGCTGGGCCATGATTATGACGCGGCAAAATGGGAAGCATTGGCGACCCTTGAAGACCGCGAAAGCACCGCCCTGTCCCTGACGGCCACCACGGCAACGCTGTATTGGCAGATCATTTACGACCGCCAGCGCCTTGATATTGCAAATGCCAGCATCGCCTATGCCCGTCAGACTTTGGCGCTGGTCGATGTGCAATATGAATCGGGGTCGTCTTCTGCGCTTGAGGTGTTTGAAGCCCGTCAGAATCTGGACAGCCAGCTTGCCGATTATACCCTGATCGAACAAAGCCTGCGCGAAAATACCAATGCCCTGTCGATCCTGTTTGATCAGCCACCACAGGAAATGGCCGTGGCCCGTGCCACCCTGCCCGAAAATGCCCTGCCCGAAATCGCCGCCGGGTTGCCCGCCCAATTGCTGGGACGCCGCCCCGACATCCGGGCGGCCGAATTGCGGTTGCGCGAAAATGTTGCAGAACTCAATGCGGTGAAAACCGGCCTGTTGCCGACCATAAGCCTGACCGGCGAACTGGGCAGCAGCAGCGATCAGTTGCGATCCCTGTTGCAAAACCCGCTGGGAACGCTGGGCGCCAGCCTGGCCCTGCCGTTCCTGAACTGGAACGAGGGGCAGCTTGACATCAAAATATCCGAATCCGATTACCAGCAAGCCATCGTCGAATATCGCCAGACCCTGTATCAGGCCTTGGCCGATGTTGAAAATGCCCTGTCGGCCCGAACCCAATATGACCGGCAGTCCGTCAATCTCGAAGCCGCCCTTGACGCCGCACAAAATGCCGAACGGATTTATGAAACCCGGTTCCGGGCCGGTGCGGTGTCGATGCAATCCTGGCTGGACGCACAGGAAACCCGGCGTACCGCCGAAGAATCCCTGCTTGCCAATAAACGGGACCGGATTATCAACCTGATCACGCTCTATCAGGCGCTGGGCGGCAATGCCGATGCCCGTCCAACGGCGGAGGGATAAAACCGGGCCGGTTATCCCTGTAACCGGCCCAATGCCTGCGCATCATGCAAACGGCGATAGGCCCCGCCTGCCGCCAGAAGGTCATCATGCGTGCCTTCTTCAACAATCCCGTCAAGGGTCACAACCACAATGCGGTCAGCATTGCGGATGGTCGCAAGGCGGTGCGCAATCACCAAAGTCGTGCGGCCTTTGGCCAAATCATCAAGGGATTGCTGAATGGCGCGTTCGGTTTCGGTATCCAGTGCCGATGTCGCCTCGTCCAGAATCAGGATCGGCGGGTTTTTCAGGAAAATCCGGGCAATCGCCACCCGCTGTTTCTGTCCGCCCGACAATTTGACGCCGCGTTCACCAATCACCGTATCCAGCCCGTCCGGAAGATCGGCAATCAGCGTATCAAGTCGCGCCCGCCGGGCGGCTTCCAGAATGTCGCCTTCGCTGGCATCAAGGCGGCCATAGGCAATATTTTCGCGCAAGGTACCGGCAAACAGGAAAACATCCTGTTGCACAATGCCGATCTGGCGGCGCAGCGACGTAACGGTCATGTCGCGGATATCGATCCCGTCAATCCGGATGGCCCCGGTGCTGACATCGTAAAACCGCGGCACCAGCGAACATAACGTGGTCTTGCCCGCACCGGACGGGCCGACAAAGGCCACCGTTTCACCGGCCCGGATCGCAAGATCAATCTGGCGCAACACGGCCCGGTCGGCGGTATAGCCAAAACTGACATTGGCAAAATCAATATTGCCATCCAGATGGTCAACCGGGCGGGCATCGGGTGCATCGACAATATCGGGTTCGGTCCCCATCAGCGCCTGATAGCTTTTGAACCCGGCAATCCCCTTGGGATAGGTTTCCACCACCGCCGCGATTTTTTCAAGCGGCATATAGAACACATTGATCAGCAACAAAAACCCGACAAAACCGCCAACCGACAATTCACCGGTCATGACGAAATAGGTGCCCGCAACAAGGATAACCACCTGCACAATCCGCATGCCCAGATAATTGATCGCAAGGCTGACCGCCATGATGCCATAGGCCTGCAACTTGACCTTGCGGTATTTGTCATTGTCATCATTGAACAGGGCGCGTTCATGATCTTCATTGGCAAAGGCCCGCACCACGCGCACGCCGCCGACATTTTCCTCGATCCGCGCGTTAAAGGCCCCGATCCGGCCAAACTGGCTTTGCCAGTTCCGGGTCATTTTCCCGCCAAACCGGATGATCAGCCACATCACCAGCGGCGCAATCGTCATTGCAATCAGCGCCAGTTCCATATGCACCGCAAACATCAGGATCAGCGCACCGACAAAGGTCATGACGGCAACAAACACATCTTCCGGCCCGTGATGGGCAACCTCGCCGATTTCTTCCAGGTCCTTGGTCACGCGGGCGACAAGATGGCCGGTTTTCTGGTTGTCGTAAAACCGGAAAGACAGTTTTTGCAAATGGTCAAAGGCCCGGCGGCGCATCTCGGTTTCAATTGTGATACCCAGAACATGCCCCCAATAGGTGACAATCGCCATCAACCCGGTATTGATCAGATAAACGGCCAAAAGCCCGGCTGCCGCCATCCCGATCAACACCCAGTCCTGTTTGGGCAACAAGGTATCGACAAAACCCGCCACCGCAATCGGAAAACCCAGCGACAGCAGACCCGACAGAACAGCACAGCCGAAATCAAGCAGAAACAGCTTTTTGTGCGGCAGATAGTAAGAAAAGAATTCTTTTAACATCGGATTTTGTCCACTGCCAAAGGCGGGGTGCCCTGCATGGTGATGCAGCATTCCGGATGGATATCGGATCTGCCGTGAAAATGGAGGACCCCGAATGTTCCAGAATCCGGCAAACAGTTAGCACAGCGCCCTGACAAATTCAAAGGCAAAGAAACTGCTACTCATTTGCAATTTTACGGGCCCGCCTGTGCCATCTCCGCATGGGCGTTTTTCAGAATTGATAAAAGTTGTCAAAGCCAAAGCAGGATATGTCAGAGTGAACGGAACATAAAAATATCCTGCGGGAGGCTGTCATGATTGCTGCATTTGCCCTCATCCTTGTCTGCCAGTTGTTTGGCGAGGTGATTTCCGAACTTTTCCACCTGCCCGTACCCGGCCCGGTGATCGGCATGGGATTGTTGTTTGTCGGGCTGATCGTCAAACGCCGCCCGCCCAAAGTTCTGACCGATGCCGCCGATAATCTGCTGATCCATTTTTCCCTGTTGTTTGTGCCCGCCGGGGTCGGGGTGGTGACGCAACTTGACCGTCTCAAGGGCGACTGGCTGCCGATTGCCGCCGCCCTGATTGTTTCAACCCTGCTGACCATGGTCGCCACCGCCTTTTTGATGTCAAAACTGTTGCCGCCCCAATCGGTCGATAGTGCGACACAGGATAAGGGGCAAGCCTGATGGAACCCGCCGACATCACGCAATTATGGGTCTATCTGTCCACCAAACCGCTGACCGGGCTGACCCTCACGCTGGTCGCCTATTCGCTGGGCTTTTGGCTGTATGAAAAAAGCAACCGCAACCCGGTCTGCAACCCGGTGGTGATCGCCATCGCCCTGATTGCCTTTTTGCTCAGGGCGACCGGCACCCCCTATGCGACCTATTTTGAAGGGGCGCAATTTGTCCATTTCCTGTTGGGTCCGGCCACCGTCGCCCTTGCCGTGCCCCTGTTCCGACAGCTTGACACCCTCAAACGCGCCCTGCCGGTGATTGTCTTTGGCGTGTTGTTCGGGTCCCTGATGGCCAGTGCCAGTACAATTGTTCTGGCATGGGCCTTGGGGGCCGCCCCCGATACGCTGGCATCCCTGGCCCCGAAATCGGTCACCACCCCGGTTGCGATGGGCATTGCCGAACAGATTGGCGGCATTCCCGCCCTGACCGCGGTCTGTGTGATTGCAACCGGCATTGTCGGGGCGACGATGGGGCCGATGGTGATGAATCTGGCCCGCCTGACCGACTGGCGGGCACGCGGTTTTGCGATGGGTGTGGCCGCCCATGGCATCGGCACGGCCCGGGCCTTTCAGGTCAATCAGACCGCCGGGGCCTTTTCGGGGCTGGCGATGGGCCTCAATACCCTTGCCACCGCCCTCACCATCCCGTTTCTGTGGGGATGGTTTTTCGGGTAAAATTGCCGCATCATGCATCGCAAATGCAATGCACAGGAGATGACCCTGAAAACCGCAACCATTCCCGCCATCCGGGTCGAACCGGAATTGCGCGCCGCCGCCGAAAATGCCTTGCAGGACGGGGAAACCCTTTCGGGCTTTGTCGAGGATGCCTTGCACCGCCACATTGCCCGCCGCCGCCTGCAACAGGATTTCATAACCCGTGGTCTGATATCGCGCGATTCGGCCCGGGAAACCGGCCATTATGTCAGTCCGGCGGACATAATGGCCGAACTTGACGATATGATTGCTGCACATCCTGAAAAACCGTGACCTATCAAGTCCGCTTCACGCCCGGCGCACAACATGATCGCCAGAGCCATCGACATGCTGACACAATTTCCGTTTGCCTGCCGCAAGGCCGCACCGGATAATCCGTTCCTGCGCGAACTCGTCATCTCATTTGGCAGCGGCGGTTATGTCGCCCTGTTTGAAATTGAAGACACCGCCACCGTCACCATCCTTGCCCTGCGCCATCAGAACGAAGACGATTATCTGTCATGAAAAAACCGGCAGCCGCCACAGACGCTGCCGGTTTTTTTTGCGGGACAGGAAACCTCAGGCGGCGCGCAAATGCCCCAGGAATTCACGCACCTTGCTTTCCAGATTTTCGATCTGGGACGACAAATCGGTCATGCCATGTTCCAGCTTGCCTGCGGCTTCGCCGCCGCTGCTGGCCGCTTCATGGACCGCACCAATGGTTTGAACCACATCGGTCGAACCGTTTGACGCCCGTAACGCACTGTTGGCAATTTCCGATACCACGGCACCCTGTTCGGCAACCGAAGAAGAAATGCCGCTGGTGATATTGTTGATCGACGAAATCGTTTCGGTCACTTTTTCAATCGCCTCGACCGTCACCCGTGTTTCCGTCTGGATCGAACCGATTTGCTGGGCGATTTCATCGGTGGCCTTGGCTGTCTGGTTGGCAAGGTTTTTGACTTCCTGTGCCACCACGGCAAATCCCTTGCCCGCTTCACCGGCACGGGCCGCCTCAATGGTCGCATTCAGCGCCAGCAAATTGGTCTGGGAGGCAATGTCATTGATCAGGCTGACCACCTCGCCAATCCGTTCTGCCGCCACGGCAAGACCGCTGACCATTTCATTGGCCCGCGCGGTTTCATCAACCGCCGCCGTGGCAATCGATGCCGATTCATTGACCTGCCCGCCAATTTCATTGATCGAGGCAGACAATTCTTCGGTCGCCGCCGCAACGGTTTGCACATTTTGCGCCGCTTCATTGGCGGCATTGGACACCGCCAGACTTTGGCTGATCGAATTTTCCGCCGACTGGCGCATCTGACGGGTGGATTGCATCATCCCCTGTGTCGCCTTTTGCACCGACGACACGATCAGGCCAATCGACTGTTCCAGTTCGGTCGCCAGACGGTTGCGTTGATCGACACGGGCCTGTTCGGCCTGTTTTTCGGCGGACAATTTGTCGGCTTCGGCCTTGCTCATATGGTCGGCGGTTTCTTTCCAGCGCACTAGGCCATTGGCGATAATGCCGATTTCATCAACCCGGCCGGTATAGGCAACATCGCCTTTGAAATCGCGGTCCACAAACCGCAAAATGGTCTGCCCCAAAACCCGCAACGGGCCCAGTTGCCAGCGCAGAACCCCAAACAGAATGCCCGCCGCAACAATCGCAACCACCAGACCGGCAATCATGATGCGCAGGCCGATGGCGTTTGACACTTCGACCACTTCGGCCTTTTTGATGCCGACATACAAAATGCCCTGCACATCCCCGGCAGGATTGAAAATCGGCGAATATTGGGTGATGTATTCGGTGCCCAGAATAAGCGCCTCACCGCGAAAGGTTTGCCCCGCCATGATCGGCGCATAGGCTGCACTGCCATTGCCCAGAACCGTACCAACCGCACGTTCGCCATCGGGTTTGATGATATTGGTCGAAACCCGGACAAAATCCTGTTTGTCCTGTTCCCATTGAAACACCGTGGCGGTTTGCCCGGTCGCCAGACCAATCCGGTCAATCAGCTGATGCGACGACAAATCGGGAATTTCCGGCCAGACAAGGCCCGATGTTTCCCCATCACCGGCAATTTTGACCTGAAAGTCAGGATAGCTGTCCTGAATCAGCAAGGACGCCACCCGCAAATTCAGCTTCTGCGTCTGCAAACTGGTATTGCTGACTTCTTGCCCGATGCGCTGCATGATTACGCCGCCCAGAATCAGAATACCGGCAACCAAAACCAGAATGGCAACGCCCGCAACCTTGAAAATCAGACTTTTATTCATACCCACTACCCCTGAGCACCCAAAACCGCCCCGTTGATTATACTATGGTAGTATACACCAACAGGTGTATTATTAGAATGGTTCTTGTGATGAATTGTCACAGTTGTATTTTGGAAATGAAAAAATCAATTCAAGTTCTTTGTTTGTATTCTTTTGAAAGAAGAACACTTTCGGCATAATCCGGGCCGCAAAGAGGACTTCAATCCCGGACGGGTTCGGCCTGCAATATCGTTCCGTCTATTGCCGTGATGCGGATTTTATGCCCCGCAGGCAGATCGATCCCCGTATTGACCCGCCAGATCGTGCCATCGAGATGAATACGGGCCTCGGCATTTTGCGTGGCGTCAACAAGGCTGACAACACGACCAAACAAATGCTGGCCGCGCTGGTTCAAATGCGGGTGATCGGTGGTGTTCTGACGGCTGGCAAACCATTTGCGCCCGGCGACGGTCACAACCACGGCAAAAACCGCAAAAATCAGAAACTGAAATTCAATCGCCATGCCCGGAAGGATCAGGCTGACCAATCCGGTGATCCCGGCCGCCACGGCAATCCACAGGAAAAAGACCCCCGGCGCCAGCAATTCCAGCACCAGCAAAACAACGGCAAAAATCCACCAGTGCCAGAAGGTCACACTTGTTTCGGTCAAAAATTCCACGGCGCGGCTCCTCCGTCAGGCTCAGTCTTTGGCATCCCACGGTCCGGCTTTCGGGGCCGAAGATTTGGCCGCACTGCTTTTGGCGGTCGATGCCCTTGCCACCGGCGCTTTCCCGGCATCCGTCGTACCCAGATTGCGCAGCAATTCGGCAACCCCGCCGATTGAACTGACAACGCCCGATGCCTCCAGCGGCATGAAGACCAGCTTGCTGTTGGGGCTGGACCCGATATGCATCAGGGAATCGACATATTTCTGGGCGACAAAGTAATTGATGGCATTGATGTCGCCTTCGGCAATTGCCTTGGACACCACAAGGGTTGCCTCGGCTTCGGCCTGGGCTTCGCGTTCGCGGGCTTCTGCATCGCGAAAGGCAGCTTCGCGGCGGCCTTCGGCCTCCAGAATTTTCGATTGTTTTTCGCCTTCGGCCCGCAGGATGGCGGCTTCGCGCGATCCCTGCGCTTCCAGAATCTGGGCGCGTTTTTCACGTTCCGCCTTCATCTGGCGGCCCATCGCATCGACCAGATCACGTGGCGGCGTGATATCCTTGATCTCAACGCGGGTCACTTTCACCCCCCACGCATCGGTCGCCGCATCCACCACATTCAACAAACGGTCATTGATGGTATCGCGTTGCGACAGCAACTGATCCAGATCCATCGACCCGACCACGGTGCGCACATTGGTCATCGACAGATTGAGAATGGCAAATTCCAGCCGGTTGACCTCATAGGCGGCGCGTGCCGCATCAATCACCTGAAAAAACACCACACCATCAACCGTCACCATCGCATTGTCGGCGGTAATGACTTCTTGTGACGGCACGTCCAGAACACTTTCCATCATGTTCATTTCGCGACCGATGCGGTCGATAAACGGCACGATGATATGCAAGCCGGGACTAAGGCAGCGCGTAAACCGCCCGAACCGTTCCACGGTGTACTGATACCCCTGCGGTACAATCTTGACGCCAAGAAAAACAAGAAAAAGCGCAAGGACAACGATAAAACCGGTAAATATCGAAAAATCAGACGTCAGCCACTGCATCATGTACCCCGTTTTTCTTTGGTTGTTTCAAAACGAAACTAAAGATTTACCTCAAAAACAGCAACGTGTTTATCCGCCAGGCCCTTATGGCACTGCGACCTGCCCTCTCTTTGATCGGGGCAGGGTGGCGTCGGGTGACATTGGATGACATTGGGCCGGGCGGCCCTCAAGGCGCACTTCCCCCTTGCGGTTCCGGCTTCCGGCCTTCCGGGGACAGCGGAAAATAACGGCCGTGAAAGCCCGTGCCCACAAATGCGGGAACGGGACTCAGGACAGACGCCGGGCCTCCGCAGCCTCACCAACAAGCCCGCCATCGGACCCACCACCCGCTCTCGCAGCGCCCGACAAAACCGGATGCTGCCCGAAACTGTCAGGAGAGATTCCGGTCCGGCAAGCCACCCACAAGACGCATCTCGGGCGTCCTGACAAATGGCCGGGTTAGCGGACCTGCAAAGGACCACCGTAATGGCTTTTCCACCTGCCGGTTATCGTCTTGCGGGGTCGCCCGCCGCCTTGTCTGTCTCTGTATCGCTGCATCATCATCTCTTTCATCTGGCGCCAAACGCAAAAACCCGCAAAGCATCAAGCCTTGCGGGTTTCGGTCCGGGCGGATTTGTCCCGTTGATTTTTCTCTTATGCCACGGCGAAAAGAACAAATCGAGAACTTTTTTCAAAAATCGGAAAATAATTTATCGCGTCAGGAAATCCCGACCTTTTTCAAGGGTTTCGCCGACATCATCTCAGGTTGAGAATCAAAAAACATAACGATCTAAAATATTGATTTTTCAGTAATTTGATCAATATCAATCGCAACATGCTACGGCAGGCGCATGGTGCGGCCATGTGTAAAAACAGGCTTCGCCCCCTTTTCTCGATTCTAATCGCCTTGTCGCTGATCGGCGGCAATATGGCGGCGGGAAAAGTGCAGGCATCCGGCCTGCATGGTTCAGCGCCCCTTACCGAAATCATCATCTGCACGGCCAATGGCGAACCGGCAAAAATCCTTGTCGATGCGCAAGGAGTTCTCAGCGACCCGCAACAAGACTGCGGCTGTCCGCTTTGCCCTGATTGTTTGCAAACCGGCACATTTTATCTGACCCCGGCTGATGTTGTGCTTTGGCGCAAGCAACCTGTCTTTAGCCCTGCCCGTACCGGACAGACCGATCTTGTAAGCCAGCGTCATTTCTCGCTGGCAAGCGCCCGTGCGCCACCGTTCCCGCAAAAGGCCTGACACCATGACGCCCCCGTATATCTGCGCGCCCAAAATTTCTGACATAATCCCGCTCAGGGATTTTCTCCGGCCCTTTCTGGCAGCATTGCTTTTCATGCTGCTGCCCTTGGCCGCATCGGCGCAAACACAGCCCCATCTTTCCCGTTTTCTGACTGAAATGCCTGCCGCGTCCTTGGTGGCGGGCGCGGACAGCTATGGCCCGATCAGCAAGGATGTCCCGGTTGCCCCTGTGTTGCGGGATGGTGAGACCATCGGCTGGGCCTTTATCACCTCTGATTTTGTCGGCACCACCGGTTATTCCGGCAAACCGATCCATGTCATGATGGCGGTTGATGCCGATGCCAAAATCATTGGCGTCAAACTGGTCAAGCATTCCGAACCGATTGTCCTGATCGGCATTCCCGACGCCAAAATCGCCGCCCTGACCGAAGGCTATGTCGGGTTTGACCTGATAACAGCGGTGGATGGTTCAAGCCACGAACTGAACATCATTTCCGGCGCGACCGTCACCATCATGGTGATTGACGATTCGATCATCCGGTCCGGCCTGCGGGTGGCCCGCGCCCTTGGCCTTGGCGGGTTATCTGTGGCACAGGCCGCCACAGGTCCGACCTTTGACATCAACCCCGATGCCAAGGCGGCGTCGGACTGGCTGACACTGGTCGGGGACGGAACCATCCGGCGCATGTCGCTGGATATCGGACAGGTCAACAACGCCTTTGCCGCCATGGCCGACCCCCGCGCCGCCGAACGGCCCATTGACGGCACACCCGATGATAATTTTATCGACATGTATGCCACCCTTGTCAGCATCCCGGCAATTGGCGAGGCCGTGCTGGGTGATCGCGGCAATGCCAATCTGCGCACATGGCTGAAAGACGGCGAACACGCCATTCTGGTGGCCGGACGCGGACAATATTCCTTCAAGGGATCAGGCTATGTGCGCGGCGGGCTGTTTGACCGCATCCAGCTTATTCAGGGCGACATGTCGGTACGGTTCCGCGACCGCAACCACCGCCGGGTCGGGGATATCTTCGCCGATGGTGTGCCCGAACTGTCCGAAATGGATCTGTTCAAAATTCCCGCCGATGCCGGTTTTGATCCAACCGAACCGTGGCGGTTACAGCTTTTGGTTCAGCGTGATGTCGGTGCCATCGAACGGGTTTACACCACCTTTGACATGGGGTGGCAGGCCCCGGCGCAATATCTGCGCCAGATGGCCCCGGCACCCTCCCTTGCCCCGGTTACTGCCGAAATTGATAGCGATGAACAGGCCGCCAAAACCGCCCTGTGGCAACGCATCTGGCGTGACAAGACGCTGGAAATCGCCGGTCTTGCCATCATGCTGGCCGTCCTGACCGCCGCCTTTTTCTTTCAGGGTTTTCTGACACGTTCCGCCGCCGTCACCTTCTGGTTCCGGATTGGCTATCTGTCGGTCACGCTGGTTTTTCTGGGCTGGTACGCCAATGCGCAACTCTCTGTCGTCAATCTGATGGCACTGGGCAGTTCGTTGATCTCCGGCTTCACCTGGGAAGCCTTCCTGCTGGACCCGCTGACCTTCATCCTGTGGTTTGCGATTGCGGCTGCCCTGATTTTCTGGGGACGCGGAGCCTATTGTGGCTGGCTGTGCCCGTTTGGTGCCCTTCAGGAACTGACCAACCGCATCGCCAAATTTTTCCGCGTGCCGCAATGGACCCTGCCCTGGGGTCTTCATGAACGCTTGTGGGCGGTGAAATACATCATCTTTTTGGGTCTGCTCGGCACCATGCTGGCCTCGGTCGATCAGGCCGAAAAACTGGCCGAGGTCGAACCCTTCAAAACCGCCATTGTCCTGAAATTCGACCGCGCCTGGCCCTTTGTCCTCTATGCGCTGGTGTTGCTGGGCATCGGGCTGTTCGTCGAACGGTTTTTCTGCCGATATCTCTGCCCGCTGGGCGCTGCACTGGCGATTCCGGCGCGCATCCGGATGTTTGACTGGCTCAAACGATACCGGGAATGCGGCAGCCCCTGCCAGACCTGTGCCCACGAATGCATGGTGCAGGCCATCCACCCAACAGGAGAAATCAACCCCAACGAGTGTCTCTACTGCCTTCATTGTCAGGTGCTGTATCAATCCGAACACAAATGCCCGGTCGTCATCAAAAAGCTCAAACGGCAGGAAAATCTCCTGGCCGGTTCCAAAGGCGCAACAGAAGCGCTGGAGCGGTTCATGACCAAAAATCCCAATCCCAAGGAGAATAGAAATGTCTGACACGACACCCAAATCCGGCATCAGTCGCCGCGATCTTCTCAGTGCTGCGGCAAGCGGGGCTGCCCTCGTCGGCGCGGCCGGTGCGACCCGCATGGCAATGGTTGGCGGTGCAACCGGTGTTGCAACCCTTGCCGCCACCAGCGGCGCAAATGCCGCAACCACCACCGCCAATGCGCATCTCGCACCGGGCGAACTGGATGAATATTACGGTTTCTGGTCGTCGGGCCAATGTGGCGAAATGCGCATTCTGGGCATCCCGTCGATGCGCGAACTGATGCGCGTTCCGGTATTTAACCGCTGTTCGGCAACCGGTTGGGGGCAAACCAACGAAAGCCTCAAGATTCTGACCGAAAACATGTCGGACAGAACCCGGAACTTTCTGGCCGCCAATGGCAAAAAAGTGCATGATAATGGCGACCTTCACCATGTCCATATGTCCTTTACCGAAGGCAAATATGACGGTCGTTTTCTGTTCATGAACGACAAGGCCAACACCCGTGTTGCCCGTATCCGTCTTGACGTCATGAAGCCCGACAAGATCCTTGAAATTCCGAATGCCAAGGCCATTCACGGCCTGCGTCCACAAAAATGGCCGCGCACCAATTACGTCTTTGCCAATGGCGAAGACGAAGGGCCGATGATCAATGACGGCAAAATCCTGGATGATCCGTCGCAATATGTGAATTTCTATACCGCCATTGATGCCGACGAAATGCAGGTCGCATGGCAGGTAATGGTCTCGGGCAATCTTGACAACACCGATGCCGATTACGACGGCAAATACGCCTTTTCGACCAGCTACAATTCCGAAATGGGCATGAATATTGCCGAAATGACCGCGTCCGAACTGGACCATGTTGTGGTCTTTAACATCGCGGAAATCGAAAAAGGCATTGCGGCGGGTGATTTCATCGAACTGAACGGTGTAAAAGTGATTGATGGCCGCAAAGGCCAGAACAAAAACTATACCCGTTATATTCCGATCCCCAACAGCCCGCATGGCTGCAACATGGCCCCGGACAAGAAACATCTGTGCATCAGCGGCAAACTGTCACCAACCGTTTCGGTGATTGATGTCACCAAACTCGATGCGGTGTTCTATGATGGTGCCGAACCGCGTTCGGTCGTGGTTGCCGAACCGGAACTGGGGCTTGGTCCGCTACACACTGCCTTTGACGGGCAGGGCAACGCCTTTACCACCCTGTTCCTCGACAGTCAGGTGGTGAAATGGAATATCGACAAGGCGGTTCGCGCCTATGCCGGTGAAAATGTCGATCCGATCATTACCAAGGTCGATGTCCATTACCAGCCGGGTCACAATTCGACCTCGATGGGTGAAACCCTTGAAGCCGATGGCAAATGGTTCATTTCGATGAACAAGTTTTCCAAGGATCGCTTCCTCAATGTCGGGCCGCTGAAACCCGAAAACGAACAATTGTTCGCGCTTGAGGGCGACGAGATGATCCTGATGCATGACGGCCCGACCTTTGCCGAACCGCATGACTCGATCATCGTTCACCGCTCGCTGATCAATCCGCTGAATGCCTGGGACCGTCAGGACCCGATGTGGGCCGATACCCGCAAACAGGCCGAAGCAGACGGTGTGGATATCGACGATTATGCCGATACGGTGATCCGGGATGGCAACAAGGTTCGGGTTTACATGACATCGCAGGCCCCGACTTTCAGCCTGGAATCCTTCACGGTAAAGGAAGGCGACGAAGTCACCGTGATTGTCACCAATCTTGATGACATCGATGATCTGACCCACGGCTTTACCATGGGCGATCATGGCGTTGCCTTCGAGGTCGCCCCGCAGGCCACCGCATCGGCAACCTTCGTTGCCGCCAAACCGGGTGTTTACTGGTATTACTGCCAGTGGTTCTGCCATGCGCTGCACATGGAAATGCGCGGCCGTATGCTCGTCGAACCCCGGAGCGCCTGAGCCATGAAACGCCCCGTCCTTCTGCTTGTCGCCATGCTGATCCTGCCGCTGCATTTCGCCGTGGCCGGACAACAATGGGTTCCGGCACAGGCCGGGGCGCTTGTAACTGCCATCGCCGGGGCCAATCCCGGCGATGTCCTGCTTCTGGCACCGGGCCGTCACGATGGCCCGGTGGTGCTGGACCGGGCCATCACCCTTGATGGCGGTGGTACGGCCATCCTTGATGGCGGCGAAACCGGCAGTGTCATTACCGTGACCGGCACCGATATCGTCATTCGCGGGCTGGAAATCACCGGATCGGGATCAGAACACGAAACCATCGATTCCGGGGTGCAGCTTTTGCGCAGTGCCGCCCGTATTGTGGTCGAAGACAACCGTATTCTGGGCAATCTGTATGGCGTCGATATTCATGGTGCCACCGACAGCACGGTACGCAACAACACCATTGTCGGGCGCACCGGATACCGGGTCAATGCGCGGGGCAATGGTGTTTATGTCTGGAATGCGCCGGGTACACTGGTTGAAAACAACGATATCCGGCTGGGCCGCGACGGCATTTTCGTCAATACCTCGAACCGGGGCATTTTTCGCGGCAATCTGTTTCGCGATCTGCGTTTTGCCGTCCATTACATGTATGCCAACGATTCCGAGGTGTCGGGCAATATTTCCATCGGCAATCATCTGGGATACGCCCTGATGTTTTCCAATCGCATCAAGGTGCGCGGCAATATGTCGCTGGCCGATCGCGATCAGGGATTGATGCTGAATTACGCCAATAACGCCGATGTCAGCGACAATCTGGTGCGGGGCGCGGGCGGCAAATGCGCCTTTATCTACAACGCACATCGCAATCTGATCAATGGCAACCGGTTTGAAGGCTGCGCGATTGGCATTCATTTTACGGCCGGGTCCGAACGCAACGCCCTGACCGGCAATGCCTTTATCGGCAATCAGACACAGGTCAAATATGTCGGCACCCGCGACGTAGAATGGAGCTTTGATAACCGTGGCAATTTCTGGTCTGACCATCCGGCTTTTGATCTGGATGGCGATGGCATTGCCGATGGCCGCTTTCGTCCCAACGATCTGATGGACCATATCCTGTGGTCACAACCCGCCGCCGGTTTGCTGCTGGGCTCGCCCGCTGTGCAGCTGATCCGCTGGAGTCAGGCCCATTTCCCCGCCACCCTGCCCGGCGGGGTGCTGGACAGTTTTCCGCTGACCCGCGCCGTCGAAATCAAGGTTTCCAAAGAAATCACCGCCATGGAGGCCGAGGCCCGCGCCCGCCCCGCATGGTTGCATGAAAGGTTTGAAGATGTGTCTGACCCTCTCACAAGTCACTAAGCTTTATGACGGCAGGACCGTGCTGGATGATGTTGGTTTTGACGTTGCACCCGGCGAACGGGTCGCCCTGCTGGGCCATAATGGTGCGGGCAAATCAACATTGATGAAAATCATCCTTGGGCTGATCACCGCTGATCAGGGCACGGTGTCGGTTCTGGGCGATGCACCCGGCAGCCATACGGCCCGCGCCGGAACCGCCTATCTGCCGGAAAATGCCGCCTTTCACCCGGCCCTGACCGGGGAGGAGCAAATCCGGTATTACCTGCGCCTGCGCAGTCAGGACCCCGACCTTGCCCCGGCCTTGCTCGCACGGGTCGGACTGGCGGATGCGGCAAAACGCCGGATCGGTACCTATTCCAAAGGGATGCGTCAGCGGGTCGGTCTGGCACAGGCATTGATCGGCAAGCCACGCCTGATGGTACTGGACGAACCGACCAGCGGCCTTGACCCGGTATCGCGCCGCGAATTTTACGAGATTCTGGATGAACTGGCACTTGAGGGTGTCGCCATCCTGTTATCGTCCCACGCCTTGACCGAGGTCGAAGCCCGCACGGATCGCATTGTTATCCTGTCGGGCGGCGTCATGGTTGCCAATGATACGCTGGGCAATTTGCGCCGTCGGGCTGCCTTGCCGATCCGCCTTCAGGTTTCCGCCCATCCCGGAAGTGCCGATCAGGTTGCCGACAAATTGTCCGGTGGCCGTCGCAATGGGGTGATGGTCGATCTGACCTGCGGTTATGACGACAAACTGGCCCGGCTGGGCGATATCGCTGCCCTTGGCGCGATGATTGACGATGTTGAAATCATCCCGCCCAGTCTTGAAGATATCTATAGCCATTTTAGCAAAGGGGCCGCGTCATGACCCGTATTCTGGCATCCGGTCGCGCCGAATTCCTGATTGCGCTGCGCAATCGCTGGGTCACCATTGCGGTGGTGATGATGGCGCTGTTTTCCATGGTTTTATCTGCCGCTGGCAGTGCTCCCACCGGGGCACTGGGGGCAGATAAACTGTCCGTCACGGTTGCCAGCCTGACATCCCTGGCAGTCTATCTGGTGCCGCTGGTCGCCCTTTTGATGTCGTTTGATGCCGTGGCGGGCGAAGTCGAACGCGGCACCTTGCCGCTGGTTCTGACCTATCCGGTATCGCGCGCCGAATTGTTGCTGGGCAAGTTTACCGCCCATCTCGCCATTCTCGCGCTTGCGGTCGCGGTCGGTTATGGCATCGCGGTGATCGCCGCCATGGTCATGGACCCGCGTGCGGCCCTTGGCATTCCGGCCCTTGTCCGGCTGTTCTGGACCTCGCTTTTGCTTGGTGCCACCTTTCTGGGCATCGGATATGCCATTTCCGCCTTTGCCCGCCGTCCCGGTGCTGCGGCCGGTCTGGTGATCGGGCTGTGGCTGGTGCTGATTGTGCTGTATGACCTTGGGCTTCTGGCGGCGATTGTCGCCGATGATGGCGGGGTTTTCACCACACAGGTTTTCCCGTGGCTGTTGCTGGGCAATCCGGCGGATGCCTTTCGTCTGTATAATCTTGCCGCGTCCGAGGCCACAGCCGCCGCCGCAGGCATTGCCGGGGCCGCCAACAGCATCCCGCAAATCCATGCCCTTGCCTCGATCATGCTATGGCCGATTGCCGCTTTCGGGCTTGCCCTGATGGCCTTTCGCAAGGTGACGCCATGACCAAAATCCTGCTGGTTGCCATCACGCTTTTGACCCTGACCGCCTGTCGCGAGGACGAGGCCGCAAACCTGCCCGCCCCTGTCGCCATGACCGCCGAGGCCGTCGGCCATTACTGCCAGATGAACATCCTTGAACATCCCGGCCCCAAGGCACAAATCCATCTGGATGGCATGCCCCATCCGCTGTTTTTCAGTCAGGTCCGCGATGCGGTTGCCTATCAACGCATGCCCGAACAAAGCCACGCCATCCGTGTGATCTATGTCAGCGACATGTCACAGGTGACAGACTGGAACGTGATCGGCGCAGATAATTGGATTCCCGCCATATCGGCGCATTATGTCGTCGGTTCAAACCGGGTCGGTGGCATGGGGGCGGCCGAACTTGTGCCATTTTCAAACCCCGATGATGCCGCGCGTTTTGCCAAACTTCATGGCGGGCAGGTCATGACGCTGGATGACATCGCCGATGTCGCCGTGCTGTCGCCGGTCGCCATCAACCCGGTCGCCATCAGCGAAGATGACGATGATTACCGTAACCGCCTCAAACAACTCCGTCAGGAGGGCGAAAATTAAAATGACCCAAGTGTCACGACGCCGTTTTTTAATGATTTCCGCCGCCACGGCGACCCTTGCCGGTTTGCCCGGCATCGCCCGTGCCGCCCTTCCGGTCACTCATTGGCGCGGGGTGGCGATGGGGTCTGCGGCCTCAATCAGCCTTGCCCATCCCAATGCCGATGCAATCATCCAGCGCGCCCTTGCTGAAATCGCCCGGCTGGAAAACATCTTCAGTCTCTATCGACCCAATTCAACCCTGATGCAGCTTAATGCACATGGCCGGATCGACGCACCACCATTTGATCTGCTTGAATGTCTGGGCCTGTGCAATGCCGTACATACCGCCAGCAACGGCCTGTTCGATCCAACGATCCAACCCCTGTGGCAGCTTTATGCCCGACACCATGCCAACGGGCAGGCTCCGCATCCCGACGCCATCAAAACCACCCTGTCGCAAACCGGCTGGAACGGGGTGGGGTATGATCAGAATGGTGTGCAGTTTGACCGCCCCGGCATGGCCATCACCCTGAACGGGGTGGCGCAAGGTTATGTTGCAGACCGCGTTGCGGCCCTGTTGCAGGCCGAAGGCCTGACCGACATTCTGGTCAATACCGGCGAATTTCACGCCCTTGGCGGGCATCCCGATGGCGGTGACTGGCCGGTGTCGATTGATACCGGATCAAGCATTCTGACCGATGCTGTCCCCTTGCGCGACCGCGCACTGGCAACATCATCCCCCCGCGGCACAGTGTTTGATGCGCAAGGCAAAGTCGGCCATATCCTTGACCCGCGCAATGGCGCAGCGGGTAAAAGTCCGTGGCAAAGCATCAGTGTTTCCGCACCCGATGCCGCCCTTGCCGATGCGCTCAGCACTGCCATGTGCCTGATGACCCGCCCGGAAATCACCGCCCTGCTGGCAGCGTTTCCCAAGGCGCGGCTGGTGCATCTCGCCTGACCGGTCAGGCATACCGCGCAATGCCCAGATCATGGGTGTCGATGTCGGGTGTGCGGTTGCTGATCAGGTCGCACAGCACCCGCCCCGACCCGCAGGCCATGGTCCAGCCCAGCGTACCGTGGCCGGTATTCAGATACAGATTGTCAAACCGGGTCGCGCCGATAATCGGCGTGCCATCCGGCGTCATGGGCCGAAGGCCCGACCAGAAACTGGCTTCTTTCAGATTACCGGCACCGCCAAACAGGTCATCGACCGAATGTTCAAGGGTCGCCCGGCGGGCCAGGGGCAGATCATCGTTAAACCCGGCAATTTCGGCCATCCCGCCCACCCGGATGCAGTCGCCCAGACGGGTGATGGCGATTTTATAACTTTCATCCATGATGGTGGAAACCGGGGCACGCGATGCGTCCATGATCGGCACCGTGATCGAATATCCCTTGACCGGATAGACCGGCAATTTCAGGCCCAGCGGCTTTAACAAGCCCGGCGAATAACTGCCCAGCGCCACAACAAACACATCCGAACGCACCACCCCTGCCGCCGTTTCAACGCCAATAATGCGGTTGCCATCCTGATGCAGGCGACGAATATCAACACCAAAGCGAAAGGTCACGCCCAGTTCTTCGGCACGTTTTTGCAGTTCATTGGTGAATTTGAAACAGTCGCCGGTTTCATCATTGGGCAGGCGCAAACCCCCGACGATTTTATCACGCACCCCGGCAAGTCCCGGTTCGGCGGCAATGCAGCCCAGCGGGTCCAGCACCTCGAACGGCACACCGTCCGCCCGCAACACATCCACATCCTTGCCAATCCCGTCCAGCTGTTTTTGGGTACGAAACAGCTGCAAGGTGCCCTGGGTCCGGTGGTCATAGGCAATACCGGTTTCGTCGCGCAGCGCAATCAGGCTGTCGCGGCTGTATTCCGCCAGACGCACCATGCGCCCCTTGTTGACCGCATACCGTGCCGATGTGCAATTGCGCAACATCGCGCTGATCCAGCGCCAGGTCGCCGCATCGAACATCGGCTGCAAGATCAGTGGCGCATGTTTCATAAACAGCCATTTGACCGCCTTTTGCGGAATACCCGGCCCCGCCCACGGCGAGGCATAACCCGGCGAAATTTCCCCGGCATTGGCAAAACTGGTTTCAAGCGCAGGCCCGGCCTGCCGATCAATCACCGTGACCTCATGCCCCGCCCTGGCAAGATAATAGGCCGAAGTCACACCAATAACGCCTGCGCCAAGAACCGTAATTTTCATCATGATCTCATGTGAAAGGGAAAATGCGGGACAGCCCCGACGGGCCGGGAAAAGACGGAGAATATTGAAATGATCTGGAAAAATCCTGCGAATGAGTGGATAATTTGATCAATTTCAACCATGAAATGACATTATCATTGGCATATTGAAAGAATCCGCATGTCCCGCCTTGACGCGATTGACCGCAATATCATCCGGGCGCTGCGCCTCAATGCCCGAATCAGCAACACCAAACTGGCCGCCGATGTCGGTCTGTCACCATCGGCCTGCCTTCGGCGCATCAATTTGCTGGAACAGGAAGGGGTTATTCGCGGCTATACCGCCCTTGTCGGCAATGCCGAGGATCAAAACACCATTTCCGTGATCATCAACATCACGCTGGAACGCCAGACCGAGGAGCATCTCAACCGGTTTGAAGCCGCCATCCGCAAACATCCCGAAATTCAGGAATGTTACCTGATGACCGGCGGATCGGATTATCTGTTGCGGGTTGTGGTCGAAAATGGCGGCGATTTTGAACGTATCCACAAGGAAATCCTTGCCAAACTGCCCGGCGTATCACGCATCCATTCCAGCTTTTCGATCCGTAATGTGCTGGTATCACGGGCCGTCCGGAAATAGGCAACCGCCTAATAATCCACCCGCACAAAATACAGCCCGTCGGCAGGCGCAGTCGGGCCGCCAGCGCGGCGGTCGCAGGCTTCAAGGGCCGTTTTGACATCATCGGGTTGCCAGTTGCCCTTGCCAACCAGAACAAGGGTGCCAACCATGTTGCGCACCTGATGATGTAAAAAAGACCGGCTTTCGGCATGGATGCGGATTTCATCCTTTTCACCGCGCACCACATCAAGACGATCCAGTGTCTTCATCGGGCTTTTGGCCTGACAATCCGTGTCGCGAAAACTGGTGAAATCGTGATGGCCCAGCAAATGGCGGGCACCCACATTCATCGCATCAACATCCAGCGCCCTGAAAATCCCCCAGGCGCGACCGGCCTCAAGCGCCAGCGGCGCCCGGCGATTGATGATGCGATACATATAATATCGTTTCTTGGAATCAAAGCGGGCGTGAAAATCCGGATCAACGGCTTCTGCCGCCACAACCGCCACCGGGGCCGGGCGCAAATGATGGTTGATCGCGTTCATCACCACATCCGCAGGATACGCCGTTGAAATATCGAAATGCACCACCTGGCCCAGCGCATGAACCCCGGCATCAGTGCGGCCCGATACATGCACGCGCACAAACTGTCCGGCAAATTTCGCAAGGGCCTGTTCAAACACCTGCTGTACCGAAATCACATTGTCCTGATATTGCCAGCCATGATAGGGGCGGCCATCATATTCAACAGTGCATTTATAACGTTGCATCGCAGGATATTACCGCACTTTCAAACAAAGACGAGGGACGTCAAACGCCCCTCGTCCAATAAATCAGACCGAAACAGGGGATGACCCTGCTTATTTGACGCTATCGCGATCAAAGCCCAGACGCAGGCGCAACGCATTAAGCTTGATAAAGCCTTCAGCGTCGCGCTGATTGTAAACCGTGTCGGCCTCGAACGTCACATGCGCCTCGGAATAGATCGAATTTGGCGATTTGCGGCCGGTCACAGTGACATTGCCCTTGTAAAGGTCAAGGCGCACAACACCATTCACCGTTTTCTGGGTATCGTCGATCAGGCGTTGCAGGGCCTGACGTTCCGGCGACCACCAGTAACCGTTATAGATCATTTCGGCATAACGCGGCATCAACTCGTCCTTGAGATGGCCTGCATTACGGTCCAGCGTGATGCTTTCCATCGCCCGGTGTGCAACCGACAGGATGGTACCGCCCGGGGTTTCGTAAACGCCGCGTGATTTCATACCGACATAGCGATTTTCAACCAGATCAAGACGGCCAATACCGTTTTTACCGGCAATGTCGTTCAGCTTGGTCAGCAGGGTCGCCGGGCTCATGCGTTCGCCATTGACCGCAACCGGGTTGCCCTGTTCAAATTCGACTTCGATGGTGGTGATGGCGTCCGGCGCATTTTGCGGCGAAACCGTGCGCACAAACATGTTTTCGTTCGGCTTTGTCCACGGGTCTTCCAGTGCCTTGCCTTCATAGGAAATATGCAAAAGATTGGCATCGGTCGAATAGGGCGGCTCGTCCCCGCCAGCCTTGTCGGCCGAAATCGGAATTTGATGTTCGCGGGCGAAATCCAGCAACATGGTGCGCGAATTCAGTTTCCATTCGCGCCACGGTGCGATCACCTTGACGTCGGGTTTCAGGGCGTAATAACCCAGTTCAAACCGAACCTGATCATTGCCCTTGCCAGTGGCACCATGCGACACGGCATCGGCACCGACCATTTCGGCAATTTCGATCTGACGTTTGGCGATCAGGGGCCGGGCAATCGAGGTACCCAGCAAATAAACGCCTTCATACAGGGCATTGGCGCGGAACATCGGAAAGACATAATCGCGGACGAATTCTTCGCGCAAATCTTCGACAAAGATTTCCTTCACGCCCATCATCTCGGCTTTTTTGCGGGCAGGTTCCAGTTCCTCGCCCTGGCCAAGATCGGCGGTGAAAGTGACGACTTCGCAATTATATTCTTCGCGCAGCCATTTCAGGATGATGGAGGTATCCAACCCGCCTGAATAGGCAAGCACCACCTTTTTAACCCGATTGCTCATGCTGTGACGCCTTTCGTCTTCCGATGTTATGCCGGGCCGACGCCATTTTGGCATCCGCCCGCGGGCCCAAACCGGGATGGCCGGTTTCAGGTTACCGGGTTTGGCCCTTTACCTTGAGCGCGGAGTATAGGAAAACCCATAGGCCGGGCAAGGGCCAAGATGGCGCGACCGGCAAAAACACGCAAAAACTTTGAAATTTCTGCCCCAAACCGGATCATTTCGCCTGACATGCTGCGCCATATCGAAGAAACCGAGATTGATTTGCCCCGGATCGGCCCGTTGCCGGTGCGACTGCGGCCCAGTGCGCGCGCAACCCGGTTGAAATTGCGCATTGATCCGGCTTTTGACGGGGTAGAAGTGATTGTGCCCGACGGCATATCGCGCAAAGTGGCCCTGTCGATGCTGTCACAGCATAGCGACTGGATCGCCGCCCATATCAGTCGCCTGCCCGACCGGGTGCATTTTGTACCGGGCGCATGGGTACCGTTTTTGGGGCAGGACCATGCGATCCGCACGGTGCCGGACGCCAAACGCGGGGTTTGGGCCGATTCCGGTGTGATCTGGGTTTCCGGGCAACCCGAACATAGCGGACGGCGAGTCGCCGACTGGTTGAAAAAACAGGCAAAACTGGAAATCGCCCCCCGCGCCCATGCCTATGCCGGGCGCATTGGCAAAAAAATCAGCCGGATTTCAATCAAGGATACCAAATCGCGCTGGGGCAGCTGTTCATCGGGCGGCAATCTGGCGTTTTCCTGGCGGTTGGTACTGGCTCCCGAAGATGTTCTCGATTACGTCGTCGCCCACGAAGTCGCCCATCTGGCCGAACTTAATCACAGCCCGCGTTTCTGGAAGGTGGTTGACGATCTGTATGGACCTTCGACCAAACAGCAATTCTGGCTGAAAAAACATGGTGCGTCCCTGCACCGCTATGGTGTCGGCAGCTAACCCCACAGGATGGTCAGGTCATGATCCCGTTTGAAACCCTGCTGATTTTCGTTCCTGCTGCGCTGGCACTCAATATGACGCCGGGCAATGACATGCTGTTTTGTCTGGGGCAGGGTATCAAATCGGGGCCACGGGCCGGAATTGCCGCCAGTTTTGGCATTGCCACCGGGGCGCTGATCCATACCTTTCTGGCCGGGATCGGTCTGGCCGCGCTGATTGCCGCCCACCCGGTGGCGTTTGAAATGCTGCGCTGGGCGGGGATTGCCTGGCTGGTCTGGCTGGCGATCCAGACATTTCGCAGCGGCACCACACGCCTGCAACCGACCAAAACCGCGTCGTCATCGGCCTTTCGGGCGTGGCGCGACGGGATTGTGGTTAATCTGCTCAATCCCAAGATCATTGTCTTTGTGCTGGCCTTTGTGCCGCAATTTGTCCATCCCGCGCAAGGATCGGTTCTGGCGCAGTTTTTGATTTTGGGCCTGATCCTCAATATCGGCGGCACGGTGATCAATGCGCTGGTCGGCGGCTTTGCCGGAAAACTGGGACAATTTCTGGCGCGCTCCGCCCGCATGGCGCGGGCGTTTCAGATTTTTACCGGCTGCGTATTCCTGTCCCTTGCCGCCAAACTGGCCTTTGACCGGCGCGGCTAAGTCACAACACACAGCCGCTATCGCGCAAAACCGGAATTTCGGCGCGCAGGAACCCCAAAAAACTGCGTTGCACATTGCTAAGATCGCGGCTGCCATGAAAGACGGCCACATCCCAGTCAATCGCCGGAGTCAGGGGCCGCGCCACCACCTTTTTGTCGTCAACCAGCAAGGCGGCAAACGGATCAATCACCGCTATGCCGACATTGCGTTCAACCAGCCGCGATACCGTGCGAATGGTGCGGGCCTCCACCGCGATTTTGCGCGGCCAGCCCGCAATCTGAAAGATATAGTCGATCTTGGTACGCAGCGGACTGCCGATGCTCAGTTCAACAAAACTTTCCCCGCGCAACAAATCAATATCAATCGTCTCGAACCCTGCCAGACGGTGATCGCGGGGCATCAGACACACCGCCCGGCATTGCGCCAACGGCGTCATCGCCACATCGCGGTCATGCATATCAAGGGTAATGCCAATGCCAAGGTCGCATTCGCGTGTTGTCACCAGCTCCAGCAACCCTTCCAGACCCGTATCGGTAATACTGACCGAAACATTGGGATGGGCGCGTTTAAATTTCGCAACAACATCAAGAAGATAAGTATCAACATAGATCGGCTGGGCGGCGATGCGGATGCTGCCAAGCTGCTGGTTGGCAATGGCGCGGGCCTGGGTTTCCAGTTCGCGCAGACCATTCAGGCTGCGCAAGACCGTGCTGTGAAACTGCTGGGCCTCAGCCGTGGCGACCAACTGGTTGCGCTTGCGCATAAACAGCGGAAAACCGACGCTTTTTTCAAAATTTGTCAAAAGGCGACTGACCATCGGCTGGCTGATATTCATCGCCTGTGCCGCCCGCGTGACCGAGCCATGCGTCATAAAGGCATTGAAACTTTCCAGTTCGCGTAAATTCACCCCTGCCCCGTTTTCCCGCTTCAGTATCTATATAAGTTATACTGGAATTATAATTTTGCGTCACCGGTTATAGTTTGCCATGTTTTAACCACAAAATAAAAATGAACCGACCGGCAATCGTGCCACCACATCCGGGAGACATATATATGTTTCGTCATCTGAAAAAGGCGGCGTTTGGCGCCGCAGCCCTGCTTGCCGCAACCGCCGTTGTTTCTGGCGCACAGGCGCAATCCTATCCTGAAAAACCCGTCACCCTGATCATCCCCTATGGGGCAGGCGGCGCATCCGACCTTGCCGGTCGTGCTTTGGCCGAAACCGCCCGTCCCTATCTTGGCGATCAGCCGGTTGTCGTTGTCAACCAGCCGGGCAATAGCGGCATGACCGGTGCGCGTGTTGTCAGTGAATCGGACGCGGATGGGTATACCCTTTTGCTGTCACGTGTTGGCATGGCCCTGTATCCGGCGGTTTACGCCGACAGCCCGGTGGGCTGGGATGCCTACAGCTTTTTGGGGATTCTCGAAGTCACCCCGATGATCTTGGCGGTCAATGCCGATTCAGATATCAAAAGCGTTGACGACCTTCTGACCAAGATCCGTGAAAATCAAGGCCGCATGACTTACGCTGCGTCCGGCCCGACCGCGATTGACGGTTTCACCGTTCAGGCGCTGCTGTCGGATGCCGGTCTTGACCCGCTCTCAGCCGCAACCCTGATCCCCTATGAAGGCGGCGGGCAGCTTGCCTCGGCCGTTCTGGGCGGGCATGTTGATTTTCTCGCCATCGCCTCGGCCTCGCTGATGCCCCATATCGAAGCTGGCAAAATGCGCGCCTTGATGGTCTATGCGCCCAAACGCATGCCGAACCTGCCCGATGTCCCGACAGCCAAGGAACTGGGATATGAACTCGCCGGTCAGGTCAGCGGCTGGAGCGGCTTTTACGGCCCGAAAAATCTGCCTGCCGATGTTCGTGCCAAATGGACCGAGGTCCTGGGCAAGGTTGCCGTTGATGAACAATGGTTGTCGCTCGCGGAAAAACGCGGTGCGGTTTCGGTGATTGGTGAAGACGAACCCAATGCCTATGTCGAAAGCCAGTTCAAGCTTTACAACGATATGGCCAAAAAATTCGGCTATATTCAGTAACCGGTTTTCCCACCATTAAAGCGAGACGGAACCATGATGCCAAATCGTGATTTCATTACCGGACTGATCGTTTCGGCGTTTTTCGCGCTGACCCTGTTTGTTCTGATCCCGGTTTACGTCAAGGTTCCGTCTTTTATTCCCGGCTTTGCCCCACCGCCCAATATGTGGCCGCGTGTCATTGCGGTGACCGGGTTATTCATGGGTCTTGTTGCCCTGATCCTCTCCATACCGGCAATGCGCCAACAAAGTTCTGATCATATCACCGGTCTGGGGGCCTATCTGCACCGCCACCGGGTTATGATCGTGCGTTTCGCCATTCTGTCGGTCGGGTTTATCGCCTTTGTTTATGCCTTGCCGGTTCTGGGATTTCTGGTTTCCAGCACCTTGCTGCTTGGCTTTTTGTTTTTGATGACCGGCAATTACAGCAACCGGGTCTGGGTTTTGGTGCTGACCGCGCTGTTTCCGTTTTTGCTTTATACGATTTTCGCCCAAATCGCCCATACGCGTTTCCCGGCAGGCAAGCTGTTTTCGGCTGCGGGCCTTACATCCCTGTTTTGATTGACGAGTGCCCGTGATGTGGACTGATTTGCTTTATGCCTTCGATGCCGTTGCCACCCTGCCCAATTTTCTGGCGATGGCCGCCGGAATCTGGGCCGGTGTGATCATTGGTGCCATTCCCGGCATGACCGGGACGATGGCGGTGACCCTTGCCCTGCCATTTACCTTTTATATGCCGCCGGTCACCTCGATCCTGCTTTTGGTCGCCCTGTATAAAGGGTCAACCTATGGTGGGTCGATTTCAGCAATCCTGATCAAAACCCCCGGCACCGCATCGGCGGCCTGTACGGTACTGGATGGCTATCCGCTGGCGCAGCAAGGCAAGGGTGGCAAGGCGCTGAATATGGCGCTGGTTTCCAGCTGCATCGGCGATTTCATTTCCAATATTTCGCTGTTTTTCTTGGCCCTGCCGCTGGCGCTGTTTGCCTTGCGCGTCGGCCCGCCTGAATATTTCATGCTGATGGCGTTTTCGCTGACCATCGTCGCCAGCATTTCGGGCAAATCATTGTTGCTGGGGATTGTATCGGGTTGTCTCGGCCTGTTGCTGGCAACCGTGGGCGAGGATATGTATGGCTCGTTCCGTTTTGCCGTCAGCGAAGATATGAAAAACGGTCTGGGTGTGGTGCCGGTGCTGATTGGCCTGTTTGCCCTGCCCGAACTGATCCGTCTGGTGGTGTTCCGGCCCGAAGACACATCCATTGCCATGAAACTGGGCGATAACCGCCTGACCCTGTCGGAATTTCGCCACAGCCTGAAATCCATCCTGCGCGGCAGTGTGATCGGCGTGATTCTGGGCGCAATCCCCGGCATCGGGCCGTCCACAGCGGCATTCTTTTCCTACAGCGAAGCACGGCGTACCTCCAAAACCCCCGAAAAATTTGGCGAGGGCGAACTGGAAGGCATTGCAGCGGCGGAATCGGCCAATAATGGTTGTTGCGGTGCCACGATGATCCCGCTTCTGGCCCTTGGCATTCCCGGGGATGTGATTACCGGTGTGATGCTGGGTGCCTTTATGATCCACGGCATGACGCCGGGGCCGATGTTGTTCCAGAACAATCTGGGCGATGTCTATGCCCTGTTTATCGGCATTCTGTTCAGTTCGGTGTTCCTGTTTTTTGCCGGAAAAATGACCGCCGGGGCGTTTAGCAAAATTTCACGCATTCCACAGCATCTTTTGCTGCCCTGTATTCTGATCCTCTGCGTTTTTGGCATTTATTCCATCGGTTCCAGCAGCTTTGACGTCGCAGTGTTGCTGGTGATGGGCGTTGTCGGCTTTGGCATGATGCTGCTGAACATCCCCGCCGCCCCTTTCCTGATCGCCTTTATCATCGGCCCGATGTTTGAAGACAATATGCGCCGGTCGCTGGCGATTTCGCGCGGCGATCTCGGGGTGTTTTTCCAAAGCTGGATCTCGTGGGGGTTCTTCCTCCTGACTGTTCTGTTTGTGGCCCTGACCATCCGCCGTGAATGGCAAAAATGGCGCACAAAATCGCGCACCACCGCCTGAGCGAAACACAAGAAGCATAGCAAAATGAGCAAAACCAACATGTCCCGCCTGCATCTTGCCATTGATATCCTTGGCAGGCTGGTGGCGTTCGACACCACCAGCAAGAATTCCAATCTGGGCCTGATTGCATATGTGCAGGATTATCTGGCGCAATATGGTGTCGAAACCACCCTGTTTCACGACGAAACCGGGCAAAAGGCCAATCTTTTGGCGACCATCGGCCCCAAAAATGCGCCGGGAATTGTGTTTTCAGGCCATACCGATGTCGTGCCCGCCCTTGAAAAAGGATGGGAAACCCCGGCCTTTGATATGCATGAACGCGATGGCAAACTGTTTGGCCGCGGCACCACCGATATGAAGGGTTTTGTCGCCTGCGCCCTTGCCATGGTGCCCGATCTGGTTACCCGTTCGCTTTCGATGCCGGTCCATCTGGCCTTTTCCTATGACGAGGAAGTCGGTTGTCTGGGGGTCGGCAGCATGGTTGATCATCTGGCGCAATTGCCCCATCCACCACGCCTTGCCATCATTGGCGAACCGACAGAAATGAAGGTGATCAATGGCCAGAAAGGCAAATATTCGATGCGGGTCAATGTGACCGGCACCGCCGGGCATTCTTCCTTTGCCCCCCATCATGTCAATGCCATCGAATATGCCGCCCGCGCCATTGCAATGATTTCCGATATCGGTCGCGATTTTGAAATCAACGGCCCGTTCGACCCGGATTTCACCGTCCCGCACAGCACCATGCTGACCACCACAATCGGCGGCGGCACAGCCACCAACGTCACCCCGGACTTTTGCGAATTTACCTTTGAAATCCGTCATCTGCCCGATCACGACGCCGAAGCCGTCATTGCAGATATCCAGCGCACCGTCACCGACACGCTGCAAGCCGAAATGCAGGCCAAAGAACCCGAAACCGGGTTTGAATGGGAAAAAATATTTGCCTATCCCGGCATGGGCGATTGTACCGATGCCGACGGGTTTGCGCTGGTGCGCAATGTCATTCCGACGGTGTCGGGCAAGGTTTCCTATGGGTCAGAAGGCGGGATTTTTGAAAAACAGGGACATATTCCCTCAATCATCTGCGGCCCCGGCAGCATCAAACAGGCGCACAAACGCAACGAATTTGTTGAAATTTCCCAACTCGACGACTGTCTGGATTTTCTCGCAAAAATCACCGATCAGGCCCGTGCGGCCTGATCGGTCTTTCCCGCAAACCGGTTATTGCTTGGTCCCGGTCGTATAGCCCGATGTGAATTTTTTCCAGGAATCGTCTTCGCCGATTTTTTCGGACCTGGCCAATGCCGCCTTACCCAAAGATCGCACCGGCAAATCCTGATGCGCATGCAACATGAAATCATGCCACAACTTGGCCGGAAGATCGCCGCCGGTGACATTGTTCATCGGGGTGCCATTGTCATTGCCCATCCACACCGACGCCACCAGTTCGGCAGTATAACCGACAAACCATGCATCGCGATTGTCCGACGTCGTGCCGGTTTTACCGGCCGCCGGACGGTCCAGAACCGCATTGCGCCCGGTGCCCTTGGCAATCACCGCCGATAACATATTGTTCATCTCACCGGCATGCAGCGGGTTGATCAGGCGTACCGGATAAATTTCCTCGCGTTCATACAGAATTTCACCTTCGCTATTGGTGATCTTGTTGATCGCATGCGGGAAAACAGCAAAACCGCCATTGGCAATAATCGAATAGGCCCCGGTCAAATCCACCATTGATACCTCGCTGGTACCAAGCGCCAGACTGGGTTCGGGCCGCAAATCCGCCGAAACCCCCATATCGCGGGCCATTTTGACGACTTTTTCCAGCCCGACCTCCATCGCCACCTGAACCGCGATGCTGTTATTGGAGGTCGCCAGGGCATCGCGGATTGTCATCGTGCCGTGATGCTGACGGTCAAAGTTGCGCGGGCTCCAACCGGCCACCGTCACCGGCGCATCCCGCCGCCAGTCGCCCGCCCCAATCCCGTTTTGCAGACCCGCCATATAGACAAACAGCTTGAACGCCGATCCCGGTTGACGACGGGCCTGGGTCGCCCGGTTATACTGGCTTTCAAAATAATCTTTGCCCCCAATCAGGGCGCGCACCGAACCATCGGGCGTCATTGCCACCATCGCCGCCTGCGACACGCGCCCGGCGGCGGCAACCGGGCTTTCCAGCGCCCGTTCCAGATTGAATTCCGCGATTTCCTGCAAACGGGAATCCAGCGTGGTGTAAATGATCAGATCACTGTCTTCATAGCCGATATAATCAGTGACACGATCCAGAATCCAGTCGGTGAAATAACGCACACCGGGGCCGCTGCGATCCATGCTGGCGGTCTGGACCGAATATTGTTTTGCACTCCGCGCCCGGGCTTCGGTCAGAACACCGGTGGCCACCATCGCCTCAATCACCTGATTGGCACGGCCCGCCGATTGTTGTGGATCGACCAGCGGGTTATAACGACTGGGTGCCTTGGGCAAACCGGCAAGAACAGCGGACTGATACAGGGTCAAACGTTTTGGATCGGTATCGAAATAATGCCGGGCCGCCGCGTCAATCCCGTACAGGCCCGACCCGTAATAGATGCGGTTCAGATACAGCGATAAAATCTGGTCCTTGCTGAATTTGAATTCCAGCCACAAAGCCAGCAACACTTCTTCAATCTTGCGCCCAAAACTGCGTTCGGGTGACAAAAACAGGTTTTTCGCCAATTGCTGGGTAATCGTGCTGCCGCCTTCGGCGATCCGGCCTTTGGTAAAATTGGTCAGAGTGGCGCGCAGGATACCAATCACATCAATGCCAAAATGGTTATAAAACCGGCGATCCTCGATCGACACAAAGGCCTGCGCCACATGGTCTGGCAAATCACCGACTTCGACCGGGCGGCCATAACGGTTGCCATAACTGGCAAGGGTGGCACCATCGACACTGACAATTTTTATGGACGGTTTGCGTTCAGTCGCCACCTGAAAATTGACCTTGTCCGGCAGGCCATAACCATAATAGGCAACCACCGCCCCACCTATCACAACCGCCCAGATCGACAAAATCACCAGAAAACGGGCAATTTGTTCAGGCCCCGGAATCAGACGCCCCAAACGGGAACCCAGACCATTGCCGCCTTTTTTCTTGCGTCGGGAAGAACTGCGCGATGATGTCTTGCGTGTGCCTGTCGGGCGTCGGTTGCTTGGTCGCTGTGCCAAAAGGGGCCTCGGGCTGTTATCTGATCACGGGTCCGGGGACGGTGCATATCACAACCGCCCTGCTTTTTGCTCGTTTGACGACCGACCCGGCTTTGCAGGCCTATGTCCGCGTCCCGAATAGCGGAAATCTTTTAACAATGATTTTACACCGCATCCCCCGCCGTCACCAGCGATATGCCATCAATTTTGACTTGCGCCAACCGCAATTTCAATTTCCGGGGGATGCTTTCCACATATCTGTCACCCCATCACTTTCGCGGCGACGTTGCGACGATGCCCGCACCATTGACCGGATCGGCAGGGCATCATGGGCATCAAGCATAAACAACCGCCACATTGATGCCACTTCAACATCGCCCCGCACCAGTGGGGCCGGACTGTTATCATCATTTCCCGCCCATGCCACCACCACCAGATCGGATGTAAATCCTGAATACCAGGCGCCACTGGCCCCACCTGCTTTGGTACCATATCCGGCAAAGGGCCGGTCCAGCCGCAATTGCGGGTCGGTCACACTGGCCAGCAGGACATTCACCCCCTGCATGGCCTCATCGGTCAGCAGTTTTTCGCTGGGCATTTCGATGCGCTGATACAGCAGCGGTTCAAATCCGATGGCCGAAATACTGTTGATCACCGTCACATCGGGGCGTTTACCGGAATTTTGCGGCAAGGCGTGCAGACGGGCGATGTCGGGCAATGTCACCGTATCCAACCCGACAACGGTCCGGATATCATTTGACAGCGGACTGTCGATCCCGATTTTGCGGGCATATTCCTTGACCGCCAGCAGGCCGAACTGATCGGTCAGATTGGCGGGCACCGTATTGACATCACGGACAAAGGCTTCACGCAGGGAAATCTGGCCCAGATATTTGCGATCCGGGTTCACCGGTCGCCAGCCCCCCACCGCCATGCGATTGTCGCGCACCCATTGTACCGGGTCGCTATTCTGGTTCAGCGCGTAATAGTAAGGCAGAAGTTTGATCATGCTGCCGGGATAATGGCGAACATCCCATGCCCGGTTGCGTGACATGGGCTGATAGCTTGTCCCGCCAACCATGGCACGTACCCGGCCATCCGGGCTGATCGCCAAAAGGGCGGCCTGTGTCGCGCCCAGCGGTTGCAAACGAACGGCACTGACATTGCGCACCACATCCTGTGCCAGCATCTGAACCCCGACATCAATGCTGGTGCGGACCTCAAGATCGCGGCTGGTATAACCAACCCGTTCGGCCACCTGATCCATCACCAGATTAATCAGATATTCCGAAACCCGGCCTTCTTCAATCTGGGGATCAAGTTGCGGTAACAGCCGGGTCAGGGCCGACATCCGTTCCACTTCCAGCATCCGCAAGGCGGCCATTTTCTGCAAAATGACATTGGCGGCCTCGGCCGATGTTTTGGGGAAATGCAAGGGATTATGCCCCACCGGATCGGCCATTGCGGCGGCCAGAACGGCGGCCTGATGCAAGGTCAGGCGTTCTGCCGGGGCCCCGAACCAGATGCGGGCCGCCGCCGAAATGCCAAAAATACCCGATCCGACATATTTCCGTTCAAGATAGCTGCGCAGGATGGTTTTTTTGCTGAATTTGAATTCCAGCCACAAGGCGACCAGCAATTCCTGCAAATTGCGACCGGTTCCTTGCCCCGGCACGGCAAAGAAACTGCGCGCGGCCTGCATGGTGATGGTTGATCCGGGGGCCGGATCACCGGTGAAAATACGCACAAAATCGGATGCGGAAACCCCGGCATGTTCATAAAACCGCGGATCGGCCGCCGCGACAAAGACATCCTGCACCCGTTCGGGAATCGTGGTCAGTGACACGTCCTGACTGTAATGTCCCTTGACGATTTTCAGGGCCGATCCGTCATATCCGACAATGCGCACCTCGGGGCTGCGCAACATGTTGCGGCTCAGATCAAGGTTGGAACTGATCGACAGGGTAATGGCCGTAACGGTACCGATGATGACCGTCAGGGCGATGATCGTGACCGCCGCACGTATCTTGCGGCGGCGCAGACGATATTCGCGCAACCGGCGTTCTTCGATTTCATGCATCGCACTTTGGGCCGCATTGGCTCCGCCGCGCCGTGGTTCTTCGTCGTTTTCTGCCACGCCCGGACCCGCTTCTGTCGTGTATCGCTGTTATAATTCTGACATCAGTAAACAACGAAGCGATTAAGAAAATACTTCCATGCATCCGGGTGAATAACAATCTTCATGCCAATTCCGCCTTTGTCACAAAACAAAACGGTCCACAAATCACGGCAAACCGGTTTCGGGGAACACCCTCCACGAAAAAGGGAACCACGTAAAAGAGGACAAATTGTGCCAGAACGGTTTGCGCATGATTACAGGTGATGGCCCGGCTCTGGTGTGAAATGCATAAACAAAACCCGGCGGAAAACCGCCGGGTTCTGGCTATCTGACCTCGTATGGAGGCTGTTTATTGCATACCAAGGCGGGTGCGGACCGTTTCGGCAAGGGTTTTGATGGTGGTTTCGGGGTTGGCACCTTCGGCAACATTTACCAGGGCTGCGCCGATCAGGTCGTTGACGGCAACACCTTCATCACCCGGATAGGCATACCAGGGACCGGCAAATCTGGCAATTTGCTGATGTGCCGGGCGGGATTGCGGGTTGGCGGCATAAAAGCTGCCAAGATAGCTGTCATCATTGACAAGAATGGAATTGGTCGGCGCATAGCCGGTATTTTCTACAATAATTTTCTCACCGGCCGGGCTGGTGACGAATGTCATATAGCGCCAGACAGCATTTTGCCGGGCCGGGTCGGTCGCCAGCATGACCATGCCCGAACCACCGGTGGGGAAATAAACCTTGTCGGTCGGGGCCATAACGGGCATCGGCAGCACGGTGACGTCAAACTTGTCGCCAGCACCTTCGACAAAACGGTTCAGAAGCGACGAACTTTCAAGCATGATGCCGAGCGTACCGGCCGGAAAAGCCTGTCGGGCTTCGCTGCTGCCATAGCTTTTCATGCCGCCTTCGGTGGCGAAACGCTGATACAGGGAGGCCGCCGCAATCCCCGCAGGGTTGTCAAAGGTGATGTTGCTTTCATCGTCTGTCATTGGTCGCCCGCCATAGGCACCAAGCAACGATTGAAAGCGCCAGTCGTGTGGTTCAATCCAGATGCCGTCGGTGGTGGGCGACAGGGCATTGATTTTGTGTGCCAGTTTTATGATCCCGTCAAAATCGGTCGGGAAGGATGCCATTGAACCGCCCGCCTGTTCGACCAGTTTCGGGTTCACATACATCACCAGTGTCGAGGCCGAAACACCCAGCGCCCAGGTCTGGTCTTTGTATTGCCCCAGGCGAACAGCCGGGCCGTATCCCTTTTCGTCAAAGGCTTTCATATCGCCGATAAAGGGATCAAGCGGCTGGGCAAGACCACGATCCTGAAGGACGCGCCACAGGTTAAGGCCGACATAGGCAACATCGGGCAGTCTACCGGCTACAGACTCACGCAACAGGCGCTGGGTGCCGTCTTCATAGCTGTCAGCAGGGCCATCAAGCACGACTTTGATATCGGGATTGGCGGCCATGAAGGCGGTCGCCAGTTTTTCCTGCGTATTGGCCCAGATGGTGGGAATACTGTAATGCAGACGAATGGTGGTTTCCTCGGCAGAGGCAATGCCCGGGGCAAGGACGGCAAGGCCCAGTGCGGCGGCAAACAGTGTTTTCTTCACGGGTCTTCTCCTGAATGTGACAATGGGTGCAAAGGCAGTTGGACAGGTAGGGTCAGGCTAGGGTGGAAAGGGCGTTGGTGTGGTTGGGTGCGACGGTGCCGCGTGGTTTATCAAATGATTGGCAAGGGCTTGCGTGAAGCTGCCTGCCGATTGGGGGCGCGTTGACCGGTTATCCTTTAAGGCCACCGGCTGCCAGCCCCTGAATGAAGCGCCGTTGCGCCATCAGAAAACCAACAATCATGGGGGCGATGACGATGACGGTGGCCGCCATCAATGGACCGATGTCCGAACCTGATTCGCGATCGCGAAAATACAGAATGCCGCGGGGCGGGGTGGCAAGGTTGGGATCGGATGTGACGATCAGGTTCCAGAACAGATCGTTCCAGTGGGCAACAACCGAAAAAATGCCAAAGGCCGTTGCGGCAGGAAGAACCAGAGGCAAGGCAATGCGCCAGACGATGGCGGTTTCGGACAGACCGTCAAGCCGCGCTGCATCAAACAGGTCGGGCGACAGGGCGGCAAAGGCCTGACGAAACAGAAAAATGCCAAACATCGAGCTGACAAAAGGCACAATCAGGGCGGTGTAGGTATCGAGCAGGTTTAGTTTCGCCAGGGCCAGAAACAGTGGAATCGCGGTGACATGAAACGGCACCAGAAGCCCCGCCAGAACCAGCCCGAAAATAACCTGTCGCCCGCGAAAACGGCGCTGGGTCAGGGCATAGGCACAGGGAACCGAAAACAGAAACTGAAAAACAAGGATACCGGCGCAGACGATAACGCCATTTAACAAAAAGCGCCCCAGATCCACTTTGGTAAATGCCGTGATGTAATTATCCAGCGACAGACGGGCAGGGAAAAAATCCAGCGTCGAGCTGAAAATTTCGGCACTGTCTTTGAAAGACAGCGACAGCATCCATAAAAAGGGGACAAGCATCAAAAATGCACCCAGAATCAGGGCAGTGACAAGAATGATCCGGCCAGTCATTTGTAATGTACCTTTTTTTCGAGAATGCCAAATTTCAGGGCTGTGACAAGCAGGACCAGAAGGAAGAAAACGATGGTCAGCGCACTGGAATATCCGGCCTTGAAATAGACAAATCCTTCGCGGTACATCGCATAAACCAGCACATCAGAGGCAAAGGCAGGTCCGCCCTTGGTCAGGGTGGCGACGGTTTCAAACACCCGAAAAGCCCCCGTTGCCGTAATGACGGTGACAAACAGGGTGGTCGGGCCAAGCATCGGCCATGTTACGGTCCAAAAACGGTTCCAGCCGCTGCCGGCCCCGTCAAGTTCGGCGGCGTCATAAAGGTCGGATGGAATGGCGGCAAGACCGGCCAAAAACAACACCATGTTGTAACCAACCGATTGCCAGATTCCGATCACGGCCAGGGTATAAAGAACCAGCCCCCGGTCCGACAGCCATGCGGGGCCTTGCTGACCCATTGCCGCAAGCAACTGGTTGAGCAGCCCCAAACTGGGATGCAACAACATTTGCCAGACCACCGCCATTGCCACCAGTGTGGCCGCAACCGGCAGGAAATAGGCCGCACGCAACCCGCTGGCAAAACGCGGCGTTTTCAGGGCCAGATGGTGCAATCCCAATGCCACGATCAATCCCAGAAAGATCGATGCCGGTATGACAATGGCGGCATAAACCAGGGTGTTGGTCACGGCGTGCCGGGCAGTGGGATCGGTCAGCATGACGATGTAATTTTGCCAGCCCACCCAGTTAAAGCTGCGCGCCCCGAACTGGTAATCGGTAAAGGACATCAGGGCGACAATGATAACCGGGATAAAAATAAGCACGATCATTGCGCAGGTGGCCGGGCCAACCAGCCAGATATCGGTCAGTACCGATCTTGACTTGCGGCTCAGGCGCATGATGCTGCCCCCTTATGACCGGCTTCAAGGCGGGCACCACTGTCGGCGTCAAACACATGCATATGCACCGGCGCACAGGCCAGATGAATTTCCGATCCCGGTGTCGGCGGCTGCCAGTCGCCGGTTGCAGTGGCCCGCAGGGTGATGCCCGTATCGCAAATCACATCAAGCAAAACTTCTGCCCCCTGATATTCAATATTGTGCAACCGCCCGGTTATGGGGCCTTGCGGGGCAGGCGTTAAATGTTCGGGCCGAATGCCAATGACCACCGGACCGGAAGGAGATGGAACACCAACCCCGTGGAATATCGGATGCAGGCCGCCGGATTTGGGGCCGGAAACGAAGGTAATGGGATGGGTGCCCACAAAGGCGGCGACATCGCGGCTGGAGGGTGTTTCATATAATTCGCGCGGCGTGCCAAATTGCGCCACCCGCCCGCCCAGCATGACAGCAACCCGGTCTGCCATGCTCATGGCTTCAACCTGATCATGGGTGACATGGATAAAAGTGCGCCCGGTTGCCCGGTTTAACGCCACGATTTCAGCACGCATTTGCACACGCAATTTGGCATCGAGGTTTGAAAGGGGTTCATCCAGCAAAAAGACTGATGGATCACGAACCAGGGCGCGGGCCAGGGCAACACGCTGTTTTTGCCCGCCTGACAGGGCACCGGGTTTGCGGTCTAGCAGGTCGGAAATGCCGACGGATGCGGCAACCTTTTTGACCCGGGCCTGTGTATCGCTGCGGCGCTGGCGGCTGGCGGGAAAAACCCGGCCAAGCGGGGATCGGTCAATGCGCGACAGTTCGCGCATGGCCAGCGGCAGGCCGATATTTTCGGCAACACTCAGATGCGGATAAAGCGCATAGGATTGAAACACCATGGCGACATTGCGTTCCACGGCACTTAACCCTGAAATATCCCGGCCCTTGATCCGGACGCAGCCCGCGTCCGGATCATCAAGGCCGGCAATCAGGCGCAACAATGTTGATTTGCCGCAGCCCGATGGCCCCAACAGGGCCAGAAAACTTCCTTCTTCTGCGACAAGGGATACATTGTCGAGGACGGTGTTCTCGCCAAAACAGCGCGTAACGGCGTCGATCTCTATCATTTCTCAATTCCTGTCGCGTCATACCCAATGAATGTAATATATCGCTAACAGTTACCGAGTTAAGTGTAATTATTGTTACATATCTTGCGGTGCAAGAAGGGCGATCGCCAGAGCCTCCATTGTCGCATCAACCGACCCTACCTTGCGAAGGCCGGGAACATCGGGCGTCGTGCACAAACCAAAAACCGGCTTGCCAAATTGCAACCCGTAAGCGATTTCTGACAGGGTTCCGTATTTGCCGCCCACCGCGATCAATGCCTGTGCCGATTGCGCGATCAGGGCGTTGCGCGCCCGGCCAATGCCGGTGGCCAGCGGCAGGGAAATAAACGGGTTGGCCGCGTGCCAGTCTTCATCGGGCAACAAGCCAATTGTCAAGCCACCGGCATTATATGCCCCGCGTGCAGCGGCTTCCATCACGCCACTTTTGCCGCCGCAAATTAATGACAGTCCCAGTTTGGCCAATGCCGAGCCAATATTTTCGGCTGTTGCTGTTTCCTGTGCATCGGCTTCGCGCGGGCCAATGACGGCAACGGGAATGATGCGGCATTTGCCAGCTTCAGTCATGTTGCGCAGGGCATTTTGTGCCGTAACGGGTACCAGGTCATCGGGGGTGTTATGCCCCTGTATCCATTGCCATTGCCACGCATCGAAATACATGTTTTCGTTCTGGCAAAGGCGACCGGTTTTTTCAGACCAAAGAAATGTCATCGTGATGTTAATCCTTGTATGGCAAATGAATTGTAAGGTATCTTCCATTCCAGGGTGTTGTCCATAGGGGATTTTTATGACGGTTTCACTTTCCGAACGGCAACAGGAAGTCTTGGCCCAAATTGAGGCCAAGGGCTTTATCACCCTTGAAGCCCTGGCGGACATGTTTTCGGTATCGATGCAGACAGTGCGCCGCGATGTGATTGCCATGCATGAGGCCGGGCTGATTGAACGGTTTCACGGTGGGGCCGGGGTTAAGGGCGGTGTTTCGGTTGACCGGCTGGATCATGGGCAAAAACGCATGATCGGCCTTGGTGAAAAACGCAGCATTGCCGAACGGGTGGCAGGGCTGGTGCCTGACGGGGCGTTTGTCTATCTTGATGTTGGGACAACAATGGAAACGGTTGCCGAAGTCCTGGCGCTGAAACCCGCCCTGTATGTTGTTACCAACAGCTTGCATGTTGCCGCGGCCTTTGATCCGGCACGGCATGATGTGCGGATTTTGCCCGGCCGGGTGAGCGGGCCGGACGGGTCGGTCACGGGGGAAGAAACGGTTTTGGCTTTGCGCGCATTTCGACCTGATTTTGCCCTTGTCAGTTGTTCCGCGATTGAGCCGGGCGGCGGTGTCATGGATTTTGATCCCGGAAAAATTGCGGTGAAACGCATGGCGATGTCTGTTGCCAGAAAGTCCTATCTGTTGGCAATAACAGATAAATTTGGCCGTACAGCAAGGGTTGAAATTGCCGAAACTGCGGATTTTAGCGGCATTATCACCGAAGAATCCGGGTTTAATCCGGCGGGGGACAGGGCGGGGTGACACAGCCTGACGGGTGTGGCGACAGGCTGTGGGCTTCTGGCAACCACGCCATTCCCGGCCTCCCACGCCCCCCGGCAACATCGGCTGACATCGGGCAGGCCTTTCGCCGACAACAAGACGCACCTCGGGCGTCTTGACCTGTGGCCGGGTTACACCGCTTGGGCAATACCCCCGTAATGGCTTTTCCACCCGCCGGTCAGGGTCTTGCGGTTTCGCCCGCCATCCTGTCTGTCTTTATACCGCTGCATCATCATCTCTTTCATCTGTTTTATCTGGCGCCAAACGCAAAAACCCGCAAAGCGTAGTGCTTTGCGGGTTTCGGTCCGGGCGGATTTGTCCCGTTGATTTTTCTCTTATGCCACAGCAAAAAGAACATATCAAGAACTATTTTCAAAAACCGGAAAATAATCCTGTTACATCAGAGAATCCAAAACATTTTCAAGGGCTTCGCCATCTTGTGAATGTGCATCAACTCTCAATTTGCAAACCTCAAACGTCGAGATTGGCAACTTTAAGCGCATTGGCCTGAATGAAATCGCGGCGCGGTTCGACCACATCGCCCATCAGGGTTGAAAACACTTCCTCGGCCTGATCGGCATGTTCGACCCGAACCTGCAACAAGGTGCGGACATTTGGATCCAGTGTGGTTTCCCACAACTGATCCGGGTTCATTTCGCCAAGACCTTTATAGCGCTGAACCGAAATGCCGCGGCGGCCATATTCCATCACCGCATTGACCAGATCGACCGGGCCATTGATTTTCCAGGTCTTGTCCTTGGCGGTAAAGACCGCGCCCTGTTCAAACAGGTCGCGCAATTCCGTCAACAAACCGGCAATCGCCCGGCTTTCGGCGGAGCGCAGCATATTGGCATCAATCACAAAGCGTTCTTCAACGCCGCGCATCATGCGCCACACCACCAGTTCATCCAGCGGTGCCTCGCCCACCCAGCCACGGTCGAAATCCTCGGCCAGAGTATCAAGATGCTGGGCCAGTTTGGTCGCGGCTTCCTGACGTTTGGTCGTATCATCCAGCAAGGCCGGGTTCAGCGCCCCGGCCAGAACCGCCTGTTCCAGAACCGAAATCGGCAGTTTCATCGACAGCGGTTCCAGAAGCGATTTCGCCCGGCGGGCCAGTTCGACCACCCGCAACAGATCAGGTCCGGCCATCTGTTCACCGCGTGTCAGGGTCAGGACGGCATCCTCAATCCCCTGCGCGGTCAGATATTGCTCCATCTCGCGGTCGTCTTTGAGGTACTGCACCGAATTGCCGCGTTTGGCCCGATATAAAGGCGGCTGTGCAATATACAGATACCCGCGTTCAATCAGTTCACGCATCTGGCGATAGAAGAACGTCAAAAGCAGGGTACGGATATGCGCCCCGTCAACGTCGGCGTCGGTCATGATGATGATTTTATGATAGCGCGCCTTATCCACATTGAAATCATCGCGCCCGATCCCGGTGCCAAGGGCGGTAATCAGGGTGCCGATTTCCTGGCTTGAAAGCATCTTGTCAAAACGCGCCCGTTCAACATTCAGAATTTTACCGCGCAGCGGCAGGATTGCCTGATAGCCGCGTTCACGGCCCTGTTTGGCCGACCCGCCTGCGGAATCCCCTTCGACGATGAACAATTCGGCTTTGGACGCATCGCGTTCCTGACAATCGGCAAGTTTGCCCGGCAACGATGAAATATCAAGCGCCCCCTTGCGTCGCGTCAGTTCGCGTGCCTTGCGCGCCGCTTCGCGGGCGGCGGCGGCCTCGACCACCTTGGAGACGATCTTGCGGGCATCGGCCGGATGCTCTTCCAGCCATTGCTGTAATTTGTCGCTGACGATGTTTTCCACCACCGGGCGCACTTCGGACGACACCAGTTTGTCCTTGGTCTGCGACGAGAATTTCGGGTCCGGCACCTTGACCGACACCACACAGGTCAGGCCTTCGCGGGCGTCATCACCCGACAATGCAACCTTTTCCTTTTTGGCAATGCCGCTTTCGGTCGCGTAATTATTGATCTGGCGCGTCAGGGCCGCTCGGAAACCGGCCATATGCGACCCGCCATCACGTTGCGGAATATTGTTGGTAAAGCACAGGGTCGTTTCGTGATAGCTGTCATTCCATTGCAGGGCGACCTCGACGGTAATGCCGTCTTTTTCACCAAAAATATGAATGGCTTCTTCGATCTGGCGGGTTTTGGACCGATCCAGATATTCGACAAAGGCTCGAATGCCGCCTTCATAATGCAGCACCGATTCAACCGGTTCGCTATGACGTTCATCGCGCATCGTCAGGATCACCCCGGAATTGAGGAAAGCCAGTTCGCGCAGGCGATGTTCAAGGGTCGGAAAGTTGAATTCGGTAATCGCAAAGATCGAGGCATCGGGATAAAAGGTGATTTCGGTCCCGGTCAGCGGCTTGCCGTCTTTGGCCATCGGCGCATCGCCAATGATTTCAAGCGGCTTGACTGCATCGCCATTGGAAAATTCCATATAATGGGTTTTGCCATTGCGCCATACCGTCAGTTTCAGCAAGGTTGACAGCGCATTGACCACCGAAATGCCCACGCCATGCAAGCCGCCGGACACCTTGTAGGAATTCTGGTCGAATTTGCCGCCAGCATGCAGCTGGGTCATGATGACCTCGGCCGCCGAAACGCCTTCACCCTTATGCATGTCGGTGGGAATGCCACGGCCATTGTCGCGGATCGTCGCAGATCCGTCGCCATTCAGCTGCACCCAGACCGTATCGCAATGCCCGGCAAGGCTTTCGTCAATCGAGTTATCGACGACTTCATAAATCATATGATGCAAACCGGTACCGTCATCGGTATCGCCGATATACATCCCCGGGCGTTTGCGTACAGCTTCAAGGCCCTTCAGGACCTTGATCGATTCCGCGCCATATTCCTGCGCCGCAATTTCGGCGTTTGTCGGCGTATCAGTTTCGTTGGTCATCGCTCACAACCTCGGCATTCACAGATCAAATTTGCTCGGCACGAATCCGGGCATCTTCCACACGAAAGAATTGCGCCCGTCCGTCCAAACCTTCAAAAAGCGCCCGGTCCGTACCTGTCATCCAGGCCTGAACCCCAAGCGCCACGATTTCGTCAAACAGATGACCCCGCCGTTCGGCATCCAGATGGGCCACCACTTCATCCAGCAGCAAAAGCGGCCCCGCCCCGCGGGACCGGCTTTGCAACCGCGTATTCGCCATCACAATCGACAGCAACAAGGCTTTTTGCTCGCCGGTCGAACATTGATCGGCGGACTGGTTCTTGGCATCGTGCCAGACCAGAAGATCGCTGCGCTGCGGCCCGACCGATGCCCCGCCATATCCGGCATCGCGCCTGCGTCCATCTCGCAACGAGGCCCGCATCCGGTCCTCGACATCCACCGCCGGCAATTCCGCCAGCCAGTCTTCCAGATCACCTTTCAGCGCCAGCCGCGCCGCCGGAAAGGCCCCGATTGCCATTGTCCCGGCCCGCACCAGTTGTGCCAGCAATTCGGTCCGCGCCACCACCACCGCAATTCCGTGCCTAACCATCGAATCCTCGATGGCATTCAGCCATTTGTCATCGGCCTTGCCATCGCGCAGCAATTTTGCCCTGCTGCGCAAACTGTGTTCATAGGCCGCAACCCGGCTGGAATGTTCCGGGTCCAATCCATATACCAGCCGGTCCAGAAACCGCCTGCGTGCCGCCGGACCATCCAGAAACAACCGGTCCATTTGCGGCGTCAGCCACACCGCGTTGCAAACCCGGCCCAAGGCCGCCTGCCCGCGTTGCGTTTCGCCATCAATGCGCACCGCACGGCGTTCACGCCCCTGCACCAGTGCCGCCGGGTCCAACCCCGATCCCAGATGCCGTTCCCCGTCGGGCGTTTCCAGGGTCGCCGCCACCGCCCATGCCCGCACAGCACCATCATCTAGGGCCGGAACATTGCGGGCCATTTCGCCCAGTTTCGCCCGCCGCAACCCGCCACCCGGCGCCAAAAGCGAAACGGCCTCCAAAAGGTTGGTCTTGCCCGCCCCGTTGGGCCCCGTCAGCACAACCGGCCCACCCTGCAAATCAAGACGCAAGGTCTGATAACAGCGAAATTCCGACAGACTGATGCGCGAGACGGCAAGACGGGGCGTCATCGACGCACCGTCTGCCGGGGGGAAATTATGGGCAAAAACAGCCACAGCAAATGTTGTGTTGACGTCAGACGCGCATCGGCATCAGGACATACAATGCCGACAGATCATCGGTATCGCGCAGGATCGTCGGTGACGACCCGTCCGACATCAAAAGGTTAAGGGTATCCCCCTTGACCTGCTTGGCAATATCCAGCAGATAGCGGGAATTAAAGCCGATTTCGATATCCTCGGCGTCATAGTTGATTTCAAGTTCCTCGGTCGCCGTACCATGTTCCGGACTGGAGGCCGTCAGGGTCAGGGTATTGCCCGACAACACCACCTTGACCGCACGGGATTTCTCAATCGAAATCGCCGATACCCGATCCACCGCATCGGCAAACGGTTTGCATTCCAGATCAAGGCTTTTGTCATTGCCCGACGGAATAACCCGCTCGTAATCAGGGAAGGTGCCGTCAATCAGCTTGGACGTCAGAACCGCATTGCCAAACCCGAACCGGATTTTGGTATCGGACAACGAAATATCAACCGCCTCGCCGGTATCTTCGATCAGCTTGCGCAATTCACCCACAGTCTTGCGCGGCACAATCACGCCCGGCATGTTTTCCGCACCATCAGGCAGCGGCGCTTCGATCCGGGCCAGACGGTGCCCGTCAGTCGCAACCGCGCGCAGAATATGCGTGCCTTCGGCCTCGGTCGCATGGAAATAAATACCATTGAGGTAATAACGGGTTTCCTCGGTCGAAATGGCAAATTCGGCACGGTCAATCAGGCCGCGCAATTCTGCGGCCGCAAGGGTAAAGCTGACCGGCAATTCGCCGCCCGACATCGCCGGGAAATCATCCACCGGCAACACTGCCAGATTGAATTTCGACCGCCCCGCCGACAAGGTCAGACGACCGGCACCCGGTTCCAGCGAAATTTGCACCTGGGAGCCTTCCGGCAACTTGCGCACAATTTCATAAAGCGTATGCGCGGGCGTCGTTGTCGCCCCGGCTTCGCTTACATTGGCGGTGGTGGTTTCGATGATCTCCAGATCCATGTCGGTTGCCGCCAGCGAAAGACGATCATCCTCTGCCCGCAACAGAATGTTGGACAGGATTGGAATGGTGTTTCGCCGTTCGACCACACTTTGAACATGGGTCAGTGATTTCAACAGAGCCGCGCGTTCGATGGTCAGCTTCATGCCCGTCCTATCCGTCTGTCTAGCAAGGTTAACAGTTTGATTTTTATTCAGTTTTTATGTCCAACCCCCACCTTTTCAGGGCAGGGTGCGGCATTATAACACGCATGTCTGGAAATCGAAGGATTTTTACAGGCGAAAACCAAGCAAACAAAACGAGTCGTTGCATATCAAGGGCTGATATTCTTCCGCATCAGGCAGGCGGCGGGTTACAGCCCGCCAACGCCGCCAGACAGCCCGGAAAAAAGACCCGAAATTCCGGTCGCATGTCAACTTTCAAGCATCCTGCGCAGTAAATCGATATCCTCGCATAGCGACGGATCGCAGCCATGCAGTTCTTCGACCTTGCGCACCGCATGCATGACGGTGGTGTGGTCACGCCCGCCAAATTTGCGACCAATCTCCGGCAGGGAATGGGTGGTCAGCTGTTTGGCCAGATACATCGCCACCTGTCTGGGGCGCGCCACGGCACGGGCCCGGCGGGCCGAATGCATGTCCGACACTTTGATGTTGAAATGTTCGGCGACTTTTTTCTGGATTTCGTCCACCGACACCCGGCGCTCCGAGGCCCTTAACAAATCATGCAGAACGTCCTGCACCATTTCGAGGCTGATTTCCCGCCCGACCAGTTGCGCATGGGCCAACACGCGGTTAAACGCGCCTTCCAGTTCGCGGACATTCGAGGTGATCTTGTAGGCAAGGAATTCCATCACGCGCTGCGGCAATTGTACGCCCTGACGTTCGGCCTTGGATTCGAGAATGCCCAAACGCAATTCATAGGTCGTGGCATGGATATCGGCCACCAACCCGGACCCCAGACGCGAACGCAGACGTTCTTCAATGTCTTCAAGATCCGAGGGCGATTTATCGGCCGACACAATGATCTGACGACCCTGATCGACCAATGCATTGAAGGTATGGAAGAATTCTTCCTGTGTAGAGTTTTTGCCCGAGATGAATTGCACATCATCGACCATCAACACATCGACCGAGCGGAACTGGTCCTTGAAATCCACCGTGTTCTTGTCGCGCAGCGCCCGGATAAAGCGGTACATGAATTTTTCAGCCGACAAATAAATAACGGTGCGGTGCGGTTGGGTCCGGCGAATATGCCATGCAATCGAATGCATCAGATGGGTTTTGCCCAGACCGACTCCGCCATACAAAAACAGCGGATTGAACGGCACCGATTCGGCCTCGGCCAGCCGCCGGGCGGCGGCATAGGCAAATTCGTTTGGCTTGCCGATCACAAAATTATCAAAGGTATAGCGCGGATCAAGGGCGGCACTGATGCCATCATCGGACATGCTGGCGATCACGCTACGACCGGAAATTTGCGGATTGCGGAGAGGTTGGGGCGGTGCCACAGTTCCGGTCGCGACAACATCGCCTGCCGGGCGGGATTTTTTAACTGCCGGTGATGCGGGTCGGGTCTGGTTGCCGGTTGCCGGCGCGACCACCACGATTTCGGCAAAATGAACATTGCTGTCATCGGCATGCCAAAAGGCCTGGATCCGATCCAGATAATGCTGCGACACCCAATCACGCATCGCACGGGTCGGCGCGCCCAGACGCGCCACACCGGCTTCAACCGCAATCAGTTGCACCGGGTCCAGCCAGTACCGAAAGGCCGTGGCCCCAAATTCCGCCCGCAATTTTTCGCGGACTCCCTGCCAGATTCCTTTTGTATGATCGTCCGGCATCGCCTGCGCGTCGCCCGGAATCCCCCCGTCGGATCCTGTGACCGCCACTTGCGCTCCCCTTATGGCGTGCTGCACTGCTCGTACCTTTCCCGGTGTCCAAATTAACCATACGTCAACCAAAAACCCCCAAAGACAAAACAGCAAACCATCGCGTCAGTCGCCAAAGCGATCAACACGTCTGTCGTCCCAAAAGCAGTTCGGAAGCGTACTCGCGCCTTTTTTTGGTTCTTCGTCTTTTAAGGCCAAAGCCTCGGGCGAAGACGAGACACTGTACTGATGCGGCCCGCCGCAGGCAAGCCGATCTTAAACGGAACAAATAAAGGATTTCGACATCAAAACATTCCCCTTTTTGTGCGGATTTTTACGATGCCGCAACTAGGGAACAAAAGGTGATTCTGCGAAATCCGGGCAACGAAAAGGCCGCGCATCAAGCGCGGCCTTCGACTCGCCATCCCCAAAGGGATTTATTAGAGCGACTTGACGCGAGCGGTCAGGCGCGAAACCTTGCGGGCGACGGTATTCTTGTGGAGAACCCCAAGCTGCGCGCCGCGTGCCATTTCCGGCTCGGCAATTTTCAGCGCAGCCAGAGCAGCATCCTTGTCGCCAACTTGCAGCGCAGCTTCGACCTTCTTGACGAATGTACGAATGCGACCGATACGCGCACCGTTGATTTCGGTACGGGCGGCGTTGCGGCGAATGCGCTTCTTGGCCGATTTATGATGAGCCATTGCGAACCTGTCTCTTAAAACAAAAATGTTACGTAATTCGGAGCGCGGCTTATAGCTCCGTCCTTTTACCCCGTCAACCCTTGATACCGGGATTTCCTGCGAAATTCCGCGCAGACGGACTCTTTCCCAGTCCTAGCGATGTTTGAATTCGGGTTTGCGCTTCTCGGAAAAGGCTTTCATCCCTTCGGCACGGTCTTCAAGGGCAAAGGTCGAATGGAATTCGCGGCGTTCAAACATCAGGCCTTCGGTCAAGGTCATTTCATAGGTCTTACTGACACTTTCCTTGGCCTTCATCACCACGGGGGCAGAGAAAGAAGCAATCTTTTCCGCCAGTTTCAGGGCTTCTTCCAGCAACGAGTCAGCCGGGACGATTCGCGCGACCAATCCGGCGCGTTCGGCTTCTTCGGCATCCATCATCCGCCCGGTCAGGCACATTTCCATCGCCTTGGATTTGCCTATCGCCCGTGTCAGGCGCTGGGTGCCACCTGCCCCCGGGATGGTGCCGATGGTGATTTCCGGCTGACCAAACTTCGCCGTATCGGCCGCCAGAATGATGTCGCACATCATTGCCAGTTCACAGCCCCCACCCAAAGCGAATCCGGCAACGGCCGCAATCACCGGCTTGCGGCAATCAGCCACACGGGTCCATCCTTTGGTAATAAAGTCGGCCTTATAGACATCCATATAGTCGTAATCGGCCATTTCCTTGATATCCGCCCCGGCGGCAAAGGCACGATCCGAACCGGTAATGACGATGGCGCGAATCGCCTCATCATCCTCAAATCCGTCCAGCGCCTTTCCCAGATCGGCAATCAACGCATCGCACAGCGCATTCAGCGCCTTGGGCCGGTGCAGTGTGATCAGACCAACATTGCCCTTTACCTCGACCAGAATGTTTTCATAAGTCATGCTATCTGCTTCCTGAAACTGACGCATCGGGCCTTTACCACCCGAGTCGCGTGAAACTATAATTTGATACTGTTTTACCGATTTTAAGATCGCGAGGCAACCGGCAGGCCACCGGGTGATGCTTAAATCCCGATTCCCGCATACATGCTCACCTATTTTCTGCAGACCTATTTCTGGCAGACCGGACAGTAAAAACTGGATCGTCCAGCCTGAACCAGACGCCTAACCGTGCCGACACAATCTTCACGTACACAAGATTCGTTTTCGCGGCCATAGACCCGAAAATTATGCTGAAAATATCCCAGTTCGCCATTCGCCTGCCGATGATCTTTCAGGCTGGACCCACCCGCGGCAATCGCATCCTCCAGAACCAGACGTATTTCGCGGAACAACAGGGTGATTTCATCGGCATTCAGACTGCTGGCCAGCCGTTCCGGCGCGATTCCCGACCGAAACAGCGCCTCGCACACATATATATTACCCAAACCCGCCACCAGTTTCTGATCCAGAAGGGCGGTTTTGACCGGACTGTTGCGCCGTGCCAGTCCCACGGCCAGAATATCGGTGTTAAAACTGTTACCCATCGGTTCCGGCCCGATTCCGGCCAGCATGCGATGACCTGCCATTTCCTCAACCCGGGTCAGTTCCATCAAGCCAAAGCGGCGTGGATCGGTGAAGCGCACCAGTGCGCCGGAATCCATTACGAAATCGACATGATCATGCTTTCCCGCAACCGGGGCCGGGATTCCGACATTTTCAAACACTGTCATGCGACCCGACATGCCCAGATGGATCAGCAAGACCTGCCCGTCATCCAGATAACCGACAATGTATTTTGCCCGCCGTGTCAGTTGATCAATCCGCCGCCCGGTCAGTTTTTCGACGAACCCTGCCGGAAAGGGCGTGCGCAAATTGGGGCGGCGCTGAACCACCTGCTGTAACATCCGGCCTTCCATCACCGGGGCAAGGCCGCGACAGACGGTTTCGACTTCTGGCAATTCAGGCATGCGATCTGATCTCTTTATAAAAGGATGGAAGATAGTGTTATCTAATCCCTGTCAGGCTTCCGCGCAATCGTCCGCCACCCGCCAAGGATTTTCTACTGCCATCTTTCCGCCCTCCCTCTTTACCTGTCACGGACATATTCAAAATGGAATTTGGTTTCGACCTGCTGCTGATCCTGTTTGCCGTTGCCATGCTGGCAGGTTTTGTCGATACCATTGCCGGGGGTGGTGGGTTGATTACGATCCCGGCCTTGTTATGGGCAGGAATTACGCCGCAACAGGCGTTGGCGACCAACAAGTTGCAAGGCAGTTTTGGCAGTTTTTCAGCATCCATGAGCTTTATCAAACGTGGCCTGGTACAGCCGCGCGATATGATTCTGGCAATTATCCTGACCTTTGCCGGGTCTACCCTTGGCACCCTTTTGGTACGGATGATTGATGCCAGCATCCTGATGACGATCCTGCCGGGACTTTTGATCCTGATTGCGCTGTATTTCCTGTTATCACCCAAGGTCGGCGATATGGATGCCCATCAGGTCATCGGCAAGACAATGTTCGCCTTTACCGCCGGATTTGGCATCGGATTTTATGATGGATTTTTCGGGCCGGGCACCGGGTCGTTTTTCGGCATCGCCTTTGTCGCCCTGCTGGGCTTTAACCTGACAAAGGCCACCGCCCATACCAAGGTTTTGAATTTCACCTCCAACATTGCATCATTGGCAATGTTTATTGTCGGCGGCGACGTGGTGTGGATGTTGGGCCTTGTTATGGCGGGTGGGCAAATCGTCGGTGCGATTATCGGATCCCATATGGTGGTCAGGATCGGGGCGCGGATGATCAGGCCGCTTCTGGTCGTTGTTTCCGTCGCCATATCGATCAAACTGATTTTCGATCAGTATGGTTCGGATATCAGCTATTTATGGCAACAGGCCATGATCGGGCTGGCGTAAGCTTTCAGATCTCGGCCGGGGTTTCCCCCACCGTGATATCGCGCCGATCCAAAAGGTGCGACCAGACCGCAAAAATCAAACCCAACCCGGCAATCACCACTCCGATCCACGGGATATCCTGATAGGACACACCATAGGTCAGCGCCATACCGCCCAGCCAGGCTCCCATGGCATTGCCCAGATTAAACGCCCCCTGATTAAGGGTAGAGGCCAGATTGGGTGCCCCCGATGCCTCGTTCACCACTCGCATTTGCAACGGCGAGACCAGCGCAAAGGCAACAATGCCCCAGGCAATAATCGTCAGAGTGGCGGGCCAGACCGCATGCAAGGTTTCGGTAAACAGCATCAAAACAACGATCAGCGCCACAAAAGTCAGAATCACCGCTGGCATCAAACGCCAGTCGCCCAGCCGCCCACCAATGAAATTCCCGACCGTCAACCCCACACCAAACAGCAACAGAACCAGTGTCACCCCGCGCGGTGTTACACCGGTCACATCCTGCAACATCGGGGTGATATAGGTGAAAACGCTAAACAGGCTGGCCGAGGCCAGAACGCTGATCAGCATGGCAAACAAAACCTGCGTCTTGCCCAGTGACCGGGCTTCGGCCAGCAGGCCATTGCTTTGGGCGCGGATATTACGCGGCAGGCACAGATAAAGGCCCATCGCCGCCACCACGCCAATCATCACCACCGCCCAGAAAGTCGCCCGCCATCCCAGTTCCTGCCCCAAGGCAGTACCAAACGGCACCCCCAGAACATTGGCCAGCGTCAGGCCGGAAAACATCAGGGCAATTGCCTGCACCCGTTTGTGCGGGGCAACCAGATTGGACGCCACAACCGCCCCCAATCCGAAAAATGCCCCGTGACAAAATGCCGTCACTACCCGCGCCATCATCAACAGCCAGTATCCCGGCGCAATAGCGCACAGGAAATTGCCCAGAATGAAAATCCCCATCAGCATCAGCAAAACCCGTCGCCGTTCCATCCGTGCGGTTGCCACTGCCAGAAACGGCGCACCAAACGTCACGCCCAGTGCATAACCAGTCACCAGCAACCCGGCCTGCGGGATCGTCACGCCCAGATCCAGCGCAACATCCGGCAACAGCCCCATAATCACAAATTCGGTGGTACCAATGCCAAATGACGCCAGAGCCAAGGCCAGAATCGGCAAACGCGCCACAAAGGCCGGAGAAAACACAGAAGACATCGGCAACCATCCGGAAAGGCGGGATCGTCAAGGGCGACGACACCAAATGCGGGAAACAGAATATAAAGCGGCTGATCTGCGTTTGACGCAGATTGAACCGATTCAAAAATGCCCGCAAACCGGACAGTATGCCATCGCTATGATGGCATAGAATCTATGCAAATTTGTCAAAGATCGGGGAGATTTTTGCGGTTTTATCCCGCCAGTTCGGCCACGATCCGCCGGGCCGCCCCCACCGGATCATCGGCACGGGTAATCGGACGGCCAATAACCAGCACATCCGCCCCGCGTGCCACGGCATCATGGGGGGTGACGATGCGTTTTTGATCGTCACTGGCCGCCCAGTCGGGACGAATGCCCGGTGTGACCAGTTTGAAATCCACCCCACATGCGGCACGCACCGCGTCAATTTCCTGTGCGGAACACACCACCCCGTCCAGACCGGCCTTTTGCGTCAATTCGGCCAGTTTCACCACCCGGTCCGACAATGGTCCGCGCAGACCGACATCATCCAGATCGCCCTGATCCAGACTGGTCAGGATGGTCACCGCAATCACCCACGGAGTTTCAACCCCGATTTTGGCAGCTGTTTCACGGGCGGCTTCGGCGGCGCGTTTCATCATCTCCACCCCGCCGGTAGCATGGACATTGACAATACGCAGACCCAGCGGCGTGACCGCCCGGATCGCCCCGGCAACCGTATTGGGAATATCGTGATATTTGACGTCCAGAAAAACCGGCAATCCGGCCTTTGCCACATCACGTACCCCTTGCGGACCGTGCGCGGCGAAAAATTCCTTGCCCAGTTTGGCCCCGCCAATCACGCCCGACAGTTTTTCTGCGAGCCCCACCGCCAGATCAAGATCGGTGGTATCGATGGCGCAGAAAATTCGGTCCTGGGGGCGCATGGGATATCCTCCGTCGCAGGCATAGGGGCGGGTCGGGCGTTTCTTAGCTGATTATCGCGTTAAAACCAACCAAAACACACCCCACCCCATCAGTCAAATACGCGGCAAGGCGGCTTGACCCTCTTTGGGATCTCTATCGGCAGGCAGGTCTTTTTCATTTTCGCGTTTCAGGCGGTGCAATTCGGTATCAAGCCGCCTTGCCGCCCGGCGATGTTTGCCCATAACCAGCCATTCAAATACCAACCCGATTCCCAACCCGACCACCAATGCCAACATTACCGGCGCAAACAAAGGCATGTCGATTTCGTAGGGCAGCGGCCACAAAGACAAGGTCACTGTCTGACGATTGGACACCGCAAAAACCGTCAACAGGATCGCCAGAGGAATGGAAATGACCCAGTAAAGAATGCGCATCAATGTCTCCTGCGTCCCGTTTAATGGGGTTTACCCGATCAGCATAACCGATCAACGCCACAATGTTAAAGCAAACGCCGCGCACAAAGGCGCGGCGCATAAAGGCCGTTTGTCAGACTACACCGAACGGCGCAGCGTACAATCGCCGTTTCAGTTCAGCCGCTCACGCAACTGTTTGCCGGTTTTGAAATAGGGTACTTTTTTCTCGCCGACCGGCACGGCCTCGCCGGTGCGGGGATTGCGACCGACACGGGCATCGCGATCCTTGACCGAAAACGCACCAAAGCCGCGCAATTCAACCCGGTCACCGCGCGCCAGCGCCTCGGTGATTTCATCAAAAATCGTCGCGACAATACGTTCAACATCGCGCTGATAAAGATGCGGGTTCAGTTCAGCCAACCGGGCAATCAGTTCTGATTTTGTCATATTCGGGCCCCGTCCTATACGGTTACACAGATTTCATCTCAACCAAAGGTTCGGATATGCTAAGTGGGCGCTTTCATTCAGGTTGCCAGACCGTAAGCAAACCGTCAAGTTTAAGTCCCTCAGAAGACAGGATTTTTCCAAGACTTCCCGAGATGAAAGCGTCCAGAAGCGAATCTTCCGGATAGTTGATTTCCAGCGGCACAACATCCAGATCAGGTGCAACACCCGCCTCATCATGCAGCCACCGCAAGGCTTCGCGACGTCCGCCGATTTCATCAATCAAACCGTTGGCCACCGCCTGCTGGCCGGTATAAACCCGGCCATCTGCGAGACGCTGAACCACCGCAAGATCAAGGTTCCGCCGTTCCGCCACCATCCCGGTAAACACATCAAACATGTCAGCAATCAGGCCTTGCATGGCATCACGGGCCTCGTCACTGGTTTCTTCAAACGGATTGGGGGCCGCTTTCAGCGGCCCGCTTTTTACCGTCAACGGCTCAATCCCAAGCTTTTCCAAGGTACCGGTGAAATTCATCGACTGAAAAATCACCCCGATTGACCCGGTAATGGTCCCGCGTCGCGCGACAATATGATCGGCGGCAATCGCCGCCATATATCCACCAGACGCCGCAACAGTCCCCATTTCGGCGACCACCGGGCGGGTTTCCCCAATCCGGCGCAGAGCCTCAAAAAGGGATTCGCCACCGACCATGGTGCCACCCGGACTGTTGACATGCACAATCAGCCCAACGACATCATCATCGTGTTCGACCTCTTCAAGGGTGGCCAGCAACCACGGGTCTTCGGTAATCACACCTTCAATCGTCACCTCGGCAATGCGCGGGCCGCTGTCCGATGATAACAGACCGCTTTGATACAGCCCGACAACAATGGCAACGACCACGGCCAGCAGCGCCAGAACCCGCCAGCGCAGGATCGATTTTTTCAGGCGGCGGCGGTCCAGAAGAATATCGGCATCAAGCGCCATGGGAACTCCGGCTTGTCACTTGGGAAAGTTAAAAATCATGCCTTTTCAAATGGTTTGTCCGGGCGTCCTTGGCAAGGACAAAAACCTGCCAACGATAAATTTTCCCGGTTTTACCGTTTCGGCACAAAAAACGGGCCACGCAAAGCGCAGCCCGTTTCCCGCCCGAAGGCATATTGATCGCAAGTGCGTGGATGCTTATTCAGCGTCCTGCTGTTTCTTGCGCAGGGCTTCGCCCAGAATATCGCCAAGCGATGCGCCGCTATCGACTGAACCGAAGTCCTTCATCGCTTTTTTCTCGTCTTCAACTTCCAGCACTTTCACCGACAGGGTGACCTTGCGGGTCTTGCTGTCGACAGAAATGACTTTGGCATCGACTTTTTCGCCAACGGCGAAGCGATCCGGACGCTGGTCCGAACGGTCACGCGACAGTTCAGCCTTGCGGATGAAGCCTTTGAGATCGGTGTCGCCAACCGAAACCTCAATCCCGCCGTCATTGACTTCGGTGATTTCACAGGTAACGGTATCGCCACGTTTGATGCCCAGAGCGGCTTCCTTGAACGGGTCTTCGGCAAGCTGTTTGATGCCCAGCGAAATACGTTCTTTTTCGACGTCAACATCAAGGACCTTGGCCTTGACGATATCGCCCTTCTTGAATTCCTTGATGACTTCTTCACCCGAACGGTCCCATGACAGGTCCGAAAGGTGCGCCATGCCGTCAATTCCGCCAAGCAGGCCGATGAACAGACCGAATTCGGTGATGTTCTTGACTTCGCCTTCAATTTCCGAGCCAACCGGATGGGCGGCAACAAAGGCATCCCACGGGTTCGAGGTGCACTGTTTGAGACCCAGCGAAATACGACGCTTCTGGGAATCAACGTCCAGCACCATGACTTCGACTTCCTGCGAGGTCGAAACGATTTTGCCCGGATGGATGTTTTTCTTGGTCCAGGACATTTCCGAAACGTGGACCAGACCTTCAACACCGGCTTCCAGCTCGACGAACGCGCCGTAATCGGTGATGTTGGTAACACGGCCTTCAAACTTGGAACCGACCGGGTATTTGGCTTCGACACCTTCCCACGGATCAGCTTCAAGCTGCTTCATGCCAAGCGAAATACGCTGGGTTTCCGAATTGAAGCGAATGACCTGAACCTTGACGGTCTGGCCGATCTGCAAGGCTTCGGACGGATGGTTGATACGTTTCCATGCAATGTCGGTAACGTGCAGCAGGCCGTCAACGCCACCCAGATCGACAAATGCGCCGTAATCGGTGATGTTTTTGACCACACCGTCCAGAATCTGGCTTTCCTGCAGATTCTGGATCAGTTCGGCGCGCTGTTCAGCGCGGGTTTCTTCAAGAACGGCACGACGCGAAACAACGATATTGCCGCGCGAACGATCCATTTTCAAAATCTGGAACGGCTGCGGGTTGTTCATCAGCGGCGTGACGTCGCGTACCGGACGGATGTCAACCTGGCTGCCCGGCAGAAACGCCACAGCGCCCGAAAGATCAACCGTAAAGCCACCCTTGACGCGACCAAAGATCGTGCCATCAACGCGCTTGCCTTCGTTGAACTGTTTTTCAAGTTCAATCCAGGATTCTTCGCGACGGGCTTTTTCACGCGACAGGACGATCAGGCCGTCCTTGTTTTCGTAACGGTCCACATAAACATCGACGGTATCGCCAATATTGACAGTGCCATTACCAAATTCTTTAAGCGGTACGCGGCCTTCGGATTTCAGACCCACATCGACGATGGCATCATCATCGGTGGTTTTCACGACGGTACCGGTAATAACGCGGCCAATAAAGCCTTCGTCTTCCGAGCCAAGAGCTTCGGCCAGCAGGTCGGCGAAATTTTCGCCAGTGGTAAATTGTGCTTGTTCAGCGGTCATCATTAAAGAGACTTCCTTTCGGGTTCGTCATCAGTATTCTGGCCAATCGGTTGTATCCGATGGTCTTGCCGCAAAAATGCGGCGGTGGTGCCAGACAACATTGCAGCCCGGACATACAGAAAAGCCCAACGGATTTTCATGCACGAAAAGGCGAACGATCTGCTCGTTCACCTTGGCCTGGTCTGTCGCCTGACGGCTCAAAACACCCGTTGCTCAGTCATCACCACGCATATGCGTGGTGATGTGCGCCATGACCGCATCAAACACTGCATTCGCATTCAAACGATCCGTATCGATATGGATCGCATCAATGGCCGGTTTAAGCGGTGCAACATCGCGCGCACTGTCGCGGGCATCACGTTCTTCAAGTTCCTTCAGAACGCGCTCGTATATAACAGCGGTATTTTTTTCCTGCAACTGTTTGAACCGGCGGCCCGCACGTTCGCCGACACTGGCCGTCAAATAGAACTTGATCGGCGCATCCGGACACACCACGGTGCCGATGTCGCGCCCGTCCAGAATGGCCCCACGCTTGCCACCTGGCGGATGGGCAGCCAGATTACGCTGAAAATCCAGCAATACGGCGCGAACCTTTGGAATCGCTGCTACTTTCGAGGCTGCCGTTCCGACTTCCTCGCTGCGCAAATCATCACGATCAAGATCAGCGGCCACCAGTTTTTCGGCGGCCTCAACGGCGGCGATGGCGTCTTCGGGATCATATCCCAGATCCAGAACCTTGCGCCCGGTCGCCCGGTATAAAAGCCCGGTATCAAGATAGGCATAGTCCAGCGCGTCGGCGACTCGGCGTGCCAGCGTGCCCTTGCCCGAGGCGGCCGGTCCATCAATCGCAATGATCATGACAGGATCCTTCTTTATATATAGATACGCAGAATCGGGCCGGATCAGATCGGATCAAGCCGGGGCAAAATGTGCGCCCAGTGCCGTCATCAAATCCTCGAACATCGGGAAACTGGTGGCAATCGGGGCGGCATCATCGACCGCAACCGGGTTTTCCGCCCCCATACCCAATACCAGAAACGACATGGCAATACGGTGATCCAGATGGGTTTCCACCCGCCCACCGCCCGGCACCATACCGCCGGTGACAATCAGATCATCACCTTCGATGCGATGAATGACACCATTCGCAACCAGACCGGCGGCAACCGCCGCCAAACGATCCGATTCCTTGACCCGCAATTCTTCAAGGTCGCACATCCGGGTTTCCCCCTCGGCATAGGCAGCGGCCACGGCCAGAACCGGATATTCGTCAATCATCGACGGAGCACGTTCCGCCGGAACCGTAATGCCTTTAAGGCGGTTCTTGCCGGTCACCACCAGATCACCGATGGTTTCGCCGGCTTCTTCGCGCTGATTGGTGATGGTGATGTCGCCACCCATTTCGATCAGGGTGGTGATCAGGCCGGTGCGCAACGGATTAAGACAGACATCGCGAATGGTGACATTCGATTCAGGATGGATCAGGGCCGCAACCAGCGGAAACGCCGCCGAACTGGGATCGGTCGGCACCACGATATCGGCGGCAGTCATTTCAACCGGACCAGTCAGGCTGACCGTGCGCCCGCCATCGTCATTAACCGTCACATCGACCGTCACCCCGAAATGCCGCAACATGCGTTCGGTATGGTCGCGTGATGGTTTGGGTTCGATTACGGTGGTGGTTCCGGCGGTATTCAGACCCGCCAGCAATACCGCCGATTTCACCTGGGCTGAGGCCATCGGCAGGGTATAGGACACCGGCATTGCCTCGTCCGTGCCGATCACCGCCATTGGCGGGCGACCGCGATCCCGGGTAACGAATTTTGCACCAAATTGCGCCAGCGGGTCTGCCACCCGGCCCATTGGCCGTTTGCACAGGGACGCATCGCCGGTGAAAAATGTTGTAATCGGATGCGTGGCGACAATCCCGGCCAACAGGCGGATGCCGGTCCCGGCATTGCCCATATCAATCACACTGTCTGGTTCGCGCAGGGCACCGACACCCACACCGCGCACATGCCATTTACCTTCGTCATCTCGGGTCACAGTGGCACCCAGTTTGCGCATGGCATCGGCAGTAGCCAGAACATCTTCGCCTTCCAGCAGACCTGAAATCACCGTTTCACCGATTGCGAGGCCGCCAAACATCAGGGCGCGATGGGAAATGGATTTGTCGCCGGGAACCCGGATATCGCCGGTAAGCGACCCGCATTTGCGTGATTGCAATGAACGTCTGGTCTGCGAAGAACTCATTTGGTCTGCCTGTGGTCTGTCAAATTTGGGGTGATCGCGGCACGATACACAAATTCCGGCAGAAAAAACCCGAAAAAGATGCATCTTGCAAATCGGGCACCGTCCTAGCACAGACCACCGCCCGACACCAGCTTTCAGGCGGTTTTTAAGGGTTGTTGCCCCGCGCCGGGGATGTTGGCATCGGGCGGGTTGTCGGCTTTGTCACAAATGCGATCCATCGTGTGCAATTTCCTTTTGACAAGCGGGACACGAGATGGCAATTGGGCCGTTATGTGTAAAGGGAATTTGACCTTTATCTCTTTTTAGAAAATCACGGTATTTAACGAGGGTCTACCGTAATGTCAGCACGCGGTAAGAAACGGCACTGTCTAGCTTGCGGAACCAAATATTACGATCTTAATCGTACCCCTGTCGTCTGCCCGAAATGCGGCATTGCCGATGGTGTGGCGAAACCCAAGAAAGCCGCGGTTGCAAAACCGAAGCCCGAAGAAGATGAAGACATTGATGATGTCATTGATCTCGATGCCGACGTTGATGACGTGGATGATGACGATATCGGCGACGATCTGCTTGAAGATGCATCTGATCTTGGCGAAGATGACGATGACCTCGGCGAGGTTCTCGAACATGTCGAAAACGACGATCTGGACCGCTAGTATTTTTTGAAAATAGGGCTTGCCAAGCGCTGGCGAACCTTCTAAATATCCCCGCGCCGCAACGGATTTCTGTGTAAATCCTTGCGGCGCGATTAAAAGGGGCCGTAGCTCAGTTGGGAGAGCGCTACAATGGCATTGTAGAGGTCGTCAGTTCGATCCTGATCGGCTCCACCATCAAAACCCGTCGCCAAAAGCGACGGGTTTTGTCTTTTACATCGCAGAAATCAAGGCCAGCATCAAATCGTCGGATAGGTGCTTTTTTCATTGTCAGCACCAGACTCATCATCCCAAATCAATTTAATATGATGCTTGCTCTTCGAACCATAAGAAACCGCAGCGATCAGCTCAACCGACTGAAACTGCTCAAGCACTTCTAAAGGAAATTTCCTCTCGACATCTGAGTTAATAAAAGTGTCATTGCCTTCTGGAAATTCAATGCGGACATTTCGGGCCGTAGCCTTGCCCATATTCCATATCTTGAGGCGATGCTTGCTGTTTCCCAACGTGATAAATTTTGCACCAAGGTCTGCCTTCTGTGAGTCGCGCACTTGGTTTTCACCCTGCTCAAGCAACAAATTATTAAGACGCTCTTGGCTATCGATTAAAGATTTCTGCCGCTCGTTAAAAGACAACGTTTTCCATGTGGCATATCCAGAGAAAACCAGAGCCATCAGAGCCATCAGAGCCATCAGAGCGATTACATCACTTATAGATAAAGTAAATTCCATCTATTTTATTCTAATATATTTGTTGCCTTTAAAAGAATTCTTCAAATAATCGCGGAAATCATCGATTATCTCTTTTTTGATTTCCTCGACATGCTCCGAGATATTTTCTTCATTCTCCCGGATCAAATCATCTTTCGCAATTTCTCGCTTGCACACCACGCATTTCGCAACCTCAATGGCTTGATCAACCCCATTAGAGAATTCAAACATCTCTCCCCCGCAGGTTGGGCAAAGGAGCGGAATGCTTTTATTATATTTGTTGCTATCAACACCCATTGGTCACCTCAATCCATGACAATGATTATCTACAGCTGAAGATAGTAACTCACCAAACAGAACATATCAAGAACAAATATTCACCCCCTGATGCATAGGATAAATTTGAATGTTCAGTGCAATGTCTGCGGCGTTGCCGTAGAATCGGGATCGGTCGGCAGAAGCGATGATCCCGGCAGGGTAATTGTCGCCGGGACGCGACGCACCACCATGAAACGGCCTGTGACCGGCACGCCCTTTTCCTGACGCAAAATGCCGGTGGCATCCGACACAATATCAAGCCCGGCCTGCGCCAGCCAGCCGCGCACCGCATCGCCATGATGGCGGAAACGTTGGCCGCGTCCCAGATCAAACGGATAGATGTCCCCGTCTTCAAGGCTGAAGACCATCAGCCCCCCCATTTCCATCCGCGCCGTGGCGGCGGTGAAAACCGGGGCAAGGTCGCCCAGATAATTCAGAACATCAGCTGCCACCACCAGACCATACCGGTCCGCCAACCCGCCCTGCTGTGTTACGGGAAGTGCTGTGATATCGGCAGCAATAAGGGTCTGATACAGGCCCTTGGCCCGTGCACGATTGATCATGCGTGGCGATAAATCCACCCCGTCCATGCCATCAACATGGGCGGCAAAAATATCCCCCGCAAGGCCAGTGCCGCAGCCCAGATCAAGCAGACGGAGCGGACGCGGCAAACCGGGCAGCAAGGCGCGGACCGCCTCAAACAATAATTCCGGCCCGCGATAGGCAAGGCCATCGCGCAAGGCCGCATCAAAACGCGGGGCATAATCATCGAACAGCGCGCGGACATAATCCGGCGGCAAGCGGTCGCGTTGCGCCATTGCGCCCAGCAAGGTCAGGCGCACTTCGGCCCCGCGCCGGTCCTGTGGATCAAGGGCAAGACAGCGCCGGAAGGCTTCGACGGCATTTTCGGGCTGACCGGCCTTTTCATACAAATCGCCCAGCACAAAATGCGTCTCGTCCCAATCCGGGTCAGCCTCAATCGCGGCCTGCGCCACGTCAAGGGCGGCAGAAATGTCGTTCTGTTCAAGAAGGGCCAGTGCAAATTCCAGACGGCGGCTGGCGGTCAGGCGGTCTTTGCTCATTTATGGAAGGAACCCCGGGCGGTTGCACCATCGCAACACATGTTTTCATGCCTGCTATATCATCCTGTTTAAGGCTTTTGGCAAGCCGGATAATATCTCATAAAAACAACGCATTATATTTTCAGAAACCCGACCCTCCCGAATCACAGGGCATGTTTTCGGCATAATTGTTCTTGCTTAACATTATAAAAACATAATATTATGATGTTGGTTAAATCCTGCGGGAGCGTTTTAATGGAAAATTTCACGCCGTTATCGGCCCTGATCGGCGGTGGTCTTATCGGGCTGGCATCGGGGCTTTACCTGATCCTTAATGGCCGGATCGCCGGGATTAGTGGCATTGTCGGAACCCTTCTGACCCCAAACGGGTCGGAACGATGGGAAAAACTGGCCTTTGTCGCCGGGTTGATCATCGGGCCGCTTTTGATAATCGCCCTGCCGGGTTTTGCGCTTGAAAGCGTGGTCCGGGCAAGTTGGCCGGTTATTATTCTGGGCGGGATTCTGGTGGGTTTTGGCACCCGTCTGGGCAGTGGCTGCACCAGCGGGCATGGCATTTGCGGGTTGTCGCGGATGTCGGCACGTTCGCTGATGGCGACCCTTGCCTTTATGACGGCGGGTTTTGTCACGGTCTTTATCCTTCGCCATCTGATCGGAGCCTGACACCATGCGCATTTTTTCCGCCCTGTTGTGTGGCGTGCTGTTTGGGGCCGGTCTTGCCATATCGGGCATGATCAACCCGCAAAAGGTTCTGGCATTTCTTGATATCGCCGCCATCGCGTCGGGAGGCTGGGACCCCAGCCTTGCCTTTGTTATGGGCGGTGGCCTGTTGGCAGCATTGCCGTTTTTCTGGCTGGCCCGTCGGCGCACCGGGGCAATTTGCGGCGGTGACATCGCCTTGCCAACACGCCGCGATATCGATCGCGACCTGATTGTCGGTGGTCTGATGTTTGGCGCAGGATGGGGATTGGTGGGGTATTGCCCCGGCCCGGCGATCAGCGCACTGGCACTGGGTCAGGTCGAAACCGTCGTTTTTGTTTTTGCCATGCTGGCGGGCATGGTGTTGCACCGGATCACCGGTGGTCTGCCCGCCACCTGCCCCCTTACCGGCCCCCAATCCCGGTAAGACTGACGGCGATGCCGTTTCCCCCCGCGACGGCATCGTCGTTTTCTTGTGATCCGGCAGGCAGGACATGGCAGCCATTCCGCGATCCTGCCATCATCCCCCTTGTCATCGGGCACCGGCTGTCCTAAGTGCTGATGCACATTGTCATCAGCCCAAAAAGGACTGCGATGAAGATCGGCATTCTGGAAACCGGGTTTGTGCCCGAAGATCTGCAAGACACCCATAAAAGTTACCCGGCGATGTTTCAAAACATGTTGCTGGCCCTTGATCCGTCCTTGCAGTTCCATGTCTGGCCGGTTCTGGAAAATGATTTTCCCGGTGCCGTGACGGATGCCGATGCATGGATCGTCACCGGATCGAAACACGGGGTTTATGAAAGCCTGCCGTGGATGATCCGGCTGCAAGCCCTGCTGCGCGATATTGTCAGCAACGGCGTTCCGGTTTTCGGGGTGTGTTTCGGTCATCAGATCATGGCCGAGGCGCTGGGCGGCAAGGTGATCAAATCCGACAAGGGCTGGGGCATTGGTGTGCATCAATATGACATCACGCCACAGACCCCGGCATGGCTGGGTGCGGCCCCTTCATCCATCCGTCTGCATGCCTTTCATCAGGATCAGGTGATTATACTGCCCGAAGGTGCACAGGTCTGGGCCAGTTCGGAATTCTGTCCTTATGCCGCCCTGCAATATGGCGACACTGCCGCCTCGATCCAGCCACACCCGGAATTTTCCCGGTCTTATGAAACCGCGCTGCTGGATACACGGCGCGGCACGGTGATCCCCGAAGAAATCGCCACCCCGGCGGAAAAATCGCTGGAATTGCCGGTTGATAGTGGATTATTCGGGCAATGGATGCTTGATTTCCTGCGTCAGACCCATAAACGCAAGGTAGCGTAATCGGCCATCCCGCTAAAATGGTTCTACTTTTGCGGATCGTGTTCTAGACTGCATCAAATAAACGGATGCATGAGGGCCGCCATGATCCCGAAACTGCGATTATATTCCGGACTGACCCTGTTTGGATATGTCCTCACGCATCTTTTGAACCATGCTGCCGGGATCATCTCGCCCGAAGCAATGCATCTTGCCGGTCAATACACCAGCAGTCTGTGGAAATTTCCGCCGCTTGAAATTCTGTTATTTGCCGCCCTGCTGGTGCATTTCTTTCTGGCGACCGGGCATCTGACGCAACGGCGCAGCCTGCGTTTGCGCAAATGGGAATGGGCACAGCTTGTTTTGGGTCTGTGCATTCCGGTCCTGTTGTTTCAGCATATTATCGGCACCCGCATTGTCGAACTTGGCCACGGGATCGACCCGTCCTTTGAACGGGTGTTGCTGGATCTGGTGATTTTCAAGCCGGAAAACGGTGTGCTTCAAGTCCTCACGGTGCTGGTCGTGTGGATACATGGCTGTATCGGCATTCATTTCTGGCTGCGGATCAAACCCGGTTATACTCATTGGCGCGGAATTCTGGGAACGTTGTCGGTAATTGTCCCGACGCTTGCCCTTGCCGGATTTGCCGCAAGTGCCATGGAAATCCTGCGACGTACCGAGGCGGGCGGGCGCGGTTATCTGGTTTCCGTCATTGAAAAAGCCGGGGTCACCGCCGAAGGGGCAGCCTTTTTTGAACGGATGCTGATCCCCGGCCTGATTGTCAGCCTTGTTCTGGCCGGGGGACCGTTTGTGGTGCGACAGATCAGGCAGACCCTTGATCGTGCCCGGCGCGGGCCGGTGTTGAATCTGCCCAATGGCCGGGCGGCGCGGGTGCCGCCGGGGGCGACCGTACTGGAAGCGTTGCGCGATGCCGGGATCGATATTGCCTCGGTTTGTGGCGGGCGCGGGCGTTGTACCACCTGTCGCATTCATTGCGGATCGGGACTGGATCAGCTTGATATGCCTGGCCGGGTGGAACAGGCCGCCCTGCGCAGCATCAATGCCCCGCATGGCTTGCGTCTGGCTTGTCAGATCCGGCCACAACATGATCTGGCAGTTGCGCCGTTGCTGGCCCCCAATGCCACCGCGCGCGACGGAAAACGCCCCGGCGGCCTGTCAGGCAGCGAACGTCAGGTGGTGGTTCTGTTTGCCGATTTGCGCGATTCCACCAAACTGGGCGAAACCAAAATGCCCTATGACGTGCTATTTATCCTTAATCAGTTTTTTGCCGAAATGACCGATGCCCTGCGTCAGACCGGCGGCCTTTATGCACAATTTAATGGCGATGGCCTGATGGCGCTTTATGGCCTTGATACCCGCGATACCGAATTGATGATCCATCAGGCGGTACGCGGAGCTGGCGAAATGCTGCGCAGGATGGATCAGTTGAACGCCCATCTTGAAAGCGAATTGCCCCATCGTTTGCGCATGGGCATTGGCCTGCATCTGGGCGAGGCAATTGTCGGGGAAATGGGCCCACCTGGTCGCGAAAATATCAGCGCGATTGGCGATACCATCAATACCGCCGCCCGCCTTGAAAGCCGGACCAAGGAACATGGTGTGTCGCTTGTGATGTCGCGGGCCCTGTTTGATCATGGTGGGCTTGAAGTACCCGCCGATGCCGTTCTGCACGAGGTTGCCCTGCGCGGCAAGGCGCAAAATGTTGCCTATTATGCCCTTGAAACCCTGCCGGAATTGCCCGATATCACCGAAAATCCGACCCCATCCACCCCGCCCGCCCTGCAACCACAACCGGCATAATCGCCATAATAAACCGGTTGCGATGCAGCAAGGCTCTTGACTATCGCGCACAAAACCACATTTACTGAGGAAAGGCTGTATTCTGGCGCCGAAAGGTTCGGGTCAGATTTTTCAGACGCCTTGCCGGGTCTGAAGTTTTTCGCGCTCGCTCAATGAGAGGAGGTGCACTGTGTCACGTATTTCAATGTTCAACAGTCCGTTATTGCTTGGTTTTGACCAGATCGAACGGGTTCTGGATCAGGTTTCAAAAACCAAGGCCGAAGGGTATCCGCCCTATAATATCGAACAGATTGGCGAGAACCATCTACGCATTTCCGTCGCCGTTGCCGGTTTTTCTGATGACGATCTTTCGGTCACCACCGAAGACAACCAGTTGATCATTCGCGGAAAACATCAGGAAGACGAAAGCAACCGCATCTATATTCACCGGGGCATTGCCTCGCGCCAGTTTCAGCGGTCCTTTGTCCTTGCCGAAGGCATTGAGGTTATCGGGGCCCATCTCGACAACGGTTTGCTGCATATCGATTTGAATCGTCCGGTGCCGGAGCCGGTGGTTCGTGAGATCGCCATAAATTCCGGCAAGAAAAAAGCCGTGCCGTCGCGCACTATCGACATGCGTGTCGAAGATACCGACGACAAAGACAATGCCTGAGCGCACGGCATGAAAAGGAGTGGTTTGAATGACTGACCGCATCACCGATTACGACGATTCCGACGACGCCATGTTCGCCGACGAAGATTTGCACAGGCTGTCTGCCGGCGATTTTGCCATGCTCGGCATTCAGGATTTCGCCTATGTGCGTGAACTGGTCGATGACAGCGCCAAACACGGTTACGGCGTCTTTACCGCCGATGGCACCCATATTGCCACCTTTGACAGCTATGCCGTGGCCTTTGCCGCCATCCGGCAGCACGATATGGAACCACGCGCCGTTCATTGATCGTCAATTTTGGCGGGCCATTATCAAAACAGGCGGACTCTTGCGGTGCCGCCTGTTTTGCATTTGATTATCCTTGACGGATTTCGATAATTTCACCGGGTATCGCCACCCGCAACTGCGGATCATCGCGGACCAGGTCAATGATGCGGCTGCGGTAATCGCGTTTGATGTGATACAGCCAAAACCGGGCACCAGGCATATCGGCGGCCATTTCGCGCACCGTTTCCAGATCGCAATGCGCCGCATGGGCCGGATCGGGCGCAGGCAGATAGGTTTCCTGAAAGACCAGATCGGCGCGGGCGAACAGGGCAATGGTATCGGGCGTAACATTGCCATCGCCGGAATAGGCAAAAGACCCGCCGTCATGTTGCAACAGGATCGCGTGGTTGCGCACACTGTGATTTGACAGGGCAAACCAGGTTTGAAACGGACCGATTTGCGGGGTGTCCGATGTCAGATGCCAGACGATCTCAAACGGCCAGGCACTGCCCAGCCCTTCAAAACCAATCGCCATCAGTTTTTCCAAATGTCCGCGCAATTGTTCAGTCACCACAATGTCCAGCGGTTTGGACCGGCCATCATCGCGCCAGTTCAGCAACACCGGCACCAACCCGAACACATGATCCGGATGCATATGGGTAAAATAAATGCCGTCAATGGCATCGGGATCCGGATACCGTTTCAGCAAGGGTGCCATCACCGACGCCCCGCAATCAATCATCAGGCGGTATCCCCCGGCACTGACCACAACCGATGAATTGCAGAATTCGGGATCAAACGCCTCGCCAACTCCCAGAACCTCGATACGCATATGTCCACCCACCCCGTTACCGCCGTCATCGTTGCTATCTTTGAGGCGGTTGCCGGAATTTGGCAAGTCCTTCAAAAATAGTTCACACAACGATGACGGACTGTAACATGAAAGGCGGGGCCAGAAAAATCAGCGCGCCAAAACGCTGGCAGCCTGTCGCGTCCGGTCTACCGACCCGGCAACAAGACCGGCCGAATCCTGAATACCCTTGATGTTTTCGGCAAAAGATTCAACACCCTGCGACATGGTTTGCATATTGTTGGATACATCATTGGTCACGGCACTTTGTTCTTCGACCGCCGATGAGATGCTGGTGATGCTATCACGCACCGTTTCGACCGACCCGCGAATGGTAACAAGCGCGTCCACCACTTCGGTGGTGATCGACTGAATCCCGGCAATTTCCCCGGCAATCTGGTCGGTGGCGCGTGCCGCCTGATTGGCAAGGTTTTTCACCTCGTTGGCAACCACGGCAAATCCCTTGCCGGCGTCACCCGCCCGGGCTGATTCAATGGTGGCATTCAGCGCCAAAAGGTTGATCTGACCGGCAATATTCTGGATGACTTCGACAATATTGCCCATCGATGCCACGACATCGGCCATGCGCTGGGTCGAACCATTGGCCTCGACCGTCTGGTCAAATACCTGTTCGGTGGCGGTACGCGATTGCGCCATGCTGCGCGAAATTTCGCCAATTGATGCCGATAATTCTTCGGCACTTGCGGCAACCGTTTGCACGGTGGCCGCCGTTTCTTCAGAGGCGCTGGTGGCGTGATGAGCAGCTTCTTCAAGCCGTTTGATCGTGGTGTCGATTTCGCTGAAATTATTGTCGATCATGGATTTCAGTTCGACCAGCAGATTGACCTGATCAGTCACATCGATGGCATATTTGACCACTTTAAACGGTTTGTCATTAGCGTCGAGAATTGGATTATAGGACGCCTCGATCCACACAACCTTGCCATTCTTGCCGATCCGCTTGAACTGGCGAGCCTGATATTCCCCGTCATTCAGGGCCTTCCAGAAATCGGTATAATCCCGGCTTTTGGCATAATCGGGTTCGACAAAAATCCTGTGATGTTTGCCTTTGACTTCGTCCAGACGATATCCCATGGCATTCAGGAAATTGGCATTCGCATCGACAATCGTACCATCCATCGTAAATTCGATCACCGCCTGCGATTTGCCTATGGCATCAACCTGCCCCTGAAGATTGGCGCGATCCATCCGGCGTTCGGTAATATCGATGGCAAATTTGACAATTTTAAGCGGCTTGCCATTACTGCCCAATACCGGATTATAGGATGCCTCAAGCCAGATGTGCGAACCGTCCTTTGCCACCCGCTGAAACACGGCCTTCTGGTAGGTGCCATCGCGCAGTTTTTTCCAGAAATCCTGATATCCAGGTGACTCACGTTCGCGATCCGTCACAAAGATACTGTGATGTTTGCCTGCCACTTCACTGGCGCTATAGCCCATCACTTTGAGGAAATTCGGATTGGCCCGCAAAACCCGGCCATCCAGCGAAAATTCAATCACCGCCATCGAGGCATCCAGCGCCTTCATAACCTGAAGGGCTTCCTGACCTTCTGCGGACCGGAAAAAGTTCAACAAAGCCATCGCACGAATCCTCATACTGAAACATCCAAAGGTATGTAACCTACCCTTAAGGGTCTTATACCGATACCTATACTAACCTAAAACGATTTTGGCGCATAGCACAGATGCAATTATATCTTGCAGGTTGTGATCGGGGCCACAGAAGGAAGGTCAAATAGCTATACGGAATGGGGGGATGTCTGGATCAGGAAGGCCAATCGGCCAGATAACGCGACAGGTCGGGATGGGCATCTTTTTCGGAAATTACCCGCCCGGATACCGACATCCCGGCCAAACGAGTCGAATCGGGGTTTCCGGTCACAAGAGGGTGCCAGTCGGGCAGGTCCGTTCCTTCGTTGATCAAACGATACGCACATGTCGAGGGCATCCACGACAATTCATCAAGATTGTCGGGTGATAAAATCACGCAATCGGGCACCAGAACGCTGCGATTGGGATAATCCTTGCAACGACAGGAGGTACAATCAAACAACAGGCAGCCGACGGTGGTATAAAATACCTCGTCTGTGTCTTCGTCCTGCAATTTGTGCAGGCAACATTTCCCGCAACCGTCACACAGGGATTCCCATTCTGCCGAACTCATCTCGCGCAGGGATTTGGTTTTCCAAAAGGGGGAATTATCCGGTTGATCGGTCATCTTGCTCTCTCTGCCTCGGCGTCACCGACCCTGACGGGGATCGGTTGTCTTGTCTGTTTATACAGGATTATGTCGCCGCCGCACAGATCAGGTGCAAAAAGGAACCAAACACCGATCCGTTGATCAGACCGGTTTCGCCCAAATTCCGGCCATCGGCGGTGGTCGCCGTCAGCCATCCCGGCCCGTCGGCGCGCAGGGTCCGGGCATAATGGAATTCATGACCGCGCCACCGGTCCCCGACCCCGCCCAACCGGTTTTCACGGGTCAAAGTCATATCGCGATAGCCCAGATGTAATTCACGGTCGGCAAAACTGGTGACCAGCGGCAACAAACCCGCCATTGCATGGGCATGCCCCGCCCCGTCAATCAGGGTGTCGCCCAGCACCATATAGCCCCCGCATTCGCCGTAAACCGGGATATCCCGGGCAGCGGCCCGATGCAGGGCGGATTTGAAATTTTCGGCGGCGGCCAATACCCCGCCATATAATTCCGGATAACCGCCCGGCAGATACACCGCATCGCAACCGGCATCGGGCCCCTGATCGGCAAGGGGCGAGAAAAACGACAGTTCCGCCCCCTGATCGCGCCAGTCGTCCATCAGATGCGGATAGGCAAAGGCAAAAGCATCGTCGCGGGCAATGGCAATACGATGTCCCAAGGGAGCAATCATGCCCGCCCGTGTATCTGACACAGCAATTTCACCGGTTTGGGCGGGCGGAATCAGGGCCTGCAAGGCGGCCAGATCAATATCCTCGGCGATGATGGTGGCGGCGCGTTGCAAAAAACCGTCCAGTCCGGCATGCTCGGAGGCCTGCACCAGCCCCAGATGCCGTTCGGGCAAAACCAGATCATCGTGGCGGCGAACCGCGCCCAGAACGGGAATATCGGGTATGGCTTTGGCACAGGCCGCAACGATCATATCGCGATGTCGGGAACTGCCGACCTTGTTCAAAATCACCCCGGCAATCCGGACATCGCGGCGAAAATGTGCAAATCCGGCGATCACAGCGGCGGCCGATGCCGCCTGCCCGCGCACATCCATCACCAGAACCACCGGCCAGTTCATGAGGGCGGCCAGATCGGCGCTGGCACCGCTGCCATCCGCCGCACCGTCAAACAGGCCCATCGCCGCCTCGCAGATCATCACACGCCCCCCGGCAACCTGCCGGGCGGCCAGACGATTGATCTGGGTGGAACTCATCGCCCACGGGTCAAGATTGATGCAGCTTTGGCGGCTGGCGGCGGCCTGAAAGGCCGGATCGATATAATCCGGCCCGGCCTTGGCGGCGGTCACGGCAATGCCGCGATTGGCAAGGGCGCGCAAAATGGCCAGCGTGATCACCGTCTTGCCACTGTTGGAAGACGGGGCGGCAATCATCAGGCCGGGAAGATGTGGCATCATCAATCCTGTTCCCGCCCTGTGGCGCAATCAGCTGTTTTCGACAACTTTGGTAATGCCCGCCGCAATATTTTCCGGCGTTTCACCATAATTGAAATGGCGGACATATTGCCCGTCCGGTCCCATCAGATAGATAAAGGACGAATGATCCATCAGATAGGCATCGGAATCTTCGGCCTGACCCTCGTCAAAGGCCTTGGCGTAATAAACGCGGTAGGCCTTGGCCGCCGCCGTTGTCTGTGCCTCTGTGCCGGTCAGACCGATCAGGCGGTCATGAAAATGCGGGACATAAGACGCCATCGCCTCGACATCGTCGCGTTCCGGGTCCACGGTGATGAAAATCGGCTGAACCTGTTGTGCCACATCCGCATCAAGCAAATCCAGCCCGGCAGACATCGCCTGCAATTCGGTCGGGCAGACATCCGGGCAGAAGGTATAGCCGAAATATACCAGCATGTATTTCCCGGCAAAATCCTGTTCAGTGCGGGTTTGCCCAGCCTGATCGATCAGTTCAAACGACCCGCCGATGCTGGCCGTGCCGGTCGAGGTCACAGCAGACGATACCGGCGCATGCCCGCCCACGCCCAACAGGCGATAGCCAAACCCGATACCCAGCACCAGCACAATGGCGACGACGACCAGAAGCGTTCTTCTCTGCACAATTCACCTGTCTGCTTTGGAGATGCCACAATTTCCGGCACATCCCTGTTAACATGTTGGGGGCACTATAAAGTGCGCGTGGTCTGTTGCAACATCCGATGTCATGACATGATTTTATGTCGGGTTTCAGGCAATCTGACCATAGGCCAGAACCGCCAGAACCAGCGCATTGGCAATCATCAATCCCCGCCCGACCGGCGTCATCACCGCCCGAAACCGGCCTGCGGCAAAATGGCCCAGCATGCCGGTCACCACCAGCATCGGCACCGTACCAAGGCCAAAGGCCGCCATCACAAAACCGCCCGACAGCGCCGACCCGCCCGCCGCCGCCAGCATCAGCGCCCCGTAAATCAGCCCGCATGGAATAAAACCCAACATGATGCCCAGCCCGTACCCCCGCACGCCATAAGGGGCGGCAAATAACGGGCGCAAACGATCGCCAATCAGGCGGTTCCACCACAAGCCGATTTTACCGCTTATCGCACCCTGTCCCTGCGGTTTCGCCTGCGACAGGCCCAGATGCGGCACCAGCCCGGTCACCCCGTAAATCAGGAAAAACAGCGCAGCCAGAACCAGCAAAACCGGGGTCAGCCACGCAATTTGCACCAGTGCCGAGATGCTATCGGCAAAATAACCGGCCAGAATCCCCATAAGTGTATAGGTGGTCAGTCGGCCAAAATGATAGGGCAGCAGGGCCGCCCCGGTCAGACGCCGCCATTCGCGCATTTTTTCCAGCGGCACATTTTCCATTCGCGCCGTCACCTGGCTGATGACAAACGGGCCGCACATGCCGATGCAATGGGTCACACTGCCGACCAGACCGGCCAGCAAGGCGGTGATCATCACCCCGCCATCCTGCCGGATGACCGTGCTGCATTGCGCCCAGCCCGCCTCGATGATGCGGATCAATATCTGTTGTTCGTCCATCGTCATTCCCGTTACAGACCGGCGCACGGGCGGGCCGGATCGTGGATGCGATTGTGCCGGGCGCACCGCCAGACGACAACGATATATATCAATATCGGAAAATTCAGTCTTTGCCACCGGCGGGGGCCAGCAAATCGAGAATCCGGTCAAACGGTACATTGCGCACCGTTTTCACATCATCTTGCGGTGACAGCCAGTTCAACCGGTCGCGCAAATCCACCACCTTGCCGACAATACAGACCGCCGGGGGTTCCAGATTGGCCTTTTCCACATCATCGGCGGCATTGGCCAGCGTGGTGATCAGGATGTGCTGATCGGCGGTGGTGGCCCGGCTGATGATGGCGACCGGTTCATCGCCGGTGCGGCCATTGGCCATCAGTTCGCCGGAAATGCGCCGCAGATGTTTCATCGCCATATACATCACCAGCACCGGTGCGCCCTGTGCCAGGGCGGCCCAGTTGATGTTGTCGGGGACCTCGCCACTGGCACCGTGGCCGGTGACAAAGGTCACCGATGAATTGCAATCGCGATGCGTGGTGGGAATCCCGGCATAGGCGGCCCCGGCAATCCCGGCGGTAATGCCCGGCACCACCCGGAACGGCACCCCATGTTCCACCAGAGTCAGGCCTTCTTCGCCGCCCCGGCCAAACACAAACGGATCGCCGCCCTTGAGACGCAAAACCCGCAATCCCTGTTGCGCCAGTTCGACCAGATACAGCGAAATATCGGCCTGTTTGGCCGATGGACGTCCGCCGCGCTTGCCCGCATAAATCCGCTGGGCCTCGGGCCGCAACAATTTCAATATCCGGTCATCAACCAGCGCATCATAGACGACGATATCGGCCTGCTGCATGGCATTGACCGCATGCAGGGTCAACAAACCGGGGTCACCCGGCCCGGCCCCGACCAGCCAGACCCAGCCCGGTTCAAAAACAGGAAAATCAATACCCAGTGTTGCCATCCGTTCGTGCGCGCCCTTGTCGTCCTGTATCCATAGCGGTGATGTCTTGTGCCTATCATGTTCCATCCCGCAGGGAAATATATCTGATCAATACCGCGCAAGACGAAAATCGGGAACCTTTTCCATGACGGGGCGTTTTCAACACGGGCTTTTCTGTCCCATGCGCCATTCCTGCCAACCCCGCCATCTTGATCGAAACATTACATCATGTCCGACAGCACGCCCTTTCGCCGCAACCATCCGACGCGCCCGTTGCATGTCCTGATTTTTGGCGGGACCCGTGATGCCAACACCATTGCCCGCCGCCTGCGCGAGGAATTTGGCCAGAATATCCGCCTGCAATTGTCGCTGTCGGAACGGGACCGTGCGCCGCGCCTGCCCAAGGGTGTGCCGGTGCGCATCGGGCCGTTTGACGGCCCCGAGGATATCATTGCCCTGATCGGGGCGGACCGGATTGATCTGGTGATTGATGCCACTGATTCCTTTGCCACCAAAATATCGCAGTGCGTTGCCCAGGCCTGTCAGGCGGCGCTGACCCCGTGCATCCAGTTTCGCCGTCCGGCATGGCGACCGGGGCCCGATGACAACTGGACATCGGTTTACAGCATGGAAGAAGCCGCAAAAGCCCTACGCCATCGTGGCAGTCGCGCCCTGGTCGCGGTGGGTCGTCAGGAACTGGACCGATTCGGTGATCTTCCCGATATCTGGCTTCTGGTACGCACGGTCGAAGCGCCCAAGCATACCTTTGACATCGCGCGGGGCGACTGGCTGTTTGTGCGCGGCCCGTTTTCGGTGGAGGGCGAAATTGAACTGCTGGAACGACACGGCATCGATATTATTGTCTGTAAAAACAATGGAGGGACGGCCAATCAGGGCAAACTGGTTGCCGCCCGCCGCCTGAAAATTCCGGTGATCATGGTCGAACGCCCGGCCATGCAGCCGGTCGATCAGGCACAGGACATCGGCCAAGTCGTTGAAAAAATTCGGGTTTCCATGGCCTGACAAATTATTTTCCGAAAACTGAAAAAAGTTCTTGATTTGTTCTTTTCGCTGTGGCATAACAGAAAAATCAACGGGGCAAATGCGCCCGGACCGAAACCCGCAAGGCACCCTGCCTTGCGGGTTTTTGCGTTTGGGCCAGAGGAAAGAGATGATGATGCAGCGATACAAAGACAGACAGGGCGGCGGGGAAACCCGCAAG
>NZ_JAUYHK010000014.1 GCF_030690045.1 Thalassospira sp.
TTGACGAAACAAAAAACTGCTTCGAGCATTCCTTGCGCAAGATACCGGGCAAAAGCGATCTGGCCGGGGCGTTGCGTTATGCCCTGACCCGGTGGGACGTATGCTTATGACGGCAGATGCGAGATCAGCAACAATGCCGCAGAACGCGCCATCCGGCCTTTGGCCATCGGCCATTTACAGTCTCATCAAGACAGCAAAGATGCAGGGCCTTGATCCGCGCAAATACCTCAGCGCCGTCCTTGAGCGCATTGCAGATCATCCGATCAACAAGATCGACGACCTGCTTCCTTGGAACTATAGACCTCCAGGACTGATCCACTCTCCGAAAGGATATCGCAGGCCCTGTCAAGGTAGCCGTGACACGACGCTTACAACTTATCTGGCAATCGAAAATGTTAAGTAATTGATTTCGCAGAAAGCCGAATGCCGCCTTTTGTGGCACGTGACAGTTGTCACTGTCCAATAACCTGTGGATGATTGTCCGAATAAGGCGGCTGCGATCAAGCGTTCTCTTTGGATTTCTCCACAGAATCGCGTTCGACCATCAGGCATTCGACCTTGATCTGGTTTGGTGTTGCCAAAAGACCACCAATGCTGTCTATCAGCAGTTCGGCAGCAATTTCTCCCATTTCGTAGTGCGGAAGAATAAGCGTCGTAAGAGCAGGGTGGGTGTGCTGCGCAATTTCGCGGTCGTCAAAGCCGATCACAGCCACATCATCGGGAATGCTTAATCCAAGTTCGCGCAAGGCGTCATAACACCCCAGTGCCATCAGGTCATTGGCGCAGAAAATCGCATCAGGTGGATTATCGAGTGCCATGAGTTCATGAGTCATCGAATAACCGGTTGACGGTTCCCAGTTGCCCGGACAGACGAGCGTCGGATCAAACGGTATGTCATTGCTGGAAAGCGCCTGACGGTATCCTTTGAGGCGGTCACGCGACGCATCGACGCCTTTTTGGCCATTAATAATGGCAATGCGTTTGCGACCGGCTTGTATCAAGCGTTCTGTCGCTGCCCGTCCTCCCAAAAGGTCACCAGGCAAAACTGACGGAAGGGTGCGGGTGCTATCGTAACAATTGACAAGAACTGTTGGTTTCTTTGACAGGGCCGATGGCAATTCCACCAGTCGTGTAAGAATTGTACCGTAGATAATGCCAATGACGTTCGAGTCTGCCAGTTGATTGACGATGTTTGCTTCGATGTTCGCATTACCATGGCTGACAGCCATGCAAGCATTGATTCCGTATTCCAAGGCCTTGTTATGCGCCCCGTCGAAGGCCAGAGCCATCCAGGGGTCGGTGCTGATTTCATCTGCAATGAAGATAATGACTGATCGTGATTTGTTGCTTGGCGCCACCTGGTTTTCACGCCGAACAAGCTGGTAGCCAAGTTTGTTGGCGGAATCGATCACGCGCTGTCGTGTGGATTCTGTCAATTTGGCGGGGCTGCCGTTCAGGACCAGCGACACGGTTGCTTGCGATACGCCAGCCATTGAGGCGACATCCATCATCGTCGGGCGATTTTTGCCACCGTAATGTTTCTTTTGCGACATAGAACTCGTTTTGCCTCTGGTCTTTTAGCCAAGCGATATCTTGCAGTGATTGCGTCAGATGGTGCGAAAACGACTGGTAGGTGGCGTTTTGGCCCTGAGAATTGAATGGTTTGGCGAATGCTTAATCCACCAAGCCGACATTGGTAATACCTTTTCAACTTGATCAAGACAACCCGTCTGGTGCGCCTGCCATATAATTAGTAATCACCCTTATGGTTGAATTTATATCAACATTCCTCCTCAAGGTCACTTGACTCAATAATATTAATTAATATTATTAATTCAATAGGGAGGATAATTAATGAAAATTTTGATCACGGGTGCAACCGGAAAGGTCGGCAAGGCATTTTTGGCGGCATTTCTTGATAACCAGCAATATGCATCGACCAAGGTCGTGGCGCTGTGCCACAACCGGAAGATTGAGGTGGGCGAAAGGGTGGAGATCATTACTGGTTCTCTGTCTGACCCGGAAGCAGTCGCGTATGCGATGGATGGCGTCACCCACGTCCTTCATATGGCGGCAGTGAAAGAAAGCCCTGATCTGGTCATTGATGTTGCGATCAAGGGGATGTTCTTGCTTCTTGAGGCGGCGCGTCAGTCGCCGACCCTGAAGCAGTTCATTCTGATTGGCGGCGATTGCTCTGTTGGGCATATTTTCAAGGAATACCCGGCGCCCATCACAGAAACCTCCCCAAGGCAGGCTTATAGCGGCTGCTATGCGCTGACCAAGGTGCTCGAAGAGGTGATGATAGAGCAATATCAGATCCAGTATGGCCTGAATGGCACCGTTTTGCGCGCACCCTGGATCATGGAAAAAGATGATTTCAAATATGCCCTTTCGTTTGGGGTTGACCAGTTTGGTGGTCCGATCTGGAGCGACTTGATGAGCGCAGAGAAGTCTTTGCGCCTTGCAGAGGGCAATTTTGTGCCGTTAATGCGCGACAGAACAGGTGCGTCTCTTAAACGCAACTTTGTTCATGTCGACGATCTTGTCGCTGCATTGATGGCCGCACTTGATCATCCTACCGCGATGCAGGAGCTTTTCAATATCTCTATGGGCGAGCCGGTCGATTACGCGCAGGTGGCAGAATACCTGGTGCGAACGCGCGGCATGGAATCGGTGGAAATACCCACACCGTTTCACAGTAACTGGCTGGACAACACCAAGGCGCGGCACGCATTTGGTTGGCGGCCGCAAGTAGATTTCGAGGGGATGATCGAGCGGGCCTGGGCATATGAGAGAAGCCCGAGCGATCCTCGGAAAATCTGGTATCCGGGGTAATCAATTCCGGGCCAGACCAACTAGGGAGAGCGAAACGTGAAACATAAAATGTTACTAACCCTTACATCTGCGCTGATTTTTGCGACAGGTGTTGGCGCTGCAAATGCCGATGGGAAAAAGACATTGGCCATTGTGGTAAAAGGCTTGGACAACCCATTCTTCGAGCAAATTAATATGGGGTGTCAGAAGTGGATGTCCGAGAACCAAGATTCGGAGTACGAGTGCCTTTACACAGGACCCGCATCGAGTACTGACGAGGCCGGTGAAGTTCAGATCGTTGATGATCTGCTGACACGTGGCGTTGCGGCGATCGCAATCTCACCATCAAATGCGCCGGCAATGGCAAATCGCATTCGTCAGATCAGTCCGGACGTGCCGGTTATGACGATTGACGCTGACTTCCTTGAAAAAGATCGTGATTTGCGCACGACATATCTTGGGACGGACAACTATCTCATGGGCGTCAAGATGGCCGAAGAAGCCATGGCGCTAAAGCCGGACGGCGGAACTGTATGCTTGCAGCTGGGAAATGTGGCAGCAGACAACATTAATGCGCGTGCTACTGGTTTCCGGGACACTATTGCCGGAGCAAAAGGCATTGAGCGCCTTGATAGCACCGATGGATGGACGGAAATCGACGGCTGCCCGGTGTTTACGAATGACCAAGTCGATCTAGCCAATCAGCAGATGGCCGATACCTTTACGGCAAATCCAGATCTTGATGCCTTTATTCTGATTGGCGGTTGGGCGCAGTTCGCACCGCAAGCCTATGCGCAGGTTACCGATCAGGTCATGGATCGGTTGAAATCCAAAGAGCTGATCCTGATTGCGGGCGACACGCTGCCCCCGCAGACGCAGGCATTCCGCGACGGGCGCAGTCATGCCCAGGTCGGTCAACGTCCGTTTGAAATGGGGTATCGCGCGCCTGACGTGATGATCGACTTGATCAATGGCAAAAAAGTGGATGATCCGCTCTTTACGGGGCTTGATGTTTGCAATCAATCGGATCCGGGTTTCTGCGCGGACAACTAATACTAAACCGTGATGGACTGGGCCGGGTCTGGTGAGCAGATCCGGCTCGATTTTTACCGGACTCACACAGGGCGGACGACGACGTGACAAGTGCAAAAATCAACTGGGGCATTCTTTCAACGGCCAAAATCGGGGTGGAAAAAGTTATTCCAGCAATCAAGAAATCTCCCTCATCGAATGTGTTGGGAATTGCATCGCGCAATGCCGGGCGGTCGGCGAAGGTAGCCAATGACCTTGGAATTCAAAAGTCTTACGCGTCTTACGAGGCGTTGATTGCCGATCCGGAAATCGATGCGATTTACAACCCATTGCCAAACAACATGCATGTCGACTGGACCCTTGCCGCGGCGCAGGCAGGCAAGCATGTGCTGTGCGAAAAGCCCGTCGGGTTAAGTGCGCGCGATGCAGAGCGATTACGCGGGTGTCCGAAAAATGTATTGGTCGCTGAGGCCTTTATGGTGCGCTACCACCCGCAATGGATCCGCGTCCGGGAGATGGTCAGAAGCGGCGAACTTGGTGAAGTGAGGGCGATCCAGGCGGCATTCAGTTACTTTAACAATGACGGGCAGGATATTCGCAACAAGCCTGAGACCGGCGGCGGTGCAGTCATGGATATCGGTTGCTACCCCATCACAGCGGGTCGTTTTTTGTTTGAGAACGAGCCCTTGCGTGTAATGGCGCTGATTGATCGTGATCCCACGTTCAAGACTGACCGCATGGCAAGTGTTGTCGCGGATTTCGGGGGCGGTCGGCAATTGTCATTCATGGTTTCCACGCAGTTGTGCCCGTATCAGACCTTGAGCGTGATTGGCACGAAGGCGCGCGTTGAAATTATGATCCCGTACAACGCACCTGCAGATGAAGAAACTGCCCTGATTGTTGACACGGGCGAGAGCCTGGATGGCAGTTTGGCGGACTGCGAGGTCCTGCCTGCGTGTGATCAATACACCGAACAGACAGAAATGTTCGCCCGGGCCATTTTAACAGGAGCAACTTTGCCCTACGGCATTGAGGATTCGATTGCCTCCATGCGCGTTCTTGACGGGGTTTTTGCGAGTGAAGAGCAAAAAACATGGATTAATCTGTGATTAAAACCATCGACTTACGCAACCGTGGGTGAAAAACGCTTGATCCAAAATTATTAATGATATTATTAATTAAGAGCCGCACAGATAATTCATAAATACAGTTGTGCGGATCGTTAATCGGGAGGATTAAACGCATGAAACTTGCAACAACATTCGCAACCCTTGGTCTGTCGATGGTTCTGGCTGGCGGGGCGCTTGCACAAGAAAAGCAACAGCTTGCATTCGTCGTGAATGCAGCCTCGGACTTTTGGAAACTTGCAGAAGCAGGGGTCGAGGCAGCACAGGCAGAACTACCCAAATATGAGCTGCAATTCCGGTATCCTGCACAGGGGACTGCAGCATTGCAGAATGCGCTGATGGATGACTTGGTCGCCGGGGGGACTGACGCGATCATGATTTCTTCGGCAGATCCAAAGAACTCTATTGATGCGTTCAATCGCATCACAGCCCAGGTGCCGCTCTTCACCACCGACAGTGATGCCCCGCAAAGCAACCGCATCGCCTATCTTGGATCATCCAACGTTGCCGCAGGAGTCCAAGCCGGTGAAGTTGCCATGAAAGCATTGCCAAATGGCGGAAAATGCATGGGTTTTGTCGGTTTCCTTGGTGCAGACAACGCAATTGAGCGCATCGCAGGCTTCCGTCAGGCTGTTGAGGGCAGTGGTATTGAGCTTGTGGATGTGCGTGGCGATGATGTCGACTTTGCGCGCGCACGCTCAAATGTCGATGACGTACTCGCGGCAAATCCCGACATTGATTGCATGGTCGGGTTCTATTCCTACAATCCGCCCAAAATTTACGAAGCATTGCAGGCTGCTGGCAAGTTGGGGCAGGTGACCGTCATTGCCTTTGATGAAGATCCCGTGACTCTTGGCGCGGTCCGTGAGGGCAGTTTTGCCGGTACGGTCGTGCAGGATCCGTATCAGTGGGGGTATCAGGGCATGCACCTGATGGCTGATTACCTTGAGGGTGACACTTCCAAGGTGCCCGCAGATGGTTTGATCATCGTGCCGACCCAGGTAATCGACAAATCCAATGTTGATGAGTTCGAGGCTGTCGTTAAGGAAAGAATAGGCGGGTAATTTTTCTTCCCCCTGCCTAGCGAGCGGACGCACAAAATCTGCGAGTGCGCCCGCTCGCACTTTTCTGATGATGTCGAATGGACATTGGGGAGTCGGGTATATGAGTGCAGTGCATGGGATTGATCTGAGGCTTGAAGGTGTCACCAAGGTATATCCCGGTGTGGTTGCCCTTAATGATGTTTCGTTGCAGATCAAGGCTGGTGAAGTTGTTGGACTGCTTGGTGAAAACGGGGCCGGAAAATCGACCCTGATGAAGATTCTAGGGGGGCTGATTGCCCCGACGTCGGGGAAGATCATTCTCGATGGCCAGCAGTATGACGCGTTTGACGTCAAGCAATCTCAGCAAGCGGGTATCGCGTTTGTACATCAGGAACTGAATGTTTTTGATAACATGGATGTTTCTGCAAACATCTTTCTCGGCCGTGAGATGGTTCGTGGTCCGCTGAGACTGATTGATCGCAACGCTATGAATAAAATGGCGCAGCCGCTTATTGAACGTGTTGGCGCACCATTCAAGCCAGAAACGTCGGTTTCCACATTGTCATTGGCAGAACGTCAATTGCTGGAAATCGCCAAGGCTTTGTCGATGAATGCGCGGTTGGTCATTATGGATGAGCCGACATCAAGCCTCACGATTTCTGAAACCAACATGTTGCTAAAGGTTATTTCCGACCTCAAGGCGCAAGGAATTGCGGTTGTCTATATTTCGCATCGCCTGAGTGAGGTAGAGGAATGTGTCGACCGGGCTGTTGTGCTGCGTGATGGTCAAAATGTCGGAGTGCTCGACCGTGAAGCGGTTACGCATGATGCGATGATCCGCATGATGATCGGACGAGACCTCAAGGCACTTTACACGCCGCCTTCAGTGCATGCGACCAAACCCGTCCTTTCTGTCAAAAATTTTTCGATCAAAAGGAAGCCGGACCGTGTTGCCAGCTTCGACTTGATGGCCGGAGAAATCCTTGGCGTCGCAGGATTGATCGGGGCAGGGCGTACAGACTTGGCCGAGGCAATATTTGGTGTTGGCGACAAGCTTGGCGGAGAAATTTTGATTAATGGCATAAAGACGGAGATTAATAGCCCGGCCGGTGCCATCGCGGCAGGGCTTTATCTTGTGCCCGAAGACCGCAAGCGGGCCGGATTGATCCTGGAATTTCCGATATTGGAAAACATTACAATGGCTAACCTGTCGGCTTACGCATCGCATGGGCTTGTTTCCCAAAAGCGTCAGATCGCAGTTGCCGAATCCCAATGCGGCGCATTGGCGATCAAAGCACATGATGTCCGCCGTTCTGCCAATGAAATGTCTGGTGGGAACCAGCAAAAAGTCGTTTTGGCAAAGTGGCTGTCCATGGATCCGAAAGTCATCATTTTCGATGAGCCGACCCGGGGGATCGATGTCGGTGCGAAAGCCGAGATTTATGGATTGATGCGATCACTGGCCGATCGTGGAGTAGGGGTGATGATGATATCGAGCGATATGGAAGAAGTGATCGGGGTCTCTGACAGGATTGTCGTGATGAAAGACGGGTTGATTACAGGGGAATTGCCGCGCTTTCGGTTTTCCGAGAGCAATGTACTCAGTCTTGCCGTCGGTAAAGTGTTGGAAGAGGCCTGAGAAATGCAAAAAAAAGATATTGGTCTTGGTATTCTGATTATCGTGGTCGGCGCAATTGTATATATGCACAACCCGCTATTTCTATCGCCCATCAACCTTGGCAATACTGCAAACCTGATTGGCCTGTTTGGCCTGTTTGCCATTGGACAAGGGTTTGTCATCATGACGGGCGGTATTGATCTTTCCGTCGGATCGGTGATCGCGCTGCTTGGCGTGTTGTTTGTCGACATGGTCGGTAAATTCGGCGTTCCGTGGCCTTTGGCCGTGGCGATCATCATAGGCCTTGGCGTTCTGATCGGGCTGGCACACGGGATCCTGATTACAAGATTTAGGCTACAGCCATTTGTCGTTACCTTGTGCGGGCTTTTGATTTATCGCGGCATCGCACGTGGATACACAGCGGAATCCACCGCAGGATTTCCTTTTGGCTCCAGCTATCCGCAGCTCGAATGGCTTACAATTGGGCGGAGTTTCGGCGTTCCGCACTCGTTCCTTGCGATGCTCATTGTGGCGGCTGTGATGTGGGTTGTTTTGCATCACACTGTTTTTGGCCGTCACCTCTGCGCGGTCGGCAAGAACGAGGAAGCCGCGCGCTTTTCGGGGATAAATACACGGTTCGTCACGGTTATGGCATACGTTATCTGTGCCGTGCTCGCATCCATAGCGGCCATATATTTCGCAATGTTCACCAAGTCAGTCCAGCCGTCTTCGCACGGTAACTTTTATGAACTGTACGCTATTGCGGCTGCTGTGTTGGGCGGATGTTCTTTGCGTGGGGGCGAAGGTTCGGTCATCGGGATTGTTCTTGGTGCCGTGTTGCTGCAAGAACTGCAAAACCTGGTGAACTTGTTGGGAATCCCATCTTCACTAAATTTCGCGGTAATGGGGGCTGTGATCTTGCTTGGTGTGTTGGCTGATCAACAATTCGCGGCTTATCGCACCAGAAAAAGTACCGAGAGAGCGCTGGGCTTGCTGCAAAAGCCATAAATCACAAAAGAAAATCGTCTGCTAATTGCCACGTTGAGGTGCCAGCAGAGGAGGGGCTTCATGAATGTGCTTGAACTTAAAAACATATCCAAACGCTATGGCGCCATTCAGGCACTCGATAATGTGTCCCTTGCCATTGCACCGGGCGAAGTTGTCGGACTTATGGGGGATAACGGGGCCGGGAAATCCACCTTGGTCAAGGTGATTGCTGGGAACTTTGCCCCAACATCGGGTGATATCCTCATTTCTGAGCAGAAAGTGGAGTTTCACAAGCCGTTGGATGCGCAGAAAGCTGGCATCGAAGTCGTCTATCAGGATCTGGCGATTTGCAATAATTTGAGTGCAGCTTCGAACGTGTTTTTGGGGCGTGAACCGACCCGCAAAATCGGGCCGATCAAGGTTGTTGATTATGCCTTCATGCGCAGCAAATCCGCTGAGCTGTTTGCGCGGTTGAAATCAGAAACCCGTCCACGTGATCTGGTGCACAAAATGTCCGGCGGGCAGCGTCAGGCAGTTGCAATCGCACGAACCCTTTTGAGTGATGCAAAGATCGTCCTGATGGACGAGCCAACTGCTGCAATCTCCGTTCGGCAGGTGGCGGAGGTCCTGAACCTTATCCGGCAGCTTAGTGACCACGGAATAGCGGTCGTTCTAATCAGCCACCGAATGCCGGATGTCTTTGAGGTCGCAGACAAGGTTGTTGTATTGCGGCGAGGGGAGCTTGTTGCTGACAAGAAAGCATCCCAGTCATCGCCAGAAGAAATTACAGGGCTGATCACCGGCGCGATTGAGCACGCATGAGTGGACTTGAAAAGGAACAATGAATATGGCAACTCCAACTCTTGCTGAAGTTATCAACCGTTCTCAGCATCATGGATTGATCGCGTGGATTACCAGTCAGCAGATTTTCTGGGTATTTCTGGCGGCTGTGTTTGCCTGTTTGGCATTGTCCATGCTCACGGACAGCTTCGCGACCGAGAGAAACCTTTTTAATGTTACTCGAAATTTTGCTTTTGTCGGGATCGTCGCGCTTGGCATGACTGCCGTCATTGCATCAGGCGGGATTGATCTTTCTGTTGGCTCTACGTTGGTGATCTCCGCGATGACGGTCAGCGTCATCATGTCCGCTGGAATGCCGTTTTGGGTCGGTTGTATTGCAGCACTTGCAGTTTCACTGCTTGTGGGTGCGGTCAATGGTGTGCTGATTGCCTACGCAAGAATGCCGCCATTCGTCGTGACGCTCGGAATGCTGTCGGTCGCACGCAGTTTGGCGATGGTGCTTTCTGACAACAAAATGATCTATGAGTTCGGTCCGGATCATGAATTTTTGCTTTGGCTTGGTGGCGGTTCTACCCTCGGTCTTCCACATCCGTTGATCATCATGGTGATTCTGGCTTGTCTGACGGCGTTCGCGTTCAGGCAATTACGCTGGGGGCAGCACTTGTTCGCGATTGGTGGTAACGAAAACGCGGCGGTTCTGACCGGCATTCCGGTCGCACGTATAAAAGTCAGCGTGTATATGTTTTCCGCGCTGATGGCCGGTATTACTGGGGTTCTGGAAGTTGGCTGGCTTGGCGGAGTGACGACCAATCTTGGTCAGGCCATGGAATTGACCGTAATTGCGGCTGCTGTAATTGGCGGAGCCAATCTTGCCGGCGGCGGAGGCACTGCCTTCGGTGCTGTGGTTGGTGCGTTGTTGATTGAAGTGATCCGCAACAGTCTTATTTTGCTTGGTATAAGCACATTTTGGCAGGGAACGTTTGTTGGATTGTTTATTGTGATAGCCGTAGCGTTTGATCGCTTTAGGCAGAGAAAGTCATAGAAGCATAAAAGCACGATGAGGGCTGACCACCATACTTGGCGGCGCGGCGTTTATAGCCAATCTGTGCTTTAATCCCTGCCAGCCTTGCCAGTCGGGCTACACGGTTCGGACAGCACGTCTCACCCTGATCACGCAGGTCATCGTGCAGCTTGCGATAACCGTAGACCTTGCCGCTGTCCTGCCACGCTTCCTTGAGCAACTCAGTCTGCCGCTGATCTTTAGTGGCTCTTTTGCTGAATGGGTTCTTGCGCCAGGCATAAAATCCGCTCGGATGAACACAAAGCATCCGGCATATGGCACGAATGCTGAACTGCACGCGATGCGCCTTGATGAACGCGTACTTACTTTGCATCCTTGGCGAAGTACGCGGTTGCTTTTTTTAGGATGTCACGCTCCTCGGTGACACGCGCCAGTTCCTGCTTCAACCGTCTGATCTCGGACGACTGATCGTCCCTTGCCACGCCACCAGGAGACGCTGAATACCGTTTCATCCAAGCATAAAGGGAATGTGTGCTGACGCCCAATCGTTGCGAAACATCACTAACGGAATATCCCCGCTCGGTAATCTGCTTGATCGCGTCAATCTTGAAATCTTCGGTAAATCGGGGGCTGCTCATAATCTTCTCCTTGTCCTCATTTCTAGGGGGCAAGGTGTCTACAAATCTAGAAGCTATTCAAACCGTTTGTGATGACTGCTTCAGAGGTCGAGAACGCGAACCACAATGGTTCAAAATCAAGTTTCGATTCACGTGCGAAAAGCAGGCACGTGGTCATGCGTTATTTTTCGTAAGCTCTGTGAAAATATGGATATTACTTGATCTTAAGGGGCGATAGTCGGGCATGATGGAAAGCTGTGTCGCAGAAAGCGCAACAGCATGTCTCGCAACTTAACCGGTGTGAATAGGTTCAATTGTCAGGAATGAGATTGTTTTGCTGTTTGGCAAATGGCAATGCAGTGATGATGATTGCCGTACCGGGTTAAACTTCCGCATATACGAGAAACCCGAGCCGGGGGCTCGGGCTTCGTATCCGAGGCAATCGCGGGCGACTTTTGATAATTAAGATGGCCTATTGGCGGAAGCGCAGGGGTGGCTGCATCGTTTTACGCGCGCATCCAGTCACTGATGCGTTCTGCCAGCATGATAACGGTTGGATTTGTGGCAACCGAAGGTACATCGGGGAAGCTGGATGCGTCCGCAACCCTCAGATTTCCAATATCGTTCACGCGTCCTTGATAGTCTGTTACCGCATGGGGGGAGTTGTGACCACCCATAGGTGCCGTTGAAGTCGGATGGTGATAGATATCAAGTGCCTTTGGCAACGCGGCCATAAGATCAGCGGAGCTAGTGAGCGAGGCTCCTGGAACGAGTTCCTGAACAATGATATCGGAAAGCGGCCCTTGACTTGTGATCCGGCGGATCATCTCGATACCTTCAACCATTTTCTGCCGATCCTCGGCTTCACCGAGAATGTTGAGGGCGATACGAGGTGATGTCGTCGCCTTGCGATCTCGCAAGGTCACAGTGCCGATGGATTTCGGGCGTGTTAATGCCAATGCAAGCATGAAAATGGCACCGGTTGGTGAAGAGGCCGGGTCGCCATAATGCACAGCACTTACATGGAAATCACCTTCTCCGGGGCCAGCCTTTGAAGATTGCGCCCAAAGAATGGCGCCAACAGGCGGAACCGGAAGCCCAAGACGCTCCGGTTTTGCCGCCCAGATTGTGTAGAAAAACGGATGCTCCTGCAATCGTTGGCCTACCGACAGATCGGCCATAACAGGAATATCCATTGCACGCAGGTTGTCGGCAGGGCCAACGCCTGATCGCAGCAGAATGGCCGGAGTTCCATAGGCTCCCGCCGAAAGCACAATTTCACCACCGGTAATGCGTTCTCCATTTTCGAGAATGATGGCTTCGGCACGTCCTTGGCGAATGTCTACCCGGTCAACAAGCGCTTCGCTTCTGATGGTCAAATTAGCGCGTGCCCGGACAGCTTTGGACAAATATGTCATGCCAGTGTTAAGCCGCTCTCCCATACGATTATTCATCGGATAAGGGCCGACACCTAAAGGCTGATTCCCGTTAAAATCATCGACTTTGGGGAAACCCGCCATCTGGGCGGATTTTATAAAAGCGCGCTGCATATCTGAAATTTCATCGTCCTGCAGCTGATGGATCGGCCACGGACCAAAACGACCGTGAAGTTCATCGGCACCACTTACCGTGCGTTCACTCTTTTTATAGAATGGCAAGACGTCCGAAGCCGACCAATTGGGCAGCCCGGCCTTTGCCCAGCGCTCGAAGTCGGAGGTTGTCGCCCGCATTGCAACACCGGCATTCACTGCGGATGATCCTCCGAGAACCTTTCCGCGGGGCACTGGGAAAGACGTATCACCCCATCCCGGCTCAGAGGTGAAGCCCCAATCATGCTCGGAATCGCCACCAATGATGCTTTGCAGACGAACGGCGTCCGGATAACTTTCCGGCGCATACGACTTGCCAGCTTCGAGAAGCAGTACCCGTCTGGAAGAATCTTCGCTCAAACGACTGGCCAAAACGGCTCCAGCCGATCCTCCTCCGACGATGATTACATCAAAAGAAGACGACCCATCATTCGTTTTTGCAAAAGCACCGCTGTAGGCAATAGCGGCCAGTCCGGCGCCGGATGCACCGATGATGAAATCCCGTCGATTAATACCTGTTTTGTTCTGAGTGTCGCTCATGATTTTGTCCTCGTGCCTTTCCTGATGTGGAACCCGCGGGACATCACCAAAGGTATATCCCTATCGAATGACGGTTCTTATGAATTTCCGACATCTTAGAAATATTATAAGTGGCACATGTATTGTAGAAGGCTGTCTGTCGCTTCATTCCAGACAAAATGTCTTGAACTGCCGAACTCAACCCTCAGGACAACAATTCTTAATGGAGATCATGATGCGGTCACCATGGTATTGACCGACCATTGTTGATTATGCGCATCCCATCCCAACCGGGGTAGCGCATAATCAAAGAAATGCAGTCACGGTAAGGCTTGGCAAATGATCTAAATCTTATCTACCAAACATTGAGAGATGAAATTAACAAATGCGCGCACACGTGCCACCTTCGTTCGCGATGATGGCCACACAACAGAGACAGTGCCGCGATTGTCTGTAAATTCATCCAGTATGGATACCAATCGTCCAGCTTTGATATCCTCGGTAACGAGGTAACGCGGTGCCTGTACAATTCCAAGCCCGGCCAGCGCGGCCGAGGCGAGAGCTCCTCCATCATTAAGCACAATCCCGGGCTTGATGATCATCCCGCGATATTCGCCTTTAAATGCCCATTTTTCGGGGAGGCCCGTTGTCGGGAAGCGGTATAAAACACAGCAATGACAATCAAGGTCTGTTGGCGTTTGCGGCGTCCCATGTTTCGCAAAATAGCTGGGTGAGGCGCAGGTAGTGAAGGCGTGCGGCCCGATCCGACGGGCATGAAGATTGGAATCTTCAAGCTCTCCCAGACGAACCACCAGATCATATCCGCCTTCGATCAGGTCGACTTTCAGATCATCAAGAGAGATTTCAAGCGTCACATCCGGATAGTCGGCTGAGAATGTACCAAGAGCGGGCAAGACAATGCTTCGCCCCATGACAGTTGGCACGCTGATCTTAAGCCGCCCCTGGGGCGTATTTTGCGCGCGAAATAGCTCCAGTTCTGCTTCCTGCAGGTCGCTGAGAATACGGCTAGCATATCGGTAAAGGATTTCCCCTTCGCCCGTGAGAGTGAGCGAGCGCGTCGTTCGCGTTAGCAATTTGACGCCAAGCCGCTGCTCGAGCCGGTCAACCGCTTTACCGACCGCAGATGCGGAGAGACCAAGCTTGCGCCCTGCCGCCGCAAAGCTTCCCAGCTCCAACGTGACGGAAAAGGCCACAAGGCCGCTCAAAGATTCCAAAGAAGTTATTGCTGACATATTGTCCGGAATAATGAGACACGGAGCCCTCTTCCGTCAAGGTGGTTCTTTTTAGATAGTCGATGGCGCACGATCTATGCCGCCAAGGAGGAAATTGATGAGAACCTCATTAGTGTCACCTCCAGTATCAATAGATTTGCACAATCAGAGCCATCCGTATTGGAGCTTCTTCAATGTATAGACAGCTTAAACATTCCCTCATGTCGCGGTTGAAAAAGACCACGCGGATATGGCTCGCCGTCTATCCAACAGTGCTTGTTTTTCTAACGATATTTGGTGATGCGCTTAAAGAATTTCCGTTTCCTCTGGGAGTTCTCGTCTCGACACTTGTCGTCGTCATCATTGTATCGAATGTCACTGACCCCCTTGTCGGAAAGGTCTTTTACCATCTGAGGCGCACTTTTCGCAAACCCGGCCTTCGCTCCAACGCTGCTCCTTTGGTCAACAACACCGCGCCAGTTAAACGTTCTGCACCATCAGACAATTAAAAGGGATAACTTCAATGACGAACAACGACAACAAGGTTGCCATCAATGCCCCGGGCAAATCTGGCATGGCAGTTCAGGCAACAGCATTCAACTGGATCAACGGTGTCCAGACAAATGACGGGAAATTGAAGCCGTCCATCGATCCGGCCACTTACGATATCATCGGATATTACCCTGAAAATGGTATAGAGGCCGTGAAATCTGCAGTTGCGGCTGCCTCAAAGGCCTTTAAAGAAACGACTTGGGCGTATGATCATGAATTGCGGTCGCACGTTCTAAATCAGCTAGCCGCTGCATTCGAGTGTAACCGTGATCGCCTTATAGAAATCCTGTCCCTTGAAAACGGGAAGGTGAAAGGTGAAGCTGCCTTCGAAATTGATATGATCCCCAGCAAACTGCGTTATTCGGCGGCAACGGTTCTGATGGAAAGCGGCCGTGCGGTCACACCGAAACCGGGAAGCCTGTCTGTGATTCTGAAACAGCCTATGGGTGTCGCTGGCATTATTGCGCCCTGGAACTCTCCTGCGGTTCTGACCATTCGCTCTCTGGCGCCAGCACTCGCAGCCGGATGCACCGCAGTGATCAAGCTTCCGGCACAAATCGCGCAGACTGCAAGTGTCATGGCAGAAATCATGGCCGAGGCCGAGGATCTCCCGAATGGCGTAATCAACCTCTTTTTTGAAAGCGGTCCGGAAGGATCTGCGTATTTGGTCGAAAGCCCGGATGTTCCCGCGATTAGCTTCACAGGCAGCACCGGCACAGGCCGCGCCATTGGCGCCGTTGGTGCCAAACGAATGAAGCGTTTCGGTATGGAGCTTGGCGGTAAGACGCCGATGATCCTGTTCGACGATGCCGATATCGATGCCGCCTTACCTGTGATCGAGAAGGCACTGACCGTCTTTTCCGGCCAATTCTGTATGACCGGATCACGCCTGCTTGTTCAGGACGGCATCTTTGAGCGGGTTCGCGACGCTCTTGCCCAGCAACTGAACGATGTGAAAGTTGGCCCGGCAAGTGACCCCTCAAGCGACATGGGGCCACTGATTGATCGAGAAAATGTGCTGCGGGTAGATCAGGTGATCAAAAATGCAATTGCTGAAGGTGCGCATGTTGTTGTGCGGGGCGGTCCTGTTTCCGCCGGGCCGCTTTCGAAAGGTGCGTTTTTCCGGCCCGCATTGCTGGAAGTCACCGACAACAGCCTGTCGATCCTTCAGGAGGAGACATTCGGTCCTGTATTGACAATACAGCGGTTTCACGACGAGGCAGAGGCGATACGGCTCGCGAATGATAGCGAATTTGGCCTTGCCGCCAGCATCTGGACCCGTGACGTCGACCGATCCTTGAAGTTGGCCCAGGCACTTGAGGTGGGGACCGTATGGGTCAATGACTGGGCCAAAGTCTATGATAATACGGAGGAAGGCGGCTTCAAGCAGTCTGGTCTCGGACGGCTCAACGGCCTCGCCGCCCTCGAGGACTTTATCGAGTACAAGCATATCGCCTTGAAGCCCGGGCTTTATAAGGGCTGATTACGTCTGAATTCGGATAATGATATGACCAAAATCCTCGTTCTCAATTATTCAAGTTATGGTCATATCGAGACTATGGTGGCCGCCACCAACGGTGCATCGCCCTTCTGGTAATTGGCGAAATACACCTGAGTCGGCGTCAGGTCACTGCAGGCAGAGCGTCATGTATGATATGGGGGCATGCTTTAGGCTCTCGCAGTATTCTTGCTACGTTTACATAGCGCCAGAAGCTGAGCTGAAGCCATTTGGTTGCGGCAGCCTCGACAGTACATGACGTATTTGTCTGAAAAACAACGAGGCACATCAGTCGGCAACGAACTTCAAGAGGTCGGCGTTAAGTACATCTGCATTTACGGTCAGCATGCCATGAGAAAACCCAGGATAAGTTTTCAAGGAACCATTTGGCAGCAGTTCAACGGCTTTCAAAGCTGAGGCGGCGATCGGAACGACCTGATCGTCCTCTCCATGTAGCACCAAAGTTGGCACGTTAATCGCTTTGAGGTCGTCGGTCAGGTCTGTTTCCGAAAACGCCTTGATACCATCATAATGTGCTTTGGCACTGCCCATCATGCCTTGACGCCACCAGTTCTGGATCACGCCTTCGCTCGCAGCCATACCTTCGCGATTGAATCCAAAGAACGGACCGGACGGAACATCGCGGAAGAACTGTGCGCGATTGCTGGCCAAAGCAGCCCGAAAACCGTCGAAAACTTCCATTGGCGTGCCTTCGGGATTGTCCCCGGTCTTCAACATCAGTGGTGTGATGGCAGCAACAAGAACAGCCTTGGCCACCCGACCTGCCGGTTGTCCGTGTCGTGCTACATACCGTGCAACTTCGCCGCCACCAGTGGAGTGGCCGATGTGAACCGCGTTCCGCAAATCAAGTGCCTTGGCGACAGCGAATGCATCTGCTGCGTAATGGTCAATGTCGTGGCCTTCGGAAACCTGTTCGGATCGACCGTGTCCACGGCGGTCGTGCGCAATAACGCGATAGCCCTTCGACAGGAAGAAAAGCATTTGAGCGTCCCAGTCATCCGCACTGAGCGGCCAGCCATGATGAAACACAATGGGCTGTGCGTCCTTTGGTCCCCAGTCCTTGTAGAAAATCTGTACGCCGTCGTCAGTCGTGATATAGCCCATGGTGTTTTCTCCTTCTGGAACGTCGTGGCTGGCAGGCACCGCAGCATGCGTGGTGCCCAAGGGAAAGGCTAAGCTTTAAGCTTGCGGCGAAGGCAGTGGCCGAGATCAGAGCTTCTGGTCGTTCGCATTTGTCATAGACTTCTGCTTTCACGCGTTTCTCCTGTCTGCTTCAGGATTTTTTGGCGATGGTACCTGGTTTGATGCCGATCTTCCGCTGAGCGGTTCCGGGATGGGCTGGGTGAGCAGCCGGTCGCGGCCCGACATGATATTTCCCTGCACCTGTTCGGAAAGGCGGTCTGTATCTCGCTGTCGGATGTCATCGGTGGCTTCTTCGATATCGATCTCGGCGAAACCCAGGGCCCGAAGGCCCGCCGTTCCCATCAGATAGGCAGATTCGACCGTTTCGCGAACCTGATAGTCCACCCCTGCACGTATCAGTTCTATCGCGTGTCCGCGATCATAGCTGCGCACCAGAAGTTTGGCCTGAGGAAACTCATGCTGCGCCAGTTTGACGATTTGCATTGCGGCCTTTGGATCGTCGATACAAATCATGAGGGCATCGGCGTTTCCCGCCCCCGAACTGCGCAGGACATCAAGCCGGACGCCATCGCCAAAAAAGACCTTGAAGCCATACCGGCCTGCGTCGCGGATGCGTTGGGGATCGCGGTCAATAACGGAAAGATCAACCCCCTTGAACAACAGGAGTTGGGCGGCGATCTGACCAAAGCGGCCGAAACCGATAACAAGGATACGCCCCTTAAGGTCGCGGGCAACGTCAATCCCGTCCATCGAAACTTTGGCCCGAAACAGGCGATCAGTTGCGATCATGAGCAAGGGTGTCAGGGCCATCGACAGGATCACAACCGTAGAAAACAGCACATTTTCCCGCGCATCAATGACGCCGCCCGAGGCCGCCGCCGCATAGAGCACAAAGGCAAACTCCCCGCCTTGCAGGAACATGGAGGTTCGCTGCAGAGCACGATGATTGGAACTGCCGAGCAGGCGTGCAACCGCGTAGACAACGACACCTTTGACAGTCATCAACGCGATCAGCATGGACAGCAGAAGCTGCCATTCGGCGGTTACGATAGAAAGGTCGAGCGACATGCCGACGGCCAGAAAGAACAGTCCCATCAGCAGGCCACGAAAGGGTTCAATGTCGTTCTCGATCTGGTGCCGGTAGCTTGAACTTGACAGCATTACACCAGCAAGAAAGGCGCCCAGCGCCATTGACAGGCCAGCGACCTCCATCAGCAGGGCAGCACCCAGAACGACCAGTAGCGCACCCGCCGTCAGAACTTCTCGCGCCCGTGTCTGCGCCAGCAGCGCGAAGAAGGGGTTTAGGCCAAAACGCGATACCGCCAGGAGCGCCAGCAGCGCGGCGGCCGCCACCAGAATGTTTGTCCAGCCCAACTGCCCGTCTGCCAGAGGCGACAGGAAAGCGACCAACGCCAGAAGAGGAACGATCATCAAATCCTCGAACAGGAGGATCGCAACTGATTTCTGGCCCTCACTGCTGGCAATCTCGCCCCTGTCCTGAAGCAACGACATGATGACAGCCGTCGAGGACAGGACGAAGCCCGCCCCGGCAACGAAGGCGACCGACGTGGAAAGATCGAAAACCACCGATCCTGTCAACGTAAGGATGGTGATCGCGGTTGCGACCTGCACAAGGCCCAGACCAAAAATATGCCCCCGCATCGCCCAGAGCTTGGGCGGGCGCAATTCCAGTCCGATCACGAACAGGAACATGACCACCCCGAGTTCGGAAAAATGCAGGATGGACGCGGCATCGGTGATAAACCCGAATACCGATGGGCCCACAAGGACACCGGCAGCAAAATAGCCCAGAACCGATCCAAGATTGAGGCGCCGGAATAATGGCACGGCAACAACCGCGGCCCCCATCAACAGGATCGCGGGTCCAATCGTTTGCCCCAGGCTTGCATCAGCCATCAACTTTCCTTTCTGTTGCCGTAACCTGATGTACGGACTTTCTTTCGTAAGGGACGGGGCCCAAGAAGTGACCAGAAGCACTTGTTGGGCCTGTGATCTGACTGACGAAATTTATCTTTTCACGATGTCATGATAAAATGATCGACCTTCGGCTTTGTACTGCCCTGATGCAACCGGTTGACCTTTTCCTGAATATCGCGATCCGCGCCAGATACCCGTTTGTGATGACGTAAATGTTCGATCCATGACCCTTCTGACCATGTTTCGACAAACAGGTCGTGCTCAATGCTGTCCTGATAAAGCCCCCAATGGTAGGCACCATGCCGCTGACGTGCCTTGCGCATTTCATTCATGAGGTTATGGAAAGTTTCCTGATTTTCTGGATTGATCCGGTATGAAATCCTGATCATGACCGGGCCGCGGTCCTGTTCAATGGTTTCAGACAGGATCGGTTCAGGCCAGTGCATCGATGGGCTGAGATCGAGATCCGCCCCCTGATTGAGCCGGATACGCATTGTTGCCAGCATCAGAATGATTGCGCCTGTCCCGGCAGCCAGCAAAGCCGTCTCAATCGAGAACTTTTCGGCAAACCAGCCCCAAACCACGCTGCCGCCTGACATCGACCCGAAGAAGAGCGTCAGAAATACCGACAACCCCCGTGCACGCACCCAGTCAGGCAAAGCCGTTTGGACAGACACATTCAACGAAGATAAAACCGCAATCCATGACGCCCCGGCAATGAAGGAGGCCGCGACGGCCACGACGGGGTGCTGTACCAAAGCGAAACTGACCATCACAAGAGCCGTCCCGATCGTACCGGCCATAACGGTTTTGTCAGCACCAAGCCGTGCCTTGATTTTTGGTAGAACAAACGCGCCGGTTACGGCGCCTGTGCCGACACTGGCCAGCAAAATTCCATAAAGCTGAGCCCCCCCGTCAAGCATATTGCGTGCAATCAGCGGCAGCATCGCCCAATAGGCGCTGGCAAACAGAAAGAAGGCAACAGCCCGGATCAGGGTGGCAATCACCGGCGGGCTGTTAAACACATAACGAAGGCCGGCGCGCATGGCACCAATCATGCGCTCTCGCGGCATGGTCTGTAAATTCTCCTGAGGTTTCCAGAAGACAAGAACGACAAGAATCCCAAGAAAACTGAGTGCATTGAGCGCAAAGGGAGACACCAGACCAACGCTGACAATCAGAAACCCGGCCAATGCCGGGCCGATTGCGCGACTGACATTAATGCCCATGGAATTCAGGGCAATCGCAGCTCCCAGACGTGGTTTGTCAACCAGCCCCGGAACAATCGCCTGCCATGCCGGTGCCATCAATGCGGCACAGCTTCCCATCAAAAATGTAAACAGGATCAGGATCGAAGGCGTAACCAATTGCAGATAAACCATCGCCGACAGGCCTGCTGCCAACCCGGCCATGACAAAATTGACGGCAATCAGTAATTTTCTGCGATCCAGCAAATCCGCAAGCGCCCCGGCAAAGATTGCAAACAGGAATACGGGTAATGTGGTCGCAGCCTGAACCAGCGAGACAACCAACGGAGAGGGGGACAGCTCTGTCATGAGCCAGCCTGCGCCGACATCGTGCATCCAGGTGCCGACATTTGATATGACGGTTGCCACCCACAAAAAAGCAAATGCCCGATGCCGGAACGGTGCCCATGGACCTGTATCAACTGGTTTGGTCTCGTTCATTTTTCCTGTTTCCTGATCTGAAGATGGCACCGCGCTGTCAGCAACCAAGACCGCGAAACGCTTTAAACGCGTCGGGATGTTTTTTCGGACAGAATTGCTGCAAGTGCGAGCCCGGCAATGATCGCAACATGCTCAAAGAATATGTTGCTTTGTGCGGCGCGTTCCGCCTCCGGGAACGTCCAATACGCATGTGCAGTGAAGGTCGCCACCGCGGTAAATATTCCCAATGCGCCGGCAGCCAGCCACACCTGGCGCCCCAGAATGATTGCAATAGAACCACTCAGTTGCAGAAGAATAATGCCTGCTGCCAGCGGTGCTGCGGGTGAAAGTCCAAAATGGTTCATCTCACCTATCGCCGCCGACCAGTTGAACAGTTTTGCCAAACCAGACAGCCAGAACGGACAGGTCAGAGCAACCCGGACAATAAGTTCCAGTGCGAAGCTGTTTAACAATTTCGAAATGGGGGTTGGCGTCATGACTTTGTTCTCATGGTAAAGGAAACGGAATTTGGCAGTTGCGCCGTAACAGATCTGGTTCGGTGCGCCGGTTTCCGATTGGAATTGACCGGCGCACCAGGGGGTTATGATTTTTTCTCAGGCGATGCTGAGTCACACCCGGTTTGAGTGCGATTGTCATCACTTGCCATGTGAAAGGATTTGCCATGCAGGCAATGTGCCGCCGCTTCCTCAAGTGACATTCTGTCTTTGACCCAAGTGACAGCGGTTTCACCGGCGAGCATGCCGAGCAGTCCCAGCAGGGCAATCACAGGAGGGGCTGGTGATCGGGTTCCCAGCAAGGCATAGACAACGCCAACGCCAAGTCCGATGCCAAGAGAAACGATGTAAGGGGACAGGTTCATTCTCTCCTCCCTGGTTAGACTGCAAAACAAGAACAGCCAAGCGCGCCCCAGAACGATTTCGCATCGGCAACCGGCACAGGGTTATTCCAGGCGATCCCGTGATCATGTCCGTGGACACCACAGCCATGATTGCAAGCGTCATGGCATGAGCGCTCCGTATGACGCGCGCCGGATTCCGGGCGCTGACCGGGGCTTTCGTGATGCAAAACCGGGCTCCAGGAGGGAGATGCCGGCGGGATGTCCGGCGACAGGGACTGATAACCATCTTCGCCATAGACCACTTCACCGCCAACCATGGTCAGGACCGAATTGATCCGGCGAATTTCTTCGGGTGGAACGCTCAGATAGTCAGCGGAAAGGATTGCCAGATCGGCATATTGTCCGGGTGCCAGCGTACCTTTGACATCCGCCTCGCCCGAGAACCATGCGGAACCCTTTGTCCACAGCATAAGTGCGGTTTCACGATCAAGGACATTGTCATTGTCGTAAAGCGGCATGCCGCCAACTGTTTTACCGGTGGTAAGCCAGTACAGGCCGACCCAGGGATCATAGGATGCAACGCGGGTTGCATCCGTTCCTGCACCAACAGGAAGACCATATTCCAACATTTTGCTGACCGGCGGGGTCGCCATGGCCGCATCCTTGCCGTAACGATCGACGAAATATTCACCCTGGAATGCCATCCGATGCTGAATCGCAATACCACCGCCCAGTGCCTTGATCCGTTCGATATTGCGTTCGGAAACGGTTTCGGCATGATCAATGATGAACCGTGTCTTGAACGGCTGTTTGCCATTCACCCGTTCGAATACACCAAGGAAACGGTCGATGGTTTCATCATAAGTCGCATGAATGCGGAACGGCCATTCCCGTTCGGCCAGCAATTCGACGATGGGTTCCAGTTCGCTTTCCATAACCGGTGCCGGATCGGGGCGCGGTTCAAGGAAGTTCTCAAAATCCGCGGCAGACCAGGCAAGGTTTTCACCAGCCCCATTCATCCGCAGCATATCGTCGCCAGCCCCCGGTTCGGTCATCCCGACCCAGCGTTCATAATCGCTCAGCTCGTTCCCGGCATTTTGCGCAAACAGGTTATAGGCGATGCGAACCGTCATCTGCCCGTCATCATGCAGACGCTGAATGACATCATAATCTTCGGGATAATTTTGGCCCCCGCCGCCAGCATCAATCACGCTGGTGATGCCCAGACGGTTCATTTCGCGCATATAGTGACGGGTGGAATTGATCTGATCCTCAATCGGAAGCTTCGGCCCCTTGGCCAGCGTCGAATACAGGATCAAAGCAGACGGTTTTGCCAATAAAAGACCGGTCGGGTTGCCCTTGGCATCCTTTTCAATGACACCGCCCGGTGGGTTTGGGGTGTTTTTATCAAAACCAAGAACCTTGATTGCTGCACGGTTCAAAAGGGCGCGTCCATAAAGGTGCAGAATAAAAACCGGCGTATCGGGTGCCGCCGCATTGATTTCATCAAGGGTTGGCATCCGGCGTTCGGCAAACTGGAATTCCGACCAGCCACCGACAACACGTACCCACTGCGGGGCCGGTGTAACGGCAGCCTGCGCCTTAAGCATGCGCAGGGCATCGGCAATTGACGGCACATTTTCCCAACGCAATTCCATATTGAAGTTAAGACCGCCACGAATAAGGTGGGTGTGACTGTCATTCAGACCCGGAATGACCCGACGTCCACCAGCATTGATCATTTTGGTCTTGCTGTCGGCCAGTCGGCGCATGCTGGCCTCGTCCCCGATCGCAAGAACCTTGCCATCGGTAATCGCAATGGCGTCCACTTCTGGCTTCTTTGGATCAAGCGTTGTGACTCTGGCGTTATAGATAATGGTTTGTGCCGTCTGGTTCATTTCGTTGCTCCTTGCCAGTTTGAATGGAATTGCACCAAGCGTGGTGCTGGCTGCGAGACCCTGAACAAATGCGCGCCGTTTCATCTTTAACCACCTTCGAATTGAAGCTTTTCATCGGCATCAAACCAACAGCGTGTTTATCTGCAATGCCTTGGAATGATTGCGCTGCGGTCGGTATCAAAAAAGAAAGGCACGACAGAGTGTTCTCTCTGCCGTGCTTCCTTTGTTGTTTTAGGATGCTGCCTTCGGCGCAAGACGCTGGCCGTGTTCAACCCGTTCCGGCGCCTTATGAACCATGGTGTAGGCGTAATCGACACCCATGCCGTAGGCGCCGGAATGTTCTTTCACGAGTGCCATGACATCGTTGTAGGTTTCGCGATGTGCCCAGTCGCGCTGCCACTCAAGAAGAACCTGCTGCCAGGTGACCGGCACGACACCGGCCTGAACCATGCGATCCATGGCGTATTTGTGGGCATCAACGGATGTGCCGCCTGATGCATCTGCGACCATGTAGATTTCATATCCGCCTTCAAGCATTGCACAGAACGCGAACGAGTTGTTGCAGACTTCAGTCCATAAACCGGAAACGATCACTTTCTTGCGGCCATTGGCAGCCAGGGCATCTCGGACTTTCTGATCATCCCAGGAATTCATCGAGGTGCGTTCCAGAAGCGGGGCTTCGGGGAAGACTGCCAGAAGTTCAGGATAGGTATGGCCAGAGAAGCTTTCGGTTTCGACCGTCGTGATTGTCGTCGGAATGTTGAAAATCCTGGCGGCCTTTGCAAGGCCAACGGTATTGTTTTTAAGAACCTGACGGTCAATCGACTGAACGCCGAAGGCCATCTGCGGCTGGTGATCAATGAAGATGAGCTGCGAGTTTTTCGGGGTAAGAAGTTCAAGCTTTTCCATTTTAGGTCTCCTGTTTGAGAGAACGTCATTGCCTGAATGCAATAAACGCCGGGGAATGGCCTAGGCCTAGGAAGTCGGGATCGCAGACACGATCATAAGCACACCAAAAACGACAAATATGATGCCGGTTAACGCACGACCACGCCTTGCATGTTCCGGCTTGTGAAATAGCCTTACGACGTGCCGCGCTCCGATCGCGTAACCACCCAGAACAACAAGCTTTGCAACGACGAACGTTAAAACCAGAAGTGCCAGAACAGGTGGGCCGCTCTCAGCGGGAATAAACTGCGGGAACAGTGCCGCAAAAAACAGAACGGCCTTTGGATTGCTGATCCCGACACCAAATGAGTGAAACCAGAGAGCCAATCCGGCGCGTCCACGTGCTATCTCAGCAGTTCCCTTGGCCTCTTGCGGTTGGTCGGTGGGTCTGAGATAGGTCCATCCCAGCCACAAGACATAGAGCGCACCGAGCAAGCGCAGGCTGAGAAAAATCAGCGGATACGCTTCGAGCAAAGCACCCAGGCCCACCACCGAAAGTGTCGCCAGCAGTGCAATTGCGACAAGGTCACCGCTCAGCACACCCAATGCGCGACGCCACCCAAAGGCAAGAGCATTGTTTACGAGAAACAATGTCGATGGACCAGGCGTCGCGCTTTGAGCTGCGCTGATCAGGATAAAAGCAAGATAGGATGATAATTCCATCGCGCACCCAAGGCAATAATTTGTTCAACGAAACAGAAAGGGTTAAAGTAGCCCAATAGTTTCCCTGCCTTTTTACAAAGCAAGGTGCCGTTTCTGGTCTGACTCTCAAGAAGTGATGAAGAGCCGTGACAAACCCTCGGGCGTTCATCTGGAGTCTGATCAGTCCATTGATTATCCCTGACCGGGTACAGGCGTATTAAGCAGTTGCTGCTCCCACAAGTACGCGATGCCGCTTGCGCCAGCGTGTTGCTTGAGTATTTCCGAAAACTCGGCAATGTGCTCGCTCCGAGCCCAATCGCGATGCCATTCCGAAGCCACTGCCATCCAGGTCATCATATTCGCCCCAGCCGCGATCATGCGCTGGATGGCGACTTCGTGGGCTTCGACTGAAACACCGCCGGATGCATCGGTGACGACCGTAACGTCCCACCCTTCGCCAAGGGCCTGAATCGTTGGCATCGCAACACAGACTTCGGTCCACAGGCCTGCAATGACAAGTTGTTTGCGGCCTGTTTCCTTGACGATATCTACCACTTTTGGGTCTTGCCAAGTGTTGATCAAAGTCCGGTCAATGATTTCCTGTCCGGGGAAAACATCGGTAATCTGGGGAAAAATGTTCCCGCCCTGACGTGCGATCACGGTTGTCAGGATAGTAGGAACACCGAAAGCTTTGGCTGCTTTCGCCAGCCCCACCGTATTGTTCACCACCATATGAGGATCGTGGCTGTTCAGGTTCGCAAGCTGGTAGGGCTGATGGTCGATCAGCACAAGTACGGAGTCTTCGGGGCGAAGGAGTGAATCAAGGCCATTACGAATATTCATAAGACTGTCCTCTTCTGTCTTTGTAATCAGGGCTCGTTTGCTCGATTTGATTTTTCAGGTGCCCTATGAATCGACAGTCGCAGGTCTCTGGATAAGACACTAGTGCCCGTATATGATATGCTGTGTCGCAACACGGGGAACACGAAATTGGATATAGAAGAATTAGAAACATTTGTAGAAGTTGCTGATTCCGGGGGAATTTCCCCTGCTGCGCGTCGACTGGGTCTATCCAAATCAATCGTCAGTCGACGGCTTTTGCGTCTGGAATCGGCGCTTGGTGTCCAGCTTCTGGCGCGCACGACCCGAGGGGCGGCACTTACCGAAGCCGGGACTACATTTCGCGAACATGCTGCGCGGATTCGGGATGAATTGGAGTTGGCAAAAGACACACTGCTGCCAACGGGTGAACTTTGTGGCCGGCTTCGTATCGCCATGCCGCTTTCGTTCGGTCCGACACACTTTGCCCCCGTGCTTGCAAAAATGGCGCAACGCCATCCCCAGCTTCAGATCAATGCCTGCTATAGTGATCGCTTCGTAGACCTTATTGCCGAGGGATTTGATTGTGCGATCCGGTTGGGCCTTCTTCCCGATTCCAACCTTATTGCAAAGCACATTGCGCCGATCCATGGCAAGCTCGTTGCAAGCCCCTCATACATCAAGACGCATGGCGCACCTGAAACGCCCGAAGACATTGCATTCCACCAAGCCGTTCTACAGGGCACCGAGTCCTGGCATCTGATGGACGGTGACAAAATCGTTACGGTGCAGCCGCAAGGGCGTTTCAAGTCCGACAATGGCATAGCACTGACCGCTGCTGCCGCAGAAGGTCTTGGCATTGGGTGTCTTCCCAATTGCCTTACCCATGAATATCTGGTCTCCGGTGCTCTCGTTCCGGTGATGCCTCAATATCCACCCAAATCCGGGGCTGCCTATGTGGTCCGTCCACCCGGAAGTTACCCGGACCGGAAAGTGCGCATACTGACCGAAATGCTCATTGAACATGTCCAATCCAATCCCCATCTCTGGGAACAAAGCCCCTGACATGCCAGCAAGAGCCAACCCAGAGGTCCCGGACAAGCGTATTCCCGGCAGACATTCCACTTCGCGCGACACAGTTAAGCGCATAGCGTGACTAGCGGAGCGAAAAAACATACGCCACTCTGAGGTATCCGTCGGCCTGGTAGAGCATCGTGCATGCCAGATCAGAACGAGAAAATGATCAGAGAGGAAGATGCGTATGAGTTGGAATCCAGCATTGCAACCGGGCTGCCCCGATGATGTAGATACGGACGCGATTGAGACACTTATTGTCCCGCGCGCGCGGGATCTTGGCGATTTCGAAGTTCGTCGCGCCTTGCCTGCGCCAAAGCGGCAAATGGTGGGGCCTTTCATCTTCTTTGATCAAGCCGGACCGGCCGAGTTCCTGACCGGTCAAGGTGTCGATGTAAGACCTCACCCGCATACTGGTCTTGGCACAGTTACGTATCTTTTTCGCGGTGATTTCCATCATCGGGACAGTACAGGGGCAGATCAGATCATCCGTCCCGGCGAGTTGAACTGGATGGTTGCCGGGCGTGGCGTCACCCACTCGGAGCGGACTTCTGCGACGGCCCGGAGCGGTCCCAACAGTTTGTTCGGGATACAGACCTGGCTAGCCCTGCCCGACCAATATGAGGATATGGCGCCGATATTCGAGCACCATAACAAAGAGACGCTGCCGATAATCGAGGATTCTGGCGTCACGGTTCGGCTTATTCTCGGGAACGCCTATGGCAAGGTTGCGCCTGCGACAATGTTCTCCGAAACCTTTTACGCAGATGTGGTGCTTGAAGCGGGAAGGCGATTGCCTTTGCCCGACAATCACGAGGACAGAGGCATCTACATCGTTGAAGGCTCAATATTGATCGCCGGACAGGAATATCAACCCTCTCAAATGATGGTCTTCCGTCCAGGAGATAAAATCACCGTATCGGCTGGCGAAAGAGGCGCGCGGCTCATGATCCTCGGCGGCGCCACCCTTGAAGGACCACGTTACATCTGGTGGAACTTCGTTGCCTCATCCAAGGAGCGCATCGAAGAAGCCAAAGCCGAATGGCGCGCAGCAAACTGGGGCAAGGGACGTTTCGATCTTCCTATCAATGACCGTGATGAGCACATCCCACTGCCGGATTGAGCCGCTGTGACGGAATGCTTCCACGACAGCCAAGCCGGTCCGGCCTTGCTTTAGCGCTCTTTTCAAAACGTCTTTTTCTGAGGTCACAACCAGCACCCGCTGTTCATCAATGAGATGGACATGCTTAGTTCCGCGCGCGGTAAACAAACACCCCTTCGCGTGCTGCAGTGTTGTGAAATAGAGAACGCCAAATTGAATATAGAAGACTTAGAAACATTCGTTGGGGTTGCCGATGCGGGGGGAGTTTCGCCCGCTGCGCGACGGCTCGGTGTATCCAAATCAATTGTCAGTCGCAGGCTCTTTCGGCTTGAAGCAGCGCTTGGTGTCCAGCTTCTTGCGCGAACAACACGCGGTGCCGCCCTCACTGAAGCCGGCGTTGCATTTCGAGAACACGCCGCAAGGATCAGTGCCGAAATCGAACTGGCAAGGGACACGATTATGCCAACGGGTGATCTTCGCGGTCGCCTTCGAATTGCCATGCCGCTCTCCTTGGGGCCGATACACTTTGCCCCCATGCTTGCGAACATGGCACAGCGTTATCCCCAGCTTCAGCTTCATGCTTCCTATAGCGACCGCTTTGTTGACCTTATTACCGAAGGTTTTGATTGCGCGATCCGGGTGGGCTACCTTCGGAATTCCAACCTGCTCGCCAAACGCATCGGCCCCGTCTATTTGAAACTTGTCGCAAGCCCGTCTTACATCGAGGCACATGGAGCTCCGGAAACGCCAGAGGAACTCATAGCGCATCAGGCCCTTATGCAGGGAACAGAGTCCTGGAAATTTATGGATTGCGACAAGGTCATCACGGTCCAGCCACAGGGACGCTTCAAATCCGACAACGGCATAGCTCTTACCGCTGCGGCAACAGCCGGGCTGGGCCTTGCGTACCTTCCCGACAGCTTGATCTGTGAATATTTAAGATCCGGTGCACTGATTCCGGTCATGACAAGTTACCCTCCGCCACCTGCGGCCGCATATGTTGTCCGACCACCTGGCCAGCACCCTGTACGAAAAGTTCAAGTACTTACCGAAATGCTGATTGAGCATCTCGGGCAAAATTTGTGCCTTTGGGGGAGGAATCTTTAAGTTTATTGCAAAGCTCTGACAGCAACTGTGTCTATCGGTCAGGTTGATGTCGCCATGTTTCACCGGTTTTGAGGATCGCGTTTGCGATTGCGATGATGACAAGCTTGTGCGGTTTTCCACGCTCCTTGAGGCGTTGTGCGACGGGCTTTAGCATTGGGTTGTGATATGCGCGGCGAGTGCGGCTTGGAACAACACATGTCGCAATGCCCGCCGCCTCGCCTTGATGTCATCCGACCGAGTTCCGGCATTTCTGCGATTAGCATGGCCGCTGAAACCGGTCCAATGCCGGGAATCGATCGCAGGAGATTTGCTTTCACAGCAGTGGTTTTCTCCTGTGCAGTGACACTTTCAATCCGACTTTCGATGTCTCCGATCCAGGTATTGAGCAAGGCCTTGAGGACATCGTCCATATCCTCAACATCGGCGGAAATGCCTTGCTTTTGGCGCGCCGCTATCTGCATCGAAAGTCGCTTGCGCATATCCACGATTTGAGCCCTTCTTGTCGTTAAGGTTCTGAGAATGCGCAGATTATCACTTGGCAATGTCCGTCCGGCTTCTGGGCGGAACAGCATAAACCGGGCGATGAGTTCCGCGTCGATACGATCCGTCTTGGTTCGCGTCCCTCGCGACATCGCAAAGGCCTTGATCTGGGCCGGGGGAAGTTGCCTCGTATAGATTCCCGCTTCAACAAGCGCCGCCCACAGAGCCCATTCCTGCCGTCAGTCCTCGCCAGGGCTGACAACGGGCATTCATAGCAGAGGCGGGACACATAAGGTGTTCGGTGTTTAATGCAGGGTGACGAAAATTCTCGTTGGTTTTTGATGCATAAAAGCTTTTTGAACTACGCGGTCATGGCGAAAATGAGAAATGTCACTTTCTCTGCCAATCCTGCAGTTTTGTGTCAATTTGAAATGCTAAGTAATTGATTTAGAAGCAAGTCAAATGTCACCTTTTGTGGCGCCTGACACCCTCCGGGGGCATAAAAACTTTGGTAATCCCCCATTGAAAGCGGGGGATTGCCGCATTGTACGACGCACCGCCTCGGCTGTGCGGGTAGATCTGTGTAGAATTTTTCGATGATGAAAATACACTATCAAAAGATAACCAATTTTACGCAGATCAAACCTGCCGAAAAATCAGTGACGTATTAATTCCGCCAAAGGCGAAATTGTTGCTCATCAGATGTTCGGCGGTCATCTTGCGGGGGGTGCTATAGATATAATCCAGGTCGGCGCATTGCGGGTCGATCTGTGCCAGATTGGCCGTAGCGACGAAGGAGCCTTCGCGCATCATTTCAAGGCCCAGCCATGCCTCGATGGCACCGCATGCGCCAAGGCTGTGACCGAAATGGCCTTTCAGGGTATGGATCGGGATGGCGCGGTTAAAGACAGCGCGTGTTGCCGTGGTTTCGGCGAGATCACCATGATCGGTTGCGGTGCCGTGGCCATTGATCACATCAATGTCACCCGGCTGTAAACCGGCAGTTTCAAGCGATTTGCCAAGGGCAATTTGCATTTTGTCGGCGGCGGGTTGCGTCACATGCGCACCGTCAGAATTGCTGGAAAAGCCGATAATTTCCCCATAGATGGTCGCACCGCGGGCTTTGGCATGTGTGTATTCTTCCAAAATCAGCGTACCGGCCCCTTCGCCAATCACAAGGCCGTCGCGTCGCGCATCATAGGGGCGCGGGGTCAGTTCCGGGGTATCGTTGCAGGTGCTGGTGGCAAACAGGGTATCGAAGACGGCAACCATGGTCGGGCAAAGTTCTTCGGCCCCGCCTGCGATCATCACATCCTGCATGCCGAATTTAATCGCCTCATAGGCGTAACCGATGCCCATGCTGCCCGATGTGCAGGCGGTTGATGTCGGAATGATCCGTCCTGAAATGCCATAAAGAACCCCGATATTGACCGCAGCGGTATGGCTCATCATCTGGATATAGCTGGTCGCGGTGATGCCATTGCTGTCGCCCGTTTCCATCAGGCGGGTAAAGGCAATGACCGGTGGTGTGCTGCCAAAGGATGACCCATATGCAATGCCAAGCCGCCCGCCTTGCAACAGGGCGGTGTCATTGCGCAAGCCCGCCATTTCAAGGGCATTGTCGGTTGCGGCGACGGCCATTTGTGCGACCCGGCCCATACTGCGCAATTGTTTGCGGTTGAATTTTCCTTTCAGGTTGAAATCCGCGACCGGGGCGGCAAGGCGGGTTCGCAGATCATATTTGCCATCCCAGTCATGCATTCGCCGAATGCCGGTTTCGCCTGCGGCCATACGCGATGAAATTGTGGCCCAGTCATTGCCAAGGGCGGTAATTCCGGCCATGCCGGTGACGACAACGCGCCGGGTCATAGCATCCCCCCATTCACGCTGATGACCTGACGGGTGATATAGGAGGCATCTGCGCTGCATAAAAACGCGATGGTGGCCGCAACCTCGTCCGTTGTGCCATAGCGGCGCATCGGGATCATGGCCTTTACCTCGTCTTCGGGCAGATCATCGGTCATCTGTGTGGCAATAACACCTGGGGCAACCGCATTGACCGTGATTTTGCGTTTGGCAAGTTCAAGGGCAAGCGATTTGACCGCCCCGATAATCCCGGCCTTGGACGCGGCATAATTGACCTGTCCGCGATTGCCCGCGATGCCGGCAATCGATGTCAGGGCGACGATCCGGCCCCCCTTGCGTCGCTGAACCATCGGCATCACCAGCGGTTTGATCACATTGTAAAAACCATCAAGATTGGTGTGCAGAACCCGATCCCAGTCATCGTCTTCCAGCGCGGGAAACGGCCCGTCGCGGGTCAGCCCGGCATTGAGGATCACCCCGTAAGGTGCGCCATATTCGCCCAGTTCATTTTCCAGCGCGAGACGGGTTGCCGACCGGTCGGCAAGATCAAACCGGATCAGGCGTCCGGCCCGACCAAGAGCGATAACGTCATCCAGAACCTTTTGCGCGCCGTCGCGGTCAGAATGATAATGGACAACAATATCAAAGCCGTCCTTTGCCAGACGGCGGGCGGTTGCCGCCCCGATGCCCTTGCTGGCCCCTGTTACCAAGATGGTTTCTGTCATTGTTCTGCCGTGTCTTTTCTTGTGCTGGCCGAAGGTTCGGATGGCCCGGATGGATCTTCGGGTTGATAGACATTTATGCGTGCACTGACAACCACATCATTGCCATCGCGGATTTCACCGTCAAAGACACCCATTTCGCCGTCTTCAAAGATGTTTTTGACATGAACTTCAAGCCGGGTATCGGCGGCAAACCAGTCGCGGGTCATCGTCATTTTGCGCGACCCCAGCAAAAATCCGATTTTGGGTTTGCTGCCCGGTTCGGCCTGTTGCGCGCGCCAGCCGCTATAGGCCGCAACTGTTTGCGCAATATATTCAATCCCGACATAGCCCGGCACCCCGTGGCGGGGGATAAAGAACAGGCTGTTTTTGGTAATGTAAATTTCGGTCTGCATGCTGTCCTCATCCGCCGCAATGACCCGATCAATCAGCAGCATCGGGGCGGCATGCAGCACCAGACTGGCGACCGGAGGGAACGGATTTTGGTCCTTGTTGCTGTTCATGCCGGTGTATTCCCGTCATGCCAGCCGCGCCCCAGAATGACCGAGACATTGCTGCCGCCAAAGGCGAAGGAATTGCTCATCATCGCGCATTTTGTCATTGGGGCAAGGCGGGCATTATGGGCCACGACCAGATGAAGGGGCGGAATATCTGCGTCTGCGACACCGTCCCAGATATGGCGGGGCAATGGCGCCCCATTGGGGGCATCCTGCAATGACAGCCACAAAATTGCGGCTTCTATTGCACCGGCGGCACCGAGCGTATGGCCGGTCATCGGTTTGGTCGAACTGGATGGGACGTTATCACCCAAGACATCCCGAACGGCACGGGATTCCATCCCGTCATTTAGCGGTGTGGCCGTGCCATGCAGGTTCAGATACGCAATGTCGGATGGCATTATTCCGGCATGATCCAGCGCATTTTGCATGGCGGCGGCGGCCCCCTTGCCATCGGGATGCGGGGCGTTGGGGTGATGGGCGTCGGAACTTTCACCAACCCCAAGCAGGGCAATGTCACCGGCGGCACGCTGCATGATAAAAAGAGCGGCACCTTCGCCGATATTGATCCCGTCGCGGTTTTTGCTCATGGGGTTGCAGATGCCCAGGGCAACCGATTGCAATGCATCAAATCCCCGTACGGTCAGGCGGCACAGACTGTCAACACCGCCAACCAGAACAGCATCACACAACCCGGTACGGATCAGACGGGCTCCGGCAGCGAAGGCCTTGGCACTGGATGAACAGGCCGTTGAAATCACATAGACCGGGCCGCCCAGATCAAACGCATCGCGCAGGAAATCCCCCGGTGATCCGATTTCCTGATGGCTGTATAAAAAGCCGGAAGGGAAGCTGCCGGTTTCCAGCAAAGACTGATAATCCTGCGTGCCTTCTTCGATCCCCGATGTGCTGGTGCCCAGAATGATGCCGATGCGGTCGCGTCCGTATTGCGCAATCAGCGCCGCGATTTCGGTTTTGATCTGAGCGGCGGCGGCCCATAGCAGGCGGTTATTCCGTGTGTCATGGCGCTGTAAATGATCGGGCAGGGGTGGCAGTTTGGCGGTAACAGAACCAAGCATGACAGGACGGTCAGACAGAAAACCGTCCCGCGCCATCATATCGGCGGGCCGGTCACCAAACATGGTGTCGCGGGTTTCATCAAGGCCGTTGCCAAGCGATGAAACAATACCAAGGGAGGATAGCCAGACCGGATCAGTGCGCATGGTCACGGGTCCATGCGTTGTGATCGAATGGCGATGTCATAGCCAAACCGTTCATTGCGCAGGCTGGCGACGCCTTGCCAGATATCGCGCGACGGGCGGTCGATCCGGGCATAAATCCGGCCTGTTGCATTTATGCGGATCACACGTTGTTCCAAGATTTCAGTGACCGACATGCTACCGGGCAGGGCCTTTTTGAGGGCATCAAGCGGCCAGTAAACCATCACGATATCAGCAAGCAACCGACGGGCATCAAATGTTTCGGGCAACCAGTCCGCCGTCTGGATCGTTAAGGCATCGGCATCCCAGTCGATATCAATCGCCCGTCGGCCAAGATCGTCAATCATCACGATTTTTACCGCGCCGGGCGCAAGTGCGATGCGGGCCTGAAAGGTGCCCTGTTCATCCTTGGCCCAGCGGGCCTGAATTTGCTGGCTGATGTCAAGGTTGTCATCCCCCGCCCACGGATTGCCGGGCAGGGTGAATTCCGCATTGTCATCCAGCATCACGGTCTGTTTTACCCCGCCCGAAAACAGGGCCGGCATGGACAGATCGGGCATGGACAGGCGCGACAGATCAGCAGGCGTGCCGCAGGCAGCAAGGCCAAGCGATAAAAGAATGGTCAGGATGACGGTGCGCATAGATCGTGCAACATTTCCAGATAACGGCCGGTTTTGGCAACCAGCGGGTTTTCCATATTCCATGCATAGCCTGCAAGGATCGAAACGACCATACGTTTCAGTTGGGAATCATCATCGGGCTGATTGAAAATGATCGTCTGCAACCGCCCGTCATACCAGGCATCGACATAGGCCCGAAAGGTGTCGACCCCTCTGGAAAGGGGGGCCGCAAAATCCTGTTCCCAGTCAACCGGTTTGCCATGATGGCGGGTGACAAGTGCCTTTGCCACCAGTTCCGCCGAATGCATGGCAATTGTCACACCGGATGAAAATACCGGGTCAAGGAACCCGGCCGAATTGCCGAGCAAGGCATAACCATCGCCATAAAGCTGTCCGGATTGGGCGCTGTATCCGGCAATGGCACAGATATCGCGGATCGGTTCGGCGTTCGATAAAAGGATTCCAAGACGTGTATCGTCGATCAGTTGTTTGAAAATATCCTGATCGGTCATTGCGGCAAATGTCGGATCGTTATCGGGGTAAATCACTCCGACCGATGCGGTGCCGTCGGAAAACGGGATCAGCCAGTACCAGATTTCGTACCGAACCGGGTGGACCGTAATCAGGATTTTTTCCCGGTCATAGGCGGGATCGGTGATGTGATCGCGCATATGGGTAAACAATGCCCGGCGTTCGATGGATTTGCCGGGTTGCGCAATGCCCAACATGCGCGGCAATACCCGGCCATAACCGCTGGCATCCACCACAAATCCGGTGCGCAACTGGCCGGGTTTGCCATCCGCATCGGTAAAATCAAGGCGGCAATCGCCGTCTTTCAGGCAGGCATCCGTGACCTTGTGCCCGAACCGCATATCGACACCGGCACGGGCGGTTTCACCGGCCAAAATCTGATCGAACCGGGCGCGTTGCACCTGAAATGTTGTGCCCCAGCCGACGGGTTCAAAATTTTCGCGAAAATCGATGGATTTATACTGTGGGCCACATTCAAAAACTGCCCCGTTTTTGAACTGAAACCCGGCGGCTGTGACGGCATCCAGCAAACCGGCCCGTTCAATCACATTCATGCAATTTGGCAACAGGCTTTCGCCAATGACAAATCGCGGAAATGTTTGCGCCTCCAGCACGGTGACGGCAAGTCCGGCGTCGTGCAGAAATTTTGCGGCAACCGATCCGGCCGGACCGGCACCAATCACGGCAATATCGCAATCAGGTGTCACGGGGTGTTTCCTTGTTGTTTTTGATGGTCGGGGCGGTCATCCAGTAAGCGAGAAACCACGCCCCAACAAGCCCGATGGCAATGACCGAACCGATATCGCTAACCAGCGGCACTGAACTGCTTGCCAGCAGGCCAAAGGTCAGAACGCTGCTGATCAGGGATAACAAGACCGCCAGATGGGTATCGTTGTTGTGGTCACTATTGCGACTTTCGGCCAGAAACAGCACATAATCTGCGCCAATCGCGAACACCAGAAACAGTGCCATGGTGGTAAAGAAATTCTGCGATATGCCGATCAAATGCCCCCCGATCACCGCGATCAGGATTGCGCCCGCCGGGGCGGCAAAGACACAAATTCCCCTGATCAGGCCATATCGCACAATCGCCAGAATACCGGCAACGCCCAGCGATATGCCAAGTGCAATCAGCGCCCAGTGGCGATATTGCGCAAATTGCGCAGAAATCGTCGCGCCTGGATCAATCACATGCGTATCGGGGATCGCGGCAATCGCGGTTGTAATGGCATCAATTCCGGTTGCGGCACGCAGTCGGATGATATCGGAACCGTCAAGACGCAAACCGGTGATTTCGGGCAGGTTCAATGCCGCCCGGTCATCGAAGATCAGGAACGGAGCCTTTTCATCGGGTGCCGCCACCGTAACCGGCAAGAGTTCTGAAAGCTGATCGGCAAACGGGCGATACAGTCCATCATTGACCTGTTTGCGGTTTTCGCTTTGTCGTGCAATGGAGGGAATGACATCAGCCAGCCCGATCATACCGCCAAGCGATCCGTTGGCCAAAAGCGGGGTCAGGGCATTGCGCACCGCCTCGGCGGTTTGCAATCGGGCCTCGCCATCCTGTCCACGGATTTGCAGAAATAACGGTTGCCCGCCAATTCCCATCACATCGGAAATTTGCGCTGCCTCCTGAATCAGGGCGGGGTTGCCATGGCCCAGTTGCCTTATATCGTTATTGCCGGGAATCACGACAAGACACGCCATCAACCCCGCAAAAATTGCCGCAGCAAGGCAAAGCCGGGCGATAAAGCCTGTGCGCGTTTTGGCAAGGCCGGTTTGCAGGATATGGTGAAAGCGATGGATTGGTGATGAGGTTTGAACCTTGCGGCACGGGATAAGAGGCAGAAGGCATAACACACTGATATAGGCGGCGATCAGCCCGGCGACGGAATACACCGCGATCTGCGCCAAAAGTTGGGTCGGGCTGACGGAAAGCGCGCCAAAGCCGATGACGGATGTCAGAAGGCCAAGGCTTAACCCCGGCCGGATTTTGGCGATGCGTTCCTGTGCGGTGCCGCTATGGGGCGGCATCACCAGATAATGCAGGGCATAATCGACCGATATCCCGATCAGACTTGCGCCAAAGACCAGCGCAATCGCGTGGATCGCCGGGAAAATCAGGGTGACGGCTGCCATGCCTGCAATCAGCCCGCTGCCGACAACCAGAAGTGCGCCGATCAGCGGCACGGGGGAATAAAATACCAGCCCGATCATCAGAACAATGCCGATGGTCGCCAGGATTGCAATGCGTTGCACGTCGGATTTGGCGCGCGTGGCTTCGGCCACGGCAAAGAAAACCTGCCCGGTTTTGGCAATTTTCAGGCCGGGTGCCGTGGCAAGGGTGGCGTTAATCGCATCGTTCGCACCCGTGACCCAGATTGAATCCTGTCCGGTTTGGCGCAGATCGGGTGAAAGACGGACCATAAGGGGCAGATAAAATTGTCCATCGCGTTGGATGATACCAGCCCCGTTGCCCAGTTTGTCGCCCAGCCCGGATAAAAAGGCAGGTAACAGGGCAAACGGGTCATGCTGAAGCGTCTGACTGCCAAGCGTTGTGACAGGAGAATACAAATTTTGTACCGCCCGGCGATAAAGGCGGTGGCCCTCGCCATTTTGCAGGGTTTCCCGATCCGTATCTGAAAGCAATCCGTGCGCATAGGGGCCGTAAAAATCCATCAGCTCGTTCAGGCGATCCGCACCCTGACCGGGCAATGTGATGCTGCTCGTTCCGGCAAGGGTCGAAAGCGCGTTGGCCAGATGGGTGCCTGCGGTTTCCAGTTTGGTGCGATCCGGGGAAAACAGCATGAAAATGGCCTGTCGGCCATCCTGCGCCAGAAGATCGCGTACTGTATGGATATCATCGGGGGTGGTGCCATCGCCGGTTTGTTCCTGCCCGATCAGCGACAGGAAATCGGCATCAATTCCGGTATGCCCGCCCACCAGTTGCGCGCCACCAAAGACGGCCATCACCAGCAGGCAGATTGCCCAGATGGATGCGCGCATTGTCATCAGTTTGCCGGACCTGCAAAAATATCGGCAAGATCGGCGGGCAAGGGCATATCGTGCAATTCCTGACCCGACAGGGTGATGGCATCACGATCCCCGGACGGTTTTGCTATTTGCACGACATCGACAAATTGCGTGCCGGTGGCGGTGATTTTGCTGATTTGCCCGGCTATTGGGCTTCCCCCCTTTGGGGTCAGGACAATTTGCCACGGATCGTTACCTTTGGCTGTTTGCTGCACAATATCAAACCGTTCGCGCAACGGGTCCCAATTCCCGGCCAGGACCGCCGAAATCAGTTCGATAAAAGGGCGAAACTGATCGCCACCGGCAAGGTTTTCGCGGTTATTCTGATCATCGATCCGCGTGATGCCATGATCATCAAGCACGGTCATGCCGGGAAACGGCGTTATCGTATGCCAGATCAGGCCGGTTGCCGGGGACAGGGTAAATTCACCCTCCGAGGTCAGCGGTTTGTCAAATCCGGCCAGATGACGGTCCATCGAAAATTGGCCCTGCAAATACTGATCCTGTCCGATCCCCGCCGGATTTCGGGATTGGGCATGAGGGGGCGTGACCGTTGCGCAAACCAGAAGAACCGCCGTCAGGGCGGTGGCGGTGATATGGCCGATTTTGCTCAAACCAGAGCCTCCATCCGGGCGATGAAGAAATCAGGGCTGCGATACAGCATTTCGCCGCTGTTTTTTTCCACGGCGACCTGAATGGTGAAACCCTTGGTCAGTTTTTCGCCGGTTTTGGTATCAGATATCAGATAATTGATTTTAAGCCGGTTTTCATATTCCAGCAGCGTTGCCGTAATGGTGATTTCCTGCGCAAACCGGCACGGGCGGACATATTTGATCCGCATATCGACCACCGGCCAGACATAACCCGACGCATCCATTTGCGGATAATTGTAATCCATTTTATCAAGCAGGGCGCAGCGGGCATTCTCAAAAAACTGCACATAATTGCCATGCCAGACCACATTCATCGGGTCAAGGTGATAAAACTGAACCGTTTCATGGACCGATGCGCTGATCATTCTGCGATATCCCCGCCATAAAGCGACCAGTGCCGATCCTGAATGCGTGTTATCAGCAGGCGCAAGGTGCCTTCAAGGGGCTGGTCTTCGGCAATGAAGGGGATGTCGGTGCCAAGGGCGTCAAGGAAACCGGCAAGATCGCGACCAAGCTGGCTGTCTTTGACGTCGCCATTTTTTATGCGCAGCACGATGGCCTGTCGCACGGCGATCAGGCTGGCGGCGGCAACCTGTTCGGTCAGTTGCAAAATCCGTAGGCAATCGCGTGCGGCAATCGTGCCCATGCTGACCTTGTCCTGATTGTGGCATTCGGTGGATCGCGAAAACACGCTGGCCGGCATGGTGTTTTTAAGCGCCTCGGCCGTCCATGCCGACGCACCGATCTGAACGGCCTTAAGGCCGTGATTGATCGATGCGCGATCCGGGGTGGACCCCGACAGGTTGGACGGCAGGCCGTGATTGAATTTGGTATCGACCAGAAGCGCCATCTGCCGATCCATCAGATCGGCCAGATTGGCAATCAGGATTTTCATGCCGTCGGCGACAAAGGCAACATGCCCGCCGTAAAAATGCCCGCCATGCAGGATGGTTTCGCCTTCTACATCAATCAGGGGATTGTCATTGGCACTGTTAAGTTCGGTTTCCAGCGTGGTTCGGAATGTCGGCATCATATCGGCCAGAACGCCGATCACATGCGGCGCACAGCGCAGCGAATAACGATCTTGCAAACGGGCGGGGACATAACCCGAACCAAGATCGCCAAGGTCTCCTTCGATAAAGGCCGCGATGCGGGCCTGCCCCGGATGGGGCTTGGCGGCAAACAGGCGTTTATCAAAATGCGCCGGATTGCCCAGCAATCCGATACTGGCAAGGGATGTGATGCGGGCGGTCAATTTGCACAGATAATCGGCCCGGACAAAGGCCTGACACATCAGGGCGGTCATCACCGCTGTGCCATTCATAATCGCCAGGGCTTCTTTGGGACGCAGGGTTAAGGGTGTTAAACCGGATTTGGCAAGGGCTGTTGCGGCGGTGGTTTGATTGCCACGATAGATCACATCGCGTTCCCCGATCAGGGTGGCGGCAACGTACGATAGAGGTGTCAAATCGCCACTGGCACCGACCGATCCTTCTTGCGGTATCAGGGGGGTGATGTCGTGTTCAAGAAGGCCTGCCAATTGCCGCAATAAATCAGGGCTGACACCGGAATAACCGGTACAAAGCGATGCCAGACGCACCGCCAGAACCGCACGTGCCTGATTCGGGGACAGCAATTCTCCCAGACCACAGCCGTGAAAACGGCTAAGATGCAGGGGTAATTCGGCAACCAGTTCCGGCGGTACACGCCGCGATACGGAATCGCCATAACCGGTGGTAACGCCATAGATATGACCGTGATCGCGCAATTGACGATCCAGAAAATCCGCCCCGGCCTGAATGCGGGCGCAAAATTCCGGATCGGTTGAAAGGACAGGCTGGGCGCGCTGTTCGGCCAGTGCAACGATATCCTCGATGCGCAAATGATCCTGACCAAACAAAACAGGGGTGCGGCTGTTATTCATTGTCGTCCTTTTTTTTCGCCCAGAAATCATAGAAATTGAACCATTGCAGCGGCTGCGTAACAACAAGCTTTTCCAGCCATTCGGCATATTGCCCGGCATAATGTGCGATTTTTCCGGTTCGATCCGTGCGCGGCAGAATGATTTGATCGGCAAGCTTTTCCCAGGCGATGTCAAAGCGTTTGCCATTGCGCCATGCCGCAACCATGAAAACCGGGCATTGCAAAAGATGGGCAAGGATGAACGGACCCTGTGGAAAGGATGCCGGGCTGCCCAAAAAGGGCACCCTGACCGATTTGTCACGGGCACCAATCGCCAGACGATCCGCCGCAATCACGATCCATTCACCGCGTGCAACTTTTTCACGCAGCAAGATGGCGGTATCCGGGCCGATATCGGCAACCTCGATCAGATCAACCTGACTTTCCGGGGCCAGCTTTTGCAAGACCCGGCCAAAGCGTGCCGCATTTTTCTGATGCAACAGGACATTAACACGAAAATCGCGATCCCGGCTGGCAATCGCACGCACCAGTTCGATATTGCCAAAATGCGATACAAACAGAATCGCGGCCTGATCGCGCGGCATATAGGAAAACAGGCTTTGGGCATGATCAGGAAGATCAAGATCGTCGATCTTCATTGCACCGGACCATGCCGCGATTTTATCGAGTGCACTTTCCCCGAAAGTCATGAAATGGCGGAAACTGTCCCGCCATGTCGGTTTCGAGGTGCCCTTGATTTTGGCAATGCGGGTCAGGACATCGTGTGATGCGCGGCGGGCCATCCGCCCGGTGGCAAAGAAATAGGCGATGACCGGAAACATGACGGCCAGGCAAAGTCTGCGCCCGCCAAAACGATAGACCATGCCCAGAAACCGGGCACCCCAATAAATACCACGTTCGTCGATTTCGGCCCAATGGCCGGAACTTTCGCCGGGGTTTTTGACGATTCCGGTTTTGCGGATTTTCGGCCCGAAATGCCCGCCGTTCAGAATGAAACCGGGAAGGCGGATCAGCATGCCAAAGAACAGCCGCGTATGCATCCAACTGATCAGAACATTGTCATCCCACATCCGGAAATTTGATGTGTTGTCCTCGGGATAGGTGACTTCGGTCGGGATATGCAAAACCGGGACGCCGCGCCAGTAAAGCCGAACCATCAGTTCGGTGTCGAAATCCATTTTGTGACCGCATCCTTCCTCGCGCCAGACAGCAAGACTTGCGGAAACGGGGTAGACGCGAAAGCCGCACATGCTGTCCCGAATATGGGTCGATAATGTTTCGATCCAGACCCAGACATGCGAAACCCAACGGCCGATCCGGCGTTTTGCCGGAATGCTGTCATCATAGACCGGCAGACCGGTGATCAGGGCTTCGGGATGTTCGTGCGCGGTGCGGATCATATCCTTGATCCGGTCAAGGTTGTGCTGCCCGTCGGCGTCAACCTGAATTGCGTGGGTAAAACCGGCGCGGTCGGCCATTGCGATACCGGCCATGACGGCAACGCCCTTGCCGCCATTTTCATCCAGATGATGGCAGGTAATGCCGTTTTCCGGATTGTGCAGGGCTGAAGCCACGTTGCGGGTTTTTGCGTTTGATCCGTCATTGATGATAAAAATTGGCAGATCATACGCACGAATGCGCGCCACCACATCGCCAAGGACGTGATGATGATTATGGGTCGGGATGACCGCACACATTTTCATGCAAAAACCTCGCGCCACTTCAAAATGCCGGAGCTGTGATCACCTTCTGTTACTGAGTAATAGCGGAATTTGACTTTCGCGTTTTTCCGGTCGCAATCAAGTTCCAGCATGACATTTGACCCCGGTGTGATCGGTTTTCGGTATTTAAGCTGTGCCACTTCGCCAATGGTGACGGGTATATCAAAGATTGTCGCTGCCTGATGGACCGCCCAATGCAATTGCACGACACCGGGCAGGATCGGCATGTCGGGAAAATGCCCATGGAAATAAACAAGATCGGCCGACAGGTGCAGTGACAGATTGACCCGATCACCATCGCGACTTTGTATAACGATTTCCGGGGGTCCGGGTTCCTTGTCGGCAAACAGAGCGCGCAAGAGATGAAGCGGGCGCTTGCCCTGACTGTCGGATGGCAGATGTTCAACAAAGCGCCAGCGTTGCGGCAGGGCGGCGTCATCCTCGAATTTTGCAATTTCGCGCCGTAATTGACGTCCCATGCGAAACCGTCCGATGTCATCAAGCATGTCACAGCCTGCTGGCGTCAAGACAGCCACGACACCCAGTCTGTGGTCATTCTCGTCCGGGAGCAGGGCAATCGCATCCTCGACCAGATCGCAATTACGCAAATGGCGTTCAACCGCGCCAAGCGAAATGCGTTTGCCTTCGATCTTGACCACCCGGTCCGCACGTCCGCGCAGCCGAAAGCAGCCGGTTTTTGTGTCAATATCGGCAATATCTTCGGTTTGATACCAGTCATCCCCGGCAATATATCTGGCGCGAACCCGCAGGCATCCGGCATCGTTCAGGCCGATATCGACGCCGGGCAAGGGGAGCCAGATGCTGTTGGCATCCATCTGCTGACGATGGGCTATGCCGCCGGTTTCGGTACTGCCATATATTTCTGTCGGGCAAGTACCCAGCATTTCTGTGGTTTCGCGGGCCGATGTCAGATCAAGCGGGCCACCGGACGAAAAAATCATCGACGGACGCGGTACGTTGACAAGGTCGGGATGCAGGTTTTTGAGATGAGCCGGGCTTGTGATCAGAACATCGCCATCACGCAAATCGCCCTGCATCATTTCCCAATAGGCGGCGGGATCGGCGGAGAAGGCGCGCTTGGTCATCACCGGCCAGATGATCCGGAAAATCAGGCCGTAAATATGCTGATGCGATACCAATCCTGCTATTTTTGCGTCGGTCGGAATGCGCGGTTGCCACAGCGGTTCCTGCACACTGATTTCGGCCTCAATCTGGGCCAGATTCTTGTGAACCGGTTTGGGTGCCCCGGTTGAGCCGGAGGTGAAAAACACCGCCCGGCAATCCTGTGCGTTCGGGAGCGTGTCGTTTTCCGAAGGGGGCAGGCAGGGGGCGGACAGTTTTTCAAGGATTGCGGCATCGTCAAGATACAGATCAAATCGGTCGGCAATGGCGTCAAGATACGCTGCGCGGTCTGTTGCCGGGAAAATCACAGTCGATCCAGCCCGCCAGGCGGCCGTCAGGGCAATCAGGAACAATCGGGCCGACTGGCAATGAATGGCGATGCGATCATAGGGCCGCAGGACCGGGGAAAGCCGCCCGATATCGGGGCAGACATCGCCCACACGAAAGACCTTGCCACTTTCGATACACAACAGGGTGGCGGCATTTTCCGGGTTGTGAAGGTTTTCGATAAAACCGTTCATGCGTTGCCCTTGATTTTGCGATCATGCCGGGCGCGCAGGATGCGCCGGACCGGCCACTCACCAATAAACAGCACGCCCATCAGAATGTAGGAAACCAGACCGTTATAAAGCGTCCAGATTGCCATACTGGCATAATATGCCGTCCATCCCGAAATCATCGCATTGGCGATAAAGAACCCGATCCAGACTTTCGTCAGTGTTCTTGTGTAGGTAATCGCATAGTCATCAAGGTCCGGCATTTTGATCCGGGCGAGGCGTTCGATCATCGGGGCTTTTGAAAACAGCGTAATCGTGAATACCGTTCCCATCGTCAGACTGACGATCACCGGATAAAAGCGGATGGCGACCAGTTCGCTGGCGATCCCGGCAATTGCAAGAATGATCGCGACCATGACGACAAGCCCGGTTGCGACATACCGCTTTGTGACGGCAAACATTGTTGCACGCAGCAGAACGACAATCATCAATCCGGTCAGAATGATTCGTGGGGAAAATGTCGTCAGCCCGAAATAGACCAGAACCGGATAGGCAACGCCCAGGCAGGCAAGCGCAAATGTCGCGACCCGTTTAAGAACTGACCAGGACATGAATTTTCTCGACGACATCATCGACGGTACGCACAGACCGGAATTCAAGTGCCGGGATTTTCTTGCCGGTGATTTCCTGAAATTTGACGATCAGATCGACGGCATCAATACTGTCCAGATCAAGGTCTTCCATCAGTCGGGCATTCGGGGTGATGTCTTCGGCCGGAACTTCAAAAAGATCGACCAGATAATCGCGCAGCTGTTGATAAACGTCGTCGCGGCTTTGCATGATTATCCCTCCTTGCCCGATGTCTGAATGAATTTGGCCAGATTGCGCACGGATGCAAAATGGGTTTTGACATCCTCGTTTTTGGCATCAATCCGCACATCATATTTTTTCTGAAGGGCGACGCCAAGTTCGAGGGCGTCAATGGAATCAAGCCCCAACCCGTCCACAAACAGGGCTTCTTCGCTGTCGATATCCTCGACACTTATGTCTTCGAGATTAAGCGTCTCAATAATGAAGGCTTTAAGTTCTGTTTCCAGCGAAGTCATCGGTCAGTTTGTCCAGAAAATAATTCTTGATGACCCGTGTTACGGCACGTGCCTGTTTGGCGCGTGACAATGACGGATCAGCAATGTCCCCAATTGATAGCGGGGTATCGACCATCAACCGATAACGAATCTTCGATGGCGGAATGCGATACCACGGTACCCCCTTTTTCAATGTGTCGTGATTACAGTGCACAACTACAGGAATCAAGTCGACTTGTGTTTCTATCGCGATATTCGCAACGCCGCGTTGTAGCGGGCCCAGTTTGCCCCCGCTGGGTGTTCGTGTGCCTTCGGGGAAAATCAGGATGCAGGCACCCGATTGCAAATGCGCGCGCGCCTGTGCGATCAGGTTTTCCGGATTGTCGTCATTCCGAATAAATCCCGCCGCCCGCACCACGCCCGCCATGAACGGGTTGCGAAACAGTTCGTGCTTGACCACACATTGACACCGGTCCATTTGGGCCAAAATCATCACAACATCCAAAAGGGTCGGATGATTGGCGATAATCAACGCGCCACGAGCAGACCGCAGACGTTCGATATGGGCCGTATCGGCCTGTGCCACACCGGTCACGTCCAGCATCCATGTGAAAACGCGAAAGCCGCGACAGATGACAAACTGGGCATATTTGCGCCGCCTGGCCCGGTTTTGCAAAATCACCATCATGGCGGGAAAAAGGGTGACCGCCAAAAAAAGCCCGCCAAGCCCAAAGATGCAAAAGGCAAACCCCGTTGCCCCCAGCCGCCAGTACCAGTTTATCCCCCGATTGGTCCCCCTAGTCATTATGCGTTATCGACCATCCTGCTGTTTTTCCGGCAAGACAGAACGCACCGTCGGGGTTTTCAAGGAAAGCGGCAAGGGCGCAGATTTGTCGATGGGGCTGAGGATCGGGCAGGCGTCGGGTTTCAGGACTGAACCCGAAAACATCGCCGGATTTTTGACCTGCTGGTTCCAGCCGGGCGGCAAAGGCAACCCCGAAAATATCGTCAGGATCGTTATCGTTATAAACATCGGGCAGTGCCAGATCAACATAACACAGGATAACCGGCTCGCCCTGATCTGCCAGTTGGCACAGGGTTTCGGTCATTCCGGCGACAAAGCTGTCGGCACCGGCGGCAATTGCCGTATGGCTTTGCGTAATCGACCAGTTGATGGAGGCAATTCCGACAGGGGCATTATGAACCGACATGCTGAAATCGGCAGGCGACAGGGTTTCACCTATTGCCACCTGATGCAAAAGTTTCAGTGTGCGGCTGATATTGCCGTGCCGGGAGGCAAAAACGACAGGAGGATTTCCCCCCGGCGCAAGGGTGCTTGCCAGAACCTCGGCGGCGGCACGACCATACAGATCAAGCCGCCGCCGCCATACCGGTTTCAGGCTGTGCGCCAGATTGGCACTGGTCATTCCAATGGTCGGGGTTATCACGCCGTCAGGTGTTCGGGTTTTCAGAACCGGATGGTCATCGCGGTTTTCCCAAAACGCCCAATGCGTCATCCGGGCGTGCAGCAGCGTCATATGAAACCCTAATTTGCGAGGGTGGCCTGTGCCGACACATCGCGCAAAATATCCTGTCGCAGATTATTGACCCACCGATTGTAATTATAATGGATCGAAGTACCATCATAATTCAGGTTGGTGCTGTCAGCATAGGTGATGGAAAATGCAGTTTGGTCGAAATCAATCTCGACCTTGGCTGTATGGTTGCGTGGGGAATAGGTGGCGATCAGTTCGCCCTCACCTTTGCGGGTTACGATCCATTCGCGTCCACCGGCAGCTTTGATAATGGTTTCTTCAATCTGTGCCATGCTCAGTTTCGCGGCATCGGCCGGAAACGGTTGGCTGCTGACGTTCTCGACCGGGGTGGTTCGGCACGCGGCCATGACAAGGGCGAGTATTCCGACGACTGCAAATTTTAAACTGCGCATATCCAACCTGCCTTTTGTTGTTATGATCCATGTGATCCGAATAAAATGGTCTGCCCGGACAGGGCGAACACATTGGTTTTAATTAAATCATTACGGTTGATACAACTGAAACTTGCCAAATGGATACCGAATTTAGAACTGATGCAGATTGAAACGGCTTTTGATAACACGATTTTCTGGCATTGGTGCCGGTTGCCGGGTTTGCCAGACACACGGGCAGAACGTCGCCGCGCAAGTTCGGCCTGCGCGTGGCGGGTGTTGGATGTCCTTGCGCAGACGGTGCTGGCAGGAACTGCATCCAGGTTTGATGCTGTTCGCACTCCGTCGGGACGACCGGTTATCCGGCGCGGGGAAATGCAATTTTGCGCGAGTATCAGCCACAGCCGCGATACCGTTGCTGTGGCTCTTGCCGCGCGGCCCGATATGCTGATTGGTATTGATATCGAATATCGCGACCCGCATCGCGACATTGCCGGGCTGTCTCGTTGGCTGTTTGATAAAGGACCGCCGGATCGCGATTTTTATCAGGCCTGGTGCAATTACGAGGCAAATTTCAAGGCTACGGGCGTTACCGATCCCCTGATCCAACCAGTATGCGATATGATGCCTTGCCTGGTGGGGGAAGATTTCGCCGGAGCCATTGCCGTGTATCGTTAATCGGTATTGTTCACCTCAGAAACTGCCCGGATTTTGACAATTCGCGCAGGATTTCCTTCCACTGGTCGAGCATCTTGCGGGCGGCGTCCGGTTCGCTGTCGAAGCTTTTATGGACGGCGAGGCCGCGCAGCATACAGAGATTGATCTGGATGAAGGTGCGGGTTTGTTCGCAATCCTGCGTCACGCCAAGGATTTCGGCGATGATATTGTCGCGTTTGGTGGTCCAGCGCGACATGGCATTGCGCAAATTTATGCCCAGATCATCGTCAAGCCGTGCCGCGAGCATTAGTTCAAGGGCCGCCATATAGGTATCGGGCGCAAACAGTTTGTCCCACAGAACGTCGATCAGCTCGTCGGTTTGCATTTTGGGGTGGCCCTGCGTGTCGTCAAAGGGCCAGTCATATTCCCAGGACTGGATCAGATATTCAAAGGCGGCGACGATCAGTTCGTTGCGGGTCGGGAACTGATGGGTCAGGGCACCGCGCGAGACATGTGCCCGTTTGGCGATTTCCTGAGTCGAAATGCGTTCATAGCCGATTTCGGTCAGCGCCTGTAACGTCGCCATGCATACGCGTTTTCGCGTATCGCTGGAACGTTCCGACTGGGTTCTGCGCGTGCGGCGGGCCGGTTTTTCATTTGGTGTGTCCAACGGCCCCGCAGCCTGATTTTCCAATGCCATAAGACGATATACTCCTGCATTCACTGGCGATTGGGACCTTATTCCAACCATCCTCAATCCCAAAGCCTAATTATAACAGTTGACATTTACAAGCAGGCTAGTCTGTATGTTTTTGTTGTAAACAAGAACCGGAAGACGGGGATCCGCAAACCGGTGGGGATATTTTCCCAAATCAGGATGGCGATCTCACGATCTGAATCAGGAGACTTTGATGCTCAGCACGAAAAAAATTATCCCGTTTGTTGCCGCATTGCTGGCGGGCGGGGCTGCCTTGCCGCTGCATGCGGAAACCGGCTTTATCGCCAATTCGTTTTATGATGCGGAACATCCGCTGACCAAATTTGGCTATATCGAATGGGCCAAAACGGTGAAAGAAATATCGGGCGGCGATCTGAACCCCGAAGTTTATACCGGCAGTGTTTTGCTGGCCCCGCGTGCCAATCTTCAGGGGGCCCGTGACAATATCGCCAATGTCGCCAATATTGCGGCGGTTTATACGCCGTCGGAACTGCCTGTTGCCAATGCGGTTCAGGAACTTGGCTTTAACTATTCCGATCCCTTGACCGCCATTTTTGCGGTTGCCGATTTCAGCATGCATAACGAGGTTCAGTTGAAGGAATGGGCGGATAACGGCATCGTTTATCTGGGAGCCTATGCCACGCCGCCCTATATCCTGTTTTGCAACAAACCTGTGCGCACACTTGAGGAAATCAAGGGTAAACGGATCAGAACGGCAGGATCGAGCGTTTCCAAATGGGTCGAGGAAGTTGGCGGCATTCCGGTCAATGTTCCGTCAAGCGAGATGTATACCGGCCTTGAACGCGGCACACTGGATTGTGCCACCAATGCGGCGAATGATCTGATTGACCGTTCGTTGTGGGAAGTTGCGCGTTATACCACCGTGCTTCCGACCGGCATGTACTGGTCCGGTCCGGAATGGGGATTTAACACCGGTTTCTGGGCTGATCTGACCTCGGAACAGCGCAAGCAACTGATGGATGCGACGGCGCATGGCATGGCCAATATGGTTGTCAATTATCTTGCCCGTTCCGATGCGGCCCTTGAAGAAGCAAAAGAGAAGGGCAATGAAATCTATCAGCCTTCGCCGGAACTGATGGCATCGGTCGAGGATTTCCGCGAGAAGGTTCTGGGGGACATCTATAATATTGCCCAGGAAAAATACGGTGTGTCCGATGCCGCATCCCTGATCGAGGATTTCCGCTTTACCTATATCAAATGGGAAAAGCTGCTTGAAAATGTCGATCGTTCCGACATTGGGGCACTGGCCGACATGGCCCGCAAGGAAATCTACGGCACCCTTGATCCGGCGACCTACGGTATTCAGTAAGGTTTTGGTGCCGCATCCATCCGGGCGCGGCACCAGTTCGCCTGCCTGTTTGGGGCCGCGATAAACCGGCACTGAATTTCAATTCCGGCACACAGCAGAGTGTTTGCAATGTCCCTTAATTCCGATGGTGATTTGGCCGATGTCCAAACCGGCGCACCAAACCTGCTGTATCGCAGCGTCGCGTGGCTGAATACGGCATTCCTTGTGATATCGGCCATTTTTGTCGTGCTGATGATGGTTCATGTGACGGCAGATGTGCTGCTGAGAATGGTTCTGGATGTCGGGATTACCGGGACGCTTGAGGTGGTTTCCTATTACTACATGGTGTGCGCCATTTTTCTGGCGGCCGGGTATGTGGAATTGCATAACGAGCATATTCGTGTGGATTTGTTTGTGCAGCAAATGCCCCGTTCGGCTCAGGTCATTCTGTATGTTCTGGCCTGTGGTGCCGGGTTTGCGTTTTTTGGGTTTTTGGCATGGCAAAGCATGATCGATGCCATCCGGGCAACGCAGTCCCAGGAAACCATCATGTCCAATTTTCTGTTTTATATCTGGCCCAGCCGCTGGGCCTTGCCGGTCGGGTTTGTCGGATGCCTTTTGGCCATCCTGTGTAACCTGCTGAAATCCTTAAGCCGCTGGCGTGCGCTGTAAGAGGGCGAAATGAGCAATCTTGATATCGGTATTATCGGCACTCTTGTTGCGCTTGGCCTGATTGCCCTGCGCATCCCGATCGGGATCAGCCTTGGCCTTGTCTCGATTGGCGGGATCGCGGCGATGTTCAACATCAATGTGGCGCTGGGCACCATATCGGCAACGCCTTTTGAATATGTCGGACAGTGGGAACTGACCGCCGCCCCGATGTTTCTTTTGATGGGGTTTATCTGTTCATCGACCCAGATGACCAAGGGGCTGTTTGAGGCCTTGCGGCTGTATCTGTCGCGTCTGCCGGGCGGTCTTGCGATTGCCAGTGTCGGTGCCTGCGCCTTTTTTGCCGCCGCCGCCGGGTCCAGTGTTGCGACGGCATCGGCGATGTCGCGCATCGCTGTACCCGAAATGTTGCGCAACAATTACGACAAGGGACTGGCAACCGGCACCATTGCCGCGTCTGGGACATTGGGGTCCCTGATTCCGCCCAGCGTTCTTTTGATCCTGTATGGGGTCTATGCCAAGGTTTCGGTGGGACAGCTTTTTATGGCCGGGTTCATTCCCGGTGTGCTTTCGGCCCTGATCTATATGGCCATGATCATGATCCGGGTGAAGCTGAAACCGTCGCTGGCCGGGACGGTGACGGTGCGCGCGACCAGAGAAGAAAAACGGGCGGCACTCAGAACAATCTGGCCATTACCGGTTTTGATTTTTTCGGTGCTGGGCGGGATTTTTTCCGGCATGTTTTCCCCGACCGAAGCGGGTGCCATCGGCGCATTTGTTGCGACGGTCATTGCGGCGGTGCGCGGCACCCTGACACGGGATGCCATCCGGCTTGCCTTGCGCGATACCATTGTGGCGTCAACCGGGATTTTCGTGATCCTGATCGGGTCGGTGTTTTTTACCCGTTTCCTTGCGCTGAGCGGTCTTCCGGCGGCATTTTCCGATGCCATCCTGGGGGTTAGTGCAGAACCGTGGTGGATATTCCTTGCGGTGACGGTGATTTATGTCGTGCTGGGCATGTTGATTGATTCAATCGGTCTGTTGCTGCTGACGCTGCCGCTGATCCTGCCGCTGGTGCATGGGGCGGGGCTGGACCCGGTATGGTTCGGGATCATCCTGATCAAGCTTCTGGAAATCGGGCTTGTCACCCCGCCGGTCGGGCTGAATGTCTATATGATCAAGGGGGCCCTTGGAAACCTTGTGACATTGCCGGAAGTCTTTCGCGGTGTCGGATGGTTCATCGCCATGGATTTCTTCACCCTGATCATCCTCATCCTGATACCGGCGATATCACTCTGGCTGCCGACGCTTGCCTATCGTTGATGAAAAAACCCCGTCAATTTCTCCCTTGCTCCACCACAAAAGAAGAAAACCCATGACGCTTACACTGATCAAGAATGCCCGTATCGTCGATGGTTCGCTGGCCGAACCGACCGAACCGCAGAACATCCTGATTGAGGGGGATCGTATTTGCGAAGTTTCGGCCGATGCGACCTCGCCGGATGCCGATGTGATCGATTTGCGGGGCAAGACCCTGATGCCGGGGCTGATCGATTGCCATGTGCATGTGATTGCGACGACGACCAGCCTTGGCAAAAACGCCGATCTCCCGAATTCGCTTGTCGCATTGCGGTCTGCCAAAATCATGGAACGGATGCTGATGCGCGGTTTTACCACCGTGCGCGATCTGGGCGGCGCGGATTATGGTCTGGTCGAGGCCGTTGAACAGGATAACCTGCCTGCCCCGCGTCTGGTGATTTGTGGCAAGGCATTGTCGCAAATCGGCGGTCATACCGATTATCGTGGCCGTCACAACCAGCGGTCGGTTGATTATTACAAAAACCAGATCGGGTCGCTGGGCGTGGTGGTGAATGGTGTCGATGAAGTGCGCCGGGCGGCCCGAGAACAGATCAAGGGCGGTGCCGATTTCATCAAGGTGATGGCCAATGGCGGGGTTTCGTCCCCGACCGACCCGATTGCGGTGCTGGCATTTTCGACCGAGGAGCTTAAGGCGGCGGTGGAAGAAGCAAAGAACGCACAGCTTTATGTATCCGGGCATCTTTATACCGACGAAGCCATTCGCCGCGCCCTTGAATGCGGGGTGGAATCGATTGAACACGCCAATCTGATGAAACCCGAAACCGCCAGCCTTGTACGTGAGGCAGGTGCCGTCGTAATCCCGACCAATATCACCTATGACCTGCTGGCGCGGGAAGGGGCACGGTTTGGCCTTCCGGCGGAATCGGTTGCCAAGATCGAAGATGTTCGGGGGGCCGGTCTGGAATGCCTGACACATCTGCACAAGGCTGGTGTCGTGATGGGGTATGGTTCTGACCTTTTGGGTGAAATGCATGATCACCAGTCCGAGGAATTCCTGCTGCGCGGGCGGTATCTGCCAGCCCGCGATGTCATCCGGTCTGCCACCATCGATGCGGCCAGGGTGCTGCGCAAAGTCGGGGAAATCGGCGTTATCGCGCCGGGTGCCTTTGCCGATATGATTGTGGTGGATGGCAACCCGCTTGAGGATTTGTCGTTGCTGACCCGTCAGGGTTTGCATATGCCCCTGATCATGAAGGGCGGCCGGATATTCAAGAATACCGGTTCCCTGTAAGGCCGGTTATGTGATCGCTGAACCTGAACACAAAGGAAAGTACAATGAACAAGATTAACCTGCCGGTCCTTGCCGCCTTGCTGGGAATGGGGGCGACGGTGGCCCATGCCGACGCCAAGTTTGATATGTCGAGCGAATACCCCGTCAGTTCCATTCATGCCCAGACCGCCGATTTTTTTGCGAAGACCCTTGGCGAGGAAACTGCCGGTGCGATCAATGTCACCGTTCATCATGGTGGCGCACTTGGTTACAAATCGGTCGATCATTATGATGCGGTCGGCGATGGTGCGGTCCAGCTGGCATCGTCGTTTTCGGGGGCCTGGTCGGGGATCAACCCGATCTTTCTGGTGTCGTCCCTGCCATTTCTGGCCACCTCGATCGACGATACGCAGAAGCTTTATGAAGTCACCCGCCCTTATTATGAAAAAGCCCTTGAGGCGGACAATCAGGTCTTTTTATATGCCGCACCGTGGCCGGCCTCGGGCTTTTGGGCCAATCAGCCGGTTGAGACGGTCGAGGCTCTCAAGGGCCTGAAAATCAGGACTTTTGATACGCCGGGGACCAAGACCTTGCAGGCAGCAGGGGCATCGCCGGTTCAGTTAAGCTGGGGCGATATCGTGCCGCAATTGACGACCAATGGGATTGATGCCGTTTTGACCTCGGCCGATGGCGGTGCCGGATCACAGTTCTGGGAATATCTTTCGGATTTTACCGAAGTGAATTATGCCCTGCCGTTGCAGGTGACGCATATGAACCGCGATGCCTTTGACGCGCTGAGCGAAGAAGAACAAAAAGCGGTTCTTGAGTCGGCAAAAAAGGCCGAAGCATATGGTTGGGAAGCACTGGAAAACCGGGTGCGTGACAATTATGCCAAACTGGCTGAACACAAGGTCACGGTGACAACGCAAGTATCTGCGGATTTGTTGTCCCTGCTGCAAACGTCGTCTGCCCCCGAAGTGGAACAGTGGAAAGACCGTGTTGGCGACGATGCGCAAACGCTGATGGAGACCTATCAGTCGCTGCTGGCGCAGTAGTCCGTATCTCTTTCAACCCTCTGTCAGGTATGGCATCCACCCTGCCTGACAGAATGACTGCGAATGGCAAAATGAAACTCCTTGTCAAATTCATCGAGAGTCTGTCGAAGTTCGGCGCGTATCTGTCAGCCTTGACGTTGATTGTGATGGTGTCATTCATCCTGTTTGAAATTGTTCTGCGTACCGTTTTTGACAGTTCAACCTTCATCATGGATGAAATGGTGGGGTATGGGGTTGCGGCGGCGACGTTTCTGGCGTTGCCCCATGCGCTTGGCGAGGGGGCCATCATTCGTGTCGAATTGTTGCTGGGCCATGTTTCGGTCAGATATCGCAAATGCCTTGAAATTTTCAGTTGTCTTGTCGGGCTTGGCGTTGTCTGGGTGCTGATTTCATTCGTCTGGTTGCGGGTGGCGCGCGCATGGGCCCGCAATTCGGTCAGCAGCAGCATTGCAGAAGTACCGATGTGGATTCCAGAAGGCGTGATCCTGACCGGATTGTGTCTGCTGTTTCTTCAATTGGTTGCCCTCATCCTCAGACAATTCATCGCGGGACCGGATCCCGATGCCAAAACGTCATGATTTTGTGTCGTTTCACGCATTGAAATTGTAACCGGAGACCGGATTTTTATGGATGCACTTCTGTCGGCGGGATTGGTTCTTGCCCTGATCTTTTTGTTTCTTGGCCTTGGCGTCTGGATTTTTGTCGGCTTGCTGGCGGTCAGTGGCATATCGCTTGCGCTGGTGGCCGGTATGGATATTGGGCGCATCGGGACGATTGCCGCCAATATCGTTTATCGTTATTCGACGACCTGGGAACTGGCGGCCATTCCGATGTTTATCTGGATGGGCGAGATTATTTTCCGGACCGATATTTCAGATCGCATTTTTCGCGGCCTTACCCCGTTTGTAAACTGGCTGCCGGGCCGGTTGCTGCATACCAATGTTCTGGGCTGTACGCTGTTTGCTGCGGTCAGCGGATCGAGTGCGGCAACCGCCGCAACGGTTGGGAAAATCACCACCAGCGAGCTGTCACGGCGCGGATATGATCAGTCCTTGTCCCTTGGCTCCCTTGCCGGGGCAGGCAGCTTTGGCCTGTTGATTCCGCCATCCATCGTCATGATTGTTTATGGTATTCTGGCCGAAGTTTCGATCAGTCGCCTGTTTGCTGCCGGTGTTTTGCCGGGCATCATGATTGCCGTTCTGTTTTCATCCTATATTGTGTTGCGGGCGGTTATTCAGCCCGACATTGCCCCAAAGGCCGATACGCGAACGGATTTGCGCCAGTTTGGTCGTGCCCTTGTCGATTTGCTGCCGATCATGTCCTTGATGGTCATTGTTCTTGGCGCCATTTATTCGGGGGTTGCAACACCGTCCGAGGCCGCCGCGGTTGGTGTGTTTGGGGCGATTGTCATCACGGTTTGCCTGCGTCAGTTTTCACTTGTGATGCTGATCCGGACCTTGCTGGGGGCGGTGGTCAGCAGTGCGATGATCTGTTCGATCCTGATTGCGGCGGCATTTCTTTCAACTGCCATGGGTTATCTGCATATCCCGACCGAAATCGCCCGTACCATCGGGGGATGGCAGTTGTCGCCGACCATGCTGATTGTTGTTTTGACCCTGTTTTACCTTGTGCTGGGCCTTTTTCTGGATGGGGTATCGATCATTGTGATGAGCCTGCCGATTACCCTGCCGCTTGCATTGCAGGCCGGGATTGATCCGGTATGGTTTGGTATCTTTCTGATTGTGACTGTCGAACTGGGCCAGATTACACCGCCGGTCGGGTTCAATCTTTTCATCCTGCAAAGCCTGACGGGGCAACCTGTCGGGCGGGTGGCGGTTTATGCCTTTCCATTCTTTATCCTGATGCTCGGCGCAATCGCGCTGCTTGTCTGGTTCCCTGAAATTGCTCTTTGGTTGCCGGGTTCGCTTTATGACTGATATTTCCCTTGGCCAACTGGCCGTTGCCTATGCCGACGCTACCCAGCCGCAATCCTCTTTCGAGGCCGTTGCCGCCCTTTATCAAAACCGTTTTACCCCGCGTTTGATGACCTTTTTTGCATGGAACAGCGGCGATGATTTTTGTCAGCGGGTCTGGTCGAACAACCCGGAAAAATACCCGACATCGACCGGCAAGAAAATGGGACCGACCAGGTGGGGCCAGACCGTTTTGCAGGATCAGGCACCGTGGTTCGGGCCGGACGAAGCCGCGATGCGCACGACGTTTCCAGATCATGAACTGATCAAAAGCCTTGGATGTGAGTCCTGTCTGAGTGTGCCGGTGGTCGCGGCGGGGCAATCGATCGGCGCGATCAGCATCCTGCATGCCCAAGGCGTTTATACGGTAAGCGACCTGAAAGATCTTTCTGCATTGTCAGCCCTGCTTGTCGCACCGCTTTTGATGCATCAAAAGACGTAATGCTCCCCTGCTTTCTTGTCTTAACGGGCGCTGTCCCTTAGGCTGGCTTTTCTGTTTTGCAGTTACGGAGTTGCCGCATGTCCTGCCATGTTCTTGTTGTTTCGGCCATTCGTCCGCGTCATATGGACGTACTGGCGGCGAAATATATCCTGCATCGCTATGATCAGGCGGCGGACAAGGACGGGTTTGTGGCGGATGTGGCCGATAAAATAACCGCGCTTGTCAGTACAGCAGGGGTCGGGGTGCCAACCGTGCTGATTGACAGATTGCCGAACCTGAAGGTCATCACCAGTTTTGGCGTCGGATATGATTCCATTGATATCGATGCCTGTCGCACGCGGGGGATCAAGGTATCCAATACCCCCGATGTCCTGAATGATGATGTGGCCGATACCGCAATCATGTTGATGCTGGCCACCCTGCGGCGTCTGGTGGTGGGGGATCAATGGGCGCGCAGTGGCAACTGGTCGGCAAAGGGTGCCATGCCGCTGACCACCACGGCACGCGGCAAGAAACTGGGCATTGTCGGGCTGGGCCGGATCGGGCAGGCGATTGCCAGCCGAGCCACTCCGATTGGCATGGAAATCGGATATTATGGCCGTAGCAAAAAGCCGGTCGAATATCATTACGAGGCGGAACTGACCGGGCTTGCCAGATGGGCCGATATATTGATGATTTCCTGCCCGGGTGGGGAGGCGACAAAGGGCATTGTCAATGATGCGGTGCTGCGTGCCCTTGGCCCTTCGGGATATGTGGTCAATATCGCCCGTGGATCGGTGGTGGATGAACCGGCCCTGATTGCCGCCCTGCGCGATGGGGTGATTGCCGGGGCGGGGCTGGATGTTTTTGCCAATGAACCGCATATGGACCGGGGCTTTGCCGGGCTGGAAAATGTGGTTTTATATCCGCACCATGCCAGTGGCACGGTTGAGACCCGCGATGCGATGGCGCAATTGGTTGTGGATAACCTTGCGGCGTGGTTCGATACTGGGGTGCTGGTGACCCCGGTAAACTGAACCAGGAAACCGGCCCGTTTCGGAACCTGTGTAATATCCCCATGCGTGTTCGCGGATGAGGGGCGAAAGCCGCGATGCCGTCGCCTGCGGGGCCTCCGTTATGTGCCGGATCAAAATTCCCAATTGACCGGGACCCAGGCATAGCCCGTATCCGTCTTGAGCATTCGGCCAAGACCCGGGAACGGATAGTGAAAGCCGAGAACGAGGAGCCGGTCTGCTGCTGCCATGTCGAAGATGCGGCGGCGGGAGGCAAGAGCGGTATCCTTGTCGCGATCTGGCCCGGGCAGCCATGACCGATCGACATTGACGATCGGGTGGTAAGCGAGGTCGGCCGTCAGCAGGAGTTGATCGTTTCCGGATTGAACAAGGAAATTCGCCATGCCGGGTGTGTGGCCCAATGCCGGAAGCGTGGTCAGCCCGGTGACGATCTCCTCGCCAGCTTCGTATAACTCAATCCCGTTCGTGACGGGTTCGACGCTCTGCCGGATCGCCGCAGCGAAATTGCGTCGGAAATCCTCGGGCACCGGCATGTAGGAAAGGTCCGGATCGTTACGGACGAAGAAATCCCAATCTGCACGAGGCGCAAAGACGACCGCACGCGGAAATGCCTTGCCGCCGTCGGTTGTTCGAAGGTTGCCGACATGGTCCGGATGGGTGTGCGAGATAACCACAACATCGATGTCCTCGGGCCGTAAACCGATGGCGGCAAGGTTCGCGAAGATGCGACCGCCTTGCGGCCCCATGGTCTGCCCGGCTCCGGCTTCGAGGAGGATCCGCCTGCCATTCGCTTCTATAAGAAGCGTGTTGAGATTCAGCGTCAGGCGGTCCGTTGGCAGGAAAGCCTGTCTCAGAACTTCTTCCAGTTCGGTCTCCGGCGCATTGCTGGCGTAGATCCGCGGAGGACCGCCGATCAGCCCGTCGCTCAACACGGTTGCGGAGATGTCGCCGACGCGAAAGCGGTAATGGCCGACATTTCCACCTTGGGCAAGGGGCGACGCGCCGGACGCAGTTTGCGCAAAGGCCATGCCACCGGTTGGCAAGATCAGCCCTGCCGCTGCCGACGCTGCTGTCAGCATGATCTTCCTGCGATTTAATGTGATTCCGCTCATACTTGCCATCCCATCCAAATATCGTGTCGGTCAGGGCCACGCTTATCCGCAAGCGACGGCCTCGTAGCATGTCTTCTAAGGATGACACAGATCGGGTGTGCGGATAAGCTAATAAAAATGGATCAACTTATTAAGCAGGACTTTGCAATGCGGCCGCTACGCCTTGACAGCCTGGAGATTTTTGAAGACGTCGTGCGCTGTGGTGGCTTTAGAGCCGCCGCGCTTGGCAGGGGTGTGTCATCGTCAGCCATCAGCCAATCGATCAGCGTGCTTGAGGAAGCGTTGGGCATCCGGCTGCTGAACCGAACGACACGCAGCGTTGCGCCTACTGAAGCAGGAGCACGGCTTCTCAAGCGACTTGGGCCCGCCCTTCACGACATCAGAACAGCGATAGACGATCTCAATCAGCTTCGGGAGTATCCGTCCGGAACCGTGCGGATCAATGCACCGGGCCCGGCTGCCGACCATATTCTGTGCCCGCTAACGTTTGAGTTCATGAAAATTTATCCCGACATTAATGTCGAGATTATTAGTGATGCTGCGATCATTGATATTGTGGAGCAGGGGTTCGACGCAGGCGTACGCTTCGGGCATCAACTCGCCCAGGACATGATCGCCATGCCTTTGGGCCCCGCCTTGCGATATGCAATCGTGGCCTCGCCCGATTATCTTCGCAAGCGCGGTCGACCCGACTCACCGCACGATCTTTTACAGCACGACTGTATTCGTCGCCGTTTTCCCGGCGGAACCATGGTCACGTGGAAATTTGAGAAGGACGGGGACGAAGTGGAAATCAGCCCGAAAGGCCGGTTGACGCTGAGTTCAGCGCATCAGGAGCTCCAGGCTGCACTTGCGGGATCGGGAATCGCTCATCTGTTTGAGGATTATGTCCGGGACGATCTGGAACAGGGCAGAGTTATCGAATTGCTCGGTGACTGGAAGAAAAAGCTGCCGAGCTGGTATCTGTATTATCCGAGCCGACGGCATACCAGCGCGGCCATGCGGGCTTTCCTCGAATACATCCGCAATCGGAAATGGCGTCCAATAAGCCGTACATGAAAAAACTGCCCGAAATCCAAATTCCGGGCAGTCTCACAAATTCTGATTTTACATAGGCTCGTTTCGGGGCCTGTTTTGAAAGTTTGCAGGGGAACCCGGCTTAGCTACAGGCATAGGCCAGCAAGGTGTCATCTGATGTCAGCTCAAACCATTCGGTGATTTCAACCGGAAACCCGTTGTCATCAAGTGGCATGTCGGTGGTGATATAGGCCCGTGCGCGGCGCGAACAATCCATCAGATGATTGAGGGCCAGTGTTTCCGATCCCTTTTTCGCCAGCAGGGTGGTGATGCGTTTTTGCCGGGGATTGCCCGGATTGGGGACGGTTTTGCGGGTGTCAATCGCAGTAAACCGATCCGTCTGGGCGACCAGAAGCGTCCAGGGGGCAAAGGCGGTTTGGGTTTCATAGCTTTCGACGATCAGGATTTCCGGCGGCATCCGCCCGGCATAGCGGTCAAACCATGTATAATCATCCCAGATCATATAAACAAACATGCCCAGACCGGCGGCAATCGGCACCATATATTTCGGGGCCTTGCGCCGTAACAGGCGCGATCCGATCATCACCAGTCCGGCACAGGCAAAGCCAATGACGACGGTCGTAAAAATAAAAACATACATCTGTGCCGAAATTCTCCAAAAAGGCTTTATCTTATCTGGTTAACGCAGGACGTCGCGAAGCTCAAGGTCGCCTTTCGGATCACGCTTGCTCATTTGTGCCAGAAACAGTTCGGCCGCCGCAATCGCATCGGCCAGCGCATTATGCGCCTGATAGGGCGGAAGATTGTGTTGCTTGCGCAGATTTTGCAGTTTCAGGGCACCGGGCCGGAAAGGTTGCCCGCGCCGGTGGACATCGCGCAGGGCAAGGATCAGGGTATCGACGGTCGGCACCTGCAAGTGGGCCCCGAAATATTTTTTGCAGGCCTGCCCGAGAAACCCGACCTCGATCGGGGAATGATGCGAAATCATCACCCGCCCGGCCAGGATCGGCAATAAATGATGCAGGGCCACCCCGATATCGGGGGCATTTTCAACATGGCTGTCGAAAATATGATGCACGATGGCCGAACTTTCGGTCATGTCGGCCTTGGGCCGGACCAGAAGATGTTCGCAGGACCCGAAATCAACCGCCATCTGGCGCACCAGAATCCAGCCGATACTGACGATTTCGTCCTTTTTAGGGTTCAGTCCGGTGGTTTCAAGGTCCAGCGCGATGAATTCGACATCGCGGATCGCCTTGTCGCCGGAAACCGGCGGGATATCGTAAAAGGCGCGCAACGGCCCGGTCGCCTGTCGCTGGATGATCTGGCGATAGGGACGACTGTCGAAGATTTTCTGTCGCAAGCCCATTTTATCTGACCCTAGGTGCCGCTTTTGCCAAAACTGGTTTCAAGGGCATTTTGCATGGATTTGATGACCGAAAAGGCATCCTTGAGGTGGCTGCGTTCAAAGGCAGACAGGCTGTCGGGATGCAGGAAATTGTTGGGGGCCTGACCCTCGCGGATCTGGCGGGTTTGGTGTTTGAGGCGGGTGATGCTGATAAATTCATAGGCATCAAGAAGATCCCGTGCCCCTTGCTGGCTGATGGAGCTGGTTTGCATGGCGGCATGCAGGCGTTCATAGGTATTGACGCTGGCAATGCCATTGCCCAGCGCATGAATACGGGCGATATCGACAATCGGGATCACACCATTATGTTTCATATCCAGCGTCTGATGATGGTCGCCACCCCGGATCATCACAAAATTGCGGAAAAATCCCAGCGGCACATGATGGGTCAGGGCATTGCCAACCATATAGGCCAGAAAAATGCGGTTGCCATTCGCCTTTGTGCGTATCATCCGGTGCAATTCGTCGAAAATTTCCGTGCTGCCGTGGATCGGTCGCAGATCAAACCAGACCGAACACAGCATCAGGGCCTTGGGTTCAGGCTGTTCGATCCATTTGTTGAAATATTGCTGCCAGACCCGGACCGGTTGGCGCCATTCATCTGTTTTCGCCATCATGTCGCCGGGGCAATAGACATAGCCCGCGACATTCAATCCGTCGCAGACATAATCGGCCATCGCCTTGAAATAATCGCCGTGTTTTGCGGCGTCATAAGCATCGTCAAGGATCAGGCAATTATCCTGATCGGACAGGGCGGTTTGTTCCTGTCGGCCTTGCGATCCCCCGGCCAGCCAGACATAGGGCACGGGCGGCGGGCCGAATTTTTCCTCGGCCAGCATTAAAAGACGGGCGGTGGTCGAATCCGACAGGGTGGTGACGATATGCCCGGCATTTTGCGATGTCGCCCCGGCCTCGATCAGATGGCTGAGCAATTCCGGCACCTGGGCGATGACTTCGGCCATGCCTTCGGCTGTGTCGCGTTTACTGATATTCCCGGCCATATAGACCGCCGACAAGGATTGCCGGGCCAGAAGATTGGTGGTGGTGACAACGCCAACCGGCTTGCCATCGTCAAGGACGGGCAAATGGCGGATATTGTGCCGCGTCATTGTCAGCAAGGCGTCAAAGGCATAGGCATCGGGGCGGATGCTGATCGGGTTGGCGGTCATGATGTTTGAGACCGGTTCGTTCAGATCGCGGCCCAGGGCGACCACCCGGTTGCGCAAATCGCGGTCGGTTATGATGCCGACAATTTTTTCGCCTGCCATCAGCAACAGGCACGATACCCGTTCCGAACTCATACGCTGTCCGGCCTCGCGGATGGTGGCGGTGGCCTCCAGACTGACAACAGCGCGGGCAATCAGGTCGGAGACCCGCAGGCTCATCAGTTTTAACTGGTCATCATCGCGTTCTTCGATCAGTTGCATGCCGCCGCGCAGGCGCGCCCCGCCCATCAGTTCAAAGAAATAGGAAAATTGCGGATATTGCCCGGCCAGCGCATGGAAATCCTGTTCCGGCAATTGATAGACCAGACAATCCTCGATCGCGGTGATGCGGTTGGCGGCCTTGCCGCCCCGGAACATGGCACGCACACCAAAACATTCGCCTTCGGACAGCCGGGCCAGCAAATTGCCGGACGGGTCGCGGGTTTCGACCGCGCCGCTGCGGATGATATGCAGGTGAAGACAGGTCTGTTCAACATCGAGAATGACCGAACCCTTGCGGAAATAGCGCGCCGTCAGGCGCGATGGTAAATCGGCAAGTGCACCATCGGGTAACAGACCAAACGGGTGATGGCGCTTGAGAAAATCACGGATGTCACTCAGTTCCAGTGTCATGTCTTGCCTCGCAAAAGGGGCCGGAGGTTGGCGGTGCCATAATGCACCCTGTTATCATTCCGAAAAGAAAATGGCCCCCAGAACAAACGTCCCGGGGGCCAGCAACAGGTTTCAGGCAAACCGGTTGACCGGATTAATGGTCAACGGCTGCTCCGGCCCCTTGCGGGATACGGATATTTTCGACCATTTCCTGAATATGTGCAGGCGGTTCGGCGGTGACTTTTGACACCCCGAAAGCAACAGCAAAGTTCAGGAGCATACCGACCACGCCGATACCTTCCGGCGAGATGCCGAGGAACCAGTTGGCGGGGACGTTTTCAATCAGCACAGGGATAAAGATACCCTTGTACGCCATGATATAGCCCATGGTGAAGACCAGACCGACCAGCATCCCGGCAATCGCGCCTTCGCGGTTCACCTTCTTGGAGAAGATGCCCATCATAATAACCGGGAACAGGGATGCAGCCGCGAGACCAAAGGCGAAGGCAACCACCTGCGCCACAAAGCCCGGAGGATTATATCCCAGATAACCGGCGATCAGGATGGCAACCGCCGCTGCTGCACGTCCGGCCAGCAATTCCTGTTTCTCGGTCATGTCCGGGGTGAAGGTCCCCTTGAGAAGGTCATGTGAGATACTGGACGAAATCACCAGCAACAGACCCGCTGCCGTTGACAGTGCGGCGGCAATCCCGCCTGCTGCCACCAGGGCAATCACCCAGTTCGGCAATTGGGCGATTTCCGGGTTGGCCAGAACCATGATGTCGTTGTCAACGCGCAGTTCGTTGCCAGCCCAGCCATATTGGGCAGCCTGTGCAGCGAAATTGGCATTGGCATCGTTATAGTACTGGATACGACCATCGCCGTTTTTGTCGGTAAAGGTCAGAAGACCGGTGGTTTCCCAACGGCCAAACCAGTCCGGACGATCTTCATAGGCAAGGTTGCCTTCAGGATCGCCAACCGCACCGATCTGGATGGTTTCGGTCAGGTTCAGACGGGCCATCGCGCCGACAGCCGGTGCGGTGGTGTAAAGCAGGGCGATAAAGACCAGCGCCCAGCCAGCAGACGAACGAGCGTCGCGGACTTTCGGCACGGTGAAGAAACGGACGATCACATGCGGCAGACCGGCCGTACCCACCATCAGGGCCAAGGTAATGCAGAAAATGTCGATGGTGGTTTTGTTTGATGTGGTATAGGCGAGGAAGCCCAGTTCGGTCACGACCTGATCAAGACGATCCAGCATGAAGTCGCCGGTGCCCGTTACCGTCGAGCCAAAGGCCAACTGCGGAATCGGATTGCCGGTCAACTGGAAGGCAATGAAGATTGCCGGAACAGTGTAGGCAATGATCAGCACGCAATATTGTGCGACCTGGGTATAGGTAATGCCCTTCATACCGCCAAGAACGGCATAGATGAAGACGATGCTCATACCGACAGCAAGGCCGGTGAGGATTTCGACTTCGAGGAAGCGCGAAAACACGATACCAACGCCACGCATCTGGCCCGCCACATAGGTGAACGAGATGAAGATGAGGCAAATCACCGCAACGATACGGGCTGTTTTGGAATAGAAACGGTCGCCGATAAATTCAGGTACGGTGAATTTGCCATATTTGCGCAAATACGGTGCCAGCAACATCGCCAGCAGGCAGTAACCACCGGTCCAGCCCATCAGGTAAACCGAACCGCCATAGCCCAAAAAGGCAATCAGGCCGGCCATCGAAATAAAGGATGCGGCAGACATCCAGTCTGCGGCGGTCGCCATACCATTGACGACAGGATTGACACCTTTACCTGCGACATAAAATTCGCCGGTGGTGCTTGCGCGTGACCAGATAGCAATCGCGATATACAGCGCGAAGCTAAGGCCGACGACGATATAGGTTAGTGTCTTGAGATCCATCTTGTCTGTCTCCCCGGATCTAGAAAATGAACGACGTTATCAATCGTCTTCGCGAACGCCGAATTCCCGATCCAGCTTGTTCATGTTGGCGACATAAACAAAGATCAGTGCCACAAACACATAGATGGATCCCTGCTGGGCAAACCAGAAACCAAGTTGAAAGCCCGCAATTGTGATATTGTTCATCGCATCGACGAACAAGATACCGAAGCCGTAAGAAACGACAAACCAGATGATCAAAGAGATCGTCACCAGCCTGAGATTGCGTTTCCAGTAGGCTGCGCCGGATTTATCCATAGCGCGTCTCCTTCCTAGATATGAAAACTTCCCCCGCCAGATTGTTGTTGTTTGGGTCTTTTGATATCTGGCGATTACATAAATGGATCGACAACCTGTCCATCGACGGTTGTTTCACCTTACTTGCTCACTAACAGCTTTTGGCGCGTGCCAGAAGATAATCATTAGTCGTATTGGCAAGTGGAAAAAATGGGATAACGCGCTGGAATGTCTTGCAAAAGCGCCGTTTCCTGCGGGATGCGCGGTTGCGAGTTTCTATCAGTAAATTTTCCAAAAGGGGCTGATTTTGCCCGATTTTCCGGTTTTTGAGAGCATTTCAGGGGGATTTCAGGCGATATCGGGTGCCGCGTCGGCCATTTTTCGCATCTGGGTCCATGAAAAATGACAGCAGCGACCATTGCCCTTGGCATGATAAAGGGCGGCATCGGCCTTGGACAACAGGGTCTGTATGCTGTCGCCATCGGTCGGGCAACAGGCAATGCCGATGCTGGCCCCCAGTCGTACGACCGGGTGATCGTGCCGTTCCAGCGGTTCATTCAGGGCGGCCAGAATTTTGGCGGCAATGGCGTCGGCATCGTTCGGCCCGGCAAGGTCTTCGGTAATGACGGCAAATTCATCGCCGCCATATCGTGCGACCAGATCGCTGTCGCGCAGGGTATCGCACAGATGCCGCGCGACACTGGCCAGAACGGCATCGCCGACAATATGACCATATTGGTCATTCACCGTTTTATAACCATCCAGATCGACCAGCAGCAAGCCGAATGTCCGCCCCGAACGCCGGGCGCGTTTGAACGCACTTTCAAGTGAAACGTAAAAATGGTTGCGGTTGGCAATGCCGGTGACCGGATCGGTCAGGGCCATCGAGCGCACGGCCTGTTCGGCCTGAAACCGGGCGGTCAGATCCAGCGCCATGCCGATCAGGCCGTTTGGGTCGCCATTGCGGCCCGTGAGGCGCGATTTGCCAAACATGACAAACTGTTCGGTGCCATCGGCCATGCTGAGGCTGGCTTCGTAGGTCACATTGCCGCCATTTTGCAAAATGGTGCGATCCGTATCGCGGGCTTTTTCACATAAAGACGGGTCGCTGATCAGGTCTTCGATGGTGCGGCCGAGAATTTCGGTCGGTGCCTTGTCGAGCAACAGCGAAAAGGCTGTGTTGAAACCGACAAATTGCCCGATATGATTTTTGACATAAACGGGCAGGCCAATTGCCCGCAGGGCATCCTGTGCCATATCGGCAGACAGATTGCCATGAAACTGATGGTCGTCGGATTCCGGCCAATATTTAACCTCCATCGTCGGCGATGTGCCGATATGGTGGACAGGAAAAGTCTTTTTTTCGGATTTGAGCGTCATCTGCCGACATGTTCCGAAATGTTCTGAAATGAATTATTAACCTTTCGCGAGAGTGCCTTGTGCGTGTCTGGCGGGCAAGAGGATAATCGGTGGGGTGGTGATATTTTTGGTTTGGCATCCGTTGGGATAGTATCGGGTCGCCAGTGGTTCAGGCAGGCTGTACACAGCCATGCTGTCTTTGCCGTTGTTTGTCGGGGGCGCCTCGGTTACAAACGGGCAACCGCATATGCGCCCCGGATCATCGGGGCCAATCATCACTTCGGATGGGGAATTTAATGGCATCCTACCAGTATATTTACGTCATGAAGGACCTGACCAAGGTTCTGCAAGGCGGTCGCGAATTGTTCAAGGGCATCACGCTGTCCTTTTTACCGGGTGTGAAGATCGGTGTTCTGGGGAACAACGGCGCGGGTAAATCGACCCTGCTGAAAATCATGGCCGGGATCGAAAAGGAATATGGCGGCGAAGCCTGGCCGGCCGAAGGTGTCCGGGTGGGGTATCTGGAACAGGAACCGCATCTTGACCCGGCCAAGGATGTTCTGGGCAATGTCATGGAAGGTTGCGGTTCGGTTGTGGACGATCTGGCGCGTTTTAACGAGATCAGTGCGCGCTTTGCCGAACCGATGACCGACGATGAAATGAATGACCTGTTGGCCGAACAGGGCGAATTGCAGGAACGTATTGACGCCGCCAATGGTTGGGATCTGGAACGCACCCTTGAAATCGCCATGGATGCGCTTCGCTGCCCGCCCAAGGATTCGGATGTGACCAAACTGTCGGGCGGGGAACGCCGCCGGGTTGCCTTGTGCCGCCTGTTGCTGTCGAAACCCGATATGCTGCTGCTTGACGAACCGACCAACCATCTGGATGCGGAATCGGTGGCATGGCTGGAACGCCATCTGGAAGAATATGAAGGCACGGTTGTTCTGGTCACCCATGACCGGTATTTCCTTGATAATGTGACCGGCTGGATTCTGGAACTGGATCGTGGACAGGGCATTCCGTACGAAGGCAATTATTCGTCGTGGCTGGAACAGAAACAGAAACGTTTGGCCCAGGAATCCCGTCAGGAAGGTAACCGCCAGAAACAGCTTGCCGAAGAACTGGACTGGATCCGGCAGAATCCCAAGGGCCGTCAGGCCAAAAGCAAGGCGCGTGTCCGGGCTTATGACGATCTGGTCGCTCAGGCCGCCAATGCGGTGCCCGATTCCACCAAAATCGTTATTCCGATTGCCGAACGCCTTGGGAACGAGGTGATCACCGCCGAAGGCCTGACCAAGGCGTTCGATGACAAATTGCTGTTTGATGATTTGCATTTCCGCTTGCCGCCGGGCGGGATTGTCGGGGTGATCGGCCCGAACGGGGCGGGTAAAACCACCCTGTTTAAAATGATCACCGGGCAGGACAAACCCGATTCCGGCACGTTGAAAATCGGCGAAACCGTCAAGCTGGGCTATGTCGATCAGTCGCGTGATGCCCTGGACCCGAACAAGACGGTCTGGCAGGAAATTTCCGATGGTCTGGACGAAATCGTTCTGGGTAAACGGGTGATGAATTCCCGTGCCTATGTGTCGCAATTCGCCTTCAAGGGGGCGGATCAGCAGAAAAAGGTCGGACAATTGTCCGGCGGGGAACGCAACCGTGTTCATCTTGCCAAGATGTTGCGGACCGGTGCGAATGTCCTGCTGCTTGACGAACCGACCAACGATCTGGATGTCGATACCCTGCGCGCCCTTGAAGAAGCGTTGCTGGAATTTGCCGGTTGTGCCGTGGTCATCTCGCACGATCGGTTCTTCCTTGACCGTATCGCGACCCATATTCTGGCCTATGAAGGCAATTCGCATGTCGAATGGTTTGAGGGCAATTATCAGGAATACGAAGCCGATTACAAACGTCGGTTTGGTGATGCGGCCGACCGTCCGCACCGGATCAAATACAAGCCGTTGACCCGCGGTTGAGTGACCAAAAGGCCGTCCCGGAAGGGGCGGCCTTTTTGCTGGTTTGGGGGCGGGATCATGCCATAAAAAAACCACCCGAAACCGGGTGGTTTTAAAAAGGCCAAGACAGAAAGAAAACCGGATTATTTCCCGATTTTCTGTTTCAGGGCATCGGTCAAGGCGCTGACGCGACCGCCATTATTCTGAATGACCGAGGCAAATTCATCGCGCTGGGTGATGCCCATGCTAAGCCCCTCGACACTGATGTCGATGATGCGATATTCGCCGTCAAAATCGCGCAGGCGCCAACTGATATTGATCGGCGGGCCATCGGCGCGCAGAACTTGCGATGCGACAAAGGTGTCATTATTGTTGACGGTGGCATTGCCAACGACAAATTGTTCGCCATTGAAATTGCGGAACTGATTAGCATAGGCCAGTGCCAGATAATCTTGCAACAAATCGGCAAAATCGGCCAGTTCGGCATCCGACAATTCGCGCCAGTACCGGCCCAGAACAAACCGTGCGACCATATCCATCTTGAAATGGTCATCCATCAGCGTCACAAAACGCTGACGGCGGGTGGTGTCGTCAATGTCGTTGCCGGTCAGTTCGGCAATCGCGCGTTCTCCCAGACCTCGGATGAAATCCGAAGGGGTCCCCTGGGTGGCGGCGATTTCCGTAACGGGTCGGTCAGCGGCAAGAACACCGGATGTGCTTCCCAGCCCGGCAATCGCCAAAATCGACATGGCGACAATCAATTTACCGGGTTTGAGAGGCGATAAAATCTGGATCATTGGGCTGCTGTTACTTCCTGAATATCATCGTCAAAATCGAACGATGCGCTTTCATCATAATCGGCAGCCATCACCGGTGCGCCATTGCGAATCATCGCATTGCGGTTCTGGCGATAAAGACTGCGCAGCGCAGCATAATAGTCAATGGATGTCCGTTCAAGTTCGGCAAGCTGGTCGGCGGCACGATAACGCGCATCAATTGCCCGCATACCTATGGCACCCCAACGCACGGCATTGGTGGTGTCGCTGTTTTCAGCCGCCCATGTTACCGGGTCCATGAAATAATCGGCAACGATGCCGGTGGTATCACGCAGATTCGACGGACCCAGCAACGGCAGCACGATATAAGGACCGGCACCAATGCCGTAATGCGCAAGGGTTTGACCGAAATCTTCCTTGCGGTACGGGATGCCAAAATCAGCCGCAAGGTCATAAAAACCAAGCAGACCCATGGTCGAATTCATAATAAAGCGTTGCATCGAATCGGCGGCCTGAACCGGGTCGCCCTGAAACAACGCATTGAAAGCATTCAGCGGTTCGCCAAGATTGCGGGTGAAACTGCGCACAGAGGTCTTCATTCCCTCGGGGGCAAGTTCGCCATAGGCCATGGCCGCCGGATACAGGATGACGAAATCGACAGCCTGATTGAAATGATGAACGACCCGGTTAACCGGTTCGATCGGATCAAAATCTGTCTGGTCCTGTGCGGGTTGCGTCGATGCGCAAGCGGTCAATACCGACAGGGCGGCCCCGATGGAAAGTGCCCGTATGTTTCGCAATTTCATTATTTTTGCCAATTACTTACAAAACAACCTAATGGTCCCCAAAACGACACGTCACCCCTGATGCGATCCGGATGGCGGGTTTGCCCGCCGGGATACGCAACGCAGCACGATGGTTCGTGAACGCCACCCTATACGTCTCGCTTGTTATTTGGGTAGCATAGGGTTCGTTTAAACACCAGCAGACAAAAAATTCTCATGTCATGTTGACGGAGCAGGTGTGACATTTTTGCACTGCTGGTCCGGGAATGTGGCGTGAAGAAATTTCTTGAATAAACATAAAGATATCTTTATATCTGCATGGGAAATCAGGAGGGCGAGATGGATCAGATTCTGGCAGGATTGCGGGCTGCGGCGGAGGCAACAAGGTTGCGTTTGCTGGTGATCTGTGCCGAATGCGAACTGACCGTCAGCGAAATTACCCAGATTATCGGCCAGAGTCAGCCGCGTGTGTCGCGCCATCTTAAATTGTTGTGCGAGGCCGGGTTGCTGGTGCGGTTCCGCGAGGGTACATGGGTTTTTTACCGCACCCCCCATAATGGGCCGGGGGCGGAATTATTGCAGCCGATCCTTGCCCTGTTGCCGCTTGGGGATGAAACGCTGTCACTGGATCGCGACAGGTTGGAACAGGTCAAAAAACAGCGCGAACAGATTGCCACTGAATATTTCCGGGCCAATGCCGGGGAATGGGACCGGATTCGGTCCCTGCATATCGACGAGGCTGAAGTTGAACAGGCCCTGTTGTCCGCCGCAGGCGATTTGTCCGGCGCGCGCATTCTGGATGTCGGCACCGGCACCGGGCGTATTCTGGAATTACTGGGCCGATATGCCGAAGAAGGGGTTGGCGTGGACATGTCGCGCGAGATGTTGGCGGTGGCCCGTGCACGGTTGCAGCGCGCCGAACTGGGCAATTGTCTGGTCCGGCAGGCCGACATGTATCAATTGCCCTATCCGGCAGCGACATTTGATCTGATTACCCTGCATCAGGTTTTGCATTATGCCGAAAAACCCGAAACCGCGATTGCCGAGGCGGCCCGGTTGCTGGCCCCCGGCGGGCGGCTTGTCGTGGTCGATTTCGCCGCCCATGACCGCGAGGATTTGCGCGAAGAACATGCACATCGCCGTCTGGGATTTGATGATCCGGCAATGACCGGTTGGTTCGAGGCCGCAGGCCTGACATCGTGCGATGTGATCAATCTGCCCGGCAAACCGTTGACGGTGCGGTTGTGGATTGCGCAGGCAGCGGAACCCAAAAGTATTGCGGCCAAGGCCGCCGAATAAAGACATTCAATCAGCAGACGACACCGGGAGAACAAGACCGGGGCGGCGTCACAAGACAGGATAAAACAGATGACGGTTCAGACGGGCAGCACAGAAACGGCTTTTGGTCAGAACGACATTCGGGTGTCGTTTGAATTTTTTCCGCCGAAAACCGAACAGATGGAAGAAACCATGTGGCGGTCGATCCATCGTCTGGCCCCGTTGAACCCGTCCTTTGTGTCGGTGACTTATGGTGCGGGTGGATCAACCCGCGACCGCACACACAGCAGTGTGACCCGTATTCAGCGCGAAACCGGCATTCCGGCGGCGGCCCATCTGACCTGTGTCGGTCATACCCGCGACGAAATCGAACAGATCGCCCGGACATATTGGGATGAAGGCATTCGCAGCATCGTGGCCCTGCGCGGCGATTTGCCCGAGGCGGGCGGACGTTATATTCCAACACCGGGCGGATACCCCTATGCGGTTGATCTGGTTGAGGGGCTTAAAAAAATTGCCGATTTTGATATTTCGGTTGCGGCCTATCCAGAAACCCATCCCGATGCGCCCAGTGCCGAATTTGAAATCGATTATCTGAAACACAAGATTGATGCCGGGGCCAGCCGGGCGGTGACGCAGTTTTTCTTTGATAACGATGCTTTCCTGCGGTTTCGCGATAAATGCGCCAAGGCAGGCATTACGGCTCCGCTGGTGCCGGGTATTTTGCCGGTGACCAATTTTGCCACCTTGCTGAAATTTGCCGATATGTGTGGGGCGGGGGTGCCGGACCGGTTCCGCTGGCGGTTCGAGGGACTGGACGCAGATCCGGAAACGCGCCGAATGGTCGCCTTCCACGAAGCGATTTCACAGGTTGAAGGCCTGATCTCCGAAGGGGTGACGGATTTTCATTTTTATACGCTTAACCGCGCTGATTTGACCTATGCGATTTGCCACGCACTGGGCATTCGCGGTGCAGCGGCCCTTGCCGCATAAGATAACGGGATTGGAAAAAATCATGAATGACCGTCAGACACGCATTGACCTTCTTTATAAACGTGCGGCCGAGAAAATCCTGATTTTGGACGGGGCGATGGGCACCATGATCCAGAAACACAAACTGGACGAAGCCGATTATCGCGGCACCCGGTTTGCCGACTGGAAACAGGATGTGAAGGGCAATAATGATTTGCTGTCCCTGACCCAGCCACAGATCATCAAGGATATTCATTCGCAATATATTGCCGCCGGGGCCGATCTGAACGGCACCAATACTTTCAGTGCGACGACGATTGCCCAGGCCGATTACGGCATGGAAGAACTGGCTTATGAAATCAATTACGCCAGCGCCAAACTGGCCCGCGAAGCCTGTGACGAATGGGAGGCCACCCATCCGGGTGATGTGCGTTTTGTCAATGGTGCCATCGGGCCGACCAACCGTACTGCGTCGATTTCGCCCGATGTCAATAATCCCGGTTATCGGGGTGTGACCTTTGACGAATTGCGGATTGCCTATAAGGAAGCCGCCAATGGTTTGCTGGATGGCGGGGCGGATACGTTGCTGGTTGAAACGATTTTCGATACGCTGAACGCCAAGGCGGCATTGTTTGCGATTGACGAGGTTCTGGAAGAACGTGGTGAAAAAGTGCCGGTGATGATTTCGGGCACGATCACCGATGCGTCGGGTCGCACCCTGTCGGGTCAGACGACTGAGGCGTTTTATAATTCGGTTCGTCATGCGCGGCCGTTTTCGATTGGCTTGAATTGCGCATTGGGTGCAGAGCAGCTTCGCCCCTATGTGGTTGAATTGTCGCGTATTGCCGAATGCCGGGTTTCGGTTTATCCCAATGCCGGATTGCCCAATGAATTTGGCGAATATGACCAGACCGACAATGAAATGGCGGCTTTGGTCAGGGAATGGGCGGAAAAGGGTTTTATCAATCTTTTGGGGGGATGTTGTGGCACCACCCCGGCCCACATCAAGGCGATTGCCCATGCGGTGAAGGATTGCAAGCCGCGCCTTGTCCCCAAATTAACGCCTAAAATGCGCCTTTCGGGCCTTGAACCCTTTGAAGCCGCTTGAGCCGAGAGAGATCGAAAACAGCGATGACCGACATTTCCAGATTCATCAATATCGGCGAACGGACCAACGTTGCCGGGTCGATCAAGTTCAAAAAGCTGATCGTCGAGGAAAATTACGAAGCCGCCCTTGATGTTGCCCGTGAACAGGTCGAAAACGGTGCCCAGATCATCGACATCAACATGGATGATGCGATGCTGGACGCCGAAACCGCGATGGTGAATTTCATCAATCTGGTGGCGGCCGAACCCGACATTTCCCGTGTGCCGATCATGGTTGACAGTTCCAAATGGAACGTGATCGAGGCCGGTCTGAAATGTTTGCAGGGCAAGGGCATCGTTAATTCGATCAGTCTCAAGGAAGGCCCGGAACCGTTCATCCGGCAGGCCAGACTGTTGCGCCGGTATGGGGCGGCAGTGGTGGTCATGGCGTTTGACGAACAGGGACAGGCCGATACGGTTGCGCGCAAAATTGACATTTGCGAACGCAGTTATCGCATTCTGGTTGATCAGGTCGATTTTCCGCCCGAGGACATTATTTTCGATCCGAACATCTTTGCTGTCGCCACGGGTATCGAGGAACACAACAATTACGCCGTTGATTTCATCGAAGCCTGCAAGCTGATCAAGGCCAGACTGCCCTATGCGAAGATTTCCGGCGGGGTATCGAATGTGTCTTTCTCGTTCCGGGGCAATAATCCGGTGCGCGAAGCGATGCATTCGGTGTTTCTGTACCACGCCATTCAGGCGGGTATGGATATGGGCATTGTCAATGCCGGGCAACTGGTGGTCTATGAGGAAATCCCGGCCGATCTGCGCGAACGGGTCGAGGATGTGATCCTGAACCGTCGCCCGGACGCCACCGATCGACTGCTGGAAGTCGCCGATAAATACAAGGGCGATGGCGGGCCGGAGAAAAAGGTTGATCTGGAATGGCGCGGCAAGCCGGTCAATGAACGCCTGAAGCATGCGCTGGTCAATGGCATCACCGAATTTGTCGAAGACGACGTTGAAGAGGCCCGCTTGCAGGCGGAAAAGCCGCTGGATGTGATCGAAGGCCCCCTGATGGACGGCATGAATTTTGTCGGAGACCTGTTTGGTGCGGGCAAGATGTTTTTGCCCCAGGTGGTCAAATCGGCACGGGTGATGAAAAAGGCGGTCGCCTATCTGATCCCGTTTATCGAGGCGGGTCAGGGTGGCAAACGCGAAACCAACGGCAAGGTTTTGATGGCGACGGTCAAGGGCGATGTCCATGACATTGGCAAGAACATTGTCGGCGTGGTGTTGCAATGTAACAATTTCGATGTGATTGACCTTGGCGTTATGGTGCCGACCCAGAAGATTCTGGAAGTCGCCAGACAGGAAAAGGTCGATATGATCGGGCTTTCCGGCCTGATTACGCCGTCTTTGGAAGAAATGACCTATGTCGCCGCCGAAATGGAGCGTGAAGGTCTGGACATTCCGCTGTTGATTGGCGGCGCGACGACATCCAAGGTCCACACGGCGGTTAAAATCGCCCCGAATTACAGCAAGCCGGTGGTCTATGTCATCGATGCCTCGCGTGCCGTTGGGGTTGCCAGCAAGTTGTTGTCAAAAACACAGGGCAAAGATTTCGCTGCCGAAACCCGTGCGGAATACGAAGCCATGGCCGAACGCCATGCCGCCCAGCAGCTTGAGAAAAAGCGATTTACCATCGAAGCGGCCCGCGCCAACAAGGTGCCGATTGATTGGGCCGCGTTTGAACCGGTGGTGCCGGCCCGTCCGGGGATCACGGTGTTTGACGATTACGATCTGGCCGAACTGGTGGAACGGTTTGACTGGAAACCGTTTTTTGAAACATGGGAACTGCATGGCCGGTTCCCTGATATTCTTCAGGATGAAAAAGTCGGCGAAACGGCGCGGTCCCTCTATGACGATGCGCAAAAGATGCTGAAACGCATTATCGTTGAAAAATGGTTCAAACCGAGTGCGGTGATTGGTCTGTGGCCTGCCAATGCGGTGGGGGATGATATTGAAGTTACCCCGGCCCCCGATCAGAATGAACCGGTGATGTTGCGCACCCTGCGCCAGCAGATGTTCCGTGACAACAACAAACGCCCCAACCGCGCACTGGCCGATTACATCGCGCCCAAAGACAGTGGGAAGGTCGATTATATTGGCGGGTTTGTTGTTACCGCTGGGCCGGAAGTCGAGGAAATTGCCAAAAAACTTGAAGCCGACCATGACGATTACAATGCCATTTTGGTCAAGTCGCTGGGCGACCGTTTTGCCGAAGCCTTTGCCGAACGTATGCATGAACGGGTGCGCAAGGAATTCTGGGGCTTTGTCCCGGACGAGGCACTGAGCAATGCCGATCTGATTGGCGAAAAATATCAGGGTATCCGCCCGGCACCCGGTTATCCGGCCTGCCCGGAACATACCGAAAAACGTACCTTGTGGCAGTTGCTGGATGCGGAAAACACCGTCGGGGTGCGCCTGACTGAAAGTTGCGCCATGACCCCGGCATCGTCGGTTAGCGGATTTTATTTTGCCAATCCCGATGCCAAATATTTCGGCCTTGGCAAGATCGAACGTGATCAGGTCGAAGATTATGCCAGACGCAAGAGCATGACTTTGGCCGAGGCCGAACGCTGGCTGGCACCGAACCTGAATTACGAACCGCGTCATTATGACGAAGGCGGACCGTTGGCCCGGCAGGCTTCCTGACCTATCAAAAACCCCGCCAGTTTCGTCTGGCGGGGTAAGAGACATTCTTGACCGGTCAGGGTTGATGCGTGGCGTGGAACAAACGACCGCGTTCGATGATGGCGATGATGATCAGGGTCAGTATTCCCAATGTCAGATAGCCCGCCACCAGCGGGATGACGGTGCCGTTAAAGGCCTGTCCGATGATACCGCCCGCAATTACGCCAATCAGGGTGCTGTAAACCCCGATTACCGAGGATGCCGTTCCGGCAATCGCGCCAAGCGGTTCCATCGCCAGCGAATTGAAATTCGGCATGGTCAGGGAAAAACAAAACAGTGTGACCGTCAGGCCTATGCCAAAAACCGGCAGTGGCGGCACCCCGTCAAAAACCAGCGCAATCACCAGATTGATCAGGCTGCCGGTACACAGGATCAAAAGCCCGCCCTGTGACAGTTTGTGCATGCCGACCTTGCGCACCAGCCGGGCATTGACAAAGGACGAGACGCTCATGGCCGCAGCGATCAGGCCAAATACCAGCGGAAACCAGATGCCAAGCCCGTAAACCTCGGTTTCAAAAATCTGCTGGGCCGAGCCGATATAGGCCATCAGGCAGGCAAACATCAGCCCCATCGCTGTGCTGTAACCCAGGCTTTGGCGGTTTGTGATGGTGGTCAGCATGTCGCGGCCAATTCGCCGTGCCGACAATTTGTGCCGGTATTCCGGATGCAGGGTTTCGGGCATGCGCAGCCAGTGCCAGATAGCAACCATCATGGAGAGAACCAGCGTGCTGACAAAAATCATGTGCCAGTTGCCAAGGGCGAGAATCAGGCTGCCGGATGCCGGGGCAAAGACCGGCACCACGATGAAAATCATCATGATAAACGACATCACCCGCGCCATTTCGCGGCCATCAAAACAATCGCGCGTAATTGCCATCACCAGAACACGGGGGGCGGCAGCCCCCAGCCCCTGAACAAACCGGGCAATCAGAAGATGTTCAAAACTGTCGGCGAAAATTGCCATCACGGTGCCGATGCCATAGATCAGCAAGCCTGCCATCAAAACCGGTTTACGGCCAAAACTGTCGGCCAGCGGGCCATAGACAATCTGCATTACCGCAAAGCCGATCATGAAAACATAGATCAGCATCTGGACATCATTGCTGTTGGCAACGGCATAGTCCGCCGCAATCGGGCCAAAGGCCGGCAGAAGATTGTCAATCGACAGCGCGACCAGACCAATTGTCAGGGCCATCAGGGTAACAAATTCGACGAAGGCTGGCACAGGGCGGGAAGGGCCCCGTGTCGTGGTGTGACTTGTGGTCATTTATAGAAAATCCTGAATGTCAGAATGGGGTCGCGTGATAGCGGCCTGTTTTGCCAGCAGAATGCGTCAGACTGGGGGGAAAGATCAATGACGGTTTTTTGAATTGTCAGGACACGTCTTGAGTCTCTTAATCAGAATGACATGCTCTGGACCATTTCTAATGAACCGTAATCCGTTCGGGTTCGGCTTTGACCAGTGTGTCCGGGCCGGGGTCAAAGGTGACAGACATGCCTCCGTCAGATAGCGGGGTCGGAATGCAATCCCAATCCAGCCGTTTGCAGATGCGCCGGACAAGATGCAGGCCGATGCCCTCGCCCTGCGGGGTGCGGCATTCGCCATTACAGATATTGTGCGTATTTTCGACGGTCAGAACAGTGCCGTTCAGTGTGATGGTGACCTGTCCCTTTGGTGTGTGTTGAAAAGCATTGCGGATCAGGTTGGAGACAACAATCATCAGGGCGGCACGCGATGTAAAAATCATCGTGTCGGTCTGATCGGGGATAAAAGTGCAAGTGACGTTTTTGCCATCCGTCAGATAGGACAGGTCACTGATTTCCTGTTCGACGAAGGCCAGAAAATTGATCTTTTCATTTTCGCCGTTAGGTGCATTTTCGCGACCCAGCCAGAAAAGCGTTTCAAGCAATTGCTGCATATTGCGGTTGGCGCGTTTAATCCGGCCCAATGCACGCGATTGTGTCTGGTTGAGCGGGCTTTTTTCCATCAATTCGACATTGCCTGAAACGATGGTAATCGGGGTGCGCAGTTCGTGACTGGCCTGACGGAGGAATTCACGTTCGCGCGCGACGAACTGATCGATGCGGCTGAGTGATTGATGCAGATCGCGGGCCACGTCATTCAGTTCTTCAAACCCGAAATCGGGGATTGGCTCGGACAGTTTTTCAGCGGTCAGTTTGTTGGCCCATGATTGCAGGTTTTCCGATGGTTTGGTCAGGCGCTTGCCAATGACCCACAGAAACCATGCAAAGATACCGACAACCGCCAGGGCAAAGGGAATCGACAGCATCGCCAGCATACGAAGACGTGTGAAATAAATGCTGTCTTCATAGCCAGCCTGATAGGTCTGCAAAAGCAGGATTTCGCTGCCATTGCGGAGTTCATAGGGAAAGACAAGAAAAAGCGGATTTTGAGGATGTTTCTGTTTGGCATATTTGTCTGTGTCGAGATAGACAAGCTTGCCTGTTTCGAGGTCACCGGGCGAGATCAGTGCACGTAATTCACCCGGCAGATTTTCAAAACGGGTGAAGGTTTCGAGATTGAAACCGCTGGGCAAAGGTGTGTCAGGATTTGTGGCAAGTTCGGCGTCATATTGTTCGGCGATGGCCTGAAGCTGGAAGGATGTGACCATCCTTTTGCCGTACATCATGTAGAAATTGACCACAACCGTATAAAGTACGAGCGTAAGCACCAGTCCCAGCAGGACGTAATTACGGACAAAGCGTGAAAAGGATCTGGTTTTCGGTGCACAACAGGTTTTCATGACGATTGCTCGCGAAGGGCGACGCCCTGGCCTGGAATTGTATGGATCAGATTTTGTTCAAACGGTTTGTCGATCCGGTGGCGCAATTTGTAAAGATGCGTTTTAAGCGCATTAGTATCGGGCGGGTCCCCTTGCCACAGGGCCATGGACAGGCGCGAGCGCGTTACAACGCGCGGACTGTTTTGGGCCAGAACTTCCAAAATCGTCCAGCCGGTCGGCGATACATTGATGTTTTGTCCGGAACGGGTTACTGAACGGCCTTCAAAATCGATCACAAGGTCACGAAGGGTGAACCGTTTGACTTCGCCACTGCGGCGGCGTGAGAGAACCCTTGTGCGCAGCAGAAGTTCCTGAAGCTCGAACGGTTTGACCAGATAGTCATCCGCCCCGGCAAGGAACCCTTCGACTTTGTCATCAAGGGTGTCGCGCGCGGTCAGCATCAGGACAGGCGTGTCGATCCCTTCGTCGCGCAAGGCACGACAAACACTGATCCCATCGCGAAAGGGCAGCATGATGTCCAGCAGGATGACGTCATATTCACCGGTCAGCGCCCGCTGATAGGCGGTTTCCCCGTCATAGGCATGGTCGCATTCAATCCCTTCAATCGTCAGATAGTCGCTGACGGTTGCGGCGATATCCATGTTGTCCTCGACCAGAAGGACCATGATATTTGCTGTTGCTTTCATTCACGTCGTCTTTTGCCTGCCGGGTGTCCAGCATGCCGCAATTCCGGTTTGCGGTCAGCCCAAAACATGCGGGACTCATCATATAGATCAGTCATGCCTTTTGCCTGTGAAACGCAACCAGATCATCGCGGGTATCGATATCGCAACCGGCATTTGGCATATCCATACCGATGACATCATACCCCGAACCATTCAGGATAGTACGGGCACCGGTCCGGCCTGAAAGGTTGGCCAGTACATCAAATAAATGTGACGGGAAGATTGCAGGGACACCAAAACCGTTCTTGTGGCGGGTGGCGGTGATGGCATGACCATCAAATGTTGCAATGAGTTTTCGATAATCGGTTGCGCAAAGTTGCACCGGATCGCACAGGGTAATCAGCACCCCGTCATATCCGCCGCGATTATTGATTTCGGCGATGCCGGACACAATCGAACTTCCCATGCCAGAGGCCCAGTCTTTATTTGTAATGACCCGTCGGGACGGGCCAAGTACGGGAATGATTTCATCGGCAAAGGCACCCAGTACGACAAACAGATCAAGCCCGGATATGGTGTCCAGCACATCCATGCAGTGGCAGATCATCGGTTTACCGCCTATATCGGCAAGTTGTTTGCGTCCGCCAAAACGCGCACTTTCACCGGCCGCCAGTATCAGGGCGGCCAGACGCGGTGTTTGCGGGGAAGGCGCGTTGTTCAGGGTCATTCAGCCGCCTGTGCCATGGCCGGGGCGGCAAGTTGTTTGTACAGGGCGGCATGAATGCCCGATAACATCGAAAGGGCAATGCTTTCGGGCAATTGCCCCCCGATATCAAGTCCCGCCGGGCTTGATATGTCAAAGGCCAGATCCGCACGATGGATCCCGGCATGATGCAAGACATCGTTGAAACGATGACGGGGCCCCAAAGCCGAGAGATGCCGGATCGGGGCATTGCAAAGAACTGCAAGCGCACCGGCATCAATGGCGACACTATGCGCCATCAAAATCACCGCATCGATTTTCTGATCGGTAACGTGTCTGGCAAGGGTGTCATCAATCTTGCGCAGGATGGTATCGGCACGGGGAAAATGTTCGGCGCGGGCATTGGCGGCACGCGGATCAACAAGTGTGGTTTTCCATCCCATTTCATGGGCGATATTGATGACCGGGCGGGCATCCATGCCACCGCCAACCACCAGAATATGGGGTTCGGGGCAGATTGGCGTGACCAGCCATTCGCCATCTGCGCGGGTTTCAATATGGGCGGGGGAAGGTGCCGAAACGTTTCCGGAGCGAAAATGGCCAACAACATCGCCAATCTTTTGGACATAAAGGCCGCCTTCGCGCTGTTGCAGGGCGTGATGCAAATCCGAAAGACCCAGATCATTGGTTGCCGTGATCGGTTGGAGCATGATGTAAACCGCACCGCCGCAGCCCACACCAAGTTTGAAGGACAGATCATCCTCGTCCGTGCCGTCATAGACCAGCATGACAGCCTTTTGGGTCAGCATCGCCTTGCGGGCATTGCGGATGATGTCGGCTTCAAGGCAACCGCCACTCAGCAATCCGAATTGTTGGCCATGCCCATTGATCAGCATCATCGCCCCGGCCTTGCGATAGGCCGATCCTTGGGTGCGATAGACCGTACCCAAAACCCATTGCGTGACATCGCGGTTGGCGTGCCAGACATCCAGCATTGCAGAGAGTTGGTTGCTCATCATTTGTTCCCTTCAAGGGAAGTCCTGCCCGGAGGACGCGGGAGGGGGGAGAATTTGGTCCCCCGGGCAGTATGCCTTACACGAAGTCGAAACCGGCCCTGGTCATGGGGAGATCCATGATTCGCGTTCCGGTTTTGGCAAAGATGGCATTGGCAACAGCCGGAGCGGTCGGGGGAACACCCGGTTCGCCAACGCCAGTCGGTGCATTGTTCGACTGAACAATCGCGACTTCGATTTCTGGCATCTCTTGATTGCGCAGTAATTCATAATCCGGGAAGTTGTATTGATCGACTTCCCCGTCAGTCAGTGTGATTTCGTTGCGGAAGATTGCTGAAAGGGCAAAACCGGCCCCGCCTTCCATCTGCGCACGGATAACATCGGGATTCACGGCAACCCCGCATTCCACGGCCATGAACAGCTTGTTGACGTGGACAGTCGTTTCTTCGACCGTAATATCGGCAACAACCGCCACACAGGTATTGAACGAATAGTGGCTTGCAAAGCCGCGTTGATCCCCTTCTTTCCAGCCGGAAATTTCGCGCACCAGTTTGATCGCTTCGATCATGCGGGCCTGATTGGCACCACTTGGATCAAGCATAGCAAGGCGCATTTCAATCGGGTCCTGACCTGTTTCTTTTGCCACCATATCCATCAGGCTTTCCATGACAAACCCGGTATGGCTATGCCCGACCGAACGCCACCAGTTGATGGGGACGGCTGTTTTGAAATCGCTTAGTCCGATGCCAAAATTCGGGATGCTGTACAGACTTTCCGAGACGCCTTCGACAGAGGTCGGATCAACGCCGTTCTTCTGCACCATGCCTTCAAACGGGCCGCCTTTGGCAATGGATTTGACGGCGGCGCGATGATCCCAACCCATGATCTTGCCATTGGCATCAAGGCCGATTTTCGCCCTATGGGCCGACATGGGACGATAATAGCCGCCCTTGATATCGTCTTCGCGGCTCCAGACCAGTTTGACCGGAACCTTGCGACCCGATACCGCATAGGCCATTGCGGCCTCTACATTATAGTCGGAACTTGCATTGGCCCGGCGACCGAACGAACCACCGGCATATAGCGTTTTGACTTCGACCTGCGACGGATCAAGGTCAAGCGCGGCGGCAACCATCGGCTGGGTCAAGGTCGGGAACTGGCAGCCGTCATGGACGCGCACGCCATTTTCGGTCGGCTCGATCACGCAATTTTCCGGTTCCAGTGGCGCGTGGGCCAGAAACGGAAAGGTGAATTCTGCATCAATCGTTTTGGCGGCTTCTGCAATCAGCGGGGCAACAGAAGCCAGCGGGACTTCGTGGTTGGCATCAAATTCAGGTGCGTCAAGCAGGACCTTGTGATCGGCGATCATGGTATCTGTGCTGCGCGTTTCAGCCTGACTGAAATCCCATTCGACGGACAGGGCATCACGGGCCTGAAACGCCGCCCATGTGTTTTTGCCAAAAGCAACAACGCCTGCCTTGTTCGGCAGGGTTTGTGCTGCGATAAAGCCCCCGACTTCCTTGGCGGCACTATCGTCAAAGGAGACAACCGTGCCTCCGAATTTGGGGCTGCGCATGATCACGGCATAGATCATGCCCGGCAGATTGACATCCATTGCGAACATTGCCGTGCCATTGGTTTTACCGGAATTGTCCTTGCGGTGCAGTTTGTTGCTTCCGATCAGTTTGAACTGATCGGGTGTTTTGACCATTGGTTTTTCGACCGCCTCAAGCGTTGTGGCAATAGCCACGAATTCGCCGAAATGACCGGAATTTCCGCCGGATGTCAGGATGCCGTTTTCAACGGTGATGGTGCTGGCATCAACATCCCATTGCCGGGCCGCAGCACGCACCAGAATATCCCGCGCAGCAGCACCGGCTTCGCGGTATTGCATGAACGAATTTGCAATCGAGGTGGAACCGCCGGTTCCCTGCGCCCCAAAGAACAGGTTGGCGTACCGGTTATTGTCAGAGGGGGCAAAATCGATCTGCACACGATCCCAGTCGGCATCAAGTTCTTCGGCAACGAGGGTGGTCAGACCGGTGGTTGTTCCCTGACCCATTTCAAAATGCTTGATGATGACAGTGACCGTGCCGTCGGCATCAATTTTGACAAACGGATTGAGATCGGTTGTGGCCGCGGCAGAACTGCCAGCCGCCAAAACGCCTTTGGTGTTCAAACCAACCAGAAGGGCGGTTGTGCCTGCGGCTGTTGCCTTCAGGAAGCCGCGACGCGAAACAGTGATTGTCATGGCTCAGGCCTCCAGCTTTTCAGATGCCAGCTTGATGGCTTCGTTAATGCGGACATAGGTCACACAACGACAGGCATTGCCGTGCATGTAATCCTTGATTTCCTGATCTGTCGGTTTCGGGTTTTCATTCAGAAGGCCAATGGCCGACATGATTTGGCCGGACTGGCACCAGCCACACTGGACCACATCCTTTTCGCGCCATGCAGCCTGAACCGCTTGGGCAATCTTGTCGGTTGCACCTTCGATGGTGGTGATTTGGACATCGACCGCATCCTCGACAAAGGTCTGGCATGATCGGGTCGGATAACCATCCACATGCACGGTGCAGGCACCGCAATAGGCAACGCCGCAACCAAATTTGGTGCCGGTAAGTTTCAATTCGTCGCGCAGAACCCAAAGCAGCGGGGTGCCGGGTTCGGCATCAACGGTGCGGGACTCTCCATTGATCGTAAGCTGATATTGCATGACCGCCTCATCTCTCTCTTTTGGCTTTGTTATGCCTTATCGTTGGTCAAAGGCGGGTAACCGACGGGTAAACACCCGGCAAAGGTCCATTTTATGCAAAGGGGAACCATCGACCTTTGAAAAGCTTTACCTTTTATTGGCAAGGCTTTGGCATGATGATGGTCTTGTGGTTTTTCATGTTTCGTAACGGATCCTTGTTTTGGCCCGGAATCTGCTGAAATCAAATATGCTGGTTGGTCATTTGCGGCGTATTTTGCGCAGTGAACAGCTTGTGTTGTCGATCCTGGCCCTTGTCGTTGGCGCGATGGCCGGGGCGGGCACCATCCTGTTTCGCGAAGGATTGTTGCTGATACAGGGACTGACATTCGGGTCGGCCCGTGAATCGGTGCATGGATTTCTGGCGACTCTGCCCGCATGGCATCTGATTTTGGTGCCGACGCTGGGCGGGTTGTTTGTCGGGTTGTTCATCCATTATTTTCTGCCAGGGAAACGACCGCACGGTGTGGTCGATGTGGTTGATGCCGTGGCATTTCATGATGCGCGGATGTCGTCCCGGTGCGGGGTCAAGGCGGCCTTTGCCAGCATGGTGTCGCTGGGCACCGGGTCATCGCTGGGTCGTGAAGGACCGGTGGTCCATATGGGGGCGACATTCGGGGCGTGGCTGGCGCGGATTCTGCATTTGCGGCGCGGGGCGTCGCGCACATTGTTGGGTTGTGGCGTGGCATCGGCGGTGGCGGCATCCTTCAATGCGCCGATAGCCGGGGCGCTGTTTGCTCACGAAGTGGTGCTGGGTCATTATGCCATTACGGCCTTTGCGCCGATTGTCCTGGCCTCGGTGACCGGCACCATCATCAGCCGGTTGTTTTATGGCAGCGATGTCGCCTTTTTGATTCCGTCCTATCGCATCGAATCCTTTCTGGAATTTCCGGCCTTTGCCCTGTTGGGGGTGATGGCGGGCATTTGTGCCATTCTGGTGATCCGTTCGATTCCGGTGGTGCGCGGGGTTGCCGGATGGGCGCGGCTGCCGGGCTGGCTGCAACCAGCCATTGCCGGGGCTTTGGTCGGGATTGTTGCCATTCGCTATCCGCAGATTGTCGGGGTGGGGTATGGCGCGATGAATGATGCGCTGTATCAGGCTTATTCCTGGTCATTTTTGATGGAATTGCTGTTTGCCAAGGCGGCAATGATTGTGGTGTGTATCGGGCTTGGTTTTGCGGGCGGGATTTTCAGCCCGGCCCTGTTTCTGGGCGCGATGCTGGGCGGGGCATTCGGGGTGACGGCTACCGAAATTTTCCCGCATCTGTCATCGGGCCACGGGGCCTATACGCTGGTCGGGATGGGGGCGGTGGCCGCCGCCATGCTGGGTGCGCCGATTTCCACCACCCTGATCATATTCGAACTGACCGGCGATTATCAATTGACGATGGCGGTGATGGTGGCCTCGGTCGTGGCATCGGTGATTGTCGATCAAAGCCGCCACGGGTCGTTCTTTGCCTGGCAGTTACAATGCCGGGGTCTGAATACGCGCTGGGGCCGCGAGGTCAATCTGCTGCGGACGATGAAGGTCGCCGATATCATGGATGAAAAATACCAGACGGTTACCCTGTCCGAAGGTATTCCGGCTATTCGCGGCAAACTGGTCGATGCGCCGTATGGCGAATTGTTTGTGATCGATGACGGCGGCCGATTGCATGGTACGATCACGCTGGCCGATTTGCGTCATGCGGCCTTTAATCCCGATATTGGCGATGAAGTTACCGCCGGGCAGGTGGCGCGGATCAAACCGCCGGTTTTGCTGCCCGATGACAGTATCGAAAGTGCAATCAAACTGATGGAACAATCGGGCGAAGAACATTTGCCGGTGATTTCCAACGCCGAAGACCGGCTTGTGGTCGGCTTTGTCCATGAAAAGGACGCGATGATGGCCTATCACCGCGCCCTTCTGGAAATTCAGGGCGAAGAACGCGGCGATGCGCCGCCCAAACTGTTTAACTGATCAGGCGGCGTCCAGCGATGCCATCAGTTGCGCCATTACCTTGGTGCCAAGGCCGCTTTGGTCTTCACCGCTGCCATTGCCAGCCATGCGTTCTTCAAGGCTGACTACGCCGTCTTTGTTGGTATCAAGCGGATCATAATTTTCCGAAGAACTGCTGCTACTTCCGCCACCAGATGTGCTGCTGCTGTCATCCGATGATGCAGGCGGTGCGGGCGTTGCCGACATTGCAGTGGTAAAACTGGCTTCATCCATGCTTCGGGCATCCGAACCGGCGATTTGCGACCACAGGTTTTCAGCCTGTTCATCACTAACATCATCCGGCTTTCCGGCCAGAAATTCTTCTTTGGTCAGGGTGCCATCGGCATCGGTATCAAGCGAGGCAAACATGTCTTTTGCAAAGGAGGATTCGCTGTCGCTATCGGTGGCGCTGCCGGAATCGCTTTCCTGCAAGGCCAGCAGGGCGGCCTTCAGGGTTTCTGAAAGCTGTTCGGTGGAGGTAAGGGCGGTGTCGGCGGCGATTGTGGTGTCGCTGCTGCTGGTTGTGCCCGATGATGTATTGCTGTCAAAGGCGGAAATGCCTTCGATCGCTTCGATGCCCGAACTGCTTGTGGTGCGCTGACTTGCCAGAATTTGTGCAAGGCTGCTGCTGCCGAGGCTGTCGATGCTGCTCATGACGATATGCTCCTGTCTGCCTGCGGGGTCTTTTGCCGGGCGCTTGGGGAGCCCGGCAAAAGATGTCAGGCCGACGGATTGCTTAGGGGGACACACCGTCGGCTATCTGTTCTCACGGACAGGGCAGGAAAAACTGGCGCAGAAATTTTAAAATGTTTTCAATCCTCACCCCGGAAACGCAAATATGTGTTCCCGGGGTGAGATCATGTTCAGGCCGCAGCGGCAAGGTTGCTGGCTTGCGTCATACCGCCGGTGGACATCAATTGTGCCATCAGGCGGTTATCAAGATGAACCGCAGATGAATTGTTGCCGCCCTGTTTCTGGGTGGAATCCGCAGGGTTCAACGTGGCGCTGGTAGTCTGTGCTGTCAGCAATTCCACCAGACTGACCGTACCATCCCGGTCGATATCAAGCGGGTGATATTGCTGTTCTTCCTCTTCCTCGCCAGACACACCGTCAAGACCGGCAAGGCTGTCTTCTTCAGCCGCATCGGATGAAGCGGCGGCGGGCGGGCGCAATGCCATGGCCGTCAGGAAATCATTTTCCCCGATGGAGGTGGCATCATCGCCTGCCATCCGGTTCCACAGATTTTCGGCCTGTTCATCACTGACACCATCGGGCTTGCCTGCCAGGAATTCTTCCTTGCTGAGCAAACCGTCGCCGTCGCTGTCAAGATTTGCGAACATGTCACGGGCATCAGGCAAACCGTCGGATTTGTCCGTGTCGTCGCTTTCCTGAAATTGCAACATGGCGACCCGCATGGCTTCGGAAAGCTGTTCGGAAAAGCTGACGGCATTATCCGAACCGGATGTTGCCGTCGTATATTGCGCCCCGGATGCGGCACTTCCTGCGCCAAAACCTGCGATCTCTTCGATAGCACCGAGGGCGGTTGTCCCGGAACGCTGGCTTGCATAAATCTGCATGCCGGAACTCAGAGAACTGATACCACTCGTCATTCGATATCCCCTATAAATCAAAGACACGAAACCTGATCAGACCGGACATCACCCGCATGGCCAAGGGCATGATTTGCCGGGATAACGTACCGGTTCGTCAGGCATCCGAAATCCAAGCAATTTTCAAACCAGTTGGGGCTGGCAGGTGGTTTGACAGGGGCAAGGGATTGGAAAGTGGTTATAAAGCAGGATGAAGTCAGTCCACCCGGCATTTTTTACCGGGTATCGGGTAACCCGTTTTTGTTGCCTCAAATCGCAATCGCGTACTGGTTCAAGATGGCGGGCATGCTATATATGCGGCCATGATGAATGATCCTTTTGAAATTGATGAAGGCAGTGCCGCCCCCGACATGCGGCTGGATAGCGGTCCTGTTGCCGGGGACCGCCCGGCACCCGATTATCTTGCCAATCTGAATCCGGAACAGCGGGCGGCGGTGGAAACCCTGGACGGGCCGCTTCTGGTGCTGGCCGGGGCGGGCACCGGCAAGACGCGGGTTTTGACAACCCGGCTGGCGCATTTGCTGCAAAGCAAATCTGGCGCCCCGGAATATCTGCATCCGCAACAAATCCTTGCCGTGACCTTTACCAACCGTGCGGCCAGGGAAATGCAGGAACGGGTGGCAAGCGCGCTGGGCCGTCCGGTGGAAGGATGGTGGCTGGGTACGTTTCATTCGCTGGCGGCCCGGCTGTTGCGCCGCCATGCAGAGCTGATCGGTCTGAAACCGAATTTCACCATCCTGGATTCCGACGATCAGGTGCGGCTGCTGAAACAAATTCTGGATGCCGAACAGATCGATGCCAAAAAATGGCCTGCCAAGCAATTGATGGGGATTATCCAGCGCTGGAAAGATCGCGGTCAGACACCCGACCGGGTGACAGAAACCAGCGAATTTGCAAATGGGCGATGCAAGGAACTATACCGGATTTATCAGGACCGTCTTGCGGTGCTCAATGCGGCAGATTTTGGCGATTTGCTGTTGCATTGCCTGACGCTGTTTCAACAGAATCCGGAAATTCTGCGGCAATATCAGAACAGTTTCCGCTATATTCTGGTTGATGAATATCAGGATACCAATGTTGCGCAATATTTGTGGTTGCGTGCCCTGGCGATGGCGCATCACAATATTTGCTGTGTCGGTGATGACGATCAGGCGATCTATAGCTGGCGCGGGGCCGAGGTCGGCAATATCTTGCGGTTTGATCAGGATTTTCCCGGTGCCAAAGTGGTTCGGCTGGAACAGAATTACCGGTCCACGCCGCATATTCTGGCGGCGGCCTCCACCCTGATTACCCATAATGAAGGCCGTCTGGGCAAGGAATTATGGACCGAGCTTGACCATGGCGACAAGGTGCAGGTCAAGGGTGTGTGGGATGGCGAGGCCGAGGCGCGGCTGGTCGGAGAGGATGTCGAGGCCCTGCAACGTGAGGGCATCGGGGCATCGCGCATGGCTGTTCTGGTTCGTGCCGGGTTTCAGACCCGCGAATTTGAAGAACGTCTGATCACGCTGGGCATTCCTTACCGTGTGATTGGCGGGCCGCGGTTTTATGAACGCCAGGAAATTCGCGATGCGCTGGCCTATATCCGCATGGTGGCGCAACCCGATGACAGTTTGGCCTTTGAGCGCATTGTCAATGTGCCCAAACGCGGTATCGGCAAGGCAACCTTGCAGATGTTGCATCAATATTCCCGCGACCGGTCGGTCTCGTTGCCCATCGCGGTGCGGGAATTGCTGGGCACCGAGGATTTAAAGCCCAAGATGCGGCAGACGCTGGGCGGGTTGCTGGATGATTTTGATCGCTGGCGGGCGATGCTGGCGGAAAAATCCCATGTCGATGTGTTGCAAATCGTTCTGGATGAAAGCGGCTATACCGAAATGTGGCAACAGGCCCGCGAACCCGATGCGCCGGGGCGGCTGGAAAACCTCAAGGAATTGGTATCGGCGATTGGCGAGTTCGAGAATCTGACGGTGTTTCTGGAACATGTGTCGCTGGTGATGGAAAATGACCAGTCGGACGAACGCGAAAAAATCACCCTGATGACGCTGCATGCCGCCAAGGGTCTTGAATTTGATTATGTCTTTTTGCCCGGCTGGGAAGAAGGCGTTTTCCCCCATCAGCGTGCGATGGATGAAAGTGGCATCAAGGGGTTGGAGGAAGAACGCCGTCTGGCCTATGTCGGCATCACACGGGCGCGGAAACGCGCCACCGTGGCCTATGCCGCCAATCGCCGCATTTACAATCAATGGCAAAGCGCCTTGCCGTCGCGCTTTATCGATGAATTGCCTGAAGACCATATCGAACGCACCAGCGATACCGGGCTTTCGGGCGGACGTGGCGCGGTTTCGCCCGGTGCGTGGGGGGCAGATGACTGGATGAAAATGCCGTCCTGGTCCGAAAGCGGCACGGCATCAGCATCACAAGCATCCGAACGGCGTTTTGCCAGTACCGGCTGGCAGGGACGGATGCGCAGCAAGATTATTGATGTGCCGTCGGATGGGGAAAAATCCTATAATATCAGCAGTTCCGGTTCGGCGAAATACAAGGTCGGCGATGCGGTCAAACATCGCAAATTCGGCCCCGGCACGGTCCGTGCCGTTGAAGGCAACAAGCTGGAAATTGATTTTCGCGATGCCGGACTGAAAAAGGTGGTCGACAGTTTCATTTTGCCGGGCTAATCCCGGCGGATTGTTTATCAGACTATATTATCAGAATGGCGGTGTTGCCGCCCAAGCGAGAGAAGCCATGAGCGAAACCGTACGCTGCTATAATTTCACTTTCGAGATTGACGGGGCTTATGCCAGCGTCTTTTCCGACGTGCTGTATGATCATTGTGATGCCCTGTCGCATTTTGAACGACCGGGCGACCCGGATGCGCCGTGGCGGATCGAAGGATTTTCGGGCACCGAGATTGACAAGGTTGCCGTTGAAACGGCCCTGTCGCTGATGGCGGGGGCGATGGGGGTTTCTGTTCCGGTCGTCCATTATGGCAGTTACGAACCCAAAGATTGGGTCAGCGAAAATCTGCGCAGTTTCAAGCCGATTTCGGTTGGGCGGTTTTATGTGCACGGCTCGCATTGGGATGGCGATTTGCCACTGGCGAAAATCGGTTTGCAGGTCGATGCCGGTCTGGCGTTTGGATCGGGCGAACATCAAACCACCAAGGGCTGCCTGGCCGCCATCGACTGGCTGGCAAAGCAGGGCAAACGGCGCAATGCCCTTGATATGGGATGCGGATCGGGCATTCTGGGCATGGGATGTGCGAAAATCTGGCGCTGTCCGGTGATGATGGCCGATATTGATCCGGCATCGGTGCGGGTGGCGCGTGAAAACGCCAAAATCAACGGTATTTCCGATCTGGTTACGGCCCTGCATTCCAACGGTTTTGCCGATACCCGCATTCGCCATGCCGGGTTTTACGATATTATTTGTGCCAATATTCTGGCCCGTCCGTTGCGCCATATGGCCCGCGATTTAACATCAACGCTTGCTGATGGCGGCGTTGTGGTGTTGTCGGGCCTGTTGTCGCATCAGGAACAGTTTGTTCTGTCAGCCTATCGCGATGTCGGACTGAACCTGATCAAACGGTTTCCGGTTGAAAACTGGACGACGCTGGTGGTGGGTTAACGTCCACCCGATACATCAATAATCGCGCCGGTCACAAAGGATGACTGGTCGCCGACCAGCCAGATCACACTGTCGGCGACTTCGCGAGCCGTACCGGCGCGACCCAGCGGGCAGGTCGGGCCCAGTTCGTGGGCGCGATCCGGGCGGCCGCCGCTGGCATGAATGTCGGTATCGATGATGCCGGGGCGGATGGCGTTGACCCGAATGCCTTCGGGGCCCAGTTCACGGGCCAGACCAATGGTCATGGCATCTATCGCCCCTTTGCTGCCCGCGTAATCGACATATTCGCCAGGCGATCCCAGCCGGGCGGCCATCGAGGACATATTGACCAGTGTTCCGCCTGCGCCACCCCGGCTTTTTGACATATGGCGGGCGGTTTCGCGTGCCACCAGATAGGCCCCCAGAACATTGGTATCAAAAACCGATTTCATGCGGGCGATGTCCATATCGGCCAGTCTGGCCGCCGGGGCGACGATCCCGGCATTGTTGACCACCGCATCAATACGGCCAAAACTTTTAATCCCGGCGGCAAAAAGGGCGATGACATCGGTTTCGGATGTCACGTCACAGCGATGCGAGATAACCTTTGCCCCGGCCTGTTCGCAGGCGGTGCGGGTTTCCTGTGCGGCGTCGGGATTGCCGACATAGCTGAAAATGATGTTCCAGCCCTGCTGTGCGCATAGAAGGGCGGTGGCGCGACCGATGCCGCGTGAACCACCGGTGATCAGAACGGTTTTGGACATTTTCGCATTCCCCATGATGATCTATGTTTTACCGATCATGGCAGGGCGATGCCGGTTGCGCAAAAAGAAACGGCCCCGCTAGGGAAGCGGGGCCGTTTCAGAGGGAAGAAACAAAAAAATCACGAAGATTGTGAACCTCAATCTCGCGAGCCATCAATCACGCAGCAAAAAACGGTCGGGCGGGAACTGATCCGTTGTTTCAGATGCCGCGAACGGCTTCACTGTCCGGACTGGTCATCAATTTGGCGTCAGACCCCAGTTGGGCGGAACCTGTTTCAAAGCCGAGCGCAATACGTTCCTTTTGGGAAAGGCACTCAAGGCCGTCATAGGCTGTCTGGCGACGACGCGATTGATGAACACTTTGGGCAGTAATCGGAAAACGGACCACCGAGCATTTTCTCCTGCAAATTAATGTCCCGACTGGACATTTTTTTGTCACTTCCCTGTCATAATAAAAAATCGTTAATTTGTGCATTGCCAGTAATGCAGGGCATGCATACCTCCTGAACATGGCTTGGATATATCCATGCAGAAACGCTGATCGCGGGTTTGATTTCCGGCAGGATGGATTGTATACAATAAGCAAAATCCCTTAGGCGTCCGCCCGATCCCGGCGGGCTGGCAGGCAGCAATATGAGGACCTATATGACCTATTCGGGCGAAGCACATCTTGCCGGTTTGCTGAAACGCGACCGCGTAAACCGGGACGTGACCGGCGTTATCGATCTGATCGACGGTATTCTTGCCAGTGCCGACGGCACCAGCCGGACCGACTGGTTTGATCTGCTGGGCACCGATGTCAGCGATGAATTGAAGGTGGAATTACTGGCTGCGCGTGCGGAACGCGCCCCGTCTTTCTGGCAGGCCAAAGACCATTTCAATGCTCAAGACCGGCTTTCGCGTTTGCGGGCCTATCTGGCGGCCAAGGGAATCGAGGGATTTGTCATTCCGCGTGCCGATGAACATCAGGGTGAATATGTTCCGGCCCGCGCCGAACGTCTGGCATGGCTGACCGGCTTTACCGGCTCGGCGGGGGCGGCGGTGGTGATGCAAAATGCCGCCGCGATTTTTGTCGATGGCCGCTATACCATTCAGGTCCGCCAACAGGTGGATCGTGATTTGTATGAATACCGCCATCTGGTCGATGAACCGCCGGTTGGCTGGATTCATGATCATCTGAAGCCCGGACAGAAACTGGCCTATGATCCGTGGGTCCATACGGTCAAACAGGCAACGCAATTGCGCGAAGCCTGCGAGGGAGTGGGGGCGGAACTGGTGGCGATTGACCCCAATCCGATTGATGCCCTGTGGGATCATCAACCCGCCATGCCCGTTGCCCCGGTCCGCCCGCAGGCGATGGCCCATGCCGGGAAATCCAGCCATGACAAACGCATGCAAATCGCCCGGAGTCTGAGCACGCTGGAATGCGAAGCAGCGATTATTTCGGCCCCGGACAGTCTGGCGTGGTTGCTTAATATTCGCGGTGGTGATGTGCCGCAAACGCCGCTGGCGCTGGGCTATGCCATTATTTTTGGCGACGGGTCGGTGGATGTATTTATGGATGAACGCAAATTCCCCGAAGAAAGCAAAAATTGGCTGCGGGGGGATGCCAATCTGCGCCATCCCGGTGAACTGACTGCTGCGCTGCGTGCCCTTGGCAATATATCGGTGCGGCTGGATGATGCGACGGGGGCGGACTGGTTCCGGTTGCAATTGCTTGATGCCGGCGCGACGGTCCGGGTCGGGCGCGATCCGGTTGCCTTGCCCAAGGCCTGCAAGAACGAGGTGGAACTGGAAGGATCGCGCCGCGCCCATTGCCGAGATGGTCAGAAAATCATCCGTTATTTTGCCTGGCTGGAAAATGCGGTGGCACAGGGTGATCTTGATGAAGAAGGGGCGGCGGCAAAATTGTTGGCCTTGCGCGCCGAAGACCCGCTGTTTCGCGGCAGCAGTTTTACCACCATTCCCGGCAGCGGCCCCAATGGGGCATTGTGCCATTATCGTTGTACCCCGGAAACCAATCGCAAACTGCAACCCGGCGAGATTTTCCTGATTGATTCCGGCGGGCAATATCTGGACGGCACCACCGATATCACCCGCACCACCATCGTCGGCACACCGTCCGATGAACACCGGGACCGCTTCACGCGGGTTTTGAAAGGGCATATTGCGTTGGCGCGGGCGATTTTCCCGGTCGGCACCACCGGTCAGCAGCTTGACACCATCGCGCGTGCGCCCCTGTGGGCGGCGGGGCTGGATTATGATCATGGCACCGGGCACGGGGTTGGCAGTTATCTGGGCGTTCACGAAGGACCGGCGCGGATTTCCAAGGCGGCCAATACCATCGCCCTGAAACCGGGCATGATCCTGTCGAACGAACCGGGATACTACAAGGAAGGCGAATATGGCATCCGCATTGAAAACCTGATGGCGGTAACCGAAATCAAGGCCCCGTCCGGTGCGGATCGCCCGATGCTGGGTTTTGAAACCCTGACCTTTTCCCCGATTGAACGCCGCCTGATTGATGTGGCGTTGCTGGAAGATGACGAATTGAAATGGCTGAATGATTATCATGCCCAAGTCTATGGCATGTATGCCGATGATCTGGACGAAGATCATCGTTTGTGGCTGCAAAAGGCGACGGCCCCGCTATGTCGTCCGACAGCCTGACCATACAGCATTCCCTTCAAAGGCCATCCGGATATCGGGTGGCCTTTTTGATTTCGGCGCTGACAGCAGGGCAATTGATGGCGTATCAATAGAATATTGGATCGATTCAATTCCGGGCGGATGATCGGGGATTTTTAAAAATATCAGGAGGAAAAAATGGCATCGTTGCAAGAAGGCTGGTTGCCGGACGCGGCACGGTACGAAACAGCATCCTATAACCGGTGTGGGCGCAGCGGGTTGAAACTGCCGCCGATCACCCTTGGCTTGTGGCAGAATTTTGGCGGGATTGATCCGTTTGAAAATCAGCGTGCCATGGTGCGCCGTGCCTTTGACTGCGGGGTGACGCATTTTGATCTTGCCAATAATTATGGCCCGCCCGCCGGATCGTCCGAGGAAAATTTTGGGGTGATCCTGCAAAAGGATTTCCGCGCCCATCGCGATGAACTGGTGATTTCGACCAAGGCCGGTTATCGCATGTGGCCCGGTCCTTATGGGGAATGGGGATCGCGCAAATATCTGATTTCCAGTCTGGATCAAAGCCTGAAACGGATGGGGATCGATTATGTCGATATTTTCTATTCGCACCGGGTCGATCCGGAAACGCCGTTGGCCGAAACCATGGGGGCCCTTGATCAGGTGGTGCGTCAGGGCAAGGCATTATATGTCGGCCTGTCGTCCTATTCCCCGGAAATGACCCGAAAGGCGCAGGCAATCCTGAAAGACCTTGGCACGCCCTGCATCATTCATCAGCCGTCCTATTCGATGCTTAATCGCTGGGTCGAGGATGGATTGCTGGAAACGCTGGGTGAGCTCGGCATGGGATGTATTGCCTTTTCGCCGCTGGCACAGGGATTGTTGACCAGCAAATATCTGAACGGGGTGCCCGATCAGGCACGCGCCGCCCGTGCGCCGTCTTTCCGCCCGGAAATGCTGAGTGATGAAAATCTGGCACGGGTGAAAAAGCTGAACGATATCGCGCAGCAGCGCGGGCAAAGTCTGGCGCAAATGGCGATTGCCTGGGTGTTGCGACGCCCGGAAATCACATCGGCGCTGATTGGGGCGCGGACGGTGGAACAGCTTGATGACAGCCTTGATGCGTTGAAAAATCTGTCATTTTCACTCGATGAACTGACCGAAATCGACAAATACGCCACCGATGGCGGTTTGAATATCTGGCGGCAATCCTCGAATGCCGATGCAGAAGTCTGATCGTTGATCCCGGATATTGATCCCGGCGCGATGTTTTGCGCCGGGATTTTCAGTTTTGCCTTTTATCGGCCATCGGCAAGGTTCCGGCCAGTTCGCGCAAGGTGTTGATCACCGCCTGCGCCCCGGCGCTAAGCGGGCGTTCCTGCAACCATGACAGCATTACCTTGCGCGACATTTGCGGATTGATGATGCGCCGTGCCTTGAGCCGCCCGGTTGACAGGTCCGAGACCAGCGAACTGCGCGGCAAAACCGTATGGCCCAGTCCGCGATGAACCAGATCAACCAGAACCCGCAACGCATCGGCTTCTACCACCGGGATCAGGGGGCGACCGGCGCGAAAGGCGGCTTCCTGCATTTTGGCCCTCAGGCCGTGTTTGGGGGTTGGCATGATCAGGGGCAGGCCAAGAACATCTTCAAAATCGATATCAAAGGCATTTTCCGGCACCAGCGAAGGATGCGAAATCAGAAACAGATCCTCGCGCCAGAGCGGTTCGGCATGCAGGCTGCGCGAAATCATGCCATCATGCAAAACCCCGACATCAATCCGCCCCGATAGCAGGCCTTCCTGAACATCGCCGGTCAGATCCTCGGCAATGGACAGGCGCAAATCGGGGTATCGTTCTCGCACGGTTTCCACCAGAATCCCGGTAATGACGATGCCCGCACTGGGCGGAAGGCCGATATTGACATGGCCTGTCACCTGATCGCGCCGTTCGCTCAGATCGGCCTCAAGCCTTGCCAGATCGCCCAGAATGGCACGGGCGCGTTCCGCCAGCATCCGCCCGGCTTCGGTCAGTTTGACCCCGCGCCCGGTGCGTTCGAGCAATTGGGTATCGAGCGTTTCTTCGAGCAGGCCCAACTGGCGGCTGAGGGCGGGTTGCGACAGGTTCAGGCGTTCTGCGGCGCGTGACAGACTGCCAAGTTCGGCGATATGCACGAAACTGCGAAGCTGCTTGATATCCATGGGGCGGGTTTCCGTTACGTTTCCGGGACGTGTTTTTATGTGGGGTTAATGATATCAAATAAACTGATAACTGCTAGCATTTAATTGTAATTGATTAATGTCTGATGCGGGCTAGGATTGAGGGATAAAGAGAGATCGGAACCCGCCCGCCATGACATCTGTAAAACCATCCGGATCGGCCCTGACGCTGGTGCTGCTTGCCACGGCGGCCCTTGCCATGAAGGGGTTGCTGGCGAAATATGTTTATGCCACCGGCATGACGGTGGATGGCTTGTTGCTGTTGCGGTTTTTGATCGCCATGCCGTTTTTCTGGATCGGCGTTTACCTGTTTGGCAAACACCGGCCCGGCGACCGCAAAATGCAAAAGCAGGATATCGGTTGGGGCCTGTTGTATGGCGGGCTGTTTTTTGCTGCTTCGCTGTGCGATTTTACCGCCGTATCGATCATTGATGTCACGGTATCGCGCATTGTGCTGTTTACCTTTCCGGCGATTGTTTTGTTGCTGGAATGTCTGCATCGCTGGCGATTTCCACCGATGCGACAACTGGCCTGTTTTGGTGTGACCTATATCGGGCTGGTTCTGGTCGTGGCACCGGACGGCATCGGGGCGGTGGCCGATAATGTTTGGGTCGGGGCGTTGTGGGCGTTTGGCTCGGCACTGACCTATGCGGCGTATCTTTATTACGGGCAACGCATGATCACGGTGATTGGTTCGATGCATTTTGCTGCCTTGGTCAATACCATGGCCGGGGCGTGGATGATTGGCTATGAACTGGTGGTCACACGCCCGATGGGCTTTACTGTCGAAGGCATTTTGTGGACTGCGGGCATTTCCATTTTTTGCACGGTCATTCCGTTTTTCCTGCTGTATGAAGGCATTCGGCGGATTGGCGCAACGCAGGCTTCGCTGATTTCGCTTTCCGGCCCGGCCCTGACCTTTTTTGCCGCATGGGTGTTGTTGGGTGAGGTGTTAAGCCTGCCGCAAATCATCGGTTTTGCCTTTGTCACCGCCGGGGTGGCCTTGTTGAAAAACGGTCTGACACTGGCGGGGATGGGGCGGCTTTTGGCCCACCCATTGCGCTGGATGCCATCGGCAAAACCGGCGCAGAACGACATCGGCATCAAGGAAACGGACGATGAACCTTCGGGCGCAGAAGTTCGGCGATAACGAGTTTGCGTTTTACCGGGAAGCAATAAGTCGTCGTTTTTATTTATTGTAATTGATGATTGTCATAACTGTAAGATCAGTTGATTCACATCAAACATAAGCAATCAATAAATTATATATACATTGGTCTGGTGATTGGAAGGTCTTGAAATTGACTTTCCGGCATCCGTAACTGGCTGTCGGTCGGTGAAGGTTGAGGCGATTTCCGAAAGGGCCTGACCATGAACAGGGTGATCCAGCAACAACTGATCGATGGCCTTGTGCGCGAAGGATTGCAAAAGCCGGGATACAGTTCGGTCGTACTTGATTTTTCCGGGATTCCGGCGACGCGCAGCCGGATCGTGTTTCAGGCCTTTATCCGGTTTTTGGAAGAACGCAGCCTGACAAATCGCAGTTTGCAGGCCAGACGACTGGGCGGGCATACGGTGTCATTGGTCTTTGCCAATGATCAGTGTGACCGGATGTTGGCCTTGGTTGAGCAGATCAATTATTTTCTGATGTCGCGTCGCTATGGCAGTCTGGTCAGTCGCCTGTTTGATCTTGAACATCAGGTGCCCGAATTCGCCAAATGTTGCGTTGGATATCTTGGTCATATGCCCGGTGCCGGGCAGGCGGCGGATGATGTCGCGGATTTCCATCAGGATGCCCCGTCCGATCTGGCCCAGTTGGGACAATTGATCGAACTTGAACGGATTGTCGGGCAGGCCGACATGTCGATGCATGTGCGGTTGCAAACCATCTGGAACCTTGAAAAAAATACCGCACCATCGGTTTTTGGCGAGGAAATGTGGGTTTCGATCGCCGCGATGGAACAGATCACCGGCAAGGCGATTTTGCAGGATGCGTGGATGTTTGCGCGTTTTACCGAATTGCTCGACAGCCGGGTTTTGTCGCATATCACCAAGGAACGCAGCACCCCGCACGGGCGACGCTTTTTAAATCTTAACCCGGTGGGGGTGGTCGGCCCGAATTTTCAACGCATGCTGGACACCTTGCCGATGGAACAGGTGCGCCAGATGACGGTTGAAATTGCCCTGCCGATGTGGCGCAGTAATCTGTCGGTTTGTCGGGGCATCCGGGCGCGGCTTGATCATTACGGAATCAGCATGGCGCTGGACGGGATTCCCGTTTCCGAACTGGCGGAACTGAGTGAGGAAGAACGGACGTTAGTCGCGTTTCTGAAGGTGAATGCAACACCCGTTGCCGATCTGGAAGCCGGACTGGCGGCCTTGCCGACCGGTGTTGCCGGGCGAATTATTTTATGTCGTTGTGAAACAACCGATCAGATCGCCGCCGGAATCCGGCACGGGATAAGGTATTTTCAGGGATACGGTCTGTTAAAATTTCTGGACCGGATTGAGGATGTCGAGGCCATCCTGGGTCGCGAAGCCGCAGGCAATGTTGCCGGTGCTTTGGTGCGTGGCAAACCTTCGCGTGCGGTGCGCCGGGGGCGTCAGAACAAATCACTGTAACGGATTTCGCCCAGTTGCGCGAAAACGATTTTCCAGTGGCTGTCATGTCGCAGCAGGGCAAAGGAATAATCGCAATCAAAAATCAGATTATTGTCGCGGTTGCCAAACCGGAATGATACCAGCGCGCGGGCGCCACCGGGCAGGGCGGATTGTTGATCGGTCAGCATGGCCTTGCTCATGGCAAGGTCGGCGTTTTTCAGTTCGGCGAAAAACGGGATGTGATATTGGCGCAGGGCGTCAGCATCGGCAATGGCATGGACCCCGCCCAGATCGTTGATCAGACAGGGGAAATGGAAAAATTCTTCCATCAAGGTCGGGTCAAATCGCAAATAGGCATCGGCATAGCGGTGAAAAAAGCTGCTGAGGTCTTCCATTTTTCTATCCTTTTTCCCGCAATGCGGATGTTATGGGGCAATCAGATCAAGCCAGCCCTGTTCATCAAGAACAGTCACGCCCAGTTCTTCTGCCTTCTTTAATTTGGAACCCGCACCCGGTCCTGCAACCAGGTAATCGGTTTTTGCCGAAATGGAACCGGCAACCTTGGCGCCCAATTGTTCGGCTTTGACCTTGGCCTCGTTGCGCGAAAACAGGTCCAGTTTGCCGGTAAAGACCACGGTTTTGCCGGTTACCGGGCTTTCAACCGTGACCGGGGGGCTGACATCTTCGATGATCAGCACCGATTGCAAATCATCCAGAACATCCCGGTTATGATCCTCGGCCATGAATTCGATCAGGTCGTGGGCCACGCCCGGTCCGATCTGGTCAATATTGATCAAATCGCGCAGGGCTTCTCCATCCGGATTGCGGGCATCAAGGATCGCCTGCCGCCATTGTGCCAGCGACCCGTAATGCCGTGCCAGCAATCTGGCCGTGGCCTGCCCGATCTGCCGGATGCCAAGCGCATAGATAAACCGGTCCAGCGGGATGGTGCGCCGTTCATTGATACTGGCAAACAGGTTTTCGGCGGATTTCGGACCCCAACCTTCAAGTTTGACCAGTTCATCGCTATGTGAGTCTTCCAGTCTGAAAATATCGGCGGGCGATGTGACCCAGCCCAGATCAAAAAATGCCTCGATATGTTTGCCGCCCATGCCTTCGATGTCAAAGGCGTTGCGCGAGACAAAATGTTTCAGACGTTCCACCGCCTGCGCCGGGCAAATCAGGCCGCCAGAACAGCGCGTGACGACCTCGCCTTCTTCGCGTATGGCGTGGCTGCCGCATTTCGGGCAGGTATCGGGAAACTGATAGGGGACGGAATCCGCAGGACGTTCTTCAGGGATGAAATCCAGAATTTGCGGGATCACATCCCCGGCGCGCTGCACTGTGACCAGATCGCCGATCCGCACGCCCAGCCGTTCAATTTCATCGCGGTTATGCAAGGTGGCGTTTGACACCACAACACCGCCGACCGTGACCGGTTCCAGACGGGCGACCGGGGTCAGGGCGCCGGTGCGACCCACCTGGATTTCAATTGCCAGCAGGCGGGTTTTTGCCTGTTCTGCCGGGAATTTATGGGCAATCGCCCAGCGTGGTGACCGGCTGACAAAGCCAAGGCGCAATTGCAGTTCAAAATGATTGACCTTATAGACAATGCCGTCGATATCGTAATCCAGATCTGCGCGTTGATTGGCCATTTCGTCATAGAACGCCATGATGTCATCGGCGGTGTGCAAAAGGGTGGTATGCGGATTGGTGACAAAGCCCCAGCCGCCAATTTTGGTAATGAAATCCCAATGGGTTTCGGCAAGGCTTTCGGATAATTCACCGAAACTGTAGGCAAAAAACCGCAAGGGGCGTTTGGCGCTGATGGCCGGGTCCAGTTGCCGCAACGATCCCGCCGCTGCGTTACGCGGATTGGCAAATGTCTTGCCGCCGGTTTCTGCCTGGGTCTGGTTCAGGCGCTGAAAATCGGACCGTGCCATATAGACTTCGCCGCGCACTTCCAGAATATCGGGGGCATCGTCGGACAAATGTTTGGGGATGTCGGCAATATGGGCAACATTGGCGGTGACGTCTTCGCCTTCGGTGCCATCACCACGGGTGGCGGCACTGACCAGAACGCGGTTTTCATACCGCAGTGACAGGGACAGGCCGTCGATTTTCGGTTCGCCCACCAGATCAACCGGCGAGGATGCCCCGATATTCAGAAACCGGCGAATACGGGCTAGAAAATCGACAATATCCTCGCGCGAGAAGGCATTGGCCAACGACAGCATGGGGCGGGCATGTTTGATTTTGGCAAAGCCATCGGCCGGGGCCGCGCCGACATTCTGGGTCGGGCTGTTTTTCTTCAAGGTCGGGTAACGCGCCTCAAGCTCGATCAGGCGATTGAACAGGGCATCATATTGCGCATCGGGAACCAGAGGTTCATCCTGAATATAATAAGCTTCGTTATAGCGAAGAATGCGCTCAGAGATGTCGGCATGTTGCTGACGTGCCTCGGTCCCGGTGGCAGGCATGTCAGGAACCAGAGAAGTAGGGGGCGCGGTTTCGGCGTTCATTTCCGGGTATCCGTTACGATGATGCGGCAAGACCTTGCGCACCGGCGCGGTCCAGAAGGCTGTCAGCGGCGGCGCGGGCTTCGGCGGTGATGCTGTGACCGGCCAGCATACGGGCGATTTCCTCGCGCCGTTCGCCATCGACCAGTTCATTAACGGTGGTAATCATCGCGCCATTGGTTTCGCGCTTGGCGATGTTGAAATGGGTGCGACCACGGGCGGCGACCTGTGGGCTGTGGGTGATCACCAAAATCTGTCGTTCTTCGGCCAGACGATGCAGGCGTTCGCCAATAGCGGCGGCGGTGGCACCGCCAACACCACTGTCAACCTCGTCAAAAACCATGCTGGGGACGGCAGAAACCCGCGCCAACACAACCTTGAGCGCCAGAAGAAACCGGGACAATTCACCGCCCGATGCGATTTTATTGAGCGCGCCGGGCGGGCTGCCGGGATTGGTGGCAACGGTGAATTGCACGCGATCAATGCCTTCCACACCCCATTCCGGTTCTTCCAGAAGAAGGATATCGGTGACAAAGCGGGCCTTTTCCATACGCAGAGGCGGCAATTCGGCATTGATCGCGGTATCAAGACTGCGGGCGGCATTTTTGCGGGCGGCATGCAGTTTTTCGGCTGCCGCGACATAGGTGGCGCGTTGTTGGTGAACGGCGGCCTTGAGGCGGTCCAGTTCCTTTTCCCCAAATTCAAGCTGGGTGATCTGGCCGCGAAAATCTTTCATCAACGGATTCAGGCCATCGACCGGCACATTATATTTGCGTGCCGCCGCCCGCAGGGCAAACAGCCGTTCCTCGACGCTTTCCTGATGGCCCGGATCCAGATTGAGGTCGGCCTGGGCGCGGGCAATCGCCCGTCCGGCTTCTTCCAGTTCAATGGCGGCACGGTCCAGCGCCTCGATGATCGGTTCAAACCGGCCTTCGGCTTTCTGGACTTCACGTTCCAGATGGCGCTGCGCAGATCGCAACGCACTTTCGGCACCCTTGCCACGTGACAATTCACTTTCGGCATCGGTCAGGGCGGCAATCAGTTTTTCGCCATGCATCAAAAATTGGCGTTCTTCGGCAAGGCGTTGTTCTTCGCCTTCTTCAGGGCCGAGCTTTTCCAATTCGTCCACCGCATGGCGCAGCCATTCTTCTTCCTTGCGGGCCTTGTCGATACGGGCCTGTGTGGTTGCCAGTTCCTTTTCGGTCGCCCGCCAGTTGCGCCAGCATTCGCGGACATTCAGGGCCGAAGCTGCCAGATTGCCATGCGAATCAAGGGTGGCGCGGTGGGTGGACGGATCAAGCAGGCCGTGCTGATCGAACTGCCCCTGAATTTCAACGCACAAATTGCCAATATCGCGCAGAAGCCCGACCGATACCGGTTGATCATTAATATAGGCGCGGGACCGACCATCGGCGGTGATAATACGACGCACCACCAGTTCATCGTCAGTGGTGTCGATATCCTGTTCGCGCAACAGGGTAAAGGCCGGGTGCCCGGGCGGCAGGCCAAAGGCCGCCGATACACTTGCCTTGTCACAACCATGACGGACAAGGCCGCTATCGGCGCGGGTGCCGAGCGCCAGGCCAAGGGAATCGAGAAGGATGGATTTACCGGCCCCGGTTTCCCCGGTCAGCACACTTAACCCGTCGCGGAAATCAAGATCCAGCCGGTCGATCAGGACAACATTTCGGATGCTGAGGCGTCGAAGCATGGCGGGGCACTGATGTTGTTAAAACAGGTCGCGCGAAAGCAAGTCTGAAGCAGGCATGTCAGGCCCTTCACATATCACTGATCTGGCAATCTGTCACTGTCCGGACGGATTACCAATGAATGCGGGCAGGGTAAGTTTGTAATAATCAGAACAGGTTGGTCAACGGTTTGGTCGCGGTATGCCACCATGAATCGTCTTCGCGTGCGGCGGGTTCATTACCCAGCAACATGTCATAGGAATCCTGATACCATTCACTGCCGGGGAAGTTGTGACCCAGAACAGATGCCGTGCGTTGTGCCTCGCCTTCCAGACCCAGTGCCAGATAGGATTCGGTCAGACGTGCCAGCGCCTCGGGAACGTGGGTGGTGGTCTGGTGATTGTCCAGAACCGATTTGAACCGGTTGATCGCCGCCAGATATTCGCCGCGTTTCTGATAATAACGGCCGACACTCATTTCCTTGCCGGCAAGGTGGTCAACGGTCAGGTCTTTTTTCAGTTTGGCATCGCGGGCATATTGGCTTTCGGGGAAGCGACGGATGACATCGTCAAGCGCCTGCATGGCGTTTTGCGTCATCGCCTGATCGCGGCCAACATCGGATATTTGTTCGTAATAGCACAATGCCTTGAGATAATAGGCATAGGCGGCATCGGCATTGGCCGGATGCAGGGAAATAAACCGGTCAATCGTTGAAATCGCGTCGTCGTATTTATTGTCTTGATAATAGGAATAGGCGGCCATCAATTGCGATTTGGTTGCCCAGACCGAATAGGGATGCTGGCGTTCCACCTCGTCAAAGGCGGCGGAGGCCTTGACATAATCCTTGGCGTTCAGCAAATCCTGCGCACTGTTATACAGTTCGGAAACCGGGCGTTCAACATAGGCCGGTTCTTCCTTGCCTGCACAGGCGGCAAGCAACAGGGTCAGGCCGCAGATTGCGATCACTTTTTTCGGGGTAGCCGAACGAAGCACAGGGGCGTTCCTTGGATTTGTGGCGCAGAAGGACGAATTTCACGGGGACTATATCATGCGATCAGGGGGAGGGGGCAAGTAGTTGTGTTGCTCCAATTCGGCTTTTATCATCATATCGGCGCAAATAAAAACAGGCGGCCTTGAAAGACCGCCTGTTTTTAAAAGAAATAATGTTTTTCAGGCTGTGGCAAGAACCGGGGTGCTAGCCGGTTCGGGGCGGACAGCACGGCTGCTGCGCATCGGGATGAAACGCCATGCGTCTTCGTCGGCAAACATTTTCTGCAACAGCATGTTATTGAGCATATGGCCCGATTTATAGGCCGTTACCTTGCCCTGCAACTGATGCCCGGCAGTATAGAGATCGCCCAGCGCATCAAGAATTTTGTGACGGACGAATTCATCTTCGTAACGAAGGCCTTCTTCGTTCATCACTTCGTCGCCCGACAGGACAACGGCATTGTCCAGCGACCCGCCAAGGGCAAGACCGGCAGCGCGCATGGCTTCGACTTCGTGCAAAAAGCCGAAAGTCCGGGCACGGGCCAGATTATTGACAAAAATGCCATCGCCAAAACTGACGTCAAGGCGCTGGTTGGCAATTGCCTTGCTGGCAAATTCAATTTCAAAATCAATATGGAAACCGTTCGCCGGTTCAACAGCAACGCGGCAACCGTTATGTTCGATTTCAACCGGTTTGAGAACCTCGATTACCATGCGCGGGGCGTCAAGTTCTTCGACGCCAACACAATCGATCAGGAAGGTAAAGGGGGCGGAACTGCCATCCATCACCGGGATTTCGTCGGCATCAATGTCGATCAGGGCATTGTCGATGCGCTGCCCGGCAAGGGCGGCCATCAGATGTTCAATCGTGCCGATCTTGATGCCGGTGGCGGCATCGCCGATGCAGGTGCATAAACGGGTATCGACCACCCGGTCGAACCGGGCCGGGATCAATGGCGCACCGGCAAGGTCAACACGGCGAAACACAATGCCATGATCAGCCGGGGCCGGATGCAGGGTGATCTGGATTTTATGGCCGGAATGAAGACCAACACCGGCACAGCCAATTGAGGACTTCAGGGTGCGCTGGCGGATGACAGATTGATCTGTGGCGCGCGCATCGCCAAAAGCGGTGCTGATATCAGCAATGTTATTCACGTTAACCCCCAAAGGCTTTCAGTTGGGAAGACCGGTTAAAACGGTGAAATACCGTCATTTGTTATGCTGACACCCTAACCGGGACGTCGCAAGGCGGCAAATCACTCTTTGTTACGCTTTGTAACTGATTAAATATGCATATAAATCAATTTATTATGCAGATTTTCTGGCGATTTACCTATTAAAAAAGGGGAAAGGCAAAAGCCTTTCCCCTTATGCGCGGAGAATTGCGGTCAGTTGGCCTGACGTCGCAAGAAAGCAGGGATTTCCAGAAGGTCATCGGCAGCGGACGAGGTTTTCGCCCGGACCGTGGGGTCGGCCTTCAGTTGCGGGGATGGTTCGGTGTCCAGACCCAGTTCGGTTTGACGCGGTGCCGGTGCCTGCGGCTGCGGGGCGGCCTGACGCGGGGCATCATAATGCGGGTCACCGGCGGGCGAGGACCCCTTGCCAAACAGGCTGCGGATGCCATTGCTGAAACGCGGGCGCACGGCATTCTGGGCATCGGCGGCCTCGAAAACATCGGGGCCGGGGGCTTCGGCATCGCTTGGACGGGCAGCACGCGGCGGGATGAACTGCATATCGGCGCTGTCATCGGTGCGGTGCGTTGCTGTCTGTGCCGGACGAGGGGCCGGGCGTGGTGCCGGACGGGTTTTCAGAACCGTCTGGCCCAGTTCGATTGAACCGGTTTCAGTCGTGTCGGCAGCCGGATTGGCAAGGCCGGGCTGCTGGGCATGGCCGGTAGCGGCAAAACGTTCAGCCGGGATTTCATCGACCGACCCGCCCCCCTGATATCCCTCATCGGCAAAACCGCCCTGCTGTGCCGGAGCACTGGCAGCCGGTGGCGTTGCGCCATACTGACCTAGCGAGGGAGTGGCCGGTTGTGCGGTGGCGGCTTTGCCACCGGCAAGACCGGTCAGGGGAATGGTGGTCGGTTTCGGACGGCGGACTTCTTCGGCGTCAATGCCGGTTGCCACGACGGAAACGCGCAGCGCACCTTCAATATTCGGATCGAAAGTCGAACCGAAAATGATGTTGGCTTCGGGATCGACTTCTTCGCGGATGCGGTTGGCGGCTTCGTCAACTTCATACAGCGCCATGTCCATGCCGCCGGTGATGTTGATCAGAACGGCGCGTGCACCCTTCATCGAGGCATCTTCGAGCAACGGATTGGCAATAGCGGCTTCGGCGGCCTCAAGGGCGCGTTTTTCGCCGGTAGCTTCGCCTGTGCCCATCATCGCCTTGCCCATTTCGCTCATGACGGTGCGAATATCGGCAAAGTCAAGATTGACCAGACCCGGCACCATCATCAGATCGGTGATCGACCGCACGCCATTGCGCAACACATCGTCGGCCATCTGAAAGGCATCTGCGAAGGTAGTTTTTTCATTTGCAACCCGGAACAAATTCTGGTTCGGGATAATGATCAGGGTATCAACATATTGTTGAAGTTGTTCGATCCCCTGCTCGGCGGTGCGCATACGGCGCGTGCCTTCAAAATGAAACGGCTTGGTTACGACGCCAACGGTCAGAATCCCGGCTTCCTTGGCGGCGCGTGCGATCACCGGGGCGGCCCCGGTGCCGGTTCCGCCACCCATGCCTGCGGTGATGAACACCATGTGGCTGCCTTCAAGCTGGGCCAGAATTTCTTCCATCGATTCTTCGGCGGCCGCACTGCCGGCATCCGGACGGGCGCCTGCGCCAAGACCCTGCGTGATCTTGCGGCCAAGCTGCAATTTCCGCGAGGCTCTGGTCTGGATCAGGGCCTGTGAGTCGGTATTGGCGACGACGAAATCACATCCTTCAAGTTCGGATGCGATCATGTTGTTGACGGCGTTCCCACCGGCGCCACCGACGCCAATGACCGTAATTTTTGGTTTTAAATTCTCTTCCGTTTCCGGAACAGAAAAATTGATTGTGCTCATGTTTGCTCTTCCTTCTCCGCGCTTAGAGCTTCGGGATTGTCACAACCTTCCCCAAGTCGTGACAAGACCCTGACATTCGTTTTAGCTGGCAAAGGGTTATTGCCGTATTAATGCTTGGCCCGCAGATGCGATATTTTTAATGATTCCGGAAAAAACAGCGTTAAAGGGTGCTAAAAACACCTGTTTCAGAAATTTTCCTTTAGCCACGCTCCCAAACGGCCCCACCGTCCGCCGGACTGGCGAATATGGTGCATGGCTTCGCTGAGCGGATCGTTTTGATGTTCAACCGACCGCAATAACAAGCCGACACAGGCCGAAAAGGCCGGACCACCGGTGGCTTCGGCAAGGCCGGATACCCCGTGAGGGCGGGCAATCACGGCGGATCGTTCAAACATCTGTCCGGCCAGATCGCCAATGGCGTTTAACTGGCTGGCCCCGCCGGTCAGAACGATGCTGCGCCCGCTGATTTGTGCCAGACCATGTTCTTCAAGTTGATCGCGGATCAATTCAAATGTTTCTTCAAGGCGTGGCTTGATGATGTTGATCAGCATGGAACGCGGTACATGATTGACGTTGTTTTCGTCTTCATCGCCAATCACCGGAACCGCAAGGATTTCCTGATCGTCGGATGGCGATGTCAGGGCGCTGCCATGCAGGGTTTTCATCCGTTCGGCGTGCGACAGCGAGGTGTTCAGCCCATAGGCAATATCGCGGGTGACATGTGCCCCGCCAACCGGCAGGGTCGCGGTATAAATCACTTGTCCGCCGTAAAAAACCGCGACGCTGGTGGTGCCCGCTCCCATATCGATCACGGTGGCACCCAGTTCGCGCTGATCCGGGGTCAGGGCGGCAAGACCCGATGCCAACGGGGTGACCACGGTTTCCTCAATCGACAGATGACAGCGCGCCAGCAGGGTTTCAAGATTGCGCAGGGCGGCAATCTGGGTGCGGACGAAATGCAGGTCAAGACCGACCACCGATCCATACATGCCACGCGGATCTTGTAGGCCTTGCGCATCGTCAACCCGGAAACCCAGCGGCACGGTATGGATCAATTCGTCGCCTGCCTGACGCAGCAGGGCTTCTTTGTGGTCATTCAGTTTGCGGATTTCAAGATTACCAATCGGGCGGGACCCCAGGGCAACTTCAACCGTATGGGTTTCCGACACCGGGCGGCCGCCCGACAGATTGACGATGACAGAATCAATGGTTTGCCCCGCCATTTTCTCAGCCGCATTTACCGCGGCAAGAACAACTTCCTGTGCGGCGTCAAGATTTGCGATGGAACCACTTTGCAGGCCCTTGGACATATTATGGCCGATGCCGATTATCTTCGGCTGTCCGGCCTTGTCAGGGCGCGCAATAAAACAACAGACCTTGGATGTTCCAATATCCAGGGCCGCGATCAATCCTGATCTCGTTTTGCTGCGTGCCAATTGTTTGCTCGGTCATTATTGCTGTTATGCCGGTTTTCGGCCACAAGCGGTTGCAAATTGGTTAAGGGGCCCGGATATAATACTTTAATATACAGGAACGTTTTGCAAAACGGCATGGGCAAATGGCAGGTTGCCCGCCGCCGGGGCAAGATTAGACAGCGCCTTCTTTTTTCGGATTGCGGCGATTTTCGGCGGCATCAGGCGTCAGACGGACAAAAGTCCGGTCGGGCAGACGCAAATCGACAATCAAGACATCGCGCGATAACAGGTCATTTTCCTGATCCAGCTGATCCAGCCGCGCCCAGGCCTTTTTGATATCGTTTTCGGGCAGACGGATAAACATGCCGTTCGCCATCTGGATGTTCCAGCGCCGTTCACCAATGCGTTGTGCGCCTGTCACCTGTTCAAACAGGCGCGGCACGGATGAAAGGGCATCGATCATTTCGGCGGCATGTTGCGGTGCATCTTCGCCGACCAGAACCGGCAGATTCAGATAATCGCCCAGTGCGTAATCCTGTAATTGGGCACCGTCACTATCAATCAGGACATGACCGTCATCGCGTTGCCACAGGGCAAGGGGGCGGCGTTCCTCGATCTCGACAATAATGGTATGGGGCAGGCGGCGTTCGACCAGCGCCTTGCGCACCCATGATAATTGTTCGATACGTTCGCGGGCGGCAACAACGTCAAAGGTGACAATCGGCGATCCGGGTTTCTGGCCGATGGCCGCCAGAAGGGCATCGGGGTCGGTTTTATGACGGCCCGAAACCTCGATATTTTCGACAACCATTCCGGCTTTGACCGACAGGTCGATCAGTTCGGCATGGGCAATTTCCATCCATTGCGCCGTTTTGCCGCTATTGATCAGGGCAATCGGGCCCAGAACGCCAATTGCAATCAGGCTGGTCCACCAGCAAAACCGGGCGACGCGCCGCAATGTGGCGGTGGTTCCGGTCTGGCTTTTGACCTTTTCGCTGCGTTCGCGGGCCTGTTCGGCTATCGTTCGCATGAGGCGTCCTCGACCATCCATGCGACAATATCGGCAAAGCTCATGCCTTCGTGACGGGCAGCATCAGGCACCAGTGATGTCGGTGTCAGGCCCGGCTGGGTGTTCATTTCCAGAATGACAACTCGGTCATGAAGCGGGTCATAGCGGAAATCGGCCCGGGCAACGCCCTTGCATCCCAGCGCCCGATAGGCCTGTTCGGCAAATTGTTTCAGGCGGATGCTCAGGGGTTCGGGGATGTTGGCGGGGATGATGTGTTCCGATCCACCGGCGACATATTTCGACTGATAATCATAAAAGGCATGATTGCCGGTCATGATTTCGATGATTTCCATCGCCTTACCATCGCGGATACCGATCGTCATCTCGCGACCGGGGATATATTCTTCCTGCATCACGCCATCGCCATGAACCCAGTCCCGTGCCAGCATGTTCTGTTCTTCTTCGGCGGTCAGGATGATTTCAACGCCTACCGATGATCCTTCGTTATTGGGTTTCAGGACATAGGGTGGCGGCAAGGCATGGCCATTGGCGATATCGTCCCGCGATACCCAGACATGGCGGGCACAGGGAATGTCATATTCGGCAAACATCGCCTTGGCGGCCATTTTATCCATGGCAATGGCGGATGCCCGCACCCCGGAATGGGTATAGGGAATGCCAAGGATTTCCAGCAATCCCTGTACTACCCCATCCTCGCCCCAACGGCCATGCAGGGCGTTGAACACTACATCGGGTTTCGGGGTCAGCGATGCCAGTTGGGCGGGCAGGTCGCGGGTGGCATCAATAGCCGTCACCTCATACCCCTTTTCGCGCAGGGCCTTGATGACTTCGCGGCCCGAAGACAACGAAACGTCGCGTTCCGCCGACCAGCCGCCATAAATGACAGCGACATGTTTGTTCATGCGTCTTTCCCCACGATAGAATGGCCCAGCCGTTCACCAATCCGCCGGATTTCCCAGCGCAGATCGATCCCGGACCGGGTTTTGACCCGCTTGCGGACTTCCTCGCCCAGTTCTTCAAGGTCAAGGGCGCTGGCGGTTCCCAGATTGATCATAAAATTACAATGTTGTTCCGACATTTGCGCCCCGCCAATGGTCAGGCCCCGGCACCCGGCGGCATCAATGACTTCCCATGCCCGTTCCGGCAGAGGATTGGCAAAGGTTGACCCGCCGGTGCGCGATTTGACCGGTTGCGATCCGGTGCGGGCATCGGCAATATCGGCCATGCGTTTGGCAATATCGGCGGGATGATCGGGCGTGCCGCGCAAGATGGCGGATGTGAAAATCCAGTCTGCGGGCAGGCCGCAATGGCGATAGGACAGATCCATTTGATCGATTGTGACGCTGTGCAGGTTACCCTTGCCGTCAACAGCATCGGCCCGGATCAGAACATCCTTGATTTCGCGGCCATAGGCCCCGGCATTCATTCGGATTGCCCCGCCAATTGTGCCGGGAATGCCCGACAGGAATTCCAGCCCGGCCAGCCCGGCCTGTTGGGCAATTTGTGCGACATTCAAATCCAGTGCTCCGGCCCCGACATGGATTTCATCATTGGTGATCGTGATATCGGTAAAGGGACGCCCCAGCCGGATGACCACCCCGCGAATGCCGCCATCGCGTACCAGAAGGTTCGATCCGACACCAATCACCGTTATCGGAATATCGGCATCCCGGTTTTTCAGGAAATGCGCCAGATCGGCGGCATCATCCGGGCGAAACATCACATCCGCCGGGCCGCCAACCTGAAACCATGTGACCTTTGCCAGCGACGCACCTTCGCGCAACTTGCCACGCACCTTGGGCAGGCGGTCGATCAACGGGGTATGATGGCCGGGCGTGCTCATCAGGATTTCAGGGCCTCCAGTTCGGCGGGCAGGGCATTGGCCCAGGCGCTGATCGAACCTGCCCCCAGACATACCACCAGATCGCCTTGTGTGGCGGTGTCGCGCACCAGTCCGGCCAGTTGTTCCGGGCCATCAAGGGCGATGACCTGCCGGTGGCCGCGATTGCGCAATCCTTCGATCAGGCTGTCGCGATTGGCATCGTCAATCGGGGTTTCCCCGGCGGCATAGACATCGGCGACAATCACGGTATCGGCATCGTTAAAGCAGGTACAGAATTCCTCGAACAGGTCATGCAGGCGTGAATAGCGGTGCGGCTGGACCACGGCAATGACATTGTTTCGGGTTGCCTTGCGGGCGGCCTTCAGAACGGCGCGGATTTCAACCGGATGATGCCCGTAATCATCAATGATGGTGACACCGTCAACCTCGCCGGTTTTGGTAAAGCGGCGCTTGACACCGGTAAAACCGTCAAAGGCCGATACGATTTTATCATCGGCAATGCCCAGTTCCAGTGCTACGGTAATCGCGGCCAACGAGTTCGACACATTGTGATCCCCGACCATCGGCAGACGCACATCGCGGATCACCCGTTCGGCACCGTCAATTCGGTCGCGGATGATAACGTCAAAGGTGCTTTGCCCGATATCGGTGCGGACATTGACGGCCCGCACATCGGCCTGCGGGGAAAAGCCAAAGGTGAAAATGCGGCGATCCGTTACCTTGCCAATCAGGGCCTGGACTTCGGGATGGTCAATGCACAAAACGGCAAAGCCATAAAACGGGATGTTCTGGACAAAGTTTTTGAAGGCTTCGCGCAACTGGTCGAAATTTTTCCAGTGATCAAGATGTTCGGGGTCGATATTGGTCACAACCGAAATGGTCGAGGGCACCTTGACGAAGGTGCCATCAGACTCATCGGCCTCCACCACCATCCAGTCGCCATCGCCAAGGCGTGCATTGGTGCCATAGGAATTGATGATGCCGCCATTGATGACGGTCGGATCAAGGCCTGCGGCATCCAGCATGGTGGCAATCAGGGATGTTGTTGTGGTTTTGCCGTGCGTGCCGCCGACCGCGATGGCGGCTTTGAGGCGCATCAGTTCGGCCAGCATTTCCGACCGGCGGACAACCGGCACCAGATTGGCGCGTGCGGCGATGACTTCGGGGTTGTCGGGTTTGACGGCGGTTGAGATCACCACTACCTTGGCGTCGGTGACATTGGCCGCATCATGGCCGATAAAAACCCGGATGCCCAGATTGCGCAGACGGCTGACATTGGCGTTGTCGGAAATATCCGATCCTTGCACCGCATAGCCCAGATTATGCAGAATTTCGGCAATGCCGGACATGCCGATGCCGCCAATCCCGACAAAATGGATATTCCCGATGCCAAGTGGCAGGCTGTTCATACTGTATCTCCGTGGACGTCTTTTTTTGCAGGGGACGGTTCCGGTTGTCCGGCCGGGTCCAGTCCCAATAATCCCAAAACCATATCGGCCAGACGTTCGGCGGCATTCGGCTTTGCACTGATCCGCGCGGCTTCTGCGGCGCGGATCAGGGTCGCCGGATTGCCCAGCAACTGCGTCAGGCGGTCGCATAATATTTCAACCGTGAAACGGTCCTGTGGCAACAGCCACGCTGCCCCATCGGCCTCAAGCTGTTCGGCGTTATAGCGTTGATGATCGTCAATGGCATTTGGCAAGGGTACCAGCAGGGCCGGGCGACCGGCCGCCGTCAGTTCTGCCACCGTTGACGCCCCGGCACGCGCAATGACCAGATGGCATTGCCGCAGGCGGTCGGGGATATCGTCGAAAAAAGGCCGTAACGTGACATCAATGCCCGATCCGGCATATTTTTGTGTGACGGCTTCGATGTCTTCGGCGCGGGCCTGTTGCGAGACATGCAGCCGGGCACGCAGGGCGTCGGGCAGGGCGATCAGGGCATCGGGCAGAATTTCAGACAGAATGCGCGCACCCTGACTGCCGCCGGTTATCAAAATACGGATCGGACCATCAATGGTCGGGGTGTCATAGGGGGCGGTATTCAGGGCTGCAATTTCGCTGCGAACCGGGTTCCCGGTCCAGACGATTTTGGCCCGGTCGGTATCGGCCAGCATGCGGACATTGGCAAAGGATGTGGCAATGCGCTGTGCTGCACCGGCCATCACCCGGTTGGCCCGGCCCAGAACGGCATTTTGTTCATGCAGTGCCAATGGAATGCCCAGCCATTTCGCTGACAAGGTTGCCGGGATCGAGGCATAACCGCCAAAGCCGATCACCGCAGCCGGGCGGATTTTGGCAAGGTGGCGGCGGGCCTGCATCGTGCCAAGGCCCAGTTTGATCAGGCCGCTGATCCTGCCCCGAATGCCTTTTCCGGCCAGTCCCCCGGCGGGCAGGATGATAGTGCGGACCCCCTCCACACCATCGGTATAGCGTGCGGCGCGTTCATCGGTGAAAAATATCACATCGGCCCCGCGCCGAACCAGTGCGCGGGCCAGCGATACCGCCGGAAACATATGGCCGCCCGTCCCGCCCGATGTCAGGGCAATGCACAGACCGGTCAGCGGTTTTTCAGCAACGGAAAAATCGGGGGATACCATATTGGACATAGAACCTGCGCACGATAGGATGAAGGGCTGTGAAAATAAAAACCCAGAAAGGTTAATATCCCTTCAAGCCAAGGCCGGATCGTGCATTATTCACCGGTTCTTTTTCGCGTCAGGGCCAAAATAAAGCCCATGCCGATGGCAAGGGCGACGGTCGAAGACCCGCCATAGGACACAAAGGGCAATGTCATGCCCTTGGGTGGCATCAATTGCAGGGCGGATGCCATATTGATCAGGGCCTGCAAACCGAACTGCACCAGAAGGCCGGTGACGGCCAGTACGACAAACAGATTGCGTTCGCCCATCAGGCGCGACAGGCCTCGGATCATGATGAAAACAAAAACGCCCACCATCAACAAACAGAATAACAGCCCGAATTCCTCGCCAGCAACGGCAAAGATAAAATCGGAATGGGCGTCGGGCAGATAATTTTTAACCGATCCCTCGCCGGGACCGCGCCCCATGATGCCGCCATTCATGAAGGCTTCCATCGAGCGTTCGATCTGGTAATTGTCGCCTGATGCCGGGTCCAGAAAACGGTCCACACGTGATTGCACATGCGGCAAAACCAGATAGGCGGTCACCGCCAGCCCGAACACGCCAAAGCCCAGACCAAACACCAGAACCATCGGTAATCCGGCCAGAAAAATCTGGGTGGCCCAGATAACGGTTATGACAATGGTTTGCCCGAAATCCGGCTGGATCATCAGTAAAATGATCGAGGTTGCCAGCAACAGGCAACTGACGATATAGCCGGGAAAATTGGGGTTCAGCCGTCCTTCGGAAAACATCCAGGCGATGACGACGGCAAAGGCGGGTTTGAGAAATTCCGATGGCTGCACCGTAATCCCGGCCAGATTGATCCAACGGATGGCACCCTTGATCTCTGACCCGATGAAGGGGGTCAGGATCAACAGGAAAATCACCCCTAAAAACAGGATGGAGGCCACCCGGCGCACCCATTTGACCGACAGCAACGAAATGCCGCCCGCACACAGAATCGCAAGGGTCAGAAAGACAAATTGCCGCCGGACAAAATGAAAACTGTCAACGCCGATGCGGTCAGCGACCGGTGGGCTGGCGGACATTACCAGCAATGCACCAATTCCCATCAGCAGAATGGTCGCCGCCAGCATCCAGCGGTCCACCGTCCACCACCATACCCCCAGAACCGACGTATCGGCACGGGAAAAGGCGATATTGGGGGTATTGCCAAACGGGGTTTTCATGCCTGCCCCCGTTCAAACCGGGCAAAGAGATCGCGAAAATGATCGCCGCGGGCCTCGAAACTTTTATATTGGTCGAACGACGCACAGGCCGGTGACAACAACACCACAGCCCCGGCAACACCATCGGCACGCGCACAGGCCAGCGCCCGGCTGGCGGCGATTTCCAGCGTGCCACAGGATTCAAACGGCAATTTGCCTTCAAGCGTTTCGGCAAAGGCATCACTGGCTGCGCCAATCAAAAACGCCTTGCGAATGCGGTCATAAAATACGTCCAGACCGTCAATGCCGCCTTCCTTGGGTTTGCCGCCCAGAATCCAGTAGATGTTGTCATAGGCGGATAGCGCTTTGGCGGTGGCTTCGGCATTGGTGGCCTTGCTGTCATTGACAAAGACAATGCTGTCAATCGCGCCAAGCCGTTCCTGCCGATGGGCCAAGCCCGGAAAACTCATGATGCCATCAATAATTTTGGCGGCATCGATGCCGCGTGCCCGGCACAGCGCATATGCAAAGGCAATATTTTGCCAGTTATGCAGGCCCGGCATATGGGTTGCCTGGCGCAAATCAAACACGGCATCGGCGGTGCCGTCCAGATCATCAATCAGATGGCCGTCACGGACATAAATCCCGTGTGGAACGGTTTCACGCACCGAAATCATCACGATGTAACGGCCCCCTTCGCGGGCCAGTTCTTCGGCAATGCGGTGGCAGGGTTCATCATCGCCTGAAATGATCGCCCATTTCGGGCCTTTGGCGCGGGCAAAAACAAGCCTTTTGGCCGCGATATAGCCATCCATGCCACCATGCCGGTCCAGGTGGTCGGGCGTGATGTTCAAAAGGGCGGCGGCATCAAAACTGGCGTCTTGCAGCAGTTCAAGTTGATAGGAGGACAGTTCCAGAACAAAACAGTCATCCGCCTCCATCGGATCAAATCCGAGTGCCGGATTGCCCAGATTGCCCCCGGCCTGTGTTTTTACACCGGCATGGGCAAGGATATGGGCAGTCAGGGCGGTGGTGGTGGATTTGCCATTGGTGCCGGTGATGGCAAGGGTTGGCACATCGGGATGGGCGGTACAGAGCAATTCCACATCGCAAATGATCGGCACCCCGGCCCGCCGGGCGCGTTCCGCCGCCGGATGCGGGGTTGGAAAGGTCGATGGGATGCCGGGGCTGATCACCAGCATCACCGGATCGTTCCAGTCACATTCCGCGATATTGACCGGGGCAAGATTCAGGGTGTCCAGTTGCAGGAGGCTGTCAGGATTGTCATCCCAGGCCCAGACAATTGCACCTGATGCGATCAGGGCTTTCACACTGGCCTGCCCGGATTTTCCAAGACCCAGAACCGCAACGATTTTTCCGCGCAGATGTGAAAGTTCGATCACTTTTTACCGATCCGTTTTAGCGCAATTTCAATGTAGCAAGACCGACCAGCGCCAGAATGACGGCGATGATCCAGAACCGGATAACGATGGTCGGTTCCTGCCAGCCTTTTTTCTCATAATGATGATGCAGCGGGGCCATGCGAAACACTCGCTTGCCGGTCATTTTGAAGGATGCGACCTGAATGATGACGGACAATGTTTCCAGAACAAACAGGCCGCCGATAATTGCCAGAACCAGTTCATGTTTGGTGACAACCGCCACCGCACCCAATGCACCGCCCAAGGCCAGCGACCCGGTATCGCCCATAAACACCATCGCAGGCGGGGCATTATACCACAAAAAGCCAAGGCCCGCCCCGACCAGCGCACCCAGAAAAATCGTCAGTTCGCCTGATCCGGCGACATAATGCACCTGCAAATATTCGGCGAACTGGATATTGCCGATCAGATAGGTGATCAGGGCGAAACTGGCCGCTGCAATCATCACCGGCACAATCGCCAAACCATCCAGACCATCGGTCAGATTGACGGCGTTTGAGGCACCAACCATGACAAACATTGCAAACGGAACAAAGAACCAGCCCAGATCCAGCAGGAAATTCTTTAAAAACGGGAATGCCAGGGCGGTGGATAACGGATCGGCGGTATAGGACGAAATCCAGAAGGCCGCCGCCGCCGCAATGCCAAACTGCCCCAAAAGTTTGATCTTGCCGGGCAAGCCCTTGGAATTTCGTTTGGAAACTTTCAGATAATCATCAAGAAACCCCAGAAACCCGTATCCGATGGTGACCATCAAAACCGCCCAGACAAACGGATTTTTCAAATCCGCCCACAGCAGGGTGGCAATGGTGGTGGAGATCAACAATAAAAGGCCGCCCATGGTTGGCGTGCCTTTTTTGGTCAGAAGGTGGCTTTCGGGGCCATCTTCTCGGATCGGTTGCCCTTCGCTTTGGCGGGAGCGCAACAGATTGATCAGCCACGGTCCCAGCACAAAGGCCAGAACCAGCGACGTCATGATTGCCCCGCCGGTCCGGAACGTGATGTAACGGAACAGGTTGAATACCGGGAACTGGTCGGCCATCGGATAAAGCAGATTATAAAGCATCGCCGTGCCTTACGTCCTTCATGCGTCGTTTTTATGCGGGGAATTGCCCGTGGATGTGAAGTTTAAAGCCTGAACAATTTTAGAAACGTAAATGCCCAGCGATCCCTTGACCAAAACCACATCGCCGTCGCGCAAACCGGCGCGGATCGGCGCAATGGCGTCTTCGGCCGTCTCGAAATGACCAAGATGCAGATTGTCAGGCAAGGCGTCGCGCAGGGCCGCCATCATCGGGCCGACGGTATAGACGGCATCAATGCCAAGGGCAATCACCGGATGCGCAAGGTCGCCATGCAATTTCTCCGATGCATTCCCCAATTCGCGCATATCGCCCAGAACCGCGATCTTGCGGCCTTCGTTCTGTGGTTTGGTCGCGGCCAGAACATTTAATCCGGCCAGCATCGATGTCGGATTGGCGTTATAGGCATCATCAATCAGGGTAAAGCTGCCATCGCCGCCGGGCAGGTCAACAATATGTTGTGCCCCGCGTCCGGCAGGCGGGGTGAAATCGGCAAAATCCTGTGCGGCGCGTAAAATATCCCCGCCCAGCGCCTCGACCCCGGCCAGCACGGCAAGGGAATTCATCACCCAGTGTTCGCCGGGGCAACCGACAAAATATTCAATATCGCGACCATTCATGCGGGCGCGCACGGCGCTGCCGTCGGGGGTGATGTTGGCTTCAAACAGGCGGTAATCGGCCACGGCATCGGTGCCGAAACTTTTGATATTTTCAATGCCCAGCTCCTTTGCCCGGCGTTGCAGGGCAAAGAAATGAGGGTTGTCGCGGTTCAGAATGGCGGTGCCGCCCGGTTCCAGCCCATCAAAAATTTCGGCCTTGGCGGTGGCAATTTCGCCTTCATTTTTGAAAAACTCGGTATGGGCGCCAACAACGGTGGTGATGATGGCGACCGACGGTTTGACCATTTTAACCAGCGGACTGATTTCACCGGGATGGTTCATGCCGATTTCAAAAACGCCATATTGCGTATTGACGGGCAGGATGGCCAAACTCATTGGCACCCCCCAGTGATTGTTGAAACTGGCCGGGCTGGCATGGGTGGCGGCCTGTTCGCCCAACAGATATTTCAGGGCTTCCTTGGTGCCGGTTTTGCCGACACTGCCGGTTATGGCGATGATTTTGGCGGTACTGCGTGCCCGCCCGGCAAGACCAAGACGGTTCAGCGCATCAAGCGTATCATCAACAACCAGACAGGGGGCATCGGCGGGGAGGTAGGCCGGGTCGGAAACCATTGCCGCGACACAACCGTTTTCAATCGCACTGGTGGCAAATTTGTGACCGTCGAAATTCGGGCCTTTCAGGGCGATGAACACATCCCCCTTGCGGGTCTTGCGGCTGTCAATCGAAAGGCCGGATGCCTGCCAGTTACCGGTGGCCTTGCCGCCCGTTGCGGTGGCGGCATCCTTTGCCGTCCATAAAACAGCCTGTGTCATAGATCTTTTTTCCGTGTTGCATGCGATCTGAAACGGCAGTCATGCCGTTGTTTTAAAATCAGTTTCCGCCCAAAAGGATGTTGCGCGCAATCGCGGCATCATCAAAGGGCAGAACGGTATCGCCGACAATTTGGCCTCTTTCATGGCCTTTTCCGGCAATAATAAGGATATCGTTGCGTTGCAGGATACCGATGCCGCGCTTGATCGCTTCGGCGCGGTCGCCGATTTCAACGCTGCCCTCACAGGTGGCCTTGATGGCGGCGCGGATTTTCGCCGGGTCTTCGCTGCGCGGATTGTCATCGGTGATGATGGCAATATCGGCATTTTCCTTGACCGCACGACCCATTTCCGGGCGTTTGCGCGTGTCGCGGTCACCGCCTGCGCCAAAGACGCAAATGATGCGGCCCTTGCAATGAGGGCGCACCGCCCGCAAAACTGTTTCCAAGGCATCGGGGGTATGGGCGTAATCAACAAAGACCGGTGCGCCGAATTTGGTTTTACCAACCATTTCCATCCGACCCCGAACCCCTTGCAGTTTTTCAAGGGCGATGACGGCGGCATCAATATCGGCCCCCGACGCAATGACAATGCCAAGGGCCGCCAGCGCATTCATCACCTGAAAATTCCCCATCAGCGGTAAATGCACGGAATAGTCGCCGTTTTCGATGGTCAGTTTGATTTTGGTGCCGATGGCATCGGGTTTTGCTTCTTGCAGAATAATGCCGGTGGCATTTTTGCCATAAGACAGAATATCGATATTACGGCCTTCGCAGATGGTGCGCAAAAGCGGAAATTGCGGTACATCGGCATTGAGAACCGCAGTGCCATCTTTGGTCAGAAGATCGATAAACAGGCGGGCCTTGGCGGCGAAATATTTGTCAAAATCGCCGTGATAATCCAGATGATCATGGGTCAGGTTGGTAAAGGCCGCGACCTTGATTTTCACCCCGTCCAGACGATATTGGTCCAGCCCGTGCGAACTGGCTTCCATCGCGACATGATTGACGCCGATATCGGCCATTTCCGACAGGCTTTGATGCAGGGCAACCGGATCGGGCGTTGTCAGTGAACCGGGAATTTTGGCCCCGGCGGCCCGAATGCCAAGGGTGCCGATGGACCCCGCCGAATGACCCAGAAGGGTCCATAGCTGTTCGGTGAAAATGGCGGTCGATGTTTTGCCATTGGTGCCGGTGATGGCGGCAATGGTATCGGGTTGTTTGCCATAAAACCGGGCGGCAAGCTGCGCATAGCGTTGTCGCGGATTTTCTACCGGGATCAACGGCACCGTGGTTGCCATCGGCTTTTCACCGGTTTTCGTCAGGATCGCTGCCGCACCCTGTTTGATGGCGTCGGCAATATATTTTGACCCGTCGTCGCGGGCACCGGCAAGGGCGGCAAACAGATAGCCGTCCTTGACTGTGCGAGAATCGGCGGTCAGGCCGGTAATATCCGGGTCCTGTCCGCGGGCATGTTTCAATGCCGCCTGATCACCTGCCATGAGCTTAGAAAGACGCAAGATTGCGTTCCCCTGAGCGAAGATCCAACCGCAACGCTTGCTCTATTTCCGGCGCCCTCGCATTCGCCGGTTCAACCCCTAAAAGGGGCGCAATACGTGTCACCACCTTGCCGACCGCCGGGGCTGAAACCCAGCCTGCGGTGGCAAAACCATACGTTTCTTTTGTGCCTTTGGGCTCGTCCAGCGTCACAACGACCACATATTTCGGATCGTTCATCGGAAAGGCGGCCACAAAGGTCGAGATGCGGGCGTTCTTGACATAGCGCCCGTTCACCAGTTTTTCTGCCGTCCCGGTTTTCCCACCAAGGAAATACCCCGGAACTTCAGCTTTTTTGCCGGAACCTTCGGTTACGACAAGTCGCATCAGACGGCGCATCATTTCGGATGTCTGGGCTGAAACCACCCGTTCACCCGCCGGTGCGCCGTCCTGTTTGATAATCGTGGCCGGGCGGCGAATACCGCCATTGACCAGGGCCGAAATGCCATTCACCAATTGTAACGGGGTGACGGCAAGGCCATGACCGAACGAAATGGTCATGGTGTTGACATCACGCCACGGATTGGGAATCAGGGGTGACCCGATTTCAGGCAGTTCGATGCGGGCCGGGTCCAGCAACCCGAATTTTTTAAAATATTGCTTTTGCGTTTCGGTGCCGAAATTCATCGCCATGCGGGCCGACCCGATATTCGAGCTGTATTTGATGATTTCGGCCACCGATAACCAGCGATTTTCACCGCGATAGTCATTGATGGCAAAACGCCCGATCCGTAGCGGTTGCGAGGCATCGAACATCGAATTCAACTGCACCGAACCGGTATCAAGAGCAATGGCAGTGTTAAACAGTTTAAAGGTCGATCCCTGTTCGTAAACGCCCAGTGTCGTGCGGTTGAACCGGGCATCTGCCGGAGCCTGTCCGGGGCGGTGCGGGTCGAAATCGGGCAGGGAAACCATGCCCAGAACCTCGCCGGTATAGACGTCCATCACCAATCCGGCACCGCCAACCGCATCATAGGTTTTCATCGCGGTTTCAATTTCGGTATGCAGGGCATGCTGCACCCGGATATCCAGCGAGACACTGAGCGGGCCGTTATTGACGCGCAGTTCATTGTCGAATTTACGTTCGATCCCGGCAATGCCGTTGTTGTCGATATCGGTAAAGCCCAGCGCATGGGCAAACAGCCGACCCTGCGGATAAACGCGGCGTTCTTCGCGCTGAAAATTCAGACCGGGAATGCCAAGCGCATTGACTTCATATTGTTGTTCCGGGGTCAGATTGCGGCGCACCCAGACAAAGGGTTTGCCCGAACTTAGTTGCCGGATCAGAGTGTCGCGATCAAGTTCCGACAGAACGGTGCGCAACAGATCGGACGATCCAACCGGGTCCTTGATCACACGGGCATCGGCATATAGCGATGACGTCGGCAAATCGGTTGCCAGCAACATACCATTGCGATCGACAATATCGGCGCGTTCGGTTTTCAGTTCGCGGGTATCAGTGCCCGAGGCAACACGCGGTTCATTGCCCTGTTTGAGGATGGTGGCGTTGATCAGCCCCCCTGAAATCCACAAAAACCCGATGGTAAACATCGCGCCGGTAATGAAAATGCGGTTGCGCGCGGTTTCCAGCGCATGGCGTTCGCGTTGATCCGGGCCCAGTTCCGGGCGGTCGCCGCGCAGCCAGTATGAAAAACGCAAAAAGCTCATGGCTGGCCCCCTTGTCGTTCAGGGATACCAACCGGGGCGGCGTTGATGATCATGCTTTCGGCGGCTTCGTCGGTGGCAAGTTCGCCGGGCCGGGCGCGCGGCACAGGCAGGAATTTTACGGCTTCGCCAAATTTATCAAGCCGGTACAAATGCATGTCATTGTCGGCTGGCAGATCATTAATACTGGCCATTTGCAGGGGTTGAATCTGAGCCAGTTGCAAATAGCTGTTACTCAGATCCTCGATCCGCTGCGGCGTGTTCAGATAGCTCCATTCCGCATCCAGAACATGGATGGTTTCCTGTTCCGACACAATGCGCGACTGTATGCTGGCATATTCGCGTTCCAGAAGATCGACCTCATGCGATACCCAATAGGTGCCGACCCCGATCAGTACCGTCATCGCCAGCCACATAAACGTCATCAGGCGGGTCATGATTTCCCTCCTGCCGGAACGTCATTGCGGATGGCGGCACGCAGTTTTGCCGAACGTGACCGGGGATTGGCGCGCAATTCGTCCTTTTGTGCGGTCACCGCCTTGCGATGCACAAGGCCAAAGGTCGGCACGGCAATTTCGGGTTCTCCGGGCAGGCGGCGCGACATTTTCGACGGATCGCCGGACCGTTCCTTGAAAAAGGTTTTGACCTGCCGGTCTTCCAGCGAATGAAAGGTGACAACGACCAACCTCCCGCCGGGTTTCAGCAGGGTTTCGGCCGCCAAAAGGGCGCGGTCAAGTTCGCCCAGTTCGTCATTGACATGAATGCGCAGGGCCTGAAATGTCCGGGTGGCGGGATCGATGCCATCCTTGGATTTGCGCACCACCGACCGCACGGCACGGGCCAATTGCGATGTGGTGGCAAAGGGTGTTTCCTGCCGCATTTCAATGATTTTATGCGCGACCTTGCGCGATGCGCGTTCCTCGCCATAGCGGTAAATCACATTGGCGATGTCTTCTTCGGCGGCAGTATTGATGAAATCGGCCGCGGTCGGACCGGACATCGACATACGCATATCGAGCGGGCCGTCCTCGCGGAACGAAAATCCGCGTTCGGCCTGATCCAGTTGCATCGACGACACGCCGATATCCAGCACAATGCCATCGACCTTCGGGGCGTCATTGGCGGGCAAAAGCTGCCCGATATCGCCAAAGCATCCCTGGATCATGTGGAACCGTCCGGGATATTGGGCGGCCATCGTCTTGCCGGTGGCAACCGCTGACGGGTCGCGATCAATCGCATAAAGAACGCACGGGGCCGCATCAAGAATGGCGCGGCTGTATCCGCCTGCGCCAAATGTGCCATCCACCATGATATCGCCGTCTGTGGGCTGCAAGGCATCCAGTACCTCGCGCAGCAAAACCGGCTTGTGCGGATTGTCGGGGCCGGGATCAAAGGGAAGATTGCGCATGGTCATGACGCATCCTCCTCTGACGGCGGGGTATGGGTTGCCGGTTTGGCGGGGGCGACGAACGGACCCAGCTTCAGGGTTGAGCCGCGATTAAGGGTGCGGGTGCGGCTGGCGGTTTGCAGCGGCTTGTAAATATCGGGGTTCCAGATGCGGAACGTCCGGCCCCGGCCAACAAAGGCGACCTGATCGGTGATTTGGGCAAATTCGATCAGTTCGGGCGGCAGGATGATCCGGCCTTCGCCATCAAACGGCAGCATGTGCGATGCACCCAGAATGGTGTCGGCAAGGTCGTCGGCCTCGTCGGAAAACATATCCAGCGCATCAAGGGAGGCTGCAATGCGTTCCATGTGGCTTTCGCTGCATCCTTCAAGGGCGACCTGTTTGGGCGATTCATACAGATAAATACCGGCGAAGGTTTCGCTTTCAAGGGCCGCACGGAACCGTTTGGGCACGGAAACGCGCCCTTTTCGATCCAGTTTGTGAATGTGCGTTCCTGTGAACAGCACGGCGGCAATTCCCCTGATCAAGGACCGCCGGTCTTAAGGATTTGTTTACCTGAAATCCCGGTCCGGACGGTCGTACCCTGCATACATCGCCGATGTAATCTATAATGGGGTAACATGGGCTATGATGGGGGTCAATGGGAATTCATGGGTATCCAATGGTGTGTATGGCCAAAATTGGCGGTCTTCCAAGGGCTTTGAAAACCGCATTTGGAATGAAAAAATCCTGTCGGGCCCGAGTTTTCAGGTGTTTTTCTGGATTTTCCCATAAAATCCCATGGCGTCGTTCTTGCGGGTGAACGATACGGGGGCGATTTGCCGCCCGATGGGTTTTGATGGGACAATGGGATGTTGCGTGCCGGGTTCCGGAATCGTATGGATAAAGGGGATCAAACAATAGATCGGACCCCAGTTTTGCGCATAAACCCTGTTATATCGTTAATTTTGCGGGGCATTTTCCTGATCGGGATGGCCCTGCCACTGTCGGTTCATGCCCAGTCCGGCGGCGGATTTGACGGACTGGAAGACAGTGAAGGTGCGCCGGGTTCGGTATCCCCGGCCATGCGGCAGCTTTTGCCGCTGTTAATGCAGCAATTGCAGGATAATCCCGATTTGCTGAAACAGTTCGGGGTGGGGGGGGCTGCCGGTCTGAACGGGGCGGGTATTCCGGGGCTTGCGGTGCCGTCCGTTCCCGGTGTCACGCCACCCGGCGTTGCATTGCCGCAGGCTGTTCCCGAACAGGTGCAGATTTACCGGCAGCAATATCATCCGGTTGATATTGATCTGGATGGTAAAATCAGCGCGGATGAAGCCGCCAGCTATGCTGCATGGATGTTCCGGCGGCGTGATATCAATGGGGACGGTGTTTTGGTGATGCGCGAATTTTCCGCCGTCGAACAACTGCCCGGCACGGCCGAGGCCAACCGGCAACGGCTGCGGACGGAATCGCGGCGGCTGGAATTGCTATTTGCCACCCTTGATACCAATGGTGACAAGATGATCAGCAAAGATGAATTCATGGACCATGCTGCCCAAAATTTTGACGAAAAGCGTGGCGATGATCCCGGTATCACGCCCTTTGCCTTTCAAACGGTTTTGCCGTTTTAAAAAACTGTCATCACAGAAGGGGTGACAAAAGCCCCGCACCCCGTCAATAAAGCAGCCACGCAGACCAACCCGGAGGCCGCAAATGGACAGCAACGAATTTTACGCACCGGTGCGTTCCACCCCGGACCCGGCAGAAACACCACCCGGGAGTGAGGGCGGGGCGACACCCGAAAAACCGGCCCCGTTGCGTGCCACGGTGCCTGTCTGGATTGATTTGCATGAACCGGGTTCCGATGAAATCCAGTCGGTACAGGATCGTTTTGGCATTGTCCTGCCGACCCGCGAGGAAATGCAGGAAATTGAGCTTTCGTCGCGGCTGTATGAAGAAGACGGCGCGTTGTTTATGACGGTATCTGTGCTGAATCGGGCGTCAAGCAGTGAACCGGAAACAACGGCAGTGACGTTTGTTCTGGTTCGGAAAACCCTGATCACGGTGCGTTATGCCGATCCGGTGCCGTTCAAGATTTTCCTGCGCAAGGTCGAACGCCATGCCGCCCTTGCCAGTTCGTCGGAGGGGGTATTGCTGGGCCTGCTGGAACAAATTGTTGATCGGCTGGCTGATATCATGGAACTTTCGGTGGCCGATCTGGAAGCAATTTCAAACCGGTTATTTGCCAGGGATGCCGAGGCCCGAGATCGCGGCCATCACGAAATCCTGCGTCAGATTGGTCGGGCCGGAAACCTTGGCAGCAAGGCCAAGGACAGCTTGCTGAATCTCAATCGCGTTGCCCTGTTTCTATCCACCCAGGTCCGGTTTAAAAAAGATGCCAAGGCGAGGCTTAAAACCTTGTCGCGCGATATTTTATCCATCACCGAACATGCCAATTTTATCGCCAACAAGGTGACGTTCCTTCTGGATGCGACGCTGGGCCTGATCAATATCGAACAAAGCAACATCATCAAGATTTTCTCGGTCGCCGCCGCCGCCTTTTTGCCGCCGACCCTGATTGCCAGCATTTACGGCATGAATTTCGAGATCATGCCCGAATTGCAATGGGATTACGGTTATCCTGCGGCGATTGTCCTGATGATCCTCTCTGCCGTTTTGCCGTTATGGTATTTCAGGCGGAAAGGCTGGCTTTAAACCGGTTCCGGTAATCGGTGGGGGCGACACCCAAATGTTTGACAAAACAGCGCCGCATGCGTTCGTCATCGCCAAAGCCGCATAAGGTGGCGATTTGGGCAATGCCGGTATCGCCCTGTTCAAGATGATGGCGGGCGGCCTCAAGCCGCATCAGTTCCACCGATTTTGCCGGGCTAAGTCCGGTGTCGCGATGATAGGCGCGGGAAAAGTTGCGCGGGCTCATATGGGCCTGTGCGGCAAGGTCTTCGACACTTAACCGTGCCTGCAAATGGCTTTGCATCCAGACATGCAGGGCGTCAAACCGCCCGGAGCGGTCATGGCTTTGACGTTGTAGTGGCAGGCTGAATTGTGATTGCCCGCCGGGGCGCTTGATAAAAACAATCAGGCTGCGTGCGACGGCAAGGGCGGCGTCATGGCCCAGATCCTGTTCGATCATCGCGATTGCCATATCAATCCCCGTTGTCACCCCTGCCGATGTCCAGACAGGGCCATCCTGCACAAAAATCGGGTCCTGTTCGATGCGGGCTTTGGGGCAATGGTTTTGTAACCGTTCGCACCAGCGCCAATGCGTTACCGCCCGTCGTCCATCCAGATACCCGGCGGTTCCCAGTAAAAATGCCCCGATGCAGATCGAGGCAGCCCGTTTGACTTTGGGTCGTTGCGCTACCAGCCATGCCATCAGGGAATGATCGGACAGGGCAATATGATGTTCATCCGATCCGGCGACAATCAGGGTATGGATCGGATGTTCTGCCGCCTGATCCAGCGTGATGGTATCAAGGGCAATGCCGGTATCGGTGATCACGGGCCCGCCCGGCACCGATGCCATAATGATTTCGTAACAGGGTGTATGATTGTCGGCCTGACGGGCTTCGTGGAAGGCCTGTAACGGGCCGGTCACATCCAGTAACACCGTGCCGGGTGTCAGGACAAAGACAATCCGTCGGGCGGTTGTGACAGGGGGTTTGGCATGATTTAAGGGCATAATGTCATTTATGCCATATCGGCATTTGATAGTCTATCAGCGTGTTCATGCCCTTTGAAGGATACAAACATGCAGGTTCTTGTTCTGATCGACTGGCAAACCGGGTTTCGCGACCTTGATTATTGGGGCAATCGCAACAATCCCGATGCGCTTGAAAATGCCCGACGGTTATTGGTGGGCTGGCGGGGGTGGGGATGGCCGGTTATTCATGTGCGCCATGATTCCGAAACGCCGCAATCGCGCCTGCATCCCGATCATCCCGGCAACGGGTTTGAAGAACGCGTGATGCCGCAGGCGGGCGAGGCCGTCTATGCCAAAAACGTCAATTCGGCCTTTATCGGCACAACATTGGAGGCCGATTTGCGGATGCGGGGCATGACACGCCTTGTTCTGTGCGGGATTTCGACCGATCATTGCGTCAATACCACCACCCGGATGGCCGGGAATCTTGGTTTTGACGTCACACTGGCTGCTGATGCCTGTTATGCATTTGACCGCAAGGCACAGGATGGCACGGTCATTCCCGCGCAGACGGTCCATGATGTGCATCTCGCCAGCCTGAAAGGGGAATTTGCCAAAATTCGGAATGTGGATGATATCCTGATGGATATGCAATGCGATTGACTTGCAATCCGTGATGACGCAGTCTGCGCCCCGCAAACTTTGACGGAGGCTCCAAATGGCAAAAATCGATACAACTGAAAAATTACGCGCCATATACGGTTCGCCGCTTGAACTTGCGATCCGCAAGCAGCTTGATCATCTGGATGTGCATTGTCGCCATTTTGTTGCACTTGCCCCGTTTGCCGTCATTTCCTCGGCGGGGGTAAACGGGTCTGCCGATGTCAGCCCGCGCGGAGATGGGCCGGGTTTCGTCAGGGTTCTGGATGATAAAACGCTGCTGATTCCGGATCGCCCCGGGAATCGCCGCATTGATACGCTGTGCAATATTCTTGAAAATCCCGAAATCGGTTTGCTGTTTTTGGTGCCGGGGATCAATGAAACCCTGCGGGTGAATGGTCTTGCCGCCATTCACGATGACCCGGAACTGATTGATCAGTTTGCCGATACCGGCAAACTGCCACAGACCGTTTTGAAAATCACCGTGACCGAGGCCTTTATCCATTGCGCCAAATCGCTGATGCGGTCCCGGCTGTGGGACCCGGAAACCCGGATTGACCGCAAAACATTCCCGACACTGGGCCAGATCATCAAGGACCAACTCGCGGTGGGGGACGCCACCGAGACCCAAGAAGAAACCGACGCCTATTTCGCGCAATCGATTGCCGAACGCGGTTAAGGTACTTCTGCTTGCTGCCGTTGCGCTGAAAAAATACCAGATGGCCTGTAAGCCGGGTTCTGTCCCCGCGCCGAAGCGCGGTGTATGGCCATTCATCTGGGACGTTTGTCACCAAACGCCTCCTGCAACCAACCCGAATGACAGTGCGGAAACGCACCTGTCGTCAACGGCGAACCGTCCGACCGGCCATTCCTATTAGGTTTTGCTCCCGGTGGGGTTTACCATGCGTCCCGCGTTACCGAAGGACCGGTGCGCTCTTACCGCACCCTTTCACCCTTTCCGGATGGCTTGCGCGATCCGGTGGTTTGCTTTCTGTGGCACTTTCCCTGGGGTCGCCCCCGCCAGGCGTTATCTGGCACCGTGTTTCCGTGGAGCCCGGACTTTCCTCCCCCTTTCTGCAAGCAGATCAGGGGCGGCCATCCAGCCATCTGGTGAGCGCGGATGTACGCCAACAATCGGTCGCGGTCAAGAAAAAGCAGGGATTGCCGTGGGTTGGCAGCAGTCTATCCTTAAGTATGATGAATACGCATGAAAGCCCCGCTTTATGGTCTGTTGCATCCCCCTCAAAAGGATAGTATCTGCGGTTTCATGTTATTATAATTTGCACAGTTCCGGGATTTGGCATGCATCGTTTTGTAATCGCATTTTGTGCCTTGATGCTGATCGGTCTGACCTCCCTGCGGGTGCAGGGCGCGGAATTGCGTCTGTGTTATGATCGCTGGGCCCCTTATGCCTATGACGACGGGGCCGGGGCGACCGGGCTTGCGGTTGAATTGACGCAAATGGCCCTGAATGAAGCCGGGCATCATGCCGAATTTTTCCAGATGCCGCGTGCCCGGTGTTATTTCGGCATTCGCTATGGCATTTTTGATGGCATATTGCTGGATCATGGGGATGATTATGATGCCCTGAAATTGCTGGTCGCGGATCGTTCCGTGGTCAGCCGGGTGCTGGTCGCGCTGGTGCGAGAAGACTTTCGGCATGGGGCGTCACGGGCGATGGATATGTTCGCCGGGGCGAACTGGCTGAAAGTGGCCGGGCATGATTACCCCGTCAGCCTGACGGAAAATCAGGACATGATCCCGGTGGATGTTGCCGAAAATGCCCACGGGATTGAGATGTTACAAAAACGCCATGTCGATGTGGTGTTTCGCGATCTTGCCAGCCTGCATTTTGGCCGCGACCCGATGGTCAGTCCGGCGGGGATCCGAATTGTCATGCCTGCCATCTCGATTGACCAGCAGTTCCTGCGCCTGATACCGTCTTTGGGCGGTGTGATGACGGATTATAACCGGGCAATGGAAACCCTGTCGCAGACCGGGATGATTGACCGGATCTATTACAAACATCTGGGTTTCAGTCAGATCGGTTTTCAACGCTATATCAGTCGCAGTTCGACGCCGGTGACATCTGCCCTGATGGAAAAAATCCATCCGGCAACCAAGGCCTATTGATCGCGGGCAGCAAGAAGGCCTGCCAGAATATCGGCGCAGGCCTGATCGGCTTTGCCATCAATATTTGATGGCCGCCAGTGGCGCTGAAATGCCACCCGGTTTTTATCACTCTGTGCCGGACCATATCCCAGACGGATCAACATCGCATCGATATCGGCGATATTGCCCGCGCCATGCGGCGTGTCTTGCCGTGCGGGCCAAAGTCCGATGCCGTGTTGCGCCAGTTGCGCCCACGGAAACAATTCGCCGGGGTCTTCCTTGCGGTCGGGTGCCATATCGGAATGGGCGATGATCCGGTCCGAGGGGATTGCACGGCGCGATAAAATATCGCGGCACAAATTGATCACGGCGCTGGTCTGGATATCAGGAAACGGGCGATAACCAAATTCATGACCGGGATTGACGATTTCAATGCCGATGGATCGGGAATTGACATCCTCGCACCCCTGCCAGATACCGCGCCCGGCATGCCATGCGCGCATGTCTTCATCCACCAGTTTGAAAACCCGTCCGTCTTCCTCGACCAGATAATGGCAGGACACCATGGATTGCGGGTCGCACAGCCGGTCAAGGGCGGCCTGACCGGTTCGCATGCCGGTATAATGCAACACCAGAATATCAATTTCCGCCCCATCGGGACGCGGCCCGAAATTGGGGGATGGATGGTTGATCAGGTGCATGACGGGATCACCCCATTCCCTGTTCCCGGCGTTGTGGCGGCTTGCGCAGGATAATCACGGCCACCCCGGCCAGAACCGTTGCCCCGCCAATAATTTTCATCAACCCCATCGGTTCGTCAAAAATCAGGAACGATCCGGTGACGCTGATCACCGGGGCCAGCAACGACCACGGCACCACCTGATTGACATCATGGGTTTTCAACAAATGATACCAGAAACCATAAGCGACGATGGAGGACATGATAACGGTAAAGCTTAGATTGGCCCACGCCATCCAACTGGCATTCAGCACGGCCTGGGTCGCACCGGGTTCCATGATCAGCGACAGGATCAGCAATTGCGGGGCTGCCATCAGACCGATCCAGCCATTGAGTTGAAAGGTGTCGATCTGACCCAGTTTCTTGATCATCACATTGGCAACCGCCCACATCAGGGCGGCAAACACCACCAGCAATAACGGCAATTTCAATTCCGCCATTGCCGGATCCCAGAACATCAGGGTCACCCCGATAAAGGCCAGCGCCATGCCCGACAGACGTTTCCAGCCCAGCCGGTCATTGAAGAAATAGGTCGCCAGCATTGATGAAAACGGCACCCCCAGCAGGACAATAATCGCCACCGGCCCGGCATCCAGCAAAGCCAGCGCGACAAACAACACCCCGAAATGACAGGTGCCAAACACCACCGATAAAATCGCCAGCCGCCCAAGGCGGCCCGACGGTAACCGGGTAAACGGCACCAGCAACAGGGCCACCGCCCCAAACCGGATCGCGGTCAGCATCAAAGGCGGAATTTCGGCCACCGCGCCTTTGACCGTCAGCATATTGATGCCCCAGATCACGGCAACGGCAAGCGACATCAGGATAGCGTTAAGAGGCATGCCCGTTTCTCCGGCACAAAGGGGTATTCTGTCAGAATATCTGGAATGAGTATTTTAACCCAGCCCAAGTTCTTCGCGCAGCATTTCCAGTTCCAGCCAGCGTTCCTCGCAGCTTTCCAGATCGTGGCGTGCCGCAATCAGGCGGTCGGCCTTTTTCTGGAAGGATGCCGGATCGGTGGTAAACAGGCTGCCATCGGACAGGGCGGCTTCGATATCGGCGATTTCGGCCTCAAGCCCGGCGATTTTGCCCGGCAGCACGTCATATTCGCGCTGGTCCTTATAGCTCATCTTGCCGCTGCTTTTGGCTTTGGCGCTGTTTTCCGCTGCATTCTTGGCGACATTCTTGCCGGTTGGGGCCGGTTTGGCGCGGCTGAATTCGATGGCATTTTCCTTGCGTTGTGCCAGATAATCGGAATAACCGCCGGGATATTCTACCGCACTGCCATCGCCTTCCATGACGATGGAGGATGTTACCACCCGGTCCAGAAAATCGCGATCATGGCTGACCAGAAGCAGGGTGCCTTCATAATCCGACAGCATTTCCTGCAACAGATCCAGCGTATCCATATCCAGATCGTTGGTCGGTTCGTCCATGATCAGAAGGTTGGTCGGCTTGGCCAGTTGTTTGGCCAGCAACAACCGGTTACGTTCGCCGCCCGAAAGTGCGCCCACCGGGCTGCGGGCCTGTTTTTCATCAAACAGGAAATCGCGCAGATAACTGACGACATGGCGCGGATTGCCGCGCACCATCACCTGATCGCCGCCAACATCGCACAGGGTATCCCACAAGGTCACACTGTCATCCAGGGCCACCCGCTTCTGATCGAAATAGCTGGGCGTCAGATTGGTGCCGATTTTGACCGTGCCGCTATCGGGTGCAATCTGCCCCGTCAGCAATTTCAACAGGGTTGTTTTGCCCGCGCCATTCGGACCAATCACGCCAACCTTGTCGCCGCGCAGAATGCGGGTGGAAAAACCGTCCAGAATAACGGTATCGCCCCATGATTTGGCAATGTCGGTGGCTTCGATCACCACCTTGCCCGATGTGCTGCCCGTATCGGCGGCAAGGGATACATTGCCCTGACGGGCGGTTTGTTCAGACCGGGTTTCGCGCATGTCATACAGGCGGCGCAGGCGACCCTGATTGCGTTTGCGCCGGGCTGAAATGCCTTGTACCGACCATACTGTTTCCTGGGCGATCAGTTTATCGAGCTTGGCCCGTTCTTCGGATTCCTTGCGATAAACTTCTTCTGACCAGTCTTCAAATTTGCTGAAATTCTGGTCGGTGCGGCGCATCACGCCACGATCCAGCCACAAGATGCCGTTGGAAACCGCGTTCAAAAATGCCCGGTCATGTGAAATCACGACAATAGCGCCGCGAAAACTTTTGATCGCGCCTTCAAGCCATTCAATCGTGGGCAAATCCAGATGGTTGGTCGGCTCGTCCAGCAACAAAATCTGCGGATCGGCAATCAGGGCGCGGGCAATTGCCGCCCGGCGGCCTTCCCCGCCCGAGAGGGTGGTCGGGTCGGTCGTCGGGTCCAGTTTGACTTCATCCAGCAGAATGGCAGCGCGATAGGCATAATCTTCTTCATGATCATCAAGGGCCGAAAGCACATATTCCTCAACCGTCGCATAACCCGACAATTTCGGGTCCTGCGGCAGATAGGCAACCTTGCAGCCCGGCTGGACAAAACGTTCGCCGCCATCGGCTTCGATTTCACCGGCAATGATTTTCAGCAGGGTTGATTTGCCACTGCCATTGCGACCGACCAGACACAGCCGGTCCCGTTCGCCAATGGCAAACGAAACGTCGGAAAACAGATCGTTGCCGCCAAATGTCAGGCGGATGTCATTGATGTTCAAAAGAGGCGGAGCCATGAAAAACCTGAATAACCGGTGAAAAGCAAATGCGCGTGGGCATCTGAAACCGCAAATCACGATTCCATGCAAGGGAAATCATGCGCCCCGGTGCGGTGGAGCATGTTCCGGTGGTTGATTGATACTCCCCAAACGGGGATATTTTCCCACAGAATTAGAATATATACCTAAGGATAGTTATTGTTTCTTTAGGTGTGGGGTTTGTGATGGATTTTTTTGGTAAAAAAGCTACCGGAACGACCATTGATGGAGAGCAGGTTATGAAAGCTCTTGATTTATCAATGGGAATCATCCGGTTTACGCTGGACGGTACAATTCTGAGCGCAAACGGTAATTTTTGCAGTTTGATGGGATACAGTGCAGATGAAATCGTTGGCAAACATCACAGCATGTTTGTCGAGCCGAATTATCGTGACAGTCTGGAATATGCCGCCTTCTGGGAAAAACTGAACCGTGGAAATTATGTGGCGGCCCAGTTCAAACGCCTGGCAAAGAGTGGAGGGGCCGTTTGGATTGAGGCATCCTATAACCCGGTGTTTGACCGCAAGGGGCGGATTGTCGAGGTGATCAAATTCGCCAGCGATATTACAGCCTCGCGAATGCGACAAGCCGAACTGGAAGGCATTTCCGACGCAATTTCCAAATCACAGGCTGTCATCGAATTTGAAATGGACGGCACGATTCTGAAGGCAAATGAGAATTTTCTGAGTGTAATGGGATATCGTGCAGATGAAATCGTCGGCAAACACCACAGCATGTTTGTCGAGGAAGGCTATGGCAACAGTCCGGAATACAGAAATTTCTGGAAAGAACTGAACGCAGGTAAATTTCAGGCAGCCCAGTTCAAGCGTATCGGCAAAAATGGCAAGATTGTCTGGATCGAAGCATCGTATAATCCGATCCTTGACCCGAATGGCAAGCCGGTGAAAGTGACAAAATTCGCCACTGACATTACAGATCAGATCAATTTGCTGGTCGAACTTAAATCGATGATTGACAATAATTTCACCGAAATTGATGCCTCGATTGAACAACTGGGTGGTTCGGCCGGATTGGCTTTTTCGGCGTCCAGTGAAACGGCGGTCAATGTGCAGACTGTTGCCGCCGGTGCAGAACAATTATCGGCATCGATTGCAGAAATTTCCCGGAATATGTCGCAATCACGGACCGCGACGGAACAAATGTTTGATCAGGCTGTTTCCGCAGACTCATCAACACAGCGCATGGCTGAAGTCGTTTCTGCGATGGGCGGGATTGTCGAGGTGATCCGAAATATTGCCGGTCAGATTAACCTTCTTGCTTTGAATGCCACAATTGAATCTGCCCGTGCGGGCGAGGCGGGCAAGGGTTTTGCCGTGGTCGCCAATGAAGTGAAAAATCTGGCCAATCAGTCGGCCCGTGCGACAGAACAAATTGCGTTGGAAATCAATGGCATCCAGAACATCACAACCGAAGTGGTTGCTTCGCTGAAGTCGATCCGCAATTCGGTTGAAACGGTGCGCGATAATGTCACGATGATCTCGGCAGCCGTCGAAGAACAAAGTGCCGTTACCGAGGATGTATCTGGCAATATGCAGAATATGTCAGAAGCCGTAGATGGCTTTTCACGCAATATCGAAAACATCAAGCTGACTGCTGAACTTGTTGCCGGGGCGGTGTTCCGGACAAGGGAAGCCGCACAAATTCTGGCTCGATAGGTTGTGCCTGAATGCTGTTGTCGTGTGGGGCAGAAAGCGGATCAACGCATATTGCGCTCCTTGCTGATCTGATCCCATGCGGCATTGATGCGGGCCATTTTCTCGGTGGCAAGGGTGACAAATTCTTCGGGCATGCCCTTGGCGATCAGGGTGTCGGGGTGGTTTTCGCGGATCAGTTTGCGGTAGGCGGCCTTAAGGTCGTCATTGCTGGCATCGCGCGGCATGCCGATCTGACCATAAGGGTCGCAATCCTGCGGATGGATATTGCCCTGATGAACCCGGTCAAACTCGATATCGGCAAAGCCGAAAATGCGCGCAATATTGCGTAAATAGGCTTGTTCGGCGGGATGCAACGCGCCATCGGCCAGTGCAATCTGAAACAGGGCCTCAAGGATATCCTCCAGCATGGCGCGTTCCCCGGCAAACAGGACGGCCAGTTGCCTTGCATAGGGTTCGTAACCATCGGCCGATGTACGGGCCTGATCAAAAATACGACCGACTTCGGGCATTTCGTGGGGCTGAACGTTAAAGGCGCGTTTGAAGGCATTGATTTCATCGCGGGTGACATGACCATCAACCTTGGCCATTTTCGCCGCCAGCACAATGACACCGGTGGCAAAGGCGACCTGACGCGGATCGGCATCACCGGTTCCTCCGCCGCCATTTCCCCACGGCCCCTTATAGGATCCGCCCTGTCTGGCGGACTCAAGGCTGCCTTTGGCATGCAGGCGATCCACAACATGTCCCGCCGCCGTTCCCAGAAGGGCACCTAACGGCCCGCCTAATGCGAAACCGGCCGTACCGCCAATGATTTTGCCCCAGATGCTCATGCCGGTTTCCTGTCGTCCTGTCTGTGCGATGTCGTTTCATGATGATGTACACCGGGAGCCGGGCGCGGTCAAAGCCCGGAATGCCGGGAAGCCGGGCCTTCGAGATTGATATCGTTAGTTTGATAACGATTTGTCGTCAATAATGGGTCTTTTATCCCTTGTTTGTTGGATGTTTTGTAAAGTAAAATCCCGATAATATGTTTTCAAGGTCCGAAGGACATAAATTTCGGGCAGACATTTGGGGTATGGAACGTCATGGCTGATAAACCGCGCATTGTGTCTTCGTCGCATCTGGTGTCCGAACGGGCGGTGGAATTGTCGGAACTGGAATTTGCCCTGATTCTGTCGGGCAATGCCTTTAACCGCTGGGTTGTGCGCTGTATGCGGGCGGCGGGGATGCCCGATTTGTCGGTGCTTGATATTCTGGTGCTGCATAATGTCAATTCCCGCGAACGCGAAAAAAGCCTGTCGGAAGTCTGTTTCGTTTTGAATGTCGAAGACAGCCATCTGGTCAATTATGCCCTGAAAAAACTGCGCAAGATCGGGCTGGTTGACGGGGTCAAACGCGCCAAGGAAGTGCATTATGGCACCACCAAAGAAGGCCGCGAAATGTGTGAGAAATACCGCGAAGTTCGCGAGGCCTGCCTGATTGAAACCTTTCAGCGGCTGGGCATCAACCATGCCGAGGTTGGCGATGTCGCCAAAACCCTGCGTGCCCTGTCGGGGGTTTACGATCAGGCATCGCGGGCTGCCAGTGCGATGTGATCCGATTCTGTTTTTTCGACGTCAAAAGCCGCAAGCAGTTTCCGCTGCTTACGGCTTTTCCTATTCTGGCAGAAAAGTAAATATTGTTTCTGATCAATTGCTTGGGTGGTTTAGAGGGCGCAATGTGAGCATAAGTTGCCCGCTTTACGCATATCTGCCATGAAATAACATTGACAAATTACCGATAAAATGTGACCGTTTTGTGGGAAGGCTACCACGCAACATAAAAACGGGAGACATCAAAAATGTTTAAAAAAGCGCTTTCGACCGCCGCCATTGCGGCATTTACCCTTTCGACAAGTGCGGCATTTGCCGCCGATAAATGGGATATGGCGACTCCGTATCCCGACGCGACATTCCACACCCAGAACATCATCGAATTTGCCAAGGACGTTAAAGAAGCCACCAATGGCGATCTTGAAATCACTGTGCATTCGGGCGGGTCGCTGTTCAAGCATCCGGACATCAAACGGTCGGTGCAGCGCGGTCTGGTTCCGGCCGGTGAAACCCTGATTTCGTTACTGGCAAACGAAGATCCGATCTATAATCTTGATGCCATTCCGTTCCTTGCCACCAGCTATGATCAGGCACAGAAATTATGGCAGGTCTCGCGCCCGACGATCGAGGCCAAACTGGCCGCCGAAGGCCTGAAGGTTCTGTATGCCGTCGCATGGCCATCCCAGGGGCTTTACACCAGCAAGGAAGTCAATTCGGTTACCGATTTGTCGGGTATCCGGTTTCGCGCCTATAACAGCGCGACCTCCAAGCTGGCCGATCTGACCGGTATGGTTTCGACCCAGGTTGAAGTGCCCGAAATCCCGACCGCCTTTGCCACCGGTATTGTCGAGGCGATGATGACATCGCCCTCTACCGGTGCCAATTCCAAGGCATGGGATTTTGTCAGCAATTTCTATGACGTGCAGGCATGGCTTCCGAAAAACATGGTGATCGTCAATGCGAAGGCATTTGACGCCCTGTCGGCAGAAACCCAGCAGGCGGTTCTGGATGCCGCAGCCCGTGCCGAAACCCGTGGCTGGGAAATGAGCGTTGCCGAAACCGACGCCCAGAAAAAAGTTCTGGCCGATAACGGCATGACAGTTGCCGCACCCAGCGCTGATCTGAAAGACGGTCTGTCAAAGGTAGGTGAAACCATGGTCACCGACTGGCTTGCCGAAGCCGGTGCCGAAGGCCAGGCGATTGTTGACGCCTTCCGTCAGTAATTTTGCACATACGGCGTTTTCGGGCCCGGATGATTTTCCGGGCCCGAAAAACCGCAACTTCGATAATACTGTTCCGGGGCCCATGGGCGATGGCGGAACGGAAGGGGATGGTTGTGCGTAAAATACTGGATGTTTTGTTCAGAATAAGCGGCGGTCTGGCAGCAGTTTTTCTGGTGATGATTGCCTTGTTGATTTTGGCGCAATCCATCGGGCGGCTGGTCGGCATTGCCGTGCATGATGCCAATGAAATGGCCGGGTTTTGCCTTGCTGCGGCGACGTTTCTGGCACTGGGGTCATCCTTGCGGGCCGGATCGCATATCCGGGTGTTGCTGGTGATTTCGCATTTGCAAGGGACCATGCGCCGGGTGCTGGAGCTTTTCTCCCTGCTGCTGGCGACGTTTCTGGCGGGATATTTCACCTACTGGATTGCCGATCTGGCGCATGAAAGCTGGTCTTATGGTGATACGTCGCCCGGTGTTCTGGCCTTTCCGTTATGGATACCGCAGGCCGCGATGGTCTTTGGGCTGGTGATGCTGACCGTGGCGCTGATTGAGGCCCTGTTTGACATGGTGCGCGGGCGCAATCCTTTATATGCCGAACGCGAAACCCGCGATCTGACGGAATAGGAAACGATCATGGATGTTCTTCAAATTGGCGTCGTCCTGATGGCTCTGTTGTTCCTGTTCCTTGGGGCAGGGGTATGGGTGGCGCTGTCTCTGTTTGCCGTCGGGGTGATCGGACTTGAATTTTTTACCAATGCGCAAACTGGCCCAATCATCGCGACCACCGCATGGGCGGGGATTGCAAGCTGGTCATTGGCCCCGTTGCCGTTGTTTATCTGGATGGGGGAAATCCTGTTTCGGTCCCGTCTGTCCGAAGACATGTTTACCGGCCTGACGCCGTGGCTGAACAAATTGCCGGGCCGCCTGTTGCACGTCAATATTCTGGGTTGCGGCATTTTTGCTGCCGTATCCGGGTCGTCGGCGGCAACTGCGGCCACCATTGGCCGCATGTCGATCCCAGAATTGCGCAAGCAGGGTTATGCCGACAATATGATCCTTGGCACCCTTGCCGGGTCAGGTACGCTGGGCCTTTTGATCCCGCCATCGATCATCCTGATTGTCTATGGCGTGTCGGCGGAATTGTCGATTGCGCGGTTGTTTGTCGCCGGTGTCCTGCCCGGTGTGATGCTGATTTCCCTGTTTATGGGCTTTGTCATTATCTGGGCGTTGATCAACAAACACAAAATGCCTGCGGCGGCGGAAACATTGCCGTTCATGGCAAAAATCCGGGCTTCGGGCCGGTTGATTCCGGTGGTATTGCTGATTGTCGCCGTCATCGGATCGATTTATGGCGGCATCGCCACCCCGACCGAGGCTGCCGCCTTTGGCGTGGTCGGGGCCCTGTTGCTGTCGGCTGGCAGCGGCACCCTGAACTGGCAAAGTTTTGTTGACGGTGTTTTGGGCGCGACCCGCACATCCTGCATGATCTGCTTTATTCTGGTCGGGGCGGCGGTTTTGACCGTGGCGATGGGCTTTACCGGCATTCCGCGTGGTCTGGCGGCCTGGATCGCCGAGATGAATTTGTCGCCCTATGCGCTTTTGGCCGCTTTGACAGTATTCTTCATCATTCTGGGTTGTTTTCTGGACGGGATTTCGGTGGTGGTGCTGACCACCTCGATCATTCTGCCGATGGTGCAGGCCGCCGGGATCGATCTTTTGTGGTTTGGCATCTATGTCGTTCTGGTGGTTGAGATGTCGCAAATCACCCCGCCGGTCGGCTTCAACCTTTTTGTCCTGCAAGGATTGACGGGGAAAAACCTGTTTTCCATTGCCTGGGCGTCCTTGCCGTTTTTCTTCCTGCTGCTGCTGGCGGTGCTGATGATTACGGTGTTTCCCGATATCGCGACATGGTTACCGGCCCAAATGGGCAGATAACCTGATCCGGGCCCGTCATGGGTCATCTGGACTGATCACGATTTTATTCTGAATTCCGATGCTCAAGGAGTTAGGCGTCATGGCCTCGTTTGACCAAAAACCGACCCGATCAACACCCGCATCCTCTGGTAAATGGCAGTTCTGGGTGGACCGTGGCGGCACGTTTACCGACATTGTGGCGCGGTCGCCCGAAGGCGAACTGATCACCCACAAATTACTGTCGGAAAACCCGGAACGTTATAACGACGCCGCCATTCAGGGCATTCGCGAATTGTTGAATGTGCCCGATGGCGCGGCCATCCCGGCCGATAAAATCGAAGCCGTTAAAATGGGCACCACCGTTGCCACCAATGCCTTGCTGGAACGCAAGGGCGACCGCACGGTTCTGGTAACGACCACCGGTTTCCGCGATGCGTTGCGCATTGCCTATCAGAACCGGCCGCGCCTGTTTGACCGCAATATCAAATTGCCGGAATTGCTCTATGAACGGGTGATCGAGGCATCCGAACGCTTTAACGCCCAGGGCGAGGAACTGACACCGCTGGATCAGGCAGCACTGCGCGCCGATCTGCAATCAGCCTATGATGATGGTATCCGGTCCTGTGCGATCGTTTTCATGCATGGTTATCGTTACACCGCCCATGAAAATGCCGCCGCCGCCATCGCACGCGAAACCGGCTTTACCCAGATTTCAGTCAGCCACGCCGTCAGCCCGTTGATGAAACTGGTATCACGCGGCGATACCACGGTGGTCGATGCCTATTTGTCGCCGATCCTGCGCCGTTATGTCGATCAGGTCGCATCGCAACTGGGCGGTGTGAAACTGATGTTCATGCAGTCCAATGGCGGCCTGACCGACGCCAACAAGTTTCAGGGCAAGGATGCCATCCTGTCGGGTCCGGCGGGCGGTGTTGTCGGCATGGTGCGCACGGCTGAAATGGATGGTTTTGGCAAGATCATCGGGTTTGATATGGGGGGTACATCGACCGACGTTTCGCATTATGACGGCGAATATGAACGCGATTTTGAAACCCAGGTTGCCGGGGTGCGGATGCGTGCCCCGATGATGAAAATCCATACTGTGGCCGCAGGTGGCGGATCGATCCTGCATTTTGACGGGGCGCGGTTCCGCGTCGGCCCGGACAGTGCCGGGGCCAATCCGGGACCGGCGGCCTATCGTCGGGGCGGTCCGTTGGCGGTAACCGATATCAATGTCATGCTGGGCAAGGTACAGCCGGAATTCTTCCCGCATGTTTTCGGCCCCGATGGCAACGAACCCCTTGATGCCGATGCGGTCAAAAAGGGTTTTGCCGAGATGGCGGCAAAGATCAAAACCGCGACCGGCAATGATATGAGCGCCGAAGAAGTTGCCGAAGGATTTTTGCGCATCGCAGTTGAAAACATGGCCAATGCGATCAAACAGATTTCGGTTCAGCGCGGTTATGACGTGACCGATTATGTCTTGCAGTGTTTTGGCGGGGCGGGCGGGCAACATGCCTGTCAGGTGGCCGATACGCTGGGCATGACGCGGGTGTTTGTGCATCCGTTTGCGGGTGTTTTGTCGGCCTATGGCATGGGCCTTGCCGATATTCGCGCCATGCGCGAACGCGCAGTTGAAAGCCGCCTTGAAGAAGATGGCCTTGCCGGTCTGGATGAAAAACTGGACGAACTCGCGGCCGAAGCCCGCCTTGAATTGCGTGAACAGGGAATTTTCGAGGATAAAACCACCATCCTCAAAAAACTGCATCTGCGCTATGAAGGGACCGACACCGCCCTGATCATTGATTTTGGCAAAAAAGCCGATATCGAAGACGCCTTTGCCACCCAGTACAAGCAGCGTTACGGCTTTACCATGCCGGAAAAACCGCTGGTGGTTGAGGCCGTCGCGGTCGAGGCGATTGGCGCAACCGAAAGCCCGGCCGATGGCGGGGCCGAGGCCGAAGGAACCAATATCGTCACAAATCCGCTGGCGACCTGCAAGGTGGTGTTCGACGGCAAACCGTCCGACACGCCGTTTTACAAACGCGAAGACATGGCACCGGGGGCGACCGTGCGCGGTCCGGCGGTGATTGTCGAGGCGGTGGGGACAACCGTGGTTGATCCGGGCTGGGAAGCACGGATGAATGGCCGTCATCATCTGGTCTTGACCCGTGTCGTGCCGATGAAACGCATGGAAGCAATTGGTACGGCGGCTGACCCGGTGATGCTCGAAGTCTTCAACAATCTGTTCATGAATATTGCCGAACAGATGGGCGTCACACTCGCCAATACCTCCTATTCGGTCAATATCAAGGAACGGCTTGATTTCTCCTGTGCGTTGTTTGATCAGGAAGGCCTTCTGATCGCCAATGCACCGCATATGCCCGTGCATCTGGGATCGATGGGGGAATCGGTTCAGGCGGTGATGCGCAAGAATGCCGGCAAGATGAAATCCGGCGATGTCTATATGCTGAACGATCCCTATAATGGCGGCACACATTTGCCCGACATCACCCTGATCACCCCGGTGTTTGGCGGCGATGGCAAGGATATTTTGTTCTATGTCGCCTCGCGCGGCCATCATGCCGATGTTGGCGGGATTACGCCCGGTTCGATGGCACCCAATTCCCGCGTGTTGGATGAAGAAGGCGTTCTGATCGACAATTTCAAACTGGTTGATCAGGGCAAATTCGACGAGGCGGGCCTGACCGCATTGCTGGAAGGGGCGACATACCCGGCCCGCAACCCGTATCAGAACATCGCCGATCTGCGGGCACAGATTGCGGCCAATGAAAAGGGCGTGCAGGAACTGCGCAAGATGGTTGATCATTTCGGGCTGGATGTTGTCCATGCCTATATGGGGCATGTGCAGGACAATGCCGAAGAAAGTGTGCGCCGGGTGATTGAAGGCCTGAAAGACGGGGCCTTTGAATATGAAATGGATAATGGCGCGGTGGTGAAGGTCAAAGTAACCATTGATCGGCCCAACCGCTCAGCCACCGTTGATTTCACCGGGACTTCAGCCCAATTGGACAATAATTTCAACGCACCTTCGGCGGTGACACGCGCAGCGGTGCTGTATGTCTTCCGGACTTTGGTCGATGATGACATTCCGCTGAATGCCGGGTGTCTGAAACCGGTCAATCTGATTGTGCCCGAAGGTTCGATGCTTAATCCGGTTTATCCGGCAGCCGTGGTGGCGGGCAATGTTGAAACCAGCATGCATGTCACCGATACGCTCTATGCCGCCCTTGGCGTGATGTCGGGTTCGCAGGGCACGATGAACAATTTCACCTGGGGCAATGATACGCACCAGTATTATGAAACCATCTGTGGTGGCACCGGGGCCGGGCCGGATTATGACGGGACCAGTGCGGTGCATTCGCATATGACCAATTCCCGCCTGACCGATCCCGAAGTGCTGGAATGGCGCTTCCCGGTCCTGCTCGAAAGCTTTGGCATTCGCGAAGGCTCAGGCGGCAATGGCAAATTCCGGGGTGGCAACGGCACGTTGCGCCGGGTGCGCTTCCTTGAAAAAATGACCGCATCCATCCTGTCAAACCACCGCCGGGTGCCGGTTCAGGCCGTGGCGGGGGGTGAGCCGGGCCAGTTGGGCCGCAATGCGGTGGAGCGCGCCAATGGCACGCTTGAAATTCTGCAAGGTACGGATGGTACGGAAATGTATCCCGGCGATGTCTTCATCATCGAAACGCCGGGCGGCGGGGGCTATGGCAAGGCTTAGCCTTGCCCGACCCGGGACCCGTACGTTACCCAACAGGAAGCTCCCTGTTAAACTTGACTCGCCCGGGAAACCGGGCGGGTTTTTCATTGGTAGATTTAATGTGGATATTTTCTTCTTTGGGGCCAAAGATTGGCCTATATTGAAATATCAAACATGGGGGTGAAATGCCGACAATCAAGGATTTCGGCGGGTTTCGGATTTACATGTATTTTGGGGGTCACAATCCACCTCATATCCATGTGATTGGCCCGGATTTCAGTGCAAAGATGCGGATTGGGGATGCTGGTGTTTTCGCGGGAACCTTGCCGGGGAAAGTGGAGAAACAGGCGTCGGCATATGTTCTGGTACATGCCGCAGAATTGGATGACCTTTGGAACAAGTATAATGGCTGAACGGATATGGATATGAAGCGTCTCGCAAGAGTCTCGACATCGGATAAGCCCTTTACCCTGATCCTGAAATGGGAAGATGGTGCAGAGCAGGTTGCCGATTTGTCCGGGTTGATTTCGCTATCCCGCCATTTTGCCGTTTTTGCCGATGACCCGGATGCCTTTGCAAGGGTGCGTGTCATCAATTGGGGGCACGGCCTTGAATGGGAAAACGGCCTTGATTACAGTACTGAAAACCTTTCGCGGATCGCCGATGAACAGGCAGAAGAAGATGGTCGTGCGCTTATTGAGGATTTTCAAAACTGTTTCAAGTTGACCAATGAACAGGTCGGATTGGCTTTGGGGTACAAAGTCAGCCAAATCAAAAACTTCAAGGCAGGTGTTTCACCTGTTAATCCGGCAGTGCGTATTGCCATTCATACCATGAAACAGGAACCGACGGTGCTTTATGCCCGTATGAGACGCGATTCTGAAACAGGGCATTTCCAAAAGCCGGTTCCCAAAACGATTGCCGGATCGTGACGTGCAAGCGGCTTTAAGTGTTCAAACGATTGCATTTCCGTCATTGCCAGCATTCCCGCCATAACGTCCCCATGTAAATGACCGCGCCGTTGCGGCAAAAAACCAGAACACCAGACTGAACAATGCATAGATCAAATGGATCAGGACATCGATCCCTTTCCGCACTTGCAGGATCGCGGGTTTGTTGTTTTGAACCAGTACGATTGCGATCAGGGCGAAAAGCATATAGCCGATTTCGTCCGAGGTATCATCCCGTGTGCCGAGATAGGCCAGAACCCCCATGGAACCGGCAGCGGCGACAGTGCCGATCTGGCTTGCGACGAAGCTGATCTTGTCGGGGATGCTTTGGGCCTTCTGCCATTCAAGCTGCAAGGAACCGCTTGAGAACCACCCGGAGAGCCACAGGACAAACGATGCGGCCATACCGGCAATATTGATATACAATTCCTGATGATTGTCCTGTTCGCCGACGGAGGTAGCATACCAGGTCAGGAAGGCAACGGCGACGGAAATCGCGCCTTCAAGGGACAGGGCACTGCTGACAAGGAAAATGCGCAGCATCAGGTAAACGAATTGCGCAAGGGCGACATATGAAATGTTGATGTTGGTCGGGTTGATATCAATTGTGGCGATGTCCATATTGCCGCCACCCTTGCGTTTGTGCCGGGTATAGGCATAAAGGGCTGCCATGATAAGGGATCTGATCTTTGGGGCAGTCGTCTGGTCTGGCAGTTCAAGCTGCCAGCCGGAACTGCCGGTTTCCGACAATCCTGCAATCATTTCCAGAAGCACATTTTGCAGGTCCTGCGCCGGGCTGAGTCCTGTCGTGCCAAAGGCGGAGTTGCCGGGTTGCTGGTGCCACATTTCGATAGCTTTGAGCAAAACTTCCAGATCGGACACTTTTTCCGTTTTTGTTTCGACATAGGGCATGTGATTCTCCCGACAGCAAATGTGTTTGGGTGATGGTCCTGATATTTGTTCCGGTCGGTGTTACCGGAATGCGGCGGCGAAATTGTCAAGCCAGGCCTCAAAGGCACTGGTATCGATGGTCATCAGATCGTCTTGCGACCGGATTTTGACTTTCGGGGCGATCATGGTTTGACTGCCACCCGTCATCAGAACGGAATTGACAAGGTTGCCAACGGAAACTTCCAGATTCTGGTCCATTTTCGTCTGGGTTTGATCGACGGCAATCAGGGCCTTTTGATTGACCAGTGCGGCGTTTTTGATGAAGGCCTGACGCTCTTGCGCCAGAGTGTCAAACAACTGATGCAGGGATGACAGCGCCAGACTGAACGAAGCCGTTACAGCCTGCGCATTGCGCAGCACGACAAGGGCATCGGATGATGTGCTGCCGTCCGATGGTTTGCCCGGTGGCTCGGTGCTTGCCACCAGTGCCATGACCGTATCAAGCGAGGCCGTGATGCGTTTAAGCATCGAATCCGTACATAACTTTGTCACGCTGCTTTTGTAACTGTCGATAATGGATTGCAGCGTCATCTGGAACTGGTCCATGCCCTTTATCCTTCCGGCAAATCGCGTAACCGGATCAAGGACGTCGGGAATATTGTTTCGTGACGTGATATGTCTGATTTTTGACGGGTATTGTTGTCATCTGTCATGTTTTTCAGCCGGAACACGCCTCATAATCCTCATTGATCCCCCCGCGCCGCCAACAGAGCATCGCGCCGGTCATCAATGCCCAGCAACCCGGCCGGGCGCAGCATCAGCACAAGTGCGAGCAAGCCAAACACCGCGACATCGCGGTAAGGATCGCCGAAATAGCCGGTCCACAGGCTTTCAAGCAAACCAATCAATATCCCGCCCAGCCACGCGCCGCGCAGATGGCCAATCCCGCCCAGAATGGCGGCTGTCAGGGCCTTGAAGCCAAACAATGTGCCGGAATGAAAATTGATCACGCCATAACGCAGGGCCAGCAAACAGCCGGTCAGACCGCATAAAATCCCGGCAAGGATAAAGGTTTGCGCCTCGATCCTTTGCGGGCGAATGCCACACAGGGCAGCGGCAAGGCGGTCCTGGCTGATTGCCTGCCAGCCCCGGCCAAAGGATGTTTTTTTCATCAGCCACACCAGACCGATGGCGGCGATGATCGCCATGCCGATGGTCACAAGATCAAACCCGTGCAGCCGCACGACGAAATGATCGCCGCGCAACAGTGGAAAGGACAAATGCCACACCGGCGGCAAATTGAAATTGCGCGATGAAATGGCAAGGCGCACCAGTTCCTGCAAAAACAATACACAGCCCAGCGACGCGACAAGGATCGCCTGACCACTGACCCGCCGTTCGGTCAATGGCGCAAACACCCAGCGCCATGTGATGTGGCTGATCCATCCACCATAAATCATCGCCATAAGGCCCGATGCCCCGACAATCACCGGTACCAGCCAGCCAATCGTGGTCGATAAAAACAAACTGGTCAGAACGGTGGCCAGCGCCCCGGTCATCATCAATTCGCCAAAGGCCAGATTGATCCGCCGGATCAAGCCGTAAATCAGGGTAAAGGCCAGCGCCATCATCCCGTAAACCGCCCCGCGTGACAGGCCATGAAGGGTCAGTTGCAGGCCATAGGCAGCCTTAAGGCCGATATCATAACCGGGAAGTGCGGCTTCAAGACTTTGCGTATCATAGGATGCGAGGGCCTCCCCGCCGATGCGATTAAGCCAGAAGCGGGTCAGCAAGGCCAGATGGGTGGTCGAAACCGGGCCGAACCGCGTGGTTTCAATCCCGGTCAGGGCCGGGCGGGCACCGGGGGCGGCATCACTTGCAAAAAAACAGGTGATGGCATGGGTTTGCGATGTGTCGGGAATGTCGTCGGTTACGGACGGAATGAGGTGATAATGCAGGGTGATGTTGCTGCCGGGGCCGGTATCGGGCAATTGTGTGATCAGATGCAGCTTCGTTCCGGCTTCCTCGATCCCCGGCAGGGCTAGGCGACAGATATTGAACATATAAGGATCGCGGTCTTCGCATCCGCCCAGCATGGGGGCAAGCAACAGTACCAGCATGATCTGAAAGAAAGCCCCTGTCCGCACGGTCGGCCCCCAAAGGAAATCAATCCTGCCATACTGCGCCAGACCGGCCTTTTTTCAAAGACGCGATACAGATGTTTTTGGCATGATGGGGCATGGTCCCTTTTATGACGGAGAAATCCCTATGGCAGATGTCATCGATTATCAAATCATCGGGTCGGAAATGCAGCTGGTGGAGATTGAACTGGACCCCGGCGAAGGGGTTCGGGCCGAAGCCGGGGCGATGATGTATATGTCGGATGGCATCAATATGCAGACCAATACCGGCGGCGGGCTGTTTTCCGGGTTCAAGCGCATGTTGACCGGCGAAAGCTTTTTCATCACAAGTTTCGTTCATGAAGGATCGGGCAAGGGCCATGTCGCCTTTGCCGCCCCCTATCCGGGCAAGGTTATTGCGCTAAATCTTGCCGAATTTGGCGGCAGTATTCTGTGCCAGAAAGACGGTTTTTTATGTGCCGCAGCCGGAATTGATATCGACATTGCCTTTACCAAACGCATCGGTGCCGGTCTTTTTGGCGGTGAGGGATTTATCCTGCAACGGCTGAGCGGGGACGGCCTTGCCTTTGTCCATGCCGGGGGCACGATTGTGCGTAAGGATTTGCAGGCAGGCCAAACCTTGCGGGTCGATACCGGATCGCTGGTTGCCCTGACGCCGGGAATTGATTATGCGATCAAATTCATCGGCGGCTTTCGCAATGCCCTGTTTGGCGGCGAAGGACTTTTTGTCACCACCCTGAAAGGCCCCGGCACCGTCTGGCTGCAAAGCCTGCCCTTTGCACGGCTGGCTGACCGGATTGCGGCGGTGTTGCCCAAGGATGAGAATAAGGGCTGATTCCGGTCTGTCACGCAGGTCCCAAAAACAGATAGGTTTCGGTTTTGGCGACGCCGTCAAGGGCGCGGACGGTGGTGACGACCTGATGAAAATCGGCAAGGCCGGGGACCTGAATTTCGGCAATCAAATCCCATTGTCCATTGGTGGTGTGCAGGGCGGCAAAGCCAAGGTTTTTGCGCAAGGTCGCCACCAGCGCCTTCACATTGCGATCGGCCAGTTCAATCATCATCACGCCGCGAATGGTGCCATCGGTGGCATCATCGCGCAGGCGCACGGTAAATCCGGCAATCACGCCGCTATCGGTCAGGCGGTCCATCCGGGTTTTGACCGTGCCCGGTGCGACGTCCAAAAGCTGCGCCAGTTTCGGGACCGAGGCACGGGCATTGACCCGCAATTCGGCAATCAGGCGACGGTCGAGATCATCCATATGCGGGCTCCTTGCCGGTTTCGGCAATGATCCTTCCGGTTTCGGCAATTTACAAATGATTTCTGCATGAAACTGCCGTTTTTATTGAAGGTTGTTCCGGCGTAATCTGCTGCCCCGATCAGGCAGGAGAGACGCCAATGACCACCCCCGCACCGCACTGGAACCCGGCCCCGCGCACCCGCGAAATTGCCCTGCAACTGACGCGCTGGGCCAGTGTCACCACCACGGCGGACGAGGCCGGGTTTACCGACAGGCTGTTGGGACTGCTGCGCGACATCCCGTATTTTCGCGACAATCCCGATGATATTGCCGTGATCGACAGTCATCGGGTGGCGGGCGGAACCGCGATGGCGCGCAGCGTGGTTGCATTGGTGCGCGGAAAGGGTCGCCGGACTTTGGCACTGGCCGGGCATTTTGATGTGGTGTCGATTGAAAATTACGGCGATCTCAAACATCTGGCCTTTGCGCCCGAAGCCCTGACCGGGGCGCTGATTGCCGATTTGTCGCAGCGCGACAACCTGAGTGAAAAGGAAAAATCGGCACTGGACGATTTGCGCAGTGGCGATTTCATTCCGGGGCGCGGACTTTTGGATATGAAAAGTGGTGATGCGGCGGGCATTGCCTTTCTGGAACATTTTGCGTCGCAGCCGGACCGCCGGGGCAATGTGGTGTTGTTTCTGACCCCGGATGAAGAACGAAATTCCTGCGGCATGCGCAGCCTGCGCAATGCCTTGCCCGGCCTGATGGCGCGCTGGAATCTGGAGATTGTCGGGGGCATCAATCTGGATGCCAGCAGCGATCAGGGGGATGGCACAGACGGGCGGGTGATTTATCATGGATCGGTTGGCAAATTATTGCCCTTTGCCTTTGTTGCCGGGCAGCCAACCCATGCCGGTTATCCGTTTGACGGCATCAGCGCCCATGCGCTGGCGGCGGAGATCATGACGGCGATGGAGGCCAATACCGCCCTGTGTGATCGCGGACGCGGCGAGGTGGCCCCGCCACCGGTCTGCCTTGAATGCCGCGATGTGCGCGATACTTACGAAGTCACCACGCCCGAACATGTCTGGATGGCGTTTAACTGGTTGATGATGGGGCGCAGTTGTGCCGATGTGATGGCGGAATTTCGCGATATCGTCACCATCGCAGGCGAACGCGCCCTGCATCGGTTTGGCCTGCATGGGCGGCAACAGGCCAGGGCCAATCACCTTGCCGATCCGGCCCCCCTGCCGAATCTTCGGGTTTTAAGCATTGCCGAACTGCGCGAAATTGTCGTCATGACCGGCGGGAATGCCGCCATTGATCGTCTGGCGGATATCGAGGCCGCCCATGCCGATAACAACAATCCGTTGCAGCGGTCCCGTCTTTTGGTTCAGGCGATGATGGCCGAGGCCCGGTTGCGCGGCCCGGCGGTGGTGATCGGGTTTGGCTCCCTGCATTATCCCGCCGTGCATCTGGACCCCGATGCACCAAAGGACGCACATTTTTTGGCGGCGATAGACCGCGCACGGACCATCATTACCAAGCGTCATGATACGACAATTTGCGATCGCGGTTATTTCATGGGGATTTCCGATATGAGCTTTTTCGGTCATGCGCCGAATGAAGCGCAAACCGCGATTGTGGCGGCCAATACGCCGGTTTCCGAACTGGTCGATCATCCGGTGGCCGATGCGCTGTCCTGGCCGGTGGTCAATATCGGGCCGTGGGGGCGGGAATATCATCAACGCCATGAAAGGCTGTATGCGCCCTATGCGTTTGACGTCCTGCCCGATTTCATCGCCGAAATCGCGGGAGAAATTCTGGACCGCGATTAGGCGGATTTGAACAGACAGATTGGAATTGATTTCCCTCAATGATCCCGCTACAGATTAACATTATAATATTTTAATGTAATGAAACTTAATCATGCTCGGGGCATTGTTCCGGGTGGAAACGGGGAAGAAATCATGTCTGAAAAACGCATACAGACCGGGGAGAATGCCGGGCTTGACCGGCGCGATTTTTTAAAACTGGGGATGGCGGGCATCGCCGGGGCGACGGCCCTGACGCTGGCATCCGCCTCATCGGGGGCGGTGGAAAAAACCGCAACCAAAGCGCGGATCGTGATTGTCGGGGCCGGGGCAGCGGGGCTTGCGATGGCGGCCCGCCTGTCCGAACGGCTGGACGGGGCGACATTGACCATCATTGATGACCGGGCACGTCATTTGTATCAGCCGGGATTTACCCTGATTGCCGCCGGTCTGAAACCGGCATCCTACAGCATCAGTGCAACCGGCGATTATATGCCGCGCGATGTGAACTGGGTTCAGGATCGTGTCGCCGAATTTGATCCTGAATCCCGCAAGGTGATCACGGCATCGGGTAAACCTGTGCCCTATGATTATCTGGTGGTGGCCGCGGGGATTGACCTTGATTATGCCGCGATTGACGGCATGGATGTCAGCCGGATTGGCAAGGATGGCCTTGGCAGTGTCTATCACAGCCCCGAAGGGGCGGCTGCAACCTGGAACCTGATGGCGCAATTTGCTGAAACCGGCGGTGACGGGGTGTTTTTGCGTCCGGCAACCGAAATGAAATGCGCCGGGGCACCGTTGAAATATGCCTTTCTGACCGATGACCAGTTGCGCCGCAAGGGCAATCGCGGCAAGGCCAATTTGACCTATGCCGCCCATAATGATGCGCTGTTCAGCGTGCCGATTGTATCGGAAAAAACCCGGATGCTGTTTAAGGACCGGGGCATGAAAACGGTTTACCATCATGTCCTGCAAGCGATTGATCCGGGGCGCCAACGCGCCACCTTTGCCAGCCCGTCCGGGCCGGTCGAACTGCCTTATGATTTTATCAATGTCATTCCGCCGATGCGTGCCGCCGCCTCTGTGCGCAACAGTGCGCTTGCCTGGCAGGACGGGCCGTTTGCCCATGATGGCTGGGTCGAGGTGAACAAGGGCACATTGCGCCATCCGCGCTTTGCCAATGTGTTTGCGGTGGGCGATGTTGCCGGTGTGCCCAAGGGCAAAACAGCGGCCAGCATCAAGTTTCAGGTGCCCGTCGCGGTCGATCACATCGTCGCCGACATTGCCGGGCGTGACAGCGACAGTGTCTATGGCGGCTATACCTCCTGTCCGATGATCACGCGCTATGGCCGGGCGATGCTGGTGGAATTTGATTTCAACAACGACCTGCTGCCGTCCTTCCCGCGGGTGATTGCGCCGCTGGAAGAATTGTGGGTGACATGGGTGATGAAGACGATTGCGCTCAAACCCACCTATGTGTCGATGTTGCGCGGCAAGGCCTGAGGGAGGAAAAATAATGGAAAATTTTGACCTTGGCGTGGTTTTCGCCGTTCTGTTTGAAATGATGGGCTGGGTTTTGTGGGCCCTGATCCTTCTGGCGTTGTTTGGGCTGGTGGGGCTGGGGCGGGTGTTGCTGGTGGAACGTTCGATTTCCAGTCGCCGTCTGGTGCGGGCCGAAATTATTGGCGTGCTGGGCGGTTTTGCTGCCCTTGCCCTGATGGCCTATGTGACGGTATCGGGCTTTACCGATGCCGGTGGGCCGGTGGACTGGCTTTTGATCGGGCTGATCTGGGGCGGGGGGCTGGTCGGGGTGACCATTCTGGCCTATGCGGTGATGGGGCTGGCCGGGCTTTATAAATCCTCCTGAACCATGACAGTTGCATGACAGCCCTGATCCTGCCTTGATCCTGCCGCAGCGACCGGTCACACTTGCGAAAATGCAAATGTGAAACAGGGAGTTGCAAGATATGTTCAGGGCAATGACGCGGGCGGTTTTTTGGGTGATGGCCCCGGTCATGATGATTGCCGGGGCGGCATCCCCGGTATTGGCGCAAGGCATGGCGGAAAAGCGGGTGGTGATTGCGCATCGCGGGGCATCGGGTTATTTGCCGGAACATACCCTGCCCGCCAAGGCGATGGCCTATGCCATGGGCGCAGATTACATCGAACAGGATGTGGTAATGTCGGCGGATGGTGTGCCGGTGGTGCTGCATGACATTCATCTTGATACCACGACCGATGTCGCGCAAAAATTCCCGGACCGCCACCGCGCCGATGGCCGTTATTACGCGATTGATTTCACGCTGGATGAACTCAAAACCCTGAATGTTTCCGAACGCTTCAAAGCCGATAGCGGCGATCAGGTCTATGCCGGGCGATTTCCCAAGGAATACGGCATTTTCAAAATCCCGACCCTTGAAGAAGAAATCATGCTGGTGCGGGGCCTGAACAAATCGACCGGACGCGACGTCGGCATTTATCCCGAAATCAAGGACCCGGCCTTTCACCGCGCCGAAGGGCAGGATATTTCAATGGCCGTCATCAAGATGATGGAACATTGGGGCTATGGCAGCCGCGAGGGCAATGCCTATGTCCAAAGTTTCGACTGGACGGAAATTCAGCGTATTCGCGGTGAATTGAACTATCAGGGGCGTCTGGTGCAGTTGCTGGGCGAGAATGACTGGAACATTGCGCCCGGCACCGATTACGATTTTCTGAAAACCGACGACGGTGTGGCGGCGATGGCCAAAGTGGTCGATGGCATCGGCCCGGCCCTGTCCCAGGTGATCGAAGGGCTGAGCACCGAAGGCCGCGCCATCATGACCCCGACCCTGATTGCCGCCCAGCGCCGCCAACTGGCGGTGCACCCCTATACCCTGCGTGCCGATCAGTTGCCGAAATGGGCCGGGGATTTCAATATTGCGCTGGGCGCGATTTTTGACGATGCCGGGATCAATGGCGTCTTTACCGATTTCCCCGATCAGGTCGCGGATTATCTGGCGACCCTGCAATGATGCGCTACCGCCGGATGAAATAGACTGTTTCCATGCACGGTCTTTTCGTCTGCTGCCCTATGAGGCATTATCTTTTGCGACATTGCCCGAAACCGGGTTTGACATCTAACCAAAGGAGCCTGAAATGGCGAAAGTTCTTGTGCTGTATTATTCGATGTATGGTCATATCGAAACCATGGCCGGTGCCATTGCCGAAGGAGCGACCAGCGTTGCCGGAACGACGGTGGACGTCAAACGTGTGCCCGAAACCATGCCGCTGGATGTTGCCAAGGGGGCCGGGGCCAAGCTGGATCAGGCCGCACCGGTTGCAACTGTTGACGATCTTGTCAATTATGATGCCATCATTTTTGGCGTGCCGACCCGTTTTGGCAATATGTGTTCGCAAATGCGCGCCTTTCTCGATCAGACCGGCGGTCTGTGGGCCAAGGGTGCGCTGATCGGCAAGATCGGGTCGGTGTTTGCCTCGACCGGCACCCAGCATGGCGGACAGGAAACCACCATCACCTCGACCCACACCACGCTTTTGCATCATGGCATGGTGATTGTCGGCGTGCCTTATAGCTGTGCCGGGCTGACCAAAATGGATGAAATCACCGGCGGAACGCCTTATGGGGCGACCACCCTTGCCGGGGCCGATGGTTCGCGTCAGCCATCGCAAAACGAACTCGATATTGCAAAATTTCAGGGCAAACATGTGGCGGAACTGGCGGCGAAACTGGCCGGTTAAGCCTCCACTCTCCTTGCATTTCAGGCCGCGTCGGTGTTTTCGGCGCGGCCTTTTTTATGCGGATTGGGTGCATTGTTATCCGGATCGAAACAATCCGGTGCCTGATTGGGCATTGTTTCGCGACAGTTTTCTGCCAATCTGTGCCGATAGATATAGATAAGGATATTTTTGGAAAGGACAGTGCCATGTCTGAACAGGCCAAATCCCCGCGCCCCAAATCCCCGCGCCATGTGGCGCAAGTGATCCGGGCGATGGATACATCGGACGGGGCCGGGGTGTCGTTGAAACGCTCGGTCGGGTCGCCCGCCCTTGATATGCTCGATCCGTTTTTGATGCTTGATTCCATTTCAACCGACAAGGCCGATGATTATATCGCCGGGTTTCCCGATCATCCGCATCGCGGTTTTGAAACTGTGACCTATATGGTCGAAGGTGCGATGCGCCATCAGGACAGCACCGGGGCCGATGGCATTTTGCGGTCGGGCGGGGTGCAATGGATGACCGCAGGCAGCGGCATCATCCATTCCGAAACGCCCGAGCAGGAAGCCGGATTGTTGCAGGGGTTTCAGTTGTGGATCAACCTGCCGGGCCGCGACAAGATGAAACCGCCGCGTTATCAGAATCTCGAAGCCGACGAAGTGGTGGAAATCGCGCCAAAACCCGGTGTTGATTTACGGCTGGTGACCGGATCGGTCGAAGGCAAAACCGGACCGGTATCGGGCATTGCCACCGCCCCGTTATTTGTCGATGTCAAACTGGCACAGGGGGCGGAAATCACCCTGCCGGTGCCGCACGGCCATGCGGCAATTGCCTATGTCTTTATCGGCACCGCCGATATTGCCGGAACGTCAATTGCCACCCATCATCTGGCGGTACTGGCCGATGGCACCGAAGTCACCTTGCGCGGCGGGGATGGTGGCGGGCGGCTCTTGCTGATTGCTGCCGCCCCGATCAACGAGCCGGTGGCGCGTTATGGGCCGTTTGTGATGAATACCAAGGCCGAACTGATGCAGGCCTTTGACGATTTCCAAAAGGGCCGGTTCGTCGCCAGTACCGCCATTCCACGTCATCGCCCGCCCACACACAGCAGATCATGACGGATGTCACACAGCTCTTGGCAAAATACGTAACAGCGGCGAACCCGATATCAAGGGCGTCGTTCGATGTTAAGCATAGTACCGGAGAAGGGGGCACCTTGAATGTTCAAACCTAATCTTTGCCGCGCTTCACATCTGTATTTGAACTGGTATTGGCAATCCAGGGACGGCCATCGGACATCACATCCACCCGGTTGGCATTTGTATTTTTGACCGTGTCGAACGAGTTGTTTGTGGCATTCCATTTTTTCAAAACGTACTGGCTGCCGTTCCAGGAAGAGATATAAACACTGCCATCCATCCCCGCCCCAATGTCCTCTACGCTTACGCTTTGACCTAACGGGCGATTTTCAAATTTTGTACCGGTAAATTGTTGAACGATGTTGCCAGAATCAGCAATCCATAAATCACCGGCCCGACCAACAGCGACCTTGCCAACGTCATCGTTGCTGAACTTGGTAAATGTACTGGTCCCGGGTTTAAGATGATAAAGCTTTTGGCTGATCACAACGTAAACCGTGCCATCCACGCCAATCGACAAACTGCCGATACTGCCCGATGTGACCGAATAGGTGCGTCGCACGCTGCCCGTCGATGACAGTTGATAAACCGATCCGTTTTGGGTCGTCCAAATGCTGCCATCGCTTGCAACGTCGATATTTTGCAGGTTTTGATTAAATGAAAGAGAAACTTCCTCAAATTTCTCGGTCGTGTTGTTGAATTTCAAAAACTGGTTCGCGCCCTGATTTTGCGGCGTGCCATAGACATAGACATCATCATTTTGCCCAACGGTAAATTCTTCGATCGTGTTTAGGTTTGTGACATAGGTGTCGAAGCTAATGTTTTTTGAAAAGGTAAAGGCATTGTCCGATGGCACATCGACCACTGCTGCGGTACTTCCGCTGCCGGTGGTATCACCGGCTGTTGCTACGGCGGTGGCACGATCGGCCTGTTCGTCGCGTTCAAAGAACGTAGAAGCCAGCACAAGCGTATCCATCGTAACCACCCAAGGGTAACCATTTGGCCCCACTGCCACACTTTTTGGTGTGTGCCCTGGTGTGCGAACCACCTCGAAGGTTTTGCCGTCTGTTCCCAGACGCATCAGAAGGTCCCTGTCCGACACCACATAGACACTGCCATCCGGACCAATCGCGATACTTTTGGCTTTTTGCGCGAAAATTTCGCAGGGCAATGATGCGCAACGCTGAACCAGATTGTCAGAACGGATGGTCCAAGGGGTGCCATCCGGGGCCACCGCCACCAACAGGCCCTGTCCGGAAAGACGGTCAAACCGGGTCATTGCGTCATTCAGTTTGGATAACGTGCCGGAAGCATCAGCAATCACCACCGCCCCATCCGCACCAATGGCAATGTCAGAACCCGTCGCGCCGGGGATTTGTTTCCACAGATTTCCGGTATGGCGAAACACCCGCCCCAACGTGGAAATGCCCCATGGGTTGCCCAGTGCATCAACCGCAAGACGCACCAAAGTCCCGGGGAAGCTTTCGAACTGTTTGCGGCTGTTCGACCACCGCAGGATATTGCCCCCGACATCCAGACCAAACACACTGCCATCGCGCCCGATCGCCAGTGTTGCGGCGATCTTTTGGGTGTTCACAAAGGTAATGTCCTCCTTCGTTGTCACAGCGACCGGATCAATAGTGGCAGGATTCCCTGTTGCCGGGGCAACGGTTTTGGCTGCGGTTTGCCCGGCTCCGCCTGTTTCAGGTGAAACCGGGGACGCGCTTAGCGTCTCTGCGGTCTGTGCTGGCGCTGTTGCCGGAGTTGCTTGCGCCGATGGCGCAACAGGCGCCGTCGGTGTTACAGGTGTTGCAGAGATCCCCGAAGCAACTGCCACAGGGGCACTATCGACAGGTGCATCCGCCTGAGGTGCTTGAATTTCCGGTGCCCGGCCTTCTTCGGTTTTGATTTTCTCGGGTTCGACCAACAACGTCGTCGCCATAATGACACCATCTGTGATGACAGCCCATGGTCCGCCATCGGGTGTTGCCGCCGTCGCTGTTACACCTTCAACCCCGGCGACTGCCCGCCAACTGCGCTGTGACTTGTCCCAGATCCTTACCCGGCCTTCGGCATCCGCAATTACTACCGTATCGTTCCCACCAATGGCAATGTCGATGGCACGCCCGGGCATCGCCCCCCAAGTCTTGCCGTCAAACGCACCAATACGTCCATCGCGGGTCACGCCCCAGGGATTGCCCGCCATATCCAATGCGATTCGATAAGCCTGCCCTTCCACGGGCTTCCACTCACTGCGCAACGGGTTCCATTTTTTGATTTCACCGCTCACTTTGGCGATATAGACATTGCCCTGCGCGTCGGCGGCGACGTCGACAACATCCGTATCTTTGTTTTCCCACCACAAACCGTTATAGCGAAAAACCACGCCTTCCGAGTTGACCGCCCATGGGCGATTTCCCTCTGCTGCTGAAATTCGGACGAAAACCCCGGACATTTTACGCCAGCGTTGTTCCAGCGCATCCCAGCGCCACGGCGTGCCATTCGGGGCAACGACATAAGCCTGCCCCTGACTGTTGATCGATATATCAACAGCCGTGCCGGGCAAGCGGGTCCAATTCAAGGTCGTTGAACTGTCTTGCGCCCAGGCACCGTTGGGGTAGCCTGTCGTAAGGACGATACAGAACAGAACCAGACAAAACCGCACTATCGTCATTGGACGACCTCGCATCACAGTTTCTGAAAACAAAAACGTTATTTATTTAGCAACCGGTCCCGCACCATCGCTATATGTTGCTGGCCGTTGGCGTCGTTTTGCCATGACTGAACTTTCACATCCCCGTTTCTGAATTCCTCAAAGAATTCACGTCCCTGTAGCTTTTCAATGACTTCGCTGAATGTCGGTCGCGGTGTAAACCAATCCTTGTGACGATGCTGAAGACGTTCAATATCGCGTTCCAGATCCGACATTTCCTCGATCACGATATCACGATCGGCTTGCGCCCGACGGGCGTAATGTGGACGACGTGGCGTCATCAAAATCAGGACAGAACGTTCGAAATGGCGATCAACCCGCTGCGAGAACAACAGATTAAGGATCGGTATATCCATCAAACCCGGTACGCCATCTGCCGATTTGGATGTCTCGCGTTCACTCAAGCCGCCCAGCACCAGGGTCTCGCCGAACTTCATGGTGACGGTCGAATTGACATTGGTCTTGGTGGTGTCGAGGCGGAATTCAAACACAACCGAATTGGACGGATCGGTCAGGAAGGTGCGTTCTGCGACGACATGCAACCGTATCATATCATCGGGCAATATTTCCGGCGTCACCGCAAGCTTGACACCAACCTCCTTTTGCACCGAGACGCTGTCGCCATTTCCGCCTGAAACAGCGGCGGCAAGGATTTCCGTGCCCGAGAAAAATTCCGACGTTTGTCCCGCCTGCGCCACCAAACTTGGCTTGGCCAAAACCTGATTGTTCGCATCAGCGGAATTGGCAATGTTCAACGAATATGTCACGGCGGGAATACTGATTGCGCGGGTGATGGTCTGGGTGCTTTCTTCAAGGCCGGTATTTAAATAATCCTTGGTTCGCGTCGATTCGTACCCAAACCCCGCCGTCCCGGTCAGTGGATCACCAAACTGCAACTGCAATCCGTTCAACAGATTGATACCTCGCGAATTGCGAACATCTTCCTGCGTGCCGATCAAGACAACATCGACCACCACCATACTTGAATCAGCAAAACCTTGCTGCATCGGATCACCTTGCGGGCCGGGCCCGCCATATGCATCCTGCGGCTGAGAGCCATAAGGATCAGGGGCAGCACCATAGGGATCACTGGACCCGTATGGGTCACTGGACCCGTATGGATTATTGCCGGGGCCATATGGATCATTTCCATACTGTGCCATCATAACCTTGGCATCGCTGTCATAAAACGACTGCCACCCCTGAACCCGGCGTTCCAGATATTTGATGTTTTCCGGCCCCAGAACGGCCTTGCGATACGCTGACACAAATGACGATGCCCCCGCGCGATCATCCATCGCCGCCAGGGACAACGCCACCGCTTTCAGGACTTCGGGCTGTTCCTTTGCTTCGGGTGCCACAGCCAACAACTGCTTTAGCGCCGCTTCCGCCGTTTCGGGATCACGCGCATAATATGAGGCCGAAGCCAGACTATACAGCACCGCCGGGTCGTCACCACGGTGAAGGGCGACGGCCGCGAAATAGCCCTGCGCCAGGCCATAGCGCCGCTGGTCCATATACAAAAGGCCCAACTGGTAACTGGCCGACAAGTTGCCCGGATCGAATTTAAGCGCCTGCTTGTACCCTTGCTCCGCCAGTTCAAACTTGCTGGCATCGCCCTGCACCCCCATCAAGTGGTAGGTTAATCCATTGAGAAACTGCAAATCCGGATTGGTGATATCAAGTTTCAAAGCCAGATTGATCAAGCGTGATGCTTCATCCATGTTCTGGGCTTCCAAAGCGTCAATACTTTCGCGCACCAGGACCTGAACGGCATCATCTTGGGCGATGGAATGTTTGAAAGCCGGTTGTTGCACACCCTCGCGCTCCACGGACAGCACGCCGCTGGCGTTCAGCGAACCATCAGACATCAAACCGGCTGTCTGACAACCGGCAACCAGCAATGTCGATAAAATCAATGCCCCCCTAAAAGACGCTTTAAGCATAGGTTCGCGCTTAAATTGTTTACGTATCTGGACCAAACGCCACTTCCCCACAAAATATCAGCCACCTTCTCGCTAAAAAACAGGGCGCCCCCGGCACCGACAGTCTTTGGCAATTCGGTCTTTGGCAATCCGGGCTGCAAAACCGCCCGGATTGCCCACGCCATCAAAAATTGAAAACAGAACGAAAAGGGCTGAAATTGCCTCAGCCCTTTTCCCTTAGTTCATCTGGTAAATTTCATTCTTCTTGGTCAGCCGCCAGACCTGCCCGCCGCCCGCACCGATGGTGCTAGAATCCGTGTCTTGGGCAATCGGATCCCAATCGCGTTTCGTGGCATTAAACAGGTAAGTTTTGCCATCCGTGCCAACGATTAACGCCGCGCCCGGGATATCGACCGCAATATCGACGGCAGAACCCGGAAGCTTTTCCCACTTCTTGTTGTTGTCATGGACATAGATATGGCCTTGGTCGTTCACGACCCATGGCCGACCATTCTGATCAATGTCGATCCGTTTTGCCGTTCCCGGAAGCTTTTGCCAACGGTTCCCATCCCGGACATGGATGGTGCCGTCAACGGCGGTAATCCAAACCCCGTTGGCACTGGCGCCAATATCTTGTGCCGCTGGGCCGGGGATTTGCCGCCATTTTGATCCTGATTGGGCAAATATCAGGCCCGCGTCGTTGACGACCCATGCGTCTTTATCTGAAACAGCGACACGGATTGCCGCACCGGCCATTTTGATCCATCTTTTTGCCGTCTTGGCGCGCTTGAAGATTTCATATCCACCGCCAGCTTTGCTTACACCGATGACATAGGTGGTTCCATCCGTGCCGATCGCAACATCGGTGGCGTCCCCCGGGATCAAGTCCCATTTTGTTGCACGACCAGCAGCGCCGGCTGTACCGGTCGATTCAATCTGGGTGAGTTCGATTGTTTGTTGGGTCGGTTCACCGATATCAACACGGTCGCCTTCCACGGTCATGTTGATAACCGGACCGTATGATTTTTCAGTCCCCATCAATTTTGCCCAAGTCTGTACTTGCGGCTTGATCGACTCCTGGGTCATAAGCCCCCAGTTCATCAACACCTCGGTCCGCCCGTTATCGGTCAATAGAAGGCGGGCTAAGTTTACGGGCTTTTTCGAGTTCGCCAGGGCGTCAGTGATAATGGACTCTTGTTTGATCTGATCCAGGGCAATATCGGTTCCGATGCTGGCGACAATCGAGCTTGCGGTCAAAATAATCATTGTCGGCGCCATAAAGGCCATAGAGGTGGTGCCAATACTAGTCGTCGTTACTGTTATTCTCATTGTTTCTTTCATACCTTGCACCAGGTGGGGAAAAATTGCTTGGCCAACCGTTCCCACCGCTTTGGCGACGGACGTTGATACAAGCGTTGCGGCCCCAAGCCCTACATATGCAACGACAACTGCAGCACCAGGTGCAAGCAACATGATATCGCCTACCTGGTCTTCCATTTGTGGCGGACGAACACCAATATCATTGGGATTCAAGCCGGTTGACATACCCGGACGCGCTACCTTCAAGCCGCGTTCCCAGCTTTGCCAGACGCTTTGCATTTCTTTCGCGACCAAAAGCCGGGACTGCTGAACGTATACAGCCAAATAATTCAATAAATCGCGTTCAGCTTTGGTCTTTGCCCCTCTTTTGATCACGTTGAAAACATGCATATAAACGGCCGCCTTTAGGATCGCCGATTCCTCGGGTTCCGTCAGGATTAGGTTCCAAGCTTCGGTTTTTAGCTCGTCTGTTTTGGTTTTATTGAGTCCGGCTGCTGCGATGTAATTGCTGATGCTTTCATCGATCAGCGTACGGTCCTTAATTACCTCGGCAACGATCTCATGGGCGCCAGGCAGACCGAACAACCCATTGGGTGTGCGTCTTGCGGGTTCCCAACGCATGGTAAGGTATTCACAAGCCTGACTGGTCTTAACGCCATAAACCGACCGGACCGAATTCACCGGACATGACCAGCAGGTCCCCCCGTCGATGAAGTCGAAATGTTCGCCAGCTTTACAGGTCAGCGCGGTTATTTTTTCTGCAGCCACGAGACTTTCATTGCGGAAACAGGCATTGTGTGCGCTGACCGCAGCCGCCGTACGGCGATATCCGTCAGGGCAGGTATAACAACTGCCATTCAAATCCGGGAACGAACCTTCTGGGCAAACCCGATCAATGAATTCGGCCCGACGTGCTGGTTCAAAGATTTTACCGCAAGCATCCCATTCATTCACGGCCGACAAGGTACGGTCAAATCCGGCTGGGCATGACCAACATTCACCGCCATTACGAAGATCTTTGAACGAGCCAGACGGGCAGGATTTGTGTGCGCCGACCCGGGTTGCGCGTTTATATTCTGCTGAAATCTGCTTTGAACATGCCTTCGGCGTGTCCACCGCAAAACCGGTTCGGTTGTAACCGCTTGGACATGAGAAACAGGACCAGGTGCCGATATCGAAGAAGGATCCCCGTGGGCACTCACCAACGGCCTTGCCTGTTTTGGTTGCCGATGCAAAGCCGCAAGCCCCCAAAAGGGTGTTTGTGCGCAAATCCATTGCGCCACAAATGGCATAGCCCGCTTCTGTGAAGGCAGCTTGCGTCTGCTGAGCTGCTGCATCCGATGCGCCAGAAAAGACGCCGATGGTCAGCAAAATCAGCACAAGCAAAGCCCGCCGAGTTGCGTTCACAGACTTAAAACAGGTTCTCATGGGTTATTCCTCAACCAATCAACACGTGTTGCGCCTTGCCTGCGGGAAAGCAGACAAGACTAACGGCGCAAAGACCATGAGATGTGCCCATGGACTGCGTGGGGGATGAGAAAAATCATGGAAATGCGAAATGCTTCCCTAACGCGAAACGACCGCGACACATCAAGTCTTGTTACAGAACAAGGCCAACGCGGTGATGACCGCCAGATGGAAAAGCCCCTTTGATGTCGGGACTTTTCGTTAAGCAAAATCGCGCCCCACACTCGGTCAAATCTGCAAAACAAGATAAGATGGCCCAATCCCCGCACAGAGAATTGAGCAGGAGCTTTGAGAAGGGAACACGTAATGATAAGCAGCCATACGTTTATGACGCATTTGGGATATTGCTGTCGTTTTTCGGATATTGAGGGCCAAGACTCTATGCGTTTTTACGTACAGTCTCGGAGGGAAGTTCGCCGAACTCCCGACAATAATCCTGGGCAAAACGGCTCATATGCGTGAAGCCCCATTGTTTCGCGACATCAGAGATCGCATCCCCGTCCAACTCTGCCAGCAAGATTGCCCGGATGCGTTTCAATCGGACAATGCGCAAATAGGCCATCGGCGTTATACCATACGCATCCATGAATCCTCTTTGCATGCCGCGATAGCCACATCCGGCCACTGCTGCGATATCGGCAAGTCCTATTTTCTTGTCAGAATGGGCGTGGATATAATCACGCGCACGTTTAATGTAATAGGGAACAACCTTTGTGACGTCATGGCCATTCATGATGTCCTGATAGCTGTTGGGCAACAGGCTCAGGCACTGCGTTAACAGGATATCTTCCATCTGCGCTGTGACGATTGGATTGTGTAATTCACGCAAGGGACCATCAAGTGCTTCGGCGACATAGTGAACGGTATTGCGGAAAACAGTCCAACCAAGCGCACTGGAATCAATCGCGGGATCGAAACTTAATCCCATCAAATCGACGTCTTCGCCAACCAGAGAACGCGCATGGTTTTTCAATTTATCCTTGGATAAACGAAGGACGAATGCGCCGAAGTTATCTTCCGTGGCGCTGACCGGGGCAGCCAAGTCACGCATGAACCCCTGACCGGTTGAGAATGTCAGATCTTTTCCACAATGTTGGGCTACCCCCGAACCACTGGTAAGCATATATAACAGCAGCCCGTCCGGATCCTGTTCAGAAGAGGTCACACTGAGTCTGGTTGCATCGAGAGTCACATGCATGAGGCTGATGTCACCAGACTCCACCGCGGCAACACGGACATTCAATTCCGCATTCGGCCCCTTAATATCAAAGTCATGACGGGAGGCTAAATTCTTAATGGACTCTCGAACCTGATCCAAATCGGTCGAAGATAAAATCGTATGGTTTTGTAAATAGGTCATTGCCGCCCCCAACGTCTATCCCCCCGAATAATGCGCTGTTCCCTATGTCAAAAAGCAATGAAGACGTTCTTATAATATCTACAAAGAGAGCGGTAATCTATTCAAGATTGACGTTGGGGCAAGGCAAAGGGCAAAGGCGCGAACGATAATGTCGTGACGGCACTTCAATCGGAGGCTCTTTTTATCAAGCAAGGCTCTGAAATCACTGGCCCCTGATGTCGGTAACGAAATTCAGGGCGGCACAATAGACCTGTTCTATGGTTGGTCTAAAGACCAACGCCGCAATGCGAAAAGCCCCCGCTGATATGGATCAGCAGGGGCTTTCCTGATGGGTAAAACGGCCCGTTTATATCACGGGGAAGATCAGCAAGCTGATCACACCATGGCCGATTTCAGGCCTTCGTCCAGTTTGTCAAGGAACTGGGTGGTGGTCAGCCATTTCTGGTTCGGACCGATCAGCAATGCCAGATCCTTGGTCATGAAACCGGCTTCGACCGTATCGACACAGACCTTTTCCAGCGTTTCGGCAAATTTCACCACATCCGGGGTGTTGTCGAACTGGCCGCGATATTTCAGGCCCTGCGTCCAGGCAAAGATCGACGCAATCGGGTTGGTCGAGGTTTCCTTGCCCTGCTGGTGCTGGCGATAATGGCGGGTGACGGTGCCGTGGGCCGCTTCGGCTTCGACCGTCTGTCCGTCCGGCGTCATCAGAACCGAGGTCATCAGGCCAAGCGAGCCAAAACCCTGTGCGACGGTGTCGGACTGAACGTCGCCGTCATAGTTTTTGCAGGCCCAGACAAAACCGCCATTCCATTTCATGGCGCAGGCAACCATATCGTCGATCAGACGATGTTCATAGGTGATGCCCGCCGCCTTGAACTTGTCGGCAAATTCTTCCTGATAAACCTGTTCAAACAGATCCTTGAAACGCCCGTCATAGGCTTTCAGGATGGTGTTCTTGGTCGAAAGATAAACCGGCCAGCCAAGGGTCAGGCCATAATTCATGCAGGCGCGGGCAAAACCGATGATGCTGTCATCAAGGTTATACATCGACATCGCCACACCGGAAGACGGGAAATCGAACACTTCATGTTCAATGGGCTCCCCGCCGTCGGCAGGCTGAAACTTGATCGTCAGTTTACCGGCACCCGGTACCTTGAAATCGGTGGCGCGATACTGGTCGCCAAAGGCATGACGGCCGATCACAATCGGCTGGGTCCAACCCGGCACCAGACGCGGCACGTTGGAACAAATGATCGGCTGGCGGAACACGGTGCCGCCGATGATGTTGCGGATCGTGCCGTTCGGCGATTTCCACATTTTCTTGAGATTGAATTCGGTTACGCGCTCTTCATCGGGGGTGATGGTCGCGCATTTGACGCCAACGCGATATTGCTTGATGGCATTGGCGGCATCAATCGTGATCTGGTCGTTGGTTTCGTCGCGTTTTTCAACGCTGAGATCGTAATATTTCAGGTCGATATCAAGATAGGGCAGAATCAGCTTGGTCTTGATGAAATCCCAGATGATCCGGGTCATTTCGTCGCCGTCAAGCTCGACAACCGGATTTGCCACTTTGATCTTGGTCATAAAAATACTCCCTTTCTGGCCGCTGCCGGAAAACAGCGCGGCCGCCATTTGACGAATTGGTCAAATTCCCATCCGGCGCGCGAGGGAGCGCCCTGGCCGCGTCGGGAGCCCGCAACATACAGGATGCGCGCCAAAAATCAAAGGGGGCACGCATGACAAAAAATCAGACTTTCGGACAGCGGATTTTTCCGTCATCCGCCCCCTGTCCGACCCGGCCTGGCGCACATGATGCCAAATGCGAACCGGACTGATTTCGATCAAGGACACAGGCTGCGAAAAAGGCAATTCTTTGTGTGATATCGGTGCCATAATGACACGATACAAAACAATGGGGATACCGGACCATGTCGATGTTTGACCATTTGGCTGTGTTGATGACCGTGATTTTTGCGGGTTTTCTTCTGATCGGGGTGGGCTTTACCAACCGTGACAAGAACTGGGGGATCGCCCTGATTGCCATTGGGGCGGCGACCATGATGGTGCCGGTCGCCTACAAGATTTTCATGACGTTCGGGTGAATTTGGTGACCGTTGGTCAATAATTTTTTGACGTGTCGTCGGCCTTGTGGGGATCAATCCCGTAACCGCGCAGGAACATATCGACTGCGGCAATCACATGGGCGTGCAAATCGCGGGCCTGTGGTTCCCAGTCGATATAGGTCATCTGCCGTAAATCGTAATCGGCTTTCAGCAAGCTTGCAAAAAAAACGGCGGCCTGTTTCGGGTCGCTTTTGGGGAAGTTTCCCTCGGTCATCTGGTGTTCAAAATAGGATGTGATGATCTTGCGTCCGATCATCAGGCCGCTTTCATAAAAGACCTTCCCCATATGGGGAAAACGCGGCACTTCGGACAGATAGAGTCGCATATAGCGGATTGTATCGGGCGAGGTCAGAAGCGTCATCAACGTTTCGCCAAAATGGATCAGGGCATCGCGCAACGGCATTTCTGACAGTTTCAGATCGGCCATGACCGATGTCACCCGGCCGGTGCAATTTCGGATGACCGCCTCGAACAAACCATCCTTGTTGCCAAACAATTCATAAATCGTGCGGCGCGATCCGCCAGCCTCAGCCGTGATCATTTCAAGCGTCGTCCCGGCCAGACCGTGTTCGCAAAACAGTTCCCGGGCAACGTCGATCATCATTTCGCGACGTTTGCGTGTTCGGGCATCGGTGGCGGGTGGTTGCGTGTCGGACAAAAGATTTTCCAATTCCAAGCTTGACGGTTGGTACTGATTGGTACCATAAAGGAGCAAATGGTACTGATCAATACCAAAAGGAAATTGAAAGACGATGGATGTGAAGAAGATCATCCTGCCGATTTTCGCGGCGGCGATCATTGGCGGCGGCGCTTATTATGGTGTCTATTGGGTGACAGAAGGTCAGTTTCATCAGGAAACCGATAACGCCTATTTACAGGCTGACGAGGTGGCGATTTCGCCCAAGGTATCGGGTTATGTCGCCGATCTTCGGGTTGCGGAAAACCAGCCGGTGCGCCGGGGCGATCTGTTGATAGCGATTGATGATACGGATTATCGCGCCGCCCTGAAGCAAAGCATGGCGGCCTGGCAGGCGAAAGTCGCCGCCGTTCAGACCATGGACGAACAGATCCTGTTGCAGGCTGCCGCCATTGAACAGGCCGAAGCCAATCTTCAGATGGCAAGGGTGGAGCTTGGCCGCACCGCCGATGATTTTGACCGGTATCAGGATCTGGTCAAAAAGGGTGCGGCCAGCCGTCAAAAATTCGATTATGCCAAGGCCGACCGTCAAAAGGCGCAGGCCGAAGTTTCAGCTGCCAATGCCACCCTGTCGGTTGAAAAGGGGCGTCTTGCAGTTCTGCACGCCCAGAGAATTGAGGCCGAACGTGCGGTGTCACAGGCTGATGCCGCCCGCGAAATTGCGCAACAGGCATTGGACGATACCTGTATTTATGCGCCGTTTGACGGGGTGATCGGCAACCGGTCGGTTCAGACCGGCGCGCTGGTACAGCCCGGTGAACAGCTTTTGGTTCTTGTGCCGCTGCCGGGTGTTTATGCGGTTGCCAATTTCAAGGAAACCCAGATCGGCCATATGGCGCCGGGGCAAAAGGTCAGGATCGATGTCGACGCCTTTCCGGATGCCGAAATCACCGGTCGGGTGGACAGTTTCGCACCCGCCACCGGCGCGCAGTTCAGCCTGTTGCCGCCGGAAAACGCCACGGGAAACTTTACCAAAATCACCCAGCGCGTACCGGTGCGCATCGCCCTTGATAACAGCGATTTTGCATCGGCCTTACGACCGGGATTGTCGGTTGTGGTCACCGTCGATATCCGCGATCCGGATGGAGAAGAGCACGCCGAAGGTACAGGTCTTGCCAGTGTTGTCGTACCGGTTGCGGAAGTCTCGGAGCGTAACTGATGACCCGCACGGCCTCCACCACAATTGCCCCGCCTGCCGGGCCAACGCAACATGTCGATACCCTGAAATTTATCGGCTGGATCGCGATGGTTTTTGGCATGTTTCTGGCAACTCTGGACATCCAGATTGTCGCAAGCTCGCTTGAGAATATTCAGGCGGGTTTGTCGGCAAGTCCCGATGAAATCAGTTGGGTGCAGACCAGTTACCTGATCGCCGAAGTCGTGATGATCCCGCTGTCGGGGTATCTGTCGCGTCTGATTTCCACCCGATGGCTTTTTGTGATTTCGGCAATCGGGTTTACGATCATGTCAATTGCCTCGGCCTGTGCGTGGTCCCTTGAAAGCATGATCTGGTTCCGGGCCGCCCAAGGATTTCTGGGTGGGGCGATGATCCCGACGGTTTTTGCCACCACCTATATTATTTTTCCGCCCAGCAAACGCAATATGGCGTCTGTGATAATCGGGTTGATTGCGACCATGGCCCCGACGGTCGGGCCGACGCTGGGTGGTTATCTGACGCAGTCTTTTTCATGGCACTGGCTGTTTCTGATCAATGTCGTACCGGGCATCCTGATTGCGATTGTCGTTGCCATAACTATTGATGTTGACCGCGGTGACAGATCGGTGTTGCGCAATTTTGATCTACGCGGCCTTGTGGCGATGGCGTTTTTTTTGGGCAGTCTTGAATATATTCTGGACGAAGGGCCAAAGGATGACTGGTTTGATGAACGGGCCATTGTCTATGGCGCGATTATCTGTGTGATTTCGGGGATCTATTTCTTTCGGCGGATGTTTACCTGTGACCATCCCATTGTCGATTTGCGGGCGTTTTCCGATCGCAATTTCACTATGGGCTGTATCTTCAGTTTTACCCTTGGTATCGGGCTTTATGGCAGCGTCTATATTCTGCCGTTACTGCTCAGTCGGGTGCGGGGTTTTGACAGTCTGGAGATCGGCACGATCATGGCGGTGACCGGCATCTGTCAGTTCATTTCAGCCCCGATTGCCGGAAAAATGACGGCCAAACTGCCCGCGCGTCTGGTGTTGGGAATCGGGCTTTCCCTGTTTGCCTGTGGTGTGGCGCTGAACGGGTTTCAGGACAGTCAGGTGGCGTTCCATGAAATGATCCTGCCTCAGGCTGTGCGCGGTTTCGCCCTGATGTTTTGCATGCTGCCGATCACCAATCTGGCGCTGGGCACCTTGCCGGTGGAAAAGATTAAAAATGCCAGCGGGTTGTATAACCTGATGCGCAATCTGGGCGGTGCCATGGGGCTGGCGGCGATTAATACGTTGCTTGATAAACGAGAAGATTTGCATTTCGCCCATCTGGCCGAACACATCAATATGGCAAGCACCGGTTTTCTGAATTATCTGACGGCCCTGACGGCGCGCTATACCGAAATGGGGCTTGCCGATCCGCAGGCAGCCGCCATGAAATCCATCGTCAATATCGTAACGCGAGAAGCCAGCATGATCTCGTTTAACGATGTGCAACTGGCCATGGCGGCGGTTTTTGTTCTGGCCCTGCTGTTGCTGCCCTTTGCCCGTCCGGTGCGCAGTGGCAAACCGTCGGCGGACGCACACTGATACAGGACGATAATTGTAACTCACAGAACAGGCCGCACACCCGTCTCCCCGACCCCGCGAGCATCCCCGCTCGGTGCGGCCTGGCCGGTCCCTCTTAGTCTCCGGGGGGGCCGGCTTTTTATGTGTCCGGTCGGGTTAACGAATGCCCGCCCGCAGGAAAGCCTGAATGAAGTGCCGCTGAAAAATCAGAAACGCCACCAGCAAGGGCAGGACGGTCAGAAGGGTGGCCGCACTGATCACGGAAATATCAACCCCGGTTTCCGGTGCGCCAAACAGCGACAGACCGACGGTCAGCGGGCGGGTGTCAGGCGAATTGGTCACAATCAGCGGCCACAGGAAATTGTTCCAGTGGGTGGCAACCGACACCAGCGCATAGGCCAGATAAACCGGTTTCGCCGCCGGCACATACACCCGCCACAGCACGCCCATCCATGAACAGCCCTCAATCCGGGCGGCTTCTTCCAACTCCAGGGGGATCGATTTGAAGGCTTGCCGCAACAGGAAAATGCCAAAGGCGCTGGCCATATAGGGCAGGCCAATGCCCAGCGCCGTGTCAAACAGGCCCAGTCGGGAAATCATCGCATAATTTTCGACGATCAAAACTTCGGGCAGAATGAAAAGTTGCAACAGCACCAGCAGAAACACCGTATCGCGCCCGCGAAAATCAAACCGGGCAAAGGCATAGGCGGCAAGGGTGCATAATATCAGTTGCCCGATCAGAATAAGAGTGACGAGAACAAGGGTGTTGAGGAAATAGGTTCCCCATGGCACTGCCGTCCAGACGGCCCGGTAATTATCGAATGTCATCAACCCGCCCGGATCAAGCGCAAACGCCGTGCCGGGGGCCTGAAACGAGGCCCATGTGGCAAACAAAAGCGGCGCGATCCAGACAATCGCCAGCACCCACGCGCCCAGTGTATCGAGAATCCGGCCCCATGGCAGGGCAAGGACCGTGGTTTCAAAAAAGCGCACAGCAATCATCGGTAATGGGTCCGTTTTTCAACCAGGCGGAATTGCAGCACGGCGATGATCCCGAGAACAAGAAGGACCAGAACCGTCATGGCCGCAGCATGGGGGCGATCAAAATAGGAAAAAGCCATCTCCCAAATCCAGTAAAGGATCAGCTTGGAGGCATTGTTAGGCCCGCCCTTGGTCAGGATAAAAAGATGATCAATCAGTTTGACCGAATTGATCAGGGCATTGACGAAGACGAAAATCGTGGTCGGCATCAGCAAGGGCAGTAAAACCCGGCGTGTATAGGTCCAGCGGCCCGCCCCTTCGATGCGGGCGGCCTCGTGCAGGTCGGGTGGGATGGTTTGCAGGGCCGCCAGATAAAAAATCATGAAAAACCCGGCTTCTTTCCAGATTGTTACAATGATCACGGCGGCAAGGGCGGTTTCCGGTTGTCCCAGCCAGTTGGTCGGGGACATGCCAAACAGACTGGTCAGGCGGTCAATCACGCCAAGGTCGGGGGTATAGAAAAACAGCCACAGATTGGCCGCAGCAATCATCGGCAGGATTGTCGGCGTAAAATAGGCGCCGCGCACAAAACTGCGGGCCGGAATACGGGCATTGGCCCACAAGGCCATGATCAGGGCAAACAGGATCGAAACCGGAATGGTAATTCCGGCGTAAATCAGATTATTGGTCGTCACCGTCCAGAAGACCGGGTCGGCAAACAGATCCTGATAATTCTCCAGACCGTTAAAAACACTGGGCCGTCGCGCCGTTCCACGGGAAAACAGGCTGTTCCAAAGGGTGGAGATCGTCGGGATAAAGGCAAAAACCGTCAGGAGGATCAGGGCGGGTGCCGCCAGCATCCAGCCATACAGCGACAGGCGGCGTTTTTGGGTCCGGGCCAGAGCATTCATAAGATCGTGTCCTGCGGCAGGGCGGTAAGAATGGAAACATCCGGGGCAGGAACACTGCCCCGGATGCCTTATGGTTTAGCGAAACGGTTTCAGCAGGCGGTCTGCTTCGGCCTGGGCCTCGGTCAGGGCGTCTGCCGGGGTTTTTGCACCGGTCAGGGCCGCCTGAATGGCATTGTTCAGGGCTTCGCGGACACGGGCGGTTTCATAGGTGGAAAATTCGGCAATCGCGACATCAAGCTGATCGCGGGCGACCAGCGCCTGCGGAAAGTCGGCGGCATAGGATTGCAGCTTGTCGGTGGCATAGGCATCCGGGGTGACGCCGACATAACCGGTGGCAATCGACCAGTCAGCCGCACGTTCCGGGGCCGTCATGTATTTGATCAGTGCCAGCGATGCCTGCTGCTGTTCTTCGGTGGCATCCTTGAACAAATAGAAATTGCCACCGCCGGTCGGCGAACCGGGCTGTTTGCCTGCGGGCAGCATGGCAACACCAAAGTCAAAGCTGGCTTCTTTTTTGACGGCACTCAGATTGCCGGTGGTGTGCCACATCATGCCGGTCTGGCCCTGAACAAAGGCCTGACGCAGGGTGCCCCATTCGATGGTGCCTTCGGGCATGATTTTGTGTTCGGTGGCAAGGCCGCGCCAGTAATCCAGCGCCTCAATCACGGCAGGATCGGCAAAATAGGTTTCGGTGCCGTCCTTGCTCATCAATTCCTTGCCATTCTGGATCGCAAAGCACTGGAACATCCAGTAAGGATAGCCGGTCGATGGCACCATCAGGCCCCATTTGCCGTCTTTGGCCAATGCCTTGCCGGCATCAACCATGGCGTCCCACGTTGCAGGAGGCGTTTCGGGGTCCAGTCCGGCGGCGCGGAACATGTCCTTGTTGTAATACATCACGATGGTCGAACGCTGAAACGGGATGCCCCAGGTTTTGTCATCGACCTTGCCATTCGCCATCAGGGCCGGATAAAACCCGTTCAGCCATTCCTTGTCTTCGGCTGTTTTGACAATCTCATCGAACGGCAGGATTATATCCTGTTCGATCAGGTCATAGACATCGATGGAAAACAGCACGGAAAGTTGTGCCGGTTCGCCGCTTTTGATTGCCGAAAGGGCCCGCAAACGGGTGTCGTCATAATTGCCGGAATAGATGGCATTGACGGTCACATCCGGGTTTTCCTTTTCAAAACCGTCGATCATATTGTCGATGACTTCGGTCAGGGGGCCGCCAACAGCCACCGGGTAATACATGGTCAGTTCAACGGCGGATGCCGGGAACGCCACGCTGGCAAAAAGCCCTGCGGCAAGGGCCGTGCGGGTGAAGGTCTTACGCATCTGAAGGGGTCCTTTCTAATGACCGGTCAATAACGGATGTTGCAGAATCGCTATCAATGGAACGGGCAGGGGGCGTTGCACCGGACAGCATCAGGCGCTGGCCGCTTTCGCGCGCAAACCAGTGGGCCGCAACGCGGGCCCAGGAAAGGGACACAAACATGCCCGGCGAACAATGGACACGACCCGGCAGGCGGGCTGTAACCTCGCCCGTGCCTGCAATCGCAAGATAAACAAAGGTTTCCGGCCCCAGAAATTCGGTTGAAACCACTTTGGCCGACAGGCCGCGCCCGGTTTCGGGGATCAGTTGGAAATCTTCGGGGCGAACGCCCAGCAAAAGGTCTTCGGGGGCGATGTCACGGGGTTGCATTTCTGGCGGCAAAAGGGTGGCCGGTAACAATTCCATCGGCGGACTGCCGACAAAACCGGCGGCAAAGGCGGTTGCCGGGGTACAATACAGATCGGTCGGGCTTCCGGCCTGTTCGACACGTCCGTTATTCATCAGAATAACCGTATCGGCCATGCCCATGGCTTCGGTCTGGTCATGGGTGACATAGACCACGGTAATGCCAAGGCGTTGTTGCAGATCGCGGATATCCTTGCGCACTGAATGGCGCAATTTGGCATCAAGGTTCGATAACGGTTCATCCATCAGGCATAACGGATGTCCGGCAACGATGGCGCGGGCAAGGGCAACACGTTGGCGTTGACCGCCTGACAATGCCGACGGTTTGCGGTTTTCCAGTCCGGCAAGGCCGGTCAGGTCAAGGGATTCTGCCAGGCGGCGCAAAATGTCATCCTTGCCGCATTTCCGAACCTTCAGGCCAAAAACGATATTCTCCGCGACGCTAAGATGCGGGAACAGCGCATAGGATTGAAAGACCATCGACAGGCCGCGTTTGGCGGGCGGTTCGGCGGTGACATCACGTCCATCGATATAAATGGCACCGCTATCGGGGGTTTCCAGCCCGGCAATCAGGCGCAGGGTTGTGGATTTTCCGCATCCCGATGGCCCCAGCAACACGACAAACGCTCCGCGCGGAATATCAATTGAAACGTCATGGACACCATTGCCGCCGCCAAAAACCTTTGAAACATGATCGATGCGGATAAACGAAGTCTGGGCAGTCATTTTACTGGTCGCCTTTCGCGATTTGCAGGCGTTTGCGCACATCCTGCCGGTCAAAAAGCGGGATAAAGGCACCACCGGGCAGGGTGTCGATCACCACAATGTCGGAATCGGTGATATGGCCGCCCTTGGCGGGGGCGGCGCGGTTGAATTTGGAATGGTCGGCAACCAGAACAGAACAGCGGCAATTGGCGGCAATCGCCTGCCGCAGGGCGACTTCGCGGTGATCGAAATCGGTCAGGGTGCCGTCTGTTTCAATGCCGCCAACGCCAAAAATGCCAAAATCCGCCTTGTAATTGTGAAACATGGCTTCAACATCCGGCCCCAAAAGATCGCGGTCGGGAAGGCGCAGAACACCGCCGGGAATGACAATGCGATTGCCGCTATTGGTACCCAGCGCCATGGCGGCGTTCAGATTGTTGGTGATGACCGTCAGATTGCGGTGCCCGGCAAGATTCAGGGCCAGAAGTTCAAGCGTGCTGCCTATCCCGATCAGGATTGATGAATTGTCCGGGATCAGATTGGCAACATGCAGGGAAATGGCGTGTTTGGCCCCGATATTGATCACCTGTCGGGAATCGTAGGACATGTTCATCCCCGGTTCACCGGCATATTCCACGCCACCATGCCGCCGTCGGACCAGATTGGCGCGGTTCAGGATGTTGACATCGCGCCGCACAGTTTGCGGGGTTACGGCAAACTGACCGGCAAGTCCTTCGATCGACGCAAATCCATCGCGGCGCAGAATATCGATAATGTCTCGCTGGCGATCCGAAATGTTCATTTGCGCGCATCATTTGTTGTTTTGAACGATGATGCGATCATATTCGTGATTGTTTTCATTGGTGTTTCAGGCTTGTGACATTCGTATGAATGTTTCCCCGGAGGGAACCTGTTGCCGGAATTCCCCGATTTCCGGCAAAAAAAAACGCCGCCCGGTGTATCGGGCGGCGAGGTTGCGGGTGTTTGTCCGCAAGTGTCAGGTTTTGTGATGCAGGATCACGGTGCGGTCATCGATACCGGGCGCGGGGTGGTTGCAGTTTCGACCGGCAGGATCGGATATTCAACCCGCGGGGTTTCACCGGTCAGGGTGCGCAGAAATGCCGTGATCAGTTTGATGTCGGCATCATCCATTTCGGTGCCAAGCTGGCTGGAACTCATGACGGCCACGGCCTGTTCAAGGCTCCAGACCTTGCCGGAATGGAAATAGGGCGCGGTCAGTTCGATATTGCGCAACGGACCGGCACGGAAGACATATTCATCGTCTGCCGTCTGGGTAACGGCAAAGCGGCCCCGGTCATCAGGCGGCAGGATTTCAGCACCGGGCTGTTCCATCACACCGAACGGGTAATACCCACTGCCGCCGATATTCACCCCATTGTGGCAGGACACACATCCGGCATCGATGAATTTTTCAAGCCCGGCCAGTTCGGTTTCGGTCATGACAGCGTCATTGCCTTCAAGGAACTGGTCAAACCGCGATGCCGGGGTGATCAGGGTGGCTTCAAAGGCTTCTATCGCCTTGGCCATATTGTCAAAGCTGACCGGGTCTGCCTCGCCGGGGAAGGCAAGTTTGAAACGGGCAATATATTCCGGCATGCTGTTCAGCACTTCAACAACCCGTTCCGGCGTGCTGGCCATTTCAACCCCGGCCTGAACCGGGCCTTTGGCCTGTGCCTTGAGATCTTCGGCGCGGCCATCCCAGAACTGGGCTTCGTTGAACACGGCGTTCAGGACGGTCGGCGCATTGCGCGGGCCTTTCTGCCAGCCATGACCAATCGATACTTCCAGATTGTCATCCCCGCCCATGCCCAGATTATGGCAGGTATTGCAGGAAATCAGCGCCGAAGACGACAGGCGCGGATCGAAAAACAGCATCTTGCCCAGTTCGACCTTGTCACGGGTAACGGCATTGTCGCGCACGGCGGGAACCATGGACGGAATGACGTCGAAATTTTCATTTGCCATTTCGCGCAGGCTGGCAATGTCGGTGGCAAATGCGGCGGTGCTGATCCCGGCGATCATCGCCGTTGTCCCCAACAACCGGATCATACTTGAAACTCTCATGATAGTCCCCTCTTTCTCTCTTCAGGTCAGGGAACTACACCACCGGGGGGCTTTGGGAACCATGACTTATGTCAAAGTTCTAATGTAAATAGAAGCCGTCTGTTTGTCCTGAATCAAGGCAAGAATCTGCAAATCATGAGTGTCGCGGAAAACGCAAAAATCCCGCAGCCACAGACTGCGGGATTTGAACCGTAACAGCAGGACTTACAGCAGTTTTTCGCGCGGATCGAATTTCGGAGCCGGTTCGGCGGCAAGCTGTTCAAAAACCTCTTCAAGGGTATCGGCAACCGTAAAAAGATTGCGGTTCGACGGGCGGGCAAAGCCTTCCTCGATAATGCCGTCAATCATTTCAAGGCATTTGTCCCAATAACCAAGGTCATTGAAAAACACCAGCGGCTTGTCATGAATGCCAAGCTGGCGCAGGGTCAGGGCCTCGAACGCTTCGTCAAGGCTGCCCATGCCGCCCGCAAGGGTGACAAAGGCATCGGACCGGCGAAACATTTCGACCTTGCGTTCATACATCGATTTGCACACGATCAGTTCCGACAGGCCGGTATGGCCGACTTCGATATCGTCAAGATGCTGCGGGATGATGCCAATAACCTTGCCGCCATGGGCCATGACGGCATCGGCAACTGCCCCCATCAGGCCAATGCGGCCCCCGCCATAAACAAGTGCCACACCGCGTTCGGCCATCATGCGGCCAAAGGCAATGGCATTTTCACGGTGTTGCGGATTGACGCCATTCGATGCGCCGCAAAAAACGCAAATGGATTTGATCTTGGTCATTGGCGACCGGCCTCTTTGATTATCGTGTTGCGGATGGAAACAGTATCGGGACTTTTGCCCGATGTTACTGTCCCCTTTCTTCGGGACCATAGCTTATGATATGGCAACGCGGTCAACAGAATTTGATGATACAACCCGAATTGTGCCGTAATTCCGGGCAGGATGCCGGTTGTCGCCCTGAATATATGATTTGAATAAAGGCAGGTTTTCCCCGGTGTTTGTCGATAATCCCTTTTGGTTCGCCATTCTGGTGTCGGGTGTGACCGCCACGGTTTTGATGCTTGCCCTGTGGCTGGGTCTTGACCGGGCGGTGGCGCGGCGCATTGTTCTGGCCGCCGTGATTCCGGCAATCATGGTTGCGGTGCCTGCGGCAGGCGGCCTGCCCGAGAGCGCACGCAACGGGGTGGGCGCGGTTCTGGTGGCGGTTCTTCTGGGCGGTATGGCCGGGGCTGTTCTTGATGTCATGCGTCTGGCCGGGCGCAGTGCGGCGATCATGGCGGCTTTGGTCCTGACCGGGGCCGGGTGGCTGGTGCTGTCCACCGGGGTTCATGGCGGGATTCCGGGCGGATCGGCCATTCTGGTCATGGTGTGCTGGGCGGCGTTTTTCGGATTTGGCGCGGCATTGATGGCGGTGACGGTACCTGATTTTACCGTTGAACCCGCCGGGTCAGGCAAGAAAACCCGGTCGAAAAAAAGCCGCGAAACGGTTGCCGCTGCGGCAACCACAGCAGACCGGGGGCCGGGCGCAGTGGCGGTGTTTCTGGCGCTTTCAATCGGGCAGGGCATGATTGCCGGCCTGTTTGGCCTCCATGATCATGTGATTTTGCACGGGGCGATGGCGGTGGCCTTGCTGGTTGCCCTGATCTGGGAAAAGGCGGCCCCCGAATATCGGGCGGCCCTGTGGTTGGCGATGGGGCCGGGCCTGATGGTGGCGGCCAGCAGTGCGATGATCATGGTCCCGGCATCGGTGGTGGCCCACCTGATATTGGTTCTGGTGATTTTTGCCGGGACCGGATCGGCAATGATTGAACGATCCTTGCCGGTTTCGGGCGGGGCCGGGCAACTTGTGGTTTCGCTGATGGTGCGGGCCAGCGTGCTGGTGTTGCCGGTTCTGGTGGCGGTTTTGGTCGCTTATATCGGGGCATCGATGCAAACATCCTGAAACTGTTCATCTTTGCCTAAGGGTTGGGGCGTAATCTGCATTTGTTACGGTATGGAAACTGTGCGATGAAAGTAGTACAAGTTTCAAATCGTGCCGGGAGAAGGGCCAGACCTGTGGCAATTGGTTATGCCGGTGCAGGGGCTTTTTCCCGGTCGCTATAAAAAAACACAACCACCGTTCAAGGATATTGCCGGTGAAAAGACCTTATATCCTCGTCATTATTGGCGTATTGCTGATTATTGCTGCGATCATCCTCAATTACATGTTGACCCGTTCAGCCGATGATGACGCGCCGGTTTCATCCGACGCATCATCCGTGGCTCCGATGGCGCGGCCTGGCCCGACGTCGGGTGATGGTGCGCCGGTGACGGGGGACCCCTCCGGGGATGCGCCGGAAATTGCCAATCCCAGTTTCGATGTTGTCCGGGTCAGTCCCGAAGGCAATACCGTGATTGCCGGTCGCGCCGAACCGGGCAGCCAGGTGCGTGTCCGCGACGGTGAAACGGTGATTGGCGAGGCAACCGCCGATGCGCGCGGCGAATGGGTGATTTTACCGGAAACGCCGTTATCTGCCGGGGATCGTGAATTATCGGTCGAGGCCGAGGGAACCGACGGCGAAATCCGCACCGCCGATGATCATGTTGTGCTGTTGATCCCGGAACAGGCCGCACCGACACCGGCTGCTGAAGCGGCTCCTGCTCCGGCCGAAACGGCTGACGAACCTGCTGCGGCACCGGCGGCGCCGGAACAGCAATCTGTCATTGCCCTTCTGGTGCCCAATGACGGGGATGGTCCGACGACAGTGATGCAGGGGCCAGGGGCTGTTGAAAATCCGGCAAATGACGCCCGGATTGACGCCGCAACTGATGCCGCACCACAGCCGCGCCTGAGCATCGATGTTGTCGATTACGACGATCAGGGCCGGGTGGCGATGTCGGGCAAGACCGATGCCGGTCATGATGTCCGGGTCTATCTGGATAACCGTTTTGTCGGCGAGGCCCCCGGCAGTGATGACGGCGCATGGGCCCTGACGATTGGCGAACCGGTTGAACCGGGGCAATATACCCTGCGTGCCGATCAGCTTGATCCCGATGGCAAGGTGGTGGCACGGGTAGAAATTCCGTTTGAACGCGCCGATACCAGCCGGATTTTGGAGCCGGGCGCACGCTATGTCGTGCAACCGGGCAACAGTTTGTGGCGCATTGCGCGTCGGACCTATGGCGACGGTTTGCAATATTGGGTGATCTATAATCAGAATCGCGGGCAGATTCGCGATCCTGACCTGATTTACCCAGGGCAAATATTTGCCTTGCCAGAAACCGGGGAAACGCCGCAATAAGCGGCGTTTTCGCTTTTTGGTTCAGGTTGCGTTGCCCGCACCCCCTACTAGATGATAAGAACGTCGTTCGGCCCGTGGATCGGGCCGGATGCATGGCAATTAGGGAATAATATTTTGAAATCAGTTCTTGTACCGATCAATCCCGAAGGCTGGAAATTTATTGCGATTTTCGCCGCAGTGACCGTGATCCTGTTTCTGATTGCCGAGCCTGTGGGCTGGATTGGCGTGATCTTGACCTTGTGGTGCGCGTATTTCTTTCGCGACCCGGATCGCGTCACCCCGGTTGGTGACAATCTGGTGATTGCCCCGGCCGATGGCCGGATTTGCATGATTTCCAAGGCCCCGTTGCCCAAGGAACTGGAACTGGACGACAAAACCCCGCGCACTCGCATTTCGATTTTCATGAATGTTTTTAACGTCCATGTAAACCGGTCGCCGGTGGCCGGTGAAATCGTTGGCGAGGCCTATGTGCCTGGCAAATTCGTCAATGCCGAACTGGACAAGGCATCCGAGGCCAACGAACGGCAGATTTTGCTGGTCCGCGATGCCGGGGGCCGCGAATTTGGCGTGGTGCAGATTGCCGGTCTGGTCGCACGGCGGATTTTGTGTGATGTCGGTCGCGGGTCGATCCTCAAGGCGGGTGAACGGTTTGGCCTGATCCGGTTTGGCTCGCGCGTTGATGTTTATCTACCCGAAGGGGTGGAGCCAAAGGTCTGCGTCGGGCAATTGACCGTGGCCGGTGAAACCGTTCTGGCCGATGTTTCGGCCAGTGATGCAACAGTTCTGACCGGGGAGATTCGTTAATGGCAGACGGCACGCACCGCAAACCCCGCCGTTTCAAGGCATTGTCGATGGCGCGTCTGGCGCCGAATGTCGCGACGTTGCTGGGCATGTGTGCGGGTCTGACGGCAATCCGCTTTGCGATGCAGGGGCGGTGGGAAGCCGCCGTTGCCGCGATTCTGATTGCCGGAATCATTGACGGGCTGGACGGGCGTCTGGCACGGATGCTCAATTCCAGCAGCCGCTTTGGCGCCGAACTCGATTCCCTGTCGGATTTCGTCTGTTTTGGCGTTGCGCCGGCGATGATGATGTATTTCTGGTCATTGCATCAGTTGGGGTCGATCGGCTGGGCGCTGTCGCTGTTATTTGCGGTGTGTATGGTGTTGCGTCTGGCGCGATTCAATACGCAAATGCTGGGCGAACCGGAATTGCCGACATGGGCCTACCGGTTCTTTACCGGGGTGCCTGCCCCGGCGGCGGCCGGGCTTTTGATGTGGCCGATGGTGTTGCAATTCCAGTTCGGCGGCGAATTTTTCGACAGCCCGGTGATCACCGCCCCCTATATCGTGCTGGTTGCCTGTCTGGCCGTGTCGCGGTTGCCGACCTTCAGTTTCAAGAAAATCAAGGTGCCGCGTGCCTGGGTCTTGCCGTTGATGCTGGCCTTCGGGGCGTCGGTGGCATTTCTGGTATCGTCGCCGTGGCTGACATTGTCGATCATTGCCGGGGTTTATTTCGCGACCTTTTTCTTCAGTTTCCAGTCCTATCGCCGCATGGGAATCGAACATCACCGCGAAGAAGGCGGGGCGGAGGAAGAAGACGATCTGGGGCAATCCGATGATGACCCTGATGACGGGCTGAACCGGGTGCATCAGAACTGAGAAAACCGGATATTTCGCAGAAAAACGGGCAGGGTCATAACCTTGCCCGTTTTGTTTGGGGCGTCCCTATTCGGTCAGGTCTTCCGGATGATGTTCCATGGCGGCAAAAATGCGCTGTTGTTCGGCGATGGTATGCAGGGCCAGAAACTGTTTCATCCACGGTTTGTCGGGGCGGACTTTGATTAGGGTATTGATGTCATTTATCACCGCCATCCCGACCGGGTTTTTGGTGCAGCCGACATGGATATTCAAAGGGTCCGGGGCCTCGATAATCGGGATCGATATCAAATCGGTGTCGGTATCTGCACTGGCGCGGTAATGATACATTTCGGCGGGATAATACAAAACCCAGTCCAACCGCCCCAGGGCCAGCAATTCCAGAAACATGTCGTCATTCGCAGTTTGCCGGACATTGCGCATCAGATTGGTGTGTTTCAACATATCATCAATCGTCGGCCCATAGGAACGGCTGCCTCGGATCGCAGTATTCAGCGCGGTGTTTTGCAACAGGCGTTGCAGGCTCAAAGCGCCGTCATCATTCAGATAAGGAGTGAAAAGCGTCAATTGTTCTGCCCGGATGATCACGGAAACCGGCAAATTGACAGCGATCACGTCACTGAAGGTCACAAAATTCGCCCGTTCTTCGGTTTTGATCAGGCCTGCCCAGCAGGCAAAGTTGCCATTGCGCATGTCGGCAATCGTCCGGGCCAGCGGCATGACAGTGGTTTGATGATCATAACCGGTCAGATGTTCCTGAAACCAGCGCAAGGTATATCCGGCAAAACCTTCAAGGCCATTCGGGGTTTCAACAAAGCCGGGTGGTTGGGCATCATGGGCCCAGATAATCGTTTGTTGGGCCGATGCAAATCCCGTGCCGTTCAGGAACAGAAAGACAACGACAGCCACGCGATAGAGATTGCGGAATGTTGCGGGTGCTTTCATGGTGCCGTGTGTCCTTGACGGTATCGGTTTTAATAAGGCTTCCTGTTATCTGGGATGACGGGGATTCGGTTTCAATATGTCGGAAAACCGGTGATTATGACGGTGGCCGATTGCGGCCATTCTGCCAGATGCGCACCGCATTGGCATACCATGCGCGGTCGGCATCGCTCAGCCAAGTGGCATAAAAATGCGTCCACGGCATGTCGGGATGGTCATCAACAATGTCATTGATGGCAGCAATCGCCGCCTGTCCGGCAGGGGTGTTTGAACAGCCATAGGTGGCCTGTAAAAGGTCGGTATTTCCGGCAACCGGCAGGGTGGTAAAGCCGGTTTGCGGATTGATCTGGCGGCGGAAATATTCAATCTCGGACGGGAAAAACAGGGTCCAGTCGATCCGCTTGAGGTCCAGCAGGGCCAGAAATTTGTCGTCATTGCTGATGCGGGTAATATGGGCGGTTTGCGGGATGTGATCCAGAATGGTGTCAATCGCCGGGCCATAGGCGCGACCGCTGCGCAAGGCCGCCCGAAGCGACGTGTCCGACACAAGCGACGAAAAATCAAGATGGCCATTGGCATCAAGATAACCGGCAAAACGGTCCCGATCCGTCTCGCGAATGATGACCGTAACGGGCAAATGCAACAGGATGGTATCGGCAAAGCTGATATAACTCTTGCGGTCTTCGGTCGGGATCAGGGATGAACTGCACACCAGCGTCCCGTTGCGAATTTCGGCCAGAATGCGCGAAATCGGCAGGATGACATTGTTATGGCGATAATCCGGCAGGCGTTCGGTGAACCAGTTCTGGGTTTGGGCACCATAGCCCGACAAACCTGCACCATCCTCGATAAAGGCCGGGGGAAACACCGGTGCCGCCCATGTCAAAGCCACCGGATCAGCAGCCCGCGCGATGTCATATCCGCCCAGAATAAAACAGCTTGCGGCAATGAAGGAACGCAAACAGCCCATAATGCTGACTTTCTCGCTACTGTTCCGGCCAGATGACGCAGACTTTATCACAGAATTACATAAGAAAGTGTAAAATACTATCCCATTGCATAGTGTGCGGTCCGGGATGCGTTCCAAAAAGTACCGGCCCCCTGAAAACAGGGGGCCGGTCAAACCGCGCAGCGGGGTCGGGGGGAGAGTCTGCGCGGCCTGTCTCGTTACAGCGGCACCTGACCGGTTTCACCTTCCTGATGGCCAAAGCGACGGGCAAGGCGTGCCCGCACACGCCGCATCAGACCCGCCGCCTTGTGACGCATCAACAAGGCGCAGGGGGTAAAAATCAGGGTCAGCACGGTGGCAAAGGCAAGGCCAAAGGCAATCGAGGTTGCCAGTTGCACCCACCATTGCGTCGAAGGCGCGCCGATGGAAAATTCGCGGGTGGCAAAATCGATATTGATCTGCAAAACCATCGGCACCAGCCCCAGAATGGTGGTGATGGTCGTCAGCATCACCGGACGCAAACGTTGTGCCCCGGTTTGCAGAATGGCATCCTCGATATTGTCCGCCGTGATTTTAAGCCGGTCAAAGGTATCGATCAGCACGATATTGTTGTTCACGACAATCCCGGCCAGCGCGACAATGCCAATGCCGTTCATGACAATCGAAAAAGCCTGCCCGGTCAGTAACAACCCGGCCAGAACACCCGCCGTAGACATGATGATGGCGGCCATGATCAAAAGCGAACTGGAAATGCTGTTAAACTGGGTGACCAGAATGACAAACATGATGAACAGCGCAACCGTGAAGGCCTTGGCAAGGAAGTCTGCCGATTTTTGCTGTTCTTCGTCCTGCCCCTTGAAGGTGACACTGACGCGCGGGTCGATTTCCAGCCCGGCCATCCATTCCTTGACCTCACGCACTTTGGTGTCGACCAGAACACCTTCGGATACGTCAGCCTTGACGGTCAGGGCGCGCTGGCTGTCCACCCGGGTCAGGGTGCCGGTTTTCAGTTTGGGGCGGCGTTCAACAAAGTTCGACAACGGCACCAGCCCCTGATCGGTGACAATCCGCAGGCGTTGCAATTCTTCCAGCGTGCGGCGGTCATCGGGATAACGTCCGACAATATCGATTTCCTCGGTCGAATCATCCGGGCGATAGGTCGAAAAGGTAATGCCGTTGGTCACCAGTTTGATGGTGTTGCCGATCGTCGTAATATCGGCCCCGAATTTGAGCGCCTGGGCACGGTCCACCACATATTCCCAGTCAATACCGGGCGGTGATTTGCCATCTTCGTAATTATAAAGACCGCCCAGTTCATGCAGGCCATCGGTAATGCGGGTGGCCGCTTCGTCCAGCAATTGCGGATAATATGACCGTAATTGAATCTGCACATCCTTGCCTTGCGGCGGTCCGGCTTCGGCGGCACTGATTTCGACATGCACCCCGGCAAGGTCCTCCGTGACGGCAAGGATTTCCTGTTCCATGATCGATGCCTTGGGCCGGTTCTGCCAATCGGCATATTCAAGCTGAATGACGCCGATCACGTCTTCGGCGGCTTCGTTGCCCCCGGAACCCAGACCCGACCGGGCATAGACGGTATCAAACCAGTGTTGGTTCACATGCCCTGCATCCAGTTCAAGAATGCGGTTTTCAACCTCGCGGACCAGCTCATCCTGCTCGTAATAGGACATGTTGCCGCGTGCCCGGATCTGGATGGACGATACTTCGGGTTCGACTTCCGGGAAAAATTCAAACCCCTTGCCAAACTGTCCAAAGACCATCCAGACACCGATCAGAATGCCAAAGGCCAACGGAATAATCAGCCAATAGACTTTCAGGGCACGGCGCAGCGTGCGGACATAAAACCCCGTGCCACCGGTCAGATCGTTTAGCTGATCGATTTGACCAGCCGCCACGGCGTCAAGGGCCGGGCTGGATGCGGCACCGGGCTTGCCAAACCATGCGCCGACGGTCGGCACAAAAATCAGGGCCATGACAAGCGATGCAGACAGGGTAAACAGCACCGTAATCGGCAGGAATTTCATAAACTCGCCGACAATATCGGGCCAAAAAGCCAACGGCAAAAAGGCGGCAAGGGTGGTGGCGGTCGAGGCAATGATCGGCATACCCATGCGTTTGGCCGCCAGCGGATAGGCCTGTTTGCGATGCAGGCCGTCCAGCATCTTGCGATCGGCATATTCGGTCACGACAATCGCGCCATCCACCAGCATCCCGACGGCCAGTATAAGGCTGAACAGCACCACGATATTCACCGTCATGCCCAACGCATACAGGATCAGAATCCCGGTCAGGAACGACCCCGGAATGGCAAGACCAACCAACAGCCCCGACCGCCAGCCCAGCGACCAGATCACCACAATCATCACCAGCAAAATCGCCAGAATCACGCTGTTTTGCAGTTCGTTCAGCATGGTGCGGATATCGTTGGATTGATCCTGTGAATAGCTGATCTGAACGGTCGGCGGGAAGGTTTCGGCACGCGCGGCTGTCAATGCCTTGACGTTATCGATCACCTCGATGATGTTTTCACCGACCCGTTTGGAAATCTCGATTGCAATGGCGGGCTGGCCATTCAGGCGGGCAAAGCTGGTAACGTCCTTAAATGTCCGGCGGACTTCGCCGATATCGCGGAACCGCACCACGGCATCGCCATCGACCACAAGCGGCATATCAAGGATATCATCAACCGTTTCAAACAGGCCGGGAACCTTGATGTTAAAGCGCCCCGTGCCGGTGTCAAGTGCGCCTGCGGCAACCAATGAATTGGAATTGCGCACCAGTTGCACCAGATCGGTGCCGTTCAGGCGATAACTTTCAACCTTGACCGGATCAATGATGAATTCGACCAGTTCCTCGCGGTCCCCGGCCAGATTGGCCTCCAATACGGCCGGAATGCCTTCGATATCGTCTTTCAGATCGCGGGCAAGCCGCACCAGGGTCCGTTCGGGAAGATCGCCCGACAAGGTGACGACCAGAACCGGAAACAGCGACAGATTGACTTCATGCACTTCGGGATCGTCGGTATCGTCGGGCAGGTCGGATTTGGCGATATCGACCCGTTCGCGCACATCGGCCAGTGCCTCGTCAATATCGACATTGGCATAGAATTCCAGCGTGACCGATGCCCCGTCCTGATACGATTGCGACCGCATTTCCTTGACGCCTTCGACCGTGCGCAATTGCTGCTCCATCGGGCGCAGCAACAACCGTTCGGCGTCCTCGGGCGAAATGCCGTCATGATGCATCGATACATACAGGATCGGAATCTGAATATCCGGATCGGCTTCCTTGGGGATGGCGTCATAGGCCACCCAACCCGCCACCAGCAGCAGGATCAGGGTCAGAATCACGGTGCGGGACCGGTTCAGGGCAGCGTCAATCAAAGACATGTGATGTCCCTCGTCTGAATGGCGCTAGTTTGCGACCGCGTTGGCTGGATTTTTGGCGACATCGGCAGGATCAAGGCGGCTGACGGTGACATGCACGCCTTCGCGCACCCAGTCATGGCCGACCACAATCAATTCAATCTGATCGGGCAGGTCGCCAACCCAGACGGAATCACGGTTCCCGCCCTGCAAATCGACCGGATAAAACACCACATGGTCATCAACCACCCCGCGCACACCCAATTGCCCGGCATCGTTCAGCGTCAGGACAGACGGCGGCACCGGATGGGCGCGTTTGGTGCCAATCGGCACCTGAAGTTCGGCGGTCATGCCATCGGGAATACGGTAATCGGGATTGGCAATTTCAATTTCCACCCGAAAGGTGCGGGTTGCCGCATCGGACATGCGTGAGGTATAGCGCACCATCCCTTCGCGTTCGGTCCCGTCCAGCAAATGCGCCAGGGCAAGTTGTCCCGGCTCAATCATGCCAATCGAATGTTCGGGGACATGGCCGACCACCAGAATCGGGTCGCTGTCAATCACGGTGGCGACGATATCGCCCACCGCCACCAGATCGCCGATTTCAGCCTGCCGGTCCTCGACAAGGCCGGAAAACGGGGCGCGGATCACGGTATTGGCCAGTTCAACCTCGATAACCTTCAGATCGGACCGGGCTTCTTCCAGCAGGGCCTTGCTCTCGGCAACCCCGGTTTTCGACCGGTAATCCTTTTGTGCAAGGCTTTCGGAGGCATCGTTTTCCAGTTTGCGCTGTTCGACCAGGGCACGTGCCCGTTCAAGACGTGCGGTGCGGTCTTCGGTCGCAAGGCGGATCAACACATCGCCCTTTTCAACCCGGTTGCCTTTTTCCACGGCGACTTCGGTGACGCGGGCGGCGGTTTCGGCCTTGATATCCACCTTGATCACCGCCTCGGTCCGGCCGGAAAGATGCAGATAATCCACATGTTCCTGTGCGGTCGATGTCATGACACGCACCGCAGGCAGGGCCTCGGCCGGCTGGGATACCGTGGCGCCGTCCGGCCCGTCGGTGGTCGCACTGTCGCCCTCTCCGGCGAACATGCCCGAGACCACCCACAGGGTCGCCCCGACAGCAAGAGCAATGGCAATGATGCGTGAGGCATTCATGGTATCAGTCCTTTGTTGTCATCCTGTGGGCCGGACCCGAAGGTTAACGGCTTTTATGATTGTTGCGGCGCGCCCTAAGATCATCGATCAGGGCGGTTTTGTTCTTGCGGATAAAGTCCAGCGTGGCGCGATACATCGCCTCGCCCAGCCCGGAGACAAACTTGCAACCGGGTTTCAGATCGCCATTTTCCTCGCGGCCATAAATGCCGCACGATGTGTCGTCGCGTTTACGGTCCGGGTCAATCTGCGCCAGGGCAATTTCCTGGCGGGCTTCCATTTCGTCCAGCAGGGCTTCGGTCAGTTCGACCGGCAATTCTTCGGCAAAGGTCAGCATGAACAAAATGTCGGAACGATAACGGTCTTCGCCCGGCCGGGTTTGCAGCAGGCCGCGCAAAAAGCTGCGCCGTCCCTCGGATGTCAGTTGATAAACCTTTTTGTCGGGGCGGTTTTCCTGCTCCTTCTCGACAAAGGTTACCATCCCGTCCTGTGTCAGGCGGGTCAGGGCCGGATAGATGGACCCCAGCGAAGCCATTTGAAAATGGCTGTAGGTGCCATCTTCAAACATTTTGCGAATTTCATATCCGCTGGCCTCACCCCCCATCAGGGCACCAAGGCATAACGTGCGTACATCCATTACATTTTGTCTTTTCTGTTTTCACCTGATCAGGGTGACTGTATCGGTCCGATATATATCAGTCTGTAGTATGACGGATTGATATAGTCAAGAAGTTGTCAACAGTGTTATGCTCCCCCGGATTGAAACAGGATGCCCCGGCCTGAAAATGAACGGATGTTGCGGGTTTTGCGTCCGTTTGTGCATGGTCGGACGCCGATTGTGTCTGGTCGTGCATATTGAAACGATTGTGTTGGCAGGGATGCCGGTGCGCATTGATGCGACGAACGGGTATTTTTATGACGGTGGAATTTGCCAAATATGCCGATGTCACAATCGGGGTGGTCGGGCTGGTGCAGGGGGTCTTTTTGTTCCTGTTGTTGCGTGCCGAAGGCATGCGGGCCTTTGCCGCCAACCGCTGGATGATGCTTTTCATTGGCGGGGTGATGATCAATCTGTTTGAAGACGTTATCGAACTGTTCGCCGACGGTCGGGGCGAAGGCCTGATCCTGTTATTCTTCTTTCCGGCCAATTTCCTGATCGCCCCGGCGATTTATCTGTATTTTCGCGAAATATCGGGGACGCCATCGCGTCGGCCCTGGGTGCATTTCCTTTTGGCCGGGCTGATTTTTAACCTGATGGCATGGCTGGTGACGATGGATGGCGGGCAAACCGCAACCGTATCGGGCGCCCCTGGCATTCTGTCTTCGGCGATTGAAAGTTTTTGCTGGTTTGCGATCATTACCCAGATCGCGATCTATATTATGCTGATCTGGCGGGTGTCGCGCCGTTATTTCCGTCAGACCCAGACCCAGCTGGGGGCGGACCGGCACGCGATGCAGCGCTGGATGGTGGTTATTCTGGGCGGTGTCAGTCTGATTTTCGTGACGGTCATTACCAGTAAGATCACCGCTTTCTACCTGCCCGAAGACATGGCAATGACCGGCACCGGGGTTGCCTTTGTGCTGGTGCTGTTCGCCATGAGTTACGTGATTGCGACCCAGCCCGTTCTGTTTGTCATGGCAGACTGGCCTGACGATGACGCGGCAGCACCTGTGAACACCACCATCCCCGTACCGGATAATGGCACTTCGGGCGTATCCCGGCCTTTGCTTGATGATGAGGGGATTGTTCTGGCGCGTCGGCGGCTGGATGACATTCGCAAACAGGGTGATCTTTTGTTCGATCCGCTGGTATCCCTGCCCAAACTGGCGCGCGCGGTGGGGATTTCCCCCAATCAGCTTTCTTATGTGCTGAATCGTCATGTCGGACAGAATTTCTTTGATTATGTGAATAACGCCCGGATTGACGAAGCCCGTGCGGTTTTGCTGGCCGAACCGGATCGCACGATCCTTGATATTGCCCTTAGCGTCGGGTTTAATTCCAAATCGACCTTCAATCTGGCCTTCAGGAAACTGACCGGCGAAACGCCCAGTGCAATTCGGGCCACGGCACGCAATGCGGTTGCAAATGATCTGACCGAACCGGCCCCCCGGGCAGACGCAATGGGTGCAATCGGCCAAAAATAATGCCATACGGCAAAGGGACTGAGTTGGGAATATGGTGAACTACGTGGAAACAGTGATTGCCGTTTGTGCAATCATACAGGCGCTTTTTTTGTGCCTGTTGTTGCGGGGCGAGGGGGTGCGCGCCTTGCGGGCCAATCGCTGGATGATGGTTTTTGTCATCACCTCGGCCCTGAATATGAGCGAAGAAGTCATCGAAATCGTGGCGTTACCGCAGATGACCTATTACGCGGCGCTGTTTTTCCTGCCGGTCAATTTTACCATTGCCCCGGCCATTTATCTGTATTTCCGCGAAATTTCCGGCACGCCATCGCGGTATCAATGGCTGCATTTCCTGCCTGCGGCGATCATGTTCAATCTGGTGGCATGGGTTTTTGTCTATAACGGTGCCGGAATGCCCCATGGCGGGGTTCTGGTGCCGTGGGATGCCATGGGTTATCGCGCATTGCCGGGATTTTTCCCCTATGGGCTGGCCAAGGTGCAGGCGGCGGTCTATCTGGTGCTGATCTGGAAGGCCGGGTATCACTATTTCCGGCAAACCCAGGAACAGCTTGGCGCAGACCGTGCTGCCATGCGGGTCTGGGTGACGGCGATTGTCGGCAGCATTACCTTTATCTTTGCCACCCTTGTCGTCAGCAAATCCCTGTTTTCCGGCGAATTCACCGGGCTGAGCGTTCAGGCCTCCTTTCTGATCATGTTTCTGATCCTCAGCTATATCCTTGCCACCCGCCCGGTGCTGTTTGTCATGCCCCGCTGGCCCGAAGACGATGATGCAGAGGATGAGAACGATGACGACCTTGGGAACGTCGTTTTACCCGCCCCGGCAACAGGTCGCGGCCCCGAAGGCGCACCGCGTGCCCTGGTGGACGAGGATACGGCCGCCCTGGTCGTCCGGCGGTTGGGGGATGTGCGCCGGGCGGGGGATTTGTTGCTGGACCCGCTGGTATCGCTGCCCAAACTGGCGCGGGCGGTGGGGGTGTCGCCCAATCAGTTGTCTTATGTTCTGAACCACCATGTCGGGCAGAATTTCTTTGATTATGTCAATGGGGCGCGGATCGAAGAAGCCCGCGCCGTCCTGATTGCCGAACCGGACAGAACGATCCTCGATGTCGCGCTGAGCGTCGGGTTCAATTCCAAATCGACCTTCAATCTGGCCTTCAGGAAACTGACCGGTGAAACGCCCAGTACCTTGCGCCGCAAGGAAAGTGGCCAACTGGAAGACCCGTCCGAAAGCCGACCAGAAAACCAGATCGAAAACAGGCCAGAGGTGGCCTGACCGTCCGAACGGGTGCAGCCGGACGTCCGGGTTGCTCCAACCGGACGCCAACCGCCGTGCAACAGGCCAGTCTCCTGCAATTCCGATTCCCGATTGCAGGAGACCCGAATGACAAATCCGGAACCGCATGCCGTCCCTGAAATGACGGCCGCCAGTGTCGAGGACAGTGTCGCCGACAGTGTTCCCGACAGTATTCCCGCCATCCCGCCCAACAATCTGCAACAGGTTCACCGCCTGCGCAAATATGCGTTGCGGCTGGGGGGGGTGGCCCTGTTTGCGTTGATTGTGTTTACTCAGGCATACTGGCACCACAGCACCGCGATCCATGACATGATCCGGGCGGTCGGCTTTGTCGCCATTGCGATCTGCATTTTTGGCCGGGGCTGGTGCGCGCTTTATATTGGCGGGCGCAAAAAAACCGAACTGGTCACCACCGGGCCTTATTCGATCTGCCGCAATCCGCTTTATATGTTCAGTTTCATCGGGGCCTTTGGCGCCGGGGCGCAAAGCGGCAGCATCCTGATCGCCTGTGCCTGCCTTTTGGTTTGTGTCGGTGTGTTCCGGCCCGTGGTCTTGCTTGAGGAAAAAGTGCTGATGCAAACTTTCGGCAGGGCATACCGCGTCTATTGCAATACCGTCCCGCGATTTCGTCCGACATGGTATCGCTGGCGCGATGTTTCCGATATCACCTGCCGCCCGGCCCTGTTTGTGCGCACCGTGCGCGATGCCTGCTGGTTTGTGGTCGCCATTCCGCTGTGCGAGGCGGTAAAGATGGCGCAAGACAGCGGCTGGATCAAACCGCTGGTCACTCTGTTCTGATCACACCCCGCGCAGATTGCCCCAGACATGCACATGCCATTGCGGCAAAACCCGGATATCGAACCAGCCCTTTGCCGCCACCTGATCCACCAGCCAGCGATACCGTTCGGTCAGTCCGGCAATATCCACCCCGTTTGCGCCGTCCGGGTGCGGGTCCGCCGGCGTGGTATTGACCGGCTGCACACACACCGGAATGCCCGGATGCAAACGGCGGACATGATCGGCAAATTGCAAATCATAGCCATCGCGCACCGGAAATTTAAGGGTGATCGCCGGGCCGGTTAACAGCCCGCCTGCCTGCGCGCGGGCAATACAGGCCGCCAGCGCATCGGCATCAAACGGGGTTTGCGCGCTGGGCGGCTTGGGGCTGAGCGTCAGATAATCCAGATCGGCGAACCAGTCGCGGGCGATGCTGCCCTGGGTTTCAAGGGCAAAGGTAAAACCATCGGCCTTGCCCCGCGCAATCAATCCGCCCAGCGGCTGGATCGCCGGATTGCCGCCCGACAGCGTGATCAGGATCGGCTTGTCCTGCGACAGTTTTTTGACGGCGTTCAGAATATCGGGTGCCGTCATCGGGTGCCAGTCGGCGCGAAAGGCCGGATCGACGGCATACAGCGTATCGCACCATGAACAGCGAAAATCACAGCCGCCGGTGCGCACAAACACCGTCGGCACGCCGATCAGCGCACCTTCGCCCTGCACGGTCGGGCCGAAAATTTCGGAAATGCGGATGATATCGCCGGTGGTGTCGCGCGGATGGGATGGCATGTTCATGGCCGGTATTCCGCCCATGTTTTCGGGGTTTCCGAGACCCGCACCGCCGAAACCTCCGGCCAGCGGGCCTGCGCCCAGTCGCAAAAGAATTTGGCAAGTTTTTCGGCGGTGGGATGATCATGGCCCAGAACCTCGTTCAGGTGCCGGTGATCAAATTCATCGTCGATCAGGCGTTTAAGCGGCGACAATTCCCGGTAATCGCGGACAAAGCCACGATCATCCAGCGTCGCACCGCGCAATTCGACCTCGACAATATAATTATGCCCATGCAGGCGCGAACACGGATGATCGGCGGCAAGCCCCGCCAGTTGATGGCTGGCGGAAAAGGCGAATTGTTTGGTGATGGTAAACATCGTTGCTGCTTTCGATACGGCGCGCCCGTGCCCGCGATGCGGCGGAGGGCTTGCGGCCGGTTTGGTTCCAGAGTGCAAAATTCTCGTTGTGGCGATATGGACGCCCGCCTGCGCGGGAGGGGCGGAATGTGTATATCCCCGTCATGCCCGCGCAGGCGTGACGGAGGAGGGGGAGGAAGCCCCAAGGGTCCGCGCCATATGCTCCGCTCGGGCCTGTTTCCAGTAATCACGATCTGCATAAACCGTCGGATCGGGCACACGGGCAAGTTCCAGCGCCTCGCGCCGCTCGACACAGGTGCCGCACCGCCCGCAATGCACATCCCCGCCCTTGTAACACGACCATGTGCGGTCAATCGGCACGCCAAGCCGCCCGGCCTCATGCGCGATATCGGCCTTGGACACATTGACGAACGGCGTATAAAGCGCAACGTCGCGCACCCCTTCAAGGGCGTGGTTCTGCATGGTCTGGAACGATTTGATGAAACCGGGGCGGCAATCGGGATAGATAAAATGATCCCCGCCATGAACGGCGGTGGCAACTGCATCGGCCCCGGCCGAGGCCGCCGCCCCGAACGCAACCGCCAGCATGATGGCATTGCGGTTGGGCACCACGGTGATGCGCATGGTTTCCTGCGCATAATGGCCGTCGGGCACATCAATATCATCACTGGTCAGCGATGATCCGGTCAGAAGTGCGCCGACCGGGGTCAAATCAACAATATGATGTTTGACGCCAAGGTCGGATGCGGCACGTGCGGCGTAATCCAGTTCCTTTTTATGGCGCTGGCCATAATCGAACGAAATCAGGGAATGCAGATTATGCTCGGCCGCGACCTTATAGGCCAGCGTGACGGAATCCAGCCCGCCAGAGCAGACGACAATCGTCTTCATATGTCATGTCTTTCGTGTTTTTAACCTGGTGCTACGACAGGGGAGGGAACTACCCTACCAATGGCCGCGATGTGCCACGACTGACAGCTTATTACAAGTGAAATTGCGACAAGACTGATATTCATCTTGGTGTCATTGTGACACCCAAAATGCGAAGATATTTCTTCAGTGAGTTGAATTTGAGAGGGGATGGGATGTCGGAGAATAAGGGTTCTCATGGGAAGCTGCTTGATTTTTTGGATTTTGTATCAGACCCAAAAGATGGTGGGAAAAATATAAAATTAATATTTGATCACATTCGGAATTATTTAATCGCAGCATCAGTTATGGCTGCTGGTTTGTACATACTTAAGTATGGATCTAAATTTATTATACTTCCTTATGTTGGAATGGTAACGGGAATTTTACTTAGCATTTCAGGATTTACATTGTACGTTATGAATCTTGTGGTTGCATTAAAGATTCTTTCGAAAACAAATTTCTCTAAAAATAGGTATTTATCTTATACAATTTCTATTTTTATGTCGATGTCTCTATTAATTTCGGTTGGAGATTTAATATTCTCATTTGTTGATAAGTATATGTCTAGTTTAAATTGATTTTCATTTAAATTAAGCTGATATGAATTTTATCAGTGGTGTCTTCCCCGACACCACATGAAAACACATCGGCACCCGGAAATGCCCGTCTGCGATATGGGGGCGCAGGCGGTCAGACATTGCGGAGTGAATCGATTCAATCTGGCCCGGTGTGGCGCTGCGCATCACATGCCCAAACAGCATTTCCAGTTGCGGCACCCAGAATGCCGCCGTTTCGGGAATGCGCCCGACGGGGCGGTGGGTGGTGATGTCCACCCCGGCAAACCCGGCGCGTTCCAGCCGCGCACGGGCAAGGCCCGGATCGGCCAGCGCACAGATATCATGCCCGCAGGCATCAAACCCGGTGCCAAGGACACGGTCCAGCACATCTTCCATCGCGCCAAACAGCGGATTGTCGGCCATCGCCCCCCAAACCATAAATGCCGCCCGCCCACCGGGGCGTAAAACGCGCCGGGCCTCGCCAAGGGCGCGGTCGGGATCGGCGCAAAACATCACGCCAAACCGGCAGGAAACGGCATCAACCGCCCCTGCCCCAAACGGCAGCTTTTCCATATCCGCCGCCACCACCGACAGATTGCCAATCCCCCCGGCCTGTGCCCGCGCCCGCAACCCGGCACACATGCCCGGCACAATGTCGGATGCAATCACATGACCGTGCAGGGCGGCATCCTCCTCCCCGGCCAGCATCCGCGCAATGCCAAAGGCCGGTTCGCCAACCCCCGATGCCAGATCAAGCACCACCAAGGCCCGCCCGTCGGCGGCCCGCGCCAAAGCAGGCAGGTCGAGGGCGTCGATTAGATGCCGGTTGATCTTCTGTGCTGCGGGGGCGAGTTGATCCGCCCAGTTCAGCCAGTCGGGGGAGAGGTGGTGCCAAGAGCTAATTTTTTCGCAGGTAGTGTTCACGTGCATTGTTAACCGGGCTTGGTCTGGAAATTAACGACGTGCCGTTTATCAGGATTGTTCTCGGTATGGGATGCGGCGAGCTTTTGAGTATACTATTTATATGGATCCACGGGGCGATTATGATGTTAGAGTGGGGAATAGCAATCAGATTAGTATTTAAAACTTAACGAAATAGGTCTATTTTTAAGTGACTTCGCGACTAGAGGCAGAACGACATGCGCCGAGCTGATACAGGTTCGAAATTTTCTTGGTTATTTATGTCTGCGGATAAGCAGCATAAGCCAAGTTACGATATCGTCCTCTCGGAAACAGATAACTTCGTTGTCTTGCCCTCCTTGGGATCGCTCGTTGACGGGTGGATTCTCATTGTCCCTAAACGTCCCATGCCAAATTTAGCTGGATTGACGGAAGGTGAGCGGCGTGAGCTGGTTACCTTGCGCCAAAACTTGACCAAGAGGCTTGAACTTTTTTCGGAGAGTGTGTTCTCGTTTGAGCATGGAGGCAGATACGGTTCGGTGGTGAGCTGCTCCGTAGATCAAGCGCATTTGCATTTAGTTCCACTTCCTTTTGATTTGATCGCGACATCGATTTCAGAAACTGGTGTTGACTGGCAGCAAATACCGGAAGCTTATAAGCTTGATGAGACGATTACGAGCGGTCGTGAATATTTGTACTTAGCAAATTACGATACGGAGTTTGTTGGTTTTCCTGAGAAAAACACATCTCAGTGGTTTCGCAAAATTATTGCAAGAAACTTGGGATGTGCAAATAGATGGGACTATAAGAAGTTTCCAAGTTTGGATCGGCTTCACAAAACCGCTAAAGCGTTTGGTCAGTAGATGTCGCACGGGGAAGATCACCACGAGCTTGATGACGGCAGAAAAGTTGGAGAATGGAAAACCAGATTCTGCGCGGCGGCTTGGGTTCAAATCTCCATCGAACTCATTTATTTAATTACTTTATTATGCCTTGGCATTGCCGTGCTTGTTGATGGTGCGCTTTGGAGTGAGCCGAGTGGCATTGATCAGGCAGAGTTTATTGTTTCGAACCTGACAGGCTTAAGGTTGTCGGTGGACGGAGCAAATTGGGTCGCCTTGGCTATCGCCGGAATGATTGGTGGTATCGTATTTGACTTGAAATGGCTTTACCATTCGGTTGGTCGAGGGATATGGAATCAAGATAGGATTCTGTGGCGGTTAATTGTTCCTTTTAATTCGGCAATGGTATCTCTTTTTACAGGGTACTTGTTTGCATCCGGTGTTGTCCCATTTTTAAGAAATGAAGACTTTAGAGAAGTATATACTCTTTTAGGTTTTGGATTTGTTTTTGGTTATTTCTCCGATAATATACTCGCTTCTATGCAGAAGATTGCCCAAAAAATATTTGGGACTTTGAGTTCAGATAGTTGATAACTTCGTATCCAGAAGAAATAATTAAGGATTTAGCGCCCGAAATATCGGGCGGAAGTTTTTCTTTTTCAACATTTCAGAATGTTTCGAAAATTTTCGGAGCGAAAGCGGCCGGGTTAATACTGTTGCCATCAACATGGGTGCCTACATTCATTGTTGTTCCAGTCTCATTTTATGAGAAATGGAAAGAAAAACCAAACTGCCTTTCTGATCTTGTTAATGAGATTTTTGAGTGGGCAGAAAAATCCAATATTCCCAAGGTTATCATTCGATCAAGTGGTAGAAATGAAACTATTGCTGATCGAGGAAAATATACTTCAATTGAAGTTGGTGATGCGAAAGATATCAAGCAGTTAGAGGATGTTATTGCCGAGGTTTATCAGCGAGCTGAAAGCGTTGATAAAACTGATGCTCTTGGATTGATTGTTCAACAATATGTCAGGCCATCGCTAATTGGGCATCTTTCCAACGAGGTGCGGCACAGTCCAACGAGGAATCAGTGGAAATATGAAATTGAACATCCTTGGGCTCCGACTAAGGGTTTGAATTCAAAATTTTCCCCGTTGCCTGACCCCAAGGAAAAGCTTGCGAGTGGTAGTTCAGTTCCTCATCAGTTGCTTCGTGCTGTTGGTAACTGGGTGTGCAGTAATGTTGCCCCTAGATGTCATTTGGAATGGGTGTGTTCCGACGGCATTCTTTGGCTTGTGCAATTGGACATGGAGTGGAAAGAGCTTGATAACGGAATAGATCCGTCTACGGACCTTGCTGTTACAAGTGATTTTGTTCCAGAGCTTGAAAATACAAGCTTCTTGCGAAAATATGAAATTGGCTCTCATACGAAATGGAAGAAGCTAAAAAACCTTTCTGAGTTTGATTTTGAAGAGCAGCATTCTCAGCCAATAATTTTTCAGCTTTCGGGTACTGATGTTGTCCAAACATCTGGTGATCAGGAGAAAAGACTGGAATTGGTTCATGAAATCAAACGTGTAACTAATGATCGAGCAGTGGTGCGAACCGATTGTGGTAAGGAAGATTTCCGATCATTCAATTTGCCGAGAACAGATACTGTAACGGCAGAAGCTGCTGTGGATTGGTGTGAGAAAACGTTAAACGCTCTTCAAACGGAGGGCGTTGAACCATCTGATGTAATGTTTCTCATTCATGCATTTTTGCCGGCTCTAGCCTCAGCATGGGCTTATGCTCGCAAAGGTAGTCCAACCGTGATCGTTGATGCTTTGTGGGGATTGCCAGACGGAATGCAGGTTTTGCCTGTCGATACCTATGAAGTCGTTGTTCCTCAAGAAAAGATTATTGATACTCGATCAGTACATAAAACGCGGTTCTTGTCTGAGCGGGATGATGGGAATTGGGCGTATGTGAGTGTGCTTCGGAGCAAAGGGCGTTCTAAAGTTCTTAAGCCCAAAGATATTCTGGAAATCGCAAAGCGAACGCATCGGATCGCAGATAAGCTTGGTAGCGATGCACAAATTATGTGGTTCTGCGGGATTCCAGTTGGTTACGGTGTCGGAAGAAATTTGCCGTGGTTTCGTTCTCGTGAACAGTTTGATACAGCGCCTCGGGTGGATGCAAAATTTAAGGAAGTAGATGTTACCTGCTACGCAGATTTGGACAAGCTGACTGAAAGGCAAGCAACGATTAAATTGATGCCTGACGCAAATTTGATACGAGACGATGTTTTTCTAGAGAAAGTAATTGAGACAGCAAAGCAGCGCCGCCTTCCCGTCAAGCTAGAAGGTTCGATGCTTGCACACATCTATTATCGACTATGCGAAGCAGGTGTCGGTGTTGTGGTCGAAAACCGGGCCAAGTACAGTCGAAAACGTGGAAAAAGGGAATTTGGAAAAATCGTTCGGGATAAAATACCAACAAATATCGCTTATGGTGGCGAAGAGGTTGTCGAGGCAATTCTTGAAAGAGATGATGCTCTCCATGGATTGTCTGCAAAAGTCGTTGAAGAACTGGAAGAGTTTATCAATGCAGTTGGCGGCGAAGACAGGCTCGCAGAAATGGCAGACGTTTATGAAGTCGTGCGAGGGTTGGCTGCAAACGCCAATTTAGATTGGGACGAAGTAGAGGCAGCGGCGAAGCAAAAAAGAGAAAAGCGTGGTGGATTCTTGGATCGAAAGGTATTGATCGAGACCTCGTTAGCCCGTCCCGCTACTACAGACTCAGGCCAAGCTGTAGTTAGTCTGGATACATTAAGTAAACCGCAAAACACTAAAGATGGTTTTTCAGTTCCCCTCATGGCTATAATGAACTCAATCGGAAGAGCAAGTGTTAATTTATCTTCTTTGGGAGGATGTCTGAGTTTTTCTATGCAAATTAAAGATGGTAATCTAATAATTAAAAAGATTAGTTCAAGTGAGTCTGGGCCAGAGATTATACAAACTAACTTATTTGATAGTGAAAAATAGAATTTAATCTTTAAAATATATTGTATATATAGATATACATAGGGATTTTGATGTTTATATCCTGAATTTATTCTCAGTGAAGATCCTTTTATCTTTTTACTCAATCACCGCACAAGCAATCCGGTCCCCGGTATCCCCTGACGGCTGGGATTTATAATCGTCGGTGCCTGCCTGGATGACTGCGGCCTTGCCTGTGCCGACGGCAAAGCGCACGGCGGTGTTGAGAATCTGGGCGTAAAGTTTGCCCTTGCCATTGACATACTGGTTCATCCTGTCTCCCACCGACCGGGCGGTTCCGGCGCAAGGTTTCTTCGGCGCACGCCTCGATCTCGACACGTACCACCGGCGCGAACCCGACGGCTTTCAGTTCCAATCCCTTCATCCCCCTCACACATCCTCTACCCAAACGTCGTCAAACTATCCCTTTCGCGGCGCGGGTTTGCGCCGCCTGTTTTGACGGCGGTATAGATGATCAGGGAAAACCGGGTCCGCCGGGCGGGCTGGACAATATGGGTTGGGCCTTCGGCGCTGATTGCGCTGGTGTGTGTTTTGTATCTTTTCTTTGTCGTGGTTCTGTTCGCCGGTTTCACCGCCGATATTCAGCGCGAAATGATCAGTCGCGAGCTTGGCATCTCCTCGCCCGGGGCGTTGGAGCGGGTCGTGCTTCAGGGCATGCACGAGGCCGAATTGCGCGACGGGGTGCGCAATTTGCGTCAGAAAATCCGCGCCATCGATGCCGATACACTCAAAATCGTGCGACAGGGGCAGCTATTGCGGCGCGATGCGGTCGATGCATGGCGCACCGCCTTTGATCTTTATGCCGATATCGGCGAAATGGTCACGCGCGATGGGGCAAATTTCGATCCCGGTTTTCGCGAAAGTTACCTTGCCGCCATCCGCGCGGCCTATGATTTTCTTGCTTTCCCGCCCGCCGGGCCCGATGGCGGAGCAGACGGATCAGACGGCGCGGAAGGGTTCTATGACGAGGAGCCGCAAAATGGCATGGCGGCGGGCAATGTCGGGGCGCGTTCCATGTTGCGCGGGCAGGAAACGGCGCGCAACCGCGAAGGCGAACGCATCATGGCCGCCCTTCGCAATGCCATCTCCCAAAATGCCTTTTCCCCGGCGGCGGATATGGATTTTCGCAACGGCTTTACGGCAAGGGCAACCGAGGCCGAAGCCGCCACCATGCATTTTGCCGAAATCCGGGGCCGGGGGCAGGTCGAACAGATCAATCTTCTGACAGAGCGCGAACAGGCCGAAAAACTGCGCAGCAGCCTTGTGACCGAAATGGAAGACATGCAGCGCGAAATCGCCAGCCTTGCCGGATACGGCCCCGCCGCCGGAACCGCCGCCGGAACCGCCGCCGGTGTGGGCCATGATGGCCCGGCGGGGCACTGGTCGCTGGTGGCGCTGTTTCAACAGCCGGTCGGCAGTGTTCTGGCCTTTCTGATGCAGATGCCCGCCATCATGCTGACCCTGATGGTGACGGTGGCGGCGGGCGGGCTGGGGTCTGTGGTGTCGTTTATCCGGCGATATCGCCTGGCCTTGCCATCGGCGGGCAGGTCGCCGGGCACTGCGACCGTCGGATCGCCGCAATCCACCCCGCAATCCGCCCCGCAACCCACCCCTCAATCCACCGGCGATGCAATCATCGATACCTGCGGCAATCCGGCCGTCATCGGCAGGCTTCTGGTCATGGTCAGCGAGGGTGTCGCCGCCGCCATCGCCATTTTCCTGTTCACACAGGCCGGGATGCTGATGGTCACACAGGGCGGCGGATCGGAAAGCACGGGCAAGATCGATATCAGCCCGTTCCTGCTGACCTTCATGGCCTTTGTTTCCGGTTTCATGGCCGAGGATGCCTTTAACCGCATTCAGGATGCCGGGCGCAAACTTTTCCGTGCCCGCCATGATGGCGATCCCCCGCTTGCCGGCGGGTTATAGGCCGATGTGCCGATGCCGAGCCTATACCGGGCCAATAGCAGACCGATAACCGCCGACGGGCAGGATACGGGCCTGCGGCCTTCTGGTCCGGGCGCACAAAATCCTTGCGATGGGGCAAAGCCATGCCAGTCTCCCGCCAATGCCCTGCACACCCATGTCGGGCGGCCGCCAAACGGATTCCGGGCGGCCGAAGCCGGACCGGAGCCGGGTGGAGAGAGCCGGGCGGAAAGGCAGCAGGCGCAAATCGGGCGGGAGGTCCCGCATCCCGAAGCGCCGCACGCATCGGGTCCTTCGCCACCCCGGCACTGCCGGATGACACCGGGCACGATCCGGGCGCACGGCCACCACCAAGACGCAATTCGGGCGTCCTGACAAATGGCCGTGTTCACCGCCTGGGCGGATTGCCGCCGTAATGGCTTTTCCATCCGCCGGTCATGATCTTGCGGGGTCGTCCGCCGGTCTGTCTGCTGTTTTGTCGCTGCATCATCATCGTCTCTTTCATCTGGCGCCAAACGCAAAAACCCGCAAGGCACAAGGCTTTGCGGGTTTCGGTCCGGGCGCATTTGCCCCGTTGATTTTTCTCTTATGCCACAGCAAAAAGAACAAATCAAGAACTTTTTTCAAAAAAATGAGAATCCCGAAAAATCACGCTTTCCGGGCGGTGAGGGGGTTAGCGAACCCCGGCGGTCTGGGTGCGGAAACGCTCGCGGGCAATTTCGGATTCGGCCAGCTGCTGGCTGGTTTGCGCGGTCTGGGTCACCTGGCTTTGCGTTACCTGCTCATCGCGTTCCGGGGTGATGTCGGTCCGTTCGGTGGCTTCGGGGCGGCCCAGCAATTCGGTCAGGCGGGCCTCAAGCGAATTCAGGCCATCCTGAAGCCGTTGTTCGGTATCATCGACATTGCTGGCAACCGTGCCATTCAGCGCGCCCAGCCCGTCCAGAATTTCACGCGCCTGTTCAAGGCCGCGTTCGACCCCGGTTTTGACCTGTGCAAAAATCTCGCGGGCTTCGTCTTCGCTGCCGGCATTGTTGGCAATCACATCGCTGGCAAGCGACAGGATGCGGTCCGCCACGGCCTCGGGCGTGTAATCATCCGGGTTCACCCCGTTGACCGACAGACCCGACGAAGACAGGCTTTCATTGATAGCCGAAACAATCTGATCGGCCGATAACAGATTGGTGGATTGCGACGACAGGGAAACCTTGGTGGCATCCGGAAAGCCCGACGCCAGAACAGTTTCGACCCGACGATTGCCCGCCCTGTCCGAGTCGTCTTGCGAAGGCAAATAAGATTGCGCCGAACGCAACGATACATTGCCGTTTTGCAAGCCATATCCGGTGGTTGAGATATCCATGACCGTCTCCTGTTTCCCGGCGCGGTTCCGCCAGAAGTCCCATAACATACCCCCAATATGGCACATCTGGCGGTAGAAAGCCATCGTCAAACATATGGGGCAGGGGATGGCGGCGGACAAAACCGTCACAAACCCTGTGATCAGGGATTGCACCGCGCGCCCGGAACCAATATTCAATCGGGTTCAATTTCAATATTGTTTCCGGGCGGTTTCCCGGCAAGGCGGACTTGGCCTTGCCCTTTGGATGCCCCGGACAGGCAGGAGCAGATTTACGGTGGCGACCTATCAGGAAAGTGCGCGCGAATTTGAAAAACGCTGGCAGGATTATTGGCGCGAAAACGATATTTATCGCACCCCCAATCCCGGCGATGCCGATTTCGATGCGACCCGGAAAAAAAGCGTCATCCTCGATATGTTCCCCTATCCCAGCGGGGTCGGCCTGCATATCGGCCATCCGCTCGGCTATATCGCGACCGATGTAAAGGCCCGCTTTGCCCGCATGCGCGGCTTTAACGTGCTGCATTCGATGGGCTTTGATGCCTTTGGCCTGCCGGCCGAACAATATGCGATCCAGACCGGGCAACATCCGCGCATCACCACCGAATCCAATATCGACAATATGCTGCGGCAACTGCAGGTGATTGGTCTGGGCCATGATCCGCATCGCCGTTTTGCCACCACCGATGCCGATTATTACAAATGGACGCAGTGGATTTTCCTGCAACTGTTCAACAGTTTCTATGACCCGACCCTGATCTGGACCGCGCCGGACGGCAAATCCGTCACCGGCCGCGCCCGCCCGATTGCCGAACTGGAACCCCTGCTGCAATCCGGCGCATGGTTGCTGGACGAAGACGGCGTGCCGCAACCCGCCAGCCTGATTTCCGATGGCGTGAAATGCGCAGCAGATGACATCGGGGCCGCCATTGACCGGGGCCGTCTGGCCTTTGTTGACGAGGTCAATGTCAATTGGTGCCCGATGCTGGGCACGGTTTTGTCGAATGAAGAAGTCACCAATGACGGCAAATCCGAACGTGGCGATTATCCGGTTTACAAACGCCCGCTCAAACAATGGATGTTGCGCATCACGTCCTATGCCGACCGGCTGGTCGCCGATCTCGAAGGGCTGGACTGGCCCAATGGCGTCGTTGAAATGCAAAAAAGCTGGATCGGGCGTTCGACCGGGGCGCGGGTCAATTTCCCGGTGACGCGCCGCGATGGCACAAATGATAAAATCGCCGTCTATACCACCCGTCCCGATACGATTTTTGGCGCAACCTATATGGTGCTGGCCCCCGAACATCCGCTGGTGGATCTGCTGGTGGCCGATGAGTGCCGCGATGCTGTCGCGGCCTATCGCCAACAGGCATCGGAACTCAAGGCCGTCTCGGCCAAGGATGATGCCGAACGTGAAAAAACCGGCGTTTTCATTGGCGCACACGCCACCAATCCGGTAACGGGCGAAAATATCCCGGTCTGGATCGCCGATTATGTCCTGATGGGCTATGGCACCGGGGCGATCATGGCGGTTCCGGCGGGGGATCAGCGCGATTTTGAATTTGCGCACAAATTCAATCTGCCGATTGTCGCAACCACCAAACCATCGGAAAACTGGCTGCGCGACAATGCGCCGTCCGATGCCGCCGGGCTGGACGCGGATGCGCTTTTTGCACGCTATATCGCCGAACCGGGGGCCTTTAAAATCGCCCAGACCGAAATCGGCGAAACCGTCAATTCCGCGAATGATGCCGTATCGATCAACGGGCTTTCCACCCCCGATGCCAAGGCGAAAATCATCGAATGGCTGGAATCCCGTGGCATTGGCCGGGGCCGGGTGCAATATAAACTGCGCGACTGGCTGTTTTCGCGGCAACGTTATTGGGGCGAACCGTTTCCGGTGTTGTTCGAGGTCGAAACCGGCAAGGTGCGCGGCATCGCGGCACAGGCCCTGCCGGTATTGCTGCCCGAGGTCAGCGATTTCAAACCGCAATCAAACGAAGACCCCAATTCCGAACCCGAACCGCCCTTGGCACGGGCAAAGGAATGGATGGATGTCGCCGGGATTGTGCTGGATGATGGATCGGTCCTGCCGGTCACTGCCGAAATTGGCGCGACTTATGCCCATGACGGGCGCGATTACACAGTGCAGGCCTTCCGCCGCGATGCCAATTCGATGCCGAACTGGGCGGGGTCGTGCTGGTATTATCTGCGCTATTTCGATGCCCATAACGATCAGGCCTTTGCCTCGCCCGATGCGGCGGCCTATTGGGGCACCTCGACCGATGCCGATGGCAAACCCAAACCCGGCGCGGTTGATTTGTATGTCGGCGGGGCGGAACATGCGGTGTTGCATCTGCTTTATGCCCGCTTCTGGCACAAGGTTCTGTTCGATCTGGGCTATGTCGCAACGCCCGAACCGTTCCAGAAACTGTTCAATCAGGGCATGATCACGGCCGATGCCTATACCGACGCCCGTGGGGTCTATGTCGATATCCATGATGTCGAAATGCGCGATGACGGCGGCAAAAAGGCCCCCTTTGACAAAAATACCGGCGAACGCCTGATCACCATTCCCGGCAAAATGGGCAAGCGCTATAAAAATGGCCTGCCGCCCGAGGAAATCTGCGACAATTTCACGATTGATACCTTCCGCACCTATGAAATGTATATGGGACCGTTGGATCAGTCCAAACCGTGGCAATCCGATGCGATTGTCGGCATGTTGCGGTTTCTGGGCAATGTCTGGAAACTGGCAACCCAGGCGGAACGCACCGGTATTGTCGATCCGAAAATCGAAACGCAATTGCATAAAACCATCGCCAAGGTCACAGCCGATATTGACGATTTGCGTCTCAATACCGCGCTGGCGGCTTTGATCGAACTGACCAATGCGCTGGGCAAACAGGATGCGGTTCATGGCGATCATGTCCGCGCACTGGCCCTTATGGTGGCCCCCTTTGCCCCGCATCTGGGCGAGGAATTGTTAAGCCACCTTGCCCCGGCCGAATTTGCTGCCAAAAAATCGGTGATCCGGTTTGACTGGCCGGTGTTCGACCCGGAAAAAGCCAGGGATGATGAATTTGAAGTGCCCGTACAGGTCAATGGCAAGAAACGCGGTGCGATCATGGTCGCCGCCGGGGCCGATCAGGCCAGTGTCGAGGCCCTGGCCAAGGCCGACCCCAATGTCGCCCGCCATCTCGACGGCATGGAAATCGTCAAGGTGATCTATGTCGGCAAACCGGTGCCGAAACTGCTCAATATCGTGGTCAAAGGCTGATCGCCACCGACCCTCAATACCAGACCAAAGGGCGTTCCACCTCGGGACGCCCTTTATGGTTCAGGCCGGTTTTGTCGGGAATGCAGCAGACGCAGGATGAAGATGCAACCCGATGCTTCATCGGGTTGATAGACGATGATATAGGGCAGGTCGGGCAGGATTTTCTCAAATGTTCCGGGTAAAGGACCTTTGCGGCCATAATTGAACTGCGTCAGATCGTTTCCGGCCTGCCGCAACCGTTGTGCAACCTTGCGTGCCGCCGGAAGGTTGTGTGTGCCGATATATCGGACCTGTTCCCTGATATCGTCCAGCGCATCGCGAGACCAGCGGACCAGATATGTCACGCCGTTTTCCGGACAGACATGGCATCCAGCATGGCGTCAATTTCGTCCATTGCATCATCATGCGCAACCGTCCGCCCGGCCTTGATATCCTCACTGCCGCGTTGGATGGCGTTGATGATATCAATTTCGCGGGTCAGATAATCTTCAAGGGCAGCGCGGATCAGATCATCACTTTCCTGATCGCGCAGGGCGGCGACTTGGTCAAGGCGGTTGCGCATGTCATCGCTGATGGTGATCGATATGCTGGCGGTCATGTGGGCTGATCCTTTCTTTACTATCGCACAGTCTAGCATAATCACGCCGATCTGAAACGGCCCGATTGTCATGAATTGACTCATGGCAATGCGGCGTTGCAAGACCTGTGGCAGGATCACGCCATGATGACTTTGGGCCTTTGGACAAGGGATAAATCATGGCAAAGCGCACATCCCCGGTTTCGGCCACGGCCACGGATGATGCATCCGCCGTCGCCTGCCGCCCGGATCATACCGACCCCGGCCATTATACCGCCCATGCGATTGACCGGGCTTTCAAGGCCAATCTGGCGCGTCTGACCAACGGTATTTCGCCTGCCGGGGTGGCCGGGATCACCTTTAACTGGCTGGCGCATCTGGCGGTGTCGCCGGGCAAACAGATCGAACTGGCGGAAAAATATAACCGCAAATTCGCCCGCCTTTGGCAATACAGCCTGCATAACGCCATAAATCCGGACAGTGCGCCCTGCATCGATCCACTGCCGACCGACAAACGGTTTGCCGGGGCAGCGTGGCAAAAATGGCCGTGGAATGTGATGTCGCAGTCCTTTTTGCTGACCCAGCAATGGTGGCACAATGCCACCACCGATGTCGATGGCCTCTCAGACGAGGATGAAAAGGTGATGTCCTTTATCCTGCGTCAGATTCTTGATCACGCCGCCCCGTCAAATTTCATTGCCACCAATCCGGAAATTCTGGCCGCGACACTGGAACAGGGCGGCATGAATCTGGTGCGCGGGCTGGAACATCTGGCCGAAGATGCCCAATTGATGCTGGCGGGAAAGAAACCGGCCGGGGCCGAAAATTTCAAGGTCGGGCGCGATGTGGCGGTCACACCGGGCAAGGTGGTGTATCGCAATCATCTGATCGAACTGATCCAGTATGCCCCGACCACGCCAAAGGTTTATGCCGAACCGGTCCTGATCGTTCCGGCATGGATCATGAAATACTACATTCTGGATTTGTCGGCGCATAATTCGCTGGTGAAATATCTGGTCGATCAGGGGCATACGGTTTTCATGGTGTCGTGGCGCAATCCGACCTCGGACGACCGTGATCTGGGGATGGAGGATTATCGTACCCTGGGTGTGATGGCGGCCCTTGATGCGGTCAGTGCAATTGTCCCGAACCGGAAAATTCATGCGGTCGGTTATTGTCTGGGGGGAACCTTGATGTCGATTGCCGCCGCCGCGATGGCGCGCGACGGCGATGACCGGCTTGCCAGCCTGACCAGTTTCGCGACCCAGATCGATTTCACCGAAGCCGGGGAACTGATGTATTTCGTGCGCGAAAGCGAGGTGTCGTACCTTGAAAGCATGATGTGGGATCAGGGGTTTCTCGATGGTTATCAGATGGCCGGGGCCTTTCAGATTTTGCGTTCCAATGATCTGATCTGGTCGCGGCTGGCGCAGGAATATCTGTTGGGTGAACGCCAGGAAATGAATGATCTGATGGCGTGGAACGCCGATTTGACGCGCATGCCCTATAAAATGCATTCGGAATATCTGCGCGGATTGTTTCTGGACAACAATCTGGCGGCGGGCCGGCATATGGTCGATGGTACCCCGGTCAATCTGGCCGATATCCGCCTTCCGGTCTTTGCAGTCGGCACGGTCAAGGATCATGTCGCGCCGTGGCGGTCGGTTTATAAAATCACCTTCCATCCGGCCACCGATGTGACCTTTGTTCTGACCAGCGGCGGCCACAATGCCGGAATCGTCAGCGAACCGGGCCATCCGCACCGGTCCTTTCAGATATCGACGAAAAAGGCCGGGGATCGTTATGTCGATCCGGATAACTGGCAACAAACGACCCCGCATCACGAAGGATCATGGTGGCCGGAATGGCAGAAATGGCTGGCGACCGGATCGAACGGGCAAGTGGCCCCTCCGGCAATCGGCAATTCGGCCCGCGGATATGCCGTGCTGGAGGATGCGCCCGGAAGTTATGTGCATCAGCAATGATACCGGAACGGGCCGGTGACGGTGATGAGGATTGACGATGCCCGCCATGCTGGCTAGAACTCACCGGTCTTTTATTTCAGGGGTGGATTGATGAGCCACGGGCGCAAGATTTCGGTGATTGGGTTGGGCTATGTCGGTTTGCCGGTGGCGGTGGCCTTTGGCACGCATATTGGCCGGACGGTGGCGTTTGACATCAACAAGAACCGTATCGCGCAATTGCGCGCCGGGCATGATGCCACCGGCGAGATAGATGATCCTGAACTGGCTGCTGCCGATCTGGTTCTGACGGATGATCCCGATGATTTGCGGCAGGCCGATTTTCACATCGTTACTGTGCCGACCCCGATTGATGGCTCCAACCGCCCGGATTTGTCGCCCTTGCGTTCTGCCTCCAAAACCGTGGGCGGCATTTTGAAACGCGGCGACATCGTGGTGTATGAAAGCACGGTCTATCCCGGTGCGACCGAAGAAGTCTGTGTGCCGATCCTTGAAAGCCTGTCAGGCCTTAAGGCCGGGGTGGATTTCACGGTCGGTTATTCACCCGAACGCATCAATCCGGGCGACCGCGAACACCGCTTTACCACCATCCTGAAAGTGGTGTCGGGCCAGACCCCGGAAACCCTTGAAATTGTCGCTGATGTTTATGGCAGTGTCGTAACCGCCGGTGTCCACAAGGCCCCGACGATCAAGGCCGCCGAAGCCGCCAAGGTGATTGAAAACACCCAGCGCGATCTGAATATCGCCCTGATGAATGAATTGTCGCTGATCTTTGATCGGGCCGGTATTGATACCCGCGATGTGCTGGAAGCTGCCGGCACCAAATGGAATTTCCTGAAATTCACGCCGGGTCTGGTTGGCGGGCATTGCATTGGCGTTGATCCCTATTACCTGACGCACAAGGCCGAAGAACTGGGATATTACCCGCAGGTGATTTTGGCCGGGCGCAGGATCAATGACGGCATGGGGGCGGTGGTTGCCAACAAGGTGATCCGTGCCCTGTTGCGCAAGGGCGGTATCAAATCGCCAGTGGTAACGGTTCTGGGCCTGACCTTTAAGGAAGATGTGCCCGATATCCGCAATACCCGCGTGATCGACATCATTCGCGAACTCGAAGATGCCGGGATCACGGTGCAGCTTCATGACCCGCTGGCCGATCCTGCCGAAGTCCGTCATGAATTTGACGGGCTGGAACTGGTCGCCGAGGCGGATTTGAAACCGGCAGATGCACTGGTTCTGGCGGTTTCGCACCGGCAATATGGCAAGGGCGGCTGGCCGATGGTGCAGAATCTTCTAAAAGACCAGCAAGGTTTTGTCGCCGATGTCCGCGCGGTGCTGGACCGTGATGCTGTGCCGGTCGGGATTGATTTCTGGCGGCTTTAATTCGGGTACAGCCCCAGTTCACGCTGCATCTTTTTTGTCAGGCCCTGTGCCACGATCCGGTGTGATGTCTGCACATGATCGCGAAGCCCCGCGTCATCAAGGCCGGGTGTATCGTAATGCTGAATCCATTTCATGCCGCGTGACGCCAGATAGGGTGCAGGCCGCAGGCCGGGCTGCGTGCGTAAAACCTCATAGGCAATATCGGATGTCTTGAAGGTAATCCCCATCGTGTTGCCTTTGGTCCAGCCCGCAATGGCAAAAACCTTGCCGCCCACTTTCCAGACATCGGCCCCGCCCCATTGCACAACATGGGTCGTCATCGGCAGGGAACGGCAAAAGTCATTGAACTCGTCACGGGTCATCCGGGGCCTCTTTGCACTGTGAAGCAGCGTGACCATTCTTGTTTGGCATGGCGGGCGAAATCAAGAGACAATCCCGAACCAGATGGCGCAAAATGCGGCCAAAATTTTCTGCACCGAAATGTTCCTGACACAAGGCACGCGCGGCCCGTGCCATTTTCACGGTTTGTTGCGGATTGTCGCGGGCCAGAACGATTTTATCGGCCAGATCAAACGGATTGTCGGGCGCACAAATGCGCCCGGTTTCGCCATCGCGGATGATGTCGCCCAAGGTGCCGACCGGGCTGCAAATCACCGGCAGGTTTGCGGCCATCGCCTCCAGCACGACAAGCGGCTGCGCCTCGTTGCGATAGCGCGACGGGAACAGCAAAAGATCGGCCTGCGCCAGCAAGGCGGATTTCGCGGCCCCGGTAACCGGCCCGTGATAGCGGCATTGATCCGATAACCCGGCATCCCTGATTTTGCGATGAAGCTGATCGGTGGTGATGTCGCCCTCCGCCCCGGCAAAAACCAGATCAAATTCAATGTTCCGTTCCCGCAGGATCGATGTCGCTGCAATCACCGTATCAATACCCTTTGTCGCAATCAGGTTGGACAGAAACAATAAATTCAGGGGTCGTGCCCGATGGATCGGCGGGCGGTCGGGGCTGGCAAAATCATCCGCCGATACGCAATTGGGCAGAATGCGGATATCGCAGGCCAGACCGGCGACCTCATCCCGCAAGGCATCACCGGGCAGAATCACGGTCTGCCCGTGCAAAACCAGTCGGGCAAAGAAGCGTTGCAGGATGCCATCTTGCAAACCCCGCCCATGCAGATGCGCAAGACAGGGAATGCCTGCCAGTCGGGCGCTTGCAACATAAAACCCATCGCGCCAGAACGCTGCCCCGCGCGGTGCGAGGCAGATATAAAGGGCATCGGGCCGATCACGAAAGATCACCCCGATCAATCGAATCCATAACCGCAATCCCGACAGGATTTTACCAATGCCGGTTTTGCCAATCGCGGCAATGGTCGGGGTAAACCGCATCGGCAGGATCGTGACGCGATATTGGGCCTGCAAGGCCGCAAGGGCGCGTTGGTTCATAATGGCCGCGCCATGTATCGGCGGCGGTAATTGCACAAGGGCCACAAGATGGGTCTTCATCACCATATGCCCCGCCAGAACCGCAGATCATAAAGCCGGGTCCATAAAGGCGGGCGAAGTACCGCCCGGTATCGGTTGCGAATCTGGCGCATCGTCTGATGATAAATCGACGGATCAAGATTTTGATAATGACGGTTGCCCTGCCGGTTGCGCGTGATCATCGCTGTATCGGCAAACAACATCGCATCGGGGCGACGGGCCAGACAGCGCAGATAAAAATCATAATCGACACAACAGGGCAGGCTGGCGTCATATCCACCAACCGTATCCCAAGTATCGCGCCAGAAAGCCAGGGATGAATGATGAAACGGATTGCCACGATAAAGGCGGTGTGGTGGGACGGGAATCAGGGATTCGGATGAGATCTTGCGATCATCCTTTGCGGCGGCAAGCAGGATTTTGTCCGGATATTGCCCTAAAATCCTGCGCACATGTGCAAGACGTTCCGGCAAGGAACGGTCATCGACATCCTGAATGCAGATTATCCCGTCGGATGCATGGTTTATGGCAAGATCAAGCGCCGCCCCCCGGCCAATGCGACCGGGCGAAATCAGGCGAAATCGCTTATCCTGATCATAGGGCGCAGGCAGCACAAATGGCGGGTCCGATCCGTCATCAACCAGAATGGCACCATCATCTGCCGTCAGGATTGCCGCCAGATTGGCAAGACAACCCGACCAATGATCATGGCCGTTATGGATGGTAACAATCATCGTGATCGGGGGTGTCATGCCACCCCCCATGACAGCCGCACCGACCCGCTGCACCCGCCATCCTGCCCCATGCGGGCGGTCAGAAACACCAGTTGCACCGGGCCAAAGGCTGAAAAATGGTGTGATGGTCCGATATGGAGGGCGGCAGAGCCGGTCAGGGTCAGGCCACTGTTTTGATCCGTCAGAATATCGGGCGCGGGGTGATGCAAAACCAACCCGGCGGGCAAAAACAGGCGCAATAACCGAAATTCATCATCCGTGCCGCTGCGATCATCGGCCGGGGTGATGTGATCGGTGATCCTGATATGATCGGCGGCGAAATGCACATGGCGTTGCCCCTTGCATCCGGCCAGATCGAAATCGACGCGCATGTCATTCCGGCCAATCGCACCGCCGATAAAACGCGCAAAATGCCGACCGCGCGGCAGGCAGGGCAGCGGCAGGCTGGCACTGTCATAAAGGCTTCTGAAATCCTGTTCGCCGCCGGTGGGTGGCAGCAACACCGCACCATCGGCCACGACAACCGGGGCCGGGGTGATGTCATAGGGGGCCGTGCCACGCACGCAACCATAAGCCTGATAACGGTCGCCGCGATAAATTCCCAAAGTATCGGGTGGCAAGACCACCGGTGCGGTGGCGTGTTCTGGTGGGGATACGGCAGGCAATTGCGCTGCACGGGCCAGAACATATCCGGCAAAGGCCAGATAATCATAATGGCGGTTATAACTGTACCAGCCCGGTGTGTCGGGATGATCCGGGGACGGGTCATGAGGAATGCCGGGCAGGTCACCCGATGCCAGCAAATTCAGCGGCAGGCTGTTATCCGCCAGCATCGCGCTTTCCAGCCGGGTCAGGATGGCGGTGGTTTGCGGGACGTAACCATGTGCAAGCAGGGCATAAAGGGCGGTGACCGCACCAAAACTTTGCCCGGCCCCGCGCCCGATCAGATTGGCATGGCCATGATCATCGGTCAGTTTGGCAATCAGGGCGGTGGCATCCTGTGCCAGTTGGCGGTGTCTGGCATCATCGCTTTGGCTGAGTAACATCGCGCAAAAGGCATGATATTGCGCGGAAAAACATCCCTTGCGGTCATAGATCAACCCGCCCCGGACGAATTGCCGCATAAAGAACCGGCCTGCCAGAATGGCGTGGAGACGCTCCCGTCGATTGCCCTGTGCAAGGGCAATCAGCCGCATCAGTCGCCAATTGGCAACCGGCGGATTTTGCGGGCGGGCACCTTGCAAAATTTCCGTGCGGGTGGCATCCGAAATCCCCGGCGCATCGCGCAGGGCATGGTCGATAAATTCGTAATGCCAGGTCCGGGTTTTCGGTTCTGTACGCAAAAATGACAGCGCCCGCGCCACCGGATCGGCAAAGGTAACCGGGTCAAGATGTTGCCACAGGGCAACGGCAAAGGCACCGGCATAAAAACCCGGTTGCGGAAAATCGCCGGTGGGGCGCTGGATACTGGCAAGCTCAATCGCGATTAATCGCGCCAGCCGCAAACAGCGTTGCTGCGGATGCCCGATGCGGTCGGAGGTCAGCGAAACCGGCATGTCACCTCCATCTGCAAGGATTGTCCGCGCCGCAGGATATTCAGCGGTACAGCCTGAATTTCCGGGGCATGACGGCCCCAGCGTTCGCGCAAGCGCCATAACAATGCCTTGCCAACGCGGTTTTGCCACAGAAATCTTGCCACCGCTTCCGGCGCGGTAACGGTAAATAACCGGTTGGCCCAGCGCAGCCAGATGACATCTTCGGGTGCGGACGGCAACATCCGCGCATGCACAATCCACAAATCCCCCTCGTCGCGCAGATACATATAAGGATCAAACCGCCCGGCCCCGTCGGCATGATCCAGCGTGATATCAATCTGATGACCGGTCCCCGACAAGGTGACATGGCGGGTGGCAAACAGGCGATACCGACCGGTATTGCGGTGGCGATATGTCTGTCCGGCAAGGGTGCCGCAATCAATGGCGTCTTTGTCAAACACCAGACGGATCACACCATCCTGCAAGATGCCATCGCGCAATGCGGTCAGGCGGGCGGTGATGCGGATCAGGTTATGATCGGGATCAGGGATGGTCTGATATTCCAGCCGCCATGATCCTTCGGCAAACTCAAAAACATCCCCCGTCCGCGTCACATGGCGGCTGGTTTCACTGAGTGTCAGGAAAGACTGGCGATCAGATGCCTCAAATCCCCAATTGCCAAAACCAAACGGCCCATATTGCCCCCGTAACAGGCGATGATCCACGATATCGGCAACCAACCGGGTCATGCCATCTGCCTTTGCATCACCGAAAACCGCCCGACCAGCGACAGCAGGGCGGCCAAAAATCCAAGTTTGACTGTCATTGCGATCAACACCGTTTGCGCCGTCCATTCGGGCATAAGGGCAAGGACAACGGCACCGCCGACAAACAACAGCAATGCTGCAATGGCAGGCCACAGGCCGCCCGGATTTTCCTGCCAGACCAAAATCTGGCGCAAGACAAAGCCGGTCAGCAGCGGCCACAGGCTGGCAATCCGAAGCAATTCCGCAAGCCCGGCAACCGGATTTTGATAGATAACGCGGATAACCATATCCGGCAGGATCAGCATCGGCAGGGCGATCAATACCCCCGGCAGCAGCAACCAGATATCGCGTCGCCATCCAACGGATTTTTGCGCAAACAATGCCGATGCAATGCCGGCAAACAGCGCACTGGCGAGCAAAACAAGACGATGCGCCATCATCAGGGCGGTATGATCGGCAGATGACAGCTTTCCGGCCAGAAGGGCAATATCCAGATTGGGCAATAACCCGGCCAGAAGCGTCATCACCACCAGCGTCATAATCGTACGGGCGGGCAAAGGGGCGAGTTTTGGAACAGGCAATGGATGGTTGGAAACCGCAAAACAACCGGCCCCCAAACAGGCCACCAGACTGATTATCGGCGCACACCAGACCAACCCGTTGACAGAGTCACTGCCAACGGCAAACACGGCCATCACAATCCCGGCCAGTTGGGCGATGGCGGCAAGCAGGGTCAGTCTGGAAAATTGCAGGCGGGCGGTCATCAGCCAGTCCGGGGCAAGCGCCGCGCATATTGGCATCAGCAAAACCGGCCATGTTGCCAGGGGCAGCATGGGGGCAAGAATGACAATGACCATTCCGGCAAGGATCAACCGCAACCCCAATAGCATAAGCAAAATACGGTGTTGTGCGGTTTGGGCAAGACGAACCAGAAGCGGCCCGCATCCGGCCTGAATAATGGTCACACCGACCCCGGCCATGATCAGGGCATTAAAATACGGCGCCAGCAAACCGGCGCTGAAATGACGGCCCAGTATCAGTAAAATCACCAGACCCCCGGCACGCGCCAAACCGGTGGCCATCATCATCCAGACCGGCGCAAGAAATTCAGCCATGACGCGACAACACCCTTTCATAGGCCGCCTCGACCCGCGTGCCATATCCCTCCGCCGTCAAATGACGGATGGTCGCGCGGGCCTGTGCGCCAAGGTTTTGACGCAGGGCAGGATGATGGATCAGGCACATCAGGGCGGTGTGAAGTGCCGTTACATCACCCGCAGGCGTCAACACCCCGTCATGACCATCGCGGATCGGGCTTCCGGCATTCGGGGTGGCAATCACGGCAAGGTTTGCGGCCATCGCCTCGATCACGGCAAGGCTGCTGCCTTCGGAAAAACTGGGAAAGACGAAAATATCGGCATTGTGCAGGGCATCCATCACATGCTTTGCCGGGCGTTTCCCCTGCCAGTCGCACCCGTCGGGCAGAGCGGCCAGATACGGTCTGGCGCAGTCGCGTGCCGGGCCGATCAGGGTCAGGGTCACGGAAATGCCGACCTGATGCCGCAACATCGAAAATGCGGCCAGCAATGGCCGGATACCTTTGGCAATGGCAATATCGCCAACATACAACAGTTTGATCCCGTTTTCCCCGCCATCCGTGCGGCGCGGTTGGGTTAAAAGATGGCTGGCACGCGGCGCGTCAAACGGGATGATGTGAATATGCCGTTCCGCAATCCCGCATTCTGCCAATCCGCAGGCAACGGTTTCGGACGGTGCAAATACCGCATCGGCAAAACGGGCTTCTGCGGTGCGGCGTTGTGCCAGAAATCCCGATATTTCCCGCCATGTCCGGCCATGACGGCAATATTCCGGGGCAAGCTGTTTCTGGCGGATCGGGGCCAGTTGCCCGGTGACATCGCTGATGCACACAATGCCCTGATCACGCGCCTTGCGCATCGCAGGCAGACTGTAATTACCCTGTCCGTGCAACAGGCGAATGGGGCCCGGCATGTGATATTTTGCCAGCCACGATAACGGCAGATCGGACCAAAGATTATGGCCCGGCAGGCGCAAAGTCCGTGCGGCCTTGCCCAAAATATCGGGCATCACATGACGGCCCGGTATGGACGAGATAACCGGATCAAGTCGCCGGGCGGCGGGATTGGGCCAGCCCGTCCCATCGGTTCGCCAGAAACTGTCCCACCGTGCCAGCCGGTTCTTTTGGGTCAGATGTGCCGCCAGAATGCGAAACTGGTCCACCCGGCCAATCATCCAGATATCGCGGTTTTCGGTCATGATAAATCCCCTGATTTGGGGATAAGGGCACAGGCCCGCCACATCTGATCGGCCGCATATTGGGCTGTCAGGTGGGCGGTCGCGGTCTGTTGTGTCGTGCAGGTGTTATGCCATGTGGTGTTGTCTCGTAACAGGGCCGCACATTTTTCAACCCAGATATCGATTTTTCCCACTGGCAACATGGTTTCACCGGCCACCAGAACATCATGGGCACAACCTGTCCGGTCACTGGCAAGTGCCACCGTGCCCGATTGCATTGCCTCGATCACCGCAACGCCGTACGCATCATTATGACTGGGAAGCAGAAACAGACGGGCGGATTGGTAAATAGCAGACAGGCGATGCGGTGTGACCGGGGCCGTGATGGTGCTGATATCGTGCAAGCCATACCGGGTGATGGCCTTGCGGGCGATGGTGTCATCATCGGGAATGCCGACAATGTGAAGGCCGGTGACAGAATGGCAATCGCGCAAGCGGGCAACAATGCACAGGAAATCCTCAAACCCCTTTGAAAACGTCGGTCGGCCACACCACAGCACATCAAACCGGCGGGTTTCCAAAGGCGGGGCGATTGAAGCCGGAACCGCAAAAGAAGCCGGGATCGGCGCAATGACAATCCGGCGGGGTTCCATGCCGGACTGCACGAACCAGTCTGCCCCCTTGCTTCCCGCCGCAATCTCGGCGGCGGCACCGGACATCAGGTAACGGCGGACCCGACGGCGCAGCGGATTGGCATAAATCCGTTCCGACCCGGTCCAGCCATCCGATTGCACGATATAGGGAATATGATTTGCCTTGCACCAGAACGCAGCACGCCATTGTGCCGGACCAAATCCGGCAATGATCACGATATCGGGCCGGATCGACTTCAGCGACGCGACAAGCCCGGTATTGAACGTCAATACGCGGTTTTCGCCCAATGGCAGTGCCAGACCGGGCAAACGGGTCTGGGCATAGGGGCCGGTGGCAATCGGCCAGTCGCGTTGCGGTTCGCCCGCCTGTGTCGTGATGATGTGCAACATCCCGCCTTCTTGCACCAGCCTGTCGGCAAAAGCAGCATAGACCGCCTTTCGATAAGGCGGGATCAGGTTGGTCAGAAGAACAATCCGCACGGGAAACTTTCATTTTTAACGCGCCATCTTGGCATCCTACGCAATCACGGGTTAAGCTTCATCCTCAAAATGATCCGGTGCCGGGGGGTAGGCGGGGGATGAGCATATTTTTCGGGTTGCGGCTGGACCATCGTCCTCTGGATGTGGTGGCAAAGACGATATTGGCCGATATGGAAAACGGGCACCGGGTCCGGCATTTGTCGTTGAATGCGGTCAAACTGGTGTCGGCCCGCCGCGATCCGGCCTTGCAGGATGCCCTTGCACGCTGTGATGTTTTGTCTGCCGATGGCATGGGTATTGTCTGGGCCGCAAGGATGCTGGGATATCGGGTGGCCGAACGGGTCAGTGGCATTGATCTGATGATGGCCTTGATGCCCGGATTGGCACAACGGGGATTGCGGGTGTTTTTGCTAGGCGCACGGCCCCAAATCGTGGCGCGAACAGCCGATATTTTACAACGCGATTATCCCGGCCTGATCATCGGCGGGTATCATCATGGCTATAATGGCGATGATGATGCTTTGACGAAAATCATAAGGGCCAGCCGGGCCGATGTGGCGTTTGTCGCCCTGCCATCGCCGCGCAAGGATATTTTTGTGTGCGATCAGGCCGATGCCACCGGATGCTACCTGATGATGGCGGTGGGTGGGGCGTTTGATGTGATTGCCGGGGATATCCGCCGGGCCCCCAAAATCTGGCAAAATTGCGGATGTGAATGGCTGTGGCGGGTGTTGCAGGACCCGCGTGATAAAGCACCGCGATACGGCATGGGGCTGACGCAGTTTGCCGGATTGATTGCCACTGCGATGGTGCGGCGGATGCGCCTTGCCCTTGCCGCCATTGTGCTTTGCGCCTGCTTTTTGGGTTTTGGCACGGCGAAGGGGCAGGAAATTGCACCGCCAGATACCCTGCGCCAAAATCTGGCCGCGCTTCCGTCCGCCGATAACCGTTTTGCCCGCATTCAGGCTGCAACGCAGATTGTTGCCGGGTTTTTGCAGGGGCGGGATGATGCCGGGATTGACGCGCCAGCCCTGATCCATGCGCTGGAAACCTTTTTCCGCGACCAGTACGGGGCCGGGGTCGAAGATCGCCTGATCTGGCAGGATGTCATGATGGTGATCGAACAGGTTTGGGTCAGGGTTGTCAATGCGCCGCACCTGTTTGCAACTGCCTTGGTTGCGGCACTGGAGAACTGGATCGACGAAGCCGTGGCATATCTTGTGGAACTGACGCGGGGCCGCGATGGTCTGGCAGCGGATATTTTGCGCTATGCCCCGGCACTCGCCGCCCGGTTGGGTCCGGGGGCGCGACAGGTGCTATCCGCTGCTGTGCCCGATACCAGTCCATCGCCCGTCGCATCGGCTCCGAACCGGGGCGGGTTTTTGTATAATACCGAACCGGACCGGGTGTTTCGCCGCTCCGATCATGGCGGCATGTACTGGAATCTTGATCTGGCCGAGGCGCGCGATGTGATCGCGCTGCCCGATACCAGCCGCCCCGATGCCAGCCCCTATTGACAGGAACCAAAACCCCATGACGACAGATACGCCGCGTTCCATGCCATCTGCTTCCGGTCATGTTATGGCGCCGGATCGTTTTGTGTCACTGGCCGATCTCATTCCGGTCCTGTGGCAGCGGCGCGGCATTGTGGTGGTGGTCGCCGTTGTGGTGATGGTGATCGGCGGGGCTGGAATTTCGCGGTTTGATCCGGCCTGGCGGGCCGTGGCGGAAATCGGTTTTGCTCACCCGGTTCCGGCATTGTCCGGGGGGCAAGGCAATGGCTTTGGCCTGCCTGTGGCGCACAGCAATGGCGATCTTGAAACAGAGGCCGCGATTTTGCGCAGCACCTCTGTTTTGTCAGCGGCACGGGCAGTAATTGTCGGGCAAGGGGTGGAAATTTCCCCGGCGAAGGATATCCGGCCCGGCGATGACCCCGAAGTCCTGGATATTGCGGCTTTACGCGCAAAAATGACGGTGGAGCAGGCCGGTCATGCACGGGTTCTGGCAATTGCGGTGCACGATCACGACCCGGTACGCGCCGCCCTTATCGCGGATGCAATTGCCGAAACCTATGTCTGGCAGCGCGAACGCGATCAAAGACGTGTCTTGTCAAACCGCCTGATGGATATCGTCGCCCAACGCGAACAGGTCGAAACCGCCTTGCAACAGGCCGATGCCAATATCGCAGCCTGGCAGGCGGGCAACGGTTTTCTGGAACCCGATGACAGCGACATGGCCCGCGCCCGTCTGCGCGATCTGACCCCGGAATATGAGTCCGCCCGCATTGAATTTGAACAGATCCGCGAACGCGCCCGGATATGGCAACAGGCGCAACAGGACGGTAATGCGCAAACTCTTCTGACTCTCCCCGAAATCGCTGGGGACGAAACCCTGCGCAGCATGACTACCCGCCACAGCCAGTTGCGTGGAACCTTGTCCGACTTGCGGCAACGTTATGGCGATCGTCACCCGGCGGTAATCGCCCGACAGGCCGAAAGCGATGCGCTATATGCCGATATTTTGCAGATAGCCACCCGGATCGGGAACCGGATTTCCCGCGATCTGGCGCAGGCCGATATCCGTCAAAACCAATTGGCCGCCCGCATGGCGCAATGGCAGGATGCCTTGCAATTGCGCCATACGGCCCGGTTGACGCTGAATGATCTGATCCGCAAGGCCGATCTGGCGCGTCAGAATCTTGTAATTCTGGGCGAAACCGAACGCAATATCCGGGCCGAACTGGCAGCATTGCAGTCCGATACCGAAATTTTGCGCATGGCGGTAATCCCCGGTCAGCCGCAATTCCCCGCCCGTCGCGATCTGGCCCTTGCCGTGGTTATGCTGGCTCTTTTTGCCGCTGTGGCGGCGGCATTGTTGCGCCATTACAGCGATCAGGCGGTGCGCAATGGCGATGATCTGGCACAATTCGGGGCGGTGCCGCTTTTTGCCGAAATCCCGCAGGCCGGGCGTGATGGCGGTGCCGAAGAACGCGATGCCGTCGCCCATTTACGCACAATGTTGCAAATTGGCGGCGTCGGGGTGAATCGCAAGATTGTCTGTCTGACATCGGCAGTATCGGGCGAAGGCAAAAGCCGCCTTGCCCGCAATCTGGCCCGCAGTTTTGCCGCCACCGGGCGCAAGACATTGTTGCTGGATGCCGATTTGCGCCGCCCGTCCCATGTGGCCCTCCCCGGTGCGGTGTCGGCGGATTTATGCGCGGTTCTGATTGGGGAATGCGACCTTGCCGATGCGATTGTCCGTTCGGGTGGCGGTTTGGCCGATTTCATCGGGGCGCGTGCGGCCCTGCCGGGCGATATGGCGGCTCTTTTGATTGCCGGGAAAATGCCCGGAATATTAACCCAATTGCGCGAAATCTATGATGTGATCGTGGTGGATGCACCGCCGGTTTTACCGGTCAGCGATGCGATCTGGCTGATGAAAGCGGCCGATACCGGGTTGCTGCTGGTTCGGGCCGGGCATAGCAAGGCAGGCGATATAAGCCGGGCGATTGCGCGGCTGGTCGCCAGTGTCGGTCCAATGGATGGCATGGTTTTGATCGGGGTGCCATCGCGTGGGGCCTATGGCGGGGCGGTCGATCATGCCGCCTCATGGGACGCGGCAGCACAATGACGGGCCGGATCCGGATTTTTGCGGTCGGGCTGGCGTCGGTTGTGATTGCGCTGGTGGTGCTGATCCTTGAGGGACAGGCCTTCAGGTCGGGTGGCGGCGGTAACGATCTGGTACGCCATCCGGTCGGCTTTATCCGCGCCGCGCAGGAATCCGGAATGGCAACCGCATGGCAGGCGGGCGATTGGCCGACAATGCGGATATGGGCCGAACGTCAGATGCAAATTCGCCCCCATGATGCCGGGGTGATCAGCATCTATGCGCTGATTTTGGCACAGGGACCAGATGGCATCGCCCGCCAGAACGACATTACCGCCCTGCTGTCACGGGCTGCCCGTCTGGCCCCGCATCGCCCCGATTTACCGCCCTTGTGGCAGGCGACACTGGCACAGTTGAACCGGCCAGAATCAATATCGGCAAGATCAGGGCAGGCAGAATGATCACGCTGTCAAACAGGGCATGGGTCAGGGCGACGGTGACAAATCCGGCCAGCAGGGCCCGATCTTTGGGCTGGGCAGTTGCGCGCAGGATACGGATGGCAAAGGCAAGGATTGCAGCGATCCCGATGAAGGCGACAGGCAGGCCAAAACACAGGGCCGCGTCCAAAAACAGATTATGGCTGTTGGGCCATCTTGCCGCCATGTTCAATTCCGGTGTCGCAAAATGATCAATCACCAGATTCATTCCGCCCGTGCCATATCCGGCAAGGGGCCGTGCCGCGATGGCAGCCAGTGCCGTGCGCCACAAATCATCACGTTGCAAAAAATCGGGGCGGGCCAGTTCGGCAAAGCGTGCGGTCAGGGTCGTGTCACTGAGGATCAGCAACATCATCGCCAGGGGAATCATGAACATAATGATCTTGCGGCGGGCCACCGGCGCAAAAACCATCATCGCCATCAGGCCGGTGGCAAGGCTGATCAGGCTGGCCCGCGAATGGGCGGCAATCAGGGCGACGGTCAGGATCATCGCAAGCGCGATCCAGCCGCCCTGTCGGTCCAGACGGTGCATCAACGGACCGGAAACCCGTGCCCATTGATGCAGACACCCCAGAATGCCGATTACCATCAACGCGCCAAAGGCATTGCGATTGGCAAAACTGCCGGTGGCATCCCCGATATGGGCGGTTTTGGTGAACCACAAATTTGTCGGCACCTCAAACCCGGCAAGAATTCCGGCCAGAACCGCCTGTATCAGCGCCGAGGCGATAACGATACGGATGATCAGATTGCCGTCCGGTCGCAGGATGTGCGCCAGCGTAAAAGCCAGCAAACAGAACAACAGCATCAGCAAACCCGCAGGCAGGGCCGCCGGGTTCAGCGCGATGGTGCTGTCAATCGCCGGAAAATCGGCAGGGCCAAACAGCGGCAGGGATTGCACAACCATCCAGCCGCCCAACAGCACCCCGGCCAGCCAGATTTTGGCAAGGATCGGATAATCGATGCGCTGTTGGGCAAAACTGCCCGCCATCCCCCCGATCCCCAGACACAGGATCAGAATCGCCAGCGCCCACAACCGCGCCCCGCCCAGCAAAATCGGGGCAATGACCACCGGCAAAAGCAAACAGTAAACAGCAATCCTTGCAGCCATGCTTTATCCATATCCATCCGGGTCCAGAAGGCATGAGAATAGAATGACCGGCACAAAACAGCCAGCAGGTGTTGGTTCCCATCCCGAAAATGCCGTTTTCACCATGACCGCCCTGGCGGCAATGGTGTTGTCTTTATGGTTGTTGCCGCTGGGCGGGACGGCGTCCAAGGCGGTTCTGGTCGGGTTTTGGGGTCTGGCGGTATTAAGGGCCGGTATGGGCCGGGTATCACGCCATGATGTGGCGGGCGGGTTGTGTGTGCTGGCTTTGTGCGTCTGGATCGGGATCGGCGCCGGAACCATGGACGAAAAAATCCGGCTGATCGGCAATGTGGTGTTGCTGCCGCTGGGCATTGTCGCCGGGGCGGTGTATGGGCGGCGTTGTATCTTGCCGGTCGGTCTGGCGATGGGGGTGTTTCTGGTTTTCGATGCCCGTCTGATCCTGACCCATGAAGGCTGGCGGCTTAATCATCCGTTTTTGTTTCTGGCGCTGGTGTCGATCTGGGCCGGGACCGGGGACAAGGCCGGAAAAACCGGCGCAATTCTGGCGGCCCTTGCGGTGATGATGAGCCAGACCCGCATTGCCGTTCTGGCCTTGCTGGTGATCGGGGTGGGGCATTTGCGCTGGCAGCGCGCCGTGACATGGTTGTGGCTTTTGCCTGCTGCGTTGGCATTGGTCGGGATTGCGGCCCTGTTTTTACCACGCCTGTTGCAGACACATGGCAGCGGACGGCTGGCATTTTGGCAGATGTTCTGGCAGGCATGGCAAAATGCCCCGGCCCCGGATCGCTGGTTTGGTTTTGGCGCAGGCCGTGTCGAGGCGGTCCTGTCCCAGCTTGACAGTGCCGCATCGTTCGGTGCCCTGCATAATGACCATTTCCGCATCCTGTTTGAAACCGGCTGGATCGGGGCGGGGTTATGGGGGATGTTGTGGATCTGGTTGGTCTGGCGGGTGCGGTCATCGCGGGCGGCGGTCATGATTTTACTGTCCGTGATGCTGACCATGATCACGGATAATACCCTGTCCTACGGGCATTATCTGATCGTCAGTGGGATTGCCGCAGGCATGGCGATGAGGAATGCAGATGACCGATGATCTGATCCGCCGGACGACCGGGGTGCAGGACCGGGTTCTGGGCTGGATGCAGGCACAGGATTTTACCGGGGCCGATCCGTTTGACGGGCTTGAAAGCCGGTGGTTTCAGATGTCCGGCCTTGGCCGCTGGCGCGAAACGCGGCTGGTGTGGCTGCAAATCCTCAAACATGCGCCGGGATGGATGCGCCATGCGGCACATATTCCGCTGGCCTGCAATCCCAAAACGCTGGCTTTGATGTCGGGGGCGGCGGATGGTGTTGCCTTGTGCGCGGTTGGCGACCGATTGCTGTCGCTGCAAAATCCCGATGGCGGCTGGGGCTATCCCTTTGCGTGGCAGGCGCGGGCATTTTATGCCGGGCGCACTCAGTCAAACGCGATTGTCACCGCCTTTGCCGTCGATGGGCTGATTGCAAATGGTCTGGCCCGGCATGATCCGGCGATGAAACGGGCGGCGGATTTCATGATCCGCGATCTGTGGCGGCATGGCTATTTTGCCTATCTGGGCGATGATGATACCGAAATCCATAATGCCAGCCTGTGGACGGCATGGGCGCTGCATCAAATACGACCGGGCCACGAAGTATCACATCGCGCCGTGGCGCGGGTGGTGGCCGCCCAACAGGCGGATGGATCATGGTCCTATGGCACGCGGCCCCATCATCGCTTTGTCGATGGGTTTCATACCGGCTATCTGCTGGATCTGCTGGACCGGTTCCGCAAGGCCGGGATGGCGGACCTTGATACGCCAATTGCCCGTGGGCTGGATTTTTACCGGGCGCAGTGTTTCAATGCGCACGGCCTGCCCCGAACCTTTGCCGGGCGGGCCGGATATATTGATACACACGCCGTCGCCCAAGCCATCGGTACCTTGCAACGGTTTGGTTTTGATGGCCCTGCACGGCATGTCATGGCGTTTGCCCTGGACCGTTTGTTTGACGATGATCGCGGTCTGTTTTACGCCGGTCTTGGGTATCTTGGCCCCGACCGCCGGGTTTTCATGCGCTGGACACAGGGCTGGATGGTCTGGGCGCTGTCGATTATGATCCGGGCGGCGCAACAACAGGCCGACAAATGATGCAAATCCTGAGTTTTGACCACCCCGACCCGGATCGGGCCGATAAGGAAGCCATGCTGTATCGCCTGTCCGAAACCGGTTTTCGGGATCTGTATCACCGCACCCGCGCCGAGGCATCGGCGATGCGCCGGGCGGGTGATATGGAACGGCTTTATGGCCTGACACGCGGCCTGAAAACCCTGCAACGAATTGGCGGGGAAAGGGGAATTGTCCTGAAAGTGCAGCGGGCCGAATGAATTGTGCTGCTGACTGCGGACCCCATGGTTGCCCGGTATTCAGGTGCAATCCGCCAGGTATGACATCTGATCCTCCTGTCTCCTTGCCACTCCGGCCTGTTTCGGGAATAACGGGCAGCAGGGTTTTGTTTTTGCTGCCGGGTGCCGCGCCATATGATGTCTGATGCTTTCCCCTTGCCGATTGATGCGGTGCTGCCCGATATGGCGGCGGCCCTTGCCGGGGATGGGCGCAATCTGGTGCTACAGGCCCCGCCGGGGGCGGGCAAGACAACCAAGGTGCCGCTGGCCTTGCGCGATGCCGCATGGCTGGCCGGGCGCAAGATTGTCATGCTGGAACCCCGCCGTCTGGCCGCACGGGCCAGCGCACGTCGCATGGCGCAGATGCTGGGCGAGGATATCGGCGAGACCGTCGGTTATCGTGTCCGGTTCGACAACAAAATCTCGGCGAAAACCCGGATCGAGGTCGTGACCGAAGGCATTCTGGTGCGGATGATTCAGGATGACCCGGAATTGACCGGCATTGGTGCGCTGATTTTCGATGAATTTCATGAACGATCCCTTGATGCCGATCTTGGGCTGGCACTATCGCTGGAAACCCAAGGGGCCTTGCGCGATGATCTGCGCATCATCGTGATGTCGGCCACCCTTGACGGCGCACCGATTGCCGCCCTTCTGGGCGATTGCCCGGTGATCACCAGCCAGGGCCGTGCCTTTCCGGTGCAAACCCGTTATCTGCCAATGCGCTCCGATGACAGGATTGATACCGCAATGAGTGCTGCCATCCGCCACGCCCTGCGCGAGGAAAGCGGATCGGTACTGGCCTTTTTGCCCGGACAGGGCGAAATCAGCCGGGTTGAGGCGGCCCTGCGCCATGTGGTGGGCCCCGATGTGATCCTCGCCCCGCTTTATGGCGCGATGGCGGCCAAGGCACAGGATCTGGCGATTTTGCCTGCGCCTGCCGGGTGCCGCAAGGTGGTGCTGGCAACCGCGATTGCCGAAACATCATTGACGATTGACGGCATCCGGGTGGTGGTTGATTGCGGTTTGCAACGCTTGCCGCGCTTTGATCCGGCATCGGGCATGACGCGGCTGGTGACGGTCAAATCCTCGCAATCAAGTGCCGAACAACGGCGCGGTCGCGCCGGGCGGCTGGAACCGGGCATCTGTTATCGCCTGTGGGCGGAGGCCGAACAACGTGCCCGCCCGCCTTTTACCGCCCCCGAAATTGCCGGGGCCGATCTGGCCCCGCTTACCCTGGAACTGGCGCGATGGGGGGTGGCTGATCCGGCCAGTCTGCCGTGGCTTGATCTGCCCGATGCCGCCCGGATGGATCAGGCCCGCGATGTGTTGCGACGGCTCGAAGCCATTGATGAGAATAACCGCATCACCGCAATGGGGCAGGCGATGGCCGGGTTGCCGGTGCATCCGCGTCTGGCGCATATGATGTTGCGCGGGGCAAGGCTGGGTCTTGCCGATGCCGCCTGTGCGCTGGCGGCAATCCTGTCGGACCGTGATTTTCTGCGCGGGCGCGGGGCTGATATCCGCCACCGGCTTGATGCGATGGCACAAGGCCATGCGCCGGGCATGATCATGGATGCCGCCCGGCAATTGTCCCGCCGCCTGAAAGACGCAACAAAGGGGCAAAAACCCGGCAATCCTGTTGTCGATCTTCATGATCAGGCCGGATTGTTGCTGGCCTTTGCCTATCCGGACCGAATCGCCGAACGGCGCAAGGGCGGCGATGCACGCTATCGCCTGTCGGGCGGCGGTGGCGGCGTGTTGCCCAATGAGGATGGTCTGGCGCAGGAAACCTTTCTGGCGGTTGCCGAACTGGATGGGCAATCGCGCGAAGCGCGGATTTATCTGGCGGCCCCCTTGTCGCGCACAACGCTCGAAACCCGTTTCGCCGATCAGATGACCGAAGGCGAAGAAGTTTTCTGGGACATGCAAGGCGACGGTGTGACCGCCCGCTGGCAAAGGCGGATCGGGGCGCTGGTGCTAGACGAAAAAGCCGCCGGAAAGGATGCTGATCCGGCCAGAATGACTGCCAAAATCACGGCGGCAATGATCGACGGCATCCGGCGTCTGGGCCTGTCCTGCCTGCCGTGGAACCGCGACAGCGAAGGTCTGCGGGCAAGGCTGGCTTTTCTGCACGAATTTGATCCGCAACACTGGCCGGATGTTGGCGATGCCGCCTTGTTGGCCGGGCTGGAAAACTGGCTGGGGCCGTATCTGGGCGGGATGTCAAAACGCAGCCAGTTGCGCAATCTGGATTTGGCTGCTGCCTTGCTGTCCGGGCTGGACTGGCAACAAAGACAGGAAATGGACCGCCTCGCACCGACCCACTGGACGGTGCCGACCGGATCGCATATCCGCCTTGATTACCGGCCCGATGGCCCGGCCCTGCCGGTGCGGTTACAGGAAATGTTCGGGGCGACCGATACCCCGAAAATTGCCGGGGGCAAGGTCGCCGTCACCCTGCATCTGCTCTCCCCCGCCCAGCGCCCCTTGCAGGTTACGGGCGATCTTGCCGGGTTCTGGCAGGGGTCCTACGCCCACGTCAAATCGGAAATGAAGGGTCGCTATCCCCGACATTACTGGCCCGATGATCCGCTTTTGGCCGAACCGACCCGGCGGGTGAAAAACCCGAAACCGCGGGGGTAGGTCAGGACTTGGCTGTCGCTGGACAGGAACGATTATTCGGTGCCGATAAGGGTGCGGGCAAGGCGTCGCACTTGCTGCAATTCCTGATCGGTGATGCGGCCTTTGGGCTTTGCATTGCGGGCACGCCAGTCAAGGCTTTTAACCTGATCGGCAAGTACGACGCTATTGCGATCCCCTGATATCGCGACCTCAAATGGATAGGACTTGATCTGTGTTGTCATCGGGCAACACAGCATCAATCCTGTTTTACCGTTATAACCTTTGGGGCTCAGGACAAGTGCGGGGCGGTGACCGGCTTGTTCATGTCCGGCGTGTGGCGAAAATTCAAGCCACACGATATCACCGCTATCGGGCACATAACCGCCAGCCATCAAAAGGATTCCTTGCCGCGCGCCGGGCCAAAATCGACTTCGTTATGAAGGTTTTCATCCGAAATGCCCGCCAGCAGTTCGTCAAGGGACTGGGCAGGATCAGGGGACTTCTCGATAATGATCCGTCCTTCTTCGTTCGAGATGTTGACTTTGCTGTCAGCTTGCAACCCGGCTTCCAGCAGGATGTTGGCCGGAAGGCGGATCGCGGCGCTATTGCCCCATTTCTTGATTTGGGAAAGCATGTTAACCTCTGATGTATCTACTATGAAGATACATTACCTTTCCGGGAAAATCGTGTCAACTTTGTAGATACAATTTTGTGTGTTTACGGATTGTAGAATCCAATGCCGATCACCGCCACCACCCCGCTTTTGAATGTTGCGGAAATCAACCGCAGTGCCGCGTTTTACCGGCTGCTGGGCTTTGAGGTGGTGGCGCGGACATTGTCGGAACAGGATGGTGAAGCGGTCTGGGTGATGATGCAGGCCGAAACACCGGAGGGTCAGGATCATCCGGTGCGGCTGATGCTGGCGGCGCATGGCGGTGTTTCGCATGAAGAACGCCGCATGCGTCCGCCCTTTGCCGGGCTGGTGCTGTATCTGGAATGTGATGATGCGCCGGGGCTGTTCCAGACGCTGCATGATGCGGGTTACAAGCCGGAACCGGTGGTCGAACTTGAGAATGGCGGGTTACAGTTCTTTGTCCGCGACCCGGATGGCTATGAGGTTGCGTTGACATCGCCGGGCGGGCCAGACCATCAAGAGGACCATCAACAGGACGATCAGACGCAATAGCTGATCTTCAAAACCTCAAGCTCATCCTCGCCCGCCGGGGTGCGCAGGGTGACCACATCACCAACCTTGCATTTCATCAGGGCGCGGGCGACCGGGGAAATCCAGCTGATTTTGCCGACAAGGGATTCCGCCTCGTCCTCGCCAACGATGCGGATGGTTTTTTCTTCGTCCCGCGCATTTACGTACGTCACGGTCGCGCCAAAGAAAATCCGCGCATGATCGGCCTGATCTTCGGGGCGGACGACCACCGCATCCTCGATCCGTTTGCGAAGGTAACGCACCCGACGGTCAATTTCGCGCAGGCGTTTCTTGCCGTAAATGTAATCGCCATTTTCGCTGCGGTCGCCATTTCCCGCCGCCCATGACACGATGGCAACCGTTTCGGGTCGCTGTTTTTTCCACAGATCATCCAGTTCGGTTTTAAGCGTCTGAAGACCTTCGGGGGTGATATAGATCGGTTTGTCCATGTCCGCGTTTTAGCCCAAGGCCGGGTTGCTGGAAAGAAGCGATTTGCGCTATCTTTTCTGCCCCTGTTTGTGTCCGGTCGGATTATCCGTCCAAAGGCAGACCGGCGATGAATTCGCGCAACCAGCGTTGCGCCGGGTGGACATCATTGCGGCGGTGCCAGCATAGTGTGAAACATATCGGATCAAGCGGTATGGGTGGTGGCAAAATGGCAAGGGCATCCGCATGGCCCGATGCAGGGATGATCCCTTCCATCAGGGTTGCGATCAGGTCCGAATGCGCGATCAGAAGCGGGGCGGCATACATATTGGACAGGGTCACGGCAAGGCGGCGTTTATGGCCCATCTTTGCCAGCACTATATCCACCAAACCAAATCGGTCATTTTCTGGCGATACCAGCAAATGTGACAGGGACAAAAAAGCCGGAAGACCAAGCGGGGCCTTGGCGTCCGGGTGATCCCGGCGCAATATGCAGACGAAATTTTCCTTGAAAAGCGGGCGGCTCAGGATCCGGCTGGTCGGTGTCGGGGGGACACCAATCGTCAGATCGGCTTCACCCGCATCAAGCAGGGTGATGGCATCGTCGCGTGCCGTGAAATTCCGGATGCGAAGCGTGATGCCGGGTGCCTGCTGACGCAACGCATCGAGAAGGACCGGCAGAAGTTTGAAGGTCGGATGCTCCGATAATCCCAGCGAGAATGTTGCCGTTGATGTTGTCGGATCAAATGACTGTGTGAATGCAAGGGTTCGTTGAATTTCGGCAAGCGCATGCCCCAGCGGTTCGGCAAGGTCAAGCGCACGCGGGGTCGGTTGCAGGCCATTGGGGCTGCGGACAAACAGTTCATCACCCAGCAATCCGCGCAAACGTGACAGGGCGGCACTCATGGCGGGTTGGGTGCGGCCAATCCGGATGCCCGCGCGCGTAACACTGCGCTCAGTCATCAGCGCGTCAAAGGCCACCAGCAGGTTCAGGTCAATGCCGTGTAAATCCATGCCATGAATGTTCTCACATATTTTATATCGATTTCAAGCATGTTGATGGATCCGATAAACATTTCCCCATATGCAACGATCCTGAACGGGAAATGACAATGACAGGTAAAATCAACGCCCCCCAAATTTTTGGTATATCGGACACCGACCGCAACGCCGTCGAACTTCTGTATCGCGCTTTTAGCGACGGTGCCCACCTTCTGGACGAGGCCGTCACCCCCGACTGGCAGGATATCCCGCTTGCGCCGGGGCAGGTGCCGGGCCGTGACGGCATGAAACCCTTGATCGAGGCCTTTCGTGCGGCCTTCCCCGATGTGCAAATCATTATTCATGAAATGATCGGCGCGCCGGGACGGGTTGCCGTCCGGGCTGAAATCCTCGCGACGCATCATGGTGAATGGTTTGGTGTCGCACCGACCGGAAAAACGTTCCGCCTGCCGATCCATGAATTCCATTATGTCGAAAATGGCAAGGTGACCCATACATGGCATCTGGAAGACTGGCTTGGCTGGTTGTTTCAAGTCGGTGCCTGGCCGGTTGCGGATAAGGAGGTCGGCCAATGAAAGCCGTAATACTTGATGACTACAACAGCATGCCTGTGATCGGTGACATCGCGATACCGGAAATCGGGCCGGATGATGTTCTGGTCCGTGTGGTGGCTGCGGCTCTTAACCCCCTGGATGTGAAACTGCATGGCGGGGTGTTGCAGGATTATTTCCCGATTGAATTTCGCTATGTGGTCGGTACTGATCTTGCCGGAAGAATCGAGGCGGTCGGGGCAAATGTGACGGATTGGGAAAAGGGCGACAGGATTGTTGCCCGGCTTGATCCGGTCCGTGGTGGCGCATGTGCCGGTTTTGCCTGTGTTCCGGCGAAATATCTGGCGAAAGTACCCGATACCATCCCGCTGGAGACCGCCGCCGGGATTCCGACGGTGGCAGGTACAGCATGGCAGGCATTGTTTGAGTTGGGCGATCTTAAGGCCGGGCAGACGGTGCTGATCCATGCCGGGGCGGGCGGGGTGGGCAGTTTTGCCATCCAGTTTGCCCGTGCGGGTGGTGCGCGGGTTATGACGACCGTATCGGGAGACGGCATCGACATTGCCCACAGATTGGGGGCCGATCATGTGATCGATTATCGCAACGCCAACTTTGCCGAAAACCTGTCGGACATTGATCTGGTGATTGACACCATCGGGGGCGAGACCCACCAACGTTCATTCGGTGTTTTGCGAAGGGGCGGTAAGTTGCTGGCCCTTGTTGCGCCGCCGGACGAGGCACTGGCAAATGCGCATAATGTCACAGCCGATTTCGTATTTCATATGTCCGATGGTGAAAGGCTGGTGCGTGTCGTGTCTGCGATTGCCGAAAACAGCATCAATATCCTGACGGACCGGATAGTGTCGCTGGACGCTTTTTCCGATGCCTTCGCCCGGCAATCATCGGGCTGTGCCCGCGGCAAGATCATTGTGACGATGGCCTGAAATGGAAAAGTCGTGACGCAGCTGAACCGCGTCACGACTTTTTATGAAATGTGATGATCAGGCGTTGGCTTCAACCCGAAGCGCATCATCATTGATCGGCAGATGCACCAGCGCGGCAAGAACGCCAAGGGCGGCGGCCGTGGCCCAGACCGCGTCGAAATTGCCTGTCAGGTCATAAACCACCCCGCCCATCCATGCGCCGAAAAACGCACCGACCTGATGCGACAGCATGACGATGCCAAACAGCGTCGCCATATAGCGCGGGCCGAAAACCTGCGCGATGATGCCGCTGGTCAGTGGCACGGTTGACAGCCACAAGGCTCCCATCACGGCTGAAAAAATCCAGATGGTCTCTGCCGTTTTGGGGGCGGCCATGAAGGCAAGGATCACCACGGCACGCGCCCCGTAAATAAACGACAGGCCCCATTTTTTCCGCCATTTCCCCCCGGCCCAGCCCGCGGCCAGCGTCCCGAAAATGTTAAACAGCCCAATCAGCGCCAGTCCCTGTGCCGCGACCGAACCGGGCAGGCCGCACAACTGGGTAAAGGTCGGCAGATGGGTGGCGATGACCGCAACGTGAAAGCCGCAGACAAAAAACCCGGCATTGAGCAACAAAAACCCACGATGTTTGCGCGCCTCGTGAAAGGCGGCAATCAGGCTGTTGGGGCCCAGATCAGCTGCCCCGGCCTTGGTCGCCTTGCCGGTCATGGCAAAGGCGAACGGCACAATGATCATCGACATTACGGCCAGCATCGCCAGCGCCCCGACATAGCCAAGATTGTCATTCAATGCCTGGGTGGTCGGTGCCATCACAAATTGCCCGACCGATCCCCCGGCCGAGGCAAGACCCAGTGCGAAACTGCGTTTGTTGGCCGGAAATACCCGGCTGATGGCGGCCAGAACCACCGGAAAACTGGTCGCCCCGACGCCAATGCCAATCAATAATCCCGATGTCGCATGCAGGCCCAGCGGCGATGCCGCCCCGCCCATCATATAAAGCCCCAGCGCATAAAACGCCGCCCCGCCAATCAGGGTCCGCGTGGTGCCATACCGGTCGGCCAATGCGCCTGCCACCGGGGCGGCAACGCCCCACATCAGGTTCTGGATGGCAAAGGCAAGGCCAAAGGTGCTGGCGCTCCATCCCGTGGCGGTCAGCATGTCGGGAATAAACAGGCCCAGCGACGGGCGAATACCCAGATTGACCGACAACACCAAACAGCCAGATACCAGCACCAGCCACGGAAACCATTTTGCTGTTTTAAAAGTCGGGGTCATTCAAGGGTCTCCGCGCCGGGATCGGATGGGAATGGAAATCAGGATGAAATCTGTATCGGAACGCCAGTATGCAAAATGGTTTTTAATGCGTCCAATTCATTAATTTTATCATGCCGATAACTTTTGTGCATTTTTGCAAGTGCCGGCCTCAATCACAAGGGCGGCAAGCGCATCTATCACGGCATCAATTTCCCCGGCGGCGGGGCGGCGGATCATGGAAATCGCCATCGGCCAGCGGGCACCGGGCAAATCCAGAATGCGGATGCGGTCGCGGGCCGGGCTGTGCAGGCAATAACGCCGCGCCATGACGCCATATCCGGCCCCCGCCGCGATCATGTCGATTTGCAGTTCCAGTGCCGAAACCTCCAATACCGAAGCAAACCGCACCCCGTGCCGTTGCGCCAAAGTATTGCCTCTTGCCCGAAACAGACATCCCTCTGGCATCAGAATCAGGGGATGGCGGGCCAGTTCCGTCACATCGCGCGGGGGCGTGGGGTCGCTGGCCGGGCCGATAACAACGATATCGTCATCCAGAACATGATCAATGCGAAAGGCCGGGATCATCGCCGCCGCCGTCGCCCCGCCATTGGGCGGATCAAGCGCCAGCAGCGCATCAATTTCCCCCCGCCGCAACAACGGTAACAGTTCGCTGCTCCATCCGCTGCGGATGGACAGGGCAATATCGGGAAAACGATCATGCAGCTTGCGCAGTTCCGGCGCGGAAACCAGCGGTGCGACACCGTGGCTGATGCCAAATCGCACCGGGCCGGTCGGGGCTGTTGCGCCGGTAATAATATCGCCAAAACCGTCCAGACGGCGCAAAAGGTCGCGGGCTTCGGCAAGGGCGCGTTGCCCGGCAAGGGTCGGTTGCAACGGTTTGGTGGACCGGTCAAACAACAGGGTGCCGATGCGGTCTTCAAGGCGTTGAAGGCGGCGCGTAATCGCGGGTTGTGTCAGGCCCAGCCGGTTGGCGGCACCGTGAAAGGATTTTTCATCGGCAAGCGCGATCAGGGTTTGCAGGTCGCTGGTATCCATGCGGGCCTCCGGACATGAAAGAAGCCATCAGCATGGGCGATTTGCCCTGATCATGCAAGATCGGCATTGATCAATTCAGTTTGATGCATCCGGCGCATCAATGGCTCTTTGCGCCCGGCGTTTGGCCTTATAGACGCTGGCCGCCGCCGTATAACCGCCTTCGCCGCCATCCAGAAAATGGAAATGCGCATCATGCATCACCGATGGCACGATGCAGGTCATCAGGGCGGTTTTCTGACGATGGGTGCCATAATGAATCTTGCCCGCCTGTTCTGCCTGCGACAACAGGGTTTCAAGGGCATCTGCCTGATCATCCGTGCAACTGACGGTCATCCACAATCCGTCACCAAATTTGCGAAAATCGGTGTTCAGCGCGGTATAGCTGCGATAGCGCGCCGGATCGAAATCCCCCATTTTCCAACCGGTTTTATCCAGAATCAAAGCCAGCAATCCGGTCAGGAAAACCCTGATCCGTGCTGCGAATAACGACCCGCCCGTCGGGCGGTTGGCGCGGGCCTCAAGGCTCAGGCCCGCAGGCGGAAAACGGAATTTGGGGCCGTTTGCGCTGACCGGGTGGCTCTGCCGGGGATTGTCGTCCAGCAAGGCCAAAACCGCACCGACCGTCGCGTCAAAATCCGCCCGGCGGGCCGCCGGTTGCACAATCACCGAAATGATGTGGCCATCCCCGTGTGCGGCAATCGGCGACCAGCGACAGGACAATCCGCTCAGATCGGGCTGCGTTCCGGGCGGGGCCGGTGCAATCTGGTAATGGCCGTCTTTCATCGTGGTTTCGGCCCATTGCATACCGTCGCCCGAAAACATCGCATAGGTGATGGCATCCGATACGGCATAGCGTGCCACGCGCACATCCTTGCCCGCCTTGCGAATGTCGGCAATCGGGATCAGGGCAACCCGTAATTCCAGGTGCAAATCGGCCTGTGACCAGCGGGCGGTGGCGGCAAGGGCGGCGCGCACGGCGTCAATCCGGTCGGGCGGGCAGGCAAAACTGGCCCCGTCGCCGCCAAACATGAAAGGATAATCGGCATGGCCCAGAACATTGGTGACCGCACAAATCACCGATGCCCCGGCGATATTGACCGCTTTATACCGCCCGGTGGCAACCGCCTTGGTCGATGCCACAACATCGGCCGTTCCCACCCACCAGTCATCGGGCAGGGCCTGATAAATACCGGCATCCAGAACGCGGTTGAAATCATCAAACGGGGGAATGGCGCGGTAAAATTCTGCGCCGTTAACGGTCAGCATCCGGCAAATCCCTAATAATGCGGGGGCGGGGCTTCGTCTTCGGGGGCGGTCTGAAAATAATTGCCCATGCGTTTGATATCCTCGCCCATCGCATAATTGCGCCGTTCCAGAACATCAATGCGGTCCCACTGGGATTTGATCATGTCTGACATATCCGACAGGGTACGGTCGTAATGGGCCAGACGGGTTTCAAGATCGATCAGGCGGGTTTCAAGGTCTTGCTGTGTCATTGGTTTCTTTGCTGTTCGGGCTTGTCTCAAACGGCGGCGTATTGCACGATACGCCCCATGATCCTGTTTATATCACAAAAAATCCGGCACACCCCATGACCGAAATCACCCTTTTGGTCGTTGTGGGTGTTTTTACGGCATTGATCATTGGCTATGGCATTGCCTTGCGGGCGGTACCGATGCCAAGTCTGGGGGCGGCCCGACGCGAAATGCTGGCTTATGTGCCCAGGGAATCCTGTGCGATCACCGATATCGGGTCGGGCTGGGGCGATATGGCGATGGATATTGCCCGCAAACGGCCCGATTGCCGTGTTCTGGGCATTGAATATTCACCCGTTCCCTGGACGATCAGCCGGATACGGGCTAAAATGGCCCACCTGCCCAATCTGACGATCCGGCGGGGCAATTTCCTGAAAACGGTATTTGATCCGGGCGATGTGGTTTTGTGTTTTCTCGATCCGCGCATCATGGCAGATGTCGGGCAGATGCTGGCAACGCGCATGAAGCCGGGCGGCATTGTCATTTCGCGGGCTTTTGCCATTCCCGGCTGGCAGGCCTTTGCCGAAATCCCGATGCAGGGCAGTTCGGACCGGCTGTATATTTATCGCATCACAGGGGCCGCATCCGATGCACCCGCCCGGTAAGACACCGGACGGGGTGCAATATGCGCGTCAGTCTTCTTCATACACCTGAATCAGCGCGGAATGATCCAGTTCACCGCCGCCCATATCGATCAGTTCTTCGTACAGTTCAAGGGCAAGGCGGCTGAACGGCAATTCAAGGCCCAGTTCGCCTTCGGAAAATTCCAGCGCCTGATACAAATCCTTGCGCTGGGTCACAACCTTGCCGCCTGGCACAAAATTGCGTTCGATCATGCGTTCGCCGTGTTTTTGCAGAATCGCAGAATCGGCAAATCCGCCGGTCAGGGCTTCGCGCAGGCGGGCCGGGTCCACCCCGGCCTCATCGGCCATCGACAAGGCCTCGGCGACCGCCCCGATCGTAATGCCGACAATCATCTGGTTGGCGGCCTTGGCGATTTGTCCTGCTCCGACCGGCCCGACATGGGTGACGCGGTTGCCCAGAACATCCAGAATGCGTTTTACCCGCTCGAAATCCTCGATTTCAGCGCCAACCATGATCGACAGCGATCCGTTTTCCGCCCCGTGGGTGCCGCCCGAAACCGGCGCATCCACCCATTCGCCACCCGCATCATTGACCGCATCGGCAAAACGGTGGGTGGCGTCAATCGCGGTGGTGCCCATATCAATCACAATCGCGCCGTCGCGCAGGCCGTCAATCACGCCTTCCTCACCCAAAAGGACATTCTCGACCGCCTTGGTATCGGCAACGCAAATGATGATGATATCGGCATTGGCCGCCGCATCTGCCGGGGTGGCGGCAATCGCAATGCCCAGATCCTCGAACATATTGAGGGTTTCGGGATTGCGCGTGGTGACGGTCAGAACCGCCCCGGCCTTTTCCAGATTAAGCGCCATAGGTCGCCCCATCAAACCCAATCCGATAAAGGCAATCTTTTCGCCAGCCAGCGCAGTCATGATCATTTGCCCCTTTGCTTTGGCAACTGGTTGAAACAGAATTTCAGGTGTCTTTCATGTCATCTGCAATCAGGAACCCCGGTCATACAGGGCAGTAACAGCAGGTAACAACCAAACCCGTGGTGGTCTTTTTTGATTAAAAGTCGCCGGTGCGCACATAGCGGGCGGCCATCGCCCGTTCAATCGCAGCGCCCGCAAGGCGGTCAATATCAAGATGATGGCGGATCAGTTCCAGTATCCGCAATTCTTCCTGACTGATTTCCCCGTCCGAAAGCACAATTTCGCAGGCGAAAACATAGGCGGTTTCGCGCAGTTTTTTCGGCAGGGCATCGCGGATCTGATCCAGTACCGTATCAAGCCCGTCTTCATTGCCCAGCAATTTGGCGCAGTCCCGGGCGATCATGGTCACGCGGTCGCTGTCAAATCCGGCAAAAACCGGCAAATACCTTACCCGTCGGCCCATGGCGGCCAGTTCGGCGTCGGTAATGTCGTTGTCGGCAGCCGACACGATCACCATGGTATAGATCAGTGCATCCTGATGGGAAATCATAGCCCTGCCTCCGTGGTTGGTGCGGGTCGCACAACAAATGGATGATCCAGATTCTCAGGGTATGACGGGATCGGGTCAGGGGCAACAGTTAAGGTGTTATTTCTTTTTGGAAAGAAAGCGGATTTTCCGCATCGGCAAAAAGCGGATGCCCCTTTCCCAGATTTCCTGCCGGGCCGGGGCGGGCATACAAAAAGCCCTGACCGATCTCGCAGCCCAGATCGCGGATGATTTTTTCCTGGGCACGGTTTTCGATTCCCTCGACGACGACGCGCATGTCAAAGGCGCGGCCAAGGGCAACCACACTGGTCACCAGCGCGCGGTCGCGGGGCGAATGTTCGATATTGATCACGAAACTGCGGTCAATCTTGACCTCGCTGGCATCAAAATTGCGCAGATAGCTCAGCGAGGAATACCCGATCCCGAAATCATCAATCGAAATGCCAAAACCGCGACGGCGCAGGCGTTCGACGGTATTGCGTGCCGGGGTATTCATCAAAACCCCTTCGGTGATCTCAAGGGTGATGCTGCTTGCCGGGATTCCGGCTTCATCAAGCGACGACAGCAGGAAATTTTCAAATTGCTGGCACAGGGCCTCGTTGCGCAATTGCACCGGCGAAATATTCAACGAACTATGCAGGCCCGGATAGCTGTCCTGCCATATTTTTTGCTGGGCAAGGGCGGACCGCACAACCCATTCGCCAATCGGCACAATCAGGCCGGTTTCCTCGGCCAGCGGGATGAAATCGGGGGGCAGGCCAATGGTACCATCGGCATGACGTACCCGCAACAATGCCTCGGCGGCAATGATCCGGCCGGTCGCAAGGGCGATTTTCGGCTGATAATACAACACCAGATCGCGGGCCGGCACGATGGATCGCACGGCATGTTCAAGGGCGGCACGCTGGGTTTGTTCATATTCGATATCGGGTGAAAACCGGCTGGAAAACACATTGTCGGTGCGGGCGCGATGCAGGGCAAACAGGGCGGCACGTCCGGTTTCCATTGCATTGCCGCCATCTTCGGGGCACAGCGAAATCCCGATGCGGATTTCGCAAAAACAATTGGTTTCCTGCACCGGCACCGGCAATTCCAGCCGGTGTTTGATGCGGTTTGACAAAACCTGTGCGGTCATGTCGGCCGGTTCATCCGCATCAAGGCGGACATAGACCACAAATTCCCCGGCATCGGCCCGCGCAATCAGGGTATCGCGGTCATGAAGGATGTCTTCAAGGGTATGAAACACATTGGTCAGGGTTTCATCCTTGAAGGCATAACCATACAGATTGCGCAAATTGCCAAGATTTTCAATCGACACTACCAGAATGACACCGCGTTCGCCTTCTTCGATCCGGCCATCAATCAGATTGTTCAGATAGCCCACCCGATGGGCACGGGTGATCAAATCGTATTTGGCAAGCCCTTCGGTAATCTGGCGGTTCTGGCGTTCCTTGGTGACGTCTTCGGCATAAAAGGCAATGCCGGTCAGTTTGTCTTTTTCCGGCGACAGGATCGGCTGAACAACAAAATGGTCGCATTTTTCCGATCCGTCACGATCCCGATAGGAAATATCGCCATACCAGTGTTCATGATCGCGGCAGGATTGCAGGATATTGTGGAAATACTGCCCTTGCTGCATCGGCAGGCTGACATCCGAAAGAAGCTGGCCCATCACCGCATTTTCGGTCACGCCATATTGGCGGGCAAAGGCGGTATTGAGGTTTTCAATGCGGCCATCGGGGCCGGTAATCACAATGCGCAGCGGCGCCGATTCGATGGTGGCGGCATATTTGGACCGGCGCATCTGACGTTCGACTTCGTCATGGGCATTTTCCATATTGCCAACACTGCACACATCGCCATTGGCCGCGACATAACGCCGCGCAATGATCCGGCACCAGATGATTTCCGGGGTTTCCTGGGTGTCGGAATGATGCAACATCCGGGTGTAATACATCGCATAGGGGGACTTGCCGCTCATGCGGTTTTTATAATGGGTGCGCACCTGTTCGCGGTCGTCGGGGGCGACGAATTCGGTAAAGGTATGACCCAGAATTTTTTCGACAGGCAGGCCCAGAAGGGCGCAAAAATCAGGGCCGCAATGTTCTATCCTGCTGTCACGAACCGCAAAAAGGCCACCGTTATGATCGCCGAAGAAATCATCAAAATCCGCCGCATCAAGGGCGGGTATCAGATCCGGGGCTTTGCCCATATAGCGGCGACCCTTTATAAACCAAAGAGATAGTTCAACTTTTACGACAGTAACGGACTTAAGTCATGGATATATTTCCATATGCTAACGTTTTTAAGTCCGGTCACACAATAAAAATGCCTTTGCAGCGCAAAAGCGAAAAGCTATGGTCGCGCAGCAATAACCAAAGTGACGAAAAAAAACGGGTATGGGAGTCTTTAAATCGGGCAAGCCGGTGGAAATTTTATCGGCATTGATTGAACGAGACAGCATGCCTGCGGCATTGTTTGATCCGGTCAGCAAATTGCTGCTGGTGAATGCGGCGTGGCATGGAAATCTTGATCCGGATTGCCGCGAGGGTGTCTGGGAAGACGATGGTCGCTGCCCGATCATTGCCCGCATTTCTGAATTTTTCAGCCAGAATGACGACGCCATCCGCGATTGTTATGCCTTTACCCTGTCGGATGCCGATGGTGTCGGCGATGTCGCCCGGCAATGTTTCGCATGGCGTCTTGCCATTGGCGGGCAGGATTATATCCGGCTTTTGATTCTGACTGACGGCGAACTGGCCGGTGCGGGCGTTCTGGTCTCGCCGATGCCGGTTCTGGTGATGGATGCAAATGGTAAATATCTGTTTGCCAATCACGTTGCCGATGCCGTTGCCCTTGATATCGGCCTGCCCAATGCCGCCGCCCTTGCCGAACCGCCGGAACAACGCCCGTTGCGCATTGACGATATGGATCATCATCAGGCCCGTGTCGCCCATTACGGCAACCGCATTTTCCATTGGCAAAAAAGCCTGTTGCCCGGCGATTGCGGCGTTGCGCTGTTTGCACAGGAACGCACCCGCGAGGAAAGCTACCGCCGGGCGCTGGAACATGCCGTGCATGGCATTCTGGATCTGGCCCCGGATGGCAGTATTTCCAATGTCAGTGCCGAAACGGCAATCCTGTTTGGCTTTGACAGCCCTGCCGAACTGATGGCGGCCTATCGCACGGATAGCGACCGGTTTTACGCCAGCCATGATGATCTGCTGAATTTGCGGTCCGCCATCAAAGGCAGCAATGGCATTCAGGGCCGCGAAATTGAAATGCGCCGCGGCGATGGCAGCCAGATCTGGGTCCGGGTCAATGCCAATGAAATTCACGGGGCTGGCGGCATTTTGCTGGGCTACAGCGTCACCCTGATTGATGTGACCAAAAACCGGCAGGCCGAACATGATTTGCGCCGCCGTCAGGAACGCTATCGCGCCCTGGTGCAAACAGCCGGCAGTGTGATTTTGTTCCTGGATACCGAAGGCCGCATTCTGGAATATAACCGCGAAAGCGAATGGACCTTTGGCTATTCCTGGATGGAAGCCGCCGGGCGCAATTTCTTTGATTTGTTGTTGCTTGATGGCGACCGTCAACAGGTGGCGCAAAGCATCCGTCGCCTGATGGCCGGGGAAATCATCAAGGACGAAGTGATTTCCTTTAAACGCCGCGATGGCGAAATTCGCCTGTTGCAATGGAATGCCCGCGCCCATTTCGGCGAAAGCGGCGATGCCGCCGGGGTGATCTGCATCGGGCAGGATGTCACCGAAAAACTGGCGGTCGAACGCGCCTTGCGCCGGGCCGAGGAAAAATATCGCGGCATTTTTGAAAATTCGGCCGAAGGGCTGTATCAGTCCGAACCGCTGGGCGCGCTGCTGTCGGCCAACCCGGCCTTTGTGTCGATCATGGGATTTGACAGTGCGGATGAAGTCCTCAATATCAGCACGACAAGCGGTTTCAGTTTTTACCTGAATCCGACCAACCGCCTGCGCCTGACCGGTAAATTGTTGCGCGATGGCGTGGTACAGGGGTTCGAGGCCGAAGTCCGCCGCCGCGATGGCAAGATCATCTGGGTCGAGGAAAATGCCCGCCTGATCCGCGACGACCGCGGGGTGCCGGTTCTGGTCGAAGGATCGGTGACCGATGTCACAGACCGCAAACGCACCGAGGCCCGCATCCAGTTTCTGGCCCATCATGACGGTCTGACCGGGCTTCCGAACCGCACCCTGTTTCAGGAACGCCTCAGTGCGGCGGTGGCGCGGGGCAAACACGAAAAACGCCAGTTTGTCCTGATGCTGTTTGATCTTGATAATTTCAAGGATATCAACGACACGCTGGGCCATCCGATTGGCGATCTGTTGTTGCAGGGCGTGGCCGAACGCATGCGGGTCTGTCTGCGCAACGAGGATATCGTGGCGCGTCTGGGCGGCGATGAATTTGCCGTTCTGGTCCATGAACCCGGCACGACCGAGGATGTCACCTTTGTCGTGCAACGCCTGATCGAACGGATCAGCGAACGCTTCATGCTTGATGGCAACGAGGTCCAGGCATCAACATCGGTCGGCATTTGCGTCTATCCGCAAGATGGCCGCGATGAAAAGGATTTGCTGCGCAATGTCGATCTGGCGCTGTATTGTTCCAAGGCCGAAGGGCGCAACCGCTATCATTTCTTTGAACCGCGCCTGCATGTCGAAGTGCAGGAACGCAAGGCGATGGAACATGATCTGGCCCGCGCCATCGAACAGGACGAACTGGAACTGTTTTATCAGCCGGTGATCGACATCGCCAATCACCAGATCATCGGCATGGAGGCGCTGGTGCGCTGGTTCCATCCGTCACGCGGTATGGTCAGCCCGACTGATTTCATCCCGGTGGCCGAACGCATGGGCATCATCACCGATGTCGGCAAATGGGTTCTCAATCAGGCCTGTCGCCAAACCCGGAAATGGCGCGATGACGGCTATGGCGATCTGATGATTTCGGTCAATCTGTCGCCGCTGGAACTGGCCCGCCACGAAGATCTGGTCGAAAGTGTCGGCGATGCCCTGGAACGCAGCGGCCTTGACCCCAGACAATTGCAATTTGAAGTCACCGAAGGGGCGGTGATGGATAACCCGCGCGAGGCGGCGATTACGCTGGGCATGTTGCGCAATCAGGGCATTCGCATCGCGATTGACGATTTTGGCACCGGCTATTCCTCGCTGGCCTATCTGAAACGCTTCCCGGTCGATAAAATCAAGATCGACCGGTCCTTTATCATTGATCTGGGCAACGAAGACGGCGATGCGGCGATTGTCCGCGCCGTGGTGTTTCTGGCGCGGTCCTTTGGCATGGCGGTCAATGTCGAAGGCATTGAAACCGAACAGCAACTGATGCGCATCACCGCCGAAGGTGTTGACGAGGTTCAGGGATTTTATTTCTCCAAACCCCTGCCGGTTCAGGAAATGGAAGCCCTGCTGCGCGAGAATATCTTGCAATAATCGCGAAAAACAGGGCGTCGGACTATGCTTCAGGCGACCCCGCGATCCCGGAAATCCCCGGCCTGATCCAGCAATCCGCGCCGGTCAATCGTCACCACATCGCGATAACCGGGGTTCTTATGCAAAATGCCCTTGCGGCGCAGGGTGGCGATGATGCGGCTGGCGGTTTCGGTTGTCATGACAATGATACTGCCCAGCTTGTCGCGCGGTGGCAACACACACCGGTCTTCCTGTGCCGTCCATAACAAAAACCGGCAGACGCGCCGGGTGGCGGACCCGGCCCCGATATTGATTTTCCAGTGATAACCATCCACCACCTCATGGGCCAGCAGATGCAAAACCGCCTGTTGCAGGGCCGGGTTGCTGCGATGCTGCCCGGTTATCCGGCGCAGCGGCACCCGATGCACAACCGACGGCACAAGGGTTTCATAACTTAACATCAACGGCATCTCGGCCAGCCCTTCCAGCCCGATCACATCCCCGGCGCGGTAAACGCGGCACACCTGCCGGTCGCCATTATAATCATAATTGCATTGCATGATCAGGCCGCTTTCGACCACAAACAGGCTGTCCTGGTGCGGGCCGGGCGGGGCGATGTTGCAATTGGCAGGCACAGGAATATCGCGACGGTCGGCAAGATCCGAAATCAGGTAAATGGCATCATCAGCGGTCATGGCAAACGCCCCCGGATGTGAAGCATAAAGCGGGAAAACACGGGCGACATGGCAATGCCGCCCGTGCAAAGGCCTTGGTCGTTATGCCGGGCGGGTAACGGTGCGGGGCCGCTGTGCAAACAGGCGATCGAGCACCAGCACCACAATCATCGATGCCCCGACCAGCGGGAAAATCACCCCGCCAATCGCCATGATCACGGTCACGCCATAAAGCGTGCGCCGGTTGCGCGGCAGGGGCGGCACCCCCATTGACCCTTGCGGGCGGCGTTTCCACCACATGACGCCACCCGATACCGACATCACGATGATCGCGATACAGACCATCAACATCAGGATCTGGTTAAAAACGCCCCATTCCTGCCCCAGATGGATATTGATCCCCCATTCCAGCCCGCGGCCAAGCGGCCCGTAATCGGCATAGGACATATCGACAAGGGCACGACCGGAATATTGATCCAGATGGATCACCCGCTGCAATGTCAGGTCATCGGGATAAATCGACGCACTGTAAACCCCGGTGGTGCTGCGCGGCAGAACCATCGCATAACCGGGCGTCAGACCCAGATCGTTCATGCGGGCAATGGCGGCATCAATGCCGATCGGTGTGGCCGCCTGATCAACCGATTGCGGAATCGGGGCGTTTTCAGTGGTCCAGCCGGTTTCGCCAAAGGCATCAATCATCGGCACGGTGGAAAGCGGCACATCGACCCGCACCCCGGATGGATATCCGGTTGGCGTGCCATTGGCAAACTGGTTGGCATATTTGCCCCACATCACCGACCACGGCATGCCGGTAATCGCCAGAAACATAATGAAAAACCCCGCAAACAGGCCGGTCACGGCATGCAAATCGCGCCACCAGCTCCGGCGTTTCGGGGTATCGCGCAGGGTCACCACCCCGCCTTTCTGATCCTGTCGCGGCCACCACAGATAAATGCCCGTCGCCACCAAAAGGATGGTCCATCCGGCGACAATTTCGATGATATAATTGGTTGCGGTGCCAAATTCGGCAAGGCTGTGAATGCGCCGCACCAGCCACATGATGGTGCCACGATCGGGCATGCTGCCCAGAACTTCGGCGGTATAGGGATTGACATAGACCGCCCGCCGCTCGCCGCCCGATGTGGCAATGACAATTTCGGTCGCCATCTCCGGTGTCGCCGGGGTGGTGATTTTAACCGGTGTTTCGCCGACAAAATACCGCACGGCATCAACCTGTGCCCCCATCGAAAGTGGCGCGATATCAAGGGGTTCAACCTGTTTCAGATCGGCATAAACCCAATTGTCGATTTCATCGCGAAACAGATAGGCCCCGCCGGTAACCGCCAGCAGGATCAAAAACGGCAAAACAAACAGCCCGGCATAAAAATGCCAGCGCCAGACAGCGCGATAAATGCCTCCGCTCGCCCGTGACAGCACGGGTGCGGAACGAGAAGAACCGGTCATGATGGACCCCGTATGATGCGGCAATCATATGTGGTGTGCGCAAGGATTGCCGGTTTCTGGAACACTGAAAGATCATGGATGCCGATGCATCCGAAAAATCGTCAGGCCAGACGGGGCGGGGCGCGGGGTTCGGACGCCAGCGCACAAAAATCCGGGGAATGGGCGGTGATGTGCAGGGTGGCCGCAATATTGGACAGTTCAAGACGGTCCAGCGACGGCAGAACAGGGTCAATGATCATTGCGCTGGCATGGCTGCCCAACCCGCAAAGCGAACATTGAAACCCGTCAAAACCGTTATGCGAAGGTGTATTTCCATCTTCCGGGGCCGCGCCGGGAACCGAAATCGTCCGGATGCCATTGGCGGTACAAATGACCAGCGGCACAAAACCGTCTTCATTTTGCGCGGCCAGCGGGCTGTGCATGAAACCAAACAGCATCGCATTGAACAGCAACAACCCGGCTGTCATCAGTGACAGCAGGGGGGCATATGCCGAAAATGTCTGGCGGCGTCGGGTCACGGGTCACGATCCATTGCGGAAAGATACCGGGTTTCAATAATCCCTTGCCGTGCGACTGTCAAAACCTATCGGACAAAGCCACTGACCCTCATATCTGAATATCGCCAGAACGTTATAAAGCCCGATGGAATCGCCGCAAAAGAGTCTGTCGGCCCCATCTTGGGGGCGGTTCCCCAAAACAGCCGGTGCTAATCTTGAGAATAAGGTTTGCGTATTCAGGGTTTAAAACGGGTTTCCATTATTATTCTTTAGGTTTTCCTAATCTGACACTTTCTGACAATCCCGTATAACGCTTTGACATAAAAGCCAAACCTTATGCCACTGACATTCAGGTAACTTCGCCAGAATATCAATGGGGGCGCAGCGGATGCGGCACGGGATGCAGATGTGGAAATATGGGATGGCCGTTTGTGGCAGCTTGGTGGCCGGGGCGGTTCTTATGCCCGGTCAGGCAAGGGCCGCGATTAACTTCTGCGCAACCGCCAACAACAGCGAAACTTTTACGATCAACTCAGGCGATGGCAGCTTGACGGCTAACTATTTGTTTCCTGCGGGAACATATTCCCTCACCATGTCAACCGACAGTGCAGCCATTATGTCGATGTCGATTGTTACATTGTCAAACAATGCAGCGATTGTAACTGAGACGATGGACTTCTTAAATGTTCATAATGGGACATTCACTCTGACGAGTGACGAGGCAGTGGGCCTGCGTCTTATAAAGGGTCGATCTGCCACCATAGGAACTTATAAGATAACTTGCCAGGGGGGGGGATCAGACAGCACGGAAACCCCCGCGCAAGAAACCACAACGTCTGCCGTTGTCGGCGCGGTTTCGCGTTCGCAAACCACCGTGATTCAGCAGAATATCGGCGCACGTGTTTCGGCCGTGACCGGTGCGGTTGGCGGTTCTGCTACCGGCACAGTTGGCACCAATACGGGGGGCGCGGTTGGCACGGGCGGTACATCCGGTACTGGCGGCACTGAACCGGCCAATTTCACCGACAGCTTGACCTATGACAACAGCAATACCGACCGCGAAGATGCCCTGCGCCGCTTTGCGATGATGGGCAGCTTTGACAGCTCGACCGGGCTGGGTCTGGCCGCACTTGGCCTTGGTCCGACCGATCAGGGCAGCGACAGTGGTGTGGGCGGGGCCAGCGGTGTTGATGGCCGTTCCGCCCTTGAAAGTGCCTCGCCCTTTACGGTCTGGGGGCATGGTTCCTTTACCCGTGTTGATAATGATTATGTCAGTGGCACGACCGACAACCGGTATGACGGCGATGTCTGGGGGTATAATGTCGGGCTGGATTACAGCTTTGCCGATACACTGACCGCCGGGGTTTCGATGGGCTATAACGATACCGATCTGACGACATCGTTCAATTCCGGGACCTATAAGGAAACCGGCTGGGTGTTGTCGCCCTATGCGATCTATCGTCCGATTGCCGATTTGACCGTGGTGGCCGAGGCCGGGTTTGGTCAGGGGGATGTCGATGTCACCCGCAACAGCGGGGCGATTACCGGCAATGCGGATTCCGGCATCTGGTATGCGGCACTCAGCACCTCCTATAAAATCCGTCCGGTCGAAACCCTGCCGGTATCGCTCAGCCCGTCGGTGGCCCTGATCACCGCCCGCAAAACCGTTGATGGCTATACCGAAAGTGACGGCACCCGTGTCGAAAGCACCCGGTCAAACACCCGTCAGATCAAACCGGGGATCGAGGCGGCCTATGATTTCACACCGACCGACACCCTGATGGTCACGCCCTTTGTGGAAACCGGTCTGGTTTATGATTTCACCGATGAAATCAACAATGACAAGACGGCATTCAATATCGGCGGGGGTGTGCGCCTGTCCGATGCGCTCACCGGCCTGAATGCCGCCCTTGAAGGCAGCTATCTTGTCGGGCGCAGCGATTATAACGAATACACGATTGGCGGCACCATCACCTATGGCTTTGCCATCAGTGACGATGAAGGTCGCCAGTTGGGTGTCGTCAAGCCGTTCTTTGGCAGCAATCTGAACGAATATGGCAATCAGCGCATTCGCACCGGGCTTGGCTTTACCAGTGGCGGCCTGACCGGCGAATTGTCCCTGAACCATATGATGTCGATTGCCAACGAAGAAGATACTTCCGACAGCAGCAGCATCCAGCTTGGCGTATCCATGCCGTTCTGATCTGATCCACCGTAAAACCTGTTGCACCTCATCCCCGGCATCATCTGCCGGGGATGTTTCGTTTGGGGGCGCTTTGTTCTGCCATGATGGCGCATGCCGGTAAATTCGGGCATGATCGGATGATCATAAACCGGGGCGGGTGTCATGGCGTTTGGGGATGTGGATCGGGTTTTGGGGCGAATGGACCGGGCATTGTCGGCCCCGATGGTCAATCGTGCCATTCTGATCGCCACCTTGCTGGCGATCCTTGGGCATTTCGCCCTGCGCTGGTCGGGGGTTCCGGGTGCCTGGAATCTTGCGGCGGCCGATATGCCGTTGCTGATGCTGTTTGGCATTGGCGGGGTGCCGATCATTGCGCAATTGCTGTTGAAATTGCTCCGCCGGGATATGGGGGCGGATTTTCTCGCCGCCATTGCCTTTGTCACCGGGGTTGCGCTGGGCGAATATCTGGCCGCATGCCTGATCATTCTGATGTTGACCGGCGGCCAGGTGCTGGAATCCTTTGCGATGCGCAAGGCATCCTCGGCGCTGAATACGCTGGCAAGCCGCATGCCCTCGGTGGCGCATCGCAAGGATGCCGGGGGCGGAATTGCCGATATTGCCCTTGATGATATCGCGATTGGCGATCTGATTGCGATCTTCCCCCATGAAACCGCCCCGGTCGATGGCACCGTGATGGACGGGCATGGCAACATGGATGAAAGCTATCTGACCGGGGAACCTTTTGTGGTCGCCAAGGCACCGGGGACGGCGGTGCTGTCAGGCGCGATCAATGGCGATGCGGTGCTGGTGATCCGGGCGGAAAAACGTGCGCGGGATTCACGATATGCCCGGATCATGGATGTGATGCGCGATGCCGAACAAAAACGCCCGAAAATCCGCCGTCTGGGCGATCAGATCGGCGCATGGTTTGCCCCGGCGGCGTTGCTGTTTGCGCTTCTGGTCTGGTATGTTTCGGGCGATTCAACGCGCTTTCTTGCCGTGCTGGTGGTTGCCACCCCCTGTCCATTGCTGATTGCCATTCCGATTACGGTGATGAGTGCGATTTCAATTGCGGCACGACGCGGGATTGTCATTCGCGATCCGGCGGTGCTGGAACAATTGCCCACCTGCCAGACGGCGATTTTCGACAAAACCGGCACCCTGACCTATGGCCGCCCGGAACTGGTCGAAATCCTGCCCGGTCCGGGTTTTGACGGGGGGGATGTCTTGCGCCTTGCCGCCAGTCTGGAACGTTATTCCCGTCACCCTTTGGCAATGGCCGTTCTGGCCGCCGCCGAAAATCGCAAGATGGCTCTGGGCGATGTGGCCAGTGCATCGGAAAAACCGGGGCAGGGCCTGACCGGCAGGGTGGACGGGCGCGACATTGCCGTCACCCATCGCAAGAAATTGCTGGCGGCCGACCCGCAAAATGCCGACCTGTTGCCCGCAACGGCGGCGGGGCTGGAATGTGTGGTGATGGTGGACGGGGCCTATGGTGCCACCTTGCGCTTTCGCGATACGCCGCGTGCCGATGGCAAATCCTTTGTCGGGCATCTGGGGCCGGTCCATCATTTCAAAAAAATCATGTTGCTGTCAGGCGACCGCGAAAGCGAGGTCAGCTATCTCTCGGATTTGCTGGGCATTGATCAAAGCCTCGCCTCGCAAAGCCCGGAACAGAAAGTGGCGATTGTCCGCCAGGAAACCGCCGCTGCCCCGACATTGTTCATGGGCGACGGCATCAACGATGCCCCGGCGCTGGCCGTGGCGACCGTCGGCATTGCCTTTGGCAAGGAAAGTGCGGTGACCGCCAATGCCGCCGGGGCGGTGATCCCCGAGGCATCGCTTGCCACGGTGGACGATCTTTTGCATATCAGCATCGCCATGCGCCGCATCCTGTTGCAAAGCGTGCTTGGCGGTATGGTGCTGTCGATCCTTGCCATGGGCTTTGCCGCGGCGGGCTATATCACACCGGTCGCAGGCGCGCTGTTGCAGGAAGGCATCGATGTCATCGCCATTGCCAACGCGCTGCGCCTTGCCCTTCGGCACGATATTGCGTCGGATTTGGGCGGGGTGCGGCAATCTTCTGGTCCATTGTAACGGACCATTATTGAGGTACCTTGGAGTGAAAAGATGGAAATCGCAATCAGTGCCGCAAAAGGACATCTGAGCGCCCTGATCAAAGCCGCAAGGGAAGGCAAGCAGGTCCTTCTGACCCGTCATGGCCGTCCTGTCGCCGAAATCAGGGCAATTGCACCTGCCATGACAGCCGGGGAACGCATCAAACAGATGACGCAGATTTCGCACAAAGCCGCGGCGATGGCGCAGGATGACGTGCCCGCCACCCGTGCGGCTGATTTCCTGTATGATGATACGGGCATGCCCGCATGAGCGATACCGGCGATATTGTCATCATCGATACATCGGCAGTGATCGCGATCCTGAAACGGGAACCCGAAGCCGACAATCTGATTGAACGCATCGCCCGGAATCAACCGCAAATGTCGGCAGGCACACTGGCCGAACTCCTGATCGTTGACGAATAACTGTCATCCTGGCACACGATCAAAAGCGCAGATTTATAAACCAGCGCCTTTGGCTCACACATTCAAATCAACGTGCCGCGCGCCGCCATTATCCTGCGCCCACCAAGTCAAAGCTTCCCCGTAGGCTGGCATATTCGCAAAATCGTTTGAATTACCACCTCTGGCAACCACCTGATCCCAGGCCTGCATCAGCTTGTCGACAACCCGATTGCCTGTGCCGACATTCTCCGTCCCACCGCTCAGCATATACGATTTTTGGGCCGAAGCCCGCGCAATTGCCCATTCAAAAGATGCTTTTTCATCGTCACTTGCCGCATCATAGAAATTTACGATTTCACGAAACACTTTTGTCGGATTATGGACGGGGTCGTTTGAATTGATGATATCCGAAATTCTGGCTCCAACTTGCGATTTCGCAATCGTTACCTCCAAATCGGAAAACAGACCGCCCTCATTACTTGAAATCGCATAAAGCGTTTGGCGATCAAAATCTCTAAAACCAATCGCATCCCAATCCTTGCCAGAGGTATATATACTACCGACTTCTCCCAGTTTCTTATACCCGGCATCCAGTTTGTCTCTTGCTGCAATTGCTGCACTGGCAAGGGTGCCGGGGACCGCTTTCGCCGTTTCCGGCGTCGTTTTTTCCAATGACGCGCTGACACTTTCAGGCTTTGATGCTGCTGTCTGCTTTTGCCCTGCATTTGTCGAGACATAAGAAAATGTATTCGCAAAAAGGCCTGAAATGGAAGTCATGATCACCCTTTGCACATGTTGGGCGTTTCACCATTAAAGAGATATTATATTGTTACATTCAATTATAACCTGCAACAAAATTCAGCTTTTGCGTGTCACACCTGTCAGGCTATGCTGACAAATTCCTGAGCCACAGGCGAACCGAACTGATATGAATGAAACCGGGATAACTTTTTCAGCGTAACACTGACTGTTGACGAATAACTGTCGTCCTGACACACGACCAAAGGCGCAGATTTATAAACCAGCACCTTTGGCGTCATACATTCAAATTAACATGGTGCGCACCACCGTTCGACTGAGACCACCAAGTCAAAGCTTCCCGGTAGGCGGGCATATTCGCAAAATCGTTTGAATTGCCACCTCTGGCAACCACCTGATCCCAAGCCTGCATCAGCTTGTCGACAACCCGATTACCTGTGCCGACATTCTCGGTCCCACCGCTCAGCATATACGATTTTTGGGCCGAAGCCCGCGCAATTGCCCATTCAAAAGATGACTTTTCCTCGTCACTTGCCGCATCATAGAAATCCAGAATGGCTCGAAACGCTTTTGTACCGTTGTCAGCAAGCGGATCGTTTGAATTGATAATGTCCGAAATTCTGTTCGCAATTTCATTTTTAGCAGCATTTACTTCCACATCAGTAAACATGCCGCCTTCATTGCTGATGACCGCATAAAGCATTTGGCGGTCGAAATCGGGAAAACCAATAGCGTCCCATTCATTCGCGGTTGTGCGCGTAGTGCCGGTTGTACCAAGTTTGGCATATCCGGCATCGATCTTTTCCCTTGCCGTTGCAGCGGCACTGGCAAGGGAGCCGGGGGCCGCTTTCGCCGTTTCCGGCGTCGTTTTTTCCAATGACGCGCTGACACTTTCAGGCTTTGATGCTGCTGTCTGCTTTTGCCCTGCATTTGTCGAGGCATAAGAAAATGTATTCGCAAAAAGGCCTGAAATGGAAGTCATGATCACCCTTTGCACGTGTTGGACGTTTCATCATTAAGGAGAGATCATCTTATTGCATTCAATTATAACCTGCAACAAAGTTCAACTCTTGCGTGTCTGCGCCTTGCCCTTCGGCACTTCTTCGCCCAACGGCTGTTCTCGCAAACGCAACCGGCAGACTGATCCTCTCGCACCATGACCGCGCTTTCGCGGGTGTGACGACAGAGGGCTCCCACCCCAAAACCGTCTTTCCCGTGAAAACGGGAAACCAGACAACCGTCGGGCATCCACCATCCGCGCCAACAGGCCACCTTCGGACCCGCCACCCGCATTCGCGGTCGGATGGCCAGCAACGGCACCCACTGCCCCCGTCCTTGTCAGGGCTACCGAAACCGGACACCCGCTCCTGCCATCACCCGGCAGGACCGATGCAAACAAGGCGCATCCCCCCGACCCGTTTTGCAATCGCGCTGATCGTTGTTTTGGCCGGGCGGCAAAGACCGTAAAGTTCCAACGTCGCATCCATGATCTTTTGACGGCTTCCGTCTTCCTGCCCATTTGCCCCCTGTCATTTCAATGATCACATCCGATTAATGAGATCAAAAAATCTGGCGTCGCCGACTCGCTTTCAGCAATCAATCCTGATCCCTGAAAACAAGCGGTAAAATTGCCGAACCACACCCTTCCGCCCCGGAAAACCGCCAGATAACGGCTGTGACGGCCCCCAAATCGTCAACCGCGCAGGACCGATGCACACAAGACGGACTACCCCCGTGGGATTTTGGCGAGGCTCCATCAGGGGTACCTGATATGGCGCCCATACCCCCGTCTGCCTCACAAGCCGCATCCGAAAATGCAGGCCTGGGTCTCCTTCTACCG
>NZ_JAUYHK010000002.1 GCF_030690045.1 Thalassospira sp.
CCGGACCGAAACCCGCAAGGCCTTGTGCCTTGCGGGTTTTTGCGTTTGGGCCAGAGGAAAGAAATGATGATGCAGCGATATAAAGACAGACAGGATGGCGGGCGAACCACCCGCAGGACCCTGACCGGCAGGTGGAAAAGCCATTACGGTGGTCCTTTGCAGGTCCGCTAACCCGGCCATTTGTCAGGACGCCCGAGTTGCGTCTTGTCAGTGGCAAGTCCTGTCCGAATCGTACCCCGGCATTACCGGGGAAGGCAGGAGCGGGTGGCGGGGCCGAAGGTGGCCTGTTGGCGCGGCGGGCGGAAGCCCCAAGGCTGTCTGGATTCCCGCGTTCGCGGGAAGGGCGGTTTTGGGGTGGCGGCTGCCCGAGGTGCGCCTTGTGGTTGGCTGTGCCTGCCCGGTTCCCGTGATTGCGGGAAAGGCGGGTTTTGGCCGGGCCGTCTTGCGGCGGGTTCGGTTAACGCGGGGCGAAGGCCCGGCGGAGGAAGGAGACCAGGCCTGCATTTTCGGATGCGGCTTGTGAGGCAGACGGGGGTATGGGCGCCATATCAAGTACCCCTGATGGAGCCTCGCCAAAATCCCACGGGGGTAGTCCGTCTTGTGTGCATCGGTCCTGCCCGGTTGGCGATTCGGGGGCCGTCACAGCGGTTATCTGGCGGTTTTCCGGGGCGGATGGGTGTGATGCAGCAACTTTAGCGGTTGTTTTCAGGGATCATGATTGATTACTGAAAGCGAGTCGGCGACGCCAGATTTTTTGATTTCATTAATCGGGTGCGCTCATTGAAATGACAGGGTGCCACAGTCCGAAAGCGGGGCATGGTGCGGCGGGGCCGGTTATCCGCCCGTCATGCTCATATGCCGGGCCACGGCCGGTTTGGCACCCTTGCGGTCGATGATGAAATCATGGCCCTTGGGTTTCAGCCGCATGGCGCGGTCAAGGGCGGCATCCAGGGCGTTGGCATCGCCACTGCGCAGGATGTCGCGCAAATCCAGATGGTCTTCCTGGCCAAGGCACATGTAAAGGGTGCCGGTACAGGTGACGCGCACCCGGTTGCATCCCTCGCAGAAATTATGGGTCATTGGCGTGATAAAGCCAAGCCGCCCGCCGGTTTCGGCAATGGTGACATAACGGGCCGGGCCGGGGGTGACATAGGTGCTGGGGATCAGGGTGTAATCGCGTTCAAGCCGTTCGCGCACCACGGTCAGCGGGACATACTGATCGGTGCGATCCCCGTCAATATCGCCCAGCGGCATGGTTTCGATCAGGCATAAATCAAATCCTTCACGCCCGCACCATGCCACAAGGTCCGACATTTCATCTTCGTTGAAATTGCGGAGTGCTACCGTATTGATCTTGATTTTGATCCCGGCCTGTTTGGCCGCAGCAAGGCCGTCCAGCACCTGATCGAGCCGTCCGCGCCGGGTGATATCGGCAAAGCGTTGGGCGTCCAGACTGTCAAGCGAGACATTGAGGCGTCGGATGCCAAGCCGGGCCAGATCATCGGCATGGGTGGCGAGCTGGCTGCCATTGGTGGTCAGGGTCAGTTCATCAAGCGCCTTTGTTTCGAGATGGCGCGACAGGCTTTTGATCAGATCCATGATGCCGCGCCGCACCAGCGGTTCGCCCCCGGTCAGGCGCAATTTGCGCACACCGCGATTGATGAAGGCGGTGCAAAGCTGATCAAGCTCTTCAAGGGTCAGGACTTCGGATTTTGGCAGGAAAACCATGTTTTCCGCCATGCAATAGGAACAGCGAAAATCGCAACGGTCCGTTACCGACACCCGAAGATAGGTGACATGGCGACCATATTTATCGATCAGCGGCGTGTTCATGGCGTATCCGTCGGACTGGTGTTGCGGGAACCTTGGCGTTCTTTGGTATTATTCTGGCATATGGGCCGGTTGTCTGGCTATCGCAAAGGGCGAGGGACATAAAAACGCCCGGCGCAAGGCCGGGCGGGATCATTCGGGGCCGACGAAAGGCAAAGATCAGGTTGCCGGTTTTTCCTGCCAGTGGGCGGCTTCGCTGTTATGCAGGGCGGCAATGTCACGATCCACCGCCGCCATCACACCGCGCAGTTTTTCCATATCGTCATGGCCGAATTTGGCGGCGAGTACGGCGGCGCGTTCCGTATTGGTCAGCATGGCGCGGACATCGCGGAACAGGGCGCGGATCAGGCGGACAAAATGCGCCTCGGTAAAATGCCATGTGACCTGATTGCGGTTCAGATTGTCGTTGATCAACTGGATAAACCACTGTTTGCGCCGTTCATAATCGGCAAAATGCAGGGCCATACGGGCAAACAGCATATTGATCCTGTCGGCGACATGCGGGTCTTCGGCAAGGTGGTCCCAGTAATCGGTGGGGTCGCGCATTTCGTCTTCGGCATCGGCATGGGCATCAATGATGCCGCGGATTTCGATATCGATTTTTTCAATCGTATCCATGCCCACCATCATGCGGACAACCTGAAACAGCGGCTGTAAAATATCGCGTGACAGCGCGCCATGTTCCAGATCGCCTGCTTCGCGGCCTTCGAGAAGATGGGCAAAGCGACTGACCAGCAGACGACCGAACGGGTCATGGCGGATTGCGGCATGCTGACGCGATTGCACCGCGCCCACTTCGGTCTGGATGGCGCGCCAGGCGTCGTCAAACAGGGCGGGTTGATGACGCAACACGGCCAGCGCCTGATTGAGGCTGTCGGTACTGATCATGCCGTTACCGGCATCGGCCTTTTCTTTCAGGCCTGCGGCAAAACGTTCCAGCACGGCAAAGGCCGCATCGTGGTGGCGTTGTTTGAAGCTGTCCGTTTCCGTCATTTTTACTTTGGTCATCGGCTGTATTTCCGGCAATTGAACCTGATCTGTCCGCAGTCTGGTCTGGCAAGTCTTTCTATCCGTACCATAAACCGGATATTTCAGCAGTGTATTTCATCACCGGACCGGGCGGGGGACCTTATTCATATCCCGATGCCGGTTCGACAATTTCAAGGGCGACAAAGCGGGCGCGAATGATTTGTCGGCCTGCTTCTTCAAAATTAACGGCGATTCGTTCCCCGTCCACAGCCTGAATCCGGCCCAGACCCCAATCGGGCTGGCCGGGGTGGCGAACGATGGTGCCGGGGGTCAATAAAAAATCCATGTCGCTATTCTCGCTGATCGGAGTAAAGGAGGTTTTAACGCCTGCTTTTGCACAGTGGGGTGACAAACTGTCGATTTATGAACGACAATACCATGCGGCTTCGGGGGAGGTCGCCCACAAAGACGCCCAGGAGAAACGGGACATGCAACGCGACGTTCATCTGGAACTTGCATTGGTTGAACTGATCAGTTCGCGTATCTGCCATGATCTGGTGGGTCCGGTCGGTGCTGTCAATGCCGGTGCCGAACTGATGGGAGAGGCCGGGGTCAGCGATAGCGAGGCCCTTGAACTGATGCGCAAAAGCGGGATGGAGGCGGCGCGCCGCCTGCAATTGTTCCGGCTGGCATTCGGGCGCGGTGGCAATAATGTCGATGGCCCGACAGTGCGCGAGGCGCTGCGTCAGGTTTTTGATGCCGAAGGAAAAGTGACGCTGGAGTGGCGCAATCCGGGCGCGGTCGATGCCGCAGCCGCACGGGTGATCCTGAATATGGTGATGATTGTCCGCGATGGCCTGCCGTTTGGCGGGGCCATCACGGTGACGGGCGACTCCGGCGAGGCCATACATGTCAGTGCAACCGGAAAACGTGCCGGTTTCCGGCCCGAAGTGTTGAAGGTATTGGACGGGGCCGGTGATCGGGATGATCTTGATCCGCGTAATGTTCAGGTGTTTTTCGCCCGAATCCTGATCGAAAGATCAGGGGGGCATCTGGGTTACAGACATGAAAATGAGTCTATCGCATTGATCCATGCCTAAAAAAATAACGGTACGATACTGGTAAATCTGTTTGTCAGGCTTTACCTAAGTGTTAGTTTGACGACACGTTTCAACTTGTTTTGATAATTTTGACGTCCCGGCCTGGCAGTCGTGGGTTGCCGGTATAGTGGAGGGGTTCTATGGACGATCTGTTAAGTGAATTTCTGACGGAGACCTCGGAAAGCTTGTCTACGCTTGACGTTGAACTCGTCAAGCTTGAACAAAATCCGAACGATCCGGAAATTTTGTCGAATATTTTTCGACTGGTTCATACCATCAAGGGGACTTGCGGATTTCTGGGCCTGCCACGGCTAGAAGCGGTGGCACATGCCGGGGAAAACGTTCTGGGCAAGATCCGTGATGGTGAACTGATCGTGACCGCCGAGGCGGTGACACTCGTTCTGGAATCCATTGATACGATCAAATATCTGCTGGGCGAACTGGAAAGCAACGAAACCGAGCCAGATGGCAACGATGCCGATCTGATTGCGCGCCTCAATCATTTTGCCGATACCGGCGAACTGGTTGGCAAGGGTGCGGCACCGGCATCTGCGGCCCCGGCGAAACCGGCCGTCAAGATGGAATCGGTGATCGATTACAGCCTTGATGCGGAAATGGATATCGATGCCGAGCCGGAAGACGAACCCGATCCCGAGCCGACCCCCGCACCGGCAGCGGCACCTGTTGCTGCGCCGTCAAAGGCTGTCCAGACGGCCAAAAAACCGGCGGCAGAAGCCCCCAAGGCCGAAGCCCGTGGCGAAGCCAAGGAAAGTTCCGTTGCCGCCCAGACCATTCGCGTCAATGTCGAGTTGCTTGAAAACCTGATGACGCTGGTGTCCGAACTGGTTCTGACCCGCAACCAGCTTTTGCAGATGGTGCGCGGCAAGGATGACAGCGAATTTACCGTGCCGCTGCAACGCCTGTCGCATATCACGACCGACCTTCAGGAAGGCGTGATGAAGACCCGTATGCAGCCGATTGGCAATGCCTGGGCCAAACTGCCGCGGATCGTTCGCGATCTGGCCCTTGAAATGAACAAGAAAATCGATCTGCAAATGATCGGTGCCGATACCGAACTGGACCGTCAGGTTCTGGAACTGATCAAGGACCCGCTGACCCATATGGTCCGCAATTCCGCCGACCACGGTCTGGAAGATATTCCGGGCCGTCGCGACGCCGGAAAACCGGAAACCGGGACCGTCACCCTGAACGCCTATCACGAAGGCGGCCATATCATCATCGAGATTTCCGATGACGGGCGCGGCCTGAATATCGAGCGGATCCGGGCCAAGGCGATCAGCAATGGTCTGGCCACCGAAAGCGAACTCGACAGTATGGCGGATTCGCAGATTCACCAGTTCATCTTCAAGGCCGGTTTCTCGACCGCCGAAAAGGTGACATCGGTGTCGGGCCGTGGTGTCGGCATGGATGTGGTGCGCACCAATATTGAAAAGATCGGCGGGACGGTTGAGCTGAAATCGGTCGAAGGTCGTGGTTCGACCTTTGTCATCAAGATTCCGTTGACCCTTGCCATCGTTTCGGCCCTGATCGTTGAAAGCGGCGGCGAACGTTTCGCCATCCCGCAGATCAGCGTTCTGGAACTGGTCCGGGCATCGAGCAATTCCGAACATTCGATTGAACGTATCCACGATACCCCGGTTCTGCGTCTGCGCAACCGTCTGTTGCCGCTGGTCACGCTCAAGAAAATCCTGGGTCTTGACGATACCGCCGAGGCCGAACAGGCCGTGGATGAAGAAGCCTTTATCGTTGTCACCCAGGTTGGCACCTATTCCTTCGGGATCATTGTTGACCGGGTGTTTGACACCGAGGAAATCGTTGTCAAGCCGGTCGCCCCGATCCTGCGCGATCTGTCGCTGTTTTCGGGTAACACCATTCTGGGTGATGGCAGCGTGATCATGATCCTTGATCCCAATGGCATTGCCTCGAAAACCGGTGAAATCACCGTGGGCGGTTCGCAGGGTGTCGAATCCAAGGCCAAAACCGACGGATCGGAACGCCAGACCACCTCGATGCTGGTTTTCCGCGCCGGTGGATCGGAAATGCGCGCCGTGCCGTTGGCCCTTGTGGCGCGTCTTGAAGAAATCGAATGCGAGAATATCGAATATTCCAACAACCGGCCGCTGGTGCAGTACCGTGGCAAACTGATGCCGCTGGTATTTATCGACAGCAGCTATCAGATGAAAACCGAAGGCCGTCAGCCGACCCTGGTGTTCCAGGATCGCGAACGGACGATGGGGCTGGTGGTTGATGAAATCGTCGATATCGTTGATGACGTGCTGAATGTCGAACTGACATCGGATCAGGATGGTCTGGTCGGGTCGGCGGTGATCGATGGCAAGGCAACCGATCTGATCGATGCCGGTTATTATCTGGAACTGGCCTTTAGCGACTGGTTCGGCAATGAAGAAACCGGTGGCGAAAAGAAACGGGTTCTTCTGGTCGATGACAGCCCGTTCTTCCGCAATCTGTTGTCGCCGATGCTGTCGGTGTCGGGGTTCAATGTCACCACGGTTGAAAATGCCGAACAGGCACTGGAACTGAAAAACAATGGTGTGATGTTTGACGCCATTATCAGCGACATCGAAATGCCGGGCATGAACGGTTTTGAATTTGCCCAGACCTTGCAAAATGACGAGGCATGGGGCGAAGTGCCGATTATCGCCCTGTCCTCGCATACCAGCGAGGAAGATTTCGAACGCGGCCGCAAGGTTGGCTTTAGCGACTATGTTGCGAAATTTGACCGGGATGCGCTTGTATCAACCTTGATACAGACGCTGGCGGCTGTGTAATTCGGGAGAGAGCATATGAGTATGACAAAGGCACTTGTTCCCAGCCATGACCGCATGAACGCCCTTGATCTGGGCGGATCGGCCAAGGATTTCGTGACCGCAAGCATCGGCAAGCAATTGTTCGGCATTCCGGTTTTGACCGTGCAGGACGTTCTGGGCCCGCAACGCATCACGCGCATTCCGCTGGCACCGCCCGAAGTGGCGGGGTCGCTGAATTTGCGCGGGCGCATCGTGACGGCGATTGATGTGCGCAAGCGTCTTGGCCTGCGCGATCGTGAAGATAAAAATCCGGGCATGAGCATCGTTGTCGATCAGGGTGGGGAGCTTTACAGCCTGATGGTTGATCAGGTTGGTGAAGTTCTGAGCGTGCCGCAAAGCGCGTTTGAACAGAACCCGGCGACGCTTGATCCGCGCTGGCGGGAATTTTCCGACGGGATTTTCCGTCTGGAAAAAACATTGCTGGTGATTTTGGATGTCAATCGCTTGCTTGATTTTACGTCTTCTGTAAAACAGGCAGGCTGACAGGATGTCGCAGCCCCGAACGCGCAAGGCGTTCGGGATGTGCCGGTTTTGGCTTAACGATGTTTAAAATGCGAGAAGGAAGTCGATGAAGAGCTGTCTCGTCGTCGATGATTCGAAAGTCATCAGAATGGTGGCGCGCCGTATCCTCGAAGAAATGAGTTTCGAGGTATGGGAAGCGGAAGACGGGCAAGTGGCACTTGAAAAATGCCTCGAACAAATGCCCGACGCCGTCTTGCTGGATTGGAACATGCCAATCAAAAGCGGGATTGATTTCCTGCGCGACCTGCGCGATGCACCGGGCGGTGATGAACCGGTTGTCGTTTTCTGCACGACGGAAAACGATCTGGAGCATATTCAGGAAGCGATCAGTGCGGGCGCCAACGAATACATCATGAAGCCCTTCGACAGTGAAATCATTCAGGCCAAGTTTGAACAGGTTGGCCTGATCTGAGATTGCTGTTCTTCTGACGTGCTTTTGCTGTCAGGCCGCAGGCCTGTCTGCGTAACTCCGGGAAAATCGATATAGTGGAAAACGGCCGCATCGATCCACCATACAAAGTCCTTGTCGTTGATGATTCAGCCATTGTGCGGGGTCTTGTCACGCGGATGTTGCAGGAAGACCCCGATATTGAGGTGGTCGGATCGGTGGTGAATGGCCGTGAAGCCCTTGCCGTGATGGAAAAGGGCGGGGTTGAGGCCGTTGTTCTGGATATCGAAATGCCGGTGATGGACGGGCTGACCGCCCTTCCGAAAATCCTTGAAATCGACCCGACCGTTCGCGTGATCATGGCCTCCACCCTGACCAAGCGCAATGCGGATATCAGTTTTCAGGCCATGACACTGGGTGCGGTTGATTATGTGCCCAAACCGTCATCGGCCAAGGATCTGAATGTTGGCGAGGGGTTCCGTGCCGAACTTCTGGACAAGGTCAAGGCATGGGCGGAACAGCGTCGCAAGATGCTGGAACAGACAGAGCAATATGACGAACCGGATGAAGACGAATCTGTTGATGAAGGGGACGGGGAAGCTGTTGAGGCAGCCGCCGCTCCGGAACCAACCGCCGATGATGCCGGTGATGAATCGGCACCCTTTCGTGCCCAGATGTCGGTCGAGCATCAGGTTCTGGAAAAAGCCGGACGTATCCAGCGCAAAAGATTTACCGCCGAATTGCGTCCCCGCCCGACGCAACATGCGGTGCAACATCATGTCCGGCAACCGGTACGCCCGCAACAGGCTGAACGCGACGATACAGAGGTGTCCCGGCCTTTGGTGCAACATCCGCCCCGGCATGATCCGGGGGGGCTGATCCGCGATGCGGCTGCGGCGGCAGGATCACGGGCAACGCAGGCATCGTCTGTTCAGAAAACAGTTTCCGCGTCAGATACCAAACGACCTGTTGCGGCACCTGCACCGTCAAAATCGGCGGGGGCCGGTATTGTGCGCGACAAGCCGGTGGCACCGGCGACACCCGGCGCACCGCCCGCACCATCCGGCAAAACGGCCCGACGTCCTTCCGCGCCGCAAGGTGGGGCCGCCGCCCCGGCACCCAAGCGGATGCTGCGCGCGCAGGGGCCGATCACGCTGTTGCCGGAAAAACGTCTGAATGTCGAGGCGATTGCCATTGGCAGTTCAACCGGTGGGCCGCAGGCTTTGTTCGAGGTGTTGCGCGGTCTGGCCGGAGTCCGTCAGCCGGTGTTTATCACCCAGCATATGCCCGCAACCTTTACCACCATTCTGGCCGAACATATTACCCGTCTGACGGGGATGAAATGCCACGAAGGGGTGAATGGCGAGCCGGTTACACCGGGGCGGATCTATCTTGCGCCCGGCGATTATCATATGGTGATTGAAGGGCGTGGCAATGCACGGCGCATTGCGCTGAACCAGAATGCACCCGAAAATTTCTGTCGTCCGTCGGTCGATCCGATGTTGCGCAGTCTGGTGCAAAGCTATGGCGGGAATCTTTTGACTATCATTCTGACGGGAATGGGACAGGATGGTATGCTGGGTTCGCAGGACGTTGCATCGGCGGGCGGCATGGTGGTCGCCCAGGACGAAGCAACCAGCGTGGTTTGGGGAATGCCCGGTGCGGCGGCGAAAGCCGGTGTTTGTACTGCTGTGTTACCGTTGGGAAATATTGCGACCTATGTTAAAAAATTTGCCGGGGGTCGTTAGAACAAAATGATGAAGCCGGAAGACTTTGATTTCGTCAGCAAGTTGATCAAATCCCGCTCGGGTCTTGTCCTGACGCAGGACAAATTGTACTTGCTCGAAAGCCGGCTGATGCCGATTGCCCGCAAACGCAATCTGAAAGATCTGACCGAACTGATCGGGGCCTTGCGCGGCCATGATCGCGCCCTGATTGAAGAAGTCGTCGAGGCGATGACGACCAATGAGTCGTTTTTCTTTCGCGATACCAAGCCGTTTGACCAGTTCCGCCATGTTGTCCTGCCCCATATGATCAAGGCGCGGGCCACAAAGCGCCATTTGCGCATCTGGTGTGCCGCCGCCTCCAGCGGGCAGGAACCCTATTCGCTGGCGATGATCTTGCAGGAATTTGCCAGCCAGTTGGCCGGATGGCGCATCGAAATTATCGGCACCGATATTTCGCGCGACATCCTGAACAAGGCCAAGGCGGGTCTGTATTCGCAATTTGAAGTTCAGCGCGGCCTGCCGATCCAGCTTCTGGTCAAGCATTTCCAGAAAAAGGACGATATGTGGCAAATTTCGCAGGATTTGCGCTCCAGGGTGCAATATCGCGAATATAACCTGCTTGATGACCTCAAACCGTTGGGGCAGTTCGATGTTGTGTATTGCCGCAATGTGCTGATTTATTTCGATCAGGTGACCAAGACCGATGTTCTGACCAAGATTTCCGCCCAGATGCCCGATGACGGATTTCTGTTTCTGGGCGGGGCGGAAACGGTTTTGGGCATTTCCGATAAATTCAAGCCGCTGGCACGTCAGCGCGGCATTTATCAGTTGAACCGCCCCGGCGCACCGGAAGTTGATCTGGCCGCGCTGGAAAAGGCGCAGGCCGGGGGCACGGCAGCACCCAGCAGTGGCAATGCAGCCCCCGCCGCAGGCGGATTTGCCTTTCCCAAACCCAAAAGCATGCAAACGGCAGCGACCGGAACCACGACACCGCCGCCCGCACGGCCTGCCACGCCGGGGACAACCGGTGCGACCGGCGGTACGGGCAGCTATGCCCGCCCGGCAACCCCGGCATCGGGTACGACCGGGACCGGCTATACCCGTCCGGCACCACCGCCAACCGGCAATATTGCCAGCCGTCCGGCAACGCCAGCGGGATCGACATATTCCCGCCCGTCCCCCGGAACGACCGGCGGCACACCGGGGACTGCGCGCCCGCCTTTGGGCAGCGGCACGGGGTCTGCCCCGGCCCGGCCCGATCCGGCCAAACCGGCCCCGGCATTTGACCGGTCGCGCTTTGGCAAGCCCGAGGACAAGAAATAACTTTCGGCTTTTCAGGAAACCATGATGAGCACATCCGATATTGCGTCTTCCCGCCATCGTCTTTCGCGGGTTCAGCGTCAGCGCAAGCTGGTGCTTCTTGTTCTGGTCCTTGCGGTCATTGTGGCCTTGCCGATGGTGCAGTCACTGGCCGAGATTGACCGTTTCGCCCACGAGACCATCGAGATCGCCGGTTTGGTGATGATCGGACTGGCGATATTGGGGCGGGCGTGGTGTACGCTTTATATCGGCGGACGCAAGGCGCAGGAACTGACGGCAACCGGACCTTATTCCATCAGCCGGAATCCGCTTTATATGTTCAGCTTTATCGGGGCGGCCGGTGTCGGGGCGCAAACCGGCAGTTTACTGATGACGGGTATTTTTCTTGCCGGGGCGGTTGCGGTTTTCCTGCCGGTGATTTTGCGGGAAGAACGCGAACTGGAAAATATCTTTGGTGCGGATTTTGGGGCCTATAAACAGCAGACACCGCGACTGTTTCCGCGATTTTCGGCGTGGCGCGATATGGAAACCATTGAAGTTCGGCCAAATCTGTTATGGCGCACCTTGCGGGACGGGATGGTGTTCTTCATGGTGGTGCCGTTGTTTGAACTGATTGACTGGCTGCAAGTCAACGACATCATTCACCCCCTGATATATTTGCCCTGATCGCCATAAAAAACGCCCCGGAAAACCGGGGCGTTTTTGCGTTATATCGGGGTATGGCGAAAGGATCAGGCGGCGTTTGCGCCGCTGTTGCTTTCGGGATCGCGCAGGACATAGCCGCGCCCCCATACCGTATGGATATAATTGTCGCCTTCGGTTGCAGACTGGATTTTCTTGCGCAGTTTGCAGACGAAAACGTCGATGATTTTCAGTTCCGGTTCATCCATCCCGCCATAAAGATGGTTCAGGAACATTTCCTTGGTCAGGGTCGTGCCCTTGCGCAGGGACAGCAATTCAAGAATGCCGTATTCCTTGCCGGTCAGATGCAGGGGGGCACCCTCGACCTCGACCGTTCTGGCGTCCAGATTGACATTGATCTTGCCCGTCGCAATCACTGACTGCGCATGGCCCTTGGAGCGCCGGACAATTGCCTGGATGCGCGCCAGAAGTTCCGTTCGGTCAAAGGGCTTGGTCAGATAATCATCTGCACCAAAACCAAGGCCTTTGACCTTGTCCTCGGTCTCGCTGAGACCGGACAGGATCAGCACCGGTGTTTCGACCCGGGCATCGCGCAAGCGGCGCAGCACCTCGTAGCCGTCAATATCCGGCAGCATAAGATCCAGAAGTATGATGTCGTAATCATACAGTTTGCCGATTTCCAGGCCATCCTCGCCCAGATCGGTTGTATCGATGACCATGCCCTCGGATTTCAGCATCAACTCGATGCTGTCAGCCGTTGCATTGTCATCTTCGACAAGCAGCACCCGCATTATCCGCTCCGCTCCGTTACCGTGTTCCGCAAAAATTCCGTTGTAATCCGGTCTGGCTCCGGCAAGCGCCCCAACGACTGCCGTGCTTTATTTTGTTAACGATACGATACGTTGCTTTGCGACTCGTGGCAAGCAGGCGAGTCGCATTGTGTTAACTTTTTTTCCGGCGTCGGTTAACCAATCGTCTCAATCCCAGATTTCACAAGGGTTTAACGGATTGGGGCGGGGGGCGCACACCGGGCGGCAATTGGCGCATTTTGCCATACACGCCTTTTTAATTGCCTGTATGGCAGTTATATATAGGAACGACGCGGGGCGATATCCACCCCCGATGGTCCGGTGGATTGACAGAAAAAAGCGGAAATTTGTGTTTCAGATTGGCAAAAACATCGCTGCCGAAATTCGTCGTATCCCCGATTACCGCGTGGTCGGGCGGGTTACGGCGGTTTTGGGCCTGCTGGTCGAAATTGGCGGGGTTGAAGGATCATTGTCGATTGGCGACCGGTGCAAGGTGCGGCGGCGCGATGGCGACCCGGTGATCTGCGAAGTTGTCGGTTTTCGCAATGAACGCGCCCTTTTGATGCCGTTCGGGGCGCTGGACGGCATTGGTATTGGCTGTTCGGTTGAATTGTCCGATACCCAACCGCAGGTTTTTCCCGATGATGGCTGGCTGGGCCGGGTTGTTAACGCTTTTGGCGAGCCGGTGGACGGCAAGGGCCCGTTACCGCAAGGCATCAAACCCTATGCGATCCGCAGTACGCCGCCTTCGGCCCATTCGCGGCAACGGGTGTCGGGCAAGATTGATCTGGGTGTTCGGGCCATGAACACGTTTCTGACCTGTTGCCGGGGGCAGCGCATGGGGATTTTCGCCGGGTCCGGTGTCGGTAAATCCAGTTTGCTGTCGATGATGACACGTCATACGACATCGGACGTTGCCGTGGTCGGCCTGATTGGCGAACGTGGCCGCGAGGCCCGCGAATTTATCGAGGATGATCTGGGCGAGGAAGGGTTGCGGCGGTCGGTGGTGGTGGTATCGACATCGGACGAGCCACCCCTGATGCGCCGTCAGGCGGCCTATATGACGCTGGCGATTTCGGAATTTTTCCGCGATCAGGGGCGCGATGTTTTGTGCATGATGGATTCCGTCACCCGTTTTGCGATGGCGCAACGTGAAATCAGCCTGTCGGTCGGTGAACCCCCGGCGTCAAAGGGCTATACGCCGACGGTGTTTGCCGAATTGCCGCGTCTTCTGGAACGGGCCGGGCCGGGCGGGCCGGGGCAGGGATCGATCACCGGGCTGTTTACCGTTCTGGTCGATGGTGATGATCATAACGAACCGATTTCCGATGCGGTGCGCGGTATTCTGGATGGTCACGTTGTTCTGGACCGCGCCATTGCTGAACAGGGGCGTTATCCGGCGATCAATATTTTGCGCAGCGTATCGCGCACCATGCCCGGCTGTAACAGCGACAATGAAAATTACGTTGTGCAACGCGCCCGAAAATTGCTGGCGACCTATAACGATATGGCGGAACTGATCCGGCTGGGTGCCTATCGGCGCGGGGCCGATCCCAAGGTGGATGAGGCCATCCATTATTTTCCGCTGATCGAGGAATTTCTCAGTCAGGGCCGTAATGAATGCACCCGTCTGGCCGAAGGTTATCTGGAACTGGCGCGCAGGCTTGATATGCTTGATGAACCTGCCGCCGAGGCACCGGCGGCATCGGCGACGGGCCCGGCGCAGGGGGGCGGGCGCGTTATCAGCCAGTCGCGGACTGCCGCCGATCTGAATGCGGCAAAACGCGCCCTGGGCGGGCAGGGATGATCCCCCGGCCCCCATTGGCGAAGGCGTGACGCATCATGGCGAAAAATTTCAAAACCCTGATCCGCATCCGCAAATGGGCGCTGGATGAAAAGCGCCGCGAGTTATCCGACATGCAGGCCGCCCTTGATCATCTGGTGGCCGAAAAGGCCGAACTGGAACGGGCGGTGATTGCCGAACAAAAAGTGGCGGCAACCGACCCGGAACTTGCCGGGTTTGCCTATGGCAATTTTGCCAGCGCGGTGATAGCCGAACGCGAGGTTCTGACAAAACGCATCCATGATCAGGAACGTGCGATTGAATCCTTTCGCGACGTGGTGGCGGATGCGTTCAAGGAACTCAAAACCATCGAGATTTCCGAACGCAACCGCATTGACGCCGAACAGGCCGAAGAAAACCGCAAGGAACAGAACGATCTTGATGAAATCGGTGCGCGGTCTGCGACCCGGAAGGATGACGGGATTTAGGGTGCGGACCCTAACTTGTCGCCGGTGCCGTCGTTTTGTTTTCGATGGGCATGTCTGATTCGAGCAAGGCTTCGATGAAGCCGGTAATGTTGCTTTTCATCGATCCCTCATTGGCAAGGCGCAAACGCTGGACGGCAAACGGGGAATCGCCGAATGTCGCGGTATGAGACGCGGGAATTTCTTTCTCGAAAACGGATGCGCCGGTTTTTTTGTCGAAAATTTCGTAACGGACAAGAGAGTCGACTTTCAGATCAAGTCCAAAAAACGGCTGATCGACGCGCAAAAGTGTCGCCTGCAATTCATAAGGCGCATCGGCGGTCAGGTTGCCCAGCAACCCGACATTCTCCAGCGACGCAATCAGGGCTTCCTTGAATGCCGTGCTGCTGACTTCTGATGTCCAGAGCGGATTGGTTTCTTCGCCGCCTTCGATATTTTTGACAAGAATCGCATCATGATAAGGCGAATTGCTCGTATCGAAGGTATTGGTCCCGGTATCGACGGTCATGTTCTGGAATTGCGCCGGGGAGGCGCAAGCCGCCAAAAAGGAGACGGCCAGTATGGCCAGAATGTTTTTCGGTGTGAACGTCATTTTGGTTTTCTTCCGTCAATTCAATGAAATCAGCCATCATGCAGATTATTTTTATGCGGGTATTGCACCTGAAAATAATCATGCTGATTGTCATTTTTATCAGGAAGAATATTAATTGGAAATTGTTTCCTGTTTCTGCAATTCCAGATTTTATCCAAGTGTCATACCGAGACAGCAACACCTGTTTCAATCCCGGTTATTTTCCGCAATTGATCGGGTGTCATGGCAAAGACGCTGCGCGGGGTTCCGGCGGCCAGCCAGATGATATCCTTGATCAGCAGTTTTTCATCGATCAGGGTCATCACCGGGGTCAGATGGCCAAAGGGCGGCACACCGCCAATTGCGTATCCGGTGGCCGTTCGGACATCATCGGCATTGGCCTTGCGGATCGGTTGATGGATCAGGGTGGCGACCCGGTTTTCATCCACCCGGTCCGCGCCATTCATGATCACCAGAACCGGTTTGTTGTCATCGGCGGTCATGAATATCAGCGATTTGCCGATATCGGAAACGTCGCAGCCGACCGCCCGTGCGGCATCAAGCGCCGACCTTGTGCCATCGGGAAATTCCAGAACGTCAATATCCATGTCATGGACGGCAAACAGGGCGGCCAGTCTTTCGGGCGGGGTGATTTTCTTCATGATGGCAATCTGGCGCGGGCCGCCTTTTTCCGTTTGCTGTTGATCAGGTTCAGGGTTTCAACGCCCAGACTGAAGGTCATGGCGAAATAGATATAGCCTTTGGGGATATGAATTTCGACACCATCGAGCAACAGCACAAACCCGACCAGAATCAAAAAGGACAGGGCCAGCATTTTGACCGACGGATGATTCTCGACAAATTCGCCAATGGCCCGTGCGGAAACCAGCATCACCAGAACCGACAATATCACCGCAATCACCATGATCGACAAATGATCAACCAGCCCGACGGCGGTGATCACGGAATCAAGCGAGAAGATGATATCAAGCAACATGATCTGCACAATGGTGGCGGCAAAGCCGGTCACGATTTTGACCTGTTGTTCGTCGGGTTCATCAATCGTGTGGTGAATTTCCTTTGACGCCTTGGCGATCAGAAACAGGCCGCCGCCGATCAGGATCATGTCCCGACCGCTGACCTGTTGGCCGAATGCCGCAAACAGCGGGGTGGTCAGTTGCATGACCCAGGTGATGGAGGCCAGCAGTGCCAGACGCATCCCCATCGCGGCAATCAGGCCAATGCGCCGGGCCGATGCCTGTTGCGCCTTGGGCAATTTGGAAACGATGACAGACAGGAAAACGATATTATCAATGCCAAGCACGATTTCGAGCGCGGTCAGCGTCGCCAGCCCCATCCACATATGCGGGTCGGCCATCCATTCAAACATGTTTGCAAATCCTGTGCGTGATCATGAAGGCCAGACCAAGATGTGGATCGCGCCGGATTAACGCAAGCGTGAATTGACGTTTTGATGCCGGGGACCGACAACTGTCATGCGGCCCGACCATCCGTAAAATCAGATTGTTAGCGACAGCAGGTTTATCTAAATCATCAGAACTCATCTTGAGATTTATTTATGCTGTCTCAGAAAGTTTTCCCTGCAATCTTCATATTCTGGAGATACAGATATATCTTTATCTCCAACAGACAAAATTGCCCTGCAATAAAAATCATCATAGAAGGCAAATTTCTTGCAAGTATAGTCCCCATCACCAGAGCAGAAATTTAAAGGGCTTTTTGCATTCAAATCAGAATGCACCTCTATCCACCTATCGACATGCTCATAGTCAACATCATAATTTTCATTATCTGAAATAATATAATCATCTATCGGTAAATGGAAAAATATCATTTCATTTCCATTCATTTTTCCGATATCACAACCATTATTCTTAAATATGTGGAGAAAATTTACAAAATGAGGATCAAAATATAGACCTTTCTCGATAGATTTTTCGAAAGCTCTACTTATTTTATAACACCCATTTTGCAACATACTCCTTATACTAAAGAAAAATAATCCGTATCTATGACCATAATTATATGAAAAATGAGAAATAATATCTGCCAGATCCCCATCTTCATAAAGATATCTGGCCGAAGAAAGATAACCAGCATAAGGGTTTCCATTTTTTGCAGACTGCATAAGGAATTTTATCGAATTTTCTGCATCTTTCTCATCTCTTACCCTCGAAGCATTAATTAAGTAAGATTTAAGTAATGAATAATTATCTCCGTCAACGGGACTTCTTAAAAAATCAAGCAGTTCACTGGAAACAGTGATCATTCCAGAGAAAAATAAACCCTGAAGGTAAGATTTAAAATAATCATCTCCATCAGAGGCGCAATCATACATTTCATTAATATGATCAGTATAAAAATTATCTTTAAAAGTTGAATATTTGAGATCAGAACAGTTTTTTGCATATGAATTTTGAGTAGTAGTTATTATGAAAAATCCAATAAATACTGACAAAATAAAAATTGATCTGAATTTATTGTAAAAATTCATAAAAAATTACCTATCCATCCGTCTCTCATCACAAATAATTAAGATATCATGATTGTGCACACGTAGGATTATACCTTAACCAAAGTCGCGAATAGTATTTATTTTGTCTAATGTTTTGTTTCCAGTATTTTCCGGCCCATCATTCTCTTCTTGATCAGGCATATCTTGCCTCTATTTCGCAGATTTCTCGTTGAATTTATCGAGCACCAATTTAGCTGCAACATAGTTTCGGCTAGCAGCAGTCTGAAGTTCGATCAAGGCGTCATCTACCTCTCCCGTACCGAGTAGCGCCATCCCTAGTTGAAAATGAAATCGTGGATTTACCAGATCTCCTTTCAAGGCTTCCCTGCAGGCCTTAACAACTTTCTCAGGTTGATATTTCTCAATAGGAAGCGGTTGCCCGACCCGCCTTACATCGATTGGCATTGAGCCAATGCGGTCACAATCATTCAGTGGCTTGTTGTCATTTTGGTTCAGTTCAGGGGAAGCACTACTGGTTTCTTGTCCAATCTTAGATTCATATTTTTTTAAAAAGCCTTTGGCGGCCTCATAACCTTTGTTTGCTGACATTTCCAAATGCTCTACAGCCTTGTCAACTTCGAGCAACATTGCCATTGCAATGCCCAGCTGAAAATAAAATCTAGGGTTGTCTGGGCTATCCGAAAGCGCCTCCTGACAAGCTGGAACAACCTTGAATGGATCATATTCCTCTTTGGGAATTGGATCACTGACACGATCTTTATCGAATGCGACAGATCCGATCTGGTCACACAGGGTTATATTTTCTGACGCCTTAAGCGGCGCAATTAATAGAAAAAAACACGACAAAAGAAAGATAAACAAGAAACAGTAAAATCTTACCATAACCATTTTGTTTTCTGTTTTTATTATGTTCTGCATCACCTCTTCCTCAAACTCTCATCCCGATACCGCAACATCGGGCCAAGGCCATATTCCAGCAAACGGTGCTCACCGGTCTGGATATCTGTCATAAACGTCATCCCCGGCTGCAACGGTGCATACCGTCCACGCACCGTTAGATATTGCGGCATCAGTTCGATCCTGGCGAGATAAACCTGCCCCGGTTTTTTATCAATGATGGCATCGGGCGACATATCAATCACCATGCCATCAATCGCCCTGATCTTGGCGAACCCGAATGTCTCCACCTTGATTCGGGTTTTCTGGCCGATATCAAAAAATCCCGCGTCGCGGTTCGCCAGTATGATCTCTGCCACCACATGCTGTCATCGAACGGATGTTTGGCCGCCTCAAGAACTTCTGGCGCATTGCTGTCCGAGACGGCAAAAGGCGGCAAATTTTATGGCCGCATGGATTTCCACACCATCAAGCAACAGCACAACCCCGACCAGAATCAAAAAGGACAGGGCAGCAAATCCTGCGTGATCATGAAAGCCGGAATGGGATGTGGATCGCGCCGGATTAACGCAAGCGTGAATTGACGTTTTGATGCCGGGGACCGACAACTGTCATGCGGCCCGACCATCTGTAAAATCAGATTGTTAGCGACAGCAGACAGAATTTGAATATGACATTTGCAACAGGGACAGGCGATATGCGGAAATTATGGGCGGGTTTGTGGATGGCAACGGCATTGGGGGCAACGGCGGTTTCCCCGGCACCGGCCCTTGCCGATCCGGCCCCCGATATTGGCAATTGGGACGCCGTTCTGGAACAGGCACGCGGCCAGACGGTTTATTGGCATGCCTGGGGCGGCGAACAACGCATCAATGATTATATCGCCTGGGCCGGAAAGCAGGTTAGCGACCGGTATGATGTCAGTGTTGTGCATGTCAAACTGACCGATACCGCCGATGCCGTCAGCAAGGTGGTATCGGAAAAAGCCGCCGGGATTGATGATGGGGCGGCGGTTGACCTGATCTGGATTAACGGCGAAAATTTTGCGGCGATGAAGCGCAATGGCCTGTTATTTGGCCCGTGGGTGGAACAGACCCCCAATTTCGCCTATGTCGATGTCGAGGGTAAACCGACCGTTCGCAACGATTTCACCATTCCGACCGATGGTCTTGAGGCCCCGTGGGGCATGGCGCAATTCAGTTTTTATTACGACAGCGCGCGCGTCACCGACACCCCCGATAGCGCACAGGCCTTGCTGGAATGGCTGGTGAAGCATCCGGGGCGGTTCACCTATCCGCAGCCGCCCGATTTTATGGGATCAAGTTTTTTGAAACAGATTCTGGTGGAGGTGGTGGCGGATGCGTCGGTATTGCAACAGCCCGCCGATCAAACCGATGCCGATGCGGTGCTGGCCCCGTTATGGGGGTATCTGGAAGATTTGCAGCCCTTGTTGTGGCAGGGGGGCAAGGCTTATCCGCAAAATGCCGCCAATATGCGTGCCCTGATGAATGACGGGGCGATTGATATCGCCTTTTCCTTTAGCCCCGGCGAGGCATCCAGTTCGATTGCCAATTTTGAATTGCCCGATACGGTGCGTAGTTTTGTGTTTACGGGCGGCACGCTGGGCAATACCAATTTTGTTGCCATTCCCTATAATGCCTCGGCCAAGGCCGGGGCGATGGTGCTGGCCGATTTCCTGATGTCACCCGAAGCCCAGGTGATGAAACAGGACCCGGATATTCTGGGCAGTTCCACCGTGCTGGACCTTGCCAAAATTCCGGACGATGTGCGCGCACAGTTTGAGGCGCTTGATCTTGGCATTGCCACTCTGACCCCGCAAGAACTGGGCAAGGCATTGCCCGAACCCCATCCAAGCTGGATGGAGTTGGTGGAAACCGGCTGGCAAAGCCGGTATGGCGTGGCCCCATAAGAAGGGGTGCCTTTTGTGCCGGATATTGCGCAAATCCGAAAACGGCCCGGCCTGTTGCGCCTAGCGCCCATCCTGACCGTTGCGGTGATGCTGGGGCCGGTCATTGCCGGGTTGATCGGCACAGTGTTGCCGGCCTTTGGCTATTTGCCGGTTCTGGGCGGGGATCATTTCCGCATTGATCCGTGGCGGGATCTGGCCGCGATGCCCGGTTTGGGGCAATCGATGCGGTTGTCGTTTGTCAACGGGCTGGCGGCGACCCTGATTTCCTTTGGGGCGGTGGTGCTGTTTTGTGCGGCATGGCAAGGCACGCGGTCCTTTGCCCTGATGCAGCGTGTGTTGTCGCCGATCCTGTCGGTTCCGCATGCGGCGGCGGCATTCGGGCTGGCGTTTCTGATTGCGCCGTCGGGCTGGATTGCGCGTATCTTTGCCAATATCGGCGGGTGGGATCGTCCGCCCGATATTCTGACGGTGCAGGATGGTTGGGGATTGGCGCTGATTGCCGGGCTGGTGGTCAAGGAAATTCCGTTTTTGCTGTTGATGACACTGGCCGCCCTGCCGCAGGCCGATGCGCAGCGCACGCAACAGGTGGCGCTGACGCTGGGATATGGGCGGGTCAGTGGCTGGATCAAAACGGTGTTGCCGCACATTTATCCGCAAATCCGCCTGCCGGTTCTGGCGGTTCTGGCCTATTCGACATCGGTGGTCGATGTGGCGTTGATCCTGGCCCCGACCACGCCGCCGCCCCTGGCGGTGCGGATTGTGCAATGGCTGTCGGACCCGGATTTATCCATGCGGTTTGTGGCGTCTGCCGGGGCGATGGCGCAATTGCTGTTGGTGCTGGCGGCGATGCTGGTCTGGGTGGCGGGCGAACGTGTGGTGGCGCATATGGGCTGTATCCTGACACAGGCCGGGCGGCGCGGGCGGCGCGACGGGGCGGTGCGCGGGGTTGCCGCCGCGATTGCCATGATCAGTGCGGCGGCGGTTTTTTTCGGGCTGGCCGGGTTGATGGTCTGGAGTTTTGCCGGATATTGGCGCTTTCCCGATCTGTTGCCCGAACACTGGAGCCTGCGCCTGTGGCAGCGGCAATTTGACGGGTTGATGATCACACTGGGCCAGACCGCCCTGATTGGGGCGCTGGCCGTGGGGATGGCGATTGTTCTGGTGCTGGCCTGTCTGGAACAGGAAGAACGTGGTGCCGGGCGGCCCGGTCGCCGGGGGATGGCGTTGATTTATGTGCCGCTTTTGGTGCCGCAGGTCAGTTTCATGTTCGGGATGCAGGTGTTTTTTACCTATATCGGGCTGGATCGGACCCTGATTTCGGTGGTGATTGGGCATCTGGTTTTTGTGTTGCCTTATGTGTTTCTGGCGCTGGCCGATCCGTTTCGCGCCCTGGACCGGCGATACGGGCAAACGGCCCTGTGTCTGGGGGCCGGGGCGAACAGGGTGTTTTGGCAGGTGCGTCTGCCGTTGTTGTTACGGGCGGTTCTGGTGGCGCTTGCCATCGGTTTTGCCGTCAGTATCGGGCAATATTTGCCGACATTGCTGATCGGGGCGGGGCGGTTTGCCACGATCACGACCGAGGCGGTAGCCCTTGCCGCAGGCGGCGACCGGCGCATGATTGGCATTTATGGCCTGTTGCAAATGATTTTGCCGTTTTGCGGATTTGTTCTGGCGATGATTGTGCCTGCCGTGCTGTTTCGCCACCGGCGCGGGATGGCGGCAGGAAAATAGGACATGGGACCGATATGACTGAAACCACCGCCACCGCCACCGCCGCTGCCACCGGATTGCGACTGGATCATGTCTGCCTGCGTCTTGACGGGCGGGTTCTGGTGGATCTGTCGCTTGCCATTGCACCGGGCGAGGTTGTGACCCTGATGGGGCCCAGCGGATCGGGGAAATCCAGCCTGCTTGCGTATATTTGCGGCCTGTTGCCGGTGGGGTTTGATGTTAGCGGGCAGGTGTTTTTAAACGGAATGTGTCTGAACCCGTTACCGCCGCAAGACCGCCATGTCGGCATATTGTTTCAGGATGATTTGCTGTTTCCGCATTTATCGGTGGCAGGCAATCTGGCCTTTGCCCTGCCGCCATCGGTGCGCGGGCGGGCCGCCCGGATGGCGCGGATCGAGGCGGCCCTTGAAACTGCGGGCCTTGGCGGATTTGCCGGGCGAGACCCGGCAACCCTGTCGGGCGGGCAACGCGCACGGGTGGCGTTGATGCGGGTCTTGTTGTCCGAACCGTCTGTCTTGTTGCTGGATGAACCGTTTTCAAAACTGGATGTCGAACGGCGCGGGCAAATCCGGCAATTTGTCTTTGACCGGGCGCTGGAAAAATCATTGCCGGTTTTGATGGTGACCCATGACCCGGATGATGCAAGGGCGGCAGGCGGGCGGGTGATCAATCTTGGGCGTGATTGATCTAGCCACTGGTCAGTGGGCGAAATAGTCGCTAAATCGGGGGATCGTCGCCTGTGGGCGATAGGGCGGCAGAAGGATGTCGGCAATGTTCCCCGAAGAAATGTTTCTTGTGGTTCCCGGCGCGTTTGATGCGGCAAGCTGTGATCGTCTGATTGATGGTTTTGCCGATCAGCTTGATGATGGCGGGCTGGTGCAGGGACAATCGGCCAGCCATATCCGCCGCAGCCAGATCGCCTGGTTTAACGAGGAGCAGGAACCCGTCGTGATGCGCCGGATCATTGATCTGGTCGCCGAGGCCAATCGCAGCTGTTTTGATTTCAACCTGACCGATTTTGCCGAAAATGCACAAATCGCCCGGTATGAAGGGGATCAACGCGGCCATTATGACTGGCACAGCGACACCGGGGCCAGCGACGTGGCCCGGCGTCGCAAACTGACACTGGTGGTCCAGTTATCGGACCCGGCGGATTATGACGGCGGGTTGCTGCAACTGAACCCGTCCGGGCATATTATTGATGCGCCGATGACACGCGGCACCGCCATTCTGTTTCCCAGTTTCGTTTTGCACCGGGTGGCGCCGACCACACAGGGCACGCGGTTTTCCCTGACCTGCTGGGTGCATGGGGCGCCGTTCCGGTAGTTATTCGGGCATCGGAATTTCCGGCCAGTCCTGTGTGATATCGGCCTGAACCGGGCGTTCAAGATAGGTGGACAGCACGACATAGCTGCGGGTGCCTATCACCCCGGGAAGAATATAAATTTGCGACAGCAGGGCCTCCAATGCCCGGGCATGTTCGGTCCTGACCTTGAGAATCAGGCAGGTATCACCGGCCACCGAGTGGATTTCCTCAATTTCAGGAAAGTCTGCGATTTTCATCATGCGCTGGCTTTTGCCCCAGCCTTCGGTATCGACATGAACAAAGGCAATGAAGGATTTGCCGATGGCGGGGCCGTCAAGCCGTGCCGATGTGCCTTGGATCACGCCGGATTTGCGCAGGCGTTTCACCCGTTCATGGACAGCCGGTGCCGACAGGCTGACGAGTCTTCCCAACTCGGTATAGGTGATGGTCGCGTCTTTTACCAATGCCCCTAATATTTTTCGGTCAAACGGGTCCAGGGACAGGCTGCGCATTTCTTTTTGCTGAACAGGCTTCATAACTTTTCCATTCTGCCTTTTTTCGATTTCACAGAAAAATATAAGGCATATCCTGATTTTTGCAAAACAGGAGAGTTATGATGATGACACATATTCGCAACCCAAATTCCGGCATTTACCGCGCAACAGATGATTATATCCACGCAATGGAGGTTGAGCTTCCAAGCCGGTTTTTATTCGTCAGCGGCACGATGGGATTGCGCGAAGATGGGACGCCGGGCCGGAATCTGGCAGAACAGCTTGATCTGATATGGGGGAATATCCGCCGGATCCTTGCGGAGGCGGGGATGGGGATGGAGCATATCATTCGTGTCACAAGTTATTTGCGCGATGCGGATTTTGTGCAGCAAAATCAGGATGCCCGTGTAGCGGCACTTGATGGCCGGGCGGTGCCGGTGACCACCATTGTCGCCCAAACCCTTTCGGCAGAGTGGCTTGTGGAAATCGAAGTGATTGCAGCCGCCTGACAGAAGGGATGTGCAGTTGCCTTGGGGATGGTATAATTGCATACTTTTGTATCCAATTTAATCAGGGGCACGATCATGAACCATCCGGTTTCCGCCGATTTCACCACTTGCGATCTTTATGATGATTATCTGGATGCTGCGCGTGTGGCATTGCCGGTGTTTCAGCATTTTGGCGGGCGCAAGAAATTTTCCGGCCTTGCCGTCACCGTCAAATGTTTCGAGGACAATTCCAGAATCAAGGAACTGGCCGGAACCGACGGGCGCGGCAAGGTGATGATGGTGGATGCCGGGGGATCGACCCGTTGTGCCGTTCTGGGTGATATGATTGCCGGGGATGCGCAGCGAAACGGCTGGGAAGGGGTGGTGATTTATGGCTGTGTCCGGGACCGGGTGGCATTGGCCGGCCTTGATATCGGGGTGATGGCGCTGGGCACCCTGCCGCGCAAATCCAGCCGCCGGGGCGAAGGCACGGTCAATATTCCCGTCACCCTTGCCAATATCCTGTGCACCCCCGATGACCGGGTTTTTGCCGATGAGGATGGTTTGTTGTTGCTGGACCCCGCGTAATCAATAGCGTTCGAGGCGTTCGAGCAGGCGGGGATTGTTCCATTTGGGTTGCCGGTCTTCAAGGGCGGCTTCGTGGTGGGCAACGCTTTTGTTATCGGCGGTTTGTTTGTCGATCCGCAGATTGATCCAGCGCGGCACCAGTTCATTGTTGAAATCTTCCATCAGCATGACGGCGGCGGTTTCAAAATTGTCGAACGCGATGGTTTCGATTTCCGCGAAATAGGCCCCAAGGCAATCGGGCCGCAGGATCAACCGGTCCGGCACATAGCGCAAGGTGAGGCGGGCCGGAAAGACGACTGAACTGCCCTTGAGGGTGCCTTGCAACGTCACGACATAATCAAGGCCTGATCCGGGGTTTCCCTCGGTCAGTAACAGATTGCGTCTTTGAAAAATTTCCAGCATGGCGGTGTTCCGTTTATCGTCGTTAAAACAATCAGGCCTCGATCCCGCGCCCGCCATGATCGTCGGGCGACGGGGTTTCGGGCAGGATGACAAAGCGGCTGCCATCCTGAAAAAGCAGCCCGCCTGCCATGCCGGTAATCGTCAGGGCATCCTGAAAAATCGTTCGGATATCGTTCCGATATGCTTCGGCCAGACGGTTTTCGGTGCGCACAATCAAATCAAAATGCTGTATCCGCGCCTTCATCAACCCGTCAAGCTGGGTGTGGCCGATATGGCTGAAAGACAGATCCAGCAAAAACCGCGTACCGGGATCATCAGACGGATTGTCGGTGTCTTCATCTTCCTGCCCCTGCCGCCAGGCCAGCCGGATCTGTTCGATTTTATCGCCCATCTGAAAGGGCATTGGCGCAATGCGCCAGCCATCTGACCGTTCTTCGGTGGCGATATTGCGCAGGGTGGCAAAATCGCCTTCCAGCTTTTTCGCCAGACCGGCATCGCGGGTTTCCAGGGCGCCAATCGGCCGGTCGCCCACCCAGCCGCGCAAACTGCCGCCCGATCCGGTCAGGGCAGACAGGAAAAACACCATCGTTGCCGTCAAACGCGGGCCTGCGGCAGGAATATTGTTTTGCAACAGGGCGGCGGCCTGTGGGTCGCCTTGCGCCAGTGTTGTCAGTGCATTTTGCAGACTGCCCCACTGGCGGCTGAGTTGCGCGGTTTCGCCGCGTGCCATCAGATCGGCCTCGGTCATCACCGACATGGCAAGGGACCGGGCGGCATTGGCCGCGATACTGCCATCGACCGCAAAGGAAACCGTCGCCCCCGCCGGGGCCGGAACCGGCAGTTTGACCCCGACCACCCCGGCGGAAGTCCGCAGGGCGGTAAAACCATCGGGGAGCAGGCGGGCCTCGGGGCTGTTGGCAGGCAGGATCGTGCCGGTCAGGATCAGGGGGGCCGGTGCGGTGCCACTTCCGGGTGCGATTCCCGCGCCGGGTGTCGATATGACGCCTGCGGCGGGGATGCCGCCCGGTACAGGTACAGGCCCCGATGCCATGCCGGGAACGGAAACCGGGCCGCCCCCGGCAACCGGTGCACCGCCGGGCATCATCGGTGAAACCCCGGCCATATTGCCCCCGATCGCAAGGCCGGTGCCACCGGATGCCACCGCCAAAAGATTGGCGGCCTGTGCCGGATTGGCGGTGCCTGCCCCGATAAACATCACTTGCAGATTGCTTCCGGCGGGCAGGCTGTTGCCACCGGGAAGGGACAGGGCGGTGGTGGTGATGGCGTTAAAGGTCTGGCCGGGGATCAGGGGGCTGGATAATGACGGGGTCGTACCACCGCCACCGGGCGGGGTGGTGATGCTTTGCGGCAAAAACTGAAACCGCATCAGATTGGCGGCGTCATTACGGCCGGGCTGGGTCAGGACACGCATCCATAACAGATCGCCAAGGTTTGACGGCAAGGGGGCGGGCAATTTGACCGTGATCGGGCCAAGGGCGGTCTGAAGCTGAATTTCTGTGCCGGATTTGCTTTGGATTGTTGCCTGCAACAGGGCATCGACCGGCAATTTGGCAACGGCGGCGGGCACATTTTGCGCCGTGCCGCCAATGGCCGTGCCGGATGGGGCAGCACTGCCCGCACCCGTGCCAACCGCGCCACTACCCGTGGCAGGAGGAGCGGGAGGAACAGCGCCGGTTGTCATGATATCCTCAGCTTTCGATCAGCTTGAGCGCGATTTTTTCAATATCCTGCGCCGCCGTTGAATTGGGATGACGGGTCAGAAGCGGGGTCTGGTTGCGGATACATTCCGAAACCTTGGGGTCCTGGCGCACAACGCCCAGCAAGGGCGGCGAGATTTTCAGGAACCCCTCGCAGGCTTTCAGCAATTTGGTGTAAATCGCCTCGCCTTCCTTTTTGTCCTTTGCCATATTGACGACGACCCGAATGTCGGTTTTGGGTCGTTCCATATGGGTAATCTTGATAAAGGCATAGGCATCGGTCAGGGATGTCGGATCGCCATTGGTAATCACGATCACGGTATTGGCCATCGCCGTCATTTGCCGCACGCCCTGATCCACCCCGGCCCCCAGATCGACCAGAACCCGGTCATAGGATTTGCCGGTTTGCATCAGATCATCCCCCAGCGCCTGAAGGCGTGAGACCTGCAAATTGGCAAGGCTGCCCGATCCGCTGCGCCCGGCGACAATATCGAAATCGCCCTCGGGATAGCGGGTAATGGCGTCTTTTAATGCAATGCGCCCGGAAATTACCCCGCCCAGATCGTGTTTGGGCATCAGGCCCAGTTGAATATCAATATTGGCCAGACCCAGATCGCCATCAAACAGCAACGGTTTGAAACCCTGCATCGCCAGCGCATGGGTCAGGGTGATGGAAAACCATGTTTTGCCTACCCCGCCCTTGCCCGATGCGATGGCAATAATATTGTCGCCCTTGCGGCGCGGTGCAGGCTTTTTGGCGGTATCGCTCTTGGTTATCATTTCACGACCTCAGAGAAGCTCGGTTTCGCCGATGCGGTCCGCGATGCAGGGATCAGCAATTTTGCCAGGGCAACGGGGCTGATTGCGGTAAGGCCGTCGGCGACCTGTGATGTCATAGTGACATTACAAAGGGAAAGATTTGCTGAATCCGCGCCAAATAATACCCCGCCCAGACGGGAGGCGACATCAAGACGGGTCAGGACCATGCGCGAAGAACCGCAATCGGCGAAGGCCGATGCGATATCGGCGGTTTCATCGGCATCGCCCCCCGCCGCACAGACCAGAACCGGTTCACACGGGGCCGCGGCAAGATAGCTTTTGAGCAGGGCCATTTCAGAGGCGACAAAAGGATTGCTGCTGGCGGTATCGACAAGCACGATGTCGGCATCGCGGACCGCCTCGATCCGGGGCAGAAAATCGGCGGGCGATTTGATCACACCCAGATTGATTTTCAGGATTTTGGTAAAGGCTTCGAGTTGCGCAATGCCGCCTGCGCGTTTGCAATCGGTGGTCAGGACTGCGACCTTGCGTTTTTTCATCACGGCACGGGCGGCGGCACGGGCCACGGTCAGGGTTTTGCCACAACCGGGAATGCCGACAAAGGCCAGGGCGCGGGGCGTGTTTTTTTCCGGCAGGGGCGCAAAATCGAAAATCTCGTCCAGGGCGGTCGCCAGCAATTGTTGTGCACTGGTTGCCTTTTTTTCCCGCCCCATCAGGTCGCATAACCGCAAACGCAACCGTTCGGGCAGGTTATGGCGGATCAGGGCGTTGGTCGCATATTCCAGAAAATCGGCGCGCAATGGTGCCGATGTTGCCAGATCGCTGGTAAAATCATGTTCAGGGTCGCGGTCAAGGGCGGCGGTCAGGCGCACGCCCGATCCGGGGATGTCCTGGGTTGAAACGATGATGGCATCGGGACCCATATGCTCTTTGACCAGCGACATCGCCTCGGTCATCGTGGCGGCGGTAAAGGTTTTAAGATGCAAAACAAATCCTCCCGCCGGTCATCAAATCTGCCCCATGGTTTTCAGTTGTGCCTTGGGGTGAATTTCATTTTGCGACATCACGACCGTCGAGGGCCGGAACCGTTCGACGATGGACCGCACATAGGGACGGATGCCCGGACTGGTCAGCAAAACCGGGCTTTCACCCATCATGCCCAGGCGCTCGAACGTGGTGCGGACCTTGTTGATGAATTCCTGCAACTTGCTGGGCGGCATCGAAAGCTGTTTTTCCTCGCCGGTGCCGACAAGGCTTTCGGCAAAAATCTGTTCCCATTCCGGCGACAGGGTGACCAGCGGAATGACGCCTGCGGCGTTGGTGTTGACATCCGAAAGCTGTCTGGCAAGGCGGGATCGCACATGTTCGGTCATGAAGGTGGAATTGCGGGTAAAGGCGGTGGCCTCGGCAATGCCTTCAAGGATGGTCGGCAAATCGCGGATCGAAATCCGTTCGACCAGAAGATTTTGCAGAACCCGCTGAACCCCACCCACCGAAATCTGGCCGGGGATTATGTCTTCGACCAGTTTTTTCTGTTCGTCGTCCAGTTCATCAAGCAATTTCTGGGTTTCGGCATAGGACAGCAATTCCGGCATATGGTCCTTGATCACCTCGGTCAGATGGGTGGTGATCACGGTTTGCGGATCGACAACGGTGAAGCCCCGGAACATGGCTTCTTCTTTCATCGATTGTTCGATCCACATCGCCGGAAGATTAAAGGTAGGTTCGATGGTTTTTTCACCGGCCAGCGTGATTTCCTCGCCGCGCGGGTCCATCACCAGCAACATATTGGGCCGCAAATCGCCGCGCCCGGCCTCGATTTCCTTGACCCGCACGACATAGGTGTTGGCGGGCAATTGCATATTGTCCTGAATGCGGACACTGGGCATGACAAACCCCATGTCCGATGCCAGTTGGCGGCGCAGGGCCTTGATCTGATCGGTGAGTTTCTGGCCGCGTTCGGTCGAAATCAGCGACAGCAACCCATATCCCAGTTCAAGCCGCACATAATCCATGCGCAGCGCATTGGCAATTGGTTCATCGGGGACGGGAATGGCATTTTCGGCGGCGATGTCGCTGGCAGCCTTGTCGGTAATCACGTCTTTGGCTTTTTGCTGCGTCTTGCCGATTTTCCAGGCCAGAAATCCGAAAAGGGCGGACAGCAACACAAACCAGATCATCGGAATGCCCGGCAACAGCGCCATGCCGCCCATCAGGACGGCCGCAATACCCAAGGCGGCGGGATAGCCGCTGATTTGTCCGAAAACGGCTTTTTCGGTGGCGCCGTCAAGGCCGCCCTTGGTCACCAGCAAACCCGCCGCAGTCGAAACGATCAGGGCGGGAATTTGCGAGACCAGACCGTCACCGACCGTCAGGATGGTATAGGTTTCTGCGGCCTCGGCCAAAGACAGGCCCATCTGGGCGGTGCCGATGATGATGCCGCCAATCACATTGATAAAGGTGATCAGAATACCGGCAACCGCATCGCCGCGTACAAATTTGGACGCACCATCCATCGACCCGAAAAACGAACTTTCGTCTTCCAGTTCCTTGCGCCGTGCCTTGGCCTGTTCTTCGTTGACGAGGCCCGCCGACAGGTCGGCGTCAATCGCCATCTGTTTGCCGGGCATGGCATCAAGGGTAAAGCGGGCGGCGACTTCGGCGATACGGCCCGAACCCTTGGTGATGACGACAAAATTGATGATCACCAGAATGGCAAACACAATGATCCCGATGACGAAATTGCCACTGATCAGAAAACCGCCAAAAGCCTGAATTACCGCCCCGGCAGCATCGGTTCCTTCGTGGCCGTGGCCCAGAATCAGGCGCGTTGTCGCGATGTTCAGCGCCAGACGCAACGATGTTGCCACCAGAAGGATGGTTGGAAAGGAATTGAATTCCAGCGGTTTTTGAATAAACAGCGCCGTCATCAGGATCAGGACGGAAAAACTGATCGACAGGGCCAGAAACATATCGAGCAACCACGGCGGCATCGGGAACATCATGACCACAAGGATCATGATAAAGCCCAGTGCCATCGCGATATCGCCACGGCGCATCGCGGAACTTACCCGCGATTTGGCATTGGCCATGGTAAAGACACCGGTATTTTCGGTCTTTGCTGTCCCTGTCGGGGCTATGTCACGACCGTCGGCCATAGGATGCTGCTTTACCTGTCTTTAAATCGTCGTTTGTGTTCCGGGTATACGTATCACATCTGATTGTCGCCGGGGGGCGGAACCGCCATTCCTTCGTCGGTATATTGCCGCAACTTGTTACGCAGGGTGCGGATCGAAATGCCCAGAATATTGGCCGCATGGGTACGGTTGCCAAAACAGTGTTTCAGGGTATCGATGATCAGATCGCGTTCCACATCGGCCACAGTGCGCCCGACCAGCCCGGTGGTGCCGCTGCCGGCCTCATTTTCAGGTGTTGCCGGGGCCGTTGGCCGGGGTGATTCTTCATCGGGTATCGATGCCGGTATCGGGGGCGCCGGGCGGGAATAGGATGCCGGTGTTCCGCTGGCCGCACTGGCATAGGCCATCGAGGCCCGGCCCGCCATCGGGTTATAGGCCTGTGCGGCGATGCCCGGATGGGTATGGGCGATATCTTCAGGAGCCGGTTCCGGAGCAGGTGCCGCGGCCATTGGCGGGCGGGGTGTTTCGTTGCTGCTGCCCGATAGCATAATGGCTTCGGGGCCAATTTCGCCGGGGCCTGCCACCAGCACCGCCCGGTGCATGGTATTTTCCAGTTCGCGGACATTGCCACGCCAGTAATGGCTGAGCAAACGTTCGACTGCCAGCGGGCTGAGCGGGCGCACCGGCACATCATTGGCTTCGGAATATTTGCGGATAAAAAATTCGGCCAGAACCGGAATATCGCCGGGGCGTTCGCGCAAGGATGGAATATCGAGATTGACGACATTCAGACGGAAATACAAATCGTCGCGGAAATTGCCTGCGCGCACTTCGTCTTCAAGATTGCGGTTGGAGGTTGCCAGAATGCGCACATCAATTTTGACCGGTTTGCTGCCGCCCAGACGGTCAACTTCCTTTTCCTGAATGACGCGCAGCAATTTGGCTTGCAGGCGGACATCCATTTCGCTGATTTCATCAAGCAACAAGGTGCCACCGCCGGCTTCTTCAAATTTGCCGATCCGTCGGGCCGCGGCACCGGTAAAGGCACCCTTTTCATGACCAAACAGTTCGGATTCCAGAAGATTGTCGGGAATGGCGGCGCAATTGACCGCGACAAAGGGTTTGTCGGCGCGGCGCGATTTGCGGTGAACAAACCGGCTGATGATTTCCTTGCCGGTGCCGCTTTCGCCCGTGATCAGGATACTGGCATCGCTTTTGGCGACCTGTTCGGCCAGACGCAGGGTTTCGGCCATGCGCGGGTCGCGATGGATCAGGGCGTGGCTTTCTTCGGTTACGGCCTCGAAAATCGCGGCAATCAGATCGGGTTCGGGCGGTAGGGGGATATATTCCTGCGCCCCGGCCTTGATCGCATTGACCGCACCATTGATGTCATTGCCAACGCCACAGGCGACGACCGGTACATTGATGCGTTCGCGGGCAATCGCCACGATCAATGCCCCGACATCGAGCGTGATATCGGCCATGACAAGATCAATACCCTTGCCTGCGCGCAGGATGTTTAACGCGGTGGTGATGCTTTCGGCCAATTGTACCGATGCACCCCGTGCCATCGCGATCTTGCTGGCTGCGCCTATTTGCCCGCCCAGTCCACCAACGATCAAAACCTGCATATCGTAATCTCTTTCTGCTCCGGTTTTGGGCTGTAATTATCGTTCAAATCTGCCACAGGGCCGATCAATCGAAATAGCTGACGCGCTTGGACGGCGGCAGAATGGAATTTAACAGCATTTCCAGACGGCGCGGGTTTTCCTGCCGTCCGATCGATACTGCGCCGACCATATAAACGGAATTGAGCAATTCTTCTTCCTGTGAATTGCGTTCCAGTTTGGCGGCCAGCGGCATGAACACCATATTGGCCAGAATCGCGCCATAAAATGTCGTCAGAAGGGCAACCGCCATTGACGGGCCGATGGAGGACGGATCATCAAGATTGCCCAGCATCTGCACCAGACCGATCAGGGTGCCGATCAGGCCCATGGCCGGGGCAATATCGCCCGCCTTGCGCATGATATTCGCCCCTTTCTGATGGCGCGAAATCGTGGCGTTCATATCCTTGCGCATGATGCCTTCGACGTCTTCGGCCGGGGTGCCGTCCACAACAAGCGACAGGCCTTTCCACAGATATTCCTCGCTTTGCAGGCTGTCGAGATGGCCCTGAAGCGACAAAACCCCGCCCTTGCGGGCGATTTCAGCCAATTGCAGGATTTGCAGGGCGGCATCGGCCGGATTGCGCGACGTATAGAAAATGGTACGCAGCAGCACTTTCCAGACGCCCAGAAATTCCCCAAGGGAAACACAGACCGCCGTGATCGCGGATGTTCCCCCGATCACAATCAGAACCGATGGAATATCGATGAAAGCCCCGGGCGAGCCCCCCAAAACGATCGCTGCGATAATCAGGGTAAACCCGATCGCCAAACCGGCGACGGTTGCGATATCGAACGTCGTCCTTGTTCCCCCATCCGCCATTCCCAGATCCCCTTTGTGCGGTTCAGTTACGTTCGGACTTGATGATTTCCGTCATGGTTACCCCCAAACGGTCCTCGACCACAACCACTTCGCCACGAGCGACCAGCCGGTTGTTGACATATATATCAATAGCTTCCCCAACCTTGCGGTCAAGCTCTACGACAGCACCACGACCAAGTTTCAAAAGCTGGCTGACCTGCATGGTCGATTTTCCCAGTACGGCGGATACCTGCACAGGGATATCATAAACGGCTTCAAGGTCCTTGGACGTTTTCATGCCCTCGCCGCCGATATCCAGCCCGGCCAGCAATTCGGTGCCTTCGCCTTCCAGTTCGATCTCGTCATCATCAAGTTCAGACAATTCAAGATCGTCATCTTCAGCCATGTTTGTCTCCTGCGTCTTCGTCGTTCGGGGGCAGCATATCGTCTGATGTGACCGGCGATGCCACGATATCGGCATCATTCCCGTCGTCATTCAGATCGTCTGTATCTGCCTGTGATGGTGATGTTGGCATATTCGCGGGCATTGCACCATCATCGTCTGTGGCATCGTCTGTGGCATCGTCTGTCGCCAGATGACCCGCCTGAACATCGGCGGTGTCGCCGTCACCGCCGATCCCGGTATCCGGGGTTGTTTCCGGCACAGGTCTGGCGGCGATATCGGCTTTGCGTGTGTTTTGCAGGGCGGGGTCGGCCATGTCACTTGCCGTCAGATCATGGCTTTCGCGGTGTGCCAGTATGGCACGTTCGACAATATCGTTGATTTCGGCCCACAGGGCCGCTGTTTCACGCACTGCGGTGCCATCGCCCCATGAAACCCGGCAATCGCCGGGTAGAACATCTGCTTCGCCGACCACCAGCAATTGCCCCGAAAATCCCCGGCTGCGACCGATTTCAGTAATGCGGTCATTCAGGGCGGCGGCGATATCGGGATGGACCTGTACCAGAACCTTGGGCACATCAAACAGGTTTGACAGACATTGCCGGACGATCTGTTCGATTTCCATCAGATCGTTTTGGGCTGCCCAGGCCGGGGCGATCTTGCGCATGATGGCGCGGGCAACATGAATGGAATCTTCGGCAATGCGGGCGTTGGCACGTTTTTGCTGTTCATCTATATGGGCCAGATGCCCGCCAACCACAATGGCGGTATCACTGACGGCCTTGTCCAGCGATTGCAAAATTTCCTGTCGGCCCTGTTCCAGTCCCTGCGCCTTGCCTTCGGCCAGACCTTCCTCGTGGGCGAGGGCACTGGCTTCGGCCAGTTTTTCGGTCATTTGTTCTTCGGTATAGATCGGCGGCGGCGGTGGGGGCGGGGCGTCTTCTTCGGGCTTTTTTTTGCGGCTCTTTTTGCTCATGCCATAGTCACCCTCTTCCGAGCCGGACGGACGGATGACATTGTCGGCATCATCGAAACTAAGATCGAACCTGAATTTTTCTATCGCAGCCATTTATAAAACCGGCAGTCTGTTGGACAGCATGACAAAACTGCCAGACTGTCTTGGGAATGAAGCCGTCAGGATCAATTTTCCTGATAAAGCCAGTTGCGAATGATCGCCAGTGCCTCTTCGGGATGTTTTTCGACAATCTCGCCGATTTTCTTGACCGACGATGCTTTCACACGCCCTTCGACCTGCGACAGATTGATCAGTTCCTCGCCATCATCCATCATGCCCGGCGCACTTGGTACCGGGGCCGGCCCGGCAAGGGCGGGGGTGCCATCGGCGGTCATATCATCGGCCAGCAATTGCCGCTGCGCCATATCCGCCGCACTGGGCAGGGTTTCAAAGGCGCGGGTCAGCAACGGACGCACCACCAGCAGGATGACAAGGATCGCCACAATCGCCAGCACCAGCATTTCAGCAATGCGGAAGATTTCAGCCTTGTCGAGGCCAAGGAAGGTTTCGATTTCCTCGTCGGCAAACAGGTTGGTCGCGTCGGCAAAGCGCATATTGATCACTTCGACCTGATCATTGCGGTTCGGATCATATCCGATGGCGCTGCGGACCAGGGCGGCGATCTTTTCAAGATCGTCCTGGGTACGTTCCTGATAGATTTGTTCACCATTTTCATCGGTGGTATAGGTGCCATCGACCAAAACCGCGACGGTTACCCGTGAAATCTCGCCAATTTCCTTGACCCTGGTGGTGGTGGTCCGGGAAATTTCATAATTGACGGTTTCTTCGGTCCGGGATTCCTCGCTGCGGGTGCCCGCACCATCGGCGGCACCCAGATTGGGATCCGGCAGGTTATTTTGCAGGGTAACGGGGTCGGCACCTTCGTTTTCGGTGTTAACCGCCGTTTCCTCGATGCTTTGGCTGGACCGCACAACCTGCTGGTCCGGGTCGAACCGTTCGTCGGCGGTGGTGATTTTGTTGAAATCCATTTCCACGGCGACCTCGGCCCGGACCTGACCGAAACCAAGGGATCGTGACAAAAGGTCTTCGATGGTGTTGCGCAGGCGGCTTTCATTGCGGATGCGCATTTCATCGGCGGTCTGGGTCAGAAAGGTGGTGCTTTGTTCTTCGCCCTGACCGCGTGCCAGCAAACGGCCGCGCTCGTCAATGATTGACACCTTGCCCGGTGTCAGTTGCGGGACAGCGGCGGCAACCAGATGCTGGATCGAAATGATTTGTTCGGGTTGCAATTCACCGCCCTGAAGGCGGATGGCGATCGAGGCACTGGGGGCTTGCTGTTCGCGTGAAAACATCTCGCGTTTGGGCAGGACAAGATGGACACGGGCCTGCTTGACCGACTGGATCGAGGCAATGGTGCGCGCCAGTTCGCCTTCAAGGGCGCGGACATGATTGATGTTTTGCTCGAAACTGGTGGAGCCAAAGCCGCTTTGCTGGTCAAATATCTCGTAACCGACAGACCCGCCAGACGGCAGGCCTGCTTCGGCCATCGACAGACGCAGCCGGTTGACCTGATCGGCCGGGACAAGAATTTCCGTTCCGTTTGACAGGATGCGATAGGAAACCTGCTGTTCTTCAAGGCGGGTGACGATCTGTCCGGCGTCGGCAGGGTCAAGATCGCGATACAGAAGTTGCATATCCGGCGCCGAAACGCGCAGGATCAAAAAGGCAAAGAATACCACCAACAGCACGCCGACGCCCGAAAGCGCCATCAGCCGTGTTGGCCCGAGGCCTTTTAATGTCTGTAACAAGCCGCCCACTTTCGACTGCTCCTATCCCACTTTTGCCCCGCCCGTCCGGACCCGCAATCGACAAATTTCCTTTGCCGACATCTATCACGAATAGGACGGCAAATTGAAGAACAGGTTAACGACCGGCAAAATTTGCCCAGTGATTTGAATCCTTTGGCTTTTGCCTGTGATGATTTTGTATATGGGGAGCGGGACTCCAAAAGAAAAGGCCCGGCAGGGCCGGGCCGAGTCTGAACAATGAGGAACCGGGCAGGGCGCTGCGAACAGCGCCCGGACCTTAACGTTTCACCCGGATCAGTTCATCAAGCATTTCATCGGTGGTGGTGATGGTTTTGGTGTTCGCCGAATAGGCGCGCTGCGTGATGATCATATTGGTGAATTCTTCGGCCAGATCGACGTTGGAGGCCTCAAGTGCCGAGGGTACAACCGAACCGGCGCCATTCTGTCCGGGTTCGCGCAACAGGAAATCACCGGATTCGCGGGTTTGGCGATAAATATTCCCGCTATGGTTTTCCATTTCATTGGGGGCCTCGAAGGTGGCGATGGCCATCTTGTAGACCGGGCGTTTCACGCCATTGGCAAATTCGATGCTGAGGAAACCGTCATCGGTGAAGCCATAGGCCACCATGGTGCCGGCCTGTGCGCCATCCTGATTGATGAAATGGGTCGTGTAATTGACCAGATTGCCGCTGGCATCCTGCCCGGCGGCAAACTGTGTGATGCCGTCGCCACGCCCGATCGTCCCCATATTAAGGGTGATTTCCGACGGGGTAGAGCCATTGGTCCAGTTGGCGGTAACCGGCGTATCGACAAGGGTTGCGCCGGTCGAGTCGGTAAAGGTCGCAAGATTGCCGTTACCGCTAAAGGTCATGATCCCGGACTGGATCAGGCCGTCGGGATGCAGGGCCGGATCCAGCTGATTGGCACCGGTATCGCCAATCAGTTCAAATGCCCAGCGGTTCTGGCCGAGTTTGACCACCTGCAACTGCACCGTATGGGCCGAACCCAGCGAGTCATAGATCGTGACCGGCATGAAGTTGTTTTCAGTCACCGTGCCATCGGCAAGGTCACCTGCGGCATAGGTCGCGGTCAGTGCCAGCGGGGCAACACCCAATCCGGTCAACGGGGCGTTGTTGTTGTTGGCAAGGGTGACCGTCTGATCGGCGTTTGACGGGGTAATCGTCAGGGTATCGTTGGTGCCGGTTGTGGTGGCCGTGGCGGTCACACCGGTAACGGCCGAAATGGCAGCTGCGATGTCGGCAAGGGTTTGACCGGCACCAATGGTGATGGTGGTGGTGGTACCATTGACCGTAATGTCGAAGCTGTCACCGGCGGCAATACCGGCCTGACCGGCAAGGGCGGCAGAACCGTCAATACCTGCGGTGGCGGAAACCGCCTGTGTCGAGGCGAGAGCCGTTTCATCGGAATTGAGACTGGCCCCGAATTCAAGGCTGGTGGTGGCGGCCGCTGCTGTCAGGATGCTGTTGATGTCCATGACGCGCAAATCGGTAACTGCCGAACTGTTGGACGTGGTCAGGTTGCCGTTCTGATCCAGCAGATTGCCTTCGCGGTCGGTTGCCCAGCCCTGGAGATAGAAACCGGCAGTATTGCGCAGGAAACCGTCATCATCCGGGCGGAAATCACCCGCACGGCTGAAATACAATTCGTCATTCTGGCCCGGATTGTTGGTATCGCGGACGATAAAGAAACCATCGCCCGAAATCGCAGCCGCCGTGGCCGAGGATGTCGACTGCAACAGGCCCTGTTTGCTGATCAGGGCGGTCGGGTGAAAGCGCACCCCGCCCGGGGTATAGCGGGTGGCGGTGGCCGATTCTGTCACCAGTGTTGAAAACCGGCCGACCGTGCTTTTATACCCCACGGTATTGAGGTTCGAGATGTTATCTGAAATCACGCCCAGATTCTGGCTTTGCGCGTTCAGGCCGGATACACCGGAAATCATTGCACCAAAGAGGCTCATTGTTCGTCTCCTGTCGTTACAGGCTTGTTAAGATATGCAAGAACCGGTCGCGTCACGCGGCCTCGTCCTGTTCGGTATCGTCATTGCCGGTGTCGTCGCCAGAACCGGGATCGGGATCGGGATCGGGATTGGGGGTTCCGTCATTGGCACCAAGTTTGACATTGGTCAGGGTCGAGAACGGCACGGCAACATCGCCGATCCGCAGATAAATATCGTCGTCGCCAATATCGACACTGTCGACGGTGCCGACGATGCCAATCACGACATCGGCAGTTTTGCCCTTGTCATCCTTGAAGGTGTCGCCATTGGCAAGTTGCGGTTTGACCACCAGGGTATAGGCACCTTCCGGTTGGGTTTCTCCGCTGTTATTCTTGCCGTCCCAGACGAAATCCTTGAGACCGGAAACTTTGGTCATTTTTTCGGAATAAACGGTCTTGCCGCTTTGATCGACGACTTGCAGTTCGACCTGCGGGACTTCCGGCGAGATGCTGAATTTGTATTTGGCCTCGCCATCCTGTTCGAGCCAGTTGGTATCGCCAACCGCCTGAATTTCCGCGCCGACATAGGACAGGGCCGACAATTGCCGTTGCTGTCCCTGCATCGCGATCAGGTTTTCAAGGTTTTTGTTGCTTTGGATGCCCTGTTCAACCTGGGCAAACTGGCTGAGCTGGTCGGTGAATTTGTCACTTTCCATCGGCGATGTCGGGTCCTGATTTTTCAACTGCGTGGTCAGCAGGATCAGGAAGGTATCGAAATTCTGTGCCAACTGGTTGCCAGCACTGTTCGACGCCGCATTGATGTCCGTCCCGGACAGGCCCACATTGGTCATCGAAGAAATGGTCATTACCGTTTTCCTTCCTTAAATCCGGATATCAACCAGGCCGTTGGGATTGATCCCATAGCCAATGGCAACATGTTCGGCCAGTTCCGCCCCGGTCAGGATATCGCCTTCATCGGGTAATTGTTTGCCAGAACCGGTGGCCTGATTGCGTCCGTCCTGTTCCTGGCCGGAACCGCCTTGCCGGTGCTCAAAGGTGAAACTTTGGGAATCGGCATTCAGACCGGCATCTTTGAGGGCCTGTTGCAGGCCCCGGACATCCTGTCGCAACAGATCAAGCGTTTCGCGGTTGTCGGCCTGAATGACTGTCTGAACGCGACCGTCATGGCTGATTTCCATTTTGATATCGACGCGACCCAGACTTTCGGGGCGCAACTGTACCGAAATGCGGTCAACGCCATCGCTGGCGGCATTGCGGATATGAACGGCGACCTGTTGCTGGACCTGTTGGGTCGGGGCATTGCGGGCGGTTTGCGCGGTTTGCCCGGCAAGATTATTGGCACCCGTACTTGTTCCGGCATTGGTATTGCCCAGGGTGACCTGCCCCAGACTGTCGGTGCCGGTCACGCTATTGGCCGCAAGGGTGGAATTGGCGGCAGTGGCGACCGTGGCCGCAGGCTGTTGGGCGGTGGTATTGGCTGCCGCCGGAACATTGGCCATGCCAACCAGATTGTTCGGGGTGGCTTGCGCCGTGCCATTGCCGGTTGCGGCCGGGTTTTGGCCGGTCGTGCCAGATTGGCTGTTGCTGTTGTTACTGCCGTTGCCGGTATTGCCACCGGATTCCGAACCGGCCGATGCCGGCTGTCCGGTCAGAGTGGCGCGGGTATTGACCAGGGCATCAAAACTGTCGGCGACATCAGCGGGGCCGATATTGCCGGGCGTCGATGATTTGGTACCGGTTGCCGCCGTTGAGACCGGGGATACCGGCGCGGTTTGCGACAGGGCGGTTGATGCCATCAGGGTGCTTTTGGCACCGGCATCGCCAGCCATCCCTGTGGCCATCCCGGTTTCATCCCCGGTATTCAGGTTTGACGGTATGGTCGTGCCGCCTTGCTGGGCAGCGGCAAGGGCAAGGGCCAGTTCCGCCGGGGTCTGTGCCACCGGGGGGGCGGGCATGGCAATGACGGTGGCGTCAACCGGCGTATCGTCGGTTTTGGCTTCGGATTCGGTTTTTGAGCCGGTGCTGTTTGCGGTGTCTTCAATGACAGGGGCCGATGGGTCGTTCTGAACTGTTTCGACAGAAGGGGTGCCTTCTGCCGGTTTTTCGGCGACGGTTTCGGGGGCGGTTGCCTTGTCGTCAGACGCCGTTACCGTGTCTTTCTGATTCTTGGGCGCGGTGCGTGTGTTGTCATGATCGTCCGGGCGCGATGTTTTCGTGTCGCGGGCCGGGGTCTGATCACGGTCATTGGACGTTGTGCGTGACGCATCCCGAGCGGCGCGGTCATCCTGACGCGCGGCACGGGCACGGTCATCGTCACGTGACGAGCGGCTATCGGCATTATTTGCCGGGGTCTGGGTCCGCTTGTCGCGGGCATCGGCGCGCCCGGCATTGATCTGGTCCATGACATCGGTAAAGGCAATGCCATTGGATGCCGATGGCTGGGGCGCTGGTGCGGCCAGGGTTGTCGATAGGGTCTTGTCGATAGCGGAGCTGTGCATGACACGGTCCTTCTGATAAAGCTGTCAGGGATCATGCAAGCACCGGGCCAATTACAAGATGTTGAAAAAAGATGAAAAAACAGGGGCTTGGTAACATCGGCAAAATACAGGGCAAAAAATGCCCGGCAAGACAGGCCGAAGCAGCCGAGGCCGCGACATGAAGGCCCGCAACGAAAACGGGCCCCTGAAATCAGAGGCCCGCAAACAGAAAGCAGGGATGAGGACGATCAGGCCGAAATAGAGAACCCGCCGGAACGCGGTTTGACATCGGTATCGTCATCGGATGTGTTTTTCGCCGCAGGTTGCGGTGCGGGGGTCGGTTTTGGTTGGGCGGTTTGTGCTGCCTGAATGGCGATGCGCATTTCGCCTTCGCTTTTATCGGCCAGTTCTTTCCATGAATCCCGCAAGGGAATCATCAGATTGATAACGTCCTGTGCCGGTTTCGGATCATTGTAACGGTCAACCGCCATCAGATGGCGCAACGAAAACAGATACAGGTTTTCAAGATTGCGGGCGATTTCCCCGCCACTTTCCATATCAAGGGTATCGGAAAGATGGGCGATCAATTCATGCGTCTTGGTGGTTGCATCGCACCGGGCCTGAATATCGCCTTTTTCGATGGCAAGAATCGCTTCGCGCAGGGATGAGATCATTTTGTCATACAGCATCTGCACCATCTTGGCGGGCGATGCGGTGTTGACTTGCTGATTGCCGTAAATGCGTGCTGCATTCTGGTTCATGCCACACTCCTTGGACTTTGAGACATCGTACCAATGTGCATGATAGACGCAGACAGGTTAATTGTTATTTTTTCCAGCAGCCATCAATTCATCGAGAGATGTCTGGATGTTTTTCATCTTGGCAAGTGCCGTTTCCATGTTAATGAACTGGTTCAGCAGGCTTTCGCGTTGGCCTTCAAGGCGCCAGTCAATTATATCGATTTTTTTCTCATACCCGGTATTTTGGGTTTCAATTGATGAAATTTCCTGCGTCAGTGATCCGGTTTCTTCGTTCAGAATGTCTTGCAGGCTGAAAAACATCTGGGTCCCGATGCCGACGCTGACATTGGCGGTCATGGTCTCATTGGCATTCCCGGAGCCGGTATAAAGATAGCTGAGACCATTTTCTGTGGTGATGGTATTGCCATTTACCGTTGCCGCAATGGGCGCACCGCCATCAATTGTATAGGTCGCGCCGGTAATCGCCCCGCCACTGGCCTGAATATCAAAGCTGTATTGCCCGGCAGTTGTTTTGCTGGAGAAATTGAGCATTGTCAGGTTGGAATTGTCGCCCGTTGACTTGAAGTTGAACAGTTCCATTACTTCGTTGGATTCATTGAGCAACGCCGCATTCAGTTTGGTCTCATCAATCTTGAGGGTATTGATCGCCAAATCATCAGTGGCTTCGGCTTGCGTCACAAATGTGATGCCAATTTCGCGCAAAACAGAATAATCGGTTTTATCCGGACGGTCTGTAACGCCCTGTGCTTCGGAACCGACAAGCCGTTGTAGCATCGATTCAATGCTTTTGACGGTCGAATTACCCAACAAAATGGAATCTTCGCCAGCCTCCCCCGTGTCAGGATCGACATAGGTCTTTTCATTGATAAAGGTTTGCAACTCGTTATAGGCTTCGGTAAAGCTGATGATGGCTTCCTTGGCCTGATTAAGATCCTTTTCAATTTCAATCCGAATTTTGGTGTCGGGTTCGGCATCATACAGGCTGATGGTGACACCATCAATCAGGTCGCTGATATTGTTTGATGACCGGGTAATGGCGACACCGTCAAGGGTGAATTGCGCATCATTTCCGACATCAATTTCATTGGCAACATTGATGGTCGTCGCATCCGACAGGATGCCGATATTTTGCAAGACAGAGCCTGCGTCATCGCTGAGTTCGATGCGGTTGGCAACGCCTTCTGCGGTCGAGTTAAAGACCAGCGTCGATTGACCGTCCGCAACCTTGATGACCGAGGCCTGAACACCGGTGGCATCGGATGTGGCATTGATTTTATCACGGATATCGGTCAGGGAATCGCCATCATCCACTGTGATCTGGGTGCTGCCGGTTGCGGTGCCAATGGTAAAACTGCCGGTTCCGGTTACGCCGGTTGCCGAGTCAGTTGGATTGGCTGCAATTGTGTTGCTGGCGAGTTTGTGTTTGGAGGCAATTTGCGACACTTCAAAGGTATAGGAGCCGGTTGCCGCCGCATTGGTGGCGACAAATCCCATTAGCTGGCCAGCCGAGGATGCCGGGCCATTCGGGTTTGACGAAGCCGCAAAAACCTGTTTGGTTTCAAAAATGTTCTTGGATTTGTCAAAGCTGGTGGCACCGTAAAGATTGGCCATGGCGTCTTTAAACGCATTGGTCAGCGATTTCATCTCTTGCAAGGCAGAGAGTTTTTCATCGTTCTTTTCGATGCGGTCTTCCAGACTTTTGGCAGGAATACGGCGCGCCGCAATCATCTTGTCGACGACATCGACAAAGTCGATATTGGAATTCAGGCCCGAAAGCTGAATCCTGCCGTTTTCACCGACATAAATGTTGTTAAGATTGGCGCTGCTCATAGCGGTACTCCGTATCTTCGGAAGAAGCGGCAAAAATTGCCCTGGGTCTTTTTTGGCAAAGCGTTAGCAGAAAACAAGCCTGCAATAAACGTGCCGAAACCACAAAACCATCAGGCGCAATAGGCTCAGGCTTCTTCGTCAACGACTGAACCGAGATATTCGCGAATCTGGGAAAACAGGCGTTGAAGTTCCTTGGTTGGAATTTCGCGCAGGGTTTCGCCATTTGTGTCCATGACCTTGGCGACAACACGCCCGGTATCCCGATTGAAATTCAGTTCAACGCGATAATCATCAACCGGCATTTCCGGCAGATCAAGGGCGGCAAATGCCTGTTTCAGCTTTTGTTCCGAGGGGCCACGACGCGGGTCGGATGCCGGGGAAATCGCAACTGCACTGTCACCAGACGAGGCGGTATAAGAAGATGCCGGGCCTGTCGATCCTGCTGCACCATGACTTGCCGATGCGGCGGGTTTGGCATATTGCAGTGAATTTACAATTTCCATTTGGTCCTCCGATGCCGCGAATGCGGCGACCGGTTAACCGAAGAAGGGATGGGAAGCGTGCTTCCCATCCCGTCCGGTTATCCGGATTACTGCAACAGACGCAGCAGGTTCTGCGGCATCTGGTTGGCTTGTGCCAGCATCGCAACGCCCGACTGCACCAAGATCTGTTTCGAGGTGAAGTTGGTCATTTCGGCTGCAACGTCGAGGTCCATAAGGGTCGAACGTGCTGCTTCGTTGTTTTCCTGCGAGGAACGCAGGTTCTGACCGGCAAAATCGAGACGGTTCTGTCCAACACCGACCGCCGAGCGGGCAGCCTGAAGAAGGTCAATCGCATCGCTGACTTCGTCAATCGCGGCCTGTGCGTTGGCTTCAGTATCGACAGCCGAACCGGTTACACCAAGCGAACCTGAATTAACGGTGGTCAGGTTGAAGGTCAACTGGTCTTCTGCGGCAACGTTACCCGAGCCGATCTGGAAAGTCAGAGAGGTTGGGCCGGTAGTTGCCAAGGCATCGAACGTGTTGTTGGCGGTGATATCGGTACCAAAGGCAAATGCCGAGTTCAGGGTGATGTTGACGCCGAGATCACCAAAAGCAACAGTCGCCGTTTGCGCACCAGCCAAACCAGCCGTCGACAAGTCCGTCAGATCGACAGATTGCGAGAAGTTGGCGTTGTTGGTGTTCGTCAACGTCATGATATTGGTGGCGTTGTCGAAGGTGATGGAGAGCGTATCGTTGGCGGTCAGCGGGGCATCGGCCTTGATGGAAATTGCAGCAATACCGTCAGCGGCCTCAATGTTCGTGCCAACAGCAGCCGGATCGACACCAAAAGAGTTCTGGCCCGAGAGCAGCTGAATGCCGTTGAATTTGGTCGAGGAGGAAACACGATCCATTTCTTCCTTGAGCGACTGGAATTCGTCATCCAGAAAGCCGCGTTCCGTTCCCGAAAGGTTGCCGGACGACGCCTGAACCGCAAGGGTCTTCATACGGACAAGGACGTTATCAATCGTTGCCATGCCGCCGTCGGCGATCTGGAGCATCGAATTGGCCTGACCGACGTTGACGGTTGCGGTTTTAAGCGACTGGACTTCGGAATTCAACCGGGCGCCAATGGCCATCGATGCGGCATCGTCACGGGCCGACACAACGCGGGTACCCGAAGACAGTTTTGCCAGCGAACGCGTGGCTGCTTCGTCAGAAGCAGACAGGTTACGGTGTGCAACGTTGGCGGCATAGTTGGAAATGATATTAAGAGCCATTTTTACTTCTCCTACATGGATAGCTCGAAGTGGCTAATTGCCACTCAAGACCCGGCACATCGCCGGAGTTCGTGTTCCGGGACTTCCTGTCCGCAAAAACACTGGTTAGTAGCGAAAACATACGAAAATAAAGAACAAGAGTCCAGAGAAATTATTTCGGCTAAAAAAGCGTTTGGATTCAATGATCTTAGATAAAGGTATAGGTCGTCGATTCGAGGGTATAGATTTTTAAATGCTCAAAATTAAGGGGATTTTGCAGGAAAAACCCCGGTCAATAATCATGTGATTGGTATCGATTCGGTTGTCGTGCAAGGGATGAGGGACCGTGTTATCGGGGCTTTTGGCACCAAAACTGGTACATTCCGCGAAATGTTTCAGGATGCTGTTCCTCAAACTTGTGCCAACGGGCGAGTCTTTCCTGATCCGGACATCCCCGATTTTCCTGCCGAAATCGGATAAGGGGTTGCGGAGTCGGTGTTTCAAAATCGATAAAGGTCAGGTCCAGTTGTTTGAGGGCGGATTCAATTTGTGGCAGGGTAAAGCGATGTTCCTGAACGTGGAAAATCAAATCCCGACAGGGGCTGAGACTGAAAAAGTCGGACCGCATGCAAAGAGTGATCAGATTCTGATCGCCTTTTTCAGCCTCGACAATGATGTCCTGACGGCAGCGCCGCATATCGTCTGTGGATGACGCATAGCCGCGTTTGGCAATAAATTCACGTGCTGCAATGACATCTGGCCGCCCGGTTTCACTATAGAGGCCGATTTTCATCAGGCCGCCGGGCCGCAACAACGAGGTCAAAACTTTCCATCCTGCCAGCGGATCGGCCATGTGGTGAAGTACGCCCCCGCATTCAATGATGTCAAATTGCCGGTCAAGCTGACCCAATTTTAGAATATCTGCCTGCATATATTCAATATTATCGATATTCATTTCGCGGGTTTTGCGCGCCGCATAACACAGACTGGACAGGCTGAGATCAATTGCCGTTACCCGTGCGTTGGCAAACCGGGCAGAGGTTTGAAGGGCATGCTGTCCGGTGCCGCAACCGGCAACGAGGATTTCTGGTGATTCGGGTGATTGATAATCCCCCAGATCGAAGCCCAGCGGTGATGAAGTCAAAATATCGCGTACGGAACGTGCATCGTTCAGCAAGGCCGTGCGTATCCAGCGCGGATAGGGGTTTTCCTCGTATTGGGCGCGGACGACTTGTGATACCTCATCCTGAATGCCAGTGGCATCCGGGATTTCGGTGCGTAACGCCTGTTCTTGCCGGGGTTCGGTTACCTGTCGCGAAATCACATTTGCAACGGTGTCGGGCCAGTCATGCGATGAAATGGCTGAAGCCCAGTCAAACACATGCAGGGCATCGTAACATCCAATGAGGGCAAGGAGACCGGGATTGATGCGATTCCCACCGGCAAACAGATTGCGGGCTGTGTCATGAATATGTGTCAGTATGTCTTTTTCAGGTTCGGTTACGAACCACGCATATTCATTGGCAAAGCATTGTTCGGCAAGTGTGGCGATAAAAGGTGTCAGAGCATCCAGATTGTTGTCTTGCGAAGCCATAGTCAGCAAATGCCGCCGCAATTGCGTCAGCATGCGTTCAACCCGAAGTTCTGCAATCGGGACCAGATTCAGTAACCGCAAAAACAGTGGCAGGCCGGAAAGCATATCAATTGTTTTAAGGCATTGCGCGGCGGCTACATTCGGGTTTGTGTTGAAAATTTCCAGCGCAGAATGGAAGTCAGGCTGGCACCGCAAGGCGCTGATGGTCGGGAACATAATCTCTGCCGGGCGGGTATCGGGTCTTTCCAGCAAATCCAGCAATGCTTTTTCAAGATTGTCATCTGTGGTCGTGAAGGACAGGCCTTTGACGCAATCCCCAAAGGCGAGCCAGTGCTGGTTCTCGCCGGGGCTCATGCTGATGGCCCGGCTGTGATGGATCAGGGCTTCCTTGTTCCGGCCAAGATGTTGCAAGGTAATACCGATTGCGGTTTGCAAATCGGCATTATATCCTTGCAGAGCTTGTGCACGCAGATAACTTTCCAGCGCAAGATCAGGTTTCTTCAACCTCAGTTGCAAATCACCAATTGCCTTGTGGGCTTCGGCATGATTGGGATTCAGCGTAACGGTCTGTTGATAATGCTTTAGGGCTTCGACCGTTTTTTTGCCTGTTGCAAGCAAGGCTCCCAAATTTTTGTGGGCTTCAGCATAGCCGGGATTGATGGCTATGGCTTTACGATAACTGGTTTCGGCCTCGAGGGTACGATCCATCGCGTTATAGACAACGCCCAAATTGTTATGGGCCTGAAAATAATTGGGTGCCACGGCCAACGATTTCTGAAGCAGTTCAACTGCCCGGTCATTATTGCCGGTTTGATGGAGAATCATGCCGAGAAGATGCAGGGCAACCGGCTGTGTCGGTTCAATGGCCAAGACCTGCTGATAAAGCTGTGCAGCTTCGACAAGTTGACCTGCGCCATGATGCCGGGTGGCGGCGGCAAGTGTTTCGGCATTTTCAGGGGATGATGGGGCGGGGGGCGGAGCGGGGGCGATCATTGGTTTGGCGTGCGGTGTTTTTTTTGCCTGCTTGTCCTGACGCCTGCGTTCTGCCCTGTTCATAACGGTATTCATCTTTCCCTGATTTTTTTATTGCCGGACGGCATGGCAGGCTTGCCATGCCGTCCGGTTATCCGGATTACTGCAACAGACGCAGCAGGTTCTGCGGCATCTGGTTGGCCTGGGCCAGCATCGCAACGCCCGACTGCACCAGGATCTGTTTCGAGGTGAAGTTGGTCATTTCGGCTGCAACGTCGAGGTCCAGAAGGGTCGAACGTGCTGCTTCGTTGTTTTCCTGCGAGGAACGCAGGTTCTGACCGGCAAAATCGAGACGGTTCTGTCCGACACCGACCGCGGAACGGGCGGCCTGCAAGGTGTCAATGGCTGCATTCACTTCGTCAATCGCAGCTTGTGCGTTGGCTTCAGTATCAACAGCCGAACCCGTAACGCCCAACGCACCCGTGTTGACGGTGGTCAGGTTGAAGGTCAACTGGTCTTCTGCGGCAACGTTACCCGAGCCGATCTGGAAAGTCAGAGAGGTTGGGCCGGTAGTCGCCAGAACATCAAACGTGTTGTTGGCGGTGATATCGGTACCAAAGGCAAACGCCGAGTTCAGGGTAATGGTGATGCCGAGATCACCAAAGTTGACATCCGACGTTTGTGCACCAGCCAAACCAGCCGTCGACAAGTCCGTCAGATCGACAGATTGCGAGAAGTTGGCGTTGTTGGTGTTCGTCAACGTCATGATATTGGTGGCGTTGTCGAAGGTGATGGAGATGGTGTCGTTGGCGGTCAGCGGTGCATCGGCCTTGATGTTGATCGCGGCAACACCGTCAGCGGCTTCGATGTTGGTGCCAACAGCGGCTGGATCGACACCAAAAGTATTTTGGCCTGACAGCAGTTGTATGCCATTGAATTTGGTCGAGGAGGAAACACGATCCATTTCATCCTTGAGCGACTGGAATTCATCATCCAGAAAGCCACGTTCCGTTCCCGAAAGGTTGCCGGATGCGGCCTGAACCGCAAGGGTTTTCATGCGGACAAGGATGTTATCAATTGTTGCCAGCCCGCCATCGGCGATCTGCAACATAGAGCCAGCCTGACCGACATTGACGGTTGCGGTTTTAAGCGACTGGACTTCGGAATTCAGACGGGCACCAATGGCCATTGATGCGGCATCGTCACGGGCCGACACAACGCGGGTACCCGAAGACAGTTTTGCCAGCGACCGGGTGGCCATTTCATCAGAAGCCAACAGATTGCGATGGGCAACGTTGGCGGCATAGTTGGAAATGATATTAAGGGCCATTTTAACTTCTCCTGCCTGGATGTATCTGATGGGCTTTTGACGGTAAAACCGGAAAAATTTGCCCACCGCTACTGTGGTTTTCCTCAAGGCACTTCAGGTATTCTAACAAAATTCAAAAGAACTTCAGGTATTCCGGCTTAAATATCGTGCTGCACAGGATACTTGTCGTGCGCCATGATATGTTGCCAGCCGACCTGACGTTTGGTGTCAATGATGATCGGCGCTTGCAGATTTACCGACATTGCAATTCCCGTGCCAGATGGTGAGGGGCGAATGGTTACCACCAGCAAAATCACCATGTCTTCCTGCGGAATTGCAAGGCTGCCAAGGGCGCGCTCGATATCTTCGGCAGAATAAATATTTGCGTCAGGATTATAGGGGGAAATGATGAAAGACAGATTAGCATCGGTCAGGCTTTGATACAGCTTGAACTGATCAAGAGTGCTGCCGGGAATATTGGCCAGACCAAAGGCATGATGTTCGGCAAAGCCCAGCAGGCCAACCGGCATATAGATGGCCTTGTTCCAGAAAAACTCGATATCGCCGAACCGGGTTTCGACGGTTACAGTTTCTGGAACTTTTTGTTCGGTTTCGCTGGTTGTCATTATATTCAATTTCCCCGTGATCATCTTTCAGGCGATTGGAGCCTGATTAAAACAATATGTGGTGCTAGCGCAGATAATTCACCAGCGAAATTTCGGATGATCGCGAAATCGCAAGGAAGCTTGCCTGAAGCGCCGTTCTATGTTGTTCGAGTTCTATCATAGTCAGCGGGACATCAACCGATTCAATATCGGTAATTGCCTGACTTGCGAAAACCCTGAAATCCTTGTGCTGGTTTTCATAGCGTTCGATATTGGAAATATCGATGCCGATCTTGCTTTGAACATTTGGCAAATTTTTAATGGCATTATCCAGATGGCCCATCGCAATATTCAAAGACGTCGGGTCAGTGGTGCTGCTCATGATTTGCAGGCTGCGGATCAGGCTTTCAAATGCCGGGTCATCGGCCAGAATGCCATAGGAAATATCATATTCACGGTCAACGCGCGCATTGAGTTGCTGCTGGTCACCCTGATAATAGCTGGTGTCGGCGCGCGGATTGGGGGCGTTGGTCATGTCAAGCGTGTCAAACAGATTGCCCAGTGACAGGCCACCTTCGGAAATGGCCAGATCGTCACCGGACAAATCCTCGATCACCAGACGCATGGTGTTGTTACCCGGATCGGCGCGCAGCGATGCTGTTGCAGGCGGATTGACATTGATGGCATCAATCAGGTCATTGACCGTGAAGGTATCATCATAATCCACTGTATTGCCATTAATGACCAGATTATTGTCTGTTGCAGGCGGCGGGGCGGTAACGCCAAGTTGCGCCAGCGTCATGGTGCCCGTGATGTTGGGCAATGTGGTGAAATAGGCATCCGGAAGAACCATATCATCAATATCGACCGCCGGGGCCTCGGACCGGCCCCCCGCGAAAAGATAGCGACCATCAAGGCGGGTATTGAGCAATGTGGAAACCTGTTCCAGAGCCTGCCTTGCCTCGACGTCAAGATTGACATCGCCTGCCTGATTAAGGTTCTGGGCCTGAACCAGCAGGGTTTTCATCTTGTTGGTGATGTCGGTCATGGTATCGACCGCACTTTCCATATTCTGAAGGCGCAATTTGGCCTGGGTCGAATTTTTCAGAAACTGGTCAATGCGCGTGACATCGCCTTCAAGATTAAGCAGGCGCTGGGTGCTGTCGGCAATACCGGCATAATCACGCGATTTATAACCGCTGGATGCCTGATTGTTCAAATTCGTAACATTTGATGCATTGCGCAAAGCAAGATCGCTTAGCAGCGTATGATTGGAATATGTTGCCACACGGGTCATAACCGCGTCTCCTTATGCTGCGTCATCTTAGACTGCATTCAGCAAAGCATCAAACAATTCATCAACTGTGGTAATAACCTTGGCCGATGCGGAATAGGCGCGCTGGAATATGATCAGATCGGACATTTCCTCGTCCAGATTGACGCCGGCCTCGTTCTGAAGGCGATATTCAAGATCGGATGTCAGCTGTCCGCGGAACTCGTAATCGCTGGTCGCGGCGGCGGCCTTTGTTGCATTTGAGGCAATAATGCCTGCCGCAAAATCCGTCAGGCTGGTGGTTGCGCCCGACAGGCCGCCTGCGGCCTCGAATTTTATGCCGGTGCTGTCAAAAACACCACTCAATGCCGCAGCGGCCCGGTTGTCGCCTTCATGGACGCCATATTTGATGCCAAGGCCAAGGGCGGTGGTCAGGCTGTCGGCACCCGTGCCAAGACTATCGGTAAAGGAAAACGCGTCACCATCGCCATCCTGAACCCGCAGGATATAGCCGCCCTGACTGCTGTCAAACACGACGCTGGCGGTGATGTTGTTGTTGGTCAGGGTCGCGTTGCCATTGATGGCATCGGCAATATCCTCAAGCGACATCGTATCATTATAATTGATTGTCACATCGCCGAATGCCCCGGAAATGGTGTAAATCCCGTCAGGGTCTGGCGGGTTGGAGGGCAGGGTGGCAATCGGGGCCGACGGATTGGTGATGACTGTTGCCGATTCATAGACCGAGGCATTCAATTCTCCGCGGACCAGTCGCGACGGGTCGTTGAAAATGCTTCTGGAAACCTCGATATTTCCCGCCAGATTGGGCTGATCTTCGGTCATGCCGATGGTTTCGAGCATGGTGCCGGAATCTGTCATCGACAGATTGGCATCCGAATCAATCACCAGACGGAACCGGGAACCGTCATTGACAAGATAAACGGCTTCGGCGGCATCGGCGGCGGACAATCCGGCACCCTGAAGGGCAAGGCGGATATTGTCCTGAACATCGGTCAGGCTGTCATTAGGGCCGTAATTGACCGTAATACCGGCGCCACCATTGTTGAAAATACCGGCCCCGGCATTGATGACAAATGAACTTGCCGTCAAATTCAGGGCGTTGTTGGCATTGGCAAAGGGTATGGATGTCATCGTATCGGACCGTTTGGCCGATGCAAAAAAGTCATTCAGCCCGAAATAATGCGACAGACCCTGTGTGCGGCCATCGCTGAGGGTCATTTCGCTATTCAGTTCATTGATCGCAACGCGGGCACCGTTCAGGCCTTCGATCACCAGACGGTTATCGACGATGGAGGCCGTAAGATGCGTCCCCGCCGCCGAGGCATTGATCGCATCTGCCAGACCCTGAACCGTCGCCGGGGTCGTTGGCAGGGCGATATCGGCATAGCTGTTGGCGGCGAACAGATCGCCACTGGCATTCAGGGCGGCAATCCGGAACGTTCCGGTTGCGGTTACCGGATCGGTGCCGGTGACAACGCGGGTGCCTGTCAGGTTGGCGGGCGGTGGAAAGGCCGTGCCTTTATTATGTTCGGCATTGATGGCATCGCGCAATTCCCCGGCCAGTTCGTTGATCTGGTCATTGAGCTGCGGCAGATCCTTATCACGCATGTCAAGCAATCCACGCAATGTGCCGGTTTGCAATTCACCCGTGATATCGACATCGCCAAGGCTGATGCCGCTGCCGCCGGTTCCGGGCGCATAGCCCGATGCAGGGGTGAATTCAAGGGTTTCCGGTGTCCGGTCCAGCAAGGTGCGTGATCCGTTGCCCGAAAACAGCACCATCGACCCATCCGAACGGGTATAGGTATTGACGTTCATGATCTTTGACAGCGCGTTGACCTTCTGGTCGCGCTGATCGCGCAATTCGGTGGTCGGCTGATCCAGATTGCTCATGCGGACAATTGTGGCATTCAGTTCGGAAATTTCAACCAGCAGGGAATTGGCGCGATCGGTTTCTTCCTTGATTTTGGCATCGGTGTCATTGCGCAATTGCTGGATCTGGTCCGACAGGTTTTCCAGCGTTGTTGCAACCTGAACGGCGCTTTCGATCACCTGAATTTTGGGAGAATTCTGTTCGGGCGTGGTGGCCATTTGCTCGAACGCATTGCCCAGATCGTTGATGCGCTGACTGATGGATGAACTGGATTGCGGGGTGCCGAACATGGTTTGCAGGCGGGTGTAAAATTCGTTGCGAATTTCGTCACGTCCGGCCTTGCCCAGTTCGCTGCGCAATTCCTTGAGCATGCCTTCGCTGACACTGCGGTAAATGTCGCCGACCTGAACACCCACACCCATGCCGCCCAGCGTCAGGGTTTCCTGACCGACAATTTTGCGCGAATAGCCGGGCGTATTCACATTGGCGATGTTCGACGATGTGATTGCAATGCGCGATTGTGCCGTATTCAGCCCGCTAATGGCGGTGTTGAGCGACTGTGTCAGGGACATGGTCTTGCTCCGATCCTAAAGCGTCTGGTTCAGGCTGACCGACAAGGTCGATTTTGGTTGCTTCTGGCTATAACCATTGCCCGGGGCACTACTGGCGCGGCCGGAACTGGTATAGGTGGTGCATCCTTCTTCGGCGCGGTCCTTGACCGCACGCACAATGGCATCAACCATGCGTCTGTTGGTGGCCTCCGCCGCCTTGAGGGCAATCATGTTGCGACGGGCGGCTTCCTGAAAACGGGCCTGAAGATCGCGCAATTCCGATTTGTTTTCTTCGGGCAGCAATTTGAGTTCGTCACCGCGCTGACGCAATTTGAGAACCAGTTGTTCATAGCGCATCGACAACGCCGATTTATCGGCGACAAAACGGTCATATTCCGAAATATCAAGGGTCCGGATGCCATCGGTTTCGCGCTCCAGCAGCGAAATCAGGTCATAAGTGACGCTTTTCAGTTCGATTACCATTTGATCGGTGGTCATCTCAATACCCCTCCTGGGCCTTCAGAATTTCTCTGGTGACGGCATCTGCAATTCCGATGCCATTTCCGCGGGCCATTTCCTTGGCATATTCATCAACCAGCATGGAACGGAACATGGTTTCGCCGTGGCCGCCGCCAAAATTCGGATCGGTTTCAATGCCGGAAAACATGTGACCCAGCATTTGGGACAAAAACATCGCTTCAAATTCCTCACCGGCTTTTTGGGCCTGGGCGAGATTTTTGGTTGCTGTGCCGCTATAGGATTTCAGGCGGGCGTCCTGTGCGCTTTCGATTCCGGATTGCGCCTGGGCAAACATCGCGGCGGTGCTGTCGATCATCATGATTACATTACCTCGATTTCGGCTTGCAGGGCACCCGATGCCTTGATCGCTTGCAGGATCGTGATCATATCGCGTGGGCCAACACCCAGACTGTTCAGGCCACTGACCAGTTCCTGAAGGCTGACGCCGGTATCGAGCAAGCCCAACTGGCGGTCGGCATCTTCGTCAATTTCAATCTGGGTGCGGTCAACCACTTCGGTATTGCCGGTCTGGGCAAAAGGGTTGGGCTGCGATACTTGCGGTGTTTCGGTCACCCGGATCGTCAGATTGCCTTGGGCGATGGCAACACGGTTGATACGGACATTTTCGCCCATCACAATGGTACCGGTATTCTCATCAATCACCACACGGGCGATCTGGTCGGGCTGGACCCGCAATTGTTCAATATCGGTCAGCAGGGCGACAACATCCTGACCGTAATTTTCAGGGATTTCGATGCGGACTGTTCCCGGATCGCTGGGGCGCGACGCGGTTTGCCCCAGATAGGCATTGATCGCATCGGAAATCCGGCGTGCGGTGGTGAAATCCGGGTTGCGCAGCACAACAGACATCGAACTCAGGGAATTCAGGTTGAAATCGATTTCGCGTTCGACAATCGCCCCATTGGCAATCCGTGCCGATGTGGGAACACCCTTGACCACGGTCTGGGCATTGCCTGCGGCCGAAAAGCCGCCCACCGCCAACTGCCCTTGGGCGACCGAATAAACCTCGCCATCCGCGCCGACCATCGGGGTCACCAGCAAGGTGCCGCCCTGAAGGCTTTCGGCGGAACCAATCGCGCTGACACTGACATCAAGGCGCGATCCTTGCCGTGAAAAAGGCGGCAGGGTGGCGGTTACCATGACAGCGGCGATATTGTCAGAGTCGATATTGTCAAGCTGATCCCGGACATTGATGCCAAGGCGTTCGAGCATGCCGACCATGCTTTGCCGGGTAAATTCGGCATCGCCCAGATCATCGCCGGTGCCATTCAGGCCAACAACCAGACCATAGCCAACCAGCATATTGTCCCGAACGCCTTCAAAATCGGCGATATCCTTGATCCGCGACTGGGCTTGGCTTTCGGATAACGGGGCCAGGGCCACAATGCCAAGCACGGCGCTTAAAGCAGCCTGTAATGCATATTTGCCAAGACGTTTGATCATTTTGCCGTTCCGCTATTCTGGGGGCGGAATTTGCCGCCGGTGTTATTCTGAAACACATGTAGCGAATTTTGTGCCAAAGCCGGTTTTCTGCGAATTTTGGATGTGTTGTGGCAAAGTTTTTCGATCAGACGCATCGCGCAGGGAAGGCGTTTCGACCACCCGGCATTTTTTTCCGATTGCCCTGATCCCGACTTTGCGGGAGACTCGGCTTTTCGCTGCCTCTGGCTTCCATATAGTCAGGCCACCACAAATTCACAGAGGCGGGATATGAACGACGACCAACAAGGCGAGAGACAATCATGAAGGTCAGCGGTTCCAAGGGGCCCGGTTCTGGGTCATCTGTTCGCAAAAAATCAGTGGGTGGCGGCAGTAGTGGTTTTGCCGATGCCGTGCGATCCCTTGATGCGGGCGGCAGTGCTGCGACAGCGGCTGGTGGCGTTCACGGGGCGGGCGGTGTCAGTGCCCTTGATGCCCTGTTGGCCTTGCAGCAAAGCGGCGATGCGTTGGATTCGCCCAAGAAACGGGCGGTGGTCCGTGCTGAAACCGTGCTGGAATATCTCGATGGTATTCGCGATGCCTTGTTATCGGGAACGCTTGCCGCCGGGCAATTACAACAGCTTGTCGGTATTCTTGACCACAAGCGTGACCTGCTTGACGATCCTGCTCTTTCCGGGGTTCTGGACGAAATAGAATTGCGTGCGCGGGTCGAACTGGCAAAGCTTGAGGTGGCCGGGTTGGTGTGAAATTGGTGATTGAACGATTTCGCCCCGCCTAACCATCTGGTTTCAAACACCTAATTGTTTTTCCGGTTGTGCGACGCAATCAGCTTGCACCTGTGGCCCGGTCCTTCTATATTCCCGCGCGATCGGTGAGTCTTGTATAGAGGGCATACATGACTATCACGCTAGCACCTGACTATCGTCCTGCAGAGGACGAGGAGTTCATGAACCCGCGTCAGCGGGAGTATTTTCGGCAGAAACTTCTGGCCTGGCGGGCCGAGCTTTTGCACGATTCATCTGAAACACTGGCGAGCCTCCAGGATGGCGGAGGACTGCAAGAGCCTGATATTACGGACCGCGCTTCTGCGGAAACCGAACGGGCGCTTGAACTTCGGACCCGTGACCGGGCGCGCAAACTGATTTCTAAAATTGATGCTGCTTTACGTCGAATTGAAGACGGATCTTATGGTTACTGCGAAGAAACCGACGAACCGATCAGCCTGAAGAGACTAGAGGCCCGTCCGATTGCGACCCTGAGCATCGAAGCGCAAGAACGTCACGAACGGATGGAACGCACCCGTCGCGACGATTAACCGTCGCAACGTAAATAAAAGCGCAAGCGGGAATAATGTCATTCGCAATGACATTTGGAAAAGCCCGGAAAGGCACAAAAAGCTGCCTTTTGGTGGGAGAAGCGCACGGATCGGGATAACCCGAATTAAGGGGCAGGCACCTTGGTGCCTGCCCCTTGTTTTTACATGATTACGCAAAAAGAAAGACCAGCCAACAGTCTGTTGACTGGTCGAAAAAAACAGGGGGGCGGAACCGGAGGAAATTCGGTTTAGAAGGGCAGAACGATATCCATGACCTCGCTGCCATAGCGTGGCTGCTGGACATCGGAAATGGTGCCGCGTCCACCATACGAAATGCGGGCCTCGGCAATTTTTTCATAGGGAACGGTATTGGCCGATGTGATGTCGGCAGCCCGGATTACGCCTGCGACCTGAACTTCGCGGACTTCGGCATTCACCCGGATTTCCTGGCGACCATGAATGACATAATTGCCGTTCGGCAACACCTGTATCACGATGGCGGCAACCTTGAGGTTGATCGCTTCTTCACGGTCAAGAGACCCGCTGCCGCGATTGGAATTGGCGCTGTTCATGTCAAACAGGTTGGCGGGGTTAATCGCCTCGGGCAGGACACCGGTCAATTCAGCCTCAAGTCCAAAAAAGTTCGGAACGGCAAGATCTTCGGAATTGGTGCGTGACCGCTCGGTGGTATTGGCCAGTTCTGCCTTGTCATCAATTTCGATCATCACGGTCAGGATGTCGCCCACCTGGCTGGCACGCTGATCCTTGAAGAAAGACCGTGCGCCTGAACGCCATAATGAATTGGGGTTGCTTTCGGCAACCTGCGGGGCGGGCATCGGCATGCTGATCGGGCGATAATCCGGCGACTGGGTCGGGTTATCGATGCCCGAAAGCTTCGGCGCCTCGCCAACTTCGGACAGGCGTTTCATGGCATTACAACCCGACAACAGGGTTGTCGCGCCAATCAGGGCAACAAGGACGGCAGTGTGCCGCAAGGATGACGGGATTTTAAGACGGGCCATTTTTTCCTCCTGGGTTCCGCACAGGATACAAAGCAACGAACGTGCCAGTTTCCGGAATGCTTTGCGGCAATGATTGCCGGGTGGAACAACAGGGGGATTATTGTGACATCGCCTGAATGGCGCGCACCTCGTTATCGGCGATGACTTCGACCTGAATGGTCTTGTTGCTTTGCAGATTGACCACCCGGATGACATCGCCCTCGGACCCGTCTTCGAGGGCCTTGCCGCGCGCAGTTAATGACATATTGGCGGTTTCCAGCCGGATGGTGACAAGCGCACCGCGTTTGACAAGGATTGGAGATGTGAAATCACGCGCCGATAACGGTTCGTTCGGGCGAACGGCGCGGCGGGCCTGTTTGCCAATCAGTTCATCGGCATTGCGGATAATGCCTGCCTGCAAGCGTTCGCTGGGGAATTTGCGCAAAACAATCTGGTCTTCGCGTACGACATCGCCCCGTTGCAAACCATCAACCAGAACAGGGATCAGATCGACAGGGTAAAATTTGCCGTTCATGCGGTAGCTGCGCCGCTGGGCTGTGCCGTCGCCGGTGGTGACTTCGGCAATGAAACGACCGGTCCGGCGATTGACATCAAGCCCGGTGATCGTGATGGCGGCGGCATTATCGACGGGAATGTGAATGCGAAAGGTCTCACCGCTCAGATCGACGATGAACGGTTCGGGAATACCATATTCGACGAGGGATTCTTCAACGGCATCGGTGATTTCACCGATGCTGATGGTCTGGCTGTCCCGGATGATCAAAATCTGGTCGGCAGTGGTGCTGGGTCGCCACGCAACCTTGTGGCGCTGCGCAATTCCGGCCAACCAGCGATAATCCAGTACCGTCTGACGGCCCGGTTGCGGGGCGTGCGCGACGGCAATTTCTTCCTGTTCCGGTGTCAGGCCGCTAAAAATATCGCCCAGTGTTACATAGGAACCGGTGACATTGGCCTGCGGTTTTAACAGCACAGCTGTTCCCTGTGCCACAACCGGACTGGTCAGGGCAAAAAACAGAACTGCAAAAACAAGGACAAAGGGACGGATCATCATGATCCTGACATTATCGGGGTGCAGCGTTTATTTTCGTTTAACGCAGATTACTGATGGTACCCATCATTTCATCCGAGGTCGAGATTGATTTTGAATTCATCTCATAGGCGCGCTGTGCCTTGATCAGGTTGGTGATCTCCTGAACCACGTTGACGTTCGAGGATTCAAGATATCCCTGAAGCAGGGTGCCATAACCCACCGCGCCGGGATTGCCGACAGCCGGGTCGCCGGATGCTTCGGTTTCAAGGAACAGATTGTCCCCGATTGCATCAAGGCCGGGCGGGTTGATAAAGGTGGCCAACTGAATTTGTCCCAGATTTTGCGGGGCGACCTGGCTGTCAATTTCGGCGAACACCTCGCCAGATGCATTGATGGTGACAGACCGCGCATTGTCGGGAATGTTGATTCCCGGCTGAATGGCATAACCGTCCTTGGTGACAAGCTGTCCATCGGCATCGACCTTGAGAGTGCCGTCGCGGCTATAGGCGGTTTCGCCGCTGGGCAGATCAATCTGCAAATAGCCGCGCCCCTGAATGGCCACATCCAGTTCGTTTTCGGTCAGGGCCAACGTGCCTTGTCCCATATAGCGACCAATCGCGGCGGTCTTGACGCCAAGACCTACCTGCACGCCGACCGGAACAATGGTGCCGGTGTCGCCCGATGGCGACCCGGCCCGGCGCAAATCCTGATAAAGCAAATCCTGAAATTCGGCGCGCTGGCGTTTATAGCCGGTGGTGGTCATGTTGGCGATATTGTGTGACGTAACATCCACATTGGTGGATTGCGCCATCATCCCCAGGGCTCCGATATCGAGTGACCGCATTACTGTATCCTCCTGATGCACCCGGAAATATTGTCCGGGGCCTGTCCTGTCTGTTTATCCGGTGCCTAGGCCCGGACATTGCCCAATTTGCTGATCATGCCGCGCAGGCGCTCGTTTTCGCTTTCAATCGATTTGGTGACCGATTGATAGGTGCGCAAAACCTCGATCATATCGACCATCGCGGTGATGGGATTGACGTTGGATTTTTCAAGCGCGCCCTGCACAATGCCGGGTTCAAAAACGGCTTCGGGTTCCTGTTCGGTTTCATAAAGCGAACCGCCAACCGAATTCATGGCCTGAATATTTTCAAAGGTCACGACCTGAAGGCGGCCAATCTGGCCAACATCGGTGCTGACCGTACCGTCACCCTTGATTTCAATCTGGTTGTCGGCCTCGTTAAAGAAAAGTGGTTGTCCGGCGTCGCTCAGCACCGGATATCCTTCCGAAGTGACGAGCTGCCCGCCGGGATCCATCGAAAAATTGCCGTTGCGGGTATATTGAATGCCGGTGGGGGTTTCGACGGCAAAAAACAGATCGGGCTTGCTGAGTGCGACATCCAGCGGCCCTTCGGTATGTTCAATCTTGCCGACCTCGGTATTGCGATATTGCGAAATATCCTGCACCAGCGCGATTTTGCGTTCGCCCCGGAACGGCGCATCCTTGTTGGGCGCAATCCAGTCGGTGAACATCATGTTTTCCTGCTTGTAAGCAGTGGTGTTCATGTTCGCCAGATTTTGCGACAGGGTATTCATCTTGCTGCGCAATGTCTTTTGGCGCGACAGGGCGATGTAACCTGTATTTTCCATGATGCGGCATTCCTTAGGTCAAAGATCAGGATCGTTTGCCCCATCAAAGCGAATGCTGTGCCAATTTAATCAAGATATTGAAATTGTTAAATTTTGTTGCAGTGGGAATTTCTTGCCGGTCCTGATATGCCACAGGCGGGGCAGGTCTTGCCGCCGTAAATGCCGGTATGGGTGGTATTCTTTTCCGGGGCAGGGGTTTTCCGGCGGCGTGGCTGTTGCTATCGTGGGGTGGCAACCTAATATTAACGGGATGCGGGTATGGCTGTAAGCATGGCGGAATGTATGGCCGCTGCGACGATTAACCTGCGACAGGATAGAAAAGACAAATGGGCGACGATGTCGATGATATGGAACCGGCCCGTGGCGGACGCAGCAAAAAGCTGATCGTTGTCATTATTCTTCTGATTCTGCTTTTGACGGGCGGGGCGGCGGCGGCTTATTTCACCGGTGTTTTACAGCCGGTTATTGATATGCTGCTGGGCGACGGCACGCAGACCGAGGAAGTGATTACCGAGGATGCGATTGAACAGGCCCCCGGAGTTCCCGAAAATGTCGGTTTTATCGATTTACCGGAAATTCTGGTTAATCTCAATGCCGGGCCGGGTCGTCAGTCCTATTTGAAAATCCGCGTCAGCCTTGAAGTTGCCGATCAGTTGATGGTACCGCAGATCGAACAGATCATGCCGCGCATTGTTGATAATTTTCAGGTATACTTGCGTGAGCTTCGCCCCGATGACCTTGCCGGGTCCGAAGGAATGTTCCGCCTGCGCGAGGAATTGTTGCTGCGTGTCAGTGCGGCGGCCAAACCGGCCAAGATAAACGATGTGTTGTTCAAGGAAATGCTGGTGCAATAACCGGTACAGATGTGATCAGGATCCAGGGACAGTTCGCCGATGGCAGACGAAGATGAAGACGCCCTTGCTGCCGAATGGGGCGCGATGGCAGGCGATGACGAAGATGGTGAGGACGGCGGCGATGATATGGCCGCCGAATGGGAATCCATGCTGGGCGAAGACGGCGATGACGAAGAAGTCGTCGGTCCCGGCTCGGCACGGGTTCTGAACCAGGACGAAATCGACAGTCTTCTGGGTTTTGACGATGGCGGTGGCGGTGGCGACCAGTCGGGCATTCAGGCAATCATCAATTCGTCGATGGTTGCCTATGAACGCCTGCCGATGCTTGAGGTGGTGTTTGACCGCCTTGTTCGCATGATGTCCACATCGCTGCGTAACTTTACATCCGACAACGTCGAAGTCTCGCTTGATAATATTTTGTCGCTGCGTTTTGGCGATTATCTTAATTCCATTCCGCTGCCTGCGATGCTGGGTGTGTTCAAGGCCGAGGAATGGGACAATTATGGTCTTCTGACCGTTGATTCGGCCCTGATTTATTCGATTGTAGACGTGTTGCTGGGCGGGCGGCGCGGGACGGCGGCGATGCGCATTGAAGGCCGCCCCTATACCACGATTGAACGCAATCTGGTGGAACGGATGATCCATGTGGTTTTGGGTGATCTGTCAGCGGCATTTGATCCGCTGTCACCGGTGACCTTCCGGTTTGAACGCCTTGAAACCAACCCGCGTTTCGCCACCATTGCCCGGCATGCCAATGCCGCGATTGTCGCCAAATTGCGCATCGATATGGAAGACCGTGGCGGGCGGCTTGAATTGCTGATCCCCTATGCGACGCTGGAGCCGGTACGTGAATTGCTGCTTCAGATGTTCATGGGCGAAAAATTCGGCCGGGATTCGATCTGGGAAAATCACCTTGCCAATGAATTGTGGCAGACCCACATTAATCTTTTGGCTGTGCTGGACGAACAGGTCATGGCATTGGGGGATGTGATTAATCTGGAAGTCGGCAATCGTATGCTGCTCAATACCAGTCCGACATCGCCGGTCGAAGTCCGGTGCGGCGATGTTGCACTTTTCCGGGGTATGATGGGCCGGAAGGGGGACCGCATCGCTATTCAGGTGCGCGAACGGGCCCGCAAGAACAGTGAGGAGAGCAGATAATGGATTTCGAGTTTTATCTCGATCTCCTGATGATTGTGTTGCTGATCGCGACCATCATCTATGCGGTGATCCTGAACCGGCGTCTGGGGGCGTTCCGGCGCAATCGCGAGGATATGGAACAATTTCTGGCGGCGTTTAATGCCGCAACCGAACGGGCCGAAAGTTCGATCCGCGGGCTTAAGGAAATGGCCGGACAAACGGGCGACAGACTGCGCGAGGATATCGAACGCGCCAGCGCCCTGAACGAAGATTTGTCATTTATGATTGATCGCGGCGAAAGCATTGCCGGTCGTCTTGAAAAAGCGGCCGCCGGTGTCAATGCCAGCCGCAAGGGAAGTGACAAGGCCGATGGTCTTGGTGCGATGTCGTCCCTGAAACCGTCAAGGGCCGATGACAAGGACATCATTGATGACCGTGTCGGCATTGAAACACGGGCAGAGGAACTGGCTGCGCGGATGGTCCGGGATGCCGAAATGCAAACCGGGCGCAGCGGCCTTGGCAGCGCCCGGTCCCCGACAGGGCCTGTGAGTCCCGTTGGCAGCGGTTATGGCAATGTCGCGATTGAGGATGACGAGGACGAAGATTCCGGCCGGTCAGATGCCGAACGGGAATTGCTGGCGGCGTTGCGATCTGTGCGCTGAGAGACGGAGCAAGGTGGAGTCCCTGTTGTCAGGGGATTGGTGCCCCTGACGAAAGAAGTTGAATATCAGCAGGCTGGCGGGTGTTAATGTCCTGTCAACCTGTCTGGTCAAGGATCGGTCGGCTGGCCGTTATGGTTGTGGTGCCGGATATGTGACGTTTTTAATCATCGGCTGGGTGTGTGTATGTCTTCTGTTCGTGTCTTGCCATTATTGATCCTTGTAGGGATTGCCGTGCTTTCTGTGAAAGTCACGGGTCTTTTTGATGCCGGGCAGGATCAAGATGCCGTTTCTGCACCGTCTGTAACCATGATGCAGCAGGCCGTGGCGCAGGACGCCGTTCCTCCCACAGGTGATGACGCCCCCGCGGGTGAGCCGGGGCTGGATGACCCTGCGATGTCGCCTGCTTTGGATCAGGAAGATGCCTCGGCAGCACAGGATGCGCCGGTCCCCAATTTTGGCGGCGATCCGACCCTGTTTACCCAGGAAGAAATTGATTTGTTGCAGAATTTGTCAGTTCGGCGCGCTGAACTGACCCGCAAGGAACAGCGTCTGGACGAGCGCGAAAGCCTTTTGGCCGCGGCCGAGGCGCGGATCGATGCCAAGATCGAAGAAATGAAAACGCTGCAAACCGCAATTGAAGGTCTGGTTGAAACCAAGGAAGCCCAGGAAGACGACCGGATCAAAAAGCTGGTCAGTGTTTATGAAAAAATGAAGCCCAAGGATGCCGCCCGCATCTGGAACGAACTGGATATGGAAATTCTGTTGCAGGTGGCGCTGGGCATGCGCGAGGCAAATACGGCGGCGGTTCTGGCGGAAATGACACCGGACCGGGCGCGTGCGCTGACCACGGAACTGGCTTACAAACAGGATATCAATATGCTGTCGCTGCAATAGTTCGTTTTATCAGGGGCAGATTGAAATAATTTGATAAAAATTGCTGTTTTTTTCTTGATTGTTCCGAATGGAATACCAACCTAACAATGTGAAAATACTTGATTAACCATTATTAAATGGGTACATCACGATAATAAGAGCCTTGCACCTTAGGGGTGTTTTCCCGGTTGACAGCATGATGGAGTGGTAAATGGCCGTCGATCCCAATATGCCGATTTTGATTGTCGATGATTACAAGACAATGTTGCGTATCATCCGCAATCTTTTGCGGCAGTTGAACTTTACCAACATCGAAGAAGCGACCGATGGCAGTATGGCGTTGCGCAAGCTGCGTGAAAAGCCGTTCAGTCTGGTGATTTCCGACTGGAACATGGAGCCGATGACCGGTCTTCAGTTGCTGAAAGAAGTCCGTGCGGATGCAAAATTGAAGGATCTTCCCTTCATTATGATCACCGCCGAAGCAAAGACTGAGAATGTGGTGATGGCAAAGAAAGCCGGTGTGTCGAACTATATCGTCAAGCCGTTCAATGCCGAAACGCTCAAGGGCAAACTCACCACGGTTATCGGCGATTTTTAAAAAGGGGCGCGGGACGGATGTCCCGCGATACCGTTTTGGTGGATGACGCGCATCTTCGCGATCTTTTGACGCAATTGAAAACCCGCCTTGAAGGCGGGGACCTCAATGTTGAAGAAATTTCCGATCTGATCGAGACGCTGGCGAAATTTCTGCCCCCCGGGGCAGGGGCATCTGCCGACCAAACCCGCATTTTCGGGGAATTGGACGAACTGTCGCATATCATTCGGAAAATGAAATCCGAAATTGCGTCATTGCGCCCGGACGATATCAAATCCGAATATATTCCCAATGCGACCGATGAACTTGACGCCATTGTTGATGCAACGGCGGGTGCCACCCATGAAATTCTTGATGCCATGGATGCGCTCGAAGCCTTTGCCGCGACATTGCCGCCCGAACAGGCGGAAATCGTTACCGGGGCGACGATGCGGGTTTACGAAGCCTGTAATTTTCAGGACATCACCGGTCAGCGGACGACCAAGGTGATCAAGGCCCTGAAAAGTATCGAGGAACGGGTTGAGGGTCTGGTGTCGGCGTTTGGCGATGAAATCGCCCGTTTTGCCGAACAAAATCCCCGCACGAAAAAAGAAGCAGAAGGCGAAGCTGCGCTGTTGAACGGCCCGCAGCTTGAAGGCAAGGGTGTTTCCCAGGCCGATATTGATGCGATGTTCAATTGATCGCAATATAGTGAATGGCACCGACAGATTGAAGACAGGGCATGGCTGAGATCGAAGACGACGCCCCCAGCAAACCCTCGCCGCCAACCAACGGGTCGGTGGCGTTGTTTCTGTCGCTTTATCTGCTGTTGCTTGCTTTTTTCATCCTGCTCAATACCATTTCCACCTTTGAAGAAGTCAAAACCCGCAAGGTGCAGGAAAGCCTTTCGTCGGCTTTCGCCTCGATTTTGCCCCCGACCACCAGTTTGCAAACCGTGACGTCGATCGAAGGTCCGGTTTTGTCGGCGGAAGAAACACAAAACCAGATTGGCATTTTGTTTCAAACCGCCATCAAGATCGTCCGGGTGCAGGTTATCCAGCCGGGCAAACTGATGGAAGTGATGATGCATGTCGATCAGTTGTTCGAGCAAAATTCCATTTTGGTCCGCACCCGACAGGGTGATTTCATGGCCCGGCTTGCTGAAATTCTGGCCGATGACGGCGGATTGCTGCGCTATGAAATGGAAATGGTCATGGGGGCCGAAGTGGCATCCCGTGGCGTGGTCGAGGTTGCCAACAGTCTTGAAATCGGACGGGCCGGGGCTTTCGCCCGCGAATTGATTGATCAGGGCGCGCCAGAGGATGCCTTTTTTGTCGGGCTTGATCCCGGGGCCGACCCGTTCATCGTGACGTTCCGGTTTTTCTGGGATGAACGCAATCCGTCGCAATCCGCCCCGCCAAGCATTATTCCGACTGTACCCGGCACGATACCGGGGACGCCGGATGCAACGCCCGTGCCTTTGGCAATTCCGCCTGCGACCCCCAACAATGATGGTGCGCCGATGCCGTTGCAACTGGTGCCGCCTGCGTCGGGGGGTAATAATTGATGGATGACGAAGTCAAACGTGACAATGCCCCCAAGGGGCCACCGCCCTGGATGCTCAGTCTGGCCGATCTGATTTCGTTATTGCTGACATTTTTTGTCATGTTGTTTGCCATGTCCAAGGTCAAGATCGACCGTTGGGACGAGGTTGTGGATTCCCTGTCACAGGCCATTCGTCCGGCCCCGGTCAAACCGAATGACGAACCGCTGGCACAAATGAATATTCCGCGGGTTTATCGCAAACCGGCAATGAATCTTGATTATCTCAGTGCGGTGATCGATGACGCCATCGACGGCAACCCGTTTTTGTCATCGGCCACCCTGTCACGCGAAGCCGACAAACTGGTTATTTCCCTGCCGGGTGATATCCTGTTTCTGAGTGGTGGTTCCGAAATGACGGCCAACGCCAAACAGGCCCTGTTTGTCTTGGGCGGGGTGTTGCGCAATATTGGCAACCGTGTCGGGGTTCAGGGGCATACCGACCCGCGACCGCTGAGCGGGCGGGGGCAATATGCCTCGAATTGGGAATTGTCGCTGGCACGTGCCGCCGAGGTGGCAAACGAATTGAAAAGATCGGGATACACCGATTACATAAATATTTACGGATTTGCGGCATCAAGGTACGACCGCTTGCCGTTGTTGGAAGACGAACAGAAACGATTTGAACTCGCACGTCGCGTCGACATCGTCATCGAACCCCACAGCGGGAGCGGTATCGGAGGTTCTTGAAGATGCGATACGGGTTTGCGCAACTGTGGCTGGCAGTTGCCGTCGCGACTGCCAGTTTGGCCGTTGCGCCGGGCGTAATTCCTGTGTCTTATGCCCAGTCTTCTGATCCCGTTTTGATCCGGTCAGGCGCGCATGACGGTTATGGCCGCATTGTCCTGCAATGGGGGCAACAGGTCGATTACAGCGCCGAAATCATTGGGGATCAGTTGATTGTGCGGTTTGATCGCCCGATCATTGCGTCGCTCAATGGTGTGATTGGCCCGGTGTCGAATTATATTTCCGATGCTTTTTTTGATCCGGATGGTCGGACCATTGCCTTTGTCTTGCGCGATGATTACGAAGTTCGCGCTTTTAATGTCGGCACCAATGTCGTGCTGGATATGCTGGACCGTGAACCGGAACCGACACCTGCTCCGCCGCCTGCGGCACCTGCGCCATCGCCAACACCGCCGCCTGTTGCGATGCCATCTTCACCTGCTCCTGCTCCTGCTCCTGCTTCTGCACTAACACCGGCACCGGTTCCGCAAGCATCTGCGCCCATCGCCGCACCATTGCTGGATGTTCGGATTGGGCGGCACCCGACCTTTTACCGTCTGGTGTTTGATTGGCCGAACCGAGTTGATTATACGCTGTCCGGGCCCGAAGGGCAGGGGGTGATTGCCTTTGATGCCCCGGCGCGCATTGATGCCGACGGTCTTTCGCGGCGGTTGCCGCGCGGTGTGCAACTGCAACAGGGGGGCAGCGATCCGTTAAATGTGGTGATCGCCACCGATCCGTCCCGCCCGTTACGGCATTTCCGGTCCGGCAACAGTGTGGTCGTTGATGTGATGGCACCCGGAACCGGTGCACCCGCCCCGGTGGCCGATGATGAAACCGCAGCAGCCCCAACGGCGATAACGCCACCTGCCGCCCCGGCGGTGACAGAGACGGCACCTGAACCGTCATCGACACCGGTCGATCCGACAACACCATCCGAACCGCCTGTTCTGACCGGTACGGATGCAGGGGAAGAGGCACTTCCTGCCGATATGGTCGGGCTTGCAGAAGAAAAGCCCAGTATCGGGACCTTGCTGGTGTCGGTGACACAAACGCCTGCGCAAATGGACCTTGAATTTCCCTTTACCAGCCTGCCTGCCGCGGCGATCTGGAGCCGGGCAGGGTTTCTGTGGGTGGCGTTTGATACCCGTGCCGACCTTGATCTGAGCGAAGTCCGGCTGGATGCCACCCAGATCATCGGGGTGATCGAACAGATACCCAGCCCCTATGGCAGTCTTTTGCGCATGACGATCCCCGAAGGGATTGGTATTTATACGACGCCGGGCCTTGATGGTGGCTGGACCGTGACCTTGCAACAGGGAAAGATGCAGCCAGTCGAACGACTGGGGCCGACGATTGAACTGGATGAACAGACCCGTGCCCGGCTTGTTGTGCCGCTGGATGGCATTTCCGGTACGATCCCGGTCAATGACCCCGAAGTCGGGGATTCATTGCGGGTCGTTCCCACCCGTCAGCCGGGATATGGCATTGAATTTCCACTGAATTACCCTGAATTCGAGGTTCTGCCGTCGGTGCAGGGGGTGGTTGTGGTGCCGGTGACGGATCGTGTTCAGGTGATGGGGCGTGATACCGGCGATGCCGTTTTGGTGACGGCAGCGAATGGTTTGAATATTTCGCCTGAAGGGGCGCGGTTGCTGGCTTCGGCCACCGGGGTACGATCCCGGACCGGGGATGGCAATGAGGGCCGTATTTTTGATCTTGAAACCTGGCGCGATGGCGGGCTGGACAATTATGTCGAGGCGATGAAGACCCTGCGTCAGGCGACGATCAGTTCGGGGGATGAGCATCGTAACAAGGCCCGCCTTGAAATGGCGCATTATTATATGGCCAATGGCCTGGGCCCCGAAGCCAACGCCCTGATCGAAATGATGGAACAGGATGATCCGCTGATCGGGCAAAAAAGCGAGTTTCGCGCCCTGAAAGGGGCGGTGAAATTTCTGGATGGCCAATATGACGAAGCCGCCCGCATTCTGGATGATCCGCGTCTGGTCGATATTCCTGAAATTCAATTGTGGCGGGCTTTGACGTCAGCGGCGCGCGGGCGCCCCAATGATGGTGCGCGTGATTTGCTAAATTCAATCCGCATTCTGCAAGATTATCCGCCGGAATTGCTGTTGCGGTTGGGGCCTTTGGCGGCGGAACAGGCGTTGTTGGTCAATAATGCCCGTGCAGGCATGGATTTGATTGAAAAAATGCTGGTCACAACCCCGATTACGCCACGCAAGATTATGGATATCCAGTATCTGAAAGGTGTGTTTGAGCAGGAAGCAGGTGAATTTGAACAGGCGGTTGAAAGTTGGGACATTGTGGCCGATGGCCCCAACCGCAAGGCACGCGCCCATGCGATTTTCGACCGTACCGAATTGCTGATGCGTCTTGAACGCCTGACGATTGATGATGCCATCGAGCAATTTGAAAGACTGCGTTACGCATGGCGCGGCGATGATTTTGAAATGGCAGTTCTGCGACGTCTGGGCGAATTGCAGATTGAAAACAAGGATTATCGCGGCGGATTGAATACGTTGCGGCAGGCCGCCATTTTCTTTCCCAATCATCCGCAGACCGCGGCGGTGACGGAAAAAATGCATACGACTTTTTCCGCCCTGTATCTGGGGGATGAAATCAATAATATTTCTGCGATCAAGGCGGTGGCGCTGTATGACGAGTTCCGCGAACTGACCCCGGCAGGCGAACCGGGGGATGAACTGATTCGCCGTCTGGCCGACCGGATGGTCAGTGTCGAATTGTTTGATCGTGCCGAGGATTTGCTGGAACATCAGGTCAATTTCCGCCTTGCCGGTCGCGAGAAGGCCCGGGTCGGGGCGCGATTGGGGCTGGTTTACCTGCTTGACAGCAAACCCGAAGACGCCATTCGTGCGCTGGAAGAAAGCGACGTCACTGACGATATCGGTGACGAACTGGCAACCCAGCGCCGTCATCTGAAAGCACGCGCCCTTCTGGATGTTTTCCGTGGGGAGGATGCCATTGCCTTGCTGGAGGGGGATTTCTCCGAAGAAGCAGAACATTTGCGCATCGATTATTATCGCGCCACACAGGATTATCTGTCGTCGGCCGAAACCTTTCAGCGATTGGTTGGCGAGGATGACGGGCGCATGGTGGCGGATTTTGGCGATCAGCGGTCGCAATATGTTTTGAACTGGGCGGTCAATCTGGCGATGGCCGGGCGCGAACGTGAACTCAATACCCTGAAACGCAAATACGGGGTGGTGATGGCGCAAGGCCCCTATGCCGAGGCATTCAATTTGATTACATCCTCGCCGACACAGGGGCTGATTGACTATCGCACCCTGACCAGCAAGATCGAGGAAGTAGAGAATTTCAAGGGGTTTCTGGCAACCTATCGTGACCAGTTGGAAAAGACGCAGCTTAGTGCTATAAACTGAAATGGAATAATGGCTGTATTGCGGATTTTCTCCGTGATATTGTGCTGTTGTGTTTCTGCGAAAGCATTGGGATGTCGATGGATCGTGCGCTTAAAATGGTCTTTTACGACGAGGCAAAGGTCGAACGCGACATCTTTGCCCAGCTTTCGCTTGCCTTGAAGAATTTTCGCGGCGTTGGCATGCCGCGTGATGAAGGGGCAACGCGCCGCATTCTGGACCAGATTCACCGTCAAAGTCGTGCCTTTGCTGCCGTCTGTTACGGCTTTATGCGTACCAAGGGTATTGGTGTCGCCCGCGATCAGGGCGAAGGACAGCAATGGTACCGCGAGGCGGCCTATTGGTTCCGCGAAGAAGCGATGGAAGGCGAGGGGATTTCGGCCAATAATCTGGGCTATCTCTATGCCAAGGGTCTTGGCGTGCCGGAAAATACCGAAATTGCCGCCGAATGGTTCCGCGAAGCCGCAGAAAAGGGTTCTGCGGCGGCCCTATATAATCTGGGCGTGTGTTATCTGAACGGCTGGGGTGTGCAACAGGATGCCGCCCGTGCGGTTGATTTGTTGCAACAGGCCTGTGACGGAGATGATGTGTCGGCGGCCAGTGTGCTGGCGTATCTGTATCTTGAAGGGCGCGGTGTCAAACGCGATCCGGCGAAATCATTTGAATATAATTTGCGTGCCGCCCGTGCCGGCAATGTCGAGGCCGCATCGGCCCTTGGCTATGCGCTGGGCGTTGGTTTGGGTGCGGAACGCAATGTCGAAGCCTCGATCAGCTGGTTTGAAATGGCTGCGAACGAGGGCGACGCCTATGCCCAGGCCAATCTGGCGATGTATTTCTGCCATAGCAGCGATTTGAAACTGTTCAATCGTGGCTGGACGATGTTGATGCAGTCCTGTGAACAGGGCGATGTGTCGGCCAAATACCAGATGGCACAAATCCTGATTTTCGGGGTGACGCACCGCGAAGCCGATTATGCGGCAGCCCTTGATATTGCCATGGATCTTGCCGAACTCAGCCATCCCGGTGGCTATCACCTGATCGGGGTGATGTATGAACATGGTCTGGGCGTGCCGGTCGATATGGTGCGGGCGGCGGGCTGGTATGAACGTGCGGCCCGCAAGGGATCGGCAAACGGGCAGGCCGCCCTTGGCCGTCTTTATGCGATTGGCGGCGGCGTGCGGCAGGATAATGTCCGGGCGTATTACTGGCTGAAACTGGCGTCCCCATCGCCCAACAGCCAGGCTTGGCGCGAAATGGAAACGGTGCGATCTCGCATGAATGCCGACGAAGTCCGGGAATCTGACCGGATGTTACAGGATCAACCGGCACCGCGTCGCGGTACATTCGGCCTGAAACCGTTGCCCAAAAACAGTTTCGGCGAACCTCGCAAATCCTGAAAAATGCCGGATTGAGTCTGGTGGTGCGGTTCCCGGTTATCCGGGGCCGAAACTTTGCACCAGCGACCCGGCAATCAGATACCAGCCATCGACCAGCACAAAGAAAATCAGTTTGAACGGCAGCGAGATAATGACGGGGGGCAGCATCATCATGCCCATCGACATCAGGACGCTGGCGACCACCATGTCGATGATCAGAAACGGAATAAACAGCAAAAATCCGATTTCAAAGGCGCGGCGCAATTCGCTGATCATAAAGGCCGGGATCAGGGCGCGCAGCGGCACGGTTTCCGGTCCGCTGACCTCGACATTGGCAATATTGACGAACAGTTCCAGATCGCGGTCGCGTACCTGCGCCATCATGAAATCATGGACCGGGCGGGTGGCGCGTTCAAAACCTTCAAATTCATCAATCTGGCCATTGATCATTGGTTCAAGGCCTTCGTCCCATGCCCGTTCCATCGTTGGCATCATGATGAACATGGTGAGAAACAGCGCCAGACTGACCATCACCTGATTGGGCGGGGATTGCTGAATGCCAATCGCGGTGCGCAACAGGCCCAGCACTACAATAATCCTGGTAAAGGATGTCACCATCACCAGAATGGCCGGGGCTAGGCTGAGGATGGTGATCAGGCCGATCAACTGAATGATCTGGCCGCTGGATGTCACGCCGGGACCATCGCCCAGATCAAGATTGAAGGTTTGCGCCTGAACGCTGTCCCCCCCCAGAAAAATCGCCAGCAAGGGCAAAACCGACCAGATTGCCAGCCGGGATAAAAGCCGCGGTCTGAAAGGGTGGGGGGCTTGTGCGGATTTCTGGGTCATGCCGGGTGCCTTGGGGTGTTTTGATCTTGCCGGTCCGGCAGGGCGATGGTGTCGTCGTCAAGAGGGGCATTTTGATCGGTATCGGCCAGAACGCGGTCAAATTGCGTGCCGATATTGCGTTCAACCACCGTTTCGCCGGTGGGGCCGATAATCACCAGATGTTCGGTATCATCGCGGCGCAGCAGCACAAGGCGGCGTTTGGTATCCATCGACAGAACTTCGATGATGGCAAGACGCCGCACCGAACCGCGGTTGATGGTGCGCGCACCCGGCACCAGACGACGCGCCAGAAGGGCGATGCCACCAATCAGGCCCAGCACAAAAACCAGTGCCAGCACAAAGCGAAAATATGCACCAAATTCCATCTGAGCCGATGATCCCCTGTTTGCCTGCCCGCGTCATGGTCTGAGCGGACGTTTCTGGATTACCCCGGTCGCGTTGCCTGCGCAAGTGTCACGGGCCAATCAAGCCGGTTATCGGGTGCGGGCGGCCTGCGCGTAGGCATTAAGGGCCTGTGTATTGTTGCTCAGGCCTTTCAACTGGCGCTGCAAATTTCCGTGTTCGGCCCGCATGCTGTTTTCCAGTTCGGCCAGATCATTTTGCAAGGCGGCCAGATGCGGGACAATTTGCGAACGGTCTTCGACGGCAAGGTTTTTCGCCTCGGCGCACAGATCGGCGATCTTGCTTTCAAGGGCGGTCAGTTCGACGACCTTGCCTTGCTCCAGAAATCGCTGGCTGGCGGCAACCAGCGACAAAACCCGTTTCAGATCGTTTTTAAACTGTTCAACGTTCATTGTCATATTCCCGGTTGCTGCTGTCTGGGGGCGTGGGCGTAATATGGTCGTTATCGGTATGTCTGGTCCCGGTATCCGGGCCGTAAATCCGGTTTAACCGGTAGATATAATTCAAAATCTCGGCGACGGCGGCAAAGGCTTCGAGTGGAATTTCGCTTTCGACATCCACCGCCATCAGAATTTCGGCCAGATCGGCATCCCGGCGCACCCGGATGCCATTGGCAAAGGCGACTTGCAAAATCTGTTCCGCAATTGCACCCTGGCCCTTGGCGCTCAGGATTGGCGCGGCATCGCTGCCCTTGTCATAGCGCAGTGCCACCGCCACCTGATCTTTTTGACCAAGTGCGGCAAGATTTTCCGCCTTGTGACTGTCGCGGTGCGACATCAGGCTTTTGCGGGATGGGTCACGGGTCATTTTTGCCGGTCTGTTGCGGTGCGTTTCACCATGCAGCCTCGACCATAGGGCAGGGATCGTCAATAAATCGTTGCCGTGCAAATATGCGGTGCAAGGCAGGGACTGTGATCAATCGGCGTCGTCGTCGGAAACCGGTGCGGCAGATTTGGTCGTGGCAGAATGCCCGGCAAGTTGACGGGCCAGATCGACGCTGGCGGTTGCCGAGCGGTTTTCTTCCTGAATGCGATCAAAAAGCTCGCGCCGCAGCACCTGAACATTTTCAGGAAAGGTAAATCCCAGTTTGACGGTTTTGCCCCGGACTTCGACAACCGTGACTTCGATATTGTCATCAATAATGACGGAGTCGCCGACTTTTCGTGTGAGATAGAGCATGGAATGTCCTGGTTTTCAAAGCACGGTCCGGGCCGCGATCCGGTTTTCTGCGACACCTTACTATGCCCGGTTTGAGGCCTGCGGTCCAGTGGTGGTGCGGATAGGGAAACTGCCAAAGGTCGGCGCTAACAACGTTTTGCCCGAAGTGGCACGCCACATGCAAGGAAGAATATATCCCGGCTTTTTCCCGGCAGGCCGGGGCAAGGATTGCCGGGAAGGGGATGGCCCCGCGCGGACGTTAACTTCGGCTTTACCTGCGCGCCCGATACTGGGCCGGTCATGAAAGGAACAGGCAATGAATATCGACAAGCTTAGCATGTTCGCCAATCTCAAGGAGAAAATGGCGTATACCACCCAGCGCCAGAACGTCCTTGCGCAGAACATTGCGAATGCCGATACGCCCAATTTCCGCCCCGATGACCTCAAGGAATTCGACCCGGCCAAAATTGGCGGCGACCGCCAGTTTCAGTTGGCAATGGCCACGACCGTCGCAGGCCACAGCGAAGGTTTGAAAAAACCCCAGAATTTCAAGGATCAGGAAGTGCGCAAGAACTATGAAGTCGCACCCGGCAAAAATGCCGTCATTCTTGAAGAACAGCTTGTGAAAATGAATGAAAACCGGATCGATTATCAGACCATGACCCGGCTTTACACCAAACACAGCGAAATGATCAAAACTGCCGCCGGTCGCGCGGGCTGATAATCAGACAGGGTAAAGGATAAACGGGCATGGAACTGTATCGCGCCTTAAAAATTTCCGCCGCCGGCATGAAGGTTCAGGGCATCCGTTTGCGGGTGGCCGCTGAAAACATGGCCAACGCCGACAGTTTGCCGACGGCACCCGGTCAGGACCCGTATCGCCGCAAACTGGTGACCTTTAAAAACGCGATGGATCGCGAAGTTGGTGCGGAAATGGTGCGGGTTAACAAGGTTTTCACCGACAAGTCGGATTTCAAACTGAAATACGAACCCAGCCACCCGGCCGCCGATGAACGCGGTTATGTCCAGACCCCGAATGTCGAAACCCTGGTTGAAATGATGGATCTGCGCGAAGCCCAGCGCAGTTACGAAGCCAATCTGAACGTTATTGAATCCTCGCGCAGCATGTTGTTGCAGACGCTGGACATTATCCGTTAAACTGTAAAGCGCACCGCTTTAAGGAGCCCGCGTTATGATCGCCAATTTCAACAATGCAATTTCTGCCTATCGCAGTGCTGCCAGCGGCGAAAGTGCCACTGTGGCAGAAACGGTTGGCGGCAAGGCGGTCAATCCGGGGCAAAGTTTTTCCGATATGGTGCGTGATGCCGCAGTCGAAAGCCGCGAAACCATGATGGCCAGCGAGGAAATCACCCAGCAAGCCATCGTCGGCAAGGCCGAATTGCATGATGTGGTGACGGCTGTTTCTGCCGCCGAAGTCACCCTGCGCACGGTTGTTTCGGTGCGCGACAAGGCGGTTCAGGCCTATCAGGAAATTCTGCGCATGCCGATCTAGGGCCGCAAATGGCCGGTCTTGCGCAGAAAAAGGGCCGCACATCTGTGCGGTTTTTTCTTTTAGGTCGGGGTGTTTCAGGAAGTCGTGGCGTTAAGACAGGGTGTTCCTGTATGAAGGCAATCAGATAATTCTGGCATAAACCGGCAGACAAAGAAGGACGACAGAATGGGTCAGGCAGAAATCATGGATGTTGCCTATGATGCAATCTGGACGTTGCTGAAAGTAACCACGCCTTTGATGCTGATTGCGCTGGGGGTTGGTCTGGTGATTGCGCTGATGCAGGCCCTGACGCAAATTCAGGAAATGACCCTGACATTCGTGCCTAAAATTCTGGTAATTTTTATCGCCTTGCTGGTTCTTTTACCTTTCATGATGACGGAAATGACAGAATTGATGAACCGCATGGTGGACCATTTCATCGGTCTGCCCAATTAGCACAGCCTCTGACAGGCAAAGGATTTTAACGCTCCATGTCGCTTGAGGATCTGCTTGTTCTTGATCTTTATGTGGTGCTGATGACCTTTGCGCGGGTCGGTTCGGCCTTTATGGTGATGCCCGGTATCGGATCTGGCATGGTTCCGGCACGGATCCGTTTGATGTTTGCCGTGTGGGTGGCGGTGGTGGTATCGCCACTGGCATCCCCCCTGATCCCCGAACAGCCCGCCGATGCACCAACCCTGCTTTTGCATCTGGGGTTTGAAATTACCATCGGTCTGTTTTTTGGATTATTTGCCCAAATATTGATGTCGTCCCTGCAAATCGCCGGGACGGTTATTGCCTATACCTCCTCGATGGCGAACGCCTTTAGCAGCGACCCGATTGCCGGGGAACAAAGTGCGGTGACGGGCCGCATTCTGACACAAGTCGGGCTGGTTCTGATTTTTGCCACCGGGCTGGATCATTTGATGATTCAGGCGGTGTTTGAAAGTTATTCCCTGTTTCCGCCGGGGGGGGTATTGCCCGCAGGCGATATGAGCGAATTTTTCTCGCGCCTGATTAATGAAACCTTTGTTGTCGGAATGAAAATGGCGGCACCGTTTCTGGTGGTGGCGATTGTGTTGCAATCCGCCCTTGGTGTTCTCAATAAACTGATGCCGCAATTGCCGGTGTTTTTTGTTGCCATGCCGTTGCAAATCGCCTTTGCTTTGATCTTGCTTGCGCTGACATTGCCCTCCATGATGATGGTGTTTACCGGCTATTTTGAAAACAGTCTGGAGGATTTCATCAATCCCTGATTTCCGTCAGGATCGGTGAAAATCACGCGATGGCCGAAGAAGACGACAGCCAAAAAACAGAAGACCCCACAAGTAAAAAGCTTGAGGATGCCCGAAAAAAGGGGCAGGTCGCGACGTCGAAAGAAGTCGGCAACTTTATGATGTTGTTTGCCGGTGCGCTGGTGATGGTGATGCTGGCGCCAGGCCTTGCCAGTTCGGTGAGCGACATGTCCCTGAAATTTATTCAGCGGCCCCACGAATTTCATGTTGACCCTGAAAGCCTCCAAACCCTGATGGGGGGTGTTCTGTGGGACATGTTGCTGGTTCTGGGCCTGCCGTTTGCGCTGTTCATGTTTTTTGCAATGGCAGGCAGTCTGGTGCAGAACGGGCTGGTGATTTCCGGCGAAAAAATAAAACCGGATATCAGCAAGCTGAACCCGCTCAAGGGAGCCAAAAACATCTTCTCGATGAAGAATATGGTCGAATTCGTCAAAAACATCACAAAAATCACAGTGGTCGGCGCGGTTCTGGGCTTTGTGATTGTGCCGGAACTGATGGATGTCGAACTGTATCCGCAACTCAGCGTCGATGAAATGCTGGCGCGGCTTTATGAGATGCTGGTGATTTTGATGATTGCGGCGGTGTGCCTGACCGCCGTCATTGCCGGAGCCGACCTTGCCTATCAGAAATATGAATTCAACAAATCGATGAAAATGTCCCGGCAGGAAATCAAGGACGAATTCAAGCAGACCGAAGGTAGTCCGGAAATCAAGGCCAAAGTCCGCCAAATCCGCATGCAGCGCGCCCAGCGCCGCATGATGCAGAATGTTCCCAGTGCCGACGTTGTGATTACCAACCCGACCCATTATGCCGTGGCGCTGAAATATGACGGCGGGGCGATGACGGCACCGGTCTGTCTGGCCAAGGGGCAGGATAATATCGCGCTTAAAATCCGCGAAGTTGCCGACGAACATAAAATTCCGATCATTGAAAACGCACCGGTGGCCCGTGCACTTTATGCCACTGTGGAAATCGATCAGGAAATCCCGCCCGAACATTACAAGGCGGTTGCGGAAATCATCAGTTACGTGTTCCGCCTGCGCGGCAAGAAAATGCGCTGACCCCCAAAATTTTGCCAAAATTTCCGTTCTTTTTGCGGTCTGCGCGATGCTTGTCGTGCCGGATATTGTTTTGGTTTTGAAGGATAAGATCGCATGATTGCGTTCCATCGCCCTGTATCGGGGCTGATATCGGTTTCCCTGATCGCCATTGCCCTGTTGGCGATGCCCCGGACAGCATTGGCACAAGATCCGTTGATGGTTACAGTCCAGAATATTGAAAAACGTCTGGGCGCACGTCTTGGTCTTGCGGTTTATGACGAACAGACCGGACGCAATTGGCAATATCAGGCCGATGACCGTTTCCCCCTGACCAGCACGTTCAAGGTCTTGGCCTGCGCGGCGGTTCTGGCGCGGGTCGATCAGGGCGATGAAACCCTTGATCGCAAAATTGTCTTTGAGGAATCCGATCTTGTCACATATTCGCCGGTAACCGAAAATCATACCGGGGGCGATGGCATGAGCATTGCCGAATTATGCGACGCCACCATGCGCACAAGCGATAATTCGGCAGCGAACCTTATTCTCGACAGCCTTTCGGGTCCGGAAGGACTGACGCAATTCTTGCGGTCGGTTGGTGATGACGTGACCCGGCTGGATCGCCGCGAAACCGGATTGAATGAAGCCACACCGGGCGATCTGCGCGATACGACTACACCCAATGCGATGGTGGCAAATCTGCGCAAACTGGTGTTGGGTGACGTCCTTGCCCCGGCATCGCGTCAGCAACTTGAAGACTGGCTGGTGGGGAATCAGGTTGGTGGGCCATTATTGCGTGCCGGATTGCCCGCGGATTGGAAAATCGGCGACCGGACAGGGGCCGGCGGTTTTGGGTCACGCAATATTGTCGCGGTAATATGGCCGCCGCATTGCAGTCCGGCGATTGTGGCTTTGTATATCACCGGGACCGAGGCGACGATGGCGGAACGCAATGCCGCGATTGCCGAAATCGGCACTGCCCTTGAAACAACACTTTGCCGTCCGTAATCTTGCGGTTGGCCCTTTTGCCGGTACCAACTTGTGGCTAGCCAGTGGGGCCAATAGCAGCTAAAAGTATATCTGTCGCAATAACCTATTGGTAATAAAGGCGGTCGCGTGCTGTTTAGGGGGCTTCTCCTTGTTGTAAGTGTCGCGTTTATCGCCTTCGTGCATGTCCTGTTACAGGTCATGGCGAAGGCGGGGCTGGACGCGCGCATGATGTGGATCGTTGGTGGCATGGTCACCGGCGTTGCCATTATGGCTGTCACGGCCCTGTCGCTTTCGGTGCGGGGGCGCAAGGATGATGCCGATCTGGGACCGCTGATTGCCGGGTTGTCGGCCTCGGATATCGGGGTGGCACTGATCGATTCCTATGGCCGCACCCGTTATGCGAATCCGGCCTTTTCCCACAAACTTGGCATTGATCCCGGCGAAGACATGCTGGCTGCACTCGAAGCCAGACTGGGTTTTTTCGATATTGGCGGGTCGGAACTGGCCGCCTTGCGGGCGCGTGCGATGCGTGGCGAAGCCGGTGAAATTTTCCTTGATCTGCCTTCGGCCCGGCGTGGCCCGCAACCGGCCTTTATCAGCGATGATCTGTCAGATGCCGACCCGGTGGCCGAGGACGAAGACGCCAGCCCGGTCACGCCACGCGCACGATTACGGCTGGCGGTGACCCCGGCCAATAGCCGACGCAGCAAAATGTTGTGGACGGTAGATGGAATTGATCCGGAATCCCTGCCCGAATATGTCCGCCATCAGGGGCATGCCCTGATGTACGAGGCGGCGGCCCCGGTGGCGCAATTGCCGGTATCGGTTGAAGATGCGGGGTCGGTCGGTGGTGTGGCATCGCGCATGGCGGATGGTGCCGGGCATGAAGTGTCCGAACAGATGATCGAACGGCTGCCGGTCGGTGTGTGCGGGCTGGATGAAGAAGGCCGGATTTTGTATCTGAACCGGCGTCTGGCGGCATGGCTGGGTGGGGAACCCAAAGATTTTGACAAGGGTGCGGTCGAACTGGCCGATCTGATTGTTGGCGATGGCATGAATGGCGAGGTTCGCCTCAAGGTTCGCGGGGGCGAGCCGATCAAATGTTTCATCACCCATTCGATCAATGCGCCGGGCACCGGCCCGATCCGCAGTCAGGCAGTGATCTTCCCCGATCCGATGCCCGCCCATGAATGGGAACATGCCTTGGCTGAAACCGAACGCCGGGTGCGCTGGTTCTTTGATGACAGTCCGCTTTCGATTGTTCTGGCCGATATGAGCGGCACGGTAACCGATGCCAATCGCGCCTTTGCCACCGCCGCCGGACAACGCCCGGAAAATGTGATTGGTCGTTCGATTCTGGAACTGATCGTGCCCGAAGACCGCGACGAGGTAGCGCGCTATTTGTCCAAGGCCGTAATGGGCATGGGCCGTGGCGGCCAGATCGAGGCGCGGCTTATGGGATCGCGGGCGATGGCAGCACAGATTTATCTGCAACGGGTTGCCGGACGGTCGGGCGAAAGCGGGGCGTTGCTTTTGAATTTCCTCGATACCACCGAACAAAAGAACCTTGAGGAACAATTTGCCCAGTCGCAGAAAATGCAGGCGGTCGGGCAATTGGCCGGCGGGGTGGCGCATGATTTCAACAATCTGCTAACCGCGATGATCGGATTTTGCGATTTGTTGCTGTCGCGGCACGGGCCGGGCGATCCCAGTTTTGCCGATATCATGCAGATCAAACAAAATTCCAACCGTGCTGCCAATCTTGTGCGGCAGCTTTTGGCATTTTCACGTCGGCAAACCTTGCAGCCCAAGGTGGTCAATATCACCGATGCGCTGGCGGAAATGTCCAATCTGTTGCGCCGCCTGATTGGCGAGAAAATTGACCTGAAAGTCTCGCATGGGCGCGATATCGGTCTGGTCAAGGTTGATCCGGGGCAACTCGATCAGGTGATCATTAATCTGGTGGTCAATGCCCGCGATGCGATGGCCGCCAATGGCGGCACACTGACGGTCAAGACCGGCAATGAAATTGTCGATGAAACCATCCATTCCGGGACGGAAGTCATTCCGCCGGGCGATTATGTGCGGATTGATGTATCCGATACCGGTATTGGCATTCCCAAGGATAACCTGACCCGCATTTTCGAGCCGTTCTTTTCGACCAAACAGCGTGGCGAGGGCACGGGGCTTGGCCTGTCTACCGTGTATGGCATTGTCCGCCAGACCGGTGGCTTTGTGACGGTCCACAGTGAAATGGGGGTTGGTACCACCTTTACCATTTACCTGCCGCGGTACGAGGCCAGCGAAGAAGAACTGGCCGCCTCCCAGACCCCGGCAGAAGATGCGCCGTCACGCGACCTGACCGGAACGGGGGCGATCCTGCTGGTCGAGGATGAAGACGCGGTGCGGACATTTGGTGCGCGTGCCCTGCGCGGCAAGGGTTATGATGTGCTGGAGGCCAGCAACGGTGAAAACGCGCTGGAAGTCCTGGCCAAAACCGACAAGACGATTGATCTGGTGATTTCGGATGTGGTGATGCCCGGCATTGACGGGCCCAGCCTGATCAGGATGTTGCGCGAAAAGCGCCCCGATCTGAAGGTGATATTTATTTCCGGCTATGCCGAAGACACCTATCGCGATGAACTGGACGAGGAAAATGGCGTCCATTTCCTGCCCAAACCCTTTTCGCTGAAAGACCTTGCGACCAAGGTCAAGGAAGTCTTGTAGTTCCTTTTTCCGGTTGTGCAAAATTTTGCGACCAAATTCCCCCTGGTTGAAAGCCGCTGACCTTTTGGCGCGTTGTTTCGCTTTATTTTCAAAAGCCAGTTAAATTTTCGTGACGTTTGGCCGGATCGGCAGTAAGACGCGGCCCGTACTGTGCGTCGTCAAGGTCGAAGCAGGCGGCTTTAAATTTTCCCATTGTCACCATGTCGGACACAAAAAAGGCGAAAAATGGCGGGTTTGTCGCATTTGGCGGCATCTTGACCCCATTGTCGCCGGATTGGGATTTTAAATTTAAGGTAGTTGATATCTGGAGAATAGTTGCGTGACGTCTTCTTCTGAAAAGCCCGATGCTGTCGGGAATGAAACCGGAGACAGGATTTTCTTCACGGTCTTTGTCGCGGGGCTTGCCGGGCTGAGTTTTATCGCCGGGGCCCTGATCATTCTGTCGGAAACGCCACCTTACCGGTATTTGCGTGATGCCTGGACCGGGGGCAAGGCCCTGTGGGAACAGCAAACGAAATATACATCGGTCGAACGTCTGGATTTCTGGGCGCCGCAGCGCAATGACAAAACGGGTGTGACCCGCCATGACTCCGCCCGCGTCCAGCCGGGCCTGACCCTGTATTCATCGGGTGACGGGCCGCATGCGGTTCTGGTCGATATGGAGGGGAATATCGTCCATGAATGGCGTGCGCCGTTCAGCGCCTTTTATGATGAAGAAACATCGCCGATCAAAAACCCGCAGCGCGATGAATTTATGCACTGGCATACTGCCAAGATGCTGCCGGATGGTGATATTGTTGTGCAATATACCGCCGCAGGTGACACGCCGTATGGTTATGGTCTGGCGCGGCTGGATCGTGAGTCAAATGTGGTGTGGGGTTATCTGGGCGAGGCCCACCACGATTTTTCGTTTGATGAAGCGGGCTTTGTTTATGCCCTGACCCATGAATTCCGCTTTAACGAATACAAGGACCGCGATCCGTTGCGTACCCCGCGTCTGGATGATTTCGCGGTGCAACTCTCGCCCGAGGGAAAAGAACTTAAACGGGTTTCGATTCTGGATGCGCTGCTGGAATCCTCCTATGCGCATTATCTGGATTTTGTGCCGTGGTTTTCGGCAGATGATGTGTTGCATACCAACACCATCGAAGTCATTGACGCCGCCCGTGCCGCCGTATTCCCGCATGGCAAGGAAGGCGATGTTTTGCTGTCTTTCCGCGATATGGGCGTCATTGCTGTTCTGGATATGGATGCCGAAAAAATCGTCTGGGCGACACGCGGCCCGTGGTTTGGGCAGCATGACCCGGATATTCTGGAAAATGGCGAGATCCTGCTGTTTGACAATCAGGGGCAGATGGCCGACCCCGATGCCGGTCAATCCCGCGTGATCCAGATTGATCCGATCACCAATGCCATCACCTGGGAATATCGCGGCACTGCCGACGATCCGTTCGACAGCGATATTCGTGCCGATCAGGAACGCCTGCCCAATGGCAATACCCTGATGACTGAATCTTCCGGCGGTCGGTTGCTGGAAGTCACCGCCGATGGCGATGTGGTTTGGGAATATTACAACCCGATCCGCCGCGATGATCCCGAAAAGCCGGGCACGCGCCTGATCCCGGTGGTGTCCCAGGCAGAACGTATTTCCGATGATCGTATGCGCCTGTTCGTTCCCGATAACACCGGAGAAAACCCATGAAAATCTTCCTGAAATATTCTGCTGCTACCGCCCTTGCCGGGGCGGCCCTGATCGTCTCCATGCCCGCCCATGCCTATGTCGGGCCGGGGGCGGGGTTAAGTCTGCTGGGGGCGCTGTGGGCGTTGCTGGCGGCTGTTGTGGTGGCGGTTGGTTTCGTTGTTTTGTGGCCGATCCGCAAAATGATGCGCAAGCGCAAGAATGCGGCGGCAGCGCGTGATGCCGCGACCACGGTAACCGCAGAACACAAGGATCATGCCGCGTAAGTATCGCGGCATGGCTTCCCGCCTTTTCTGGTCTGAACGGATAATGTCATGGGAATTTTTGATTGGCCCGCCCCGGCGTTTCACCTTTTTGATAGTCTGATGGCCGGTTTGATCGGGCCGTTTGGCCGTGTGCTGGTATGGGCGGCGTTGTGTGCGGTGATTTCGATGGCGCTTTATATGCTGCTATCGCCGCAAAAGCGCATCCGGGCCGTCAAGGATGATCTGGCCGCATCGCGCCGCGCCCTTGCTGCCGATGACGGGGATGATTTTGAGGCGGGCATGGCGCTTGCCAAAAAACAATTGGCTCAATCCTTGAAACTGGTTGCGGTGGTTGTGGGTCCGGCGGTCGCAGCTTCCCTTCCTGCGCTGGCGCTGATTGTCTGGCTGGGCGGACAATATGGGTATGCCTGTCCTGCTTCCGGCACATCGCCTAACATCACGGCCGAACCCGCAGACGCGACCGTGCAACAGGTTGATACCACCCCGCCCCTGTGGGGCGAGGGGGATTGTCCGGTGGTTGAACTGCCTGCTATGGATGCCGGACAAACCGTGCGTGTGTCGCTGGATGCGCCGATCCCGGTATTGCATCACCGCGAATGGTGGAATGTGCTGATTGGCAATCCGGCCGGATATCTGCCGGACGAAACGCCGGTCGAACGGGTTGAATTCGATTTGCCGGTGCAGGAAATCATTGCGGCCGGGCCGGGCTGGACCCGGACATGGGAACTGACATTTTTTGCCGCCCTGATTTTGGTATCGCTGGGTGTGAAAAAGGGGTTTCGCATCGAATGAACATCAGGGCAAGCAAGACCGGCAAAAAGACCACAAGCAGCAATGATGGCGGCTTTCACGTTTCGCGCTGGGATGATTTTATCAGCGGGTTGATGGCCCGCTACCCGCAAAGCTGGATCGGGCTGGGCAATTTTGAAACCCGTCTGGCCGCCGATGCGATTGCTGACATCAAAATTGAAAAGCCGGTTTTCGTCGCCGGACTGGCGCGGTCCGGTAGCACGATTTTGCTGGAAACGCTGGCAAAGCATCCGGCGGTGGCATCCCATCGTTACCGCGATTATCCGCCGGTCTTTACCCCCTATCTGTGGAACAAGTTTGTCGATCTGGCGCCGCGTGGCAAAACCGTGGCGGTGGAACGCACCCATGCCGATGGCATCAATATCACCCCCGAAAGCCCCGAGGCGTTCGAGGAGGTCCTGTGGATGGCGTTTTTTGATCATCTGCATGACCCGGCACAAAACAATGTTCTGGATGCCACCACCGACAATGCGGCGTTCGAGACATTTTATCGCGACCATATACGCAAGCTGATCCATGTGCGCGGGGCGGCGCGTTATGTTTCCAAGGCCAATTATCTGGTGACTCGGCTGGAATATCTGTTGCGGTTGTTTCCCGATGCGCGGTTTGTGCTGCCGGTGCGCGATCCGGTCTGGCACATTGCCTCGCTTGCCAAACAGCATGATCTGTTTTGCAAGGGCGAAACCGGAAATCCCCGCGCCTTGCGCCATATGCAGCGTGTTGGGCATTACGAATTCGGCCTTGATCGTCGCCCGATCCATACCGGCAACGAGACGATGACCCGCAAGGTTATTGATTTATGGAAAAGCGGGCACGAGGTCGAAGGCTGGGCCCGGTACTGGAACGACATTCATGGGTATCTGGCCGACCGGCTGGCCGCCAATCCGGCGCTCAAGATGGCGACATTTGTGGTGCGTTACGAGGATTTCGTCGAAACCCCGCGTGAACATTTGCAAAAACTGTTTGATCACGCTGCCCTGCCCGATGCCGGGGCGATTATTGATGCGGTGGCACCGACCATTCACGCCCCGAATTATTACCGCCCGAAATTCGATGACCGGGACACCGCCCTGATCCGCGACCTGACAGCTTCATCCGCGGTGCGGTTCGGGTATTGATTCTGTTTGCCCGCATTCTGTCAATTCCATTCTCACCCTGATTTTACAGTTGCCAAGCGGGTTATTGTGATGCTTTGGTTCGCGCTGCATCTGACAATAATCACCACCATCTTGTCGAGACATCCATGATCCCCTTTCTGGGCGAAGCCGCCGCCTTGGCCGCCGCCATTAGCTGGGCCATGTCCAGCATGATTTTTTCCAATATCGGCGGCAAGGCCGGAGCGCAGGCAGTCAATCGTGGACGCCTGGCCTGTTCGATGACCTGTCTGATCGTGCTGCACTGGATTGTCGAGGGGCAACCCTGGCCCCATGCGGCGACGATGGAGCAGGTGGGCTGGCTGACGCTTTCTTCGCTGTTGGGGTTGGTGATTGGCGATGCCATGCTGTTTCAGGCCTTTGTCATGCTCGGCGCACGGCTTTCGATGTTGCTGATGTCCTCGGTGCCGATTATGGGGTCTGTTCTGGCGTGGTTTTTGTTCGATGAAATCCTTGCCCCGCATGAAATGGCCGGGATTGCGCTGGGCCTTGGCGGCATCTTGACCGTGATCATGATGCGGTCAGGCCGTCCGGTCGGGCTGGATGGTCGTCAATATCTGATCGGGATTCTGTGCGGGCTGGGCGGGGCGGTTGGTCAGGTTGCCAATCTGATCACGGCGAAATATGCGCTGGTTGATGGCTATTCCGCCCTGTCGGCGACATGGATACGCACCCTTGTTGCCGTGATTGTCATGTGGGGCCTTGCCGTGATCATGGGGCGGGTGCGGCGGACAATTGTGGCCTGTACGGCGCGGGATGTGGCCGGGTGGTTGATGCTGGGCGCGTTTATCGGGCCTGCGATGGGCATCTGGCTCTCGATGACGGCGGTGCAGAATGCCAATGTCGGCATTGCCTCCACCCTGATGGCGCTGCCGCCGGTGTTGCTGATTGTCTATGAAATGGTGGTGCTGCGCAGGCGTGTCGGTTTGCAGGCGATTTTGGGCACTCTTCTGGCTTTTGCCGGGGTGGCGTTGCTGTTCTGGCCGTGATGCGCAAGATTTTGAAAAAAAAAGACAGCCGTATCTTTAATGGATACGGCTGCCAAGGAAAGCAGCAGACAAAATGTCTGCGGGACACGAGCAAACATTTGCAAGGGGCCAAGTAAGGGAACTTTAAAGTCCAATCCCTGCAAACAAGATAACCATATTTATGAATTTTTCCGATGTCATCTTGTATCTTTCCATTGTCAGAATTGGTCAGAGTTCGAGGGAATTTGGCGCCTTGACCAATGACAGGGCGTGCTATTGCGTGATGTTTGATCCCCGTGCGGTGATAAGATAAAGTTATTCGATATTTGGGAAAAATGATCAGGACACGGACATGACCCGCGTGACGGTTTCGATTGAAGATGATCTGATGGATGCCTTTGACGGCTATCTTGAGGGTCGGGGCTATACCAACCGGTCCGAGGGGTTTCGCGATCTGATCCGCGAGAAATTGCAACAAAAACAACTGGCCGAGGGCCGGGATGTTGCCGGGATTGCGGTACTGAATTATGTTTATGACCATCAGGAACGCATGCTGGCCAGCCGCCTGATCAGTGCGCAGCATGCCCATCATGACCTGACGGTCTCGACCGTGCATTTTCATGTCGATCACGATACCTGTCTGGAAAGCGTTACCCTGCGCGGGCAATTGTCCGAAATCCGTGCTTTCGCCGATCAGGTTCTGGCGCAGGCCGGGGTGCGCCACGGGCATCTTTATGTGGTGCCCGGCGAATTGCATATCGATTCCCATGCGCATGGCGACGATGCAACGGGGCATGGCCACCGTCACGAACATCTGAAAATCACCACCTGATTCCTTAAACCGCAAAAGAACAAACTTGCAACATTTTTCAAACTGTGCAAATGTTCCTTTTATGTTCTGGTTTTCAAGCGGTGGCGTTCCGCATTCTGGCCTGGGTAACCGCCTGCGTTGCATCCAACCCGGCCCTGTGGAATAAGAGAGTTGTGCGATGATTCAGACCGCGCTGCATTTGGTGGATAAGGATACAATGGATAAGCAGAAGGCACTGGAAGCCGCCCTTGGGCAGATTGAACGCGCATTTGGCAAGGGCTCGGTGATGAAGCTCGGCCAGCGTGAAGTTGCCGTCGAGGCGGCATCGGTTTCAACCGGATCGCTGGGGCTTGATATTGCCCTTGGCATTGGCGGTTTGCCACGCGGACGTATCGTTGAGATTTACGGGCCGGAAAGTTCGGGTAAAACCACGTTGGCGCTGCACACGATTGCCGAGGCCCAAAAGGCCGGTGGCACCTGCGCCTTTGTCGATGCCGAACATGCGCTGGACCCCGGTTATGCCCGCAAACTGGGTGTGAATATCGACGAATTGCTGATTTCGCAGCCCGATGCCGGTGAGCAGGCCCTTGAAATTGCCGATACCTTGGTGCGGTCCGGCGCGATTGATATTCTGGTTGTCGATTCGGTGGCCGCCCTTGTGCCGCGGGCCGAACTTGAAGGCGAAATGGGCGATACCCATGTCGGTCTTCAGGCCCGCCTGATGAGCCAGGCGTTGCGCAAACTGACCAGTTCGGTGGCGCGGTCCAATTGCATGGTGATTTTCATCAACCAGATCCGCATGAAAATCGGCGTGATGTTTGGCAACCCGGAAACCACCAGCGGCGGCAACGCCCTGAAATTTTATGCGTCGGTCCGTCTGGACATCCGCCGCATCGGCCAGATCAAGGATCGTGACGAGGTTGTCGGCAACCAGACGCGGGTCAAGGTTGTCAAAAACAAAATGGCCCCGCCGTTCAAGCAGGTTGAATTCGACATCATGTATGGCGAAGGCGTCTCCAAGATGGGTGAAATCCTTGATCTTGGCGTCAAGGCCGGGATTGTTGAAAAATCCGGTTCGTGGTTTTCCTATAATTCCACCCGCATTGGTCAGGGCCGTGAAAATGCCAAGACCTTTTTGCGCGAAAATGTTGAAATGACCGCCGAAATTGAACGTGCCATTCGCGAAAGTGCCGGTCTGATCGCGGAAAAAATGACCCATAATGGTGAAGACGGCGAACTGGAAGTCAGTAACGACGACTGAGCGTTGCAACGGTTTCAGCCAAAATTTCAGCGGGCACCTTCGGGTGCCCGTTTTTGTTTTGCCTTCAAATAAACTTTATTGCAGTGCAGGCTCTTCATCAACGGTTTGCGCGCCAAAGAGGCGGGCCGGATTTTCCCTTTCCGTACTTTTTGGAACAAAAACAAAGCCCGCGCGTTTAAATCGTGGAGCTATCATCAACATGTCTGGAAAGACTGGAGACTAACATGTCGAAATTTTTTAAACGCTTTCTGGCTTTTGCAATGATCGCAGGTTTCGGAGCAGGTCTTGCTGCCTGTGAAACCGGTGCGGGTTTTGGGCGCGATGTAGAAAAACTGGGCGAAGGTATTCAGAATACGGCCGAATAAAACCTGATTACACACGATCACACTGGTTTGTGGGGACAGACCTTTTGAAAACAGGCAGCCTTTGACGGCTGCATGACACAAACACAGGAGTGTTATCGATGTTAGGTTGGGCAATATTTTGTCTGGTTTTGGCCCTTGTTGCCGCCGTATTGGGTTTTGGCGGATTGGCCGGGACCTTTGTCGGGATTGCCAAAATCCTGTTCTTTGTTTTTATCGTGCTGTTTTTGGTTTCGTTGCTGATCAATGCCCTGCGTGGTCGCAGCCCACCAATCTGACAGACAACAGACCGATCCCAAAAACGGGCGTGCCATGGTGCGCCCGTTTTTGCATGTGCAGAAAGGCAGTTGCCATGTGCCTCATCCCCCGACAAAATAGGGGATGAGGGCCAAGAGGCCAGCAAGATCAACATGTCGCAGAAGGCAGAGAAAAAACGATGTCAGCCATCTTGAAACGTATTCTGGTTCTGGCCCTGATCGCCGGTCTTGGGGCCGCACTGGCGGCCTGCGAAACCGCGCAGGGTTTCGGGCGTGATGTTGAAAAACTGGGCGAGAAAATTCAGGGGGCGGCAGACTAATTTCCCCCTACCTGCGAAAGGAAACAAATTTGCCAACGGCAGACTTTGCAAGGGAGCTACAAACTCCAAGGTTGCTTCTCTCTCCACCCGTGCGTGCTGATATACCAGATTTGTATACCTTTCTGGGCGATCCTGATGCCATGCAGTTTACCCATCATGATCCAAATTTCATCGCCTGCCGCAAGCGGGTGATGGTCCATGAATGGTTTCGTCGCAGGGACGGTTTTGCTCCATGGGTCGTGCGTGAACGTAAGAATGGTCGGATCGTTGGCTGGGGCGGGCTTTATACTGACCCTTTCGATCCCGGCTGGGGGCCGGAGCTTGGTTATTTCCTTAATCCTGATGTTCGGAAACGGGGACTGGGTGGCGAACTGGCTGAAACCGCCCTAAATATTGCGATCATGCTGCCGAACCTTCAGGTGCTTGGTGCCTTTGCCCATCCCGATAATCAACCTTCGCGCAAGCTTTTGACAAGGCTTGGCTTTTCCGAAGTCGGATTTATTGCAAAGATGAACCGGGTGCATTTTCAACGCCCGGTATGATCGCCATAATCGACCTGGGGGCCTAGGCAGTGGCCGGTCAGCATACTTAATTCTACATCAAGTCGCCTGTAACCCCTTACCTGACTGGACATGCCAGGACCTAGCCGCTAAATAGGGCAGTCGCATCCGGCAGGGCCGGGTGTCCCTGTTCCGCGTTTTCCGGGTTGGAGAGAGATGCAGACTGTTAACGATATCCGCACCACGTTTCTGGAATATTTCCGCAAGAACGGTCACGAGGTTGTATCCTCCAGCCCGCTGGTGCCGCGCAATGATCCGACTCTGATGTTTACCAATGCCGGGATGGTTCAGTTCAAGAACGTCTTTACCGGGCAGGAACACCGCGATTATTCCCGCGCCACCACCTCGCAGAAATGCGTGCGCGCCGGGGGCAAGCATAACGACCTTGAAAATGTCGGCCATACCGCCCGCCATCACACCTTTTTCGAGATGCTTGGCAATTTTTCGTTTGGCGATTATTTCAAGGAAAACGCCATCGAATATGCATGGAACCTGATCACCAAAGAATACGGTCTTCCGGCTGATAAACTGTTGGTCACGGTTTATCACACCGATGACGAGGCGCATGGCCTGTGGAAAAGGATTGCCGGTCTGTCCGATGATCGCATCATCCGCATTCCGACCTCGGACAATTTCTGGTCGATGGGCGATACCGGCCCGTGCGGCCCCTGTTCGGAAATCTTTTTTGATCACGGCGATAAAATCTGGGGCGGCCCTCCCGGCAGTGCCGAGGAAGACGGCGACCGTTTCATCGAAATCTGGAATCTGGTCTTCATGCAATATGAACAGATGGCCAGTGGCGAACGGGTGAATCTGCCCAAGCCGTCGATTGATACCGGCATGGGTCTGGAACGCATTGCGGCGGTCTTGCAGGGCAAGCACGACAATTACGATATTGATCTGATGCGTGCCCTGATCGAGGCATCGGCCAATGCCACCAATACCGATCCCGACGGGCCGCATAATGTGTCGCACCGCGTGGTGGCCGATCATTTGCGTTCCACCAGTTTCCTGATTGCGGACGGCGTGTTGCCGTCCAATGCCGGTCGCGGCAATGTTCTGCGCCGCATCATGCGCCGTGCCATGCGGCACCTGCACATGATCGGCACCCATGATCCGGTGATGTATAAACTGGTTCCGGCGTTGGTCAGCAAGATGGGCGGGGCCTTCCCGGAACTCAATCGCGCCCAGGCCTTGATCGAGGAAACCCTGAAACTCGAAGAACAGGGTTTCAAGACCATGCTGGACCGTGGCCTTAAAATGCTGGATGACGCCACCGGTGATATGGGCGAGGGGGCTGTTCTGCCCGGCGATGTTGCCTTCAAGCTGTATGACACCTATGGCTTTCCGCTGGATCTGACCGCCGATGCGCTTAAACCGCGCAAGATCGGCATTGACGAAGACGGTTTTGCCGCCGCGATGAACGAACAAAAGGCCAAGGCGCGCGCCGCATGGTCGGGATCGGGCGATACGGCGACCGAAGAAGTCTGGTTCGATATTCAGGACCGCGTCGGGGCCACCGAATTTCTGGGCTATGAAACCGAAACCGCCGAAGGCGTGATTGCCGCGATCATTGCCGATGGCAAGGAAGTGGACGGGGTGAGTGCGGGGGATGCGCAGATTGCCATCATCGCCAACCAGACCACGTTTTTTGGGGAATCCGGTGGCCAGATGGGCGATGCCGGGATCATCAAAACCGAAAAGGGTGCGGTGATCAAAATCACCGATACCCAGAAAAAACTGGGCAGTCTGCATGTGCATCTTGGCATGGTTGTTGAAGGATCAATCAAGCCGGGCGATGCGGCGGAATTTCGCGTCGATCATGCCCGCCGGTCGGCCTTGCGGGCCAACCATTCGGCGACGCATCTTTTGCATGCGGTGATGCGCAAACATCTGGGCGGCCATGTCACCCAGAAAGGGTCGCTGGTTGCCCCGGATCGCCTGCGTTTTGACGTGTCGCACCCCAAACCGGTCAGTGCCGACGAAATGGCGGTGATCGAGGCCGATGTCAATCGCCTGATCCGTGAAAACAGCGCGGTGACCACCCGCCTGATGACCCCGGACGAAGCCATTGAAATCGGCGCGATGGCGCTGTTTGGTGAAAAATACGGCGATGAAGTCCGCGTTGTGTCGATGGGCCTGCCCGAAGACCGCGAATATGCCTATTCGCTGGAACTGTGCGGCGGAACGCATGTTCAGCGCACCGGCGATATCGGCATGTTCAAAATCGTGTCCGAAGGCGCGGTGTCGTCGGGTGTGCGCCGGATCGAAGCCCTGTCGGGGGCCGATGCCGCCGCCTATGTCGCCAGCCGCGACCGTCTGTTACAGGGTCTGGCCGCCGATCTGAAATCGGCACCCGATGATGTGCCCGACCGGGTGCGCGCCCTTCAGGATGAGCGGCGCCGTCTGGAACGCGAAATTTCCGATCTGCGCAAGAAACTCGCCACTGCGGCCAGCGGCGGCGGGGCAGGCGGAGCCGATGCCTTTGCCGAGGTTAACGGTGTCAAACTTGCGCTTCGGGTGTTTGAAGACATCCCGGCCAAAGACCTTAAAGGCATGGTCGATGAATTGCGCGGCCAGATGGGATCGGGTATTGCCGCCCTGATTTCGGTTGAAGGCGGCAAGGCTTCCATCGTGGTCGGCCTGACCGATGATCTGACCGAAAAATACAATGCGGTCGATATGGTGCGGATCGGGGTTGAAAAACTGGGCGGCAAGGGCGGCGGTGGCCGCCCCGATATGGCGCAGGGCGGTGGCCCGGATGCCGGTGCCGCCGATGCGGCGCTCAAGGCCATCGAGGCTTCGATTGCGGGCTGATACGCGGCCCATATAACCGGAATATCAAAGGGGACCGCCAGTTGGTCCCCTTTTCTGTTACCGTTTATTTCAGGGCAAGGGTATCCCCCCGCCATAATTTCCACCCCAGATTCATCCCGGCGGCGGCAAACAGGATGGCGGCACCGCCCACAATCTGGGTCGGCTGGAGACGTTGGTCAAAGGCGATGAAGTCAACCAGAATGGCAACCAGCGGATAGATGAAAGTCAGCGATCCTTGCAAATGGGTCGGCAATTTTTGAATTGCGCCATACATCAGAACATACATGATTCCGGTATGAATAACCCCAATAGCAACCAGCGCACCCCAGCTTGAGGCGTTGGCAGGCAGGGTGGCGAGATTGGCGAACGGGGCCAGCATCAGGATGCCGACGCAGACCTGAACAAGGGCGATTATCGGGGCCGGGGTGCCGGTCAGTTTCTTGGTGATGAGGGCGGCAACCGCCCAGAAAAACGCCGCCGCCAGTGCCATGGCAATCCCGGCAAAGTAATCCGTGCCCGCCATGCCGCCATCGGGTTTTCCCTGCACGATCAAAATCATGCCGGTAAAGGCAATCGCCAGCCAGCCGAGTTTTGTTACTGTCAGGCGTTCGGCCAGAAACAGTGCCCCAAACCCGACCAGAATGAAGGGCTGGGTATTGTAAATCACGGTGGCGACCGAGATTGAAGCCAGCTTGTACGCCTGAAACAGCAACAGCCAGTTCACAACAATTGCCATCCCGCCAAGGGCGGCAAGCCCAATAAGGCGCAAGGTGATTGCCCCGCGCAGCAATCGGGTTGCCGCACACAGAATCAAAAGTGTTGCCGCGCCAAAAACGCACCGCCAGAACACCACATCCATCACCGGTTGCCCGGAAACGATGACAAACCAGCCAATGGTGCCCAAAATCGTCATGGCAGCAGTCATTTCGACCGTGCCGCGTAGTGTGTTGTCCATGGAATGCCTCCGATGGGTAAGCGGGATGTCCTCAGAATCGCTTTTTCCGGGATCATTTTCCATGCTTTGGCGAAGGCATATTATGCGATATTGTTTATTAAATTAGGCTATTTTGAAAATTTGCGGAGATAATAAAAGTGATTGATGAAATTGACCAGCGGCTGGTTGAGGCTTTGCTTGCCGATTCCCGTTTGTCGTTGAAGGAACTGGCGGCACGGGTAGGGCTTTCATCACCCAGCGTATCAGAACGGGTGCGCAGGCTTGAAGAGCGTGGCGTGATCAGGGGATTCACCATTGATATCGATCCGGCAACCCTCGGCTATCCCCTGCAAGCGATTGTTCGCATCCGGCCTTTGCCGGGCAAACTGCATATCGTTCAGAAAATGATCGAGGACATGCCGGAATTTGGCGAATGCGACAAGGTAACCGGCGAGGATTGTTATATTGCCCGGCTTTATTTCCGTTCGATGTCGCAACTCGATGGGTTGCTGGACCAGATTGTTGACAAGGCCGAAACCAACACCTCGATTGTCAAATCCAAACCGATCCCGCGCCGTCCGCCGCCGTTGCGGGCGGTATAGGGCCGCAGAACTGTAAAGCAATGTTTTACAGTTCAATAGCTTGTCCTCTCGAAGATTTATAGTAAGGACGGATGTTATTCAGAGTGCTGCGTCACACGAATGTCGCGGAACAAAGCCGCGATTTGCGCGAACTCTGTCGCATGGGGCGAGCCGGGACGCCAGGCCAGAGCGACTTCACGGGGGCAGCAACCGGGCAATGGCAGCAGCGTGACCTCATGTCCTCGGGTGGCCCCGGCATCCACGGCCAGGTCCGGCAAAAGGGTGATGCCCAGCCCCTCTTCGACCATCGAAATCAGCGTCGGCAAGCTTGTCGCGGCAAAGCTGTCATCCACCCTGAGATCAGTTCCCGGAAACGCCGAAAGCGCGTGACGTTGCAAACAGTGACCACGTTCCAGCAACAGCAGCGGGGTTTGTGACAGATCGTCGGGGCTGGCGGCACCTTTTATGGCAAGGGGGTGGTTGTTGCTGACAGCAAGCTGATAACCGTCTTGAAACAGCGGCTGGACAATGGCATCGCCAAGTTCATAGGGCCGGGCGACAAGGATCAGATCAAGCCGCCCCGCTGTCAGACCCTCCACAAGGCTGTCGGTCAGTTCCTCGCGCAGGAAGATGCGCAAATCCGGCCACCGGCGTCGGATTTGCGGCAGGGCGTGGGGCAACAGGAACGGCCCCACTGTCGGGATTGCGCCAAGGCGAACCTCGCCCTGAAAGGCACCACTGCGCTGTCGTGCAACGGTTTCGATATCCTTGATCGAGGCCAGAACCTTGCGTGCACGGGCCGCGATTTCTGTGCCTGTTGGCGTCATCATCACGGAATGGCGCGTCCGTTCGGCAAGGACAACACCCAGCCGTCCCTCCAGTTCTTTCAGACCGGTAGACAGTGTTGACTGGGTCACATGACAAATTTAGGCCGCACGCGAGAAATTCAGCGTATCGGCAAGTGCTGTCAGAAAGCGAAGCTGGCGAAGGCTGGGCATGGGTTGTTATCTGTTTTTTGAATGACGATTAGTCATATAATCAATTTCCCATATATTAGTAAATACTTTATTTCTGGTGCATCGCAAATATGAGCCAGAAAGGTTTCAAGATGACCGATACAACCCCGACCGCAGCGGCGATTCTGCCGCGCCTGAACGAACCGGCCCCAGATTTTGATGCGCCCACCACCCATGGTCGCAAGACCCTTGGCGATTTTCGAGGGAAATGGCTGGTTCTGTTTTCGCATCCTGCGGACTTTACCCCGGTCTGCACCACCGAATTCATCGGCTTTGCCAAACTGCAACCTGAATTCGCCGCGATCAACACCGCCTTGCTTGGCCTGTCGATCGACAGCACCCATTCGCACATCGCCTGGACGCGGAATATCAAGCAGAATTTCGGTACGGATATCGGCTTTCCGATTATCGCTGACCTGAGCATGAAGGTTGCCCATGACTATGGCATGATCATGCCCGGTGCCTCGGATACGGCGGCGGTGCGTGCCACTTTTGTCATCGATCCGGAGGGCATTCTGCGGGCGATGCTTTATTATCCGATGAATGCCGGTCGTGCCGTGGCGGAAATCCACCGACTGGTTGTCGCATTGCAGACGGCCGATGCCAATGGCTGCGCCATGCCCGAGGCCTGGGTACCCGGCAAGCCGGTTATTGTCCCGCCTCCGAAAACCCCGGAAGAAGCCGAAGCCCGGGCCGATCAGGGCTATGACACGGTGGACTGGTATTTCTCGACACGGATGCTTTGACCCCGTCAGCAGGGGTCTTGTGGCCCCTGCTGTTCTCCATCCCCTTGGGAAAAGATATTGGAATGACACCGATCCAGATCACCGACAAACTGTTCATCACCGGCCAGATTTCAAGCGCGGATATCGCCGGGATCATTGCCCGGGGGTTTGTTGCCATCGTCAATAATCGCCCCGACGACGAGGAACCCGGCCAGCCACAGCAGGCGGCGACCCGTGCGGCTGCGCAGGCCGCCGGGCTCGGCTATCTCTATCTTCCGGTGGCAGGGGCGACGCTGAACGCCGAAGCCGCCGGAACCTTCCGGGCCGCGCTCAGGGCTGCATCCGGCCCCGTCCTTGCCCATTGCCGTTCGGGTGCGCGGTCTTTCACGCTTTGGGCTATCGGCGAAATCCTTGCCGGAGAAATCACCCCCGAACAGCTTGTGGCGCTTGCCAATGAGCGGGGCTGCGACGCCTCGGATGTGCTGATCTGGCTTGCCGCGCATCACACGCCGTTCCGGTGCCCCTGACAATTTCCTGCGAAAGGAAGACCCCCATGTTCGCCAAACCCGAAGTAACCGGTTTTTTCGATCCCCGCACCTGGTCGGTGCAATATGTGGTCGCAGACCCTGCGACCAAAGAATGCGCGATCATTGATCCGGTTTATGACTATGACGAGAAATCCGGCCAGATCGGCACCGAACATGCCGACGAAATCCTGCGTTTCGTGGCAAACAAGGGGTATCATGTGCAATGGATTCTCGATACCCATCCCCATGCCGACCACTTTTCGGCGGCGCACTATCTGAAAAACAGGACCGGCGCACCGACGGCTATTGGCGAAAAGGTGACCGAGGTGCAGAAGCTGTGGAAAGGCTTTTACAACTGGCCGGATTTCCCCGCCGACGGTTCGCAGTGGGACAGGCTTTTTGCGGATGGTGAAACCTTTATGGTTGGCACCATTCCGGCAAAGGTGATGTTTTCGCCCGGCCATACGCTGGCCTCGATCACCTATGTGATCGGCGATGCGGCCTTTGTGCATGACACGCTTTTCATGCCGGATAGCGGCACGGCGCGGGCGGATTTTCCGGGCGGCAACGCCAAGGTACTTTGGAACTCGATTCAGGCGATCCTGGCGCTGCCCGATGAAACACGCATCTTTACCGGCCATGATTATCAACCGGGTGGACGCGAACCGAAATGGGAATCCACCGTGGCCGGGCAGAAGGCAACAAATATTCATCTGGCGGGATACAGGACCGAGGCCGAATTCGTCGCTGTCCGTGATGCCCGTGACGCCACCCTGCCAATGCCCAAGCTGATTCTGCATGCGTTGCAAGTCAACATGAATGGCGGTCGCCTTCCGGAACCTGAATCGAACGGCAGGCGCTATATCAAACTGCCGCTTGATGTGCTGACCGGGGCGCATTGGGATTGATTGCCCCCATCGACCGGGTTTTGCGCGGCAAAGGCGACAAGGGCATCGATGAAAACGCGTTGGCGTTTTGGCATGAAATCGGTTTCGGGCCAGACGGCGAAAATGTCGCGTTGTTCGGTTTGCCAATCGGGCAGCACCGCCACCAGCCGCCCGGCGGTCAATGCCGGGCCAACGGTGCTGTTGGGGATCAGGCCAATGCCATGCCCGTCTTCGATCATCATCGCGGCCAGTTCGATTTCATCGACACTGAACCGGCTCTCGACGGTGAAAATCTCCTCCTTGCCGGTGGTCCTGTCATGCAGCCGCCATGTGCGCAGGGGGCTTGCCACAATCAGGGCATGGTCGCGCAAATCATCGGGATGGTTGGGCGTACCGTGGGCGGCCAGATAAGCAGGCGAGGCGCAGGGCACCAGAAAGGTTGACGAGATTTTTCGCGTGATCAGCGATTTCTGGCTTTGTTTGCCAACCCGGATTGCGACGTCAAACGGCCGGTCCATCACGGGCAGGATGCGGTTCGACAGGGTCAGGTCCATGGCGATTTTGGGATGATTGCGCAAAAAGGTGCTAAAAAACGGGGCCAGCCATGAACGCGCCAGATTGACCGGTAAGGCAAGACGCAAGGGGCCGGCAAGGTCGCTGTGGCGGGCTTCGATGGCATCAAGGGTGCGTGATACCTCGGCCAAAGCCGGGCGCAACTGGTCAAAATAGGCCTGCCCGGCATCTGTCAGTGCGACCCGTGCCGCCCCGCGCATCAGCAATTTGCAACCCAGTTTCTGTTCAAGTTTTTGCAGGCGGCGGCTCAGGGTGGCAATCGGCATGGCAAGGGTCTGCGTGGCCTTGCGCAGGCTGCCCTGTTCGACGATGCGGATGAACAGGGCAAGATCATCAAGCTGTGATGAATGTTCCATTTATGGAAATCCAATTTTCATTAATATGGTCTGTTTCCATAAATGATAATAAAGCAAGATGGGCGTCATACCAACCCCTATCGCAGGAGCAAGTTTGATGGTCCCCGCCCGTTATTTTCGTTTTGTGTTTTCGTTTTTGATGTCGCTGTGGCTCAGTTCCCTGATGAGCGGCATTGTCACCCTTATCAATACCGGCATTGATGCCGGATTCGCCCTGCGCTGGGGCCATTCTTTTGTGTTGGCATGGCCGGTGGCTTTCTCGCTGGTGCTGATCAGTGCGCCAACCGTTCAGAAAATCGCCCGTCTGCTGGTGGACCGGTCATATCCGGCTGAAACGGCACAATAAATCTGTCAGGGCAGGCTTGTGAAAAACAAAGATTTGCAAATTGAATTTGGTTCATTTATGAAAGTGAACCAAATTCGATTTTTAATCAAAAAATACGAGCCGCATCCCATGCGCAGCGAAAAACGACAGCACCGTGAAGAAGCAATTCTGGATAAAACACAGGATCTGATTGCCGAATTCGGTTTTTTTGAACTGAAAATGTCCGATCTGGCGCGCGCTTGCGACATTGCGGTGGGTACCCTTTATGCCCATTTCGCCAGCAAGGAAGATTTGCTGATCGGGCTTGCCAGCCGGGCGGTGATGCGACGCACAGCATTTTTTGAAACCGCGCGCGCTCATGATGGTCCGGCAATTGAAAAATTCATAGTAGCCAGCTTGCTGGATGTGCGGTTTTCGATCCGCCATCCCGAATTGTTCGAGGCGGAATATCTGGCCCTTGCTCCGTCAATCTGGAACCGCGCCACGGTGGCCCGCCATCAACAGCTTTTGGCCCAAATCGACCAGATGACCCGAATGTTTCAGGCCTTTCTGGAAGAAGCGGCCCAAGATACGGATCATACGGATCAGGGCGGAACCGCCCCTGATCGTACCGGTATTCTCAATATCGGCAGCTGGGCGCTGGGCTTTGGCATGAATGCGCTGGGCCAGTCCGATGTCACCGTGGCGCATTATGGCACAATGTTGCGCGACCGGTCCGAACAAACCTATTGCGATTGCCTGACCGATCTTTTGATCGGGGCGGGCATGGCAGGCGATGCGGCGCGGCAATCTGTCGCGCGGATTGCTGCCCGTTATCTTGACGTTTAATTCCCCCTTGTTGTCGCCGGGCACCATCATCCCGCCTGGCTGACCGGAGCCTTCCGATGCCTCATCAGGAAAAGAAATTGATGTTTGCGGTCTTTTTGACCGTGCTGTTTGGTTTTGCCGGATTCAGTCTGCCCTATCCGGTGTTCAGCCCGATGTTTTTGAAACCCGAACTGGGGTTCCTCGACCCGTCGGTGCCCGAACAACACCGCACGATTTTGCTGGGTATTGCGATGGCGCTGTATCCGATCGGGCAATTTATCGGTGCACCGTTTCTGGGACGCTGGTCGGACCGGATCGGGCGGCGGCCAGTATTGCTGACATCCCTGTTCGGGGCGGGGGCATCCTATGTGATCACCGCGATTGGCGTTGCAAGCGGCAGTTTGACACTGGTTCTGGTCGGGCGGTTTGTTTCGGGCCTGTGCGAGGGCAATATGGCAATCGCGCAATCGGTGGCATCCGATATCAGCACGACCGAAAGCAAGGTGCGCAATTTTGGCCTGATCACGGTGGCGATCAATGTCGGCTGGATCATCGGGCCGCTTCTGGGCGGGTTTTTGTCGGATCCGGCCATCCACCCATCCTTTAATGTTGCCCTGCCGTTTTTCTTTGCTGCGGGGATGTTCGCCATCAATTTACTGGTGGTTTATGTCACGTTGCGCATTCCCGGTTATGCACGGCGGCGCGGTAAAGGTGCGGAAACAGAGGTGGCCCCGGCGGTTCCTGCCCGCCGATCCGTCTGGGCCACCCTGATCGACCGCGATTTGCTGCCAGCTTTTAGCGTGACCTTTTTCAGCTATATCGCGGTTTATATCTTCTTTGTGTTTTTCGGGGTTTATCTGGTGCAAACCCAAAATGTCTCAAGCAGTTATCTGGGTATGGCAGCGGCAATCATTTCAATTCCGCTGATTGCCGCAGGCTTGCTGGTGGATCGCAGCCAGAAACGGTTTGGTCTGGTCGGGGTCGGGGCGCTGGGTCATTTGTTTCTGGCGATTGGCCTGATCACATTTTTGCTGCCCGATGATCTGATCTGGATTTTCGTGCCGATGAGCCTTGCGGCCTTTGGCATTGCATGGTGCGAGGTAACGACCAGCCTGTTTATCTCCAACGCCGCCGGGGCCCATGAACAGGGGCAGGCGTTGGGCGTGTATCGGTCCGTGCATGTGCTGGCCGAGGCGATTGCCGTTCTGATTGGCGGCGTTCTGGCCGGGATTGCCGCGACCGCACCGTTTTTTCTGGGGTTTGTCTGTGCGATGATCTGTGTCGCCGGGATTTTGACGTGGGTGAGGCTGCGTTTGCGTGCTTCCTCAGCCGTCGCTCCGGACATTTGACCGGCCATCCCCGCCCACGGCGATTGCCGACGTTCCGTTTTGCTACAGGATAGGGTCAGTTTCGGGGCCGTTGCCCCAAAGTTTGCGACGGCAAAACGCCAAATTGTCTGGCGTAGTTTTGTGCGAACCGCCCGATATGGACAAAGCCCCATTTGACCGCAATATCGGACACCGTGACGCCGTCTTCTGCATTCAGAAGATCATGATGCGCATGGGTCAGCCGCACCGATTTGACATAAGCCATCGGTGGCATGCCATAAGCCTCGTTAAAGGCCATCTGCAATGTCCGGTATCCGCATCCGGCATGTTGCACCAGTTTTTCCAGCGTGATCGCGGTTTGGACATGTGCATGAATATAATCGCGGGCCCGTTTGACATAGTGCGGTATGGCGGCGGATTGCGGTTTCTGATGCAGGAAGTCCGAACAGGAATTGGGCAGCAGCATCAAAATATTGGTCAGCAGCAAATCCTGAAAACCGTTCAGAACAATGGCATTGTCCAGATTGCGTAATGGCCCGTCCAGCGCATTGGCGATGTAATGCAAGGTATCGCGGATATGCCGCTCGCCCGGTTTGCGCAAATCCAGACTGGTATCAAATTCAAGATCAATCCTTGATGTTGCATTGCCTGCCAGTGTCTCGCAGTGTTTTTTTAGAATTTCGACAGGTAATTCGATACCAAGACAGGCGAATTGTTCTTCGCATGCCGACAGGGGCACGCGCATGTCCCGAAACAGCCCTTGATCCGGCGATATGTCATAATCTTGCCCCCGGTGTTGAACCGTTCCGGCCCCCTTGGTCGGGACAAGCATAAACATGGAATCACTGCTGCTTTCGGGTGCCTGAATCTGGATGCGGCAATCGCCAAAGGACGCATGCAACAGATTCAAGTCACAGAAAGAAGCACAATGAACCGCAACATCAATCTCGGTCTGCCGACCGATCAGATCAATGGTATGGATCGCATTTAAGTCCGCCAGAAGCGCACGGGTTTCATGCAAATCACGCGATGATAAAATCTGATGGTTTTCAAGGTACGTCACCCAAGCTTCCCCCTACCGACATTGCATGATCACAATGGCGCAGCTTTGTAACTCCCCCATGCTCCACTATTATGGAACGGACCTGAATTTTCAGATTTCGCAACATGTTATGGTATTCGATCCAGACGTTCAAGAAGTTACGATTGCATGGCACCGGGAAACGGCAAGATTTCCCATCGCGCCCTTGCCGTGCGCCTGCCTGCGTCGTAAGTTAACGTAAACGTCAACAATGCGGGACAGGGCAGAAAGATGAAATTTCAGGGCACCGAACGCTATGTCGCCACGGGCGATCTGATGGTGGCGGTCAATGCCGCGATCACCTTGCAGCGTCCGCTTTTGGTCAAGGGCGAACCGGGCACGGGCAAAACCGTTCTGGCCGAGGAAATCGCCAAATCTCTGGGCAAGAACCTGATCACATGGTCGATCAAATCCACCACCCGCGCCCAGCAGGGATTATATGAATATGACGCCGTATCGCGTCTGCGCGACAGCCAACTGGGCGATGAACGGGTGCATGACATTGCCAATTATATCGTCAAGGGCAAGCTGTGGGAGGCGTTCGAGGCCGACGACGCCCCGGTGTTGCTGATTGATGAAATCGACAAGGCCGATATTGAATTTCCCAACGATCTGTTGGGCGAACTCGACCGCATGGAATTTTATGTTTATGAAACGCAAAAAATGGTCCGTGCGGTCAACCGGCCGATTGTGATCATCACCTCGAACAATGAAAAGGAATTGCCCGACGCCTTTTTGCGGCGTTGCTTTTTCCATTACATCCGCTTTCCCGACCCCCAAACCATGATGCAGATTGTCGATGTGCATTTCCCCGGCATTCACAAGCGGCTTGTGGCCGAGGCGCTCAACCTGTTTTACGATGTGCGCGATGTCGCGGGGTTAAAGAAAAAACCCTCGACCTCGGAATTGCTGGACTGGCTGAAACTTCTGATGGCCGAAGATCTGCCACCCGAAGCCCTGCGGGCCAAGGATGCCAAAACGGCCGTGCCGCCGCTGCATGGCGCACTTTTGAAAAATGAACAGGATGTGCATCTGTTTGAACGCCTTGCCTTCATGGCGCGACGCGAGGGGCGCTAGGCCGATGTTCACCGGCTTTTTTTACAAACTGAAAGAAGCCCGCCTGCCGGTTTCCCTGCGGGAATATCTGACATTGCTTGATGCTGTCGGGCAGGGGGTGGCGGGATATGCGGTGGAGGATTTCTATTATCTGGCGCGGGCGACTTTGATCAAGGATGAACGCCATCTCGACCGGTTCGATCAGGTGTTTGGCGCGCATTTCAAGGGGTTGGACGGCCTTGCCGATGGCATGGAGGGCATCACCGCCGAAATTCCCGAAGACTGGTTGCGCAAACTGGCCGAGAAATTCCTGACCGAGGCCGAAAAGGCCGAGATCGGGGCGCTGGGTGGTTGGGACAAACTGATGGAAACCCTCAAGCAGCGTCTGGAAGAACAAAAAGGCCGTCATCAGGGCGGCAATAAATGGATCGGCACTGCCGGGACCTCGCCCTTTGGGGCCTATGGTTATAACCCCGAAGGGGTGCGGATCGGGCAGGATACATCCCGCCATCGTCGCGCGGTCAAGGTTTGGGACCGGCGCGAATTTCGCAATCTGGATGACTCTGTTGAAATCGGTACACGCAATATCAAGGTGGCGTTGCGCCGCCTGCGCAAATGGGCGCGGACCGGGGCGGCAGACGAACTGGATTTGCCCGGCACCATTTCATCGACCGCCCGTCAGGGATGGCTGGATGTGCAGATGCGGCCCGAACGCCATAATGCGGTCAAGGTCTTGATGCTGTTTGATATTGGCGGGTCGATGGATGACCATGTGAAAGTGTGCGAGGAACTGTTTTCCGCCGTGCGCACCGAATTCAAACATCTGGAATATTATTATTTCCACAATTGCCCCTATGAAGGATTGTGGAAAGACAATGCGCGGCGCCGTACCGAACAGGTGCCGACCCTTGATGTGATCAATACCTATGGCCCGGATTACAAACTGGTGATTGTCGGGGATGCCACCATGAGCCCCTATGAAATCACCTATCCGGGGGGCTCGGTCGAACATTGGAATGCCGAAGCAGGCGCAGTGTGGCTGCAACGGTTGCTGGACCGTTTCCCCCACGCCGTCTGGATCAATCCGCAGCCGGAAGACGGCTGGGGCTATTATGGATCGGTGGGGATTTTGCATAAACTGATGTCAGGGCGGATGTATCCGTTAACCCTGGCCGGGCTGGACCGGATGACCGGGGAGTTGAACCGGTAGTCTGGGTATCGTGCGGTATTTTTCCTGCTCCACCATCAAAAGGTAATACCAATTTCCTGCCTGAGTCCTTAAGGTAGGGCAAATATATCCACGCCAGAATACCGGAGAATTTCCATGTCTGACCATTGCCACCAACGGGCCGCTGTGCCTGCCAGCCTGATCGATGCCTTGCGGGGGCTTTTGGCGGAGCGGCTGAGTACAGCCCCTGCCGTGTTGGAACAGCATGGCACGGATGAGGGCTGGCACGCGGCATCGCCGCCCGATGCGGTGGCCTTTGCCTCCACGACCGAAGAAGTCGCCGAAATTGTCCGTCTGTGCGCCGCCGACAATGTGCCGATTGTGCCTTATGGTGCTGGATCGTCGCTGGAAGGGCATGTGGTGGCGTTGCGCGGCGGAATTTGTATCGACATGTCGCGGATGAACGCCATTCTGGCCGTCAATAATGAAGACCTTGATTGCCGGGTGCAAGCCGGGGTAACGCGCGAACAATTGAACGAATATCTGCGCGATACCGGGTTGTTTTTTCCGATTGATCCGGGGGCCAATGCCTCGATCGGCGGGATGACGGCGACCCGGGCGTCGGGGACCAATGCGGTGCGTTATGGCACCATGCGTGACAATGTGCTGAATCTGACGGTGGTCACACCGGATGGCAAAATCATCAAAACTGCCAACCGGGCGCGTAAATCATCGGCGGGGTATGATCTGACCCGGTTGTTTGTCGGGTCCGAAGGCACGCTGGGCGTGATTACCGAAATCGGCCTGAAACTTTATGGCATCCCCGAAGCGATTTCGGCCGCGGTTTGCGCCTTTCCCAGTGTCGAGGCGGCGGTCAATACCACCATTCTGACCATTCAGGCAGGCATTCCGGTTGCCCGGATTGAATTGCTGGACGCCTTGCAAATCCGGGCGATCAATAATTATTCCAAGACCGATCATAAAGAAGCCCCGACCCTGTTTTTTGAATTTCACGGCACCGAAGCCAGTGTGAAGGAACAGGCAGAATTTGTGGAATCGGTGGCATCCGAATTTGGTGCGGAAGAATTTCAGTGGGCCACCAAAGCCGAAGACCGTACCCGATTGTGGGCGGCACGGCACAAGGCCTATTATGCGTCCCTGCAACTGGAACCGGGCAAGCGTGGTATGCCGACCGATGTATGCGTGCCGATTTCCCGTCTGGCCGAGGCGATCACCCAGACCCAGGCCGATTGCGATGCCTCGCCCCTGACCTGCACGATTGTCGGCCATGTCGGCGATGGCAATTTCCATACCCTGATCCTGCTCGACCCGGAAAACCCGGTCGAAATGGCCGAGGCCAAACGTCTGCATGACCGTATGGTCGAACGGGCCCTTGCCATGGGCGGAACCTGTACCGGCGAACATGGCATTGGCTTTGGCAAGCTGGATTTCATGGAAGCCGAACATGGTGCGGATACCATCGCCCTGATGCGGGCGATTAAAAACGCCATTGATCCGCAAGGATTGATGAATCCGGGCAAACTGGTGCCGGGGATATAGGCCGTTGGCCTTGTCTGAAAACAGAACGACGCAGTTCGGAAAAGTCTGGGTCGTTCTGTTTCAGATATAATATATTATGCGGGATCAGGCGGCATGGTCATGCGCGGCAAAGACTTCCTTTGCGGCAAACAGACCATTCAAGGCCGCCGGGAATCCGGCATAAACCGACATTTGCATCAGAATTTCGACAATCTCGATGCGCGTCAGACCAACATTAAGCCCTGCTGTAATATGTACCTTTAATTGCGGGGTGGCTGTGCCCATTGCGGTCAAGGCCGCGATGGTGGCAATTTCGCGTTCGCGCAAACCCAGGTGTGGGCGGTTATAGATGTCGCCAAACGGAAATTCGATCAGATAACGGGCAAAATCGGGGGCGATATCGGCCAGTGCGTCAATAACCTTCTGGCCGCCGTCACCGTCGATTTGTGCCAGTGCGCGTTGGCCGCGCTTGAACCGGGTTTCGGTAGTCGGACTCTGTTGCGTCATCGTTTTGCATCCTTTGCATGGTCGCGGCATAGTCCGCGATTTTGGCGTCAAGGACGAGAAGGTTGGCCTGAAGATTGTTCATGCACGCTTGCACATGTGCCCGGTGATCCACCAGAAGGTCGTGTCGTGCCTTCTCTGTGGCCGGGCCGCTATTGCGCAATTTTGCATAGGTCAGCATATCGCGGATTGGCATACCTGTGGTTTTCAGGCGACCCAGAAATTCGATCCAGATCAGAATCGTTTCATCATAGTCACGATGACCCGAAGCATCCCTGTCTGCCGGAGGCATCAGCCCGATATGTTCATAGTAGCGCAGCGTATGGACTGATAATCGGCTGCGTTTTGCCAGTTCGCCAATCTTCATGGTTACCTTTCCGTTTCAACGCAAAGGACGCTAAAGGTTAGAGTATACTTGAGGTCAAGCGGTTTTTCGGGGTTAAAACCGCATCGACAGGGATATCGCGCCGAACTGATCACCGCTGCCCTGGCCTTCAAATTCACGGGTACGGTAAACATGGGTATAGGACAGGCGGGTCTGGCCGATGATCAGGGCCGCCCCGATCTGTAAATCACCGATCAGCGGTTCCTTGTCGATGGAGGCGCTGTCGGCGAAGGTATTGCCGTCGAGCGTGATGTCGCGCAGTACCCAGCGACCTGAAACCCCGGCAAACAGATATCCCGAAAATGGGAAATCATCGGTATCGGGTTTGAAAAAATCCGTTCCGGGCATACTGGGGCGGATGCGGGGCGGGCCATAATCGGCAGGCAAATCATGGCCGATCCGGAACATCGCGCCGATTTCGGCATTGGTAAAGGCATTGCCAAGATTGAATCCGGCATGCGGGGTGGCGTCAAATTCGATACCCAGATAATCTTCCTGAAACCAGCTGCGATATTTGCGTTCATAGGCAAGGCCAAGGGCTGGTTCGTTTTTCAGCTGGTTGTCCCAGCCCTGCGGTTCGGGACTATCGACCACTTTATGGACAAAGGTCTGGGTTTTATCGGCCAGCGATGCCGGGCCGATCACGCCAAGAGTGAGTTCCAGCGTATCAATCCGGGCGTAATCATCACTGCTGCTGCGTTCCAGACCAGTGTCGGACAACAGGCCGACACTGCCATAAAGCCAACCGGCCCATGGGCGTTCATCGGGTTGGGGTTCGGCAATTTTGATGTCTTTGGGTGTATACATGTTTTGCCCAAAGGCATAGCTGGTCCGGATGCGACCGTTGGAGGCAAAAAACGGGATCGCCTTGGCGACGTTCAGTACCGTGTCGGGCGCACTGTCTTCGGGCGAAATTGCGGCAAATCGCACACCGTTTGTATAGTGCTGGTCACTGCCATTGGGCGTGAACATGTCATTTTCGACCGTCACTGAAAGGCCCCATTTATCATCGGGGGTACGCTGCGATTGCGGGCCGCGTGCTGTGTTTTCCTGCGCGAAGGCCGCTGTGGTCATGCCACCGGCCAGAAATGCCGATGCACACAGGGTCGCAAGCAGGGAGCGATTCAAATCAGCCATGATCATTTTGTTTCCGAACGCAGTTTTTTCGACAGGAAATCAATGACGGTACGTATTTTACGCAGTCGATGCCTGTGCGGTGCAGAGATAGCATAAAGACTGAGGGAACGGGGGGTGAAATCGTTAGGCCGCATTCCTGCGGCAGTGCATCACGCATCGCAAGGCTGTTATTGACGGAAAAGCGTCCGGCGACATCAATCGTTTTTTCGATCCCGTCCGGCGCAAAAACCCAGGTCCCCGGACGATCACCATTGCTGTAGACAAGGTAGTTATGCGACACCGATATCCTCGGGATTGTTGAGCGACAGGGCAGGTACAAGACAGGCAGGGTTTGTGTACAGAACACGCGAACAATCGCATATTCTGTGCGCAATAAGGCTTGAATTGGGCAGAGATTTCCGGATGTTTTCAGTGCGACCGGTCAAACCGGCCAAAGCGCCGACCTGATAACAAAAACGCCACCCCGAAACCGGGGCGGCGTTTTGGTTTTTTGTCGTGATGACAGGATCAGGGCACCGCACGGCGCAGACGATCAACGCTGGAATCAGTGGTATCGACCAGCCCGCGATAGGCGTGCCAGCTGGCGTGACCCAAAAGCGGCATGACAATGGCCAGTCCCAGCAGGAAAACCACCATGCCGCAAGCTGCCAGTACGGCGATCATCGCCGCCCAGCCGGTCAGCACACGCCAGTTTTTGCGGAATGCCGCAACACTGGTGACGATGGCGGTAATCACATCGACATTGCGATCCACCAGTAACGGGATTGAAACCACCGAAATCGCAAAGGCAAACAGGGCAAAGAAGCCGCCAATCACCGATCCGGTGATCAGAAAGACAATGGCATCACGGGCAAAGAAGGTTTGCCAGACCAGTGTTTCAAGCGGCGGCACCGACCCATTGTAAAACAGCGCAAACAGCAACATGGCAATGCGCGTCCATGCAAGGAAAAACAGCATCAGCAATACACCCATCGCGCCCAGTTGCCCCGGATTGCGGCGAAAGGCATTCAGGCTGTGCCACAAGGTGACATTTTCGCCCATTTCAAGGCGACGGCTGGTTTCATAAAGACCAACCGCAAAAATCGGGGCCACCAGCATGAAACCGGCCCCCAGCGGCAAGGTCAGATAGGGTTGGCCCAACTGAAACAGGCTGAGAAGAATAACATATCCGGCAATGACACTTAACCCGCCATAGGTCAGGCCAATCGCCGGGGCGCGTTTGAAATCGCGCCATCCGGCCTCAAGCCATTTGCCGGACTGGTCGCTGGTAACGTCGCGAATGATGATGCCACGCTGTTCGGGAAAGGCCCCGGTTGCGGGTGTTTCGATGGTGGAGCCAGTCATAAACGTCCTCCCTGAACGGATACATTATGGAAAGGCTGATAACCGCCTTGAATGTCCTGAACGGATTTTTTAGTTTTTCTATTTGTGATATTAGCAGTTCATGACGGATTTACCAGCCCCGCCTTGATTAACCGGCGATGACGCCCAAATGAGAACCTGCCCCTGTCATGGCTCGCCACAGGATTTGAAAACAGGGCGGGGTAATGGGTAATAATCAAAAGAAAGCCATTTTTTACTGCAATGTAAATTGACGCTGATGTGGCGATGGTCTTTAAAGACCTGATATATGTAAAGACTTGGAACTGCGGGCAGATAAAACGGAGCCGGATCGTTGAAAAAAATTCTTGCCGTCATTGGGGCCTTGCTGGTCGTCGTCATCGCAGCGTTGCTGATTATTCCGTCGATGATCGACTGGAACAGCTATAAATCCCAGATATCGACGGCGGTCCGCGATGCGACCGGGCGTACGCTTGATATTCGCGGTGATCTGTCGATGTCCCTGCTGCCGTTTCCGGCCTTGTCGGTCAATGACGTCGCACTCAGCAATGTGCCCGGTGCGACCGATGCCGAAATGGTGTCGGTGCAGGAAGTTCGGGTGTCTGTGGCCCTGATGCCGCTTTTGACCGGCAATGTGCAGGTCACGGAAATCAGCCTGATCGATCCGGTGATTGCGATTGAAACCTTTGCCGATGGTAACAACAATCTGGTTTTTGGGCCTGCAATGGCCGATGGTTCGGATGCCGGAAACATTGTGGGACCGGATACCTCGACCGGGGATGCTCCTGCGCCGCAACAATCAGCCGAACCGGCGCGCAGTTCTGATGGCGATCTTGCAAGTTCGGTGCAAATTGACCGTTTGTCGGTTGAAAACGCAACCATCATTTACCGCAGCCCCGGCAGCGAGGAACGGATCGAAGGCCTGACGCTGGATGTGACGGCCGGGTCGCTGAACGGTCCGCTGAAAGGCGAGGGCTATGTTTTTTATCGCGGTATTCCCCTGACCTTTAATCTGGATGTTGGCCAGATCAGCCAGACCAGCGCCTTTCCGGTGGCGTTACGGGTTGGTATCGATAAGGTGAAAGGCAGCTTTGACATTGGCGGGCAGGTTGATCTTTCGGGTGATCTGCCGGGATTTTCCGGGCAACTGAATGCCAGTTTTGACGATTTGCGAGAAGCCGCCATCCGCATTGCAGGTGAAGGTGCTGACATTCCCGATCAGGCGGCAAAGCCGTTCAGCCTGACCGGACAACTGGCGGCCAATGCGAAATCGGTGACGGTCAATGACCTGACCATGCGGTTTGGCGAAACCCGCGGTACCGGTGCCCTGTCGATTGATCAGGAACCGCAACTGAATGCCGATCTGGCCCTGCGCTTCAACCAGCTTGACCTTGATGCCATCCTGGCTCTGGCGCAGGCCGCAGCGGTTGAAGAGGACAATGCGGCCTCTGCCCCGGTTGCGGCGACCGAACAGCAAGATACTACCCCGGACGGTCTGTCCATTCCGTCACAGGGGCGGGTCGTGACGACCGGCCCGGTTCCGGCCATTCCGGCGGATTTGTTTGCGTCGATTGATGTCGAGGTCGATACGCTGGTTTATAACCAGACACCGATCCATCAGGCCCGGATCAATGCCGCCATTGCCAACAGCCAGATGACGGTCAATGAGATATCGGCCAATCTGCCCGGCGGCACCAGCCTGAGCGTCTTTGGCAGTGTTTCAGGGGCAGAACCCGATCTGAGTGCCGATCTGCGCTATGAAGTGGCGTCGGATAATATCCGGGCGGTTATTCGCTGGTTGGGGGCGGATGTTGATGGCATCCGTGCCGACCGGTTGCGCCGTTTTTCCCTGACCGGCGGGATCAAGGGATCTGCCGCGAAACTGGATATTTCCAATGTCGATATGCGGATTGACGACACTGCCATTCGCGGGGCCATCGTTGCCAATATGGGCAATGGTGGATTACCGGCATTGGGGATCGGTCTGAAACTCGATCAGATCAATCTGGACAATTATCTGCCGACACCGGCAACGGTCACAGCGAATGGAAATGGCACAGCAAGCGGTTCGGAAACCGACAGCGCGTCTTCTGCTTCCGGTGCCTCGGCGTTGGGCGAAGAGGCGATGCTTAAAGCCATCCGCGATGCTCTGGCCCCGATCAAGGGACTGGCGGCCAATTTCCGTCTGGGGGCTGACGAGGTGGTGGCATCGGGCGTGCGCATCCGCGGCATTGCGCTGGATGGCAGTGTGCAAAGTGGCATTCTGGCGATGAATAATTTCGCCATTGCCGATGCGGCGGGCCTGTCGGCGAATGCCAAGGGACGTTTCCGGGGTGATCTGGATGTACCGGGATTTGAAAGCCTGCAACTTGATGTAACAGCCCGAAATTTGGAATCACTCGTCAAGCTGACCGGCATTACGCTTCCGGCGGCCCCGTCGCAATATAATGGCGTCAAGGCGGCGGTGACGCTGAATGGTGCAATTACCGGGCCGGATATTGATCTGTCGGTATCCAATTCGGTGATGCAACTGGCGGTCAAGGGGGTGCTGCAAAATGTTCTGGGCGCACAGCCGGGGCTGAATGGCCGTCTGACTGCACAGGCATCGGACCTGAACCGGGCCTTGCCGCTGATTGCGCCGGAATATCAGCCATCGGGCAATCTGGGGCGTCTGGTGTTTGATGGCAAAGTGAATGGCAATGCCGAAAAGGTTGCGATCGAGATTGCGCAACTGGCGATCGGACAATTTGCCAGCACTGGCACGGTCGGTTTTGATGCCAGTGGTGCCCGGTCGAAACTTGACCTTGCCCTGAAGGGCGGCACGTTGAAGATTGATCCATTTATGCCTGCGGCCCGTCAGGCGTCGCTGGCCCCCCGCAATAGCGGCATGCGCCGTGCGGCTGTTGATATGCCGGTATCGACCCTGATCCGTCAGGTCGATGCCCGTGACGGCACACCGTGGGATGATGCGGTGATTGATGTCTCGGCCCTGCGGTCGCTGGATGCCAATATCACTATCGCGCTGGATCAGCTTGATTTTGACAGTTTCAGCCTGATGAATCCCGATCTGGCAGTGAATCTTGACCAGGGTCTGATGACGATCAACAAGATGACCGGTATTCTGGGCGAAGGCCCGCTGAACATTACCGGCACGTTTGATGCGCGCAGCGACACCCCGAAACTGGCCCTGAAAGGCACGCTGGATCAGGCGCAAATTGCCGCGATTGCCCCTGTGCGGGTGGTCAATGATACGATCATTGGCATTGCATCGACGAATTTTGATGTGGCGGCGGCGGGCAATACATCGCGTAATCTGGTCAATGGCCTGAACGGAACCGCCAGTGTTGCCATGCAAAATGTCCGGTTCAGCAATGCCGACAAACGTTCGGCAGACCCGAAAGTCAACTGGCAGGCCCTGTTAAGTCAGGGGCCGCAAGCGATGGTCGTTGAGGGGATTGGCAATAACGATCTGTTGCAAACTCTGGATGCCGATATGACCATCACCAATGGCATTGCCAAAACAACCCGGGTGGATGCCGTGTCACGGGTGGGGACGGCGGATGCCGATGCGACGCTTGATCTGCCCAAATGGCTGATGGATGCGCAGGCGGATTTTGATTTTTCCCAAAAGATCGAAGAAGTCCCGCCTTTTAGCGTTTTTGCCAAAGGCAAGATCGACGAACCGGCGATCAGTGGCCGCATGGACAAGCTGGCGATCAATGCCCTGCAAAATCTTTTGGGTAAGGCATTGGGCGGATCGGGCAGCAGTTCATCATCGGGATCGGAAAGTACCGATGACGGATCGTCTGGCAAGATCAAGCCCAAGGATGTTCTGAAAGGTATTCTGAATCAGTTTGGCCGTTAAAACGGTCTGTCATATCGTGATTTTACAAAAGACGGCCTCATGTCAGGGGCCGTCTTTTGTCTGTTTTGGCACCTGATATTGGACCATTGTCATTAAAACGTAAAAAATCCTTAACAAATCCTGTCGGCTTCGACATGATCCCGCCGTCGAGTCCCCCTGACAATAACGGTTGATCATGGTTGTAAAAAAGACCGCCCTTGATAAGGACCTGAAGTGGCAACGCCGGATGCAGGCCGGTGCTGATGCTACGGCGTCCCTTGGTGCGAAGATTGGTCTGGCGCTGGTATTTCTTCTGGCATGCAGTGCGTTTGTTGCCTTTCATACCGGCGGCTTGCCCCAAAGCGGGTTTCTGGTCGCTGCCGCCGTGATCGGCGGTTATATGGCGCTTAATATCGGGGCCAATGACGTTGCCAACAATGTCGGGCCTGCGGTGGGGTCCAAGGCCCTGACAATGACCGCCGCCGTGATCATTGCCGCGATTTTTGAGGCCGCCGGGGCGATCATAGCCGGGGGCGATGTCGTTAATACCATCAAGGATGGCATCATCGATCCCGGCCAGATGCCCGATACACAGACATTCGTCTGGGCCATGATGGCGGCCCTGCTGGCAGCGGCATTGTGGCTTAATCTGGCAACATGGGTCGGGGCACCGGTATCGACCACCCATTCAATTGTTGGCGGTGTGATGGGAGCCGGTATGGCCGCCACCGGGATTGCAGCGGTCAATTGGAGCACTATGAGCGCAATTGTCGCAAGTTGGGTGATTTCGCCGGTTCTGGGCGGTTTAATTGCCGCCGGGTTTTTGGCCCTGATCAAATTCAAGATTTTATTTGTCGAAGACCGGGTGGCTGCCGCGCGTAAATGGGTGCCGTTGCTGGTCGCGGTTATGATATCGGCCTTCACCATGTATTTGATGACCAAGGGTGTTTCCAAAATCTGGAAAGTCAGTGGCTTTGTTGTGTTCATGATCGGGGTGGGGGCCTTTGTCCTTTCCCTGATCCCGGTGCGCAAGGCGGTACATCGTGCATCGGCCCGCATGACCGGGCGGCGCAAGGAAATTGCCTCGCTGTTTCGCATTCCGCTGGTGGTGTCGGCGGCCTTGCTGTCCTTTGCGCATGGATCAAACGATGTTGCCAATGCCATCGGGCCGCTGGCGGCGATTGTGTCGGGCATTGACAGCGGTCAGATCGTCACCAGTGCGCCGATCCCGGTCTGGGTGCTGGTGATCGGGGCGGTCGGGATTGCGGCCGGACTTATTCTGTTCGGGCCAAAACTGATCAAAACGGTCGGCAGCAAGATCACCAAACTGGATCCGATCCGCGCCTATACTGTTGCCCTGTCGGCGGCCCTGACGGTGATCATTGCCTCGGGCCTTGGATTGCCGGTCAGTTCGACCCACATTGCGGTTGGCGCGGTGTTTGGCGTTGGTTTCCTGCGCGAGGTGCTAAGCCACCGTCGCCGGGTGGACCGTGCGCCGATGCTGGTCACCAGCGACGAGGAATTAAGCGAAGAAGAACAGCATGTTGAGGCCCTGCGCCAGATCGACCCGGAAAAGGCCCGGCGCGCCGAACGCAAATATGTCAAACGGTTGCTGGTACGCCGCCGCTATGCCGTCAACATTGCCACGGCCTGGATCATTACGGTTCCTGCCGGGGCGTTTTTGGGGGCGGTTCTGTTCTTTACCATTCGTGGCATCATGATCTGAATGCCGGATAATCGTGGCGGGGTCCCTGTTCCCCTTGGGACCTTGCGCGATCTGCGGCGATGACCGGCATCATCTGCCGGTCATCGTTTTTTGGATGCTGTTATGTCTTGACGTTCTGTGGGCCGGGGCGTACATAGCAGCCAAATTTTGCGAAACTGTTGCGCATCGTCGCCCCTTCGGGAGGCCGCGAGATTTGTTATGCGCGTTTGTAAAAGGTGGTCCTGCGATATGAAAGCCATCATCATCGGCATTCTGGCAATGGCTGTGACGGTTGTTGCATCGAACATTCTGGTGGAATATCCGTTGCCGGGTGTTCTGGCCGACTGGCTGACCTATGGGGCGTTTACCTATCCGGTGGCGTTTCTGGTGACCGATCTGACCAACCGGGCGCGTGGCGCACAGGCCGCCCGGCTGGTTGTGCTGGCCGGATTTGCCCTGGCAGTGGTGTTGTCACTGATCGTTGCCGATACCCGGATTGCCATTGCCTCGGGCACGGCGTTTCTGATTGCGCAGATGCTGGATGTGACGGTGTTTGACCGGTTGCGACAGGCGACCTGGTGGAAAGCGCCGCTGGTCTCGTCGGGCATCGGATCGTTTGTCGATACCGCCCTGTTTTTCTCCATCGCCTTTGCCGGAACCGGCCTGCCGTGGGAAACATGGGCGCTGGGTGATTTTGCCGCCAAGATGATCATGGCGCTGACCTGTCTGGCACCGTTCCGGTTGCTGATGATGGTGATCACCCCGAAAATGGGCGCACAGCCCGCGCGCAGCTAGTTTTTCGGGTTTGAGTTTGCGGCGAAGGGGCGCATAACACGCCCCTTCGTTTGTTTTTGCCGATCCATTATCAAAACGGAAGCCTGATGAAAGTCGATCTGTTCGATTTCGATTTGCCGCGTGATTGCATTGCCGAACATCCGGTATCGCCGCGCCATAATGCGCGGATGCTGGATTTGACCGGCGGGGCGATGCGTGACCGCATCGTGCGCGAATTGCCCGATATTTTGCGCCCCGGCGATCTGTTGATCTCCAACGATACCCGCGTCATTCCCGCCCGCCTGTTTGGCAAACGCGGCGATGCGAAAATCGAAGTCACCCTGCACAAACAGGAAGGGCTGGCGCAATGGCGGGCCTTTGCCAAACCGGCCAAGAAATTGCGCATTGGCGAGGTTTTCAGGGTCGCCGATGATTTCGAGGCCGAAGTAATGGACAAGCAGGAAGGCGGCGAAGTGCTGTTGCGCTTTAACGTTGCCGGTGCCGATCTGATTGCCGCCCTTGAAAAATATGGCGTGATGCCGTTGCCGCCCTATATCCGCCGCGAGGCCGGTGGCGACGATCAGGATCGCCACGATTATCAGACGATTTTCGCGCAACATGACGGCGCGGTTGCCGCCCCGACGGCGGGGTTGCATTTTACGCCGGAATTGCTGGCCGATCTGGACGCCCGCGGGATCAAACGCCGCACTATTACCCTGCATGTCGGGGCAGGCACGTTTTTGCCGGTCAAGGTCGATGATACGGATGACCATAAAATGCACGCCGAATGGGGCAGTATCAGCCCGGAAATTGCCGATCTGATCAATCAGACCCATGCCGATGGCGGGCGGGTGATTGCGGTTGGAACCACATCGTTGCGGTTGCTCGAAAGTGCGGCACGCGAGGATGGGGTGGTTGAACCGTTTTCGGCGGAAACCGATATTTTCATCACGCCGGGCTATAGATTCCGGGTGGTGGATGTCTTGCTGACCAATTTTCATCTGCCGAAATCGACATTGTTCATGCTGGTTTCGGCCTTTGCCGGATATGATCGCATGAAGGCGGCCTATGCCCATGCGATTGACCAAAAATACCGTTTTTATTCCTATGGCGATTGCAGCCTTCTGGAATGCGCCAACAAGGTTGGAAAAGCACAATGACCCGGTTTCGTTATGAACTTCTGGCCCAGGATGGCAAGGCGCGGCGTGGCCGCATTCATACCGCCCACGGCGTGATCGATACCCCGGCCTTTATGCCGGTCGGGACGGCGGCAACCGTCAAGGGCATGTTGCCGGAAAATGTGGCGCAAACCGGTGCGCAGATTTTGCTGGGAAATACCTACCATCTGATGTTGCGCCCCGGTGCCGAACGCATTGCCCGTCTGGGTGGCCTGCACAAATTCATGAATTGGGACAAGCCGATCCTGACCGATAGCGGCGGCTATCAGGTGATGTCCTTATCCACCTTGCGCAAAATTACCGAAGACGGTGTGACGTTCAAAAGCCATATCGACGGGCGCAAATTTGCGCTGTCGCCGGAACGGTCGATGGAAATCCAGCATTTGCTGGGATCGACCATCACCATGGCGTTTGACGAATGCACCCCATACCCCGCAACCGAACAACAGGCCGCAGAATCGATGCGGATGTCGATGCGCTGGGCCAAACGGTCCCGCGATGCGTTCATCGAGCGCGAAGGGTATGCCCTGTATGGCATTCAGCAAGGCAGCATGTTTGAACATCTGCGCCGGGAAAGTTCGGAAAAACTGGCCGAACTGGATTTGCCGGGCCATTCGGTGGGCGGTCTTGCCGTCGGCGAGGGGCAGGATATGATGTTTGAAACGCTGGATTTTTGCGTTGATATGCTGCCTGCGGCCAAGCCGCGTTACCTGATGGGGGTTGGGAAACCGTCCGATCTTGTCGGGGCAGTGATGCGCGGGATCGATCAGTTTGATTGCGTCCTGCCCACCCGGTCGGGCCGCAATGCCCAAGCCTTTACCCGCCGCGGGACGGTCAATTTCAAAAATGGCCGTCACCGCGATGATGACCGGCCATTGGATGATCAATGCGGCTGCCCGGCCTGCACCCAATATTCGCGTGCCTATCTGCATCATCTGATCAAGGCAAACGAGATTTTGGGGGCGGTACTGCTGACCTGGCATAACCTGCATTATTATCAGGATTTGATGTCCGATATGCGCGCCGCAATCGAGGCCGGACGGATGGCCGATTTTGCCCGCGATTTTTATGCCGGACAGGAAGGCGGGGATATTGATCCTATGCCGATTATCGAGGATTAATCATGGCCAATCAGGATATTTACCAGAATCTGACGATGCTGGGCGGGGATACCAAACAGCCCTCCAGTCCCGAAGAAGCCGTTCTGGAACGGGTGCAAAACCCGCAGGCCGGAACCGATTATTGCGTGCGGTTTGTCGCACCCGAATTTACATCGCTGTGCCCGATCACCGGCCAGCCGGATTTTGCGCATCTGGTGATTGATTACATCCCCGATGGCTGGCTGGTGGAAAGCAAATCCCTGAAACTGTTTCTGACCTCGTTTCGCAATCACGGTGCGTTTCACGAAGATTGCACGGTCAGCATCGGCAAACGCATCGCCGATCTTCTAGCCCCGAAATGGCTGCGTATCGGCGGTTACTGGTATCCGCGTGGCGGTATTCCGATTGACGTGTTTTACCAGACCGGTCCGGCTCCGGCGGGTGTGTGGATTCCGGATCAGGGTGTGCCGCCCTATCGCGGGCGGGGTTAGGTGGCCCTATACAAAAGGGCAATTTGTTACAATTGATAATTATTCTCATTGATCGTCCGGTATGTTCTTGTTATCTGATGTACCGCACCTGACAGATGTCTGGCGGGTGCGCCATTGGTGCAGGGACCAGGACAGGTTATGGGACGGCACAGCGCATCGGTTCTGATTACAGCGTTTCAGGATAATTATGCACAGCTTGTGCGTTTTTTGACGCGGAAGATGGGCGGTGATGGCGATTGCGCGTCCGATATTGCCCAGGACACCTATGTCCGGTTGGCCACATCCTCACAAAATACTGGTGATATCGATAATCCACGCGCCTATGTTTATCGGGTGGCAGGCAATATCGCGATTGACTGGATGCGTCGCGAAGGCCGCATATCCGGCCCACTGACCGGATATGCGCCGGACGAAAATATCTGCGACCCCAAACCTTCGCCCGAAACTCTGGCGCTGGATCGTGAACAGATTGCCCTGCTGGATCAGGCCCTGAATCAGTTGCCGGAAAATGCCAGGCGTGCCCTGTTGATGTTTCGCGTCGAAGGCCTGTCTTATGCCGTGATTGCCGCCCGGTTGGGGGTGTCGGAAAGCATGGTGGCAAAATATATGTCACGTGCCTTGCGCCATTGCCGCGATGAACTTTGGCGGATGGATCAAAAACAGGGTGAAAAATAATATGACAATCACTGCGTGATTGGGTGTGCGGGAACGTCTATGTAACAGGGGAGTTTTTTGTTGCGGGATAACAAAAGACTTTGGTGGGCCAAAGGGTTGAAAACAGGGTCAGGATGATCGGTTTGTCGGACAAAAACAGCCAGGATGACAATGCACAACACCGCCGTGCAATCAGCGATGCTGCGATTGAATGGCTGGTGCTGCTGGGATCAAACCGGATCACGGCGGCGGATAAGGATGCCTTTGTACGCTGGCGGGCAGAAAGCCCGGACCATGAAACAGCCCTGATCGAGGCCCGCACCCTGTTGCACGGGGTTGGTGAAACTGCGCAGGCACAACAGGCCCACCAGCAGGCAAAACACAAATTCACTCCCCGGTTGCCGGTTCGACAAACGATCGGTGGGGCGATGGCGATTGCCGCCTGTTTGCTGGTGGTGGTTTTGGGAATATCGGTGCTGACACCGGCCATTGGGCCGCTGGCCGGGTTGTTTGCCGATCACGCCACCGGGGTCGGTGAACGCAAAAATGTTGTCCTGCCTGATGGATCGACGGTGTATCTGAACACGGCGTCGGCGATTTCGGTCGATTTCGACGGGAATGGTCGCAATATCCATCTGATGGCGGGGGAGGCGGTTTTCGATGTTGCCAAAGACCCTGAGCGGCCTTTTGTCGTGCGGGCCGGACAGGGGTCAAGTACGGCTATTGGCACCCTTTATGGTGTGCAGTTAAATGACGGCGGGCTGACCAGTGTTCATGTGGAGGAAGGTCTTGTCGATGTTAGCCTGAACGGTCGGCAACCCGTGCGGGTGATTGCCGGGCAACAAGTGATTTATGGTCAGGGCAAAGGTGTTTCGGCTCCGCAGGATAGCGATACAGCGACCATATTGGCATGGCGGCGCGGCAAACTGATTTTCAATCGCCAGCCGTTGGGATCGGTGATTGCTGAAATGCAACGGTATCACAAAGGCCGGATTATCTTGATGAATGACGGGTTGCGTGATTTGCAGGTGACAGGCGTGTTTGATCTGGCGGCGATTGATGCCTTGCTGGTCTCTCTTGCCCAGACGACCCCGGCCCGAGTTTTTGCAACGCCACTGGCGACGCTGATCTACTGAATTCTGATGAATTCCATAAAAATTGAAAAAACTGAAAATTTCTGCTGCAAGTCCGAATGCGGGATTTCGTCTTACCTGTAATCGCAATGAAAACCATTCTTGTTTTCATTCGCATCAAATGGGATCAGACGAAAAGGTTTTATCGAATGAACGCACGGCCTGGGCGGATTTCAGCCACCAATTCCAACATTCGACACAACAAAATGCGGACTTTGTTGTTGGCGTCGACCCTGATATCGGGCATGACGCTGATGGTTCCGGCACCTGCAAGCAGTGCCGGGGAGGGTGTGGCGTTCCGCGAAATTTCCCAGTCGCAGGACATTTCGTTCAATATCCCGGCACAGGGTCTTGATACCGCACTGACTGCATTGGCGGATCAGGCCGGTTTGCAATTGTTTTTCCCGTCCCAAGGGATGGATGGGGTGGCCGCCCCGGCAATAACCGGCACTTTCAGCATTGATCAGGCTCTGACCCGGTTGCTGTCCGGGTCCGGTTATTCATGGCGTTATACTGCTGATGGTACGGTGACGATTGAAAAACTGGCGGCAGGGACCGGGGATGATTCCATTCTGGACCCGGTGCGGATTGAGGCCAGCGGCACCCGCCAAACTGCAACCGGCCCGACCGAAGGTTATGGTGCAACCCGTTCTCTGTCGGCGACAAAAACCGATAGGCCCCTGATTGAAACGCCGCAAAGCATATCGGTCGTAACAAAGGATCAGATTGAAGATCAGGGATCGCAAACCGTGATGCAGGCGATGCGATACACCCCCGGTGCCTTTACCGGGCAGGTCGGGGCCTCAAACCGTTATGATTATGTGATTCTGCGTGGTCTGGTTGATCGCAGCATCGACAACATCTATCTCGATGGCCTGAAAACCATGAGTGATGATTCAACCTATAGCTCGATGCAGATTGATCCATATTTTGTCGAACGTGCCGATGTGGTCAAGGGACCGGCATCGGTTCTCTATGGCCGCAGTTCACCGGGGGGGCTTGTCGCGCTGTCAAGCAAGAAGCCCTTGTTTGAACAGCAGGGCGAAGTCGAGGTTTCCTATGGCAACCGAAATCAGCGGGGTGTCGGATTTGATGTGACCGGGCCTCTGACCGAAAGCGGAAAACTGGCTTATCGTCTGGTGGGTAAGGCCGATGCGTCCGATACGCAGTTCGATGGTACCAAAGAAGAACGGTATACGATTGCGCCGTCGCTGACCGCCAATGTCAGTGACGATACACGTATCACCCTGATGGGGTATTTTCAGAAGGATCCGGAAGGCGGCACACATAACGGTTTACCATCAGAAGGCACATTGTTCCCGCGCAATGGGCAATATATCCCGAACTCTTTCTTTGACGGGGACCCGTCACTGGAAAGTTACGAGCGCACCCAGAATATGGTTGGGTACGAATTTGAACATGAATTTGACGATACATGGGCTGTTCGCCAGAATTTCCGCTTTCTGGACGCCGATGTTCACCTTGACCAGATTTATCAGACCGGATGGAACGGTGCGACCAACGAACTGACGCGCACTTATGGCGGTGGTGACGAAGATTTACGGGCTTTTACCGTTGATAATCAGGCCCAGGCCAATTTTACAACGGCGAATGTTGATCATACCGTGCTGATGGGTTTTGATTATCAAAACCGCCGAACCGAAAATAAATGGCTCTTTACCGGGGCATCGACCATCAATCCCTTTGATCCGGTTTATGGCAATCCGGGGGTGGCGCTGGGCACAATTACCAACAGTAACCGCCGTTCTCTGGAACAGGCCGGGCTGTATGCCGAGGACCAGTTTTCTTATGAAAACTGGCGGTTCTCGCTTGGCCTGCGGCAGGATTGGGTGGAAACCAGTAATCTGAACCGTTTGACCAATGTCGAGCAGGGCGAAGATCGCAGCAAACTGACCAAGCGGGCGGGAATTCTTTATCTGTTTGATAACGGCATTGCGCCTTATATCAATTATTCGGAATCTTTCAACCCCAGTCTGAGCAGTGATGCATCGGGCAAACCGCTGGAACCCACCGAGGGAACCCAATATGAGATTGGTCTGAAATATCAGCCGACAGGCAGTTCTGCCATGTTCAGCGCGGCGTTGTTTCATATCGATCAGGAAAATGTTGCGATTTATAACAACACGACATTTGCCTATGAACCGATCGGGACAATTGAATCACAGGGGCTGGAGCTTGAGGCGCGTGGTGATCTGACCAATTCTTTCAGTGTTGTTGCCGGTTACACCTATACCGACGCTTCCTATGATGCGCCGGGTTCGGTCAAGGATGGTAATCGTCCGCAACAGGTTCCCGAACATATGGCGTCATTGTGGGGACATTATCGCTTTACCGCCGGGACGCTGGATGGTCTCGGTATTGGGGCCGGTGTGCGCTATATCGGGGAAACAGCAGGGAATGAAGCCAATACCATCATGGTGCCGGATTACACCCTGGTTGATCTGGTTCTGAATTATGATTTGTCGCAGATCGGCATAACGAATGCGGATTTCCGGCTCAATGTGAACAATCTGATGGATGAGGATTATGTCGCATCCTGTCTGATTACCCAATGGTCTGACAATTGCTATTATGGCGAGGAACGCACGGTTCTTGCGACATTGCGCTATCGCTTCTAGGGTTGATAACCTCGTAAAAGGCCGCCGCCCCGTACTGCGGCCTTTTGCGTTTTTGGCATAAATCTATATAAGGCAGCACTGAGAGAGAAAACCGGAAACGGATGATCTGCCATGTCGGTTGCCGCTGCCATCACCTTTGAGGCGCTTGAGGCCAAGGCCCGTGAAATCGGCTTTGATGTCTGTGGCGTGGCGCGTCCGGAAATTGATGAACGCAACCAGCACCGTCTGGATGAATTTGTCGCGGGTGGTGAATATGGCACGATGGGCTGGATGAATGATCCTGAACGGCTGCCGCGTCGCCGCGATCCGCGCGATTTGTGGCCCGATGTCAAATCGGTGATTGTGCTGGGCTGCAATTACGGCCCGGCAGAAGACCCGCTGACGTTGCTCGATCATCCCGACCGGGCGATGATCGCGTCCTATGCCAAAAACCGCGATTATCATGACCTGATCAAAAAACGGCTGAAACATCTGGCGCGCTGGCTGATAGAGCAAAGCCACAAGGGCGAACAGGTCAAGGTCTTTGTCGATACCGCCCCGGTTCTGGAAAAGCCATTGGCACAGGCGGCGGGCCTTGGCTGGCAAGGCAAACATACCAATGTGGTGTCGCGGCAGTTTGGGTCATGGCTGTTTCTGGGCGAGGTGTTTACCACCATTGATTTTGTGCCAAGCGAACCGGAAGTGGATCATTGCGGGTCATGTCAGAATTGCCTGACGGCCTGCCCGACCGATGCTTTTCCCGCCCCCTATAAACTCGACGCCCGGCGCTGCATTTCCTATCTGACGATCGAACATGACGGATTGATCCCGGTTGAATTTCGCAAGGCAATCGGCAATCGCATTTATGGCTGTGACGATTGTCTGGCGGTGTGTCCGTGGAACAAATTTGCCAGCCGCACCAGTGAAATGGCGTTTGTGGCGCGGACAGATTTGACAGCCCCCCGCCTGATTGACTTTATCGATATGGATGATACCGCGTTTCGGGTCTTTTTTGCCGGATCGCCGATCAAACGTATCGGGCGGGCCAAATTTCTGCGCAATGTTCTGATCGCCCTTGGCAATAGCGGGGCGGGTGATCTGGCCGGGCGGATCGAGGCCTTGCTGATGGATGACAGTCCGCTTGTGCGCGGCAGTGCGGTCTGGGCGCTGTCGCAATTGATGAATGCCACTGATTTCGTACAAATCCGCGCACAATATGCGGCGGGTGAAACCGACCCGGATGTTTTGGCCGAATGGGCATAGCAGGCTGTGTCAGGTGCCTTGCACCATGTCATAGTGATATCGCACATTGCCAAGATCATCGGTCAGGACGATGCCAAACATTGGTTTGAGCGGCGCCCGTTCCACCAGTTCTTCTTCTTTCTCATGGCGCATGTCGAACGGCTCCCCCTTATGGCTGCTGCCGCCAACGGCAAAGGGAATACCTTGCCAGACACCGGTACAGGGACGGTGAAGATGGCCGAAAAACATGTATTTGACCTGGGGGTGATCCTTAAGGATATGCGCCAGTGCCACGTCGCTTTCCATCCGGATTGAATCAAGAAACGGCAACCCCATTTCAAGCGGCGGGTGATGCATGAACAAAAAGGTTGGCAGATCGCGATAATGGTCAAGTTCACGTGATAACCAGTCCAGCCGGGCCGGGCACAAGGTACCATGATGGGTGCCGGGCACCACACTATCAAGCATCACAAACCGGATGCCGCCGACCGTACGCCCGAAATTGATAAATCCGTTTTCATCGACCGGTGTGTCGGGAAAGGCATCAATCATTGGCCCGCGCACATCATGATTCCCCGGAATGGCAATCACGGGCATGGTCAGTGTTGAGAGCAAACCGGCAATATGATCATATTGATCGGGGCGGCCATGATGGGTCAGATCACCGGTCAGAACGCAAATTTCGGCGTCGGCATGATAGGCATTGATCTCGTCAATGACCGCACGCAGGGTCTCACCCGGATGCGGAAGGCGCGAAAAATCATCTCGGGCACGCAGATGGGTATCGGAAAGATGTATGAATTTCATAAGGGTGCCTTATCATGAATGCGCCATTGCACGGGCATGATGATCAAATTTCAGACGGTTGGAAAGACAGATAGCGCGATGAAGGGCGAGGTTCGCAAAAGATCGGTGACAATCGCCGGGCACCGCACCAGTTTTTCGCTGGAAGATGAATTCTGGCAGATATTGCAGGAAATCGCCCATCGCGAGGCACTGAGCATGGCCGAACTGGTTGTGCGGGTGGATGCCGGGCGTGAAGGCAATTTGTCCAGCGCCCTGCGCCTTTATGTGCTGCGCGATTTGCAAGGCAGGCTGGATCGACAGCCGCCGTCTGATCCGCCGCAATAACGGGCCCAACCATGTGCGGTCTGGCGGGGGCGACGGATTTTTGCGGGTATGATCTTGTGGTGCAGGCCACCAATCGGTTGCAGCATCGCGGCCCGGATTTCGGGACGGTGTGGCAACAGGGCGACGGGCATGCGGTTTTGGGGCATCGTCGCCTGATTACCACCGATCCATCTCCTGCCGCGCACCAACCCCTGATCAGTTCCGATCAACGCTATGTCCTGATTTTCAACGGATATCTTGCCGGTCATCGTGCCGTGATGGCCGATATGCTGGCCGCCGGCAAGGAAGGCTTGCGCAGTGGCAGCGATGCCGAATTGTTTCTGGCGGTCTGGCAACAGGGTGGTCTGGCGGCAATTGCGGCATTATCCGGGCCTTATGCCTTTGCGATTTGGGATCGTATCGAACGCCGTCTGACCCTTGGCATCGATCCGATGGGGATCAAGCCATTATATGTTGCGGTGCGGGCTGATGGACATCTGCGTTTTGCCTCCGAACTTTTGGCCGTGCCGGGATTGGCGGATCATGAAAGTGCGCCGGATCGGCTATTTGTCCCTTATATGGCGCATTTGTTTGTCCCCGCACCACTGACACCCTTTGTCGGAGTGCGGCAATTGCGACCGGGTGAAATCCTGCAATGGTGCGAGGGTAAGGTTACGACGGCCCGGATCAATGAGATGTCTGACACAGGTCGGACCGATGCCGCCGATCTGGCGGGGGTGGTCGAATATGCCGTTGCCGGGGCGCTGGATGCGGATTGTCCGGTTGCCTGTCTGGTGTCGGGCGGCATGGACAGTGCCGGGGTGGCCGCACTGGCCTGCAAGATCGCACGCCGTTCAGGGCGTGATCTGCCGGTCGGGCTGGTGATGGGGTTTCCCGGCAGCAAGGCCGATGAAACGGCGCGGGCGCAAAGTCTGACTGCTCATCTTGGCATGACCTTGAAAATTGTTCCGGCACCCGTGCAGGCCGAAGATTTGCTCTGGCGTTTGCAGGCCGGGCTGAGGGCCTTTGGCGCACCTTTTGGCAATCCCGCGATGATCCTGCATCATATGCTAAGCGAACATGTCGCCCAAATCGCCCCGGTTTGTTTGACCGGCGATGGCGGGGATGAACTGTTTGGCGGCTATCCCCGGTATCAGGCCGCCCGGTTGATCCCATACGCCCTGCGCCTGCCGGGGTGGATGCGGTGGATGACGGCACAGGTTGCGGATGATGGAAACGGCCATGTTGCACGGTTTTTAAGCGGTATCAGGCAGGATGCGACCGGGGCGTTTGCTCATTGGAACAATCGTTGCGGGATTGCCGAATTGTCTGCTGCGTTATTGGGGGATGATATGCCAGATGGTCTGTTGCCGGGGGAACTGGCGACAGCAATGATGAATTTTGATCGCAAAGTCACCTTGCCGGGCAATCAATTGGCGATGTCGGATCGGTGTGGCATGGCGTTCGGGGTCGAATATCGCCCGCCTCTTTTGGACAGGGCGGTGGTGGAAATGGCCCGGTCGGTTCCGGCACAGGATCATTTGCGCAGGGGTGGGAAGGCATTGTGGCGCGAAGTGGTCGGGCCAATGGTGCCCAAAGGATATCTTGTCGCGAGCAAAACCGGGTTTAACCCGCCGGTTGATGATTGGCTGATGCAGATATGTCCGCTTTTGTGGGGGGATCGGGTTCTGGACGGATTGTTTGAAGATTTGCCCGTGACGCAGGCACGGCGTCAGGATTTGTGGCATCGCGCCACGCACCATCAGGATTTCACCGCCGGTTTGTCCCTGTGGGCCCTGATGGCGTGGCGGGTATGGTGGCGTGATCACACCCCGGCATAGCTGCGGCTGCGGCGATACAGGGTCAGGGCGGTCAGGGCCGTCGGGGCAAGCTGAACCAGTTGCCGGGACATGGCAAAGGCATTATCCGGATCGTCGTGGTCCTGATCAAAGGCCTGCTGGGTGGCGGCGCATAATTCCGATAACTGGCGCAGGCCAAAGGTGCCCGATGTGCTTTTCAGGATATGAATTTCATCGCGTACCGCCACAAGGTCGGCCCGCGACAGGGCATTGTCGATGCTGACAAGGCGGGATTCGGTTTCGCTGATAAACAGGTCAATACCACAGGATGCGCCTTCGGCACCGGCATCAAGATAAAGCTGGTCAAGGGTGCGGGTATCAAGCACCGGGCTGGTTGGCAGGGCGACATGGCGCGGGGCCCGGTGTCGCGGGATTGGCGGTGTGTTCCGCGCCCGCAAAGTTGGGGGAGGCGCCATGGAAGCCTGCCTGTCAACCGGTGCCGGGCGGCAGGGGGGCAGGTTGTTGATGGCGTCCAGCAATCCGGCACGGTTAATCGGCTTGCTGATGAAATCATTGACGCCGGACTGACGGGCGACCATCGCCCAATCCCGGGATTGATGGGCCGACAGGGCGATAATCGGAATCCGGGCGGTTGGTCCGGCCAGATGGCGAATACGGCGGGTGGTATGCAGCCCGTCCATATCAGGCATTTCCACATCCATCAGGATCAGATCGGCCTCCACCCCGCTTGCCAGCATGTCAAGGACAGCCTGCCCGTCAACGGCCTCAAGGATCGCATAACCTTCGGCCTGAAGAATGCGGCGCGCCACCATGCGGTTTGATGCACTGTCATCGGCAATGATCACGGTTCCGGCGTTTCGGAATGCGGTGTCAGGAATATCGGCGGAAGGTTTGCCGTTCTGTGCTGTGTGGTCAAAGGGCCGGACCAGACAAACCGACAGCATGAAACCATCATCCAGCATGGTTTCATTGAACAGCAGGTCTTCTTCGGCAAGACCGGTAATCATCTGGGTCCAGGCGGGATTGGAAAAAATGATGCGTTCATCGGCATCAAAAAGGGCAATTCCCGCATTGGCGCGTGTCAGGGCTTCAAAAAGTTGTTTTTTCATGGCCACCTTGTCGATTCGGTGCCCAGTCCCGTATTGCAGGTATTTTTATGAGAGATGCATTGAAACAATCCGGTTTGCCCTGCGTAGCAAACATTTTCGGGATTTTTAAGAATAAGTCCATGTTTTTTAGCGGATGCAGGCGTTTTTTCCCGATGGGATCTGAAACAAAATCGACAACAAATGTTTCATTTAAAAGTTTAATGAAACATTTGTTGTGAAAATAGGGGCGTTATGGCCTAATTGCGCCGGTTATTCAGGTATGGGGTGCGTCGGAATATGGGTGTCTATGCCGATCTGCGCGAAAGGCTGATTGCCGGGTATGGCGATCTGAGCCCGCAATTGCAAAAAGCGGCGCGCTATATGCTCGATCACCCTGATGATGTTGCCCTGAAATCCATGCGGTCGCTGGCCCGTGCTGCCGATATTCAGCCCAGTGCCATTGTCCGCCTGATGAAAACCATCGGTCTGGAAAGTTATCAGGATTTTCGTCTGGGTTATCAAAACCGTCTGCGTGATTTGCCCGCCAGTTATGCCGGGCGCGCCTGGCAATTACAGCATCGCAGCGCGGGCGAAGATCACAGCGAAGACGCACTTCTGGGTGAAATCGCCCGGCAGGAAACCGATAATCTGTTGCGGTCCTTTGGACCAGAGGCCCGACGCGCCATGCGCAGTGCCTGCGAATATCTGGAACAGGCAAGACGGGTATTTGTCGTCGGGCGACGCGGTGCCTGGCCGGCGGCGTTTCAATTTGCCTATGCCTGTCGGCTGTTTCGCGATGATGTGACATTGCTGGAGGGGGTGGCGGGAACCTTTGGCGATGAATTGCGCGGTCTGGGGCGCAAGGATGTCGTTCTGGCGGTTGGATTTGCGCCCTATACCAGCGAAACGGTGAAAGTCACCGAATTTGCCGCGGCCCAGGGGGCAGCCATCATTGCCGTTACCGATTCCGATGTGGCACCGATTGCGGTGCAGGCGGCGGTGACGATTGTGATTGCCGATGGGTCCCCGTCTTTTTTCCAAAGTTTTACCGCCGCCGTGTCTGTGTTGCAGGCACTGGTTGCCCTTTTGGTGGCGCGTGGCGGTGAAGGCGCACTGCAACAAATTGCCAGCGCCGAAGAACAACTCGCTGTTTTTGACACCTACTGGCAGGATGCCGGTATCAAACGGAATTCCCGATCATGACATCCCATGTATTGCACCGTCACAGCATCACAGAACCGCCGCGTGCCATTTCGGGCGATGGCATTTACATCACCGACGCAGATGGCAAACGCTATCTCGATGCCTGTGGCGGGGCGGCGGTATCGTGCCTGGGGCATTCTGATGCCGAAGTGCAGGATGCAATTATCGAACAGGTGCGCAAACTGCCTTATGCGCATTCGGGGTTTTTCTCGTCCGATCCGATGGAAGAACTGGCCGATGATCTGATTGCCCATGCGCCGCCGGGTATGGAACGGGTTTATTTTGTGTCGGGCGGGTCCGAGGCGATTGAGGCGTCCCTGAAAATGGCGCGGCAATATTTCCTTGAAATCGGTGAACCGGACCGGCAATTCGTCATTGCCCGGCGGCAAAGTTATCACGGCAATACGCTGGGCGCATTGGCGGTGGGCGGCAATATGTGGCGCAAGCGACAATTTGAACCCCTGTTGATTCCCGCCAGCCACATCGCCCCCTGTTATGCCTATCGCGATCAGCAACCGGGCGAAACACCAGAAGATTACGGTCTGCGCGTTGCCAACGAACTGGAAGATGCAATTCTGTCATTGGGAACCGGCAATGTTGCCGCCTTTGTCGCCGAACCGGTGGTCGGGGCAACCGCAGGCGCAGTGGCACCGGTACCGGGATATTTCAAACGCATTCGCGAAATTTGTGACCGGTACGGGGTATTGCTGATTCTCGATGAAGTCATGTGCGGGATGGGGCGCACCGGCACCCTGCATGCGATTGAACAGGAAGGCATCACAGGTGATCTGCAAACCCTCGCCAAGGGATTGGGGGCCGGGTACCAGCCGATTGGTGCGGTTCTGGTATCGGGCAAAATCCATCGGGCGATTGCCAATGGCACCGGATTTTTCCAGCATGGTCATACCTATCAGGGGCATGCGACGGCCTGTGCGGCGGCGATGGCAACACAACGCGCCATTCGCAACCGCGATTTGCTGGCAAATGTCCGTCGACAGGGGGATGTGTTGCAGGATGCCCTGACGGCACGGTTTGGAAATCATCCGTTTGTTGGCGATATTCGCGGACGCGGCCTGTTTCGCGGGGTCGAATTTGTTGCCGACCGGGCAACCAAAGAACCGTTTGATCCGGCCCGGAAAATCAATGCGAAAATCAAACAGACCGCCTTTGCCAATGGACTGATGTGCTATCCGATGGGGGGCACCATTGACGGGCAACGTGGCGATCATGTGCTGTTTGCCCCGGCCTATATCGTGACCGAAGACCAGATCGGCGAGATCGTCGATCTGTTTGACCGGTCCGTGCAGGAAGTTTTTGCCAAAGAGGGATTGTCGTGAGCGAACGGACGCCGCCCGATTGGATGGAACTTCCGGCCATTCTTGCTGTTGCCCCGAATGGGGCACGCAAGACAAAGGCTGATCTGCCAACTATTCCGATCAGCCCGGAAGACGTGGCGAGAGAGGCGAAAAACTGTCTGGCGGCCGGGGCGTCGGTGATCCATCTGCATGTGCGCGATGATGCCGGGGGGCACAGCCTCGATATCGGGCGCTATCGGGCATCGATGGATGCCATCCGCGCCGAAATTGGCAATGATTTGCTGATTCAGGTTACCAGCGAGGCGGTGGGGATTTATTCCGCCGATCAGCAAATGGCGATGGTACGGGAATTGAAACCCGAAGCAGTATCGCTGGCAGTGCGTGAAATTGCGCCCGATGGTGGGGATGAAAATAAACTCCGTGATTTTTGCGCCTTTTTGCGCGAGGCAGATATTTTACCGCAATTCATCCTTTATGCCCCCGAAGACATTGTGCGGTTTGACGATCTGGTTGAACGCGGTGTGATCGGCGGCAGGCAATTGCCGGTTTTGTATGTTCTGGGTCGTTACAGTGTCGGGCAAAAATCAACGCCTGCAGATTTACTGCCCTATTTGGGGCGGTCGGATCATGTGTCGAACTGGATGATGTGCGCGTTTGGCCGGTTTGAAAATGCCTGTGCGATGACGGCGGTTGCACTGGGCGGGCATGCGCGGATCGGGTTTGAGAATAATCATCTGTTGGCCGATGGCACATCTGCGCCGGATAATGCTGCCCTGATTGCACAGGCGCATGCCGGTGTTGTGTTGACCGGGCGCACGATTGCCGATGCCGATATGGCAAGAAAACTGTTGCGACCGGTCTGGTAACGCACAGGAAAAGTCTGGGAGAATTTCCGGGGTTTTTCCCGGAAAAGGGGCCGTTTCGGGGTGGCCCCGGATGCAGAAGGGTTTCAATTTTTCGGTATCTGGCTATAATCCCCGTGTCGAAACATCTGATTTATCTGATGTTTCATCGTTTTTCTGCTGCTGCATTCATGCGCAGTTGAAAGTCAATTACAGGGTGTTAAGGGAGCTAATCCTGATGAAAAAAATTATTGCTGTTGCCGGGGCCGTTGTGGCGCTGGCTGGTGCTGCCCTGATCAGTGGTCAGGCATCGGCACAGGAAAACCGGTTTATCACCATCGGGACCGGTGGTGTGACCGGCGTTTATTATCCGACGGGCGGCGCAATTTGCCGTCTGGTCAACCTTAATCGCAAGGAACATGGCATTCGGTGTTCGGTCGAATCCACCGGTGGTTCGGTCTATAACGTCAATACCATCCGTGCCAATGAACTTGATATGGGCGTCGCCCAGTCCGACGTTCAGTTCTATTCCTATAACGGAACCGGCGCATTTGCCGATCAGGGCCCGTTTGAAGGTCTGCGCGCCGTATTTTCAATCCATCCGGAGCCGTTCACCGTGGTCGCCCGTGCCGATTCCGGCATCAAGACCTTTGATGATCTGAAAGGCAAGCGCGTCAATATCGGGAACCCCGGTTCGGGACAGCGCGACACCATGGATGTCGTGATGGAAGCCAAGGGCTGGACTCTTGATGATTTCGCACTGGCATCCGAACTGAAACCGGCGGAACAGTCGCAGGCCCTTTGCGACAACAAGATCGATGCGATGATCTACACCGTTGGTCACCCGGCCGGTTCGATTCAGGAAGCCACCACGGCTTGTGATTCGGTTCTGGTTGAAGTTGCCGGTGCCGAAATCGAAAAGCTGGTCGCCGATAATCCCTATTACCGTGTTGCCACCATTCCGGGCGGCATGTATCGCGGTAACCCGGAAGATGTAAAAACCTTTGGCGTCGGTGCGACCTTTGTGTCGTCAACCAATGTTGACGAAGACGTGATTTACAATGTTGTAAAGGCGGTTTTCGATAATTTTGACGACTTCAAAAAGCTGCATCCGGCTTTTGAAGTTCTGGTCAAGGAAGAAATGATCAAGGACGGTCTGTCTGCTCCGTTGCATGATGGTGCTGTCAAATACTACAAAGAAGCTGGCTTGATGTAATCAGGTGCAGGCGGGAGGTGCTAATGTACCTCCCGCCTGTTTCTTTGCGGCCCGTCGGGCATGAAAAAATTGAACATAATCAATGTATGCTTTGCGCGGGCGACCGGTATTTGTACCGGCGGCGCTTTTTTTGTTTTGGGTGACGGAAAATAATAACGCCGTTTTTGACAGGGTGTTTGTGATGACAGAAAACAAAGGCGTCAATCCGGAGAACCTTGATCAGGATCTTCAGGATTTGATTGCGCAATCGGATACCGGGGCGCGTCAGCCCGTCGGGATAACAGCCCGGCTGATGCTGTTTGTGGCGGTGGGATGGTCGTTATTTCAGCTTTGGCTGGCCTCGCCATTGCCCTTTATCATCAATTTCGGGGTGTTTAATGACACCGAAGCGCGATCGATCCATCTTGCGCTGGCGATTTTTCTGGCCTTTATGGCCTATCCGGCCCTGAAAAATTCACCACGCAGTTATGTGCCGATTCAGGATTGGGTTCTGGCGCTGGTCGGGGCCTATTGTGCGGCCTATATTTACATTTTTTACCGCGAACTTTCCGGGCGACCCGGCCTGCCGACGACAATGGACCTTGTTGTTTCCGGTGTGGGGCTTGTCATGTTGCTGGAGGCGACCCGCCGTGCACTTGGCCCGCCTCTGATGATCGTCGCCCTGCTTTTTCTGGGTTATATCTTTTTTGGCAATGCGTCCTGGATGCCTGACGTCCTGCAATGGCGCGGGGCAAGCTTTAACAAGGCGATGTCGCATCAGTGGTTGCTGACCGAGGGTGTGTTTGGCATTGCGCTCGGCGTTTCCACCAGTTTTGTGTTTCTGTTCGTGCTGTTTGGCTCGTTGCTTGATAAGGCCGGGGCCGGGAATTATTTCATCAAGGTGGCCTTTGCGGCCCTCGGTCATTTGCGCGGCGGACCGGCCAAGGCGGCCGTTCTGGCCTCGGCGATGACCGGTCTGATTTCCGGGTCATCGATTGCCAATGTGGTGACGACGGGCACCTTTACCATTCCGTTGATGAAGCGCGTCGGGTTTTCCGGTGAAAAGGCCGGGGCGGTAGAAGTGGCATCGTCGGTCAATGGTCAGATCATGCCACCCGTCATGGGGGCCGCGGCCTTTTTGATGGTTGAATATGTCGGGATTCCTTACCCCGAAGTGATCAAACATGCGTTTCTGCCCGCGACGATTTCCTATATCGCGCTGATTTACATCGTCCATCTCGAAGCGATGAAAGCCAACATGCAGGGCCTGCCGCGGCGCGAAATCACGACCGCAAAACAGACTGTGATCCGGTCCTTGTTGTTCGTGTGCACGTTGATCATTCTGGCGGGTGTTATCTATTACGGCATCCTGATCCAGAAACAGATTTTTGGCGATGCGATCGGCTGGATTATGGCGGTGGAATGTGCGGCGATTTATTTTGCCGGTCTGTTCTTTGCGTCAAAATATCCCGATCTGGAACTGGATGATCCCAATCAGCCGGTGCTGGAATTACCCGCGCTTGGTGAAACCGCCAAGTCGGGTTTGCATTATCTGTTGCCGGTGGTTGTGCTGGTCTGGTTCCTGATGATCGAGATGAAATCACCCGGGCTGTCGGCCTTCTGGGCAACCATGTTGATGATTTTCATCATGCTGACCCAGCGACCGGTCAAGGCATGGTTCCGTAAACAGCCCGATCACCTGTCGGAAATCCGTAACGGGTTGCAGGATGTGGTGGATGGCCTGGCGACCGGTGCACGCAATATGATCGGTATTGGCGTCGCCACGGCGGCGGCCGGTATCATTGTCGGTACGGTGTCGTTGACCGGCATCGGTCAGGTGATGGTCGAATTTGTCGAACTGATTTCCGGCGGCAATCTGATGCTGATCCTGATCTTTACGGCGGTAATCAGTCTGATCCTTGGTATGGGCTTGCCGACCACGGCAAACTATATCGTGGTGTCAAGCCTGATGGCCCCGGTGATTGTCGAACTGGGGGCGGCAAACGGTCTTCTGGTACCGCTGATTGCCGTGCATCTGTTCGTCTTTTATTTCGGGATTATGGCCGATGTGACCCCCCCGGTCGGGCTGGCATCCTTTGCTGCGGCGGCCATATCGGGGGCCGATCCGATGAAAACCGGCTTTGTTGCGTTTTTCTACAGTATGCGGACGGCGGCATTGCCGTTCCTGTTTCTGTTTAACACGCAACTTCTGATGATCGGGCTGGATCATCCGTTTCAGGTGGTCATGGTGATCATTGTGGCGACGATTGCCATGCTGGTCTTTGCCGCGGCCACGATGGGCTATTTCATCACCCGGTCGAAATTGTGGGAAAGTGCGGTGATGTTGCTGGTGGCGTTTACCTTGTTCCGGCCGGGATTCTGGCTGGATATGATCGAACCGCCCTATGACGATCTTCATCCTGAAACCATTCTGGCCGAAGTCGAAGCCCTGCCCGCAGATGCAAATCTTCGCATTGATGTGGAAGGGATCAATCTTGAGGGAAAAGACGTTCGCAAGGCGGTGATGTTGCCGTTGGGGCCGCAAGTTTCCGGGCATGATCGTCTGTATCATGCCGGTATGGAAATTCGCGAAGAAGATGGCCGTGTTTTCATCGACAATCTGGTGTTTGGCGGACCGGCGGAAAAGGCCGGACTTGATTTCGATTTTGAAATCACCGCGATCAAAACCGATGCTGACCGACCGCCCAAAGAGGTTTTCTTCCTGCCAGCCTTTGTCGTTCTGGGCGGGATCATCTTCCTTCAGCGCCGCCGCCGTCGTTTTGAAAACGCGGCGCAAGCTGCCTGAGAAAGGATCGGGAAATGTATAAGGATATCCTTGTTTCGGTCGATCTTGATCACGATGAATCGTGGAAAAAGACCATTCCGGTTGCGATCAAGGAGGCTGAAATCTTTGGTGCGCGCCTGCATATTCTGACCGTCGTGCCAACTGTTGGCATGTCGATGGTCGGGCAGTTCTTCCCCAAGGGATATGAAAAAAAGGTGCTTGATATCTATAATCAGCGCCTGCACGATTTTGTATCGGCACATATCCCCGCGACCCTCAAGGTACAGCACATTATCGGGCAGGGCACGATTTACGAGGTGATCTTGCAGATGGCGAAGAAAACCAGATGCGACCTGATCATCATCGGGGCGCATCGCCCGGAATTGAAGGACTATCTGCTGGGCCCGAATGCCGCACGGGTGGTCCGCCATGCCGATTGTTCGGTGATGGTGGTGCGCGACTAAACCCGGTTGTTTCGGAATGTCAGACAGGGCGGCTTGCGGGCCGCCCTGTTTTTTGCCGTCGTGCGAAACAGTTCCCCCAACAGTTTAGTTGGCGGCACACGGGTTTGCCGCACACGGATTCGCGGCACAGGGGTTTGCTGCCGCACAGGGATTGACCGGCAATTTTTTCGCGGCACAGGGATTTGCTGCGCACGGATTTGCAGCACAAGGATTTGCCGCAGCACACGGGTTGGCGGCACAGGGATTTGCGGCACAGGGATTGGCAGGCGCGCAGGACGCAATTTCAACCGGCACCTGATTGGGCGCAGCAGACGCCATCGGAACCGCACCGATCAGGGTGGCCCCGAATGCGATGGCGGGAATCAGGGTGGCTTTGGCAAAAGTCGAATTGTGCGAAGACATGGAAGCCTCTTTCTGACGGATGTTAAACGGGTGATGACGGGAAAGGACAAAAGGCTGTTTCCCGATTGCAACCTCGTTCCTGACAATGCGCCAAACAAGGTCTTTGCGGGGGTCACTTGCGCTCACTGTTGGGTGAAAGTCTCGTGTTCCGGCCTTGTCCATGCTTTTAAAAGGGATGGACCCGTTAATTTGCGCGCAGGTTTTTTGATGGAACGACAGATTTTCACATTTGTGTCAGTATAAACTGCCTTTCCCGTGATGACTGACACAGACAGGGGACCGATACGGGCACATACCATCTCTGGCATACAGGGAGGAACGCAAACATTGAAGATAGCCGACTGTCAAAAAAGGGTGCTCCGATGGGGGGGCGCAATAGTTGCCACCTTCATCGTCATGGCGGGTCAATCTGCGCGGGCGACGGACGGCAATTTGATCGTGCCGGAAATGTCGCAGATCGCCGCAGGCTGGTTCTGGCAGGGATCGGATGATCTGGAACGCGAATATGCCTATCGTCTGGATGAACAGATTTATGGGCGCGATGTGACGCGCAGGCATCGCTGGTATGATGTCGAAATGCCCAAATGGCGAATTTATTTGCCGGAATTTGATATTTCGACAACGCCCATTACCAATGACCAATACGCCGCCTTTGTCCGCGATACCGGCCATCCTGCGCCGATGGTCGAAAAGGAATTGTGGGACAGCTTCGGGCTGGTGCAGGGATATGAGGCGACCCGGCCTTTCATCTGGCAAAATGGCGCACCTCCGCCCGGACGTGGGGATCATCCGGTGGTTCTGGTGTCGTGGCAGGATGCGCGGGCCTATGTGGACTGGCTCAGCCGCAAAACTGGCGAGGTCTGGCGTCTGCCGACCGAGGCGGAATGGGAAAAAGCCGTGCGTGGCCCCGATGGTATATTTTACCCGTGGGGCAATATTTTCGATCCCAAACGCCTGAACAGTGCCGATGCCGGGCCGTTTGATACCCGACCGGTCAAACAATACGAGGCCGGTCCATATGGTCTGTATGACGGGGCCGGGCAGGTGTTTGAATGGACTATGGCGGCGGCGCAGGCGGGCTATCGTTATGTCAAGGGCGGGTCATGGGATGATCGCGGATGCGGTGTCTGTCGCCCGGCGGCACGCCACAGCCGGGCCGAACATTTACGTCATATCCTGATCGGGTTCCGGGTGGTTCATGGCACAACGATTGCCCCATAACCGGCGGGTCACTGTTTTTTGACCGTGCGTGTCTCGCCCTTGCGATTTGAAACGGGTAAGGTCATGATCGGGTGTACGGTGCAGGTGGGGATCGTCGTGCAAAACATGAGACCAGACGATGACAGAAATAACCGTAGACTGGGCACAAATCGAAACCGGCCTTCTGCAAAAAATGCAGGCCGCCGGACGTGACGTTATGGAATGTCAGCGGGTTCTGGCGGCGACTGGCGATAATATCGTCGGGGAACTGATCCGGGATGCAGACCCGTTCTTTGAATGGTCCCATTACCCTGACGGTGATGTCTATGACCGCATCAATCATGGCCAGTTTTATTATCATGCCCATCCCAAGGATGCGCAGCGTGAATGGGACGAACACGGGCATTTTCACACTTTCATGCGCCCGCGCGGCATGCCCGATGGCATAACGCCATTGGCAATTGACGGCGTTGTTCTGCCCGATGGTCCCAATGATGCGCTGTCGCATCTGGTGGCGATTTCGATGGACGGGTTTGGACTGGCGCAACGTTTGTTCACCACCAACCGTTGGGTAACGGGCGAAATTTGGTATGACGCCGACTCGGTGGTGGCAATGCTGGATAATTTCATCATTGATCATGCCAAGCCGTCATGGCCGGTCAATCGCTGGGTTTCCGGGATGATGGTTTTTTACCGGCCGCAAATTGAACAACTGATCCGCGCCCGGGATCTGGCCGTGGCCGCATGGCAGGCCAAATATCCGGATCGCGATGTTTATGAAGACCGCGATCTGGAGGTCACATCAACAATTGATATTCGGGTCGAAGACCAGATGCGGGCGGTGAATACCGAACTGGCGCGGCGGCGTTAAAAAAACGACCGGCGCGGGGCCGGTCGTTTAAATGTCGTGCGGAAATTGGCAAGGGCTTTAAAGCGTCTTGAGATATTCAATCACATCGGCAATTTCGGCGTCTTTGTTCAGCTTGAAAGTCATTTTCGACCGCTGTTTCGATCCGGCAATTTCGCTGAGTTTGGCAGACGGATCTTTCAGGTAATCAACCAGAAAAGCCTCATCGACCGAAAAGCCCTTTTCGCAGGCAGCGAGATAGCCCGCACCAAATTTATAGCCTTCAACATGGCCGCAAGCCTCGCCGAAAACACCGGCAAGCGACGGGCCGACCTTGTTTTTGCCCGGTTCGGCGGAATGACAGGCGACGCATTTTTTGAAAACTTTTTCCCCATTGGCGGCATCGCCCGCAGACGCGACGGCAGTGCTGCCGACGATGGCAAAAGCAGTGAGGGCGAGAATTTTGACGAATTTCATGGCGGGTCTCTCTATCTGGCTTGTGGTACCGTACCGAAATCTGATCGCAAGGTGGCGGCAGTATTGGATGTCACCGGCTTAAAAGGCAATCAAACTCCAACAATTTGTAGAATGATTAAAAAGGTGGACGTTCTTGTTTACGATACCCACATTCTAATGGATGTAAGTTGGGAATAAATTGCGTTTAGTCAACGGGCTGTTCGGTGTATGATTTATTTTGTCGCAACCGGCCCGTTTCGCCGGTTGCATCAGGAGAGACGCTGTGCCACGCATTACCAAAGATGATCTCAACAGGCTGATCGCCGATCCATCAGGCAAAAACCGGCTGGAAACTGCGGAAAAAATCAGTCGCGATTTCACAACGGATGTGCTGTCGGAAAGCGAACGCATTCTGGCCGAAGACATTTTCCGGATCATGATGCGCGATGCCGAGGTGCTGGTGCGTAAGGCACTGGCGCGCAATTTGCGCCAGACGCCGCTGGTCCCTCATGATATCGCCGCCAGTCTGGCCCGCGACGTTGATGATGTTTCGCTGCCCATTTTGCAATTTTCCGAAGTTCTCAGCGACGATGATCTTGTCGATATTATTGGCAACAATGCCGATAACGTCGCCAAACAAAAGGCGATTGCCGGACGGCAAAGTGTTTCTGAAACGGTCGCCGGGGCATTGGTCGAAATGGGGCATGAAGATGTTCTGGTCGATCTGATGGCCAATAATGGCGCGGAAATCAGCGAACAGACCCTGCAAAAAGTGGTCGATGATTTCGGGCATAGCGAGCGCATCCAGAAACCGATAATTGCCCGCAACCGCCTGCCGATCACCATTGCCGAACGTCTGGTGACTTTGGTGTCGGACCGGTTGCGCGGTGAACTGATTTCACGCGGCCATATCCCCGAAGGCATCGTGAATGCCGTAATGACCCAGTCGCAGGAAAGTGCGACCATCGGCCTGTTGGGCCCGGATGCCGGGGACCGCGATGTCGAAGTTCTGGTGGAACATCTTTATACCAACAATCGCCTGACCAGCGGCCTTGTCTTGCGGGCGATGTGCATGGGCGATATTTCATTTTTCGAGGCCGCCCTGGCCCGGCGGGCCGGGGTGTCACTGGTCAATACCCGGGTCTTGATCCACGATTCCGGAACCTGCGGGCTGGAAGCCATTTATAACAAGGCTGACATGCCGCGTAATTTCTTCCCTGGCGTACGTGCCGCAATCGAGGTTGCCCGCGAAACCACGCTGGATGGCGGGGAAAAGGATCGTGAACGGTATTCACGGCGAATGATCGAACGCATCCTGACGCAATATGGCGATCTGGGCGTTGAATTCGATTCGGATGATGTCGATTACCTGATGGGCCGGATGTTGCAGTTACCCGGTGAAAAAGCCATTCATCACTGAATTTTCTCCGTTCCGGCCATAAGAAAAAGGCACCCGCGATGGTTCGGGGTGCCTTTTTTGTTGTGCAGATCAAATGGTTATTCCAGCAGGGTATTGGGCATCCAAAGGGCGATGGCAGGGAAATACATCACCAGACCAAGCCCCAGTAACTGCAACAGGACAAAGGGAATGATCCCCTTGTAAATCTGTTGTATCCGCACCGATTTGGGCGCGACCCCCTTTAAGTAAAACAGGGCAAAGCCAAAGGGTGGCGTCAGGAAACTGGTTTGCAGATTAACCGCAATCAACACGGCAAACCATGTCAGGATATGGGATTGGCTGGCTTCGATCCCGGCAACAGTCAAATGATCGCCAAAATCCAGCAAGCCGATGATCGGGGCGAAAATCGGCAGGACAATCAGGGTGATTTCCACCCAGTCAAAGAAAAAGCCAAGGATGAAAACAATCAGCATCAACAGAAGCAAAACGCCCCATGGCCCCAGACCCGATCCTTCAATCAGGTCAATCACCAGATCATCGCCACCCAGCGACCGGAAGACATAGGAAAATACCGTTGCCCCGGCAAACAGGAAGAACAGCATCGCCCCGGTCAGGGCGGACCGTTCGCAAACATCCTGAAGCACCTTGAAATTCAGGCGGCGTTTGAATATCGCCAGCAAGGTTGCGCCAACAGCGCCGACACCCGATGCCTCGGTCGGGGTGGCAAAGCCGCCAAAGATGGACCCCAGAACCAGAACAATCAGCAAAACCGGCGGGATAAAGCTGCGCAACACCATTTTCACCAGTTCCATGCCTTCGACCGCCTCGGAATCAGGCAGGGGCGGGGCAAGGGCGGGGTTGATCTGGCAACGAATGAAAATATAGGCGGCATAAAGACCGGCCAGAACCAGACCGGGCAGGATGGCCGCCAGAAACAGATTGCCGACTGAAACCGACATCAGGTCGGACATCAGCACCAGCATGATGCTGGGCGGGATCAGAATGCCCAGCGTGCCCGATGCGGCAATGGTACCGGTGGCAAGGGATGTGTCATAGTTGCGGCGCATCATCACCGGCAGGGCCAGCAAGGTCATCATGACCACCGATGCACCGATGATACCGGTGGTTGCCGCCATGATCGTCCCCATCAGGGTGACAGACAGGGCAAGCCCGCCGGGGACCTTGCGCAACAGAACACTCAGACATTCCAGAAGGTCTTCGGCAACGCCGCTTTTTTCCAGCATCGTGCCCATGTAAATAAACATCGGCACGGCGACCATCACCATATTTTCGGCGATGCCACCCCAGATGCGCGAAACGATGTTGAAAAATTCGATGAAGGAAAAAACATCATAGGCCATGCCAAGAAGGCCAAAGGCGATCCCGATGCCGGAAATGATGAAAGCAACCGGAAGGCCGGTGAAAACCAGAATGCCCAGCATGGCAAACATGATCAGCGGAAACCAGTCCTCGATATAGAAGTCAGCCATTTAAAACCCCGTTCCGCGATCAGTCTTTGAGTTTCGGAATGACCTGACCCAGATCGGCGTGATGGGTACCGACATAAAAGCCGGACCGTTGACGCAACCGTTCAGGGCCAAAGACAAAGACAAAACATTTCAGGAAAATCGATATTCCGGCACAGGCCAGCAGACCAAAGCCGATCGGTACCATCGATTTGATGATCCAGCGATGGGTCAGTCCGGTGGCCGCCGATGACACTTCGTGATTGGCAAAGGACCGATGCACGAAATCAAAACCGAAATACAAAACCAGCCCGCAAAACGGCAAAACGCATAAAATGCCGCCAACCATTTCCATGATGGCGCGGGTGCGTGGGCGTAAAGTATCGCGGATCAGTTCAATGCGAACATGGGAATCGCGGATATAGGCAAAACCGAAACACAACAAAAACAGGGCGGCATGAAAATGCCATTCCAGTTCCTGAAGCTTGATCGACCCTTGTCCGCCAAATTTGCGCTGGATGACATCATACAGAATGGTCAGCATCAACGGAATCGCCAGCAAGGATGCTATCCGGCCAATCCGTGTAATCACACCATCAATCCGGTCTGTGATGTTCAGTAAGGTTTCCATGAGGCCCCCCTTTCAGGTCTTCATGTACAGGAGAGGCCGGGGACCATGAGGCACCCGACCCCTTCTGAAAGACAGCCATGTGCCGCCCGGATCAGGCGGCAAGGGTTATCAGTCGAGATAGCCGATGTCTTTCCAGATTTTGTAATCGGTCCGGAAAGATTGCAGGCTGTCATAGGCGATTTTGAAATCGGCATCTTCGGCCGACATTTCGCTGGCGACTTCTTCCCATGCGGTCCGCATGGTATCGAGCATTTCAGGCGACCATTTTTTGATCTGAACGCCCTTTTCCTGAAGTTCTTTCAGGGCCGAAAACTGGATCGCTTCGCCTTCGGCAAAACCATAACCGATATTGTCGGCACAGACCGATTCAATCTGGGCCTTTTGAGTATCGGACAGCTTGTCCCATTTTTCCTTGTTGATCATCAGGTCAAACAGGGTGGATTGCTGATGCCAGCCGGGGAAATAGTAATATTTGGCAACCTGATGGAAACCCAGTTTCAGGTCGATGGCCGGCATTGAAAATTCGGTGGCGTCAATGGTGCCCAGTTCCAGTGCCGGATAAATATCGCCACCGGCCAAAAGCTGGGTCGAGACGCCCAGTTTTTCCATCACCTTGGCCCCAAGGCCAAAGAACCGCATTTTCAGGCCCTTGAGGTCTTCGGGCGAATTGATTTCCTTGGCGAACCAGCCCGATGCCTCGGGCGCGATCAGGCCGCAAAACAGCGACTTGATACCATGACGGCCATACAGTTCGTCGAAAATTTCCTGACCACCGCCAAACTTGACCCATGCCAGATATTCACCGGCCTGCGGACCAAACGGCACCGCCCCGAACAATTGCAGGGCCGGAACCTTGCCCGCCCAATAACCCGGTGTCGAGAAAGCCGCATCAATTGATCCACTTGATACCGCATCAAAAACTTCAAGTGCCGGAACGAGGGCACCCGGTTCATAGAATTTGATCTGGATATTGCCGCCCGATACGGCGTCAATCCGTTCATCCACCCGTTTGCCAAGGGTGCCAAGCTGGGTCAGGCTGCCGGCATAGGTCGATCCCATTTTCCAGCGCACCCGTTCCTGGGCATCCGCCCCGGTCGCGGCAAGGGTGACACCGGCAAGAACCGCAAAACAGGCGGTGGATTTTAAAACAGTGCTGAGTTTCATTCGTTTCTTCCTCCCTGGATGTCCGAAATTGGTATTACCAAAAAACAGGACAGCTTTATTTTTATCGAACGTGTTTTTGGGCCAATGTGCTGTATTTGCAATCTGGTGGCCCAAGGCTAAACGCATTTGACAAATTTGGGCAAGTTTGTTTGCGATTTTGCGACATAAAATATCCGCAAAAACCTGCAAAAACGGATTGATTTCCTGAAAAATGCAGAAATCCGTATGGTAATGCGTATTTTAGGAAATGGTAAAGTTAAAGAATATCTCTTATCAAATTCTGTCATGTCTTATGAATGTGATAAAAAACAAAACCCCCGAATCCAAAGATTCGAGGGTTTGAACTGATGGTCGGAGCGAGAGGATTCGAACCTCCGACCCCTGCCTCCCGAAGACAGTGCTCTACCAGGCTGAGCTACGCTCCGTCAGTGTCGCGATTGTCTATCCTGTCTGCCCGGCCAGTTCAAGCAGATTCCATAGCTGGAAGGCCGAATTCTGCTCTGCGCGGGGCCAGATTGTGCACCAATGTTTTCCCGGCAAAGCGCAAAGACAGATTGATATGGGAGGCACCAGATCGGATGCGGTTTGTTCAGGCGGCATCTGCCGTTTTGCTCTGTTTGGGGGGAGCGAAGATGTTTCGTCCGATGGTATGGGCATTTCTCAAATGCGCGGTCGGATCTTGGGTTTCCGACTGGATCAAAAGTTCGGATGTTATCACTTTGGGGCCGCAATAATCGAATATCCCATGATCAATCTGTGTTTTCATTGCGCCAAAATAACCATGCCGGGCATAGGTCCGTATATCGGCACCACCCAGTGCAATCAGATGGATCTGCATGTGTTGCAGTTTTTTGGTCACTTTTCCGTCCGGGCCTTCTTCATAGGCCCAGCCATTGGTGAAAACACGATCAATCCATCCCTTGAGAATTCCCGGCATTGACCACCAGTAAACAGGATAAACCAGCACAAGCGCATTTGCGCGGTCAATTCTTGCCTGTTCGGCGGCAACATCGGCGGGGAATGGTATTTCCTTAAAATAGGCGGAAAGGTCGGCTGAGGTAAATCTTGGGTCAAAAGATTCAGCCGACAGGTCTGCAATTTCAAAGGAATTGGCGGGATCAAATGATTCAATGCCCTCTGCCACATGCGTGGCGAGGCTGTGGGTAAGCGAGTTGGCGTTGGGGTGTGCAACAACGATCAGGGCATGCATTTTGAAAGCTCCTGTTTTGTTTGGATTGCGAATAAGAAAACAATCTTATATACTTTTAGTAAGTTACTTTTGGTATATAAAAATGTCAAGTGCAGATTAATGAAACATCAGATGACCAATCCGCCGCGTCGCCGTTTGTCCCGAGAAGATCGCAAGCGCCAGCTTCTGGATGTTGCGTGGGAGTTGATCCGTAAAGAAGGCACGGATGCCCTTACACTTGGGCACCTCGCAGAACAGGCTGGTGTGACAAAACCTGTCGTTTACGATCATTTTGGCTCGCGGAACGGCTTGCTCGCGGCACTCTATAAGGAATATGATGCGCGGCAGACGGCGGTCATGGACGCCGCACTTCGGGAAAGTGAACCGACTCTGAGAGGCAAAGCATCTGTGATTGCGGCCTCGTATGTTGGCTGCGTGCTGCAACAAGGCAACGAAATACCGGGCGTGATTGCCGCATTGGCAGGTGCACCTGAACTTGAAAAAATCAAACGGGAATATCAGGTGATTTTCATTGAAAAATGCCGGGATGTCTTTACCCCGTTTGTCGGGAAAGGGACTATTGCCATTGCCGGGCTTTGGGCGATGTTGGGGGCAGCTGATGCCTTGTCAAATGCCGCCGCAGCGGGAGATATAACGCCCAAGCAGGCGGAGGACGAACTTTCTGAAACAATCCTTGCCATGGTTGGCCGAAACGTCTGAGTAAGCATGAAGCGTCCGCTGGAAAAGTGCAAAGGCCCCGAAATCAAAGATTTCAGGGCCTTGAATGATGGTCGGAGCGAGAGGATTCGAACCTCCGACCCCTGCCTCCCGAAGACAGTGCTCTACCAGGCTGAGCTACGCTCCGTCATTCTGCGTGCCGGGTGATAATCGGAATTGCGGCAACGCGCAAGAATTTTCTGCACATGCCTGCCCGGACAAATATTGCGGCCCTCAATAGGGGCGGGAAATACAAAATTCAACGGCTTCGATCATCGCATCCTTGATCGGCCCATCCTCGAACCGGGCCAGATCGTCAATCGCCTTCTGGCCATATTCCCGCGCCCGGTCCATTGCGGCTTCCAGCGCGTTATATTTGCGGATCAGAATCTGGGCGCGGTCAAGGTCGCCTTCCTCGAAATTCTGGTCTTCAAGGCAACGCCGCCAGAATATCTTTTCTTCTTCTGTGCCCTTGGCAAAGGCGATGATGACCGGCAGGGTGATTTTGCCATCGCGGAAATCATCCCCAACCGTTTTGCCCAGTGTCGCCTGATGGGCGGAATAATCCAGCACATCGTCAATCAGCTGAAACGCCGTACCCAGATGAAGGCCATAATGGCGAAGCGCCATTTCATCTTCAGGGGCGCGACCGGCAATCACCGCCCCAATCTGCGATGCCGCGCCAAACAGGGCGGCGGTTTTGGCCGTGATAACATCAAGATAGGATTGTTCGGTGGTGGCGGTGTCGTTGGCGGTGGATAATTGCAACACTTCGCCTTCGGCAATCACCGCCGATGCCTGTGCCAGAATGTCCAGAACCCTTAACGATCCGCCCTTGACCATCAGGACAAAGGCACGGGCAAACAGAAAATCGCCGACCAGAACACTGGCTTCGTTGCCAAACAGGGCATTGGCCGATGCCTGCCCGCGGCGCAGATTGCTTTCATCGACCACATCGTCATGCAGCAGGGTGGCGGTGTGAATGAATTCCACACAGGCCGCCATATCAACCGCCAGATTGCCGTCGTGATATCCGCACAGCCGGGCCGAGGCAAGGGTCAGCATCGGGCGCATGCGTTTGCCGCCTGCGGCGACCAGATGGCTTGCCAGTTGCGGGATCAGCGGGACATCGCTGTGCATATTGTCGATGATGACCTGATTGACCCGTTTCATATCGGCATCAACAAGGTGGGTCAGGGTCTCAAGGCCCGGTTGGGCCTTTTTTTGCGTCGCGGTATTGTTCACACTGACATCCGAAACAAATTCTCGCGCCTTGACCGCACCTTGTGGCGCGGGTAACGCTGATGACTGGGTCGTTTAACTTGTGGGCTCAACATAGAGATGCCGGGCATTGGCGGTCAAGTAGACAAATCATGCCAGGCAGGCAGGACGCCATTTTGCAGGATGTTGGGGACATATGATCGAACTTTTTCGCAGTAACGATCCGATAGAGCTGAGCTGGGCGCAGGCGGTGCTGGCACAGGAAGGCATTGAAAGCCTGATCTTTGATTATCACGCCAGTATTCTGGATGGATCGATCGGGGCGTTGCCGCGACGCCTGGTGGTTGATGGCGATGACGCCAGCAGGGCGCGCTATGCCCTTGATATTGCGCGACAGCAATTGGCGCAGGACAATGCGGCGGCCCTCCCCGATGCCGACGATATCTGAGACATGATCATGACGCCTGAAATAGTGCCCGACAAACCCGATCCCCTGGAAAACGGTTTTCCCGAAGACCGGATCAGCCATGATTTCCTGCTGGGCGGATCGGTGATCCTCAAACAGCCCATTGACGGATATCGGGCGGCGGTGGATGCGGTGTTGCTGGCCGCATCGGTGTCGGTATCGGGTACCCGGACGGCACGTATTCTGGATGTCGGGGCGGCGGTGGGGTCGGCCGGGCTTTGTGTGGCGCGGCGTCTGGCGCAGGCGCACGTGACCGGGGTGGAACTGCAACCCGATCTTTATGCGCTGTTTTGTCGCAATATCGTCGAAAACGGTTTTGACGGACGGGTAACGGCGATGCAGGGCGACATCAATGACCGCACCTTGCCCCTGATTGCCGAAAGTTTCGATCAGGTGATTTCCAATCCGCCCTATTATGCCGGGGGAACGCGCCCGGCCAATGAAAGCCGGGCCAAAGCCCATCAGGAAGGCACGGCGGACCTCAAGGACTGGATCGGGTTCTGTCTGAAAATGGTGCGGCAAAAGGGCCGGATTACGCTGGTGCATCGCGCCGATCATCTGGATCGGATCATTGCCCTGCTATATGGCCGGGCGGGCGATATGACCATTTACCCGATCTGGAGCAAACACAGTTCAGATGCGCCGATGCGGGTGATTGTCTCGGCCCGCAAGGGGGTATCATCGCCCCTGACGATGCGGCGCGGTATTGTGCTGCATGCCGAAAATGGCGATTATTTGCCCGAAACCGAAACGCTTTTGCGTTCTACCTTGCCATTGCCCGGTTTCTAAATCGGGATCGGGCCTGTATAAAGGACGGTCCATAACCGTCAGACGGAACATATGCTTTAATGCTGAGTTTATCGAAAATTCTGTTTACCGCCGCGATCATTGCCATCGTCTGGTACGGCTTTAAATTTTTTGCCAACAAGGCGGCAAGCCGCGCCGCTCAGCCCAAGGCCGGGCAGGACAAGCGTGCGCCGATTGCCCATGATATGGAAAAATGCCGCTATTGCGGGGTTTATCATGCGGATGGCGATGCCCATCTGTGTGAAAAATAGGGTCTGGTCCAAGGCAGGGATAACCCGACTTTGGTCTGAGATCGCCTGTTTTCTGTTGGCTTTGCCCTCAAACTGCCCGATTGCTATGCTGCATTGCGATATTGAATGCTGCCGGTGGGGGCCAATATGCGGGTCCGGGTGCGCATTTCCTGTCGTCTCAGGGCTTTTGCGTTCTTGACCACAAGGGGGCAGAACGCTAGCTTGCCGCAGTTTTTGTTTCACACTGGATAGAGAGTTTGCGCAATGGCGCTTGACGGGTTGCAACGTCCCCCTTCATTTCAGGAAATCATCCTTCGCCTGCAAAGCTATTGGGCCGATCAGGGATGCGTGATTTTGCAGCCCTATGATCTGGAAGTCGGGGCCGGAACTTTTCATACGGCGACCACATTGCGCGCCCTGGGTCCCGAAAGCTGGAACGCGGCCTATGTGCAGCCGTCACGCCGTCCGACCGATGGCCGTTATGGCGAAAACCCCAACCGGTTGCAGCATTATTACCAGTTTCAGGTCCTGATGAAACCGTCCCCGCCCAATGCGCAGGAATTGTATCTGGGATCCCTGCGCAATCTGGGGATTGATCCGCTGGCCCATGACATCCGCTTTGTCGAGGATGACTGGGAAAGCCCGACGCTGGGCGCATGGGGGCTGGGCTGGGAAGTCTGGCTGAACGGGATGGAAGTCACCCAGTTCACCTATTTTCAGCAGGTAGGCGGGTTTGAATGCGATCCGGTGCCAGTCGAACTGACCTATGGGCTGGAACGTCTGGCGATGTATATTCAGGGCGTCGAAAATGTCTATGACCTTGATTATAACGGCCAGGGGGTCAGTTATGGCGATGTGTTCCTGCAAAATGAAAAGGAACAGTCGGCCTATAATTTCGAGGTCGCCAATACCGAGATGCTGTTTCGTCATTTCAAGGACGCACAGGCCGAATGCGCAGTCAATATCGACCGCGGCCTGCCGCTTCCGGCCTATGAACAGGCGATGAAAGCCAGCCATATCTTTAACCTTCTCGACGCGCGCGGGGTGATTTCAGTCACCGAACGGGCGGCCTATATCGGCCGTGTCCGCGACATGTCGAAATCCTGCTGCGAAGCATGGCTTCGTGCCCGCGGGCATTTGAAAGAAGGGGCATAAGTCATGGCTGAATTGCTGCTTGAACTGTTTTCCGAAGAAATCCCGGCCCGGATGCAGGCCCGTGCGTCCGAAGATTTGCAAAAACTGGTCACCGATGGCCTTGCCGCCGCCGATCTGGCGTTTGAGCGGGTTGAAACGCTGGTAACACCGCGCCGTCTGACCCTGATCATTGACGGATTGCCGGAAAAACAGCCCGACCTGCGCGAAGAACGCCGTGGCCCGCGTGCCGATGCGCCGGAAAAGGCGATTGCCGGGTTTTTGACCGGCAATGGCGTAACGCTGGAACAATGCGAACAACGCGAAACGCCCAAGGGGGTGTTTCTGTTTGCGATTGTCGAACAACAGGGCCGCGCAACGGCGCATGTCCTCAAAGACATTATCGAAGACGCGATGGCAAAGCTGCCCTGGCCGAAATCCATGCGCTGGGCCGATCAGAAGGTGCGCTGGGTGCGGCAATTGCAAAGCATCCTGTGCCTGTTTGACGGGGCCGTGGTGCCGGTATCCTTCGGGCCGGTTACGGCGGGCAATGTCACCTGCGGCCATCGTTTTCTGGCCCCGGCGGGTTTTGCGGTTGCCAATGCCCATGAATACAAAACGAAACTGGCCTTTGCCAAGGTGATGCTGGACCGCGAAGACCGCAAATCGGTCATTCTGGCCGGATGTCAGAAACTGGCGGACGCAGAAGGCCTGCAACTGGTCAGCGATCCGGGATTGCTAGATGAAGTGTGCGGGCTGGTGGAATGGCCGGTGCCGGTGATGGGCAAGATCGACGCACAATTCATGGACGTCCCGCGCGAGGTTCTGGAAACCTCGATGCGCGAACACCAGAAATATTTCGTGCTGGAAGATGCCAGCGGCAATCTGGCGGCGCGGTTTATCACGGTATCAAACATGGTGACCGCCGATCACAACGCCCAGATCATCGCCGGGAACGAGCGCGTCCTGCGCGCCCGCCTGCATGACGCCAAGTTTTTCTGGGATCAGGATCGTAAAACCACGCTGGAATCGCGCCTGCCGAAACTGGAAAAAATCGTGTTCCACGCCAAACTGGGATCATTGTCGGACCGGGTTTTGCGGTTGCGCGGACTGGCCCGCGAAGTCTCATCCGATATTCCGGGCTGTGATGGGGCGATGGCCGATCGGGCCGCCTTGCTGGCCAAGGCCGATCTGGTCTCGAACATGGTGGTTGAATTCACCGAACTTCAGGGCCTGATGGGCAAATATTATGCCCAGAATGACGGCGAAGCCGCCGAGGTCTGTGCGGCCATTGCCGGGCATTATGCCCCGGCCGGTCCGTCGGATGCCTGTCCGGTTGCGCCGGTGTCGGTGGCGGTTGCCCTGGCGGAAAAGCTTGATACCCTTGCCGGTTTTTTTGCCATTGATGAAAAACCCACCGGCTCCAAGGATCCGTTTGCCCTGCGCCGGGCGGCGCTGGGGGTGATCCGCCTTGTGCTGGAAAACAAATTGCGGTTGCCCTTGCGCCGTATCTTTGCCTTTGCGGTGTCACAATATCCCGCCACCATTCGCAATGATGGCGCGGTAGAAGACCTTTTGAATTTCTTTGCGGATCGTCTGAAAGTGCATTTCAGGGAACAGGGCGTGCGCCATGATCTGGTGTCGGCTGTTTTCGCACTGGATGGCGAGGATGATCTTGTCCGCCTGCTGGCACGGGTTGATGCGCTGGCCGATTTTGTGTCGGGCGAAAGCGGTGTCAATCTGATGGCTGGCTACAAACGGGCATCCAACATTCTGCGGATCGAGGAAAAGAAAGATGGCGCGTCCTATGATGCGCCGGTTTCCGCCGACCTTCTGGTGCAGGATGAGGAAAAACGTTTGTATCAGGCACTTGTCGATGTCCGGCACAAGGCCTTGCCGCTGTTGCGGGCAGAAAATTATGCCGATGCCATGACCGCGTTTGCGCAATTGCGCGGGCCGGTCGATGCCTTCTTTGAAAAAGTAACGGTCAATAGCGACAATGCCGATGAACGCGCCAACCGGTTGAAACTGCTGGCGCAAATTCGCACTGCATTGCACGACATTGCCGATTTTTCAAAAATCGAATCATAAGGGCGGCGACGGGCACCGTGCCCAATGCCAGATGAGGAACAGGCAAGATGACGAAATGGGTGTACGGCTTTGGCGGTGGTCATGCCGAAGGACGGTCTGAAATGCGTGAATTGTTGGGCGGCAAGGGGGCAAACCTTGCAGAAATGAGCAATCTCGGATTGCCGGTCCCGCCCGGATTTACCATTACCACCGAAGTCTGCACCGCATTTTACGACAATGACAAAACCTATCCCGACAGCCTGAATGACGAAGTCGAGGCCGCCCTTGGCAAGGTTGAAACCCTCGTCGGGCGTAAATTTGGCGATGCGTCCGACCCGTTGCTGGTCTCCGTGCGTTCCGGGGCGCGGGCCTCGATGCCCGGTATGATGGATACGGTCCTTAATCTGGGCCTGAATGACGATACGGTCGAAGGTTTGGCGGCGGTCTCCGGGGATCGCCGTTTTGCGTATGACAGTTATCGCCGTTTCATTCAGATGTATGGCGATGTGGTTCTGGGTGTGGATCATTACCATTTCGAGGAAATCCTCGAAGTCCACAAGGAAGACCACGGCTTTGTCCTTGATACCGAATTGGGGGCCGACGACTGGCAGAAAATTGTTCAGGCCTTCAAGGCCAAGGTCGCCGAGGAACTGGGCCGTCCCTTTCCGCAGGACCCGCGCGAACAGCTTTGGGGCGCAATTGGTGCTGTTTTCGGAAGCTGGATGAATGCGCGCGCCAATACCTATCGCCGTTTGCACAGCATCCCGGCAAGCTGGGGCACGGCGGTTAATGTGCAGGCGATGGTGTTTGGCAATATGGGCGAAAATTGCGCCACCGGCGTCTGTTTCTCGCGCAATCCATCCACTGGCGAAAACCGTTTTTACGGCGAATATCTGATCAATGCCCAGGGCGAGGATGTGGTGGCCGGGATCAGAACACCCGCCCCGCTGACCAAAATCGAACGGACGGAATCCGGATCGGACCTGATGTCGATGGAAGAAGCCATGCCCGGCGTTTTCGCCGAACTGGTGGCGGTGCGGGACCGTCTGGAATCCCATTACCGCGACATGCAGGATATGGAATTCACCGTTGAGTCCGGCAAACTCTATATGCTGCAAACCCGATCGGGCAAACGCACCGCCAAGGCCGCCTTGCGCATCGCCGTTGAAATGTGCGAACAAGGGGTGATTTCGCAAACCGATGCCCTGTTGCGGGTTGATCCGTCGCAACTTGATCAGTTGTTGCACCCGACATTGGACCCCAATGCCCGCAAATCGGTGATTGGCACCGGCCTTCCGGCATCGCCGGGGGCGGCATCGGGCCAGATTGTCTTTTCGGCCGAAACTGCCGAAGACTGGGTGCATAACAAGGGCCGCAAGGTCATTCTGGTGCGGATTGAAACCAGCCCCGAAGACATCGCCGGGATGCACGCCGCCGAAGGCATTTTAACCGCACGCGGCGGCATGACCAGCCACGCCGCCGTGGTGGCTCGTGGCATGGGCACACCTTGCGTCTGTGGTGCCGGTGCAATTCGCATCGATTATGCCAACCGCACCCTGACATCGGGGGGCGTCACCCTCAAAGAAGGCGAAATCATCACCCTTGATGGCGCCACCGGGCAGGTGATGCTGGGCGAGGTCGCAACCCTGAAGCCCGATCTGTCGGGCGATTTTTCGCAATTGATGGTCTGGGCCGACAGTGTGCGCCGCCTGCGGGTGCGCACCAATGCTGAAACCCCCGATGATGCCGAAACCGCACGCGGTTTCGGGGCCGAGGGGATCGGCCTGTGCCGGACCGAACATATGTTTTTTGATCCCGAACGCATCGTTTCGATGCGCGAGATGATTCTGGCCGATACCGAGGCCGGACGTCGTGCGGCCCTTGCCAAATTGCTGCCCTATCAGCGCAAGGATTTTATCGATCTGTTTCGCATCATGTCGGGCCTGCCAGTCACAATCCGTCTGCTGGACCCGCCCTTGCATGAATTCCTGCCACACAGCGATCATGAAATTGCCGAAGTTGCCAAGGCGGCGGGGGTATCGGAAACGGTGGTGCGTCGCCGGTTGCTGGATTTGTCCGAAGCCAACCCGATGCTGGGGCATCGCGGCTGCCGTCTGGGGATCAGCTATCCTGAAATTTATGAAATGCAGGTCCGGGCGATTTTCGAGGCGGCGGTCGAAGTCGGCAAGGGTGGCAACACCCCGGTAATCCCGGAAATCATGATCCCGCTGATTGTTGGCAAAAAGGAACTGGAAATCCTCAAGGCCGCGATCATTCGCGTCGCGCACGAAGTCGAAACGGAACAATCCGCCAGCCTGAAATTCCTGGTCGGCACCATGATCGAATTGCCGCGTGCCGCCTTGCGGGCCGGTGACATCGCCGAAGAAGCCGAATTTTTCAGTTTCGGCACCAACGATCTCACCCAGACGACCTTTGGCCTGTCACGCGATGATGCCTCGCATTTCCTCGATACCTATATCGCCAAGGATATTTTTGCCGGTGATCCGTTTGTGTCGCTGGATCAGGAAGGGGTGGGCGAACTGGTGGCGATTGCCGCCGAACGGGGCCGCAAAACCCGCGGCGACCTGAAACTGGGCATTTGCGGCGAACATGGCGGCGATCCGGCCTCGATTGCCTTTTGCGAAACGCTGGGCCTTGATTACGTATCCTGTTCGCCGTATCGCGTACCGATTGCCCGTCTTGCCGCCGCACAGGCGGCCTTGAAAAAGGCAGGCTGACAAAAGATCAACGGCGGTTCCAAAAGAACCGCCGTTTGCTTTTGTCTCAGGCCACAACTTCGGGCAAAACCGCCCAATCTGGCACTTTCACGGTGATGCGGGCCTCGCCGCAAATCAGCGGCGCCTCATTGGCGATGCGTTCAAGACGGATCATCGCAAGGCCCGATGTCCCGTGGATGCTGCGGATCACGCCGGCTTCGCGTTCATCGGCCATAATCAGGTCGCCGGGCACCGGGGCGGGGCCGGTAAACTCAAACGGCAACAGGCGCTTGCGCACCAGACCGCGATATTTGGTCCGTGCCGTCAGTTCCTGCCCCATATAACAGCCTTTTTTGAAATCAACGCCGCCCAGTTCCTCGAACCCGTTTTCCAGCAGGATGGCTTTTTCGATTTCCAGTTCCTCGCTGCCGTTGGGCAGGCCCAGTTGAACCCGCGCAATGTGATAGGCCTCGATATCGCTTTCAACTGCACCGGTCCCGGTTAAAAGGCCGATATTGTTTTTGGGCAGCAAAACCCGTGCGCCAATGGCCGAAAGCCTTGGATCAACCGCCTTGATGCCGGGGCCAAAGGCGGCGGTGGCACCGCGTTCGGACGGCAGGCCAAGGGCGGGCAGGGCATCCTTGCCAAAGACTGCCAGCACGTCAAAACCGTCACTGACATCCTCAAGCTCGATTTTGGACCGCAATTTATACATGCGCAGCTTTTTGAAAAAGCTTTGGGCGCGTTCACCACCTTCGCATTCGATCAACAGGCTGTTGTCATCCTGCCAATACATGAAAAAATCATACAGGAACTTGCCCTGCGGTGTCAGAAATGCCCCGTAACCTGATGCATCGGGGGTGATTTTCTCGACATTGTTGGAAACAAGGCCCTGTAAAAAAGAGGTCCGGTCCGCACCGCTGATGCGGATAACGGCGCGGTCTGAAAGCTTGGTATAAAATGTCTCGCTCATTTCTGAAAAGGCTCCGTTGTATCGGAATTCGTTGGCCGAAATGTGGGGTAAAGCGACGGCTTTGGCAAGGGCGGGCATGGATGGGGCATAATCTGATGATGTGTTGACGGCAGGCCTTGGCAAGGCCCCGGCCATCCTTTAGAACGCAGATATGAAAATATTGATGCTTGATCGTTCTATCGGCTTTGATCCCGATGACCGCACTGCCCGGCCACTTGGTGCGCGGCAACGCGGCTTTATTGCCCTTGCCGAAGGTTTCGCCGCCCTGGGGCACCGGGTCGAAGCCCGCCGTGCCGGGGGGGCTGATCTGGACCTGAACGGTGTGGCATGGCGGCAGATTGACAGCGACGCTGCCCCGTTTGACGGATTGGGCATGGACCGCGTCCTGGCGTGGCGTGATCCGGTATTATTGGCGCATTCTTCGATTGTCAGGGGGGCCGGGTGCTGGCTCTGGTTTGATGGCGATGTGGCATTGCTGGACGATGCCGGGGCGCGGCTGACGATGTTGTCGCACAAGGCCCGGTTGTTTTTCCCCGACAAACGCCAAAAATCCGCCTTTGCCGATGATCTGGCAATTGCCGCCCGGGTGACGGCACCCGGTGCCTGCCCGGCCTTTGTGGCGGCAGGGCAGGATCATACCGGATTTGCCGCGCGTCAGCCTGTGGCCGTTACGGTGGCGGGCTGGCAGGACGGGCTGGTTGATATTATTGCCACATGGAATGATCATGTGCTGCGCGGCACAGATGACACTGTGCTGGAAGTTTATTCCGCCGATCTGTGTGACGCGCTGGCAGGACTTGAAAGCCCGGTTTCCGACGCGGTGGCCGATCTGGTGCGCGACAGCCTTGGCAAGGGTGTTCGCGTTTGCAAACCGATGGCCGAACAGGACATGGCAACCCGGATCGCCGGGGCGCGGGCATGGTTGCATCATGGCAAGGGCAAAGGCAAAGGGGCGACCGCGCACGACCATGTCGGGCAATGGCTGTGCGATGCGTTGGCCGCCGGGACGCCGGTGGTGTCGTTTGGCGGCATTGCCAATGACCGCCTTGAAAACGGACGGACCGGCTATATCGTTCCCGATGCGCCGGCATATGGCAATGTCGTGACCCAGTTGCTGGGCGATAAAACATTCTTTGACAGCCTGTCCGCGGCGGCATGCAAGGATGTGCGCGTCTGGCAGGATGTTGCCGCCGATCTGGAGAAATTCTGACCTTGCGGTTGTTGTTTATCACCTCGAACCGGTTGGGCGATGCGGTGCTTTCGACATCGGTTTTGCGCCATTTTGTCGAAACATATCCAGATATTCGAGTCACAATTGCCTGCGGCCCGGTTGCCGCCCCGATTTTTGAAGCGGTACCGGGGCTGGACCGCATCATCGAAATGCCCAAGCAAAAACGCGGCGGGCATTGGTGGAAATTGTGGAAGTCGGTGGTCGGCACCTGGTGGGATATCATCATTGATCTGCGCGGCAGTGCGATTGCCTATACCCTGCCGGGCCGCAAACGTATCGTCCTTAACGGCAATGATGACAGTATCCACCGGGTGGAACAGTTGGGGCGGCTGATTGGTGTGATGCCGCCACCCTTGCCCAAAATCTGGACACGACCGCAAGATGATGCGAGAGCTGAAGAAATTTTAAAATTGCATGGTCGAAAATTGCTTGTTATCGGTCCTGCTGCAAATTGGGGGGGGAAAATATGGCCGGCGCGTTCTTTTTCCGAGGCTATTGTCAAGCTTACCGACTTCGACGGGTTGTTGCCGGAGGCGCACGTCCTTTTGGTTGGGGCTCCTGCTGAGCGTAGGATTGCTGAATCTGTTATTGCCTCAGTGAATGAAAATCATCGCACTGTTATTTTTGGGGATGAAAATCTTCTGACAATTCAAGCTTGTCTGCAACGTGCAGACCTTTACGTCGGAAATGATAGTGGCCTCATGCATATGGCGGCTGCCGCTGCTGTGCCGACACTGGGATTGTTTGGGCCAAGCCGTCCAGAAAATTATGGGCCATATGGTCGAAAAACGGCTTTTGTTCGCACTGACATGAGTTATGACGAGATTTGGTCGGGTGGGGCAAATTGGCGGTCATCTGACAGTTTGATGGATGGATTACCTGTTGATAGAGTTATCAAAGCAGCAGAAAATTTATTGGCAAAGACGGATATGCAAAAGTGATTGTTATGTCTCCGAAAATTTCGGTCGTAATTACGGCTCATAACGAAGAGGCTAGATTACCTTCTTGTCTTGAACATGTATCGTTTGCCGATGAAATCATCGTTTTATGCGATAAATGCACGGACATGACAGCAGAGATCGCAACGTCATTTGGGGCAAAAGTCTTTGTTGGAATGTGGGAAATTGAAGGTGAACGTCGTAATTTTGCGCTTTCTCAAGCTGGTGGGGACTGGATTGTCGAAGTTGATGCAGACGAACATGTTTCGCCAGAACTCGCAGAAGAAATACGTCAAACGGTTAAGTTCAGTTCCTATGCGTATCATGATCTGCCAGTCGATAATTATATCGGTTCAAGACTGGTTCGGTACGGGTGGGGGGCGTCCTTTGGCAAACCTGCATATGGGGGGTTATTTCGCCGAGGAATCAAACATTGGGGGCCGCAACGTGTACACCCTGCTGTAAAATTTGACGGTGTGAAAGGGCCAAGTCTGCGTCATCCTGTTCGCCATTATGTTGATCGTAATATCTCTGACATGATTCGGCGTCTTGACAGCTATAGCACCGCCCGAGCTGCTGATTTGCGGGACAGTGGCAGCATAGGGTCATTTGTAAATAATTTTCGTCGAATGATTATGCGGTTCTTTAAGTGCTATTTTCTTCGCAAGGGATATCGCGAGGGAGGATTGGGTTTTCTTGTTGCCCTTTTTGCAGGTTTGTTCCCCATAATTTCATACATCAAGGCAAAATATGAGGATAAATAGACTGCTATGCGTATCATTTTGGCGGATGATGGTATCCATTTTGACGGTTTTACCCTTAGCCAACGAGCGTTAGGTGGAGCAGAAACGGCATTCATTTCGCTTGCTGAAGCACTGTCTGCTCGCGGACATGATGTGACCGTTATAAATAATTGTACTAAATTACATGAGAATAACGGAGTGAAATGGCAGCCAATTGGCAGAGGATTTCCTGATAGTGTGGATATTTATATAGCCAACCGTGGACATCGTTTGATCGGTGCAATGCCGAGAGCTAAACGCAATGTATTTTGGGTACATAATCCAGCAGGATATTTGTTAAAATGGCGCTATCTTCTACCTCTGTGGCGGATAAATCCTGTAATTGTTTTTTCGGGCGCTTATCATTTGGCGACATGTCCTGCGTGGGTGCCTTCTGCTGAACGCGTTGTGATTCCCTGTGGAATTGAGGACCGTTTCCTTGAAGTATGTTCGGAATCTGCGATATCCAGAAAACGAGCAATATTTACTTCTAATCCTCTTCGTTCCTTGAACTGGCTTGTGGATTTGTGGGCGCAAAAAATACATCCCTTATCGCCGGATGCAGAATTACACCTATTTGCCGGACCTCAAACTTATGGGGTCACAGGTGATCAAAAAGCGCAGAGAATGAAAGAGATACTGGATCATGCTGCAACGTTGCGGAACAAGGGAATCATCTTGCGCGGACCTGTTCCAAAAGCACAACTAATTGAAGAAATGAAGATCGCACGCGTTATGCCTTATCGTGGGGATATAGGTGAAACTTTTTGTCTTGCTTTGGCAGAATCTCAGGCGATGGGTATTCCTTGTGTTGTTCAGGATATCGGGTGTGTTGCGGAACGCATTGTCGATGGTGAAACCGGATTTGTGACCGATGATGACGATCTTTTTGCACGGTATACTGCAAACCTCTTGAATGACAATTCTCTTTGGTTGCGTCAACATAAAGCGGCCCTGTCTTCAGGGCGTGCTTGGAACTGGGATCAGGTGGCGCAAGCTTTTGAAAGGTTGGCGCAGTGACGTACCTGTTGCAGGCCATGGCCGGGAGTGCGGTGGGTGGCGCTGAAGAGTTTTTTGTGCGTTTGGCATGCGGGTTTCAGCGTGCCGGGATCGACCAGTTTTGCGCAATCAGACCGAATGAAGCCCGCAACCAGATATTGCAAGCCGCCGGTGTCCCCTTTGCCGAGTTGCCTTTTGGTGGGAGGTTTGATCTGCGCACACCATTTGGGTTACGCCGTTTGGTAAAGCAGCACAAACCCAAGATCGTCCTGACATGGATGAACCGGGCCAGCCGGATGATGCCAACAGGCGATTATGTTCGGGTTGCGCGTTTGGGTGGTTATTACAAACTGAAAAATTTCAGAAATTTTGACCATCTGATTGGCAATACACACGATATAGTTGATTATATCGTTAAAAATGGCTGGCCTGCAGAACGTGCCCATTATTTGCCAAATTTCGTTGATGCGATGGTCGCTGGGCCGTTGGACCGGGCGTTATTTGATACCCCCGACAATGTGCCGTTGGTGCTTGGCCTTGGTCGGCTGCATGAGAGCAAGGGGTTTGACAATCTGATCCGGGCGTTTCGCAAAGTTCCTGATGCCTATTTGTGGATTGCGGGTAGCGGCGATCTGAAAAAGGATTTGCAGCAACTTGCGAGAGATGAGGGGATTGAGAACCGGGTTCGTTTTTTGGGATGGCGGCGAGATGTCGCGGCATTGTTTGCAACGTGTGATGTTTTTTGCGCATCATCTCGTTATGAGCCGCTGGGCAATATGGTAATCGAAGCATGGGCGCATGACTGCCCGGTGGTTGCGCAGGCAAGTCAGGGACCGTTGCAGCTGATTGAACAAGGTGAAACCGGACTTTTATCGCCGCTTGAGGATATTGATGCCCTTGCTGCCGATTTGTCCGAAGTTATCCATGATCGGGCATTGCAGCAGCGTTTGACCGTCAACGGACGCTCCGCTTTCGAGACGCAATTCACAGAACAGATCGTGGTTCGGTGTTATAAAGAATTTTTTGACGGGATTGTGGGCTGATGTGCGGCATTGCAGGGTATTTTGGCAAGAAGGGACAATCCCCATCTGAGGAAATTCTGGACCGTTTGCGGGACGGGCTTGCGCATCGCGGGCCGGATGGTGACGGACGTTATGTCAAGGGGGCGGTCGGGCTGGTACAGACCCGGTTGGCGATTATTGATCTTGCTTCGGGCGATCAACCCCTCTTTCATGAAAACGGATCGGTTCTTGTCGCTAATGGTGAAATCTATAATTATGTCGAATTACGCCGCGATCTGGGTGAGGCCGGATTTAAAACCGGATCGGACAGCGAGATTGCTTTGCGGCTTTATGCGCGTGATGGTGTTGCCGGGTTTGATCTTCTGCGCGGCATGTACGCATTCGCCATTCATGATCCACAGGATAACAGCCTGATCCTGTGTCGGGATCCGTTCGGGATCAAGCCGTTATATTACGTTGAAACCGATGCCTATTTTGCCTTTGCCTCCGAACCGCATGCCTTGATTGTGGCTGGACTGGCGGGGGCGGAAGTGCGGGCCGAGGCGCGGGCAGAAGTGTTGCAGCTACAATTCACCACAGGTGGTGACACCATATTTACCGGTATTGAACGGCTCTTGCCCGGTGAAACGCTTGTTTTGAAAAACGGACGGATTGTTGATCGCCATCGTCGTCTGGTGCTGAGTGATCAGGGCGTGAATGGTATCAGTCTTGAGGAAGCATTGGTCGATTGGGATCGGGTATTTGAGGAAACGGTGCGACTGCATCAACGGTCTGATGTCGATTATGCCATGTTTTTGTCGGGTGGGGTGGATAGCGCGGCCCTGCTGGCCATGATGAGCCGCCTGAACGAACGTCCGGTCTGGGCCTATACGGCAGCCTTTGACTCCGGAAGTGTCTATGATGAACGTGAACAGGCCCATGAGGTGGTCAAATCCTGTAATGCACGCCATGTCGAGGTTATGTTTGACGAGTGTGATTTCTGGTCTTTGCTGCCCGCAGTTGCCGCCGCAATGGATGATCCTGCCGCCGATTACGCCATTTTGCCGACCTTCAAACTGGCACGGGAAGTCGCCCGTGATTTCAAGGTTGTGCTGAGCGGCGAAGGGGGGGATGAGATGTTTGCGGGTTACGGGCGCTATCGTTCTGTCATGCGACCGTTTCTGCTGGGTGGTCGGGGAATGCGCACCAGAGGGACCTTCGACGGATTGGATGTGTTGCGGCCCGAGATTATACGCGGCTGGCGCGATGGCATGGTCTCTGCCGAAATACGGGAAAAGCGGGGCAGGCGCAGTCGTCTTGCCGTGGCCCAGGCTGTTGATTGCGCCGATTGGCTGCCCAATGATTTATTGATCAAGCTGGATCGTTGCCTGATGGTACATGGACTTGAGGGGCGCACGCCGTTTCTGGATCCGGAAGTCGCCGAATTTGCCTATCGTCTGCCGGACCGGCTGAAAATTCGGGGGCGTACCGGAAAATTCATGCTCCGCAACTGGCTGGATCGCTGTTTGCCAGTGGCAAAGCCATTTACCAAAAAACGTGGTTTTACCGTGCCTGTCGGCGAATGGATTGGCAAGGAAGGCAAAAGACTGGGGCCGTTGGTCGCCACCCAGCCCGGTATTGAGGAAATTGCCCGTCCCGGCATGGTCGAAAAACTGTTTGTGACGCCGGGGAAAAAGGAAGGAGCTGCGGCGTGGCATTTGCTGTTCTATGCGCTTTGGCATCGCAGCAATGTTCTGGGCCATGCTCCGGCAGGCAATGTTTTCGAGAGCCTGTCTCGGTAAGCAGGGTGATGTCTTGTGGATGGTATAACCTGATGCTTGTGAAGCATGCCGTGTCATCGCATGATAGAACTGCGCATATTGATCCCTGATACATCCTCTGACTGACACCGGAAAACATGACAGAACAACAATTCCGAATTTTACTGGTTGAAGATAATCCTGGTGACGCTTTTCTGGTGCAGACCTTGCTGGAAGAAACCGGTGAACAGTTCGTCATTCGTCATGTCGTCGATCTGTCATCTGCCCTTGCCGTGTTGGCCGGGCATGATGGCGAGGGACGGTTTGACGTCGTTTTGCTGGATCTGACATTGCCCGATTCATCGGGGATCGCGACAATTCGCCGTATTCGCGATGCGGATGGTCAGATTCCGATTGTGGTTCTGACCGGGCACAAGGATGAAGAACTGGCCTTTGAGGCCCTGCAACACGGTGCAGAAGATTATCTGACCAAGGAATTCCCCGATGGCCGGATCATTCGCCGCTCCATCCGCTATGCGATTGAACGGTCCCGTGCAGAACGGGCCCTGAAAGAAAGCGAAGAACGATATCGCAAGCTGGTGGAACTGGCCCCGGAACTGATTGCCGTTCTGACCGGGGATCAGATTTCCTATATCAACCGGCAGGGTGTTGCGATTTTGGGGGTGGAGAATGCCGACGCCCTGATCGGGCGCAGCATTCTTGAAATGCTTCATCCCGACAGCCGCGAAATCATGCAGGAACATATTGACCGTTATGCCCGCGGTTATAATGGCCGGGCGGATTACGTCATTTTGTATCGTCGGGAAAATGGCGACACTGTCGAACTGGAAGTATCGGCGATTGCCTTTACCCACGAGGGCGAAGCCGCAATGCTGATTGTCGCCGAAGATGTGACAGAACGGCGCAAGGTGGAACGGCAACTTGTCCAGACGTCAAAGCTGGCGACATTGGGCGAAATGGCGGCATCGGTGGCCCATGAGATGAACCAGCCGCTTAATGTCATCCGCATGGCGGCCGATACCTGTTTGCTGCAATATGAAATTGAACAGGTTCAACCACGGTTCCAGCAGGAAAAACTGGGTCTGATCAGTGACCAGACCGAACGCATGGCGGAAATCATTCGCCATCTGGGCATTTACAGCCGACCGGACGAAGATGATTTTGAATTGTTCAATCCGGTGCAGGCGGTCATGCGGGCAATCGATATGGTGGAACATGATTGCCATCTGGCCGGGATTACGGTCGATGTTGTTGCCCCGCTTGAAAATTGTCAGGTTTCCGGACGTCTGGTGCAGCTGGAACAGGTGATTGTCAATTTGCTGACCAATGCGCGGGATGCCATTGTCGAAAATCAGGGCGATACCAACAGCATCGGCGGTCTGATCCGGGTGACGGCAATGGTGGACCCGGACGAGGAATTGTTGCGTATCGCCGTGAATGATAATGGCGGCGGCATTCCCGAAGACGCCATAGACCTGATTTTTCATCCGTTTTTCACGACCAAGGATGTGGGCAAGGGGACGGGGCTTGGCCTGTCGGTCAGTTTTGGCATCATTGAAAGCATGGGCGGGGAAATTGAGGCCCGCAATGAAGGGGACGGGGCCTGTTTTGAAATTGTCCTGCCCACGGTGCAGGTGGGTCCTTCTTCCGAACAGCAAAATGGTGCCGATGATCTGTTGTCTGTGCCGGTGTCGGAAATAAAAAAATCTTCCGATCCAAAGCGCAAAGGCGGGGTCCGGGTGATGGTGGTGGATGATGAGGTGGACGCCATGGAAATCATCGCGGCCTATCTGGAAGGGCAGGGTTATGCCGTGACAGCGGCCAGCGATGGGGATGATGCCCTTGCCATGGCGGGCGTTACGTCCCCCGATATCCTGATTACCGATATTCGCATGCCCCATATGGATGGCAATACGCTGGTGCGGGCCTTGCGCGAACGCAATCCATCCTTGCCGGTCATCGTCATGACCGGTCATCCAGGCGATGCGGATAAACCCCTGGTGCTGGGCGATGATGCCCCGGTGACGGTGATGGCAAAGCCACTGAATCTTAAGGAATTGCTGGCGACAATCCGGGAACTGGAACAGGTTCTGGTGCCCTGACAGGCCTTAAGGAAAAACCCGGCAAATGCGCCGGGTTTTTGCAGAACATATATGCAAGGATTGAAACCTGTCAGGCTTCCCATCCCAGTTGCATGGCAATTTTGACTGCCTGGGTACGGTTGGCGGCACCCAGCTTTTTGAAAATACCGGTCAGATGGACCTTGACGGTAATTTCGCGCACGCTGAGCTGCTTGGCGATTTCCTTGTTGGAAAGACCTTTGGTCAGCAGGGCCAGAACCTCGCGTTCGCGGTTGGTCAGGCGTCGTAAAGGATTGTCCGGCGTCAGGCCATCCAGATCAATTTCACCCGGACGGATCGTGCCGCCATCATCTTCCAGCAACGCAGAGGGAATGTATTTTTCCCCCGACATCACAAGACGCAAGGCATTGATCAGGGATTTTCCCGACAGGGTTTTGGGAAGATAACCCGACGCCCCGTGTTCAAGCGCATTGAGAACATCCCCGCGCTTGACCGATCCGGACAAAATCACCACCGGAATATTGGGGTGCTTCTGCCGCATGACCGTCAGTCCCGACAACCCGTTCATGCCCGGCATATTGAGATCAAGAATGGTCAGTTCGATGGCCGTCTCGCTATCGACAATGGCCAAGGCTTCGCCGAAATCTTTTGCCTGTGAGATCACAACATCAGGTGCCGCCGTTTTCAGGAAGGACGTGATGCCGTCTCGGACAAGATCATGGTCGTCTGCAAGCAGGATGTTCATGTTTTTTTGCCGTACCTTTTGTGGTCTGAGTTCAATCATGATGATTGTTCAGCCGTGCGATCCCGCATCCTGACGATGCGAAATGTGCAAAATAATAAATTTCCCCGTGCGGTGTCAGCGCGCGCCCGCAGAATTAAATAATTCTGCGGTTCTGTCAAACAGGAGAGTCATCTTCTTGCAAGGGTTACTATACCAAAGGGTGGTAAGTTTCGGGGCTTGTTTTCGTGTATGCTGCCGGTCGCATAGGGCATTGCTGCAACAATTCTTTTTTGGCCGCCCAAAACCCGCAAGGGGTGTTTTGTCAGGTGCCAAAATCAATCATGAATCCGGGGGGCTGAGTTTCAGGACGAAACGCGATGTCATTCTGACGGGATGGGTTTGCTGTTTCTTCCATCTTGCCGCCGTTTGTGCCCTGAAGCAGGGTGGCTTTTCGATAAGCCGCCATATCGGCCCCGGAGGGGGCATTGGGGGCCATGGCCGCATTTTGCAGTATCGATATCGCCCGCTCAACATCTTCCGGGCTGCCGCTGGTATTGATTTTGACGTCAACATGCCCGGCGATAGCATAGGATTTGCCATCCGGACCAACCGTATATTGATATTGCGGGGCAGAAGCATATTGACCGGCCGCCGCCGCATGCCGGGTTTCTTCCTGACGCACCGCCGCATCGCGCGATTGCAATTCGGTCACACGGGCTTTTTCCGCAGGGTTGAGGTCAAAGGGGCTGTCGCTGTCGGTTGTTTGGGACGTCGGCGGTGCTTCAGGATCGTCTTGATCGCCTGCAAGGGCTTCGCGATATTCTGATGTACTGAGACCGGCATCGCGGGCCTGTGCAGCGGTCAGGGTGCGCGGATCAACCAGTTTTGTTTGTGTGATCGTCCCGGTATTTTCAGCCGGGGGCACTGGAGTCAAAGGAGCCGGGCGTGCCAGTTCGACGGCCTGATAGCGTGTCAGAACCTGCCCTTGTGGCGATTTCGAGATTTCCTGAGCATTCAGAACAATCCCGAGCCGCCCGTTATCCTGCGCCGAAACCAGACTGCCAGAGCCAATCATCATGGCTGGACCGTTTTCCATTCACCCGTCAAAACAGACAAAACCATAACAGAAATGCGGTATTGAGTCTTGTGCGTTGTGAGGACGGTCCGATTGCCCTGAATGGGACGGCTTGGACTTGCACGGTTTGCTGCGGGCTGTTAGAGGAAGCACGGGGCTTTATGTGTCCTGCCTTTGCAGGTTGTTTGGCGACAGGTCCGGTTCGAGGATCATGGCGCCAGAGGTATTTTCAAGGATCAATCATGTCGTCATTTGTCATTCCTGCAAACGAAACCGTGCTGGTGACCGGGGCTGCCGGCTTTATCGGGTTTCATTTGTGCTGCAAGCTGCTGGATCAGGGCAGCAATGTGATCGGTCTCGACAATCTGAATGATTATTACGATGTGAATCTGAAAAAGGCCCGGCTGGCGCAGCTTGAAGGGCGTGACGGTTTCCGGTTTGTGAAAATGAATCTTGAAGATCGTGACGGCATCGCCAATCTGTTTGCGCGCGAAAAACCGGCCTATGTGGTTAATCTCGCAGCGCAGGCCGGGGTGCGTTATTCACTGGAAAATCCGCATGCCTATATTGATGCCAATCTGGTCGGTTTTACCAATATTCTGGAAGGATGCCGCCATAACGGTGTGAAGCATCTGGTTTATGCCTCAAGCAGTTCCGTCTATGGCATGAATACCGAAATGCCGTTTTCGGTGCATCACAATGTCGATCACCCGATCAGCCTTTATGCGGCCTCGAAAAAGGCCAATGAACTGATGGCCCATACCTATAGCCATCTTTATGATCTGCCGACGACCGGTTTGCGGTTTTTCACGGTTTATGGACCGTGGGGGCGGCCCGACATGGCGCTGTTCCTGTTTACAAAGGCGATCATGGAAGGCCGGGCGATTGATGTGTTCAATCAGGGCAAGATGCGCCGCGATTTCACCTATATTGATGATATCGTCGAAGGTGTGTATCGCTGCATTTCAACCATCGCGGCCCCCAATCCCGACTGGAACCCGGCCAAACCGGACCCGGCCACCAGTTCGGCACCCTACCGGGTGTTTAACATCGGCAACAATAATCCGGTTGAACTGATGCATATGATTGAAACGTTGGAAAAGGCTGTGGGGCAGACGGCACAAAAAAACATGCTGCCCTTGCAGGCAGGTGATGTTCCGGCCACTTATGCCGATGTGCAGGCCCTGACCGATGCAGTGGGTTTCAAGCCTGCAACATCCATCGAAACCGGGATTACAAAATTTGTCGAATGGTATCGGACTTTTTACGGGTAAATTCTCGTGAAATTCGCCAGTTTCTTCGTCCTGTTCGCCAACGCATTTTCCGCCGGGATGATGTTTTTGGCCAGTGTCTTTATCTCGCGATATGGCGGGCAGGAACTGTTTGGCTTTTTTAGCGTCGTTCTCGGATTGATTATTACCGCCACTCCTGTTGCGACATTCGGGATGGATGCTGCAATTGTCCGGTTCTTGCCTAAATACAGGCAGGAAGGCCGCAAAAACCTTGTCAGTGGCATGCAGCGTTTCGTCCTGTTGTTTTCTGGCTTTCTCTCAATCCTGGGTGGCGCGATTTTGTGCGGCATCCTGATTTATATTCGCGACTATTCGTGGTGGATCGGATTGTCAGCCGGAATATGTTTGCCGCTTTCAGTCGGTCTTGCGGTTATGCAAAGCGCGATCCGTGCCGATGCAAATGTATCAAGAGCTGTTGCCAGCGAGGCGATTGCACGACCATTCGCATTTGGTACAATATTGCTACTGCTACAGTTTGCCCTGACCGAGAAGCTTACCTTGCTTTCCATCATTGGTGCTTATGCTGCCGCACTTTTTTTCGCCAATATGACGTGCCTATGGCTGGTGATAAAGGGGCGGCATATCAACTGGCAAGGGCATTTTAATATTGGAATGAAAGAAATTCGCCATTGGCTGCAGCTTGGATGGAATGTTCTTTTCTCTAATTTGTCGATAGCACTTCTTAATCAGTCCCCGGTTATTCTTGCCGGTATGCTCCTCTCCGCATTTGATGCTGGCGAACTTGGTGCTGTCATGCGCCTTGCCATGCTGGTTGCATTTGCACTTACAGCGGTTAATTCGGTCATAACACCTTTTCTTTCAAAGGCTATGGCAGCAGGTAACAACAAAGAATTGCAGTCTCTGGTAACCAGGGCAACGGCTTTTTCCATGGCTGTTGCATTGCCGGTTTGCACAGTTTTCTATGTATTTGCTCCTTTTTTGCTATCTGTATTTGGGGATGCTTACCAAGGGGCTGTGTCATATTTGCGCATGATGTTGATTGCATACATCATTCATGCTGCCGCGGGGCCGGGGATTTCCTTGCTTAATATGACAGGAATCCACCGGGCTGCGACCAAAATCGTTGCAGTCTGGGCGGTTGTCACGTTGGTTGGATTGTTTGTTGCCATGCAACAATATGGTCTGGGCGGAGGTGTGACCGTCGCATCTTTGTCGATTGCCGGATATCCGGTGATGCTTGCGATACTGTGCCGGAAAACACTTGGTATCGACCCGACGCTAATGTCAGTACGCAATCTGTTTTGAGAAATCTGGGGCGAGACAAGACGTCTGTATTATCCCGAAGCTAACCTGTTGCCGCCATCGGGCAATAATGTCGATTTTGGAAATGGTGCTGCCGGAGAGATTTGAACTCTCGACCTCTCCCTTACCAAGGGAGTGCTCTACCCCTGAGCTACGGCAGCATGATGCAGGGCGGGGTGGGAAATGGTGCTGCCGGAGAGATTTGAACTCTCGACCTCTCCCTTACCAAGGGAGTGCTCTACCCCTGAGCTACGGCAGCAAGAACCCTTGCAGTGCGGGCGGGTTATAGGCTACTGCCTAGCGTCTGGTCAAGCCCGAATATGTGCGCAAAGTGCCGGAAGGTTCCGGTCTTGCCTTTCACCGGGTTCAAGCCGTTTTGCAAGGCAGGCCTGACCATTGGTGGAAACAGAAAATTATCAGCAGATTGTCAGATGACCCCAAAAAAGAAACAACCCAAACCGATCCCCTCACCCCAGCGCCTGAAACGTGAGGCCGAAGCCCTGCGCGCCAATCTGGCACGGCGCAAGCAACAGCAAAGATCGCGCAAGGCCGATGACGACAATAATGGCAGTGACAATGATGATGCCAATCTGTCCGAGGCCGCAGATGATGGTGACGACAAGGCATCCTGACGACAAAAAATCATCGCCAAATCCATGACGGTGCATCGGCTGGTTGATCTTGCAGGCCCGGGGCGGGTAAAACGATGGGCGCAAGGGCAAATTTAAAACAGAGGGCGTGAAAATGTCGGTACGGCCAGATCACTGGATACGCCAGCAGGCGCAGGAAAACGGCATGATCGAGCCGTTTGTGGACGGGTTCCGCCGAGAAGGTGTGATTTCCTACGGTGTCAGTTCCTATGGCTATGACGCCCGTGTCGCCGATGAATTCAAAATTTTCACCAATGTCGATTCGGTGATTGTCGATCCCAAGAATTTTTCCGATCAGGGGTTTGTCAACCGTCAGACCGATGTCTGCGTGATCCCGCCCAACAGTTTCGCCCTGGCGCGCACGGTGGAATATTTCCGCATTCCGCGCGACACACTGGTCATTTGTCTGGGAAAATCGACCTATGCGCGGTGTGGTATTATCGTCAATGTCACGCCGCTGGAACCGGAATGGGAAGGGCATGTGACGCTGGAATTTTCCAATACCACGCCGTTGCCCGCCAAAATTTACGCCAATGAAGGGGCCTGTCAGTTTATTTTCCTGAAAGCCGACAGCCTGTGCGAAACCTCCTATGCGGATCGCGCCGGAAAATATATGGGCCAGAAAGGTGTGACATTGCCGCGTTTGTGATAAACGCAGCACGCACACAGACAAAATTGTCGCGCACAGGCGCGACCGGATGAGGATTGAATGGACAAGATCAAGATTTCCGGTGGTCGCCGGTTGCAGGGTAAAATCGCCATTGGCGGTGCCAAGAATGCCGCCCTGCCATTGATGGCCGCCAGCCTGCTGACAGACGACACCCTGTCGCTGTCAAATTTGCCGCATCTGGACGATATCACGTCGATGGCCAAATTGCTGACCCAGCATGGTGTGTCCCTGCATCTGAACGGTCATGCACCCAATGGCGGCCATACCGGTCGGGTTCTGGACATGCGGGCAAAGGAAATCGTTTCGACCACCGCCCCCTATGATCTGGTTCGTAAAATGCGGGCATCGGTGCTGGTTCTGGGGCCGCTGGTTGCCCGTTGCGGCGTTGCCCGCGTGTCCTTGCCTGGTGGCTGTGCGATTGGCAACCGCCCGGTTGATTTGCACCTCAAGGCGCTGGAAGCAATGGGCGCTGAAATCATCCTGACCGAGGGATATATCGAGGCGCGTGCGCCCGAAGGCCTGAAGGGCGGCCATATCCTGTTTCCGCAAGTCACCGTCGGTGGCACCGAAAATGCCCTGATGGCGGCATCGCTGGCCGACGGGGTGACGGTGATTGCCAATGCCGCACGGGAACCTGAAATTATTGATCTGGCGCATTGTCTGGTGGCGATGGGCGCTGAAATTGACGGGATCGGCACCGATACCCTGAAAGTCACCGGCAAGCCGCGCCTGCACGGGGCGGAATATTCGGTGGTGCCGGACCGCATTGAAACCGGCACCTATGCAATTGCCGCCGCCATTACCGGTGGCGAGATTGAACTGACCGGCACCCGGATCGATCTGGTCGAAGCCCTGATCGATGTCATGCGGATGGCCGGGGTGGTGGTTGAGGCAACCGACACGGGCATGATCGTGCGCGGCAACCGTGCGACCCTGAAAGGGGTCGATGTGATGACCGAACCCTTTCCCGGTTTCCCGACGGACATGCAGGCGCAATTCATGGCGCTGATGGCGGTGGCCAATGGCGCATCCATGATCACGGAAACCATTTTTGAAAACCGGTTCATGCATGTGCCGGAATTAAGCCGCATGGGTACGGACATCAATGTGCATGGCCGTTCGGCAATCGTGCGCGGTGTGTCAAAATTGTCCGGTGCCGAAGTCATGGCAACCGATTTGCGGGCATCGGTATCGATGGTGCTGGCCGGGTTGGCCGCCGAAGGCGAAACCGTGATCAGCCGGGTTTATCATCTGGATCGCGGCTATGAACGGCTGGAAGAAAAGCTGGCGGCCTGCGGCGCGCAGATCGAACGGGTCAAGGGATAACGGCACGGGGCATCATTGCCCCGCAGGTCGGATTGAAATGCATGCAAGGCGAACAAGTGATGAGTGACGACGCAAAGCTGGTGCTGGCCCTGCCCAAGGGCCGCATTCTTGACGAGGTAATGCCGCTGGTCCGGTCCGCCGGGATCGAACCCGAGGCCGCCTTTGACGACCCGAAATCCCGGGCGCTGCGTTTTGCCACCAACCATCCCAATATCGATATCATCCGGGTGCGCAGTTTTGATGTTGCGACCTTTGTGGCCTTTGGCGCCGCCCATATCGGGGTGTGCGGCAATGATGTGCTGATGGAATTTGATTATTCCGAAATTTATGCGCCGCTGGATCTCAATATCGGTCATTGCCGTCTGGCCGTGGCGGAACTCGAAGAAATGGTCGAGGGCGATGATCCGTCGCGCTGGTCGCATGTCCGGGTTGCCACCAAATATCCGCATGTGACCCGCCGTCATTTTGCGGCACGCGGCGTTCAGGCCGAATGCATCAAACTGAATGGCGCGATGGAACTGGCCCCGACGCTGGGCCTGTGCCGCCGGATTGTCGATCTGGTGTCAACCGGCAATACCCTGCGCGCCAATGGCTTGCGTGAAATCGAACATATCGCCGATGTGACATCGCGCCTGATCGTCAACCGGGCGGCGCTGAAAACCCGCCCGACCGAAATTCAGCCGTGGATCGACCGTTTTTCCGAGGTGTGCAATGGTGCTTAGACTTTCCACGCGCGATGCGGATTTTGAATCCGCCTTTCAGAATCTTTTGGGGATGAAGCGCGAATCGGATGCCGATGTTGACGCCGTTGTCGCCGATATCATTGCTGATGTGCGCAAACGCGGCGATGCGGCGGTGGTCGAATATACCAACCGGTTTGACCGGGTGAATATCTCGGCCGCCGATATGGCAGTCAGCCGGGACGAGGTGGATGCGGCCCTGGCATCTATCGAGCCGGACTTGCTGGCGGCCCTGAAAACGGCGGCGACCCGCATTCGGGCCTATCACGCAAAACAGATGCCCGAAGATGCGCGCTATACCGATGCCGATGGCGTCGAACTGGGCTGGCGCTGGCGGGCGGTCTCGGCGGCGGGGCTTTATGTGCCGGGGGGGCTGGCGTCCTATCCGTCATCGGTTCTGATGAATGCCATTCCCGCCAAGGTCGCCGGGGTGGCGCGGCTGGTGATGGTGGTGCCGACCCCCGATGATAAAATGAACCCGCTGGTTCTGGCCGCTGCCCGCATTGCCGGGGTGGATGAAATTTACCGGATTGGCGGGGCGCAGGCGGTGGCCGCCCTTGCCTATGGCACCGAAACCATCAAACCGGTGGACAAGATCGTCGGGCCGGGCAATGCCTTTGTGGCGGCGGCCAAACGCCGGGTCTTCGGGCAGGTCGGTATTGATATGATCGCCGGGCCGTCGGAAATTCTGGTGGTGGCAGATGGCAGCAATGATCCGGCCTGGGTGGCGGCAGATTTGCTGTCGCAGGCGGAACATGACCCGGTGGCACAATCGATTTTGATTACCGATGATGCCGGCTTTGCCGACCGGGTTCAGGTGGCGATTGACAAACATCTGGAAACCCTGCCACGCGCCGAAATTGCCGGGGCAAGCTGGCGCGACTTTGGTGCAATTGTTCTGGTTGATGATTTGTCGCAGGCTCCGGCACTGGTGGACCGGCTGGCACCGGAACATCTGGAACTGGCGGTGGATGACCCGGATGGCATGGCGGATCAGATCCATCATGCCGGGGCGATTTTTCTGGGCCGCTACACGCCCGAGGCCATCGGCGATTATGTCGCCGGGCCAAACCATGTGTTGCCAACGGCACGATCTGCGCGGTTTTCATCGGGGTTGGGCGTTCTGGATTTTGTCAAACGGTCGTCATTGATCAAATGCACGCCCGAGGCCCTGGCAAAAATTGGCCCGGCGGCAATCAGGCTGGCCGAAAGCGAAGGTTTGCAGGCGCATGGACTTTCAGTAGCGATCCGGTCCAACCGCATGTAAGCTGGGACTCAACAGGGGCAAAGGCGCAGGAGATAGAGATGGCAACAGGCACATTAAACACCCAATCCATCGCCGGGATCTATCTGGACGAAAAATATACCGTCCGTCGCCGCCCCGAGGTCGAACATGAACAGGCCGTGGCGATTTACGACCTGCTCGAAGACAATCATTTTGAACCGGCAGGCGGGTTTGAAGGCCCGTATTCTGTGCATCTGCGCATTGAGGACAACCGCATCTATATGGATGTGCGCGGCGATAATGATGCAGAAAACCTGACCACCATCATCCTGCCGCTCACCCCGTTTCGCCGGATTGTCAAAGATTATTTCATGATCTGCGAAAGCTATTACGACGCGATCAAAAAGGCATCCGCCGCCCAGATCGAAACCATCGATATGGCCCGGCGCGGCCTGCATAACGAAGGGTCGGAACAACTGCGCGAATTGCTGGTTGACAAGGTGACCATCGACGAAAATACGGCGCGACGCCTGTTTACCCTTGTTTGTGTCCTTCATATTCGGGGTTAAGGGACAGTGATGGATGAGCTTCCCGGCGCCATCCTGTTTGCGTGCAGCTATAACGCGGTCCGGTCCGTGATGGCCTATGCCCTGATGCGGCATTATCATGGCAACCGTATCTATGTGGAGGCCTGCGGCCTGCGGGCCGGAAGCCCCGACGGCTTTGCCATCGCCGTGATGGATGAAATCGGGCTGGATATTTCAAAATACAAACCCAAAACCTTTGACCAACTGGAAGACGGTTTTTTTGACCTGATCATTACCCTGTCACCAGAGGCACAGCACCGCGCCGTCGAAATGACCCGGACCATGGCCTGCGATGTTGAATTCTGGAATACGTTTGACGCCACCATGGTCGAAGGATCGCGCGAAGTGCGGCTTGAGGCCTATCGTCAGGTCCGCGATCAGCTGAAAAAACGCATTTTGCAACGCTTCCCGGTCGGCCCCGCGCCAAGGGTTTAGCCGGTCCGGGCAAGGGCCATGAAGGCATTCCCGTCCAGCACAAAAATCCGTTCCTCATCTGCCGCCCGCATGCCGGTTTTGACATAAAATTTTTGCCCGGCCGCATTGCGGGCATCGACCGACAGCCGCAAATAGGCACACCCATCCGCATGGGCGCGGGCAACAGCACGGGCCAAAAGCCGTTGGGCAAATCCGCTGCCGCGCAAATCGGGGTCCACATACAAATCCTGAACATAAATGCCCGGTTTGCCGCGAAAGGTGGAATAGCTGGCAAAATAAAGACACAGCGCAACCGCGCGCCCGTCCTGTTCGCCAATCAGGGCCTGAAAGGCCGGTCGGGGGCCAAAACCGTCCCGGGCGATGTCGTCCGCCGTGCTGGTGATCTTGCTGTCATGGCCGGTGGCCCTGGCAATGGCAACCAGCATGCGGTGAATGTCGGTGGCATCATTGCGGTTTGCCGGGCGGATGGTCGGGGTGGGGGTAACGGGCATGACAGGCTCCGGGTTTGCATTTTGCGATATGCTACCCATATCCCGGTCAATATGCACGCAACACAATGCCGGGGCGCGCTGTTTCCATGCGAAAGGGCTTGACCTTTTTGCGTGATCGGAGCAGTTTGCGCCAACCGGTAATTGGTGTTGCAGCACAGAAGTTAGGAACCACATGGCTAAAGAAGACGTTATCGAGTTTCAGGGCACTATCACGGAACTTTTGCCCAATGCGATGTTTCGCGTGAAGCTGGACAATGATCACGAAATTCTTGCCCACACATCGGGCAAGATGCGTAAAAACCGTATTCGCGTACTGGCGGGCGACCGTGTCAGCGTTGAAATGACGCCTTATGACCTGACCAAGGGTCGTATTACTTTCCGTTTCAAATAATCCGGACTTTTCACGCGCAGCAGGATTTGACGGCATCGCCTGGCGCGCCGTAAAGTGTTTTGCGCCGATGTCTGTAAACTGCCCTGCCTGTTCTGTCATTCCAGCGGATGTGACGGACCGGGCATATGGGTGGTTTTGGCATGTGTGATCGAGTGTCAGAATGCCGGAATATGTTCCGGCGGGGGGATGCGATTTGACCAAACTCATTCTGGCGTCTGCATCGCCACGCCGTCTTGAATTGCTGGCCCAGATCGGCATTGTCCCGACGGCGGTGGTGCCGGCCGATATCGATGAAACGCCGTTGCGCGATGAATCGCCGCGCCGTCTTGCCCTGCGTCTGGCCGAACAAAAGGCCCGTGCGATTGCCGGGGATCATGCCGGTTGTTTCATTCTGGCCGCCGATACGGTGGTTGCCTGCGGTCAGCGCGAACTGGGCAAGGCCGCCGATGCGGACGAAGCCGGAAAATTCCTGAAACTTCTGGCCGGGCGGCGGCACCGGGTTTATGGCGGCATTTGTGTGATTGCGCCGGGCGGCACGGTACGCACCCGAGTTGTCGAAACACGGGTAATTTTCCGCCGTCTGGACGAAGGCGATCTGGCGCGCTATATCGCCAGCGACGAATGGCGCGGCAAGGCCGGTGCCTATGGCATTCAGGGGCTGGCCGCAACCTTCATCCGCGATATTGCCGGGTCATACAGCAATGTCGTGGGCCTGTCGCTTTATGATGCCGATGCAATGTTGCGCGGGCTGGGATTCTGGCCAAAGGAAACCTGATATGACGCCGACAGATGTGGCGCAAACCCGGCTTTTGATTGATGCCGTGACGGCAGAACGCCGGGTGGCGCAAATCTGTGCGGGCCGTCTGGACCGGCTATTGATTGACCGGGGTGGTCCGGCGCGCTTTGACGTGCATGTCGGGCGGGTCCGCCGGGTGTTGCCGGAAATAAAGGCGGCGATGGTCGCCCTTGACGGGGTGGCCGACGGATTGTTGCCCTTTGATCGCAGCGACGGCCCCCTTCATGAAGGCCAGTGGGTGATTGTGCAAATCGCGCGTCTGGGATTTGAAGACAAGGGGCCGAAACTGACCGGACGGATTTCGCTGGAAGGTCTGGGGCTGATTTACCGGCCGCATGGCGGGGTGATTGACGTCCCGCGCAAGCTGAAAGACGAGGCCCGCCGCGATCAGTTGACCGCCCTGTTGCGCCGCCTTGCCGCCGAAGGTGAAAGCCTGACCTTGCGCAGTGTGGCGCTGGACTGGCCCGATACGGCGATTGAGGGTGAATTCAAACGGCTGCGCCAGATCTGGCGCGACAGCCTTGCCGCCCAAAAAATCGCAACCGGCCCCAAACAGATTTTTCAGGCCCTGTCGGATGCCGATCAGCTGATCGAACGACATGTCATGCAGGGTGGGGCCTGTGTGGTCGATGGGGCGGCAGAACATATCCGCCTGCGCGGTTATTTGCGGGCGCTGGGCGTGGAGGATGCGGATATCGCGGTGCATCGCGGCCCGTCCCTGTTGTTTGATCATGAGGGTGTCGAAGAACAGATCGAGGTCGCCCTTGGCACAAGGGTCGATCTGGGCGACGGGGCGTGGCTGGCGATTGACGAAGCCACGGCATTATGCGCCATAGACATCAATGGCGGCGGCGCGGATGCCGGGGACAATGCCGGGCAACGCGCCCTTGCAATCAATTGCCGGGCGGCAACGGAAATTGTCCGCCAGGTGCGGCTGCGCAATATCGGCGGCCTTGTGGTGATTGATCCGTTGCGCATGGCCGCACGTCCGGCCCGCGACCGGTTTGAACAGGTCCTGCGCGATGCCTTTGGCGACGAAATGACCGGCAATGTCCAGATCGGCGGTTTTACCCGTCTCGGCCTCTATGAATTCAGCCGCCAGCGCAGCGGTGTTTCGCTATCGGCCCGGTTTTTTGCCGGTTCTGCACCGCGCCCGCTTTTATCGGTGGCCGCACGGGCAGGTATCCTGCGCGCAATCATTGCCCGGATGCGGTCCCAACCGGCGGGCCGGTATCAGGTCTGGGTGCCGCCGGGAATGGCCGCGCAATTGCAATCCGATCCGCAATCCTTGCGCCTGTTGCAGGAAAGCATGGGAACCGTGCCGCAAATTGGCGACAGGCCGGATTTGACGGATATGGAAGTTATCGTCGAACGCATTCGCGATCAGGAAGGATAGAAAATGGCAGCAGGACAGTCAAAATGCACGATGTGCGGCAAGCCGGTGGATGAAAAATACCACCCGTTTTGCTCGAAACGATGTGCCGATCTGGATCTGGGAAAATGGCTGGGGGGCGGCTATGCGATCCCGGCAACCGAGGCACCGGACGATCTCGAAGAACTCGATGATGAAGACGAATTTTAAGGCGAAAAAAATGCGTTTTGAGGCTGGACAAGCCCCAAACGAGCTAGTATAACCCCGCTCGTTCCGCAGGGAACGCTCCGGAAACGGAAATGCCCGGATAGCTCAGTTGGTAGAGCAGTGGACTGAAAATCCGCGTGTCGGTGGTTCGAATCCGCCTCCGGGCACCACCTTTTGGTGGACCCCAAAACAACCTGGCCCTGGCCGGGTTTTTTTGTGCCTGAAATCCGGGGAGGCCGGTCGGCCGGACGAGGCACAAATGCCCCGCCCGCCATCATCGTTTTAGGCCTTGAGCGGAATGGAAAAGGTGATGTTTTTACTTTTCCGGTCCTTGCCGCTGGCATTCAGGCGATCATCGTCATCAATATTGAATTTGCCCGATGCCATCGCCCCATCATCACAGGTCAGTTTCCAACCGCCGTCAAAGGCAAGATCGTCGGTTTCGCGGTAATAATTGCCGATACAGCCGGTCTTGCCGATGGTGAAATCAAATTTCCCCTCGTCTTCATTGCGGCGCAGCCAGACATTGATTGTGTCTTGCGATTGCCCGTCCCATTTCAGGTTGCCATCGACAACCGAATGTTTTGACAGTGGTTTGCTGTCGGCAGACCCTGCCGGGGCCATGCAGGATGGTTTGGGTTGGGTGGCGATGGCCATGGCAAAGGCGGATTTGTCCTGCACCAGACTGAGGCGCGAGGTCAGGGTTTCCATATCAAGATCGCCCCGGCCACAATAAAGCATGTCGATGGCGGTGTCTGTATCACCCCGGTCATTGTCATAGATTGTCCGGGCACGTTTCATGCGGACGGCAAAATTCGCCACGTCGCAAATCTCCCCATCGGGAAATTTGGCCTTGCCGTAATAGCCAATCGATTTTCCATTGATGTTGGAAACCGTGTGAATATCTGAAATCTGAACCCCTTTTTCTTCATAAGGGCTGGTGAAACGGGCGCGGTCGCTGATATGTTGTTCCGTTCCGTACGAAAACCACGCGGTTGGAACATATTGCAGGTTCACAAAACCTTCGCCGCAATTCAGCGTCCATTTTTCGTTTTGAATCTGCCCGTTATTGCGATCCTGCTGTTCCAGTTTGGTCACCGGAATATTGGATACCGCCGGAAGGTCAAACCGCGAATCCGCAAGGGGGCGTTCCGTCCATTCCGAAAAACTGTAACTGGGTGTGGTCTGACAACCGGCAAGCACAAGCATCCCGGCCGCAAGCCCTGCAACCATAAGTGATTTCTGCATCTGTTTACTGTCCCCGTGTGTTTTTTTGACTCTGAAACCATAACGGGCAAATTGCCGGACGTAACCTGTCCAAAAGGAGGGGACGCGATTCTGCAAAGCATCAAAACCCCGACAGGGAAAGCCATATCGGGCGGGTGATGTTTTGAAAAACGGCCGGGGAAAATCATGATCAATTGAACAGAAAATATGATATCATTTTTCAAATGAACGCATACTTTGTGTTCTTTGGTTCCGGAACCAAAAACCCTTGATTTTCCAAGCTTCAGATAGAATTGTTGCGGAAATCAGACAATTTTGTTTCACCGTCGCGCGGATGATTTTTATCAAATTTCTGAAACATAAAAAGCGCTAAGACCAAAAGAAGATAGCGCAGATTGCGACGGTGCAAGTGACCCAAAGGAAGCCGGATGCCTGAAAAACAAATCGAGATCGAACTGAAACTCAGGATCGATCCGAAACATGTCGCGCGGTTAAAACGTGCCGCCGTCTTGCGCGAAGTCCGCGAAGGCCGCCGGATGATCCGCACCCATCTGGTGTCGATTTACCATGACACGTCCAAACTGTCGCTGTCGCGCAAGGGTCTGGCGATCCGGGTGCGCAAAAAGGGCACCAAGGGGTGGGAACAGACAGTCAAGGTTTCCAACGGCCTGCGCGAAGCCTTGCCCGAACGCCCGGAATGGACGGTGCCGATGGAAAACGGCAAGCTGGATCTGGCCCTGTTTCAGGAACCCGATGTGGTGGCACTGCTGGATCGTCTGGTCGGCAAAAAGCAGATTGGCCGGATTTTTGAAACCGATTTGCACCGCACCAGTGTCGATCTGACATATCGCGATGCGGTGATGGAACTAGCAATTGATCAGGGTGTGGTCCGGGCCGGAGAACGCGAAGCCCCCCTGTCCGAAGTCGAACTGGAACTGAAAGAAGGGCACCCCGCCGCCCTGTTTGATCTGGCGCTGGAACTGCAACGCACTGTGCCGCTTTATCTGAGCCTGCGCAGCAAGGCATCGCGGGGCCGCGCCCTTTATTTCAACGAACAGCCGGGGTTCTACAAGGCCGAAGCCGTCGGCCTGCATGCCGGTATGAGTGCCGAGGCGGCCTTTCGCGCCGTGCTGTCGCAAGGATTGTCGATGATCCTTGGCAACGAGGTGTGCGTGCGTGACGACATCCATATCGAAGGATGCCACCAGATGCGCATCGGCCTGCGTCGCTTGCGCGTGGCCTTTGGCCTGTTTCGCAAAAACCTGCCACAGGGCGAGGCGGTGTTGATCCGTCGTTTGCTGAAACAATGCAGCAAGGGCCTTGATTCGCTGCGCGACTGGGATGTGTTTTTGACCGAAACCCTGCCAACCGTAGAGGCACGCTTTGCCGATCATCCCGGTTTGCCGGAAATCCGTGCCGAAGCACAAAAACAGCGCGCCATCGCCCTTGCAACGGCGCATGCCATGCTGGAATCACCGGAATACCAACAGGTCCTGTTGTTGCTGGGCGCATGGGCAACCTATTCGCGCTGGGCATCGGGCGCACAGGCATCCCAGATGCAGGCGATGGCCGGGCCGGTGGGCGATCTGGCCGATCCGTTGCTGGAACAATCCTGCAAACGGGTGGCAAAACGGGGCGACAAGGTTGCCGCATTGTCGGTGGTCGCCCTGCATGCGTGGCGGCTCGATATCAAACAGTTACGCTATGCCTGCGATTTCTTTTTTGAAATTCATGGCGGCAAGGCGGTGCGTAAATTCCGTGCCGGGCTGGCCGGGTTGCAGGAAATTCTGGGCCAGATGAATGACGCCACCGTTGCCGAACAACGGTTGCAGGCCCTTGTGCCACAGCTGGGGCGCGATGGATTGATGGCGGTCGGGCTGATTACCGGCTGGTACGCCGCCCGTGCCGATCACCGCCTGGCTGGCTTGCAGGACGCCTGGCAGAAATTCGACAAACAAAAACCGTTCTGGAAATAGGGTCCGGACCTGATCTTTGCGCTGGTCAGCATTATACCTCGAAATGACTTGATCATTCCGCGATCTTCCATGGGTTGATGACGTTGAGACCGGCCGCCTGGAATGGTGCAACGTCGCGCGTAACGATGGTGAAGCCGCGCGTATACGCAATGGCGGCGATGTAACCATCTGCCTTGCCGATGGCGTGGCCCTCCGCTCTGGCCCGCGCCATCAGGTTCGCGTAGGCTTGCGAAGCGTCCAGATCAAACGGCAGAACGCGGCCCGCGAAGGCTGGCAGAACCTCGTTCGCCAGCCGATCCTGATAGACCGTGCGGCGCTTGCCCTCAGGCATTGTCGCAAGGCCATATCGCAGTTCGGCCACGGTGATGGCGGACAGATAGAGCGTTTCAACGGCCTGGGCGTCGATCCACGCCAGCACATTGGGATTCGGCTCAATCCTCCACAACTCGGAAATAACATTGGTGTCAATGACGATCATTCAAACCTCATGGGTTCGGCTGGCGTCTTGTCGCGAATCTGATTGAAATCCTCGACTTCGGCATCCGTCAGTCCGCCAGCCTCGCGGGCGATAGAAACCAGCAGCGAGCCGATCTTCAGGCGGCCCTCGGGCTTCGCCGCCTTGTCCAGGATATCCCGGATTTCAGCCTCGGCGCTGCGGCCATGCATGGCCGCACGCACCCGGATTGCCCGGTGCACTTCATCAGGGACGTTGCGAATGGTGATGGATGGCATTGATATCATTTCCATTAATTGCATGCATTGATTGTAAATTAACATAATGCGATCACATTCGCAACTGTTCTGCCTCGACAGTCATCCGACCGTCATTTGAGGCCTCAGGTCATGTCGCCTTCTTCAAAGTTCGCGGTTTTTTTCATTTCCCGCCAGGCTGCCATCGCCCGGTCGCGCCCCTGACGCAGCCCGATGACAGGATCGGGATAGGATGCCGCCCCCGCCCCGATCAGGACAAGCCTGGGGGCCTCCCACGGCTTATGGATCAGGGTGTCGGGCAGGTTACGCAATTCGGGGACCCATTGCCGCACATAAACCCCTTTGGGGTCAAATTTTTCCCCCTGCAAAACCGGATTGAAAATGCGGAAATAGGGGGCGGCATCGGCCCCGCAGCCGCCAATCCATTGCCATGAAAAGGCATTGTTGGCCGGGCAGGCATCGACCAGCGTGGCGTCAAACCATGCAAGCCCGTCGCGCCAGTCCCCCAAAAGATGTTTGACCAGCACCGACCCGACAATCATCCGCACCCGGTTATGCATATAGCCGGTGTGCCACAATTCGCGCATACCGGCATCGACAATCGGAAAACCGGTTTGCCCGGTTTGCCATCGTTTCAGGGCATCGGCATCCTGCACCCACGGAAAACGGGCAAAGGCCGGTTGCAGCGGGATGGTCGCAAGGTCTTTAGCATGAAACAGAACATGATGGGCAAATTCCCGCCAGCCCAGTTCGGACTGGAATTTGGCGGTGGTTTGGGCCTGTGCCGGATGGGCATCGGCATGATGGGCGGTGGCGTGCCAGATGTGCCGGGGGCTGATTTCACCAAATCGCAAATGGGGCGAAAGCTCCGACGTCACCCGCTGATCAGGATAATCGCGCAGGGCGGCATAATCGATCAGTCTTTCATCGATAAAATCATGCAATTGCGCCCGCGCGCCTGCTTCGCCCGGCGTAAACCGTTCGGCTAATCCCCCGGCCCAGTCAAATGGTTTGGGCGCAAGGTCAAGTTCGGCCAGCGATACCGCCTGTGACGGTGTCACCGTTGCCAGCGGTATGTGGTCCGGTGCGGCTTGCGGTGCGGCGGGCGGCGGCATTTTCAGGCAGGCGCGCCAGAACGGGCTGAACACCTTGAACGACCCGCCCGATCCGGTTTTGACGTCCCACGGCTCAAACAGCAACTGGCCGTTAAAACTTTCGCACATCAGGCCGGTTTGATGGGCATGGGTCTTGATCGCGGTATCGCGGGTGATCGATGGCCGGTCATAACACCGGTTCCAGAACAGGGCGGTAACCTGATATTCCGCCTGAACCGATGTCAGAACATCCTGTGCCGTGCCGCGAAACAGATGCAGTTTCTGACCGCCAAGACTGTGATCAAGGCTTTGCAAACTGTGGCGCAACCACCATCGCGTCGCCCCGCCCAGTTGCCCGTCAATCACATCATCGTAAATAAACACCGGCAAGACCCGCCCGCCATTTTGCCCGGCCCAGCGACAGGCGGCCATCAGGGCCGGATTATCGGCCAGACGCAAATCATTGCGAAACCACATGATGGCGATGGGGGATGCAGACATGACAGTCCTGATATCGGGAACAGCAAAAGGCAGGAAAATGGGGGTGAGAGAGTACGGCACCAGCACGGCATCGGGGTAACATTGTCCGCTACCATACTCTCTCGGGCTCGGGTACAACTTACATACGGCGCAAAATCGTTGTCAGTTCATCGAAACTTTGCGACAGGGCGATTTTATCCCATCCGGCAAAGCCAAGGATCAATCCCTGTGGCAAAAGGGCAAGGTTTTCCGGGCTTTTATCATGGTAATAGGATGACAGCGCCCGGCAATCGAGACGGGCGGCAACCATTCTTTCCTGAACCGCGATATCGTTCAGCCCTGCTTTCAACCGGGTGCAAAGATGCAATCCGCCATCAGATGGCAGGATCGTCAGCAAATCGGCGGCCTTCTGTGTGATCAGGTCGCGCAAATGGGCGCGGCGTTCGCCATACAGCAACCGGGTGCGGCGAACATGACTGCCGAAATGGCCATCGGTGAAAAAGGTGGCAAGGGCGGCCTGGGCGGTTGGGGCGGGCACGCCATCGGCAAATCCGCGCAAGCCGCGAAAAACCGGCACCAGTTCGGGCGGGGCAACCAGATACCCCAGCCGGATACCGGGAAACAGCACGCGGGAAAATGTGCCGACATAAATCACGCGGGATCGTTGATCCAGCCCCTGCAACGCAGACAGCGGCGGCCCGTCATAGCGGTAATCGCTGTCGTAATCATCTTCGACAATCCACGCATCCTGTGCATCGGCCCATTGCAAAAGCGACAATCGGCGCGTCAGCGACAAAGTGGTGCCCAGCGGATAATTGCGCGATGGCGTGGTGACGACAATTCGCGCCGGTGCGCCGCTTTCCAGACGGGCGACCTGCAATCCTTCATCATCAACCGGGATCGGCCGCACATCGGCCCCATTGGCGGCCAGAACGCCACGAATGCCTTCATATCCGGGGTCCTCGGTGGCGACGATATCGCCAGGATCCACCAGCGCACGGGCGATCAGGTCCAATGCCTGCTGTGCGCCCGACACAATCATCACCTGTGATGCCGCGCAATTCACCCCGCGCGATTGCCGCAGCCATGCGGCGATTTCTGCGCGCAAATCGCCAAGCCCCATCGGATCATCGGGAATGGTCAGCGCCAGTTTCGGGCGCCGCCATGCCCGGCGCAGCAACCGCGCCCAGATATCAAACGGAAACCCGTCAAAATCCGGGGTGGCGGGGTTAAACGGCCTTGTGACGTTAAAACGCGGATACCGCCGCTGCCATGCAAGGGTCCGTTGCGCGCTCTGGCTCAGGCGCAAGAACCGGGGCGATGGTTCAGCGGCTTGGGGTTGCCGCCCGTCGGGGGCGGGGCAGGCATGTTGATCGGGCAGGCTGGTGGCGACAAAACTGCCCGCGCCAATCCTGCTGGTCAGATATCCCTCGGACATCAGCAAATCAAAGGCATTGACCACCGTATTGCGCGAAATTTTAAGCTGTGCGGCAAGGTCGCGGCTGGCAGGCAGTTTTTCCGCCGGTTTCAACCGCCCGTCCAGAATGGCGCGGCGAATGCCAAAATACAGCCGCCGATAGGCCGGCAGGGCGGCATCGTCCGGATGGCTCAGATAGGTCCAGGAAAAAATGCTGCTCATTTTTGGCCTGCGGTTAAATTGGTTCTATGAATTTTATTATATCGGTTCTTATGAAAAGTCCAATTTCGACGATGATGGCGACGAAACCGCAAAACAGGGACCCCCGCCATGACCGATACCTACGCCATTCATCCCGCCACCAAAATCGTCCGTGGCCCCAAACGCGCGACCTATGACCGCGCCACCATTCACGGCATCATTGATGATGCCATGATATGCCATGTTGCCACGGTTCTGGACGGGCAGGCGGTGATGATCCCGACCGCGCACTGGCGGGTGGGCGAGGCGGTTTATATTCATGGCGCGTCGAAAAACCGCGTTTTGGCGGCAATTGCCAACGGGGCTGCGGCCTGTTTGTGCTTTACCCATCTTGACGGTCTGGTGATGGCGCGATCCGCCTTTCATCATTCCGCCAATTACCGGTCGGTGATCCTGTATGGCAAGGCCCATATTCTGGACGATCCGGCCGATAAAATGGCGCATTCGCAATATTTCATCGACAAAATCGCGCCCGGTCGCTGGGATAAAATCCGTCAACCCAATGCGCAGGAACTCAAGGCAACATTGTTTCTGGGATTTGATCTCAAGGAAGTCTCGGCCAAAATCCGGTCGGGCGACCCGGTGGATGATGACGCCGATTATGGCTGGCCGGTCTGGACCGGCGTTTTGCCATGCCGCATGGTCTGGGATGATCCGGTGAATGACAGCCGGATCGAACCGGGGTTTTAAAATTTCAGCAATCAATCATGATCCATGAAAACAAGCGGAAAAACTGCCGCACCACACCCCTCCACCCCGGAAAACCGCCATATAACGGCTGTGACAGCCCCCAAATCGCCAACCGGGCAGGACCGATGCACACAAGACGGACTACCCCCGTAGGATTTTGGCGAGGCTCCATCAGGGGTACCTGATATGGCGCCCATACCCCCGTCTGCCTCACAAGCCGCATCCGAAAATGCA
>NZ_JAUYHK010000003.1 GCF_030690045.1 Thalassospira sp.
GCCCCCGAATCGCCAACCCGGCAGGACCGATGCACACAAGACGGACTACCCCCGTGGGACTTTGGCGAGGCTCCATCAGGGGTACTTGATATGGCGCCCATACCCCCGTCTGCCTCACAAGCCGCATCCGAAAATGCAGGCTTGGGTCTTCCTTCCACCGCCGGGCCTTCGCCCCGCGTTAACCGAACCCGCCGCAAGATGGCCCGGCCAAAACCCGCCTTTCCCGCAATCACGGGAACCGGACAGGCCCGGACAAACCTCGTGCCTCCGCCCGCCGCGCAACTCGCCCGGCAACGGACCCACCACCCGCTCCTGCCACCCCCGGCAAGGCCGGATGGTTCCCGCCCCGATCAGGGCAGGACGTGCCACCAACAAGACGCAATTCGGGCGTCTTGACAAATGGCCGGGTTAGCGGACCCGCGCAGGGCCTCCGTAATGGCTTTTCCACCCGCCGGTCATAATCTTGCTGGCTTGTCCGCCATCCTGTCTGTGTTTGTAACGCATCATCATCGCCTCTTTCCTCTGGCCCAAACGCAAAAACCCGCAAGGCACAAGGCCTTGCGGGTTTCGGTTCGGGCGGATTTATCCCCTTGACTTTTCTGTTATGCCACAGCGAAAAGAACAAATCAAGAACTTTTTTCAGAAAATCTGAAAAAATCCATCTAATCTTAAAACTATCAACTTTTTCAAGGAGTTAATTTATATTATGCGGCTGGATGCTAGAACATGCACCGAACTACCCAACAACCCACGTAAAGTGATTTTTTTCGCTATTGCCTGTTGGGATCTAAGAATGAAAGTGTAGTAAATTTGTGCAGACAAGCGTTAAATATTGCGCAAATCAGCATCTTCTGACATCTTTGCTTAACTCATAAAATTAAGCTTAAATCAAAAATTGATTTGCTAACAACATCAAAATTTTTCATTGCCTATATATCCGGAGAACATACGAATGTTTTCACCTGGTCATTTAGATAAAATTTATATTTCTGGAAAATTAACATCAGAAGATTGGAAGAAATTAAAATTCAAGATTGAAAAATATAATGATTTAGACACATGGGCTGAAGCGTACAATTCTTTCTTATGGAATCGACTCAACACAAGATATCTATCACCAATTGGCATTTTACAAAAACATGGAAATTTTGAAGGTGAAGGATATTCAATAGTATCAATTCAGTGCGCATTAATAGAATTTATCGCCGCATTAAGAGTAGGAAAATCTTATGTATTTTCTAGAAATCCTCAAAATAATGAGTATTCTCGCAGCAAAGATCTATACATTAATTTCTTGAGCAAAGCACCTATTTTTAAAGATTTTTTTGATGAAGAATCTGCATTGGAATTTTATGTATCAATCCGCTGCGCCTTATTACACGAAGCATGCACTAAAAATGGATGGAGAATCTGGGCTTTCGGAGATATCCCTATAAACTCGAGATCAAAAATTGTATTTCGAGAAAAACTTCATGACACAATATTGACTTATCTTGAAAATTATAAAGCAGAACTCTTGAAAAATCCGGAAATTCAGTCAGCATTTATCCGAAAATTTGACAGTCTCTGTGAATAAACATGTAACTCTTACTCCGCCGCATCCGACCCCAACCGGTTCAGGGATCGCGTCATCAAGGCCCGCAATTTCGCCGGTCGCAAGGGCTTGTTCAGCAACGAAAAATTCTCTGCCCGTATCAGTTCGGCGGTTTCGGTGCTGCGGTCGGCTGTGATCACCACCGCAGGCACGTCAAAGCCATGCCCATCGCGCAAACGGCGCAGCACATCCAGCCCGGTTTCACCGGCGCTAAGATGATAATCGGCAAGGATGATATCGGGGGCAAACGCGGTGGTGCCGTCATCTGGCATCAGCAATGTGGCGCATTCCGCCCCGGATCGCGCCGTTGCCACCACGCAATTCCAGTTTTCCAGCATCGCCGTCATGCCATCGAGAATATCGGGTTCATTATCAATGCACAAAACCCGCACCCCGCCCAGTTCGCCCGCCATCCGGCGACGCGGCACCCCGCCTGCGATTTCGGGCGCGGCAATGCCCAGCGGCACATCCACCGAAAACACCGTGCCCCGACCGGGGCGCGAGCGCACCGACACATGATGATCCAGCGACCGGCCCAGCCGCTCCACAATGGCAAGGCCAAGGCCAAGCCCCTTGATATCGCTGTTTTCCGGGCTTTCAAGACGGTGGAATTCGCGAAAAATGATTTTCAGTTTGTCTTCGGGGATGCCCGGCCCGCTGTCCCAAACCTCGATTCGCACATGATCGCCGCGCATCCGGCACCCCACCACCGTGCCGCCCTTGCGGGTATAGCGCAGAGCGTTGGAAATGAAATTTTGCAGGATGCGGCGCAAAAGGCGGCTGTCGGATCGGACCCAGACATCGCGGCTTTTGACACCGAATCGCAAACCGGCCTTTTCGGCAATCGGGGTAAATTCGGTTTTCAGGGCATCCAGAATCCGCGACAACGGAAAATCGCGAATCGTCGGCGGCATCGCCCCGGCATCGAGTTTACAGATATCGAGCAACTCATTGAGCAGTTCCTCCACCCCCTTAAGCGACAAATCAACCTTGCCCGCCAGATCGGCGGCCTCGGCCGACAATTCCTTGCCGCCCAGTGCCACGGTAAATAACCGCGCCGCATTCAGGGGTTGCAGCAAATCATGGCTGGCGGCGGCAAAAAACCGGGTTTTGGTGTCATTGGCGGTTTCGGCCTGTTCCTTGGCCACCGACAATTCGCTATTGAGGTCTTCCAGCGCGCTGGTGCGTTCCACCACGCGCTGCTCCAGGCTTTCATTGGCTTCTTTCAAGGCCTGTTCGGCCATGCGGCGCGCCGTGATATCGTGATAGATACAGAAATAGCCAATCACCGCCCCGGTATCGTCAAAATGCGGGATATAGGTGCCTTCGGCATAACGGTCGCCGCTTTCGCCTTCCATCGGCGGAAAATCGATTTCAAAGCTTTGCCGGTATCCTTTCAGCACCGCCGCAATCATGGTGCGCACCCGTTCATACCGCGCCTCGCCCAAGGCTTCGCGCACCGTCAACCCATGGGCGGAGGCCCGGCGCAGCCCGAACATCCGTTCATAGGGCCGGTTGGTAAAGCGCAACCGTTCGGCCTTGTCGGCATAGGCAATCATCACCGGGATATTGTCGGTATAGATGCGGATATTGCGTTCGCTTTCGCGCAGGGCTTCTTCGGTCCGCACCCGCGCGGTAATATCGGCAATCGTGGCAACAAAGCCGCCATCGGGCATCGGATTGGTGCGGATTTCCAGAACCATGCCATCCGACCGCCGCCTTTCATAGGTATGGGGCAACCGGCGCATTTGCGGGGCGGCGTTGCGGCCCAGCAACACCTCGATATCCACCCCGCGCGGGCCATTGTCGCGGCAGGTAGCGACCAGTTCGTTTAACGGCAATGTCACTTCGATCTTGCTGGCCGGAATCCCCAAAAGATCGATAAAACGATGGTTCCATGTCGCCAGCCGTAAATCACTGTCAAACACCCCCACCCCTTGCGAGATATTTTCAAGGGTATTAAGCAACAGATCGCGGTTGAATTTGATGGCCTCCGATGCCTCGTCCAGCAATTCCATCGCATCGCGCCGCGATACCGCCTTGTCAGGCAACAACAACGCCATCACCACCCGCGATGATGCCGCCCCCACCGCGCCGCTTAACAAATGTTCGGTAAAACCGGCGGCGTCGATATCGGCCATGTCGGTGCGTTTGGCGTCGCCCCCACGATTTTGCAAATAGGTGCGAAAGGCGCGCTGCGCCCATTGCGTGCCCAGAAACCGGGCGGCAAGGTCTTCCAGATCGCCAATCGTCACCCGGCCAGGCCAGGTATCGTTGCGTGTCCGGTCCGGCTTGCGGTCGATATCGACAAAAATCTGGGCCTGACGGCGCTGTGTCACCCCCTGAACGCCGGTGGCCGATCCGACAAACATCAGGAAAATATTGACGCCAAGGCTCCAGATCACGCCATGCGTCAACGGATCGTCAATCATGGCCCCCAATAACGCATGGGGCCGCAACAACCCCATGCCCAGCGGCCCGTCCGTCAGGATCGACATCGGCAACAACCCGCTTTGCACAAAGGATGGCAACAACAGGGTATAGCACCACAAGGCAAACCCGCCGAGCAGCCCCAGACGCACCCCGGTCCGATTGACCGATTTCAGATACAGGGCCGCCAGAATCGCCGGGCCAAATTGCGCCACGGCGGCAAAGGACAACATGCCGATATCGGCAAGGGCGTATTTTTCGCTCAGAAACCGGTAAAAACCATAGGCCAGAAACAGAATGACAATGATCGCCGCCCGCCGGATTTTCAGCAAAATCTGGCTGACATCGCCCGATGCCGCATCGCGCATTTTGCGCCCGCGCAGCAAAATCGGCATGATCAGGTCATTGCAAACCATCGTCGATACCGCAACGCACGATACAATCACCATGCCGGTACTGGCCGAAAGCCCGCCGACAAAGGCAAAAATCGCCAGCGCATCCTGCCCGCCCATCAAGGGCAGGGTCAGAACAAAGGTATCGGGGTTGACCGCACTGTCACCGTCAAACAACAACAAACCGGCCACCGCAATCGGCACCACAAAAATATTGATCGCCACCAGATAGGCCGGAAACAGCCAACGCGCCGATTTCAAATTCCGCTTGTCGTCATTTTCAACAAAGGTCACATGAAACTGGCGCGGCAAACAGAAAATCGCAAACAGCGCAATCACCGTGGCGACATAGAAATTGGGCGTCAACCATGTCTGCCGGTCAAAGATTCGCTGAATTTCAACATGCTCCTGCGACCGGGCATACAAATCGCCAAATCCGTCAAACAGGCCATAAACCACAAAAAAACCGACCATCAGCAAGGCCAGCAATTTGACCAGGCTTTCAAACGCCACCGCCAGAATCAGACCGTCATGATGTTCGGACGCATGGATATAACGCACCCCGAACAATATGGCGAACACCGCCATCAGGATGGTGACGTAAAAGGCGGTATCCTTGGTGAAATTCGTGGCACCGTGCCGCACCACATCCTCGCCCACCGGCCCGATCAGCACATCAAACGAAATCGACACCGCCTTGAGCTGCAAGGCGATATAGGCCAGAACCCCCACCACCGCGATCAGGGCAACAAGGGCCGCAAGGCTTTGGCTTTTGCCATAACGCGACCCCAGAAAATCGGCAATCGAGGTGATGTTCTGTTCACGGCAGATCGTGGCGATCTTGACCATCACCGGATAAAACACCAGAACCATGATGATCGGGCCAAGATAGATCGGCAAAAAGGCAAGGCCCCGCACCGATGCGGTGCCGACCGACCCGAAAAAGGTCCAACTGGTGCAATAAACCGCCATCGACAGGGCATAGATCGTCGGTTTCAGCCCAGATGACCGCCATTTATCGGCATGTTTGTCACCATAATGGGCAATGGCAAACAACAGGCCGATATAGGCCATGGCAACGATAAAGATCAAACCACCCTGAAGCATGCGGTCTTGCGCCTTTTTGTTCCGGCCTGCCGGGCCGTTATTGGGGTCGGATTTTATCTATACCACGGCGAAGGCTTGCTCTAAAACGACGGACATTCCGTGTCAGACCAATTATTGATAGAACCATGTCCACCCATTATGCCTTTTACACCGGTATTTTGCGCTTTGTTGCCCAAAAAACCGCAACCGATGATCCTGAAATCCGCGTCATGATGGCCCATCTGACCGGCATTGCCACCGCGATTGAACAATCCGGGCGGTTTGGCATTGCCCGTGACGCCTGCGAAAATGCCGCCCGCGCCTTTGCCGGGGTCGCCAAATTCTTGCAGGAACGCATCCTGCCCGAGGCCCTGGCCGATGGCAATCGTGGGGCCGTCAAACAATTGACCTGGGCGATTGAAACATCGCTTCTGATGGCTGCCGAACTGGTCAAACGCATCAATCATGATGATTTCGCGGGGCAAGACAGCTTTGTCCTTGATCTGCCCCGCCCGCCGCAAACGGCGATGAATTAGGCCACGTCATAAAAAAAGCGGCATCCGAAGACGCCGCTTTTACAGATTATCGGGGAGGTCCTGATCAGGCGCCCCAGACCTTGGCCCGCTGCATCATGCCGGTGGCCTCAAATTCCTTGCCATAGATCGCCGATTTTTTGACGAAATCCATATAGGATGTGTAAATCCGCTGGTTCAGGTCATTTTTGGCGGCGATTTCTTCGACGGCCGCCTGCGATGCTTCGGCCAGCGCCAGAATCACATCATCCGGGAAATGGCGCACATCAATGCCCTTTTCCAGAATCGCCGGATAGGCCTGGATGTTGTTGAACGCGAAATCGGCAAGGGTTTCCTCGGCATTGGCCTGGGCGGCAACCCGGACGATTTCCTGAATATCTTCCGGCAGGGCGTCAAATTTATCCTTGGCGATAAACACTTCAATGCCCGTGCCCGGCTCGTGGAAGGCCGGGGTATAGTAATATTTCGCCACCTGCGTCAGACCAAAGGCGAAATCGTTCCACGGTCCGACCCATTCGGCGGCATCAATCGCCCCGCTTTGCAGGGCCGGCAGAATTTCCGCCGCCGGAAGCAGGGTCACATTCGCGCCCAAACGGCGCATCGCCTCGCCGCCAATCCCGGCATAACGCATTTTAACGCCCTGAAGATCGGCAACAGAATTGATTTCCTTGTTGAACCAGCCCCCGGCCTGCATCCCGGTATTCCCGGCATAAAGCGGCAGGACATTGAACTGGGCATATAATTCTTCCCACAAGGCCTGCCCGCCGCCAAACCGCAGCCAGCCCGACAATTCCCAGCCCATCAGGCCAAACGGAATGGTCGAAAAGAAATTCAACGCCGCATCCTTGCCCGCCCAGTAATAAGGCGTGCCATGCGCCAGATCGGCCACACCCTGTTCAACCGCATCAAGGCATTCAAAGGCCGGAACAAGTTCACCCGCGCCATAGACATTGATCGTCAGGCGGCCATTGGTCATTTTGGTGACGCGCGCAGCGAATTTTTCGCCATTCGCCCCCAGACCCGGTGTGCCTTTGGGCCACGGCATCACCATGCGCCAGGTGATATTTTCCTGCGCACGGGCAATCGCCGGGGCAGCAATCCCGCCCACAACGGCAGTGGCAGCCAGTCCGGCACCTTTAAGGAAATTGCGACGTTTCATGAAGAGCTCCAATTTTTTTGATATATTTTTGCGTGAAGATGGCAAGGCAATGCCATTAATAACATGCTGAACCAAGGAAATTACCTTTTTTAGCGTCCGGATCAATCAATCTTTGCGCGACACAGTATCGAAAAAGGGCCGCCCGCATCGGGCAGCCCTTCGTTTGGTCCGGTTCACACGAGGATAAGGGCTTAATAACCCCAGACCCGGGCACGGTGCAAAAGCCCCGTCGCCTCAAATTCCTTGCCATAACGGGCGGCTTTTTTGACCAAATCCATGTAAGAGTCATAAATCCGCTGATGGAGTTCGCCCTGGGCGGCGATTTCCGCGACCGCGGCCTGGGACTGCTCGGCCAGCGCCATGATGACCTCATCGGGAAACTGGCGAACTTCAACGCCCTTGTCGATCAGCGGCTGATAGGATTGCAGGTTGTTATAGGTAAAATCCGCCAGTGTTTCTTCGGAAATCGCCTGTGCGGCATACCGGATGATCGCCTGCATATCGGCCGGAAGGGCGTCGAATTTGTCCTTGGCAATGAAAATTTCCAACCCCGGTCCGGGTTCATGGAAGGCCGGGGTATAGTAATATTTCGCCACCTGATACAGCCCGAATGCCAGATCGTTCCACGGCCCGACCCATTCAGCGGCATCAATCGCCCCGCTTTGCATCGCCGGCAGAATCTCGCCGGGCGGCAACATGGTGATATTGGCCCCCAAACGGCGCATCGCCTCGCCACCCAGACCGGCATAGCGCATCTTGATGCCCTTGATATCCTCGACCGAATTGATTTCCTTGTTGAACCAGCCGCCCGCCTGCATGCCCGAATTCCCGGCATAAAACGGCACGACATTGAACTGGGCATAGGTTTCTTCCCACAATTCCTGCCCGCCGCCAAACCGCAGCCATGCCGACAATTCCCACGCGGTCAGACCAAACGGGATGGTCGAAAAGAAATGCAATGCCTGGCTTTTGCCCTGCCAGTAATACGGGGTGCCATGCGCCATTTCGACGACACCCTGTTCGACCGCATCCATACATTCAAACGGCGGCACCAGTTCACCGGCACCATAAACCGTGATTGACAGGCGGTCGTTGCTCATTTCCTTGACGATGGCGGCAAATTTTTCGGCATTGGTGCCCAGCCCCGGCGTCCCCTTGGGCCACGGCATCACCATGCGCCATTTCAGGCTTTCCTGTGCCGATACAATCGCCGGTGCGGCAATGCTGGCCGCAGCCGCCCCAACACCCAGTCCGGCACGTTTTAAAAACTGGCGACGTTCCATAATTTATCCCCTAACCGTTTCTGTTTTAGTGGTTTTTTGCGCGACCACTGCGAGAATGAGGGGATTTTGGCGAAAGCATCGACAAAACGCCACTGTTTTTGCGTGAAATAAAACAGCTTTTTTTCATGAACCGCCATCGCATTGCACCAAACCGGTCTGACAGCGTTGCAGCGGGCGGCAAATTCGATCACAGTAGGCTACCCGATATCACCGCCGACATGACGGAGTGTTGCATGCGCAAACTGATCGCCTTTCTGATGCTGACCCTTGTCACCAGCTTTCCCGCCCAGGCCCGGGACCTTCTGAAAATCGGCATCAGCGGCTATCCCGAAACCCTGCACCCCGCTTTCAGCAGCTCTGCGGTTCAATCCTATATTCACGGCTTTGTCCTGCGCCCCGTCACCGCCTTTGACCATGACTGGAAAATCGCCTGTTTCATGTGTGCCGATGTCCCGTCGTTTGAAAACGGCCTGGCAAAACGGGTGGCCCTTGCCGATGGCGGCGAAGGGGTTGAACTGACCTTCACCTTGCCCGCCAATGCCAAATGGGGCGATGGCGTTCCCCTTACCAGCCGCGATGTCGCCTTTTCGATCACGGTCGGGCAACATCCCGATGTGCCGGTCGCCAATCAGGAAGTTTTCAACCGGATCGTCGGCTTTGAAAGTGTCGATGATCAGACCTTCAAGGTCACGATGGACCGGATTGATTACACCTATCAATCCTTTGGCGGCGTTGAAATCCTGCCCGAACATCTGGAACGCCCGGTTTTTGAACAGGACCCGGCCACCTATCAAAAACGCAGCCTCTACGTCACTGCCCCAGCGACACCGGGCCTGTGGTTTGGCCCCTATATCGTCAGCGACGTGGTAACGGCCAGTGCGGTGATGCTCGATTCCAATCCTTACTGGTGGGGGCAAAAACCCGATATCGCCAAAATCCAGTTGCGCAATTTTGAAAACACCACCGCGCTGGAGGCCAGCCTGCGTACCGGCGAAATTGATTATGCGTCGGGCGAAACCGGCATGGCACTTGACAAGGTAATCGCCTTTGAACGGCGTTTTACCAATCTTTATGACATCTCCTATCAAAAGGGCCTGTCCTATTACCATCTGGATGCCAATCAGGCTTTTCCACCACTGGATGATCGGCGGGTGCGGCAGGCGCTTTTGCTGGCGATTGACCGTACCGAAATCAGCACAAAACTGTTTGCAGGCAAAAACACACCGACGCTCAGCTTCATTCATCCCGATGATCCGGTCTTTACCCCTGATGTTGCACGGTATGATTTCAATCCGGAACAAGCCGGGCGGTTGCTGGACGATGCCGGATGGACCCGCACCGATGATCGTCCGCGCACCAATGCCGATGGTGATGTCCTGCGTCTGACCCTGTATGGCGCCACCGAAAGCAGCACCGGACAACTGATCCAGCAGGTTTTGCAAAACCGCTGGAAACAGATCGGGGTCGAAGTCGATATCCTTAACCAGCCCGCCCGCGTGCTGTTTGGCGAAACCCTGCCGCAACGCAAATTCGACGGCCTTGCCATCTTTGGCTGGCTTTCCGCCCCGGAACATCTGCCCCTGACCATTTTACGATCCGATCAGGTGCCAACCGCCGATAATCTGTATGAAGGCCAGAATTACACCGGATATACCAATCCGCGGGTTGATGAACTGATTGACGCCATCGAACTGGAACTGGATTTCGACAAACGCCTGCCGCTTTGGCATGAATTGCAAAAAATCTATGCCCAAGACCTGCCCGCCCTGCCGCTTTATCATGGCGAAAACGGCTTTATTTTCCCGAAATGGCTTAAGGGAATTCGCCCGACCGGCCATATGTACCCCAGTTCGTTATGGGCCGAAGAATGGTACATCATCCGGTGATGCAGTGATGCGGCGTTTCATTGTCACCCGACTGATCCAGACCCTTGTGGTCATGCTGGCGGTATCGTTCGGGGCCTATGTCCTGATCGGCCTGATGCCCGGCGATCCGATTGACCTGATGATCACCGCCAACCCGGCCATCAGTTCGGCAGATGTCGCACGGCTCAAGGCGCTGTATGGCCTTGATCAACCGTTGGTCGTGCGCTGGTTTTACTGGCTGATGATGGCCCTTCAGGGGGATTTCGGCTATTCACGCCTGTTCACCCAGCCGGTAACCGACCTGATCGCACCCGCCCTTGGCAACAGTTTGAAACTGATGCTGGCAAGCTGGGCCTTGTCGCTGGTGATTGCAATACCCGCCGGGATTTATGCCGCCCTGAAACCGCGCAGTTTTCGCGATTATGCAGTCAATCTGTCGGCCTTTGCCGGGGTGTCTATCCCGCCTTTCTGGCTGGGATTGCTGGCGATTTTACTGTTTGCCGTCACCCTGCGCTGGTTGCCCGCCGGGGGCACCGGGCAACTGGACAACGCCCAGGGGTGGGATGCCTTGCGCTATCTGATCCTGCCGGTCGCCACCCTGACGATTGCCAGTGTCGGATCGCATATCCGTTTTGTGCGCGGGTCAATGATCGAAGTGATGCGGCAGGATTTCATCCGTACCGCCCGGGCCAAGGGGTTATCCGAACGCGCCGTGATTACCAACCATGCACTGCGCAATGGCATGATGCCGGTGGTGACCTTGCTGGGCCTTGAATTTGGCACGCTGTTTTCCGGCGCACTGATTACCGAAACCCTGTTTTCATGGCCGGGCATGGGGCGGCTGATTTACAATGCGGTAATCGGCAGCGACTATAACCTTGCGATGGCGGGATTAATGCTGGCCACCCTTGTCACCCTGATTGGCAATCTTCTGGCCGATCTGGGTTATAAATGGCTGGATCCACGGGTGCGTCTGTCATGAATAACCGCACATCTTCGGGCCTTTTTCACCGGTTTATCCGTCACCGTCTGGCGGCCTTCAGCCTGATGGTGCTGGTCTTGCTGGCGGTTGCGTCCTTTTGTGCACCGCTGGTCGCACATTATCTGGGCACGGATGCGCAAACCGTTGATCTGTTTGGTCGCTATGCCCCGCCTTCAACAGCCCATCCGATGGGCACGGACGAGTTGGGCCGCGATGTGTTGTTGCGACTGCTCTATGGCGGTCAGGTATCGTTGATGGTCGGGTTGACATCGGCGGTTTGTGCCACCCTGATTGGCACAATCATCGGGGTGATTGCCGGTTTGCGCGGCGGCTGGCTGGACGGGCTTTTGATGCGCGTCACCGACGGGGTGATTTCATTGCCATTATTGCCATTGTTGATCGTCATGGCGGCGATTGATCCCGGTAAACTGGGCATCCCGCGTGAAATTGTAAATGGCGAAAGTTTCAGCCTGTATCGCATCATTTTCATCATCGCCCTGTTTGGCTGGACCACAGTGGCGCGGCTGGTGCGGGCAGCAACCCTTGCGGTACGCGAACGGGAATTTGTTATGGCGGCACGCGCAATGGGGGCCGGACCGGTGCGCATTGCCGCCCGCCATATCCTGCCCAATGTCGCCACCCCGATCATCATCGCCACCACACTCGCCGCCGGGAATGTGATATTGCTCGAAAGCGTGCTGAGCTTTCTGGGCCTTGGCATTCAGCCACCCGTACCCAGTTGGGGCAATATGCTGACCCATGCACAGGAATTCATCTGGGATGCCCCGATGTTGGCAGTCTATCCCGGCATGCTGATTTTCATCACCGTAATTGCCTTTAATTTCATCGGGGATGGCTTGCAGGATGCGCTGGACCCGCGTGCCGAAAATGATCGCATTTCCATAACTGGACAGAATGCCTCCGGCCCGGCACAATAAGATTTGCTATCACAAGGTGTCGCGGGGCCCGCATATTCCGCAAGGCGCTGATAAAATTTCATAATATCGCGGGCAAAGGAGCAAACATGACCCAGCGATCTGCCGCAATCCGGTCTGCGATCCTGCCTGTCTTTCTGACTGGCGGGCTAATGGTGCTGGCGGGATGCGCCCCAACACAAAATGCTGCCCGCAGCCCGGAAACCGCCCCGTCACAGCAAATTGTCGCCCCATGGGGAAGCAGCAGCCCGGCCCAGTCGGCAACCACCCCGGCAGCACCCACGGGCACGGGCACAACCGCTGCCCCGACACCGATGGCCGCCAATCCCGGTGCTGCCCAGCAACGCCAGATCGACGAAGCCCGCATCGCGCTGGGCATTCTTGATCGCATGGCCAATCGCTGCCTGACCGAGGCCGATGCCAGCGCCTGCAACACCTTGCAGGTCAACTGGCCCACCCTGTCCCGGCAATTGCGTACCACCCTTGATACCCTGTCGGGCGGCAATATGTCGCACAGCCCGGTAATCCCCGGCGAAGCCCCTGTCAATCCGGCTTCGGTTCCGCGCCGATCCCCCGCCGCCGAAGGATCGCCATCGATGGAAATGGAAATTCCCATGACGCCATCGACCACGCCCTGACCGGGCTGTCACAGTTTGTCCCTTTTATTGAGATAGAACAAAGTTACCCTTAAAACTTTGCGCTAATGTGCCTTTATCATCATGGGCTGGCTGCCAAAAGACAGCAAAACAGCCGCGAAAAAAGGAGTCTGGCAGATGTTTCGTGACATGCTTGTTCACATTGACAACAGCAAATCCTGTGTCGAACGGCTTTCGGTTGCCCTGAAAGTTGCCAAGGACCAAAAGGCCCATCTGACCGGGCTGTATGTTCTGACGCAATTTGAAATCCCGCGCTTCATGGAAGTCCAGATTTCGGCTGACATCATGAAACAACAACGCGACGCGATGGCCGAAGGTGCCAAAACCGCCAAGGCGGCGTTTGAAGCAGCCTGCGACAAGGCCGGAGTCCCTTATACCTGGCAGGAAGCCCATTCGCTGTCGTCCGAAATTGCCGAAACCGTCGCCATGTATGCCCGCCATCATGACCTGACCGTTCTGGGTCAGTATAACCCGGAATGTTCCGAAGCAACTTCGGTGTCGGAAATGCCCGACAAGGTGATCCTGACTGCCGGTGCGCCGGTTCTGATTGTGCCCTATATCGGCAAATTTGAAACCATCGGCACCCGCGTCATGGTTGCGTGGAAACCTTACCGCGAGGCTGTCCGGGCCGTGAATGACGGCATGCCGTTCCTTGAAACCGCCAAATCGACCCTGGTTTTGTGTGCCGATCCCAACAAGGCCGCACGCGATTCGATCCCGGTGCCCAAGGTCGATATCGCCGAACGTCTGGAACGTCATGGCGTGAAGGTCCGCAAGGAAACACTGGATGCCAACGGTATCAGCATCGGGGATTTGCTGCTGTCACGGGCCGCTGATGAAAGCATCGATCTGATCCTGTGTGGGGCCTATGGCCGCCCGCGCCTGCGCGAATTGATGCTGGGCGGTGTGACGCAACATTTGCTGCGTCATATGACGGTTCCGGTTCTGATGTCTCACTAGGCCTTCCGGACTGCCTGACCTTGCCAAACCGGCCGGTTTTTTCCGGCCGGTTTTTTATTGGCAGCAATGTCACAGAAACCGTTTCCCCGCCGCCCACAACCCGATACAGTCACCGCATATTTTGCGCGATCTTCGCGCCCCGCACATCATGAGGCCCACCATGACTGATACCCTCCACCGCGGCAATTCCGCCGCCAGCCGCGATATCGCCACCGTCCTGCACCCCTATACCAATTTCAGCACCCACGAACAAACCGGCCCACACATCATCAGCAAGGGTCGCGGCATTTATGTCACCGACGATGCCGGACGCGAATATATCGAAGGTCTGGCCGGGTTGTGGTGTGCATCGCTGGGTTTTGGCGAAAAACGTCTGGTCGCCGCTGCGACAAAACAGATGGAAACCCTGCCCTATTATCACGGTTTTGCCTCGCGCAGCACAGATCCGGCGATTGAACTCGCCGCCCGCCTGATCGAAATGGCCCCGGTGCCCATGTCCAAGGTGTTTTTCGCCAATTCCGGGTCCGAGGCCACCGACACGGCGGTCAAGCTGGTATGGTATTATCACAATGCCACCGGCCAGCAGGAAAAGAAGAAAATCATTGCTCGCAAGCGTGGCTATCACGGGGTGACGGTGGCTGCCGCCTCGATGACCGGCCTGCCCTATAACCACAAGATGTTCGATCTGCCGATTGACCGGATTTTACATACCGAAACCCCGCATTATTGGCGCGAGGCACAAACCGGTGAATCCGAGGAAGATTTTGCCACCCGCATGGCCGAAGCCCTTGAAGACCTGATCATTGCCGAAGGACCGGAAACCGTCGGAGCCTTTATCGCCGAACCGGTGATGGGGGCGGGCGGCGTCATTGTGCCGCCCCGCACCTATTTTGAAAAAATTCAGGATGTTTTAAAGCGCCACGACATCCTGTTTATCGCCGACGAAGTGATTTGCGGCTTTGGCCGGACCGGCAATATGTTTGCCTGCGAAACCTTTGATCTCAAACCCGACATGATCACCGTCGCCAAACAATTATCATCGGCCTATATGCCGATTTCAGCACTGTTCCTGAACGAAAAAGTTTATGCCGGTCTCAAACACGGTGTCGATGAAATCGGCGTGTTCGGGCATGGCTATACCTATTCGGGACATCCGGTGGCCGCCGCGGTTGCACTGGAAACCCTGAAAATTTACGAAGATGACGGGATCATTGCCCATGTCCGCGATGTCATGCCGCGTTTCCAGAAACGCCTGCGCGATTTGCGGAAATTTTCCCATATCGGCGAAACACGCGGCATTGGCCTGATCGGGGCCTTTGAACTGGTCAGTGACAGCTGCGCTAAAACCCCCTTTGCCCCGGCCGGATCGGCGGGCAAGGCGGTGGCGGCGAAATGCCTTGAACAGGGCCTGATTGTCCGCGCCCTTGGCGATACCGTGGCGTTCTGCCCGCCCCTGATCATCACCCATGACGAAATCGACCTGATGTTTGATCGCGCCGAGGCCGCCCTGACCGACTGGCACGCAACCTTGTGACCCTGACGACTCTGGGCGTGGTGGCATCCATCACGCCCGGCAGGGTCTTGAAAACAGGCCAACAATCCCGACATCCCATTGATAGAACTCTTCCAAAACCGGCCATTTGGTCCGCGCATGGTTGCCATGTCCGCCAAAAACATCTGCTTGGACTTGCCAAACTGCCCGTTTCCAGCCAGATTGCCCGCAGGGGTGAGATCGACACACAACAGATGGAAAGCCTTCTCTGGCAGTTATCTTCGCGGTGAAACTGGAACAGGTTTAATTTGATACGGGTCAATGCCGGGTTAAATTAAATAGGCCATAACGACCAGACGACCCCGGAAATGCTGATCCTGATGACCGGCACCGGACCGGACAGGAACAGAGCTTCGCCTCCTGCGTCCCGCGCAGCGCGAAGAGACAGGCGAAAGATGCAATGATGAATTATAACAGCTTCTTCAAAGATCAGCTTTCCGGCCTCAAGGCCGAAGGGCGGTATCGTGTGTTCGCCAATCTCGAACGTATTGTCGGCGAGTTTCCCAAGGCGATGCTGCATACCGGTGACGGGCAGCCGCCGCGCAAAATCACCGTCTGGTGTTCCAACGACTATCTTGGCATGGGACAGCACCCCAAGGTGCTTGACGCCATGCAAAACGCCATTACCGGGCAGGGCGGCGGTGCCGGTGGCACGCGCAATATTTCCGGTTCCAACCATTTGCATGTCGCGCTTGAAGAAGAACTCGCCGATCTGCATGACAAGGAATCGGCCCTTTTGATGACATCGGGCTATGTCGCCAACTGGACCACGCTGTCAACGCTGGGATCCAAGTTGCCTGATTGTGTGATTGTGTCTGATGCCCTTAACCACAATTCCATGATCGAAGGCATGCGCCATTCCCGCGCCGAACGCCGTATCTGGAAACATAACGATGTCGCCCATCTCGAAGAAATCCTGCGCGACCTTGGCCAGAACCGCGCCAAAATTGTCGCCTTTGAATCGGTTTATTCGATGGATGGCGACATTGCACCGATTGCCGAAATTCTCGATGTTTGCGAAAAATACAATGCCCTGACTTTTCTGGACGAAGTCCATGCCGTCGGTATGTATGGCCCGCGCGGCGGCGGCGTAGCGGAACGCGAAGGCCTGATGGACCGCATCGATATCATTCAGGGCACCCTTGCAAAGGCCTTTGGCGTGATTGGCGGCTATATTGCCGGGAACCACGAAATTATTGATTTCGTCCGCAGCTTTGGCAATGGCTTTATCTTTACCAGTTCACACCCGCCCAGCATTGCCGCAGGCGCACTGGCCAGTGTCCGTCATTTGAAAACCAGCGATGTCGAACGCGCCACTCAGAAAGAACGCGCCGAGACCCTGCGCACCCGTCTGCGCGATGTCGGCCTGCCGGTGATGGATGCGCCCAGCCACATCGTCCCCCTGATGGTCGGCGATGCCGCCATGTGCAAGGAAGCCAGTGATCGCTTGTTGTTTGAACATGACATCTATGTCCAGCCGATCAATTACCCGACTGTGCCACGCGGCACAGAACGCCTGCGCTTTACCCCCGGCCCGCTCCATAATGATGAATTGATGGATCATCTGATTGATGCACTTCTGACCGTGTGGGGCCAGTTGGGCATTCAAAAGGCCGCCTGATGATTTCCTGAATGTATTTTGAACAAGGCCGGACGCTGTGCGATCCGGCCTTTGTTTTGGCGCATCGCAAAGGCGGAGCAAACCCGATCTTGGTTGACAAGCACACCCGGCTGCCCGACTATCAGAACATCATGATGAACACAGTAAAAACAGTTCGATTTTTGCTTAACGCTGGTTCTCTGCTCGCAGGATTAAATCCCCGGGCAGCGTAACCGGCTTTCGTCCGTTTTCTGCCCGGGGTCTCTCCCGTAAAATCTCGTTCCATATCAGAGAGATGAATGGCTTCATTCATCGGGCAGGGCATCATGAATAACCAACCGTTAAACGGCACCCATGTGTCGACCATTTCCCTATCCGGTCGCCGGGCGGCAAGTCAGTCACCCCGGCTGGAAATGTTGCGGCCACTGCACAGCAGCCTGATCGAACGCGATTATGCCCGGCTTGAATCCTGCTTGCAGAACGACAGCGCACCGGTTTTGCTGCGCCGTTATATCCGCACCGAACTGGCCGATTCGACGCGGCCCTGCCCTGCCCGGCCTGCAAGCAGGACAATACACCGCCTTGCTACAGGCCGGTGGCACAGTCGGCCATGCTTTCTTGCAAGGTTTTGAATTTTAATCCGAAACATGCCATCCGGCTTTATCCGGTTCGGCACATCTCAAAACACATGTTGCGGCATGCATGACATCCGCCGCACAAGGAAAAGGTCAGTAACATGCTTGTTAACAATCTCGCCCCCGTCCCCCTTGATCCCCCGATCGTGATCGACGCTGCCTATTACGCCCGCCTTGAAGGGCTGGCAATGGGGGCAATGCAACGCGCACCCGAACTGGCGACCCGCCTGCTTGATGAAATCGAACGCGCCGAAATTCTGCCTTCCGGTGCGGTACCCGAAACCATTGTCAATATCGGTTCCGAAGTGACGTTTCGCGATGATGCCGCCGGGTGTATACAAACCGTCAAACTGGTGCTGCCGGGCGATGCCGATATCAGCCGTCATCAAATTTCGGTTCTAACCCCGGTCGGGGTGGCGCTGATCGGGCTAAGCGAAGGTGCATCGATCTGGTGGATCACACCGGACAATGAAGTCCGGGAACTGACAGTCCAGAAAGTGCAAAATCATTCATGATCCGGGCAATCTGATAAAAATCTTTGCCAGCGCACCTCGCCCTTGTTTGCTTTCAGTGTCACGCAATCTATATTGAAGGTCACTGTGAGAAACAGGGGCGATTCTGCAAACTTGCAATTAATAACTGTTCGCGTTAACTTCGGATCCTCATCAAACAGGAACCGGTCATGTATACGGATAGAACCTTGCTGCCCAAAGAATGTCTGCGCCTGTGCGCACTTGGCACACTTGCCCTTTCCAAGAAACCAGTCAGCTATGCTGATCTGGCCAATTCCGTGCGCCATTTTACCGCGCATCTGATGGGGCCGTCGCTGGATATGATGGGGTCGTCGCTTCAGCTTTTGAAACTTGAAGGGCTGGTGCATGAGGATAACGGCAATGGCGTTCTTCCGGATTCCAGACTGACCCTGACCGATGCCGGTTACACCAAATTTATCGACCTGATGCAGGGCAATTTACGCGATATGTCGGGTGAATTGTCGCGACTGGTAATGGCCTTGAAAATGCGGTTTGTGCATCTGCTTGCAGATGACATCCGCCGGGAACAGATCGAAATCCTGCAAGATGTGTGCGAGGTAGAACTGGACCGCCTCCTGACCCTGCGCGAAGAGCATGCCGATGAACCCGGTGCGTTTCTGGGTTGGCTGGATGTTGAAATCAACAGCCTTGAACGCAAACATGCCTGGCTTGTCAGCCTGCTGGCGCAAGACTGACATATGGGGATTTACCGGAAATCATCCGGTAATATTGATACCCCTCTATCGCCAGTCGGGCTGCCTTTCGCAACGCTCTGACCGGTCATTTTACTGGAAATTTAACTTTCCAACACCGAATGATGACCATATTCTACCCTGAATAAAGAACACAGCAGATCAGGGTCATCCGCACATGAAAAAAATCAAAACCGGCATCGCAACCATATTGCTGACCACAGGCCTTTTTATTGGGGCACACATCCCCGATGCCCGCGCGACATCCGCCGATCTTCAGGCATTGGAAGCCGCCATTCGCGAAGCCCGTGCAATGGGACTTGACCCTGCGCAAATTGAAACGATGCAAGGGATGCTTGATGCCCTCCGCGCCGATTCCGCCAATCAGGGTGCGGATCAATATGCATCTGATCCGCTGATGGAACCCAATTATTTTGATGTCGCCAGTGCACGCAGTTACAGCGATTGCGGCCAATATGGCGATATGCAGGCCTATACCTTTTGTATGGCCGCCATTGATGGTTATCTGACCTATACAAGGGTTTTCGCCCAGCAAGGCTCATCCCCGGATGCAAACCGGGTGTATGACGCACATGCCGAAACCGTGCGCAATCTGGTCAATTATGTCGATAATTTCATGACGGCACCCCGCCGTTATTAGGATCATATCGATTAATAAAGATGCTGCCCACCCGTCACAAAAATCTCGGTGCCGGTGATATAGGTCGATTCTTCGGCCACCAGAAAATGCACCGCCGCCGCCACGTCTTCGGGTGTGCCCATCCGATTCATCGGGATGCGCGGCAACAGGGCCTCGTATTCCGGCGAAATCATCGCGGTTTTGATTTCACCTGGTGCCACGGCATTGACCCGAACCCCCAATTCGGCAAATTCCACCGCCATTTCGCGGGTCAGGCCCGAAAGAGCCGCCTTGGACGTCGAATAGGCCGACCCGGCAAAGGGATGGACATAATGCCCGGCAATTGAGGTGATGTTGCAAATCGCCCCCTTGCCCCGATGCAGCGCCGATGCAAATCCGCGCGCCAAAGTCAGCGGGGCAAAAAAATTCAACTCGAACACATCACGCCAGCCGCCAATATCGCCGTTAAGGCAACCCAGACGTTCTTTATAAGGGGTTTTCGGCGATACCCCGGCATTATTGACCAAGGCATGAAGTGGATCATCACCAAGGATTTCATTGGCTTTTCTGATAAATGCTTCCACATCGGCGGGTTTCGACAAATCGGCGGCAATATGAATGCCCATCGACTGATCGCGCGGGCAGGTCAGCGGCGGTGCTTCACGCGAACAGCAAATCACCCGCCAGCCACGCTGGGCGAAATACCCCACCGTCACATGGCCGATACCCCGGCTGGCACCTGTCAGGATAATGGTTTTCGGGGCGATTTCAGACATGACGCAAGGATTTCCTTTGAAAAGAGGCAGCAAAAGCAGCCTGATATGCGATGCTTATAGCATCCCGGCGGGATGGATAGAAGATGCCAGCACCATCATGGCACAGATCGCCAGAACGGCTTTGACATGCTAACATGCCACATTGTTTATTCTGAATTTTGGCAGGCCGATGTGCAGCAAATATGATTTTGGCGTCTCTGCCGCAAGCCTTGCCACGTTTCCGGGGCTGGAAATATCCGTTTTACGTCAGGCCGTTGACGATCATTTTCCCGACCATCCCGATAATGCACAGATTGACACCCTGTCTGGCCCACGTCGTCCAACCGATGCGGTCTGGATCATTGGCATGAACGGTGTCCCGACCATAAGACGTTGGGGGTTGAAGGTGATCGGGGTCAAGGGGCCGGTGATCAATGCGCGGGCGGAAAGTCTGGATCACAAACCGGCATTTCAAGACTTGCTGATGCAGCGGTGCCTGATCCCGGCAACCCGATGGTCCGAATGGCGTAAAGACGGTTCCACCCACCATCAAAACCATATCACCCTGCCCGGCCATACACCGTTTTTCTTTGCCGGTCTGGAAAACGGGGTGGAATGCGTAATCATCACCTGCGCCCCGGCCCCGGCAATCGCCCATATCCATGACCGCATGCCTGCGATTATCGGCCCGACACATCACACAGGTTGGCTGGACGCACAACAGAATTTCAGCAAGGTTTTCACGATGCTACGCCCGGTGCCCGATGCGGTTTTAAAATGGCAGGAAGACCTTTCAGCGAAACAACAGCCCGGCCTGTTTGAAGATGCAATCAGTCTTCAACAAGATCATTTGCCGCGCACGGCCCAACCGGACTGAGCACCGGTTTACGATGGCGGGCGACTGCCGCCCCCAGATCAGGCAAATTAACACTTTCGGCCAGATCGGCCGCGAGTTCTTCGGACATGGATGCGAAATCAATGACATCGCGCAGTGACAACATGGATATTCCCCTGCCAAACGGCTTTGTGGATTATATTTGTATTATGAATTAAACGGTGATCCTTTTCCTTCGCAAGCGCAATAAAAAAAGGCGCAGAAATCTGCGCCTTTTGGATGATATACTTTTCGAAATCCGGAATAACCGGTATTTTCAATGCAGTGCGGCATAAATGCCTTAATGCATAATCCAAAGCGGCAAGGGGCATTTTGCCAGCATGTCCTGGGTCACGCCGCCCAAAATCATTTCCTTGAACCGGGAATGGCTATAGGCCCCCAGAACAACACAATCGACACCATGCTTTTCTGCCGCTGAAATCAGGGCCTTGGCCGGTTGGGACTGATCGGGCAAAACATCCACACGGGCATCGACTCCGTGCCACAGGAATTGTTCCGCCAATGCCTGTGCCGTGGCGCGACCATGTGGTACATCACCAACACTGACAATCGTAATTGTTTTCGCCTGTCGCAACAGCGGCATCGAAGATGTGACCGCCCGTGCAGCCTCCACCCCGCCATTCCAGGCGATCATCACATGATCGCCAATGGTGGCAGGGACTGTAACAGGCGCCACCAGAACCGGACGGCCGGTTTCCATCAATGCAGCATCGAATGTCAAAGAGGCCGCCGCTTCCTTGGGATCACGCCCAATCACCAGCAAATCAAACAACCGGCCCCGGCGCGCCACGGTTTCATCCTCGCGCCCGCTATCCTGTCGCCATGCACACGTAATCTGGGCAGTCGGACGGGGGGCCGATGCTTCATCACATCCGGCACTGGCACGGACGGAGTCATAGGATTCGCGCGCCCGTTTCAGGCGATGCGCGGTTTCCTTTTCGGCGGCATTCATCATTTCTTCGATGATCAGGCCCGACATGCCTTCGCCGACAATCGGAATAACATCCTGGGGTTCGGCCGCCACAAACAGGGCTTCAAGATGCGCATCAAAACGCCGGGCAATGCGAAAGCCCAGATCAAGGACCTGTGCATCAAGGCCTGATCCGGCAACGGGTGCCAGAATGGTACGTATTGTCATAATTCACATCCCTACTTTACCATTGCGCATACGATCTTCGGGATACCGGACGGCATCCCTTTTCAAGGGCGTTATCTGCGGTCTATTCTACATGCAATTATTGTGGCGTCGTTGTTTGAAATCAAACCAGAAAAATTTCCGCTGACGTATCACCAAAAAACAATATATCCCAAACAGGTGTTTTTAATGGCATAAGCCCCACATATCCGGTGCAGATATCTTTGCCCGTCCCCGGTTATCCGTTGCCGACATGCTGTAAAATAACATGATTTCAATTTATTAACCACAGGCCCACAAAAAATGAATTATCAGGACCTGCATGACAATGCCCATGAAGCAGCCGAATTTCTGAAAACGCTGGGAAATCAGTGGCGTTTGATGATTTTGTGTTCGCTGGGGACGGTTGAAAAATCGGTTGGCACCCTGGAAGCCGAACTGGGTCTGAAACAATCGGCCCTGTCGCAGCATTTGGCGCGATTGCGGCGCGCCGGGTTGGTGACAACCCGGCGCGATGCGCAAACCATCTATTATTCGATCCGCGACGCCAATGTCATGAAGATCATTGCCGCCCTGCAAGAAGCCTTTTGCCCACCCGATCAGGGATAAAGTTTTTCGACATTCCAGCCGGTATCATCCGCGTTGCGGGTATAAAGCTGCCGGTCATGCAGGCGAAAGGTGCCCTCGCTCCAGAATTCGATGCGGTCGGGCACCAGACGAAATCCGCCCCAATGAGCCGGCCTTGCAATTTTTGACAGGCCGAATTTGGCGGTAAATTCCGCCACCCGTTTTTCCAGATCGAACCGCCCGTTCATTGCCCGTGACTGGATGGATGCCCATGCCCCAATCTGGCTGCCGCGCGGGCGCGATGCGAAATAAGCATCAGATTCAACGCCATCAACCTTTTTGGTAACGCCTTCGATTCGCACGCATTTTTCCATTTTCTTCCAATGAAAACATAATGCGGCATAAGAATTTTCTGCAAGCTGTCTGCCCTTGCGGCTTTCGTAATTGGTATAGAAAACAAAGCCGCGCGGATCAAAACCCTTGAGCAGCACAATACGCGCCGACGGACGGCCTTGCGCATCGGCAGTCGCCAACGTCATCGCATCGGGATAGGCGCCTTCCTTGTTTTTTGCCTCGGCAAACCATATATCAAACAAATCATACGGAGCGGCATGTTCTGCCTGCCCCATTTTTGGCGCAATTTTCTCGTCCATTGGCGGGAATATTCCTTTTTGATGGCAAGATTGTTATATCATAATATCTGGGCAGTCGCCGGGCCGCCACAAGGACATGATGAAAAATCAGCCAAGACGGCCCGAAAATACGGTTGGGACAGGAAAGACAAGACAGGCAGGATGATAATGAAAGCACGTTATATCGTAATTCCCGTGATGATGGCAGCCCTCGTCGCCGGGTGTGAAGGCCAGGGGACGAAACAGACCGGCGGGACGTTGCTGGGTGCTGTTGGTGGTGCTGTTGCCGGTGCACAATTCGGCAAGGGTTCCGGCCAGCTTGTGGGCGTCGCTCTTGGCACGCTTGCCGGGGCAATGATCGGCAGCGAAATCGGCAAGTCCTTGGACAATGCCGACCGCGCCATGATGCAGCAAACCACCCAGCGCACCCTTGAAACCGCCCCGACAGGTCAGACCAGTTCGTGGACGAACCCCGATTCCGGAAATGCCGGTTCGGTGACGCCGACCCGGACCTATCAGAAACCGCAAACCAACGAATATTGCCGTGAATATCAGCAAACGGTGATTGTCGGCGGCGAGGAACAGCAGGCCTATGGCACCGCCTGCCGTCAGCCAGACGGCTCGTGGAAAGTTGTCAACTGATCTGTTGATCCTTTGATTTTGACGATGCATTTACGGCGCAACCACGGCATATTGTCTTGCCCGGTTGCGCCGTTTTGCTGCCGGTTTCAAACCGATGGCAAATCGCACAGCATATCTTTCACGTATTCCGACCGGACAGGCAATGCAGGACCCATACAAAATACTTGGCGTTTCCAAAACGGCCTCACAGGACGACATCAAAAAAACCTATCGCAAACTCGCCCGCGAATTGCACCCTGATGTCAATCCGGGTGATCCGGCGATTGAGGAAAAATTCAAAAAAGTCTCGGCGGCCTATCATCTGATTGGTGATGCCGAACGGCGCAAAAAATATGATGCCGGTGAAATCGATGCCGAAGGCCGTGAAACCGGGCCGTTTGGCCGTGGCGGTGCACGCGGGGGTGCCTATCAGGGCGGCGGCGATCCGTTTGGATTTGCCGGAGCCAATGCCGATGATATTTTCGACGAAATTTTTGGCAATCGCGGCCAGCGTGAGGGCAGTGGATTTGGCAGCCGCCGGGCAACCAAGGTCAAAGGTCCGAACATTTCCTATGAACTCAGCCTGGATTTGAAAGAAGCCCTTTTGGGCGGTACGCGCCGCATCAACCTTGCCAGTGGCAAACAGCTTGAAGTCCGTATCCCGCCCGGCAGCGAAGACGGCCAAACCCTGCGCCTGAAAAATCAGGGCATGTCCGGCATGAATGGCGGAGAGCCAGGCGATGCCCTGATCAAACTGCATGTTCATCCCGATCCGCTTTTCCGGCGCGAAGGCAACGATCTGCATTGCGATCTGGCGATATCATTGCCCGAGGCCATCCTTGGTGGCTCCATCGAGGTGCCGACGATTGACGGCAAGGTATCGATGAAAATTCCGGCCAATGCCAATAGCGGTACAATCCTGCGCCTGCGTGGCAAGGGGGCGCCGCATGGCAAGGATCACCGCGGCGACCAATATGTGCATCTGACCGTCAGACTGCCGGAAAAACGCGATGACGATTTGGTGAATTTTGTCCGGGACTGGGCAAAGAACAACAGTTATTCGGCCCGATAATCCTGCATCGCAGCACATCCTTGACCGCACTCAAGACATCAAATGGCATTTTCGGGGAAACCTTGGTTCTATGGTTTCCCTGAAAATACCGGATGTCGGATCATGCGCCCCCTTGCCCTTTTACCCGTCACCATCGCCCTGGCCGGGGCTGCCTTTGCGGCTTTTGTCGCAACGGCACAGCCGAAAATCATCCTCTATGAAACCGACGACTGTACTCCGGACGAAAACTGGATCAGCGGCTTGCAAGCCGAGGGATTTGACGTTCGGCGTGAACTGGTTGCCGATACCAACGGTTTGCAAGACACCCTGCGCGTGCCCACAGGCCTTCGGGATTGCCGGGTCGCACAGGTGGCAGGATACAGCCTGATTGGCTCGATTCCGGCATCGGACACCATTCATCTGTTGCGCAAAAAACCCGGCGATGTCATTGCGCTTGCCCTTGACCCTGACGGACAGGGCATTGTTGCCCTGCATCACGATGGCTCGGTCGAACGCAACCCGGCACAGAGCCAACAGCCATGACCCAGAACACCCGAATTCGCCTTGTCCTGACGGCAACAGGATTTGGTGCTGCGACCATTTTGTGGGCGGCTGCATTATTCATGCACACCATGTTGCCAGATGGCGGCACCAAGTCAGTCATGCCTGCCTTTGATCTGTTTATGGCAGTGACATTCAGTCTTGCGATTTTCGGCGGGCTGGGATTTGCAACAGCCCTGCTGGTGGAAAAATACGACAAACGGGGGCATTGAACCGAATCATTCGGCCTGTTGCGCCATATCGGCAGGAACCGCATCGTTGTTGTTTTGCTCTGGCTCCGTCGCTTTAACCGGTTCTGGCACGCGGTCTTCTGATTTTGGCAAGTCGAGTAAATCTGCCACGGGGATTTTCAAAACCGATTGCCGTTTTTTCTTTAATTCAATCAAACGTTTGCGCACCACCGACGGCCACCCACCATCGGCCCCCGCCAGCAACAGGCGATCATGATCCATGAACATACCAATACGCGCCATGAGTTCGGCCAGCGTAATCCGCGTCAGATCACCTGACAGTAACCAGCGATGCTGTTCACTGCGATCAATCAGTTTTTCCCGCCGCAGAACCGCCAGCGCCCAGTTCAAATCCCGCGCACTCAGCTTTAAATCCCTTAGCAGATTGCGATAACTGGGCGGGGTGGCGGCATTGCGGAACCGGTTGCGCAGATATTCCAGAACCCGCAACACTGCAATCAGCCGTTCCACATGCCCCGGCACCGTGCTGCGCGGATCGGGGATCAAGCCCGCCGCCCGCGCCGCCCGCCATTCAGACCGGGCGGCAGCCACTTGCGCACCCAGCAAAATCACAAGCCAGGTCAGATATACCCACAACAGGAAAATCGGCACCACCGCTACCGCCCCATAAATCGTCTGATAGGTCGGAAAAGTGATAACGTAATAGCCAAATCCCTTTTTCAGGCCTTCAAACAGAATGGCGGCAACCACACCACCGACAATGCCGTCCTTCCAATCGATGGCGCGATTGGGCATACCGATAAACAACAGTGAAAACGCAAATGCCGACAGCACAAACGGGGCCAGCAAGGTCAGATTACCAATCTGTTGCCCCACTTCGTCACCACCCAGCCAATACCGCATGGCAAAAAGATAAGACGCCAGCGACAGGCTAAGTCCCAGCAAAAGCGGTCCAACCGTAATCAGCGTCCAGAACACCAGCACCCGTGACAGCAATTTGCGTGGCGTTGTCACCCGAAAAACATCATTCATCACGGTTTCGATGGAGCCCAGCAACATCACCGCCGTTACCCCCAAAACAATCGTGCCGATTGCCGTCATTTCCCCGGTATTGGCCAGAAACCCTGCCAGATATTCCGTCACCTGTTGCCCGGTTGCAGGCAGGAAATTGTCAAAGGCCAGCCTCATGATCTGATCTTTCCACTGATCAAACACTGGAAAGGCCGACAACACCGTCAGGGCAATCGCCAAAAAAGGCACAATCGCCAGAAGGGTCGTATAAGACAGGGCCCCGGCGCGCTGGAACAAATTGTCATGGGTAAAGCGCAGCAGGGCATACCGCCAGAAACCAGTCCGGTCATCCAGCAATTTCCGCCATTTCACCATTAAACTCTTATCCTTGGGCATTTTCCCGCTATACTGGTTTTCCACCGTTGGAGGCAAACTCCAGAGTAACGCGCCTTGCACAGATAAAACAGGCCAGATTGACCTTCGCCCGGCTTTGTGTAGGATGCGCCAATGTAAAAAACCGACTGCGCCGGATCAACCTTGACCGGGAATTGTCCATCGCAGCAGAGAGATTGCGGGAACGAGAGGGAATATGAGCCTGTCCGCCGAACATATTTCGGGCCTGATGGCCGGTAAGCGGGGCCTGATCATGGGCGTCGCAAATGATAAATCAATTGCCTGGGCGATTGCCCGTGCGTGCGGAATGGCCGGTGCCGAACTTGCCTTTACCTATCAGGGCGAAGCACTTGAAAAACGTGTCCGGCCGCTGGCCGAAAGTGTCGGCAGCAATATTTTGTTGCCGTGCGACGTCACCGACACCGACAGCATGGATGCGGTTTTCGATACCCTGAAGGAAAAATGGGGCAAGCTGGATTTCGTCGTCCATGCCATTGCCTATTCCGACAAAAACGAGCTTAAAGGCCGTTATGTCGATACGTCGGCCGAAAATTTTGCCCGCTCCATGAGCATTTCGGTTTATTCCTTCACCGCGATTTGCCAACGGGCGGAAAAACTGATGACCGAAGGCGGTTCGCTTTTGACCCTGTCCTATTACGGGGCGGAAAAAGTCATGCCGCATTACAATGTCATGGGGGTCGCCAAGGCCGCCCTTGAGGCCAGCGTCAAATATCTGGCCAATGACCTTGGTCCTGACGGGATTCGCGTCAATGCGATTTCGGCCGGTCCGGTCCGCACCCTTGCGGCGTCGGGCATTGGCGATTTCCGCTATATCCTGAAATGGAACGAATATAATTCACCGATGCGTCGCAACGTATCGATGGATGATCTGGGCGGTTCGGGCCTGTATTTCCTGTCCGAACTGTCCACCGGTGTTACCGGCGAAACCCATCATGTCGATTGCGGTTATCACACTGTCGGCATGAAACAGGTAGATGCCCCTGACATCAACGTGCAAAAAGAATAATGCGCGTCTGCTTCGATCCGGGCTGCCGGTGGGCGGCCCGATCGCCTTTTTATCTGATATCTTTTCTGGATTTTGGTCATGGCCGGTAACAGTTTCGGGACGCTCTTTCGCTTCACCACCTTTGGCGAAAGCCACGGCCCGGCAATTGGCTGTGTAGTGGATGGTGTGCCGCCGCGTCTGGATTTGTCCGAGGCCGATATCCAGCAATATCTGGAAAAACGCAAACCCGGCCAGTCGCGCTTTACCACCCAGCGCCGCGAACCCGACGAGGTTAAAATCCTGTCCGGCGTTTTTGAAGGCAAAACCACCGGCACCCCGATTGGGCTTTTGATCGAAAATGTCGATCAACGATCCAAGGATTACGGTGAAATCAAAAACCAGTTTCGCCCAGGTCATGCCGATTACACCTATTGGGAAAAATATGGCATTCGTGATTATCGCGGCGGCGGGCGGTCTTCGGCCCGCGAAACGGCGATGCGGGTCGCCGCTGGTGCGGTAGCACGCAAGGTTTTGGGCGACGACATCAAAATCCGTGGGGCCTTGGTTAAAATGGGCACCAAAGAAATCAATCGCGCCAACTGGGACTGGAACGAAATCGACAACAACCCGTTCTTTACTCCCGATGCGACGGCGGTTCCGGTATTTGAAGATTATCTGGACGGCCTGCGCAAGGAAGGGTCCAGCGTTGGCGCCGTGATCGAAGTTATTTGTTCCGGCGTGCCGGTGGGCCTTGGCGACCCAATTTATGACAAACTGGATGCGGATCTGGCCAAGGCGATGATGACGATCAATGCCGTCAAGGGTGTTGAAATCGGCAATGGTTTTGAGGCCGCCGAACTTACCGGTATTGAAAATGCCGATGAAATGCGCATGGGTTCCGATGGCAAACCGGTCTTTTCATCCAACCATGCCGGGGGCATTCTGGGCGGGATTTCATCGGGGCAGGATGTGGTGATCCGCTTTGCGGTCAAACCGACCAGTTCCATCCTCACCCCACGCAAAAGTGTCGATATTTCCGGCAAGGATGTCGATGTCGTTACCAAGGGCCGTCACGACCCCTGCGTTGGCATTCGGGCGGTTCCGGTTGGCGAGGCAATGGCTGCCATCGTTCTGGCCGACCATCTGTTGCGCCATCGCGCCCAATGCGAAGGCTGGAACAAGACATAGGTTTATCGCCGATCATTTTGCGATTTTTACGTCACATGCGCCTGCCCTGCCCGTCTTATGGGCATGAACCCGACATTGTACAGAGCCCTGCTGCTGCTCGCTTCATCCAATCCAACCGGCCCTGCCAAAATGGCAGATCCGGCGAAGATGGCGGCTGACACTGGCGAACGCACCATTCTTTATCCCGATGAACCGGCCGATATCCCTGGCTGGGGCATCACGGCCTTGCCTGCGATGATTTTGGGCGGAGCTCCGCAAAGCTGCCTGTTTGTAAGCGATCTGAGCATCTCCACGCCACAGGATGACAAACCGGCAACCGACAACAGCAGCGCCGATACCGCTACGACCGACACGCAAGCCGTCAGTGGCGAAACCGCAACCTTTACCTTGGCGGTCAATACGCCATGCGCCCCGGATGGCCCCCTGATGGCGCGCCGGGTGACGTGGACCCTGACCGCCCCTATTGTCTATTTCCGCACCCAGCAATCGACCAAGGGAACGACCCGTACGCCGGTTGTCCGCACAGAATTGATGATCAAGGGAGTCTCTTGCCCGGTTGATCTCGGCCTGATGACGCTTGCCGAGATCGAACAACCGCTTTTGCTGGGGCTGGATGCCCTTGATGGGCGGTTCCTGATTCAGCCCGACCGGCCCAAGTCCGCCCCACCAGTCGCCGTTCCCAGCGCCACCCCGCCGGTGCAGCCTGCAACCGCAACGCCAGCTCCACCACCGGCCCCCCTGCCAAACCCGACACCGCCCCCCAAAACCGTACCCGAAGAAACACCGATTCCGACGACGCCTACACCATCAACTGGAGATGATGTACCAACACCCCAGATCCCGGATACAGCAGCGACAACAACAGCAGACGATCCTGCCATACCGACACCCGTCTCAACACCAGACACGTCAACAAACTCTGCCCCGGCACCCCCACCGGCCCCTGCCACATTTCCGGCGTCAGACAACCCGTCCCCCACGGGCTGAACAACGCCTCATCTGTCGGCAAAAGGCACATCCCCCGGCCTTTTGCCGACATCTTTTCATCCCTCGACCCCTGCACCTTACCCGGACCGTGCCCCCACACGGTCCGGCTTTTTGTCTTGACCTTTGGATACAAACTTATATGTTAACATCATTAACATATAAAAAGACGGAAATGGGCAAGTGAGTAATTATCATCATGGCGATGTGCGCAACACTTTGTTGCAACAGGCCGAAACCATCCTGCATCAGGAAGGCCCCGGCGGCCTGACATTAAGGCGGCTGGCGCGGTTAACCGGCATATCCGAAGCCGCCCCCTATCGGCATTTTGACGGAAAGGATGGCATTTTGGCGGCAGTGGCGATTGCCGCCTTTGACCGCTTTGCCGACCGCCTGCAACAGGTCGCAAGCCAGCATGCCGATCATCGGGATCGTGTCATGGCGCTGGGCGCTGCCTATGTCGGCTTTGCCCTTGATCATCCGCAGCATTTTCGCCTGATTTTCGGACGCGAACGCCCGCCGCTGGATCAATATCCCGACCTGCGCGAGGCCGCGGATAATGCCTTTGACGTGCTGCAACGCGCCGTCACCGCGATTGACCGCCGGGCCGACATGACCCTAACCGAAGCCGCCACCGCCTATAATCGCGCCCTTGCCGCCTGGAGCCGGGCGCACGGCATCGCCACCCTGTTGATTGACGGTATGATCGTGCCGCCCGCCGATCAGGATATCGAGGCCTTCATTCTGGGCCTACTGTCCGAAGATTTGACCGCCCCAAGTGCATAAGGAATTTAAATATGGATTTCGCCACCCTGAAATTTGTTCATCTGCTGGGTGTTGTCTTATTCATGGGCAATATCGTGGTCACTGCCCTGTGGAAAAGCCTTGCGGATCGAACCGGCAATCCGGCGATCATCGCTCATGCCTGCCGTCTGGTTGTGGTCACCGATCTTGCCTTTACCGCCAGCGGCAGTTTATTGCTGGTGATCGGCGGGATGGGCATGTTGCATCTGGGTGGCATTGATCTTGCGACCCGCCCCGATTTGCAAGCTGGTATCATGCTTTTTGTGGTGGCCGGTGTAATTTGGCTGGTCGGCCTGATCCCGGTTCAACGGCGTATGGCACGGCAAAGCCGCGATAGCCTGGCGCAAGGCCACGCTGAATTGCCTGCAAGTTACCGTCGAGATGCGCGGCGCTGGAACAGTCTTGGCATTATTGCAACGGTTTTGCCGCTGGCGTCGCTTTGGTATATGATCGTCAGATAACCGACCGGCGGCGTTTTCCCGTCGCGATCAACAGGGCAATCACGATAAAAACAGCGCCCAGCGCGTGATAGACATTCAAAACCTCGCCCAGAATAACCGCACCGAGAATCGCCGACATAAAGGGCTGACACAACAGGATCATCGAGCCGGTGGCCTCGTCCACCCGCTTGAAACAGACCGACACCATGCCCTGCCCGCCAATATGACTGACATAGGCAAGGCCCATCAGGGCCAGCCATCCGGCTGTTGCCTGCGGCAGATCAATCTCGCCGCGCACCAGCATCAAAAGACCAATCGACAGGGCGGTAACAATCGTACTCCACAGCATGATCTCAAGGGCGGTATGATCGCGGCGCAATTTGGCGATCACCACGAAATATACCCCGTAAAATGCAGCCGCGATCAGAGCCATGATATCGCCCATCATGGATCCGCTACCCGATGCACTGGCGGAAAACAGGCAATAACCGCCAATCAAGGCTACCGCCATCCCGATCCAGAACCGTTTTCCCGGCCGGGTAGCAAACCCGGCAAGACCCAGCAAGCCGACGAATAAAGGGGCAAGGTTATTAAGCAAAATCGCATTGGCAACGGTCGTCATGCCAATCGCCAGATGCGCAAACACCAGATCGGCAGCAAACAAAACACCGGCCAGAATCAGCAATCCCGGACGACGGCGCACGCGTGCAGCATCCCGGCCCGGCTTTTGCGCATCGCGCCGTGTTATGATCAAGGCGGCGATCATAAAGGCCGGGGCCGAAAGGGCGACCCGCCAAAAGGCCGAAGCATCGGCCGAAATGCCCGACAATCGCACAAAAATTGGCCCCAGCCCCATGCAGGCTGCCGCCAGAACCAACCCCAGAATCGCCAGAACCGGAATCGTCGCAGCAGAAGGAACGGCGGGGGTGGCAGAAGATGCAACAGGGGTGCAACCGGCATTGCTCATGACAGGGGCCTCGAATAAAGATAATCTGCAAGAACGCAAGGTGGCACCTTGCGCTGGATGGTGTGTGCACATTGCCCTGAAAACAGAAAAATGTGAAATTGCTTTGACTTATGACCGGGATAACGGGCGCTTATGGCACTTTTGAATGTCGACATCGATTTGTTGCGAACTTTTTTGACTGTGCTGGAAACCCAAAGTTTCACCCGCACCGCCGAATTATTGTTGCGCACCCAACCCGCCATCAGCCAGCAAATGAAAAAACTGGAAGACACCGTAGGCGCGCCATTGATCGCGCGGGATCGTAACCGCATCACACCCACCACCACCGGCCTTGTCGTCAAATCCTATGCCCAAGGGATCATCGGCCTGAATGACCGCATGATCGCCGATCTGATCGACAGCGCCCCGCCGGTTTTGCGCATTGGCCTGCCCGATGATTACGCCGCCGTTTTCCTCCCGGAAATCCTGCGTCTTGCCGCCGAACGACTGCCCAATACCGAAATCAGTTGTCATGCAGGGTTAAGTCTCACTCTCGCCCGTCAGGTCGCCAAGGGCGAACTGGATCTGGCGATTCTTACCGCCGATCCCGACCGGCCTTGCCTGCATGTGATTAACGAACCGCTGGTTTGGGTAGCGGCATCGGGGTTTGATGCCACGCAACGCCCCTTGCCACTGGCGACTTTTCATGATGGCTGCACGATCCGGCAAAGCGGCCTTGCGACATTGCAGGATCATTACATCCCGGTGCGAATCAGCCATTCCAGCAATGCCAACACCATGATCATCACCGCAATTTCCGGGGGCCATGCGATGGGCGTGATGCCAGCCTGCACCGCCCGACATGCCGGGTTACGGACCATCACGGATGCTGCCTTGCCACCCCTGCCCGATATCAGCATCGCCCTGCAAATCCGCGATCAGGCCAGCCCGGCCATCCGCAAACTTGCCCTTGCCGCAATCGAGGCTGTTGATCCCGCCATGCAGCAAAACGGCCTGACCCGGCACCGTGCCTGACCGCCTTCATTCCACCATGCGAAAAGACTTTGCGGGACAATTGCCTGTGTCATTCCCATTCCGTTAGGATCGGCCAAACACCGAAAAGGGAACGAAACGATGCTGACAATCAAACGCCTGTCGATTGACGATGCGAAAATCCTGATTGATGGTGCACGCCATCGCGCCACGGAAATCGGGGTGCCAATGTGTATCGCGATTACCGATGAATCTGGCGTGTTGATTGCCTTTGAACGCATGGATGGCGGCAAGGTCACCAGCACGACAATCGCACAGGACAAGGCCTTTACGGCGGCGGCGGCCCGCAAGGCAACCCACGAATACGCCGCCGTGGCCCAGCCGGGCGGCGTTGCCTTTGGCATCGACAGCGAAGTCGGCGGACGGCTTTCCATCGTTGCCGGGGGATTACCTGTGATTGTTGAGGGTGATGTGGTTGGTGGCATCGGGGTCAGTTCCGGCACCCCGCCACAAGATCAGGATTGCGCACAGGCCGGAATTGAACATTTTTTGAAAACCATCAGCAAGCCGTAAGAAAACCGCCTTACCCGCCCTTGCACCCGCCAATCAGAAATTCAACATTGCCTTCGGGGCCGGTGATCGGGCTTTCGGTGATGCCCAAAACCTGCCAGTTTGGAAGATTAGCAAGCCAATCTGAAATGGTATCGCAGACTTCCTGATGCAGTTCGGGTTCGCGGACCACACCCTTTTTGCCAACCCGGTCCTTGCCAACCTCGAATTGCGGTTTGATCAGCGCAATCAGATATCCACCGGGTTTGACCAGATCAAGGCTGGCCGGAAGCACGGTGCGCAGGCCGATAAAACTGGCATCGCACACCACCATGTCGATGGTATCGGGGATTTGTTCGGCGGTCAGATGGCGGGCATTGGTTTTTTCCATGACAACAACCCGGTCGTCATTGCGCAATTTCCAATCCAGCTGCCCATGACCGACATCAACGGCAAACACCTTTGCCGCCCCGTTTTGCAGCAACACGTCAGTAAATCCGCCCGTGGATGAACCGACATCAATCGCCGTAAAACCGGTGACATCGACACCAAACTGTACCAGCCCCTTTTCCAGTTTCAACCCACCGCGCGATACCCACGGATGCGGTTGCCCGCGCAAGGTCAGGGAAACATCCTCAGCAACCGGCATGCCCGGTTTATCAAGGCGCTTTTCACCGGAAAACACATTTCCGGCCATGATATATGCCTGCGCTTTGGACCGGTTTTCCACCAATCCGCGTTCAACAAGCATCTGATCCAAACGTTTTTTTGCCATGAACGGGTTTTAGCGCAGGAAAACTGTTCCGTCTAGCTTGCCAGCGGTTCCAGATAGGCGCGCGGGACAATCGCCAGCAGATCGTTTAGCGCCTCGCCCTGCACCGCGACATGGGCGCGCATCAGATCACCCGCCTGCACGGCATCCCCGGTTGAAATCGCCTTGAGGATATCGGCGTGTTCGTCGCTGGAACGTTCGACACGTCCGGGCCGATGCAATTGCAGACGGCGATAGGGCGACAGACGGTTGCGGACATTCTTGGTCTGACGTTCCAGATAGGCATTACGGCATCCGGCATAAATTGCCTCGTGGAACCGCACATTGGCCTCGTAATAGCCATCGGCATTGGCATGATCGCGCAGGGCAGCACATTCCGCCGACAGGGCAAACAGTTTTTCAACATCAACCCTTGCCATCCGACGGGCCGCCAGACGGGCACACATGGCTTCCAGTTCGGCCATAACTTCAAACATTTCGATCAGTTCGGCAATGGTGATTGACGCCACAACGGTGCCGCGCCGAGGCATCGTGGTGACAAGGCCGGTTCCGGCCAGGGTCTGCAAGGCTTCGCGCACCGGGGTGCGGGAAACGGCAAAACGTTCGCTCAGGCTGCGTTCATCAAGACGGTCGCCGGGCTTGAGAACCCCGGTCACAATATCGCGTTCCAGTGCCTGCACCAGATCGGTTGCCAGTTTGCCAGTCGGTGCCATGCGCATTCCTCCGTCGTCACGCCCGCCATCTGGTATACCAGAACACATAAAATAAGACCGAGCAAAGAATTTCAACGGCGAAAAACAGAGAAAATCTGCTGCATTGCAAAAGTTTTTACCGCAGAATGCCAACGTTTGGCGCAAAACCTGTGATTATATCGTGTGGCACCGCACAAGTCATTTTTGGTATACAAAAACACATAGACAGCATGCCAGAAATCTGTAACGATTTTTAACAGTGGGGAAGATTTAACCCAAAACGGGCGCACCAAGACGCTTTCCACAGATCATACAAACATCTGCTTCATCAGGGAGGAAACGATGAAGAATTTTAAAAACAGCCTTAAACTGTCCGTCGCCGCCATTGGCATGTCAATTGCCGCTTTTGGCATGGGCAGCAGTGCCTCTGCCGAAACCCTTAAACTGTCACATCAGTTTTCAGGGACAGACATCCGTCACAAAGTCGCTGAAATTCTGGCCGAGGAAGTCAAGGCCGCCAATGTCGATCTGGAAATCCAGATTTTCCCGTCCAGTTCGCTGTTCAAAGCCAACGAACAATGGACCCCGATGACCCGTGGCCAGCTTGATATGATTGTCTATCCGCTGGCCTATGCCGGTGGCCGTCATCCGCAATTCAACCTGACCCTGATGCCTGCCCTGGTCAAAAACCATGACCATGCCAACCGTCTGAACCAGTCGCCCTTTATGGACAAGATCGAGGAAATCCTGAACGGGGATGAAGTCGTCACCATTGTAAAGGGTTGGCTTGCCGGTGGTTTTGCCTCGACCAAAGGCTGCATCAAACGGCCAGAAGACGTCAAAGGTCTTCAGATTCGCGCCGCAGGCAAGTCTTTTGAACAGATGTTGCAGGGTGCCGGTGCATCGATTGCCGCCATGCCCAGCTCGGAAATCTATCCGGCAATGCAGACCGGCGTTCTTGATGCCACCAATACCAGTTCATCAAGCTTTGTTTCCTATCGCCTGTATGAACAGGTCAAATGCTATACCCCCGCGGCAGGTAATGCCCTGTGGTTCATGTATCAGCCGGTCCTGATGTCCAAAAAATCCTATGACAAGCTGAACGACGCCCAGAAAGAAGCGCTGGCGGCAGCCGCCGAAAAAGCCCGCGCCTATTATGACGCCGAAGGCCGCGCCGAGGACACCGCCAGCATCACCGTTTTCAAGGATGCCGGTGTTGAAATCGCCGATCTGAGCGACGAGGATTTTGCCGCGTGGCAGGACCTTGCGAAAAAAACCTCCTACGAGGCCTTCGTCAAGGAAACGCCGAATGGTCAGGAACTGCTTGATCTTGCCCTATCTGTAGAGTGATCCGGATGCGGCCACGAGGATTTATCTGGCCTCGTGGCCGTCCCTTCCCCAAATTGATGACTGCGAATACAAGAGGTCGGGTATGAGCAACGGCTCTTCCAATCACACTGCCACCGGTACTGCGCCGCAAGACCGGCGATCCCGCAATTATGTGCCGCCACCGCCCGATATCGAACCGGTTTCAGACGAGGACCAGACGGCCCCGGTCGTCCGCACGGTAACCGGCGTTGATCATTTTATCCGTGCCGTTCATCTGGCCTCGCGCGTTTCCGGTGTGATGGCCGCGGCAATGTTTTTTGTCGCCATGCTGATCATCTGCCAGCTTGTTTTCATGCGCTATATCCTCAATGCCTCTACCGTCTGGCAGACCGAGGCCGTGGTTTATCTGATGATTGGCGCAACCCTGATCGGGTTGTCCTATGTGCAGTTGCTGCGCGGGCATGTCAATGTGGACCTGCTGCCGATGTATCTGAAACGCGGACCGCGCAAGATTCTGGCCAGTTCCACCCTGATTTGTGGTCTGGTCGTCAGCGGGATTTTCACCGTTTATGGCACCGAAATGGTGATCGAGGCCTATGACGGTGGCTGGAATTCCCCAACGATCTGGGCCGTTGCGCTGTGGAAACCCTATAGCGCCCTGCCGATTGGTTTCGGTTTGCTTTTCCTGCAATTTTTCGCCGATTTGCTGGGCCTTTTGACCGCACGGACAAAAGCCTTCCATCTCGATGACAGCCCGGTCTGAGGAGAAAACGTCTATGGACCCGTTACTTCTCGCCGCCATTGTCGGCATTCTGACGACCCTCGTTCTGTTTTCCGGCATTCCGGTTGGCATTGGTCTTTTGATGATCGGCCTTGGCTTTATCGTCGTGTTTGACGGGGTGGACGCCCTGCCGCTTGTCCCCGAAATCCTGTTTAGCAAGCTGGAAAGTTTTGAGGTTCTGGCCATCCCGATGTTCATCCTGATGGGGGCCGTTGTGGCGTCATCGCGCGCCGGGGGCGATCTTTATTCAGTACTCGACCGCTGGCTGACAAGGGTTCCGGGCGGACTTGTGATTTCCAATCTGGGGGCCTGTGCAATATTTTCGGCACTGTCGGGATCATCGCCCGCCACCTGTGCCGCCATCGGCAAGATGGGTATTCCTGCGATGCGCGAACGCGGCTTTCCCGATACGGTTGCCGCCGGGTCAATCGCCGCAGGCGGTACGCTGGGCATTCTGATCCCGCCCAGTGTCACCATGATTGTCTATGGCATTTCCACCGACACCTCGATCGGTCGCCTGTTTCTGGCCGGTTTGTTACCCGGCCTGATGCTGACTGCCCTGTTCATGGCATGGTCGCTTTATTCGACCTGGCGGCAGGATGGCACCGGTGGGGCGCTGGCATCGGTCAAATATTCGTGGAAGGAAAAATTTGAAATCCTGCCGCGTGTCCTGCCGTTCCTGGCAATCATTGCCGCCGTGTTGTTCGCCCTTTATGGCGGGGTTGCCACCCCGTCGGAAACAGCCGGGGTGGGTGCGCTGTTTTGTCTTGTGACCGCCATTGTGGTTTATCGCATGTGGCAACCGGGCAAACTGTGGAACATCATGCGCGATACCACCAGGGAATCGGTGATGATCCTGTTGATCATCGGGGCGGCCGGGTTGTTCAGCTATATGCTGTCGTCCCTGTTCATCACCCAGTCGATTGCCCAATGGATCAGCGCGATGGATGTCAATCGCTGGGTCCTGATGGGGTTCATCAACATCTTTCTGCTGATTTCCGGCTTTTTCCTGCCGCCGGTCGCCGTGATTTTGATGTCGGCGCCAATCCTGTTGCCCGTCATCATCAATGCCGGATTTGATCCTTACTGGTTTGCGGTGATCCTGACGATCAATATGGAAATCGGCCTGATCACCCCGCCGGTCGGACTGAATTTATATGTCATCAACGGCATTGCACCGGACATCCGCCTGCAAACCATCCTGCGCGGGGCGATGCCCTATGTTCTGTGCATGGTGGTGGCGATCCTGATCCTGTGTTTTGTGCCGGAAATTGCCACATGGCTGCCTGATACCGTGATGGGAGGAGCCAGATAATGTCACGTATTTCCGTTCGCAACTGGATATCAAGCATCGCCGATCGCGGGCGGGAGCTTTTGGACCTGCCGCTTTCAACCCCGCAGGACAGTTATCGTCCACTTGCCAATCTGTGCCGCGACCTTGTGTCGCAAAAGGGCGAGGCCCGTGGCACGGCACTGGCCCGCGAGGTTGTCCGCATGTGGGAAAATCTGCCGGCCACGGATCATCTGAAATTTTTCGAGATGATGCAGAATGATTTTTCCGCCAAACGCGATGCGGTGATCAAGGCCGCCGATGCCTATAAAGCCGATCCCACCGAGGCAAACCTTGCGGTTCTGACACTGGCATCCGAACCGGCACGGCAGGAATTGCTGCGCCGGATCAATATGGCACCGGGCGGGACAAGGGCGATTGTCGATATGCGCGAGGCGCTGATTGACCTGCTCAAGACCAACCGGCATCTGGAACCGCTCAATGCCGACATGCAGCATTTGCTGATGTCGTGGTTTAACCGAGGGTTTCTGGAACTGCGCCATATTGATTGGGATACATCGGCCGCCATTCTTGAAAAACTGATCCGTTACGAAGCGGTACATGAAATCAAGGGATGGGATGATCTGCGCCGTCGTCTGGCACAAGACCGCAAATGTTTCGCCTTTTTCCATCCGGCCATTCCCGATGATCCGCTGATTTTTGTCGAGGTCGCGCTAGTGCATGGTCTGGCCGATAGCGTTCAGGCCCTGCTGGAGCCGGAAATCGACATCGAGGCCAAAACCAGGGCCAACACCGCCATTTTCTATTCGATCAGCAATTGTCAGGAAGGCCTGAAAGGCATTTCGTTTGGCAATTTCCTGATCAAGCAGGTGGTGGAGGAACTCAAACGCGAATTTCCGCAATTGACGGTTTTCGCCACCCTGTCGCCGATCCCCGGCTTTATGGGATGGTTGCGCACCCGCCAGAAAAGCAAGGCCGATGATGCCGATCAGGCCGCCATCGTTCTTGATACCATGAGCAATGATGACTGGATCAATGATCCGGAACGCACCGAGGCCCTGAAACGCCCGGCCATGCAATTATGCGCCCGTTACCTGTCGCAGGGGCAGCGCGGCAAATCGCCGCTGGACCCGACCGCCCGGTTCCATCTGGGCAACGGGGCGCGGCTTGAACGGCTGAACTGGCTGGGCGATATTTCGACCAAGGGCCTGCGCCAGTCGGGCGGTATCATGGTCAATTATGCCTATCGCCTTGATGAAATTGAACGCAATCACGAAGCGCTGGTCAATGACGGCAAGATCGCAGCATCGCGGTCTGTCTTGCAGCTTGCGGGAAACTGAACAGAAAGCAACACCATGTCTGACAATCTTTACAGCCAATTTATCACCCGTTTCCCGACCGACCGTTCGCGGGTTTTTCTGATCGAACAGGATGGTACGGAGCTTAGCTTTGCCGGTCTGATCGACCGGGTGGGTCGTTATGCCACCGTTCTGGCCGATCAGGGGGTTGTCAAAGGCGACCGGGTTGCCGCCCAGATTGACAAATCATCCGATGTGATTGCGCTTTATCTGGCCTGTTTGCAACTGGGTGCCATCCATTTGCCGCTCAATACCGCCTATACCGGCGATGAAATCGCCTATTTTCTGGGCGATGCCGCCCCGCGTGTTTTTGTCTGTCAGCCCGCCCATCTTGCCACGGCAACGGAAATTGCCGGTCGGTGCAAGGTCGATGCCGTCCTGACCCTTGGCACCCGGCATGACGGCAGCCTTAATGACCTTGCCGCCAAGGCCGCCGCCCGCAAGGATATTGTCGATGTCAGCCGCGATGACATTGCCGCCATTCTTTATACATCCGGGACAACGGGCCGTTCCAAGGGGGCGATGCTGACCCATGGCAATCTGGCATCCAACGCCCTGACCCTGCATCAGGCATGGGGGTTCAAACCGGGCGATGTGTTGTTGCACGCCCTGCCGCTGTTTCATACGCACGGGCTGTTTGTTGCGGTCAATATCATGCTGGTCAATGGCGGCACGGTGGTGTTGCTGTCGAAATTTGATGCCGATGACATCATTGCCCGCATGCCGACCGCCACCGTCATGATGGGGGTGCCGACATTTTACACCCGTCTTTTGGCGCATCCCGGCTTTACCCGCGAGGTGGCGGCCAATATGCGGCTGTTTGTATCGGGGTCGGCCCCGCTTCTGGCCGAAACCCATGATCAGTTTTTCGACCGCACCGGCCATAAAATTCTGGAACGTTATGGCATGACCGAAACCTGTATGAACACTTCCAACCCGCTTGATGGCGAACGCCGCCCCGGTGCCGTTGGCCCGACCCTGCCCGGTATCGAGGCGCGGGTCTGTGACAAGGATGGCAATATCCTGCCTGCTGGCGAAATTGGTGTACTGGAAGTGCGCGGCCCCAATGTGTTCAAGGGATATTGGCAAATGCCGGAAAAAACCGCGTCGGAATTTCGCACGGACGGGTTTTTCATCACCGGCGATCTCGCCACGATTGGCGAGGATGGCTATATCACCATTGTCGGGCGCGACAAGGATCTGATCATTTCCGGCGGTTTTAACGTCTATCCCAAGGAAGTCGAGGAGATCATCGGCGATTATGACGAGGTGGAAGAAGTCGCCGTTTTTGGCCTGCCCCATCCCGATTTTGGCGAAGCAGTTGCCGCTGTCATTGTCCCGGCCAAAGGCAGCACGCCCGATGTCGAGGCCATCATCAAACGCACCCAGGACAAACTGGCGAAATTCAAGGTTCCCAAACGCATCTGGACCCTCAAGGAACTGCCGCGCAACACGATGGGCAAGGTGCAAAAGGCCGAACTTCGCAAAAATTACGCAAATACCTTTTCCTCCTGAATGTCTCCCTGCAATCTGTCTGATTGCACCTTGATGCGTCGGCCGTTCCAGTCGGTCGGCGCATCCTTTCTTTTTCTGCTGATGGAGAAAACCGATGTCCGATACCTCTGCACGCCGCGTTGTGATCGATCAGTTCGGGGATGCCCCGGTCATGCATCTTGAAACGGTGGACCTGCCCGCCCCGGCGGCAGATGAAGTGCGCCTGCGTCACACGGCCATCGGTTTCAATTTTATCGATACCTATCAGCGCAGCGGATTTTACCCGTTGCCATTGCCATCCCCGCTGGGCCATGAGGCCGCCGGAATTGTCGAGGCCGTGGGGGCGGATGTTGCCGACATTCGGGTCGGCGACCGGGTGGCCTATATGAATGGCGGGCTGGGGGCCTATGCCGACCGCCGCAATGTTGTGGCGAATCGTCTGGTCAAATTGCCCGATACGGTGTCCGATGAAGACGCCGCCGCCCTGATTTTCAAGGGCATGACGGCGCAATATCTGATCAAAAGAACATACGCCGTGCAACCGGGCGACATGGTGATCATTCATGCCGCAGCGGGCGGAGTCGGACAAATCCTGTCGCGCTGGACCAAGGCGCTGGGCGCGTTTGTGGTGGGCACCGCCGGGTCGGATGAAAAATGCGCGAGTGCCCGTGCGGCCGGATGCGATATTGCCATCAATTACCGCAAGGAAGGCTGGGCCGAGACCCTTTTGGCGGCGACCAACGGGCGCAAGGCACGGGTGGTTTACGACTCGGTCGCCAGGGATACTTTTTTGCAGTCGCTTGACCTGACCGCGCCGTTTGGCATGGTGGTTCTGTTTGGCGCGGCATCCGGCCCCGCCCCGGAAATTGCCCCGGAATTGCTCAATAAAAAGGGATGTCTGTATCTGACGCGCCCCTCGGTCTTTCCGCACAATGCCGATACCGCAACCTTCCGCGCCAATGCCGCCGATCTGTTTGAGGCCATCGGCAAGGGGTATGTCACGGCCAGCATCGGCGCACGCTTTGCCCTTGATGACGTGGTCAAGGCCCATCAGGCCGCCGAAAGCCGCACCACAACCGGGTCGATCCTGCTGATCCCGTAAGGGGGTTGACGGTGTGTTTTTTTTGCACCCTGCCCCGGCCATCAAGCCATTGATTTTACAACTGTTTTGATCTTTTGGCGGCGCATACCCAAAGTTTTTTCAGATTTTTTGAAAAAAGTTCTTGATTTGTTCTTTTCATTGCGGCATAACAGTAAAGTCAACGGGACAATTCCGCCCGGACCGAAACCCGCAAGGCTTATGCCTTGCGGGTTTTTGCGTTTGGGCCAGAGGAAAGAGGCGATGATGATGCAGCGTTACATGGACAGACAGGATGGCGGGCGGACCACCCGCAAGAGGATGACCGGCAGATGGAAAAGCCATTACGGAGGCCCTGCGCGGGTCCGCTAACCCGGCCATTTGTCAAGACGCCCGAATTGCGTCTTGTTGGTGGCACGCCCTGCCCGGATCGGGGCGGGAGCCATCCGGTCTTGCCGGGGTGGCAGGAGCGGGTGGTGGGTCCGTTGCCGGGCGTTTGGCGTGGCGGACGGAGGCACGAGGTTTGTCCGGGCTTGTCCGGTTCCTGTGATTGCGGGAAAGGCGGGTTGTGGCCGGGCCGGTTAACGCGGGGCCGGTTGATGCGGGGCGAAGGCCCGGCGGTGGAAGGGAGACCCAAGCCTGCATTTTCGGATGCGGCGGGTGGGGCAGACGGGGGTATGGGCGCCATATCAGGTACCCCTGATGGAGCCGCACCAAAATCCCACGGGGGTAGTCCGTCTTGTGTGCATCGGTCCTGCCCGGTTGGCGATTTGGGTGGGGGTTTCTGGCCGTCACCGCCGCGAAAGCGAGAGCCAGCTTGCGGTTGCCGGGTTTCCGGGGGGCATGGGAAGGGCGGTGGCGGAGGCCTTTTCAGGATACGTCATGGTATCACCAAAGTCAGGAATTGGAGGGGGCGGAGGTATTTTCATGATCCATCAGGGTGCCACGAAAGTCAGGGATTGGAGGTGCTGCATGGCGACCAAAACACGCGAGCAATTTGCACCGCAGGTAAATTCGGAAATTCTGTCGGCTATCTGCGATCTGGCACAGGATGAAGGACGGCAGATGCAGGCCCTGAGAGATGAGGCGCTGACCGATCCGCAATCCGCGCCGCTTGTGCTTTAAAACCATCGATGCATTTGGCATGCCGCCCGGTCAGATTTTTCTTCGTCGGCGTCACGGGAACCAATCCTGTCAAAGTTCAGGGATCGGCTCCCGCATTTTTCCGGGCAAGTCCAATTTGGGGGTGATCTTCAGCAGGATTCCCCGTTCCTGTTGATGTGTCAAGGGAATGTGGCGAAATGACCGGAGCATTCCTGTGTTTTCGCCGGTTTTTGTCGGTTTGCCTTGCACATTTTGCGGGTGGTGGGGATGGCGGTTTTGGGTGGGGTGGAATTGTGGTATCCCTGCCCTGCCCCAATGACCGGAAGCCCGGCAGGATATGTCCTTCTTTCGCGTGAAACCGGAAACATCTTTTAGATCAAACAGTCAAGGCGGGAACAACCATGCGCACACTTCATCAGAACCCTGTTGTCTTCATCACTGGCGGCGCACAGGGACTGGGTCTTGGCATGACGCGGCATTTTCTGGATCGTGGCTGGTGCGTTGCCCTGTTTGACCTTGATGGCGATGCCGGGGCGGAGGCCATCGCCGCCCTGCCACAGGATCGGCAAGACCGCGCCCTGTTTGTGGCGGGCGATGTTTGCCATGAAGACGATATCATGCGGGCCATTGCAAAAACCGTTGCGCAGTTTGGCCGCCTTGACGGGCTGGTGAATAATGCCGCCATCGCCCATCCCCATCATGACGCGATTGAAGATCTGGCATGGCAGGACTGGCAACGGGTGATCAATGTCAATCTGGGCGGGGTATTTCTGGCCACCAAACATGCCGCACCGCATTTGCGCAAAACCGGCGGGGCGATTGTCAATATCGCCTCGACCCGTGCCTTTCAATCCGAAACCAACAGCGAAGCTTATGCGGCGTCCAAGGGGGGCATTGTTGCCCTGACCCATGCGCTGGCGATCAGTTTTTCTGGCGCGATCCGGGTCAATGCGATTGCGCCGGGCTGGATCGAAGTTGGCGATTTTCAAAAATCGGCCAACCGGATATCCCCCACCCATTCCGACACCGACCGCAACCAGCATCCGGTGGGCCGGGTCGGCACACCGGCCGATATTGCACAGGCGGTTGAATTTCTGCTGGACCCGACCCGATCAGGATTTATGACCGGCGAAACCATCCGCATTGATGGCGGCATGACCCATAAAATGATCTATGCCGAATAAAACGCCGCCCACCGATATGGTGGCAGGCGGCACCCCGCAATCAGGCGTCAGGCCCGTGCCTTTGCCGCGTCCAGACCCAGCGCATCAAGCGCGGTTTTGACGATGGCCTTGGCATCCAGACCGGCATCGGCATATTGTTTTTCGGGTTTGTCGTGATCCATCAGGCGATCAGGCAAGGTCATGGTGCGGATTTTCACGCCATGATCGAGCAACCCGGCCCCGGCCATGTGTTGCAACACCAATGCGCCAAAGCCGCAAATCGATCCTTCTTCAATCGTGATCAGGACTTCGTGGTTGCGGGCAAGGTCGGCAATCAGGGCATGGTCCAATGGTTTGGCAAAGCGGGCATCAGCCACCGTTGCCGGAAGGCCGCGTGCCGCGAGGTCCTCGGCGGCGAGCAGGGATTCGGCCAGACGGGTGCCATAGGACAGAATGGCAATCTTGCCGCCTTCGCGCAGGATGCGGCCCTTGCCGATTTCCAGAACCTGTCCTTCGGCGGGAATTTCAACCCCGACACCCTCGCCGCGCGGATAGCGAAACGCGCTGGGTCGGTCGTCAATCGCCCAGGCCGTTGTGGTCATATGGACCAGTTCGGCCTCGTCGGCGGGGGCCATCAAAACGATATTGGGCAAACAGCCCAGAAAGGCAATGTCATAGGCCCCGGCATGGGTCGCCCCATCGGCCCCGACCAGCCCGGCCCGGTCCATCGCAAAGCGCACCGGCAGATTTTGCACCACCACATCATGGACAAGCTGGTCATAGCCGCGCTGCAAAAAGGTGGAATAGATCGTGCAAAAGGGCTTGTACCCCTCGCACGCCATGCCCGCGGCAAAGGTCACGGCATGTTGTTCGGCAATACCGACATCAAAGGAGCGGTCCGGGAAGGCATCGGCGAAAATATTGATCCCGGTGCCCGAGGGCATCGCCGCCGTGATCGCCGTTACTTTTTCGTCCTTTTGCGCCAGTTTGACCAGCGTTTCCCCATACACCTTGGTGTAGGCCGGGGCATTGGGGGTGGCCTTGGCCTGTTTGCCGGTCACCACATCGAATTTGGCCACGCCGTGATATTTGTCGGCGGCATTTTCGGCCGGGGCATAACCCTTGCCCTTTTGCGTTACCGCATGGATCAGGACCGGCCCGTCCAGCTTGGCATCGCGGACATTTTTCAGAACCGGCAACAGATGATCCAGATTATGCCCGTCAATCGGCCCGACATAGAAGAAGCCCATTTCCTCAAACAGGGTGCCGCCGGTGACCAGACCCCTTGTATATTCCTCGATCTTGCGGGCGGCTTCTTCGATCGGGCGCGGCAAATGTTTGGTAATGCCCTTGGCCGCATTGCGCAGGCCCTGATAACTTTTGCCGGAAATCAGACGCGACAGATAGCCCGACATCGACCCCACCGGCGGGGCAATCGACATGTCGTTATCGTTCAAAATCACAATCAGGCGCTGATCGGTGGCGGCGGCATTGTTCATCGCCTCATAGGCCATGCCCGCACTCATCGCGCCATCGCCGATCACGGCGATCACATTTTTGCGATCCCCCCCGGCAAGCTGATTGGCAACCGCCATGCCCAGACCGGCCGAGATCGAGGTGGAGCTGTGCCCCGCCCCGAACGGGTCATATTCAGACTCGGAGCGTTTGGTAAACCCCGACAGCCCGCCGCCCTGACGAATGGTACGGATGCGGTCGCGCCGCCCGGTCAGGATTTTATGCGGGTAACATTGATGGCCGACATCCCAGATCAGACGGTCATTGGGCGTATCAAACAGATAATGGATCGCCACCGTCAGTTCGACCACCCCAAGCCCGGCGCCAAGATGGCCGCCGGTCACGGAAACCGCATCGATGGTTTCGGTGCGCAGTTCGTCGGCAAGTTGCCGCAATTGCGATTGTTCAAGGGCACGCAGATCGGCGGGGATCGTGATCGTGTCCAAAAGCGGGGTTTTAGAAATCGTGGTCATGCCGATCCCGGTTATGTTTGTTGTATCAGCGTTGGTCTGCGCAAAGCACGGATGACAGGGTGACGGTTCCTGCGCCCGGTTTCAAGGGGCGAAAATAACCATGTTGCACACAATTAGCGACCCTGAATTTCACCCGATCTTACCCGCATCAGAAACGATGTCACAATCTGTTCGACAGATTTGTGTATCTGTTTGCGATCCTTGCCAAAATCGCGGCATAAATGGCCGTGATGCTGCGCAATAAACGGTGTGCAGGGCGGCAGGAACGAATAATGCCCCGCCCCCTTTATTTTCACAAATCGCGCCCGGCCTTGCAAAAGGTGGCGAAACCGGGCGGCATTGACGGCATCGGGCAGGATTTCGTCCGTATCGGCCTCGATAAACAGCATCGGTACCGTCACATCGGCAAAGCCCGCCACGGTCGCCGCCACCCCCAAGGCCGGGGCAAGGGCGACCACCGCCGATATCCGGTCATCATGCGCCATGATCACCGGCCCGCCTGTTGCCGCGACATGGCGGGCCACCGCATCGGCATCTGGTGCGGCATCACAGATGATAGGATCCTGATCGCCGTGGCGTTCACAATAAGCGCACCATGCCGATACATCAAACTGCCAGCCTGCCAGTTCCAGAACCGTCGCCCCGCCCGCCGAATGGCCCAGCGCATAGATATGATCATGGTCAATGGCCGGGCCGATATCATCATGGGCCAGAACAACATCCAGCGCCCGGCTGATTTCCGCCGGGCGGCGCACCATCAGGGGCAAGGTCCGGGCATCGGCCATATCGAGATAATTATCCCCGGCATGTTGCGGGGCGACAACGACAAAGCCCCGCCGTGCCAGATATTCCGCCAGCCAGAACTGGTTGAACCGGTGGCCTTCGGACCCGTGCGAAAACACCACCAGCGGAAACGGCCCGTTTGCGGCAACCGGCGCATTGCGGGCCGCCATCGAGGCAACGCCCATATGCCGGACCGGGGTTTCATTTGCCTGCGCCGGATACCACACCGCCAGCAAAAACGGATCGCGATCCAGCAAGCGGTCGCGAAAACCGGCATTGAAATGCAGCGTTTCTGTCATCTCGGACGGGCCTAGCGACCCCGTTCAACCACAAAACGAGCCACCGCGCGTAGCGGTTCTGCCTCGTCATCAAAAACATCAAGATGCGCAATCGCCTGATCGCACAACATGCGGGCCTGCTTGCGGGCCAGATCAACGCCCAGCAATTTCACAAAGGTCGATTTTTCCTGTTCGATATCCTTGCCCGCCGTTTTGCCGAGATCGGCACTGCTGGCTTCGACATCCAGAAGGTCATCCTTGATCTGAAACGCCAGCCCCATATCGTGGGCATAGGCGCGCAACGCCATGCGCAGGCTGGTCGGGGCCTTGCCCAGAATCGCCCCGGCCTCGCAGGCAAAGGCAAACATCCGCCCGGTTTTCAACAAATGCAAATGGGCGACCTGGGTTTGATCCAGTGTCTTGCCCTCGCCGACCAGATCAAACATCTGTCCGCCGACCATGCCATAGGGACCGGCCGCCCGTGCCAGTGCGCGGACCAACTGGGTACAAACGCGCGGGTCGGAATGGGTGTCGTCGTCGGCCAGGACCTCGAACGCCTGGGTCAACAGGGCATCCCCCGCCAAAATCGCCGTCGCCTCGTCAAACTGTTTGTGGCAACTGGGTTTGCCGCGCCGCAAATCATCGTCATCCATCGCCGGAAGATCATCATGGATCAGGGAATAGGTATGGACCATCTCCACCGCTGCGGCGACTCGCAATGCCGATTGCCGCGATACCCGGAACAACCCGGCCGATCCCAACACCAGAAACGGCCTCAGGCGTTTGCCATCGCCCAGCGTGGAATAGCGCATGGCCTGAAACAGGCGTTGCTCGATCTGCCCGTCGGGACGGGGCAGGATTTTATCAAGCATCTCGCCAAGATCGGCCGCCGCCGTCCCAAGTTCCGCAAGCAGATCATAACTCACCTTGGACTCCGCCATGTCGGTTATTCGATTTCTGTCGGGGTCGCCGTCGGGCGGCCTCCGGCATCCAGCGTGATTTTTTCAATGCGTTCTTCGGCCATGCGCAATTTATCCGCACAATGACGTTTCAGCGCCGCCCCGCGTTCATAGGACGCAATGGCATCATCAAGGCCAATCTGCCCCTGTTCAAGCTGCCGGACCAGTGTTTCAAGCTGCCCCAAGGCTTCTTCAAAGCTGAGATTTGCGATATCGTCGGGAAGAACGGCGGATGAGGTGGCCTTGGACATGTCTGCTCCATCTTTTTTGATGCGGCGGAGTTTACGCCGACCACCCCGTCAGGACAAGACAGCAGCACGAAAAGAAATATCAGATCAGGCCGTCATCAGGGTGCGCACATGGGTTGCGACCGAGGATGCCAGCGACGGCAGATCATATCCGCCTTCCAGAATCGAGACGACCCGGTTGTCGCAACACTGCCCGGCAAGGGCCAGCAATTGTTCCGTTACCCAGGCATAATCCTTTTCCACAAAACACAACCCGGCCAGCGGATCATTGCGATGGCCGTCAAACCCGGCGGAAATAATCAGCAATTCCGGATTGAAACCGGCAATTCCCGGCAGGACGGATTGTTCAAACGCCGCCCTTATTTCCGGTGTTGCCGCCCCCGATGTCAGGCCGATATTCAGGATATTATTGGCACATCCCCGTTCATCCGGTGCGCCGGTGCCGGGATAAAGCGGCCATTGATGGGTTGAACAATAATAAAGATCGGGATCGTGCCAGAACAAATCCTGGGTGCCATTGCCGTGATGCACATCGAAATCCATCACCGCCACCCGTTTGATGCCAAATCTGTCACGGGCATGACGGGCCGCCACGGCGGCATTGTTAAACAGGCAAAATCCCATCGCCCGGTCATATTCGGCATGATGGCCCGGCGGACGCACCCCGACAAAGGCGTTGCGTTCATGCCCGCCCATCACCGCATCCACCGCAATGCAGGCCCCGCCGACGGCCCGCAAGGCCGCCTCGCCCGAGGCCGGGGACAGAAAGGTATCGCCATCAACCGAGACTTCGCCCCGATCCGGCACCATCGCCAGCAACCGGTCAACATAGGCCGGATCATGCACCTTTTTGATCAGGTCGATATCGGCCAGCGGGGCTTCTTCGCGGTGCAGGAACATGAATTCCTCGGCCTCCAGCACGCGCTGGATCACCCGCAAACGGTCGGGTTGTTCGGGATGGCCGGGGCCGGGATTGTGGTCGATACAGGCGCGGTGAGTGACAAACAATGTCGCCATAATGTCGGTCTGCCTCCGTGATCAATTGCAAGACAGGCGGAAAACGCACAGATTTTGCAAGAAATTGTGGTGTTGTGTGTATTCTATCAAAACACAGCCCCCATGTTTTGCCATAGATCATCTGCACCGCACAAATGTCATCCAACCAAAGAATGATCCCTTGCGCCAGACATTGCCGGTTCCGGATCAAAAATTTTCAAATTTGGCGGGGCATTGCTAAAGGATTGTTTTTTCATCCTTATCATTTCATCTCGCCCAAAGACTATACATGAGGCCAGGTGAAATCCTGATCTCGGGATTGCCCTTGGGGCTGGAAAGCTATAAAACCGGCGGGTTATAAAAATAAACGGGGTGACCCCATCGGAAATGTTCGTTCCGAATGGGGAACAATTGAAGGAAAAGCAACGGTCGCTTGCCGCTGTAAAGGGAGCACTATGAAACTCGAACAACTGGAACAAAAGGCCGAACGTGCCAGCGGTTTGCTCAAGGCCATGAGCAACAGAAGCCGCCTTATGGTTTTGTGCCAATTGCAGGAAGGCGAAAAATCAGTCGGTGAACTTGAAAAAATCATCGGGCTGAGCCAGTCTGCGCTGTCACAACATCTGGCGCGTTTGCGGCGCGACCAACTGGTCAAAACCCGCCGCGAGGCGCAAACCATCTATTATTCCCTGAACGGGCACGAGGCAATCACCGTCATCAAAACATTGTATGACCTGTATTGCCTTGATAATCCCGACTCAGAAGTTGCCGCATAATTTTGGCGATCCCATGAAAAAGGCCCGCAAGTCATAACTTGCGGGCCTTTTTTCTGTCGGGTCGGGGCCTCAGTTACATTCGGGAAGCGGCAATTTGCGCACCCGGACCAGTTCCCCCTCAAGGATAAAATCGCCGTAATTCTGCACCAGATGCTGGGCAACACCATTCCCGCCATAATCAACCGACATTTCATAGGTCGGGCCGCTTTCGGCCTGGCCCACCGGATAAAAGGCCAGACTCATGCGGTAAAACGGGTCTTTCGCAACATTATCGGCATCATCGGCCGTATTGCTGGCCGAGCGCACGCCGGAAATTACCGCCGCAATACGGTAGTTTGGCGTATCGCCTGCCCCGTCAAACACCAGATCGTTGCCAAATCTTTCATCCCGTCGTGCCTGATCGAGCAATTTGATGGAATGTTGCATCGGAAACAGGGTTTCGGGCGGCAAATCCTCGTCGATTTCAACCGGGTTTTCATAATGGACCACAACCTTGTCGGTCAGGCGTTGGGCCTCGCCATTGACCTCGTCGATCAATTGGCCATCCTGAAAATCGCGCATGCGAAACCGGTAGCGGCTGGCGTCGAAATCTTCCCATTGGGTCATGCTATAGGCCGAATTGATCGCGCTGCCTTCGGTGCCCTGCAAAATCAGGGCATTGCGCATTTCGGAAACCCAGCCGTCGCACACCCGTTCAAAACGGTAATCAAACGCCCCGCGGGCGGCAACAATCGCACTGCCATTGGTGGTCGAGGACAACCGCAAACGATATTCGGCAACATGCGATACCAGTTCCGCCGCCACCGTTGGGGGCGCTGCCACGGCCCCCGATGAAAAAAGAACAGTGCCGAGCATGGCACCCCCCGCATAAATCATGTGACGGGGATGGAAAAGTCCTGACAAAGCCCGCAAAATTATTCTCCAACCGCCTCTAAACCAACAACCCAGACATCCTTTACACCCTTTTTGGCAGCAAGAAGGCGTAAATCATTTGCATGCGGTCTGGAAAGCGGGCCAACCGCCACCCGGACAAACTGCGCCCCCTGCACCGATGCCGGAATCAGCCGGGGCTGATATTCCCGATACAGATCCAGCGCCTTGTGCGCCCGGTCCTGATCGCGAAAACTTGCCAGCACCACATATAATCCCGGCACGGCATTTTCCGGCGCGGCGGCGGCCCCGGTTTCCGGGGCAAGGACAGGGGTCTCGATATATCCGGCAACGGCGACATCGGCTTCGATTTGCGGTTTCAGGGCCAGCCCGTCATCCTCATATTCCAGCGCATCGTTTTTGCGGGCGTCTGGAACCGGATCCAGTGAGGCGACCTCGACCGGTTTGTGTTTCGGTTCTGGCACCGGCGGCAAATCGGCAATTACCACCACGGAACGGCCCTGCGGTTTTACGGCAGGATCGCGGGGATCGGACCAGTCTTCTTTCGGGGCATTGACCGCATAAATCGCCGGTTGGGCCGATGCGATTTCCTGATCAATCGAGACCAGCCCGCTGGTATCCAGTGCCAATGCCACGCCCGGCAGGGCATCGGCGCGGCAGACATCCTCGTCAAACAGCGGGCGATGCAGGGCGCAATCCTCGTCCGCCATTGCGGAAACCATATGATCGGTGGTGCTTTTGCCGGTTGACACATAACTGATGAAATCACCGGCCAGCTTGGCAACCGTCAGTTCCACCGGCCCGCCACAGGCCGACAGGATCAAAGGTGCCGCAACGATCAGGATTTTTTTCACAGGCCTGCCCCCAAAGACCAAACAAAACAGGGGCCATTTTCAACCGTTGCTGGTTAACATTAGGTAAGGACCGCCCCGAAAAGAAAAAGACGGCCCGAAATCGCGGACCGTCTTTTTAAAAGGATCGATCAGGTGATCGAAAATCAGTCTTTTTTGGCCTTTGGCGGCAACTGCACACGGATATGCAGTTCCTTGAGCTGTTTTTCCTCGACCATTGACGGCGCATTCATCATCAGGTCCTGCGCCTGCTGGTTCAGCGGGAAGGCAATGACTTCGCGAATATTGGGTTCATCGGCCAGCAACATGACGATACGGTCAACCCCCGGCGCCGAACCACCATGCGGCGGTGCGCCGAATTTGAACGCATTCAACATGCCGCCAAACTGTTCCTCGACCACGTCCTTGCCATAACCGGCAATGTCGAACGCCTTGTACATGATGTCCGGGCGGTGGTTCCGGATCGCCCCCGACGACAATTCGATACCGTTACAGACGATATCATACTGCCACGCCTTGATCGTCAGCGGGTCCTGACTTTCAAGGGCTTCGAGGCCGCCCTGCGGCATCGAGAACGGATTGTGCGAAAATTCGATCTTGCCGTCGTCATCCTGTTCATACATCGGGAAATCGACGATCCAGCAGAATTTGAACATGCCCTGTTCGCGCAGTTCCAGTTCATCACAAATCCGGTCGCGTGACTTGCCGGCAAATTTGGCCGCCGGTAGTGGCTTGTCACAGGCAAAGAACACGGCATCGCCGTCCGCAACCCCCGTAACCGCCTTGATCTGGGCGATGCGGTCGGCATCCAGATTCTTGGCAATCGGGCCTTTGGCTTCGCCGTTTTCGTCATAAACGATGTAACCCAGCCCGCCTGCACCTTCTTCGCGTGCCCAGGCATTGAGTTTGTCAAAGAAGCTGCGCGGGCGGCTTGCGGCACCCGGCGCCGGAATGGCGCGGACCACCGACCCTTTTTCGATGTTGGAGGCGAAAATGCCGAAATTGGAACCGCGGAAGGCTTCGGTGACATCGGAAATGATCAGCGGATTACGCAGATCGGGCTTGTCCGAGCCATATTTCGCCATCGATTCATCAAACGGAATGCGCGGGAACGGCAAGGGCGTCACATCGCGACCGCCACCGAATTCGACGAAAATGTCATGCAGGACCGGTTCAATCGCCGCAAAAACGTCTTCCTGCGTGGCAAAGGCCATTTCAAAGTCAAGCTGGTAAAATTCGCCGGGGCTGCGATCTGCACGGGCGTCTTCATCGCGGAAACACGGGGCGATCTGGAAATACCGGTCAAAACCCGACACCATCAGCAATTGTTTAAACTGCTGCGGCGCTTGTGGCAGGGCATAAAACTTGCCCGGATGAACGCGCGACGGCACCAGAAAATCGCGGGCACCTTCGGGCGAGCTGGCGGTCAGGATCGGCGTCTGGATTTCAAGGAAATCCTGCGCGATCATTTTCTGACGCATGGCCGAAATCACCTTGGACCGCAGCACGATGTTTTTGTGCAGGGTTTCGCGACGCAGATCAAGATAGCGATGGCGCAGGCGGATTTCCTCGCCATATTCGGCTTCGCCAAACACCGGCATTGGCAGAACATCGGCCGATGACTGCACTTCGATGTGGGAGGCATAGACCTCGATCTCGCCGGTCGGCAAATTCGGATTGATGGTTTCAGCCGTGCGTTTGACAACCTTGCCATCAACGGTGATGACGCTTTCGGCACGCGATTTTTCCAGAACGGCAAACAGCGGGCTGGAAATGTCGATCACGATCTGGGTAATGCCGTAATGGTCGCGCAAATCAACAAACAACAGATTCCCGTGGTCGCGTTTACGGTGAATCCAGCCCGACAGGCGCACAGTGGCATCGGCATCGGTGACGCGCAGCGCATTACAATTGTGTGAACGATAAGGATGCATGGTCTTCCCAGGTTGCTATATTTTGTGCCGTAAATCGGGCGCAAAGGTGCATGGCTGACCGGCGCTGTCAAACAAAAAACACACCATATCCCACCCTGCCCGGCAAGACCGGGGGCGAATATGGCGGTTGTTTTGCCGATAACGAACGGCGTGCGAATTCTGCGGTATAAAACGCTTCTCGGGCTGCGGCGTCAAGTGCTGGCCGCGCATGGCGGCATTTCGGCAAAGGGCGGCCTTATGACTCCTGTAAATCCCGCACCCTGACAAACCGCGTCAACCGCCCCTGCCCCCAGCCGATATCGCGCCACTGATCAATCTCAAATTCAAAACCGGCAAGGGCCGCTGTTGGATATTTGCGGGCCATTTCCGCCTGCCGGTCCGCATTACTGCCGTCGCCCGCCAGACGGGCGGCGAAATCTTCCAGACCGGGATTGTGACCGATCATCAGCACCGTCGCCGCCTCGTCCGGGCTTTGGCGCAGGCAATCGCGCAGGGTGCGGTCATCGGCCATATAGAGGTCTTCGTTGTAAACCACGTTGGCCTTGCGGGCAAAATCCCGCCCCAAAAGCGACAGGGTCTGTACCGCCCGTTGTGCGGTTGAACACAGAATCAGATCGGGGATCAATCCGTTTTTCTGCAAAAACCGCCCCATCACGGGGGCCGCCTTTTCCCCGCGCCCGTTCAGCGACCGGTCATGATCGGACCGGCCGACCTCGGTCCAGCTTGATTTGGCATGACGCAACAGCAACAGGGTTTTCATAAAATCGTTCCCACACCAAAATCCACCCGGCCAATACGGCAGGGGTTCTTTTCTGCAAAAAGACATGCCATATCATCCGGCACGATACCACTTCAAAAAATGACACATAAATTTAAGAAATTTGCACGCCCACAAGCAGTTATCCTATACTCCGCATTCATATCGGATGGTGTCGTCTTCTTTCAACGCATCATCCCCTTTCTGGCAGGAGACATCGCGTGCCACACGCCCTTGCAATTCAATCAAGCGCCATCACAATCGGGTCGGAAAAACGCTTTATCAATCGCGAATTGTCATGGCTGGCCTTTAATGGCCGGGTTCTGGAAGAAGCGCAAAATCCGCGCCATCCCCTGCTGGAACGCCTGCGGTTCCTGTCGATTTCCGCCAGCAACCTTGATGAATTTTACATGGTCCGCGTCGCCGGTCTGGTCGGGCAGGTGCGGGCAGGCATGACCAAGCCCAGCCAGGACGGCATGAGCCCGTCCGAACAATTGCGCGCCATCACCTATGACGCCAACCAGTTGATGCAGGACCAGCAGCGCATCTGGCAGCAGCTTTGCGTCGAAATGCAAAAACACGACATTTCGGTGATCGAAACATCCGATTTGACGCAGACCGATCACAAATGGCTGGATGGTTATTTCATGCGGGAAATCTTCCCGACCCTGACCCCGTTGGCGATTGATCCGTCGCACCCGTTTCCGTTCATTCCCAATCTTGGCTTTGCCATTGTCATGCAATTGTTTGACCCGTCGGATGGTCACAATATGCGCGGCCTGATCCCGATGCCGCCGAAAATCGGCCGGTTTTTGCGCCTGCCTGGCCGCACCGAACGGTATTTGCCGCTGGAACATGCGATTATTTTGTATCTGCACAAACTGTTCCCCGGCTTTGACCTGATTGAACATGGCCTGTTTCGCATCATCCGGGACTCGGACGTTGAAATCGAGGAAGAAGCCGAAGATCTGGTGCGCGTGTTTAAAACCGCGTTGAAACGGCGACGTCGCGGCAGCATCATCCGCCTGAAAGTCAATGCCAGCATGCCCGAGGATTTGCTGGATTTCGTCACCGATGAATTGTCGGTCAATGCCGACGAGGTGGTCAAGGTTGACGGATTGCTGGGCGTGGTGGATGTCCGGCAACTGATTGATTCCGACCTGCATCATGATTTGCTGTTTCGCCCCTATGCCGCGCGGTATCCGGAACGGGTGCGCGATTTTGGCGGCGACTGTTTTGCCGCAATTGGCAAAAAGGATCTGGTGGTGCATCACCCGTTCGAGGATTTCGACGTGGTGGTGCAATTCCTGATTCAGGCCGCCCGCGACCCCGAAGTCGTTACCATCAAACAGACCCTGTATCGCACATCGGAAAACAGCCCGATCGTCAAGGCCCTGATTGCCGCCGCCGAAGCGGGCAAGTCCGTCACCGCGATGGTCGAACTGAAGGCCCGATTTGACGAGGAAGCCAATCTGCGCTGGGCGGCGGACCTTGAACGTGCCGGGTGTCAGGTGGTGTACGGGTTCCTTGAATGGAAAACCCATGCCAAGGTATCGCTTGTTGTGCGCCGTGAAACCCACGGATTGCGCACCTATGTCCATTTTGGCACCGGCAATTACCACCCGATCACCGCCAAATTCTATACCGACATTTCGTTTTTCTCGTGCGATCCGGCACTGGGCCGCGATGCGGCCAGCATCTTTAATTTCATGACCGGTTATGCAACGCCGCGGTCGCTTGAAAAAATCGCGATTGCGCCCCATACCCTGCTGCCGACCTTGCTGGCGCATATCGAAAAGGAAACCGAAAACGCCAAGGCAGGCAAGCCCGCCGGGATCTGGGCCAAGATGAACAGTCTGGTCGATCCGGTGGTAATTGATGCGCTGTATCGTGCATCATGCGCCGGGGTGCATATCGAACTGGTGGTGCGCGGCATTTGCTGTTTGCGGCCCGGTGTGCCGGGGCTTTCGGAAAATATCCGGGTCAAATCGATTGTCGGGCGGTTCCTTGAACATTCGCGAATCGTGATTTTCGCCAATGGGGCCAAATTGCCGTCGCGCAAGGCCAAGGCCTTTATCTCGTCGGCGGACTGGATGCCGCGCAACCTCAATCGTCGTGTGGAAACACTGGTGCCGGTAGAAAATCCGACCTGTCAGCGGCAAATCGTTGACCAGATCATGATTGCGAATCTAAAAGATACGGCGCAAAGCTGGTATTTGCAGCCCGATGGCAGTTATGAACGGTGCGAAGGCGGCCCCAATGCCTTCTCCGAGCATGAATATTTCATGACCAACCCGTCCCTGTCGGGCCGTGGCAGCGCCATGAGCGAAGAAGACGTTACAGTGCCGGTTCTGGTTCTGGACGAATAGGCGACAAAAGCAGGTTCAAGACCCGTATGCTGACTGACCAAAGGGCTTCCAACCGCATTGCCATCATTGATGTCGGGTCGAACTCGGTGCGACTTGTTGTGTTTGATGGCATGACCCGCGCCCCCGCCCCGATTTTCAATGAAAAGGTGATGTGCGGGCTGGGCCGCGATATCGACGCCACCGGCCAGCTTAACCCCGAAGGCGTTGAAATGGCCGTAACCGCCATGCGGCGTTTTGCCGGGTTGCTGCGTGCCATGAAAATTGTCCGGGTCGATGTTCTGGCCACGGCCGCCGTGCGGGCGGCCAGTGACGGCGATGCCTTTTGCAAACGCATCAAAACCGAAACCGGCCTGACGATCAAAATCATCGATGGTCTGGAAGAAGCCCGCCTGTCCGCCCTTGGCGTCATTTCCGGTGATCCGGATGCCACCGGCATCATGGGCGATATTGGCGGTGGGTCGCTGGAACTGGTTTTGCTGGATCAGGGCGCGATCCGGGAACGGGTCAGCCTGCCGCTGGGCGCGATGCGTCTGCAAACCCTGTTTGGCAATAACAGAAGTGCGGTCGAGGCCGAGGTGGAAAAACATCTGTCTTCTGTGCCGTGGCTCGATCAGGGCAAGGACAAGCCGTTATTTGCGGTTGGCGGATCGTGGCGGTCGATTGCCAAACTTTATATCGCACAGGAAAACTATCCGATTTCGGTCATTCACAATATGACCCTGCCACGCCCGGAAATTGCCGAACTGACCCATATCCTGTCCCAGCAAAGCCGCATATCGCTGGAAAAAATCGGCGGGGTTTCCAAACGCCGTGTGGACAGCTTGCCGCATGGCGCCCTAGTGATGAGCCGCCTGATCAGCAAGATGCAAGCCCGCGACGTGGTCTTTTCCGGGCATGGCCTGCGCGAAGGCTGGATGTTTGAGGTTCTGCCTGCTGCCATTCGCGACCGCGACCCGTTGCTCGATGCCTGTCAAAGTTTCGCCGAGGACAGCGAACGGTTTCACCAGCATGGCGAGGAATTGTATCGCTGGACCGATCCGATTTTCCGCGATCAGCCGGAAAATCTGCGCCGGTTGCGTCTTGCCGCCTGTATCATTGGCGATATCGGCTGGAACGAACATCCGGATTACCGCGCCGAACAAAGCTATAACCGCATTTTACGCCATCCCTATCTTGAACTCAGCCATCCGGAACGGGTGTTTCTGGCCTATACCATGGGGTCGCGCTATACCGGTAATTTCAAGGGCGATGCCTCCAGCGACCGTTTGCTGGATGACGAGACCCGCCTGACCGGTCGCCTGTTCGGGCAGGCCATCCGGCTGGGTCACAGCCTGTCGGGCGGGGTCGAGGGGATTTTGCCCGGCACCCAACTGGTGCCCGGCGACCGCGAACTGGTGTTGCGCCTGCACAAGGATTATGCCGCCATCAATGGCGAAGTGGTCGAACAAAGGCTGGCAAAATTCGCCAAATTGATGGACCGCGACAGCCGGATCGAAATTGTTGAAAATCTGGTTTCTGCCTGAATTTCTTTGATCGTCTTTTCATCGGATGATAGTTTCGCGCACCATCATCCGCATTGTTTATTGTTTGCATGTCTGCCAGACAGACACAGCCCTATCAGAAAGACACTTTCTTGTCGCGACACGATCAGACCCATTCACAGGAACCGGCCGATGACGGCATTCCTGATCTTGAGCATCAAAAAAAACGCGCCAAGGACCTGTTCAAGGCGCTGCGCGCCGGAAATGTTGTTGAACGCAAGCGCCTGACAGCGGTTTTGCCCAAAACCGCCCATGTTGCGGCGGCGGATTTGAAATTGTCCGATGCCCAACAGGTGATTGGCCGCGAAAACGGCTTTGCCGGATGGCCGCAAATGAAATCCTATATCGACAAAATGGCGATCACCCGCCAGTCGATTGCCAATGGCAGCCTTACCATCCCCGATGATGACCGGACCTTGCATATCCGGTGTGGCACAGACATTCGTCATGCCTTGCAAATTGCCGGATTTCAGGGGAATTTCCACGAATTTTCCGATCCGTTCTGTCAGGGACCGATTCCCGATGCGCCGTTACCGGTTCTGATGCAAACCCGTGCGGATTTTATCAGTGCCGCCTTTGGCATTCCGCCCGCCGAGGCGATGGACCGCCAGCAACGCGCCTATGCCGGATTGATGCAGGCCGGGGATTATGCCCGTGTTGTGCTGTGGTTTGAACATGACAGTTTCGATCAGTTGATTTTGGCGTTTTTGCTGGATTTCTTTGGGGCCTTGCATCTGCCGGCCCGTCTTGAACTGATCTGTGTGGACAAGGTGCCCGGTGTGACCGACTTTGTCGGTCTGGGGCAATTGTCGCCCGAAATGTTGCGCAAATTATGGGACAATGCCCGTGGTCAGGTGACCGATGCGCATTATGATCTTGGCAAAAAAGTCTGGCGCGCCATCCGTGCCAGCGACCCGGCGGAACTTGCCGCCATTGCCAAATCAGATACCCGTCCGGTGCGCCTGATGGCCCGTGCGCTGGAACGCCATCTGGCAGAATTGCCTGCGATTGAAAATGATCTTGGCCTGACACAGAAACTGGTTCTGGAAATTCTCGACGAAGCCGGACCATTTCCGGCCAGCCGGGTGTTTGGCCGCCTGATGCGCGGCAAGGAACCGTTGCCGTTTCTGGGCGATATGATGTTCTGGCATTTGCTGGATGATCTGGCCAATACCACAGTTCCGCTGATTGACTGGGCGCGGGATAGCGGCGTGGCATGGCCGGACCGGGTTTTGACCCTGACCGACACCGGCAAACAGGTTTTGGCCGGGCAAAAGCGTTTCTTTGAATTTTATCGCGGCACGCGCTGGGTCGGGGGGGTTAAAATCACCGCCGATGCGCCCTGCCCGCACTGGGACGCGACCCGCCGCAAGATTGCCTGATCGTCGATGGCAAAATGCGGCCCATCAGGCCGATAATCGCCGCACAATGCGAAACACCTCGCCCCGCAACCATTGATGCGGGGCGGCGGTCGCATTGCGCACATGCCAGGTTTGATAAAATCCGAAATCGGGCAACGGCACCGGGCAGGCACAGGTGGCAAACCCGGCCATCACATTATGGCGCAGCCCCGATGGCAGGGTGGTAATCACCCGGGTTCCCCGGATCAGCCGCGGCACATTGTCAAAGGTTGAAACCTGCAACACAGTGCGCCGGTCGCGTTGTATTTTCGCCAGTTCGTCATCGATGACAGAACTGTCATCTTCGCCAAAACTGACCCGCGCATGCGGTAACGCGCAATAGCGTTCCAGCGTATCGGGCGGTGCATCATGCTGGCTGGCATCATAAAAACAGACCAGCCGTTCCCGAAACAGCGCCTGGCGCGTCAGATCGGCGGCATCCTGCGCCACATCCAACCCCAGAACAAGGTCAAGCTGCCCGCTGCGCAGGGCCTCCATCATATGACCACCGCCCCGCACCGGATGGATTTTCAGGCGGATATCGGCGGCACAGGATTGTATTCTTTGGAACAGGCGCGGCAGGATTACCGCACTTTCAAAATCATTCGCGCCGATCACACAGCGAAAGGAATGCGCCGGATTATCCGGGTCGAAAACATCGACCCGCGCCAGATTGCGGATATCTTGCAGCAAGACCCGCACCGGCCCGGCCATTTGCCGGGCATGGGCGGTTGGCGTAATGCCGCGCCCGGCACGCACAAACAACGGGTCGTGCATGATCCGGCGCAACCGTTCCAGCCCGTGACTGACGGTGGGTTGCCCGACCCCCAGACGATGGGCCGCCCCCGTGACCGATCCTTCGTCATAGATGGTCAGAAACAGGTGCAACAGGCGGGTGTCAATATCCAATTCATCGATTTTCATGCATGAATAATATCATTTTGATCGAATTGATCATATGGAATTTTGAGGTCATCTTCTGCGTCAGAAAGGCGGGCCTGTTTCCCGCGACACAAACGGAGAATACGACGATGAAATATCTTGTAACCGGTGCAACCGGCCAGCTTGGCGGCCTTGTGGTCAAACATCTTCTGGATCGTGTTGCCGCCAGCGACATCGCGGTCAGCGTCCGCAGCCCCGAAAAGGCATCCGGCCTCACGGCGTTGGGCGTTGATGTCCGTCACGGCGATTTTGACGATCTGGCCCTGACCACGGCGGCCTTTCGCGGCGTTGAAACGGTCTTGATCATTTCCGCCGAAGCCGACAACGCCACCCGCATCCGCCAGCACCGCACGGCAATTGATGCCGCAAAGGCCGCCGGAGTGGGTCATGTGACTTACACCAGTGTTGTGGACCCGCGCCCCGACAGCGCCTTTACCTATGCCGCCATTCATGCCGATACCGAACAATATCTGGCGGCCAGCGGCCTGAAATATACTGTGCTGCGCAATTCATTTTATGCCGATCTTTTGCTGGCCGGGGTGCCGCACGCCCTTGAAACCGGCGATTATGCCGCCCCCGCCGGACAGGGCCGCATCACCTATGTCCCGCGCAACGAACTGGCACTGGCCGCGGCCAGTGTCCTTGCCAATCCGGCGGACCATGTCAACAAAACCTATAACCTGACCGGGGCCAAGGCCGTCAGTTATGACGAGATTGCGGCGATGATTGCCAGTATCACCGGCAAGGAAATCCGGTATGTCGATCTGCCGCCTGCGGTTTATAGCGACATCCTCAAAAGTTTTGGCCTGCCGGAACATGGCGTGACCGCCATTGTCGGCCTGTATGAAGCCGCCCGCGCCGGGGATTATGAACCGGTCAGCACCGACCTTGCCACCCTGCTGGGCCGCCAACCGCAATCCGTGCAGGATTTCCTGACGGGGGCGTTGCGGAACTGAAAAACACCATATCGGATCAATGCAAAACGGGGCTCAAAATCTGGCCCCGTTTTGTGTTTCTAAAGCCCGACAAGAACGATCAGGCGTTGTCGAGTTCCACCAACGCCACTTCACCCTTTTCAAGCCTGAGCGCGATCTGGCCGTGTTTGAGGCGCAGGGCGTACTGGCCGAACAATTCATGGCGCCAGCCATGCAGCGCCGGGACATCGGCGTCATCGTCGGCGGCGATAGTGTGCAGATCCTCGCTGGAGGCGACAAGGCGCTGGGCGACGCCCTTTTCCTCGCTGCACAGTTTCAGCAGAACCTTGAGCAATTCCACCGTCGGGCCGATGCCCGAGGGCAGTTCGGTGCGCAATTTGGGTTGCGGTAACTGATCGGCGGGTAAATCAAGGGCGGACTGGATCGCATCAATGATCTGCTGTCCCGATTTGCTGCTGCCAAAGCTGCGCCCGACCCCGCGGGTTTTATCAAGGTCCTGTTCGCTTAGGGGCTGCCGGGCGGCAATATCAAGCAGGGTATCATCGCGCAGCACCCGGTTGCGCGGCAGGTTCTTGCGTTGTGCCTCGGTCTCGCGCCAGGCGCACAGCGCCCGGGTCACCGCCAGAAAACGCGGGCTGTTGGACCGGGTTTTCAGGCGCAGCCATGCCTCATCAGGATCGACACTGTAAATCGACAGATCGGTCAGCCGTTCCATTTCCTCGGCCAGCCAGTGCGCCCGGCCATTCCCGACAAGACGATCCCGGAATTCCTCGTAGATCGACCGCAAATGGGTGACATCGGACAGGGCATAGCTGAGCTGTTTGGCCGATAACGGGCGATGCGACCAGTCGGTAAAGCGCATTGATTTATCGACATTCTTGCGCACCACCTTGTTGACCAGGGTTTCATAACCCACCTGATCGCCATAGCCGAGCACCATCGCCGCCACCTGGGTATCAAATACCGGGTGCGGGACATGGCCACTGAGATGGACAAAAATTTCGATATCCTGCCGGGCGGCGTGGAAAACCTTGACCACGCTTTCGTCCTGCATCAGGTCAAACAGCGGGGCAAGATCAATGCCCTCGGCCATTGGATCAATCGCAGCACCCTGATCATCCGGGTCCGGTCCGGCCAGTTGCACCAGACACAAAATGGGCCAATAGGTCGAATCGCGCATAAACTCGGTATCGACCGTCACATAATCTGCCTGACGCAGCCTTGCGCACAGAATGCGCAGATCTTCTGTTTGTGTAATAGGTTCCATGAATCCTGCTATAGCATTGCCCGGCGCGAACTGCCAGAGGCTTGCGCATGCATGATAAACACATCTGCCAAGACAGAAGGCCGGGCATGTAAACCCGGCCTTCCAGATTGTTTATATGTGTGACACTGCCGGTTTAATGGCTGTCTTTGGGGATCGCCTTGCCGCGCGACCCGACCAGGAAATCGAAATCCGCCCCCTTGTCCGCCCCGGTGACATGGCTGTGATACAAAAAGGCATAGCCATCCTTGGGGGCTTTTACCCGGCTTTGCCAATTGGCAAGACGGCGGGCAATTTCCGCATCCGGCAAATCAAGATGCAAACGGCGGTTCGGCACATCAAGTTCAATCATATCGCCCGATTGGACAATCGCCAGCGGCCCGCCTGCGGCGGCTTCGGGCGAGGTATGCAATACCACCGTGCCATAGGCCGTGCCGCTCATCCGGGCATCGGAAATCCGCACCATGTCGGTAATGCCCTTGCGCAGCACCTTGGGCGGTAGGCCCATATTGCCGACCTCGGCCATGCCCGGATAGCCCTTGGGCCCGCAATTTTTCAAAACCATCACACAGGTTTCGTCAATATCGAGGGCCTCGTCATTGATGCGGGCCTTGTAATCGTCGATATCCTCGAACACCACGGCGCGACCGCGATGCACCATCAGATGTTTGGACGCCGCCGAGGGTTTTACCACCGCCCCGTTCGGGGCCAGATTGCCGCGCACCACCGCAATGCCGCCACTGGCGGTCAGGGCCTGTTCAATCGGGCGGATCACATCTTCGTTCCAGTTGCGCACCTCGCACACCTGATCCCACATGGTTTCGCCTGCCACGGTCAGGGCATCCTTGTGCAGATGTCCGGCATCGCCCAGCGCCTTGATCACCACCGGCAGGCCCCCGGCATAAAAGAATTCTTCCATCAGATATTTGCCCGACGGCTGCAAATTGACGATGGTCGGAATATCGCGGCCCAGCCGGTCCCAGTCGTCCAGATCCAGTTCAACGCCCAGACGCCCGGCAATCGCCAGCAAATGAATCACCGCATTGGTCGATCCGCCAATTGCACCATTGACGCGAATGGCGTTTTCAAAGGCGTCCTTGGTCATGATATCGGATGGTTTGAGGTCATCCTTGACCATCTGCACAATCCGCCGCCCGGTCAGATGCGCCATCACGCGGCGGCGGCTGTCCACCGCCGGGATCGCGGCATTGCCCGACAATGCCATGCCCAGTGCCTCGGCCATGCTGGCCATCGTGCTGGCCGTGCCCATGGTGTTGCACGATCCGGGTGACCGCGACATCGCCATTTCGGCTTCGAGGAAATCCTCGGTGCTGATTTTTCCGGCCTTGCGGTCTTCGGACAATTGCCACAGGGATGTGCCCGACCCGATATCCTGACCGCGCCATTTGCCATTGAGCATCGGCCCGCCGGTAACGACAATTGCCGGAATATCGACACTGGATGCCCCCATCAAAAGGGCCGGGGTGGTTTTGTCACAGCCGACCATCAATACCACACCATCCAGCGGCGTGCCGCGCAGGGCTTCTTCCACATCCATTGCGCACAGATTGCGAAACATCATCGCCGTCGGGCGCAAGGTGCTTTCGCCCGGCGAAAATACCGGAAATTCAAGCGGCAATCCGCCGGCCTCGTAAATCCCGTGTTTGACCCGTTCCGCCAGATCACGCAAATGGGCGTTGCAGGGGGTCAATTGCGACCAGGTATTGCAGATACCGATCACCGGACGGCCATCGAACAAATCGGCCGGCAGGCCCTGATTTTTCATCCAGCTGCGATGATAGATATTGTCCTTGCTGGTGCCGCCAAACCAGCCCTCCTGCGAACGCAAGGTGCGGGGCCAGGGCGCGGGCGTGAACTTGCTCATGCCAGATCTCCTTTATGGATTGTTGTTGGGTGGCGATGGACACACATAGCGGTCATGCCTTGTTTTTGTTGTAGACGTCGAAAATCACAGCGGCGAGCAACACCAGCCCCTTGATCACCTGTTGCCAGTCAATGCCGACACCGATGATCGACATGCCGTTATTCATCACCCCCATGATCAGGGCACCGACAACAGCACCGATCACCTTGCCAACCCCGCCCGACATCGACGCGCCGCCAATAAAGACGGCGGCAATCACATCGAGTTCAAACGCCACCCCGGCCTTGGGGGTCGCGGTATTGAGGCGGGCGGCAAAAACCAGCCCGGCAAGGGCGGCCAGCATGCCCATATTGGCAAAGGTCAGAAAAGCCAGCCGTTTGGTATTGATCCCCGACAGCTTGGCGGCCTTTTCATTGCCGCCTATCGCATAAATGCGCCGACCAATCGTCGTGCTGTTGGTGATAAAGGTGAAAATCGCAATCAACAGCGCCATGACGATCAAAACGTTCGGCAGACCGCGATAGGTTGACAACAGATAGGTGATATAAAGGATCGCAATCCCGGCAATGGCGTGCTTTGCCATGAAAAAGGCCAAAGGTTCGTCGATTTCGGCAAATTTCGCCTGTTTTGCCCGCGACCGCAGCCCCAGAACCGGCAGGGTGACGGCAACGACAATGCCCAGAACCATCGAAAACAGGTTAAACCGGCCTTCGATCAGGCCGCCGAAGAAATCGGGCACAAACCCCGATGACAGCAACTGAAACGATGCCGGGAACGGCCCGACCGACTGCCCCGACAACAGGGCCAGCGTCAGGCCCTTGAACACCAGCATCCCGGCCAGGGTGACGATAAAGGACGGAATGCGCCAATAGGCGATCCAGTATCCTTGCGCCGCGCCAATCACCGCCCCGGCCGCCAGACACACCGGCACCACAATGATCGGCGGCAAATCCCAGTTGACCATCATTACAGCGGCCAGCGCACCGATAAAGCCCACCACCGATCCGACCGACAGGTCAATATGCCCGGCGACGATCACCAGCAACATGCCAACGGCCATGATGATGATATAGCTGTTTTGCAAAAACAGATTGGTCAGATTGACCGGCCGCATCAGGACGCCATCGGTGACAACCTGAAAAAAGCCCATAATCACCACAAGCGCCAGCAACATGCCATATTCACGCATATGGGTCTTGAGGTAGTGGCCGATTGAATTTGCTGAAGTCTCAGTCATTGGTCTTTTCCTCGCCCCTTCAGGATCATATGCATGATTTTTTCCTGGCTGGCCTCGTGCCCCGCCAGTTCGCCATTCATCGACCCTTCGTCCATGACATAGATGCGATCACACATGCCCAGAAGTTCCGGCATTTCCGACGAGATCATGATGACCCCCTTACCGTCGGCAGCCAGTTTGTTAATGATGGTATAAATTTCGTATTTCGCCCCGACATCAATCCCGCGTGTCGGTTCATCGAGAATCAGCACATCCGGCCCGGCAAACAGCCATTTGGACACGACAACCTTTTGCTGGTTGCCGCCCGACAGATTGACGACTTTCTGGGCGACATTGGGGGTGCGAATATTGATCCTGCCGCGATATTCCTCGGCAACCTGACGTTCGGCACCTTCGTTGATCACGCCGCGCTGCGACACGCCGGGCAAATTGGCCAGCGTGATGTTGCGCGTGATGTTTTCATCAAGAACCAGCCCCATATCCTTGCGGTCTTCGGTGACATAGGCCAGACCGGCGGCAATCGCCTTTTCAACCGTCGAAACATCGACCGGTTGCCCGTGCATCAAAACCTCGCCGCTGATATTGACACCATAGGCCCGGCCAAAAATGCTCATGGCCAGTTCGGTGCGCCCGGCCCCCATCAACCCGGCAATCCCCACCACTTCGCCGCGCGCGACACTGATATTCACATCCCGGATCAGGTGCCGGTCGATATGCAGCGGGTGATAGACATTCCAGTTGCGGACCTCCATCAGGGTTTCCCCGATGACCGGGGTGCGGTCCGGGTAACGGTGCGCCATATCGCGCCCGACCATGTCCTTGATGATTGCGCCTTCGCTGATCGGGCCATCATGACAGTCAAGGGTCGAGACCGCCTGCCCGTCCCGCAGGACCGTGATCCTGTCGGCGACCTTGCTGATTTCATTTAACTTGTGCGAAATCAGGATCGATGTAATGCCCTGCTTGCGAAATTCGATCAGCAAATCCAGCAATTTCTGGCTGTCATTTTCCTGCAAGCTGGCGGTCGGTTCATCCAGAATCAGCAATTTGACCTTTTTGGACAGCGCCTTGGCGATTTCCACCAATTGCTGTTTGCCGACCCCGATATTGGTCACCAGGGTATTGGGTGCCTCTTTCAGGCCAACCTTGCGCAGCAATTCGATTGTTCTGGCAAAGGTTGCAGGCCAGTCAATGATGCCGTTTTCGGCAATTTCATTGCCCAGAAAAATGTTTTCGGCAATCGACAGCAACGGCACCAGCGCCAGTTCCTGATGAATGATGATAATGCCGCGATCCTCGCTGTCGCGAATGTCGCGGAACGTCTGGATTTCGTCGTCAAACAGGATATCGCCGTCATAGGAACCATGCGGGTAAACCCCGCTCAGCACTTTCATCAGGGTCGATTTTCCCGCGCCATTCTCGCCACATAACGCATGAATTTCACCGCGCCTGACTTTCAGGCTGACATCATCAAGCGCCTTCACTCCGGGAAATGTTTTGGTGATATTGCGCATCTCCAGGATGGTATCCATCCAGTCCTCCCGATACCGGCGTTTATCGCCGGGTCTTTATTCCAAAATTGCGAACAAGGGGGCGGGTTGCAGATCACCACAACCCGCCGCCCCTGCGATATGAAGGATGCTTATTTCACCTGGTCTTCGGTGTAATAACCCGACCCGATCAGAATGCCTTCCCAGTTGACCGCATCCACCAGAACCGGTTTCAGCAGATAGGACGGCACCACTTTCACGCCATTGTCATAGGTCGAGGTATCGTTGATCGTCGGTTCCTTGCCGCCCAGAACGGCGTCAACCATCGTCACGGTGACGCGGGCAAGTTCGCGGGTATCCTTGAACACGGTTGAATATTGTTCACCGGCAATGATCGATTTGACCGACGGAACTTCGGCATCCTGACCCGAAACGATCGGCATCGGCAGATCGCCCGAACCATAACCGACACCTTTCAGCGACGACAGAATACCAATCGACAGCCCGTCATAGGGCGACAGAACGGCATCGACCTTTGCATCGGTGTAATGGGCCGACAGCAGATTATCCATACGGGCCTGTGCCACCGCACCATCCCAACGCAGGGTGCCGACGGTATCCATGCCCATCTGGCCGGATTTGACATTCATAACACCGCCATCGATCAGCGGCTGCAACACCGACATCGCACCATTATAGAAGAAATAGGCATTGTTATCGTCCGGCGATCCGCCAAACAATTCGATATTGAACGGGCCGTTGCCTTTCAGGGCTTCGACAATCGAGGTTGCCTGCAACACACCCACTTCAAAATTGTCAAAGGTCGCATAATAATCGACATGCGCACTGTCGCGGATCAGGCGGTCATAGGCAATGACCTTGATCCCGGCGGCATTGGCATTTTCAAGGGCGTTTGACAGGGTGGTGCCATCAATCGCGGCAATCACCAGAACCTCAACCCCCTTGACGATCATGTTTTCGATCTGGGCCAACTGGTTGGGAATGTCGTCTTCGGCATATTGCAGATCGGTTTTATAGCCTGCGGCCTCGAACTGCTCGACCATCGAATTGCCATCCGAAATCCAGCGGGCCGATGATTTGGTCGGCATCGAAATTCCGACATAGCCCTTTTCCTGCGCCTGGGCGGCAGAAATGCCAAAGCCGGTATCCGTCATGACGGGGCTGAACAATGCCGACGCGCCAAAGGCAACGCCAGCCAGTAAAATGCTGAGACGCTTCATATGTTTTCTCCCTGTGCGACGCGGGCCTGAACAGCCTCTTGTCCGATGATGCGGGCAGATGAATTGCCCATTTCCGCGTCTTGTTCTTCGTTTCCGGTGCGACCATCGCATCTGTGACAGCCTGGCCCGCATTATTCCGCATCCCCGCTATAACAATCAAATAATGAAAATTGAAATCGACATATCAATATTGATATGCGACAACCCTCAAAACACAGGATTGGCCCCATGCAGCACATCGTGACATCGCCCCATATGACCCCCGACAAATCCCTGTTGACCGGGGCGGGCAATCTGTCGTTGCGCGGCCTGAAAATCAGCCATCTGCGCATGATTGTCGCGATGGAGGAAACCGGCCAGATCAGCCAGGCCGCCATCCTTCTCAAAACATCGCAACCGGCGGCATCCCGGCTTTTATCAGAAATGGAGGCCTTGCTGGGCACGCGCCTGTGCGAACGCGGGGTGCGCGGCATTGAACTGACCCATGCCGGGCAGGCTTTGGCGCGCCGCGCCCGCACCATGTTGATTGAAATGCGCGATGCCGAACGCGAGATCGAGGATATCAAACAGGGCGGCGGCACGGTTTTTGTCGGGGCTGTTACCGGGGCGGCGGTTAATCTGGTTGTGCCTGCGATCCGCGATATCCGGGCGGCCAACGCGCTGTTGCAGGCCAATGTCGCCATCGGACCGTCGCATGTGCTGGTCCGGGATTTGTTGGCGGGGCATCATGATTTTGTCATTGGCCGTGTGCCCGATGACATGGATCCGCGCCTGTTTACCATCCGCGAAATCCGCAGCGAGAAAATCCGACTGATGGTCCGTGCCGGGCATCCGTTGTTGCAACACGGGTCCTTGTCGCTGGAACATCTTGAAGGTTATGAATGGACGTTGCCGCCGCCGGGCAACCTGATGCGGCGCACCATCGAGGATGCTTTCATTTCGCGGGGCCTGCCCTTGCCGCAATCCAATGTCAATTCGGCATCCCTTCTGGTCACGCTGGCCACCATCCGCGATACCGACGCCATTGCCCCGATGGCCGAAGAAGTCACCAGCATGTTGTCTGTCGGGGGGATGATTGCCGAATTGCCCCTGCATGAAACCATCGAAATCAAACCCTATAACCTGTTGACGGCACGCGGGCATCGTCTGTCGCCCTCGGCACAACTGGTCAGCAACCATATTCTGGCGCAATCGGATCATTGGAAAAAACAGCCCTGACTCCGCCACAAAGTCTTGCCATACATTCTGTCGGCACTGCCGTGCCTGCCGCCTGTACCGGAAAGACCATAAATGCCCCGCCTGCGCCTGATTTTGACAATTTCGGCCCTCCTTGCCTGCATCGTCCCCCCTGCTTTTGCCAATTGTTATGACTGGCCGTTGCGCGACCAGAATGGCGAATATGCCTATGACGGCGATACGATTTATATCCGGCTGCCCGGCCTGCCCGATGAAATCGCCAAAATGTCGGTCCGGGTACGCGGGGTCGATACCCCGGAAATACGCGGCCAATGCCCGATGGAAAAGGACCTTGCCAACAAGGCCCGCGATTTCGCCCGCCATACCCTCAAGACCGCCAGCAAAATCGAATTTTGCGACCCGGAATGGGACCGATATGGCGGTCGGGTGGTGGCATCGGTGCGGATTGATGGCCGGGCCTATGAACATGACCTGATTGATCGGGGCCTTGGCCGCCCCTATGACGGCAAGACAAAACGCCTGCCGTGGTGCAGTTCATAGTCCCTGACGATCCTGTTTTCAGACCATCCACCCCCCCCCCCCGGCAGGCCAAACCTGCCGGTTTTTTTGCGCGTATCGTCACGCCCCGCATCCGCATTGCCGCAGCGGCACAGATATTCTGCCGTCTTGACAATCTGATTTGAGATATCGTAGCTTTATTTTCCGTTATAACGAACTTAATTCCGTTATAACGGAATAAAGTCCATCAAAACAGGCGAGGTATTGATATGTGGAGACAATTTGCAGGTCAGGCGACGAAGATCGCCACCATTATGGGCGTATTGGCAGTGTCATCGACGACCGCCATGGCGCAGGAAAAAAGCAAACTGAATGAAATTCTGGATCGCGGATATCTGATTGTCGGCACCGGAAGCACCAATGCGCCCTGGCATTTCAAGGATGCCCAGGACAATCTGGTCGGCTTTGACGTTGACATGGCGCGTCTGGTCGCCAAGGGGTTGTTTGACGACGCGGACAAGATCGAATTTGTGTTTCAATCCGGCGACGCCCGGATTCCCAACCTGACCACCGACAAGGTGGATATCACCTGCCAGTTCATGACGGTAACACCAGGAAGGGCGCAACAAGTCGAGTTCACCATCCCCTATTACCGCGAAGGGGTTGGTCTTTTGCTGCTGCAAACCGGCAAATATGCGGATTACGATGCATTGAAGGCCGCAGGCGATGATGTAACCGTATCGGTTTTACAAAACGTCTATGCCGAAGAAATGGTTCATGCGGCCCTGCCCGAGGCTTCGGTCGATCAGTATGACAGTGTTGATCTGATGTATCAGGCGCTCAATTCCGGGCGCGCCGATGCTGCGGCAACCGACCAGTCATCGTTAAACTGGTTCATGTTGCAAACCCCGGACCGCTACAAGGATGCCGGTTATGGCTGGAATCCGCAAAGCTATAGCTGTGGCGTCAAACCCGGCGATCAGCGCTGGCTGAATTTTGTCAATGCGGTCTTCCACGAAGCGATGACCGGGGTCGATTTTGACACTTATGCCGCATCGTTCAAAACCTGGTTCGGTGTTGAACTTTCGCCGCCGCAAATCGGCTTCCCTGTCGAATACAAGTAAATCCATCCCATAACCGGAGGCCGTTACCGTGGGATACAATCTGAATTTCAACGCCGTATGGCGAGATTTCGATCTGCTTCTTTCCGGATTGGGATTGGGACTCATACTGGCAGTGATATCCATCTTTATCGGATGCATCATCGGATTGGTGGCGGCCTTCGGAACCCTGTCGCACAACCGGGTCGTGCGGGGATTTTCAACCGGCTATGTCTCGGCCATTCGCAATACGCCGCTTTTGGTCCTGATCTTTTTTACCTATTTTGCCCTGCCCCAGATGGGGTTGAGAATTGGCAAGATCGAATCCTTTGTCGCCACCTTTTCCCTCTATGCCGGGGCCTATTTGACCGAAGTATTCCGGGCAGGCCTGATCAGCTTGCCAAAAGGCCTGCGCGAAGCAGGTCTTGCGATTGGTCTGACCGAATTCCAGACGAAACGATATCTGACCATTCCCGTCATGTTGCGCAATGTTCTGCCCTCGTTGGGAAACAACTTCATTTCCCTGTTCAAGGATACCTCGCTTGCGGCGGCGATTGCAGTTCCCGAACTGACCTTTTATGCCCGAAAAATCAATGTTGAAACATTCAGGGTCATCGAAACATGGATGGTCGCCAGCCTGATGTATGTCGCGGCTTGCTACATCATCGCCCACGCGCTGCGTCTTCTGGAACGCCGCATGGCAATCCCGAAATAGAGGAACCCGAACATGGAATTTCAACAATTCATTGCCGATGCGTGGGCGGCACGCATATCGATTATGAACGGGATCGGCCATACAATCGTCATCTCGGTTCTTGCGGTTGTTTTCGGGACAATTCTGGGCATTGTTGTCGGTCTGATCCTTACTTACGGGCACTGGACCGCGCGCTTTATCATCAGAATCTATACCGATATCTTGCGGGGAACGCCGGTTTTTGTCCTGATCCTCGCCAGTTTCTACATTCTGGGGGTGATCGGCATACATCTTAGCGCCTTTCAGGCCGGTATTTTTGCCCTGACCCTCTTTTGCAGTTCGCATGTCGGTGAAATCGTCCGCGGAGCCCTGCAAGCCATCCCCAAAGGCCAGATCGAAGCCGGAAAAGCCATAGGACTGACATTTTCCCAGATTTTTGCCTATGTCCTGCTGCCACAGGCCCTGCGTCAAATGCTGCCGACCTGGGTCAATACCGCAACCGAAATCGTCAAGGCCTCAACGCTTTTGTCCATCATCGGTGTCGTTGAACTGCTGCTGTCGGTTCAGCAAATCATTTCCCGAAATTTCCTCAGTCTTGAATTCTACTTTTTTGCCGGTTTCGTCTATTTCCTGATCAATTTCCTGATCGAAAAACTGGGCCGCGCCATCGAAAAAAAGGTTGCAATTCCGTCAGTATAAGAACGGTCAGGAGAATGACAAAATGAGCCTTCTGCAAATCGAAAATCTTCATAAAAACTTTGGCGACCTTGAAATCCTGAAGGGCATCGACATGACGATGAATGCCGGTGATGTCGTCAGCATCATCGGGGCAAGCGGTTCTGGAAAAACCACATTGCTGCGCTGTGTCAATCTGCTTGAAGAATTCAGTGATGGCCGCATTCTTATTGACGGCGAAACAATCGGTTATCATGAACAATCGGGCAAACGCACCCGTCGGGGCGAAAAAGAAATAGCCCGCCAACGTGCCATGACCGGCATGGCGTTTCAGCAATTCAACCTTTTTCCGCATATGTCGGCACTCAAAAACGTGACTTTGGGCCTGATCAAGGTCAAGGGACTTGAAAAGGACGCCGCCGTCAGCATCGCCGAAAAATGGCTGGACCGCGTCGGCATGTTGAACCGTCGCGACCATTTCCCCGGTCAGTTATCCGGGGGGCAACAGCAACGTGTCGCGATTGCACGGGCCATCGCCATGAACCCGAAACTGATGCTTTTTGATGAGGTGACATCGGCGCTGGACCCTGAACTGGTCAATGAAGTCCTGAATGTCATTACCGACCTTGCCAGGGACGGCATGACCATGCTGCTGGTCACGCATGAAATGCGCTTTGCCTATGAGGTCTCGAACCGGATCATCTTTATGGGCGGCGGCAACATCATCGAGCAAGGCCCGCCCAAGGATGTGTTCCACAATCCGAAATCGCCACAGCTTGCCGATTTCCTGAAAAATTCGAAATTCTGATCCAAAATCCGCAGGAGGAAAAGATGTCCATAACGCGCTACGGAAGTGGTGAACGCGGGGCTGGCGGACAGCCATTGCCCTTTGCCCGTGCAACAGAAGCAAATGGCTGGTTATATGTTTCGGGGCAGGTCGCCATGGAAAACGGCGAAATCATTGATGGTGGCATCATTGCGCAAAGCCACAAGGCCATCCAGAACATGCTCGCCATTCTTGACGAGGCCGGTTATGACCGGTCCAATATTATGCGGATCGGTGTATGGCTGGATGACCCACGCGATTTTTGGAGCTTCAACAAGGTTTTTGCCGAATATTTCACAGACCATCCACCTGCGCGGGCATGTGTCCAGTCCAGCATGATGGTGGATTGCAAAGTCGAGGTTGACTGCGTAGCTTACAAAGTCCGATAAAATGGCGAATAATGATCGAACAGGAAAATGTTCGATCCGGCACGAATACCCGGAAAGCGAGCAAAACCATGACGACCAAAAGGGCCCGCGGGCTGGACAGGGCATTTGACATCCTTGATTGTCTGATGACGAAAAAAGGCCCGATGCGCCCCAACGAGATCGCAACCGCAATTGATGCGCCCAAATCCTCGATTTACGAGATCGTCAATCTGCTGCTTGAAAGCAATGTGCTGGAACGGAGCGGAGCCGAAGGTCAGGTCTTTCTGGGGCGCAGACTGTATTTCTGGGGACGCGGTTATCTGAACCATTTCGATCTGGCCCGCGAAGGCCGGGAGCATTTGCAATATCTGGCCGAAAAAACACGGGAGACCGCGCAGCTTTGTATGCTGGAAGGTCAAAAATACACCGTCATCATGATGAATGAAGGTTCCCGGCATTTTCGCATCAGCGCCGATGTCGGCGAAATTGTGCCCATTCCGTGGACCGCATCCGGCCGGTTGCTTGTCGGCCACCTGAGCGATCAGGAAATCCTGGATTTCATTCCTGCGGAGGATTTCATCCTGCCATCCGGAAGCAAACTGCCGCCGGAAGAATTCATTGCGCAGGTCCGCAAAGCCACCCGCGAGAATTTTTTCGCCTTTGACAGTATCGCCGATAATTACACACATTGCTTTGCCGCCCCGGTTTATGACGATCAGAAACAGTGCATTGCGACACTGTGCCTGATTACACCGCGTGTTGATGGCATTCAGCATTTCGATCTTTACAAACATGAACTGACAACACGCGCCGAATTGCTGACCCGGCAACTTGGCGGCCATACGGCAAACGCCACGGCAGTATGACGGCCCCCGGCACGGCGTAACTTTATCGTGAAAAGGCTGGACAGACCGGATGGATAGCCCATTTTACCGGCAACGACCTTCGCCACAAAAGGGCCCCTCATGACCGCATACAGGAAAAATCCCGAAGCACTGGCCGACCTTTCACCCGAACAATATCGGGTTACCCAGAAAAACGGCACCGAACCGGCGTTTCAAAATGCCTTTTGGGATCACAAGGAAGACGGGCTGTATGTCGATATCGTTTCGGGCGAGCCTTTGTTTACGTCATCCGACAAATTCGATAGCGGCTGCGGCTGGCCCAGTTTTACCAAACCGGTCGAACCCGATCATATCATCGCGCGCACCGACACCACGCATGGCATGCGCCGGGTCGAAGTCCGGTCCAAACATGGCGAAAGCCATCTGGGCCATGTTTTTCCCGATGGCCCGCCCGAAACCGGCGGCCTGCGATATTGCATCAATTCCGCCAGCCTGCGCTTTATCCCGGTCGATGATCTGGAAGCCGAAGGATATGGCGACTACAAACACCTGTTTGCCGGTTAAAAATCCCCGGGCGCGCATTGCAAACAGGTCAGGCCCATGGCCCGCCATTTATCCACCACCCGTTGCCGGTCGTCGACCACCAGCCACGGGTTAAATCCATCCTGCCGGATTTGCGCCAGAAGGTCTTCCTTGACCTGTTCATCCGTGCGGTGATCGGCGTTTGCCGGGCGCAAATACATGCCGTCAAACGGGATATCATGGGCACGCAGCCATGATTCGGACCGGTGTTGCCACCCGGCAGGCCGCCCCGAACAAATCACAATCGCCTGCCCCGATTGATGCAAAACCCGCAACAGCCGTTCGATATTGGCAATCGGTGCGGCATGGTCCATCGCATCAAAAAATGCATCCCAGTGTTTTTCCACCCCATGCACCAGATGCCCCAACGCATCGGCATCAAAATGGGCAAGGGTGCCGTCCATGTCAAACACCACCGCATCGCGCAGAACCGTCATCGGGAAATTTCCTTTATCAGATCATCGGTCAGAATATCATGGCGCCAGCCCCGGTTTTCCGGGCGAAACAGGATCGGGGTGGCATTGGCGGTTTGCGGGCCATCCCCATTGAACCCGGCCAGATGCAGGATGCAGCGAATAACACCGGAATGGGCGACAATCACCGGCACATGATCGGTGATTTCCCGTTGCACCACCGTCATCGCGTCAAACACCCGCACACACATCGCCTCAAATGCCTCGCCCGCAGGCGGGGTTTCATAACGCGGGCAAATATCGGCCATCGGACGGCCTTCCAGTTCGCCCCAATGGCGTTCGCGCAACCCATCGACAATTACCGGATCATAACCGGGCAAGGCCAGTTGGGCGGTTTGCCGCGCCCGGTGTTGCGGACTGACGAAAACTGCCTGCCATCTGCCTTGCGCCATGAGGGCGGCGATGGACCGCGCCTGTGCCATCCCGGTATCGTTCAGGGGCGGTTCATGCGACCCGGCAATGATGCCCAGCCGGTTGGCCTCTGTTTCGCCGTGACGAATGAAAACAAACGGAACGGCGGCAGGCAGATGCCGCGGAATTGAGGCCAGGTCTGGCGCATTCATAGTCGCTATCCTCAAACATAAAACCGGTCGGCAAGCTGCAACCGGCCTTCAAATCCATCTACCAGCCCGAAATCCTCGGGCCGGTTATAAAACAGGGGCACGATCTGCATCGCATGACAGGAATTGGCGACCGAGACAACATCATCAAGTAACGGATGCACATTCCAGCGCCGGAAATGCGCCTTGCCATCGGCGACCATTGCCCGCGCCGGGGCCGCCATATAGCCGGTGAAAATCACATGGGCATCGCGGCCCAGCCGCCCGTCATTTTCCCACCGGGCAATCAAATCGCCCGCCATGCCGCGTGTGCCGCACGGGGCATGGCACAACAGGATCCGCGCATCGGGGTTGAAATCACGCGCCTTGTCACTGACATCGCGCAGGATATTGATCGCATCGGGCTTGATATAATCGCGGCCTTCCTCGCTTAGCATCCGGCGGACCCAGCCATAACAGCGTGCATCCATTGACCAGTCGGCAATGCCGTTTTGTTCAAACAACAGGGCCATTTCACTGGCCCGACCACTGGGCGGCACCGGAAACAGGATTTGCCCGTCAAGCCGTGCGACCGTATCGATCACCGCATCCATCCGCACCTGTTGCCGGGTCCGTTCAAGACCATAGGACGCATCGAGCAACACGGTGGCGGCATCGGGCGGCGTTTCAAACAGGAAACAGTCGGATTCCGTACAAAAATCGCCGCTGTAAAACACGCCGCCGCCCAGACTGAAATGCAACCACACCCCGCCATAGGAATGGCCGGTGCGCCCGGTGGTGACGGTTACACCATCCACCTGGATTTCACCGCTGGGCGGCAGGACATTGACATCCGCGCCGGGCGGCAGGGCGCGGGCCGTTGCCGCCGTGCAATAAATCGGCAGGCCCGCCGCAATCGCATGATGGGCCGCCCCAATATGATCGACATGATCATGGGTGATGAAAACAGCGTTAACTTTGGTCAGCCATGCCGGATCAAAGATCGCATCGTCTTCCGGCCCTTCGCCGCAATCGAGCAACCAGCGACGATTGAAAAAATCCAGTCGCAAACAGGCCGGGCCTTTTTCACCCAACCCTGAAAGAATACGAATTCCTGCCGACATCAGGCTGCCTCTGTCCGTTCAAAAACCCATCCATCGGACACAGCCAGACGCAATGCCTCGCCAATCCGGGCGCGTTGTCCGGCGTAAACCGGGATAATATGATCCACACCAATCCGCACCAGCAAGCGGAATCGCCCGCCCAGATACACACAATCATCAACCACCCCGGCCAGACTGCCACCGTCATCCACCCGGACATCCTCGGGCCGCAGACACAGGCCCAGATCGCCGATCCGTTCATCCGGATGGTTCAGATTGGCCGTGGCTCGTGACAATGTCCGGGCACAAATTCGCGCCTGTACCCCGGTATCGTCATCGCCGATCCGCACCAGACACCGACCACCATCACCCGGTGCAACCCCGGCCACCGGCAATACCGCCCCCGCCCCGACAAACCCCGCCACCATATGATCCACCGGTTCGCGATACAGGGTTTCGGGCGATGCCATCTGACGGATGCGGCCCTTGTCCATCACCGCGATGCGGTCGGCCATCGCCATTGCCTCGGACTGGTCATGGGTCACATAAATCATCGTCGCCCCGGTGCGGCGGTGAAATTCCAGAAAGGCCTGTTGCATGGTTTCGCGCAGATGCACATCCAGATTGGCCAGCGGTTCATCCAGCAACACCGCCCGCGGTTCCATCACCAGACACCGCGCCAGTGCCACACGTTGACGTTGCCCGCCGCTCAGTTCCGCAGGGCTGCGATCGGCATAAGCCTCCAGCGACACAATCGACAAAGCCTCGCGGATGCGCCGGTCCCGTTCCGCCCGTGGCAACCGCCGGACTTCAAGCGGATAACCGACATTGCGCGCCACCGACATATGCGGCCACAGGGCATAGGATTGAAACACAATGCCCAGATTACGGTCTTCGGGCGCGATCATAATGCCGCGTGCCGGATCGGCCACCGCATGACCATCCAGCATGATCGCCCCGCTATCGGGGGTTTCAAACCCGGCCAAAAGCCGCAACAACGTGGTCTTGCCACAGCCCGACGGCCCCAGCAATGCCACAAATTCACCGTTTCCGATGGTCAGCGACACATCATCAAGTGCCCGGTAATCGCCAAATTTTTTGGTGATTCCGGTCAGGTTTATGTCTGCCATGGCACAACTCCCTTGGGCAAGCGCCGCGATGCCAGTTGAAACACCGTCATCAGCGCAATCACAACGATCACCACCAGCACGGCCACCGCCGATGCCATGACGGTATCGCCACTGTCATCCAGATTGAAAATCAAAACACCCAGCGTTTCATTCCCCGACGACCACAACAGGGCCGAAACCGTCAGTTCGTTAAACGCCGTCAAAAACACCAGAAGGGCTCCCGCCGCCGCCGCAGGGGCGGCCAACGGCAGCAAAATATCGCGCAATCGCCGCCCCGCCCCGGCCCCGCAGGCCTGGGCGGCTTCTTCCAGGGCGGGGTCAAGCTGCATGAAACTGTTCATTACCGGGCGCAGCGCAATCACCAGAAACCGTGCCAGATAGGCCATAAAAATAATCGCCAGCGTGCCATACAGACTGACATCAATCACCGGGATGCGGATAAACAGCAAAATACAGGCGATTGCCAGAACCACACCGGGCAAGGCATAGGGCACCTCGACCAGCAGATTGACGATTTTGGTGATTTTCGACGGGCGGCGCACAATGACATAGGCCAGCGGCAAACAGATCATCACAAGGGTTGCCGATGCCCCGACTGCCAGAACAAAACTGTTCTGAAAGGCGCGCATGGTGGCGGGCTGAACAAACATCACCTCGTGAAAGGCCGCCAGACTGAAATTATCAAACCCCAACCGCACGCCAAAGGCAGGCACCACCGACGTTGCGATCAACGCCATCAACGGCACCACCAGAATGGCAATCAGAACCAGCCACAGGGTCCCTTCAATCAGGCTGCGGTGACGGCCCAGCCGGATATCAAGCGACTGCCCGACAATTCCCATCAAACGATAATCGCGTTTGCCCAATAAATGATGATGCAGGGCAACACCGATAATCGCGATCCCGCCAATCAGCATCGCCAGGACAGATACCTCGCCCAGAACCGACGGGCCAAACCCCGCCAGTTTGCGGTAAATCAGGGTCGGCAAGGTTGGATAGCCCGCCGGAATGCCCAGCATGGCGGTAATGCCGAAATTCCCCAGCGCGGTGACAAAGGCCATCGCGGTTCCGGCAATCAGGCCGGGGCTGGTCAGGGGCAGGATGATCTGCCACCACAGGCGCAATCCCCGCGCCCCGGCCAGCCGGGCGGCTTCGATCTGTTCGCGCGGCAGCAGGCGCAAATTGGCCCGCAGGGTCAAAAACACAATCGAGGCATGCTGAATACCCAGCAACAGGGCAATGCCGCCTGCCGAATATAACGGTTGGGGTGATCCCATCGGCGGCGCAATGCCAAAGGCGTTCAACAACGCACTGTTCGGCCCGGTCAGTTGCACCCACGCCAGCGCGGTAATTTGCGGCGGGATCATCATCGGAATCATAAAACAGAAAACCAGTACCGCCTTGGCGCGGATATCGGTCAGCGCCACCAGAAAGGCAAAAACCCCGCCAACCAGCAGCGAAATAATCGTCCCCAGACCGGCGGTATAAAGGCTGTTGGCGGTCGCCTGCCATGTCGATGGATTGCCCAGCACCGACACCAGATAATGCGTACTGGGCACCCCATCAATGAAAATGCCTTCAAATCCCAGACGCAGGATCGGCAGAATGGAAATCACCACCACCAGCCCGATCAGAAGCGGCAGCAACCGGTCCGAAGACCGGTTGCCAAACCCCGCAAATCCTGTCAGGCCACGCAGGCTCAACACAGCAGACATCGCTTATTCAGCCCCAAAAATCCCGGCGAACTTTTTCTTGTTCTCTTCGGCCTGTTCAAGGGCAAGGGCGGCATCAAATTCCATCAGTTTGATGGTATCGCGTGCCGGGAAACCTGCGGGCAACGGCATGTCGCTGCGTGCCGGAACATATCCCATATCCAGAACCAGTTTCTGCCCGGCATCCGACAGCACGAAATCAACGAATTTATGCGCAGATTCGACGTTTTTGGCGGTGTTCATGATGGCAACCGGTTCGGTCACATAGGTTACACCTTCGGTCGGGAACACAAATTCCACCGGCGATCCGTCGGCCTTGCCGCGAATGGCCATGAAATCGACGATCACACCATATGGCTTTTCGCCCGATGCCACCGCCTTGAACACGCCGCCATTGCCACCCTGCGCACGGGCTTCGTTCGCCGCCAGCGCCTGATAATAATCCCAACCCAGATCGGGGTTTTCCGTCAGGGTGGACAGATGAATAAGGGCCGCACCGGAATACAGCGGGCTTGCCATTACCACCTGGTTTTTAAAGGCCGGGTCGGACAATTCTTTCCACGATGCCGGTTTCATCGCCGCCGCACTGTTATAAACAATGCCCGTCGTGATCAGCTTGGTCGAATAATAATACCCGTCGGCATCATAAAGGGCGGGGTCAAAGCTGGCGGCTTCGGGGGATTTATAGGCCTGCAACAGCCCCTCGCCCTTCATGCCTTCGAGTGTGACGGTATCGGCAATCAGCAACACATCCGGGCGCGGGTCGCCTGCGGCGATTTCGGCACGCAGTTTCGCCATCAACTGGGTGGTGCCATCGCGCACCCAATCCACCTCGACATCCGGATAGGCAGCCTTGAAGGCATCGACGGTAATCTGGGCATCCTGATTGGGCTGGCTGGTATAGATCACCAGCTTTTCAGCCGCCTGTGCCGCAAGCGGCAACAACATCGCGGCCGACGCCGCCGCAGCAAGAACGATTTTACGCATGGTCCACATCCCTTGGCATGGTTGAAACTTTTTGGTTTCGTACGAAAACAACGCAAGACGGAAGCTACAGAGGTTTCGGTAACAGTTGTGTGACAAACCCAAGAATTAATTGTTTCATTGCCGATACCGGGCTTCTCAGGCCGTGTTTTTGCCCGCTATACTGTGCCTGTAAACGAAACCACAACTTTCGTGCGAAAGAACCACGGACCGAAAAATGACAGAAACCATATCCCCCGTGCCGATTGACCGCCGCCGCGACCGCATTGTCGCGCTGGTGAAATCCTGTGGCTTTATGGCGGTCGAGGAACTGGCGCGGCGGTTTAATGTTTCAGTCCAGACCATCCGCGCCGATCTGCGCGATTTGCAGGAACAGGGCCGGGTGTTTCGCCGTCATGGCCTTGCCGGTCCGGCCCCGAACCCGGACAATACCAGTTATGAAAGCCGCGAAGTCTGGAACCGGGGCGGCAAACGCGCCCTTGCCGCCCGGCTGGGCAGCCTCATTCCCGAAGGTTGCACCATTGCCATTGGCACCGGCACAACGGCGGAACTGGCCGCCGAATGCCTGTCATCGCATCGCAATCTGACGGTTCTGACCAACAATATTCATGTGGTTTTGACCCTGCAACATGCGCCGGGTGTCACCCTGCGCATGGCGGGCGGCACGGTGCGCACCCGCGATCTGGATGTGATCGGGGCGGACAGTGCGGATTTTTTTGGCGGGTATCGTGCCGATTACGGCATTGTCAGTGTCGGCGGCATGACCGAGGACGGCGATCTGATGGATTTCAATATGGATGAAGTCCGGGCAAGGCGGGCCTTGATGAATTGTTCGGACGCCGCCATTCTGATGGTGGATGATCGCAAAATTGGCCGCAAGGCCCTGTGCCGCGACGGCCATGCCAGTGATTTTCACACCGTGATCGTCAATTCGCCGCCCTCCAACAGCCTGCAACAACGTCTGGTGCAAAGCCGCACAACGCTTTACGTCACCGGGACGGCTCAGGCATAAACGGCCAAAGTCGGTTCGGTCGTGACCTGCAAATCCGGGCAGACATGCAATGTGTGGTTCGGGGCCACCGCGATCCAGCTTTCGGCCTCGGCATCAAGCGGTTCGGACACGACAATCACATGATCGCCGCGTTTGCGATAATATAACGAGGGTGATTTGTCGTCGCTGGCATGGCGGATGGCGCAAATGCTGTTGCCATCGGCAAGGCAGGCGGTAAAGCGGAACGGGGTGGTGATGTCCTTGTCGCGCATCGCCCCTTCGACCACTTCGATGGTTTTACGAATGGCGCGGTGCGGGTCGGTTTCCAGCCCAAGGGTCAGCATCAGATAGAAAATCAGTTCGCTGTCGGTTGTGCCCTGCCGGGCGCAATAATACCGGTCATCAATCAGGGATTCGAGATAGCGCCGCACCAGACGGTATTCACCGATCTGGCCGTTATGCATGAACATGTAACGGCCATGCGCAAAGGGGTGGCAATTGGGGCGGCTGGTTGCCGTGCCGGTCGAGGCGCGCACATGGGCGAAAAACAGCCCGGACCGGATATTATGCGCCAGAGATTGCAGATTGGGATCGTTCCAGGCCGGCAGGATTTCGCGATACAGGCCCGGTGTTTCCCGTTCGCCGTACCAGCCAATGCCAAAACCGTCACCATTGGTCGGGGTTTTGGCCTGTTCGGCATGCAGGCTTTGTTCGACCAGCGAATGCTTGGGCTCGAACACCATTTTTTCCAGATAAACCGGTTCCCCGATATAACTCAGCCAGCGACACATCCCACATCGTCTCCCGCATAATGCCCGGCCCTGCGTCCGGATCATGCCCAATCTATGACGCTGAACTACAGCAAGGTCAATGTTCTATTGCGCAAACCGGCATGCTTCCCGTTGCAGGGCTGCCATATGCTCATGCGTGCCCTGCGCCGCACAACAAAGCACTTGCCAAGCCGGTTTAATATCCGTATTTTCCGCGCCACAAACACCGTGCTGGTGTAGCTCAGCTGGTAGAGCAACGCATTCGTAATGCGTAGGCCGTAGGTTCGAATCCTATCACCAGCACCATCAAAACCCCGTCCTGCCCTTGTGGCGCGACGGGGTTTTGTGTTTTGCGCGGAAATTTTTCACAAATCGCGTTTCTTCCCGTCATTGGTGCATTGATCCGTCGCACATCACCCTGCGGAATGTCTGTGCGGCTTGTGCACATCGCGCAGGGCACACAGGGAATTGCATCATGAGTCAAACGCAACAACCCGCTTCTCAGGGAAATTCGCGCCCCGTCGCCCCACCGGTTTCCCAGGCCCCCGCACCCGCCGATGACATTGCCCAGACCGAGGCCCTGTTAACCGCCGTCAGCCAGTATTGCGGCTATAAACCGCAAGGCGCAGATGGCCCGAATGACGGCATGCAAAATCTGGTCGAATATGCGATGCAGCAGATTGAAAATGCCCTTGGCCGATCCGGCAGCGCATCAGGCAGTGCGGCGGCGATTCCGGCGGCGGCACGATCATCTTCGCCCCTTGCCGGGCTGTCGCAACCTTTGGCAACACCGATCCCTTTCACCAGCACATTGTCGCATCAGGATGGACGAACGACACATCTGGGCGGCGTGATTGCACCTGGTTCGGTATCACCCTTTCCGGTTCTGTCGGGGACAGACGCAACCACGCACTGGCAACTGGCCATGAATGCCCGTGCGTGCGGCAACAGCCAGAACCTGACCGGCAGCCTGATTGTTGACAATACGGGGGCCGATATCGACCAGTGGCAACTGGCCACCGGCACCGATGATCAGCCCGGAACGGTGTTAAGCCTTCAGGATGGATCGATTGCCGACCGCCTGATCACTTGCCAGACCTGTGGCACACCGGCACAACCGGGCATCGGCATGACATATCAGTCCGGCCAGCCCGGCAGTCAGGCCTTGCAATGGTCGGCCCATATAACCCTTGCCCTGACAGCAGCCCCGACCGGATCCGCGGATACAGATATGCCCGATGCGGCATCGCCAGGCCCGGCAGGCACCAGCCTTGCCCTGTGCCATCAGGGGGATTTGCCCGGACCGTTGATTGCCGCCTGTTTGCCGCTGTCCAATGCGCCATCCGTCCGGGTGTGGTTGCAAATCATCACAGCCGATCCACAAGACACAACCGGCAATCCGCTGTTGCTGGTTCTGATCGACGGGCAGGAAATCCCGGCCTTTGTCGCCCGCGCCGGTCTGGGCGATGGCAATAACGTCTTAACCCCCGATGCCATCCTGTCGCGCCGCAATCCCTATCAGTCCGACACATTGCAGGCCGAAGCGGCCATTGCCGATGGCGATACGCCGTTACGAGTGCGCCTGATCTGCGCGACGGGGATTGATGGCGTCAATGGCCTGCCGGAATTTGGCTTTGTCATTCCGGCAGTCCAAACGGCACCAAATGCCGTGGCACCGCGCACGCCGACCATGATGGCGACATCAACAGCCCCGCTTTCCGATAACAGCGAAGAGGACGAAACCGCCAATATCGAATCCGAAGCCGAGGACGAAGCCGCAGAGGGCGAAGAGGAGCAAGAAACAGAGGGTGACACCGAAGGCGACGCCGCAAGCGATGAGGCGGACGGTGCCCCTTCAACACCGGAAACAGATCCTGCTCCTGATCCGGCCCCTACTCCGTCACCGGCCCCGGCTCCTACTCCTGCGCGTGGCAAGGTGGCCGTCAAGGTCAGTAAAACACTGAATGTCACGGCAATATCGACCCCGGATGCCCCGGCACCCGACGCATCAACGGCCCCCGATACATCTGATGGCACAGAAAGCACCGACACCCCCGGCACGCCGGAGAAAAAACCATGACCGATCCGCGCATCGGCGTTCAGGCCGCAGCCCAGACTGCCACCGCGCGACGGGACGCCGTCAAACAGGCCTTTAACAAGGAATATCAGGCAACGATGCAGGCCATGAGCAACGCCGCAGAAAAAGCCCGTAAACAGATTCTGGATCAGCGACTTGTGCCGTCACGCCCCACGCAAACAGGCAAAGCCCCGGATATTGACACCTTGAAAAACAACAATTCCGATGCCCCGGCCATGGTTATGGTTCAGATCGCCGCCGAAATTCGTCGCATGGTGTTGCAGGAAGTCGACAAACGCATGGTCATTCTGACCGCCCAGGTCGAAGAAGCCATCACCCATGCCTTTGCGATCAATGCCGGAGAATCTGGTGACGCGACGCAAAAACCGGATGAAACTGCGGTTGATACTGCCGCCAAAACCAAAAATACCACAGCCAAAGATGGCAAGACTGACACACCCGGAACTGCATGATCCGGGATACCGAATCGGGGGGACTTTCAGGGCGCAATGATCATCCGGCATGCCGAAAATGATGAATTGCGCCCGACTTTTCCCCCAAAATATATGAATATAACAACTTAAAATAGATTTATTTAAAAAAATCACAAATATAAACAAGGCTCGTCATAATAAATACGAACAACCATTGCCACCAATGATTGTATCTTCCTTCAACAGAAGAGGTCCGCGGTGCAGAATAAAAACGACTACGACAGGGAACAGCGGGCGCTTTCGCAAAAAGAGACGGTTTTTGCAACCGCATTACAAGAAGCGCTTGGCAAGGCACTGGGCGACGCCAGCAATGTCACGTCGATCTGGTCGCATCTTGATGCGCACCAACGATCACAACTGGCCGAAGATTTCGTGCTGGGCGTCAGCCAGCACGCCCGTCAAAACGTTCCTCCCGAACCCCGAACCGCCTTACATCGTGAACCGCCGCAACCGCCCCCTGCGGTCCCGTCGGTTCCCCGTGGATATCCGGCAAATTTCAATCCGCTGGCCGGGTTTCCGGGGCTTGAGGCCCCGACACATGGCCCTTCGCCAACCGATGTGATTGCCAGTGCGCTGGGCGGGGCTTTTTCCCTGCCGGGGCCGGGAATTGGCGCAGGGATTGGAACAGGTGGGATCATCCCACAGTACCAACCATTTCCGATCCCGCCACAATCGCCTGTACCGGGCGCAGCCCCCGATCCAACGCAGGACCCGGATATCGCCGACAGTGCCGCCCCCAATTTCTGGCCGCTTTGGATCGAACAACAGGACAAGCTGTTGAAACAATGCCTGAAACTGATGTCAGGCAATGTTGACGACGCGCAGGACGCCCTGTCCGAGGCGATGGTCAAGGCATCGGTCAAGTTCGAGGATTCGATGGAGGATATCCGCAATCACCGGGCATGGCTGTCGCGCATTGTTCATAATGCCTGTATCGACCTGCACCGCCAAAACCGGCGAAAGGCGGAATATAACGAAGAGACCCACGGTCATTCCGACGATGCCCTGCCGCCGATTTCGGGCCATAACGAACCCTCGCCCGAAGAAAATTGCCTGACCAGCGAAATGTATGAACACCTTGAACGCGCCCTGGCGTCCCTGCCGGAAAAATTGCGTCGCCCGCTTTTGATGCGCTGCGTTCAGGATCGCAGTTACGAGGATATCGCCCTTGATCTGGGCCTCAGCAACTGTGCCGTACGCAAACGGGTTCAGCTTGCCCGTGATCAGTTGCGCGATGCCGGTATCCGGTAATCCCCATCATCATACTGATCACGTCAAACCATTTTCCCCGGCCATTTTGCGCCGGGGAAAATGCTATCTGGCCCTTGGAATGCGCAGAAAATCAGGAAAAATCACCAAAATATCCTGTTATCCGTCACAACTGCCAACCCGATGCGTCTTTATGTTGAATTCGGGACGGCCAAACCCCCGTCAGGATTTTCCACCGTAAGCAGCATGCGAAGGAGTATTCAAAATGGCGATTCCGACCCCCGTCAACGGTCAGATCACCGATGCCGTCACCCAGGCCAATGTCAAGGTTCTCGGTGACGCTCCGGCGATGGCAATGGGCTCGATCTTTCAGTCTTTGGCCCATTCCACCGGCATTCTTTACGAAAACGCCGTCAGCGCCCAGCAGCAGTTGGGCATCGCCTCCCAGGCGGCAACCAATCAGGGCGTCATCCAGATTTATTCGGTCGATACCATGGCCGATGCCGTCGCAACGTCCAAGATCGCCCAAAGCGACGTCCCGGATAACATGCTTTCGCTTCTGACGACGCTTCAGGCCGTCAAAAGCTGAGCCTCCCGGCTTTGTCATCTTTTAATCGGGCGGTCTTACGGGCCGCCCGATTGTCTTTCCACTCCGGACTCTTGCCGTTGGGATATTTGGGAATATCGGCGGAAAACTGCCGGAATCACGCAGTTTTTCGCATCACAAATCCCACCCTTTAACGTCAATAGTCTGATCGCCGCGCCAGTCGCGGAACGGGCCGGTTTCCGGCATATTTCAGGCAATCAGGAGACAGATTATGGCTGACAATACCCCGCTCAATGGCCAGATCACCGATGCAGTCACCCAGGCCAATGTCAAGGTTCTGGGCGATGCACCGGCTATCGCCATGGGCTCGCTGTATCAGTCGCTGGCGCATTCGCACGGCATTCTTTACGAGAATGCCGTCAGCGCCCAGCAGCAGATCGGCATTTCCTCGCAGGCGGCGACCAATCAGGGCGTCATTCAGGTTTATTCTGTCGATACCATGGCCGGTGCTGTGGCAACGCAGAAAATCGCGACCAGCGATGTTCCCGACAACATGCTGTCGCTTCTGACCGCACTCAAGGCAACCACCGGATCGTCGGTTTCCTGACAGGAACCACGCACGTCATCGCCCCAAACCGGCCCGGCATGCCTTGGCTTGCCGGGCTTTTTATATCCTTCGTTTTTTTAATGTCACATCCAAACGTCCCAACCGTCATCAAGACAGCAATTTCATCCGCACCGCACCGCAAGGAGACTGTCATGGCACCGCCCGATACCGACAGCACGGCCCCTGCCGACGGATCGCAGAAAGCGCCGGGATTTGTATCCGCATCCCGCCCCGCATCTCCTTCCCCGGCCAGTCCGGCAGCACCCGATGAAAACAATCAGGTCAGCACCCAGATCAGCGACGCCATCAGTCAGGTCAATGTCAGCACCATCGGCATTGGCCCGGCCTATGCCGCGTTGCAATCCATGCTGGCCCAGTCACAGGCCCAAAGCATTTTGATGGCCAATATGGTGTCAAGCCAGCGACAGACATCCATCACCGGACTCAGCACCCTGACCAGAAGCATCGAACGGCTGCTTGATGGTCGTTCCTAATCAAGGATTTGCATCATGACGAACAATACTTCCGTCGACGAACAGATCACCGATGGCATTACCCAGACCAATACCGCCGTCATTGGCAGCGGCCCGGCCATGGGCGCGATGCAATCCTATCTGGCACAGGCACAAGCACAGGGCATTCTGTTTTCCAACATGGTCAACGAACAGCAGCAACTGGCGGTCGCCAGCCTTGCCACCACCGTCGAAGCCGCGAGGTCTACCCTGAATATGGGGGAGCGCCGTCCGCGGTTTCAGTCGGCAGGCCGCGGACCGGATTTTCGGCAGCCCGCAAAGAACAATCAGACGGACCACGACCAGAACCAGTGATGCTCACTTCGCCACCGGAAGCACCAGCACCCAAAGCGGCGACGGCATCGAAACTGCCCAACGCCCTGACGGATCTGGAAGCCACCGATGACGAATATTTTCTTGTCACCGGCTATCACCGGCCAACCGAAAATGACGAACCGAACCCCGAACCGGAACCAGCCACAACGGGTTGACTGCCAAAACAGAACAACCCGGAGAACACCCTGTTTGACCCGAAATCGAAGGAGTCTGTGCGATGAGTGACATCGTCAATGCACAAATCACCGACGCCGTCACCCAGACCAATGTCAAGGTTCTGGGGGAATCCCCGGCACAGGCTGTTTCCATCGCCTTGCAGGCGCATTCCCATGCCACCGGCCTTGCGATGCAAAACGCCACCATCGCCCAGGGCAATATCCAGCAGGTCGCCAATACCGCCTCGTCCAAAATCATCGCACTGATTGTCGCCGAGGCCGGATAAATTCCGGTCACAACCCATCTTCTGCACCGTCTTGGTGGATAGACAGCGATCCGAGATCGCCACATTGGAGGAAGAAATGGCAATTCCCACCCCGGTCAACGGACAGATTACCGATGCTGTGACCCAAAGTTCGGTCAGCATCCTCGGACAGGCTCCGGCCATGGCCATGAGTTCGATTTATCAGAGCGCGGCCCATTCGACATCGATCCTGTTCCAGAATGCCGTTCAGGCGCAGCAACAGGCATCCATCTGTTCACAGGCCGCCACCAATCAGGGCGTGATGCAGCTTTATTCGGTCAATACCATGGCCGGGGCAACCGCGACGGCAAAGATCGGTCGTTCCGATAACAGCAATACGCTTCTGACTCTTTTGGTCTTGTTGGCGGCAACCCGCCGCTAGGCACTTTTCCGGCGGCGACATCGCCGCCAACGGTTTATCAGTGAGGGCGTGATATGGCAGACAACACCCCCGTCAATTCCCAGATCACCGACGCGGTCACACAAACCAACGTCAAGGTCCTGGGTGAAGCACCGGCACAGGCCATGGGCATGGTGTATCAAACGATGGCCCATTCCATCAGCCTGTCGATGCAAAACGCCATGCAAACCCAGGGCGGATTGCAACAGATCGGCAATGCCGTGACATCAAGTGCGTGCCGCATGATTCTGGATACCACCGGCGGCGGCATGGGTGGTGGCGGCACGACAAAATAACCGCGCCCGATCCGACACATATAAGGCAGAGGTTTGATTATGGCCGACGATACCGACGATCCCAAAACCACCGATCCGGCAGCCGCATCGGGCAGTGATGACACCCCGCCTGCCACCCCGGCGGGCGAAGGCGGTGATACTTCCGGCGGCAGCAGTGGCGGCAGCAACAACGCACCTGTTTCAACCGCCCTGAACCCGCAAATCGTTCAGGCGGTCGGCACCACCAATCATGCGGTTCTGAACGGGGCCTTTCCGGGCGGCAATGGCATCGCCTATCAAAAGGTTGCCCAGGCCGCCGCCTATGCCGTGCAGGATTCAACCGATTATATGCGCAACATCATGTCAATGGCATCTGCCGCCACCGGCGTTGCCCTGCAAAAGATGCTGGCCGAAAAAACCACCACCCCCTATGCCGACATCATCACCGCGGCAACCAAGGCCGTCGGCGATGCGCAGGAAACCTTTACCAAGGTCGGCACCGCCGCCAGCACGGTGGTCAAGGATTTCGATACGCTGGCCTGAAACGTCAACCGGCGCGTAAAAGCTGGATTCTCTGGCAGGCCTCGGCGAAATCCGGGGCAAACAATGTCAGGCGCGTTCCCGTGCCTTCCAGTTCGTATTCCCCGATATTTTCGGTCGGGCAGGAAATGAACCGGGCGACCGGCCCGCTGACCAGAACCCGTTTGCCAAGTTTCTTGGTCAGTTTTTCGATCCGGGCGGCCTCGTTTGCGGCCCGCCCGACAACGGTAAAATCAACCCGTTCCGGCACGCCGACATTGCCATACACCACATCGCCAACATGCATGCCCAACCCGTAATCAAAACCGGGCATCCCTGATTCTTCGCGCCGAAGGTTAAGTTGTTCGATATTCATTTGTGCCTCGGCGGCGGCATAAACGGCGGCATGACAGGCCTGTTCCAGATCCTGTTCATCATCGCGGATCGGGAAAATCGCAAGGGTCGCATCGCCGATATAACGCAACACCTGCCCGCCATGCTTCAACACTGCCCCGGCGGTGGCGGCAAAAAACGCATTCATTTCACCCAAAAACGCATCATCGCCGACGGTGGCGGCAACACCGGTGGAATTGCGCATATCCGAAAACCATATCACCGCACGGGTTTTGGTGCCGTCACCCAGTTTGATCTGACCATTGCGCACCCGCCCGCCCGCATCCGACCCCAGATAGGTTTCAAGGATCATGCGGGTTTCCTCATGCATGATCCGCATCTTGCAGGCCACGGCAAAGCGCCCCTGAATGGCCGACAGGATCGACAAATCCTCGTCGGTAAAACCGCTGCTTCGTTTGGTCAGATAGGTCATGAAAATATGGTTGCGGCCCAGATCGCTGTCCTTGTCGGTGACAAAGGGCGTCATCAACGCCAGATAATCCGTCCCGCGATTCTTTTTAAATGTTGATAACACCGGAAAATCGACAATCGAGCCCGGCCCGATCAGATGACGGCGCAAAAAGACCACATCATTGTCCAGCATCCATTTCATCGGGCTTTCGGCCCAGTCCGGATCGTCATTGCGCAAACCGGTATGAAAGGCCTGCTCCACCAGTTCCTGGTCTTTTTCCCAGATATAACTGACGCCCTCATACAGGGGATGCAGGGTTTTGAACCCCACCATGACCCGGTCAATCGGAATACCCGCCGCCACCAGACGCGACACCATACCGCCAACCACGTCACCAATGGCGGTATCTTCCAATGCGCGTTCCATCAGCCAGTCATTGACGGCACGGACAAACCCGCTGCCCGACAGGGCGGAATTGGTGCCCGGCAAGGCCGTGACATTTCCGGTGTTTTTATCTGACAGGTTCATAGGCTTGCTCCGTCCCGCAATTTTGCATATTTGTTACACCGCTTAGATAGGCGAAACAACGCGTACCGCAATTGCCTGATCGTACAAAAAGATTATCATTTTCGCGTTCCTGACAAAAGCTGTCAGGCCGGGGTCACACACCCACCGGGGCGGGTAGGTAAATCCGGGCGGCCAAACCGCCTTGCGGTGCGTCATCCAGATAGATTTCGCCGCCATGCCCGCGGATTGCGGTCCGGGCAATCGACAATCCCAATCCAATGCCGCCGGTTCCCTGATTGCGGGATTCTTCCAGCCTGAAAAACGGCTCGAACACCTTGTCGCGGCTTTCGACCGGAATACCCGGCCCGTCGTCACAGACATCAATCCACAACCCGCCATCATCGGCGCGTTTCACCGAAACCGTCACATGTTCGCCATAGGCCAGACCATTGCCCAGCAAATTGCCCAGGGCACGCTTGATCGACAACGGACGGCAAGCATAGGTCAGATGATCAATGGCGCTGACAAAGGTCACCGGATGGCCGGTTTCTTCCAGATCGGCACAGGTCGCCTCGACCAGGGCGACGATATCAATCCGCCGGGTTTCCTCATTGGCGGTTTCCTCGCGGGCAAAGGTCATCGCGGCTTCGACCATCTGCTCCATCTCATTGAGGGTTTCGATGATCTTGCGGCGGTTTTCCTCGTCATCGACAAATTCCGCCCGCAGACGCAGGCTGGTGATCGGGGTGCGCAAATCATGGGAAATCGCCGCCAGCATCCGGGTTCTGTCGCTGACAAACCGTTTCAGGCGTGCGCTCATGCGGTTAAAGGCCCGCGCCGCACGGGCAATTTCCAGCGGGCCTTTTTCCGGCACCGGTTCCGGGAAATCTCCACGCCCGATCCGGTCGGCGGCGGCCGCCAACACTTTCCACGGGCGCGTTACCCGACGGGCAACAAAAAAGGCAATGATCCCGATCAGCAACGCCGACAATACCACCCGCGCCAGACTTTGCATCGCCAACCAGGGCGGCGGTGTAAAGCCATTGATCCGCGCATCCAGCCACACCACCGGCATCGCACCATCCCCATCCGGCGCAATGCCCGCACGATTGTCAAAAATCGGCACCGAAACCGCCATCACCGCCGGGCCATCGCATTTTATGTCACCGAAAAACCGTTTCCCCCCACGGCCATGATAGGATCGTTTGTCGCGATCCTGTTCCAACCGGCGGTCCTTGTCCTTGCGTTTGCCCTTATCATCATCATCGTCGTCATCATCATCGCGTTCCTTGCGACAATCGCTTTCAGACAACAAAACAACCCGTGCGGCCATTTTCGGGTTATCCAGGGCCTCGTTCAGCCGGGTCGAGAGCAGGCGCGTCACCTCGCTATCATCATCCGGTGGCAAGTCCGGTGCCTCAATCAACCGAAACCTGTTCATCGGGCTTTCGGCAACGCGCAAAACATCGCGCCAGTTTTCCGGTGCGGTTGTTGACAGGATGCGCGATATTGCTGCTACACGGGCCAAAGCCCCGCCGCGCCGTTCGCTCAGCACCGCATCATGGCGTTCCTCGGCCAGCAAAACCGCCAGCACCACATGGGTCAGGATCACCGCCCCCAATAACAGGCACACCAGTTGCGCCGTCAGGCTGCGCGGGTAAAGCCGGGCAAAAAACCGTTTCATTGCGATATCACCGGCACAGTCAGCATATAGCCACCACCCCAGACGGTTTTAATGATGGTCGGGTTTTTCGGATCGGGTTCGATCTTTTTGCGCAGACGACTGACCTGATTATCGATGCTGCGGTCAAAGGGGATTGCCTCGCGCCCCTTGGTCAGGTCCAGCAACTGATCGCGGTTCAAAACCATGCGCGGATGATCGACAAAGGCGTTCAGCAAGGTGAATTCCCCGGCACTCAGCGGGATCACCACATCATCGTCGCTGCGCAATTCATGGCGGTTGCGATCCAGAATCCAGCGATCAAAATGTACTTCCCCACCGGCCAGCGGGCGTTTGCGCCCGGTCGGCAGGCTTTGCGCCCGGCGCAATACCGCCTTGACCCGCGCCAGCAATTCCCGCGGGTTAAACGGCTTGGCCAGATAATCATCCGCGCCCATTTCAAGACCAATGATGCGGTCGGTTTCCTCGCCCAGTGCGGTCAACATCACCACCGGGATATCGTGGCTTTCGCGTAACCAGCGGCACAGGCTTAATCCGTCTTCGCCGGGCATCATCAAATCCAGCACCACCAGATCGGGCATGACATCGCCGCCAATCATGCGGCGCAATTCCTTGCCATCGGCTGCCAGCGACACGCGATAGCCATGCTGGCGCAGATACCGCCCCAACAGGTCGCGAATATCGCGGTGATCGTCAACAACCAGAATATGGGCCGATTCCGTCATTTTGCCTTACGCCTTTACAGGTCAATTATTTCATAATCACACGGTATCCGCCGGACCGGTGCGAAAGAACCGCTAATTTGTATCAGACTGTCGCAAAAGCCGCGATTGGCAAACATTGCGACCATTCAGGCCTTTTGGCGGGATCATTTTGCGACATCCGGGCGGTTATATGGACCTCGACACACAGAAGCATGTCTTCACACAAACGAGGTCCAAAATGAAACTCTCCAAAAAATTCATGATCACCGGTGCCATCCTTGCCGCCGCCCTTGCCACCGCCCCGATCGGCAGCGCCTTTGCCGATGGCCCCGGCAAAAACCGTGGCGACTGTTCGTTCTATGACAAAGACGGTATGCCCGGTGGAATGCGCGGCGATATGCGGGGTGGCAAACACCCTGGTCATTGGGGCATGGGCAATCAGGGCATGATGCGCGAAACCGCCCTGACCACCGACGAAGTCCGTTTGCTGGTCGAGGCGATGATCCTGCGCAGCGGCACCGAAAATGTCAAAATCGGTTCGATCACCCCCGATGATGACGGCGAAGAAATCACGGTCACCCTGCAAAATGAGGCGGGGGCCGTTATTACCGAGCTGGAAATCGATGCCTTTTCCGGCCGCCCGGATCGTGGCGACATGCGCAAGGCATTCGGCAAACCCGACCGCACCGATCGCCTCAATCGCAGCTTTGACGCCGCCCAGATGGAAACCCTGACCAAGGCAATGGTCCTACGCCACGGCAAGGGTGAACTGGTTCTGGGATCCCTGACGGAAACCGACCGTGGCACCTTTGTCGCCACCATCACCAACAAGGCGGGCGATCTTGTCCGCGAAGTCGAACTCAGCCGCGTGACCGGTATGCCGGTCAGCTAAACCGCAATTCTTCCCGATCCCAGACTCCGGACATCTCTGGTCCCAACCACCCTGTCCGGATACTTGAGCGGCCCCGCCTTTATCGGGGTCGCCTTTTTTTGTGCAAACCGCATTGACGCACCGCAGGCAAATGATAATGCTGTGGTTTTATCAGGATACCACCATGAATGTGCCTGCCATCGCCTCGGCTCCCAGACCTGCAACCCTTGACGATATCCCTGCCCTGACCCGTCTCTGGCAGGAAACCGGCCTTTATCGCCCCTATAATCTGCCGGAATGGGATGTGGCTTTTGCCCTGCAATCGCCCAATGCCAACCTGCTGGTCTGGGAAGATGTTAACAATGCTCTCATTGCCTGCATTCTGGCCGGGCATGACGGGCATCGCGGCTGGATTTATTATGTAGGTGTGACGCCGGATCATCAGAAAACCGGACTGGGCCGCAAAATTGTCACCACCGCCGAAGACTGGCTGCGCAGTTGTGGCGTCTGGCGGATGCAATTAATGGTCCGATCCGAAAACAGCGCCATGCAGGATTACTACCGCCATCTGGGTTATAACGCCCTGGATGTCACGGTGATGCAGAAAAACATCAATGTTCCGCCTGCCGACCGTCTTCCTGCCGATCAGGAAGACGGTGTTTCGGCAGGATCAATCCCGGCGGGTTGATCGATTGTGGCTGGCGTTGCCATGCGCATCACCGCATTGGCAATGCGCCGTGCCCGGACAAACAGGCGGTCAATCCGTTCGATCACCGACAATTCCAGCCGGTACAGGCGAATATCGGCCTCGGTCATGCCAACATCATCGCCAATGCGCTGACGTACCAGTTCCAGCCGGTTCACAAATGACGCTTTGCCATCAATAATGCCTTGGGCTTTTTCGGTATCTTCTTCGACAATTGCCGAAACCGCCGTGTGCAGGGCCGTTTCGGCATCGCGAAATAACGTCACCAGACTGTCGGTGATCTCGCTGTCGGGTTCGCGCCCCAGACGTGTCATCCGCCCCAAAAGATCGGCTAGTTCCTCGCTGACGATATCGCCGACCACTTCCAGATGATTGCCGATACCGACCAGTTCACGCAAACGCACCTGATCCTGCGGCGACAATTCATGCTGCCGCAACCGGGCGGCATAACCGACAATGGCATCCACCAGCGTATCCACCCCGTCATCCAGCCCGGCAAGGTCGTCCAGCCGCGCGGTTTTGGGATGGATGATCGCCTGCCGCCCGCGTCGGGCAATATCAAATACAATATCGGCCATATGCAGGACTTCCTGCCGCACCAGCGCCAATGCCACTGCCGGAGTTTCCAGAACGCCGACATCCAGATAACGCGGCGTTGGGTCCAACGGCGGATCGGCAACATCGCGCGATGGCAGAATTTTTTCAATCCCCCGCGCAATCCACGGCACAAAACCGATCATCAACACCACATTGGCAATATTGAAAATGCTGTGCGCATTGGCAATCTGGCGCGGGATTTCCGATATGTCGGCCCCGGCATCGGGCGAAATATCCCGCACGAATTCTGCCAGCCCCGGAATAAATGGCAACCAGATCAAAACCCCGACCACATTGAAAATCACATGCGCCATCGCGGTGCGCAGGGCATCGCGGTTTTTACCTATCGTCGCCAGAAGGGCGGTAAAGCAGGTGCCGATATTCGCCCCGAAAATCAGGGCAATCCCGGCATCAAGTGTCACAAGTTGCTGCCCGGCCAAAACAATCACAATGCCGGTGGTCGCCGCACTTGATTGCACCAGGGCGGTAAAAATGGCGGCCACCGCAATCGCCAGCAAAGGCTGGCTCATCTGTGTCATCAGTTCGATAAACGGCGGATAACTGCGCAGCGGGGCCATTGCCTCGCTCATCATGCCCATGCCGAAAAACAGCAGGCCAAGCCCCAGAACCGCCCGGCCAATTTGTGACCAGCGTTCGACACGGGTAAAAAACATCACCCCGAAACCCAGCGCGATCATCAATGGCGCAATCGCCTCGATCTTGAAAGCAATGATTTGCGCCGTCAGGGTACTGCCGACATTGGCCCCCATGATCACGGCAATGGATTGCGGCAGGGTCATCAGACCGGCCGAGACAAACCCGACGACCAGAACCGTCGTCACCGATGAGGACTGCAAAAGTGCGGTGATCCCGGCACCGGACAGCGCACCGACAAAGCGGTTGCGCGTCATCTTGCCCAGCGCCAGACGCAACCGCGCCCCGGCCAGTACCTTTAACGCCCCGGCCAGATGATCCATGCCATATATAAACAGCGCCAGCCCGCCCAGCAAACCCACGACCATCCAGCCACCGGGAATGCTCCCAACGGGTTCAACGGATGGTGCAGCCTGTACCGCCGCCACCGGGGCAAAAAACAAACCGGCGACCACAGCCCGCCCAATATGGCAACATCTGAACATCAAGTAGATACCCGCCATCGTAAAAGGGCAGGAACAATAGCGCGGAAAAACTTTATTTCCAATGCCTTGTCATCAGGGTATCGGCCACGCACTGTTATTCGGCGGCACGCACAATTCCGGCATCCGATGCCAGACGATCCCGCAAAAGATCAATCCCGACATCTGTCAGACGCAGCCCCAGTTTGGATCGCCGCCAGATCACATCTTCCACCTTGCGCACCCATTCATGGGCAATCAGATAGCGGATTTCGGCTTCATACAGATCGTAACCATAGCAGGTTCCCAGATCGGCCCGCGACGCACATCCGGCCAATACGATATCAATCCGGCTGCCATAGGCCCGCAACAGGCGATGCAAGGTCGTGGCGGGCAACCAGCCATACGTCTCGCCATACTGCGCCAGGGCCTTTTCAAAGGACTGATCGGGCAAATCCCCGCCCGGCAAAGCGGCGGTTTCTGTCCACGGCGCATCCGCAAGGCCCAGTTTCCCACAAATCAGGTGCAGGGCATGTTCGGCCAGTTTGCGATAGGTGGTTATTTTGCCGCCAAACACATTCAGCAAGGCCGGTTCATCGCCCTCGCCATCCAGTTTCAACGTATAATCCCGCGACAGTTTCGAGGCATTTTCCGCGTCCCCGCCATAAAGCGGCCGCACCCCGGAATAGCTCCAGACGACATCGGATGCGCTGACCGGTTTTTTGAAATAATCGCTGATCAGTTTGCACAGATAATCAATCTCGCCCGCATCGATTTTAACGGCAGACGGATCGCCCTGATAATCAATATCGGTGGTGCCGATCAGGGTAAAATCATGTTCATAGGGAATGGCGAAAACAATCCGGCCATCCGGGTTTTGAAAAATATAGCAATGATCATGATCGAACAATTTGGGCACCACAATATGGCTGCCCTTGACCAGACGGATATGGGCCGGTTTGCGGGCCTCGACCACGCCGGTTGCCGTGTCAATCAGCGACGCGCACCACGGCCCGGCGGCATTGACCAGCATTCTGGCCGACACATGGCGCGTATCCCCCGTGGTTTCATCACGCAGACTGACCTGCCATGCCCCGTCGCGGCGCACCGCCCCGGTGCAGATCGTCCGGGTCAGGATTTCGGCCCCTTTGTGATGGGCATCCATGGCATTCAGCACCACCAGACGCGCATCATCGACCCAGCAATCGGAATAAACAAAGCCTTTGGTCATCTCGGATTTCAGCGGCGCGCCTGCGGCATGGGTCCGCAAATCAATCCCCGTGCTGCCCGGCAGTTTGTCACGCCCACCCAGATGATCATATAAAAACAGGCCCAGACGAATAAGCCATGCCGGGCGCAGCCCCTTGACATGCGGCAGGACAAATCGCAGTGGCCAGATGATATGCGGCGCATTGCCCAGCAATACCTCGCGTTCCTGCAAGGCTTCGCGGACCAGACGAAATTCGTAATGTTCCAGATACCGCAATCCGCCGTGAATCAGCTTGGTACTGGCCGACGAAGTGGCGCTGGCAAGATCGTCCTTTTCGCACAGCAGGACTTTCAGGCCCCGCCCGGCGGCATCGCGTGCGATCCCCGCCCCGTTAATCCCGCCACCAATGACCACAAGATCGTAACTTGCTGTGCTAGACATGATCACATTCGCCTTCAAAAATTTTGAAATCGAATTTTATTTAGTTCATTTACGAATATTTTTCAAGATCGCGATTGTGACAAAATATGTCGAAATCCCGATACCGAGCTTAAAACTCCCATAAAAATTTGCGGCGCGACTGAAACAATCGCACCGCCATAAAAAATTCATTATCGAAATTTTTGGGTCTCCAGTTTAACCCATCCAGCGTTGCTGCCAGTCCGACAGCATGGCGATACACCATAATTGATGCGGCCAATTGCGCGTTCCCGCCTGATGTTCGGACAGGCATGTTTGAACCCTTTGACGATCCAGCCCAAGATCCTCATACAGCGCATCCCGCGCCAAAAGATCATGCAGCCAGTCCTTTAATGGCCCGCGCAGCCATTCGGCCAGTGGCACGCCAAAACCAGCTTTGGGCCGGTCGATCAATTCATCGGGCACATATTTGTGCAAAATCCGCCGCAGGGCGATTTTGCCGGTTCCGCCCTGAATTTTCAGATGCATCGGCAACCGCCAGCCAAATTCAATCACCCGATGGTCAATCAACGGCACCCGGACCTCCAGCGAACTGGCCATCGATGCCCGGTCCACCTTGGTCAGGACATCATCAACCATATACATCAGCGTATCCATCACCTGCATCGCCGATACATAATCCAGATGACGGTTGCGCGAAAACTTGTCGCCCGGCACGGCAAACGAAGCCGTTAACGCCTCTCCGGTCAAAAGGGTCTTCGGGTCCCACAACTGTAATAACGCCAGATAACGGTCATTATCATCGCGGATTTTCAAAAGCGGCGCGACCTTGTGGATTTTATCGCCAATCGCCGTAACCCCGCGCTTGCCGGGCAACATCCCGATCATCGCATCCCAGTGTTGCGGCGATAGCCGGGTCAAAAGCCCCGCCATCGCATCGCCGCCAAACGGTACAGCGTTCGAGAATTTGCGGATTTTCCCGGCCCATAAATACCGGTTATAGCCGCCAAAGGTTTCATCGCCGCCATCGCCACTGAGTGCCACCGTCACTTCCTTGCGCGTCAGCGCCGAAATCAGCGAAGTCGGAATCGATGAACTGTCAAAAAACGGTTCGTCATAGGTCTGCGAAAGTTTCGGCACCATATCAAGCGCATCCTGCGCCGTGACATAAAGTTCGGTGTGATCGGTGCCCAGATGTTTGGCCACTGCCCCGGCAAAGGCGGCCTCGTTATAGACGTCTTCTTCAAACCCGATCGAATAGGTTTTGACAGGCCGGTCCGACACCGACTGCATCAGGGCAACAACGGTCGAAGAATCAATCCCGCCCGACAAAAACGCGCCCAGCGGCACATCGGCAATCATCCGGCGTTCCACTGCATCGCGCAGCAAATCTTCAAGGGCATCAACCGCACTTTGATCATCACCGGCCCACGGATGCGCCTGCCCGTTGATCACCGCATCTTCCAACGACCAGAATGCCGATTCCTTCCACACACCCTGGGCATTGATTTCCAGTATATGGCCGGGGCGCAACATTTTGGCCGCATCATAAATCGACAGACCCGACGGCACATAACCAAACCGCACATAGGCCGACAAGGCCCGCGCATCGATATCGCGCGAAATCACTCCCCCGGCCAGCAATCCCTTAAGCTCGGACGCAAACCCGACAATGCCCTTATGACGCGACCAGTAAAGCGGCTTAATGCCCAGACGGTCGCGCACCAGTGTCAGCTTGCGGTCGCGGCGGTCCCAAAGGGCAATGGCAAACATGCCGATCATGCGTTTCAGGGTGTCGCTTACCCCCCAATGCGCAAAGGCTTCCAGAATCACTTCGCTGTCGGAATGGCCGCGCCATGCAATATTGAACGACGCCAGCTTTGCCCGCAAATCCCCGGCATTATAAACTTCGCCGTTATAAACCATCACGTAACGGCCATCGGCGGAATGCATCGGCTGTTTTCCGGCATCCGACAAATCAATAATCGCCAGACGACGTTGCCCCAATGCCAGACCAGCCCCGTCATCAATCCAGACATCGCCGCCATCCGGCCCGCGATGCACAAGGGATTCCGTCATCCGGTCCACAATCTGGCCGACCGGTTCGGCGCTGTCATTTTGCAAGGCCCACAGGCCGGTAATGCCACACATAAAGCGCCTCAAAATTTCCCGATATCAACTGATTACAGGAGTTAAAAACCATCTGCGACCATTCGACAATCGAAAACAGCAACTTTTATATTATGCCCGGACCTTGCCCACACCGCCGGATGCCAAAACGGTCCATCTTGCGATACAGCGTATTGCGGCTCAGCCCCAGTGACCGGGCGGCATTGGTAACGTGCCAGCGATGATCGGCCAGAACCCGGCGCAGGGTCTGGGCTTCGGCCTGTTGCAGGGCGCTGTTACCATCATTGGCGGCAATTTTGTCTTCCGGCCAGAAATCATCGGGCAGATGGTCGGGCGAAATCACGCCGTTTTCGGCAAAGACACTGGCATATTGCAACACATTGACCAGTTCACGCACATTACCCGGCCAGTCATAGCGCGCCAGAACCGCCATCACCGCATCATCGCATGTCAAACCGGCCCCGCCGCCATTACCCGCCGCCAGCAACCGTTTGACCAGGTCCTGCAAATCATCCCGGTCCCGCAAAGGCGGCAGCGCCAGACGCGCCCCCTTGATCCTATACAGCAAATCCTCGCGGAACCGGCCCTCCGCCACGGCACGGGTCAGATCGACATTGCTGGCGCAAATCAGGCGGAAATTGACCTTGACCGATTTGGTACTGCCCAGCGGCTCGACACAGCGTTGTTCCAGCACCCGCAACAACCGGCTTTGGGCGGACAGCGGCATGTCGCCGATTTCGTCCAAAAACAAAGTCCCGCCTTCGGCCTGACGGATGCGCCCGCCAAACCCGTCCTTCGCCGCCCCGGTAAAGGCCCCGGCGACATGGCCGAACAATTCACTTTCAATCAGGTTTTCCGGCAAGGCGGCGCAATTGATCGCCACAAACGGTTTGCGGGCCCCCACCACCTGATCATGAATGATCCGCGCCATATATTCCTTGCCGCTGCCGGTTTCACCCGACATCAGGATATTGATACCACTGCCCAGCAATTTGCAGCCGATCCCGAACAAACGACGAATTACCGGGTCCTGATCGGGGATATCGGCGTTCTTGCGCATCGAAGGTGTTGCGACCGGTCGCGGGGTGGCGACAAAGGTCCGGCGCTGTTTTTCCGGCAGGGTCATTTGCCCGAACAAAACACCGCCCCCGGCCACCGACAGGGCGCGGGGCCCATTCTGGCCCTGCCCGTCTGCGGCCAGACGGTCCACCAGGTCCCCGACATCCAGCCCAAAGGCCGTCCGAATGTCAAAACCCGATCCGGTCGCCGACAATAATCGCCGTGCGGTGGATGTCGCGCCGCGAATGGTGCCGTCCGGTGCCACCGCAATCAGGGCATCGCGGGTGGAGCCGACATAACCGGCATCCGGGTGCAAATGCACAATCAGGTCGGCCGCACATTCCTCAAAAAACAAAATCCGTTCCAGTGCGCTCGCATAATCCGCCACCAGACCGCGTACCCGCAAACAGTCATTGCGTTTGATATCATCGCGCACCGCCGACACATCCAGAACCGAACAGACCTGCCCGTCCGGATCGAACACAGGGGCGGCGGTACAGGTCAGCACTGCATGGCTGGACAGGAAATGTTCATCCTTGTGAATGGTGATCGGGCGGCCTTCGATGATGCAGGTGCCAATGCCGTTGGTGCCCTCGCGTTCCTCGCTCCAGACCGCGCCGGGCAACAGCCCGTTGGTGCGAAAGGACGGCAACAGGGAATGGGCGGCAACACTGTCAAGGATCACCCCGTCATGATCGGTCAGAAACACCGCATACCCCGCCGCATCAATCTTGCGATACAGGGTGCGCACCAGATCATGGGCGTGATGATACAGCCGCCCGCTGCGATCCCGGCGTTGCCGGGTCTGGCTTTCAGGCATGACTTCGGGGCGGCGGGTCATGTCATGGGCAAGGCCAAACCGTTCTTCGCAACGTTGCCACGATTCAAGAACGGCGCGGTTTTGCGCGATGCCACTTAACTGCAACGCGGCCTCAACCCGGCCACCAGACTGGTTTCCAGACATCAGACGTTACTCCCTGCGTGCCGGTTGTTTTTTGCTGCGTAGGAACAGCTCCGATCACTTGGAAATGGTATCAAACCCGCCCCGGCGCAACAAACGGTTTCGCAGACCATCTTACCGCCGCCCAGACACTGTCCCAGATTCGGGACAGTTTGTTGCAACTGTCACCCCGCCCGGCCACAACAACCGGCGCACAAAATACCCCCATCCCACCGATAATGCCTTGATCCGGCGGCACTTCCGGTTTCGGCATACCGGCTTTTGCAAACTGGCACGGCCTTTGCGGGTAAAACCGGGCAAATCACAAAAAAGGTGGTGAAACCGCCACCGATCACGGAGGAAACCCAAAATGATTTACAAGAATCCGGGCGACAACGGCAGCCTCGTTACCTTCAAGGCCCGTTATGACAATTTCATCGGCGGCGAATGGACCGCCCCGGTCAAGGGCCGCTATTTTGAAAATGTCTCGCCGGTTAATGGCCGGGTGTTCTGCGAAGTGGCCCGTTCCAGCGCCGAAGACATCGAACTTGCCCTGGATGCCGGCCATGCCGCCGCCGAGGCATGGGGCAAGACATCGGTCACGGCACGCGCCAATATCCTCAATAAAATCGCCGACCGCATGGAACAGAATCTTGAAATGCTGGCGGTTGCCGAAACATGGGACAATGGCAAGGCGGTGCGTGAAACGCTGGCCGCCGATATTCCGCTGGCAATTGATCATTTCCGCTATTTTGCCGGTGCCATCCGTGCCCAGGAAGGATCGCTGGGTGAAATCGACGATAACACGGTCGCCTATCATTTCCATGAACCGCTGGGCGTTGTTGGCCAGATCATTCCGTGGAATTTCCCGATCCTGATGGCGGTGTGGAAACTGGCCCCGGCCCTGGCCGCAGGCAATTGTGTGGTTCTGAAACCCGCCGAACAAACCCCGGCCTCGATCTGTGTGCTGATGAATCTGATTGGCGATCTGTTGCCTGCCGGTGTTCTCAATGTCGTTCAGGGCTTTGGCCTTGAAGCAGGCAAGCCGCTGGCGCAAAGCAACCGCATCGCCAAAATCGCCTTTACCGGTGAAACCACCACCGGGCGGCTGATCATGCAATATGCCAGCGAAAACATCATCCCGGTGACGCTGGAACTGGGCGGCAAATCGCCCAATATCTTCTTTGGCGATATCATGGACGAAGATGATGATTTCCGCCAAAAGGCCGCCGAAGGCCTGACGATGTTTGCTCTTAATCAGGGTGAAGTCTGCACCTGCCCGTCCCGCGCCCTGATCGAGGCCCGCATCTATGACAAATTCATGGATAACGTCCTGTCGCGCGTTTCGGCGATCAAGCAGGGCAACCCGCTTGATACCGACACCATGATGGGCGCACAGGCCTCGAACGAACAGATGGAAAAAATCCTGTCCTATCTCGATATCGGCAAACAGGAAGGTGCTGAAACCCTGATTGGTGGCGGCAAGGCCGATCTGGGCGGGGATTTGGCAGGCGGATATTACATCCAGCCGACAATCTTCAAAGGCCACAACAAAATGCGGATTTTCCAGGAGGAAATCTTTGGTCCGGTGGTGTCGGTCACAACCTTCAAAGACGATGCCGAAGCCCTGTCGCTGGCCAATGACACGCTTTATGGCCTTGGGGCCGGTGTCTGGACCCGCAATGCCAATCGCGCCTATCGTTTTGGCCGCAATATCAAGGCCGGGCGCGTCTGGACCAATTGTTATCACCTCTATCCGGCCCATGCGGCCTTTGGCGGGTACAAACAATCGGGCATTGGTCGCGAAAACCACAAAATGATGCTCAACCACTATCAGCAGACCAAAAACCTTCTGGTCAGTTACGACCCGAAACCGATGGGTTTCTTCTGATTGTGGTGATGCAAACTGTGGGGCGGCGACACCGTCGCCCCACCCGTTTTTGACGGAGCCCCGACCATGACATCCGATCCCGGCGAAAATGACATCCCCAAACGGGTGATTGCCACCGATGCCGCCATTGATCTGATCCGCACATTGCGCGATCAGCACGGCCCGGTGATGTTTCACCAGTCCGGCGGTTGTTGCGATGGCAGTTCGCCGATGTGCTATGCCGATGGCGATTTTCGCACCGGCGCGCAGGATATCCTGCTGGGTGAAATTGACGGGTGTCCTTTTTATATGGGCAAGGCGCAATTTGAATATTGGCGTCATACCCAATTGATCATTGATGTGATCGACGGGCGCGGCGGCATGTTTTCGCTGGAAGGACCCGAAGGCAAACGTTTTCTGACCCGGTCCCGGGTTTTTGGTGACGCCGAATGGCAACGCCTGTCCGATTATGAAAAAACCGCTGCGACCAGCATCCCTGTTGATGAGTGACTCTCCGCCCTGAATCTCCCTGACCTCCCCTGCCAACTTGTCATGGCCCGCCTTTCCCCCGGCGGGTCTTTTTTTTTGCGATCAGACCACCGTCAATAGCGCAATCAGCCCCAACGCCAACCCCGACAGCACAACAAGCGACATCAGGGCCGCCATCATCACCCGCCCGCCCACATGCAAGATGGCGCGCAGATCAACCATCAGGCCCAAGGCGGCCATCGCCATCACCGTCAGGATCGGCGATGTTGCCTGCATAACCCCCAACATCACCGGCGGGATCACGCCCAAAGACCGCAACGCCATCATGGCGATAAAGCCGACAATGAACCACGGCACCAGATGGGCCAGCGGCAATTTGACGCCCGCGCGACGCCCGCCCACAATGGCCAGCCCCAAAATCACCGGTCCCAGCATCAAAACCCGGATCAGCTTGACCAGCGTTCCCACCTGAACCGCCAACGGCCCCATCGGAGCCGTTGCCGCCAGAACCTGTGGCACGGCATAAACCGTCAACCCGGCAAAAATACCGTATCGCGTGGCATCAAGGCCCAACACAGCGGGCAATAATGGCAACAGAAAAACAAACAACACGCCCAGAACGGCGGTAAAGGCAATGGCCGCGGCCACATCGTCATGGTCGGCGTCAATCACCGGGGCAGTTGCCGCAATCGCCGAATTGCCGCAAATCGACGTGCCACAGGCAATCAGGGTCGCCAGCCGTCGCGACAGTCCCATCATCCGCCCGATCAGAAAAGCCACGCCCAGACTGATGACCACCGCCGCCGCAATCCCCGCCACCAACCCCGGCCCGGCCGCCGCCATTGCCGCCGCACTCATCGAGGCCCCCAGCAAAACAATGGCAATTTCCAACATGATTTTGGCGCTGAAATGTACCCCGGCACAAAATAAAGGGGCCAACCCGAAAACCGACCGCACCAGAACCCCGATCAAAATCGCCAAAACAAGGCCTTCGATCATGCCGGTTCCCAAGACGTGGCGTTCCGCCTGCTCGATCAGCAAGGCAACAACCGCCACCGCACCGCACAGGGCAATGCCGGGCAACAGGCGGTTAAGGGCGGGGATAAAAAACATGCAACACCTGTGAAATCATCAACAGGCGCACTTTGTCATTCCCATTCATTCATTTATATCGGATAATATGATATAAAATGTTCGCTTTAATCGAATGATTGTTGTCATGACCTTTGAACAGCTTTACATTTTTGTCGCCGTGGCGGAGCGCGAACATTTGACCCGTGCAGCCGAAGCCATCCATCTGACCCCTTCCGCTGTCAGTTCTGCCATCCGCAATCTGGAAAATTTCTATGGGGTGGAATTGTTTCACCGGGTCGGGCGGCGGATCGAACTGACCGAAAGTGGCCGGGTGTTTCTGGGCGAAGCACGGGCAACACTGGCCCGTGTGCGGGCCGCCGAACTGGCCCTGGCGGAAATGGGTGGGTTGAAACGCGGCGAAATCCACATTCAGGCCAGCCAGACCATCGCTGGATACTGGTTGCCGCCCTTGTTGATGCAATTTCATTATCATCATCCCCATATCGATCTGCATGTCGAAACCGGCAATACCCGCACCGTTGCCGATGCCGTGCTGCGTGGCACCGCCAATATCGGCTTTGTCGAAGGGGAAATTGAGGATCCGGCTTTGGCCCGCGAGGAAATCGGCGAAGACGCCCTGACCATCGTGGTCGGCGCACAACATCCATGGGCAGATGGCCGCACCGTCACCCTTGATCAACTGGTACACGGCACACCATGGATCCTGCGCGAAGCCGGGTCGGGCACCCGGTCGGAATTTGAAAACGCCCTGATGCGCGACGGGGCCGACATCACCCGGCTTTCCGTCACCATGATCCTGCCGTCAAACGATGCGGTGATGTCGGCGGTTCAGGCCGGGCTGTGCGCCACCGCCGTTTCGCGACTGGCGGCATCCGCCCTGATCGATCAGGGGCGGTTGGTGCCAGTTGCCTGGTCCCTGCCGCCGCGCAAGTTTTTCATGCTGCGCCACAAGGAACGCCATCACGGCAAGGCGGCAGCAACGCTGGCCGAACTGTGTCGGGCGACCTGCGCCAGGGAAAAGCCCGGCCTGCCGGACCCGGCCCGATCCTGATCATCCGGTTTTTCCGGTCTGAAATTGCGAATACGCAATGTGCAGACCGGTCAAAATGACTATGGATGCACTCCGGAATTAAAATAAGACAAAAGAGTGGCATGGCTGCCAGTCTGTACTATCTGATCAGGGTCAGGGTTCGCGACATCGGGGAGGATTCGCAGATCATGAGGACAAACAGGTTATGCTTGATCCCGAAATACTGGCCCGTGTGCAATTCGCCTTCACGATGGCCTTTCATATCATCTTCCCGTCCCTGACCATCGGTCTGGCAAGCTATCTTCTGGTACTTGAAGGGCTGTGGCTGCGCACCAAAGACGATACCTATCTGTCGCTTTACAAATTCTGGGTCAAAATTTTTGCGCTGGCCTTTGGCATGGGTGTCGTGTCGGGCATTGTCATGTCCTATCAGTTTGGCACCAACTGGGGCCCGTTTTCGGAATTTTCCGGCCCCGTCATTGGTCCCCTGATGGCCTATGAAGTTCTGACCGCCTTTTTCCTTGAGGCCGGCTTTCTGGGTATCATGCTGTTTGGCCTGAACCGGGTTGGGCCGCGTCTGCATGTGGTTGCCACCGGCATGGTGGCGGTGGGCACCGTGATTTCGGCCTTCTGGATTCTGTCTGCCAACAGCTGGATGCAAACCCCGACCGGCCATATCTTGCAAGATGGCCGCCTGATGGTCGAAAGCTGGTGGGATGTGGTGTTTAATCCCAGTTTTCCCTATCGGCTTGTTCATATGGTGCTGGCGGCCTATCTGACCACCGCCTTTACGGTGGGGGCGGTCGGGGCATGGCATTTGTTGCGCAACCGCGACAATGGGGCGGCACGGGTGATGTTTTCGATGGCAATGTGGATGGCGGCGATTGTCGCCCCGATCCAGATCATCGCCGGGGATTTTCATGGCCTGAATACACTGGAACACCAACCCGCCAAGGTCGCGGCGATGGAGGGCCATTTTGAAACCCGCACCGGTGCGCCGCTGATCCTGTTTGGCCTGCCCGATATGGCGGCAGGGGAAACGAAATATGCGCTGGAAATTCCCAAACTCGGCTCGTTGATCCTGACCCATGACTGGAACGGCGAAGTCGTCGGCCTTAATGATTTCCCGCCAGAAGACCGACCCAATGCCACCATTGTTTTCTGGTCGTTCCGCATCATGGTCGGTATCGGCTTTTTGATGGCGCTTTTAGGGGCGGCAAGCCTGTTTGCCCGCTGGCGCAAATCGCTTTACAGCTGCGCCTGGTTGCATCGTTTTGCCCTGCTGATGGGCCCCAGCGGCTTTATCGCCATTCTGGCAGGCTGGACCACGACCGAGGTCGGACGGCAACCCTGGGTGATTTACGGCATCATGCGCACCGCCGATGCCGGATCACCGGTCGCCCCGATGGCGATTGCCGGGTCACTGGCCGCCTTTGTGGTGGTTTACACCGTGGTTTTCGGGGCGGGCACCGGCTTTATCCTCAAGGCAATGGCCAAGGACCCGCGTCACGCCCATGCCCCGCATGGTGAAGTCACCCGCACCGGCAGCCGTCCGGTTGCCGATCAGACCCGCTAGGCAAAGAGGAAATATCACAATGGATTACCAACTGATCTGGGGCCTGTTGATCGCCTTTTCCGTCTTTGCCTATGTCACGCTGGACGGGTTTGACCTTGGCATCGGCATTCTGTTTCCGTTTGAACCGGGGGCCGAAAACCGGGGCAAAATGATGAATGCCGTCGCCCCGATCTGGGATGGCAACGAAACATGGCTGGTGCTGGGCGGCGGCGGGCTTTATGCCGCCTTCCCGCAGGCCTATTCCCTCCTGATGACCGCCTTTTACATTCCGGTCATCACCATGTTGCTGGCTCTTGTCTTTCGGGGCGTGGCGTTTGAATTTCGCTTCAAAAGCACAAAACACCAAAAACACTGGGATTTCGCCTTTAGCACCGGCTCGCTGATTGCGGCCGCCATGCAAGGTGCCATGCTGGGCGCGTTTATCGAAGGCATTGATGTTGAAAACGGGGCCTTTGTCGGCGGACCGTTTGACTGGGTCAGCCCGTTTTCGATTTTCTGCGCCAGCGCGGTTGTGGTCGGTTATGCCCTGCTGGGGGCGGGCTGGCTGATCATGAAAATCGAAGGCCCGTTACAGGACCATCTGCGCACCCTGACCAAACCGGCCATTTTGTGGATGACGGTCAATCTGGGCGTGGTGTCGCTGATGACCAGCTATGTCAATCCGGCCTATGCCGAACGCTGGTTTTCCTTCCCCAACATCATCTATCTCGCCCCGATCCCGATCCTGACGACGGGCTTGCTGGTCTGGTTGTGGCGGGCGGCACAGCACCGCGAACGCACGATTTTTGGCATTACGCTGGCGATTTTCTTTCTGTGCTATCTGGGATTTGGCATCACGCTGTATCCCAATATCGTCCCGCCCACGATTGATTTTCGCAGTGCAGCGGCCCCCGATAACAGCCTTGCCTTTATGCTGGTCGGGGCGGCGATCATGTTGCCGATCATTATCGGCTATACCGCCTATGCCTATTACGTTTTTCGCGGCAAGATTGATGACGAGGGGTATCACTGATGCATATATCCCTTTCCCCCACCGCGAAAAAATGGCTGTGGTTTGTCGGGCTTTATCTGGCCGGGCTGGCAACCGTTTCCGCCGTCGCCTATGGTATCCGGGCAGTGATTATGTAGACAATCGGGGCAAACGGAACTATCCGGCGAACCGTTCGATCGGCGGCTGGTCGCGATGTTCCGCCTGCCACAAATCATAATCTGCCTGTACGCCAAGCCATACCCGCGCCTTGCCAATTCCGGCGCGTTCCAGCCGCACAGCAAGATCGGGGCTGACCGGGGCGTGTTCGTGCAAAATGCGCGACAAGGTTTCCCGCGCAAAGCCCAGCCTGCGAGCCAGTTCAGTTATGCTGATCCCCAATTGGGGCACTATATCTTCCCGCAAGGTTTCGCCGGGATGGGGCGGGTTAAACATCGCCATCTTGCATCTCTCTTGTTTAATGATAATCCAGATAGTCAACCAGCTCGACATCATTGTCGATGAACCGGAAAATGATGCGCCAGTTGCCACTGACCGTCAGAGACCAGAACCCTTCCCGTTTTCCAGACAGACCATGCAATCGCCATCCGGGAATGTTCAGATCATCGGGTTCCGTCGCACGATCAAGAAACGATAATATCCGCGCGACACGGCGCACATGAGACGGATTGATCCCCCGGTGCGATCCCGTCTCGTAAAACAGCCGAAGGCCTTTGTGCTGAAAGCTCCTGATCATAGCTTGATCGTGATGCATTACATCACACTTTTCAATAAAAATCTATCCCGCCTGTAACAAAAAACCGCCCGGACAATACGTCATCCGGGCGGTTTGTATCGGGAATACCCTGTCTAGAAACCCACAATTTTGGAAGGTAGCCACGTCGCGGTTTCGGGGAACAATGCAACCAGCGCCAAAGTAATGATTTGCAGGATGATAAACGGCACCACCCCGCGGCACATCTGGGCATAGGTCATATCGGGCGGTGCTATGGATTTGAGGTAAAAGATCGAGGATGCCATCGGCGGTGTCAGATATCCGGTCTGGATCACAATAATCACCATTGTGGCGAACCAGACCGGGTCAATGCCCGCCGCCTTGACAAAGGGCGTAAACAACGGCACGCAAATCAGCACATTGGCCGTCCAGTCCAGAACAAAGCCCAGAACGAACACGACGACCAGAAAAAACACAATCATCCCGACTGTGCCAATCCCGGCACTTTCGATGAAATTCCGGATCAGTTGCCCGCCCCCATTGGCGGCAAAAACCCCCATAAACATCGTGCCTGCCGCAACGATCAACAGGATCATCGCCGAAATCCGCACCGTAATTTCAAGGGATTCCCGCAAAACTTTAAAACTGAACCGACCATAGGCGATGCACAGGATCAGCGCACCGACCGCCCCGACCGATGCCGCCTCGGTCGGGGATGCAATCCCCGCCAGCAAAGACCCCAGCACCGCGACAATAAGGGCAATCACCGGCAACAGGGTCCCGGCGGTTATTTTCAGCTTTTCCGCCAGCGGCAAGGCCTGTTCTTCATCGACAATGCCATGATCGACCGGTTTGGACAGCACACCGCGCACAATCAGATAGCCGATAAAAAGCCCGATCATGATCAGGCCGGGAAACACCATCCCGGCCAGCAATTCCCCCACCGACAACTGGGCAAGCGACGCATACATCACGGCGATCACCGACGGCGGGATCATGGTGCCCAAGGACCCACCCGCGCATACCGTGCCGGCAATCAGGCTGTTATCATAGCGATAACGCTGCATCGCCGGAATTGCCATCATGCCGATCATGACTTCAACCGCGCCGACCACCCCGGCGGCGGCGGCAAAAACCGCGCCCATGGCAATGGTCGCCACGGCCAGACCATTGGGCAACCGCCCCATCCATAATTGCATGGTTTTAAACAGGCGTTCGGCAATGCCGGACCGTTCCAGTATCGCCCCCATCAGGATGAACATCGGGATGGCCGACAGGATAAAATTGGTCGATGCCGAATAAAGGCTGCCGTAAAGCTGATTGAAAATATGAGGGCCAAAGGCAACCAGCCCCGCCGCAAAGGAAACAATCGCCAGCGAAAAGGCAATGGGAATACCCGCCAGAACCAGGGCAAAAAGCCCCGGAAACATCAATCCCGCAACAAACATGGTCAGATCTCCACCTGCGACTGCAACCGACCCTTGCCGCCATAGGCCCGCAGGCCCTCGACCAATATCTGCAAACTGAGGATGACAAGCCCTATGGCCAACAGGCTGTAAAACGGCCACATCAGGGGCGCCCACGGGCTGACCATTTCAACCTCGCCCCGTTCCCATGCCCGAAAGGCACGCCGGATGCCAATCCATGACAGACCCGAAAAAATCGGAAACAGCACCACAACAAAAACCGTACCTTCGATCAGTTGCGCCAGACGTTTGGGAAACCGCATTGACAGAAAATCAATGCGGACATGGGCATCTTCCTTCAGGGCCTGTGCGGCCCCAAGAATGAACAAAACACCCGTACACATATAGGCAATATCAAAGGCCCAAAGTGTTGGTGCGTTAAAAACATAACGCGCCGCAACTTCATAGATCATGGAGACGACCAGGCCAACGGCGACAAGCCGGGCAATTTGGGAGAAAAAACCCGCAAGCCTGTCCATCGCACCAAAGAACGAGGGAAACATGATCGTCTCCAATAATCTGTGTTAATCCTGATTACGGATCAGGTAGCTGCTTTCTGCCGACCAGCTTGCCTTATAGGCATTATAGCTGGCAAGAATCTCCGCCATCCGGCCACGGCCTTCGGCCTTTTCCTTTTCGGCGGTCTTCCTCATCCAATCCGTGCCTGCGTCGGACAGTTCCTTGATGAATGCCGGTTCAAGGGTGATGATCTCGTTGCGACCGCTACGATATTTTTCCATTGCGGCGATATCGTCATTATAAAAACTGATCAGGCCCTGCATGGTTGTCAGTTCTGCCGCCGCCTCGACCAACGGCTTCAAATCCTCATCCAGCGCATCCCAGGTTTCCTGTTTCAACACCACTTCCCACAGGAAGGTCGGCTGATGAACACCCGGTACGATGATATAAGGGGCGGCTTCGTGGAAACCTTCGGGCAGATTGCCCGATGGGGGACCCCATTCAATCGCATCAACGCCCTTGCGCTGCAAAAGGGTATAAATTTCCCCCGGCGGCACCACCGTCGGCACCGCCCCGAAATATTCTTCCATCACCTTGGCCCACGGGCCTGATGTGCGATATTTCAGACCTTTCAGGTCTTCGGCAGACCGGATCGGCTTGTTGGCATGGGCCATAATTTCGGACGAACCAAGACCGACGATCAGGCTTTTGAAACCTTCTTCGGCCCGGATTTCTTCCAGCATTTCCTTGCCGCCGCCCTCATAGATCCAGGCGCTGTAGGCTTCAGGTCCCATCCCGCCCGGAAAACCGGCAAAAATCGCATTGACCGGGTCTTTATTGACAAGATAGCTGGGCGTGGAATGACCGGCATCAATAATGCCATCCTGAACACCCTCATATACCTGAAGGGCCGGCACAAGTACCCCGGCACCAAAAGGCTGGATTTCAATCCGGTCACCGGTCAGCAATTTCACATTACCGGCAAAACGTTCCAGAAAATTGACATAAAACGGCGACCCTTCGGGCACCGAGGTCGGCACGCGCCACGAAACATCTGCGGCAAAGGCCGGAAAAGCTGCACATGCAACCCCCATTGCCAGCACCGCTTTTTTCGCAAAACTGATCATGATCGACTCCCTGATTTGAAGTTCGGCAAGGATATGCGACACCTTGCTTTCGATCATGAAAGCACAAGCTTTCTGCCCTGTCTAGGATATTTTATACAATATACTTAACGGGCCCGAAGCAAGCCCTTGTCACCCGTCCGGCCATTCACCACCTTGCTCAGATATCGGAACCCGGCCCTTTCCAAATAGTGTTAAAAACACAATCCCCAACGGGTTTTCTGGAGCGCGCCGCCGTCTCCTTTATCCTTGTTTCTTCCGGCAAAGCGGTACCATCGCCCAGAAAACCAACCGCAATCATCACAACCGGATCATAATCATCAGGCACACCAAAGGTTGCCCGGGCAAGACCGGCGTCAAAACCGGCCATTTGATGAACATAAAGATCCTGTGCCGTTGCCTGAACTGTCAAATGCGCAACGGCCTGTCCCAAATCATATCTGGCATGGGTGTTCGGACTGCCATCCGGCCTGTCCGAAATGGCGCTTGCCAAAACCAGCATCGCCGCCTCCTTTGCCCATATGGCATTTGTCGGCTTGAGAGTGGCCAGCAAATGGTCAAATTCTTTGGTCCCCCGAACCGCATACAGAAAGGCCCACGGTTGTAAATTGTTGGCCGAAGGTGCCCAGCGTGCGGCTTCAAATAGGGAATGAATGAGTTCCCCGGCGATGGGGCGGTTCGCAAAAGACCGCGGGCTCCAGCGACGCGCCAGCAAATGTTCAATCGGATAATCGGTAACAGCAATTTTATTCATGATCTTTCCTTTTCCTGATTCTGCACTTCCTTCTGCCGCACTTGCTTTTGGCGGACAAATGAACAATCCTCGACAGGATGTGCAAAAAACTCACAGGATTGGAATGTCTCAAAATCTACCGCCATTTGCGGCCATCAAAGCCTTCGAGGCCGTGGTTCGTCTTGGCACAACAGTTGCCGCAGCAGCAGAATTGAATGTCACACACGGCGCCGTCAGCCGACAGATCAAAGAACTTGAAAACTGGGTAGGCCGTCCGTTATTCCAACGACATGCTGGCAGGCTTGTTGCCACCAAAACAGGAACAGACTATGCCCGTCATGTCGGGCAGGCGCTTGATATCCTGCGCGACGGCACCCGTTCCCTGTCGGAAACCAGCGACACAATCGTGCGGGTCAGCACAACAGCCTCCTTTGCGACCGAATGGCTCATGCCCCGACTACCCGGTTTTCAGGCACAACAGCCAGGCATTGAAATCTGGATTGAAGAAACCCGGGAAATTGTCGATCCGCGTTCCGGAAATTGTGATCTTGCCCTGCGGATGGGTACGGGCACATGGCCCGGTGTCCTCTGCACCCCTCTTATGGATGAAATCCTGTTTCCGGTCTGCCACCCGGCCCTGTCCGAACATGTGAAACAGCCCAACGACCTCGGAAATGTGACGTTGCTCCACGATACAGACCCTCAGGCCCAATGGAACATCTGGTTCCAGAACCACACCCCGCAACTCATGGCAAAAAACGGACACCTGTTTGCAAAGGGGCCGCGCTTTGCAAGTTCATCCCTGCTTTTGCAGGCCGCAGCCGCCGGACAAGGTGTGGCGCTTGCACGGGGGCGTCTTGCCCGGACATGGTTGACGCAACAGCGCCTTGTCCAACCCCTGCCCCAAACAATTCATCTGGGCATAGCATACTGGCTTGTCACACGGCAGGATACAGAATGCCGGAAACCGCTCCGGCTTTTCCTTTCATGGCTGAAACAGGAAGCCTTGAAGCAAAAAGACATCACCCGGCTTTCCACCAAAACCGATCCTGCCCCGACACCCTGAAGCGCATCCCACCCTTTTTTGGCCCCAATCGATTTGATTTATCGTCACATTTCCACAGGATACTGCATCGGACACATATCGGGATGGTCTTCATTGCCCCGATATATCCACCCGGCACCCGATATGCGGGGTAAAATTCCGGGAATGATAAGGTAAAACGCGCTTGCATCGTGGCGCGTTTCATATTACCCATCATTCCAAAGTGAAATATATTTATACACACATTAACATGTGTTGATTACCGTCAGGAAAGAGAATGCAGCCCAATCTGACCCATCTGCGCCAGCTAGAGGCCGAAAGCATCCACATCATCCGCGAAGTGGCCGCATCGTTTGAAAAACCGGTGATGCTCTATTCGATTGGCAAGGATTCATCGGTTCTGCTGCATCTGGCGCGCAAGGCCTTTTACCCGGCCCCGCCGCCCTTTCCCCTGATGCATGTCGATACGACGTGGAAATTCCGCGAAATGATCGCCTTTCGTGACCGCATGGCGGCCGAATATGGTTTTGATCTGATTGTCCATATCAATCAGGATGGTGTGGATCGCGGCATTGGCCCCTTCACCCACGGATCGGGCCTGCATACCGATGTGATGAAAACCGAATCCCTTAAACAGGCGCTGAACAAATACAAATTCGATGCGGCCTTTGGCGGTGCACGCCGGGACGAGGAAAAGGCCCGCGCCAAGGAACGGGTGTTTTCCTTCCGCACCGAAACCCATCGCTGGGACCCGAAAAACCAGCGCCCGGAATTGTGGGATATTTACAATGCCCGCATCAACAAAGGCGAAAGCATCCGCGCCTTTCCGATCTCGAACTGGACCGAACTGGACATCTGGCAATATATCTATCTGGAAAATATTCCGATTGTGCCGCTGTATTATTCGGCCAAACGCCCGGTGGTGGAACGCGACGGCATGCTGATCATGGTCGATGACGACCGCATGCCGATGAATCCCGGCGAAGTGCCGCAAATGCGGTCCGTCCGGTTCCGCACGCTGGGATGTTATCCCCTGACCGGGGCGGTTGAATCCGATGCCGCCACCCTGCCCGACATCATTCAGGAAATGCTGCTGACCCGTTCCAGCGAACGTCAGGGCCGCATGATTGACCATGACCAGGCCGGTTCGATGGAGAAAAAAAAGCAGGAAGGTTATTTCTGATGGCGCACAAATCCGATCTGATCGCCGATGACATTCTTGGCTATCTTAAAGCCCAGGAAGAAAAAAGCCTGCTGCGTTTTATCACCTGCGGCAGTGTCGATGACGGCAAAAGCACCCTGATCGGGCGCTTGTTATGGGATTCCAAACTGATCTTTGAAGACCAGTTGGCCGCCCTTGAGGCCGATTCCCGCAAGGTCGGCACCCAGGGCGGTGAAATCGATTTCGCCCTGTTGCTGGACGGGCTTCAGGCCGAACGCGAACAGGGCATCACCATTGATGTCGCCTATCGTTTCTTTTCGACCGACAAACGCAAATTCATCGTCGCCGATACCCCCGGCCACGAACAATATACCCGCAATATGGCCACCGGTGCCTCCACCGCCGATGTCGCCGTGATCCTGATTGATGCGCGCAAGGGCATCCTGACGCAAACCCGGCGACACAGCTTCATCACCTCTCTTTTGGGGATCAGGCATGTGGTGCTGGCGGTCAATAAAATGGATCTGATCGACTATGATCAGGGCACATTTGACGCCATCGTTGCCGAATATCACGCCTTTGCCGGGCAACTGAATTACAGTTCAATCACCGCCATTCCGCTGTCGGCCCTGCGCGGCGACAACATCCTTGCCAACAGCCCGAACATCCCGTGGTATGACGGCCCGGCATTGATGGCCTATCTGGAAACGGTTCAGGTCGAACAGGAATCAATTGAAAAACCGTTCCGCCTGCCGGTGCAATGGGTCAACCGCCCCAATCTGGATTTCCGGGGCTTTTCCGGAACCGTGGCGTCCGGCGTTGTGAAACCGGGCGACGACATCATCGTCACCGCCTCGGGCCAGACCAGCAAGGTGCGCGACATTGTCACCTTTGACGGCAATCTGGATCAGGCCATTGCCGGACAGGCAATTACCCTGACCCTTGAAGATGAAATCGACATTTCACGCGGCGATGTTCTGGCTCATGCCGATGCAAAACCCGATTTCGCCGATCAGTTTGAAGCCCAAATCATCTGGATGCACGAAGACCATTTGCTGCCCGGTCGCCCCTATCTGATCAAGATGGGCGCACAAATCTCAAACGCCCAGATCAGCGACCTGAAATACAAGGTCAATGTCAATACGCTCGAACATGTGGCGGGCAAGACGCTGGAACTGAACGAAGTCGGCGTTGCCAATATCGCAACCGACCGCGCTCTGGCCTTTGATCCTTATCTGGAAAACCGCCATTCCGGGCGGTTCATCATTATCGACCGTTACACCAATGCCACGGTCGGGGCCGGGATGGTCAATCATTCCCTGCGCCGTGCGACCAATATCAAGTGGCAGGAAATGGACATCAACAAGGGTGCCCGTGCCTATCAGAAAGGTCAAAAATCGGCCGTTCTGTGGTTTACAGGCCTGTCGGGGGCGGGCAAATCCACCATCGCCAATCTGGTGGAAAAGAAACTGCATGCGCTGGGCAAACACACCTATACCCTTGATGGCGACAATGTGCGCCATGGCCTGAACAAGGATCTGGGCTTTACCGATGCCGACCGGGTGGAAAATATCCGCCGGGTGGCCGAAACCGCCAAGCTGTTTGTCGATGCGGGCATGATCACGCTGGTATCGTTCATCTCGCCGTTCCGCAGCGAACGGCAACTGGCACGCGGCCTTCTGGAACCGGGCGAATTTATCGAGGTGTTTGTCGATACCCCGCTGGAAATTTGCGAACAGCGCGACATCAAGGGCCTTTATAAAAAAGCCCGCGACGGCCAGATCGCCAATTTCACCGGCATCGACAGCCCCTATGAAAAACCGCAAAACGCCGAAATCACGGTCAACACCACCAGCCAAAGCGCCGAAGCGGCCGCCGAACTGGTTGTGGCGAAGCTTGAGGAATTCGGGGTTCTCGGCACCTGGTATCCCGACATTTGATCAAACCCTTCTGCACCTTATGCAAAACCCGGTATCTTGCGATGCCGGGTTTTGTTTTGGCTCAGATAATTTCATCTTCATCCAGCAACGGATCGGATTGCAGATGGCTTTCCATCGCATCCATGCGTTCCTGGACTTCGGCACCGCGTTTGATCGCGGCGATGTGAAACAGGGCGTCGCCCTGATTGACAATCGGCAGATTGGTGCGGCCAATGATCAGGCCGGAACTGCGCACCACCACTTCGCTGTCGGTCTGGCCAAACGGGTCCGATACAGCGGCGACCACCTCACCCTCTTTCACGAAATCCCCGGCCAGTTTGAAGGTGCGTAAAATGCCGCCTTGCGGTGCGCGGACCCAATGGCTGCTTGACGATGTAAAGGATGGCAATCTGGTCGGGCGCACCGCACTTTCGGCAACCATGCCCAGTTTGCGCATCACCCGCAAAACACCCGACACCCCGGTCCTGATCGACATTTCGTCAAACCGCAAGCCTTCCCCGGCTTCAAATAACAGGATCGGCACCTTGGCCTCGCGTCCGGCCTGTCGCAGCGATCCTTCGCGCAAGGGCGATGTCAGGATCACCGGTGCACCGAATGCCTCGGCATAGGCCATGATGTCGGCATCGCCTTCATTCACCCGCACCTGTGGCAAATTGACGCGATTGACCGCCGCCGAATGCAAATCCACGCCAAAATCGGACCGCTGGACAATTTCGGTCAGGAACAAATGGGCCAGTTGTGCGGCCAATGACCCGTGCGGCGAACCGGGAAAACACCGGTTCAAATCGCGCCGGTCCGGCAGATAACGGGTATGGTTCAAAAAACCAAAGGCATTGACCAGCGGCACCGCCAACAAAGTCCCGCGCATCGCCTTAAGCACCGATGATTTCAAAATGCGGCGGATCACCTCGACACCGACAATTTCATCGCCATGCACCGCCCCGCTGACAAACAGGGTCGGGCCGGGGCGTTTGCCATGCACGACATTCACCGTCAGATTGACTGGTGTATGGTTCGACATCAGGGAAATCGGCAAATCAACAAGCTGGCGGGTTCCGGCCGAAATTTTACGACCGCCAATCTCAAAATCGGGTGCCTTGCTGCCTTTGTTCGATGCGTTGCCGAAATCCCGCAATCTGTTATCCCTTGCCTTTGGTCTTTACCTTGCCCGGACGGTGATCTTTTTCCATGAATTCAATGATCATCGTTGCGATATCCTTGCCCGTCGCCCCTTCGATCCCTTCCAGCCCCGGCGAGGAATTGACTTCCATCACCACCGGCCCGTGATTGGATCGCAGGATATCGACGCCACAGACATTCAACCCCATTGCCTTCGCCGCTTCAACTGCTGTTGATCGTTCCTGCGGGGTAATACGGATGGCGCGTGCCGTACCGCCGCGATGCATGTTGGACCGAAAATCTCCTTCGGCCCCCTTGCGTTCCATGCTGGCGACCACCTTGCCACCAATCACAAAACAGCGAATATCGCAATTTCCGGCTTCCTTGATGAATTCCTGCACCATGATATCGACATTGGCACCGCGAAAGGCCTCGATCACGGATTTGGCCGATTTTTCGGTTTCCCCCAGAACCACCCCGATGCCCTGTGTGCCTTCCAGCAATTTGATCACCACCGGCGCACCGCCGACAATCTGAAGCACTTCATCGGTTTTTTTGGGATCATGGGCAAAGGCCGTAACCGGCAGGCCAATGCCGCGCCGCGCCAGAATTTGCAATGACCGCAATTTGTCGCGTGACCGGCCAATCGCCACCGACTCATTAAGCGGATAAACCCCCATCATTTCAAACTGGCGCAACACCGCCAGCCCGAAAAATGTCACCGACACGCCAATGCGCGGGATCACCGCGTCATAGCCCAGTAACTTGTCGCCGCCATAAAAAATTTCAGGTTTCAGCGAGGTGATATTCATCGTCACCCGCAAGGTATTGATCACATCAATTTCATGGCCGCGCTGCTGGGCGGCCTCGACGATCCGGCGGTGGGAGTACAGATTGGCATTCCGCGCAAGCATGGCGATTTTCATAGAGACGAACTCCCGTGGACGGTCATGAATGATGTGGGGTGGCGCGGACCTTCCTTGCGGTTATTCAGTGCCCGGTTGATCGGCGATATAGACCGGTTCCGGCTTTCCCGCCAGATAAGATTTTCCCGGCTGAACCAAAAATTTTCCGGCCCGCAATGCCGTGCGCCCCAAAAGCATGGGAAAGCCCATCAAAGTGCGGTTTGCAAGGGTCATCTCCACCTTTAGCCGGTGCGCACCAACCCCGATATGGGTCGAAATCACATATCGGTTTTCGACTTCGCCGTTTGAACTGCGAATCTCGCGAATATCGGCCAGTGGCGCTTCACAGGCGACACGACCATGCCCGTCCCCGCGATAATGAGGCAAGTTAAATTTGACAAACTGCCTGCCATCGCGGCTGATCATCTTGATATGGGTGGCATGCAGCGACGATGTCCGTGCCCCGGTATCCACCTTGGCCTTGACCTGCCAGACGCCAAAATCCGGCAAAGATACCCATTCCCGCCAGCCGACAAGATGGCCGCGATCCTTAAGGGCATCTGTATGAATTTTTAATGTCGGTCTGGCTGTTTTGGGAATCACCCGTCTGATCCGTCTGTTGAAACCGGGCAACTATAACCCGAAAATCCCGATTCCGGGCAAGTCAATCAATCCATCAATCCTGCGCATCGCCATCCATGATGGCCCGCACCAGCGGCAATGTCACCGGTCGTTTTTCCGCAAGGGCGCGGCGGTCAATTGCACCAACCAGATCAGTCAGGGCGGCAAAGGACCGTTCAATTCGCGGCAGGATATAGGCGATGATGGACGGGCTTGGCGCAATCTGACGATCTGCAAACAGTTTTAACAAAAGCCCCGCCATCAGATCATCATCGGGCGGCAAAATTTCACATACCAGTGCCGCCCCCATCCGGGATCGCAAATCAGGCAGATGCAGGCTCCAGCGTGCCGGGGGCTGTTGCGCAGTCATCAATAAATGCCCGCCCCGTTCTTTCAACATATTATACAGATGAAAACATACGGTTTCATCCAGCCCCTGATCGGCATCCTCGATCACCAGACCCAGACCATCGCCCAGCAAAATATCCGGTTCCTGCCCGGCCAAAGCACCTCCGGCTATGCTGTGCGCCCCGGATCGCGCCCGCCAGACTTCCGCCAGATGGCTTTTGCCCGATCCGGCAGGACCATACAGGCACAAGGCCGGAACCGGCCAGTCGGGCCACCGGTCAATCCATGCCACCGCCTCGCGGTTACAATCGGCCACCATGAAATCATCGCGGCCCAATGCCGGACGCAATTCCAGCGCCAACGGCAATTGCCGGGGGGAGATATGCGGAGGAACGGGAATCTCGGTCACTTTTCAGCCTGATCCCCGGAAGAAGGGTCCATCACAACCGCCCCATGATCATATAACCGGCTGTCAAGATATTGACGCAGACCATAACGCACCAGAACACCGATAACGGCGGCGACCGGCACGGCAATCATGACGCCCAACAGGCCAAAGACCGCCCCCCCGGCCAGCAAGGCAAACATCACCCAGACCGCATGCAGTTGCACCTTGTCACCCACCAGTTTCGGCGTCAGGAAATTGCCTTCAATCACCTGCCCCACACCGAAAACCAGCGCGACCAATGCAATATCAACACCAAACCCGAATTGCGCCAGCCCTACCACCATACCGACAGCAAACCCGGCAATCATGCCAACAAACGGCACAAAGGACAAAATCCCGGTCAACAATCCGATGACAAACCCGAATTCCAGTCCGACCAACGTCAGGCCAATGCCATAAAACAGGCCCAATAACAGGCAAACGGTGGATTGCCCGCGCACAAACCCGGCAAGGGTATCGTCAATTTCCCGCGCGCACTGGCGAATATCACCGGCCAGACGGCGCGGCAACAGCCCGTCAATCCGTGCCACGATCTTGTCCCAGTCCCGCAACAGATAAAACGCCACCACCGGGGTAATAAACACAAGGCTGAGGAAATTCAAAACCGCCAAACCACCCGACAACACATTGCCCAGAACCTCACCGGTCCATTTCAGAGCATTGGCCGCCTGTCCCTTGACCGATTGCGTAATGCCATCCAGGGTTTCCGGTGCAATCCGGTCCATCAGGCTTTGCAGATACGGTACTGTATTGCTGCGCAGGGTGTCGAGATAACCCGGCAGACGTTCCAGAAACCCGGCAAGCTGATTGCCAATCAGCGGCACCACCAGCAACAGCACCAAAAACACCAGCAAAAAGAAAACAATCGTGATGATCATGGTCGCACAAGTGCGGCCCATGCCATATTTTTCCAGCCGATCCGCCACCGGGTCCAGAAAATAGGCAATCGCCATCCCGGCGACAAACGGCAACAAAATCCCGGAAAACAGCCAGATCACAAGGAAAAAGGCCACTATAAACAGCAGCCAGAACCGCGCCTGATCGCGGAGCGTCATCGGTCAGCCTCCCAGCGACAGCGTGCCCGGCCGGTTTTGCCCGACCGGCTGAAGGAACCACAGATCGTCCATCTGCATCAAAGTCAGGTTTTGTTGCGCCAGCGCCAGCCGCAACTGATCGGGCGACCCGACATAATCAAGGGCAAGCTGCACTTCGCGCCGCGACATCGCGACAATTTTGGTGCTGCGAATCAGGGGCAACTGGTTCAGGCGGCGTTCAATCCCCGCCCAGTCGTCAAGCCCGGTAATCGGCACAAAGACAATCAATTGCCCGCCGGTGCCATAATCAATCAGATTGGCCCGTTTCCATTCATCCTCAAGACGTTCACTAACGGCGATCGCGGCTTTTTCAAGGGTTTGCGACACTGTTTCGCCGCTGGCCGTTGTTTCGCGCACACCAAAAACCTGCGGCACGCCATCCCGGCCATACCGACTGACCGATACATCAACCGTTTCGGCCCCTGATGCGCCTGTGACTTCGGCCACCGCAACAACCGTCACATCCGCACCATACCGCCCGGCAATATCGACAAATCGTTCCTGCGTCCCGGCCTGCGCCTGTTCGACCGAAACCGTGCCGATATCCTGCAAATCGCCAATCGGCGTTTTGACCGGCACCAGCCCGCCCGCCACACCATCACGCGACCAGACATCGCGCCACGGATTGGGATCATCCCACAGGACGGCCGTCGGCCCCGATTTATAAACCGGCAAAATCACCACAGGCTTTGACAGGGTTTCGGCAAACGGGATATCGCGGAATCGCAAATAATTGCGTAATTCGTTATCCTTGAAGCGCACCGTCATATCGGCAATATAGCGAACCGATGATGTGCGTTCATTTGACACGCCAAAATCCCGCACCAGATTGGCAAGGTCGCCATCGCCGGGGCGTCCAAGCCGTGCCCGATGTTCGGGCAGGGTCAGACGCGCAACCACGCGGTCAAAGGCAATGCGTTGCCCGTTGGCAAGGGCAAGATCGCGGGCACGGGCCGCTGTTTCGGCACTTTCATCAACGCGCACCCCCGCAACGGAAAAGAGATCCTGTGCCCCGACCGGGGCGGCGACAAGCACCACCAGCATCGCAAAACCTGTCAGCGGGATAATTTTTTTCAGTCTGTCGAGCACGTTTGCCTCTTTTTTCGCATTTGGTTGCCGTCTGTCTTTCTCGCATGCCTGAGCCATTCTGCAAAGAAAACTCTCCCATGCGTCGCAGGATCATTGCATTCAGCCCGCGTTTGAGTATTTTCGCCCCAGCGGAATTTATCAAGCCCCGCTGCCCGTTATATTTCAGTGAGTGCGAGGATCGCCCATGACCACCCGCAACGGCCTCACCTATAAGGATTCCGGCGTCGATATCGATGCGGGGAATGCCCTTGTCGATGCCATCAAACCGCTGGCCAAAGCCACCAGCCGCACCGGAGTCACCGGCGGACTGGGTGGATTCGGCGCATTATTCGACCTCAAGGCTGCCGGATATAACGATCCGGTGCTGGTTTCCTGCACCGATGGCGTTGGCACCAAATTAAAGGTCGCCTTCCTTGCCGACAAACACGACACCGTCGGCATCGACCTTGTCGCCATGAGCGTCAATGATCTGGTGGTGCAAGGGGCAGAACCACTTTTGTTCCTTGATTATTTCGCCACCGGCAAACTTGCCGTCGATAAGGCAACCGATGTCGTCGCCGGAATCGCCGAAGGCTGCAAACAGGCCGGATGCGCCCTGATCGGTGGCGAAACCGCCGAAATGCCCGGCATGTATGCCGATGGCGAATACGACCTTGCCGGGTTTGCCGTCGGGGCGGCCGAACGCGGTGAACTGCTTGATGGCACCACCGTGGCCGAGGGCGACGTGATCCTTGGTCTCGCCTCAAGCGGGGTGCATTCCAACGGCTATTCGCTGGTCCGCAAGGTGGTCGATACCGCCGGTCTCAAATACGGCGATGAGGCCCCCTTCGCACCGGGCAAAACCGTGGGCGAGGCGCTGCTTGAACCGACCAAAATCTATGTCAAAAGCTGCTTGGCCGCCCATAAGGCCGGTCTGGTCAAGGCAATGGCCCACATTACCGGCGGCGGCCTGACTGAAAACATGCCGCGTGTTCTGCCCGATGACCTGACGGCTGTCTTTGATGCAAGCTGCTGGGACTACCTGCCGATCTTTAAATGGCTGTCCAAACAGGCCGGTATTTCGGCCATGGAAATGGCGCGCACCTTTAACTGTGGCATTGGCATGTGCGTGGTTGTTCCGGCAGATAAAGCCGATGCGGCCGAGGCATTGTTGCGCGACCACGGCGAAACCGTCAGCCAGATCGGCGTGATCGGCCCGCGTGCCGGTGACGGCCCGCAGGTTATCATCAAAAACATGACCCGCGCATGGGAAAGCTGAGATGGCAAAGCTGAAACTCGCCGTCCTGATTTCCGGCGGCGGCAGCAATCTTCAGGCCATCATCGATGCCTGTGCCAAACGCGATTATCCTGCCGAAATCGGTCTGGTTTTTTCCAACCAGACCGATGCCAAAGGCCTTGATCGCGCCCGCAAGGCCGGGATTCGCGCCGAGGCGATTGCCCACAAAGGCTATCCCGGCGGTCGCGAATCCTATGATGCCGCCGTCAGCGCCCTGATCGAACAAAGCGGTGCCGATCTTGTGGTCCTGGCCGGGTATTTTCGTCTGGTTGGTGAAAGTTTCGTCACCCGCTGGCAAGGTCGGCTGATCAATATTCACCCCTCGTTATTGCCGTCCTTCAAGGGGTTGCATGCCCATGAGCAGACGATTACCGCAGGCGTGAAATTTTCCGGCTGTACCGTGCATTATGTCGTGCCGGAAATGGATGCCGGGCCGATCATCGCCCAGGCCGTGGTACCGGTTTTGCCCGGCGACGATGCCCCGGCACTGGCCCACCGGGTCCTGAAACAGGAACACCGCCTGTATCCCGAGGTGATCCGATGGATCGCCGAAGGCCGGGTCCATGTGGGCGAAAACGGCATTGTCACAATCCGCGACAGCCGCCGCCCCGATTTCGCCGAAACCAGCCCGATCATCGCATCGCGGTAAGAAACTGCAAAAGCGCATCTTGCACCGCAGCACCGTGCTGATTATAAGGTGGAATGATTCCAAACCCCGGAGGCCAAATTGCAGGGCAATGACTACGAACTGACCAACAAGCATGTCGAGATTTATAACGGTTTCACCAAATTTGTGCTTTATGGCACTGTCACCGTGATCGCAATCCTCAGCCTGATGGCGATTTTCCTCGTCTGAGTGCCAAACACCGAAATCGCGTCCACCACCTGGATGCCGCAAAAAGCCGCCGGTTCCGCCGACGGCTTTTTTCATGGCCGATACCCGCATCAAAACACAGGCGATTTTCGCCACCCGATTGTGTTATGATTTCTTTTGTTCACCCATAACAAGGCACCAAGCCGGGGTGACAATAACCTGTTCACCTTTAGGGAGGAAATCATGCAGGGTAGCGATTACGATCTTCAACTGGTCCGGGACCATGAAACCAATTGGCACGGCTTCACCAAATTCATTCTGTATAGCGGCATCGCCGTCTCGGTCGTTCTGGTTCTGATGGCGGCGTTTCTGATGTAACCTCGCCTGCACTGTAAAATCTGGTCACAAAAAAAGCGCCCCGCAATCGCAGGGCGCTTTTAAATTTTGCGTTGTTTATCGCCAGAAACAGTCGCTTAAGCGACGATTTCGGTCTGTGCGAAAAAGAACGAAGTTTCAATCGCTGCATTTTCCAGCGAGTCCGAACCATGAACCGAATTGGCTTCGATGGATTCGGCAAAAAGCTTGCGAATGGTGCCTTCTTCGGCGTTGGCCGGGTTGGTTGCGCCCATAACTTCGCGGTATTTTGCAACCGCATTTTCGCCTTCAAGAATCTGGAGAACAACCGGGCCAGAGACCATGAAGTCCACCAGTTCGCCAAAGAACGAGCGTTCCTTGTGAACGGCATAGAATCCTTCAGCCTGTTCGCGTGTCAGGCGCGCACGTTTCTGTGCGACGATACGAAGGCCGGCATCTTCGATGACAGCGTTGATCTTGCCAGTCAGATTGCGACGGGTCGCGTCAGGCTTGATGATGGACAGAGTACGTTCGATAGCCATTGGTTTCACCTAGCTACTTATAAAAAATTCATTACCCCCAAACAGGTCGGCGCTGTATAAACGCCCTTGCACCGCAACGCAACACCTGTTTCTTCCCGCGCAGCACAGCCCTGCGCGCAGCACATTCCCGGCAAAAACCACGCCAAAGCCCGCAAAAAGGCCCGAAATCAGGTCTTTGCCGGTCTTTTGACCCTGGCAACAGGGGACCTCCACCCGATCATGACAGTATCAAGAATCCTTGCACCCCAAGGCGTGCTGTCTTATTGAGGGCAGAATAACGTCCCCGATTCCATTCGTTTTCGAGATATCACAGGCGCGCCATGCTGCAAATTACCGATCTGACCTACCGCATTGGCGGCCGGGTAATCTTTGACCAGACCAGTCTGACCATCCCGGACGGGCACAAGGTCGGCCTGATCGGCAGCAATGGCGCAGGCAAATCCACCCTTTTAAAACTGATTGCCGGGCAGCTTGTTCTTGATGGCGGCGATATCTCGCTGCCCAACCGGGTGCGCATGGGCATGGTATCGCAAGAAGCCCCGGCGGGCGAACGCTCCTTGCTTGATACCGTTCTGGCCGCCGATACCGAGCGCGCGCAATTGCTGGCCGAGGCCGAAACCGCCACCGACGGTCACCGCATTGCCGACATTCATACCCGACTTGCCGATATCGATGCCCACACGGCTGAAGCACGGGCCAGCGCCATTCTATCGGGCCTTGGCTTTGATGCCGAAGCCCAAAAACGCGCCTGCGATGATTTTTCCGGTGGCTGGCGCATGCGTGTGGCTCTGGCAGCAACCCTGTTTTTACAGCCCGACCTTTTGTTGCTCGACGAACCGACCAACCATCTTGACCTTGAAGCAACGCTTTGGCTTGAACAATATCTGATCAATTATCCCGGTACGATTGTGCTGGTCAGCCATGACCGCGATCTTTTGAACCGGGCGGTCAAGCATATTGCCCATCTGCATGGTGGCAAACTGACGCTCTATGGTGGCAATTACGACAAATTTGCCAAAACCCGGCGCGAACAGATGGAACTGGCGTCCAAGCATTACGACAAACAGATTGCCCAGCAAAAACACCTGCAATCCTTTATCGACCGTTTCCGCGCCAAGGCCAGCAAGGCCAAACAGGCACAAAGCCGCATCAAGATGCTGGAAAAAATGGGTCCGGCGATTGCCGTGGTCGAAGACCGCAGTATTTCGTTCGATTTTCCCAGCCCGCAGGAATTGCCGCCGCCCCTGATCACCATCACCGATGGCAATGTCGGTTATGAACCCGGCAAGCCGATCCTGCGCAATATCAGCCTGCGCATCGATATGGATGACCGCATTGCCCTTTTGGGAGCCAATGGCAACGGCAAATCGACGCTGGCGAAATTGCTGGCCGGTCGTCTGGCCCTTGAAACCGGCGAAATGGCCGCTTCCAGCAAGTTACGCATCGGCTATTTTGCCCAGCACCAGACCGACGAGCTGCGCGGCGACGAAACCCCCTATCAGCACATGGCGGCCCTGATGCCCGATGTGATCGAACACAAGGTCCGCGCCCAGCTTGGCCGTTTTGCCTTTGAAGGCGACAAGGGTAACACCAAGGTCAGCAACCTGTCAGGCGGCGAAAAAGCCCGCCTGCTATTTGCCCTGATGACGCTTGATGCCCCACATATGCTGATTCTTGACGAACCGACCAACCATCTCGATATCGACGCCCGCGATGCGCTCAACCATGCGCTGAATGCCTATGAAGGTGCCGTGATCATCATCAGCCACGATCCCTATCTGATCGAAGCCTGTGCGGATCGTCTTATTCTGGTTGCCGATGGCGGGGTGAATGCCTTTGACGGCGATGTTGCCGAATATCGCCAATATCTTTTGGACCGCGCCCGTGCCGATCGTCGCGCCGACAAACCCGGCGCCGCCGAAACCCCCGACGAAAAGCGTGACCGCAAGGCGGAACGCCAACGTGCGGCAGACAAGCGCAAGGCCGCTGCCCCGCTGCGCCGGGCAGTGGAACAACTTGAAAAACAGATGGAAAAACTCTCGACCCGCAAAATGCAGATCGAGGCACATCTGGGCGACCCGGATATTTACGACGACAAAAACGCCCGCCTTCTGGCCGACATGCAAA
>NZ_JAUYHK010000004.1 GCF_030690045.1 Thalassospira sp.
CCACGCTTACCGCTGAGGCCTGCCATGATCATGACAGAACGCAAACCCGTCAGTATCGGCGAAATGCTGGTGACGGAATTCATGGAACCGATGAATATCACGCAAACGGCGCTGGCCGATGCGATGGGCGTCCCGCGCAAACATGCCAATGAATTGTGCAACAATCGCCGTCGCATCACCGCCGATACAGCACTTATTCTCGCCCGCGTCTTTGGCAACAGTGCAGCATTCTGGATCAATCTGCAAACCCGCAACGATCTATGGGAAGCCCTCAACACCCCGGAACGCCGTGAACGGATCGACCGCGCCCATCAGCTCCGCAGCCCGATTGCCAAACTGGATGCGACAAATATAACGCCCTAAAACCGGTATTCCAGTCCCAGATACCCCGAAGCCGATTGTTCATCGCCGGTGGCAAGTCCCAGCTCCATGTCCGCGACAACCGTCATCCGCCGGTCCACGTCATAGCGCATATTGACCCCGACATATCCCCCATACGATGACGTATCCCCGGTGCCCTGATAACGCACAACCGGCCCGCTCCCCAGCCCGACATCAACGCTGTCACGCCCGAAATAGCTGTATTTCATCCCGCCGCGCAGTTCGATTTCGCCAAGACCGTCGGCAATATCCTGCCGGGCTGCCAGTTGCAGACGGCCATTGATCACATCCACCCCGTGCCCCTTGACCGTCAGGTTCGACGATGTCGTGCCGGTTTCGGTGTATTCACCGTAATAGCCATAGGTGTAATTAACCTCGGCTGATGGCCGCAATTCAATCCCGCCGCCGATATCAATCGACCGGATCACCGCCAGTGACGGGCTGATATAGACGCTGTTGTAATCTGATTGTGCGGTTTCCTCGCCAATCAGGTTATCGACCACAAGGCGTTCATCCTGATGGCGCTGATACCCGACGACCACCGCCCCATCAATGGCCCAGTCCCCAACCACATATTCACCATATCCGCCGACAAAAAACCCGTTGCTGTCGCCTTCAACCGACGCCATATCGGTTTTCATGCCTGCAACGGACACGCCACCAAACACACCGATACTGTGGTCCCCAATCGGCTTTTCATATCCGCCGATCGCGCCGCCAACCCGGCTGCGATAGCCCAAATTCGCCCCGTCATCGCCGCGTTTTTTGTATCCACCAAAAACCTGCCCCCACACAAACGGCATCTGCTCGGCATACAGCATCCCCGGTTCCAGATCACTGGCCACCACCACAACCGGTTGCGGTTTATTGGATCGCGCCAGTTGCTGGCTGACCGCCTGATGAATGCCGACCGTTGTCGTTCCCAGTGCCGCCCGGTTGGCTGCAAACCCGGTGGGATCGACAATCTCGACCGTCGATCCGCTTTGCAGGACAAGCCCGTCACCGCTGGCCGATGTATTCACCGTACCGGCATTGCTGATGCTCAGGGTCGATGACCGCGCCCCGGCAGATGTATCGATATTGACCGCATTGGTGCCCGCACCAAGATCAATCGTCCCGACAATCGTCGCACCCGGCTTGATGTTCAGGGTCTGGTTGCTCGACCCCACAATCGCCTGTGTCGCCGCCCCTGTCGCAATCACCGTCCCGCTGACATTGATCGTCCCGTTGGCCCCTGTGGATCTGATCCCTGCACGTCCTGCACCCGATACGGTGACGGTCCCGCCATCACTGACCGTAAGGGTGTTGCTGCTACCCGATGATCGTATTCCGTCGGCATTCGTGCTGGTAATCGCACCGCTATTGACAAGTGTCGAATTGTTCCCGTCGCCCCGAATGCCCGCGCCATCGCTGCCGCTTGTGGTAATCGTACCGCTATTGACAGATGTTACACCATCACCGTCATTGTACATGCCGAAGGCATTTGATCCGCTTGTCGTGATTGTACCGCTATTGGAAAGCGTCGAACCGCTATTGGTGCTTCCGATGCCATAGGAATCTGTTCCGCTTGTCGTAATCGTACCGCTATTAACGATTGTCGAATTGGCGTTGGCGCTGTTTAGACCGTACGAATCATTTCCGCTTGTCGTAAGCGTGCCGTTATTGACAAGTGTCGAATTGGCTCCGGCGCCATGTATGGCATGGGCATTCGCACCGCTTGTCGTAAGCGTGCCATTATTGATAAATGTAGACCGCGCCCCCAAACTGGCCATTCCATAACCGTTGTTGGCGCCTGTCCGAATGGTACCATTATTAACAAACTGCACATTTGTAGCGCCCCCCCCAGAGCCAAATATGCCCACGCGCCCGGTACCACCCACCGTCGTGATCGTGCCGTTATTGGTCACACGCACCCCGTCTGCGTTAAGCGTGATGGCGTCACCCGTCGTAACATTGAGAACCCCGCCCTGCTCGATCAATCCGGTTTCCCCGGCGGTCAGGGTTTTGGCAACCGTATCGGTTACCCCCTCAGAAACAGTAAAATCCGCCGCCTGCACCACTGTACTGAACAACGATGTAACAACAAACGCCCCAAGGGTTCGCCCCCGAATTAAACACCCAAACCCCAAAGCCATTTATTCCCCCAAACAGGACGTCTTCAATGTCGGGACCACAAAACACAACACCTGCATTGGCGTTGATCGCTCATCCGAAATCTGTGTCGCCGCAGATCAACATTAGAGATGTAAAAAATTGCATATTAATCGCAAAACCAAACCTTGAATTGCAACCATTATCCGTCATATGGTTCTATCGCATCAATGTCAATCACCGATGACATTGATGCGGTCCAGACCTGCTGATGACAGTCAAAATACTGTAACCGTAAAGAGTTATTGCAATTTCTGATCAGGTCATTGGCAATAGAAAAGGACAATCGGTAATTGGATTGTCCTTTTGACTTGAACTCTGGCGTTACAATCCGTGCTGTAACCCGCCCCTATTCAACAACCTGCCTGTTGTCCGTCTCTCCCGCCGTGCGGCTGCGTTTTTGCTGATGCATTTTTTCCTCCGCCAGCCCCCCATAACGCATCGGGTTGGGCGGTATCTTCCGGTAACATCACCACACCAACACGCGCCCCGACGCTCATGATCAGAAGGACCGGTAATGGAACAGCAACGGCAAAAACAAGATCACCCGCCAGAGCAAGAACAAGCGCAAGGCCACTGCCCCGCTGCGCCGGGCAGTGGAACAACTTGAAAAACAGATGGAAAAACTCTCGACCCGCAAAATGCAGATCGAGGCACATCTGGGCGACCCGGATATTTACGACGACAAAAACGCCCGCCTTCTGGCCGACATGCAAA
>NZ_JAUYHK010000006.1 GCF_030690045.1 Thalassospira sp.
AAAAGTCAAGGGGATAAATCCGCCCGGACCGAAACCCGCAAGGCCTTGTGCCTTGCGGGTTTTTGCGTTTGGGCCAGAGGAAAGAGGCGATGATGCAGCGTTACATGGACAGACAAGGCGACGGGCGTGCCCGCAAGAGGATGACCGGTGGGTGGAAAAGCCATTACGGGGGCATTCTGCCGGTCCGCTAACCCGGCCATTTGTCAGGACGCCCGAATTGCGTCTTGTCGGTGGCAAGTCCTGCCCGGATCGTACCCCGGCATTACCGGGGAAGGCAGGAGCGGGTGGTGGGGCCGAAGGTGGCCTGTTGGCGCGGCTGGCAGATACCCGGCGGCTGTCTGGATTCCCGCGTTCGCGGGAAGGGCGGTTTTGGGTGGCGGATGCCCGAGGTGCGCCTTGTGGCTGGCCGTGCCTGCCCGGATCTCGTGCCGGGTGCCATCCGGCCTTGCCGGGCGTGTTGCGCGGCGAGCGGAGGCACGAGATTTATCCGGGCTTGTCCGGTTCCCGTGATTGCGGGAAAGGCGGGTTGTGGCCGGGCCGTCTTGCGGCGGGGCCGGTTAGCGCGGGGCGAAGGCCCGGCGACGGAAGGAGTTCCAGCCTGCATTTTCGGATGCGGCTTGTGAGGCAGACGGGGGTATGGGCGCCATATCAAGTACCCCTGATGGAGCCTCGCCAAAATCCCACGGGGGTAGTCCGTCTTGTGTGCATCAGTCCTGCGCGGTTAGCGATTCGGGGGCCGTCACAGCGGTTATCTGGCGGTTTTCCGGGGCGGAGGGGTGTGGTTTGGCAATTTTACCGGTTGTTTTCAGGGATCATGATTGATTGCTGAAAGCGAGTCGGTGACGCCAGATTTTTTGATTTCATTAATCGGGTGTGATCATTGAAATGACAAGGTGCCACAGCCCCGAAAGCGGGGGCATGGTGTGGCGGGTCCGGCTTCGCCTCTTGTCAGGCGGGGGGGCTTTGGGTATCGTCACGCCGCATTGACATTCTGCGCAGCGGCAAACGCCCTGTATGCGCCAATTCACCGGAGAATCCGAGCATGACCGAAGTCGGGGGAATCGCAGCCGACCAGTTGGCGTCCTACGTTGAACGTATTGAACGCCTCGAAGAAGAAAAGGCCAATCTGATGGCCGACATCAAGGAAGTCTATGGCGAAGCCAAGGCCCTTGGTTATGACGTCAAGATCCTGCGTCAGATTATACGTTTGCGTAAAATGGAAGACCATGAGCGCACGGAACAGGAAGAAATTCTGGAGGTCTACAAGCGCGCCCTTGGTATGAGCTGACCCTCTTTTCCAGCTGCGCTGCGGCATCGGAAAACCACCAAAAAGCCTGCTTTCGAGCGGGCTTTTTTCATTTCAGGCCGGGGTGTATTGCGGGTTGTTTCATCAAGGTTGCAGCACTTGTGCCATTGAAGCAAAAGTTTAATGCTGCGGGGCAACAAACCGTTTTATCGTGATTTTCAGGGGCGATGGATCGTCTTTTGGACATCATCTAGTTTCAGAAAATTTTATGTTTAAACAACATGTTGATCATATTTTTCCCATTCCGGAATGCAGGGACTTCAATCCGTAAACAAGGGTTGTGCCGTCCTCTTCAGGTAGAATTGTTGCGCTGCACTATCCGTCCGGGTAGCTACTCCTCCTCATGATTATCGTCTAGCTTTTTATAAATTGCTGCACTCGCGTAATCGCGTTTACGGAAATACAGCAATTGTAAGGGACTAGAGGGCATGCCCTCCGTTTGGTCAGGGGTGATCCTTTGGGACAGGGATCACCGGAAAATTGACCGATGACGGAGCGGCTTTGGGGATCGGGGCAATATGGCGCAAGAAAACCATCGCATCCCATCCTTGCCGTTGTGTGAGCATGCACTTTCCGGATGGGATGAGAATGATGACAAGCTTTGAAAATCTGAAAATCGGGACCAAGCTGGCATCCCTGCCACTGATCGGGGTTCTGGCGATTATCGTGGTCGGGCTGATTGGCGGATCGGGCATCCGGTCTCTGTCGGCGGGCCTCGAAACGGCGGTGTCCGATGTTTATACCAAGGTGCGCCACGTCGCAGACCTTGATCGTGATATCACGCAGGTTCATCAAACCGTTTACCGGTTATTGTCATGGTCGGCCGCAGGTGTTGATGAAGACCGGATGTCGGCGGTCAATGAACAATTGCAAAACCAGATCAAGGTCGCCAATGCCAGTTTCGCGGCCCTGCATGACAGCCATCAGGTCGATGGGCCGGAACGCGAGCTTGTCACCTCGGCCAAGGCGATGTTTGACAGTTATCTGACCAAGATCGATCAGGTTCTGGGCATGCTCGACATTGAATATACCGGGGCGCTGAGCTTTTCCTGGTCGGCACAGGCCGATTATGAATCCCTGATGGCAACATTGGCAGATTTGAAACAGGTTGAAGAAGCCCGGATGGATCAGGCCAGCAGCAGTGCGATTGAGGCCGGGGGAAGTGCGCAGCAACAAACCATCATTGCCGCCGTGGCAGCGGCCCTGGCGATGGTTTTGATCAGCTTTGTCATTGCCCGGATGATCCGCGGGCCGGTAACGCGCCTGACACAGGTGATGGGCGACATTGCCGGGGGTGATGCCTCTGTCGCTGTGCCCTATACGACGCGGCTTGACGAAATGGGCCATATGGCAGGCGCGGTTGAGGTTTTCCGGCAGAATGCCGAAAAACTGCAACATTCCGAACGCGAACGTCAGGAAAACGAAGCACAGGCGATTGCGGAAAAGCGCCGGATCATGCAGGAACTGGCCGCCGATATCGAAACGTCGGTGCAGGGGACGGCAACGGCGGTCAGTGCTGCGATCGAGCAGATCGGCGCATCGGCCGGGGCGATGCTGGAAAATGCGCAACGCACCGATTCCCAAAGCGGGGATGCCTATGATGCATCGGGCAAATCCAGCGAGAATATGGGCGAGATTTCCCATGCCGCGACCAGCCTTGCCAGTGCGATTTCCCAGATCAGCGGTGAAATTCAGGAAAGCAGCCGACGGGCACAATCGGCCACCGAACTGGCCCGCGATGCCCATACCAAAATTCGCAGTCTGGAAGAAGCCAGCCGCCGGATCGGCGATGTGGCGGGCCTGATCGGACAGATTGCCGCCCAGACCAATCTTTTGGCATTGAATGCGACGATTGAATCGGCCCGTGCCGGGGATGCGGGCAAGGGATTTGCCGTGGTGGCGAACGAGGTCAAAAACCTTGCCAGCCAGACCGCCAAATCAACCGAGGAAATTGCAACCGAAATTGCCAATATTCGCGATGAAACCGTTCAGGCGGTGCGCGCGATCCAGGACATTGTCGTCAGCATCGAAGATGTGAACGGCATTTTGAAAACCGTCGCCGATTCCGTGATCGAGCAGGGCAGTGCCACCGGCCAGATCAGCAACAGCATCACTGAGGCGGCGGGGTATGCCCGCACCGTGTCGGGCGGGATTGGCGATGTGCGGGAAATCGCCCGTGCCACACGGGAATCTGCGGGATTTGTGGGGCAGGCAACAGGGGAACTGGGGCGGCAGATCCATCAATTGACCAGTTCGGTCGATGGGCTTCTTGTGCGGCTGCGCGCCGTTTGATTTTTCATGGAGGAGGGACTGATGAAATCACTTTTGAAGATGTTGGCACTGATGATGACGGCTGTGATGATGACGGCGACCGGGGCGATGGCCCAGGACAAGGCGGCAACGGCACAGTCACTGGTGGACAAGGCAATTGCCCATTACGATGCGGCCGGTCAGGACAAGTCCTTTGCCGATTTTAACGACAAGGCCGGTGAATTTGTTTTTGACGAATATTATGTGATTGTTGCCGACGGGGAAAAAGGCACTTTTCTGACCCATGCCATCAATCCCAAACTGATCAATAATCCGCAAATCTGGGATTTGCAGGATGTGAACAGCAACTTCATCATTCGCGACATGGTCGAAGTTGGCAAGGCCAATGCGGCAGGTGGCTGGTCCAATTACACCTGGACCCACCCGGAAACCAAAAAACTTGCGGAAAAGAAAACCTGGGTCAAGCCGCATGACGGCAAGATTTTCATGGTTGGTTATTACGAATAAGCGATGCCAGTGCATGGATGAACTTTGAAAGCCGCCTTTGGGCGGCTTTCTTCTTTCAAGGCCGGTTTCCCGGTTCAGATTTTAACCGATCCTGCTGTGATGGCCGTCACAGAGTTGATTAAATAATGATGAAGTTGATGTTTGAATAAGTATGGGTTTTTCAAGAATCACCATACGTTCGGATAGATCTTTGACGGTACGTCAAAAGTAATGTGTCAAATAAATATGATCGGGTTTTCTGGTAGTATGCCTATAATTTGGGGTGGTTCCAATTGTCATTCATTCTAACCGGAAAACCTGCATCAGACGGGTTTGTGTCCTGTGCGGGCGGAAACGTAAGAAACTTATTTTTCGCAGTTTTCACATGTCGGCTGATCCCATTGGCCTGACAGGTTAGGAGTTCCAAATGACGAAACTCAAACGCGCAATCTTTTTATCGGGTGGCGGTCCTGCTGTCGGGCTTAGTCTTGGCGTGCTGAAACGGCTGCGCGAGGAAGCCGACATCAAGTTTGATGTCTGGTCATCGGCCTGCATCGGGGCGTGGCTTGCCGTTTCCTATCATCAGGCGGATGAAGGGCAGGAAATCGAACAGTCGGTCGAATTTTTCCGCAAGATTTTCCGCCCGGCCAATGTGTATGAACGCTTTCCGATTGCCGGGGCCTTTGCCCCCGATTTTTTCAGCGATTTTCACAACAAGATGGCCTATCTGTTCAACCCGGCCAGCTATAACAACCTGATTGTGCCCGAAGCGATTGCCGGGGCGGCCGATCATGTTCAGCATTTCATGAAAAACCCGAAATACTGGACGCCGCATAATCTGAATGATGTGTTGTTGAACGGCGTTCTGGCGGCCCATCCGGTGGCGCGTTTCATGGTCGGGGCGCTGTATCAGACCGAAACCAAGGGATTGGCGAAAATCTATTCGCCCGACAGCATGTTTCTGGATCGTCTGAAATTTGATCGGCTGTATCAGGAAGACAAACCGGCGATTTTCCACAATGCCTATAATCTGACCCAGCAGCGGCTTGAACTTTTCACCAACAAGCCGGAAAAATACAATCTGCCTGCGATGGACGGCCAGACCCTGTGCGCCTGTTCGGCCTTGCCCTTTATCGAGGAACCGGTTGAAATCAACGGCGATATGTATTGCGAAGGGGCCACGGTCGATACTGTCAGTTTCTTTGATTTCCTGCGCCTGCATCCGGATGTGGATGAGGTTTGGGTCAGCCGTATTCTGGACCTCAAACAGGTTCGGCAGCCGCAAAACCTGTATGATTCGCTGAACAATCTGGTGATGATGTTTGCCGCCTCGGCCAGCGAGGATGCGGTGGAACGGTTCAAACGCGAAGTTGCCGAAAGCGGCCGCAAGATCAATATCATCGAAATCCCGGTTTCGCCCAACATCACCTATGACTGGACGTGGGAGAACCTTGATTGCGGGATCGAGGATGGCTATCAGGCGACCAGCGCGGTTCTGGAACAATATCGCGCCAAACGCACCCCGCCGAAACGCGAACATCGTCCGCTGCGCAATCCGGCCGGGTTCCTGCATGAATTATTGCATCAGCCCCGCTTTGCCTGAGACTTTCCAACGGATTGATAAGGGCCGCAGCGTTGAATGCTGCGGCCCTTTGATTATTCTGCTGGTTATTCTGCCGCCTGCAAATGTTCGGGCGGATTGTGGAACTGGTCGCGCAATTCGGCCTCGCGCTGTTTGACTTTGTCGATATTGGCCTCCTTGATATGGCCATAACCGCGAATATGTTCGGGCAGGGCGAGCAGGGCGGCGGCAATTCTGGCATTGTCAGGGGTCAGTCCGCCGATCACATCCTGGACCAATGTTTCGTAACCGGTGATCAGTTCCCGTTCCATTTTGCGTTCGGGCGTGCGGCCAAACGGGTCCAGTGCGGTGCCGCGCAGGAATTTGAGTTTCGCCAGCGCCCGGAATGCCGTCATCATCCACGGGCCATAGACCTGTTTTTTCAGATGCCCGTTTTCCGGGTCCTTGTCGGCGAGGGCGGGCGGGGCCAGATGGAATTTGATTTTATACTCCCCGGCAAAGGTTTTGCGGATTTTGGCGGCAAAGGCCGGATCGGTATAAAGCCGGGCGACTTCGTATTCATCCTTGTAGGCCAGCAATTTGAAATAATAGCGCGCCACGGTTTTTGACAATTCGTCATGATCATCGCCAAGGCGTTGTTTTTCGACCTGTGCGACCTTTTCGACCAGACCGGCATAGCGGCTGGCATAGGCGGCATCCTGATAATCGGTCAGGAATTTTTTGCGGCGGGTGAGGATATCGGCAAGGCTGGTGGCGACCGGGTGGGCCTGTTGTTCATTGGGGCCGACCAGATCGCGTACTTTTTGCGGGTCATGGGCAAACAAACGGCCCCAGAAATAGGATTGTTTGTTCATCTCAACGGCGACACCGTTCAGGTCAATCGCCTGCATCAGGGCGTCTTCGCCAATCGGGATCAGGCCGCGTTGCCATGCAACGCCCAGCATGAACAGATTGGTGGCAATCGAATCGCCCATCAGGCGGGTGGCGATGTCGCTGCCTTCGACAAAATAAACCGCATCTTCGCCGCAGGCATCGCGGATTGTCGCAATATGTTCGCCGCTTTTCAGTTCAAAATCCGGGTTGCGGGTAAAGGCCCCGGTGACGGTTTCGTGGCTGTTGATCACGGCCTTGGTGAAATTGCGCCGCATTTTGGCCAGTCCTTCATAACTGGCGGCGACCAGAAGATCACAGCCCAGCACAACATTGGCTTCGCCTGCCGGAATACGGGCGGCATGCAGTTTGTCCTGAGTATCGGCAAAGCGGATATGGCTGACCACCGCCCCGCCTTTTTGCGCCAGCCCGGCCATATCCAGACCGACAATGCCCTTGCCTTCAATATGGGCGGCCATGCCCAGCAAGGCGCCAATTGTGACAACGCCGGTGCCGCCGACCCCGGTCACCAGTACCGACCACGGTTCATCAAGCGGCGGCAAGGCCGGGCGCGGCAGGCTGGCGAAAATTGCGTCATTGTTGGCCCCATCGCTTTTGGCGATGGCGTCGGGTTTGCGGAGGGTGCCGCCTTCGATGGTGACAAAACTGGGGCAGAAACCCTTGAGGCACGAAAAATCCTTGTTACAGGCCGATTGATCAATCGCGCGTTTGCGGCCAAATTCGGTTTCGACCGGGACAACGGCAAGGCAGTTGGACTGCACCCCGCAATCGCCGCATCCCTCGCAGACCAGATCATTGATGAAAACCCGTTTGGGCGGATCAACCATCAGTTTGCGTTTGCGACGGCGGCGTTTTTCCGCCGCACAGGTCTGATCGAAAATCAGGATGGTGACGCCGGAAATCTCGCGCAATTCCTTTTGGGTGGCGTCGAGTTCATCGCGATGGCGGATATCCACCCCGTCGGCAAAACCGGCGGCGACCGGGTATTTGTCGGGTTCATCCGACAAAACAATGATGCGTTTTGCCCCTTCATCGGCCATTTGCCGGGTAATTTGCGGCACGGTCAGGGGGCCGTCCACCGGTTGGCCGCCGGTCATGGCAACCGCATCGTTAAACAGGATTTTATACGTGATATTCACCCCCGATGCGACGGCGGCGCGGACCGCCAAAGACCCGGAATGATAATAGGTGCCGTCGCCCAGATTCTGGAAAACGTGTTTTTCCTTGGTGAAGGGGGCCTGTCCGATCCAGGTTGCGCCTTCGCCGCCCATATGGGTAAAGGTTTCGGTCGATCTGTCCATCCAGTTGACCATGTAATGACAGCCGATCCCGGCCATGGCGCGGCTGCCGTCGGGGACTTTGGTCGAACTGTTATGCGGGCAACCGGGGCAAAACCACGGAATACGGGCGACGTCGGGGCGCGGCAGGGCGATTTCCAGTTCCTTTTGCGCCAGCCATTCGATGCGGTCATGGATTTTTGCACTGTCGAAAAACCGGTTGATGCGGGCGGCCAGAACCACGGCAATCCGCGCCGGGGTCAGTTCATCCATCGAGGGTAATATCCATTCGCCCTTTTCATCGAATTTGCCGATCACCGTCGGGCGGACATCCTCGCGCCAGTTATAGAGCTGTTCCTTGACCTGATTTTCCATCACCGCGCGTTTTTCCTCGACCACGATGATTTCTTCCAGACCTTGTGCAAATTCGCGCACATCGTCGCGGTTCAGCGGCCAGCTCATGCCGACTTTCAAAACCCGGATGCCGATCTGGGCGGCATCGGTTTCGGAAATGCCAAGATCGTCAAAGGCCTGCATGACATCGAGATAGGCCTTGCCGGTGGTGATGATGCCAAGGCGGGGATTGGGGCTGTCGATCACGATGCGGTTCAGTTTGTTGGCCCGCGCATAGGCAAGGGCGGCATACAGCTTGAACTTCATCAGGCGGTATTCCTGATCCTTGGGCGTATCGGGCCAGCGGATATGCAGGCCGTCTTCGGGCATGGCAAAATCGGGCATGACCGGGGTGATACGGTCCGGTGCCACATCGGCGGCGGCCGAACTTTCCACCGTTTCGGCGATGGTTTTCATCGCCACCCAGCATCCGGAAAAGCGGCTCATCGCCCAGCCATGCAGGCCGAAATCGAGAATATCCTGAACACCGGACGGGTTCAGAACCGGGATTTGCGCATCGATAAAGGCATATTCGGTCTGATGGGGCAGGGTGGATGATTTGCAGGAATGGTCATCCCCGGCCAGAACCAGAACACCGCCATGTTTTGAGGTGCCGGCATGGTTGGCATGCTTGAAAACATCGCCGCTGCGATCCACGCCCGGTCCCTTGCCATACCACATGCCAAAGACGCCGTCATAGCTGGCGTCGGGATACATATTGACCTGCTGGCTGCCCCAGACAATTGTGGCGCCGAGGTCTTCGTTAATGCCGGGTTGAAAATGGATGTGCTGTCTGGCAAGGAATTTTTGGGCGCGCCATAATTGCTGATCAAATCCGCCCAGTGGCGAGCCGCGATACCCGGAAATACAGCCCGCTGTGTTCAATCCGGCGCGGGCATCCATCTGGCGCTGCATCAAGGGCAGCCGCACCAGCGCCTGAATGCCGGTCAGATAAACCCGGCCTTCTTCCAGAACATATTTGTCATCAAGGGTAATCGCCGCCAATTGCGCCATGACCAGTCTCCCTGCGGTCTCTCTTTGCGGGTACGCCGGAGTCTTCACACTGCTTTTTTATCATATGGGGTGTTATGCAGCGTTTCGGAATGGCCCGCCTCTCTCCCCTATAATGGTAATGAATGCTGACCTTTTTTCAATCGCTGTCGCATTGCACCCGTCAAAACGCCAGATTGCACAGCTTGACGCTACGTCAACTCGTTATTTCCTTATTTGCGTACCGATTTGCGCGCAATTTTATTGCGCCTGTTGTGCGCTGCGAAATTTCCATTTCGGGCGAGTCCCCTGTCGCAATTTGATATTGCATCGTTATGATGGGGCCGGGATCAGGGTGCCTGATGCAAGGAGCACGAAAATGGAACAACGTCTGAGTCTGGTGACGCTTGGTGTGGGTGATCTGGCCCGTGCGCGGGTTTTTTACGAACAGGGTCTGGGCTGGTCTGCGACCAGTGTGGTCGAGGGCCAGGTGGTTTTCTATCAGATGAATGGCATGATTCTGGGGCTGTTTGGCCGCGATGATCTGGTGAAAGACGGCAATTTTACCGATACCGGGGCCAGTTTTTCCGGTATCACGCTGGCCTATAATGCGCGCAGCGAGGCGGAGGTGGATGCGGTGATGGCATTGGCCCAAAAGGCCGGGGCCGTGATCCGGAAACCGGCGGAAAAGGTTTTCTGGGGGGGATATTCCGGCTATTTCCTCGACCTTGATGGTCATCCGTGGGAAGTGGCCCATAACCCGTTCTGGGAAATTACCAAGGATGGCCGGATGGTGATCCCGCAAGGCTGATTGAAAAATGCGCCGGAAATATTTGGCGCATTTTGTTTTTTCAGTCCGGCCCGTTTTTTGTCCGCAAATGCGTCAGGTAATAAATCAATCCGCCTGCGATCAAGCCCCAGAATGCGCCGGAAATACCAAAAAATGTCAGACCGGATGCCGTGACCAGAAAGGTAACGGCCGAGGATTCACGACTGTTTTCATCGCGAAAGGCGGCAACGACCGACCCGGAAAACGCCGCAATCAGGGCAAGGCCCGCCACCGCCTCGATCAGGATCGACGGGGCAAGGCTGACAAAGGCGGTGACCACCCCGGCCAGCAAGCCAAACAGGACATAGAATATCCCGGCGAAAATTGCCGCCCAATAGCGTTTGGCGGGATCGGGATGGGCGTCTTCGCCGGCGCACATTGCCGCCGTGATCGCCGCCAGATTAACCGCATGGCCGCCAAAGGGGGCGCTGAGCAATGAAAAAATCCCGGTGGCGGTAAAAAGCGGTCCCGGCGGGGTTTCATAATTATTGGCACGCAACACTGCCGTACCGGGAATGTTTTGCGAGGCCATCGTGACAATGAACAGCGGCAGGGCGATGCTCATAACGCCCGCCAGCGTGAAGTGCGGCACGACAAATGCCACCGGCGGGGTGATGGCGCTGCCGAGACCGGCAAGGGTGCCTTCGGGGAAATCAACGGCCAGAATCATGACAATGACAAAGGCCAGCAGGGCCGCAGGCACCGCAAACAGCCGGTTGATCCGCCCGACCACCAGCCACGCAATGGCAATCGGCAGGCCCAGCAGCGGATCAAAGGCAATCGCCTTGATCGGGGCAAGGCACAGGCCCAGCAACACCCCGGCCAGCATGGCATTGGCCAGCGGGGCCGGAATGGCGGCAACCGCCCGCCCCAATGGTTTCCAGACCCCGGAAATGATGATCAAAACGGCGCAGACCACAAAGGCCCCGACCGCAACGGCAAATCCCCCCTCGACCGTGCCCGATGTCACCAGCAGGGCGGCACCGGGGGTTGACCATGCGATACTGATCGGCATGCGGGTGCGCAGCGACAGCACAATGGCGCAAAGCCCCATCGCGACCGACAGGGCCATCAGGCCGGATGCCGCCTGTAACGGTGTTGCCCCGACCGCGCCCAGGCCTTGCAGGACAACGGCAAAGGCACTTGCCACGCCGACAAACCCGGCAAGACAGCCCATAAACAGGGCCTGAACAGACATATCGCGCAGCATGGGAACTCCGGCCGGGTGATGTGGAAGATTGAGGGAGGGCAAAGCTACCTAAAGTTTTGCGATCAATCTACAAAACAATGACATGCCCTGTGCAGGGGGCAAAGGACAACAGCGCCGCAGTTTCGGGGCGCTGTTGTCAGAAAGATTGTTTACCGTTCCGTAATCTTGAATTCGATCCGGCGGTTGCGGCGATAGGAAATTTCATCGTCGCGGTTATCAAGGGGCTGATATTCGCCAAATCCTGCGGCGACCAGACGGCGCGGCGGCACGCCCTGTTCGATCATGAATTTGACCACCGAGATGGCCCGCGCACTGGACAATTCCCAGTTGGATGCGAATTGGGCGGTGCGGATCGGCACCTTGTCGGTGTGGCCGTCCACCCGCATCACCCAGTCAAGATCATCGGGAATTTCACTGGCGATTTCCTTGAGGGTGGAGGCGAGTTTTGCCATTTGTTCCCGGCCTTCCACGCCCAGATCGGCGGCACCGGAGGCAAACAATACTTCGGACTGGAAAACAAAGCGGTCACCGACCACGCGGATATCCTGCCGTTCGCCCAGAACTTCGCGCAGACGGCCAAAAAATTCGGACCGGTAACGCTGCAATTCGGCAACCTTGCTGGCAAGGGCGGCGTTCAGGCGATTGCCCAGATTGACGATTTGCGCGGCCTTGTCGGCGGAATCAAGTTCCGATGCTTCAAGGGCGGCTTCGATCCGGCCAAGCTGGGCGCGCAGGGTCAGCAATTGCTGGTTTAAGGCATTGACTTGTTCGCGGGCCTCGGCGCTGATGCGTTGTTCTTCGGTCAGTTCGTCGGATTTCAGCGAGACCTGTTCCTGTGCGAGATCAAGTTCACGCGCCCGTTCGGCCAGAAGTTTGGAGAGTTCCTCGATCCGGCTGTCACGATCTGACAGCGCATCGATGCTTTCCTGTGTTTCGGCCTCGCGGGTTTCGAGGGCGGCAATGGCGGCCAGAAGTTTCTGTTCCATTTCCTCGGCCGACATTTCGGCCGCCGCCAACTGATCGGCAAGGGAGGCGGCGCGCGCGCGCAAATCATCGCGCTGATTGCTGGTATTGGACAGTTCGGTCGTCAACTGGGTCAGTTCCAGCACCATGCGCTGATTATTGCCGCGTTCCAGCGACAGCAGGCTGGTCAGTTCATTGACCTGTGCGGTCAGGTCATTGAGGGCCTGATCGCGCCCCGACAGGGCGGCGCCCAGATAGACCTGCGCAATCACAAAGATCATCAGCAAAAAGATGATGACCATCAAAAGCGTGGCAAGGGCATCGACAAAGCCCGGCCATGTGTTGACGTCGCGGTTGCGGCGGCGGGACAGCCCGATCATTCGATCAGCCCTCCTCGGCGATCGCGGCGATGGTGCGGGACAGCAGCTTGATCTCGCTTCGGATTTCCTGTGTCGATTGCTGACGGCCCAGTGTCAGTTCCTCGGCAATCCGGCCCAACTGGTTATCAAGCGACCGGATATGGCTGCGGGTATTGTCATCAATACCGAAGCTGCCGATTTTCATCGAATCGGCCAGTTGGTCCAGAACCGGTTTCAGGTGCATCTGGTTTTCCGCCAGCTTGACCATCAATTGCTGTTCGGCCTTCATCTGATCGGTCAGGGTTGACAGTTTGTCGGCCAGATCAACCAGCGTATTGTGCGATTTGATTTGCGATGTTTCGGATCGCTGGATCGAATTTTGCAGGCCTTCCATATTGTCGGCCATTTGTTCAATCAGGGCCGACAAATAGGCCGGGACCGATTGTTCGCCGTCCGACAGGGCACCGCCCGATGACAGACGGGTCAGGCTGGACAGCCATTCTTCAAGATCGTTAAAGAAACGGTTCTGGGCCTGTCCGGCCTGCATATCGAGCAAACCAAGGGCCAGCGACCCGGCCAGACCAAACAGCGAGGATGAAAACGCCGTTCCCATACCGTCCAGCGGTTCGGCCAGACCGTCTTTCAATTCGCCAAACCACAAATCCATATTGGCCGTGGTGCCGACATTGATGTTGCCAATCACATTGGCGACCGAATTGACGGTCTGCAAAAGGCCCCAGAAGGTGCCAAGCAAACCCAGAAACACCAGAAGCCCGACCAGATAGCGCGACAATTCGCGGCTTTCATCCAGACGGGTGCGAATCGAATCGAGAATGGTGCGGGTTGCGAGGGTCGAGAGTTGTGGCCGGTCGCGACGCTGTTCCTGCATCATGCGGGCCATCGGGGCCAGCAATTTGGGCGGTTCCTGTGCGCTGAGGCCCGGACGGTTGCGGCGGAATTCCTCGATCCAGTTGACCTCGGGCGTCAGGCTGTAGGCCATCCGGAAGATGTAAATCACCCCGACGAAGAAAACCCCGAAAATCAGGCCGTTCAGAACCGCGTTTGCCATAAAGGCATCGGCGAGAACCGGGAACAGCAAAGCACCGATGGCGGCGATAATCGCCGTGAAAATCGCCATGCGCGTCAGATAACTACCCGGTTTGGTGATGGCAGGAAGATGTGCCATGCCGTTGGCCGCATTGTTGCTCATGACGGATTATTCCTAGCGTTGAACGGTTTTGACATCGACGCGATCAGCCGGACCGGACGGAACATTCGACCCCAGGGCCCGCACATCAATGCGGGTGGAGCGAACGCCCTTTTCGATCAGGAAAGACCGGACCTGCAAGGCGCGGGACAGCGACAGGCGGCGGGCCTTGCTGGCGTTGTTGCTGTCGCCGGTGGCGTAGGCCTGAAGCTGAACCCGGAGACTTTCATCGCGCATCAGATCGGCGACCACCGATTCCAGATCCCGGCGGGCAGCGGCCCCCAATTCGAAACTTTCGCCGGTGAAGGCGAGGCTGTATTCACCTTCTGCCGGTGCGGTCGGGGTGCGGTCATCGGTTGGCAGGGATGCGGTTTCAGCCGCCGGTGCTGGTGCCTGTGCCGGGGCCGGTGTCGGCGCGGGCGGAGGTGCAGGTGCTACTTCCGGGGTGGCTTCTGATTGCTGTTGCAGCAATTCGCGGGGTGAATTTGTGGTGTCGGGCGACGGAGCCGGGATATTGGGCACATTCGAGGCATCCGGAACCGAAGGAGCCGGAGCCGGAGCATCTTCCGCCGGGCGGGATTCTTCGGTGGGCAATGGCGGGGTTTCGGGTGCTGCCGGTGCGAGAGGCACGGGGGCAGGCGGTGGCGGTGCAGATGGTACCGACGGCGTTTGTGCCTGGGCAACGACTGTCTCGCGCTGCGGGGTGGCCTGTGGTTCGACCGGTGTCGTTGCCGCAACAGAAGACGGTGCGGGGCTTGCCGGTTTGGCACGCGGGGTTTGCGCCGGGGTGCTGTCATGCGGGGCGCTTAGTGCGATCGTCTGATTTGCGCCATCATCATTCAGTGTGTCATTCAATTCGGTGCGATAGACTGGCGCATTGCGCGGTGCCGGGCTGCCGGTTGGGCTGCCACTTGGACCAAAAAACTGTGACTGTGTCGGCACCGCCCCGGTGCCCGCCGCATCAATCACCACGGTTTCCGAATCGTCTTGCGATTCATATTGCGATGACATTTCGGTGGTTTGTTGCCCCAGAAATTGCGACCGGGGGGAGGCCTGACGATAAATCAGGTCATTGCCGGGCATGGTCATCGGCGTGCCGCCATCATCGGCACCAACAGACCGTGCCGACGGCGACAAATATGCCGGAAGGGTGGGCTGGCTGCCAAGCCGATCAATCTGATCCCAATCGACCTGCACGTCATTATTGACCGAGACAGGGTTGTATTGCTGGGCGTGTGCGCTGGTTTGCATAAGGGGGACACCCCCAAGTGCCGCCCATACGGCAACCGCAGAAATAGTCGAAATCCGCTTCATCAAGCTGTAGCCCCCTTGCTACCCTGGTCTTGTCACTTTCATGCAACGCATAATTTGTGACGATCTTACGGCACTGTGTACAGCCCCTGTTTGGCATGCACCATAACTTACCCCGGAAAAACGGACAACCGCTTTGACTGTCATACAAAAAAGGCGTTTGCGAGGGATCGCAAACGCCTTTTTGAAAACAGACTGAAAAATGCCGCAGATGCTTATTCGCTAAGGGCTTTTTTCAGGGTTTTGGCCAAAACCGGCTGGATATAGTCATTGGCGGCAACGACGCTGCCGGTTGCCAGCATATTGGTGCCACCATTCATGTCACGGACATAACCACCGGCTTCGCTGATCAGCAACAGACCGGCGGCGATATCCCATGAATTCAGGTGCGATTCCCAATAACCGTCATACCGGCCAGCCGCAACATAGGCGAGGTCAAGCGACGCCGCGCCAAAACGGCGGACCCCGGCGCAACGGTCCATCACGGTATGAAGCTGTTTTTCAAAAACCGCATGGTCACCATGCCCGATATGCGGAACCCCGCAGGCCAGAACGCATTCGTTCAGGCGGCGGCGGCCCGATACCCGCAGGCGACGGTTATCCAGATAAGCCCCAAGGCCTTTTTCAGCCCAGAAAAACTCGTCCTTTGCCACGTCATAAATAATCGCGGCAATGATTTCGTCGCCTTTTTGCAAGGCAACGGATACCGCAAAATGCGGAATGCCATGCAGGAAATTGGTGGTGCCATCAAGCGGATCGATGATCCAGCGATGTTCGGGATCGGTCCCCTTGATTTCACCGCCTTCTTCCATGATGAACCCATAGCCCGGACGGGCACGTTCGAGTTCTTCACGCAGGCGTTTTTCGGCGCGATGATCGGCGGTCGAAACGAAATCTGCCGGGCCCTTCATGGACACTTGCAGGTTTTCAATTTCGCCGAAATCGCGTTTCAGTCCATAGGCCGCCTTTTCGACGGCCTTGAACATGACATTGATATTTGCTGAACGACGGGCGGCGCCACGCACGGCATATCTCCCGGTGTTTTAAGGTGTAAGAAAAGAAAGAACGCCGGACGTCAGTCCTTGGCACGCTCGACATAGGTGCCTTCGACCGTGTTCACGACGATGCGGATGCCCGATTCAATATGGGGCGGCACCAGAACGCGAACGCCGTTTTCAAGAACGGCCGGTTTATAGGATGAAGACTGGGTCTGACCCTTGACCACGGCGTCGGCTTCGACAATGCGAAAGACGACCTGTTCGGGCAGGGTGACGGCAAGGGGCTCGCCCTCGAAACTTTCGATGGTGACAACCATGCCATCCTGAAGATAGACAGCCGGTTCGCCAATCAGTTCCAAATCAACTGTGATCTGTTCAAAGGTTTCGCTGTCCATGAAGGTCGCCTGTTCGTTTTCGGTGAACAGATAGCTGTATTCATGCTGGTCCAGGCGGACACGCTCGACCGTTTCCGATGCACGGAACCGTTCATTGAGCTTGGTGCCGTGACGCACGTCTTTCAGTTCGACCTGGTTAAAAGCACCGCCTTTGCCCGGCTTTACAGCCTGACATTTTACCGCACGCCACAGGCCGCCCTTATGTTCGATAAGGTTACCCGGACGGATTTCGTTGCCGTTGATTTTCATGGCACCAACCGTTCTTTCAGATCACAGATTCACAATGTAGAAGAAAACTGGCGCTTACCTACCAGTTTGCCCGGTTTGTCGCAAGAAGATTGATCAGGGGGAAGGCGCATGATCCCCCTTCATTTCACGCATGGCCGGTCAGATATCCTGACTGGCAACATGGATTGCGGCCTTGATGGCCTGCGCCCCGGCCACCGGGCCATCGGGATGATTCCAGACCGATCCGCAAACGGCGATAAAATCGGCCCCGGCCTGTACCAGCGGGGCAAGATTATCGGCCGTGATGCCGCCAATCGCCACACAGGGAACGGTGGTGAAAGTTGTCCAGATGTCGATGATGTCCGGCGTGACGCTGGTTTTTGCGGTTTTGGTTTCAGTCGGGAAAAATGCGCCGAATGCCACATAATCAGCACCCTTTTCACCGACCTGCATGGCACGGTGGCGGGAATCATAACAGGATACGCCAACGATATGATCTTCGCCCATGATGGCACGGGCATTGGCATAGCTGCCATCATCCTCGCCGATATGAACACCATCGCATCCGGTTGCCTTTGCCAGATCGGGACGGTCATTGAGGATCAGCGGAATGTCGCGGGCCAGACAGAGCGGCAGGATCGCCGAAATCGCCTTGCGAAGATCCGCATCATCAAGGCCTTTGAGGCGCAATTGCAGGCAATCAACCGCCCCGCTGTCGAGCACACGCGCCAGAAGGTCGGGGAAAACCGCAAGATCAATGGCGGGCGGCGTCAGCAAATAAAGCCCGGTTTGTGCGTCGCTGTTCATCAAAACCCATCCTGATTGAAAATGCAGGCCATCTTTACAGTTCCTTGCCGTTCATGGCAATACGGGGTGTTATTCCGTCAGAATCTGCCGCAGGCGACGTTCCATTTCATCGGGCGGCAGAAACGGATTGCCGATGTCATGGATGGGCGGGTCATCGGGCAAGGCATTCCAGATTGTGATGTTTTTCTGCCCGGCCAGATCAACCAGCCTGTCATGCGCCTGGGATGAAATATCGCGGATCAGGATATGTTCCAGCCCGCGATCAATGGCGGTCAGTGCCGCCCCGGCATGATCGGCGCAATCTATCATCACCGCGAACCGGGATTGTGGAAATTCGGTGCGCAGGGCCAAAACCAGTTCGCCCAGCCATCCGGCCCCCAACCCCGTCGCGCAATCGGGCGGGCCCAGCAGAATAAAGGGCCGATCCTGCATCACATGGCAGATTACCTTGCCTGTGGCGAAGTTGTGAATTCTGAAGATGGGGGGCATCGTCTTGTTTGGCGGCATAATGCAATTTCCCCATCAGGGTTTGCAGGCACAGATTTTGCGAAGGATGCAGTCGATCAGGTGTAACCCGCGACTTGTAAAATTTCAATGTCGGGCGAAAAGACAAAGGGCGGCCCGAAGACCGCCCTTTGACACAAGATATATCCGCCTGCGATTAAAGGAATTTCGCCATTGCAACGGCGGTATCGGACATGCGGTTGGAGAAGCCCCATTCATTGTCGTACCATGACAGGATACGGACAAAATTGCCGCCGACGATCTGGGTCTGGCCAAGATCAAAGGTCGAGCTGTTGGGGTTGTGGTTAAAATCGATCGAGACCAGCGGCTCGTTGCAGACACCCAGAACGCCCTTGAGACGGCCATTGGCGGCTTCGATAATCGCGTTGTTGATTTCTTCAATCGTGGTGTCGCGACCGGCGATAAAGGTCAGATCGACCATCGAGACATTCGGGGTCGGGACGCGGATGGCGGTGCCATCCAGCTTGCCTTTGAGTTCCGGCAGAACCAGACCGACAGCCTTGGCCGCGCCGGTCGAGGTCGGGATCATCGAAAGCGATGCTGCACGGGCACGGTGCAAATCCTTGTGCAGGCTGTCGACAGTGTTCTGGTCGCCGGTAAAGGCGTGAACGGTGGTCATAAAGCCCTTGGTGATGCCAACGGTCTTGTTCAGAACATCGGCGACCGGTGCAAGGCAGTTGGTGGTGCAGGAGGCGTTCGACACAATGATGTCGGATGCCGACAGGGTGTCGCTATTGACGCCGTAAACCACGGTTTTGATATCGCCCTTGGCCGGGGCCGAAATCAGAACGCGCTTGGCACCCGCCGCCAGATGCTTGCCCGCACCGGCTTCATCAAGAAAAATGCCGGTGCATTCAAAGGCAAAATCAACCTTGAGTGCGGCCCACGGCAGATTGGCCGGATCGCGTTCGGCACAAACCTTGATCGCCTTGCCGTCAATGACCAGATTGTCGCCTTCGGCCTTGACGTCATTGGCCAGAACGCCATGAACGGAATCATATTTCAGCAGATGGGCGTTGGTTTTGACATCGCCAAGATCGTTGATTGCAACGACTTCGACATCGGTGCGGCCGCTTTCGACAATCGCACGCAGAACCAGACGGCCAATACGGCCAAAACCATTAATCGCAACACGAATAGCCATTCATCCCTCCAACTGGATCTTGATCGAAACCCGTGGGTATCAATCAAAAGAGCCGATAAAAAGGCCGGATCAACAAGATGTTGGCCCGGCCCGGAAATCAAACGAGTTCTTTGGCCGCCTTGACCAGTGCCTCGGCGGTGATGCCGAAATGTTCGTACAATTCTTCGGCCGGGGCGGATGCGCCAAAGCCGTGCATGCCAATCACCTTGCCGCCATCGCCAACATATTTTTCCCAGCCAAAGACCGACAGGGCTTCGATGGCAACGCGCGGGACGGAGCCCAGCACATTTTTGCGGTATTCCGGCGACTGGGCGTCAAACAATTCCCAGCTTGGCAATGAAACCACGGCGGCATTGATGCCATCGGATTTCAGTTTTGCCTGTGCATTGACGGCGATTTCAACTTCGGAACCGGTGGCAATCAGGGTGACCTGACGCGGCCCGTCGCAATCGGAAATCACATAACCGCCACGGGCGACCATGTTGTCTTCGCGATATTCGGTGCGCAGCGTCGGCAGGTTCTGACGGGTCAGGGCCAGAACCGTCGGGCCGGTTTCATTGGTGATGGCCATTGCCCATGCTTCGGCGGTTTCAACCGCATCACCCGGACGGATCACGGTGACATTGGGCATGGCGCGCAGGGCGGCAACATGTTCGACCGGCTGATGGGTCGGGCCGTCTTCGCCAAGGCCGATGGAATCATGGGTCATGACATAGACAACCCGCTGGTTCATCAGGGCCGACAAACGGATCGACGGGCGGCAATAATCGGTAAACACCAGGAATGTGCCGCCATAAGGCAGAATGCCACCATGCAGTGCCAGACCGTTCATGGCCGCCGCCATGCCATGTTCGCGGATGCCGTAATAAATATAACGGCCATGATAACCGGTTTCGGCGGTAATCGGTGACTGAACCGCGGTTTTGGTATTGTTCGAGCCGGTCAGATCGGCAGAACCGCCAATCATTTCCGGGATCGCCTGGGTCAGGACTTCAAGAACATTCTGCGATGCCTTGCGGGTCGCGACCTTGGGCTTTTCGGCGGTAATCTGTTTTTTATAGTCGTTAAAGGCATCGACCCAGTTATCGGGCAGCTTGCCTTCGATGCGACGTTCAAATTCAGATTTGAGGCCGGATTCCAGCGCGTCAAACTGCGAACCCCATGCGACGAAATCCGATGCGCCACGCGCGCCTGCGGCCCGCCATGCGGCCAGAACATTTTCCGGAATTTCAAACGGTGCATGCGGCCAGCCCAGCTTTTCACGGGCACCGGCCAGTTCGGTGGCACCCAGCGGCGATCCGTGGGTGGCCGAGGTTCCGCCCTTGGTCGGGGCGCCAAAACCGATTTCGGTTTTGCAGGCGATCATCGACGGGGTGGCGGTGGTTTTGGCACGGGCAATCGCGGCTTCGATCGCGACCGGATCGTGGCCGTTGATTTCCTGAACGTCCCAGCCAGCGGCTTCAAACCGTTTTTTCTGGTCTTCGGAGGTTGAAAGCGAGGTCGGACCGTCAATCGAAATGCCGTTATCGTCAAACAGAACGATCAGTTTCGACAGTTTCAAATGACCGGCCAGCGTGATGGCTTCTTGCGAAATGCCTTCCATCAGGCACCCGTCACCGGCAATCACATAGGTATAATGGTCAACCACATCATTGCCAAAGCGGGCATTCATGATGCGTTCGCCCAGGGCAAACCCGACCGAATTGGCAAGCCCCTGACCCAACGGGCCGGTGGTGGTTTCAATCCCGGCACCATGACCATATTCCGGATGCCCTGCGGTGCGGAAACCCATCTGACGGAAATTTTTGATCTGGTTCAGGTCGAAATCTTCGTAACCGGTCAGATGCAGCAGCGCATACAACAGCATCGATCCATGACCGGCTGACAGGATAAACCGGTCGCGGTCGGGCCAATGCGGGTGCTTGGGATCGAATTTCAGGAATTTGGTATAAAGAACCGTCGCGACATCGGCCATGCCCATCGGCATGCCGGGGTGGCCGGAGTTTGCTTTCTCAACGGCGTCTGCGGCAAGAAATCGAATGGCGTTTGCCATGCTGCTGTGGTCTGCTGGGGTCGTCATTGGATGCGCTTCCTGGGGGTTTTCGCTAACGGGCGTTGACAACAGGTATTTTGCTATAAAGTGTGGCGGAACATGCCCGCCCGACGGTCCGGCGTCAACCGCTTCTGTCGAAAAACTGTCTGGCTTGCCGGGATTACGGTTAAGGTTAATATGATCTTTGCCTTTGTATTGCCAGAGTATTGCCTGAGTTATTGACGCCTTCGATGTGGTCCCCCTATGTAGCGGGGCGGTTATGAATGATCAGGATGCTTGAAATGTCTCGTCTCTCCGATGCCAGCGAAAGATTGAAATCTGCGGTTGATGCCCTTGAACGGGTGGCGGAGTCGCATCTGGCGCACCACAGTCAGGATGACCCCGCGGCCCTTGCCGAAACCGAGGCCCTGCGCAGTGAACTTGTTGCCTTGCGCGCCGATTACGACGCCCTGTCGCGGACGACCGAAACGGTGTCGCGCGGCCTTGATGGCGCGGTCGGGCAATTGCGGCTGGTGCTTGACGATTCCCACAAACAGAAACAGGCTTGATTGTTATGGCGCAGATATCAGTCAGAATTAACGGACGGTCTTATGATGTGGCGTGCGATGACGGGCAGGAAAGCCGCCTGTTGCAGCTTGCCGATTATGTCAATGAGCGGGTCGGGGAAATTGCCGGTGCGGTTGGACAGATCGGCGAACAGCGGTTGCTGGTGATGGCAAGTCTTCTGATTGCTGACGAACTTGCCGATGCCCGCACATCCCGCACGGCAGATTCTGCGCAATCATCGGGCATGGATCAGACCCAGGCCGATGAACTTGCCGATGGTATGGAAACCCTTGCGGCGAGGATCGAAACGGTGGCGCAAAAACTGACGATTGCATGACCCGGATGGGGATGCGGAAATCTGACTTAATCTGACACTATGCAATAGTATATTGATCTCTGTGCAATCTCGGGGTAGTCTCGGCTGATAAGTATAGTGAATCGCCGGGCTTGGGGGCATCGGAGACATGAAAATTATGCGTCATATTCATATGGCAGCGTTGGCTTTGGCTACGCTGTTTTTCGTCGCAGGCAATGCGGCGGCGCAACCACCTGAAATCATGATGGCTTCGCTTGAAGCTCGTTTGCCGGACAAGGAACAATCGCTTGTTCACGAGGCGGCCAGACTTGCCCGCGACATCGGGGCGATGGAAACAGCCGCGCTTGAAATGTCCGACGAGATGACCCGGATCGCAAGCGAATTGCGCGAACTGATCAAGGCAACCGAGAGCGAGATGGCCGATGTTCAGCCCATCGCCACCCGTCCGGGCAAGACCAATATTCCGCTGCGTTGAGCGGGGATTTGAGTGTTATCCTGCAACCCTATTGCGCAAATGCTGCGGGATGACTAAGTTCAGATCGCTGGCGTATCGGCGATGCGTCCTTCGGGGCGATCAAGGATTACCGGCAAACGGGAGCTGCTCTGTGCGTCAGGTCGCTAATTCCCGAGGCCGATGCTCATTTCTCTAGGGAACTGTCCCTGTCAGGATCGTGGTTCTGATACACGGTGCCCACCTGCACACGCAGGTCACGAGGGATTACCAATGTCCAACGGCAGTAGTGGCTCCCACTTTCTTTTCTCCCGTGCGACCCTAATTTATTGTGGTGCGTTGTGGCCGGGTATGGCATCAACGCGGCGGCCTTTATGTCGGGCGGCACACAACAGGAAACAGGGCAAAACGCATGCGGATACTTCACCTTGGCGATGTTCTTGGACAGGCGGGGCGCAAGGCGGCACTTGAAGCGCTGCCGATGCTGCGGAACCGTTTGTCGGTGGATATTGCCATCGTCAATGTCGAAAATGCCGCCCACGGGTTTGGTGTTACCGCCAAAATCTGCAAGGAATTTTACGACGCCGGGGCGAATGTGCTGACCACCGGCAATCATGTCTGGGATCAGCGCGAAATCATCACCTATATCGACGAAGATAAAACCCTGTTGCGTCCGTGGAATTTCCCGGAAGGAACGCCGGGGCAGGGCGATTGTGTCTATGTCACGCCTGCGGGCAAGAAGGTTGCTGTCATCAATATGATGGGGCGGCTGTTTATGGACCCGCTGGAATGCCCGTTTGCCGGGGTAAATCGCCTGTTGGGGAAATACCGGATTGGCAAGAATGTCGATGCGGTGGTGATCGATTTTCATGCCGAAACCACATCGGAAAAAATGGCATTTGGCCATCATTGCGACGGACGGGCATCGCTTGTTCTGGGGACGCATACCCATGTGCCAACGGCGGATTCGCAAATCCTGCCGGGTGGTACGGCCTATCAGACCGATGTCGGTATGTGCGGCGATTTCGATAGCGTGATCGGCATGAAAAAAGAAAATTCGATCCAGAAATTCATGACCAAAATGCCGTCCGGCAAGTTCGAGCCCGCCGAAGGCCCGGCAACCGTGTGCGGCATTTATGTTGAAACCGACGATGCCACCGGCCTTGCCAAACGCATCGAGCCGGTCCGGATTGGCGGTCGCCTGAAAGGCAGTTGGCCCAACGCCTGATTTGAATTTGAAACCCGTTTTGGTCCTTTTGTAAAAGAATATGCTCCATGACGTCGTTTATCGAACTTGCTTCTGCCAATCTGCTTTCCCCGATGGTGTTGTTTTTTGTGCTGGGTGTCGTCGCGGCGTTGCTGCGATCCAGCCTTTCGGTGCCCGAAGCCGTTGCCAAGGCGCTGTCGATCTATCTGATCATGGCAATTGGCCTTAAGGGCGGCCACGAGGTTGCCCTGGCGGGGATCAGCGCGTCGCTTGTTTATGCCCTGCTGGCAGGGGTGATCCTCAGTTTTTTATTGCCGTTGCTGGCTTATGGGGCCTTGCGGGCCACCACCAAATTGCCTGCGGTTGATCGTGCCTCGATTGCCGCCCATTACGGATCGATCAGCATTGTGACCTTTCTGGCGGCGGTCGAGGTGATCCGCGGGTTGGGATATGGTGCCGAAGGATACATGGTGGCGGTTGCCGCGGTGATGGAAGTCCCCGCTATTCTGTCGGGCCTGTGGCTTGCGGCACGATCATCGGGCCATTCTGACGCAACGGCCGGGGCGGTGGGTGTGGATCGCACCTTGCTGCGCGAGGTGATGCTCAATGGCAGCATTGTTTTGCTGGTCGGGGCGTTTTTGATCGGGGCGGTGATCGGGGATAAAGGCATGAGTGCGGTTGCGCCGTTGATTGTCGATCCGTTCAAGGGCGTTTTGTGCATTTTCCTGCTGGATATGGGGCTGGTGGCCGGGCGCGGTTTGCGGGATGGCTGGCGCAAGATTACCCCGGCGGTGTTGCTGTTTGGTCTTTATATGCCGCTTTTGGGGGCAGGTGCCGGGTGGCTGTCGGGGTTTGCGCTGGGCCTTCAGACCGGCGGTGTGGCGCTGTTGATGGTATTGTGTGCCAGTGCGTCTTATATTGCCGTACCGGCGGCGATGCGTCTGGCCTTGCCCGATGCCAATCCGTCGATTTCGCTGACGCTGGCGCTGGGGCTGACATTTCCGTTCAATCTGACGATTGGCATTCCGATATATATCGCTGCGGCGTCACTGATTTGAGGATTACGGGCCATCATGAAAACATATGCCAAAAAACGCATGGAAATCATTATCGAAGCACCGTTTCTCAACCGGTTGCTGGATCATCTTGATCAACAGGGTGTGCATGGATATACCGTGGTCCCGGCGATTGCAGGCAAGGGACATGGCGGCAACTGGTCCCGCGACGGGCTGGTATCGGATGCCGGGCGGCTGGTGATGGTGATTTGTATTCTTGATCCATCCGACGCCAGCACCCTTCTGGAAAGCACCTATGCGCAAATGAGCAACCGTATCGGTATTGTTTCGCTGGGCGATGTTGAAGTGGTGCGGAACGATCATTTCTGATCGCGGCATGGCGGCCTGATCCTCCGCGATTCTTGCCTGATCCTCTTTCGGGGTGTTTTGATCCTGTTGTTTGCTGTTGTGGCGCGGTATCATCGGGTCGTTGATTTCCCCCGAAAGGCAAGGCCTGTCGATGAATAACCCTGATGATTTTCCGCGTCTGGTTGCCCGATACGCCACAGAAGACGGCATTAACGAAACCGTTATTCCGCGTCTGGGGTTGTTCAGGGCATCCGCCCCCAGCGAACCGGTCAATGTGGTTTATCAGCCATCGATCTGCCTGATGGCAGGCGGACGGAAACAGGCCGTGATGGGCGACCAGGTTTTTGTTTATGAAGCGATGCAATATCTGGTGGTGTCGATGGATGTACCTGCGGCGGGGCAGGTGACCGTGGCCAGCCCGGAGGATCCTTATCTGTGCCTGCGCCTTGATATTGATCTTAAAATCCTGACGGAAATGGTTCTGGCACAGAATGAGGATGAGTATGAGGATGTGGCAAGGGTCGTCAGATCGGCAATCCCCGAACCATCCCTGCAAGTCAGTGATGCCACCCCGGAATTGATTGATGCCGCGATGCGGCTGTTGCGGTTGCTGGACGCGCCGGGCGATATTGCCTTGCTGGCACCGTTGATTGAACGTGAAATCCTGTATCGCCTGTTACAGGGGCCGCAAGGCCACCGGTTGCGACAAATGACCTGTGCGGATAGCAAGCTGGGCCAGATTTCCCGGGCGGTTGAATGGATACGGCATAATTACCGCGAACCGTTTCGCGTAGAAAAAGTGGCCGCCGAAGCCCGCATGAGCCCGTCGGCCCTGCATCAGCATTTCAAGGCCGTCACCGCGATGAGCCCGTTGCAATATCAAAAACAGTTGCGCCTGCAAGAGGCACGGACGCTGATCATGGCCAACAGCATGGATGCGGCCAGTGCCGGATATCATGTCGGCTATGAAAGTCCGTCGCAGTTTTCACGGGAATATCGCCGCCTGTTTGGCGCGCCACCCCGCCGCGATATCGAAAAATTGCGGATGGCCTCCGGACTTGGAATTGCTGTTTAGGGGCACAGGGCAAGACGGCACCGCGATCACAAAAAGGCCCGCCGGATGTGGCGGGCCTTTTTGTGTCAATCCGTCCTGTCGATGCCGGAAGTTTCGATTTGGTGTTCGTCGAACAATTCGCTTAAGGCCGATGCCGCATTGATGGCGGATGGGAAACCGGCATGGACCGTCGTCAAATAGACGATTTCGCGCAATTCATCGGGTGAAACACCCAGATTGAGCGCGTATCGGGCATGCGTTGTCATATAGGGAATATCACCCGTTGCCGCAAAGGCCGCGACGGTCGCCAATTGACGGGTTCGGTGGTCGAGAATGTTGCGCCCCCAGATGTCACCCAATGCGTAATCCAGAGTAGCATCGGCCAGAAACGGGAAATGACGTCTCATATTTTCAAGGGCAGGCTGACCGGCGCCAGCGGACAATGTGTTGACGACTTCTTCTGCGCGTTCACGTCGTTCATTTGCCTGTGCCGTTGTTGCCATCAGCACGATGGCCGTCAGCATTGCGGATAAAAACAAAAAATTCAATTTCATGATCGGCTCCTTGGGGCTTGGGGATTTGCAGACATGCAATGTCATGTCCTGCGATCAACACCCCGAGGATAGAAATTTCCCGCGCCAATGGGATGCGTCATTCCTCCGCCTTTGTTGCCCATTTGTCCGAACAGCGCCATGAATCACAAAGGCCCGCCGGGTGTGGCGGGCCTTTGCGTAGGGCTGTATGTGATAATCAGGCCGCCCGGTCATGGGCCTGCTGACGCAGATCATCAAGGATGCGGTTGATGCTGGAACGCAGATTTTCGACTTTCTCCGATGCCAGTTGTGCGGTTTGCAAGACCTGACCGGACAATTCGCCGGTTTTGCCGGTTTCATTGGCAACATCGGTGATCGAGGTCGATACCGCACGGGTACGGTCCGCCGCCCCGCGCACATTGCGGGTGATCTCGTTGGTC
>NZ_JAUYHK010000007.1 GCF_030690045.1 Thalassospira sp.
GGACTTTCAGGGCATTTTCCTTAAAGACCTCGACCGCACGGCCCATGGCGGTGATTTCGTCATTACCGCGCACGGGAACCTCGATATCGAGATTGCCATCGGCCAGCGTGACCATGGTGTTTTGCAACCCGGCCAGACGGCGCAACAGATTGCCCCGGACATAGATCACGTAAATCGCCAGCGACAAAAGGATCGCCGCGATGGCGACGCCATAAAGAACCAGCGATCCCTGTTTTTGAATGTCGAAGGCAAGGGTGGCGGCGTCATCGACATCGCGTTGCAGGGCATCAACCAGTTCAGTGACCCCGGTGCGCATCGCATCGGCATGTTCGCCGCTTTGCTGCACAAACATCTGGGCATTGGCGATGGCCTGCAATTCCTTGCTGCGCAGATCGGGAATGCTGTTTTCACCGATGGAAAGCGCGCTCATTTGATCAACCAGATCGACATAAAAGGTTTTCAGCCTTTCATTTTCCAACTCGTTAATCAGGGCAAGGGCATCGGCATAGGCCCCGCGAACCCGAACCCCGACAATCGAGAGCCGTACGGCTTCGGTTTCGGTGGTTGCGGCGATGATCATATTGGCGGCAGAAGACCCGGCCCGTTCGATTGCAAGAACGGGGGTGCGGCTGTCAATGGCGGCATTATATTTCAGGAAGGCCGCGACCATATCGTCACGGGTTTTGTCAAACCGGGCCAGTTCATCCTTGCGCAAGGTTGATGCCAGCGCACTGGCCTGCGACATTTCGGTTTCGCTGGCAGACAGGATCGGCTTGAGGGTATCGCCATAGCGTTTGGCAAGGTCCTGGAATTTGGCCATCTTGTCGGCTTTTTCTGCCGTAATGGCAAACCGTTGCTGGGTGGCGGCGTGCAATTGTTCAAGCGCACCCTGAAGCAATACCCGGTTGCTGTTGATGACTTCTATGATGTCGGGGGCGGTGCCGGTTGTCTGTAATGCCGTAATTTTAAGGGACAAATCGGCCAGACGCTGATCGAGTTCATCCTTGACGATTTGTTCGTCTTCTGGTGTACGCGATGCAACGATGCGAGGCGCAATTGCAACAATTTCGGCACTTTCGGTTGCCAGTTGCTGGGCCTCGAACATCGGCGGAAGTTTGTCTTCGGTAATTTCGGATAAGGTTGCGCCAAACTGGTTAAAGGCAAAACCCCCAACCACGGCGGCAATAACGGCCATCAAGCCTACCAGCGCAAATGACGCCAGCAGCTTCCCCTGGACCCCAAATTTAGTTCCCATTCTCTGTATTCTTTCAATGTTTCAGCCGACTGGCCCTCCCTGCTGCCGGTTGTTTTAGGGTGATCCGTTGATGAGAGAACCGCTGCCATTAATGTGTTCGCATGTCGGGTCGTTCATCCGGAGATGGTATTTTTGACTTTTTATATCGTTCTGATACTGGCCTGTTGTGATTGTTCTCCAATCAGGATTCCATAACACACTATCAAATTAAAGATAATATGTTTGTAAAGTGTCGGTTTTAATAAGAGTACCTTACAGAGCAAGGCCCGCCGGGATGGCGGGCCTTGGCGATTGTTGGTTGGGTGTGATCAGGATGCCGCCCGGTCATGGGCCTGCTGACGCAGATCATCAAGGATGCGATTGATGCTGGAACGCAGATTTTCGACTTTCTCGGATGCCAGTTGTGCGGTTTGCAAGACCTGACCGGACAATTCGCCGGTTTTGCCGGTTTCATTGGCAACATCGGTGATCGAGGTCGATACCGCACGGGTACGGTCCGCCGCCCCGCGCACATTGCGGGTGATCTCGTTGGTC
>NZ_JAUYHK010000009.1 GCF_030690045.1 Thalassospira sp.
GTATAGCGATAAAGGGCGGCTGGTGGCGTATCACTGCCATGCGGCCGTTCATCGCGAAGATAAATCCAACCGGCCCTGCCTTGTTTTCCCCCGGCCAGGCTCAAGGACGGGCACCGGTGTATCGTCGGCATGGATATGCGAACCGGCCAGAACATGCCGTTCAATCGCAGCAATCAGGGGCTCCATCAGGCTTGAACATTTGCCAACCCAGTTGGCCAGCAATGATCGGGGCAGCTCCATGCCGTCGCGGGCATAAATGCCGACTTGCCGGTACAACGGTACATGATCGGCATATTTCGAGACCAGCACATGGGCGAGAAGATTGGCCGTGGGCATGCCGCGCTCAATCGGCAGGGACGGGATCGTTTCGCGCACTTCAAGAAGACGGCCATTGGACAGGCGAACAGTCCATCAAAAAGTTTGCCACGACGGCTTTTCTGCCGGTCGGGAATCGTATTCTTCACGTGATTTTCGAAACAGATCCGAATTTTCAACAACCCATGTCCAAAGCGGGATCATGCGAATAAGCAGCCCCATTCCCAGCTCTGTCAGCTCGTATTCCACGCGTGGCGGCATCTCCACGAGATCATAGCGTGTGACCAGCCCATCCCTCTCAAGTTGACGGAGGGTACGTGTCAACATTCTCTGGGTAACGCCATGCATTCGTCGTCCGATATCCGCATGGCGTAGTCTGCCATAGACACCCAAGGTGTGGATGATGCCCAGAGACCATCTGTTCCCTGCGTGGGTCAGAACTTCGCGCCTTACTCCGTCTTCATCCTCGCGAAGACCGTCGCAGACAGCTTGAGAATAGCTCAGAATTTCGTCTCTGGTCATCTTCCCGCCCTCCGGTATCACGCGTGTGCCTTCTTACGACAGCTTTCGAACTATGTCATCTACCCGGTCATATCAACGATGAGATTAGGAAGGATTTACACGATGAACTCTTCGCAAACAGTCGACGCACAGTCGATCTTGGTCATTGGTGCCGGAGAACTCGGCATGCCGGTTCTGCGCAATCTTGCACGTAAAGCCAAGGCGCATGAAGGGGCAACGGTCAGCGTTCTCTTGCGGGCGGCCACCGTCGAATCCATCGACCCAGTGAAAAAGCGCGACGTCGCTGAAATGCGCACATTGGGGATCGAGATCGTACCCGGAGATATCCTTGCCGCTTCGATAAGCGAGCTGGCAGCGATCTTTGCGCCTTATGATACAGTGATCGGCTGCGCAGGCTTTTCCGCCGGTCGAAACACTCCAATGAAACTCGCAAAGGCTGCGCTTGAAGCCAACCTGCAGCGATATTTTCCTTGGCAGTTCGGTGTCGATTTCGACGTCATCGGTCGCGGCAGCCCCCAGGACCTGTTCGACGCCCAGATTGATGTGCGTGAACTCCTGCGCGGCCAGGACAAAACGGACTGGGTCGTAATTTCCACGGGAATGTTCACGAGCTTTTTATTCGAACCAATATTTGAGGTCGTTGATCTCAAAAAGAACGCGGTCCACGCGCTGGGCAGCCTGGATACGGAAGTTACACTAACGACCCCTGATGATATCGGTGCCTTGACCGCAGAGGTGGTCTTTGCTCAACCGGCGATCCGAAACGAGATCGTCTACCTTGCGGGTGACACGGTGACGTATGGGGAGGTTGCAGACAAGCTTCAGACTGTGCTTGGGCGTCCGTTTACGAAATCGGAATGGACAGTTCTTCAGCTCAAATCGGAGCTTGCACAGGACCCCGACAACCACATCAAGAAATATCGGGCTGTCTTTGCCGAAGGGAAGGGTGTGGCATGGCCCAAACGCGACAGCTTCAATGAGCGGAATGGCATCAATGTCACGACCGCTGAGGAGTGGATCAGAGAAAACCTTCGCTCCTAAGGGCGATGATACGGTCTACAGTCTCAGATGCTGTCGGGTTGTGGAGTTTCCTGGGTCGTGATGATTTCATCATTTCCGGCAAGAATGTTATCTTCTCTGGCGAAAATGTCATCTTTTGTGGCACTCGACAACAAGAGTGGTAGGCCCGGAGGGACTTGAACCCCCAACCAGACCGTTATGAGCGGTCGGCTCTAACCAATTGAGCTACGGGCCCCCAAGGGGGAAAAGAAAGGACCGCGCCAGCGGTTTGTACCGGCGCGGTCCCGAAAACTAGCGATTTTCAAGCCAAGGTCAAGCCCGAACGTCGCCTGATTTTTAATAATCGAGGAACGAGCGCAGCTTGCGCGAGCGTGACGGATGTTTGAGCTTACGCAGCGCCTTTGCTTCGATCTGGCGAATACGTTCGCGGGTCACCGAAAACTGCTGCCCGACTTCCTCAAGCGTATGGTCGGTATTCATGCCAATGCCAAAGCGCATGCGCAAAACACGTTCTTCACGCGGGGTCAATGACGCCAGAACCCGTGTCGTGGTTTCGCGCAAATTGGCCTGAATCGCCGCGTCAAGCGGTTGAACCGCGTTCTTGTCCTCGATGAAATCGCCCAGATGGCTGTCTTCCTCGTCGCCAATCGGCGTTTCGAGCGAGATCGGCTCCTTGGCAATTTTCAGGACCTTGCGAACCTTCTCCAGCGGCATTTGCAGCTTTTCGGCCAGTTCTTCCGGGGTCGGTTCGCGGCCGATTTCATGCAACATCTGGCGCGAGGTCCGCACCAGCTTGTTGATGGTTTCGATCATGTGAACCGGAATACGGATGGTCCGGGCCTGATCGGCAATCGAGCGGGTAATCGCCTGCCGGATCCACCAAGTCGCATAGGTCGAAAATTTATAGCCACGGCGATATTCAAATTTATCCACCGCCTTCATCAGGCCGATATTGCCTTCCTGAATCAGGTCAAGGAACTGAAGCCCGCGATTGGTGTATTTTTTGGCAATCGAAATCACAAGGCGCAGATTGGCCTCGATCATTTCCTTTTTGGCGCGCGCTGCTTCGCGCTCGCCCTTGTTGACCACGCCATAAACCCGGCGAAATTCGCCAATCGGCAAGCCGACCTCGGCCGAAACACCGCCGATTTCCTCGCGCAATTGCGCGATTTCTTCGGGATACCGTTCGATAAACGTCTTCCAGCCCTTGCCCGGCAGCGCCGAAACACGGTCCATCCAGTTCGGGTCAAGTTCATTGCCCTGATACTGTTTGACGAAATCCGGGCGTTTGATCTTGCACCGGTCGGCAAAGCGCAGAAGCTTGCCCTCAAGGCCCAGCAGCCGGTTGTTCAGGCCGGTCAGATGATCCAGAAGTTCTTCGATCCGGAAGTTGTTCAAATGAACATCTTCCATCAGATCGACCATTTCCTGTTTAAGCTTGTTATAGCGCTTTTCGGTTGCCGCCGGAACGGCTTCGCCCTTGTTCATCGCCACAAGGCGCTGTTCCTGCGCCTTGTGCAGCTTCTCATAGGTTTTGGCAACGCGATCAAATTTCTCAAGAACCTGCTCGGTCAGTTCCTCTTCCATTTTGGAAAGCGAAACATTGACCTGCTCGTTCTCGTCGTCGTCGTCGTCGTCGTCATCGGACCGGCGCACTTCTTCGCCGTCTTCTTCCGCGTCATCCGCGCTTTCGGCGTCTTCTTCCTCGTCGCCGTCTTCTTCCTCATCGCCGGATTTGGCAATTTTCACCGGTTTGGCCTCGACAACCGGTTCCGGCTTGATTTCCTTGACCGGGTCGGTCTTCACAAGCGGGGCCGCCGGGGCCAGAAGTTCCTCGTCGGAAACGTCTTCTTCCTCGGGTTCCTCGCCGCCCAGAACAACCGGGTCCGGCCCGCCACCATAGGTGGTTTCAAGGTCGATCACATCGCGCAACAACAGATTGCCGGCCTGAAGCTGGTCATGCCAGTTGACGATGGCGCGAATGGTCAGCGGGGATTCGCAAATCCCGCCAATCATCATTTCACGCCCGGCCTCGATCCGTTTGGCAATGGCAATTTCGCCTTCACGCGACAGCAGCTCGACACTGCCCATTTCGCGCAAATACATGCGCACCGGATCATCGGTGCGGCCAATATCATCTTCGGAGATGTTGCCCTTTGCTTCCGCATCCGGGTCATCCCGATCTACGGAGTCGCTGTCTTCCACCTCGTCATTCTCGACAACATTGATGCCCATCTCGTTCAGATTGGTCATCACATCTTCGATCTGTTCAGACGAAAAATGTTCGGACGGCAAGGCGGCGTTCAGTTCATCAACCGTAATGTGGCCATGCTCCTTGCCCTTGGCAACAAGCTTTTTGATGGCCGACTTGTATGTGTCGAGAAGAGGTCCGTCTGCGGTTTCAGAAGAGTTTTTTTTCTCTTCGGCGCTCGAAGTCTTAGACGACATCTATTCCCCGTTTCCCGCTAGGTACATATGTACCGTTGTTATCCCGTACGCTGCCATTCCACAGCGCAAATCACAAATAGCCCGATCCGCCGACCCTGTCACCACTGGCAACAACGATCAGTCGTCGAGCTTGAAGACATTTTCCCGGCGTCGGGCCTGATCCTCGCGACGATGCGAAAACCGTTCCCATTCCTCTTCGCTGACATCGGCGGCCAACTGACGGACGGCATATTGTGCCTCTTCGTCCTCCAGGGCGCTTACAGCCATCGAAAAAACCTGTTCCCAACCCGCTCTTGCCCGCTCCAGCGGCGTTTCGGGCCTGGCGAAAGCGGCGTGCGCGATAATATCGCTGCCAACCACCCGCAATACTGTCCGAGACAGCCCGTCGCGCTCCAAATGGGTCTTCACGGCTTCAAAATCAAGTCCGGGGTCACCATCCAGCAGCTTTAAGACGCCCCGCCGGAGATTGTCAAGTTCGGAGTCGACGCAACTGTAGATTCCCAGCCTTTCCCCGACATCATCATGAAGGTGGGGATGATTGATCAAAGTTGCCAGCAAGATACAATCCTGAACATATCGGCGCTTGCGCGTCGGGGAATGGGACATGCCCGGCACCGCCTTGCCCGCCGGTTCCCAGAAATAATCTTTTTTTCCGCGTCGGCCACCGGGCATGAATTTTTTGCCCCGCGCCCCGCCATTGCCATACCCCGCCCCGCCATTCCGGTTGCCGGTCCCCGCTTTGGGTTTTTCACCGCGAAAAAGCTGCCACACCCGGTCGCGGAACATATTTTGATACTGATGGCGCACCGCCTCGTCGCCAATCGCGGCGATTCGGTTGTGAATATCGGCCTCCAGCGCCGCCCGGCGTTCGGGCGTATCAATCGGCCGCCCGGCGGTATCGAGCCGCCACACCAGTTCCGCCAACGGCACCGCCGCATCCAGCAATTTACGAAACGCCGCAACCCCGTCGGCGGTTCCCACCATGCTGTCGGGGTCCTCGCCTTCGGGCAGGATCGAAAACCGCAAGGATTTCCCCGGCCGCAGGATCGGTATCGCCCGTTCTGCCGCCCGCACCGCCGCCCGTTTGCCCGCCGCATCGCCGTCCAGACACAGGACCGGCTCGTTGGTCATTTTCCACAATTCGCCGATTTGTTCTTCGGTCACTGCCGTTCCCAGCGGTGCCACCGCCCCACGATATCCGGCCCGGTGCAGGGCAATCACATCCATATAGCCCTCGGTCACAATGATCGGGGCATCCTGCCGGGCGGCTTCGCGCGCCTGCGGCAGGCCATACAGCAAGCTGCCCTTGTGAAACAGCGGCGTGTCGGGGCTATTCAGATATTTCGGCTTGGTATCGCCCATCACCCGCCCGCCAAAGGCCACCACCCGCCCGCGCCGGTCCAGAATCGGAAACATCACCCGGCCGCGAAACCGGTCATAGGATTGCCGGTCTTCCCCTTCGGGATCAATCAGCAACCCGGCCTCGATCATCGCGCCCTCGTCAATGTCCTCGCGTTTCAGGGCGGCTTTCAGCGCCCCGCGGCTGTCGGGCGCAAAACCAAGGCGAAACGCCGCAATGGTGCCATCGTCCAGCCCGCGCCGATGAAAATAATCCAGCCCTTCGCGGCCTTCGGGCATCCGCAATGTGCGTTCATAAAACACACAGGCCGCCTCCATCACCTCATAAAGGGTTTTGGCCTTTTTTTCGCGTTCTTCGGCTTCGCGGGACTGTTTGGGAACCTCCATGCCAACCTGATTGGCCAGCATTTCCACCGCCTCGACAAAGGTCAGCCCGCGATTATTCATCAAAAAGCTGATGACATCGCCATGCGCCCCACAGCCAAAGCAATGGTAAAAACCCTTTTGCTCGTTGACGGTAAAGGATGGCGATTTTTCACTATGGAACGGGCACAGCCCGGAATATTCGCGCCCACGCTTGATGAGCTTCACGGACGTTCCGACGATATCCGCCAGCCCGACCCGTGCCCGCAAATCGTCCAGAAACGACTGGGGAAAACTCATGGTGCCGTGATCCCTTTATTCCGATGTTTTCCCGCAATGATCCGGGACGACAAAAGCCGGACGCATCCGCATCCGGCTTTACAGTCTAATCGCAGCGATGCCATCAGCCCAGAAGCTTTTTGGCAACTCCGCCTGCCTTGCCAAAATCCATCTGGCCGCCAAATTTGTCGCGCAGGGCCGCCATGGTGCGCCCCATATCCTTCAAACAGGTCGCCCCCAGATCGGCAACCACGCCGCGTACGGCGGCCTCGATCTCGGCATCGGACATCTGTTTGGGCAGGAATTTTTCAATCACGACGATTTCGGATGCTTCCTGATCCGCCAGATCGGCGCGATTGCCCTTGGTATACATTTCGATGCTTTCGCGGCGCTGTTTGACCATCGCCTGAAGCAGGGCCAGAATTTCCTCATCGGGAATGCCGTCCTGATTGCCCTCACCCCGTGCGGCAATATCGCGGTCCTTCAGGGCCGCAATGATCAGACGCACTGTGGTAACGGTAACCGTATCCTTGGCAAGGACGGCTTTTTTCAATGCGTCACTCAACTGTGATCGCAGCATGGCCTGTCTCTGATTCTGTGAAAGAAAGGAGTGAACATACCCCAAAACCCGCCCCCAGGCAAAGAAAACATACCGACATAAGCCATTGATTATAAACGATAAATAAAAACAAGGATGCGTCCTTGACAGGCACGCCCGCATCCCGTAGACATCCGCCAATTTGCCCGCCCGATTAAGGATTTGCCCCGCTTTTGGCATGTTATCGCAATGATGGCGACCCTGTGCGCCGGTCGATTGAGACAACACCGAAACCATGCGGCACATTTGCATGTCTGGCATACGCGGCAAATCAGGACCATGTCTATCGGTCCGGATATGATTGTTATATATAAAGACTCCGTGTCTCACCGTGGATAAATCGAAAGGACATTCACCGATGTCAGCGCCCACGCACACCCCGCCGCCCGGCGCCACCGCCGTTCTCGTTCTTGCCGATGGTTCGGTCTTTTGGGGACGCGGGGCCGGTGCCCGTGGCGAGGTGGTTGGTGAAGTCTGTTTCAACACCTCGATCACCGGCTATCAGGAAATCATGACCGACCCGTCCTATGCCGGACAGATCATCAGTTTCACCTTCCCCCATATCGGCAATGTCGGCACCAACGACGAAGATATCGAAAATACCAGCCCGGTCGCCCTTGGCTGCATCCTGCGCCAGGACATCACCGAACCGTCAAATTACCGCGCCACCGGCCATTACAATGACTGGCTGGCCAAATATAACCGGGTGGCGATTTGCGGTATTGATACCCGTCAACTGACCAAACGCATCCGCGACGAAGGGGCGCCGACCGGTGTGATCTGCCACAATCCCGATGGCATCTTCGATATCCCCGCCCTGATCGCCCGTGCACAGGAATGGCCCGGCCTCGAAGGCATGGATCTTGCCATCGAAAACAGTTGCACCACCGGCTATGAATGGGAAGAAACCCTGTGGTCGATCAAGGGCGGTTACGGCAAGATCGGCAATGCCCGCCATCATGTCGTCGCCATCGATTACGGCATCAAACGCAATATCCTGCGCAATCTGGCCGCCCTTGAATGCAAGGTATCGGTGGTCCCGGCCCAGACATCGGCCGAAGACATTCTGGCGATGAACCCCGACGGGGTGTTTTTGTCAAACGGCCCCGGCGACCCGGCGGCAACCGGCGTTTATGCGGTGCCGACCATCAAAAAACTGATTGCCTCGGGCAAGCCGGTCTTTGGCATTTGTCTGGGTCATCAGATGATGGCGCTTGCCCTGGGGGCGACCACCCGCAAAATGACGGTCGGCCATCGCGGGGCCAACCACCCGGTCAAGGATGTCACGACCGGGGTGGTGGAAATCACCAGCCAGAATCACGGCTTTGTCGTCGATAAAGACAGCCTGCCTGCCAATGTCGAAGCCACGCATTTCTCGTTGTTTGACGGATCGCTGGCCGGTCTGCGCCTGCGGGACAAGCCGGTCTTTGCCGTGCAATATCACCCCGAAGCCTCGCCAGGACCGCATGACAGTCATTATTTGTTCAAACGTTTTGTTGACCTGATCGACGCCGCGAAGGCCTGACCTTCGCGCAGACGCCACGATACGCAACGACGGACTCCATTGCGGCGGGCAACGCCCGTTACGCCAAAAGCGGAAAAAGACATGCCGAAACGTACAGATATCAAATCCATCCTTATCATCGGGGCAGGCCCGATCGTCATTGGTCAGGCCTGTGAATTTGACTATTCCGGCGCGCAGGCGTGCAAGGCCCTGAAGGAAGAAGGTTACCGGGTTATTCTGGTCAATTCCAACCCGGCCACCATCATGACCGACCCCAATCTGGCCGATGCCACCTATATCGAACCGATCACCCCTGAAATGGTCACCAAGATCATCGAAAAGGAACGCCCGGACGCGCTGTTGCCGACCATGGGCGGGCAAACCGCGCTCAATACCGCGCTGGCCCTGTCCGATGACGGCACGCTCGACAAATATGGCGTCGAAATGATCGGCGCCAAAAAGGACGTGATCCGCAAGGCCGAAGACCGCCTGCTGTTTCGCGATGCCATGGACAAGATCGGCCTTGAAAGTGCGCGTTCCGCCATGGTGCGCACCTATGAAGAAGCCCTGGCCGCCCTTGAACATACCGGCCTTCCGGCCATCATCCGCCCCAGCTTTACCCTGGGCGGCGAAGGCGGCGGCATTGCCTATAACCGCGAAGAATTTGAACAGATCGTGCGCAACGGTCTGGCCATTTCCCCAACCCACGAAGTGCTGATCGAAGAAAGCATTCTGGGCTGGAAAGAATATGAGATGGAAGTCGTCCGCGACCATTCGGACAATTGCATCATCATCTGTTCGATTGAAAATGTCGATCCGATGGGCATTCACACCGGCGATTCAATCACCGTCGCCCCGGCCCTGACCCTGACCGACAAGGAATATCAGATCATGCGCGACGCATCGCTGGCGGTGCTGCGCGAAATCGGCGTCGATACCGGCGGGTCAAACGTGCAATTCGCCGTCAATCCCGTTGATGGCCGTCTGATTGTCATTGAAATGAATCCGCGGGTGTCGCGGTCATCCGCGCTGGCCTCCAAGGCCACCGGCTTCCCGATTGCCAAAATCGCGGCCAAGCTGGCGGTCGGCTATCGCCTTGATGAACTCGATAACGACATTACCGGCGTCACCCCGGCCTCGTTCGAACCGACGATTGATTATGTCGTCACCAAAATTCCGCGCTTTACCTTTGAAAAATTCCCCGGCGCACAGGCCTTGCTTGGCACTGCGATGAAATCGGTTGGCGAAGCCATGTCGATTGGCGGCTCCTTTGCCGAAAGCCTGCAAAAAGGCCTGCGGTCGATGGAAACCGGCCTGACCGGGTTGAATGAAGTCAAAATCGAAGGCGCCCCGGATAAATCGGCGATCCGCGCACAGCTGACGCAACCGATCCCGTTCCGCATTCTCTATGCCGCACAGGCATTTCGTTATGGCCTGACCCTTGACGAAATTCAATCGGCCACGAAATTTGATCCGTGGTATCTGCGTCAGATTGAAATGCTGGTCACCGAAGAAGAATCCATTCGCGCCAATGGCCTGCCCAAAGACCGGCACGGTTTCCTGCGCCTGAAAAAACTCGGTTTCTCCGATGCCCGTCTGGCCGAACTGACCGGTGCCGACGAAGACGATGTGCGCGCCGCCCGTCACGGCCTCAAACTGCATCCGGTTTACAAGCGTATCGATACCTGTGCCGCCGAATTTCCGTCGCGGACCTCCTATATGTATTCGATTTACGAAGGCGACGGTTTCAACGAACCGGAAAACGAAGCCGAAGTCACGGACCGGAAAAAGGCGATCATTCTGGGCGGCGGTCCCAACCGCATCGGTCAGGGCATCGAATTTGACTATTGCTGCGTCCACGCCGCCTATGCGCTCCGCGAAGCCGGGATCGAGGCGATCATGGTCAATTGCAACCCGGAAACGGTTTCAACCGATTATGACACCTCTGATCGCCTGTATTTTGAACCGCTGACCGCCGAAGACGTTCTGGAACTGTGCCTGCAAGAACAGGCCAAAGGCGAATTGATGGGCGTCATCGTACAATATGGCGGGCAGACGCCGCTGAAACTTTCTGCCGCCCTTGAAAAGGCCGGCATTCCGATCCTCGGCACCAGCCCCGACAGCATCGACCTTGCCGAAGACCGCGACCGGTTTCAGGACCTGATCAAAAAACTCGGCCTCAAACAACCGGCCAACGGCATTGCCCGGTCGGTGGACGAGGCGGTCAAGATTGCCGAAAATATCGGCTATCCGGTGGTGATCCGCCCCAGTTACGTTCTGGGCGGCCGGGCGATGGAAATCGTCCATACCACCCAGGATTTGCTGCGCTATATGACCGAGGCGGTGCAGGTCTCGGGCAAAAGCCCGGTCCTGATCGACAGTTTCCTGCAAGACGCCATCGAAATTGATGCCGATGCGGTATCGGATGGCACCGATGTTTTTGTTGCCGGAATCATGCAGCATATCGAAGAAGCTGGCATTCATTCGGGCGATTCCGCCTGTTCGCTGCCGCCCTATTCGCTGGACGCCGCCATGATCGACCGTCTCAAGGCCCAGACCGTACAACTGGCCAAGGCGCTCAATGTCGTCGGCCTGATGAATGTGCAATATGCGATCAAGGATGACGATATCTATCTGATCGAAGTCAATCCGCGGGCCTCGCGCACCGTGCCGTTTGTTGCCAAGGCCACCGGCAATGCGATTGCCAAGATCGGCGCACGGATCATGGCCGGTGAAAAACTCGCCGATTTCAAGATCAATCACGGCCCGTTCAAACATATCGCCGTCAAAGAGGCCGTCTTCCCCTTCAACCGCTTCCCCGGTGTCGATACCTTGCTGGGACCGGAAATGCGGTCAACCGGCGAAGTCATGGGTCTGGATACCGATTTTGGCCGGGCTTTTGCCAAGGCACAAATGGCGGCCGGTCACAAATTGCCGCTGGGCGGCAAGATTTTTGTCTCGGTCAAGGACTATGACAAACCCGCCGCTGTTCAACTGGCCCGCGATGCGATTGCCATGGGCTTTGCCATTGTTGCCACCCGGGGCACGGCAGATGTCCTTGAAAAAGAAGGACTGGACGTCACACCGGTCAATAAGGTACAGGATGGACGTCCCCATATCGTGGATATGATGAAGAATGGCGATATCGATCTGGTGTTCAACACCACCGAAAGCAAACAGGCGCTGGTTGACAGTTTTTCAATCCGCCGCACTGCGCTGACCAACGCCATTCCTTATTATACGACCATTGCCGGGGCGCGGGCCACTTTGCGCGCCATCGACAATCTGAAACGCGGCGCTCTTGCAGTGCAGACCGTTCAGGCCTATCTTGGGGATGACTACTAGTCCTGCGACCCCGCAGAACAGTATCGAAAAGTTTCAGACCGCCCGGCGGTGATAGCCGGGCGGTTGATTTTGTAATATTGGCATTTGCAACAAGGCGTGAGCGCGATGGAAAAAGTACCAATGACCCCCCAGGGGCATCAGCGTCTCGAACAGGAACTGAAGCACCTGAAATCGGTTGAACGTCTTGAGATCATCAAGGCGATTTCCGATGCACGCGAACATGGCGATCTTTCGGAGAACGCCGAATATCATGCCGCGCGTGAACGCCAAAGCTTCTGCGAAGGCCGCATTGCCGAACTCGAAGATGTGCTGAGCCGCTCCGAAGTGATCGATGTACCGTCGCTGGCCGGATCCATCATCAAATTTGGCGCGACCGTCACCATGGTCGATGAAGACACCGACGAGGAAACCACCTATCAGGTGGTCGGCCAGATCGAAGCCGACATCAATGCCGGTCGCATCTCGACCACCTCGCCGATCGGCCGGGCGCTGATTGGCAAATCGGTCGGGGAATCGGTCGAGGTCACGGTGCCCGGCGGCACCAAAGCCTACGAAATCCTGTCGGTCACCTTCGCCTGATCTGAAAATCACCCGCGATGTAACGGCCCGATGACCCCTCATCGGGCCGTTTTTGTTTATGGAACCCTGCCATGCCGTCCCGTTTTGATATCCGCCCGGCCCGGCCCGGCGATTGCGCCGTGATTGCCGCCATGTCCAATGCCATCCATGCCGAACATGACTATCCCGGCATCCCCCATAGCGAAGACAGCATCCGCGACATGATGTTCGGGGATCGTCCGATCCTTGAAAGCCTGCTGGTTCAGGATGGCAATGGCAATGATGCCCCGGTCATCGGGCAGGCCCTGTTTCAGGAATTTTATAATCCCGACCTGTCCGCACGCGGCCTGTGGCTGACCGAACTTTATGTCATGCCCGCATACCGGTCCGCCAAAATCGGCGGAAAACTGATGACTGCCCTTGCCGCCGAGGCCCTGCGGCGCAACGCCGTCTCAATCTGGTGGACGGTCCTTGCCGACAATATAAAAGCCTGCCGGTTTTATCAGCGACTGGGCGCGATTGATGCCGGGGCGGTTCTGTATGAAATTGATGGCGATGCCCTGCGCAATCTGGCACAGCAGCCCTGAAAATCAAACCCGGTCAAAACCGGAAATTCAGTCTTCGCCATCCAGATCAATCGGCACGCCCGGTTCGCTTTTGGCGGTGCGAATCGACAGGGCCGATTTGACGTGATTGACGTTTTCCGCCATCGTCAGTTGGGTCGTCAGGAATTTCTGATATTCGTCCCAGCTATGCGATACGATTTTCAACAAAAAATCCATATCACCCGCCACCATGTGGCATTCGCGAACTTCCGGCCACGCCGCCGCACGGGCTTCAAAGGCCCGCAAATCATGTTCGGCTTGGCTGGCCAGCCCGACCAGCGCAAACACCGTCACATTATATCCCAGCGCCTGGGCATCGACATCGGCGTGATAGCCCTGAATAAACCCGGCTTCTTCCAGCGCACGCACACGACGCAAACAGGGCGGCGCCGATATCCCGGCGCGGCGCGCCAGTTCAACATTGGTCATCCGGCCGTCTTCCTGAAGATCGCGCAAAATTCTGCGGTCGATCCTGTCGAGTTTGACCCGTTGCATGTATTCCTCAATTCTGTGCGCTGATATCACCCTGTACGAAACAATATTACAGGGGGGCAATGTGCTGGCAATAATATATTCTGTGCCAGAATGCAATCTGACCCATGTAACAATTGCTAACAATTCGCAAAATCCGTGCCGTTCCGGCACCCGACCCGCAAAATCTTGTGGCAAAATCCTGTTTTGGGCGGTTGCGCCCCGGCGCATGTGCCCATATGTTCGACGCCAGTTTCATCCATCAAGACAGCAAAGAACATGGCCCAGACACATCACACCAAAGTCCTGATCATCGGTTCCGGCCCGGCGGGTTATACCGCCGCCATCTATGCCGCGCGCGCCAATCTTGAACCCATGATGGTCATGGGGTTGCAGCCGGGCGGGCAGTTGACCATCACCACCGATGTTGAAAACTATCCGGGCTTTGCCGATGTCATTCAGGGGCCGTGGCTGATGGAGCAAATGAAAGCCCAAGCCGAACATGTCGGCACCAAAATGGCCCATGACCTGATTGTCGATGTCGATTTTTCCAAACGCCCCTTTGTCTGCAAGGGCGATTCCGGCGACAGTTACGTTGCCGAAAGCGTGATCATCACCACCGGGGCGCAGGCCCGCTGGCTCGGCCTGCCCGGCGAGGCAAAATACAATGGCCGCGGTGTATCGGCCTGTGCGACCTGTGACGGGTTTTTCTATCGCAACAAACCGGTTGTCGTGGTCGGCGGCGGCAATACCGCCGTGGAAGAAGCCCTCTATCTCGCCGGAATTTGCAGCAAGGTGACGCTGGTCCATCGCCGCGATGAATTGCGTGCCGAAAAAATGTTGCAGGACCGCCTGTTCAATCACGACAAAATCGATGTGATCTGGGACAGCGTGATCGACGATATTCTGGGCGGCGACGGCCCGATGGACGGGGTCGAAGGCGTTCGCCTGCGCAATATCAAAACCGATGCGCTGACCGATATCGCCGCCGACGGATTTTTCGTTGCCATCGGCCATGATCCGGCAACCAGGGTGTTTCAGGGCCATATCACGATGGACCCGGAAAATTACATTCTGGTGCAACCCGGCACGACGCGCACCAATGTCGCCGGTGTTTTCGCCGCTGGCGATGTCACCGACAAAATTTACCGTCAGGCCGTCACTGCGGCGGGGATGGGCTGTATGGCCGCGTTGGAGGCCGAAAAATTCATCGCCGAACATCAAGGCTGATTTTGCCTGTTGTCCGATCCCTCAAACGGCACCCGTCAAACGGTGCCGTTTTTGATGGGCCTGCCCCTAAAAACACATTGCCTGCTTGCACATCCTCACAAAGGCCTCATATTAGATCATTAATCCGGTCAGCTTAACCGGCTGGAAACCATATGACTTTAAAAACAGGACAGTATCAGGGGACCATCGTTGGGACCACGCGATGGTGACAAAGGAGCAGGTCAATGGATTGGGACAAACTGCGTGTTTTTCACGCTGTTGCCGAGGCGGGAAGTTTTACCCATGCGGGGGAAAACCTTAATCTCAGCCAGTCAGCGGTCAGCCGCCAGATCAGCGCACTGGAAGACAGCGTCAAAGTCCCGCTGTTTCACCGCCATGCCCGCGGTCTGATCCTGACCGAACAGGGCGAACTTCTCTATCGCACCGCCCATGATGTCTTTGCCAAACTGTCGATGGCCGAGGCCCGCATTCGCGAATCGCGCGAACGGCCCAGCGGCCCGTTAAAGGTCACGACCACCGTTGCCTTTGGTTCCACCTGGCTGACCCCGCGCATCAACGAATTTCTGGAACGCTATCCCGATATCGAATTGTCGCTGGTTCTTCATGATCAGGAACTCGATCTGGCGATGCGCGAGGCCGATGTTGCCATTCGCATGATGCCGCCGCGTCAGGCCGATCTGGTGCAACGGCAATTGATGACCTTGCGCTATCATGTCTTTGCCTCGCCGGAATATCTCAAAATTCATGGCGTGCCGAAAAAACCCGAAGACATCAAAAATCACCGCCTGATCATTTATGGCGAGGATGCCCGCCCGCCGGTATCAAACGTCAACTGGATGATGAATGTCGCCCGGCAGTTCAAACCCGATATGCGGGCAATCCTGAAACTCAACAATATCTATGGCATTTTCCGCGCCACCGAATCGGGTCTGGGCATTTCGGCCCTGCCCGATTATCTGGTGCCCGCCGACAGCAATCTGGTCCGTATCCTGCCCGAACTCGAAGGGCCCAGTTTTGACGCCTATTTCGTCTATCCCGAAGAATTGCGCCATTCCAAACGCATCGGCGTGTTCCGCGATTTCCTGATTGAAAAAATCAACGAGGCCAAGGCCCGTGTCACCGGCATTCCGGACTGATCCCCTCCGGGGAAAATCCCGAACCACCCTTCAAACGTCCGCCTGGCAAAGGCGGGCGTTTTGCATGAAGGCCATCTGCCCGGCTGTGCCATGACAGACTGACATAATGTCTTCATATTGTTGTCATTTTTCCGCCATGCAGAAAACGCATGGTTGCTGTGTCGCATTTCTATTTTTAAACGTTACAGACCACACATATATTCACATCTGCGGTTGTTAGCGCCTGCACATACGGGCTTGCTCCCAACCGCTCCGATCAGTCCCTCCTGATCCGTCCGGCCGGAACGTTATCCGGTCTGGAATCCCCAAGATTCCCCGTCTTCCGGACGTTAAAGCCTCCCTGTTGATCCTGCCGGTAACCTTTCGGGGTTACCGGCTTTTTTTTTCGCAGTCGCACATAAAATTCTGCCCCGCCCCCCTTGCGTCCGGATTGTGGCTCGACCTTTCGGAAAATTTATTGTTTTATTTCAGATTATTAACCGCCAGTTGGAACCTGTTTTAGCTTTATGCGTTTTACGCATGGCAGAAGGATCAATTTGTCAGTGGTACTTTGCCGATAAATTGCTATCTTCCCTCTCGAACCACAGCGGCAAACACCGCACCGTGGTAACAGATTTCTCCCTGACCGATTTTCCGGTCTTGGTCGGGCTCCCAGCCCGGCCACCCAGGGCCCCGAGAGGGGTCCTACGTCTCCCAGACGTGAAGCCTCCCTGATAAACTTGCCGGGCACATTGTTGCCCGGCTTTTTTTTGTCCTGAATCTCCTCCCACACAAACCCGTGACGCCCCGCGATCATCGGCCCCTTGGCAGAACCGCCATTGCCCGCCACACTGCATCGCCCCGGCGTCCTGGTCCGGGGGCAAGCAAGGGGGCCGCACACCACATGAAAACCGATATCGCCGAATTCCTGTTTGGCAAGGCCCCCAAGGCCGGCCTGCCCGACCGCGTGACCGAGGCCATCGCCCGGCAGCAACGCCAAAGCGAAAAGCTGATCGGTTGGGTGCAGTTATTATTAATGGTGATTTTCGCCAGCCTCTATACCATCACCCCCAAAACCGCGATGAATCAGGGTTTTCATCCGGTGCCGTGGGCGCTCGCCCTTTATTTTGTCTTTACCCTGACCCGGCTGGGGCTGTCCTGGCGCATGGCGCTGGCCGACTGGTTTCTGACCCTCTCGGTCATCGCCGATATCGGGCTTTTGATGGTGCTGATCTGGAGCTTCCACATCCAGTATATGCAGCCCGCCAGTTTCTATCTTAAAGCGCCGACCATGATGTATGTCTTTATCTTTATCGCGTTGCGCGCCCTGCGGTTTGATCCGCGCTATATCCTGCTGGCCGGGGGGACGGCCGCCCTTGGCTGGTTGGCGCTGGTGTTTTATGTGATCTGGAGCGAGGGCGGGCAGAGCATGATCACCCGCAATTACGTCACCTATCTGACCTCCAATTCCATCCTGATCGGGGCCGAGATCGACAAGATCATCGCCATTCTGATGGTGTCGGGCATTCTGGCGATTGCGGTTTTGCGCGCACAGCGGTCGTTTCAACGCGCCGTCTCCGATGAAATTGCCGCCCGCGACCTGTCGCGCTTTGTCTCGCGCGAGGTGGCCGCCCGCATCACCCATGCCGATCAGCAAATCCGCGCCGGGGATGGTGAATCGGTCCATGCCACCGTGATGTTTACCGATATCGAAGGCTTTTCAACCCTCTCGGAAACCCTGACCCCGCAGGAACTGGCCCGGATGCTTAATGACTATTTCGCCGCCACCAATGCGGTGATCGAACAATATGGCGGCGTCATCAACCAGTTTGAGGGCGACGCCATGCTGATCACCTTCAACGCCGTCACCCCGGACCCGGACCATGCCCGCAAGGCGGTCCTGACCGCCCTTGGCATTCAGAAAACCTGTCGGGAAACCGTGTTTTGCCATGGTGGTTATCTGAAAACGCGCTGTGGTATCAATACCGGCAATGTTGTCGTCGGGGCGATTGGATCGCAGGACCGCCTGACCTTCACCGTGCATGGCGATACCGTCAATATCGCCGCCCGCCTTGAACAGATGAACAAACAGTTCGGCACTTTTGTCCTGACAACCGGCGAAACCTTGCAAGCCTGTGGCGAAACCCCGCCCTTTGAAAGCCACCCCCGCGGCGACGTCACCGTGCGCGGGCGCAGCACCCCTACCGCAATTTTCAGCATTGAGGAAATTGGCAAGGTCACCCCATAAAAAAAGAGCGGGGCGGGGTTTGAAACCCGCCCCGTCTTTGGGGGACAGTTGGTCTTGGGGAGACCTTAATGCCAAACGCGCCGTTCGACCCTGGGGTGCAGATGCTGCGGGGGACAGCAAATTGGGGTCCCGGTGTTTGCGAGGGAGGGACGCACACCGGTTGTCGCGTTTGACAATTGTGACTATGCCCGATAATTGCGGCATGAAAACCAGCGACTTAAGACCATTTCAGGGCAAATAAAGGCAAAAGAAGACAACCCGGAAAAACGCAAAAAAGAAGGGGCGGGGTTTGAAACCCGCCCCATTTTCGGGGTCAAATGGTCTTGGGGAGACCGATCAGTTCGAGGCGTCATTTGCTCTCTCACGGGGGACGATAAAGAGCGTCGGTAACGCTTGAGGGGGGACAGAAATGTTCCGACAACCACCTCGTCTGACATTCCCAATATGACTTGGGATTAAGGCCGGAAAACAGGCCGGTTAAGGTGATTTCAGGGCAGATCATGGCGAAATAAAGGCACATCTTTCAAAACCTGAAATAGAAAGCCTGTCACCGGCCATCAATTTTCCTTGCTGTTGATGCGCAGCAGTGAAAGGATTATCCGGAAGAAGCAAAGCCCGGAACCGGTCCCTTGCACAGGGCCGCCATACCGGGCCCATACGGCACCAGGATCGCGACCGACGGGACGCGCTGCCGCCTCCTGCCGGACGGATCATTTTCCGCCGCGAGGAGATGACCATGCCCTTTACACCCCACCCGCCGCGTGTTGCCGCCCTTGTCGGCCCCTATACCAGCGGCAAGACCAGCCTTCTGGAAAGTTTGTTGTTGGCCACCGGCACCCTGCATCGCAAGGGATCGGTGCGCGATCATAACACAATTGGCGATTACAGCGCCGACTCCCGCGAACGCGGCATGAGCACCCTTCTGACCGTCGCCAAAACCACCTGGCTGGACGAAGAATGGCATTTTATCGATTGCCCCGGCTCGGTCGATTTCGCCCAGGACAGCCGCGAAGCCGCGATGATCTGCGATGTTGCCGTGGTGGTGATCGAACCCGACCCGGCCAAAATCATGACCGCCGCCCCGATCCTGAAATATCTGGACCGGGGCCGCATCCCGCATCTGATTTTCATCAACAAGGCCGACCATGCCGGGGTGCGCCTGCGCGATACGCTGAGCGCCTTGCAGGATATTTCCGACCGGCCCCTCGTCCTGCGCGAAATCCCGATCCGCGGCAATGACGGCACCGGCGAAGAAATCACCGGCTTTGTCGATGTCGTGTCGCAACGCGCCTATGAATATCTCGACAGCCATCCGTCCAGACTGGTCTCCCTGCCCGCCCAAATGGCGGAGCGTGAACAGCAGGCCCGCGACGGATTGCTTGAAACACTGGCCGATTTTGATGATGGCTTGCTGGAAAAAATCCTTGAGGATCAAACCCCCGCCCCCGATGAAATTTACGACAATCTGGGCCGCGATCTGGCCAATGATCTGATTGTGCCGGTGTTTTTCGGATCGGCCGAAAAGGATTACGGCATTCGCCGCCTGCTCAAGGCCCTGCGTCACGAAGCCCCCAATGCCGATGTCTGCGCCCAACGTCTGGGTATCGAGACAGAGGGCAATACCAATGGGGGCGAAGCCCCGGTTGTCCAGATTTTCAAGACCCTTCACCTGCCCCATGCCGGGCGGTTTTGTTATGGGCGGGTGTTATCGGGCATGGTGCAGGAAGGCGATGGCATCGGCGCGGACCGGATCAGCGGCCTGTGTGCCCTGTCGGGTGACAAAACCGAAAAAATCGCCAGTGCCGGCCCCGGTGCCATCATCGGCCTGCCGCGCATGGACAAGGCCCGCACCGGGCAGGCCCTTGGCCCGGCGGGGAAAATCATGGATGGCCTGTGGCCCGATCCGCTGCCGCCACTTTATGCCGTTGCCCTTCAGGTCAACACACCGGGCGATGACGTCAAACTGACCGAGGCCCTGCACCATCTGACCGAACAGGACCGCTCCCTTGACGCCCTGCATGATCCCCATACCGGGCAACTGGTCCTGCGCGGGCAGGGCGACATTCATCTGCAACTGGCACTGATGCAATTGCGCGACCGCTATCACCTTGATCTGTCAACCGTGCCGGTCCAGACCGCCTATCAGGAAACCATCCGCAAACCCGTACAGGTGCAGGGTCGCTATAAAAAACAGACCGGCGGCCACGGCCAGTTTGGCGATGTCAAAATCACCCTCACCCCGCAGGCCCGCGGGGCGGGCTTTACCTTTACCGACAAGGTGGTCGGCGGCACCGTGCCGCGCCATTATATCCCGGCGGTGGAAAAGGGCATTCGCGATGGCATGCGGTCCGGGCCGCTGGGCTTTCCGGTGGTTGATTTTGCCGTCGAACTCACGGATGGCTCCTATCATGCCGTGGACAGTTCCGATCAGGCCTTTCAGATGGCCGCCCGCATCGCCTTGCAGGACGGGTTGAAACTGGCCGACCCGGTGATTCTGGAGCCGGTAGACCGGATCATTGTGTCGGTCCCGTCCGAATTCACCTCCAAAGCCCAACGGCTGGTCAGTGCGCGGCGCGGCCAGATTGCGGGCTTTTGCGCCAAGGAAGGCTGGCAGGGCTGGGACGAGATCGAGGTGCTGATGCCCGCATCCGAAACCGGCGATATGGTGATGGAACTCCGATCGCTCAGCCTTGGCACCGGCTTTTTTGAACGCCGCTTTGCCCATATGCAGGAACTGACCGGCAAGAATGCCGCACAGTTGCGGGGTGGCCGAAACACCCCCAAATAACACCAGACATACTGTGATAGATTTGATCTATCCACATTCACCAAACTATTGATTGGATTATCTATTCGGGAAGAACGATAATCCCGTCATAATCCTTATGCGCCACCGCACCGGAGAAACACAGCATGAAAATCGATATTGGCATTACCGAAAAAAACCGCACCGAAATCGCCGAGGGCCTTGGCCGTTTGCTGGCGGATTCCTATGCGCTCTATCTGAAAACCCACAATTTCCACTGGAACGTCACCGGCCCGATGTTCCAGACCCTGCACACCATGTTTGAAATGCAATATACCGAACTGGCAACCGCCGTTGATGAAATTGCCGAACGCATCCGCTCGCTTGGCGCCTTCGCACCGGGCAGTTTTTCGGCCTACAAAAAACTGTCCTCGATCAAGGAAGAAACCGGCGTTCCCGCCGCCAGGGACATGATCAAACAACTGGTCGAAGGCCACGAAACCGTCATCAAAACGGCCCGTGCGCTTTATCCGCTCTGCGCCAGTTCGGACGACGACGCCACCGCCGATCTGCTGACCCAGCGCATCCAGACCCACGAAAAAACCGCCTGGATGCTGCGCAGCCTGCTGGAAAGCTGACCGGCCCCAACCGGCCCTACACCATCCCCCCGCAACGGCCCGGAATTTCCGGGCCGTTTGCCTTGGAAAACAACCGGAAAAAGTGAAGGGAACCCAGGGCCAGATCACTCAAACAATCAGAAAGTAACGGTTTTCAGGATTGGCTGGCCTGATCCTGTCCTGCGATCCAGTGGCCCAGAGACGGTGAAAGCCCGGTGTTCGGTTTTGAAGGAGGTCGCGCAAAACTCCCTTGCGACGCCCCTTTTGGAAACAGCCGAAATTGCGCAACGGCTTGCAGCGCGGCGGCTTGCACGGGATCAATCAGAATGCGGGGAATGTCGTTTTTGATTTCGTTGGCCAACCCGGCGATTGGGGCACCGGCAAGGATAAGCACGTCGGCATCACGGGCCGCGCGGCGGCAGGTGGCGACAAGAGGCTGTCGCAAATCCTCGGCCACGCCAGACAGTGTCTTGAAAGCCTCGTTTGGTGTGAAAATCCCGGCGAAGCGTCCTTCGAGACCGGCAAGGCGGACCTGTTCTTCAAACCAGGGGGCAAGATGCCTGCTAAAGGTGACGAAGGCAAACCGCCGCCCCAGTGACATGGCCATCATCATCGATGCCTCTGTCATGCCCGAAACAGGCAGGTCAAAAAGTTCACGCGCAGCCAGCAATCCGGGATCACCAAAGGCGGCGATGACGGCAGCATCACACTCTGCTTGCCTCTCGGCCAAAGTCTCCAGAACAAGCGCACCCGCTATCTGCGCCTCGGCGCGGGACGAGATATAGGGAAACCCCCGAGAAGCCGTCACAGGCAGGAGTGTGACATCCGGCGGCAGCACGGCGGATACAGACGCGACAAGCCGCCGGGTCAGCGCCTCCGTTGTGTTGGGATTGATCATGAGAAGGCGCATCAGTACCCCATTCGTTCCGGCAACCATGTCACGACGCCGGGAAATATCATACATAACAACAAGATGGCATACATCGCCACAATGAACGGCCAGCTTTCGCGCACCAGTTCACCCATCTTCACGCCGGTGATCCCGCACACCACAAACAGGATCACGCCCACCGGCGGTGTCAGCATGCCAATCACAAGATTGAGCACAAAGAGAAAACCAAAATGCAGCGGGTCTATCCCGTATTGCATCGCAATCGGGTGAAACAGCGGCACCAGCATGATGTAGGCAGCGTTGGATTCAAGGAACATACCAACAACCAGCAGCATCACGGCGATAAGACAAAGGAAAGCAAACGGGTTGTCCGTAAACCCCTGAAGCAGCCCTGCCAGCTTGAACGGCAGCATGTCGATGGTGAACAGAAATGTCACGGTCGAGGCAAAAGCAATCATCGCACCGACCAGCGCAGAAGTCTTGGCCGCCGTCAGCAGCACCTCGGGCAGATCGCTGAGTTTCAACTGCCGCGTGACGAAGAAACCAAGAAACAAGGAATAGCAGACACCGACGGCCGCACCCTCGGTCGCGGTAAAGGCTCCGGCGACGATCCCGCCGATCACGATAACCGGCATCAGAAAGACGACAAAAGAACGGCGCAGTTCCCGCAGGATGTTCCTGAGGGTGACGGGGTTGCCAGACAGGGGATAGTCACGCTTCCACGCGATTAACCAGCACAGCACCATGAAGGTCGCAAACAGGATCAGTCCGGGAATGACACCTGCCATGAACAGCCCGCCGACCGACACACTGGACCCTGCCATAAAGGCATAGACGATCATGGCCCCCGACGGCGGGATGATGGGCCCAAGATTTGCCGCTGCCGCAACAACCCCGGTTGAGAACCCAAGCCCGTATTGCTTTTTCAAGGAAGGTACGAGTGTTGATGACAAGGCCGAGGCATCGGCAACCGCCGCCCCCGAAACAGACGCAAGACCCGCGCCCGAGATAATTGCAACCTGCGCCAGCCCGCCGCGCATGCGCCCGATGAACGCATTGGCGAAATCCACAAGCCGGTCCATGATCCCGCCCTTGAGCATCAACTCCCCCGCGATCATGAAAAGCGGGATCGACATCAGCGGAAAGGAATTCACCGCATTCATCAAGCGCGGCGGCAGCACCAGCAGATCGAACCCGGCCATCCAAAGCCCGACCAGCGCCGAAACGCCAAGCGAAAACGCCAGGGGCATGCCCAGAAACGCCAGTACCAGAAACGTGCAAATGACGAAAAGGCTCATGTTCGGGGTTCCGATGTCCTGGGATCTGATGGGAACAGGGCCATCTGTGTCAGGTGAAGTGCTGCGTGCAGCGACCCAAGAATGACCGGAAAGAAAAAGACGCTGGACGTCATGTTGAGCACGCCCAGCCTCTCGGACCAGGTCACCATCGCCACGATGATCGAGGTCCAGAACACGATCAACATCATCACAGCCGCCAGTCCGTTTGTCACACGGGCAAGCATGGCGCGCAGGCGGACCGGGAACCGCTTGACCAGCAACTCGATCCCCACATGCGTGCCGTCCCGTATCCCCAGGGGGATGGCCAGAAAAATCGTCCAGACAAAGGCGATTCGCGACACTTCATCGGCCCAGTCAAATGAACTGTTGAACATATAGCGCGCGACCACCTGGGCGGAGACGACGCCAACCATCGCCGCCGCGCCAAATATCACAAGATGACGGGCGCCGGTATCGGCGCGCGTCAGGATCAATGTGAAAATACGATCCGCTTTCAAGGGATCACATGCCAAGCTTGGCTGTTTCGGCGTCCAACAGCTCGACAAGATCCGCATCAAGGCGCGACTTGGTCTCGGCAGCAACACCTGCGGTCTTTGCGCGAAGCGCTGCGGCCAGTTCGGGCGACACTTCCGAGTAACTCATCCCCTTTTCGATGAGCACACCAAGCCCGTCAGCATCCTGTTGGGCAGCCAGTTCGCGCTGATAGGTTATTGCGGTATCCATGGCTTCATGCACCATTGCCTGCGTCTCGGCATCAAGACCATCGAACCAGGCCTTGTTCCCCACGACAGAGATGAAATCAAAGAAGTGCCCCGTGTTGGAGACGTTTTTCTGGACTTCGGCGTATCCGGCCACGTTGATGATGGCAAACGGATTTTCCTGACCGTCGATAACGCCCTGCTCCAGCGCGGAATAAAGCTCTTTGACATCCATGGCAACGGGGTTGGCCCCAAGGGCGCGGAAAGTGGCCAGATGCGTTTCATTCGGTTGCAGGCGGATTTTGAGGCCTGCAATATCCTCGACTGTCACAATGGGGCGGACATTGTTGGTCAGTTGGCGGAACCCAAGCTCCATATACCCCATCGACTTAAGACCCTCGGTCGCAAGCTTGTCATCCAGCGCCGCACCGACCGGGCCATCCACGATGGCAAAGGCCGCTTTACGATCAGGGAACTGGAACGGCAGACCAACGACTTCCAGTTCCGGCACGGTGCGGGTGAGGTAGGCTGTGCCCACCCACATCAGTTCAATTGCCCCGGTCTTGACCGACTGCACGTTCTCGGCTGCACCGCCAAGCTGTTGGGCGGGGAAAATATTCACGTCGATTGCCCCGCCCGAAAGGCGTTCAAGTTCTTCCTCGAACTTGACCATCGCCAGCGACGAGGAATGTTCGGTGGCAAAATTGCCGGCAACGCGGATCACGTCTTGTGCCTGTGCCGATACGGCAAACAGGGCGAGTGCTGATGTTGTCAGAATTGTTTTAAAGACGGTCATGTCGGGTTACTCCAGGGGTGCGGGTGCGGTTGGGGACGGAGTCAGGTTTCGGCAAAGGCTGCGTCCGGCCCAAAGACCTTGGCAGTTCTGGCGCAGATCACCGAGGCAATCTCGGCCAGTGTTCTGATATGTTCTTCGACGGCAGTGGCACAAAGCCTCTGCTCGAAGGTTTCAAACAGTGTGTGCAGGTCTTCGACCTTGTGCAGGGCGATAATGAACGGATAGCCAAAGCGCGCACGATAGGCCGCGTTCAGGCGGGACAGTCGGGCCAGATCGTCAGCGGCCAAATTCAAAAGCCCAAGGCGACCCTGTTCACTTTGCGAGGCGGGGGTCATGCTGCCCTCCAGCGCTTCTCGCCCGGCCAGTTCCGGGTGCACCTTGAACATCGCAATACGGCGCGCGACATCCGCCTTGAGGATCGTCTCGACCAACGCCTCGGCCAAGGCTGCGTCCGTTTCGAAAGGCCGGGCATCAACCGTTGCCTCACCAACCCACCCCGACAATTCCACAAGCGGCGTCACCATTGCAATCGCGGTCTGGCGGGAGGCGGAATTGAGAACGTCCAGGGCGTGTGTCATAGGATATAAATCTCGGTTCTGGTTCTGTTAACCAAGACTAGTCTCGCTTTTGCATTACAATCCATGACATTATCAGCAACAAACCATTCTTGAAATTAGGTGGGCTGCATCGTGTCCCTTCACCTTACGCCGCGCGGACTACAATACATTGAAGCCGTGGCAGAGCATGGTTCAATCCAGGCCGCTTCCCGTTCTACCGGGATTGCCGCTTCTGCGATTGACCGCCAAATCAAACTGATGGAAGACCGGCTGGGCGTCCTGCTGTTTGATCGTATGACGACCGGCATGTCGATCACACCTGCGGGCGAGATGTTCGTTGTTCTGGCCCGGCGGTGGAAAGCAGATGAGAACCAGATTTTTTCTGATATCAAAAAGATGCAGGGGGTCGATCTGGGCCATATCCGCATCATGGCCATGGACAGTCTGGTCAATGGTCTGGTGCCACGTTTCCTGGCGCGGATGGCTGCCAACTATCCGCGCGTGCGGATCGATGTCGATGTGGGCACACCCGATGATGCCGTCAGCGCATTGGAAGACGGCAGGTGCGACATTGCGCTGGCGTTCAACCTTCGGCCACAGCGCGACTTGCACGTTGTATGGTCGACGGACCTGCCTCTCTATTGTGTGGTACGGCCGGATCATGCATTGGCCAGCAGCACAAACGTGACGCTCAACGATGTCAGGAACCATGCCAGCGTGGTTCAAAGCCGCGCCCTGCCGATCCGGCGAATTCTTGAGGCGCGCCACTCATGGATGTTCTCGGACGGCCCGCCGCAGGTCGTGACCAATTCCCTGCAATTGCTGAAACATCTGGTGGTGGAAGGAAACCACGTGGCCCTGACCTCGGAACTGGATGCCGCTCCCGAGTTGCTGGATGGTCGGCTGGTCGGGATTTCCGTATCGGGCATCAATATCCCGGCACAAAGCATCAGTATCGTCATCCATTCCCGGCGCGTCCTGCCACGCATGACGATGATGGTAAGCGACTTTCTGGCGGATGAAGCACAATCGCTGCTTGAGGCCGTTCGCACCAAGGCTTGATACCCGGGACACCCGGCATATCACAAAACACCTGTTGCCGCGTAAAAAGCCATGGCCCGCCTTGGATATCCAATCCCCGCACAATGCTCCACCCCCGCCGCAAAGCCACCGCTCCCGAACGCAATCCCGGTTCCGGCCCTCGCCCCGATCCCGAACCAAAGCCCGGTGCAAAACCGGTGCCATCCGGACACAATCCGGGCGCAATGCAGACGCATCTCGGGCATCCGCCGCCCCGGACCCACCCCGGGCAAACCCCGATGCACCGCCCCCACCGCAAGCCACCACACCCCGGACGCCCCGGCGCTGGTTCTGGCCCCGGTGCCGTCCGATTACATCCGGACACACTCCGGGCGCAAGGCAGGCGCATTTCGGGCATCCGCCGCCCCGGTCCTGATCCCGGACGCAAAGCCCGCCGCAACCCCGGAACCGTCCCGATGCCATCCGGGTACACTCCGGACGCACTCCGGGCACAAGGCAGACGCATTTCGGGCATCCGCCGCTCCCGGCCCCGGCTCCGATCCCGGACCAAATCCCGCTGCGAACCCGCCGCAACCCCGGCACCGTTCCAATGCCATCCGGGCAGACTCCGGGCGCACTCCGGGCGCATTTCGGGCGTCCGCCGCATCGGGTCCGGTTGGCGCGGGATGCAATTCGGGCGTTTGGCCGGTTACATCACCCGCGCCCTGCGCCCGGACTCCCCCGGATATCGGGCATATGCCGCCCGTTCCCTGTTCTCAAACCTGTCATCTCATCCTCCTGTGTTGCACATCGCCAAACGCAAAAACCCGCAAGGAATAATCCCTGCGGGTTTTGTGTCCGGGCGCATTTATCGCCTTGATTTTTCTGTTATGCCACAGCGAAAAGAACAAAGCAAGAACTTTTTTCAGAAAAAATGCATTTTGATTTTTTTCTTATCAAAGCATTGGTTTTACAAGAGTTTTCCAACGGATTTTCCCCGTTCACCTCCCGTTCACCGAGGCGTGACTTGCCCAAATCGCCTTTTGACGAAATGGTATTCCCAGTTTGAAGCAGGAGCACCCAATGCTGATTCGCCGTCAAAAAGGATGGGAAATTCCCGAGCGGGACGTCACCCCGCAGGCCCTCTATCGCAACCGGCGACAATTTCTGGGCGGCCTTGCCGCCGGCACCATCGGGGCGGCCGCCGCCACCCTGCCCGCCGGGCGGGTTCTGGCCCAGGCAATGGATCCGACCGCCGATCTGTATCCCGCCCCGCGTAATGAGTCCTATACCGTGGACCGGGCGATTGACGAAAAAGCCAAGGCCCTGACCTATAATAATTTTTATGAATTCGGGTCGCACAAATTCATTTCCGATGCCGCCCAGGCGATGAAAATCCGCCCATGGACCATCAAGATCGACGGCATGGTCGAACAGGAAATCGAAATTGATTTCGACGATCTGGTGCGCAAAATGCCGCTGGAAGAACGGGTTTATCGCTTTCGCTGTGTCGAGGCATGGGCGATGACCGTCCCCTGGACCGGCTTTCCGATGAAGGCGCTGGTCGATTTCGCCAAACCGTTATCGGGCGCAAAATATGTCGAAATGGAAACCGCCAGCCAGCGCGACACCATGCCCGGCCTGCGGCAATTCTGGTATCCTTGGCCCTATGTCGAGGGCCTGACCCTCGCCGAGGCCACCAACGAACTTTCCATGATCGCCACCGGCATTTACGGCGAAGCCATGCCCAAACAAAACGGCGCGCCCCTGCGGCTGGTCACACCGTGGAAATACGGTTTTAAAAACATCAAATCGATTGTGCGCTTTACCTTCACCGACAAACGCCCGGTCAGTTTCTGGGAACGGATTGCCGAAACCGAATATGGTTTCTGGGCCAATGTAAACCCGCAAATCCCCCATCCCCGCTGGAGTCAGGCCCAGGAACGCCTGCTGACCACCGGCGAAGAAGTTCCGACCTTGCTGTTTAACGGCTATGGCGATTATGTCGCCGATCTGTACAAGGATATGGACGGCGAAAACCTGTATATGTAGGGGCACACCAGCCCCTACAAACCCGACCCGTCATAATGCTGATAAATCCGGTCAAACGTGCCGTCCTCGCGCATGGCAATCAGGGCATTTTCCAGCCCCTCATAACGTTCTTCGGTAAAAAACCGCGAAGCCCGCGAGACCGCAATAAAGGACGGCTTCCCGTCCAGCACCAGACTCGCCTTGCGAATGGCAAAATTTTCGGGGCGCAACAAATGGCTGGCAAGCAAGGACGGCACGATCACGGCGCGCAACCGCCCCTGATCCAGCATCCGAAACAGGGTGGTATAATCGGTGGCCTCGATCCGGTCGATCCCAAGGGCCGTATCAAAGGCCAGATTGTGAGACGCCCCGCGCATCACCCCCACCGTCTGTCCGGCCAAATCGGACAAATCCAAAACATCCCCCGCCGATGCCGCAATATAAACCGCTTTGGGTTCGGCAGGCAGTTCGGCCTTCAGGAAATACATGAAATCTTCGCGTTCCGGCGTGCGGTTCGGTCCCAGCATCAGGTCGGCACCACCGGTTTCCATCAACAGCAAGGCGCGTCGGAACGGCACATTCTGATAGGTCAGTTGCAAACCGGTTCTGCGGGCGGCTTCTTCAAGGACGTCCATGTAAATACCGGAATAAACAGGGCGGCCATCGATTTCATCAAGTATCCGGTAAGGCGGCGCATGATTGACCGCAACCGTCAGTTCGGCGGCCCTTCCCGGCAGGCTGCCCGTCGTCAAGGCACCCGAAACCCCCAGCAAAAAGATCGCAATCCACCGTCCTGTGGCTGTCAAAAAAGCCTCCGCCCTGTCGCGTCATGCCGCCTGGAACCGGGAAATCCTGCACCCGAATATACAACCGGTAATTTTACAGGATATTGTTGCGAAACGTTAGAAAGAAAGACCCGTGACGCAATTTAATCAGGCAAGGCAAAGACAAGGCCCATCATGGTCCCTTGCGACGGCGGCCCTTGTATTTCGGACGGTTGGCCGATTTTGATCCGGGTCCGGCGCTGCCATCATCCTGTGGCGTCAGGTCGCGGGCCATCGGCCCGGCCTGTGACAGGCCCAGTTCCTGACTTTCCAGACGCTTGATTTCATCGCGCAAACGGGCGGCTTCCTCGAATTCCAGATCGCCTGCGGCCTGACGCATGCGTTTTTCCAGATCCTCGATATGGGCGCGCAAATTATGCCCGATCATGATATCGCCCGACACACCGGTATCGACCGTCACATAATCGCGTTCGGCAATGCTTTCGATAATATCGCGAATTTTGCTGCGTACCGATTCCGGTGTGATGCCGTTCGCAATATTATAGGCCGTCTGTTTTTCCCGACGGCGGCTGGTTTCGCTGATCGCGTAATTCAGGCTTTCGGTCATTTTGTCGGCATACAAAATAACCCGGCCATCCAGATTACGCGCCGCCCGGCCAATCGTCTGCACCAGCGATGTTTTCGACCGCAAAAAGCCTTCCTTGTCGGCATCCAGAATCGCCACCAGCGCACATTCCGGGATATCCAGCCCCTCGCGCAGCAAATTGATCCCGACCAGAACATCAAACACACCCAGCCGCAAATCACGGATAATCTCGATGCGCTCCAGCGTGTCGATGTCGGAATGCAGATAGCGCACCCGCACTCCGTTTTCATGCAGATATTCGGTCAAATCCTCGGCCATGCGTTTGGTCAGGGTGGTGACCAGCACGCGCTGCCCCTTTTGTGCGCACTCGCGGGCCTCGGCCAACAAATCATCGACCTGCGTTTCCACCGGGCGGATAATGCAAACCGGATCAATCAGACCGGTCGGGCGGATCACCTGTTCGGTAAACACCCCGCCGGTACGATTCATTTCCCAAGGGCCCGGGGTGGCGGACACAAACACGCTTTGCGGGCGCATTGCCTCCCATTCCTCGAATTTCAGGGGGCGGTTATCGACACAACTGGGCAGGCGAAACCCATGTTCGGCCAGCGTGAATTTGCGATTGAAGTCGCCCTTGAACATGCCGCCAATCTGCGGCACGGCAACATGGCTTTCATCGACAAACAGCAACGCATTTTCTGGCAGATATTCAAACAGGGTTGGCGGCGGCTCGCCGGGATTGCGCCCCGATAACCAGCGCGAATAATTTTCGATGCCCTTGCAATGCCCGACCGTTTCCATCATTTCCAGATCGAACATGGTACGCTGTTCGATCCGTTCCGCCGCCAGCAATTTACCCTCGGCCTGAAATTGCGCCAGACGGTCTTTCAATTCCTGTTTGATGCCATGCATGGCCTGCACCAAAGTCGGACGCGGCGTGACATGGTGGGAATTGGCGTAAACCGTCACCGAATCCATATTGGCGTATTTCTGGCTGGTCAGCGGATCAAACTCCACCAGTTCCTCAACCTCATCGCCAAACATCGAAACGCGCCAGGCACGGTCTTCGGAGTGGGCCGGGAAAATTTCCAGAACATCGCCGCGCACCCGGAATGTTCCGCGTGAAAAGGCGGCGTCATTGCGGGTATATTGCAATTCCACCAGCCGTTTCATGATCGCATTGCGGTCCACCTCGTCACCCACCGCAATGCGCTGGGTCATCTCAAGATAGGTTTCGACCGCCCCGATCCCGTAAATGCACGATACCGACGCCACAATGATACAATCATTGCGTTCCAGAATCGCACGGGTGGCCGCATGGCGCATCCGGTCGATCTGCTCATTGATCGAACTGTCTTTTTCGATATAGGTGTCGGTGCGTGCCACATAGGCTTCGGGCTGGTAATAATCGTAATAGGAAACGAAATATTCCACCGCATTTTCCGGGAAAAAGCTTTTCATCTCGGAATAAAGCTGTGCCGCCAGCGTCTTGTTGGGTGCGAGAACAAGGGCCGGGCGCTGGGTTTTGGCGATCAGATTGGCAATGGTAAAGGTCTTGCCCGATCCGGTAACGCCCAGCAACACCTGATCGCGCTCGTGATCCTCGATCCCCGCCAGCAATTCGGCAATCGCATGCGGTTGATCCCCGGCCGGTTCGTAATCCGTCACCAGCTTGAATTCCCGCGATCCATCAACCGGCGGGCGGCGTTTAAGCAATATATCGGGCAAAATGTTCATGGCAGATAGTTATAAGCCAACAATCCCGAACCGCAAGCCCGCCCCTGACAGTTTGCGTCAGAAGATGTCAGCAGAACGTCATCAAAAAATTCGGAACCGGCCACCCTGATTGGCGTTGAAAAAGCGATATCGTTGCAAAACCGTATGAGGGGGCCGGAAAACATCCCAAAGAACCCGCAAAAACCCCGAAACCACCTTGAATTGCTTTAAAACCGGGCGTAGGGTCCGAACCGAAAGAGCTGACATCTTTCCATGTATTTTTATTCCAGGGAAACAGACCAATGGCGTTTATTGCCGACCGTTTGAGCCGTATTCAACCCTCTCCGACCATTGCCGTCACCACCAAGGCCGCTGAACTTAAGGCCGCTGGCGTGGATGTGATCGGCCTTGGCGCGGGCGAGCCGGATTTTGATACCCCCGACAACATCAAGGCCGCCGCCAAGGCCGCCATTGACGCCGGACAGACCAAATACACCCCGGTCGCCGGCACCGTTGCGCTGCGCAAGGCGATTGTCGCAAAATTCAAACGTGAAAACGATCTGGAATACACGATTGACGAAATCACCGTCGGCTGTGGCGGCAAACAGACGCTGTATAACGCCCTGTTTGCAACCCTGAACCCCGGTGACGAAGTGATCATTCCGGCCCCTTATTGGGTGTCCTATCCCGATATGACCCTGATGTCCGAAGGCACCCCGGTGATTGTCGAATGTCAGGAAGAAAATGACTTCAAACTGACCGCCGCCGAACTCGAAGCCGCGATCACGCCGAAAACCAAATGGCTGGTGCTCAATTCCCCGTCCAACCCGACGGGTGCGGCCTATTCCGCCGCCGAATTGCGCGCACTGGCCGATGTGTTGCTGAAACATGATCATGTCTGGATCATGTCCGACGACATGTATGAACATCTGGTCTATGACGGTTTCAAATTCACGACGATCGCCCAGATCGAACCGAAACTGAAATCGCGCACCCTGACCTGTAACGGCGTATCGAAATCCTATGCAATGACCGGTTGGCGTCTGGGCTATGCGGCGGGTCCGGTTGCCCTGATCAAGGCGATCAATATGGTGCAGTCGCAGACCAGCACCCATACCTCGTCAATCAGTCAGGCCGCCTCGGTCGAAGCCCTGAACGGTCCGCAGGATTTTCTGGCCGAGCGTGCCGAAGTCTTCAAAACCCGCCGCGACCTTGTCGTCAAGGCGATCAATGAATGCGAAGGCCTGACCTGCAAAAAACCCGAAGGTGCGTTTTATGTCTATCCGTCCTGCAAGGGCGTGATCGGCAAGAAAACCCCCGATGGCAAGGTCATCGAAACCGACAGCGATTTCGTAACCTATTTGCTGGAAGCCGAAGGCGTTGCTGCGGTTCAGGGAACGGCCTTTGGCCTTGCCCCCTATTTCCGCATTTCCTACGCCACCTCGACCGAAGCCCTGACCGAGGCGTGCAAGCGCATCAAACGGGCCTGTGCGGCGCTGAAATAGTCAACAGCTTGCGCGTGAAAAAACTACCCAAAGCCCGGCCTTGCGCCGGGCTTTGGCGCATTGACAGAGTGTGTTGTTTTAGAAATAAATAAACCCGCACCGAATAACCGAAAAAGAGGCGCATTTTGACCGACGATTTTTTTGTCACCGTGGACGGCGTGCGCCTTGCCTGTCAGAAAATCACCCCGCCCGAAGCCCGGCCCGATGCCCCCGTGATCGTGTTTCTGCACGAGGCCCTTGGCAGCATCCGCATGTGGCGCGATTTCCCAAAAAAGCTGGCCGCGGCCACCGGGTACCCGGTTCTGGTCTATGAACGGCGCGGACATGGGAGATCCGACCCGCATACGGTTATCCCGCGCCCGATTGATTTCCATAACGAGGAATCAGACCGTTTTTTGCACGGGCTTTTGACCGCGCTTGCAATCAAAAAACCAATCCTGTTTGGCCACAGTGACGGGGCGACGATTGCCCTGAAATATGCCGCGCGATTTCCGGACAATGTCTGCGCCGTGATCAGCGAAGCCGCCCATGTAATGGTCGAGGATGTGACGGTTGCCGGAATCACGGAGGCGGCCAAAACCTATGCCGAAACCGACTGGAAATCTCGGCTGGAACGCCATCATTTCGATCAGACGGACGATGTGGTACGCGCATGGATCGACACATGGACCCAACCCGCCTTTCGCGACTGGAATATGACCGGCGACCTTGCCGCCATCACCTGCCCGATACTGGTTATTCAAGGCGAAACCGACCAGTTCGGCAGCATCCGGCAGGTGGAATTGATCTGTTCCCATTCCGGCGGCCCGGCAACACCCCTGATCCTGCCCGATTCCGGCCATATCCCACATCTGGAACAACCTGATGCGGTGATTGCCGCCAGCACCGTTTTTTTAGACGGCCTTTCCATCACCTGACGGGCGGATTAGCGACATATGTAATGCAACCGGTTAAAGCGCGCCCGAAGGCCTGCAACGTCGGGGGCGATAATTTCGGAGTTTTCGATCATCAGAGCACGGGCGATCAGGCGGGCCAGTTCCGGCGTATCCGTTACGTCCACGCCCCAGCGCACCAGTTCCGGCGTGCCTATGCGCAGACCGTTCATATCACCCGCAACCGGTGGCAGCGGCAGGCCAATGCCGCAAGCCAGAAACCCGGCCTTGCGCAGGGTTTTGGAAGCCGTCTGTCCACCCCCATATGACGCCGCCATGATCGCGAACTGGTGCGACATGGTAAAACCACGGTCCTTGCCAAATACCGGAATGCCTTCATCGTCCAGTGCGTGGGCCAACGCCACAGCGACATTCACCATCTTTTGCGCATAAGCCGCGCCATATTCGCGCCAGTCGATCATTGTCAAGGCCAGCGCGGCAGATTTGGCGACGTCAAAATTTGCCGTCATGCCCGGAAAGGCAATGGTATCGAGATTGCGCGCCAGTGCGGCGTCATTGGTAACAATCAGGCCCCCTGCCGGACCGGCAAGGCTTTTATAAGTGCTCATGGTCATCAGATGTGCGCCTTCGGCCAACGGATTGGGCCAGACCCCACCCGCAATCAGCCCACATTGATGGGCGGCATCAAACAACACCAGCGCCTCGACATCATCGGCAATCGCACGGATTTGTTTCACGGGATGGGGAAACAGATTAAGGCTGCCGCCCACCGTAATCAGTTTGGGGCGGACTTGCTTTGCCAGATCGCGCAAACCGTCCAGATCAATCGTATAGCCATCGGCATCCACCGGGGCCTCATGAATGATCAGTCCATAAAGCCCGGCGCAGCCGCCATTGTTATGCGTAACATGCCCGCCAATGGCCGCGGGCGGCACAATGATCACATCACCCGGCTGGCAGATCGCCATAAAGCTATACAAATTCGCCATCGCGCCGGACGCCACCCGAATTTCAGCATATCCGGCATCGAAAATTTCGGCGCACAACTCGGCGGCGATTACCTCAATCTCCTCAATTGCCTCCAGCCCCGTTTCATATTTATCTCCGGGATAGCCCAGAGACGGACGAGATCCCAGACCGGAAGCCAGCATCGCCTCGGCCCGCGGATTCATCACATTGGTTGCCGGGTTCAGGTTGAAACATTCCTGTTCATGGATCACGCGGTTGCGCTGCGCCAAACCTATAATCCGACTGGCAATATCCGTCCCGGTCGCGACCGACGTCGCCCCGGCATATTTCTGAATAATATCTTCGCAGGCCTGCGGCACCCAGGAACGACGTACAAGATGGTTCATAATCTTCTCCCCGATGATGAAGCCCCCAGCAGATCAAAAAACCCGCTGTCACGCAAATCAGTTTTGCTATAAATTACCCGTAGAAAAACTATGCTAAGGACAATTCATGCCCGTATCGCCACCCCGGCCCAAAGGGCCGCCGTTAAACGCCCTGCGCGCCTTTGAAGCCGCAGCACGTCTGGGCGGCTTTGCTGCCGCTGCCGATGAATTATCGGTCACCCCCGGCGCAATTGCCCAGCATGTCAAATCGCTGGAGGCATGGGCAGGTACTGATCTGTTTGAACGCCGATCCCAAGGTATCGCCTTAACCCGGCTGGGTGCACAGGTGATTGAAAAACTCAGTCTGGCTTTTGATCAGTTGGGTAACGCTGTGCAGTCCCTGCGTGCGCTGGCCGCACCCGGCCATATCAGTATCGCCGCCCTGCCCTGTATAGCGCAATTATGGTTATCGCCCCGGTTGCCGGCGATCCGGTCAGCTTTGCCCCATATCGGCATTTCGATCACTGCCCTTGAACAAATGCCCAATTTGCAGCGGGAACCCTTTGACTTGTGTATTTTTTACCAGACATTGCCGATCGATCCGGGCGCGATCATCCTGTGTGACGATGACATTTATCCGGTATGCACCCCGGCTATCGCTCATACCCTGAAATCCCCCACCGATATTGGCAATGCGGTTTGTTTGCATGACAGCACATGGTCAAGCGACTGGGCGTTATGGCTTGAATCCGCCTGCCCGGATGTGGCGGTTCAGACAAAGGGGCCGGTATTTTCCCTTTATAGTCTGGCGCTGGAAGAAGCCCGCAATGGTGCTGGAGTTTTGATCGGACATGACGCGCTGGTGCGCCCGCATCTTGAAAGTGGCGCACTGGTCGCCCCTTTTGCCACCCGACGTCGGCTGAATCGCGCCCTGACGATCACGCGCTCCCGGGTCTTGCGCGATAACCCGGTATTGCAACAGGTGGTCGAGCTGTTGCAGGCATAAAAAATCCCGGCGATTGCAAACCGCCGGGATGATCTCAAATTGAAGACCGTTTTTATGCCGACAGCGCGGCTTCGGCATCCAGCACAGCCGCAACCGCATGCAGGACCGAGGCAATGCGCACGGCATTCTGCACGACTTCCTTGTTCAGGCCCGCCTGTTTGAGGATTTTTTCGTGGGAATCAATGCACATACCACACCCGTTAATCGCCGATACCGCCAGCGAAAACAGTTCAAAATCGGCCTTGTCGATGCCCGGCTTGCCGATGATGTTCATCCGCAGGCGGGCAGGCATCGTGCCATATTCCTTTTCCGACACCAGATGCACGAAACGGTAATAGATGTTGTTCATGCCCATGATAGCAGCCGCACCCTTGGCCGCCGTGATCGCATCATCGGTCAACTTGCCTTCGGCTTCGGCGGCAATCGCGCGCAACAATACGCCATTGCGCGACGCATAGGCACAGGCAAGGGCGGTGCCATAAACCTGCTGGTCGGTCATGCCCGGATTGTTAAACAGACTGCCAAGATTCAATTTCAAATCCTTGGCGTATTCCGGCAGGGCATCCTTGATTTCAGCAATAGTCATGAAAAACATCCCGTTTTCAGGAAAGACAATAAGGACGGTCCGGGCAATTCGGGGCAAACCAGATCAATGCCCGGACCGTAACATCAGAAACCCGCAGAAAGATTAGAGGGTTTCTTCACCCTGTTTCCAGTTGCAAGGGCACAGTTCGTCGGTCTGAAGCGCGTCGAGAATACGCAGGGCTTCCTGCGGATTACGGCCAACCGACAGATCATTGACCTGAACATGGCGAATGATGTTGTCCGGATCGACGATGAAGGTCGCACGCAGGGCAACGCCTTCACCTTTGGCGATGATGCCAAGGGCCGATGCCAGTTCTTTTTTCTCGTCGGCCAGCCAGACGAACGGGCTGTCGGCAAGGTCTTCATGGTGGGTGCGCCATGCGGCATGCACAAAGTCGGTATCGGTTGAAGCACCAAGCAGAACGGCATCACGGTCTTTGAAATCGCCATTCAGATCACCATAACCGACGATTTCGGTCGGGCAGACAAAGGTGAAATCCTTCGGCCAGAAGAACAAAATCTTCCATTTGCCTTCAAAAGACTGATCGGTAACCGGTGCAAAGCTGTCCGGGGTCTTGCCCGAAACACCAGTCAGATTAAATTCAGGAAGCTTGTCACCAACTGTAAGCATCGTATTGTCTCCTAACGCTTGTTTGTTTTAAATCCCGATCCCGGCCCCCGACGGGCCAAACCTGATATAGTTCGCACATGCAAAAAATCCATATCGCAGTGGCGATTAGTAAATAATTGCGTTACCAATGACCAATTAAATAAATCTGGAAAGACGATAGGAAAAATCGATGGCCGCACAGCCAAGCATCAAACAGCTGAAATATCTGGTGGCCCTCGCGGAAACCGGCCATTTTGGCCGTGCAGCCGAGTCCTGTTTCATCACCCAGCCCAGCCTGTCTTCGGCGATTAGCGAGCTTGAAAACCTGCTTGGTGCGCAATTGGTGGAACGAAACAAACGTCAGGTTCTGATCACCGCGCTTGGACAGGAAGTTGTGCTGCGGGCGCGAAGCATCCTGCATGATGTGGATGAACTGGCCCTGATGGCCCATGCTGCCAGTGAACCGCTGGTTGGACCTGTCCGGTTCGGGGTGATCCCGACCATCGGCCCCTATCTTTTGCCCGATGTGATTGGCCGCCTGCGCACCGGATTTCCGAAATTGCAGCCTTTCCTGCGCGAAGATCAGACCGGCAAACTGATCGATCTTTTGCTGGCAGGGAAACTCGATATTGCCCTGATCGCCCTGCCGATCGAGGAAAACGGGCTGGAAGACATGGAACTGTTTGAAGACCGGTTTGTTTTCGCCTGTTCGCCGGACAATCCACTGACCAAAAAGAAATTTATTGATATCGATGATATCAAGGATGAAAAACTTTTGCTGCTGGAAGACGGTCATTGCCTCCGCGATCAGGCACTGGAAATCTGCCATCGCGCCGGATGGAGCAAATCGGCGAACTTTCAGGCCAACAGCCTGTCAACGCTGGTGCAAATGGTTGCCGCCGGGATCGGATCGACCCTGTTGCCGGAAATGTCACTGGAAGTCGAGGCGCGCCGACGCGATTCGATTGCGACATTGCCGTTCCGCAATCCGGTGCCGGTGCGCCGTATCGGCCTTGTCTGGCGCAGAAGTTCCGCCCGCAAGGGTGAATATCGCAAGCTGGGCAATTTTTTACGAAGTGCGCTGCATCCCTGCCGGGCAAGTGACGTTGCCTGACTGACCGGCGCAGATTGGCGTTTTCAAACGGAACCGACGGCCAATGTTACCCATCAAGGACAATAATCCGACCACCATCACGCCATGGGTGACATGGGCGCTGATCGCCCTCAATGTCGTAGTTTTTGTCGCCACGGTCACATTGGGACCGCACGGATCGTTTCGGGTCAGCTTGCAATATGGTGCGATCCCGGCGGTTTTGTTCGGGCATGTCGATATGCCGCCGCAATTGGCCGTTTTTCCCGGCGGAATGGAATTCTTCAGCATTTTTACCGCGATGTTCCTGCATGGCGGCTGGATGCATTTGGGCGGCAACATGTTGTATCTGTGGGTGTTTGGCAACAATGTCGAAGACGCCATGGGGCATCTGCGGTTTCTGGTGTTTTATTTGCTGTGCGGGGTTGCCGCCGCCCTTGGCCATGCTCTGGCCGATACCACATCTCAAATCCCGATGATCGGCGCATCGGGGGCGCTGGCCGGGGTTTTGGGAGCGTATTTTCTGCTCTACCCCAAGGCCCGCATTCTGGTGTGGTTTTTCTGGGTTCTGGTTTTTTATGTTCCGGCGGTTTTCGTTCTGGGGTTCTGGATTGTCATGCAATTTGTCAATCTGGGCAGCGGGGCCGATGACGGTATTGCGTGGCTGGCACATATTGCCGGTTTTCTGGCAGGTATGGCGCTAATCCCGTTTTTCAAACACCGCAATCTGCCGCTGTGGCAGGGTGGCCCCAAACAACAGCCAGCCTTTGGCGTCTGGCGCCCCGGACGGCGTGGCCGTGCAACAAGCAATCCACCGCCACCCTGGGCCCAGGCCTATGAACAGGAACGCGCCGCCCGCCATCAGAAAATGCGGCAGGGCGGTTTTGGTCCGTGGGGCAAGGCCCAAAACCCGACCCCAAAACCCGGCATTGGCGTGCCAAAGGTTGCCCTTGTGCGTCCGCAAGGCGATGATGACGAAACTGCATCCTGATATCGACAAACCGATATCAAAGTACCGGGGGAAACAAAAATGCGTGCTGCCTTTTTCACTGAATATCAGGGTCCTGTTGCCATTGAAAATGTGCCTGATCCCACCCCCGCCAATGACGGTGTGGTGATCGAGGTCGGCGCAACCGGCCTGTGCCGCAGTGACTGGCATGGCTGGATGGGTCATGATTCCGATGTCAAACTGCCCCATATACCGGGCCATGAATTTGCCGGAACCATCACCGCCACCGGCAAGGACATTACACGCTGGAAAATCGGCGACCGGGTGACGGTGCCCTTTGTGTCGGGATGCGGCCATTGCCGGGAATGCCATAGCGGCAATCATCAGGTCTGCGACCATCAGTTCCAGCCCGGCTTTACCCATTGGGGCAGCTATGCACAATATGTCGCCATTGGCTATGCCGATACCAATCTGGTCGCCCTGCCCGATGATATGGATTTTGTCACCGCCGCCAGCCTTGGCTGCCGCTTTGCCACCAGTTTTCGTGGTGTGATTGATCAAGGAAAGGTCAGTGCCGGGCAATGGGTCGCGGTGCATGGCTGTGGCGGGGTCGGTCTTTCGGCAATCATGATTGCTTATGCCGCCGGGGCCAATGTCATTGCCATTGATATCGATGACGAAAAACTGGCTTTTGCCCGCAACCTTGGCGCGGCTTTCGGATTGAACGCCCGCACCATTCCCGACATTCCCGACATTCCCGCCGCCATCCGCGATCTGTGTCAGGGTGGTGTGCATGTATCGGTTGATGCGCTCGGCAGTGCCCAGACCTGTTTTAATTCGGTCGCCTCCTTGCGTAAACGCGGCAAGCATATCCAGATCGGCCTGATGACTGGCGATCACGCCCATGCCCGCATCCCGATGGACCGGGTGGTCGCCCACGAACTGGAAGTCCTGGGCAGCCACGGCATGCAGGCCTTTCGGTATGACGCGATGATCGACATGATCAGTAGCGGTAAATTACAGCCACAAAAACTGATCGGGGATCGCATCACCCTGGCAGAAGGGGCTACAGCCCTTATGAATATGGACCATTTTGTCGGCACCGGCGTCACCGTTATCGACCGGTTTTAGAAAACCTTCCGAATCCCCACAAAACAGGGCCGCCGGTTGTCATGACCGGCGGCCTTTTTGCTGTTTGTCGCCTGCCCAATGTGATGCCCCCGCCCGTGAAACCCGCAATATCCCTACTGATCATAAGGAAATTGACGATAATCAATGCTGATTTATCCCAACAGGTTGAATATGCGTTTTAGAATTTTCCAAAAAATAAAACTGACGGGACCGGCAACGGCCCTAAAACAGTTACCAAAAAGAGGGAATGTCCATGAGTAACCCGGAAACGGCGGAAGACGTCCTGCGCAAAAAAACGGAATTGCGGTGCTTTGTTTTACTGGCCGTGGTTCTGGTCCCGGTTCTGGCCGTGGCCGCAGTCGGCGGACTTGGATTTTCAATCTGGATTTATCAGATGTTTGCCGGTCCTCCCGGCGCACCCCCTCTGTGATCAGGGGGTTGTGATGTCCAAAACCCCGGTTTCGCAAGATCGCCGTGATTTTTTAATGGCGCTGCGCGGGCAAACTGCACCAGTTATGGAACCTGCGGCCATTCGTCCGCCATGGGCGTATCATCTGTTTGATACCTGTACACGGTGCGGCGATTGCGCCCCGGCCTGTCCTGAAAACATCATCATTCATGATCCTGCCGGATTTCCCCAAATCGATTTTTCCAAGGGTGAATGCACCTTTTGCGGGGCCTGTGCCGATATCTGCCGCTCTGACGTTTTCGATCGAGCGCGCGACGCATGGAGCAACGTCATTGCCGTCAGCCCTGCCTGTTTTTCCGAACGGGGTATTTATTGCCGGTCCTGTGGCGACGGATGCCCCGAACGCGCCATCCGTATCATGCCGCAATTAGGGGGCCGTGCGCGGGTCATCATCATGGAAGATGCCTGTTCGGGTTGCGGTGCCTGCGTTTCGGCCTGTCCGGCCGATGCCATATCGATCACCCCGGCAGCGGAGGCCGCCCATGACTGAAGACCACGGTGTCATATCCAGCCTGATCGTCCAGACCCGCCCTGAAAATATGAAAACAGTTCAGGCCGGTATTATCGCCTTTGATCAAGCCGAAATTCACGCCACCGATCCCTGCGGCAAGATTGTCGTGGTGATCGAAGCCCGAAACGACGCCGCACTGGCCGATGAAATGCGCCGCATTGGCGACATCTCCGGCGTATTGGGCGTCAATATGGTCTTTCATCACAATGCGCTGCAATAACAATACCCACAGGACGACCAGTCCCCGGAGGATGTCCATGTTCAATACCAAAATTTCCCGTCGCGATGCTCTCAAAGCGCAGGCCGCCGCCGTGGCCATAGCTGCCGCCGGTCTTCCGGCATCGGCACTGTCGCAAAATCTGGTCACCAGGGCCGAAGAAACCGAACTGAAATGGTCCAAGGCCCCCTGCCGGTTCTGCGGCACCGGCTGCTCGGTGATGGTCGCCACCAAGGATAACCATATCGTCGCCACCCACGGCGATGTGCAGTCGCCGGTCAATCGCGGCCTGAACTGCGTAAAAGGCTATTTTCTGTCCAAGATCATGTATGGCCGAGACCGCCTGACCACACCGCTTTTGCGCAAGACCAATGGCGTTTACGACAAGAACGGCGAATTCACCCCGGTAACATGGGACGAGGCCTTTGACGTGATGGCCGAAAAATGGAAGGAAACCCTGCGCGCCAAGGGCCCGACAGCAGTCGGTATGTTCGGGTCCGGACAATGGACGGTGTTTGAAGGTTATGCCGCCTCAAAACTGATGAAGGCCGGTTTCCGATCCAACAATCTGGACCCCAATGCCCGCCATTGCATGGCGTCTGCCGTTGCCGGGTTCATGCGGACCTTTGGCATGGACGAACCGATGGGCTGCTATGACGATATGGAAGCCGCCGATGCCTTTGTATTGTGGGGATCGAACATGGCGGAAATGCACCCGATCCTGTGGACGCGGATCACCGACCGTCGCCTGTCGGCGCCACATGTCAAGGTCGCGGTGCTGTCAACCTATGAACATCGCTGTTTTGATCTGGCCGATATTCCGATGGTGTTTACGCCGCAAACCGATCTGGCAATTTTGAATTATATCGCCCATCACATTATTTCGACCGGCCGGGTCAACACCGGTTTCGTCAATGCCCATACGGTGTTCAAACTGGGCAATCCCGATATCGGTTATGGTTTGCGCCCCGATCATCCCCTCGAACAGGCCGCCGCCAATGCCGGTGATTCCAACGGCGCAAAGGACATGACGTTCGAGGAATATGCCACCTTTGTCAGCGACTATACCCTTGATAAGGTGCATGAAATTTCCGGTGTGCCAAAAAACCGGTTGGAGGCAATGGCCGAACTTTACGCCGATCCCGCCATCAAGGTCACATCCTTCTGGACCATGGGCTTCAACCAGCATACCCGCGGGGTCTGGGCCAACAATCTGGTTTATAACATCCATCTTCTGACCGGCAAGATTGCCGAACCGGGCAATTCGCCCTTTTCTCTGACCGGACAACCATCGGCCTGTGGCACCGCGCGCGAGGTCGGCACCTTTTCGCACCGCCTGCCCGCCGATATGGTCGTCACCAATCCGGATCACCGGGCGACCGCCGAAAAAATCTGGAAATTGCCGGATGGCACTATTCCTGACAAAGTTGGCTATCATGCGGTTCAGCAAAACCGCATGCTGAAAGACGGCAAACTCAATGCCTATTGGGTTCAGTGTAATAACAATATGCAGGCCGCCGCCAATATCAACGAGGAAGGCCTGCCCGGTTATCGCAACCCGGAAAACTTCATTGCGGTTTCCGATGCCTACCCGACCGTCACCTGCGAGGCCGCCGATCTGATCCTGCCGACCGCAATGTGGGTGGAAAAGGAAGGCTGTTACGGCAATGCCGAACGCCGCACCCATATGTGGCACCAACTGGTCAATGCGCCAGGTGATGCCAAATCGGATTTGTGGCAATTGATGGAATTTTCCAAACGTTTTGTCATGGAAGATGTCTGGCCCGAAGAATTGCTGGCCAAACAGCCCGATTATCGCGGCAAGTCTCTATATGACGTTTTGTACCGCAATGGTCAGGTCGATGCCTTTCCGGTTTCCGATATTGAGGCGGGGTATAACAATCAGGAATCCGAAGAATGCGGCTTTTATATCCAGAAGGGCCTGTTTGAAGAATATGCCAGCTTTGGCCGTGGTCATGCCCATGACCTTGCGCCATTTGATGCCTATCACGCCACACGCGGCCTGCGCTGGCCGGTAGTCGATGGCAAAGAAACCCGCTGGCGCTATCGCGAGGGATATGATCCCTATGTGACCGCCGGTGCCGGAGTTGAATTTTATGGCCACAAGGATGGCAAGGCGCGGATATTTGCCCTGCCGTTTGAACCTGCCGCCGAAAGCCCGGATGACGAATATCCGATGTGGTTATGTACCGGGCGCGTTCTGGAACACTGGCATTCCGGATCGATGACCCAGCGCGTTCCAGAACTGTATCGCGCCTTTCCCGATGCTGTTTGTTTCATTCACCCCGACGATGCCAGCGAGTTGGGCCTGCGTCGGGGGGATGAAGTGCGGGTGATTTCACGCCGGGGCGACATGCTGACCCGGGTTGAAACACGGGGCCGCAACCGCCCGCCCCGCGGTCTGGTGTTTGTGCCGTGGTTCGACGCCAGCCAGTTGATCAACAAGGTGACCCTGGACGCCACCGATCCGATTTCAAAACAGACAGATTTCAAAAAATGCGCCATCCGGCTGGAAAAGGTGTGAGGGAAGTCATGATGAAACCGATCAACAAATGGCTGATGATGGCCTGTGGCCTGATTGTCATCGGCATTGCCGGTGCGGCATGGGCCGCCGAACCGGTTGCCACCCTGCGCGGCGGTGTTGCCATTGACAGGGAAACAACCCCGCCCCGCATCACCCAGTTTGAAGACACCGATCAGAAACGCCCGCGCAATTACCCGGAACAGCCGCCGACGATCCCGCATGATATTGACGGGTATCGCGTCGATATCAATTCCAACAAATGCCTGTCCTGCCATGCACGGTCTCGCACGGGTGAAAGCGGCGCACCAATGGTTTCGATCACCCATTTCATGGACCGGGAAGGGCAGTTTCGCGCGGCAGTAAGCCCGCGCCGTTATTTCTGTCTGCAATGCCATGTCCCGCAACATCAGACCGACCCGTTGGTGATCAATGACTTTGTTGATGTCGACACCTTGTTGTTGAACGATGCCCGTCACGGCAAAGAATAAGGATGGTCGCCATGCGCAAGATTCTGCTTCGCTACTGGAAGGTTCTGTCCACGCCCAGCGTCCATTACAGTCTGGCCTTCCTGACGATTGGCGGTTTTATCGCCGGGGTGATTTTCTGGGGTGGGTTCAATACCGCGCTTGAGGTCACCAACACCGAAAAATTCTGCATTTCGTGCCATGAAATGAAGGACAATGTTTTCGTCGAACTGCAATCGACCATTCATTACAGCAACCGGTCAGGTGTCCGTGCCACCTGCCCGGATTGCCATGTGCCACATCAATGGACCGACAAGATTGCCCGTAAAATGCAGGCCTCGAAAGAAGTCTGGGGCAAGATTTTCGGCACCATCAGTACCCGTGAAAAGTTCGAGGAAAAACGTCTTGAACTGGCGATGCATGAATGGAATCGCCTGAAAGCCAACAATTCATTGGAATGCCGCAATTGTCATTCCGCGGAATCAATGGATATCACCCGGCAAAGTCCGCGGGCGGTGGACGCCCATCAGACATTCCTGTTTACCGGGGAAAAAACCTGTATTGATTGCCACAAGGGAATTGCCCATCATCTGCCCAATATGGCCGGTGCACCCGGATGGCAATGATCAGGTTGATCCGCAAATGAGTGATAACAATTTTGTCATGGCGTCCGTCCTGTTTGATACAGCAGGGCGGATTGATACCCTGCTGGGCGATACCGCCGCCCGTTTGCAACGGGATGGCTTGCAGGTGGCGGGTTATGTGCAGTTCAAACGCGCCTCTACCGGACAAAGGCCGCTGGTCTATGCTCGGCAACTGGCCACTGGTACAGAAACCGCGATCACGCGCAATAATGGCAAGCTGGCATCGGGCTGCAAACTGGATTCCGATGCCCTTGCCGCCCTGTCATCCGATCTGGAATACAGCCTGTCTGACCATCCCGATATCCTGATCATCGCCCGGTTTGGCCGCAGCGAAGCCGAAGGACGCGGCCTGCGCGATACCATTTCACAGGCCCTGATGGCCGGCATTCCGGTTCTGGTCGGGGTTCGGCAGGAATATAAGGATGTCTGGCAGGAATTTCAGGGTGGTATTGCGCAAATCCTGCCGCAAGACCCGACCGAGATCCTGCAATGGTGCCAACACGCCGTCGGCACCAAGGTTACCTGCTAATTTTATTGCGACAGGCAATCCGCATCCAGCGGGGTCAACAGGCTTTGACGGGCAAAATCCTTGAACCATGCGCCAAGGGCCTCATCATAGCGTATCCGTCCCGCTCTTTGCTGATCCGGATTTTGCGCATTGGGCAAAGCCGTTTTTTCCACAGCATCGCGCAACCAGCGTTCATGAATTTCGTCATCAACTTCGGGATGAAATTGCAGGCCCCAGATGCGGTTCCCCACCCGGTAAGCCTGATGGGGAAACACCGTTCCTCGCGCCAAAAGCTCCGCCCCCGGTGGTAAATCAAACCCTTCGCGGTGCCAGTGATAGACCACCAACTCATCGGGGAAATGATCGCGGCCTGCCCCGGTCGCATAAACCGGATAATACCCGATTTCGGTCTGGCCTGCGGGATGGGGCAGAACCGCCGCCCCCAAATGCCGCGCCATCAACTGTGCCCCAAGGCAAACACCCAGATACCGCACATCGCTTGCCACCACATGGGGCAACCATGCCATGATCCGCGCAATATTGGGCAAGTCATCATCATTGGCACTCATCGGGCCGCCAAACACGATGGCGGCATGATAACCTGACAGATCGCGGGGCAGTTCATCCCCCTCGCCGGGACGGCGGATGTCAAATTCAAATCCGTGCCGATGCAACACAGAACCGATCCGGCCCGGTTGCCCGGTGGCGGAATTGAACACCATGATGATGCGTTTGCAAACAGACGAATAATTCACAAGACGGCCTTTTTATTGCAATGCCGCAAGAGTGCCGTCCCAAGGACTTTCTGGCAAGACTGGATTTTGTCCAAACAAAAAGCCGCCGCAGTTTCCTGCGACGGCTCTGGTTATCTTCCCGCCAGGGTTGGCGTCCTAGACATTGAATTTAAAATGGAAAATATCGCCGTCCTTGACGATATAGGTCTTGCCTTCCTGCCGCAATTTTCCGGCATCTCGCGCCCCGGCTTCGCCGTTAAAGGCGATGAAATCGTCATAGGCGATGGTTTCGGCCTTGATAAAACCGCGTTCAAAATCGGTGTGGATCACCCCGGCGGCATTGGGTGCCGTCGCCCCGTTATACACGGTCCATGCACGGGCTTCTTTCGGACCGACCGTAAAGAAGGTCAGCAGGTTCAAAAGCTTATACCCTTCGCGGATCACGCGGGTCAGTCCAGTTTCCGACAGGCCAAGCCCTTCAAGGAATTCCTGTTTTTCTTCGGCATTATCCAGCAAGGCAACTTCGGCCTCAATTGCGGCTGAAATCACAACGGAGCGCGCCCCTTGTTTTTCAGCCATTTCGGCAACCTTTGCCGACAATTCATTGCCTTCGGCCGCATGATCTTCGTCAACATTACAGGCATACAGAACCGGCTTGCTGGTCAAAAGCTGCAACATGCGAAACGCCTTGGCTTCGTCTTCATTGTTGATGGCGACAATGCGGGCCGGCTTGCCTTCGCGCAGAACTTCAAGGGTGCGTTCCACCAGTTCCAGCGCCAGTTTGGCGTCCTTGTCATTGCCCTTGGCACGTTTTTGCAGGCCGACAACCCGTTTCTCAAGGCTGTCCATATCGGCCAGCATCAATTCGGTTTCGATGGTTTCGGCATCGCGCACCGGATCGACCGAGCCTTCGACATGGGTGATATCGTCATTTTCAAAACAGCGCAGCACATGCACAATCGCATCGGTTTCGCGGATATTGGCCAGAAATTGGTTACCCAGCCCTTCACCCTTGGACGCGCCACGCACCAGCCCGGCAATATCGACAAATTCAAGCTGGGTCGGAATAATCTGGGCCGATTTGGAAATCGCCACGATTTTATCGAGCCGATCATCAGGAACACTGACACGACCGGTATTCGGTTCGATGGTGCAAAACGGAAAATTGGCCGCCTCGGCGGCTGCCGTCTGCGTCAGGGCGTTAAACAGGGTCGATTTCCCGACATTGGGCAGACCGACAATACCACATTTGAATCCCATCTTTCCGGGCTCCGTCACTTGAATTCATAATCTGACACGGGATCAGGTATCTGCCTGCCCGAACTTAATGTTTCTTGCCGAACGCCTTTGCAAGGGCCTGCGCCATCGCGCTGGCGGCATTGCTGATCGGGGTATCGGGTTTGTCCGACACATCATATTTTTCACGCGGGGCCTCAACGGGCGCGTCCGCCTTTGCCTCTTTCGGCACCTTTGGCGTTCTGGGTTTGGGTGGGGTTACTTCATGCGCGACCTTGCTCATGAAACCACTGTCATCGTCCGCAAACAGGCGCGGCATTTCACGGGCCACCGCATCAAGTAACGTCATCAGCCAGCCATCCTGCTCGGATTTGGCAAAGTCGCCCAGCACATATCCATGCACCCGCGCCTTGTCGCCGGGATGACCAATGCCCAGACGGACACGGCGATATTCCTTGCCGCAATGGGCATCGATTGACCGCAATCCGTTATGCCCGCCATGACCACCGGCCCGTTTGACACGCAAGCGTCCGGGCGGCAAATCCAGTTCATCATGCAGGACAATCACGTCTTCGACCGGAATTTTATAGAATCGCAAGGCCTCGCCGACACTTTGCCCGGAATTGTTCATAAAGGTTTCGGGTTTGAGAACCAGAACCTTGTGCCCGGCAATCGTGCCTTCGGCCAGTTGTCCCTGAAATTTCTTGCGCCAGGGACCAAAGGAATGGCGGCGAACAATTTCGTCCGCCGCCATAAATCCGATATTATGGCGGTTACCGGCATATCCCGAACCCGGGTTCCCCAGTCCAACCACCAAAAACATCATAGACCCCGATCTGATTATTCGGTCTCGCCTTCTTCACCGTCCTCTGCGTTATCTTCAGAACGCAAGGAAGACGGTGCAGCAATGGTCGCAACGGTAAAGTCACGGTCGGTAATGGTCGGCTCAACACCCTTCGGCAACTTGGTCGCCGAAATGTGGATCGAGTCGCCCACTTCAAAGCCGGTCAGATCGAAAACCAGTTCTTCAGGGATCGCGTTCGGGGCGCAGTTCAGTTCAACATCGTGACGCACGATGTTCAGAACGCCACCGCGCTTCAGGCCTGGCGATTTTTCTTCATTGACGAAGCGAACCGGAACTTCGACCGTCAGTTTGTGGTCGTCTGCGAAACGCAGAAGATCGACATGCAGCGGCACATCGGTAACCTTGTCAAACTGAACGTCGCGCGGCAGAACTTCATAAGACTTGCTACCGACCTTAACAGTCAGAATGTGCGAGAAAAAACCCGGCTTGTGCAGCAATTTCACGAGCGGACGCGGGTCAATCTGGAACATAACAGGATCCTGTTTTGCACCATAGATGACACCAGGGACCATACCGGCACGACGCACGGCACGGGCGGCCCCCTTTCCGGCCCGTTCACGGATTTCCGCATTAAGTACGGCATTTGCCATCGGAAAAGCTCCTTGAACTAAGACAGTCATGTTTTCGCGGGATCGGTGATTGTCACCGCTGAAAGCCCATGAAAACAGGTTCGCTGGCCTCCAGGGGTGCCAGCGAACGTGGGCCTTATACGCTTAATCGAAAAGAACGGAAACAGATTTTTCTTCCGAAATGCGACGAATCGCCTCGGCCATCAGCGGGGCAATCGGCAATTGCCGGATTTTGGAACATGCCCGCACGGCATCCGATGCCTTGATCGAGTCCGTGGTCACGACTTCACTGATCGGTGAATTGGCAATTCGTTCCACCGCCGGGCCCGATAACACCCCATGACTGACATAGGCCGCAACAGAAGCCGCCCCGCGTTCTTTCAGCGCCGTGGCCGCATTGCACAGGGTGCCTGCCGAATCCACGATGTCATCAACCAGAATGCAAACGGCGTCATTCACATCGCCAATCACATGCATGACTTCGGAAACTCCGGCCTGCGCACGGCGTTTGTCGATAATCGCCAGTTCGGCATCAATGCGTTTCGCCACCGAACGCGCACGGGCCACACCGCCGACATCGGGGCTGACAACAACCAGTTTCTGGCCTTCAAACTTGTTACGGATGTCGCTGGTCAGAACCGGCGACGCAAACAGATTATCAAGCGGGATATCGAAAAAGCCCTGAATCTGACCGGCATGAAGATCCATGGTCAGAACGCGATCTGCGCCCGCTACCGTAATCAGGTTCGCAACCAACTTGGCCGAAATCGGGGTACGGGGACCCGATTTGCGATCCTGCCGGGCATAGCCGAAATAGGGCATGACTGCGGTAATACGGCGCGCCGAACCACGGCGCAGCGCATCAAGCATCACCAGCAGTTCCATCAAATTGTCGTTGGCCGGAAAAGAGGTGCTCTGAATGACAAAAACGTCCTCACCGCGGACGTTTTCCTGAATTTCACACCAGATTTCCTGATCCGAGAATCGCTTCACATCGGCTTTGGTCAATTGCAGATTAAGGTGATCTGCAATGGTTTCTGCCAAAGGGCGGTTGCTGTTACAGGCGAGGATTTTCATCGTGGGGGCCTCGGGTTACATGGGTGCCGGGAAAGCAAATGAATTCATGCAGCCCGCCATTGGACCGCGGCGGTTTTATAACCATCCGTTAACGGTCTGTAAATGGTACCATTGCCCAACGGCGACATGGCACAGTTGCACAATGCCGCCATCCTTTGCAAATCTTATGATTTCCGCCGATCTGCCCGCAATAACAGCCCCCGGTCACTGGCAATCTGGCGCAACGCCCCTTCAAGGGCATCAATCGCCGCCTGTGCCGCCAAAGACGCCACCGATCCCCATCTTTCATCCAGCCGCCCGTGGGGCACGGCATTATTCTGCACCATCTGTCCCAGTTCTGCCCCGCCATGATCCAGAATCATCCAGGTGATGCTGACCCGGTCCATCGCCTCGCCAGTTTTATTGTTGGCCGGTTTCACCTCAATACTGGCACTCAGCACAACGGTTTGTTCGTCAATCTCGTGGCCAATCTCGATCCCCTTGTTTTGCAGGAACGCCGATGCTGATCGCAACAGGGCCTCGTTGCCATCACCGGACGCACCAGCAAAATCAAACAGGGCAATTTTCATCGGCAAGGCCATTTTGACCGTTTGACGGTCCCCGCCGATCAAGGATGCCACTGCGTTGGCCGGTGCCGCGACCAGATCATCGAACGCCAGTTCGACCGGATCAGGTTTTTCACCTTTCAGGCGCTTTATTTCCGGCACAAGATGATCAGGGACTTGCAGATTGCCTTCCTCCGCCCCTTCGGGCGGTGGGGCAAACCATGCTTCCACAGCCAGATCTCCCGGACTTTGAATCGATTCAATCGCCAGCATATCCTTGTTATACAAAACCCAGGTCACATCCAGACTGGCACTTTCGGCCCCGGCAAGGCGGGCCTCAACCACCGGGCGCAAAATATAATCACCACCCACCTGACTGTCGCTAAACGCCGGAATGTCATGGCCACGCAGGGCGCGTGCCATCGCGCGTGCCAGATGCATTCCTGCCCCGTCGGGCAAATCCCCGGCCTGCTCGACCCGCACAGCAGCCGCATCGCGCAGCACCAGTAAATCCGGATTGTTTTCACGTCCGGCCCCTTCAAACGGGCGGGGAACCTGACCACATCCGGCCAGAACAATCAGGCATAAAACAGAAATCAAAAACCGTATTTTCATGCGATCACATCAACACGCAACCGACCATCGCGACGATAATCATAAATAAAAACAACATCATTAAATGGGGCATCTCAAATCTCCAAGGCGGCACTGGCCGCCAGACGCGGTGTTATGGATGCAACATGATCGCGGATAATTGCCGCCCGTAATCCGGTTCCCCGCGCAGGGTGGTACGCCGGTAACTGTAAAACAAGTCTTCTTCAGCCAGGGTATCACGTGGCAAAACCTCGACCTTGGCAATACCGGTCGCCACCGTGCGCCGCCGCACATATTCCGGCAAATCAAACATGAAATGCCCGGACCGAACGGATGGATCGAACAGATCCGCATTCCCCGACGGACCCGACAGGATGGTATCGCGAAATGTCGCATCGACCTCATACGATGCCCGACCAATACAGGGGCCAATGGCGGCAATAATATGGGTGCGTTGTGCCCCCAATTGTTCCATTGCCACCACCGTACTTTCGGATATTCCGGCAAAGGACCCACGCCAGCCCGAATGGGCCGCACCAATCACCCGTGCGACCGGATCACAAAACAGCACCGGCGTACAATCGGCAGTCAGGATTCCCAGCATGATATCGGGCCGGTCGGTGACCATCGCATCGGCCTTGGGTGCTTCGTCCCTTGTCAGCGGCCGGTCCAGCCGGGCAACATTCACACCATGCACCTGATAGACTGTGGTCAGGCGATCTGCGCCAACGCCAAAGGCGGCGGCGGCACGATTGCGGTTTTCGGCGACGCGGTGCGTACTGTCATCCGACCCGAAACCGACATTCAACCCGGCATGAATGCCATCACTGACCCCGCCCTTGCGGGTGAAAAAACCGTGTTTGATGCCCGATACTGCCCCAAGCCCGTTAGAAACCAGCAGCATCGGGATTTCGTTATCTGTTGAAATGGCGTGATCTGACATGACAGGTCCCTGATTTCCCTGATTATCCTTCAACACCACTGACACAGGGTGGCGGTGCACTGTTGCGACCATAGGCGATCATCACTTTAAAAAGCGTTCCCATTTGCGCCGGTGAAATCAACCGTTGCAACGCGCTGTCAATTTCAAGTGCCTGCAACGGATCCGCCGATTGTTTCAGCAATTCCGCCCGCGCCTCGATACCCAGCATTTTCAAAAAGGTGCCCTGGGTCAAAACCGCACTGGTGCGGGCATCTGCCTCGGTTATGGTACGCGACAGCGCCCCGAAATCAACATGCGCTGTCAAATCGGCATCGCCTGGCGTTTGCAAAACATCATAATATTTATGGTCACGCACCGCCTGCAAGGTTTCGCCAAAGGCGCTGTGCGCATGACCATAATCGATAATCAGGGCCACCCCGCCATGATCATTCATCCGGTGGGCCATCTGGTCGGCAATGGCAATGGCAGGTGCACAACATTCAAACATGTCGCCCGGCTTTGCCGTGCCACGCAAATGCACCGGGATCAGGGCGTCGGCAATGGGCGTTTCCTGCCCACGGACAAAACACAAATGACCGCTATCGGCCTCCATCGCCACCAATCGTTCGCACCAGCCCGAATTGCCGCGCTCAAACTGCCGGACCGGCAGAGCATCAAAAAATTCATTGGCAATCACAATCATCGGCACCCCCGGCGTATCGGGCACCGCATCAAAACTTTCATGCCAAACCGCAGGCACGCCATACGGCATGATGGCGGCTTGTTGATAGTTGCGCAAAACCGGGCTGGTTTCGACAAACCGGATGGTAATCGCATCGTAAAATCCCGGCACCATTTTCACGGCGCGCAGGGCATCGGCCATCAGGGTGCCGCGACCTGGCCCCAATTCAACCAGATGACATTTCGATGGTGCGCCCATTTGCTGCCATGTGACCGCCGCCCACAGGCCGATCAATTCACCAAACATCTGGCTGATTTCAGGGGCGGTGATAAAATCCCCCCCCCGGCCCAGCGGATCACGCTTGCGATAATATCCCAGTTCGGGATGCGCCAGTGCCTCGTTCATATAATCGGCAATACTGATCGGCCCTTGCAGGGCGATCCGGCGTTTCAACACATCAATCAGGGCAGTATCGGTCACGCAGCCTTCCCGTCTTTCATCCGTAGCGGCGGGTTTTTCAGGCCATAAACCGCAACTGCCCCACCAATTAGAACCATCGGGATCGACAATAACTGCCCCATCGACGCGCCAAAAGCCAACAGACCCAGTTGCGCATCCGGTTCGCGGAAAAATTCGATGATAATCCGTGAAATGCCATAACCCGCCAGAAAAGTGCCCCCAATGACGCCGGGCCGCGACCGCAGATTGTCGCTACGCGACAGCACAAACAGAATGACAAACAGGATCAGGCCTTCCAGAAAGGCTTCGTAAAGCTGGCTGGGATGGCGCGGCAACGGCCCGCCATTGGGAAATACCATGCCCCACGCAACATCGGTGGTGCGGCCAAACAATTCGCCATTGATGAAATTGGCGATCCGGCCAAAAAACAGGCCAATCGGCGCGGCGGCGGCCACGGCATCGACAATGGCAAGAAACGACAATCCCCGGTACCGTGCAAACAGCCAAACCGCAGCAATCACGCCAACCATGCCACCATGAAACGCCATACCACCCTGCCAGACTTTCAGGATATTGCCCGGATGATCCAGATAATAATCCAGATTGTAAAACAGCACATACCCAACACGGCCGCCCAGAATCACGCCCAAAGTCGCCCAGAACAACAAATCATCAACCTGCGCACGGGTCATGGCGTGCGGCGTTCTGCCGACATAGGCAATGACATAGCGCCAGCCCAGCAACAGCCCGGCAATATAAGCCAGCGCATACCAGCGTAACGCCAGCGGACCAATCTGGATGGCGACGGGATCAATTGCCGGAAAGGCAAGACTGAACATCAGGAGGGCTCCGTTATGCGGGCTAAGTCATGATTGGAAAACAGTTCCTGCCCGACAAACTGGGCAGCAACATGGCATATCCTTTATCGGAACGGATCATCGGTCGCCAGATAATCCCGGATATATTGCCCCACCCCGTCTTCCAGCGACGTCATCGGTGCCGCATATCCGGCTGCACGCAGCTTGGTCATGTCGGCCTGGGTGAAATACTGATATTTGTCGCGAATGGCCTCGGGGGTTGGCACATATCCGATATCGGGCGTCTTCCCCATTGCATGGAAAACGGCGGTCGCCAGATCCTTGAAACTTCTGGCCTGACCGGTACCAATATTAAACAGGTCCGATACCTGCGGATTGTCATACAGCCACAGAATGATATTGACGACATCACCCACCCAGACAAAATCGCGCAATTGCCCGCCATCCTCATAATCAGGATGATGGGATTTGAACAGGGTCGCTTTTTCCCCGGCCGACACTTTGTCATACATCTGCGATACCACAGACCGCATACCGCCCTTATGATATTCATTGGGGCCGTAAACATTGAAAAATTTCAGACCTGCCCATTGTTTGGGGCGGAAACTGTTTTGATCCAGAATGCGGCGAAACCGCCGGTCGGTCAGATGCTTGGACCAGCCATAGGCATTCAGCGGTTGCAGTTTTGCCAGACTTTCCGGGTCAAACGCATCGGCAAACCCCTGTGTGCCATCGCCATAGGTCGCCGCCGACGACGCATAAATCAGCCGGGTGGACCGGCGCGCGCACCATTCCCACAGGTCGGTGGTCAGCCGGAAATTGTTTTCGATGATTTTATCGGCATCGCGTTCGGTGGTCGCTGAAATGGCCCCCATGTGAAAAATGGCATCAATGTCATCGGGATGCGCATCCAGAAACGCCGACAAATGATCCGGATGCACAATATCGCGAATTTCACGTTTGGCGATGTTGCGCCACTTGATCCCGTCGCGCAACCGGTCAACAACAACAATGTCGGTTTCCCCGCGTTCTTCAAGGGCGGCAACAATATTGGACCCGATAAATCCGGCCCCACCGGTTACGATGATCATTGTATTCTCCTGCTCTGCGCGGAACCTGATGTTTCTTGCGTCCTTTATAGGCAGCCCCCCGGCGCAGGGCAATACGGCGCGACACCAATGGACAATATCTTTGATCCCTGCCTTGCCCGCCGCCCGTCACCCACCTATGATAGAGTGCGCTGATCATCGGATCAGGACCACCCCATGCAAGCCGGAGAAACAAATGCAGATCAACAACCGTCTTCTTGATGACCTGACCCGTGTCACCAACAGCGCACTGGGCACCATGACCGGCGTGAAGGGCGAGGTCGATGCCCTGATCCGGCAGCAATTTGAAAAAATCCTTGCAACGATGGATATGGTCACGCGCGAGGAATTTGACGTGGTACGCGAAATCGCCGCTCGCGCCAGCCTGCGCGCCGACGCCATGGAACAGCAAGTCGCCAAACTCGAATCCCGTCTGGCCGCGCTGGAATCCGCCAAACCGGCGGCAAAACCGGCCCCCCGCAAGACGACAGCGAAAAAAGACGCATAAACCGCCCACCGTCCCCATATGATATGGCACACGCATCACCCCATTATGCACAGCAGTTGCAAGGTGGTGCGCCGGGCTCTATAGTGCGCGCCCTTTGGCACACGCAGGAACTGATTGAATTTTGATGACCGACCGATTGCATGATGACAGTGAACTGGGCGACGACAATCCGCTGGTACTTGTCGAGGATATCGCACGCACCAATGACTGGAGTCTGGAACGGCGCACCGATGATGAAATCGTCGTCGAAATTCCAGGGCACTGGTGTACCTATCTGGTATATTTCACGTGGCGCGAAGATGCCGAGGCCCTGCATATCGCCTGTTGTTACGATCTGTTCGTGCCCGAGCCGCTGCGACCTCGCATTTATGAATTGCTGTCGAAATGCAATGAACAGCTTTGGCTGGGCCATTTCAGCCTGTGGCAGGATGAAAACATGCCACTGTTTCGCCATACCCTGTTATTTGGCGGCGACATGCCCCCCGCCACCGAACAGTTTGAAGAACTGATCGAGATCGCCATTTCCGAATGTGAACGGTTTTTCCCGGCCTTTAATTTTGTACTGGGACAGGGCAAAACCCCGGACGAGGCCCTGACACATTCGATGCTGGAACCGCAGGGACAGGCATAAGGCCGCACCCGCAATCCTTTTGCCAACCTGTTTTGCAATTTCCCGCCCGCCCCTTGCCGGGGTCGGTGTCTTGACCCATGTTCTGATCAACGCTACGGCTTGTTCTGGTTGCCAGCAGGCAACAGGTACAGGCATGTCAAAAGCGGAGCGATAGATGAATATCAGAATGTTGCTGGTCGGATGCGGCAAGATGGGGGGTGCCATGCTGGAAGGCTGGCTGGCTCGCGGTCTTAGGGCGGACAATGTTTATGTCATCGAACAGGAAGATACCGCCGAAAAACTGGAATCCCGGCTGGGCGTTCATGGCATTTCCGACCCGACCAATCTGCCGGAGGATTTCATCCCGCAAGTCGTCCTGTTTGCCGTCAAACCCCAGGTTCTGCCCGATATCATTGCAGCCTATAAACCGCTGGTGCGGGCGGAAACGGTTTTTCTGTCGGTGGCGGCTGGCCGTACATCTGCCTTTTTTACCCGTCATCTTGGCGACACGGCGCGTATTGTTCGGGCCATGCCCAATACCCCGGCGGCAGTGTCGCGTGGCATGACGGTGATGTTCCCGACCGATATCGTCAGTATGGCCCAACGCGACATGTGCGAAAGCCTTTTGACCAGTGTCGGGATGGTGTCGTGGATTACGGATGAAAGCCTGATGGATGCGGTTACCGCCCTGTCGGGCAGTGGCCCGGCCTATATATTCCATCTGGTCGAGGCGATGGCAAAGGCCGGCGAAGCCGCCGGACTGCCTGCCGATCAGGCAATGATTCTGGCCCGACAAACCGTCGTCGGGGCGGGTTTCTTGCTTGATGATAGTGATGAAACTGCGTCCACCCTGCGCGAAAATGTCACTAGCCCCGGTGGCACCACCGCCGCCGCACTTGGCGTTTTGATGGATCCGGAAACCGGCCTGACGCCACTTATGATCCGGGCAGTCGAAGCGGCACGTAAACGATCTGTGGAATTGGCCGGATAACACCGTCCCCCACCGGCCCATCGATAACCCGCAAGGAGGTTCTGATGCCTGCCAAAAAAGACCCACAACAGAAAATCATTGATGCCGCCCTTGATCTGGCCGCGGCTGAGCCGTGGCGCCAGATCACCCTTGTCGATATTGCCCGCCATGCCACCATCGACATGGTTACCCTGTATGGTCAGTTCAGCAGCAAGGCCGACATTCTGCGGGCCTGGGTTCGGGATATCGACCGGCAGGTTCTGGCCGGGCTAAATGATGATGACTTCACCGAATCGCGACGCGACCGTCTGTTTGACATCATCATGGCCCGGTTTGATGCCCTGGCCCCGCGAAAGGCCGCTTTGCGCTCGATCCTGCATGACAGGGGCGACCTTGCCCTGACCGATGCGTCAGGATCGGTCAAAACCATGATGACATCAATGCGCTGGATGCTGGAGGCATCAGGTTTTGAAACCGGTGGCCTTCGCGGGTCCCTGCGCATCGTTGGAATCAGTGCGGTTTATGCCCGCTGTTTCCGACAGTGGTTAAAAGATGACAGCCCCGATCTTGGCCCGACCATGTCGGCACTGGATCGGGAATTGATTCGCGGGCGGCTCTGGGACAAACGCCTGACCCGTGGCACCGAAAAACTGGAGAATCTGGGCAAAAAAATTCGTGCCAATTGCTGCAAATTTCCCCAAAAGCCCGCGACCGGGACCCAGAACACACATAATGAGGCAACAGGCCGCCCGGTAGAAACAGCAGGGTAACATTTTGATAAGAAACAACCTTTCCAGAAAATAACCCAAGGTTATAATTATGTCAAAAAACTTTAACCCCAGATTTTTGTGCAGTGCAAAATAAATCCTTGACTGCGGTGCAGCATTTTGACATAGTGCAGTTGGAATTCAGCGGCGCACATCGAAGCGCCTCGTCCCAAAACACGTAACTTAGATGGAGTGCAAACCATGACCGCCGCGAAAAAAGCAACCAACCCGTTCTTTGATGTCGATTTCACCAAATTCACCACCGACTTCAAGCTTCCGGGTGTTGACGTCAACGAAATGATGGCCTTTCAGCGCAAGAATATTGAAGCCCTGACCAAAGCCAACAAAGTGGCTTTCGATGGCTTTCAGGCTGTTGCCCAGCGTCAGAGCGAAATCTTCAAATCGCTTCTCGAACAGGTCACCAGCCAGAGCAAGGGCTTCTCGACCACTTCGACCGAAAATCCGATGGAAGCCGCTGCAAAGCAAGCTGAAGTCGCCAAGGATGCCTATGAATCCGCCCTTGCCAATGCCAAGGAACTGACCGGACTCGTCAGCAAATCGCAGGAAGAAGCAACTGCTCTGCTTCAGGCCCGTTTTTCTGAATCCCTCGACGAACTGAAGGCTGCGATCTCCAAGGCCGCTGCCTCCAAGTAATTTGATAACTTCCCGTTATCAAACTGCGGCAGGATCAACTGGTCCTGCCGCTTTTTTTTGCCCGGACTCCTGATCTTCATCCCTCCCCGACATTTTCTTTGCCATACCGGTCAATGCCGGTAGGGTCGGGACATAAATTTCAGGAGACATAATATGAGCGACATCAGTTTTGATGATTTTCTAAAGGTCGATATCCGGGTCGGCACCGTGATTGACGCCCAGACCTTCCCCGAGGCCCGCCGCCCGGCCCTGAAAATGTGGGTCGATTTCGGGCCGGAAATCGGGGTGAAAAAAACATCTGCCCAGATCACCAAATATTACACGCCCGAAACCCTGATCGGGGTTCAGGTTGCCGGGGTTGTCAATTTTCCCCCGCGCCAGATCGGCCCGTTCATGTCGGAATTTCTTGCCCTGGGCTTCCCCGACGGTACCGAGGATCACGGCATTGTCCTGATCCGGCCAGAACGCAAGGTACCCGATGGCGGTCGGATGTTCTGACCTGAGACCAAAAAAGGCGCAAACCCGTTGGCTGCGCCTTTTTAATTCCGGTCGTCAATCGTCGTTATTTCTCGACAAAGGCCTTTTCGATCACGAAATGCCCCGGCTCGTTCATATTGCCTTCGACCCCGCCCCATTCAACCAGCATCTTGCGGGTATCGGCAATCATTTCCGGATTGCCACACAACATGAAACGGTCATCTTCAAGGGTTGGTTTGGACATGCCCAGATCGTCATACAGCTTGCCTGACGCCATCAATTCAGTGATCCGACCCTGATTTTTAAAATCTTCGCGGGTAACGGTCGGGTAATAAATCAGCTTATTCTGAACGTCTTCGCCAAAAAATTCATTATTGGGCAATTCGCTGTGAATAAATTCCTGATAGGCCAGTTCGCGCACTTCGCGGCAGCCATGCACCAGAATAACCTTTTCATAGCGCTCATAGGTTTCATAATCGCGAATGACGCTCATGAACGGGGCCAGACCGGTACCGGTCGACAGCAGATACAAATTCTTGCCCGGCAACAGATTGTCATGAATCAGGGTGCCTGTCGGTTTGCGCCCGACCAGGATTTTGTCACCGACCTTGATATGCTGCAACCGCGATGTCAGCGGCCCGTTCGGTACCTTGATCGAAAAGAATTCAAGTTCTTCGTCGTAATTGGCACTGACCATAGAATAGGCGCGCAAAAGCGGCTTGCCCTCGACCTCGAGTCCGATCATCGCGAACTGGCCGTTGATAAAGCGAAAACCCGGATCACGGGTTGTCTTGAAGCTGAACAGGGTGTCCGTCCAGTGATGGACATAGGTGACTGTTTCTTCGTTTAAATTGCTGGCCATAACGCTGCATCAATCCGTTTCGTCAAAAGCATCAGGTGGGAAGTACGGCGGAAACGACACATACCGTATTGCGGCATAATGTCCATACCAAACTGGCGTTATTTAACATTGAAAGAGCGTATATCGCAAGAAAACATTACATCGTTGTGTAAATTATTTGAAATCCGCCTTGATCTATATCAATTTTATGTAGAATATTGCCCGAACCGGCGAACATCCCCAGCCTGAATGCAAAACCCGCCAAAAGGCGGGTTTTGTCAGGATCTGTCCTGTTTATTGTCCGATGGGTAAAACCAGTCGCACCCGCAAACCGCCGCCCGGCGCGTCTTCCAGAAACACATCACCGCCATGACCGCGCGCCGCATCCCTTGCAATGGTCAGGCCCAGCCCCACCCCGCCGGTGGCCTGATTGCGGGATTCTTCCAGCCGGAAGAAAGGCTTGAAAACATCTTCTCGCTTGTCGGCAGGAATGCCCGGACCATCATCATCAAAAACAATTTCGTAATCATGCCCGCGCCGCCCGGCCCGAATCGCCACATTATTGGCATATCGTCCGGCATTCGACATGATGTTCGCCAAGCAGCGCCCGATTGATTGCGGGCGCAATTCCATTATCAGATGATCGGCAATATGCAGGTCAATCTGTTGTCCGTCGCGCAAATGCCCACCGACCTGATCGGTGAGCAATTTGCCGATATCGGTTTCAACCGCCTGTTCGCCTTCTTCGCCACGTGCAAAAGCCAGATAGGCATCGACCATGCGTTCCATGTCGATGACATCCTGTTTCAGGGCATCAACACCGGGCGAACTGCCCTGCATCGCCAGTTCCAGTTTCATCCGGGTCAAGGGCGTGCGCAAATCATGCGACACTCCGGCCAGCAACGCCGTGCGTTGCGTCATATGACGCACGATACGATCACGCATCGCCATAAAGGACGTGGCCGCCGTCCGAACTTCTTCCGCCCCTTCGGGTTTGAAATCACCCACGTCAATCCCACGGCCAAACTGATCGGCCGCACGGGCCAATTTGCGAATCGGTCGGACCTGATTGCGCATGAACATCACCGCAACCCCATACAAAATCAGAGCCGACCCGGCGATCCACATAAAGAAAATATAGGTCGTCGAATTATACAGACGCTTGCGCGGTGCAATGATGGACAAAACGCCGTCGCGCAACTGCACCCGCACTTCAAGCAAGCGGTCATCAATATCCATGTCGAAATAAAACGGCCGTTGCAGGCGCTCGTTCAGGGCGACAAACAGTTCTTCTGACACCAGCCCGAAGGATGGTCGGGTAATCTGGCGTTCCAAAACTGCATCGGGTTCAAAAACCAGATCCAGTTGCAACCGTATCCGGGCATTATGGGAAATCCAGTCGAAAGCTTCATCACCGGGATGCTCGCCAAGATAATCAAGGACAAAGGCAATATCCCCGGCCAGCCCGCGGCTGAGCTGCCGGGCCACGGTATCCCAGTGCCGTTCAAAAAAAATCAGCACCGTGACGATCTGCAACAACAGCATCGGCGTCATCAGAATCAACAGCGAACGGCCCAAAAGACCTTTCGGCAATAATGATTTGATCCATCCGTCTCGTGCGTCGCCCAAAACCATCTTCCTTCAATCTGCTCGTATTTGCACATTCCGTCCGGAATGTTCAATCGGTATACAGGACATAGCCCCGACCGCGCACGGTCTGCAAGTATCTTGGCTGTTTGGGGTCCTGTTCAATTTTCCGACGCAAGCGGGTCACCTGCACATCAATGCTGCGCGATGCCGCCGGATCGGCGTCATTTCCCGACATCATCCCATGCAGGTCCGCCCGTGATGTAATCTGCCCGCGCCGCTGCACAAGCGCCAGCAGCAGTTGTTGTTCAGCACCGGTCAGGTAAATATGCTGATCGCCCTGCCGCAAAATCATCCGGGCCGGATCAAAACCAAACCCACCAAAGACCACCTCGCCGCCGGTTTCCTCCGGCCCGGTATTTTCATCGGGAATCGCGGCATAGCGGCGCAGAATGGCCTCAATGCGCAAAACCAGTTCGCGCGGCTCGAACGGTTTGGCCAGATAATCATCCACCCCGGCTTCAAGACCTGCGATACGGTCTTCGGATTCCGAAAGCGCGGTCAGCAACAAGATCGGCACGCGAAAGCCCCCCTCGCGCAAGGACCGCGCCAGATCGACACCCTTTTCGCCCGGCATCAAAACATCCAGTACCAACAGGTCAAAGGTAATACCCGCCAAACGCGCCCGTGCCTCGACCGCATCGCGGGCGGCTGTGACCATAAACCCGTTTTCACCCAGATAGCGTTTCAGCAAATCGCGCAAACGGTCATCATCATCAATGACCAGAATATGTGGCTGATCCATATCGCGTAACGACCTTTCCGACCTTTGCCTAACTCGCCCGGCGGCGCAATCCGCCGCCTGTCGGAGTATCTTCGGTGAAACGTTCGCGGTCTTCCTCGCCCAATATGCCCAGCATCACCTTGCGGAAACCCTCCACCGCCTCGGCCCCGGCCTCGCGATAGGCCGCAGCAATCAGCGCACGTTGATTTTCCGACAATTTGCGTTCCAGTTCCGCCCCGCGCGGTGTCAGTTGCAATAACCGTTGCCGCCGGTCACGGGTGCCGGTTTTCTGGTCGATAAACCCTTCGCGCACCAATTGACCCAAAACCCGCGACAACGACTGTTTGGTGATTTTGAGAATCGCCAGAAGGTCGCTGACCGTGATGCCGGGATTGCGGCTGACGAAATAAATCACCCGGTGGTGGGCGCGCCCGAATTTGTAATGATCCAGAATCTGATCGGCTTCGGCGGTGAAGTCGCGATAGGCATAAAACAGCAATTCAATGCCCTGTCGCAGCTCTTCCTCGCGCAGAAAAAGCGGATTGACCTTACGTGTGGAGATATCTGCCATGCTGTCCCGTTATGTCAGTTTTGTTGACATATTAATCTATGAATGTTACTTCGACCAGACAAATAAGGACATAATATTACGTCCCGGTGCTCCTTTGACATGGAATTTGGCAAATGACGACTCCCACATTCGATAATCGCGACGGTTTTATCTGGTTTAACGGCGAACTGAAACCCTGGCGCGACAGCACGCTGCATGTGCTCAGTCACGCACTGCATTATGGCAGCGCTGTGTTTGAAGGGGAACGGGCTTATAATGGAAAAGTTTTCAAGCTGGCCGAACATGGTGAACGCCTGATCAATTCCGGCAAAATTCTGGACATGAACATCCCCTATAGCTCGACCGAGTTGGATGATGCCGTGATCGAAACCCTTGCCGCCAACAAGATTTCCGATGGCTATATCCGCCGTATCGCATGGCGCGGCAGTGAAATGATGGGCGTTGCCGCCCAGACCACCCGCATCAACGTCGCCATCGCCACATGGCAATGGCCCAGCTATTTCAAACCCGAAGAACGCCTGAAAGGCATCCGCCTTGCCCGCGCACAATGGGCGCGTCCGGCACCGAATACCGCACCGGTCCATGCCAAGGCCGCCGGTCTTTACATGATCTGCACCCTGTCCAAACACGAAGCCGAACGTAACGGCTATGCCGATGCCTTGATGCTTGATTACCGGGGCCAGATTGCCGAAGCAACCGGTGCCAATGTGTTTTTTGTTCAGGATGGCAAAATCCACACCCCGAAACCCGATTGTTTTCTGGATGGCATCACCCGCCGCACGGTGATTGGTCTTGCCAAGGCCCGTGGGTATGACGTCATCGAACGCGCCATCATGCCCGAAGAAATGGCCGGCTTTGAAGAATGCTTCATCACCGGGACGGCTGCCGAGGTGACCCCGGTTTCGGAAATCGGCGCGGACACCTTCGCCCCAGGCCTGATCACCAAAACCCTGATGGATGATTACATGGCACTGGTGCGCGGCGAAAAAGAAGCTGTCGCCGCCGAATAAGGTCCCTGTCCTGCCCGTTTTAAAAGGCCGCCGATGCAAATCCGGCGGCCTTTTCACGTTGAAAAATCAGATCACGGCCATTTCGCCATTGGCGGCAGCGACATCAGGATCGCTTCGGTATTGCCGCCAGTCATCAGACCAAACCGCGTGCCGCGATCATGCAGCAGGTTAAATTCGACATAACGCCCGCGCTTGACCAGTTGGGCGTCGCGGTCGGCCTCGGTCCAGTTTTTGTTGTAATGGCGTTCGACGATGCGTGGATAAATATCGCGAAAGGCGCGACCGACATCCTGCGTAAAGGCAAAATCGGCGTCCCAGTCTGCATCCAGATAATCATAAAAAATGCCGCCAACCCCGCGGGCTTCGTTGCGGTGAGGCAGATAAAAATACTCGTCGCACCATTTTTTGAACCGGTCGTAATAATCCTCGCCATGCGCATCGCAGGCGGTCTTGAACGCGGCATGGAAATCGGCGGTGTCGGTTTCCTGCGGGAAAACCGGCGTCAAATCAGCCCCGCCGCCAAACCATGCCTTGGACGTCACGATATGGCGGGTATTCATATGGACAATTGGCACCAGCGGCGAACAGGGATGAGCAACCAGTGAAATGCCGCTGGCCCAAAATCGCGGGTCTTCATCCGCGCCGGGGATTTCCTTGCGGAATTTTTCGGAAAATTCGCCATAGACGGTTGAAATATTCACCCCGACCTTTTCAAATACCCGGCCTTTCATCACCGACATTTCGCCGCCACCCTGATTCTCGCCGCGCTGCCATTGCGTCCGTTCAAACCGGCCTGCCGGGCGGTCTGACAAAGGGCCGACATAACTGTCTTCAAGGGCTTCAAACCGCGCACAGATATCGTTGCGCAATTGTGCGAACCAGTCGGTTGCAGTTTGTTTGCGTTGGGCGATGATCGCCTCGTTTTTGGTCGTCATAACGCCGTCTCCGGAAAACTGTTGGTCTGTCGCAAGGCCTCGCCCGTCACCATCGCCACCGCCATCGCCACATTCAGCGACCGCAGGCCGGGGCGCATCGGAATCACGATCCGGGCATCGACGCTGTCATGGATTTCATCGGGTACACCACTGCTTTCTGACCCGACCATCAAAATATCATCGGCCTGATAAGCAAAATCACAATAGGGCACCGCCCCCTTGGTCGTCAGCAGCACCAGCCGCCCCGGCAAGGCTCCGTCCTGACGGTTTTCTGAAAAGCTGTGCCAATCGGCATGGCGGGTATAATCCACCGATTGCAGATAATCCATCCCGGCCCGTTTCAGACTGCCCGATGTCAGCAAAAATCCGCACGGTTCGATCACATCCACCGCCATACCCAGACAGGCTGCCATCCTGAAAATGGTGCCGGTATTTTGCGGGATATCGGGTTCAAACAGGCAAATTCTCATATTTCGATCACCCAACAGACTCGCATCATATAAAAGTGCCGGATCGGGGCCAAACGTCCGAACTTGCACCATAAGGGGGCGGCAATCGCATTTGCCCGATAATTTGCACCCTGTATAACCGCTGTTGTGAAATCCCGCCAGCCTAGGAAAACCCTACGCCTAGCGCGGTTTTATCGCAGCATGGCCTATCCATGGTCAAAATTGTGTAGGCGGTTAAGGGCAAGTTCCCCTTAACAAACCGCGATTTTGTTAGTATACGGTCCCGGATTCAGGCCTGAAGGCTTTGGGGTGATTGGTGATTTCCGTTCAGGGAAATTAAAGATTTTGGGCCCCATGGTTGTTTCAGGCATTCCGAATGCCTGTTTTGGGGGCAGAAAGAGGAATACATCATGTCGCAAACGGCGCAATCCTCCGGGGCACATCACCCGGACGAGAACCGCAGGGATTTCCTGACCCTCGCGACCACAGCAGTCGGTGTCGTTGGCACCGGTATGGCTCTGTGGCCGTTCGTGGACAGCATGAACCCGTCAAAGGATGTTCTGGCGCTGGCCTCGGTCGAAGTGAACCTGTCAAATATTGCGGTCGGTCAGGCCGTAAAAGTAATGTGGCGCGGTAAACCCGTGTTCATCCGCCACCGTACAGAAAAAGAGATCAACGAAGCGAACGAAGTCGCGCTGAACGAACTCATCGACCCGCAAACCGATGATGAGCGCGTTGAGAAGAAGGAATGGCTGATCGTCGTTGGCGTCTGCACCCATCTGGGCTGCATTCCCATGGGCACCGCAACGGGCGAAGCCCGTGGCGATTACGATGGCTGGTACTGCCCGTGCCACGGGTCGCATTATGATTCATCCGGACGTATCCGCAAGGGCCCGGCTCCGCTGAATCTGGAGGTGCCGACCTATACCTTCCTCACCGATACTTCGGTACAGATCGGCTAAGGAGTGGATGATGAGCGCGCCTGTATGGAATAACAAGGTGGTGAAATGGGTTGATGACCGGCTTCCGGTCTTTACCATGATGCACCACACGGCTTACGAATATCCGACACCGAAAAACCTGTCCTATATGTGGAACTTCGGTTCCCTGGCCGGGTTTGTTCTGGTGACGATGATTCTGACCGGGATTTTCCTGGTGATGAATTACACCGCACATACCAGCATGGCCTTTGATTCGGTTGAACGCATCATGCGTGACGTGAATTATGGCTGGTTGATCCGTTACATCCACATGAACGGCGCTTCGATGTTCTTCATCGTTGTGTTCATTCATATGTTCCGCGGTCTTTATTACGGGTCCTACAAGGCCCCGCGTGAAGTTCTGTGGTGGATTGGCATCCTGATCCTGCTCGCCATGATGGCAACCGCGTTTATGGGCTATGTCCTGCCGTGGGGCCAGATGTCGTTCTGGGGTGCAACGGTTATTACCAACCTGTTCTCGGCCTTCCCGATCATTGGCGATCCGCTGGTGAGCTGGCTGTGGGGTGGTTTCTCGGTTGCCAACCCGACGTTGAACCGGTTCTTCTCGCTGCATTACCTGATGCCGTTCGTCATTCTGGGCCTTGTGGTCCTGCATGTCTGGGCATTGCATGCCGTGCGCTCGAACAACCCGACCGGCGTTGAAATCAAAACCCCGCAAGACAGCATCCCGTTCCACCCCTACTACACGATCAAGGATCTGTTTGGTCTGGGTGTGTTCCTGATCTTCTTTGCAGCATTTGTGTTCTTTGCCCCGGATTACCTCGGCCACCCGGACAACTATATTCCGGCCAACCCGCTGGTAACTCCGCCGCACATCGTGCCGGAATGGTACTTCCTGCCGTTCTATGCCATTTTGCGGTCGATCGACTTTGCAATCTTTGGCATTCCCGCCAAGTTGCTGGGCGTGATCGCGATGTTCGCCTCGATCGTTATCCTGTTCGTTATTCCGTGGCTCGACACCTCCAAGGTTCGCAGCTCGGCATTCCGTCCGGTGTACAAATGGTTCTTCTGGCTGTTTGTGATCGATACATTCGTCCTTGGCTATTGTGGCGCGAAGGCACCCGATGACTACTTCCTCGGTATCGAGGGTCTGCATGTCATCACCATGGGTCAGCTTTCGACATTGTACTATTTTGCCCATTTCCTGGTGGTTATGCCACTTGTGGGCAAACTGGAACGAACCAAACCGCTGCCAGCCAGCATCAGTGAATCCGTACTCAAGGGAGGCGCAAATGCGTAAATTTGCATTGACCGCCATTGCTGCGGCATTCGCGATTACTTCTTTTTCTGCATCATCACAGGCCGCCGGTAATGCACCGGTTCCCGCCGCGCAGGAATGGAGCTGGAACGGCCTGTTTGGCACCTATGACCGGGCCCAGTTGCAACGGGGTTTACAGGTTTACAAGGGCGTATGTGCAGGCTGCCACAGCCTGAAATACATTGCCTTCCGTAATCTGACAGACATCGGTTTCAACGAAGACCAGGTCAAGGCCATTGCGGCCGACTATGACATCGAAGACGGCCCGAACGAAGAAGGCGAAATGTTCTCTCGTCCGGGAATTGCGTCGGATTATTTCCCGTCGCCCTTCCCCAATGATCAGGCCGCAGCGGCCTCAAACGGTGGATCAATTCCGCCCGATCTGTCGCTGATGACCAAGGCGCGTGTCAATGGTCCGGATTATGTGTTCGGTCTTTTGACCGGATATGAGGAAGAGGCCCCCGAGGGTTTCGATCTGGCCGAAGGCAAGCACTACAATCATTACTTCCCGGGACATCAGATTTCGATGGCCCCGCCGTTGTATGATGACGCGGTAGAATATACCGATGGTACGCCTGCCACGATTGAGCAGCATGCACACGACGTTGTTGCCTTCCTGAACTGGACGGCACAGCCGGAACTTGAAGCCCGCAAATCGATGGGTATGAAGGTGATCCTGTTCCTGATCGTCCTGACCGCCATGCTTTATGCGCTCAAACGCAAAATCTGGTCGGATATCGAACACTAAACATCGACATATGATGTCACAAAGGCCGCCGGTTTTCCGGCGGTCTTTTTTTTTGCCGGGTGACATTATTACGATTGATTACGCCCATCCATCATGCATCAATACCGGGATACAATCCGACTGTCTCTGTCCCCCCGTTCCATCAAGGAATGTCATCCCATGTCGCCGGATCATTTCGGACTTTATTTTCTGGCCGTTGCTGTTGCGGTTTTTACACCCGGCCCCGCCGTTATGACCGGAATCACCAGTTCGATCCGCTATGGGTTCCCGTCCGCTATGGTTGCCGCACTCGGCTGTGTAACGGCAACCGGTTTGATGGGGGCCTTGTCGGCAATGGGGCTGGGTGCCGTCATCATGGCATCGGGCCTTTTGTTCGACATCATTCGCTATGTCGGGGCGGCTTATTTGATTTGGCTGGGATGGCGTATGTGGGCCAACAGCCGCAAGGCCGCCGTTCCGCAGAACATGGCGCGAATGACAGAAAAACCGCGCCTGATACGACTTTATTTGCGTGGTTTTATGGTTTCGGCCAGCAACCCCAAGGCAATTGCCTTTTTCACCGCGCTGTTTCCAATGTTTCTTGATCCCGACGCCCCGTTAATGGCGCAATTCCTGATTCTGGATGGCACTTTTATGGTAATGAGCTTTGCTGCAATTGTGGGATATTCCGCACTGGCCGCCCGCAGTCGGACCTTTCTGGCCGGATCGGCCCGCCGGTGGTTTGACCGGATATCGGGCAGCATTTTTGTCGCATTCGGCATCGCCTTGGCCGCCAGTCACAAATAACAAGCAGACCTTAAACCTTGTCAGGGTTTTCCGTCTGTGAATGATTACCATCCACGGGCTGCATCGGCGGGGCGGCGACCGGCACATGCACCAGCCGCCGTTTGCGTGCCGGGGTGCCTGAACTGGCATAAAGCTGTTTTCCGGCTTCGACGATACTGACCCCGGCAAAGGCCTTGAACAGGCGCGATCCGATATTTTCAAACCCGTTGGCCCAGCCCAGAAACCATCCCCGCCGGGTCGGCGGCATGAACAGGGCGCGGCTGTGCTGCACGGGCAGAAACATGTTTTCCCGCATCAGGTTTTGCAACTGGCTGACGCTATAGGGATGGCCATAGCCAAAAGGCGTGTTTTCCGACCAACTCCATAACGAGCTGCGATTCGGAGTCACGACAATGATCCGGCCATTTGGGGTCAGGATGCGCCAGCATTCGCGCAGCAGGCGCGATTGCGAATCGGAATGTTCGACCAGATGAACCAAAAGAATACGATCCACCGAACTGTCCGGCAGCGGCAACATGGTTTCTTCAGTCAGGGCCACATGGTTGGGTTCACCCGCGGGCCAATGCACGCAGCCCTGCCGGGCGGGCATAAACGCCATCACCCGTTCGGCTTCGCCGACAAAGGGCCGCAAATAGGGGGTGGCATAACCAAACCCCAAAACCCGCATCCCCCGGACATCCGACCACATCAGGCGCAAGCGCCGACGAATGATCCGCCGGGCGGCCTGACCAAGCCGGTCTGCATAAAAACGGTGTAAATCAACAACATCCTGTGGCATGGCAACAGCCTATCATTGCATCGAACCGGCTGGAAACAAATTGCGTCACCCGATCATTGTTTCCGCACACGACAAGCTGTTAGTCTGCCACCACATCCCCACTCACAAACGAGGTTCGATATGTCCGCAGGCGACGTTATTCTGATCCCCAACCGCTCGGACAATTATATTTATCTGGTCCGCTGCGCCCAAACCGGTACCACTGCCGTTGTCGATCCCGGTGATGCCGGACCGGTGATTGCCGAACTGGAAAAACGCCATTGGGATCTGGACCTGATCCTCAACACCCATCATCATAACGACCATACCGGCGGCAATGCCGGGCTTCAGGATCGCTACAAGGCCCGCCTGATTGGTCCCGATGCCGAATCGGGCAAGATTGAGGGGCTGGACGATACGGTATTTGAAGGCGACACAGTCAAGATCGGCCTGTTACTGGGCGAAGTGATTGACGTTCCCGGTCATACCAGCGGGCATATCGCCTTTTACTTCCCCGATATCCAGGCTCTGTTTTCCGGCGACAGTCTGTTTGCGCTGGGCTGTGGCCGCCTGTTTGAAGGCACACCGGAACAGATGTGGCATTCGCTGTGCAAATTGCGCCGCCTGCCCGACGACACGCAAATCTATTGCGGCCATGAATATACCCAGTCCAATGCGCGGTTTGCCGTGACAATTGAACCGGATAACGCCCCCTTGCAGGCCCGAGCCGTTGCAATCGATACCCTGCGTGCCGCAGGCAGGCCGACCATTCCGTCAATCATGGCCGCAGAAAAGGATACCAACCCGTTCCTGCGCGCCGATCAGGCCGGAATTGCGGCAAAACTGGGTATGACGCATGCTAGCCCCGAAGCGGTATTCGCTGAAATCCGAAGCCGCAAGGACCGGTTTTAGAACGCAATCAGCCCATCTGCTTGAACAGCACATTCTGATCCAGCAAATAGCGCGAAAACAGCGGCAAACTGGCCCCGCCAATCGCCCGTGCATTGCTGCCGACGGCCCCCTGCACAACATGCGGCGTGGCAATGCCCTGAAGGTCGAGTTTCAACATCGCCTTGCGGGTGGCCGCCACAATGCGGGCGCAAACATCGCGCGGGAAACCGCCATCGACAATCACCGCCTCGAAATCAATTACCGAACAAACCGATGCAATGGCGATGGCAAGACTATGCGCTGTATGATCGATCCAGATATCAAGGGCCGATCCGATATCGTCCCAGTTTTCAGGCTCGCGCCATAATATTGCGGGATCTCGTCCCTCGCGGATCAACATGTCTTCCAGAACAAAAATCGATGCCTGATCAATCAGTTGCCCCGGATGGCCGGAACGGCTGGCGACCGGCATGGTACCAAAGGCCCCGGCATTGCCGGTCCGTCCGGCATACAGCGCCTGATTAAGAACAATGCCGCCACCAATAAACGACCCGATAAAGAAATAGGCAAAATCGGCATAATGGGAACCATGCCCAAATACCAGCTCCGCCCCGCAGGCCGCAGTCGCGTCATTCTGGTGAAATACCGGAAATGGTACGATGGTGCTGATGGTATCGACAAGATCAACCTCACGCCAGGCATTCAGATCATTGGCAGGCGCACCGACTTCTTCGGCCCAGTTCCACAATTCAAACGGGGCGGCAATGCCAATCCCGGCAATGCGATTGATCTGATCGGGTCGCAGTCCCACGGATAATTTCGCCACCGCAGCACTGACAAACTGGCGAATACCATCCGGGGTCGGATATTTATAGGCTTCATGCAAACTGGCACGCACCGACCCGACAAAATCCATCAGGATCAGATCGGCACTGCGCCGCCCGATTTTCAGACCAAAGGAAAATACCCCGTCCGGGGCCAGCGCCATCGGGATCGACGGTTTGCCAACCTTGCCACGCACCGGATCGCCGCGCCTCAGCAATCCATCCTTTTCAAGGGCACGCATGATTACGGAAACCGTTTGAGCCGACAAGCCCGATGATCGGGCGATATCGGCCTTGGACAGACCGGCATGGTGACGGACAAGCGACAAAACAAGCCGTTCGTTATAGGCCCGGACACGCAACTGATTGGCACCGCCCCCGCCATGCAGGGGACGCGAACCCGCACTGTCCCCCGACTCCGGCAAAGCCCCATAATCCTGTGCTGGTGTCATTTTATCCTCCCGTCGGCGCGCATTTGTTTTGCTTTCTTTCGCATTAGATTGACAGGACTAATTAATAAATCAATCGGATTTATTAATTGACAGTGCCGGAATTTTGGTATGTTCTGGCGTCAGACAAGCCTGCCGCATTGTCCCCGGTTCGGAAAAAATGTTGCAGGATTTGTTGCAAAATCAAAGCTGGCAAAATGCCATAAATCAGGGTTTTCCTTGGGAGGAAACACATGAAAAAGTCACTTCTTGGCGCGACCTTTGGTGCGCTTGCACTCTCGTTGTCTCTTGCCCCGTTTCAGTCGGCATTTGCTGATGAAATCGGTGCCTGCCTGATCACCAAAACCGATATCAACCCGTTTTTCGTCAAGATGAAGGAAGGTGCAACCGCCACCTCGATGCATCATGGCATCAATCTTTCAACCTTTGCCGGCAAGGTCGATGGCGATCATGAAACCCAGGTGCAAGCCATCGAAACCTGCATTGCATCGGGTGCCAAGGGCATTTTGCTGACCGCATCCGATACCAAGGCAATTGTCCCGGTGGTCCAAAAAGCCCGCGATGCCGGTTTGCTGGTGATCGCCCTTGATACGCCGCTGGAACCGATTGACGCCGCCGACGCCACCTTTGCCACCGACAATTTCAAGGCCGGTGAACTGATTGGTCAGTGGGCGGCGGCAAAACTGGGGGCCGATGCCGCCAATGCCAAAATCGCCATGTTGGATCTGACCCCCAGCGCCCCGTCGGTCGATGTGCTGCGCGATCAGGGTTTCCTCAAAGGCTTTGGCATCGACATCAAAGACCCCGCCAAAATTGGTGACGAAGATGATGCCCGGATCATTGGTCATGATGTGACCAACGGTAACGAAGAAGGTGGCCGCGAGGCTATGGAAAACCTTCTGCAACGCGATTCTGAAATCAATGTCGTTTACACCATCAATGAACCGGCCGCCGCCGGGGCCTACGAAGCCTTGAAATCCTTTGGTCTTCAGGATGGTGTCCTGATTGTCTCGGTTGATGGCGGTTGCCCCGGTGTTGCCAATGTGCAGGACGGTGTGATTGGCGCAACGTCTCAGCAATACCCGCTGCTGATGGCGTCCAAAGGCATCGAGGCGATCAAGGCATGGGCCGAAACCGGCGAAAAACCGCAAAATACCGAAGGCCTGAATTTCTATGACACCGGTGTCAATCTGGTCACCGATCAGACGGCAGATGGTGTGCCGTCGATTGACGTCGAAGAAGGCATGAAACGCTGCTGGGGTTAATCCACCTGCATCACAGGGGGCGGGTCATGCCGCCCCCTTTTTAATGCCAGACCGGTCACAAAAATCCGCCACAAATTTGCAGGTTTGAACGATATTTTGACCGCGCGTCCCGTTCGGTGCAAAATCCAAGACCATCCGGGAGGAAGCGATGAGCGACGCAAAAAGTACGCCACGCCCAAAACAGGACTTTGAACAGACGCTTGACGCCAGCGACAAAAACGTCGCGGCCTTTGAACGTCAACACCACACTCTTTTAGACCGGATTCAGCATTTCCTTCATGGCTATCCGACCATGGTACCGGTGATTGTTCTGGTGATCAGCATCGCAGTTTTCGGTATGCTGGCCGGAACCAAATTCTTTTCGCCCTTTAATCTCAGCCTGATTTTACAGCAGGTGTCGATCATCGGCATCCTGGCAGCGGCCCAAAGCCTTGTCATCCTGACCGCCGGAATTGATTTGTCGGTCGGGGCGATCATGGTGCTGATGTCGGTGATTATGGGGCAACTGGCGATCACGCTCGGCGTTCCGGCCCCGCTTGCCATTATTGTCGGCTTTATTGGCGGTATCGCCGCCGGGATGCTGAACGGTTTTCTGGTAACCCGGGTCAAATTGCCGCCCTTTATCGTCACGCTGGGCACCTGGAACATCTTTTTTGCGCTGAATCTGTGGTTGTCGGGGGCTCAATCGATCCGCAGTCAGACGATTGATCAAATTGCCCCCCTGTTGAAATTTTTTGGCGAAAGCGTTTCGTTTGGCGGGGCACAAATCACCTATGGTTCCATCCTGATGGTGCTGATTTTTGCTGTGTTGTGGTATGTGCTGAACCACACCGCATGGGGGCGGCATGTCTATGCAATTGGCGATGACAAGGAAGCCGCCGAACTGTCGGGCATCCGCACCAATCGCACCCTGATTTCGGTTTATGCCGTGGCAGGACTGGTTTGCGCGATTGGTGCATGGGCCTCGATTGGCCGGGTCGGCTCGGTCTCGCCGCAAAGTTTTCAGGAAGCCAATCTGCAATCGATTACCGCTGTTGTCATCGGAGGGATTTCTCTGTTTGGCGGTCGGGGGTCGATTGTCGGCCCGCTGATCGGGGCGTTGATTGTCGGAGTATTCAATTCCGGGCTGCGTCTGGTCGGGGTTGATGTGTTGTGGCAGGTCTTTGCAATTGGCTGGCTGACCATTATTGCGGTTGCCATTGACCAATGGATCAGAAAGGTGTCGGCATGACTCAGGAACACAAACCTGTTTTAACCGCCCGCGGGCTGGTGAAACGTTACGGTCGGGTCACCGCCCTTGATCAGGCGGATTTCGATCTGTATCCCGGTGAAATCCTTGCGGTGATCGGCGATAATGGTGCCGGAAAATCATCGCTGATCAAGGCACTTTCGGGTGCTGTTTCCGTTGATGAGGGTGAAATCCGGCTGGATGGCGAGATCATCAATTTCGCCTCCCCGATGGAAGCCCGCGAAGCAGGCATTGAAACGGTTTATCAGAACCTTGCCCTGTCCCCCGCCCTGTCGATAGCCGACAATATCTTTATGGGTCGCGAATTGCGCAAACCGGGCATTGCCGGAAAATATTTTGGTATGCTTGATCATCGCGAAATGCAACGCCAGGCCCGTGAAAAACTGTCGGAACTGGGCCTGATGACGATTCAGAACATCAATCAGGCGGTTGAAACCCTGTCAGGCGGACAAAGGCAAGGGGTTGCCGTTGCCCGTGCGGCCGCGTTTGGCTCGCGGGTAGTGATCATGGATGAACCGACCGCCGCCCTTGGCGTCAAGGAATCGCGCCGGGTTCTGGAACTGATTGAAGATGTCCGGGCTCGCGGCATGCCGATTGTCCTGATTTCACATAACATGCCCCATGTGTTCGAGGTGGCGGATCGCATCCATATCCACCGGCTCGGCAAACGGCTTTGCACCATCCGGCCCGATGATTACACCATGTCGGATGCGGTTGCCTTTATGACCGGCGCCCGCGAAGCCCCGGAAATTTCCGAGGCCGCGTGACAGCCCCCCTGGATCAGATTTCGACGGCGATTGCCGCCAGAAAGACGGGTTCAGTCCGCCTGATGGTGGCGATTTCCGGTGCCCCGGCCTCGGGCAAGTCAACCTTGTCCGACCGGCTTCATCGCCATCTGGGGGGCGATGAAGCCGGGGTCGTTGTGGTGCCGATGGATGGATTTCATCTTGATAACGCCCTTCTGCGCGACCGCGATTTGTTGCCACGCAAAGGCGCACCGCAAACCTTCGATTTTCGCGGTTTTCATCACATGCTATCCCATATCCGCGCCGATGACGGGCCGGTCTGCATTCCGGTTTTTGACCGTACGCTGGACCTGTCGCGTGGATCGGCACGGATTGTCAGCCCCGACCACCGCATCATTCTGATCGAGGGCAATTACCTGTTGCTGCAACAGGCACCATGGCCCGACCTTGCCCCATTATTTGACCTGACGGTATTTCTCGATACGCCGCTTGAAACGCTGGAGGCGCGCCTGATCCATCGCTGGCTGGATCACGGTCATGACGCCACAAGCGCCCGGGCCCGCGCCCTGTCCAACGACATCCCCAATGCAAGACTGGTGCAGGGAAACAGTCGCCCGGCCGACATCATCGTCAACGGGAACGGGTAACAAACACCCCGTCGCACAACACCGACACCAGCCAGTCTGCCACCACCCGCACACGTGGCAAATGCGCCATGTCCTGATGGGTCAGCAACCATAATTCCCGCGATACCGGTTCAATATCGATCCGGCGCAATCCCGGCACCCCGTCCCCGACACAACGCGGAATCAAAAGACAGGCATTGGCCGCCACCGCCATTTGCGCCATAACGCCGCCGCGATTGCCGCGCCCCACCGTCTTGCGATTTGGATAATGCCGATTCAGCCAGACCTGCTCGGGCTTGTCGGCAAATTCATCATCCAGATCAATCCAGTTTGCCACCATCGGATCCGGGGCCGGCCCCGCACAATAAACCCCATAAGCCATATCGCCCAGCCTGCGGATATGAAATGCGCCACTGTCGGGCCGGGCAAGGCGCAAGGCGATATCGGCCTCGCGTTGCGGCAGGCTGAGATTGCGGTTGCCACCGATCAGATCGACGCACAAATCGGGATGCTGTGCAATCAGCCCGCCCAAGGCCGGGGCGACCCGGCTTTCAAGCAAGGCATCAACACCGGTCACCCGAACCACACCGGAAACCGTCGCCGACCGCAACGCGCCGCCACTGTGTTTTAAACTGTCGGCCAATTGTGCCGCCATCGCATCCGCGGTTTGCAACAATCCTTGCGCCCGCGGTGTCGCCCGCAAAATCACCCCGTCACGGCGCAATACCGGATGGCCCAGCATTTCTTCCAGCCGGGCAATCCGACGGGCAACCGTTGTCTGATTGATGCCCAGTTCACGCGCCGCCGCACTCATGGTTCCGGCCCGGCACACAATCGCAAAAGTCTTAAGGGCTTCCCAGTCCAGCGCTGTCATATCCCGCCCCGCCATGTCATATCTGCGTATTTGCAGATCATACCTGCAAATGAACCGATTTTCATTGCAATTTTGCAGAGACATACTCCGTCTATCGCTTTACACCATTCGGAGAAATACCATGACCGCCAAAACCATTTTCCAGATTCTGAACGTCACCCTGCCGGTCGGCAGCCCGCGCGATGCCGCCCTGATTGTCATCGACGCACAGGAAGAATATCGCACGGGCGGCCTGCCGCTTTCGGGGCTGGAAGCCGCCCTTGAAAAGGTTGCACTCCTTCAGGCGCACTGGCGCAAGCAGGGCGGCACTCTTATTCACATCCGCCATCACAGCCCCGAAGGGTCATTGTTTGATCCGACCAGCCCGATGGCCGACATCATGCCCGAAGCCGCCCCCATCGGAGACGAACCGGTCCTGACCAAACAGGTTCCCAACGCTTTTGGCGGCACCGATCTGAAAGCGCGGCTGGATCAGCTTGGCCTGCACCATGTCGTTCTGGCCGGATTCATGACCCATATTTGCGTCTCCACCACCGCACGGGCTGCCAGTGAAATGGGCCTTGCCGTTACTGTTGCGGGTGATGCGGTCACCACCCGCGATCTGCCCGCCACCGATGGCAGCCCGGCATTGGCGGCGGCTGATCTGCATCGTGCCGAACTGGCGATGCTGGCTGATGGTTTTGCCAAAGTAACCGATACCGCAACCATCCTTGCGCAAGATTAACCACAAAAAAGCCCCGGCGATTTTCCATCGCCGGGGCTGATATCTGTTGTCTGTGACAAACCTAGAACATGTGCTGCCCGCCATTGACCGACAGGCAGGACCCGGTGATGAAACCGGAATGCGGACCAACAAGGAACAGAACCGTCTGGGCAATTTCCTCGGCCTCGCCAAGACGGCCAACCGGAATTTTCGCAACAATGCTTTCCAGAACCTTTTCCGGCACGGCGGCGACCATATCGGTATTGATATAGCCCGGCGCGATGGTATTGACCGTCACCCCCTTGCGCGCCACTTCCTGCGCCAGCGCCTTGGTAAAGCCATGCACACCGGCCTTGGCCGCCGAATAATTGGCCTGACCAAGTTGCCCGGCCTGCCCGTTGATCGACGAGATATTGACGATGCGGCCAAAACCGCGTTCACGCATGCTTTCGATGACCGGCTTGGACATATAAAACAGGGAATTCAGATCGGTATTGATCACATCGTTCCAGTTTTCGACCGACATTTTATGCATGAAGCCGTCGCGTGTGATCCCGGCATTATTGATCAAAACATCGACCGGGCCGATTTTCGATACCACCTGGGCAATGCCATCGGCACAGGCCCCTGCGTCAGCGACACTCCATTTAAAGGTCGCGATGCCGGTTTCATCGGTAAAGGCGCGGGCGGCATCATCATTCCCGGCATAATTGGCGGCAACCGTAAAACCGGCATCCCGCAATGCGATGCTGATGGCCTTGCCAATGCCGCGCGTACCACCGGTTACCAGTGCTGTTTTTGTCATTGCAAACCTCCCTGAAATCTATCTTTCTTGTCAAATACGGATATTGCAGATGCGACGGCTCGCTGCAGCACAAGAAATATTACGAACATAATTACGAAAATAACGCAACTTTATTACGTAAACTTTCCTCAAAATCCCGCAACATCCTCACATCCGGCTTTTGGCAGTCTGAAAACAAACAGGGCAGCCCCCAAAGAGGCCGCCCTGTGTTTTTCGATCATGGCGCAAAAATCAACGCTCGACACACAGGGCAATTCCCATGCCACCGCCAATACACAGGGTCGCAAGGCCTTTTTTGGCGTCGCGTTTCTGCATTTCATGCAGCAGCGTCACCAGAACCCGTGCGCCCGATGCGCCAATCGGATGGCCCAGCGCAATTGCACCACCATTGACATTGACCTTGTCGGTATCCCAGCCCATATCGCGATTAACCGCAATCGCCTGGGCGGCAAAGGCTTCGTTGGCTTCGATCAGGTCAAGATCACCGACCGACCAGCCTGCCTTTTCCAGAGCCTTGCGCGATGCCGGTATCGGTCCCGATCCCATAACCGCCGGATCAACCCCCGCCGTCGCCCAGCTTTTGATCGTCGCAAGCGGTTTCAGGCCGCGTTTGGCGGCTTCGTCTGCCGACATCACGATCAGGGCCGCGGCCCCGTCATTGATGCCCGATGCGTTACCTGCCGTCACCGTGCCTTCCTTGTCAAAGGCCGGACGCAATTTTGCCATGCCTTCAACCGACGCACCGTGACGCGGATATTCATCGGTATCGACCACGGTTTCGCCCTTGCGATCCTTGATCGTGACCGGCACAATTTCATCCTTGAATCGTCCGGCCTTCTGGGCGGCTTCGGCCTTGTTCTGTGATCCGGCGGCAAAGGCGTCCTGATCTTCACGGGTGATTTGCCATTTTGCGGCAACATTTTCCGCCGTCGTTCCCATGTGATAACCGTTAAAGGCGCACCACAGACCGTCCTTGATCATGGTATCGATGAATTTGACATCGCCCATTTTATGCCCGGATCGCAAATACGCGACATGCGGCGACAACGACATGTTTTCCTGCCCGCCTGCCACAACGATTTTGGCATCACCGGCCATAATCTGTTGCGCGGCAAGGGCAACGGTGCGCAGGCCCGACCCGCAAACCTGATTGATCAGAAACGCTGTGCTGCTTTCGGGAATGCCGGCACCAAGGGCGGCCTGCCGCCCCGGATTCTGGCCTTCGCCCGCGCTCAGGACCTGGCCGAAAATAACTTCGTCAACGGCCTCTGCTTCCACACCGGAACGTTCCAGTGCTGCCCGGATCGCAATCGCACCCAGTTCATGGGCCGCTACAGAGGACAATGCCCCGCTGAAAGATCCGATCGGTGTCCGTACGGCACCGACAATGACGACCTCGGTCATGAAACCCTCCGCGTTCTTGTTTGTGTTTTCTCCCGGATCATCCGCCAGTCGAATGATCCTGAAACGATCTTATCGCGACGCAACGAAAAGCCAAGCATTGAAGCATCCCCCTTTCGGACAGGGAACAGCATACAACCCTTTTTCTGATCGCCCGGGTCACGGACAGTCGCTGCCTCTGCTCGCCCGGTACAGTTTCTGGAATGCCTGTGAAAGAACGGGCAATCCCCTGAAACCTGTGTGCTTTGGAGTCAAAGCGCAAGGCTTGCCGTATCCTTGACCGTCTGCATGGCGATATAGGTGCGAAAGGAGGTGACGTTGGGATCACTGTCAAAAAGTTGATCTGTGATCGCCAGATATTCATCCATATCACGCATATGGGCCGTCAGAATGCAGGAAACCTCGCCCGTCACCAGATAACATTGCCGAATCGCCCCGTTGCGAAGAACCTTTTTGACAAAATCCTTGCGATGTTCCGATCCGTGCCGGGTGAATTCCACAGAAATTATTGCGGTCAACGGCCGGCCAATCCGCGCCGGGTCCAAAACCGCCACCGTTTTTTGGATCACCCCATCCCGGCGCAGCCTTGCCACCCGGCGCAAACATGCCGAAGGCGACAGGCCAACCTGTTCGGCCAACCTTGCATTGGCGATATCGGCATTTTCCTGCAACAAACGCAGGATATTCCCGTCAATCCGGTCCATCTCCATAATTCACGCAACCTTTCGGCGTTTGATAAAACATAACGCTTTATTATTGCACAAAATCACAATTTTTTGCCGCCTTTTTCCGGAAAAGCCCCTGTAAGGTCAACGCATCCTGTTTATCAATCGTCCGGAAAAACCATGTCGCGTTACCTTCAATCCCTTTTGATCCGCAGTCAGCGTCTTTTCTGGACCCTGATCAAGGTCATGCTGCCGGTGATGATTGCCGTCCGCATTGCCGACCAGTTTGGCATGGTTGCCATTGCCGCCGATATCCTGACCCCGGTTATGGCGGTGATTGGCCTGCCACCCGAAGCAGGACTGATCTGGGCGACCTGTTTGCTGATCAATATTTATGCGGCGATTGCTGTGATCATCAGCCTTGCCGCCCAACTTGACATGACCGCCGCCCAGATCAGCGCGCTGTGCGCCATGATGCTGTTTGCACATGGTATTCCGGTTGAACAGGCGATTGTCAAACGCGCCGGGGCCAGTTTCTGGGCGACCGCCGGTTTGCGGATCGGGGCGGCCTTGCTCTATGGCGCTTTCATCACCTGGATCAGCCGCCAGACCGGCTGGCTGTCCGAACCGGCCGATCTGGCATGGATGGCCAGCGGTGCAGGGGCCAGCGGCCCGGAAGGCTGGATCGACTGGTCATTATCCACCGCACTATCGCTGGTGGTCAGTTTCGGGGTGATTGCCGGTTTGCTGGTGCTGCTTGATATTCTGGAAAAAACCGGCATCACGGATCGCATCACCCTTGCCCTGCTGCCGGTCTTGCGGATTTCGGGCCTGTCGCGCGATGTCGCCCCCGTCACCACCATCGGGGTGTTGCTGGGCCTGACCTATGGCGGGGCATTAATTATTGACGAGGCCCGGAAAAAACAGTTTCCGCCGCGCACCCTGTTTTTGTCGCTGGCATGGTTGTCCCTGTCGCATTCCCTGATCGAGGATACGGCGATCATGCTGGCGGTTGGGGCCGATATCTGGGTGGTTCTGGTCGGGCGGGTGATTCTAACCCTGATCATCATCGCATTGCTTGCCCGGCTGACGATCCGCTGGCAGGTGCAACCGGTTGCCTTAACACCGCAAACCGACCCCTGAGCTAATGCGAATCGAGCCACTCCACCACCGGCTGCCATGTTGATTTTTCGGCCCGCGATCCGACCATCATGCCGATATGACCGGCGGCAGGATGCAAATCCTGCCGCAAACCGGGCGGCAAATTGTCAAACAGCGCCTGCGCGCTTTCGGGTGGGACAATGCGGTCACGTTCGGGAATGACGACCAGTGTCGGGCAATGAATGTCGTGCGGCGTCACCGGCAAACCGTCAATCCGCCAATCGCCCTTGGCAGGCCGGTTTTCAACATACCAGCCAATCAGGCATTCAATCGCCACCCGGCGCGTCAGCGGCACCCCGTCATTGAGCCAGTCTTCAAGGGCAACAAAATCCCGCGCCCGCGCCGATCCGGGTTTCATCGCCGCAAAACGGCGGAATTTCTCACCCATCATAAAGGGATCAAGGCTGGCAAACAGGGTTTGCAGAACATCGACCGGCAAGGCGTCATGCACAGCCAGCATTTGCGGCAAGGTCGGGGCAAAGGCCCCGGCGATTCGCGCTTGCCCTGGTCCCGCTGCCATGAAATCCCACGGGGTTGCCAACAAAACCAGCTTTGATACATGCGCCGGGTCCAGCAAACTTGCCGCCAGCGCCAGAACCCCGCCCATACAATAGCCGACCATTGGCACCGCATTGCCATTCAGATCGGCCATATCCTGCAAGGCTGTGACCAGCCGTCCGGCGATATAATCATCCAGCCCGAAATTGCGTTCCTCATCGCCCGGATATCCCCAATCCAGCAACAACGGGCGATACCCATTGCGCGCCAGAAACCGGGCAAAGCTGCGTTTTTTATTAAGGTCCAGAATATAACCGCGATTGACCAGCGACGGCACCAGAAGGATTGCCCCTTTGGGGCTGCCCTTTTTCGCCCCGACAACCGACCCGTAATCAAGAATTTGCGTGGTGCCATCGCGCCAGATCACCGGCACATCGTCGGCCTCGCGCTGGCTGTTATGGGCCTGATAGGCGCGAATACCGTCCTGAAAGGCGGAATGGCTGGCAAAGGCCACCCGGTCCAGCGCCTGAATCAGATCATCGGGACTATGACTTTTCATCTCCGTCAGCAGGCTTTGCGCCTGTTCTGCCAGTTCCGGCTTCCAGGGCAGATATTGTTTCAGAAAGAGTGGCAATGCGGCGCGCGAGCTCAGCCAACTCGTCATCTCGACCGCCAGATGCATCGGCAGGGGCCGTGGCCCCGCCCGTTTGGTGATCTTTTTGCGATCCTGCTGGTTCATTGGCCGCATTTCCCCTGTTGTCTGCTGCGCTGGATGAATCGGCGGTTGCGGTTGGTGGCACATTGAAAGGAGAAAATCCTGACGATCCGGGCGGGAAACCCGGCATGGGCGCAAACCCGGCCATCATGTCGCCGTCGGGTTTCTGACCGGTTGCCAGTTGCCCGATCAGGCGTCCCCATGCCTCGAATCCCTCGCCAATCCGCGAGGTATCGGCCCCCAGCCCGGCATAAAGCCGCCCGATGGCATTGGCCGCATCATTGCCATCAACCGTTGCTGCAACCTGGGCCCGCCACAGATCCAGAAACCGCTGCGCCAATGCATCCAGATCGGCGTCAGGATCACGGATGTCAGGACCGTCAAAATCCTTTTCTGCGGTGCCTGCTGGCTGTTGGTCTGTCATCTTTGTCCCGTCCTGTCCGGGTTTATTCTTCACCTGTTACTATAAGGTGGTGCGCCGATAAGGAAAATGAAATCCCGTGTTGCGAGGCAGCACAGGCCCCATCCTGCATTTTTTCGCATCGCACTGTATGTTGAATGCTGGACACACGCGCATTTACACGGCACTCTTGCATATCGTTGTGCAGCCGCAACAGCGAAAATGCTGCGCAACATGCCGCACCGTGCCACGGCACAGATGCCAAAAGCAAGATCCTATCGGGGCCAACGTTCGGGAAACAGGGAAAGCAGGAAAAACGCCATGACCACGACCAAAAGTGCCAAAGACGCCGACCGCGTTGTCATTAAAAAATATGCCAATCGCCGTCTCTATAACACCGCAACCAGTTCCTATGTCACGCTGGATCACCTGTCGCAGATGGTCAAGGACAATACCGATTTTGTCGTTTACGACGCCAAGACCGGCGATGACATTACCCGCCCCGTCCTGACCCAGATCATTGTCGAGGAAGAAAACAAGGGGCAGAACCTGCTGCCCATCAATTTTCTGCGTCAGCTGATCGGCTTTTACGGCGACAGTTTGCAGGGCCTTGTTCCCGGATATCTGGAACAGGCGATGCGGTCTTTCAGCCATAATCAGGAACAGATGCGCGATTATATGGAAGGCACGATGAAGGGAATTTTCCCCTTTGGCCAGTTCGAGGAAATGAACAAACAGAATATGGCGCTGTTTGAGCAGACCATGAAAATGTTTGCGCCCTTTATCAATGCCGATGACGAAACCGGCGGCAACAAACCCGGCACCCCGGGCACAAGCACCCCGCGCCAGCCCGCCAAAAGCGATGCATCGCTCGATGATCTCAAGGCGCAACTCGAAGCCATGCAGGCACAGCTCAATAATCTGGTCAGCAAAAAGCCCGAAAAATAACGGCCTGCATCCTCTGCCCTGCCTCTTTGGCTTGACCGGCATCTGATTGAACGGGACCCCGCGGGTCCCGTTTTTCGTGTCCGGCATCATTCCTGCATAAACTTTTTGTTAACCATTTCGCCCGGCCCCAACAGGCCGCAAGGCGGCAATTTTTGCCGGGTCCTCTCCGGCCGAACCAGACAGAAAGGCATGCCCCCAGAATCAACTGATCCACCGGACACGCACAGAATGATGCCATGACGGCGATGAGCCCCCTTTCCCTGCGCCCGATGCAATCGCAGGCAGCATCGATGGCCAGCAGCCACACCGACGGTATGTCCGGGATCGGTGACAGTCGTTTTGCGCGCCTGCATCAACCCTCCCCCGTCCGCACCGATGGCGGGCTGTGGCTGGAAAGTCATGCACTTGCAGGCAGTTCGGCGTTCTGGGCGCAACTGATCGGGCAAATGATGCCACCCGAAAACCGATTGCAACCTGCGGTCATTCGCCAGATGCATGCCAGCTATGCACAACCCGTAACGCCTTATGGGTCAGAATCATTGATCTTTTTTTCGCCTTACGCACTAGACAAGGACCGCTATATTGACCTATATAGCTAGCTTCTCTCGCACCGTTGAGTGCTTTATCTGACCCATGTTCAGATATACATCTTGCCCGACAATGGCACAAACAGATGCCAGACAGGCGCATGGAGCGAACGTAAAAGAGACGTTCGGCGGCGGTCGAAGTGGGATTTTTATAACTGGCGGTTGATAACGGAAAAAATGCAATGAATGCTATTGCTTCAGATGACGAAAACAAGCGCGCCAATCGCGCCACCGATACGGATCGTTATGTCGGTCAGCGCATCCGCGAACGCCGCATCATGTTGGGTTTCAGCCAGCAGCAGATGGCCGATCTGATCGGCGTTACCTATCAGCAGGCCCACAAATACGAGCGCGGTATTAACCGTATCTCGGCGGGTCGTCTTTACGAAATTTCACAGGTTCTTGGCGTTCCTGTGAATTATTTCTACGAAGGGCTGAATGGCAATCAGGAAACCGAACTGAATGCCCGCCAGCGCATGTGCCTTGAACTGGCGCGCAATTTCGCCAGCATCAAACACGAAAAACATCAGGAAGCCCTGAGCCATATGGCCCGCGCTTTGGCCGATCAGGCCGCCTGACCCAAATTTTCAGCGCCACCGCTGTGCAAAAAAGGCTGCGTTTCATCGCAGCCTTTTTTGCATTCATTGTCCCGTCCTGAATCAAACCGGCCATCACAGCAGATCAGGCATCACCAAATCATCGGAATGGATCACCGCATTGCCGCGACTATATCCCAGCATCGGTTCAATATCCTGACTGCCATGCCCCTTGATCTGACGGGTTTCATCGGCCGAATAGGCGGTAATTGCCCGGGCGATTTCAAGACCCGCCGCATCAAGGACGCGCACCGCATCGCCATGTTTGAACCCGCCTTCAACGGCCGTAATTCCGGCAGGCAACAAATTCTTGCCCGCCCGCAGGGCCTTGACCGCACCGGCATCGACCACAATTGCACCGCGTGCCGACAGAGATGTCGCAATCCAATGCCGCCGGGCCGCCATCGGGCTTTCGGAGGGCAGAAACAGCGTATGCGGCCCGCCATCCAGTTGCGCCTTGAGCGGATGATACAGCGTACCGCGGGCAATGATCATGCGGCATCCGGCCTTCATGGCGATTTCGGCGGCCTGCAATTTCGTCACCATCCCGCCAGAGCTATACATCGTCGGCGCTTTTCCGGCCATGCCCATGATTTCCGGCGTCAGATCGCGCACCACGGGGATCAGGGTCGCATCCGGGTTTTTGCGCGGATCGGCGGTATAAAGCCCGTCAATATCGGACAGCAACACCAGGGTATCGGCCGAAATCATATGGGCGACCTTGGCCCCCAGACGGTCATTGTCACCAAAGCGGATTTCTTCGGTCGCCACCGTATCGTTTTCATTGATCAGCGGAATCGCCCCACGCCCCAAAAGGGCATTAAGGGTGGCACGCGCATTCAGGTAACGACGGCGCGATTCCATATCCTCCAGCGTCACCAGAACCTGCGCCATGATCAGGCCATTGCGCCCCAACGCTTCCTGCCAGACCTGCGACAGCATGATCTGCCCGGTCGCCGCGGCGGCCTGTTTGTCGGCAAGGCTGATGGTGCGGTGATCCAGACCCAGAATGCGTCGGCCCAGCGCAATCGCCCCGCTGGAAACCACCACCACTTCCATGCCGTTTTCGCGCAAATGCGCAATATCATCGGCCAGCGCCTCAAGCCACGCCCGGCGCAGCTTGCCCGTCACTTCATCAACCAGAAGCGCCGACCCGACCTTGATGATCAGACGTTTGGCATCGCCCAGACTCACGGCTGGAATTCCTCTTCCTCGCGACCCAGACCGGCGCGCAAGCGACGCTGTTCGATCATGTGACGGCGCAATTCACGATGCACGTCGGTCACACCCTGTCCGGTGACACCCGACACCACAAACACTTTTTTGCCAATGCCCTTTTCCAATATCTCGCGCTGTTCCTCGACCATTTCCGGAAGCAAACTGTCGGCCTTGTTCAGGGCAACCACTTCGGGCTTGTCGATCAGGATATCGGCATAATTTTCCAATTCGTCACGCACCGTATGATACACACCCACCGGGTCTTCCTCGGTGCAGTCGATCAGATGCAGCAACACTTCGCAACGTTCGATATGACCCAGAAAACGGGTGCCAATGCCCTTGCCTTCCGATGCCCCCTCGATCAGGCCGGGAATATCGGCCAACACGAATTCCTGTTCATCGACCTCGACCACGCCCAGTTGCGGATGCAGGGTGGTAAAGGGATAATCGGCAATTTTGGGCCGCGCATGCGAGGATGCCGCCAGAAAAGTTGATTTCCCGGCATTGGGCAGACCGACCAGACCGGCATCGGCAATCAGTTTCAGACGCAGCCATACCCACATTTCCTCGGCCGGCCAGCCTTCTTCGGAACGACGCGGGGCCTGATTGGTGGATGATTTGAAATGCGCATTGCCGCGCCCGCCATCCCCGCCCTTGCACAGCAAATAGGTCTGGCCCGGTTCGATCATATCGACAATCAGGGTTTCACGGTCTTCGGCCAGAATTTGCGTTCCGACCGGCACCTTGATGGTGATCGAATTGCCCGACCGGCCGGTACGGTTGCGGCCCATGCCATGCATGCCGACTTCGGCCTTGAAATGCTGCTGATAGCGGAAATCGATCAGGGTATTGAGGTTTTCAACAGCTTCAAGCACGACATCGCCGCCGCGTCCGCCATCGCCGCCATCCGGGCCGCCATATTCGATAAATTTCTCGCGCCGGAAACTGACAGCACCCGCACCGCCGCGGCCACTGCGCACAAAAATCTTGGCTTCATCGAGAAACTTCATAACCGGTCCTTCAGGGTAGTCCCCATTGATCGTCTTCGGGCGTTAAACACCGTCTATAACACATAAAATGAGGGAGGAATGATCGCTCATTCCTCCCTCATAATTTCTTGGCACGTTGTGCCCGGAACGGGAGGCTTACGCCTCTGCCGGAACGACGTTCACAAAGGTACGACCCTTGAACCCGGTTTTGAACAGGACGCTGCCGTCCACAGTTGCAAACAGGGTATGGTCTTTGGCGAGGCCAACATTGGCACCGGCGTGGAACTTGGTTCCGCGCTGACGAACAAGAATGTTACCTGCAACAACCGCCTGACCGCCGAATTTCTTCACACCGAGGCGTCTGCCTTCGGAGTCGCGGCCGTTGCGGGAGCTACCACCAGCTTTTTTATGAGCCATGAAACTCTCCTAAACCTGCATCCTGGCCTTAGTTGGCCTTGATGTCCTTAATGCGCAGAACGGTCAGGTTCTGGCGGTGACCATTTTTACGACGGTAATTATGCCGGCGCTTCTTCTTGAAAACGATCACTTTGTCGCCCTTGGTCTGTTCGAGAACTTCTGCAACAACAGAGGCCCCCTTGACCAACGGAACGCCAACCACCGGCGCACCGTCGCCAGCAACCATAAGAACCTCGTCGAGGGTTACGGTTTCACCGGCCTGGGCAGCGATCTTTTCGACTTTGATAACGTCGTTGGCGGCAACCTTGTATTGTTTGCCACCGGTTTTGATGATTGCATACATCGATAAGTTCCTGAAAATTCAGTTTCGGAAACACAAACGCGCAGCCCGGTGTCGCTGCTACAGATACCGGACCGCTGCGAGAGACGGGTGGATTACCGCCTTTGCCCCGCAGAGTCAATCATAATGCGCGTTTTGCGCACCCTGCCCCCGTTTAAATGCCATCCCGCAATATTCCCTCTTGCAATCTTGCGCCGGGCTCGGTAAACACCGCCTCGAACGCCAAGACCACACATGCGGAGAGGTGCCGGAGTGGTCGAACGGGGCGGTCTCGAAAACCGTTGTACTGGTGACAGTACCGTGGGTTCGAATCCCACCCTCTCCGCCATTTGCCGCCGATTGCACCCTGTGACGCGATATTTTGCGAAGTAACCGCCTTATGCTGCCGATCACCGCATGCTGTCTTTAGGGACTTGACACACGCCGATTGTCTTGCGGTCGGCCCGTTCATTCGGTGGGGACCGACGCATAGCCGGCGGGATGCAGCAGAAAATACTGTCTGCCCGTGCTGAAAGGCGCCATCAATGTCTTCGTCCAGTCTGCGGAGGCCGTGCCGCGACGCCTGACACGACGTCTTCGATGATCTCCTGCAATTCCGTTGGCGTCGAACCGTCCCGGGCTTGAATCGAGATGCCTTGCATGACCGCGGCCAAATGGCGAGCCAGGCGGTTCACCTCGTCCACCGCTGCAAACGGCTGGAGCGCCTGCGCAATCCTTTGGCGCATGGCGTCACGCCGCTTGGCAGCATCGCGGGCGAGCGGCGCATGATCAGGATGACAGGCGATCATGCCCCCGGAGATCATGCAGCCACGCTCGCGATCGGGATGGGTGACAGCTCTGACGGCTGCCTCAAGCAACAGCCGCACCGCCTCCGCGAGTGAGGTCGCCGAACTGACGGAAGTCGCATCAAGCGTGCCGAGCGTCTCCTCGTAATGGATGAGGGCTTGCTGATAGAGCCCGGCCTTGCTGCCAAAGGCCGCGTAAAGGCTCGGAGGCGCGATCCCGATCTCCTTCGTCAGATCACCGATCGACACCCCCTCAAAGCCATGCCGCCAGAACAGCCGCATCGCCGTCTCGATCGCCTTTTCCCGATCAAAGCTCCACGGCCGTCCGCCGCGTGATTTTGCATCTCGTTTCATACCAATCACTAAACAACCATTGACATACGAAGTCAATCGAATTTAATAGCGTTCGATAAACAACATGGAGCTCCCCTCATGAATTACTCGAGACGCACATTCATCGCTGGCGCCGCCGGGCTCACGGCACTCGCCTTCGGAGGCACCAATACGCCTGCGGCGCATGCGGCATCATCAGGCACCCAGGTTTCCGGCGCAGCCGCCGGTGGGGCAACCGCGGCGAAGCCTCAGTCTTTCCAGGTCCGCTCGACAGACGGCACGATGCTGGCGGGCGAGGCGAAGGGTGATCCCGATGCCCCTGAGATCCTGTTCATCCACGGTCTGCGCCAGAGCCGGCTAAGCTGGGAAAAGCAGTTCGCTGCCCCCGGGCTCGCAGGATTTCGTATGGTCGGCTTCGATCTGCGCGGCCATGGCGATTCAGACAAGCCGGCAGCACTCGATGCCTATTCCGATGCTGATCGCTGGGCGGATGACGTCGCTGCCGTGATCGACGGCGCCATGCTCCGCCGGCCGGTGCTGGTCGGCTGGTCGCTGGGCGGCTTCGTCGCCGGCGCCTATCTCAGGAAATACGGCGGCGCGAAAATCGCCGGCGTCAATCTGGTCGATGCCGTGACCAAGCTGTCGTCAGATCTACTGACCGAGGAGGCGGGAGCCTTCACCGCCACCACCACTTCCCACGATCTGACGCAACGCACCGCGGCCACGGCCGACTTCCTTGCAGCCTGCTTCCACCAACCGCCGACGGAGGCAGAGATGAAGAACATGCTCGTCGTCAACGGCATGACAGTACGCGCCGTCAACGAGGGCTTCATCAAGACCACGACCTCCGATCTCGAGCCCGTCTTCGCGGAATATGCCGGCCCGATCCTCTTGACGCATGGCGTTCATGACCGGCTCGTGCGTATCGCGATGTCGGAGCGGATCAAGGCGATCAATGCCGATAGCCGACTGTCGCTTTTCTCCAAGAGCGGACATAGCCCCTTTTACGAGGAACCGGCGCGCTACAACCGGGAACTGGCCGAGTTCGTGACGGCCTCAAGCAAGAGCTGAGAGATCGACATGACCCTGGATCGGCACTGCCACCCCGCATCCCCCAACCCGGCAACCGCGAATGCCCAGATAACCCTGAGGGTCGGGACCGGCATCGGGATTGATGGGACGCCGCCCTTCTTTCCAGGCTTCAGCACCCTTGACATCGACACCGGCGGCGTTCGCTTCGCCGGCGTCATCGGTGGCTCTGGTCCGCCGCTTCTACTGCTGCACGGTTTTCCCGAGACGCACATCGCGTGGCGCAAGGTCGCCCCGACTCTGGCATGTCGCCACACCCTGATTATACCCGACCTGCCAGGCTATGGCGCCAGCCGACCCCACGCGATGACGCCGCGCTGGACAAAACGACGTGTCGGCGACGCGCTGGTCGCACTTATGAGGATGCTTGGCCATCAGCGCTTCGCGCTTGCCGGGCACGACCGCGGCGCGCGGGCAGGCTACAGGTTGGTGCTCGATCATCCCGGCGTCGTAACCCGCTTTGCATCGTTGACCGTCGTTCCGACGCTCGATGCGATGCTGGCGGTCGACTATCGCTACGCCCAGAGGAGCTATCACTGGTTCCTCCTCGGCCAGGAAGGAGGTCTGCCCGAACGGCTGCTCGCAGCGGCACCGGATGAATTCATCGATCGGGTCTTCAAGGTCATGAGCGCGGAGAGTGACAGCGTCATTGAGGCGCCGGCGAGGGAAGCGTACCGCGCTGCTTTCCGCAATCCGGCGGTGCGGCACGCGATGTGCGAGGACTATCGTGCAGCGCTGAACGAAGATATTGTCCATGACGAGGCGGACCGAGCAGCAGGACGCAAGCTGGATTGTCCTGTCCTCGTGCTCTGGCCGAGTTCTGAGGAGGTCGCCGGCCGGCCCAACCGGATCGATATCTGGAAAGGTTGGGCCGATCATGTCACGGGTGCGGTGACGACTGGCGGCCATCTCCAGCCCGAGGATCGTCCTGATGAGGTCGCAGCCGTGCTAACCGCGTTCATCTAGGCGGCATTAGAGGGTTATTGCGTAGATGTAGTGCTCATCTTCGTCGGGCGTGGCCCGCCATTCCCTCCGATTGTACGCTATGACGCGATATTCTGCGCGATAGCTACGCAAACGACGCCGAACACCGAACACCACGGCAAGGCGGAATTGAAAATCAGCTTCCAACTTCACTCTTGAACCGAACGACCACCTTACCGAACGGCCCGCGTTCGAGATGATCGAACGCCGCTCGTGCATCCTCAAAGGCGTAGACCCTGTCGATCACCGGCTTGATGCCATGTTGGTTGATGCCGCGATTCATGTCTTCGAATGATCGTCTATGCCCGACCGAAATGCCTTGGATGATGGCCCTCTTCAGCATCATGGGAACCGCCGACAGCACGATCTCCGATCCCTTCATAAAACCGATCTGGGCGATACGCCCGCCGCTCGCGAGTGCGGCTGCCGACTGGCTGATATTGTCGCCGCCGACCAGTTCGAGCACATGATCAACACCACGCCCGGCGGTCAGTTCCAACGCTCCAGCGGACCAGTCTGGGTTGGCACGAGTGTCGATCACGCCGAAAGCGCCGAGCGCCTTTGCGTGCTCCAGCTTCTCCGTGCTGCGCGAGGTGACGATCACATGGGCTCCGAACGCCTGCGCAAACTGGAGCCCGAACAGGGCGACGCCGCCCGTACCCTGCACCAGAACGGTTTGGCCCGCTTTCAGATGACCTGTCTCGATCAGAGCGAACCATGCCGTCAGCGCCGCAACTGGCAAGGTAGAGGCTTCCACGTCCGTCAGCGATACGGGCGCCTTGACGGCGATGTCCTCGTGTAGCGTCACATATTCAGCCAGCATGCCCGGCAGCGGTCCGCCGAGCGACAGGCCATGCCGGGCCATCTCCCGTGGTGGCTCACCGTCGATCCATTGCGTCCAGAAGTTTCCGAGCACCCGGTCGCCGACCTTGAATCGTGACACATCCGCGTCGGTCGCCACGACCTCTCCCGCCATGTCCGATACCGGAACGAACGGCATGGTTGGCCTGTCGGGCAGCAACCCACCTTCGACCACCAGCTTGTCGCGATAGTTGAGGGAGACCGCCGCAACTCGGATCAGCAGCTCTTTGCTGCCCGGCGTCGGCATCGGCGCTTCGGCCAATTCCAGATTCTTCAGTCCGAATGACGGCAACTGCCATCGTTTCATTGTCTCGCTCATGGTCGATCCTTTCCCGCGTTGAGCGAGGACCTTATTGACAATCATATCGATTGTGTTGCGATGTGTTTTGCGAACACTTCCTCCATTTGGTCTCCAATTGATGAGCCTGAACATTCATTCCCACCTTCAAGGCATTTCCGCCTTCGTGCATGCGGTAGAAACAGGCAGCTTCACGGCGGCGGCGGCACGCATGGGCGTGTCGAAGTCCGCGACCGGTAAGAGCGTCGCTCGCCTCGAAGAGCGTCTCGGTGTCCGGTTGCTGAACCGCACCACGCGCAGCCTGAATCTGACGGCCGAAGGGCGGGCCTATTACCAGAGCTGTCTCAAGGTTCTGGAAGAACTGAACGCGGCTGAGACGCTTCTGGCCTCGCGAAAGCGCGTCGTATCGGGAACCTTGCGGATCAACCTGCCCATTTCATTCGGCCGGTTGTGCGTCATGCCCGTGCTCAAGGAGGTCGCGGACAAGAACCCCGATCTCAATCTCGATATCTCATTCACAGACCGCCAAGTCGATCTCGTCGAGGAAGGCATCGACCTCGTTGTGCGGCTTGGCGCCCGCGGAGATCACGCCAGCCTGATCGGGCGGCGGATTGGTACGCAACGCTCGATCATCTGCGCCGCGCCGTCCTATCTGGACCGTCGAGGGCGTCCGGCCTCCGTCGAGGAACTCGCCGAACACGACTGTCTCGCTTTCGCCAAGGATAGCCGCCCGCTGCCATGGGCGGTTTGCGGCCCGGACGAACTGGTCAGGTCGTTCGTCATCCAACCGCGCCATACGGTCAGCCACGGTGAGGCCTTGCGGGACGCGACCGTGAACGGACTGGGGCTGGCCTACCTTTCGACCTGGCTGGCGGCGGACGATCTCCGCAGCGGGCGGCTTGAAGTGGTGCCGATTGCCACCCCCGTGGAAGACGTCCCCATTACCGCGCTTTGGCCGCGCTCGCGCGATTTGGCTCCCAAGGTAAGAGTGGTGGTGGTTGCCCTCGTCGAAGCGTTTATGCCGACCCACCTGACCGACTCATGAGAAAGGGCGGCGTTAGAGAGCTATAGCGTAGACATAGTTCTCATCTTGGTCGCTCACGGCCCGCCAAACACCGCCGATTGCCCGCTATGACGCGATATTGCCGTCGATCACCGCATCATCACCAAGCAACTATCAGGACCGTCGGTTTACGCTACAGCCCGGCATATTCTGAAGGCCGGCGCAGGAAGGAAGCGACGCCATTGCTGTCGAAGGCCATTGGTGGAGACTATCCCGGAAGCCGCTTCTTTTCGTTCTCTCTTGCACTGAGCTTTGCCAGATATACGCGCAACAAGCTTACCCGCCGGGGACGAAAACTGGTTCCTTTGCTTGAAACGCCGTCGACCCGGTCGATCCTGAACATCCGGTAATCATCACGCAGGCAGCACCAGGCCAGAACCGTCAGGACGTGATCGTTATATACGATGGCAAGGGGGCGAATGATGCGCTGGCTGGCGGTGCCCTCTTGATCGCGATAGCCGATTTCGATCTCCTGCTCCTCCCAGCACGCCTTCCGTATCGCCTGCAGATGCGGATGCGAGCCGTAGCGACCACTTGGCCGATAGACATGGGAGATCGAATGCAGCAATTGCTGCTCCCGATCGTTCGGCAAGGTGGCGGCAATCTTGGCCAGCACAGCCTCGGCGGCACGCGCCAAGTCCGGATCGCCCATCTGTCGCACTTCGCCCAGTCCCACAGTAATCGCCTCGATTTCCAATCGATCGAATGTTTGCGGCGGCAGGGCATAGTCCTCGATCAGGCGATAGCCATAGCCGCGTTCTCCCTCAATACGGGCGCCCGACAGCCGCAACAGTTCGATATCGCGGTAGATCGATCGTACGGACACGCCGCGTTCGACCGCCAAACGTTCCGCCGTGATCGGAGGCGACATGACGCGCATAAGCTGAAGAAGGCGCAGCAATCTATCGGGTCCGCTCATCGTCTAACTGCCGTGAAGTGTCAGTTGGGCCCATCTATACACGTTTCATCCAATTCCGATAGCCAGAGGACGTCTTGCGGCGATATTTCAGAAAGAGAGTGAACCATGGTTTTCAGTGCATTTGCCCAGATCAGTCTCTGGGGCGTTCTTGCCGCCTCCGCGTTCGGCTTCGTGTTCGGGGGCGTCTATTTTGGTGCCCTGGTCCCCAAATATTACGCGATAGCCCTGGGACGAGAGAACATGCCGGCCGCCAAGCCGGACATGCTGACCATCCTCGGACCCTTCGTGTGCAATATCGTGATGATCGTCACGACGGCTGCGATCATGCGCATGGTCGGGGTTGTCTCGCTTGCCGATGCCCTGTCGCTCGGGCTGGTGATCGGTGTCGGTTATCTGCTGGCGATGTGCATGACGATCGCGATCAATCCCAATTTCCCCAGGCCGTTCTACTACACGATGGTGAACGCACCCTATTTCCTGGTCAGCAGCTTGGTGACGAGCGCCGTGCTACTTCTGTTGCAGTAGGCCCATTGTGCCCACGAGCGCAGACGACGTGAGGGTTTTCGATGTGCCGGAACCACTGCAGATGTGGTTTTCGAATAACCGCGTCTACAGTTTGCAAAGATGGCCAAAGCAACCTGAGAGGGCCTTGGCCTCCCTTGGTAGCCGCGCTCGAAAAAGAGCGGACCCTTAAGCCCGCCTGCGCCCGCTATACCGGCCCCAAAACCGGGCTTTGCAGCAACATGCCGGTAGTAACATCGCCAATACCCCGGTCGGTTTGATGCGGGCCGGGGTTACAGGCCAGCGTCGCCCCAAAACAGGCCTTGAACACCAGATAGGGCGGTTGCCAGTCAACAATTGCATCGGCTGCCGCCCGGATCGCTGCAAAACCGGTTGCCACATCGCGCATCGGCGCATCGGATACCAACCCGCATAGCGGCAAGGCCAGAACCGCATCCAGCTTGCCCTGCGATGCCACGGCCATCCCCCCGCCCGCCGCAATCACCGCATTGGCGGCAATCGCCATATCCTGCGGATTACCGCCAAAAACCGTCAGATTATGGCTGTCATGGGAAACCGTGGTGCAAATCGCCCCGCGCCATGCGCCCCAGCCTTCCAGAAACCCGACCCGTGGCCGACTGTCAGCCCGGCCATGACGGTGGGCGACCGCGATCAAAATCGTACCGGCAGGCGGCACGACAAAGCCGTCTTGAACAAGCGCTTCAACCTCGCCCCATTGGGTGAAACGGGGCCGGTTGATGGTAGCAATCCGGACTTTGGCACCTTCTGCCGGAACCCGGAAATCATCCGCTGTCACCCTGTCGATTTTCATGGTCTCGCGCAGCGGGGCGGCGTCGGTTTCCCAGACTGCCTGATGCAGCCTGCCGTCACTGGCCGTCAGTTTGCCATTGACCAGAACATGTCGGGCCTGAAAGGCAACAAGGTCTTCAAACAGCACAATATCCGCCCGCCTGCCCGCCGCAATCAGGCCAAGGTCCGGGCGACCCAGCCGCAAGGAGGCGTTGAGAGTCGCGGCCTGCAAGGCCCATTGCGGTTTCAGGCCATAGGCGACAAGACGCCGCACCACATCATCCAGCCCGCCCTTTTGCGCCAGATCATCGGCAAACACATCGTCGGTACACAAAGTGACGGTGGGCGGCAAATGGCCCAGTTTATTGAGGGTCGCAACACATTCAGGCAATAAATGATCGTGCGACCCGCGCAATTCAATCGTCAGCCCGGCGCGCAATTTCGCCATCAAATCATCGCCCGACACCAATTCATGATCGGAACTGACCCCCGCGGCCATAAAGGCCGCCAGATCGGCCCCGCCCAGCCCGCGGGCATGACCACAGACCGGTTTTCCCGACGTCAGACCAGCCTGCAAAATCGCACTCATGCGCGGGTCACGGCCAATCACGCCGCGCATATTCATGACTTCGGCAATGCCGCCAATTTCCGGCCAAGACAGCATTTCCGCCATGGCCTGACTGTCAAAATCGGCCCCCGAAAGTTCCATCCCCGGTGCCGCAGGCACACAGGACGGGGCCAGAACCACCACCCGCAAAGGCAGATTGCGGCAGGCTTCCACCGCCCAGCGCACCCCGGCAAGACCCAGAACATTGCCCAGTTCATGCGGGTCCCAGACAATGGTCGTCACCCCGCGCGGTACCACGGTTTGCGCATAGGTGGCCGGTGTCACCATCGAACTTTCGACATGCATATGCGTATCGATCAGACCCGGCGACAAAAAACAACCGCTGGCATCAATCACCTTGCGCCCGTCCTGACGGGCCCCGCATGCATGCACACTGGCAATCAGCGGGCCAACAATGCCGATATCGGCCGGGCGTAATTCACCCGTCACCATATCAACCAGCATCCCGCCCGTGATCAGAACATCAAACGGCATATCGCCACGGGCCGCCGCCACCGCACGCGACCGCAAGGCATTATCGGCCAAATCCTGTGGTTCAGTCGGGGCAATCGTCATTGACCGGCCTCCTTGCGCAGCGCATCCAGAACAAAATCGCGGGCGCGATCTGCATCAACAGCCACCGCATACTGCGCATTGGGCACAGTCGCGGGCCTTGCATCGACAATGGTGCGGCCCCGTGTATGGGAACCCTGCAATTCCACGGCAATATGCGCGGGCTGGAAGTGCACAATATCGGCCGTCGCAAGGGCCACCGCCGCACACGGATCATAAAGCCCCATCGCAGGCCGCCCGCGTTCCAGTGCAATCATCACATAACCGGCCAAAAGATCGGCCAGCAAACCGGCATTCCGCCCTCCACAGACGCGAATGGTTTCGGCATCCTGCAATGTCACCAGAACCTGACGGCACAAATCCAGATCCACCATGCGCAACGGCACACCATGCGCCAGAATAATCGACAGTGCCTCGGGATCGGCAAGGGCATTGAATTCAGCCGATGCCGTATGATTGCCCGCCCCGACAGCGCCGCCCATCCAGACCAGATCGGAAATTTTCGCGGCCAGATCGGGGCGCGCCAAAACCAGCGCCGCGATATTGCCAAGCGGCCCCAGGGCCAGAATGCGGCGCGGCTCCGGATCATCACCCGAAAGCCAGTCACACAGCGCGACAAAGGCATTGCCATCGGGCAAGGTGATCACATCGGGCAATGCCTGTCCGACTGTGCGCATGCCGGTCTGACCCAAAATACGTCTGGCGGTTTCAACCGGCCCCAAAACCGGAAAGGATCGCCCGCAATGAATTGGAAAGGACCAGCCAAATGCCGCACAGGCCCCCGCCGCATTGCGGCGCACCTGATCCATCGGCACATTCCCCGCCACCAGCGACATGCCGTCAATCACCATCCCGGCATGGCGCACAACCAGCACGGCGGCAATATCGTCAAAGCCCATATCGGTATCGATCCAGATTCCCATGACCGTTACCCAAGACGCGACAATTGCGCGGCCTTTGCCACCGGCAAATCAAAATTCAGAACCGCCCCGAATTCATGGGCGGCAAGGCTGGCATCGGTTTCCGCCTTGATCGGCCCCAACGGGGTATCAAGCAAATATTCCCGCGTGCCCCCGGCAAAGGAACTGCCGCGCACGGTTCCCTGATAGGGCCCGGAACCAAGGGCCACCATCGACGGACGCCATGCAAGACCAACCGCCCCGCCGGGTGCATCCGATGACAGATCCGCCATTCCGGCGGTTGTTTTCATCTTGCCGTTTTCCAGGGCAAAGACATTTTCAAAACCGACAAAATCGGCAACAAACGGCGATACCGGATGGTTGTAAATTTCTTCGGGCGTGCCGATCTGTTCAATCGCCCCGTTCAGCATCACAATGATTCGATCCGCCAGCGCAAGGGCCTCGACCTGATCATGGGTCACGAAAATCATCGTGATACCGCTTTGTTTCTGGACGCGCTGCAATTCCGCCCGCATTTCCAGACGCAACCGCGCATCCAGATTGGACAGCGGTTCATCCAGCAGCAACACCTTGGGTTCCATCACCATTGACCGCGCCAGCGATACTCGTTGTTGCTGTCCGCCCGACAGTTCGGCGGGTTTGCGCGATGCAAAATCCGACAGGCCCACGGTTTTAAGGCCGCCTTCCACCCGGTTTTCCAGATCACGCCCGCGGATTCCCTTCAGCCGCAGGCCAAAGGCAACATTTTCAAAAACATTCAGATGCGGAAACAGCGCATAGGACTGAAACACCAGCCCCACCGCCCGTTTATTGGCCGAAACGCGGGTGACATCAACACCGTCCAGACGAATGGTGCCCGATGTCGGCTGCAACAAACCGGCAATGGCGCGCATGGTGGTGGTTTTGCCACATCCTGACGGCCCCAGCAGGGCAACAAGTTCACCCTTGCCGATATCCAGATTCATATCGCCAACGGCAATTGTATTGCCATAAGACAGGGTCAGTTTTTCAAGGCTGAGATAACGGGAATCAGACATAGCGTGAAAATCCTAGAAAACGTTCGGCCAGAAAAACAATCCCCAGCGACATAAAAGCCAGCAGCGCTGACAGGGCGGCAACCGACGGGTCATAGGTGATTTCCATATAGGCCAGCATATCGATCGGCAGGGTCCGCACCCCCGGCCCGGACAAAAACAGCGATACCGGCACCTGATTGAAACTGGTGACAAAGCCCAGAATAAATGCCGCCAGAATGCCGCCCCGGATATTGGGCATCACCACCCGGAAAAACGCCCCGGTGCGCGATGATCCCAGCAACACGGCGGCTTCTTCAATATCGCCGCGCAAATTATTGAGACTGGCCGACACCACCCGCACCGCATAGGGCAGGATCAGTGCGGTATGGGCCAGAAACAGCGCAGGCAAAATGCCGAACTGAAACGGCACGACCAGATACCGCAACAAGGCAAGACCAACGATAATCCCCGGTACAATGATCGGTGCTGAAACAACGGTGCGGATTGTTTCACCAAACGGCACCTTGTAACGCGCCAGCGCATAGGCCGCCGGAATACCCAAAACAAGGGCCGCCAGCGTACCGCCAATTGCCAGAAACATCGAAATACCGAAACTGGTGCGGAAACTTTCGACCTCGAACACCTTGATCACCCAGCGCAGCGACAGGCCATCGGGCGGAAAGGCGAGTGTTTCACCCGCCGATAACGAGGCGGCGATAATAATGACAAAAGGACCGATCAGGAACAAAAGCACCAGCCCCAGAATGGTCGGTGTGTATAAACGTGACATCATCTTTTGTTCCTTGCAGTTGCCAGCCGCTTGAGCAGCAAATTGGCGGCAAAGGCCATGACGATCAGGATCAGGGCAATCACACTGGCCGCAACAAAATCATTGGCGACCGTGACCCGCTGATACAAAAGCGTTTCCAGCATCAAAACCTTGGACCCGCCCAGAATCGCCGGGGTGATATAGGCGGTCATCGACCCGGTAAAAACCAGCGTACCGCCAATCACCAGACCCTCGCGGGTCAGAGGCAGGATAACTTTCCAGAACACCTGAAACCAGTTGGCCCCCAATACCCGCGCCGCAGGCACCGCATCTCGCGGCATGTTTTCCAATGCACTGACCAGCGAAATGATCATCAGCGGCAGGAAAAGCTGCAACAGGCCAATAAACACGGCCGTTTCGGTAAACAGAAACCGGATCGGCTCGTCACTCAGCCCGATGGAAGTCAGGGCCTGATTGACGATCCCGGTCCGGCCCAGAATAACGATCCAGGCATAGGTTCTCGCCACCGGCGAAATCATCAGCGGCAGGACGACAAGGCCGATCATGCGGCCCTTTCCCTTGGGCGGCAGATTGACAATGGCAAAGGCCGCCGCATAGCCGATCACCGCCGCAACCGCCGTTACCATCGCCGCCAGTTTCAATGTCCGGACAAAAACCGTCCGGTTCAGCGGATGGGAAAAAAAGTCGATATAGGCCTGTATTGTCCAGCCATCCGCCCCCCGAAATCCTTCGGAAAGCAAAACAACCACCGGCACCAGAAAGGTGACGCCCGCAAAAACAGCCGCGGGCAATACAAGCGCAAAGGCTTCGGCCCGGTTCTGAAACATGTCCGTAACCTTGTCGTCCAAATGTGATAAAAAGGCCTGATATCACTCAGGCCGGGGGTCGCCCGGATGTCTTACTGGGCGACTTTTGTATTCCATTCCGACAACCATGTTTCTCGGTTATCAAGCTCCAGTGCCGCCGGAATGATGTTCAGCCCTTCGACTGTTTCCTTGCCAATCGTCAGGTTTTCGGCAATGTCGGGTGCAACCGTCACCTCCATATTGGCCGGGCTATCAACCAGATTTTCTGCCAACGCGGTCTGGATTTCCGTCGATAACCAGTAATCCATGAATTCAAGCGCCAGGTCCTGATTTTTGCCGTCTTTGGTCAGGATCATCACATTCATGCCACCGGCCTGACCTTCTTTCGGGGTCGCCCATTTGATCGGCATATCCATCTTTGAAAATCCGCTCCAGGCGAAACGCCCAATCGGTGCCGCCCAGATTTCTTCCTGTTGCATCAACTGCACCAGTTGCGACGACCGGACATAAAAGGTAACGATCTCGTCCTTGTGCTCGCCCACAGCGGCAATCGGTGCTTTCAAATCCGGGGCTTCGTCGCCCATTGCCTTGCCCAGCATATAAAGGGTGGCCGGGCCTTGCGTGGTTGTCACATTGGGCAGCGCCACCCGGCCGGCCAGATCATCCGACAACAGGTCGCCCCATGATGTGATGTCCACCTTGTCGGAACGATAGGCAATCGAACTGGCATAGAATGTATAGCCGATACTCATGCCATCACCGTTTGGATCGCGGGCCTTGTCATACAGCAAATCAAAATTCGACAATTTGGCCGGATCAATTTTTTCGGTCAGACCGGCCCGTGCCGCGGCCAGCGCATCGGTGGCCGAAACCACCGCCATGTCGATCACCGGATTTTCCCGGTTGGCTTCGATCTTGGCCAGCCGTTCAACGCTGTTGCCGGTTTCAACCACCAGCTTGCAGCCACATTTGGCCTCGAACGGATCATAAAGGATTTCCTTGTAGGCATCCTGGGCAAACCCATAGACCGAAATCGTCAGGGTGCGGTCCTGCGCACTGGCTGCCCCCACCGACAGCATCAACGCAGCACCCGATGCCAGCAAAATCTTGTTGATCGTCATAATACAGATGTTCCTTCTGATTGACTTGATAGGAGGATACTCGGCAGCCCCGACGACTGCCGGACAACCAGTTCCATCGGAACTTCGGACGTTTCGGCAACCACAATGGTCCCGCCGGTTTTCCGGGTTTTGTCCCCCGGTTTTGTTGTGATTGTCGCATCGATGGCCCGCGCCAGTGCCGCAACGGCAATATCGGCAATGGTGGCCATATTCATGTGAATGGTGGTCAGGGCCGGGGTGATAACCGGCGCAAAGATCAGATCGTCAAATCCGGTCACGCTGACCTGTTCGGGCACGCGAATGCCGGCCTGCTGCAATTCGGTCAGGGCACGCAGGGCATGCAAATCCGATACGGCGGCAAAGGCGGTGAAACCCTGTTGTACCCGCCCGGTCAATCCCATCGCGCAACCCGCCCCCTGCGTCTGTTCCAGATTTTTCAGCCAGATGGTTTCGGCAGACATATCGGGCATCAATGCCGATTTCATGCCGCCAATACGGTCATTTTGCACATTCGATGCCGGGTCATACCCGATCAGCAACAGGCGTTTATGACCCAGTGCCCCCAGATGTTCGACAATTTGCCGTCCTCCGCCCCAATGATCGGCCGATACCGTATTGCCCGGTGTGGACGGTGTATCGACCACGGCGACCGGACAATCAATATCGGCGATGCGGGTGCCACGCCGGGGCACAATAATCATGCCATCCACACCGCGTTCAATCAGGCGGTTGATCGCCTGGGTCTGGGTGGTGACATCCCCGCGCGAATCGGCAATCAACACACCATAGCCCGCCTGCGAGGCCGCAGCCTCCATCGCCTGGGCGATTTGCGGAAACAGTGGATTGGCAATATCGGGCAACACCAGCCCCAAAACCCCCGACCTTCCGGTGCGCAAGGCACGCCCGGCCTGACTGGGCACATATCCCAATTCATCGGCCACTTTGCGGATGGTATCGACCAGATCGGCAGACACCCGCCCCTTGCCTGACAAGGCATTGGACACCGTTGCCGTTGACACACCAACAGCCGCAGCAATCTTGCCCAAATTGGGTCCCGGACGGTTCAATGCCATAAATTATGCCATGCAACATGGGATGATTAATCGTTTAACCAACGCTATGCGAATTTTTGAACGCTGTCGAGCAGGATTTTAACCCGTCCGCAAAATCAGGAAATTTCGGGATACCCTCAAGGGCCGAAGATTGCGTGAGAACAGATCAGAGTCAGGACCGGGCGCGCACAAAATCCCGAAAAACTTCCAGCGTCTGGATGCTGACATGATGTTCGATACCTTCGGCATCGAATTCGGCAATCGCCGGATCAACGCCCAGCGCGATCAGAAATTCATAAACCACCCGATGCCGTTCCCGGCATTTTTCGGCCAGTTCGCGGCCCTGATCGGTCAGGAAAATCGCCCGATAGGGTTTGCTGGTGACAAAGCCGTCGCGTTCCAGACGTTTGATGGTGTTATTGACCGTCGCCGCCGTCACACCAAACCGCCCTGCCAGTGCCACCGCCCTTGCCTCGCCTTCTGCATCAATCAGATCGGCGATCATTTCGACATAATCCTCGGTCACTTCGCGGGCATGTGCCTCGCGCAATTGCGCGAAAACTTCCGCCTGATTATGCCGTGTTGGCAAGTCTGCCTGATCACCCATCGCCCTGTCCTTCTGCAATCCCCCTTCTTCATATCAAGACAGCCCGGAAAAATCAAATTAGCCTTGACTAAGTTTCAAAGTCCGCACATAAACAAAGGGTATTTATGGAACGATTGCAAACTGCATCCTGATCGCCGGAGATTGTCCTGATGACTGCCTTGCGCCTACCCCCCCGTCTTTCCCGCCTGATCCTTGCCACGGCCTTGATCCTGACCGGGATTGTCACTGGCACAGGGGCATCATCGGCCAAACCGCTGGATGTCGTCGCCTCCACCTCGATGATTGGCGATGCCGCCCGGCAGGTCGCAGGCGACCGCGCCACGGTCACCACCCTGATGGGGCCAGGCATCGATCCCCATTCCTATCGCCAGACCCGCAGCGACATTGCCGCGATGGCGCGCGCCGATCTGGTCTTGTGGCATGGCTTGTATCTTGAAGCGCAGCTTGAAGAATTCTTTATGGATCTGGGCAAACGCCGAAAGGTGGTGGCGGTTGGCGAAGCCGTTCCGGTCGAAAACCTGCTGAGCCACGCCGATTACCAGGGCCGTTATGACCCGCATGTCTGGATGAATCCGGAACTGTGGTCCCATGTGGTGAATGCCGTGCGCGATGCCCTGATCGAAGCCGACCCGGACGGTGCCGATCTTTATACTGCCAACGCAAAACGTCATCTCGCCGAACTTGATGATTTGTCGGCCTATGCCAAAAAGGTTCTGGCCAGCATTCCGGAAACGAGCCGGGTCTTGCTGACGGCGCATGATGCCTTTAATTATTTCGGCCGAGCCTATGATTTCGATGTTGAAGGCATTCAGGGCATTTCCACAGTATCCGAGGCCGGATTGCGCCGGATCGAGGAACTGGTCGATATGATCGTCAATCGCAAGATCGCTGCCGCCTTTGTGGAAAGTTCGGTATCGGATCGCAATATTCGCGCCCTGATCGAAGGGGCCAATGCCCGCGGGCAGGCGGTTTCGATTGGCGGCACCCTTTATTCCGATGCGATGGGTGATCCGGGCACCTATGAAGGCACCTATATCGGGATGATTGATCATAATGTCACTGTCATTACCCGGGCCTTGGGCGGCACCGCCCCGGCCACGGGCATGCAGGGCAAACTAGCCCCCGGCTTGTAAGGAATAATGTGATGAACAGCGCAGAACTGATTGCCGAATCGGGCCGCATTGTCGATGTGGCGGGCAAAGACGCCCCCCTGACAGTGCGCGGGCTGACCGTGTCCTATGGCCACAAACCGGCGGTATTTTCGGTCGATGCCAGCATCCCGGCGGGCAGCATGACGGCGATTATCGGCCCCAATGGCGCTGGTAAATCAACCTTTTTAAAAGGGGTTCTGGGTGTGGTACCGCGCCTGTCGGGGGAAGTCCGGATTTTTGGCCACCCCTTTGCCCAATCGCGCAAACGGGTGGCCTATGTCCCGCAACGCGCCAGTGTGGACTGGGATTTTCCGGCACGGGTGATTGATGTCGTCCTGATGGGGCTTTATGTCGATATCGGCCTGTTTCGCCTGTGGGGCACCCGCCACCGGCAACAGGCCATGGCGTGTCTGGACCGGGTCGGCATGGCCGATTTCGCCGACCGCCAGATTGGCCAATTATCCGGCGGGCAACAACAACGGGTGTTTCTGGCCCGCGCCCTGGCGCAAAATGCCGATTTTTATTTGCTCGATGAACCCTTTGCCGGGGTCGATGCCGCCACCGAACGCGCCATTGTCGATGTGTTGAAATCCTTGCGGGACGAAGGCCGCACCGTGGTCTGCGTCCATCATGATCTGTCAACCGTCACCGATTATTTTGACCGGGTGTTGCTGATCAATGTCCGCCGCATCGCCGAAGGCCCGACCCTGACCACCTTTACGCCGGAAAACCTTCAGGAAACCTATGGCGGGCGACTGGCGGCCACCCATATCGACGAATTGCGTCTGAGCGCCGGGTAGATCATGACTTTCATCGAATATTTCATCACCGCCCTGACCCTGCAAGCGGGCTATAACAGCGCGCTGGTAGCAATTGGGGCCGGATTGCTGGGGCTGGCGGCGGGGGGGGCCGGGGCCTTTATTTTCCTGCGCAAACGTGCCCTGGTATCCGATGCGATCAGCCATGCCACCCTGCCCGGTGTCGGCCTGGCCTTTATCGTGATGGTCGCCTTTGGCGGCGACGGGCGCTGGTTGCCCGGCCTGATCATCGGATCAGCGATTTCATCGGCGATCGGCCTGTTATGTGTCGAATGGATCACACGGCAAACCCGCCTGTCCGAAGACGCCGCCATTGGCGCGGTATTATCGGTCTTTTTCGGTTTGGGTATTGTGCTTCTGACCATCATTCAAACCATGTCGTCGGGCCGTCAGGCCGGGCTGGAGGGCTTCCTTCTGGGGGCCACCGCCGGGATGCTGATCAGCGAGGCCGCCACCATTGCCGTTGCCGGGGCAATTGCCGCCCTGTGTGTTTTTGCCCTGCGCCGCCCGATGACACTGGTGGCGTTTGATGCTGAATATGCCGCAACCACCGGGATCAATGTCCGTCTGACCGATCTGGCGATGATGGGTCTTGCCCTGATTGTCACCGTGATCGGGCTGAAAATTGTCGGGCTGGTCCTGATTGTCGCATTGCTGATCATCCCGCCCGTCTGTGCGCGTTTCTGGACCAATCAGGTCGGCCCGATGATTGGCATTTCCGCCGTGATTGGCGGGGTATCGGGTTATATCGGGGCGGCGTTATCTTCGGCGGCTTCGTCCTTGCCGACCGGGCCGATCATTGTGCTGGTGGCGTTTGGCTTTTTTGTGCTGTCCCTGTTGTTTTCACCGCTGCGCGGGGCCTTGGCCTCGGCCTTGCGGCACTGGCGGTTTCAGCGCCGGGTCCATCGCCGTCAGGGATTGCTGGCACTGGCCCGCAATGAACCGATTTATGACGGGCTGACCTTGCGGATTTTGCGGCAATCCGGTCTGATTCGCCGCGATAATGTTGCCACCCTGCGCGGCCGGGCGGCGGCGGAAAAATCCCTGCGCGACGAGGCCCGCTGGGGGGCGGTGCGCCGCCTGTTTCCCGATGATTCGGTATTGGACCGTTATGACGGACTGACCCCGATTGAAGATGTCATGACACGCGACCAGATCGCCGATATCGACCGGTCGCTGTGCGAACGCGAAGGGATGGCATGATGGGTGCCGAATTTGTCCAGCTCAGCCTGCCGCCGATTGTCATTGGCATTCTCGCCGCCATTGCCTGTGCCCTGCCCGGCAATTTCCTGTTGCTGCGCCGTCAGGCCCTCATTGGCGATGCCATCAGCCATGTGGTGTTGCCCGGTATTGTTGCCGCCTTTCTGGTCACCGGCACGATTGCCGCCTGGCCGATGATGATCGGGGCGGCGGTCGCGGCGATTGTGGCGGTGGTTCTGATTGAAATCGTCAAACGTTTGGGCCGGGTTGAACCGGGGGCGGCGATGGGTCTGGTTTTCACAACCCTGTTTGCCGCCGGGGTGCTGTTTCTGGAACGCAGCGACACCAGTTCGGTGCATATTGATGTCGAACATGCCTTGCTGGGCAATCTTGAAAGCCTGATCTGGTTTGATGCCGAAGGCTGGCATTCCCTGCTGGACCCGGTTGCCCTTGCAACTCTGCCGCCGCAATTGTCACGTCTGGCAATTACCCTTGCCGCGATGATTGTGTTCCTGACCCTGTTCTGGAAAGAACTGAAAATCTCGACCTTTGATGCCGCCTTTGCCGGGGCGATTGGCATTCATACCCGATTGCTGGGATTTGCACTGGTGGTCGCAACGGCGATTGCCGCCGTCGCGGCCTTTGATGCGGTGGGGTCGATCATTGTGATTGCGATGTTTGTCTGTCCGCCTGCTGCCGCACGGCTGATGACCAACCGCCTTGATCATCAGGTCGGCTGGAGCGTGATTTTCGCCACAATCTCGGCCATACTGGGATATGTGCTCGCCGGATATGGCCCCGGCTGGTTCGGGTCGCCCTATGCGGTCAGTGCGGCGGGCATGATTGCAACCATTGCCGGTATCATTCTGGGCCTTGCCTGCCTGTTTGGTCCGCAACGCAAACGCACCAGTCAAAGTGCTGCCGGGGCATAACCCCGGAATCACCGACAACAGGATGACCGATGACCGTAAACATGCTGCGCAACGCCCTGATCGCCGCCACAATGATCGCCACTGTCGGCACGGTTTTTGTTTCCGCCCAGGCGCAGCAATTTCGCACCCTTCAGGATGTCGAAGACCATCTGCGGGCGTTTGAAGATGTCCGCGTCCACGGCTTTGCCAGCCGCGATCAGTTTCTGGCGATTATTGACAAGACTCTGGGTCTGGACCGCATCACCGATGCGCCCAGCCTGTTTGCCCGTCTGCCCCGGTCCCCCTTTGCCGTGACCGGGCGCACCGGCGGCAATGATGCCATCCCCTGCCAGATTTTCATCCCCGATGCCCTAAGCCCGGAACGCGGAACCGACATATTTTCCGCCCTGATGCAGGGCTGGCTGGGGGAACGATTGCATTATGCCAGTTCACCCGATATCGCCTATGGCTGGCTGATGCGTCACGAGGTGCGCCATTGCACGCCGGATCATATCAACGAAGACCCCGCCACCGAACGGGCCCATGAAATTGATGCCGATCTGTTTGCCCTCAATGCCCTGCCCGATACGGCCCGGCGCGAAGATCTGATTGCCGATATTCTGGCCTTTCGCATGATCACCGCCACCCTGTTCGCCAGCCCCTCCCATATGACCGGGCTGGCCCTCAAACATACGCTTGCGCCCGATGGCGACGCACCCCTGCCCGATGCCGCCGATGAAATCATGGCCTTTGGGACCGCCCGGCAACTGGTATTTGATCACAGCCGCACCATCACCACCGCCCCCCGCCCGTCCAATCACGACGTCATCCGCGCCATGAATGATCTGGCTGATCCCGGCCATCCGGATCATCAGGCGGCATCGCCTTTGGTGCGGGAAATTCTGGTTGATCTTGACCATGCGGTGGCGCATTTCGCCCCGGATTTGCATCAAAGCAGCACGGCACCCTGACCCTGTCCGGATTACGCGGCATCCCGTCCGGTATGCCGCCAAAAGGTCGAGGCCAGACACTGATCGCGGTCCAACCCGATATCCTCTCGCCACAGGCCGCGCAGGGCGCGAAAGGTCGCCTGTTCCACCCCGGCCCAGCAAAAAACCCGGTGCCGGTCCAGCGGCAGGGTAATATCGCGTACCGCTTCAAACAGGACATCGCTGTCGCCTGCGGCCTGACTGCGCTGTACCCAGTTGATATCAATCGCCGATTTTGTCGCCAGTTCAATCATATCGTCCGGCCCGTCCACCGCAATCACTGCCATGCCACGCGCCGTTTCCGGCAATTCTTCCAAAAACCGGCCAATCGCCGGAAGGGCGGTTTCGTCCCCGGCCAACAAATACCATTCGGCATCGGGCAAAGCCGTGCCCAGCGGCCCGGTCATCCCCACCGGATCGCCCGGTGCGGCCCGCATGGCAAAGATCGATCCCGGTCCGTTATCGCCATGCAGGACAAAATCCACATCCAGCCAGCCCGCCTGCGCATCCATGCGGCGAATGGTATAGACGCGCGGAATGGCGGCATCCGGCCCGTCCGGCCAGACAGGCGCCCCGTTTTCCGCCAGATAGGGCCAGCGCGGTGCGGTACTGCCAGGTGGTAGCAACAATAACCGCACATGGATCGCCCCGCCGTCATAACAGCCAATATCGACACCGGTAAACCGGATGCGCCGCATCGATGCCGATAAATCGGTGATGCTGCTGACCCGCAATTCGCGAAAATTGGGTAATTTCCCGCCCGTCGTCCCATCACCGCGCCATGTCACCGCCAGATCGGCAGTCGGCACCAATTCCCCCAGAATGGCAATCAGCCCGGCCTTCATATAGGCCAGATCGGTATCGGTGCGCGACGATACCGTCACCGACAACATCCCGTTTTCTGCGCGCAATTCCCCCTGCCCGGCTGACAGACGGATGACCGCCACATCATCGTGCCGGATCACCTCGCAATCATACAGGGCATAATAATCACACAGGGCGACAATCGCCGCCCCGACATCGGGAACGGTGATTTGCGTGCGGGCGATCAATAAGGATTTTGTCATGAATGAACCTGAAATTTCCTGTCGGGACAGCATCACCGGTGATAGTACAATTAAAACTCATTCTCAATTAAATTCTCCCATCGCATCGCCTGCCACCAATTCCCTGTCGGCAGACCTCCTGCTTTTCTGCTATAGGCCAGTCATGACAATTGCTAACCAGACAGGATCGACCCGACCATGAAAGACAGGATCAAACATCTTGGCATGACCGATTTCCGCACCGCCCTTGACTGGGCGGCGGATGAGGGATGGAATCCCGGCCTGCATGATGCCGATGCCTTTTTCAATGCCGATCCCGAAGGATTTTGGGGCGTGTTTGACCGGCAAGGTCTGGCGGCGGTGATTTCGGCGGTGCGTTATGGGTCGCAATTTGGCTTTGTCGGATTTTACATCTGCCGCCCGGACCGGCGCGGTCAGGGGATTGGCTACCGTTTATGGCAGGCCGCCCTTGCCGCCAATGATGCGGCCACCATCGGCCTTGATGGCGTGATTGATCAGCAGGACAATTACCGCAAATCGGGCTTTGAATTTGCCCACCGCAATCTGCGTTTTGGCGGGGTGGTCATTGCCAATGCCCCCAAAAACCATGACCTGTTTACACTTGATATCGCCGATATCGGCGTGATTGATGCGTTTGAACAAACCAATCGCCTGTTTCCCGAAGGCCGCCTGCCCTTTCTCAAAGGCTGGCTGTCCGCCCCTGATCATGTTGCGATTGGTCTGCACGGGCCGATGGGGGTGCGCGGTTATGGCGTTCTGCGCCCCTGTCGCACCGGTCACAAAATCGGGCCGCTTTTTGCTGCCTATATCGACGATGCCCGCCTGGTGTTTCATGCCCTGCTGGCCAGCCGGGCGGATCAGGATGGCCCGGTATGGCTTGATATCCCCGAACCCAACCATCATGCCCGGATGCTGGTCGAAGATCATGGCATGGTGGCAGAATTTGAAACGGCCCGCATGTATCGCGGCCCGGCCCCAAAGCTGGACCTTGACATGATTTACGGCATCAGCAGTTTCGAGCTGGGATAAAAATCAGCGCCGCCCAAACATTTTTTCAATGTCGTGCAGTTTCAGTTCGACATAGGTCGGGCGGCCATGATTGCACTGGCCGGAATGCGGGGTGGCTTCCATCTGGCGCAACAATGCGTTCATTTCATCGGCATTCAAGACCCGCCCGGACCGCACCGATCCGTGGCAGGCCATGGTCGCACAGACATGCATCAAACGGTCGCGCAACGCCATACCGTGGCCCAGCTCCGCCAGTTCATCGGCCAGATCCCGCACCAGCCCGGCAACATCGGCCTTGCCCAGCAAGGCGGGGACTTCGCGCACCACAATCGCACCGGGACCAAAAGGTTCCAGAACCAGCCCCAGTTCGGCAAATTCGTCGGCCCGTTCGGCAATCCGTTCGGCCGAGGCTTCGTCAAGTTCGACCACTTCGGGCAATAACAATCCCTGCCGCTTAACGCCACTTTCGGCCAGATCGGCCTTCATCCGTTCATAGACAATGCGTTCATGCGCCGCATGTTGATCAACAATCACCAGACCGTCGCGGGTTTGCGCAATGATGTAATTGGCATGAACCTGCCCCCGTGCCGCGCCCAGGGGATGATCAACATAACGCGCATCGGTGGCATCGACCCGTGCCGATGGCGGGGCGGCGGCAAATCCAGCGTTCCCGGAATTTGCGGCCTCATTCTGCCCGGTAAAGTCGCGCCCGCGGTCAAACAGGCCACTGCCCAAACCCGGCGATTGCGCGGCAAAATGCTGATGGACCGCCGCTTGCGATGGATGGGAACCCCCATAATGGCGATTGCCATACGGCAGGGTTACACCGCCCTGTCCTTCGCGGCGCATCGCGCCCAGCGCCATATCGGCCACCGTGGTTGCCGCCCGGTGCCCCGCCCCGGCCAACGCATGTTTCAGCGCCCCGACAATCAGGCCGCGCACCAGACCGGGGTCGCGAAACCGTACTTCGGTTTTGCCGGGATGGACATTAACATCGACCTCGCGCGGATCAAGCTCGAAAAACAGCGCCAACAACGGATGACGGTCCCGTGCCAGAAAATCCTGATAGGCCCCGCGCACAGCCCCCTGCAACAAACGGTCCCGCACCGGGCGGCCATTGACAAACAGAAATTGCATTTGCGCATTGCCACGATTAAGGGTCGGCACCCCGGCATAGCCGGTCAGGCGAATGCCTTCGCGTTCCGCTTCGATCCTGATGGCATTATCCTGAAAGTCGCGGCCCATCACCGCCCCCAGACGTTTCAGCCGGGCATCGAACAAATCCCCGGCGCAGGCCGGATAATTGACAATCGATTTGTTGTTATCGCCCGACAGGCTAAAGGCGACATCAGGCCGCGCCATCGCCAGCCGGTCGATGATTTCGCGGGCATACATCTGTTCGGTCCGCGCCGTTTTCAAAAATTTCAACCGCGCCGGGGTGGCATAAAACAGGTCGCGCACCTCAACCCGCGTGCCCGCCGGATGGGCGGCGGGTTCAGGTTCGCCCTTGGCCCCACCCTCAACCAGCAACGACCACGCACTGTCCGCCCCCTTGGGGCGGCTGGTCAGGCGCAGGCGCGATACCGACCCAATGGAAGGCAAGGCTTCGCCGCGAAATCCCATAAAGGCAATATTGAACAGATCATCATCCGGCAGTTTCGACGTCGCATGACGTTCCACCGCAAGGCTGAGTTCCTCAGGCGTCATGCCGCGCCCGTCATCGGTCACGGTCAATAATGTCCGCCCGCCATCGCGCAGATTGACATCCACCCGCCCCGCCCCGGCATCCAGCGCATTTTCCACCAGCTCTTTCAACGCCGCCGCCGGGCGCTCCACCACCTCACCGGCGGCAATCTGGTTGATCAGGGTCTGGGGCAGAATGCGCAGGGTCATGAAAGGCGATGCTCGTGATCTGAAAAAGACAAAGGGACCCTATCAAAGCCAAAGGCGCAGCGAAATCCCTTTCGCCGCGCCCTCGATATTTAGTCCGTTTTTTTCGATCCGGTTCCGGCCTAAAACGCCAGTTCCCCCTCCGGCTGACCGACCACAATCACCGTCATATTGTCCGGGTCCAGCAAGTCTTTGGCAACCCGGTTGACGTCATCGAGCGTCACCGCATCAATATAGCCATTGCGCCGGTCGATGAAATCAATACCCAGATCATCGGCCTGCATACCAACCAGCATGCCCGAAATATTGCCAAGGCTGGTAAAGCGCAGCGGGAATGCCCCGGTCAGATAGGATTTGGCGTTATCAAGTTCGGTTTGCGTCACCCCGTCATCGCGCATTTTCTGCCATTCCGCCCGGATCAGCGACAGGCTTTGCCCGATCGCATCATTGCGCGTCGCCACCCCGCCCAGCATCATTTCCGCCTGTTCCAGATCAACCAGATAACTATAAACCCCATAGGCCAGCCCGCGTTTTTCGCGGACTTCCTCGGTCAGGCGCGATGAAAAACCGCCACCGCCCAAAATGTAATTCATCACATAGGCGGCATAAAAATCCGGGTCCTTGCGAGGAATGCCTTTCTGGCCCCAGATTGCCTGGCTTTGCGGGTTGGCCTGATCAATCACCTCAATCCCGCCAAAATCCGGGGCAATCGCCGGGGCAGTCGCAATATCGGCCTGATCGGGCAGGCTGCCAAAGGCTTCATCCAGAAGCGGCCCCAGTTCATCGGCCGTAATATCCCCGGCAACACCAATCACCAGATTGCCCCGCGCCAAAGATTTGCGGACAAATTCCCGAAGATCGGCCTGATGGATCGCCGCAACAGACTCAAACGTGCCCGATACCGGACGCGCATAAGGATGGTCGCCAAAGATTTTGGCAAAAAAGCCCCGCTGCGCAATCGACCCCGGATCGGTTTCCGCCCGGCGCAAACCGCCGATCACCTGGGCGCGGATGCGTTCAATCGCTTCTTCGTCAAATCGCGGTTCCGAAAGAGCGAGGCGCAGCAAATCAATTGCCGTATCGCGTTCGCGGGTCAGGCTCACCAGCGACCCGCCAAAATGATCCTGCCCGGCATCAAAAGACAGGCTGATCGACCGGTTTTCCATTTCGGTGCGGAAGGTCTGGCTGTCCATCTCCCCCGCCCCTTCATCCAGCAGGCCCGACACCATATTGGCCAACCCGGCGCGCCCGGCCGGATCGGTCACCGCACCCGCCCCGCGAAAGCTGAAATCAATCGTCAGCAACGGATTTAAATGATCTTCGACCAGCCACGCGGTAATGCCGCCCTTGCTGGTGACTTCCTGTACCTCGACCGCGCGGGCCGGGTTGGCAAACCCCGCCATCAGAACGCACAGCACAACAAAAACGCCAGAAAGATTTCGGGTCATGGAGGTCATGGAAAAAAATACTTTCATCATGATCAATGCAGTTCCGTTTCGCCGGTGACAGGGGCGGTTGGCAGGGCCGGACCATCGGCACCCGCCGGGCGTTCCAGCCAGCCGGTCACCGATTGCCGGTCAATCAGCACGGCTTTCGCTGCTTCATTGACCTGATCGAGCGTCACGGCGTTAATCCGGTCGGGCCAGCTTTCGACATGATCCACACTTAATCCCACCGCCAATGCCTCGCCCAGAACACGGGCGGCCGCCGACAGGGAATCCCGTGCAAATACCGCACTATCAAGCAATTTCAGGCGGGCGCGATCCAGTTCGTCTTCGCTGATCCCGTCTGTGATCAGTTTGGCGATTTCGCCATCAAGGGCGGCTTCCAGATCGGCCAGTTCCACCCCGTCACGCGGTACGGCATAAAATCCAAAGGTCGCCATATCAACCGCCACCGGGTCATAAAAACTGCCCGCCCCCGTCGCCAGCGCCTGATCGATCACAAGGGCGCGATACAGGCGGCTGGTGGTGCCCGACCCCAGAATTTCGCTCAGCACTTCAAGGGCGGCGGCCTGTTCCGGATCGCCACTGCGATAGGACGGGGCAAGGTAATAACGCGACATCGACGGTTGCCCGACACGGGTATCTTGCAAGACCACCTTGCGCGGCGCATGCTGGGTCGGTTCCAGCACGCGCTGACGGGCGGTAATCTCGCCCGCCGGAATTGCGCCGTAATATTTTTCCGCCAGCGGCTTTAACTCGTCCATCGTGATGTCGCCCGCCACCACCAGAATGGCATTATTGGGCGCATACCAGCGGCGATAAAATGCCAATGCGTCTTCGGTCGATAATTGCTGCATCTCATGCAGCCAGCCAATGATCGGGCGGCCATAGGGATGCTGCATAAACAGCGACGACCGCATCTGTTCGCCCAAAAGGGCACCGGGGCTGTTATCAATCCGCGACCGGCGTTCTTCGATGATCACATCGCGTTCCGGCAGAACCACATCATCGGACAATTGCAAATTGCGCATCCGGTCGGCTTCCATTTCCATCACCATATCCAGGCGATCCCGGGCGATGTTCTGGAAATAGGCGGTGTAATCCCAACTGGTAAAGGCATTGTCATTGCCGCCATTACGCGCCACAATTTTGGAAAAATCGCCGGGTGCCAGATTTTCGGTGCCCTTGAACATCAGATGTTCCAGAAAATGCGCAATGCCGGAAATGCCGGGCACTTCATCGGCCGCCCCGACCCGATACCACACCATATGCGACACCACCGGCGCACGATGATTTTCAATCAGAACCACTTCCATGCCATTGGCCAGGGTCATGGTTTCCGGGTTGAAAACAGCCGCACGGGCAAGGCCGGGCGCAAAAAGGATAAACACCATAACCGGCAGCAACGCCTGCCAGTGACGCCGGAACAATCGGGATGGAAATTTCATGCCACTTCCTTGCGGTTCTTTGTCAGGGGATGAATGTCTGCCGTTATACGGCGACAAACACCCACCTGATCTATAAAGGGATTATGACGGAACAAGGGCGCGGATAATCCGCGCCCCTGCCATACCGGATGAAAAGGTCGGACGATACGTCCGATCAGAAAATATCTTCAAGCCAGCCCTTCTTTTTGCGTTCAATCGTCGGGGTTTCCCCTTCGGTGATCGAACCGCCCAGTGCCTGCTGGTCGCGGATGCGCTGCGCCTCGGCGGCCGGGTCAACCTGCGTGCCAAATTCCGGCTTTTCCTGCCAGAACAGCAAACTGTCGACCACGCTTTCGCTTTCCTTGATAAAGATCGAGGTTTCCCGATCAACCGTCGTGCGGATTGCCGGATCGGCAAATTGCGCCCCCGATTGCGACAACAGAACCACTTCGCCATTGCTGCGATTGGCTTCGTTAATGTCACGCACCACCGTATCGGATGACTGCCCGGTCAAAATGCGGCGTGCCTGATCAGTGGTGGTGCCGGTTTGCGGACGCGCAGCACCCGGATCGGGCACCCGCAGGGTAAAGTCCGGCGGCAGGCTTAACGGTGCGCGGGAAACAACCTGAAACTCATCAGGCGATTGTTTGTTCAGACCAAACGTTTCGCGGGCCGACTCACAACCGGAAACCGCCAGCGCCAATCCGGTCAGTGCTGCGATCCTGATCAAGGGTATCCGATATTTCCGGGCCATTTCTGCCTCATGCCATTCTGTCGTCAAAACCGGGGATGGTTTGACGTATAATTGTCTCAGGAAGATTTTTTACCGCCAAATACGGAATCGATCAACAATAACACCGCACCGATGGTAATTGCCGCATCAGCAAGGTTAAACACCGGCCAGTGATATCCATAGGCATGCATGTCAATAAAGTCGGTCACCGCCCCATGACGCAGCCGGTCCACCAGATTGCCAACCGCCCCGCCAACCACCAGCGCCAGCGCAATGCCCAACACGCGGTCGCGGGTCCGCCACATCCAGATCAAAAAGCCAATGGTGATCGCGGCGGTCACCGCAATCATCACCCAGGGCGCATTATCCTGAAACAGACCAAACGAAACGCCGCTGTTCCAGGCTAGCAGAAAATTCAGGAACGGCGTCACCTCAATCAGGCGCGTCGGGTTTGACAGGCCGTCAATCGCCATCTGTTTGGTCCACTGATCAGCCAGAAAAACCAGCCCCAACAGCAAAAAGTTCCAGGCAAAGGCACGATATTTCATCGCCATTCTTTCAATCCCGCCACATTGCCCGCCCTATTGGGCCGCAATTCCCATTTCATCCACCGCATCGGCACAGCGCAAACAGACCGTCTGGTGTCTGGCATGTGTGCCAACTTCCGGCAAGGTCTGCCAGCACCGTTCGCATTTCTGCCCGTCCGCCAATGCCGGCACCACACCGACCCCGGCCACATCATCCAGGGTATAAGCCCCGTCCGGTGCCACCCCTGCAATCAGTTCGACATCAGATGTAATGGCAATTTCGGCAAGATTAAGACCGGCAAGCGCATCAATATATTCCTGGGTCGCATAAACCTTCGGGGCGGCATCAAGGCTGGCCCCGATGCGTTTTTCCGCCCGTTCCAGTTCCAGCGCCCCGGTAACCACCCGGCGCAGCTTGCGGATTTTTTCCCATTTCGCGGCCAGTGCCTCGTCTTTCCACGCATCCGATACCGGCAGGAACGTCTGGGCATGTACCGAACTGTCATTGCCATAACGCGACCGCCATGCTTCATCCGCGGTAAAGCACAATACCGGTGCCAGCCAGCGCACCAGACTGTCAAACACCCGGTCCATCACGGTCCGCGCCGCCCGGCGACGCAAACTGCCCGGCGCATCGCAATACAGCGCATCCTTACGGATATCGAGATAAAAGGCCGACATATCGAGCGCACAGAAATTATGCAGTTCGATAAACATGCTGTGGAAATCGAAATCCGCCGTGGTCTGACGCACCAGATCATCCAGCCCGCTCAGCCGGTGCAGAACCCAGCGTTCCAGTTCCGGCAACTGGTCATCGGCGATTTTTTCAGCATCCTCAAAACCGTCCAGATTGCCCAGCAAGAACCGCAAGGTATTGCGCAAACGGCGATAAATGTCGGAATGGCGATCAATGATTTCATGGGAAATCCGCAAATCGTCATGATAATCCGAACTGACCACCCACAACCGCAGGATATCCGCCCCCAATTTGTCGATGATATCATTGGGCGCAATCACATTGCCCAGTGATTTCGACATTTTGCGGCCCTGCCCGTCCAGAACAAAACCATGTGTCAGAACCGCGTCATAAGGTGCCCGGCCCCGCGTACCACAGGATTCCAGCAAGGATGAATGGAACCAGCCGCGATGCTGGTCCGATCCTTCAAGATACAAATCGGCCGGCCATTTCAGGTCCGGGCGTTCTTCCAGAACGAAACTGTGCGTCGATCCGGAATCAAACCAGACATCCAGAACATCGGTGACCTGTTCGTAATCCTCGGCACTGTAATTATTGCCCAGAAAATATTGCGGATCGCGGGTAAACCACGCATCGGCCCCTTCTTCGCAGAAGGCATCATAAACCCGGTCCAGCACCGCCTGATCGCGCAACGGTTCACGGGTTTTCTTATCGACAAACACCGTGATCGGCACCCCCCATGCCCGCTGGCGCGAAACGCACCAATCGGGCCGGTTGGCAATCATCGAATGCAGGCGGTTGCGCCCGGCTTCGGGCACGAAACGGGTATTGGCAATCGCCTCAAGGGCGGTTTCGCGCAGGCCGGTTTCGGTCATCGAAATGAACCATTGCGGCGTGGTGCGATAAATCACCGGGGCCTTGGACCGCCAGGAATGCGGATAGGAATGTTTCAGACGCCCGCGCGACAACAGCGCGCCAACCTCGATCAGTTTGGCAATCACCGCTTCATTCGCCCCGGCTTCCTTGCCATTGGCGTCATAAATCGCTTCACCGGCAAATAACGGCACATGGGCATAATATTTGCCATCGCCATCCACCATTTCCGGCACTTCCAGACCATATTTCAACCCGGTCACATAGTCGTCCGGGCCGTGGGTCGGGGCGGTATGGACAAAACCGGTCCCGGTTTCGGTGGTGACATAATCGGCCGCCAGCATCGGCACATCAAAATCATATCCCTGCCCGCGGAACGGATGGGCACAGATCGTACCGGCAAGATCACGACCGGCAAACGATGCCACAATTTCATGGCCGGTGATCCGCCCGTTTTTGCAGGTTTCCGCCACCAGATCGGCACACAGAACGATTTTCTCGCCCACACTTGCCCATGCTTCGTCGGCGGTTTCGGTGACTTCGATCACCACATACTCGATATCATCGCCATAGGACACCGCCCGGTTGCCCGGAATGGTCCAAGGCGTGGTGGTCCAGATCAGAACAGTGGCATCTTTCAACGCATCCAATGATGAACTGGCCACCGGAAACCGGACATAAATGGTTTTGCTGGTATGATCGTGATATTCGATTTCGGCCTCGGCCAGTGCGGTTTTTTCAACCACCGACCACATCACCGGTTTCGATCCGCGATACAGCGACCCGTTCATCAGGAACTTGCCAAGTTCGCGGGCAATCGCCGCCTCGGCCTTGTAATCCATGGTGACATAGGGATTGTCCCAATCGCCCATAACGCCCAGACGCTTGAATTCCTCGCGCTGGATATCGAGCCATTTCTGGGCGAATTCGCGGCATTCGCGGCGAAATTCGGCAACCGGCACTTCGTCCTTGTTCAGGCCCTTGGCGCGGTATTGTTCCTCGATCTTCCATTCAATCGGCAGGCCGTGGCAATCCCAACCCGGCACATAAACCGCGTTTTTGCCCAGCATCTGCTGCGACCGGGTGATCACATCTTTCAGGATTTTGTTCAGTGCATGGCCAATATGCAAATGCCCGTTGGCATAGGGCGGGCCATCATGCAGCACGAACTTTTCACGATCCGCCGAAATACCGCGAATTTTGCCATAAAGGTCTTCTGCCTGCCATTGCGCCAGCAGGCCGGGTTCCATCTTTGGCAAACCCGCCCGCATCGGGAAATCGGTCTGGGGCAGGATAACGGTCTTTTTGTATTCGACACTCATCGTGACGGTCCTGTCGTCTTTATATTAACTATCGGGGCAATCCCCATGATCACGGCCCCATAATCGCGGCCTTGTCCCGAAACGGGCGGGCGGATCATAACGGGTTCGCGGCTAATTTCAAATATTGCCAAGAATTTCTTTGGCCGCGACCGCATCCCTTGCGATCTGGGCCTTTAACGCCTCAAGGCCGTTGAACTTCTGCTCGGCCCGGATAAAACCATGCAAACGTACCCGCACGATACGGCCATAGATATCCTGATCAAAATCAAACAAATGCACTTCCAGTCCGGCATCCTGATCGCCGCCAAAGCTGGGCCGGATACCGATATTGGCGACTCCGTCGATCCAGCGATCCACCTTGCCGTCATCCCCGTCCGCCACCAGCCCCAACTGCACGGCATAAACCCCGAATTTCGGGCGCAAATGCAGGCCCAGCGGAATATTGGCCGTCGGAAAACCAATGGTGCGGCCCCGCTGATCCCCTGTGATCACCGGCCCGGCAATTTCCCACGGACGGCCCAATAAATGGGCGGCATCCTGCGGGCGGCCGTCGCGCAGGGCCTGCCGGATCGCGGTCGAGGAATACACAACCCCGTTATCATGGGTCACGGCCTGCACCGCCGTCACGCCAAAGCCGGATTTCGCCCCGATGGTCGATAACAGATCGACATTGCCCGCCCGGCCCTTGCCAAAACAGAAATCCCAACCCACCACAACATGGCGTGCGCCAAGACCCTCAACCAGAATCCGGGCGATGAATTCTTCGGCACTCATCGCGGCAAAATCGCGGTTGAATTCCGCCTCGAAAAACAGATCGATTTCAAGATCAGCCGCCGCCATCATCCGGTCATCGCCTGATGTCAGGCGAAAGGGCGGCTCACCGGCCCGAAACATCATGCGGGGATGGGGTTCAAATGTCAGTATCGCCAACGGGGCCGACAGGTCACGCGCAATCTGGCGGGCACAATCAAGCACCTTTTGATGCCCCAGATGCAGCCCGTCAAAATTGCCAATTGCCACCACCGCGCCACGCGCGTCATCGGGCAAACTGTCCAAAGATCGAAAAACGCGCATTCGCGCCGGTCTTCCTTGTTGTCAGGTGGCCCCGCCCGGCATGTTCCGGGCAACTCCGTGCAGGCAGCTATAAATCCCGCAAGCCCGAAGCGCAAAGCCTTTTGCGGTGAAATCACAATCTTGGGCGAATTTATCCCGTCAAAAAGATGACGCAACCGGTTCGCCCAGATGTTTTTCCAGACACCGGATGATCTCGGCGGGGTGGGTCATATGGGGCATATGGCCGATGCTGTTGATCCATTCCATCTGGCAATCGGGAATATGGGTGCGCAGATATTCCCCGACCGCAACCGGCACCGCCGGGTCCTGTTCGGGTTGAATGGCAACCACCGGCACGCTAATGGCCGGCAAAATCGCCCGAACATCGGCCAAAAAGATGAAACTGGCGGTTTGCAGGGCAATATCGGGCCGCATATCGCGCAGGCCACGGGTAAATTCATCCACCGCATCGGGAAAATCGCCGCCGACAATACCCGGTGCAAATCCCGCCGCCCATTCATGATAATTTGCCGCCATCGCCGCAAACAAACCATCCAGATCGGCCTGTTCAAACCCGCCGTGATAATCATAGGAATTCAGATAACAGGGTGACGCCGAAATCATGATCACCCGGTCAAACAGGCCGGGCCGTCGCAAGGACGCCAGCAAGGCAACCATGCCGCTCACCGAATGGGTGATAATCGTGCATCGCCCGATATTCTGTTCATCCAGCAGGGCAATCAGATCATCGGCATAGGCGTCGATACCGGTGTGGCGCAACGGGTCGAAACTGGCAACGCCACCCCGGCCTGCCCCGGCAAGGTCATAAACCGCGACATTATACCGTGCCAGAAGCCAAGGCAAAATCCGGTGCCATGCCTGGTGATCGGTGCCAAACCCGTGCGCCAGCACCACCAATGGCGCATCGGGATTTTGGGCGGTATTTTCGATAATCCGCCAATTGTGGCGTTGACTTGAATTCAATTCGCCATCCCCGGAACAAGGACAAGATCACTCTCATCCTTCTATCACAGGCGGCATCATTCCGAACATGAGAAACCCGTCAAATGCCCCTTACCCGCGCGACGGCACCATCACCACCGCCTCGCCCGTAATCACGCACCGATCCCCGACATAACAATTGGTTTCCAGAACAATCCGCTTTTTCGCCGCCATAATCTCAAGCACCGTCACACGCGCAGTTACCGTATCGCCAATCCGCACCGGGGCCTTGAATTGCAGGTTCTGCGACAGGTAAATCGTCCCCGGCCCCGGCAACCGCGTGCCCAGAACGGTTGAAATAAACCCCGCCGACAGCATGCCGTGCGCAATGCGGCCTTCAAACATCGTGGTTTTGGCAAATTCGTCATTCAGATGCACCGGGTTGGTATCCCCCGACAGACCGGCAAACAGGACAATATCGGTTTCGGTCACGGTTTTGGCATAACTGCCCGTCATGCCGGTTTTCAGATCTTCAAGATAAAACCCGGTCAACCCGTCAAGCTGCGTCATCTGCTGTTGTCCTGTCTGGTTTTGTGCATCGCACTATTGCACAGCAGTATTCCCGCCCGACCGTCCTGTGGCAATCGGTAATTCGTTGCATACCGCCGGGCTGTCAGGATCGGCGGAACGGCAACAACAATGTTCCCCACAAGGATTGACTGCCCTCATCGCGGAACTGATCCAGCCCGATCGGCATGTCATGATCATTGATCCGGGTTTTGGGCCGGTAACTGGCAAATACCCGGTCCCAGACCGACAGGATATTGCCGTAATTGCTGTTGGTTTCGACCGTTTCAATGGAATGATGAACCCGGTGCATGTCGGGTGTGACAAACAAAACCCGCACCACCCGGTCCAGTCGGGTCGGCAAATGCACATTGCCATGATTAAACAGGGCAAAGCCGCTTAACAGCGTTTCATACACCACAACCACCCACGGATCGGCCCCCAACATCACCACAATTGCCGATTTGTAAATGGCCGACGCCATGATTTCGAACGGATGAAACCGCACGGCGGTCGAAACATCAAACGCCAGATCGCAATGATGCACCCGGTGAAACCGCCAGAATAACGGCACGATATGGGTCAGGCGATGCTGCCAGTAAACCGCGGCATCCAGCACCGCAATGCTGATCAGGGCCGCAATCCAGCCGGGAAATGCCACCAGATGAAACAGACCCCAGCCATTGCCTTGCGCCCATTGTGCGCCAAGGATCATGGCCGCACCGACGGTAAAACGGCCCAAAACCGCACTTCCGGCCATCAGGCCAAAATTGGTCAGCCAACGCACAGATCGCCTGCTTTGCCCCGCATCGCGATAGGGGGCGGCATATTCCCACCCCGCCATGATCAGTAGCAGCGCGGCAAAAACCGCGAACCGGAACAATTCCATATCGATCATAATTTTGTTATCTGCCTGCCAAAATCATTAAAAGCCTGCTATCTGAATGCCATATAGACGCATAACCGTCACAAACCGGCCAGTTCCGTCTATCGATACATATCGCGCCTGTATAAGACCGCAAAGCCACAAGGAGCCCCCAATGGGTCACAAAATGGTGTTATCCGCCCTGTATGCCACGACATTGCTGGTCGTGCTGGTACAGGTGACACCGGCCCGCGCCGATGGCCCGCCCTTTGACCTGCCGGTCGAATGCCCGACCGGACAATGCGATGTCGTCCATTATGTCGATCACGACACTGGCCCCGGTGCGCGGGATTTCGCCTGCGGCACCAGCACCTATAACGATCATCGCGGTACTGATTTCGCCATCGCCGACGAAGCCGCCATGATCGAAGGCATCGCGGTTCAGACGATTGCCGCCGGCACCATCGCCGCCACCCGTGATGGCGTCGAGGATATCGACGCCGGGCGCATTCCCCCCGACACCCTGGACGGGATCGAATGCGGCAATGGCATTCTGGTTGATCACGGTGATGGCTGGCAAAGTCAATATTGCCATCTGCGCCGCGGGTCGGTTGCCGTGCGCAAGGGCGATGAGGTGGAACGCGGGCAAATGATCGGCCTGATCGGCATGTCGGGCAAGGCGACTTTTCCACATTTGCATTTCAATTTACGCCACGATGGCGTGCTGATTGATCCGTTCAGCGGCACCAATATGGGGAATGCTGACCCGGCGCAATGCAACACCGATCAAACCGCCCTGTGGACACCCGACGCCGCAGAACAAATGACCTATCGCCCGATCACGCTGTATAAAACCGGCTTTTCCAGTGCGCGGCCCAATGCCACCGACATCAAACGCGGCTATGGCCGCCGCAACATCTTGCCGGTCACAAGCCCGGAACTGTATTTTTGGGGATATCTGATCGGGGCGCAAAATGGCGATCTGATCCGCCTTGATATCGAAGGCCCGAATGGGTTTGACGGCGGTCGCGAATTTGTCGTCGAACTGCCCGCCACGGGCGGCCTGCATGCCAAGATGTATCATATTACCGCCCCGCGTCCCGATGCAGGATGGACACCGGGCACCTATCAGGGGCGCATCCTGTTTTCACGCAAAGGCAGCCCGCATGTTGAAATCGGAGTCGCCGATCTGGTAATTGGCGACGGTTCCTGAACGGATGTTTTGGCGATAGAATCGCCTGTTCCTGACCCTCAAAAACACCTCAATCACCGAAGAATAACGATGGATTCGGGGACAAAGCGTCGTGGAATGGCACAAAATACCTTTTTCAAATCCCGAAAAACCGCCAAAAAATCTGATCTGTTCCATTTAGTTGAAGGTTTTTTGACGTTTTTACGCGCACAGCCCTTGTAAGGAACGTGATCCCCTGCCTATATTCATTTTGTGCGCCACAGGGGGCACATACACCTGTCATCAAGACGGAGTACCATGATGAACAAACGCAAAGCCGTTGCTATCGCCATCGCCCGCGACGAAATGATCGCCCGTTCGATGACTGTTTTGTTCGCCGGCACGGTTCTGGCTTTGATTGCATCGATGCTTCTCGCCTAGGCATTGGTCCTCATTGCGGGTTCTGATTTCCGCATTTTTCGTCTGACAGGAAGGCGGCATTTGCCGCACCGAAAATTATTATCATGACTCCACACCGCTTTTTCACGGTCACCATTACGCGAATTATCCGCCCGGTTGTCTGAGGACACCGGGACGTCATCATTTGCATTTTGGCCTTGAATTATGTGTGGATCACCATGTCACAACATGCCCTTGCGGTGCAGGATCATCCTGCCCACCCCCTGACATCCGTATATTGTTTTGCCGTTCATGCGGCTGCCGAACCGGGCGTGATGCCCCGGGTTCTGGAACTGTTTGCCAAGCGCAATCTGGTTCCGGTCAGTTGGCATTCCACCGTGGCGCGTGGCCGGGGTGGCGATGCCGAACTGCAAATCGACATTCAGGTGCAACATCTCGAATCCCCGGTTGCCGATCATATCGCCCGCTGCCTGCGGCAGATCGTCCATGTCAATACGGTCCTGACTTCGGAAAAGGGCTATTCAAACGCGGTGTTTGAGGCTTAGGTTTGGCGCAAAGCACAAACCGGGACACTGACAATGGCCTTTATTGACCACATCCATGCCTGCAACAATGCCGATCCGGGCCGTTATCACCCCTTCCGGATCGGCGATCAGGTGATCGGTGCCTTGCGCCCGGATTTCCGGGCTGCCCTTTTGGCCGCCAGCCCCGATTTCAGTTTCGATGATGACGGCACCTGCCGCTTTGCCCCGCACATCAACACCCCCACCGCCCGCAGCGCCGCCCTTGCCATCGCCGCAGACATCCTGCATCAACAGGGCGTGATCCCGCGCCTGCATGGTGAAAAATTCGATATCCGCCCGTCTTTGTCGGTTGATCCGCTGGCACAGCTTGACCGATCCGCCATGCCCTGTTTCGGGTTCCGGTCATGGGGGGTGCATATGAACGGGTTCGTGCGCAAACAGGGCGGCATTCATATGTGGATCGCCCACCGCGCACAGGACAAGGCCAATTATCCGGGGATGCTCGATAATATGGTCGCCGGCGGGCAGCCATCCGGCCTTGGTTTTCTGGAAAACATGATCAAGGAATGCGCCGAAGAAGCCGCCATTCCGCCGGAATTGTCGCGTCATTTAAAACCGGTCGGCACCGTATCATATTTATATGAAACCAGCGAAGGCCTGAAACCCGATGTCATGGTCAATTACGATCTGGAATTGCCAATCGATTTTATCCCCGACAATGCCGATGGCGAAGTCGGCCATTTTGAATTGCGGCCGATTGCCGAGGTCGCCGAAATTGTCCGCACCGGATTTGAATTCAAATTCAACTGCGCCCTGGTGATCATTGATTTTCTGATCCGCCACGGCATTCTGACCGCCGACAATGAACCCGATTATTGCCGGTTAACAACCGGACTGCACCGCGATGTAACCGTATCGGGCATGTTCAGCAAACCGGTGGTTTCATGACTTCGGTTTTTGTTCGCCCATAAAGGCCCCGACCGCCATCAGGGTCAGTTTCATGCGGATTTCAGGGTCAAGCGCGTCCAGATCGGCCTGTTTGCTGCGCATGGCGCCCAGGGCATCGGCAATCAGTTTGGCGCGTTGTGGATCGGCATCGGCCGATACCTTGCTTTTGTCACGGCCCAGTTTCATATCCGCCCGTTGCAGGGCCGCCAGAATTTCCGACGGGGTGCTGTCACTTTCGGTCAGGGTTTCGGCAAGGGCCCGGGCCCGCGCCTCGTCAAAGCTCAACCCCTCGGCCTCATAGGCAGTGGCACGGTCGCTGATTCGGCGGTCCTTTTGGGCGCGCAAGGCGGTCTCCCGTGCGCCCAGACCATCCTTGTCCTGCAAGGCCTGCGTTTCCTGATACGCCTTTAACGCCTCGCGCCCGCTTTTGCCGACAAAAACACGCAGCAGCGCCCGTTTCAGCATGCCCATTCGCCGTTCCTTAACCGTCCTGCAAACCGTTCCCGTTTCTGTATCGGGATCATTCTATCGCAAACAGATTGCCAAATCATTGCAGATTGCACCGGCCTCGACAGGACCACCGGCCAAAAGGCAATCAGATACCCTCAACCATCCGGCCTTCTTCCACCGCCAGTAAAAACCGCATCAGTGAAATGATGTCATCGATATCGAAATGTGCAACATCAAACAGAAAATCCACATTGTCGCGGGCCGGATCATCCGGGCGGCCAAAAATGCCAAACTGGATATATTCCGCATCCATTGCCGACAATGCCGATTGCAAATCCATCACCCGCACCCGGTCATCATGATCAACCGATACCCGCACCAGGGCCAGCATATCGGCATCGCAATCGACAACCTGCTGTGAAATCGATACCGCATCGGAACCCGATGGCGCGATATCAACATCAAAGCCACCATCGGCAAAGCGGCTGGCAACAAGATTAAGATATGTTTCATCCGCCAGACATCCCGTTGCAATCAGGATGCGCGGATGACGCCCTTCCAGTTCGGCAAAACGCGCCAGCATCGATGCAAGCTCAACAGAAGTCATAATCCCTCACCGTCAGGTCAGGGCCGGGTCGGGATTATCGGCAGGAAAGTCACATCATCCGCGACCAGACCATAAAGACAGTCAAGTATCACCGCCCCGGCCCGGAACTGCAAGGCTTGCCCTAAAAAGGCAGCGGCCCGACCCCGATGATCACGGGATGCAGCAACACCATCGCCCCATACAGCAAGATACCGCCGACAATATCGCGCCAGCCAAAAGCCGAAAATGTGATCCCGCGCCAGTCAAATCGCCGAGTCCCGGCAAGAATAGCCTGATATTGCACATCGGGCATCCCGCGCGACCGGATTTTCTCCATCCGGGCAAAGCCGATCAGGGCAAAGATGGCACTGCCCCCAAAAAACAGCAATGCGGCCAGATGCCCGTTGGGCACCAGATGCGCAAGCCCCCAGATCGCCATGCCCAGCAACAGGGGATGGCGGGTAAAACGGTTGATCCCCGGACGGGCCGGATCAAACCCCGCCCGACGGCCCAGCGACAACGGGCAAGGTTGCCGCAATCCCGCCACCCACAACACAGACACCGGCACCATCGCAATCAGAGGAACCCAGTGTTGCTGCGGGTTATAGGGCCATAATTCAATATAATCGGCCCGGCCTTCTTCATAAATCACCCAGGCCAGCAACAACAGGGATGTCACCGAAAACAGGATGATATAAAGCCATTCGCCCAGCACCGCCTGCAATCGCGCCCGCAACAGACCGGGAATGACATGGCCCAGCAAAAAGACCCCAATCGCGATGAAAAACCATGTCACGGGACGATCAATCCTTTACTTTGGGCGCCGGGCATGCAAATTGCGCAAACCCTGCGCTGTGCCTTGGCCCTTGCGTCATACGGGTTTAGCGGATACCACTTGTCCGCTAATTGACTTTGCACAATAAAGCGGACTTTGGCCCGCATCGGAACACGGAATATACTCGAAATGAGCTGGACGCCGGAAAAGATTGAATTGCTGACTTCGCTCTGGAATCAGGGCTGGACCACGGCACGCATCGGTGAAGAACTGGGTGTGGGCAAAAACGCCGTTGTCGGCAAGGCGCATCGCCTTGGCCTGCCCAAACGTCCGTCGCCGATTCAGCGCCGCGCCGAAGACGCCGAACCCAAAAAGGCTCCGGCCCCGAAAGTCCAAAGCAAGGGCATCAGCATCTATGACCTTGGGCCGGGCATGTGCCGGTGGCCGTTTGGCGATCCGGGCGATGAAGATTTCCATTTCTGTGGCAAGAAAAACATCCCCGGCAAACCCTATTGCGACGAACATTGTGCGGCGGCCTATCTCAATGGCAAAAGCCCGCGGGATGACGGCCCGCGCAACAATCCGCATGCGCCGCGCAAACACTGATCACAGCCCGGTTTGACACCCGACCAAAATCAAAAAGCCGCCCCGGTGAAAACAGGGCGGCTTTTTCGGGATCAGGCCCCGTGATTGTTATGGCATGGCCGACAGAACATACCGGGCAAACCCGTCGGCATCCTCGCCGATAAAGCTGATATTGTCCGGTGCATTTCGGGTACCCGATGCCTTCGGACTGGTGACAAAGGTAACATTGCTGGCATTGCCAACCGGGGCAAGGCGCCAATTGCCATCTGCCGCAGGGTTGATTTCCTTTTCTTCCAGAATGTAATTGCCCAGAACCGTGCGGTTTTCATCCGGGGCCTCGATAATGATGGTCGATCCATCCAGACCCGGAAAATTGCCCCCGCCCCCCGCACGGTAATTATTGGTCGCCACCACAAATTTCTGGCTGCCATCAATCGGCGCACCATCAAATTCCAGATCAAGAATGCGACGGGCATCGGGGTTGACCAGTTCGCCCCCCCGGTTATAGCGGGCCGGTTGCGTCACATCGATCTGATAGGTCACGCCATCAATCACATCGAAATTATAAGTCGGAAATTCCGGGTTGATCAAAGCCTGTTCATCCGTGCTTTCCGGATCGATCCGGTTAAACTGCCCGGCCGACATTTCCAGCCATTCCCGCACCTGATCCCCATTCAGCAACACCGCACGCACCGTATTGGGATAAATATACAGATCGGCGACATTTTTCAGGGCAATGTCGCCTTCGGGAATGTCGGTGTAATAATCCGGGCCACCCCGGCCACCGGCCTTGAACGGTGCCCCGGCCGACAGGATCGGCAAACCGTCATATTCCGACCCGCGCAGCAGTTTTTCCAGATACCATTTCTGGGCATTGGTAACGATCTGGATCGACGGGTCATCGGCCACCAGTGCAAAGAAACTGTTGATCGGCGAGGATGTCGTTCCCACCCCTTCGCGCATATAGGCGATGGTGGCTTCGTGTTCTTCCTTTACCGCGTCAATCACCTCGGGATCGGCTTCCACCAGCGGCGTCACATCGCGGCCTTCGCGGAAATAAATCGGGCGAACATCGGCCAGCGCATCCACCACCTGCCATTCCCCGGCCTCATTGACCGACAATTGCAAATCAATCACGCCCAGATGGCTGCCCCAGAAACCGGGCATCACCGCCGGAACGCCATTGATCGTCCCCTTGGTCAGATCCACCCCGTCAATATCGGCATAAACATCGGATGGAAACACCGCATGGGCATGGCCAAACAGGATGGCATCAATGCCCTCGACCTTGCTCAAATGATAGGTGGCGTTTTCTGCCATGCCATCGGCGGACAGGGTGCTAAGCCCGGAATGCGGAACGGCAATAACGATATCGGCCCCTTTTTCGCGCATTTCCGGCACATATTTGCGGGCCATCTCAACAATGTCCTTGCTGATCACATGGCCTTCCAGATTGGCCTTGTCCCATTGCATGATTTGCGGCGGGACGAACCCGATCACGCCGACAACCGCCTTGTGGGAGGTGCCATCGGTATCGACAAATTCCCGATCCAGCAGGACATAGGGATCGAAATACGGTTTGTCATTGTCCGGGTTGCCATCGCCATCATCGACAAAGACATTGGCACTGACATAGGGGAAATTCGCCCCGGACAGGGATTTCGCCAGAAAATCCAGCCCGTAATTGAATTCATGATTGCCGATATTGGCAGCATCATAACCCAGCAGATTCATCGCCTTATAGACCGGATGCACATCCCCCTCCGCAAGCCCGCGGCGCTTTGCCATATAATCGCCCAGCGGATTGCCCTGAATCAGGTCGCCATTATCAATCAGCAACGAATTTGCCACCTCGCCGCGGGCGGTTTTCAGCAATGTCGCAATTTTCGCAAGCCCCACCGTATCGGATGCGCCATCCTGATAATAATCGTAATTGACCAGATGGGTATGGATGTCGGTGGTTTCGAGAATGCGCAGCGAAACGGTATTGTCGGCCTGCGCCCCCGACGATCCAAGGGCAAACGACAAGGCCAGAATGGCCGCGCCCAGCGGGCGATGATAGGTCATGATGAAGCATCCCGTGTTTGGTGTATTGGCAAGATGACTTTAAAGCTGAATCTTTGGTCAGGTTTTGAAGATTTTGCGAAAAAGCTGTGGCAAATACAAATAAAAACGCCCGCCAATTTTGGCGGACGTTTTCGGGTTTGAAAAAATACGACAATCCGGCAGGCAATCACTGCGCCGGTTGAACGGCAATATGTCCGGGCAAAACATCCTTGCGGCCAAACTGCACCTCGTTGCCCGGTCCCGGATCTTCGGGCACGCACAGCGACAGGATCAACGACACACATGCCATGGCCGCCCCGGCCAGGAAAACCGCCCCCGGCCATACCAGCCATAACAGGCCGAACGCCGCCGGGATAAACACCGCGGCAATATGGTTGATGGTAAAACTGACCCCGGCGGTCGATGAAATATCACGCGGATCGGCGATTTTCTGGAAATAGGTTTTCATCGCAATCGCCAGCGCAAAGAAAATATGATCGATCACATAAAGCGCCCCGCCCATTGCAGCACTTTCGACAAAGGCATAACTGACAAATACAATGATCAGCCCTGTATACTCAAATACCAGAGATTTGCGTTCGCCCCATTTGCCGATCAGCGCCCCGATTTTGGGGGCCAGAACCATATTGACCGCATGATTGACCAGAAACAGCAGGGTGATCGCCGCCGCGTCATAGCCAAATTTCTCAACCATCAAAAACCCGGCAAAAACGGTAAAAATCTGGCGGCGGGCCCCGCTCATGAAAGTCAGGGCGTAATACAGCCAATACCGTTTCCGCAGCAGCAATTTCTTGTTTTGCGGATGAACATCGGCAAATTTCGGAAAGGCCATCCACGCAAACAACGCCACCCCGATGGTCAGCGCCCCGCCCAGCAAATAGATATAATGATAAGGTGCGTCAAAAATCTCCAGCAACAGCCAGACCATCGCAAACATCAACAAAGACGACAGCGATTTGGCCGATAATTGCTGCCCCATGGCGCGGGCTGTGCGATCCTTTGCCACCCATTGCAGCGACAGGGATTGCTGCATGGTTTCAAAATAATGGAACCCGATCGACATCAGAACCGTGGTGAAATACAGCCCCAGAATGGTCGGAAAATAACCGCTGATCGCCACCCCGATCCCCAGAATCAGCAAGGATACCAGCGCAAAGGTCTGTTCACGCAGCACCAGCAGCACAAAAATCGCGGTAAAGGCCAGAAACCCCGGAATTTCACGCAGACTTTGCAAAATGCCGATTTCGCGCCCGGTAAACCCGGCCATCTCGATCGAAAAATTATTCAAAAGCGCCATCCAGGTCGAAAAGGATAACGGCATCGCCGCCGCCATCACAATCAGCAAGACCTCAGGATTGCGCCAGCCCCGATGAACCACCGGCGGCGGGGCGGGCGGCAAGGACGATAACGGCGAAGAGGGCGAGACAGACATGACATTTCCCCAGATACGGCAACGTGTGACCGCCCCGTATTTCCAATGGTGTTTCTTTATAATATGTCCAGATTAACAATGGAAAACCCGTCTGTCTCACGGTAATCTGCCAACAGATACGGCAAACGGGACACATTAATGGCACATCTTACCCAGCACCGCCCAACCCCGTCCGACGAAGCCCGGCATATCCGCCCGCGCCCGCCACAATTGCCAAGGCCGGTTTATGTCCGTATGAGCGACGTACCCGCCGGGCACAGCATCGGCGCACATTGCCATGACTGGTCAAAACATTGCGGGGCCTCGTCGCGCACCCTGGCCCGCCTGTTCCTGCGCGAAACCGGCATGCCGTTTCGCGACTGGCGGCAAAAACTGCGCTTGCTCCATGCTTTGGAAAAACTCGCCAATAACCGCCCGGTCACCGAAATCGCCCTTGATCTCGGCTATGACAACACATCGGCCTTTATTGCCATGTTCCGCAAGGCGATGGGGACAACACCGGGATCCTATTTTCGATAATCACCAGTGATCACTTAAATAAAATCCCCCGACCCGCATATATGATCCCGACATATGAGATAATTTCAGTATTTCCCGCGCCGCTCTTTCGCTATCTGATAAAGATCCTGTCATCTTATGGAAAGTACCGATGAACAGTATGTTATCGGGCGTGGGCCTGCGTCTTGCCGCCACCGGACTTTTTGCCGTCATGAGTTTGTTTGTCCGTCTGGCCTCGTTTGAGGTCCCGGTCGGGCAAATCATGTTCTGGCGCAGTTGGGTCGCCCTGATCCCGATCATTCTGTATCTGATGTGGCGGCGGCAATTTCCGCGCGGCCTGCGCACGGCCCGCCCGCTGGGCCACCTCAAACGCAGCACCTTTGGCCTGGTGTCGATGTTTTTCTCGTTCCTGTCGCTGGCCTATCTGCCCCTTGCCCTTGCCACCGCCCTTGGCTTTCTCGCCCCGCTTCTGGTGTTGCCGGTTGCGATGATCGTCTTGCGCGAACGGCCCGGCATTGCGGTTTTTACCGCCACCTTTGCCGGGTTCGCCGGGGTGTTTTTGATGTTATGGCCGACATTTTCAACACCGGGCATTGATACCGGCGTTTTGATCGGCATTGCAGCGGGGCTTGCGATGGCCGTCACCACCGCCTTTGCCAAGGTCCAGATCAAGGCCCTGACCGCCACCGAATCAGCGGGCACCATTGCCTTTTATTTTGCGATAATCTGTTCGCTCGGCGGGTTATCGACCCTGCCCTTTGGCTGGGCAGACACCAGCCCGCAAATCCTGCTGTGGCTGATCGGGGCCGGACTGACCGGGGGCCTTGCCCATATCTGCATGACCGAGGCCCTGGCCCGCGCCCCGGCATCAACCCTTGCCGCCTTTGAATATACCGCCATGATCTGGGCGTTGTTGCTTGATGTCATGGTGTTCAACCTGCTGCCCGAACCGGTCAGCCTTGCCGGGGCCTTCCTGATCGTTCTGGCCGCTGCCGTCGTGATGTTTGGCGACAAATTGGCCGATATGGTAAAAGCTAAAAGGCAATAAGCGCAAAACGACAGGCCACAGAGCCCCGATAGACAATTGGCCTGTATTGGCATAAATTACCAATACACCTTGCAGGGAGACTGCCAGTGGTTACCCATAATGTCGTTTTGACAGAAAGTCAGGCGGAGCTGGTCGAAAACCTTGTCGCATCGGGCCGCTACCGGAATGCCAGCGAAGCCATGTGCGCCGGGTTGCGCCTGCTGGAACGCGAAGAAGCAGAAATTGAACAACTGCGTGACCGGATTGGTAAAAGCCTGAAACAGGCCCATGATGGCGATCTTGCAGAAGGCAGTGGTGAAGATGCCATCCGCCGCGCCTTTGCCGAAGCACGCCATCGTCGCCCATGACAAAACGCTGGCGTCTGACGCAACATGCCGAAGCCGCCTTAAAGGCAATTGCCATCTGGACAGAAGATACTTTCGGCCCGCGTCAGGCCATAGCCTATGAAAACGACATCATCAACCGATGCCGGGCAATTGCAAACAACACAGCCCCAAGCCAGGATTGCAGTATCCTGATATCGGCACAATCCCCCGGCACCCTGCGCTTCACCCGCTCAGGTCAACATTTCATCATCTATCTCGATCAGGGTGATACGATCATCATCCTTGATTTTCTGCATAGCCAAAGCAACCTGCCCGCAAAGATCAACGACCTGATGACGCGATCTCGCCCGTAATCTTACCCTTCCCGCAACTTCACCAGCGTATGCAGCGTCAGATTGACCGGCGTTGCAATGCCCAGTTCCGCCCCCTTGCGCACGATATAGCCGTTCAGGAAATCAATCTCGCTGGTTTTGCCGCGTGCCAGATCCTGTGCGGTTGATGAATATTGCCCCGGCATGGTCTCGGCAATTTTCAGCACCGCCGCCCAGACATCACCGGGCACGCTAACGCCCAGCGCCCCGGCCACAGCAAGGCATTCTGCCACCGCCTGTTCCATGACACCGGTCACACCACCGGTTTTCATCAAATCGCCATAGGGCTTTTGCGCAATCGCCGACAAGGCATTCCACGCACAGTTCAAAATCATCTTGGCCCATAATGCGCCGGTGGCATTTTCCGAAATCTCCACCGGAATGCCCGCCGGGACAAAGGCCCTGGCAATCGCATCACTTTGCGATGACGGCCCGATCACCAGTTCACCGCGCCCGTGATGGCGGACATGCCCCGGCCCGGCCATCTCGACCGCCACATAGACCACAACCGGAATAACCGAACGCCCCAAAAGAACCGCAAGCCGTTCGGCATTATCCACCCCGTTTTGCAGGCTGAGAATGGCGGCATTCGGCGCAAGATGGGGTTTCATCGCCGCACCGGCGGTTTCGGTATCGGTCGATTTGACACAAAACAGCACCACATCCGCCCCGGCAATCCCGGCAGGATCGGTGGTCGCCGCCACCGCCACATGGATCGCCCCGCCCCGGATATCGAGCATCAAACCATCGCGCCGGACCGCCGCCACATGATCCGCCCGGCCAATCAGGGTCACATCATGCCCGGCATTTGCCAGCATCGCCCCGTAATAACATCCGACCGCCCCGGCCCCCATCACCGCAATTTTCATGGTGTCTGTCCTGTCTGAATTGCTCATACCCGGCTATTTTGGTGTGTCGGAAACCGCGCCCGCCACCGTCACATGACCGGCACTCCAGCCTCCCGGCCAGACTTCGGCATCGCCATTGCGCAAAGCCCGGATGATCCCCACCGGAATATCACGCGCCACCAGCATGTCGCCATCCCCTCCATCATCAAATTCCGGCACGGTCTCGGCAAAAATGCCACGGTGCCCCAATTGCGGTTCGCACGGGGTAAACACCGAACAACCCGAATAATTTGTGGGGTTTTGGGTGGTCTTGCTGGCCGTCCCGGTGGTGCCACAGGCCGCCACCACACACATCAGCTCCACCGCCCGCGCCCTGGCACAGCCAAACACCCGGTTATATCCCGATGGCGTCACCGTCATCGACGGGACCAGCACAATATCAATCCCGTGCGGGGCCAAAAGGCATGACAGGGCAGGCATTTCAATATCAAGACAGATCACAACCGCAATCCGCAATCCCCGCCATGCCACAATATTGATCCTGTTTCCCGGCGTCAGATACCAGTTATCGGGTTCCTGTTCCCCCGGCGTCAGACACAGCTTGTCCTGAATGATGGCGTCACCCTCGGGGGTAAAAATCATCGCGCTGTTGGTTTGCCCGGCTGGCGGGTTATCCGGGTCAACATGCCAGGGCATGCTGCCTGCCACAAAAAACATGTCATGCTTTTTTGAAAGTGCCGCGGCATGGGTCCGTGCAACGGCTCCCTGATCGGCCATCCATGCCATTTCCTGATCGGGTTTCAATCCGTCCGGTTTGAACGCCATCCACTGTTCGCAGGCATATTCGGGCATCACAAAAATATGTGCGCCATCCCGTCCGGCTTGCGCCATCATCCTATCAATATGCGCCGCCCAATCCCCCATATCCCGAACCGGAACGCCAAGATTGGTCGCCCACAGGGCGATGGAAACATGATCGGGAAAACCGTTGGCACGCGACATGATTTGAAACCTGTATGGAAAAACAAGGAACCGGACGGCACAGAACCAGCAGCGCCGCCCGGATATACTGCCTATAGACTGTCTGCGGTCCGGATCAGTTTTTAAGTTTGGTCCAGACACGGTTGCGCAAATCACGCGCCGGGGCCGAGCAATTCTGACCGGGAATCAAAAGACCGGCATATTCTTCGGGCATGTTGACCGCCGGATCGGCTTTCAATGCCGGATCCATGAAGTCTTCCGTTCCCTTGACCGCATTCATATAGCCCGCGTAATTCGACGCAGCAGCGGCATTTTCCGGCATCATCATCCAGTTGATGAATGTCTTGGCATTTTCAAGGTTGGGCGCCCCTTTGGGCACAACAAAATGATCCGACCAATAGGTCAGACCTTCCTTGGGATAGACAAAGACCGCATTGGGAATGCTTTCCTTGGTGCGGTGTGCCGCCCCGTTCCATTGCATATGCATCGTGACCTCGCGGGCCGACATCCGGTCAATCGTGCCTTCGGAACTGTAAACCGCAATATAGGGTTTCTGCTTTTGCAGCACATCCAGAACCTTTTGCGCCTCGGCGGGGTCTTCGGTGCATTTCGGCACGCCAATATAATAGGACGCGGCATTATACATTTCAACTTCGTCGTTCAGCGCACCAATCTTGCCGTGGAATTCCTCACGCGGTTCAAAAAATTCTTTCCAGCTTTGTTCCAGTTCGCCATCGGTGGCATCGGCATCATAGGTAAAGCCGGTGGTTCCCCACAAATAGGTCACCGAATATTTGCGATCAGGATCATATTCCATCGTGTCGTGAGGTTTGGCGACATTGCCAAAATTCTCAAGGTTTTTGGCATCAAATTCTGTTGCAAGCCCGTCCTTGATCATGACATCGACCATATAGTCCGATGCAACCGCGATGTCATAACCCGACGCCCCGGCCTGTAATTTCGCCAGCATGGTTTCGTTGGAATCATACACATCCAGCGTGACCTTGATGCCGGTTTCCGCCTCGAATTTTTCAAACAGTTCCGGCGGAAAATAATTCGACCAGTTATAGAAAAAAAGTTCGCCATCGGCGCGGGCGGTGCCCATCGACAACATGGCAAGGGCCGAAGCCCCCAAAAGCACAGAACGTATTTTCATTGCGATACTCCCTGACAAGGACGGTATTTTCTGTTTGTTCAGATGGCCGCAAGCCCGTCCGGAAACCGGCAACCTTTAAATCAAACGACAATCCCCGATCAGTAACGAATACGATCAATCAGGAAAGAGATGCTGACAAACACGATTGAAATGATCAGCATCAGGGCGGAAACGGCGTTGACTTCGGGTGTGATGCCCATCCGGATCATCCCGAAAATATAGATCGGCAAGGTGGTCGCCCCGGCCCCGCCGACAAAATAGGAAATCACAAAATCATCCAGCGAGATGATAAAGGACAACATCGCACCGGACATGATCCCCGGCCATAACAGCGGGAAAGTCACCCGGCGAAACGCCTGCCATTCATTGGCATATAAATCGTTCGCCGCTTCGGCCAATGCCGGGTCCATGCCGTCCAGCCGCGCCCGGATCGGCAAATAGGCAAACGGAATGCAAAACACCGTATGGGCCGCAATCACACTGATCAGGCCAAGCTGAACCCCGATGGCAACAAAAAACAGCAAGGTGGCAATCGCCGTGACAATTTCCGGCACCAGCAAGGGCAGAACCAGCATAGCCGCCACCCCGGTTTCGCCGCGAAACCGCTGACGTGCCATGCCCAGTGCGGCAAGTGTCGCCGCCGTGGTTGCGATCACCGTGGCCGATACCGCAATCACCAGCGAATTTTTGGCTGCACGCAACATATCATCATTGGAAAGGGCAACACGATACCAGTCGGTGGAAAACCCGGTCCAGATGGTCGCAAGCCGGTTTTCATTAAAGGACAACACAATCAGAACAAGGATCGGCAGATACAAATAGGCAAAAAAGAACATTGCCATCGGCGTGATGCCGCGAAACCGCCAAAGCGGGTTGGAGGTATCTATTTTCATAGTTTTTCCTCCGGCAATGATTTGAATTTCATTGCGTAAATCATCATCGACAGCAAAACAAAAGCCAGAAGGACAAAACCAAGTGCCGCGCCAAACGGCCAGTTGCGCGCCGCCCCGAACTGGCTGCCGATCAGATTGGCAATCATCATGAATTTGCCGCCGCCCAAAAGTTCGGGCGTCACATAAGCCCCAAGGCACGGAATGAAAACAAGGATACAGCCCGCCGCAATGCCCGGTGCCGCCAACGGCAAAATGACACGGGTCATCGCCCGCCATTTATCTGCGCCAAGGTCAAACGCGGCCTCGATCAACCGGTGATCCAGTTTTTCAAGGCTGGCATAGATCGGTAAAACCATGAAGGGCAAATAGGTATAAGTCAGCCCGATCGAAACGGCATAAGGGGTGTAAAGAATATCCAGCCCGCCACTTTCATACCCCAGCCATGCCAGTCCGTTATCAATCAGCCCGCCATTGCGCAGCAACAGCATCCAGGCATAATTACGGACCAGAATGTTGGTCCAGAACGGAATGGTCACCAGAAAAATCAGGAAATTGCGGCGGGCCTGCGGTTGCATTGAAATGTAAAACGCGGTCGGAAAACCCAGAACAAGGGCAAAAACCATCGTCATGGCCGACAGGCCAAAAGACCGGGCAAAAATTTGCAGATAATCTGTATTGAACATCAGATTATCCATCAGATCGCGTTCAAACAGAAAACTGGCATAGGCATCAAACGAAAAAACGCCCCAGTTCACCGCACCATAATCACCGCGTTCAAGGATCGAGACATAGGCCATCTGGCCCAACGGCACCGCCATGAAAAAGCCGATATAAAGCACCGCCGGGGCAATCAGCCAAAATCGTTTGCTGCGGATAAGATTGCCCATGATCAATCTGCCAGTACACGAATGGCATCGACCGGCACGGTCACACCGACCTGCGCACCGCGTTCAAATTCGCGGCCTTCGCCCTCGCGGTTCTGGACACGCACGGTCAGTCTCGCATCGGTTCCCGATGGGCCAAGATCAATGTGATAAGTGGTATCTGTGCCAAAATAAACGATGTCGCGGATGGTGCCGGTCAACCCGTCCTTTTGATCATTGCGGGCATAAAGCGCCAGGCGTTCCGGGCGAATGGAAATCGTCACATTGTCACGCGGCCCCGATACCGGCATGGCCGCCAATGCAATTTCCCGACCGCCTGCAAGGGTCAGAACCGCCGCCCCGCCATCCGTTTGCCGCACCTCACCATGCAGGAAATTGCTTTCGCCAATAAAATCGGCCACAAACCGGTGCGTCGGGCTTTCATAAATGTCGCGCGGGCTCCCGATCTGCAATATTTTCCCGGCCTGCATCACGGCAATCCGGTCCGACATTGCAAGGGCTTCTTCCTGATCATGGGTCACAAAAACAAAGGTGATGCCGGTTTCCGTTTGCAGACGTTTCAGTTCGATCTGCATTTCCTTGCGCAATTTCAGATCAAGGGCGGATAAAGGTTCATCCAGCAGCAAAACCCGCGGGGCGGGGGCAAGGGCACGGGCCAGGGCAATGCGTTGCTGCTGCCCCCCCGAAAGCTGGCTTGGCATGCGGTCCCCATAGGGGGCAAGCTGCACAAGATCAAGCATCTCATCGGCGCGCCCGTTTGCCTCGCGGCGCGGCATCCCCTTCATTTCCAGACCGAATGTGATGTTCTGGCGCACGGTCAAATGGGGAAACAGGGCATAGGATTGAAAAACAGTGTTGATGGGCCGCTTGTACGGGGGCAAGTCATTCAATACCTGCCCTTCAAGCAAAATATCCCCGGATGTCGCCTGTTCAAACCCGCCGATCAGTCGCAGCAAAGTCGTCTTTCCACAGCCCGATGGCCCAAGCATGGTGAAAAACTCGTTTTGGCAAATATCGACGGAAACATCGTCAAGCGCCCTGACCTGTTCCGGCCCATTGCCAAAAATTTTACTTACAGATCGGGCCGAAACCACAATATCTGACATGCGCACCCCTGATTTGTTTTTTTAAACGATATAAAACATTTCGGGGTTTGCAAAGCAACGAGGCCAGAATACGCCAATATATGCACTTTCTGCGATAAATGCCCCCTCTGACAGAATGATCTGGCAGCAGAATATGCCAATCGCACAGAATCATGTGCGGCCCGGCATCGCGGTGCAGCGTATTTTGCCCGAATTCAACGCATATGATGCACGGCAGTCAGATCATCCCGGCGGCACGCAATCTGGCAATCTGCTCATCGCTCAGCCCGGCAACCTCGCGCAGCACAGCGTCGCTATGCTGGCCCAGCATCGGCGGGGCGGTGTCATACACAATCGGGGTGGCCGAGAATTTCAGCGGATTGGCAACCGTCGGCACGGTTCCCGCCGTCGGGTGATCAAGATTGCGCACCGTGGCGCGATGTTGCACCTGCGGATTGTCAAACACCCGGTCCAGCGTATTGATCGGCCCGCACGGCACATTGGCGGTTTCCAAAAGATCAATCCATTGATCGGTGGTTTTCTGCACCATGGCACCGCGCACCAGCGGCACCAGTGCCGCCCGGTTGGCAACCCGTGCGCGGTTGGTGGCAAAACGGTCATCCCCGGCCACACCAACAAGCCCGGCAACCGCACAGAAACTTTTAAACTGGCTGTCATTGCCCACCGCCAGAATCAGATACCCATCCGCCGTCGGAAAGGCTTCATAGGGCACAATATTGGGATGCGCATTGCCCAGCCGCCCCGGTGCGGTGCCGGTGGTCAGGTAATTCATCGCCTGATTGGCAAGGATGGCGGTTTGCACATCCAGCAACGCCAGATCGATATATTGCCCCTCGCCGCCTGCCTGCCGGTGATGCAGGGCCGCCAGAATGCCGATTGTCGCATAAAGGCCGGTAAAAATATCGGCCACCGCCACGCCCACCTTGACCGGCTGCCCGCCCGGTTCGGAATCCGGGGCCCCGGTCAGGCTCATCAATCCGCCCATCGCCTGGATCATGAAATCATAACCCGGCCGGTCCTTATAAGGGCCATCCTGCCCGAAACCGGTGATCGAACAATAAATCAGCGCCGGGTTAACCGCCCGCAGGCTGGCATAATCCAGACCATATTTCGCAAGTCCGCCGACCTTGAAATTTTCAATCACCACATCGGATCTGGCCGCAAGATTGCGGATGATCTCCTGCCCCTCGGACCGGGTGATATCAACCGTCAGGGATTTTTTGCCGCGATTGGCCGACAGGTAATAGGCGGCCTCGGTTGTATCCTTGCCATTGGCATCCTTGGCATAGGGCGGGCCCCAGCCCCGGGTATCATCCCCGGCACCGGGCCGTTCGATCTTGATCACTTCGGCCCCCAGATCGGCCAAAGTCTGGCTGGCCCACGGACCGGCCAGCACACGCGAAAGATCAAGCACACGGATTCCAGAAAGCGCCCCGGTCATTGCATATCCTGCCAACAGATCAGAAAGAAAAAGGGCGGATGCCCTGTCGCACCCGCCCGGTATTCAGGGTACGATCACGCCCCGGTAAAGGCCTGAATGCCGGTCTGTGCCCGGCCCAGAATCAACGCATGCACATCATGCGTCCCTTCATAGGTATTGACCGCCTCCAGATTCATCACATGGCGGATGACATGGAATTCATCGGCAATGCCGTTGCCACCATGCATGTCCCGCGACACACGGGCAATATCCAGCGCCTTGCCGCAATTATTGCGTTTCATCAGCGAAATGGATTCCGGTGCCGCCGTTCCCGCGTCCAGCATCCGGCCCAGTTGCAGAACGCCCTGCAAACCAAGGGTGATTTCGGTTTGCATATTGGCCAGTTTCAACTGGATCAACTGATTGGCGGCCAACGGACGGCCAAACTGTTTGCGATCCAGCGTATATTGACGCGCCGCGTGCCAGCAAAATTCAGCCGCCCCCATCACGCCCCAGGCAATGCCATACCGCGCCTTGTTCAAACAGCCAAACGGCCCGCCCAAACCACGGGCATCGGGCAACATGTTTTCCGCCGGGACAAAAACATTATCCATCACGATTTCACCGGTGATCGAGGCCCGCAGCGAAAATTTGCCTTCAATCTTGGGCGCGCTCAGGCCCTTCATGCCTTTTTCAAGGATGAATCCGCGAATGACACCTTCGTCATCCTTGCCCCAGACGATAAAGACATCGGCAATCGGGCTGTTGGTGATCCACATTTTGGCCCCGGTCAGGATAAACCCGCCATCGGCCTTGCGGGCACGGGTCTTCATGCCCGCCGGATCGGACCCGTGATCGGGTTCCGTCAGGCCAAAACAGCCGACCCATTCACCGGTGGCAAGTTTCGGCAGATATTTTTGGCGCTGTTCTTCGCTGCCATAGGCATAAATCGGATGCATCACCAACGAACTTTGCACCGACATCGCCGAACGATACCCGCTATCGACCCGCTCCACCTCACGCGCCACAAGGCCATAGGCAACATGATTGACACCCGGCCCGCCATATTCTTCGGGGATGGTCGGGCCCAGCAGGCCCAATGCGCCCATTTCGCTCATGATTTCGCGGTGGAAAATTTCGTGGCGGTTGGCTTCCAGAACGCGGGTTTGCAGGTTTTCCTGGCAATAGGCGCGCGCCGCATCGCGGATCATGCGCTCTTCTTCGCTTAACTGATCTTCAAGCAGCAGCGGGTCTTCCCACTGAAACGATGCGCGGCTGGCCATGATCCGGTCCCTTATGAAAATTTATAAAAAAAGGGATGCCACCAAATTTGGGCGAGACGGCAGCATCCCGGTCGTCTGCCTTGAAACTAGGGATTGGCAGCGTCCGGTGCAAATGATAAATCTGTCAGACTTCATGCGAAAAAATCATAAAGTCTGTGTTCTGTCCCTGCAAAGGTTGCCAATGGCCCGCCGCATTCCGACGCTTAAAGCACTTGCCTGTTTTGAACAAACCGCGCGATTTGGCAATGCCTCGCGGGCCGCAGGGGAATTATATCTGACGCAAAGTGCGGTCAGCCGCCAGATACAGGGGCTGGAAGAATGGCTGGGCTGCAAATTGTTTGCCCGCGAAAAACAACGCCTTGTCCTGACCGCCGAGGGCGAAACCTATCTTCAGGCAATCCGCCCCGCCCTTGATCAGCTTGAAACCGCAACCCTGACATTTTTGTCGGGCGGGGCCGAAGGCGGGGTTCTGACCATTGCCGCCCCGCCAACCTTCGGGTCGCGCTGCCTGATCCCGCTTTTGCCCGACTTTCGCCGCACCCACCCCGATATCGTGATCAATTTCATTTCGCGGATCGGCATGCCCGATTTCGACCGGGAACAGATCGACATCGCCGTGCTGTTTGGCGACGGGCAATGGCCGGGGCTGGAATCCCACCGCCTGCATGGCGAGGAAATGGTGCCAATCTGTAGCCCAAAACTGATTGCGGCCCTTGATCATCCCCCGCAACCAGACAACCTTGGCGATTATGCGCTTTTACACATCGCCACCCGCCCACGCGGTTGGAGCGATTGGCTGAAAGCCAGCGGGATCACCGGAATAGACGGTGAAAACGGCCCGAAATTCGAGCATTTCACCATGGCGATGCAGGCCGCCATTGCCGGGCTGGGGGTGGCGTTATTACCGACCTTTGCGATTGAAGACGAACTGGCCAGCGGGCGGATCGTCGCCCCCTTTGGCCCGCCGCGGGCCAGCCCGTTTCACTATTACGCCACCTGCCCGGCAGGCCGGGCAAGATTGCCAAAAATCCGCGCTTTCATGACCTGGCTGGAAAACCGCGAAGACACGGAAAGGCTGATCGCCCCGCGTTAGTCCACATTGGCAAGGGTAAGACGCATGGCGCATCGCCGGTCTGGCGGCAGGCCCAGTTCCGCTTCATGCGCCAGAATCCCGGCCAGACGCGCCCCGGTTTGTTCCGGTGACAACACATCAAACCCGATACCGGCGTAAAAGCCGTCATTCCACGGCACATCGCAAAACGTGGTCAGGGTCAGTGCGGACAGCCCCTGCGCAACGGCATGATCCCGGACTGCCGCCATCAGGTGCCGACCTGTTCCCTGCCCCTGATATCGGGGCAGAACCGCCAGTTGCCAGATATGCAATGCGTCATCGCATTTCCCGGCTGTCACAAATCCGACGACAAGACCGGCATCATCCATCGCCAGCCATACCGTATTCTGAACGATATGGCGCAGATGAAGATCGACCGGCATGACATCGTCATCGGCCACCCACGCAAGATCGGGATGATTGCGAAAAACCTCACCTGCCTGCCGTTCAATATCGGGAAACAGGGCGGCGTCCTGCGGACGCGCAGTCCGGATAATGATGGTCATGAAAACACCGCCAACTCAGGATGCCTTGCGGCCCTTTTTTTCTTCAAGGCTGCGCAGGGCCGACATGCCGCGACGGCGCAACAGATCGGCTTCTTCGGGGCCGTCGATGATTTCAAGCAACCGCACGGTTCCCATCAGATTGCGCAGGGCATTGTCATAATCCGCACCATCAAGGCGCGGGATACCGTCAATTCCCGCGCGTCCGACCTGATTAAGCTTTTTCTTCAGCTCGATCACCGCCTTGGTGGCCGAACTTTGCGCCGCAAGGATATGCGAAATCCGGGCGGTTTCGGCAATGGCTTCGGCCGATTGTTCGGCGGCCAGAATTTTTTCTTCATCAAACGGCAGGGCAAACAGCGGCACAATCGCCCGGCCCGGTGTTTGCGGCCCGCGCGGCGGTTGCGGCAGGGCATCAATGATCCGGTCCGGGCTGGCGCCAAACATGGTATCGGCCATCGCCTGACTGACCCGCCGCCGGGTTTCCAGCAGTTTTTCACCCCACCGGCCATCCTTGCGGATGTTGAATTCGCGGGTAATCCGCACAAATTCCGAGGCATACCACCGCGCCAGACCCAGAATTTCATGTTCGGCCTTGCCACTGGCCAGACCGGTTTCAATTTCATGGACGGTTTCGGCCAGAAGATCGATCACCAGATCGCCGGTGGTTGCCAGATTGGTGGTCGAAATCGTGCGGTCATCGGCCTTGGACGACAAAACCCGGATCAGTTTGAACAATTCGCTGGGCCGCAACAGACGCGCCAGAACCGCCAACAGAAACACCGGCTCGAACCCCGGTTTTTCTGCCGACAGCCGCATGAAAATTTCCCGCAAATAGACCAGATCGGAATTGCCAAGGCTTCGGATCGGTGCGGTCGGGAAACGGGTGCGGACCTCCATGATTTCCTCGGCCACCCGCAAAATCCGCCCGACATCGCCAAAGGCCTTCAGATGCGCCCGTGCACCAAGGCGCGTGGCAAGGGCGCGTTCGGTTTTCACCCCGGATTCAGATTCCTGTATCGCCCTTTCAATGCATTCCGCCCCGCGTTTCCACATGCGGCGTTCGGCATTGTGCAATTTGTCCTCATCGCCCGCACTGGCCGCGGTTTCGATATCGCGCAGGGCTTCCTTGAACCCGTCATCCCCGCTTTCATTGACAACATTCCAGATCGGCATCAGGGACGCCCGGCTGATGCGGATGCTTTTGTCACTGGGCGGGGCCGAAGACAGCAAATCCTCGAACGGGTCGCAAAACAGCCGCATCGGTGTCGGATAGCGGTCCGGTTTGAGGGATGCCAGACGCGGGCGCAAAATCTTTAAAATCTGGTCATGGGGCAACGGCAAACGCGGTGCCTTGCGGTCGCTTTCAATTGCGCGGGTAAATTTGGCAATTTCGGTCGCACTTAACGATGAAAACAATTCGCCAAGCTGCGATATGCCCATGTTTCCGGCGTCTTCAGGCTTCATGCCGACTGCCTCCGGAACCGTTCCAGCCGGTCCACCATATCGGCGTCAATTTCGCCACTGCCCAGTTTGCGCAATTCATTGGCCCACAACAATTGATTGACCCGGATATCGACCCAGAATTCATATTCGGCAGGGTCCAGTTCCTCAATCGGCAGGATCGGCACGAAACTGGCGATTTCTTCCAGAATTTCACGCTGTTTGACCCGGTCAATACTCATGGCATAGCGCCAGCGCCCAATCAGTTCATCCCAGCCATCAAGCAACCACCATAACCGCGTCAGGCCGTCGCCAATTTCCTTTTGCGCCTCGGTCCAGCGCGTCAGGACCTGCCCCAGATCCTTGTCCCAACGGTCGATCTTGCGCAACCAGCGGGTGGCATGTTCATGGGTGGCATTGGCGGAATTGATCACGCGGGTCGCCATAAAGCGCGTATCGGCCAGTTCGGTGACCGACCATTCCTCGATCTCGGCGGCCAGTCGGGCCAGGGCGGAAATCAGATCGCGCAGCGGCCCGGCACAACCCGCAATCGTCAGGCCCACCGGCGCTTTCAGGCGGCTCCATTCTTCCAGACTGTCAATCACCGAATCATTGGCCGCCCCGGCGGTCGCGGCAAACCGGTTCAGGGTTTGGCGGGCGGTTTTCTGGCCGCCCGGCGTTGCCAGATCGGCCATTTTCATGTCCTGCACATCCGGCCCGCCCACCTGTTTCAGGGCTTCGTAAACCAGTGTCAGTTGCCCGATTTCACGGACCTTGTTTTCATGCGCCTCGGCCTGGGCCGCCTCGCGGGCCAGAACCACCCCGCCGACCCCGGTCAGGGTCACCTCGCGGGCGCAATTGCGCACGGTTTCGGGCGTGAAATCATACAGAACCATCAATTTGTCAAACAACATGCGGTCATGCACCGACAAATCGAACACTTCGCGCATGGTTTCAAACGGCATTTCATAGGTGCCAAGCCCGCCCGACAATCCCGGCAGGCTGACTTTCAGGCGCACCTTCGGGTCCCTGATCACGCGGGCAAAGCGCAGGGCCTTGGTCGTAAACGGTGTGCGCACCCCGCGCAAATCATACCGGGCGGGCAAATAGGCAAGCTGATCGGTGGTCGGGGCCTTGCCGCCGCCACCCGGTCTGGAACCAGTCCCTGCTTTTTTCGCAAGTTGTTTCGTCATCTTGTTATTCGACCAGCCCCGTTCAGACACGTTCCGCCATCAGAATACCTGCCAGTCCTTTATCTTTTGTTACAGGCACCCAAAACCCCCGGTTGCCTGCGCTGCATTGCATTACAGCCCGCATCCCGATTAATCTTGCGTATAGCTATTGCAAGAAGCCGCCGCAACGCAACCCAAAACAGACAAAGGCGGGCGCTAAAAACAGCCGTCCCGCCACGATACCCGTATCTTCACAGAAATGAAATGGCCTGCACTGCACAATCAGCAGGCCCGCGACATGCGCGGGCCTGCGTCCTCTCCCCCGACAATCCGTGCCATGTGGCGTTCACCCTCACCAGGAATGAACATATCCCTTCCATTCAACGCCGCCCGGAATGGTGTCATCGACATGCAGCATATCGCGGGAATCCAGCATCATGACAACTTCTTCATCGGGGATGCTGTCATAGGATGCCGGGTGGTTGCCCGCCGCCCCGCCGGTATCCATGCCATGCGGAAAACCGCTGGGATGAAAGGTGATCATGCCGGGATGGATGTTTTCACAGGCCAGAAACGCCCCGCGATGATAAAACATCAATTCATCGACATCATCGTTGGAATGACAGACCGCCGGACGCGCCGCGGCCCGGCCCTGCTGCTTTGGATGGCGCACGAAATTGCCGATTTCCAGCCGGTCGGTGGCAAACAGGGCCTGACTGCCCCGATCGCGCAAATCCCGCCAGTTAATGCCCAGCACCGACAGATCACCCTTCCATTCCACCGTATCAAGCGGATTGAACGGATAGGTCAGGGTCGAAATCGCACTTTCGCGTTTGATATGAACGATCCAGTTTTTTTCGTCCTGCTGCTGCAAATAGGCATCATCGATTTCAGGGCGGGTGAATGTCACGCTATCGGCCAGAAGAAACGCCCGGTTGGTCGCCTCGACCATCAGGAATTCTGCCGGTTCTTCGGTTTCAAGCCGCCACAAAGACCCGCGCGGGATCAACAGATAATCGCCATCGCGAAACGCCATATGACCGAAATCGCAATAAAGATGCCCCTGCCCGTTATGGACAAAAATCATCATATCGCCATCGGCATTGCGCACCAGCGACTGCATGCGGCCATCCAGCCGCCAGAACCGGATTTCCGCAGACCGGCTGTGCATCAGGCGGCGCGCCTGCAACGGGCAGGACGGCCCGGCGGCCAGTTTGCTCAGATCATAGGCACGCGGCCTTAACGGCCCTTCAAACGATGTCCAGCCGGTGGGCGGATGACGATGCCGCAAATGACAGGTCGGGCCGGAAAAACCCTCGCGCCCCATTTCACGCTCAAAACCGCCCTCACCCTGCGGCCTTGCCGCCGGGTTGTGACGTGTCTGATCCCGAAAAGAAGCCGGAGAAGGGGAGAACTCACCGTGGGTGGTCATGACGTTCCTCCTGGCCCGAAGGCCTTTTTAATGCCTGATTCACAGTCTGGCTTATCATCCCATTCTATCATCTTATTGATTTTGCGCGAAATCAAATTGACCGGAATTTTGCGGGGGGAAGGAAGATGTTAAAATGACACGCAAAAAGGTTTTTCGCATTGACGGTATATTTATGCGCATAATGCGCACTTGATTCTTGACGTTTATACAGCATGTGCGCATAATACCCCCTGAACAACGGAAGCGGGGGCCATGGACAGTAGAGCGATCATTAAGGCGCTTGAGGCGGACGGCTGGTATCTTGTGAATGTCAAGGGAAGCCACCATCAGTTCAAGCACCCGACCAAACCCGGACGCACCACCGTCCTTCATCCCAAAAAGGATATAAGGATCGGGACGCTGCGAAGTATCGAAAAACAATCCGGGGTGAAGCTGCGCCAGGCAGTTTTCCCCATCCATGACCCCATTTAATGTAAAGGCAACAGAACGATGAAACAGACCTATTGGGGTGTCGTTTTCAAAGATGACGATACCGATTATTCGGTTGTTTTTCCCGACTTCCCCGGTTGCGTGACCGCAGGAAAAGACATGCGAGAATTGCTCGAAATGGCGAGTGAGGCCCTGACATTCCATATTGATGGTATGCATGAGGATGGGGACGATATTCCCGCCCCAACTGCATTTGAAAACCTGCCGCCCGAACCCGAACCCGAATGCACCGAAGTTTCGCGGATTCCGGTAACGGTCGCAGTCCCCGGCAAGAAACGCCGCATTAACTTGACGATTGACGCCAATCTGATTGATCTGATCGAGGCGAAACACGGCAAACGGGCTGTTTCCGGTTTTCTCGAAGACGCCGCCAGACGCGCTCTTTGACCCCCCGGACAGGCGGCCTGCAGGAACACCCGGCAGGCTGCTTGCGCCCGGATCACCATGTTGCGTGATCATCACAGCAACACCCCCTGCCCGCCGGACAAAACAGCCAGACTGGACGCATCCGACGTCGAAACCCGGCGCGGCAAAAACAAATCAAGGTTGGCGACCGTCGGCTTTGCCAGCGTATCCCGGATCGTCGGCCCGGAATAATCGCGCACGAACCCAAACCACGCGCAATCCATCGCCCCGTTACCAATGCCAAGGCTATCAATCCGCCATGACAGTTCCAACTTGGATTTGAGCCGGATGCGCATCACAGTCCCTTTCCACCGTAGTGATGGAAAAAGCGTGTCACAGATTTCCGTCACCGGATTTTCTTTAAGCAGTGCGTTTCTGCCGGTTGTGGGGGAAAGCCTGTTTTCTTTTGACGAACCCGCAACCGTCGGCGCATGATCGCCCGACAGAAACAACCGGGGGGATTTGGGATGCTGTCCATCAAATGCGAACACCGCATCAAATATCCGAACGGCGGGTACGGCAATGTCACATCCGTCGTGACATATTCCGTAGCATCAATCGTACATAGCGAACTTGTGATCGGCGGCATTCCGGGGGCAACTATTTCTCCCTGCAAAAGTATCGCCATGGCACAGGCCATTGCCGCCTTTACGATCATGGAAGCGATCACCGATGCCGCCGACAAACTCGACAATAACCCGGACGCGATCAGAACAGCCGCCGAATTCGGGTGCTTCACCAAAAGGGTTGATCAAAAAAACGCCTTTGTCATCGTCAATTACGCCGAACTCGGCGGCACGGTCGAAGTCCAGACTAATGGACACGGCACGATAAACCTCGGCCTTGCCAACATCGATATCCCAGGCGACAGACTTAACGACGCACCAGACACCATCCTGATCGACGAAGTCAGAACCCGCCTGCGATCCGCGATCAGCGAAATCACCCTCGAATGCAGGCCGCTGCAAGATTTCATAGAAGGTCGGGAAATCGAGGTACGAAAAATCGCGGTCAAAACCCGACTGCCGAAAACCCTTTTAGATCGCGTAAACTGACATCACGCCACCCGATAACAGCAGGACAGCACAGTGAAAAACATCAACAAATGGTGGTTAGTTGTGATCGTCTTTGTGGTTGCACTCCCCGTGATCGGCGGGCTTGTTGACCACGCATGCAGAACCTCCTGCGGCCAGTTCTGCAACGTTTGGCAAGACCTGCAATGGGAAAGTTTTGTTGCCGGGGCCTTTGGTTTGATGGGCGGGATTTTTGTGATCGTTTCCGCCCGCGACCAAATCAAAACCATGCGCGAAACAACCGAAGAAACTGTCAGACAGGCCCGGTTGCATCGTGCAGACGAAGCTTGCGCGCCCCTGATATTAGGCCGCGAAGTAATCGACAAATTCCGCTTTTGGGCCGCCGAAAGGATAGTTTTTCTCGAAGAAATAAAAGAACAATACGATTCTGGTTTGGCAGATGGAAAAATCATCAGTCTGGCCCTTGACCGATCGCAGAACGGCCTCAGCCAGAGGTGTGAGCATATAAAAAAAATTCTGGACACACACACCACCACCACATTCAATTACGAGGTTAGTGCGGCGCTTGAACTGCTTTCCAAAAGCACCAATTTCGCCGATACGTCTTCGCCGACCTTTGTAGTCAACACCAACATCCTCACAAGATTTCATGTCATTATCGATAGACTGGTGCAGGCGCGTTCCTGCTCCATAAGCGCAGGGGGAATGATTGACGCGCAAATCGAAGCAATCCGTGATCGCTGCGGCGTGATAAATTAACATCAACGCCTTTTTTAAAACATACACTTGCCGCATATGCACAAACGCATATCAGCCACCCGTTAGCGAGATTGCAAAAGGTTGCACAGGTATCCATTTTTTAGTACGAAACCGCCACAACGGTGCTAATCTGGTTCCGTTGGATATGATTCGACTAAGACTGCGGGGAAAATAATGGCAATATTCAACGTCGTTGCAACAGGCGCCGGTGATGTCGAACGACTTAATGCCATCATCGACAGAACCTATATCGGCTCTGATAGCTACCGCATCAATCAATATTACTGGATGGTTTACGACACGATTTCGACCGTCGAAGTCACCAAAAAAATTGGCATTGTCGGGCCTGACAAAACTATTCCACCGGCTGTTGTTACCAAGGTAGACAGCTACTACGGCCGTGCTCCGACCCCCCTTTGGGACTGGATAAAAGCAAAGCTTGAGGAAGGTGCCGATGACTAAACACCCTCCGCAGGACACAGAAAATACAACACCAAAAGACTTCGCCAACGTCACTCCTGATGTAAGGGATTTGTACCCAACATCGGATATACGCTTGGTCATGATAGAACTAGGCAATCTCAAAAGCGAACTTTCCAGCGTCAAATCGGCTGTAGGCGACCTCGACAAAAACGACCGCAAGATGCAGGGAATACTCAACCAGATCAAAGGTGGCCTCATTGTTGGTGGCATCGCCCTAGCCTTTTTCGGATGGGTGTTTTCCGAAAGGGTCGACGCATTAAAAGATGCGTTGATCAGTTCTCCTGTGCAAACACAGGCAGCACCTGCTTTATCCAAATCTCAACCGTAAAATCGCATAGGACTCGCACCAAACCTCTCTGGTTATTCGCCAAAACAGTGAGGATCAACACATCCAACGACGAAACACCGCTTGGTAAAAACAGACCAAGACTTCTCAACGTTGGCTTTGCTAGTGTATCCCAAAGCGTCGGCCCGGAATAATTCCGCACAATCCCAAACCACGCGCAATCCAGCACCCCGTTTCGCCTCGATCATCGGTACATCTTTGGTATCGCCATCGCAAAGGAAAATGCAGTCCCGGCATTCAAGCTGCCAGATCATGCATGGAACCGCACCACAGGCCTTTCTACCAACAGAAAGGCCGCATAGAAACTCACCAAATTGCCCCCTAAACAAAAACAAGGGGCTAGAGAAATTCCCCAACCCCTTGAAAATCTGGTGCGCCCGGCGGGATTCGAACCCACGGCCCCCAGATTAGGAATCTGGTGCTCTATCCTGCTGAGCTACGGGCGCGCACTGTGATTGTCCGGCGCGAAATGCCATAGCAGTTTCGGCCACCACGATCAATTGCCAACCGGCATTTTGCCGCCAGAAATAAAAACAGGGCGGGCCGTTTCCGGCATCCGCCCTGCTGTAACGTTACCAATCCGAAAGTCGGGATCAGTTAAAAATCTGATCGACCGGGATCACATAGGTCAGCGCCAGTGTTTCTGCGCCCGGATTGTCATCGCCGATATCGGCATTCGACATGTGCGAGAAATTCAGGCCCACCCGCGAGCGATTGTCAAAGCGATAGGAGAGTTCGATTCCCGACCGGAATTCAACCCAATGGCCAAGGTCTTCGCCATCGCCGTCATGAAAGGCGCCAACAGCGGTATAAAGTGTGGTTGCAATGTTTTCGCCCCACAAAACGTCGAGCATCAGGCCCCCAAAGCCATATGCCGCGCCATCGGTGGTCGCCATCACGCCGCCCCACGGGCGCAGCACGCCAAACAGGGCGTCTTCGGCACGGTAATCCAGCAGAAGTTCGCCTGCTTCGTGGTCGTCGCCGACATTAAACATCCCGGCCGAAAGCCCGATCAGGGCCGAATCATTGCCATTTCCGGCAATTTCCTGGGCCTGCGATGCCGCAGTTCCGCCAACAATGACGCCAAGCGCCAGCAAAATCCCGTAAATAAAACGCATCCAATGTCCCCTTTGGATCAAAATCTTGCGTCATATTACCTATACCAAAGAAATACGCAACAAGTAGATCATGTGAAATTACGGCCAAATCATTGAAAACAGATTTATGACAAAGTCCCGGCAAAGTGATCGGTCGCCTCGATCAGGGCACGGGCAATGCCCGGTTCACTGGCCGCATGTCCGGCATCATTGACAATAAGCAATTGCGATCCCGGCCAGTTTTCCGCAAGGTCAAGCGCACTGACCGGCGGGCACACCACATCATAACGCCCCTGCACAATCACCGCCGGCAAATGGCGGATACTTGCCATATTTGCCAGCAACTGGTTTTCCGTAAAGAAACCGCGATTTACAAAGTAATGATGTTCCAACCGCGCCAGCGCCAGGGCAATCGCATCGCCTTCAAAATCCCCAACCAGCCCGTCATCGGGCAACAGGGTGCAACAGCGCGCCTCAAAGCCGCTCCATGCGCGGGCGGCCTGAATCGCCGCCTCCTTGCCCCGTTTCCCGGCAAAAACATCGGTATAAGCCGCCAGCAACGCCGCCGTGCCGGGGTTTTGCTCATACCCCACCGCCGCCAGAAACGGTTTTTGCGCATCGGGGAAAAATTTGCCCATGCCGGTCATGAACCAGTCGATTTCGCTGTCGCGGCACAGGAAAATCCCGCGCAGGACAAAGGCCGTCACCCGGTCCGGGTGCGCCTGCCCATAAGCCAGCGCCAGCGTCGATCCCCATGATCCACCAAACACCAGCCATTTGTCGATCCCGCACATGGCGCGCAGCGCCTCGATATCGCCAACCAGATCGGGGGTGGTATTGTTTTCAAGGCTGCCGAACGGGCGCGATTTTCCCGATCCGCGCTGATCAAACAAAATCACCCGGTATTTTTCCGGGTTGAAAAACTGCCGGTGGCGCGGCGAAATCCCGGCCCCCGGCCCGCCATGCAAAAACACCACCGGAATACCATCGGGATTGCCGATTTCTTCCCAGTAAATCTCATGCCCGTCCGGGCGGGATAAAAAGCCGGTGGCACGGGGTTCGATATCGGGATACAGCATGGCATGTCTCGCAAGGTTGGGGCGCAATCGGGTTTCTTTCTTATCATGGCTGTGCCCCGTGACCAGAATTTTCAATCGCCCCGCAAACACAGCCATGACAGGTCAGACAAGCCGATAAACGGCCCGCCGCGGGCCTCTATCGTGCCGCGTACCCGCACATGCTTGCCCGCCCATGACGCCATATCAATGCCGCGCATTTCCAGAATATCGCGCAAATCCCGGTCAATCGCGATGGTGAAATCGCGTTGCCAGTTGCGCCCGAAATTCAGGTAACTGCGCCATTCGCGATGTTCGACCGATATCACAATACCGTCAATCACCGCAAAGCGCCCCGTTGCCGCACCGGTCATGGTGGCCGCCTGATAAAAATATCCCGGCTGCGCCCATAATCCGCGCCCGGCCCCAATCGCATCCTGTTCGGCTGCGATCAGGGTGCTGATATCATGGTCCGAATCGGGTAACACCATCGCCAGCCCGGCCCGCAGCAAATCCGCCTGCCAGCTTTGCCCGTCCCCGTCGCGCACATAGGCGGTTTGCCGACCGGCAAAATCGGGCATTGAGGATACCGGCTCCAACATCTGATACCGGCCAAAATCACGTCCCATCTGATCAGCCGCCTGTGCGACAATATCGGGCGGAAAGGCAATATCGGCCAGCCGCCAGACCGTACCATCGCCCGTTGTCAGACCCTCAACCCCCGATGGCGGCAACAGCCTGACCAATGATGCGGCGGTGACAGAACCGGCACTATCGTCATGTGGCGGGATGGCACCGAATGGGTTAAAATCCGGGCCGCAGGCAAAATCCGGCGGCGGTGAAGCCGCCCAAACCGGGGAAAACGCGCACAGGATCAGCATCATCGCCGCAAAAAACACAAATTTTGGGCAATACTGTCCCCTCATCTGACATGAATACCCCTTGCAGATTGCGCCGCACATCTTGATTTATGTGATATGCCGGAATAATCAGAAGACTATGGGACAAGAGGGAAGACTTTCAATGGGTTTTACGCATCATCAGGGTATCCGTGCGCTTGCGGTGTTTGCCGCACTGGGGTTGATGGCCGGGCTGGCCGGGTGTTCAACCAATCCGGCAACAGGGGGCGATTCCTTTACCGCCTTCATGTCCCCCGATCAGGAACGCCAGATCGGGTCGCAGGAACATCCCAAAATGGTGAAGGAATTTGGCGGCAATTACGATGAAAAGGATTTGCCGCGCTATGTTGCCGACATCGGGGCCAAACTGGTGGCGGTTTCGGAAGCACCCACTGAAAATTTCACCTTCACGGTCCTTGATACCCCGGTGATCAATGCCTTTGCCCTGCCCGGCGGCTATGTCTATGTCACCCGCGGCCTGATGGCGCTGGCCTCGAACGAGGCGGAAATTGCCGGTGTTCTGGCCCATGAAATCGGCCATGTCGTCGCCCGCCATTCAGCCCAGCGTTACAGCCAGGGGATGCTGACGCAAATTCTGGCCGGGGGGCTGTCCGCCGCAATTGGCAATGGCGCGGGCGATATCATCGGGGTTGGCGCCAATGCCTATCTGAAATCCTTTTCGCGTGAACATGAATTTGAGGCCGACATGCTCGGCGTGCGCTATCTGACCCGCGCCGGATACGACCCGGCGGGCATGGCGTCCTTCCTCAAAAAACTGCGCGCCCATTCCCGGCTTCAGGCCAAACTGGCCGGGCGGTCCCCCGATGAAATCGACAGTTTTGATTTCATGGCCACCCATCCGCGCACCCTTGACCGCATTGCCCAGGCCCAGTCCGCCGCCAATGTTCAGGTCGTCAGCAATCCGACGATTGGCGCAGTGCCCTATATGACCGCGATTGACGGTATTATTTATGGTGACGGCCCGGATCATGGCTATGCCCGTGGCAACAAATTCATCCATGTGCCGCTGGATTTCTATTTTGAAGTGCCCGAAGAATTTTCGATGGTCAATCAGCCCGATGCGGTTGTCGCCCGCGATGGCGAGGGCGCGATGATTGTGTTTGAAGGCGCACCGGGGGCCAAAAATATTGGCCTCGATCAATATCTTGCCACCAAATTCAGCAACAATATCCGCCTGACCAATATCGAAAAAATCGACATCAACAATCAACCCGCCGCCACCGGCTATGCCGATATCCGCATGAAATCGGGCGAAACCGCCCGGCTGCGCGTGGTGGTGATTGGCCGGGGCGATACCGCCTATCAGTTTTTGCTGATTGTGCCGATCAACCGGGTGGATGCCTATAATGTCGGGCTGCGCCGCACGACATACAGTTTCCGGCCCCTGACAGCACAGGAAAAACAGAATTACAATCCGCTGCGCATCAAGGTACGGGCGGTCAACCCCGAATATTCCACGGCCACCTTTGTCGATTCAATGGCGGTGGAGCGCGAGGCCGCCGATGTTTTTGCCGTGCTGAACGGTCTGGAAGACAACCAGCAACCCCCGGCAGGATCGCTGGTCAAAACCGTGGTGGATTAGGATTCAGCTTCGATCTGATCGATGAGGACGCCATCCCCGTTAATCGCCACCGCGATTAACGGCCCGCCCCGGCCCGATCCGCCATCGACCGACAGGGTAAATTCCCGTTCGATCAGGCCCGGCGTGCCATTCGATGCGCCGCGCACAATCCGCGCGCAATCGTAATAACGGTCCGTGATGCTTTCAAACATCGACCCGCCCCACCAGAATGTATCGGTCTGGGCATTCAGCGGGCGTGACGCATCCAGCCCGGCATGAACGAAAATCAGTTTGCCATCGGTGCTATAGGCCGCATGTTTCAGATCGGCCATCAGGGCGCTGTGACCGCTGTTTTTGCGAAAGGCATCGGAAAGCTGGCTGGTCCATTGGGCAATCGCATGGGCCCCTTGCCGCATCACCGACTGCACATGGGCCGGGTCGCTGCCATAGGCCCGCACAATCCCCGCCGCCCCGCGCGACAGCATCCAGTCAAATACTTCGCCGGGATTGGGGGCGAATTGCAATTGCTGCATCTTGCCCAGCATTTCTTCGGCCGCCCCGCGCAAAAACACGATATCGGCAAGGTCAACACCGTCCTGCGCAATGAAATACCGGCGAAACAGCAAAACCTCGTTGATCGCAGCGCGGACAGTTTCCCCGTCCCCGTCGCCCCAGTAACTGCCCAGATAGACAATCCGGTCGCCGGGGCGCACTTTTTGCGCCAGTTGCCGGTGCAGGGACAGCAAAGCCGCGTGATTGCCGCGAATGGCCCCGACCGCCCATATTCGGTCTGCGGGTTTTAATGGTGCCAGAACTGCCGCTGCAGCCATAATATACCCCTGTTACAGAAAACCGGCCCGGAAGAACCCCCGGACCGGTTTATATATAGCGTCAGGAAATTAAATTTGCGTGACCTTGGGATGCAAACCGTAAAGATCAGGCGGCCTTCTGCAACAATTTCTCAAGCCGACCCGAAGCCTTGTCCTTGTCGATTTTTTCAATCGCGGCCAGTTCATCGACCAGACGTTCAAACGCCGCTTCGTAAATCTGGCGTTCGGAAAAAGACTGTTCAGGCTGGGTGGCCGAACGATGCAGATCGCGCACCACTTCGGCAATCGAAACCGGATCGCCGGAATTGATTTTTGCTTCGTATTCCTGGGCGCGGCGCGACCACATGGTGCGTTTGACACGCGCCCGGCCCCGAAGGGTTATCAGCGCCGAATCCATCTGTTTTTTGGAAGACAGTTTGCGCAGACCTGAATTGCCCACCTTGTTGACCGGAACCCGAAGGGTCATGCGGCTGGAATCAAAGGTGATGACATAAAGGCGAAGTTCCTGCCCGGCAATTTCCTGGGTTTCAAGGCCGTCAACGCGGCCGACACCATGGGCGGGATAAACAACGTAATCGCCAAGAGCAAAGGGCAACTTGTCTGACATAAAGCTTCCTTCCGGCCTGATGGCCTGGTCATTTAACGGTAATACTACAGACCCGCGACGCAAAGAGCATCACACGACCAGGCTTTTGGCAAAGTCGCGGTTTCAGACAGGATAATATATCGGAGATCCGACTGCGTGGAGCGAGCCTGTCGAGCCCTTGAACGCGAAAACAGACCATAACACATCAACAGGCCCGATCACAGAACTTTTCCGCGCGGGTCGGTCAATGCAGCCATGCACGCATGATGATGGTGCGCCAAAACCGGCGTGTTTTCAGGCCGAAACCTCAATCACCCTTGCCCGGTTCCTCGGACAACAGGGCGGCCTTGCCCGGTTTGCCATCCCAATCGGCGGCATCGGCAGGCGCATCACCCTTGCGCGTGATATTCGGCCAGATTTCGGCGAATTTGCGGTTCACTTCCAGCCAGTTATCCAGATTGGGCTCGGTATCGGGAATAATCGCCTCGGCCGGGCATTCCGGTTCACAGACGCCGCAATCAATGCATTCGTCCGGGTGAATGACCAGAAAGTTTTCACCTTCATAAAAGCAATCGACGGGGCAAACCTCGACGCAATCCTGATACTTACATTTGATGCAGTTTTCCGTCACCACATAGGTCATGGCGTCACTCCGTTCAGCTTGCGGCGCCAATGGCGGCTGCGCACGCCCGGGCCTGTTCTCTCTCGGGCATTGGGTTATCATGCGGGAACGTTGTGTGCAACTCCAATAAAACCCCAGTTTTTTAAGTAGTATTAGCTGTCCGGTACGTCCTTTATTTCACAGAAATTTTAGGCATTTTCGGGTGCAAATTCCCCCACCCTGATATACACGACAAAAGAAGAGGGGATGTCCCCCTTGGCAATCACGGTGCAACAATTGCTTTTATCCCAATAAAGTCATAGTCTTTGCCACAATTGGCGGGCGGCAAGGCCCTGTGACTGGCGTGGATTTCGGAGGCGTGCCTGAAAAAAGAGAGGCTTCGGTGGCAAAATCGCCTGTCTTTAAAACAGGCCCGCGCCGCCGTCATCATCACCCTTTTGCTGGGTCTTGTCTTCAGCGCTGCCCAGATTTTCTGGGATCTGCGCGAAGAACGGCACCTGATTGACCGCACTGTCAATCAGGTCCTGTTGACCTTGCGCGAATCCGCAACCCAGGCGGCCTATGGTCTGGATGAAACGCTGGCCTCGCGGGTGGTCGCCGGTCTGTTTGAATATGAACCGGTCCATCACGCCATTTTGCGCGATGATTTCGGCAATATTCTGGCCGAACAGCAACGCCCGCGCAACGTATCGGGCCTGCACTGGCTCAGCGATCTGATGTTTGGCGACAATCAGGTCTATGCGGTGCCCCTGACCATCGGCGAAACCCGTGATCTGGTCGGGCATCTGATTGTCGATATCGACACCCGTCTGATTGCGGCAAATTTCCTGAAACGCTCCGGGCTGATCCTGGCATCGGGCGTGGCACGCAATGCCTTGCTGGGCCTTGCCCTGATTGCGTTTTTCTATTTCGCCCTGACCAAACCGCTTTTGCATCTTGTCCGGTCCTTGCGTGCCGTCGATCCGGCCCATCCCGGCATCCGGAAAATAACGGTCAATCCGGCGCATCTTCACGATGAACTGGGGCTTCTCGCCCGGTCGGCCAATGGCTTGCTCGATGAAATCGGCGATAATCTGACCCGGTTGCGGCAAACCGAACAACAGGTTCTGGAACGGGAAAACCGCCTGCGCGGCATCATGCAACATGTCGCCGACGGCATTCTGACGGTCGATTCCGGGTTTGTGATCCGCGATTGCAATCCTGCCACGCTTGAATTGTTGCGCCTGCCCGGCACCACCCGTCTTGAAGGCCGCAATTTTCGGGATTTTGTTGTCGAATCGTCCCGCGGGACCCTCAAAAACGCCCTTGCCGATCTGATTGGCAATATTCCCGGTGGCCCCATTCTGGACCGGTCTGTCAATCTGGTCATTCAGTGCGCCGATCACACCAATATTCAGGCCGCCGCCGCCCTGCGCCCGATCAAGGACCATGACGAAACCCTTTATATTATCGTCCTGCACGATATCACCGCCCAAAAACGCTACGAAGAACGTCTGGTCTATATGGCCCATCATGACCCGCTGACCGATTTGCCCAATCGCAGCATGCTGGAACAAAGCCTGAAAACCGCCCTTGATGCCGATCCACGCAAGGGCATGGCCGGGTCCAAAGTCACGGCCATCCTGTTTATCGATCTGGACCGCTTCAAACTGATCAATGACAGTCTGGGCCATGATGTCGGGGATTTGTTGCTCAAGGCGGTTGCCGCACGGTTGCGCGGTGTGATCCGGCGCAGCGACACCATTGGTCGCCTTGGCGGCGATGAATTCCTGATTGTCATTCCCGAATTGCGCGAAACCCAGGACGCCGCCGTCCTGTCGCAATCCGTGCTGGACTGTCTGGCCCCGGCCTTTGAAATCAATGGCCGCCATCTGTTTATTTCACCCTCGATCGGCATTGCGTTAAGCCCGGCGGATGGCGACAATTTCCCCACCCTGATGCGCAATGCCGATGCCGCGATGTACAGTGCAAAATCCCGCGGCGGTAACACCTATCACTTCTTTACCCGCAAAATGAGCGAAAGCTCGCTGGCGCGTCTTTCGATGGAAAACAATCTGCGCGATGCTATTGACCGCGAACAGTTTGACCTGCATTACCAGCCGAAAATTGACCTTGTCACTGGCAAGATTTCCGGGTTTGAAGCCCTGCTGCGCTGGAACCAGCCCGGTCACGGTTTTATTTCCCCGATGCAATTCATTCCGGTGGCCGAGGAAACCGGCCTGATCGACCGGCTGGGCGCATGGGTTTTGCGCCGGGTCTGCCTGCAAATCATCGAATGGGACCGCGCCGGTTTGCCGCCGATTGTGATTGCCGTCAATCTGTCGGCCCGGCAATTGATCGAGGGCCGCATTACCGAAACCATCGCCCGCATTCTCGATGAAACCGGCGTTCCGGCATCGCGTCTGGTTCTGGAAATCACCGAAACCTTCATGATGCAGGGCATGGTGCGGGCCGCGGCCCTGCTCGGCGATTTGCGTCGTCTGGGGCTTCAGATCGCCATTGACGATTTCGGCACCGGCTATTCGTCGCTGAATTATCTCAAACGCCTGCCGATCAATGCCATCAAGATCGACCGGTCTTTTATCCGCGATGTCACCAGTGACCCCGACGATGCCGCCATTACCAATACCATCATCATGATGGGGCGCAATCTGGGCCTGCGGGTCATTGCCGAAGGTGTGGAAACCACCGCCCAGCTTGATCTGCTCCGCCATCAGGGATGTGACGAGGTTCAGGGCTTCCTGTTTTCCGAACCCCGCCCCGCCATCGAGATTCCGGCAATGATGGAACAACTGGTGTTGCTGGAAAAAACCGGGATATAATGCCACAACGCCAATCCGGTCCAAATGTCAGGTGACATTTGGCTCTGCTCCCATTCGCATTCGAGGACGGCATGCCCCACACACGATCTGTCTTGCTGGTTGATGACAGCAAATTCGCCCGCTTGCTGGTCCGTGCTTTTATTGAAGGCAATTTTCCCGGCTGGCAGGTGGACGAGGCCGAAGAAGCCGACAAGGCGCAATCGCTGGCCGCACAGACGCAATATGATTATTTTGTGATCGATTTCAATATGCCGGGCATGAATGGCATTGAACTGGGCACCGTCCTGCGTAAAGCCTATCCGGCCGCGCGGATTGCCCTTCTGACCGCCAATATCCAGCAGGAAATCCAGAAAACCGTCGCCGCCCTTGGCATTGATTTTCTGGCCAAACCCCCGACCCAGGAAAAAATCACCGCCTATTTCAAGGCGCAGGAATCACAGGCATGATCGACCTGACCGACCTTGAAAAAGATACCATCACCGAACTGATCAATATCGGCGTCGGGCGGGCGGCGGCATCGCTGTCGGAAATGGTCGATCAACCGGTCGAACTCAGCGTCCCCTCCATCGATTTTATTGCCCGTTTTTCCGATGCTGGCCTGATTGCCGCCCCAAACGAAGTGGTTTCGGCCGTCAAACAAAGTTTCGATGGCCCGTTTCAGGGCGATGCCTTGCTGGTTTTCCCGGAAAAGCGCAGCCTGGAACTGGTGCGCCGTCTGTTAAAGGTCGATGTCCCGCTTGATAGCCTGACCGACCTTGAACAGGAAGCCCTGATGGAGGTCGGCAATATCATTCTCAATGCCTGCCTTGGCAGCATCGCCAATGTTCTGGGCAGTCCGATCAATTGTGCCATGCCGGAATTTCGCAAATGTGAAACCCGCAATCTGTTACCTGAAGAAACCGGCACGGCGGCCCAAAAAGCGCCCCCCGTTCTGATGATCCTGCATGTGCAGTTCAATCTGCGTCAGGATGATATTGACGGTTATGTGCTGTTTGTCATGGACCTTGTTTCCATTCAGACGATGAAGGAACTGGTCCGCAAATTCATTGAACAAACCCTGCAATAAATCAGGACCCCGGCGGGAACATGTCGCATTCTCCCACGCCCTCAACCACCGACACTATCTGCCACGATCTGCTCGATATCGCCGATCATGGACTGGTGGTCCTTGGCGAGGATCGCCTGATCTGTTTCTGGAACAAATGGATGGAAACCCATTCCGGACACAGGGCGACCGATGTTCTCGGCAAAAGAATGTCCGAAATTTTCCCCGAAATCATCCATGGCCGGTTATGTGATGCCATGCGGGACTGCTCGCAATTTGGCATGCCAGCGGTGATTTCCCCGTCGCTGAACCAGTCGATTTTACCCTTGCGGCCCCAATCGCAATTTGCCGCCACCTTTGGCCATATGCAGCAATCCATTCGGGTCCAGCCCCTCAGCGGTACCAACGGCAAATTTCGCTGTGCCCTGACCGTGCGCGATGTCACCCTGTCGGTACAGCGCGATATGCTGTTGCGTCGTCAGGCCGCCGAAATGGCCGAACTCGTCACCCAGACCCGCCGCAGCGAGGGCCGAACCCGCGCCATTCTGCAAAATACCGTTGATGCCATTCTGGTGGCATCCGATGACGGCGATATCGACCCGTTAAATGCCCGCGCCCAGGAACTGTGCGGGCCACAGGGCGACCCGGAAATCAGCAATATCATCCGGTTTTTGTTGCCCGATGCCGCCGGAACCGTCCTGCAAAAACCATCCCCGGACCGGCTTCTGACCGATCTGGGGGCCGGGGTGATTGAAATTATGGCGCGCCCGGCCCATGGCCCTGCGATCCCGCTTGAAGTTGCCATCAGCCATTTTTCCGACGATGGCCGGTATCATTACATCATTACCCTGCGCGATATTTCCCAACGCAAACGCCATGAAATGGAAATCCAGCACACCATGCAGGAACTGGAACGTTCCAACAGTGAACTGGAACAGTTTGCCTATGCCGCCTCGCATGACTTGCAGGAACCGCTGCGCATGGTGTCAAGCTATACCCAGCTTCTGTCACGGCGCTATCAGGGCAAACTGGATGAAACCGCCGATGAATTCATTCATTATGCGGTGGATGGCACCCGCCGGATGCAGCGCATGATTGACGACCTTCTGACCCTCTCACGGGTTGGGCGACACGGCAAACCGTTCCATCCGGTGCCGCTGGAAAAGCTGTTTGATGCCATCGAGGCCAATCTGAAACGCGCAGGCGAAGCCCCCGCAGGCACAATTTTGCGCAGCCCTGACCTGCCGGTTGTCAAAGGGGATGCCAGCCAGCTTTTGCTGTTGTTTCAGAATCTTGTCTCAAATGCCCTGAAATATTCCGAACCCGGCCATGCCGAAATCCGGATCGCCGCCCACGAAGATGACCAAAACTGGCGCATTTCCGTGACCGACAATGGCATTGGCATCGACCCGCAATATCACATCTCGATTTTCGAGGTCTTCAAACGCCTGCATGGCTATGGTGAATATGCCGGGACCGGCATCGGCCTTGCCATCTGCAAGAAAATTGTTGACCGGCATGGCGGCACCATCGAGGTCGAAAGCCAACCCGGCTGCGGCAGCACCTTTCACGTCAGCCTGCCCAAAGAATTGCCGATTGTGATCCCGTCAGAAAGCATGTAGCTTTCGTTTACGTAAGCGTAAACCTGTTTGGCACGGCATGACCGATATCTTTTCCATTACCGACCTTGCCCGCGAATTCGATGTGACGACGCGGACCATCCGTTTTTACGAAGATCAGGGCCTGATCGCCCCCGAACGGCAGGGCCAGACCCGCATTTACGGACAGCGGGACCGCGTGCGCCTGCGCCTGATCATGCGCGGCAAGCGACTGGGATTTTCGCTGGGCGAAATTCGCGATCTTCTGGATCTTTACGAAACAGATCGCAGCGAAATCACCCAACTGACCATCCTGATCCGTAAAATCGACGAACGCCGCGATGCCCTGCGCAAACAACGCCATGATATCGACGCGACACTCGATGAACTCGATCGTCTGGAAGAAAACTGTCAGCAGGAATTGCGCCTGAAAAAACCCTGAACACGATGATACTGTCAGGTAACCGAAGGCTGATCATTTTCCGAACCGGAAACCTGCGACGGTCGCGACAGGATAAAAATGCAAACCGGGATGGCCACCGCAATCTGGATCATCACCACCCAGCGCGCCTCCACAAAAATCAGCGACATCGTAATCACCACGGCAAAGGCGGCCATCGCCATGATCTTGGCCTTGCGGCTGATCACGCCATGCCGGTTCCAGCGCCGGATGGACGGCCCCAGATGCGGATGATTGACCAGCCAGTCATGCAGGCGCGGCGACCCCTTGCCAAACAGCCATGCCGCCAGCAACATGAACGGGGTGGTCGGCAACAGCGGCAAAAAAATACCCACCACGCCCAGCACAACGGCCAGCCAGCCCAAAACAATATAAAGTCGCGCAGCAAGCACGGATACATCCTGTCTGTTGACGCCGCCTGACACCGGCGCGATACAATGGCAATGTAGGCACCGCGCCCGCAAAGTACAACCAATTGACACACCGGGTCCCCCTGTTTCGATCCGGCAACCAAGACAGCAAACCATGATTGATATCGGCAACGGCCTTTTTCTGGATGAAAACCATCTTGGGTTTCAATATATCCGCGCATCCGGTCCGGGCGGGCAGAATGTCAACAAGGTCTCGACCGCCGTGCAGATGCGCGTGCGGATTGATGATCTGGTGGAATTGCCGTTGCGGGTCCGCGAACGCCTGAAAGAACTGGCTGGTAACAAACTGACCAATGCCGGGGAACTGATTATCGAGGCACAACGCTTCAACAGCCAGCCCCGCAACCGTCAGGATGCGATTGACCGTCTGGTCGGCTTGATCCGCAAGGCCGCCGAACGCAAGAAATTCCGGGTCAAAACCCGCCCGTCACTGACCGCAAAACGCAAACGGGTCGATACCAAAAAGAAACGCGGCGATATCAAAAAAATGCGCAGCAGACCCGACGATTAGGCCCCCCAGCAACGCGCCGCCCCCTCACCCCGCCGGGCATTTGCGCAACCAGTAACTCATCAGGGCGGCCATGTCGGCATCATCCAGATGTTGCGCTGACAGGGATTGCCATGTGGTGAACTGCACCGCATGCGCCGTCACCGCCATGCCAAACCGGCCATCGCGGATATCCTCCGGCAGGCTGGCAAGGATATCGTCCTGCAACTTCTCCTGACAATCGGCCAGCACTTGCAGGACCCGACCCAAGTCCGGAACAGAAGGCGCATCACGATGCACCACGTCCCACATCTCCGATGTCTGCCGGTAATAACTGTAAATCAGGCTCAGGATCACCACCGCCCAATCGGCCCGGTTCACCACACCCCGCCACCGTTCCGCCGACGGCAGGGGATGGCGGGAAAACCATCTGAAAAAACACGACTGGATCAAATCCCCATCGTCGGGGAAATGCCGCGCCACCGTCAGGCGCTGCACCCCGGCCCGCTTTGCAATCGCGCTGATCGTTGTTTTGGCCGGGCCGCAAAGACCGTAAAGCTCCCACGCCGCATCCATGATCTTTTGACGGGTTCCGTTTTCCTGCCTTGATCTCAATGATTTGGTATATTTGCGCTTTGTCATTTCAATGATCACTTTCGATTAATGAAATCAAACGATAGGACGTCGCCGGTTAACTTTCAATGATCAATCATGATCCCTGAAAACAAGCGGTAAAATTGCCTCACCACACCCCTCCGCCCCGGAAAACCGCCAGATAACGGCTGTGACGGCCCCCGAATCGCCAACCGCGCAGGACCGATGCACACAAGACGGACTACCCCCGTGGGATTTTGGCGAGGCTCCATCAGGGGTACCTGATATGGCGCCCATACCCCCGTCTGCCTCACAAGCCGCATCCGAAAATACAGGCTTGGGTCTCCCTTCCTCCGCCGGGCTTCCGCCCCGCGCCAACCGGCCCCGCCACAAGGCGGCCCGGTCAAAACCCGTCTTTCCCGTCACCACGACGGGAACCGGACACACTTCGGGCCTCCGCCCGCCGTGCAAAACGCCCGGCAAGGCCGACAGCTCCCGCCACGATCCGGGCAGGCGCGGCCAACCACAAGGCGCACCTCGGGCATCCGCCACCCAAAACCGTCATTCCCGCGAACGCGGGAATCCAGACAGCCGCCGGGTATCTGCCAGCTTCGCCAACAGGCCACCTTCGGACCCACCACCCGTTCCTGCAACCTCCGGCAATGCCGGATGGCTCCCGCCCGATCCGGGCAGGACGCGCCACTGACAAGACGCAACTCGGGCGTCTTGACAAACGGCCGGGTTAGCGGACCCGCGAAGTGCCACCGTAATGGCTTTTCCACCCGCCGGTCATCCTCTTGCGGACTGGCCCGACGCCTTGTCTGTCTTTGTATCGCTGCATCATCGTCTCTTTCCTCTGGCCCAAACGCAAAAACCCGCAAGGCAGAAGCCTTGCGGGTTTCGGTCCGGGCGGAATTGTCCCGTTGACTTTTCTGTTATGCCACACTGAAAAGAACAAATCAAGAACTTTTTTCAAAAAATCCGAAAAAACTTTCAACACCTCTCCCCCATCCCCTTAATCCTGATAAAAATCAATGCGCTAACGGTATATGCGAAAAACCGAAAACAAACCTTCATCCCCTTGTACCTGCGCGGTATGGTTATCGCACATTATGCCGGATGAAAATCATGACGCCAGATATGACGACAGACTGGAACGCCATCAAAACCGCCACCTTGCCCGCCAATTGCGGGTGGCGAGGGGATTATCGGGTGCGGTATTCCGAAATCACGGCCAATGGCAAAGCCACCCTGCCCGCATTGGCCGATTATATGCAGGATGCCGCCGGATGGGGGGCAAAACGAATCGGGCTGGCCTATGACGATACGGTGGATCAGGGGGTGGCATGGGTTCTGGCGCGCATGGTGATAAATGTCCGCGATTATCCCGACAATGGCGATATCATCACGGTCGAAACCTGGCCGTCGGGCATAACGCGCCGTGCCGCCACCCGCGATTTCCGCCTGTGCGATGCCACCGGCAGGATCATCGCAGTGGCGCAAAGTTTCTGGGCACTGTTTGATCTTGATACCCGCCGGGCGGCACGCTGGCCGGACTGGCTGATGGCCCGCCTGCCCGATCCGCCGGGGCCGAAACTGATCGACCCCGCCTTGCACCCGGCACTGGCACCCGGCCCCCTGCCCGATTGCGACACCCTGAAAGCCCGGCCATCGGACCTTGATATATACGGGCATGTCAATAATGTGCGGCTGATGCAATGGATCTTGGGGGTGGCCGGAACCAACAGCACACCGGACTTTCAACCGGCCATGATGGATATCCGCTTTCGCACCGAAATCCGGGTGCAGGAACGGGTAACAGTCCGCCATGCCAATGGTTTTGCCGCCATTGTCCGGACATCGGATGATACCGAACTGGTGCGCGCCCATATCATCGCGCCGGATACGCAACAGGGTTAAAGCAAATCGGCAACAGGCCGGAAACTTTTGCGATGATGCGCACAGGGCCCAAACAGGGTCAGCCCGTCCAGATGCTTTTTAACCCCATACCCCGCATTGCCCTCCCAGCCAAAATGCGGATACCGCCCCGCAAGCCGGGTCATGGCGCGGTCGCGCACCACCTTGGCGATGATTGATGCCGCCGCAATCGACAAGGACAGGCTGTCACCCTTGACCACGGTTTGCACGCAACAGGGCAGGCCCGGATCGCGATTGCCATCCACCAGGGCATAATCGGGGCAGTGCGGCAGGCGCGCCACCGCCCGGCGCATCGCCACAAAGGTCGCCTGAAGGATATTGATCGCATCAATTTCCCGTACCGAAGCCGCCCCGATGCCAATATCGGCACAGGAAAAAATCAGTTTTGCCAGATGATCGCGTTTTTTGGCCGGGATTTTCTTGGAATCGTTTAATTCATCCAGCAATTCCGGGATCAGCCGCCCGTCCCGCGGCAAAATCACCGCTGCGGCCACCACCGGCCCGGCCAAGGGGCCACGACCGACCTCGTCGATCCCGGCGATCCGGCCTGTATATTGATCCTCGATGGTGAAATCCGGCATTTTTCTGACAACGGTCAGAGTTCAGGAACGGGTTTGCGTGCCGGTTCCGTGCCGGTTGTCGGCGCATCCACATCATCTTCCTGACCAATCGCGTCAAAGGTCGCCCATCCTTCTACGCCGCCGGTTTTCGGCAGATCCTTGTCGGGATCGGCATGATCCAGCATATAGGCCTTGGCGATCACATTCGCCGTGATGGGGGCTGTCAAAAGCAAAAACAGCGTAATCAGCAATTCATGGATCGTGAAACTGTCCTGCAACAGCCAGAAATACAACATAGACGCCACTAGAATCGAGCCAACGCCCAGTGTTGTCGCCTTGGTCGGGCCGTGCAGGCGTGTCATCAGGTCGGGCAACTTGACCAGACCAAACGATCCGACCAGCGCAAAAAACCCTCCGATAACAATCAGGGCCGAAATGATAATTTCAAGGATGAACGACATCGTTACGGTTCCTATTCAATGATGTCGCCGCGCAAGATGAACTTGCAATAAGCAACCGTTGACACAAACCCGAACATCGCCACCAGCAATGAAACCTCGAAATACATGCTGGTTGCCCGGCCAATACCATAAAGCACAATCAGCGCAATCGCGTTAATCGCCATCGTATCCACCGCCAGCACCCGGTCCGCCACCGTTGGCCCCGCCACCAGTCGCCACAGATTAAACAGCAAGGCCAGCCCGACACATCCAAAGCCGAAATTCAGCGCATATTCGATCATTCGAAAATCTCCTTCAGACGGCGTTCGTAGCGGGATTTGATATCGTCCACCACGCCTTGCGGATCAGGTGCGTGCAAGCAATGCACCAGCAAGGATCTGGCATCGGCCGACAGATCGCAACTGACGGTGCCCGGCGTCATGGTAATCGTTCCGGCCAGCGCCGTTATGCCCTCGGACGAAGTGATATCAAGCGGCACGACGACAAATCTGGAATCAAGCCGGTCCGCCCGGCGAAACAGGATCAGTCCGGCGACAATCACATTGGCGACCAGAATATCCCACAACACCACAAGGATATATTCCACAACCCCGCGATAATTGGTGATTTTCGGACGTCCCGGCCAAAAGGCGCTGGTGATGACCGGAATGACAATCCCCAGCAACAACCCGAAAACAAGCGCACCCATCGAAAAACTGTTGATCAGCAGCATCCAGACGGCTGTCAGAACCAGGGTCAGTAACGGGTGAGGAAGATAACGCTTCAACATCTCTATTGTCCTTTCATCTACCCTTATTGCCCGCTACCGGCGGCAGCTTCGCTGGTGTCCGTCTCGGCTTCAACCCCGGTCATTTCCGAAATCGACAAACCATCCGATGCCGTCACCGCATCCGGGCCCAGAACCGCACCGATATAGCCCGATGTGTCAAATATCTGGGCCGCTGTTGCATCGAGATAACCGACAATCGGGGCGGCAAAAACCGTCAGGGCGACCATCGCCGCCACCATGCCGCCTGCGGCAACAATTGGCAAAACTGGCCACTCGGTTTCCCCGGTTTCGATCTGTCCTTCGACCGACGCACTTTTCCAGAACAAAACACTGCCCGCCCGCCCAAATCCGACGATGCACATCAACGAGGTGACAAGGATCACCGACCAGATCCACACCGCCAGATCGCTTTCGCGTGCCGCATCAAGGATCAGCAATTTGCCGACAAAACCGCTCAGCGGCGGCATCCCGGCCATGGCAATGGCGGCACCAAAAAACAGTACCGCCAACAGACCCGATTGATGAAATCCCGGTGCGGTGCGCAAATGATCGCCCTGTTCGCCCCGCCGCGCCATAATCAGATCGCCAATCAAAAACAGCGCCGCCCCGGCAAAGGTAGAATGCAGCAAGTAATAAAGCCCGGCCGACATCGCGTCTGGCGTAAACAGCGAAATCGCAATCAGCAAGGTGCCCATCGAACCGATCACCGCAAAGGCAATCAACCCGTTCAGCCGTTTGGCCGCCAGAACCCCGGTCATGCCAAGCGCCAGCGTCACAAGGGCCGCCGGCATCAGATAAGGCGCCGCCAGCCACGCCATATCGCCCGCCCCCTCGCCAAAGGCCAGCGAATAAACCCGCAAGATCGAATAGGCCCCGACCTTGGTCATAATGGCAAACAGGGCCGCAACCGGGGCCGGCGCATTGGCATAAGTCCCCGGCAACCAGAAATGAATCGGCACCAGGGCCGCCTTGACGGCAAAAACCAGCAACAGGATCAGTGCCCCTGCCCGCAACAAGGCCTGATCGCCTTCGGTGACCAGCGGCACCTTGACCGCCAGATCGGCCATGTTAAGCGTCCCGGTCACCCCGTAAATCAGGCCAACCCCGATCAGAAACAGCGCCGATCCGGTCAGATTGACCACAACATATTGCACACCGGCCTTAAGACGTTCGGCCCCGGCCCCATGCAACATCAGACCATAAGAAGCAATCAGCAGGACTTCAAAAAACACAAACAGGTTGAACACGTCACCAGTCAGAAACGCGCCATTGATCCCCATCAGCTGAAACTGAAACAGGGCATGGAAATGCTTGCCGCGTTTGTCCCACTGACTGGACGCATAAACCACCACGCCAAGGCCCAAAACAGACGTCAGCAGCACCATCATCGCCGACAGACGATCCAGCACCAGCACAATACCAAAGGGGGCAGGCCAGGCACCCAGCGCATACATTTCCGGGCCGTGACCCGATGCATACACCACCAGGGCAACCGCCACCGCCACCATCGCAACCGTGGCGGCAATCGAAAACACCCGCTGCAAAACAATATCATGGCGCACCGCCAGAACGATCAGGGCTGCCATAATGGCCGGCAGCACGATCGGAACGATCATCCAGTGACCCATCAGTTTTTATCTCCGGATTCCGGTGTCCTGTCCGGCAGGCCATCAATATGGTCATTGCCGATTTCAAGATAGGTGCGCAAGGCCAGCACAACGACAAGGGCCGTCATGCCAAATGAAATCACAATCGCGGTCAACACCAGCGCCTGGGGCAACGGATCGGTATAGGCCGTTGCATCGGGCGACAGGATCGGCGGCAAATCAATCGCCAGACGCCCCATTGCCAGCAAAAAAACATTGACCGCATAAGTCAGCAACGCCAACCCGACCACCACCGGAAAAGTACGCCCGCGCAACATCAGATACACACCGCTGGCGCACAGGATTCCGATGCTGCTTGCTACCAGAAATTCCATTGGATCAGGCCTCTTTGCTGGGGGACGGGGCCGCTGCCGACGGATCATGATCCATCGGTTCGACATTGATTTCGACATGTCCGGCCATGCGTTCAACCTGCGACAATTTCGCCAGCGCCAGCATCACCGCGCCAACCACCGTCAGAAACACGCCCAGATCAAAACCCATGGCACTGGCCAGTTCAAAGGTGCCGACAATGGGCCAGGTAACATATCCATAATCGCTGGTCAGGAACGGAAAACCGCCCACAACCGCCGCAAGCCCGGTAATCCCGGCGGCGAGAACGCCCAGCGCGATCATACCATGATAATTGGCCTTCAGCCGATTTTGCGCCCAGCCAAACCCCGACGCCATATATTGCATGATCAGGGCAATCGAAACGACCAGACCGGCGATAAAACCACCGCCCGGTTCCCCGTGACCGCGCAGGAAGATATAGGCTCCGACCATCAGCGCCAGTGGCAACATCACACGGGTCGCCACCACCGTCATCAGGGGATGGCGATCCTTTGACCGGCGTGCCTGCACGACCCAACCGGCCAGACGTTTGGCTGCCTCGCCCTGGGTCACGGTTTCAATCAGGGCAAAAATCGCAAGGGCGGCAATGCCCAGAACGATGATTTCGCCAAATGTATCAAAACCACGGAAATCAACGAGGATCACATTCACCACGTTATTGCCACCCCCCCCGACATAGGATTGCGCCAGATGATAATCCGAAATCGAGGCATAATCGCGGGTCATCACCGCCCATACCGCCCCGCCCATGCCCAGACCGGCAATCGAGGCAATCAGGCCATCGCGGAATTTGCGGCTGGTGGTACTTTCTTTCGGGCTTTCCTTGGGCAGGATATTAAGCGCCAGCAACATCAGGATGACCGTCACCACCTCGACCGAAATCTGGGTCAGGGCAAGATCCGGGGCCGAAAAATACACAAAACCCAGCGACACAATCAGGCCAACCACCCCGGACAACAGCAGACAGTACAACCGGTTATGATGGGTAAAGACAACGGCGATACAACTGACCACCAGCAACACCCAACCGATCAGGGCGGGCAAGGTCACCGGCAAGATGGCACGGGTGCCTGCCAAATGATCGGCCTGGGCATAAAAGCCCGATGCGCCAATCGCCACCGCCGCCACAATCATCACCGACAGATACCGTTGCAACGATCCGTCATGCAGATTATCGGAAATCAGGCGCGACAGGCCGACGATCCGGGCAATCACGATATCAAACATTGCCTTGGCATCGGGCCGTGACATGTTTTCCATCGCCGATGACAGGCCACCATGCCGCCACAACAGCAACAACCCGCCAATAATCGCGGCAATACTCATGCCCAGCGCCGGATTGACCCCGTGCCACAACGCCAGATGATAATCGGGCAAAGCCCCGCCAATCACCGCCGCCGATGTCACCGCCACCAAAGGCCCGGCAACAACCGCCGGAAACAGACCGATCAGAACGACCAGCACCACCAGAAAAGCGGGCGGCGCCCACATGCCAAAGGGTGGATCATGCGGGTGGGCCGGATAATCATCGCGGCGCGGTCCGAAAAACACATGCACCACAAACCGGAAGGAATAGGCCACCGAAAACAGCGCCCCGATGGTCGCCAGCAACGGCACCAGCCAGTTCAGATCGAACCATGTGGTTTCCCATGCTTCCTGCAACATCATTTCCTTGGACAGGAAACCGTTTAACGGGGCGACACCGGCCATCGACAGGGCGGCAACAATCCCGATGGTGGCCGCCACCGGCATCAGATGCATCAACCCGCCCAGACGGCGGATGCTGCGCGTACCGGTTTCATGGTCGATAATGCCTGCGGTCATAAACAATGCGGCCTTGAAAGTCGCATGGTTGATGATGTGAAACACCCCGGCCACCGCCGCCATCGGGGTGCCAAACCCAAACAGCATGGTGACAAGGCCCAGATGACTGACGGTGGAATAGGCCAGCAATCCCTTGAGATCATCCTTGAACAGCGCAATCCATGCGCCCATCACCATCGTAATCAGACCGGCGGTCGCGACGATATAAAACCATTCCGGCGTACCCGACAAAACCGGCCACATCCGTGCCATCAGGAAAATACCCGCCTTGACCATGGTTGCCGAATGCAGATAGGCGGAAACCGGCGTCGGGGCGGCCATTGCATGCGGCAACCAGAAATGAAACGGGAATTGCGCCGACTTGGTAAAACAGCCCAACAAGATCAAAATCAGGGCCGGAACATACAGCGGCGAGGCCTGGATCAGATCGGTGTTTTGCAAGATCACGCTCAGATCATAAGACCCGACGATATTGCCCAGAATCAGCATCCCGGCAATCATCGCAAGCCCGCCTGCCCCGGTCACGGTCAGCGCCATGCGCGCGCCCTGTCGGCCTTCGGGCAGGTGTTTCCAGTATCCGATCAGCAGGAACGAACTCAAACTGGTCAGTTCCCAGAAAATCAGCAGCAACAGAATGTTGTCCGACAGCACGATTCCCACCATCGCGCCCTGAAACAACAGCAAAAACACATAAAACCGCCCCATCGGATCGTCTTTCGACAGATAGAACCGGGCGTAAATAATGATCAGAAGACCAATGCCAAGGATCAGGCTCGCAAACAGAAAACCCAGACCATCCAGAAAGAAGGTGACATTCAGGCCCAACCCGGTCAGCCAGTCATAGCGGACGGAAATCACCTCGCCGCTGAAAACCGCCGGGGCCTGAACGGCCAGCAAAATCAGGGCCAGCAGCGTGACAGAACCGGTCGCAGTGGCGCATGCATTGCGCCCCGCCCTGATCATAATCGCGGGCAAAACCGCGCCAATGAAGGGAAGCAAGACAATGAGGGTGAGACTCATGAAAGGCCCTTATGGTTGGATGTGCGGCACGCCCCGACGTGTCACAGCAAGAAAATTCTGGCAAAACCTAATATCTGCTTTGAAATTGGTCAAGAAAACCCGACATGTGCACGATTATTGCCACTCAGAGTCAAGTGATCCATATCACCCCTTGGCCGGTATGGCACGATTATCGCCGCCCTCCGGCCAGTTTGACTGCCTCGGGCATGGCGCGCAAACGCATCATCGCCCATACTCCCAGAAACGGCCCAACCGACAACATCGCAAACGCCGCCCACCACCCCAGATGACCGGCCATTACCGGCACCAGATGGATTGATGCCAGCGAAATGATAAACCCAATGGCATTTTGCAGTGTCAGGGCCGTACCGACCTGATGGGGTTCGGCCAGTTCAATCACGCAGGATGAAAATTGCGCGGAATCCGCCACCACCGAAATCCCCCAGATCAGGCACAGGATGATCAACATCCAAAGCGGTGCCGCCGTCATCGCCCCGATGATCAGGGCGCACAGCCCGCTGATTGTCATGGCGGCAATGGTGACTGTGGTGCGCCCGAACCGGTCGGCCCATAATCCGCCGATCAAACTGCCGACCGCCCCAATCCCGACAATGGCAAAGGTGCCAAGGGCCGCCCACATGCCCGGATTATCCATGCCTTGCCCGTCAAAGGCCTGAAACAGAAACAGCCCGGCCCAGCCCCACATGGCATACAATTCCCACATATGGCCGAAATAGCCATAACAGGCATGGCGCAAGGGCCGGTTGGCGATGATATGCCCCAATGCCCGTGGATCAAATCGCGGCGACCGCCCCGGTGTGCCGCCCAGTGCCACGAACAAAATCACCCCGGCAGCAAGCCACGCCGACAGGCTGGTCGCGACAATCACCCAGCGCCAGTCGAATGGCACCGCCACCACGAACAGATGCGGCAGGGCCGACCCCAATGTCAGCGCCCCGACCAGCAAACCAACCAGAAAACCCGTATCGCCGCGCGACCATGTTGCCACCATCTTCATGCCCACCGGATAAATCCCGGCCATGCAAATCCCGGTGATCAGACGCAAAACAATCACAATCGCGCCATCCATCGGCACCGTCAGGATCAGGATATTGGCGATCCCGGCCAATACTGCCGATCCGGCAAAAAATCGCCTTGGATCGATCCGGTCCGCCAGCCCGAAAATCGCACTGGTTACCGTCCCGATGACAAACCCCAAAACAACCGAACTGGTAAATAACGAGGATTGCACCGCGCCAAGGCCAAATTCCGACCGCAATTGCGGCAGCACCGCCGTTGCCGAAAACCATAGCGCCAGCGCCAGAAGCTGGCACAGCGTCATGGTCGTTACGGCACGTATTTTCCCCGGAATATGCATAGAGATTTCTATCTCATGGTTTTAGGATCTGGCCCAGTTCTAAAAAAGCACCGCCCGGTCAAACCGTGCGGCGCAAGTCTCCCGAGCGGGAATCAGGGACGTTCATCAGAAAGGATCAGCTATAATCACGCCGGTCATCAATCACCTTGCCATCATTGGGCAGGCTACCAGGGGCCAGAATTTCAACGATGCCGCGCAGCTTGCACACCGCTTGTAACGTCTGACCAATAACTGCCACATCACAGGCTGCATCCGGGCTTTCGCAGGCCAGTGTCATCACATCAATATCCTTGTCGCGGGTGACCGTCAGGCGGGCCTTGAGGATCGCGTCATGACGGCGGACCACCTCGGCGATCTGATGGGGATGCACAAACATGCCCTTGATCTTGGTGGTTTGATCGGCCCGCCCCATCCAGCCCTTGATACGGCGGTTGGTGCGCCCGCACGGGCTTGACCCCGGCAGGAATGCCGACAAATCCCCCGTGGCAAACCGGATCAGCGGATAATCCATATTCAGGGTGGTCACCACGACCTCGCCCACCTCGCCCTCATCCACCGGGTCGCCGGTGCCGGGTCGCACGATTTCAAGGATGATATCCTCGGCCACAACCATGCCGCTGCGCGCGTTGCTTTCATACGCAATCAGGCCCAGATCGGCACTGGCATAACATTGCAGCATGGCAATATGACGATCAGCAAACCAGTCGCGCAAGGATTCCGGCAAGGCTTCGCCCGATACCAGTGCACGGGTGATTGATGATGTATCAATGCCCGCCTCGTCCGCCTTTTCCAAAAGGATCTTTAAAAAGGACGGTGTGCCGGCATAGCCGGTCGGGCGGATATCGGCAATCGCGGCCAGTTGTGCCTCGGTCTGGGCGGTCCCCGCCGGGACCACGACACAGCCACAGGCCCGCGCTCCGCTGTCAAACATAAAACCGCCCGGTGTCAGATGATAGGACAGGCAATTATGAATGATATCGCCGGGCCGGAACCCGGCCGCAAAAAAGGCCCGCCCCATCCGCCACCAGTCATCCCCCTTGCCTTCGGGATCATAAATCGGGCCGGGGCTTTGATAAATGCGGCCCAATGCGCCCAACGGCGTAGCATTCAGCCCGGCAAAGGGTGGCTGGGCGGGTTGCAATGTGACCAGATCGGATTTGCGCGTGACCGGCAGGGTCGCAAGGGCGGCCCGGCTGGTGATCGCGCCCGGATTGATCCCGGCCAGAATGTGACCAAAACCCGACGCATGGGTTTGCGCATGATGGATCACCCGCGGCAAGGCCGTCAGCAATCCGGTTTCGCGATCCTTGGGATTGCGGGTTTCTTTTTCATCGAAACGGGTTTGCAGGGGCATGATCAGGTCCGTGGGTTATGCGGTTTGCAGAAAAAGTGGTCCTAAAGCCAGCGTTTGCGGCGTTTGTAGGATTTGATGTTCTTGAAGCTTTTGCGTTCTTCCGAACCACCGCCCAGATAGAATTCCTTGACGTCTTCGTTATTCAAAAGCTCGTCGCGGGTGCCGTCAAGCACCACCTTGCCGCTTTCCATAATATATCCGTAATCGGCGACCTTAAGGGCGAAATTGGCGTTTTGTTCGACAATCAGCATGGTGATGCCCTGATCGCGGTTGATCTTTTCAATGATCCCGAACACCTCGCGCACCAGCAAGGGCGACAGGCCCATCGACGGTTCATCAAGCAAAATCATTTTCGGACGCGCCATCAAAGACCGGCCAATCGCCAGCATTTGTTGTTCACCCCCGGACAGATACCCGGCAAGGCCAGTGCGTTCTTTCAGGCGCGGGAAATACTCAAACACCATATCGATATCGTCTTTGACACCCTTGTCCTTGCGGGTATAGGCCCCCAGACGCAAATTTTCGATACAGGTCATATCTTCGATAATGCGGCGGCCTTCCATCACCTGAAAAATGCCGGACCGCACGATATCTTCGGGGAATTTGTTGGAAATCGGTTGCCCCATAAAGGTGACTTCGCCACGGGTCACCTCGCCGTCCTCGGTTTTCAAAAGACCGGAAATCGCCTTGAGCGTCGTTGATTTCCCGGCCCCGTTCGGGCCAAGCAAGGTCACGATCTTGCCTTCGGGCACATCCAGAGACACCCCGCGCAGGACAAGAATCACATCGTCATAAACGACTTCAATATTGTTGACCGACAATAACGGCGGGGCCGTTTCGATTTTGCGGGCGGGTTCTGCCATGCGTCACCTTTATTGAATGGGCCGTATCTTGATGGAGATATTCGCCGCAATGCCGAAACCGGGGGAAGACGATTGAACCGGTTCCGGCACCAGGCGGGAGACATCAGCCGGATCGATTAATAACCGAGCCAGTCATCACGGCGCGGCAGCGTTACGGTATTGGCCTTGGTCACGGTAGGCACACCGTTTTTGGCCGATCCGATATAAACGCTGACCGTGTTGATGCCGCGATGGTCTTCTGCCGTCCATGACGCGGGCAGGCAAACCCCGTCCAGACCTTCGGGCACCCAGTCGGTGCGGGCATACATGCCCTGTTTGATGTTGGCACCGGTAATGCCGCCATTATCCTTGGCCCATTCCATGGCTTCTTTCATGTAATAGACCGAACAAATGCCGCGAATATAATGATGGGTGCGGAACTGTTCGCCCGACGGGTCGGATACCTTGGAAATTTCGCGTACCAGATCCATGCCCGGAACGCCTTCGTCGGTCCAGAAACTGGTCATGGCCGGAAAGACGTAATTTTCAACATCGCCAATGGTTTTCAGGGTCTCGTAATCCCCGGCCCAGATATTGGCGAGCCATTTCAGTTCGGTGCCGACCGTGCCACAGGATTTGACCAGCGACACCACCGACGGGCCCAGATTGCCAAGATAGCCGTAATTGGTGCCGGATTCTTTCAGGGTCAGGCATTGTGCCTTGAAATCGCCCGGTGCCATCGACACCGTCACCGCCGGGGTCACGCGAAAGCCAAGTTCGGTCGCATATTCCGCGCAGGCTTCTTTCGGGGCATTGGGATAGGGATGGTTGTCGCCGATATGGGTAAAGACCGGTTCGCCTTCCCCACCCGATGCTTTCCAGTCTTCTGCCGCCCACTGTGCCAAGGCACGGCAGGCATCGGAATAAGACGCCCCATAGAAGAAATTATAGGGGGCCGGTTTGGCGGTTTTCGGGTTTTTGCCGGTCGGGTCGGTCAGATGGCCGGAATAGGACGCTGAATAAACCGGTACTTGATCCTGGGCAACGAAGGAAATCAGGGCTTCGGTATCGCCCGTACCCCACCCCTGCATGGCAATCATATTGTTGCGCGACCGCCATTTTTTATAGTTCGCAATCGCTTGCGGCACCTTATAGGCATAATCAACCGATTCAAAATCCATGGTGGTTCCCTGGATCCCGCCATGGGTGTTGACATAAGACAACGCATCACGCACCCCGTCGGCATAAAACTTGCCGATAAAGCCGGTCGCACCGGTAATATCCATCAGATGGCCGACAAACACAGTTTCATCAGCCTTCGCCGTTGCCATCGACAAACCGGTGGCAACAATTGCAGTCGCAGCAATTAGCTTCTTCATCACGACGTCTCCCGTTGGACGTTTCATTGAACACATAGCCTCCCGGTCTGCCCCCTTTTGCTGTCGTTGCCGTTTATCTGGCAAAGACCGGGGGTCTTTTGGTCAGTACGAGAAGGGATAAAGCTTCCAGTACGCCCTGATTTGCTGCCAGCGGTGCGCAAGCCCGTCCGGTTCAAAAATCAGGAACAGGATGATGGCCAGACCGATCGCCATCTCCTTGATATAAGCCAGCCCGTCGGTAACGGCGGTGGTCCGCGCCCAGTCAAATACGCTCATGACACTGACCCCGGCTTCCATTACCTCGGGCAGAAGAACCATGAAAACAGTCCCCATCAATGTGCCTTTGACCGATCCAAGGCCGCCAATAATGATCATGCCCAGAAACTGGATCGACAGCAGGATGGTAAACCCTTCGGCCGACACAAAACCCAGATAATGCCCGTACAGCGCCCCGCCAATCCCGGCATAAAAGGATGAAATTGCAAAGCTCATCAGCCGGTATTTGGTCAGATTGATGCCCATGATTTCAGCCGACAGATAATGATCACGCACCGCCACAAAGGCCCGGCCATCGCGTGACCGCATCAGATTGGCACCCAGCACATACATCACCACCAGAAAGAACAGACAGACATAAAAGAAACTGAAATCATCATAGATTTCATAACCAAAGACATTGACCGGATTGGCTGCCGCCCCCGACGATCCACCGGTAAACCAGTTGGCCCGGGAAAAGAAATCCTCAAGAATAAACTGGGCGGCCAGTGTCGCAATCGCCAGATACAATCCTTTGATCCGCGCCGCAGGCACGCCAAACAGCAACCCGACCGCCGCCGTCATCAAACCGGCCAGCGGAATCGACAGCAAAACCGGAATACCGGTGGTATTGTTGATCCAGGCCGATGCAAACGCCCCAAATCCGAAAAAGGCGGCATGGCCCAGCGAAATCTGCCCGGTAAAACCAACCAGAATATTCAGACCAAGGGCGGCAATCGCAAAATAGGAAATCTGGATGAACAGATTGACATAATAACCATCCAAAACAAACGGGATCAGCGCGGTGGCAACAATCCCCAAAAGGGCGGCATTGCGCACAAAAACCGTATCGAAAATCCGCGTATCCTGACGATAGGTGGTGCGAAAATCACCGCAGGGACGCATTGAAAATCCAGCCATTTTTCTTTCTCCGCCCCGTCCCTAAATACGTTCGATGTTTTTGGTGCCAAACAGGCCGTATGGCTTGATGAACAGGATGATGATCAACACATAAAACGGCGCTATCGAATACAGATTGCCCCAATGCAGATACTGCCCATCGACAAATTCGGCGGTATTTTCCAAAAGGCCGATAATCACACCGCCGACAATCGCGCCGATGATCGAATCAAGCCCCCCCAGAATGACCGCCGGAAACACCTTGATGCCAATGATCGACAAGGCCGACGACACGCCATTGACCATGCCAATTACAATCCCGGCCACGCCCGATACCAGGGCGGAAATCGCCCACGACATGGCAAAAACGGTTTTAACGGAAATGCCAAGGCTTTGCGCGACCTGCTGATCAAACGCGGTGGCGCGCATTGCAAGGCCCAGCTTGGAATATTTGAAGAACCAGTAAAACGCCGCCATGATCACCAGCGAGATCACGAAACTCATGACATAGGCGGTTTCGATCATCATCCCGCCGATACGGATCGACTGGGTTTCAAAAACCCTCGGATAACTTGCGGTGGTCGCCCCAAAAATCCATTTGGTCGCCGCCTGAAAAAAGATCGACAGGCCAATCGTCACCATAATCACCGAAATGACCGGTTCGCCGATCATCGGACGCAACACAACCAGTTGCAAAAGGACACCAAACGCCATCATGAACAGCAAGGTAAAGATAAAGCCCATCCAGAACGGCATCTGCATTTCGACCAGAAAGGCGTAACAGACCCACGCCCCGATCAACAGAAACTCCCCCTGGGCGAAATTGATCACCTGGGTCGATTTGTAAATCAGCACAAAACACATGGCGACCACGCCATACAACGTGCCGACAATCAGACCATTCAGCAAAAGCTGGAACAAAAGTTCAAAATTCATGGTGCCATCCCTGTCATGGCGGGAATGCGATGATTCCCGGTACCGTTCTTTGCGCCGATTTATTCTGCGGCTTTGGGCGTCGTCCGGGCGACGGGATGATCGTCAAGATCAACCACGCGCACGCTGGTTTGAATGCGGGTTTTGGTACCGTCCTGAAAGGTGATCATGGTGTCGATATCAACCTTGTCGGTGCCGGAATAAACCGCATCAATAATGTCGGCATATTTTTCGGCCACCACCCCGCGCCGGACCTTGCGGGTGCGGGTCAGTTCGCCATCATCGGCATCCAGTTCCTTGTACAGCAACAGGAAACGCCGGATGCGCTGGGCCTCGGGCAGGGTTTTGTTGACCTGCCGGACCTCGTTGCAAATCATGTCATAGACATCGGGCTGTGCCGACAGATTGGTATAGTTGGTAAAGGAAATGCCGCGCTGTTCCGCCCATTTTGCCATGATCGAATATCGGATGCAGATCATGGTGGAAAGAAACGGCAATTCCTTGCCCAGAATCACTGCCTCGGCGATAAAGGGCGAGAATTTAAGTTTGTTTTCAATAAACTGCGGTGAATAGCGCACACCGGTAGATGTTTCCGCCAGATCCTTCATACGGTCAATCACCACCAGATGATTGTTTTCCTGTTTGAAATACCCGGCATCGCCGGTATGCATCCAGCCATCGTGCACATCATCGTCATAGGCCGACTGGTTTTTATAATAACCGGTGAACATCCCCGATGTGCGGGCAACAATTTCGCCAACCCCGTTTTCATCGGCATTGATGATTTTGATGTCGGAATTGTCAAAGGCAACCCCGACCGTATCAAAATCAATGTCACCGGGTTGATGGATGGTATAGGCACCGCATAACTCGGTTTGACCATAAAGCTGGCGCAGGGGCACACCCATCGCATGGAAAAACCGGAAAGTATCGGGGCCAATCGCCGCCCCGCCGGTTGCCGCAGACCGCAAATTGGAAAAACCCAGCCGGTCTTTCAGCGCCGATGTCAGAACCAGACGGGCCAGCCCCGATGTTTCCCCACGATCCAGCGCGTCATGCGCCAGTTTCATGCCGAAATCATACATTTTCTGTTTGAATGGCGTTGAATCCATCATCCGGGCACGAACATCGGCCGAAATCGCCTCCCAGACACGTGGGGCCAACAACACGAAATTCGGGCCGATCTCGCGCAGATCGGCCATCATGGTTTCCTGTTCCTCGACAAAATTGACGATCTGGCGGCTGATCAGGGACTGTCCGACGACATAAACCTGTTCCATGATCCACGGCAGCGGCAGGACCGACACATAATTATCGCCCGGAAATTTCGGATCGGCACGCAGATAGGCCGCACAATGATCCAGAAAATCTCCGGCATTGAGCATCGCCATTTTCGGTTTGGAGGTGGTACCCGATGTGGTGCACAAAATCGCGCATTCATCGCCGCGTGTGTCAGCAATCAGGCGGTCATAGGCCGACGGGTCGGCAGCATCGATCTTGCGGCCATAGTCGTAAATCTTTTCAACATCGACCAAGCGATTGTCATCATATTTGCGCATGCCACGCGGGTCGCAATAAACGATGTGTTTAACCGTCGGGATGCTGTCGCCCAGTTCCAGCAATTTGTCGCATTGCTCCTCGTCCTCGGCGATCAGGACCTTGGCCTCGGAATAGGTGATCAGATAGGCGACTTCTTCGCCCAGACTGTCCTGATACAGGCCAACCGACCGCGCCCGCAGCGCATGGGCGGCAATTTCGCCCCACACCCACTCCGGGCGGTTTTCACCAATCAGGCCGACAACATCGCCCGCGCCAACGCCCAGTTCTCGCAGGCCCAGCGCCAGCCATTTCACCCGGTCATTGTAATCCTTCCAGGTGAATTCCTGCCAAATGCCGAATTCCTTTTCGCGCATCGCAATTTCTTGCGGAAAATTACGCGCATTATGGGCCAGCAGCCTAGGAAACGTATTGTGCAGCTTGACGTCGGCGTAATCGGGGATCGTGCTGCTCATACTCAGGCTACCTTCTCGTCTGTATCATCTGCGCCGTCGCTGTCTTCACCCAGATAGGCCTTGCGGACATGGGCATTCGCCATCACCTGGTCGGGTGTCCCTTCGGCAATTTTCCGGCCAAAATCCAAAACCATGACCCGGTTGGAAATATCCATCACCACCCCCATGTCATGTTCGATCATCACCACCGTCATCCCCCATTCTTCATTGAGATCGATGATGAAGCGCGCCATGTCTTCCTTTTCTTCAAGGTTCATGCCCGCCATCGGTTCATCCAGCAGGATCAGGTCGGGTCGCAAGGCAACGGCACGCGCCAGTTCCACCCGTTTACGCAAACCATAGGACAGGGTGCCTGCGGTCGCCTTGCGGATATGGGAAATTTCCAGAAAATCGATCACATCCTCGCAAAAGCGGCGATGTTCCAGTTCCTCTTTCTGCGCGCCAGAAAACCAATAGAGCGCGCCGGTCAGGAAATTGTTTTTCAACAGGTGATGGCGTCCGACCATAATATTATCGAGCACACTCATATGCCCAAACAGCGCCAGATTTTGAAAGGTGCGGCCAATACCCAGTTCGGCGCGGTCATTGGGTTTGAGGCCCGTCACATCCTGCCCCTTGAAATGCACCGACCCCGATGTCGGGTGATACCGGCCCGAAATGCAGTTCAACATCGATGTCTTGCCCGCACCATTCGGCCCGATGATCGAAAACAGTTCACCGGGATGCACGGCAAAATTAACCTCGGTCAGGGCGCGCACGCCACCAAACACAAGCGATACATCGCTGATCTGCAAAATAGGGTCGTGTGACGTCATCGCGTCGATATCCTCCCTGACCTGGGCCGCTTTGGATGCCTCACCCGTCCTCAGACGGGGTGGTTCACCCAACGAACCGCTTTCAGCATTCCCTGTATCTGTGTCTTTTTGTTTCGCACCGGCAATTGCCGAAATACGCCCGACACCATTAATAAGTATTTGAGTACCAAATTCACGGAATAGCGTCAACGTGTTGCACAGCAACGCATTGATCCTTTTTCAAAATTCGCAGCGCACCATTTTTTTGACGGCAAAACCCCGTCGTGATCAGCCGTTCATTCCGTAGCGTCGGATGTTGGAAATTGACAAATTCTACAAACAGGGATGTTGCGTTGCAAAAACATAAACCAACGCCCGTAAAAATAAACAAGCCGGTTTTGGGGCCTGAATTGAAAGAATGTTTCGCAATTTTACAGGACCGATTCGCGATCCTCGCCCCCTGTACCTGTCAATATTCCGGACGGCTACGAACAGACTCGAAGCCCCATTCGGCATCGCCGTATACATTTGTGTACCTTTTTTCGGCCCTTCTGTCCTTTTCAGTTCAGAGTGACTTTCATTCGCTTCAAAACCGGGCCCGCAGCCCTTTGTTTTCGCCGGTTATGCGATAATATCCACGTTGCGGGTCTGGACTTTATATGGAAATTGTGGTGTAACCTCGAAGCACTGATATGTGTATTCGTGACTTCGGTTACGGGTAACAGATAGCCCATCGCTCGGCGCTCCGACGGTCGGGGTGTCTTGTCACGACAAGCCCTTTAACCACCTTGAGGAGGGTCTGATGTCCATTTGTGGCAAAGACAACCTGAATACGCGCCGCACGCTGAAAGTCGGGGACAAATCTTACGACTATTTCAGCCTTAAAGCTGCGTCCGAAAAAATTGGCGACGTTTCAAAGCTGCCCTTTACGCTGAAAGTCGTTCTTGAGAACCTTCTGCGGTACGAAGACGATTTCACCGTCAAAACCCCCGACGTCAAAGCGGTTGTGGAATGGCTCAAAACCCGCAAGAGCACCCACGAAATCGCCTATCGTCCGGCGCGCGTCCTGATGCAGGATTTCACCGGCGTTCCCGCCGTTGTCGATCTTGCCGCCATGCGCGATGCCGTTGTCAAAATGGGTGGCGACGCCCAGAAGGTGAACCCGCTGTCACCGGTTGATCTGGTCATCGACCATTCGGTCATGATCGACTTCTTTGGCACCGACGACGCCCTTGAAAAGAATATCGAGGTCGAATTCGAGCGCAATGGCGAACGTTATGCGTTCCTGCGCTGGGGCCAGCATGCCTTCAACAATTTCCGTATTGTCCCGCCGGGGGCCGGTATTTGCCATCAGGTCAATGTCGAACATCTTGCCAAGGTCGTTTGGACCGGCACCGATGATAACGGCAAAACCGTTGCCTATCCCGATACGCTGGTCGGCACCGATTCCCACACCACCATGGTCAACGGCCTTGCCGTTCTGGGCTGGGGCGTGGGTGGTCTCGAGGCCGAAGCCGCCATGCTGGGCCAGCCGATTTCGATGCTGATCCCCGAAGTCGTCGGTTTCAAACTGACCGGTTCAATGAAAGAAGGCATCACGGCAACCGACCTTGTGTTGCGTGTCGTTCAGATGCTGCGTGCCAAGGGCGTGGTTGGCAAATTCGTCGAATTCTATGGTGATGCACTGGCGCATATGAGCCTGCCGGACCGCGCCACCATCGGCAATATGGCACCGGAATATGGCGCGACCTGTGGTTTCTTCCCGATTGATGATGAAACCCTGAACTATATGCGCGGTACCGGTCGTTCCGAAGACCAGATCGCACTGGTCGAAGCCTATGCCAAGGAACAGGGCATGTGGGCCGATCCGTCCCACGAAGCGGTTTATACCGATACCCTTGAACTTGACATTTCGACCGTCGAACCTGCCCTGTCGGGTCCGAAACGCCCGCAGGACCGCGTGCTGTTGAAGGATGCGGTATCAAGCTTTACCAAAACCTTTGCCGACATGGCGCCGGGCATCGACGCCAACCGCGAAATTGCGGTCAAGGGCGAAGACTTTGCGATGAAAGACGGTAACGTCGTGATCGCCGCCATTACATCCTGCACCAACACCTCGAATCCGAGTGTGCTGATCGGTGCCGGTCTTTTGGCGAAAAAGGCCGTCGAACTGGGCCTGACCAGCAAACCTTGGGTGAAAACCTCGCTGGCACCGGGATCGCTGGTGGTTGCCGACTATCTCGAAAAGGCTGGTTTGCAGACCTATCTTGATCAGCTTGGCTTTAACGTTGCCGGGTTTGGCTGCACCACCTGTATCGGGAATTCCGGCCCGTTGGCCGCCCCGATTGCCGGTGCAATCGAAGAAAAGGACATGCTGGTCACAGCCGTTCTGTCGGGCAACCGTAACTTTGAAGGCCGCATCAGCCCGCATGTGAAGGCAAACTATCTTGCCTCGCCGCCGCTGGTGGTTGCCTATGCCCTTGCCGGGAACCTGAAAGTTGACCTGAACACCCAGCCGCTGGGTCAGGACAAAAACGGCAAGGATGTCTATCTGAAAGACATCTGGCCGACCAACAAGGAAATCGCCGATACCATGGCGGCGTCGATTTCGGCCCAAATGTACAAAGATCGTTACGACAACATCTTTGCGGGTCCGAAACCGTGGCAGGAAATCAAGGTCACGGAAGGCGAAACCTATCAATGGGATGGTAAATCCACCTATGTTCAAAACCCGCCCTATTTTGTCGATATGGCGGCTGAACCAGGCGATTTTTCAGACGTTCATGGCGCACGTCCGCTGCTGATCCTTGCAGACTCGATCACCACCGACCACATTTCTCCGGCCGGTTCGATCAAGGAAGAAAGCCCGGCAGGCGAATATCTCAAGGCACATGGCGTTGCGGTTCGCGACTTCAACTCCTACGGCGCACGCCGTGGCAATCATGAAGTCATGATGCGCGGCACCTTTGCCAATATCCGCATCCGCAACGAAATGGCACCGGGCACCGAAGGCGGTGTATCGGTTCATTATCCGTCTGGTGAACAGGGCTGGGTCTATGACGTTGCCATGCGCTATCAGAAGGAAGGGACCCCGCTGGTGATTGTCGCCGGGCAGGAATATGGTTCCGGTTCGTCACGCGACTGGGCGGCCAAAGGGGCCAATCTTCTGGGCGTCAAGGTCGTCATCGCCGAAAGTTTCGAGCGTATCCACCGTACCAACCTTGTCTGCATGGGCGTTCTGCCGTTGCAGTTCAAGAACGGTCAGAGCCGCAAGACTCTGAAACTGGATGGCACGGAAGTTTTTGACGTGACGGGAATTGCCGATGGCATTTCACCGGCTCAGGATGTTCAGGTTCGCATCACCCGCAAGGACGGCAGCGTTGAAAACGTCACCGCCCTCTGCCGCATCGATACCGAGAACGAAGTTCTGTACTTCCAGCATGGCGGTATTTTGCAATTCGTTCTGCGCAATATGATCAAGAACGCCTGATCCCCTTGTGATCAGGTCGGTTTTCCGATCTATCCGAACACCCCGCCGTTTTTTCCGGCGGGGTGTTTTTTTTTGCAATAATTTGATCCATCTTCCAGTTTTTTGGAAAGCCAGACCCTAGGTAAAGAATTGTGCTGGTTCCAATCAAACAACGCAGATATCGGGTCTCATCCTTTGCAAGAAATATGATATGGTCTTTGCAACTATCCATTGCCGGGCGGTGATCCGGTGACTCGACCACAAAAAAGGCATGCGCAACACCTGATCATGAGCAAACAGGCGTATAATTCGGATATCGCACAGCAAATGACGGTCGGTAACCTGACGCGGGGCAATGTGCTGACCTGCGATCCGGACATGAAACTGGAGCATGCGATTGGCCTGATGCACGGGCAACGCCGCAGTTCGATTGTCGTCATCCGCGACAATCGCCCGGTGGGCATGTGGACCGAACATGATTGCATCCGCCTGGACGCCAGAGATACCCGCGCCTTGCAAGGGCCTGTTTCCGATGCCATGTCATCGCCGGTTCGCACCATTTCGGCCCATGCCACGGCCGAAACCGCCACCCTGCATATGCGCAAACACAAAATGCGCCATCTGGTTGTTGTCGATGATCAGGGCAAACTGTTTGGCATTGTCAGTCAAAGTGACCTTGTCCGCCTGCCGGTATCCCTTGCCCCTTTGCGCGAACGCAACATTGCCTCGATCCTGCGCAAAACCATTGCGGTGGCTGCCGATTTGCCGGTCGACGAATTGCAACATATCATGGCCGAAAGCACCAGTGACTGCGCCATCATTGTCGGCAATCGGGCAATTGATCTGGCCAACGCCCTTGTTACCGGCGAAAATGGCGAAACCGGTTCGGCGATTGTCACCGAACGCGATATTCTGGCCCATCTTGCCGGACATCGCCCCGGCAAAACCGCATGGGATATTTCAAGCCATCCGGTGCGCCGGGTCCATGAAAACACCAGCTTGCAGGATGCCCGGCAAATCATGATTGAAAGCGGCATCCGCCATCTGGTGGTTGAAGATGCGCAGCACGTCATGACCGGTGTGTTATCCTTTGCAGACCTTCTGGAAACCATCGAAACCGATTACCTCCATCACATGCATCATGTCATGGAAGGCCGCGACACCGCACTGGCACGGGCGCAAAAATCCCTTTATCTGGCACAGAAAATTATCGAATCCTCGCCCGATGGCATCATGATTGTCGATGACAAAGGCCGGATCGAGGATGTCAATCCGGCCTTTGTCCGCGTTACCGGCTATGACCGCAAGGAAGCCATCGGCCAGACACCCGGCCTGTTGCAATCAGGACGGCACGGGCCGGATTTCTACAAGGAAATGTGGCAAAGCCTGTCACGCACCGGACGCTGGCAAGGGGAAATCTGGAACCGACGCAAATCCGGGGAAATTTACCCCGAATGGCTATCAATCATCGCCATCCGTGACGATATGGGGCAGGTGATCCAGTATGCCGGGACCTTTACCGATATCAGCGAACGCAAACAGACTGCCGAACATATCAAACGCCTGTCGCATCATGATGAACTGACCGGCCTGCCCAACCGGCGGCAATTTCTGGACGCCACCGGCCGCGCCAGCGCGCAATCGCGCCGCACCAATGGCCGCATGGCCGTGATTTTGCTGGATATCGATAATTTCCAGCGGGTCAATAACAGTCTGGGCCATGCCACCGGCGATGATATTCTGGTCGAGATCGCCATTCGTCTGCAAAGGGCCCTGCCGGAAAATTCGGTTTTTGCCCGTATGGGCGGCGATGGTTTTGCCGTGTTGCTGCCGGTTATTCTGGATGGCGATGATGCCCGTGCGGTAGCCGGAAGCATGCAACAGGCCCTGACCTTGCCTTATCTTGCCGCCGACGGCACCGAAGTTGTGGTGACGGCCAGCATCGGCATATCGGTTTTTCCCAATGATGGTCGCAGCACGGCCATGTTGCTGAGCAATGCCGATGCCGCCATGTACCGTTCCAAAACGCAAGGCGGCAACCAGATCAGCTATTACAGCAATTCCCTGTCGGTATCCGACACTGAAAAACTGTCGCTGGAAAGTGCCTTGCGACACGCAGTTGAACGTGGCGAATTGTTTTTACAGTATCAGCCGCAATGGGATGCGCAGAACGGACATCTGGTCGGGGTGGAGGCGCTGGTGCGCTGGCGTCATCCGGGACGCGGCGTTTTATCACCGGGTTCTTTCATTACGCTGGCCGAGGAAATCGGCTGTATCGATGAAATCGGTCAATGGGTACTGCGTACCGCTTGCGCGCAGGGTGTTGTCTGGCGCGAACGCGGCATTCACAACATCACGATTTCGGTCAATGTGTCGGTCCGACAATTCAACAGCCCGGTGGACCTTGGCGATCTGGTTGCGCAGGTTCTGGGCGAAACCGGATTTGCCGGGCATCGTCTGGACCTGGAAATCACCGAAAGCCTGTTTATGGAAGACATCGAACGGGTCGATGCCAAGTTACGTCATTTGCGGCAATTGGGAGTTCAGGTGTCGCTGGATGATTTTGGCACCGGTTTTTCCAGCCTAAGTTATTTGCGGCAATTGCCGTTTGATACCGTCAAGATCGACCGCAGTTTCGTCAATGATATTGGCCGGGGCGATGACGACGGCGGCAATGCAATTGTGCAAACCATCATCAATATGGCGCACAATCTGGGCAAAAAATGTGTCGCCGAAGGCATCGAAACCGAAGAACAACGCCAGTTCCTGCAACGAAACAACTGCAATATCCTGCAAGGATATCTGTTGGGCCGTCCGATGGACCCCGATCAGATCGAAACACTGGCCCGCTTGCCCTAAAGACCGAAACGGGGACGCATTGGCATCCCCGTTTCCCTGTTCGTCCTCAGAACACGCCAAGACCTTTCAGCAGGATAAAGGCAATCGCCGCCGGAGCGACGAATTTGACAATCACGCCCCAACCATCGACCCAGAACGGCATAACGCCATTCGCACCAGCCACATCCTGTTTGGCCGCAGGCCAGATGACCCAGCCGACAAACAGCGAAATAAACAGCCCGCCAACCGGCAACAGCAGTTTCGATGAAATCGCATCCATCAGGTCAAAGAATCCCAGACCAAACAGCGTGAATTCACCCCAGATTCCCATCGACAGCGACGACGGAATCCCCAAAAGGAAAATAATCACGCCCACCGCAATTGATGCGGTTTTGCGATGGATGCGTCGATCATCGACAAAATAGGCCACCACGACTTCAAGGATCGACACCGCCGAGGTCAGGGCCGCAATCGCCAGCAACAGGAAAAACAAAAAGGCAAAGAATGAGCCAAACGGCATTTGGGCAAACACCGCAGGCAGGGTGATAAAAGTCAGGCCTGGCCCCGCCGCCGGATCAAAGCCAAAGGCAAACACCGCAGGCAGGATCAACAGACCGGCCATCACCGCAACCGATGTATCAAGCAAGGTCACCCAGCCCGCCGACCCGGCGATATTATCCTTTTTGCCAAGATAAGAGCCATAAGTGATCATCGCGCCCATACCGAGCGACAGCGAAAAGAACGCCTGCGACAAGGCTTCGGACACCGTATTCCACGTGACTTTGGAAAAATCCGGCTGCAACAAAAAGGCGACACCCTCGGCTGCACCGGGCAGGGTCACCGCCCGAATGATCAGAATCACCAGCAAACCAAACAATGCAGGCATCAGGATTTTGGAGGCACGTTCAATCCCCGCACCCACCCCCGACAACACGACAAAGACCGTCAGCGCCATGAACAGTGCATGGTAAAATATCGGCGATACCGGATTGGCAATAAAATCGCCAAACATTCCGCCCAGTGCCCCCGAATCGGCAAGGGCGAGTTCCCCGGCAACCGATTTGACCATATAGGCCACGGTCCATCCGGCAACCACACTGTAGAATGACAGGATGATAAAGGCTGCCGCAACACCACACAGCCCGACCAGCGGCCATGCCCCACCTTTCAGTTTGGCAAAGGCCCCGATGGCGTTCTTTCTCGACATGCGGCCAATCACCATTTCGGCCAGCATCACCGACAGGCCAATAGTAAAGACCATTGCCAGATAAATCAGCAAAAACGCCCCGCCACCATTGGCCCCGGCCACATAGGGGAATTTCCAGATATTGCCCAGCCCCACCGCCGACCCGGCCGCCGCCAGAATAAATCCAAGGCGCGAGCCCCAATATTCGCGTTGTATCATGTCGCTGCAAACCTCCATTCGGACCGGCAATCTGTTTTCATCCCAAACAGGTCTCCGATTGGTTCATCCTTTTTCCATCATGGGTGATGTTGCATCCTCCACCATCCGTCAAGGGGCGGATTTACCTTAACAAAGCCAAAATCACCTGTTTGGGCCCGTCACATACCGCCTTCAACCGCTTGTGATTGGCGATTGATGGTCAATATGGGCATGATCTGCACATGAAAAATATCACGCCATTTTCCAGACTATTTCTGGGCTTCGCAATTTTTGCCGCCGCACCCGTCGCCGTCCATGCCAACAGCATGACACCTCGCGCCGTTGTTGAACTTTATACATCGCAGGGCTGCAATTCCTGCCCGCCCGCGGATCAGGCACTGGCCGACATTGCCCAAAGCCGTGACGACATTCTGGTCTTGTCCTTTCATGTCGATTACTGGAATTATCTTGGCTGGGAAGACCCGTTTTCCGACCCGGCCAATACAAAACGCCAGAAGGATTACGCATCCGGCCTGCAGGCGCGTTATGTTTTTACGCCCCAGGTGATCATCAACGGCACAGATGTTGTCCGCGCGCCCGACAGCAGCCACATCGCAAATGCCGTGGACCGTCATATCGCCCTGCCCGTTCTGGCACGGCTTGACCTTACGCCCCCCCCCAATAGCGAAACCTTGCCTTCGGGCACATTGACCCTTGAGGCCAGCGCGGATGTTAATGCCGATTCCAGGATGCATTTGTGGCTGGTCGGGTTTGACCGGCAACGCAGCAGCAATGTCGCCACCGGCGAAAATGCCGGACGGACATTAAAACATGTCAATGTCGTGCGCGAACTGATCGATCTTGGCCCGTGGCAGGGCGACTCCCGCACAATCCCGATACAATTGGCCAAAAAATGTGACGGCGGCATCGCCGTTCTGGTCCAGAACGGCCCTGGCGGCCCGATTCACAGTGCGGTCATGGCCCGATTTTAGAACAAAACTCATTTAAAATGCCGCCTTCCCCCGGAATGGTACCGTCCCCGTCCGAATAATTGATTTGGGGCAAAGAGTGACAGACCAATGTCGGATAAAGCATGATTCAAATGGCGCATCGCGCTATAGGAATGCAGTGATATCTTCAAGGGACACCGCATCGTTACATGACTGTTTTTACCGGTTCTGATCTGACATGCCGCCGGGGTGAGCGGATGGTGTTTGCCCGTCTGGCATTTACGGCCGGGCCGGGGGATGCCATTATGCTGCGCGGTCGCAATGGAGCGGGGAAATCCAGCCTGTTGCGTGTCATGGCCGGGTTACTGGCCCCACTGCACGGGCAGATTTTCTGGCAGGGCGAAGACATTGCCGACGACATGGCTGCCCATCGCGCCCGGTTGCAATATCTGGGGCATCAGGATGCCGTCAAACCGGTTTTGACGGTGTGGGACAATTTGCGCCTGTGGGCGGAATTGCGCGGTATCCGTGATGTCGATAGCGAAATCGACCGGGCACTGGATGCGCTGGGTATTTTGCATCTTGCCAATACCACCGGACGGTTCTTATCCAGCGGCCAGAAACGCCGCACCGCGCTGGCGCGTATCCTGATCGGCCCGGCGCAATTATGGCTTCTGGATGAACCGACCGTCGGGCTGGACCGCGAATCCAGTGCCGGGCTGGCGGGACTGATTGAAAAGTTTCGGGGGGATGGTGGCACGGTGATCTATTCCACCCATATTGACCTCGACATTACCGGACCCAAATTGCTTGATCTTGATGAATTTGCCATCCCGATGATGGAATGGCTGGCGGGCGCGCCCGATGATGTCGTGCCGGAAGAAGGCCCCCAAGCCATTGAAACACCGGATAAAGAAGGGGTTTCGGCATGAATGCCTTCATGGCGATCCTGCGGCGTGACATGCGACTTGCGCTGCGTCAAGGCGCAGATTCGGTGATGGTAGTAGCGTTCTTTATCGTAACAACGACGCTGTTTCCCTTTGGCGTCGGGCCGGAAGCCAATATTCTGGCGCGGATTGCATCGGGGGTGATCTGGGTTTCGGCCCTTCTGGCTGCCATGCTGTCGCTGGAACGGGTGTTTCAGACCGATTACGAGGATGGCACGCTGGAATTGCTGACCTTATCCCCGGTGCCGCTCGAACTGGTGGTGCTGGGCAAGGTGGCGACACACTGGTTGACGACGGGTTTACCATTGATTGTGGCTGCCCCGCTGATGGCGGTGATGCTGAATATGAGCACAGACGGATTTGGCGTTTTGATCGTTGCCATGTTAATTGGCACCCCGACGCTGAGCCTGATTGGTGCGATTGGCGCGGCCCTGATTTTGGGCGCGCGGCGCGGCGGGGTTCTGGTGTCGTTACTGGTGCTGCCGCTTTATATACCGGTGCTGATTTTCGGGGCCGGGGCGGTCGAGGCGGCCTTGCTCGGCATGCCGGTACAGGCCCATTTACAGATTATGGGGGCGATTTTGCTGCTGTCACTTGCACTTGCCCCGTTTGCCGCCGCCCATGCCGTCCGGCAGGCGGTGGAATAAGATGATAAAATTTGATTACCGACTGAACCGCGCCGGATCGGACCCGATATCCCGCCCCGGATCGAACGGATAGAGAGAGATGCATCGTTTCGCCAAACCAAGCGTATTTCTGAAACTGGCAGATACCCTGATGCCGTGGATGATTGCCATCACCGTCATAACCGGTGGGACCGGGCTGTATCTTGGCCTGTTCTGGTCGCCTGCCGATTATCAGCAGGGCGATACCGTCCGCATCATGTATATCCATGTCCCGACGGCATGGATGGGCCTGTTTTGTTATGTCGGCATGGCAATCTGCGGCGCGATGAGCCTGATCTGGAAACATCCGCTGGCCGATATTGCGGCCCGCGCCACCGCACCGGTCGGTGCGATGTTTACCGCCCTTTGCCTGATCACCGGGTCGCTGTGGGGCGAACCGATGTGGGGAACATGGTGGGTCTGGGATGCGCGCCTGACCTCGATGCTGATTTTGCTGTTTTTGTATCTGGGCTATATGGCGCTGGTGAATGCCTTTGACGATCCGGAACGCGGATCAAAGGCTGGTTCTGCACTGGCACTGGTCGGTGTCGTCAATGTGCCGATTGTCAAATTTTCGGTTGATTGGTGGAACACCCTGCATCAACCGGCTTCGGTCGCGCGAATGGATGGCCCGTCGATTGACCCCAGTATGTTGTGGCCGCTGATGCTGATGGCGGTTGCATTTACCGGCTATTATTTCATCATCCTGGCCATTCGGGTGCGGTCCGAACTCAATGAACGGCGCATTCGTGCCCTGCAACTCAGCGGCCTGTTTGAACAGGGTGACGGGACCACAAGCGGTTCCGCCCTGTATGATCAAGGTCATAACGCCGGAGCCGGAAAATGAGCGATTATTTCATGATGGAAGGCTATGGCCTTTATATCTGGAGCAGCTACGCCATTACGGCAGTTGCGATGGTTTTCCTGCTTGTCACCAGCCTGCGGGGTCTTGGTCAAAGCCGCATTGAACTGGATCAGTTGGAAACCCTGTTAAAATCCCGACGGCCGCGGCGATCCAAATCCCGCGATGCCCGGCCCTGAACGGAGAATACCGACGTGTCCTTATCCCGCGCCAAATCCCGCAAACGTCAACGCCTGTATCTTGCCGGTGCCGCCCTGTTGGCGATTGCCGGTGCCGCAGCACTGGCCCTGACCGCGTTTGAGGAATCTGTTGTTTTCTTTTTCAGCCCGACCGAAATCGCCGCCCAGTCACCGATTGACGAAGCCCGCCGGTTGCGCGTTGGCGGATTGGTGGAAGAAGGCAGCATTACCAAGGTCGGATCGGGAGAAACCACGCTTTTTGTTGTCACCGACATGGCCAACAGCATCACCGTTTCCTATACCGGCATCCTGCCCGATCTGTTCCGCGAAGGTCAGGGCGTGGTCGCCGAAGGCAGCATGAACAGCAACGGGCAATTTGTCGCCCGCGAGGTTCTGGCCAAGCATGATGAGAATTACATGCCGCGCGAAGTGGCCGATGCCCTGAAAGAAAGCGGATACTGGCAGGAACTTGAAGCAAAAAATGCCGAAAACATGCTCAATTAAGCCACATTCTGTAAGGATAACGCGCTGTTGCGGCCTGCCTGTTGCGACTGTGTGTTAATTTTTATGGCAAACTGGTTTATATCAGACGCAGGTTGGTTTCCCCGCTTCTGACAGGATAAAGCATTTACCCGGCATGATCGCAGAACTCGGACATTTTGCCCTTATTCTTCTTCTTGCCCTTGGCTGTGCTCAGGCTGTGCTTTTTTGCCCGGTACGCATGGCCTTTTTCCGTCCGATAAAACTGGCCTCCGAACATGGCGAGATTTTAGCGCAATTGTCGCCAGAAAAGGGCAATGCCGGTTTTGAAGCCGACAAAGGCCAAACCGCCCGCCTGCTATGGCCTTTGCCCGTGATGATCTGCCTGCTGGCATTCATGGCGCAGGGGGCGCTGATCTACAGCTTTATCATCAGCGATTTTTCGCTGCCGCTGGTTGCCGATTACAGTCATTCATCCACCCCTTTATTTTATCGTATCAGTGCTGCCATCACACCAGAAAATTGCGCCATCCTGTTATGGATCAGCCTGACGGCACTGGCATCGGTTTTTTTCTGGGTACAAAGCCACCTGTCACAGCGCATTCAAAATACCGACACGACCCTTGCTGTGCTGGGGCTGATCATGGCCCTACTGGCCGCCAGTGCAATTATTGATGGCAACCCGTTTTTGCGCGATCCGGCCCCGCCACTGGACGGCATGGGGTTTGATCCACTGAGGCAGGATGTCCTGACCCTGATCCATGCCCCATTGCTCTATGCCGGGCTGGCAGCGTTATCGGTGATTTTTGCCACAACCTTTGCCGCCCTGCCCCGGGCACAGCTTGACCGTGTCTGGGCTCGGCAGATGGGGCCGTGGGCCGTATCGGCATGGCTGTTTCTGGGCGCAGCCATCCTGACCGGCACATACCGGTCCTATATTGAACAGGGATGGGGACAATGGTGGTATTGGGATGTTGTCGAAAATGCCGTGTTATTGCCCTGGATACTGGCGACCGCGCTGTTACATTGCCTGACCGCCCTTGAAAAAACCGAGGCCTTGAAGCCCTGGACGGCGTTGCTTGCCTTATCGGCCTTTGGCGCGGGATGGTTCGGCATGTTTCTGGTGCGGTCCGACTGGCTGGGTCCGTTGCCCGCCGCCCTGATTGCCACCGGTGAACATGCCACCTTGCTGATCGGGTTTTGCATTGTGATGGGCGGTGCGTATTTTCTGTTTTCACGCACTGCTGGACAATTGCGCGAAGCGGCTGATTTTTCCTTTCTGTCGCGCGAAAGCGGGTTGTTTATCAACAGTGTGCTGTTTGCAGTTGCCGCAGCGATCATTCTGACCGGCACTGTCTATCCCTTGATTGTGCGCTGGATCGGCGACAGTATTGTGACGGTTGGACCACCGTTTTTTGTGCAGGCGCTGTTGCCGGTTGTTGTGCCGATATTACTTGTGATGGGACTGGCCCCCTCCTTGCGCTGGCGGCAGGACCGGGCATTTTCGCTGGCGGGGCGGTTGAAACTGCCACTGATCATGTCGGCCGTGATTACGTTGTTTGTCTGGATGCGGCATATCAATGCTTCTCCCTTGCCGTTATTGGGGATCGGTCTTGCCGCATGGATCGTCACCGCCTCGATTGCCGATCTGTGGGAACGGTTACGCCGCAACCGCGATCAAAGCGGCACCAAATACCGCAATATTGCGCGGTTGGGGCCGCATTATACGGGTATGACACTGGCGCATATCGGCATGGGGTTACTGGTGGCAGGGGCATCCGCAAGCACCCTGTGGCAGGAAGAAATCGTTCTGTCGGCGCGAAGCGGCCAAAGTATCGAAATCGGCCCGTATAATTTGCAATATGAAGGCGTGGCTTTGCTGCCCGGTGAAAATTATGCAACCAGAAAAGCCACATTCATTCTGTATCAGAATGCCCAGCCTTTGGGCCAGTTATCGCCCGAAGTCCGGTATTATCCGGTGCGCGGGGTTGAAACCATTGAAGCCGATGTCTGGCACAGCCGGGATGGCGATCTTCATGTCACTGTCGGCGAACGCGCCGAAGACGGTGGACGCATCGTCAATATTCGGTTTTTTCCCATGATGTCATGGGTTTGGGCCGGAATGATCATCATCTTGATCGGGGGAATTATGTCTGTTTTCATGCGTGCCTTGCTATTTTTCAAAAAGAATGAAGGACCGACCCAATGAGGTTCTGGATCGCTGTCATTCCCCTTGTGCTTTTTGTCGCCCTTGCCGGGGCCTTTCTGGTCAATCTGGGCAAGGATACATCGGTTGTCCCTTCGGCTCTGATTGACAAACCGGTGCCTGATTTCTCGCTGCCGCCTCTGCCGGGCCGCGACAAGGGCCTTGCCCGCAGTGATCTGGCAAATGGTCAGGTATCGGTTCTGAATATTTTTGCCTCGTGGTGTGTGCCCTGCCGGGCCGAACATCCGCTGATCCAGCGGCTGGCAAAGGAATCCGGTGTTGCGGTCTATGGCCTGAATTACAAGGAAAAAGACCCGCAAGACGGGGTAATCTGGTTGAATGAACTGGGCGACCCCTATACGGCGGTCGGCATGGATATTTCCGGGCGGACCGGCATTGATTTTGGGGTTTACGGCGTTCCGGAAACTTTCATCATCGATGGCAATGGCCGTATTCGTTACAAACATGTCGGCCCGGTCAGCCCCGACATCCTGCAAAATGTCTTGCTGCCGAAAATTCAGGAGTTACAGGGATGATCCGCCCCGCCAGACATTTTTTGTGGCTGTTTGCCGCCCTGCTTGTCACAACGCAACCAGCCCTGGCCGTTCTCCCGGATGAAATGCTGGCCAATCCGGTGCTGGAACAACGCGCCCGCGAGATCAGCAAGGAATTGCGCTGTCTGGTCTGTCAGAATCAGTCGATTGATGATTCGGATGCCGATCTGGCGCGGGATTTACGCGTTCTGGTGCGCGAACGTCTGGTGGCCGGGGACAGCGATCAGCAGACCCTTGATTATATTGTTGATCGATATGGCGATTATGTTTTGCTGAACCCGCCGCTGAAACCCGAAACCTATATTTTGTGGGGCAGCCCGTTTTTCCTGCTGATCTTTGCCGGGGTCGGGGTTTTTGCCTTTTATCGGCGCAAGAAAAACGACGCCGTGACCAACAGCCCGCAGGCGCTTTCCGATGCGGAACGGCGACGTCTTGATGACCTTTTGCGTCCGTCGCAGGACTGAGGATGTGATGATCTGGGTGGGGATCGGCATTGTTGCGTTATTGGCGGTTCTGGCAGTCTGGCTGGCCTGTCCGCGCCCGGTTGGTTATCATCGCCTGCCGATGATACTGGCCTTTATGCCCGTTCTGGCTGCAGGCGGGCTGTATATCTGGCTTGGCACACCGCATCTGCCTGCCAGCCCCTATGTCGAACGCGAAGAAGAACGCAACCTTGCCGTTGCCTCCGCCACAGACGGTACCACCATCGATACCAACAGCCAGACCGATTTGCAAATTCGCCGCCTTTTGTCGCAGATTGTCCTGACACTGGAAGTCAATCCGCGCAATCTGCAAGGCTGGATCGTTCTGGCTCGCGGATCATTACGGCTGGGTGATATTGACCGCGCCATGGCGGCCTATGGTCGGGCTTATGAATTATCAGGCCATAACCCCTCTCTGGCGATTGAATATGCCGATACCCGCATCACCGCCGCAGATGGCAAAATTGATGCGGCATCGCGTGATCTGGTGTTACATGCGCTGGGCCAGATGCCCAATCATTATCTGAGCCGTTATTATTACGGCATGATGCTGGAGCAACAGGGCGATTCTGCGATTGCCTTGCGGGTATGGCAGGATTTGTTGCGCGATATTCCTGCAAATGACCCTCTGGGTGCCGCCACCGAGGCCCAAATTACCGCCCTTCAAGCCCGCATGGGCGCAGACGAATAACACGCAAATCTTATCGGGAAATCAGATAAAACACGCCCAGCAAAACCCCGACGATCAAAACCAGTGTTCCGGCCACCGCGACACATCGCATTACGGGCGACAGCGCCGACAGTTCCGATTGGGGGATGTCCTGACCGTGTGATGCCTGAAACCGCCGCAGGGCTTCTTCGCCACTCATTGGCGGCATGAAGATACGATCAAGAATCGTACCCTGTACCCGTGGATCGTGATTTTGACGTAAGGTGTTATCCGAACGGTCCTGTTTTCCCGACATTACCGGGCCGCCGCAGCCAGACCTTCTTTTCCGGCTTCCTGCGCATCATAGGTCGGCCATTTACCGGCGGCCAGACTGTCGCGCGACGGGGTATCCTGCCCCAGACGCCCGCGATACATCCACAAATTCGCCATGACTTTTTCAATAAACATCCGGGTTTCACGCGACGGGATGCTTTCGATGAAATAAAGCGGGTCTTCGTTATCCTTCAACGCCTTCTGCCAGCGCCCCAGATTGCCGATGCCACCATTATAGGCCGCCATCAACTGCAAAAATCCGTTATCAATGCCGTTCTGATCCAGAAGATGCCCGACGTATTTCTGACCAAGGCTGAGATTGACTTCGGGCTGATACAGTTCGGCGCGTTTTTCCCCCTGATAACGGGTATTGCCGATATAGCTGGCGGTGGCGGGCATCAATTGCATCAGGCCCCGTGCCCCGGCATGGCTGCGCGCCTCGGTATTGAAGCCCGATTCCTGCCGCATCAGGGCATAAATCAGCGCCCGGTCCACCTCAAATCCGCCTTCGGGTTCCCAATGGGGTACCGGATAAAGCGCATTGACAATCACTTCACCGGTTTTCTGGGCAATATGACTGCCCAATCGTAAGGTCAGCGGCGCAAAGGATGCGGCATCAGCCAGTGACAGCACCGCCCGCTGCAAGCGTGGATCATCGGTGATCGCGGCCTTGCGCAATTCGCGTTCGGCGTCGTCATTCTGATTGATTTGCAACAGGGCAAGGGCGCGCCGGGTGGAGGGTTCCAGCCGCAACTTGTTGATACGGTCATCGGTCAGCACCAGACTGTCCCAATCGAACATATCATCGCGACCCAGTGCGCGCACCGCCAGAAGCCCGTAAAAAGTACGCGGGTCTTCGGCGGCCCGTTTCAGGAAATGGTCCGCCTGATCAAACTTGCCGGTGGCAAGATCAATTCGGGCGGCCCAGAAGGCCCCCGCCGAACGGGTCCAACTTGAGGCATATTTGTTTTCAGACAGGGCGGAAAAATGGCCATGCGCCCGATCCATGTCGCCCAGACGCCACGCGGTCAAACCGGCCATCCAATGGGCATCGGGCAAATATTTACCCGAACGTTTCGCCGCCTGCCCCGCATGTTTCAATGCCAGATCGGGCTTGCCAAAATAATAATACCCCGCCGCAATCGACGCACGTGCGGCATCCTGTTCATAAGCATCAAACAGGCGTTGCGCATCGTCGCCATCCAGAATTTCAAGCGCACCGGTCGGCCAGCCGGACCCGATCCGCGATTTGATGATATTTTTCAGGGAGGCAACACGCCCGCGTTCGCTTTGCAAAAGCTGTTTGGTTGATTTGTGACGATAGGGCAGAACATTTTCATAATCATAACCGCCACCATTCAAATAACCGCCCACCGGTTTTTTCGGGGCGCTGGCATTGCCACGGCGCGTCAGGGCCAGTTTATAAATGGTCGGAGCCTGCGGATGATCGGCATAAATCGCCAGCCAGTCGCGCAATTCGGAATAGCGCGAACGATAGGCCGTCGGATGCAAATAACGTTGCGCCTGAACATGCCCGATTAGCAAATTATCTGACAGGCGCGCAATCAGGCGGTCCGCATCATCCCAGCGGCCCTGTTCCTGAACGGCAAAAATCTGTTGGTAAAGTTCGGCATCGCGGGTGGAAAGCGGCTGGGGAATGGTATTGGTGACGGCGTTAAACGTACCGGGTTCGTCAAGGGCGGCCTGTTCCTGCTGTGCGGCATGGGGCATCGGCGCAAAACCGGCAATCCCAAAGGCAACCACGCAGGTCATAAGGCCGCAACGAACACCCGTCACGAAACGCGACGACGCAAATTTTAACGCTTCGATCAAAACCAGTCTTTCCCCAAAACAGAACCCGCGAGTTTCATGGGTTCTAGCCCGAAGCAGTTTGACGTCGCAACCAGTTATTTGACGATTTTCATCCGCCTTGTTGCCAGCATATATACATTAAAACCACGATCCACGAAACGTTTTATCCAATATCAGATACTTAAGTTCTACTGCCCTGTGCGTGCAGAGCAGCAAAAAATTCAAATTATATTTGGAACGTTTCTGTATTGCTACAGAAGCCCTGCAATTCTTTGGGCCGCTGCCAGCAGGGTTTGATCCCCGCCATGCGGGGCCGCCAGCATAATCGCACCGGGGTTCCCCCCCGAAAGTCCGACCGGCAATGAAATGGCACAGGCATCGGCAAGATTTAAAAGCGACGTATTGCGCAACATGGCGGCATTCAGCCGGTCAAAATCGGCCTCGGTATCGGCAATGGTCGGGGCCATCATTTGCAAGGTCGGAGCCAGCAAAATATCGGCATGGCTCATTTGCGCATTAAACTGTGCGATCACCTGATCACGCAGGCCATAGGCGTCGGCGATATCACCATCTGACAGGGTTTCACAAAACCGGATGCGGTTCAGGACACGCGCATCGCCGCAGCTTTCCAGCTTTTTGATATCCTTGCCATAAATCTTGTGCGCCTCGACCGACACAATGATTTTATTGACCGAAATCGCCTGTTGCAAAAAGCCGAAATCCAGACTGACCAAAGAATGCCCGGCTTTTCTCAAGACCTTGCAAAACTTGTCCCATGCCGCCTGCACCGTGTCATCCAGATCGGTGACAAAGGCATTTTCCGGAATGGCAAAGGTCAGCGGCAAGGTATCGAATTCGGTGATCATCGGGGTTTTCTGCCCGGACATCACATCAAAGGCGGCAATCGCAGTGGCAAGATCCCGCGCCAACGGCCCCGGTGTGTCAAAGGTCGGGGCCAGCGGATGAATGCCGTCGCCCGACACAGCCTGACGGCTGGGCTTGAACCCGACCAGACCATTAATGGCGGACGGAATACGCACCGACCCGCCAGTATCGGTTCCCAGCGCAATATCGGCAAGGCCCAGCGCCACCGTCAAGGCACCACCCGATGTCGATCCGCCGGAAATACGGGTTTCGTCAAACACATTGCCCGGCGTTCCGTAATGCGGGTTCAACCCGACACCGGAATAGGCAAATTCGCTCATATTCGTGCGGCTAAACGGCACCGCCCCGGCTTCCTTGATGCGGGTAATCAGCGGGGCGTCTTTGCTTGCCGGGGGTTGATCCTGCAACAGGCGCGACCCGGCCGTCGTCACGATACCGGCTTCGTCATACAAATCCTTGACCGATACCAGCATCCCGGCCAGCGGCAGGGGCCGGTCGCTGGTCGCGACCCGTTGTTCGGCACGCCCGGCATCGGCAAGGATTCGTTCCGGGTCAAATTCGGTAAACAGGGTTTGCGCCCGTTCGCCCAACTGGTCCACCCGTGTAATCGCGGCGCGGGCCTTGTCCACAATCCATCCCATAAAACTGATCCTTGCAATGCGTGGCAGAAAACTATCGGAAAATAATCAGGAAATAACCGGCAGTTCGATAATGTCATATTCATGCGCAATAACACGGTTTAACACCGGGTCACGCAATTCCATTTTAAAGGCCCGCGCCGGACGCACTCCGCCCGATACCACCCCCAACGTGCCGCACAACATCCCGGCGGCCTTGCCATCGGTCGCGGCGGCAACAAATTTTGATCCGTCGATCAGATCGGATAACGGTCGTATCGCCGCGACCAGACCATCCTGATAAAGAACCCACTCGTCGCTGTTACCTTCGCGAATCCATGACCGCATTTCAAGCTGGTCCAGATGACCGGCCACCTCGTCAAACCGCCACAGGGTAGCCGCGACCGGCTTCAGGCATGCCTGTTTGGACAAGGCAACCGAATGGGCTTCAAGGTCGCGGTCGGTGTGATCGGATGCCAGACCGATATACATCGTACCGTCATGGGCCACCAGAAACGGTTCGATTTCGCCCGAAGTCCCCGGCCCAACCACTTCGATGCGGTTTTCCCCGGTCAAAATCCCCGACGCCACCCGGTAATAAAGTGGCACGGACGACGGCGGGGTAACACCGATTGCCGCAAGTTCATCAATGTGATGCTGGATCGCCGCCTTGTTGCGGCCGGTCCAGCCCGCCACCGTGCAATGGGAAAATTTAAGGGTCAGAGCGGTGCCATCAACAGTAAATTGCATGATATTCTGGTCCTGATTGTCAAAGATGCCCTGTGCCCGCAAGGATGGGGCAGCATCGGCAACATGTTCTGTGTTGAAAACAGGGGCGGTCGCCCGCGATGACAGCAGACGACCGCGCCTTTTTTAAAAGTTATCGGGCAGGAAAAGGGCAACAGACGGCACCGCCACCAGCAGGGCGACCATCGCCAGCATCACCAGCACAAAGGGTATCGCCCCGACCATGACCTGTGACAAACGGCCCGATTTTCGCGCGCCCTGTACCACATACAGATTCAGCCCCACAGGCGGAGTGATCAGCGCCATTTCGATCAAAACGATCAGAAGGATGCCAAACCACACCTTGTCAAAACCCATACCGACCATGATCGGCACAATGATCGGAATGGTCGCCACCATCAACGACAGGGTTTCAATGAAAAAGCCCAGCACGATATACAGCAGAATGACGATCATCAGGGTCCCAAACGGGCTGAGATCAAGCCCCGTCAGCATATCCTGCAATTCGCGTCCCATACCGGCCGATGTCAGGGTGAAATTCAGGAAATAGGCCCCGATAATCACCAGCATGATCATGGAGGTAATCCGCACCGTGCCATGCAGGCTTTGGCTGATCATTTCCCGCGACACGCCACCATTGGCCAGTGCGATCAGAAACGCCATCGCCACCCCAAGGGCCGCTGATTCAGTTGGCGTTGCCCACCCGGCATAGATCGATCCGATCACGACTGCAAACAGAACAATGATCGGGCCAAGCTGTTTCAGGCTGGCGAAACGTTCTGACCAGCTAAAAGACCGGCTTTCACCGCCCAGTGATGGTTTGATTTTGCACAGGATCGCCGTCACCGCCATAAAGGCCACCGCCATCAGCAACCCCGGAATCAACCCGGCCAGAAACAGGCGCGGGATTGATGTTTCGGTCAAGAACCCGTACACGATCAGATTGATCGACGGCGGAATCATGATGCCCAGCGTTCCGCCTGCGGCAATCGCCCCGGAAAACAGCCGTGGATCATATCCCAGTTTTTCCGCCTGCGGCATTGCCACCGTTGCCACCGTCGCGGCTGTTGCCACCGATGACCCGGATGTTGCCGAAAACATGGTGGCGGTGCCGATATTGGCGTGGATCAACCCACCCGGCAGCCACGAAAACCATTTATCAAGCGCGGCATAGGTCCGTTCGGCAATGCCACCCCGCACCAGAATTTCGCCCAACAGAACAAAAAACGGAATAGCGATCAGGGTCGATGAATTGGAGGCAGACCAGACGACTTGCCCCAACGCACGCGACAGGGGAAAAGCCGAAAAAAACTGATCAATCCCGAAACCCAGCAAAAACAAAACAATACCAACCGGTATCGACAGCGCCAAAAGACCCAGAAGGCCCGCAGTTACGGAAAAAATCATTGTTCCAACTCCAGTTCGGAGCGTGCGCCAACAAGGGCATCAGCCTGTTTGAGGTCGCGCTGCCACAGCAAAACCAAAGTCAGAAGCACCAGCAAACTGGCGCATGTTGCAAACCAGACCCAGCCCGAAAGCCAGAAAACCTGCGGAATCCATAACGGTGTTTCAAGCGGCGTATTGGCACGCGATCCACGTTCCAGCGTCTTGGACAAAACCGGCCAGCCTTGCACGGCAATGACAATGGTGGTTCCGGCAAGGGCGGTAATCGCAAACAGATCCATCAGGGCCTGCGCCATCGAACGCAAACGCAACCGGATCAGATCAATCCGGACATGGGCCAGTTCGGTCAGGGCATAGGCCATGCCCCAGCTTGCCGTGCCCGCCATGACATAACCCGATATTTCATCGGACCCGCCAAACGAAACGCCAAATTCACGGAAAACAATATCGGCAAGGATCAAAAATACGCAGGAAATCAGGACAAACCCGACCAACAGCGCAATCGTGCGGTTGATGCGGCGAATGGCCGCAATGATTGAAGTGGTCATAAACGGCCCTCCACCAAGCAGGAATCGGGACCTGATCCTGTCAGGCCCCGATCCGGATTTGATCAGCTAAGTGGTACAGTAACGCCAACTGTTTTACCAACAGTGTCGTTCCAGCGAGCGGCCCAATCCTTACCGGCGCGTTCGGCCCATTCCGGCAGAACGGTGGTGGTCAGGATTTCCTTTGCCTTGGCAAGATCGGCATCGGTGGTTTCCACCAGGGTCATGTTGGCGGCTTCGCCAGCCGGGCAGGTGCCGCCGGTCAGGCAGGCGATGTCGGTATCAATCGACGCCGCAGCAGCAGCCCATGCCGCATCTTCAAATTTGGTTTTGATTTCGGTGGTGATCAGGTTCTGGGTGTCCGCCGACAGGCTTTCCCATTTTTCCATATTCATTGCGGTCACAACCGAATCCCAACCGCCCAGCGGAATCGGCAGCAGATGGTCGGAAACTTCCCACCAGCCGGCACTGTATCCCGAACCGGCACCGGTTACGGCACAATCAATCACGCCACGTTCCAGTGCGCCCGGCACTTCGGAAAACGCCACATTGACGCCAACCGCGCCCAAGGCTTCGAGGAATTTGGTGGTCATACGGCCCGATCCCCGGACCTTTTTGCCCTGAAGATCGGCAAGCGAGGTCACTGCGCCCTTGCAAAAAACGATCTGCGGCGGATAGGGCGCCACGGCCAGAACCTTGGCGTTAAAGCGGTCCTTGAAAATGTCTTCCACCATCGGACGGGCGGCTTCGACCATCGCCTTGGCTTCGGCGGCGGTATTGGCGACCAGCGGTACGTCAAGGCCTTCAAGTTCAGGGGCATCGCCCACGGCATAATCGGCAACGGTCATTGCAACGTCAAACACGCCATCATTGAGAATACGGAAAACGTCGCCACCGCCAATGCCCATCTGGTCATGGGTGGTCATCTGAACGGAAATAGAGCCGCCCGACGCAGCCGGAAGCTGTTCGGTCCAGAACGGGGCTTCAAACTGTTTGTGCAGCGGCAGGTTGCTCCAGCTTCCGACGACCGAAAGGTCTTCGGCCTGCGCCGGGGCCGCAACGACACCGGCACTCAGTGCCGAAGCCGCAAGAAGGGTAAAGAGTGTTTTTTTCATCGGTTCCAGTCCTCTGATATAGAAAGTTGTTGTTATTATGCAGTACCGACCGACATGAATTCAGCAGATTCAGCCGGAAGATCGGTCACCAGCATCAGCCCGGGTTCATGTGTGATCGCCAGATCCGGCAACACGTTGCGGATCGCCATTTGCGGTGTTACGCCGCAAGCCCAGAAAACCGGGATGTCGCCTTTGTCCATGACGGGCGCATCACCAAAATCCGGTTTCATGAGATCCTTGATGCCAATACCCGCCGGATCGCCCATATGAACAGGCGCGCCGTGGGCAAGGCGGTATCGGTCAGAATACAAAATGGCCTTGATGGCATCGGACGGCGTAAAGGACCGCATCGACACCACCAGCGGGCCGTGGAACGGCCCGGCCGGTGCAGTAGCAATGTTGGTGACATACATCGGCACATTGCGACCTGCCACGATATGGCGGACAGGCACGCCGCCGCGCGTTATCGCGTCTTCAAACGAAAAGGAACAGCCCAGAACAAACGTCACCAGATCATCACGCCACACGGATGTCAGATCGGTCACGGTTTGATAATCGGTGGTGCCGCGAAAAACCCGATAACCGGGCAAATCGGTGCGGATATCAAGATCACGGCCCAGGGCCGGAATATGCGGCGAACCCGGTTCGGACATGCCGATCAACGGGCTAGCCTTGGGATTTTTCATGCAGAATTGCAAAAACGCATCGGCATGATCGCGGGGCAGGATCGCCAGATTTCCCTGAAGAAAACCCGATGCATATCCGGTGGTCGTGCCGCGGTGTTTGCCCGCCCGAATGGCGTGACGCAAGGCAAGCGGCGACATAGCGGCAGCCGATATCATATCCGTTTTTGAAAGAAGGGCCGTCTGGTCGGTCGCGTTCATTCGTTCGATCCTGTTTCTTAGCCTCATTCTCAGCTTGGGAAACCAGACCGATCTTGTCAAGTAATCATTTTATCACTTTATTGATCGTTTTTATAGATCATTGTGATCAAAAAGCCGTGCCGCCTGCGAAACCGCTTCGCCGATTTCGCGATTTCTTTCGGGAAAATAGCTGATGACGAAATGCAATTCGCTGAGCCGGGCTTCATCCCGCACCGGAATCGACTTGATATGTTCATCCCAGGATGTGCTTTCGGCCATCAAAACCGGCAGAACGCCAATGCCAAAACCGCCACTGACCAGATGTTTGACCGTCGATAGCGACGCCGACCCATGCAAGGCAGGCGGCGAGATATCGGGGGCGGAAAAAATGCTTTCAACCTCGCGAAATGGCAATGTTCCCTTGGGAAAGGTTACAATCGCGTGTTTCGCCAATTCACCCAGCGACAATGGATGATCGGGTAAATCCATCGATTCGGTGCAATACCAACCCAGTTGCACAGGACGCAGCGGCACGGCAACGGCCCCTTGCGGCACCGAATCGCGCAACAAAATCGCCACATCCAAAACATCATCGGCCAACAACGTTGCCAACTGACTGGAGGTATCGACCGACAATTCAAACCGCACCTTGGCGTAATCGTTTTTCAGTTTGTTCAGCATCCCGGTCAGGATCGTATGAACAATGGTTTCCGCCACCCCGATCCGCACGGTGCCACTGAGTTCGCCGGGATGGGTCAGCTCCTGCCAGATGCGGTCACGCGCACGCAGCAGCCTTTGTGCTTCTTCCAAAAACCGCAATCCGGCGGCGGTCAGGCGGACCTGACGGTTGCTGCGGTCAAACAACAAAATGCCCAGCTTTTTTTCCAAGGCCGAAACCCGCGATGAAATCGCCGATTGCGACAGATCGTATTTCTGTGCTGCGGCCCGAAACCCGCCTGCCTTGACAATATCCTGGAGGATTTCAATGTCTTTGAATTCAAACACGCGATCACCCGGTTTCAAGAATGTGGCTGGGCCAGTTTTTGCGCCACCGCCCGCAAGTCGCGCCATGCCAGCCGTTTTTGTTCCGGAGTACGCAGCAGATAGGCCGGATGGAACATGGCAGTGATCTGTGCATTTTTTCCGTCCTCGAATGGCATGTCTTTCCACACACCGCGCAGACGGGTAATGCCGCGATCCTCATCCATCAGGGTTTTGGCCGAACTGCCACCCAGACACACCACCACACGCGGCGCAATCAGCGCCAGATGACGACGGACAAACGGTTCGCAAACCGCGATTTCCGCCGTCGTCGGCGGGCGGTTTCCCGGCGGTCGCCACGGCAGGACATTGGTAATATAAACATCCTCGCGCGCCAGCCCGATCGACCGTAACATCGCGTCCAGCAACTTGCCGCTCGGTCCGACAAAAGGCAGGCCCTGCCGGTCTTCCTCTGCCCCCGGTGCCTCGCCTACCAATACCAGTCTGGCCTCCGGATTGCCGGTGCCAAAAACCGTATTACTGGCGGATTTTTTTAATGCGCATCCCTCGAACGCCAGCAAGGCATTGCGCAATTCATCCAGATTTTTGGCAGATGCCGCCGCATCGCGTGCCGATTGCCGGGCTTCTTGCGGGGTATCGGACAATAAAAATCCACCCGCACCACCCCCGGCATTATGGTTTGGTGCCGGTGCCGGGCGATAAGCAGGTGTTGCAGCATTACCAAAGGCCGGACGCATTCCGGCCCCGGCCCCCGGCGCGGCACCGGGCCCGCCCTGTGCCGCCTGACGGCTGAGGCTTTCGGATGCGCGGAAACGGTCCAGCGGCTCGTCGGCAATCGCCTCGTCTGCGCCCATCTCGAATTGCCAGATCAGCGCCTGCAACGGGTCGAGGTTTTTCACATCAAAATCTGTAATTGGTTTGCTCATCTACACAGTCGGAGTGTATGTTGCGGTGCGGTAGTTATGGTGTCGTGTTGCGGACTTTAACGGTTTTACATCACTTGCACCATATACAAAGCCGGGTTAAATCGGTACATCTATACCGATTAAGATACTCAGAATGAGAAATCAGGGCTTGGGCGAGACCCTGATCATTGGTTATACGCCAGCATACGACACGGACGGAAACAGTCCGGTCCAATTGCTGGCAAAGGAGAGAGACCAGATGGAACGGGAATCCATGGAATTCGACGTGGTTGTCGTCGGTGCCGGTGTATCCGGCCTGTCCGCAGCCATCCGCCTGATGCAACTCGCCCGGGAACAGCAAAAGGAAATCACGGTTTGCGTGGTGGAAAAGGGCTCCGAAGTCGGGGCACACACGCTTTCCGGTGCGGTTTTTGAACCGCGTTCGCTGAATGAATTGTTCCCTGACTGGCAGGAACGGGGTGCGCCCCTGAATGTGCCTGCCACAAAGGACCAGTTCATGATGCTGGGCGAAACATCGGCCATCAAAATGCCGACCCCGCCGCAAATGCATAACAAGGGCAATTATATCATCAGCCTTGGCAATCTGTGCCGCTGGCTGGGCGAACAGGCCGAAAGCATGGGGATAGAAGTCTATCCTGGTTTCGCTGCCGCCGAGGTGCTGTTTGACGAAGCCGGATCGGTGCGTGGCATTGCCACCGGCGATATGGGCATACAGCGGGATGGTACGCCTGGCCCCCATCATCAGCCGGGCATGGAACTGCACGCCAAATATACCTTTTTTGCCGAAGGATGCCGTGGGTCGCTGTCTGAACAGCTGATCAAGAAATTCGATCTGCGCAAAAATTCCGATCCGCAAACATATGGCATCGGTATCAAGGAATTGTGGGAAGTCGATCCCGAAGTCCACCAGGAAGGCCTGATCCGTCATACGGTGGGCTGGCCGCTGGACAGCAAGACCTATGGCGGGTCGTTTCTGTATCATCTTGACAATCATCAGGTGGTGGTCGGTTTTGTCATCGGGCTGGATTACGAAAACCCGCATCTCAGCCCGTTTGAAGAATTTCAGCGTTTCAAAACCCATCCGTCGGTGCGTCCGTTATTTGAAAAGGGCCGCCGCATTTCGTATGGCGCACGCGCCCTTAATGAAGGCGGGTTTCAATCCCTGCCCGATCTGGTTTTTCCGGGCGGTTGCCTGATTGGCTGTTCGGCCGGTTTCATGAATGTGCCCAAGATCAAGGGATCGCATACCGCCATGAAAACCGGTATGCTGGCCGCCGAGGCCGCCTTTGAACAACTGACATCGGATGCCCCGGCCCCGGTGATGGAATCCTATCCGGAAAAACTCAAAAACAGTTGGGTCTATCCGGAACTGCACAAGGTCCGCAATATCCGGCCCAGCTTCGCCAAATGGGGATTTTGGGGCGGGATGGCCTATAGCGCGGTGGATACTTATCTGTTCGCGGGCAAGGCCCCCTGGACCTTTAAAAACCATGCCGATCATGACTGCCTGAAACCGGCAGCCGACATGCCGAAAATCGATTACCCCAAACCCGATGGCAAGGTCAGTTTTGACAAATTGTCGTCGGTGTTTTTATCGAACACCAATCATGAAGAAGACCAGCCGATCCACCTGACATTGAAAGATGCCAGCGTGCCGGTGGCGACCAATCTTGCAATTTATGACGGGCCGGAGGCGCGGTATTGCCCCGCCGGGGTCTATGAATTTGTCGAGGATGAAGTCGCCGGGGGCAAACGGTTGCAGATCAATGCCCAGAATTGCGTGCATTGCAAAACCTGCGACATCAAGGACCCGACCCAGAATATTGTCTGGGTGGTACCCGAAGGTGGCGGCGGCCCCAATTATCCCAATATGTGATGCCGACAAAAACGGGCCGCCCGGCAAGGCGGCCCGTTTTCATTGATCGTCTGATTATTGAAGTCAAACATCCGGGGCATAGCCGAACCCGACCGGCGGGTTGGCCGCCGTTTCGGTCCAGATGCTTTTGGGTTGCATATATTCCATCAGGCCTTCGCGGCCACTGGACCGGCCATAACCGCTGGCGCCAAAGCCGCCAAACGGCGACATCACGCTGATGGTTTTGTAACTGTTGATCCAGAATGTTCCGGCGCGTACCCGGCTGGCGACCCGGTGCGCACGATCCACCGCCCCGGTCCAGACCGCCCCGGCCAGCCCGAATTTATTGTCATTGGCAATGGCAATTGCTTCGTCTTCATCGTCAAAGGCGATGACCGAGACCACCGGACCAAAGATTTCCTCGCGTGCGATCTGCATATCGTTACGGACCTGTCCCAAAACGGTGGGGCGCAGAAAATACCCGTCCTGACAGGCGGCATCGCCAGGACGCACACCACCCGCCAGCAATTGCGCACCTTCAGCCTGCCCGGCAGCGATCATATTTTGCACGGTTTGATATTGTGCGGCATTGTTGATCGGCCCGATCTGGGTTGCGGCATTCAACGGATCCCCCACCGGGATATGATCGGCCCCGGCCACCACCAGATCGACAAACCGGTCCAGCACCGACCGTTGCACCAGCAACCGCGACCCGGCCACACAACTTTGCCCCGCGCCGGAGAAAATGGCGGCCTGCGCACCAAGGGCGGTCCGTTTCAGATCGGCATCGTCAAACACGATATTGGCCGATTTCCCGCCCAGTTCCAGAACGCAGGGCACAACATTGCGCGCCGCCTGCGCGGCGATCATCGCCCCGGTGCGGGGTGATCCGACAAATACCACCTTGCGGGTGATATCATGGGTGGTCGCCGCCTGCCCGGTGGTTGCCCCAAGCCCGGTCAGAACCGTCATCACCCCGTCGGGCAACCCGGCCTTTTGCGCCAGAACCGCCAGTGCCAACGAGGTCAGGGGTGTCATTTCCGATGGCTTCAACACCGCGGCATTGCCCGCGCACAGGGCCGGGGCAACCTGCCAGCCTGCGGTAAAGACCGGTGCATTCCACGGCGTGATTTGCGTCACCACACCATAAGGTTCCGGGCGGGTATAATTCAGATGGCTGGTCGGAACCGGAATGACATCACCATGCAGTTTGTCGGCCCAACCGGCATAATATTCAAACATCTCGGCGACTTTTAAAACCTCGACCCGTGTATCGCGGATCGGCTTGCCCGCGCCAACGGTTTCCAAAAGCGCCAGATCTTCCTGGGCGGCGCGGACCTGTTGGCCGATCTGCCACAAAATACGCCCGCGATCCGACGGGGTTTTGCTCCACCAGATTTTCTGGGCGGCCGCGGCGGCGCTCATCGCCACATCGACCAATTCCGCCCCGGCATCGCGCAGGGTCAGAAACGGTTTTGCCGTCGCCGGATCAATCAGGTCAAATTCGGCCCCGGTGCCCGGCACCATTTTGCCATTGATCCAGCTGCCAATCGGCATATCGCCAAAAAACACCGCCATCACCCGGGTATAATCACGCGGGGCAAGGGAGGATACAGATGTCGAAGCGGTCATGATTTTTCTCCTGCACGGGGGGCAGTATCGGGGGTGGGGTCACATGTGACGATCCGGTTGAAATCGGCCGTGTCATCAAGGGTTTCGATGCTGGCACCCCAGATATCGCCAACCAGACGAGCAACGGGCAATTCCGCCCCCTTGTCATCGGCCAGTGCCATCGCCAGACGCACATCCTTGCGCATCAGCCCCATGGTAAAACCGCTGTCAAAGGCACCATTCATGATCCATTTCGGGTAGTTGACCTCGCTGATTGCGCTGCGCCCCGATCCGGCATTCAGGGCGGCGATCAGACGTTCAGCCGATACATCGGCGGCCTCTGCCAGACGGACGGCCTCGCTCATGGTCAGAAGATGGGCGGCGCACAACATGTTATTGACCAGTTTGACGACATGCCCGGCCCCGGTCGGGCCGACATGGGTAATTTTCCCGGCCAGGGCCTGCAATACCGGCATGGCGGTGGCGACATCGGCATTCGCTCCGCCGACCATCATCGTCAACTGGCCGCTATTGGCCCCGGCGGGGCCGCCACTGACCGGCGCGTCAATCAGGATATGCCCCTGATGGCGCAGCAAGACATCCAGTTCACGGGTGACATCGGGTTCGGATGTGGTGGTGTCGATCACCAGACGCGGCGAGGTGCCCAGCGACAGCAAACCGTGGCTTCCGGCCAGTGTGCCACGCACATGCTGCGCGGTTGGCAAGGACAGGATGACGGTTTCGGCATCATGGAAAAGCTGATCGATATCCGCCGCGATCATCGCACCCGCAGCGGCGGCTTCGGCCATGCGGGCCGCATTCAGGTCAAACCCGACCACCTCGAAGCGTTCGCGCAACAGGGTGCGGACCATGCCCATCCCCATATTTCCCAAACCGATAACACCGATTTTTGATATTTTCACGATGACTTGCCTCTCTTTTGTGACGGCTGTTTTTGGTTCTGCTTCTTTCAGCTTTCGGGGGAAAGCGGACTGCTATCAAGATCAATCGGCGAAACATCATGTTGCCGAAACAGCAACAGGTATGATCTATGATCACGATGCGTCTTTTGTTTTTCTGACAATCCCGGTGATGCCGCCATGAGAATAGATGACAAGCCGTTGCGTTATTTTCTGGCCGTTTATGAGGCCGGATCAATCCGCACCGCCGCCGAACATTTGCGGATTGCCCCGTCTGCCATCAGCCGACAGATCGCCGCCCTGGAAGATCATTTGCAAACGCTTTTGATGGAGCGGACCAAACGCGGTATCGTTTTTACCGGATCGGGCCATATGGTTGCCGCCCATGCCCGGCGGCGCATTGAACTGGATGAAAGTTTCGGGGTGGAACTTGCCGCCGCCAGCGGTGCGGTCGCCGGGACAGTGCGCATTGCCACCGGCGAAGGATTTGTGGTCGATCTGGTCAATCATGCGGTCAAGCCGTTGCGCACCGAATTTCCCGATATCCGCCTGACGATTGCCGTGGCCGGAACGGAAAAAATGACGGCGGGCATCCTGCATGATGATTATGATATCGGCTTGGTTTTCAATCCGCCGCGCAATCCCGATCTGGAATTGCTGGCCGAGGATCACGCGCCGTTATGTGCATTGGTGCCGCCGCATTTTGATCTGGCCCGCAAAAGCAGTTGCTGCCTTGCCGATACCCTGCCCTATCCCGGTGCCATTCTGAACCCGCATTTTGGTGTCAGCAAACTGCTGGCCAAGGTCGATCACGGCAACCGGCTGTGCCGCGATGCGTTTCTGACCGCCGATTCGATCAATGTTGCCGTGCATTTTGTCCTGAGCGGTTGCGGCATTACCTATTTGCCGGCCTTTGCCGTATCGCGGCAATTGCGCCGGGGCGAGGTTGTGGCTGTACCCCTGACCGACCCGTTTCTGGCCGATGTGCCGTCGCATTTGCTGGTGCGCAAGGGGCGCCCGAAAACAGCCGCCGTGCGGGCCGTTACCGCGATGATCCGGGACAGGATGGAGGCCTTTGGGTCGGCGCAATATCCCGACACGCTGTCCTGATCCCGGTCTGCCCCCCGGCAAGCTGTTGCCGCAACGGCAACAAAAGCATCCCAAAATGGCACTTGCACCACCGGGGGCGAGTTTTCATTGTCAGTCAAAATACCCGGCATACAAGTGAACGTCCTGTGAATTTGGTCGTCGCCGGGAAGCAGGGGCAACCGCCCCAAAGGGATGATGCGCAATATTGGGTCATGATGGCCCAAAACACTTGCGCTGGCTTGCGCGACTGACAAGGAGACAGGGAATATGAATGCGATGCGGGGGCAAATGGAGCTATGGCGGCTTCATCTTGCAGTTATTGTTGTCGGCGTCATCGCCGAATTGATTGGCATCCGGAAAATTCCGTTCGGGATCGGGGCGATCCTGTTATTGCCGCTGCTCTATGCGTTTGTCATGGCAGCGTTGATGAATCCCAATGTGATGCCGAAATTCGCCAAATTCATTGGCAAAAAAGAAGTCGCGGCAGCATCGCCGCTGATCGTTATTGCGATCATGCCGTTTATTGCCAAATTCGGCACCACCATCGGCCCGGCGATTGAGACCATTATTGCAGCGGGTCCGGCCCTGTTGCTTCAGGAACTCGGTAATCTTGGCACCATCGTTCTGGCGTTTCCGCTGGCAGTCTGGGGCCTGAAAATGGGCCGTGAAGCCATCGGCGCGACATTTTCAATCGCCCGCGAACCCAATCTGGCCATCATTGCCGACCGTTACACCCTCAAAAGCCCCGAAGGGGCCGGAGTGATGGGCGTTTATGTGATCGGCACCCTGTTTGGCACCTTTATTTTTGCCATTCTGGCATCGGTTTTTGCCAGCATGGAATATTTTGATCCGCGCGCATTGGCGATGGCATGCGGTATCGGCAGCGGTTCGATGATGGCCGCCTGCACCGGGGCCCTGACATCGGCCATCCCCGATATGAAGGATGAAATTCTGGCACTGGCCGGGGCCAGCAATCTTTTGACCTATGCCACCGGGCTGTATGTCGGGCTGTTCATTGCCCTGCCGGTTGTTGAAAAAATCTATGAAGCGACGGCAGGCAAGAACGATGCCGCCAACGCCGCCCACAAGGAGGCCTGATCATGTCGGAAAGCATTGCAATCGAGTCCTCCAAACGCCCGAAAATCGATATCGTCGATCATGCCGTAACACTGGTGATTGTCTGTCTGGTCGGGTTGATCATGAATACCACCGGGCCGGGCACCGCCATTTCCGACGGTTTTGTCGGCATGGTTGTGATTTACCTGATTTCGATGGCGGGCCTGTTACTGACCCGGTTTGCGCCGTTTTATCTGCCCAGTGTCGCGTGGATTTCACTGGTCGGTATTCTGGTCACCCTGCCGTGGACACCGGGATCGGAATGGGTTGTTGCCCAGGCCAAATCGGTTGATTTCCTTGCCCTTGCCACACCGGCCCTTGCCTATGCCGGTTTTGCGATTGCCCGCAAGGAAATCGAAATTGCCAAACATTCCGGCTGGAAACTGGCACTTGTTGCCTGTTTTGTCTTTCTGGGGACCTATGCCGGGTCGGTTCTGATTGCCGAACTGATCCTTAATCTTCAGGGGATCTGACCCAGACCGGAACTTGATGTTACAGGGGCTCCGTTCAATATGAAGGGGCCCCTGTTTCGTGAAACTGCCCCATCTGTTTTATCAAAAAGGCCCGCCCGATGACCGTCATCCCGCCCCATATTGCCTGTCACCCCCGCGCCCTTGAACTTGCCGGTGAATTGACGGAATGGCGGCATCATCTTCATGCCCATCCCGAAACCGCCTTTGAAGAACATCAGACCAGCGCCTTTATTGCCGAAAAACTGACGTCTTTTGGCCTTCAGGTTCATACCGGACTTGCCGGGACCGGGGTGGTCGCGACCCTGACCGGCAATCGCGGGCCGGGACGGCGGATTGGATTGCGGGCGGATATGGACGCGCTGGATATCCATGAAACCACCAATTTACCCTATGCGTCGCGCCATCCGGGCAAGATGCATGCCTGCGGCCATGACGGCCATATGACGATGTTGCTCGGCGCGGCGCGCATTCTGGCCGAAAATCCCGATTTTGCCGGGACGGTGGATTTCATTTTCCAGCCCGCCGAGGAAAATGAGGGCGGCGGTCGGGTGATGGTCGAACAGGGCCTGTTTGACGCATTTCCGGTCGATGCGGTTTATGGGTTGCATAACTGGCCGGGGATTCCGGTGGGCGATATGGCGATGCAAGCCGGGCCGATGATGGCCAGTTACGACGTGTTCGAGATTGTGGTGGAGGGCAAGGGGTGCCACGCCGCCATGCCGCATCTGGGCCGCGATCCGATTACCGCCGCCGGGCAAATCCTGACCGGTTTGCAGACCATCCCGGCGCGCAATGTCAATCCGTTGCAAAGTGCGGTGATTTCGCCCACCTGGATTTTCGGGGGCGATACATGGAATGTCATTCCGTCCACCGCGACAATCCGCGGCACGGTGCGCACCTTTGCCGCCCATGTGCAGGATGCGGTCGAACAACGGTTGAAAGACATGGCAACCCACACCGCCCGCGCCTTTGACTGCACGGCCACCATCACCTATCAGCGCCGTTATCCCGCCACCATCAATGATGCCGGTGCCACCGCAACCGCCCTTGATGCCGCACAAAAAATTGTCGGTGCCGATCATATCGATACCGCCCCCGAACCGTCGATGGCGAGCGAGGATTTCGCCTTTATGCTGGAAAAGGTGCCGGGCAGTTATGTGTGGATGGGGAACGGGCCGACCGATGGCGATTGCCTGTTGCACAATGCCGCCTATGATTTCAATGACGATGCCCTGCCGGTCGGGGTCAGTTACTGGATTGCGCTTGTCCAAGGGGCAGCGGCGGCCTGATTTCAGGCGATGCGCCCCATAAAACCCCTTGTTTTCCGCCATTTTTGATCAGACAACAGCACACATCCAAAGTTTTTTCAGATTTCTTGAAAAAAGTTCTTGATTTGTTCTTTTCGCTGTGACATAACAGAAAAGTCAACGGGACAATTCCGCCCGGACCGAAACCCGCAAGGCCTTGTGCCTTGCGGGTTTTTGCGTTTGGGCCAGAGGAAAGAGACGATCATGCAGCGATACATAAACAGACAGGGCGGCGGGCGACCCCGCAAGATTATGACCGGCGGGTGGAAAAGCCATTACGGAGGTCCTGCGCGGGTCCGCTAACCCGGCCATTTGTCAAGACGCCCGAGTTGCGTCTTGTCGGTGGTACGCCCTGCCCGGATCGGGGCGGGAGCCATCCGGCATTGCCGAGGTGGCAGGAGCGGGTCGTGGGTCCGTTGCCGGGCGTTTGGCGTGGCGGGCGGAGGCACGAGGTTTGTCCGGGCTTATCCGGTTCCCGTGATTGCGGGACAGGCGGGTTTTGGCCGGGCCATCTTGCGACGGGTTCGGTTAACGTGGGGCGGAAGCCCGGCGGTGGAAGGAAGACCCAAGCCTGCAGTTTCGGATGCGGCTTGTGAGGCAGACGGGGGTATGGGCGCCATATCAAGTACCCCTGATGGAGCCTCGCCAAAGTCCCACGGGGGTAGTCCGTCTTGTGTGCATCGGTTCTGCCCGGTTGACGATTCGGGGGCT
>NZ_JAUYHK010000017.1 GCF_030690045.1 Thalassospira sp.
TCTCATCCAGCGCGGCAATAACCGCCAGCCTTGCTTTTTCGCCGATGAAGATTATCGCCGTTATCTGGATTGGTTGGCCGAGTACGCCAGCAAGACCGATTGCCGGATTCATGCTTACGCGCTGATGACCAACCATGTGCACCTGCTGCTATCCGCCGACCATGCCGATGCCGGAGGTGCGTTGATGAAATCGCTGGGGCAGCGTTATGTGCAGTATGTGAACCGCGTCTATCATCGCAGCGGAACCTTGTGGGAAGGGCGTTTCCGTTCATGTCCGGTGCAGGAAGAAGACTATCTGTTGGGCTGCCAGCGTTATATCGAGTTGAATCCGGTGCGGGCGAACATGGTGGCGCATCCGGCCGAATATCGCTGGTCAAGCTACCGCGCCAATGCGCGGGGCGAGGCGGACGCTTTGGTGCAGCCGCATCCGTTGTATGCGGCGCTGGGGAGCGATGCCCCGGCCCGGCAAGATGCTTACCGTGAGTTGTTTCGCTACGAGTTGGAACCCGGCATGGTGGACGAGATTCGCAGGGCGACGAATGGCAATTTTGCGCTGGGCAGTGAGCGTTTTGCGGCAGCAGTGGCTGAAATGATCGGCAGGCGGGCATCGCCCGGACAGTCTGGCCGCCCGCGTAAACCGGCAGTGCCGGAATCCGGCGAGTTGAAGTTTGAGTAATAAACCGTGGTCTGTCCCCGGTTTATGCCCGCGGTTTATGCCCGGTTTACCCGGTTTATGCGGTTCGGTTTTTTCGGCGGCGCTCAGTCAAGCCATTGTAATCCCTTTATGATGGTATAGAATGCCATCATGAAAGCGCGACTGATCCTCGATACCAAAACCGTTCTGGCTGATGGCCGTATCATTCAGCGCAAGGTATGGAAGTTGCCGCAAACGACTAAGGGCAGATCGCACGCACTGAAGTATCGGCTTTATTGTGGCAAAAACGGTAAAACCATTGTGCGCTATGACAACGAAACCGGAAAAGGCGATCATCGCCATATCGGGCCGGAAGAGGTGGAGTCGGCGTATGTTTTGGTGTCGCTTGTGCAACTGTTGACCGATTTTGATGCGGATATCGAAAAGCTATCGGGAGAAATCAAATGAAACATATCGAAATCGCAGTTCTCGATCCTAAAAACGAGCAACAAGCGCTGTTGGAATGGGCGGCGCGGGTGGATGCGGGCGAAGAAATGGCGGAGGCCGGTGCCCGGCTGTCGTTTTCAAGCTACGGGCAATTGCATGCCGTGCTGACAGACAAAAGAATGAACCTGCTGGAATATGTTGCACAGCATGAAGGGCTGAGCATCCGGCAATTGGCGGTGCAACTCAACCGTGATTACCGGAATGTCTACGATGATGTCCAGATGCTTGCGGAGCTTGAGTTGATCGAAAAGCGCACCGACGGCCTCTTTGCTCCATACGACGACATCAATATCCACAAGACGCTACGCAAGGCGGCATAAAGAATTTCAAG
>NZ_JAUYHK010000019.1 GCF_030690045.1 Thalassospira sp.
TGAGGACGTAGCTTCTGTCTCCGATACGATCACGATTGATGTTACCGGTGTGGCTGATGCGCCAACCTTGGAAACTTCCAATGTGTCTGGTAACGAAGACTCAGCCATTGTACTCGACATTGATGCGGCCCTGACAGATGCGTCGGAAGTTCTGAGCATTACGATTGGCAATGTGCCGGACGGTGCAAGCTTGTCTGCCGGGACGAACAACGGTGATGGTTCATGGTCGCTGACGCCGGATCAGATTTCGGGCCTGACGATTACGCCACCGGCTGATTATTCAGGCTCGTTCGATCTGAGCGTTACCGCGATCTCGGTTGATGGTGAGGACGTAGCTTCTGTTTCCGATACGATTACGGTAGATGTTGCCGGTGTTGCCGATGCACCAATTCTTGCAGTTGGCAATGCATCGGGGGCCGAAGATTCTGCGATAATGCTTGATATCGATGCATCGCTGAGTGATTCCAGCGAAGTTCTGTCTGTGACGATCTCTGGCGTTCCTGATGGTGCAACTTTGTCTGCCGGGACGAACAATGGCGATGGCTCATGGTCGCTGACGCCGGATCAGATTTCCGGCCTGACGATCACGCCACCGGCTGATTATTCGGGCTCGTTTGATTTGAGTGTCACCGCGACCTCGGTTGACGGTGAAGATGTTGCGTCGGTGTCGGATACGATCACGGTGGATGTTACCGGTGTCGCCGATGCGCCGGTGCTGGATGTCTCCGGTGCCAGCGGCACGGAAGACAGTGCGATAGCACTCGATATCAATGCTGCCCTGACCGATGCATCGGAAGTTCTGAGCATCACGATAGGCAATGTGCCGGAAGGCGCGGTCTTGTCTGCCGGGACGGACAATGGTGACGGTTCATGGTCACTGACGCCGGATCAGTTGTCCGGCCTGACGATTACGCCACCGGCTGATTATTCAGGCTCGTTTGAATTGAGTGTTAGGGCGACCTCGGTTGATGGGGACGACAGTGCTTCGGCAAACGGGACTGTGACCGTGACAGTCGAAGCCGCGGTGATCCCCGGTCAGACGGTGATTGGGGGGAATGGCAAGGATGTGATTGTCACCGGCGATGGTGATGATGTGATCGATGCGCGCCATGGCAACGACACGGTGAGTGCGGGTGCCGGAAACGATACCGTTTGGGGAGGCAGTGGCCGCGATACCCTGGACGGCGGAACCGGGAGCGACACGCTGTATGGCGGGTCGGGGAATGATATCCTGACCGGGTCGGGGGATGATCTTTTATATGGTGAAAACGGTAATGACCGGATCATCTATACCGTTGAAAGCGATCAGGAACAGGGGCTGGTGGATGGCGGGCGCGGGACCGACACGCTGGAAATCCATCTGAGCGCGGAACAGCTTGCCGATCCCGATATTCTGGCCGATTTGCAGACCCTGCGTGCCCATATGGACGGCAAAAACCAGGAATCACAAATATCACTGTCCGCTTTGGGTGTTGATATTGTCAATGTCGAGAATCTGGACATTTTTGTCGATGGCGTTGCCTATGATCCGTTTGCCGAGCAACCGGAACTGACGGCCGCCAATAGTACCGGGACCGAGGATACAGCCATTGCGCTGGAGATCGGTGCCGTGTTGAGCGATGCTACGGAAACCCTGGATATTACGATTTTGGGTGTGCCTGAGGGGGCGGTTCTGTCTGCCGGGGTCGATAATGGCGATGGCACATGGACGCTTGCGCCGGGCGATCTTGAAGGGCTGACCATCACCCCCCCCGACGATTATAGCGGCAGTTTTGATCTGACCGTCCGCGCTACATCGACCAGCGGTGCCGACAGCACAAGTGTCAGCGAAACCTTGCAGGTTGAGGTCACCGGGGTTGCCGATACGCCAACGCTGGATGTCGCCGATGCCAGCGGTGCCGAAGACAGTGCAATTACGCTGGATGTTGATGCCGGTGCGAGCAGCGATCCTTCAGAAACATTGAGCATCACGATTTCGGGCGTACCGGATGGTGCGATCCTGTCCGCCGGGACCGATAATGGTGATGGGTCATGGTCGTTGGCGCTGGAGGATCTGACGGGGCTGAGCATCACCCCCGTCGGAGATTACAGCGGATCAATGGATTTGACCGTGACGGTGACATCGCGCGACGGCGACGACGTCAACAGTGTGTCGGACATCATCACGGTGGTCGTCACCCCCGTTGCCGATACGCCGGACCTGTCGGTCGAAGATGCAGCGGGAACAACCGGCAGCGCCATTGCGCTGGATATTGATGCTGCCCTGACCGATCCCGACGAGGTTCTGAGCATCACGATTTCCGGTGTGCCCGATGGGGCCACCCTGTCGGCAGGGACGCATAATGGCGATGGCAGTTGGGCCCTGACGCCGCAACAGCTGGCAGGCTTAAGCCTGATTCCGGCGGCCAATTATGTCGGGTCGTTTGAACTGATCGTGGCCGCACAATCACGTGACGGCACGGATACGGCGACCACAACAGCGATTCTGGACGTTACGATTGAACAGATACAGATCGACCCCGATCAGACCTATTGGGGTGGTGAAAGAGACGACACCATCGTCACCGGTTCGGGAAATGATACCGTTTCGGGCAGTGGTGGGGATGATACGATTTATACCAATGCCGGAAATGACATCATCTGGGGCGGAAATGGCGAAGATGTGATTTCTGCCGGGGACGGGAATGATTACATCACCGGCGATGGCGGGGATGACACGATCTGGGCCGGGAACGGCAATGACACCGTGCATGGCGGCGAGGGTGAAAACACGATTTATGCCGGTGAAGGCAATGATTACGTCACGGCTGGTAGCAAGGATGACGAAATTTATGCCAGCGGCGGCGATAATTTGATTTATGCCGGTGAAGGCAAAAACACCATCGCCACTGGCAGCGGCAACGATACGATTTATGCCGGAAGCGGTGACGATACCATCAATGCAGGCGACGGCAACAACTTCATCCATGCCGGTGAAGGCAAGAACAGTGTGATGTCGGGCAGCGGCGATGACAGCATCCATACCGGAAGCAAGGATGATTATATCAATGCCGGAGACGGCAATAACCGCGTCGAGGCCGGAGAAGGTAAAAACATCATCATAACCGGCAGTGGTAATGACACCATCATGGCAGGCAGCGAGAGCGATACGGTGGCCGCCGGAGCGGGGAACGATGTTGTCGATGTCGGGAATGGTAACAATAAGGTTTGGAGCGAAGAGGGCGCAGACTCGATTTCGGGCGGTTATGGTGATGACAGTTTCTTTGGCGGTGCAGGCGATGATTATCTGACCGCGCTGGGGGGCGATAATTATCTGGATGGTGGAACCGGCAATGACAGGCTGAGCGCCGGATGGGGGCGTGACACAATGTCCGGCGGTGACGGTGATGACAGCCTGGTCGGCGGGGGCGGTGATGATACCCTGTATGGAGATGGCGGCAATGACACCCTGAACGGGGGGGCTGGCAACGACAAGCTGTTTGGCGGAGCCGGGGACGACACCCTGTTTGGCGGGGATGGCAATGATACGTTGCAGGGCGGCATCGGCAATGACGAGATTTACGGCGGCGGCGGGTCCGATCTGTTCATTTTCGGCATGGGCGATGGATCGGATTATTTCGATGGCGGCAAGGAAGGCTGGTCAACCGATACCATCGAATTGCGCGGGGCCAATGATTCGCAATTAAATGCCGGGGACTGGACCCTGACGCTGGATGACGGCAGCATTACCAAAACAAACCACAATTATCTGGAACTCAGCAGCGATTCGTCGGGAACAATCGTCTTTTCCGACGGAAGCGAGTTGACTTTTAGCAACGTCGAACGTATCGAATGGTGAGTTGAAAACAGATTTTATGCCGCTGGGCGCAAAACCCGGCGGCATTACTGGTTTTATAGGGTTAAATGCCCGTGCAGCGATTGACAGCACTGGCGGGAGGCCCTATACAGCGGACCTTGAATTTTATCGGATTACCTTCAGTCAGAAAACGGAGTAAGTGCAGTGAAGCGCACCTACCAGCCCAGCAAACTCGTCCGGAAACGTCGTCATGGTTTCCGTTCCCGCAGCGCGACCGTCGGTGGCCGCCGCGTGCTGACCGCACGCCGCGCCAAGGGCCGCAAGCGTCTGTCGGCCTAAGATTGTGACCGTTACGGTGGAGCGCCTGAAAAAACGCGCGGAGTTTCTCCGCGTGGCAGGCACCCGCCGTAAATGGGTTACACCCGGTCTGATCCTTCAGGGCGCTCCGCGCCCTGTTGGTGATTCCGGAACAACAGAATGCGCCGGACAGGATCGATTCGCCCGAATCGGTTTTACCGTTACCAAAAAGGTAGGCAAGGCCGTTGTACGCAATCGCGTTCGACGGCGTTTGCGTGCCGTGGCGGATCAGCTTGTCATCGATCTGGCCGTGCCGGGATGGGATTATGTCGTGATTGGACGGCAGCAAACCATCGAACGCCCGTTTGCCGATTTGATCGATGACATGCGCGCGGCCTTGCAGCGACTCCCCGATGCCAAACCTTCTGCACCCTATATGCCACGCCCCCGAAAGGGTCGTGGTGGTAAAGGATCAGGAAAACCGGCAACAGGGAATCCCGTTTCAAGAGTCCCGTCATGAGTCCTCTGGCGCGTTTGATGCAATTGGCCGTTCGCGGTTACCAGCTTGTTTTGTCACCCTATATCGGGTGGGGATGCCGTTATCAGCCGACCTGTTCGGCCTATATGATGGAAGCCCTGGCCCGGCATGGTGCGATAAAAGGCGGCTGGATGGGGTTTAAGCGGATCATGCGTTGCCATCCATGGGGTGGTCATGGTTATGATCCGGTGCCCGGCTGCAAATGCGGGCAAAAAGAAGCGCCGTCGGACCGGGATGCCGGGTCTTCGGCGCTTTCGTCATGTGGATAAGATCCCGGTAAGGCCATCATGGTCACCGGACGAAAGCGGAAAGAGGCGATGAACGAACAACGTAACCTGTGGATCGCGATTGCAACGTCGGTCGTGATTCTGCTGGGGTTCCAATTCTTTTTCGCACCCGAACCCAGTGATGCGGTTCGCGAGGCGCAGATCAGCGAAGAATTGGGAGTCAATGGCACCGTACCGCAACCGTCGGCGACAACCCCGACAGTGCCGGGCATGCCAGCGGTTCCGACCATTAATCGTGACGCCGCCCTTGCCGGTTCGCCGCGCATCAGCATTGATACGCCGCGGGTCAAGGGATCGATTCGTCTGGTCGGCAGCCTGATTGATGATATTCAGCTTCAGGATTATCGCGAAACCGAAGACGATAACAGCCCGCTGATCCATGTGCTTAATCCGGCTGGCGGGAATGACGCCTATTTCGCCGAATTTGGCTGGGTCGCCTCGGACCGCAATATTGTTGTCCCCAATAGTGAAACCCAATGGCAGGCCGACAGCGAAACCCTGACGCCGGAAAATCCGGTGACCCTGTCATGGGATAATGGCGCGGGGCTGGTTTTTGAACGCACGATTTCAATTGATGAAAACTATATGTTTTCGGTCAAACAAAGCGTCCAAAATGACAGCGGCAGCAATGTTGTCCTGCATCCCTATGGCCTGATTTCGCGCAAAGGCCTGCCGACAACAGCCGGGTTTTACATTCTTCATGAAGGCCCGCTGGGCGTGATTGATGGCACCCTGACGGAAATCGACTATGACGACCTGGTCGATTCCAAAGCTGCGAAAGAATATAAAACCACCGGTGGCTGGCTGGGTCTTACCGACAAATACTGGCTGGTGGCCCTTGCCCCGACGCAGGACGAAGCCCTGACGGCGCGGTTCAGCCATCATCTTGAAAACAATACCGACAAATTCCAGACAGATTATCTGGGCAGCGGGCGCGATATTGCCAGCGGCACATCGGCAACATCGGAAACCCGCCTGTTTGCCGGGGCCAAGGAAGTCACCCTTCTGGACCAATATGCCGAAGAATACGGGATCACCAATTTCGATCTGGCGATTGACTTTGGCTGGTTTTATTTCCTGACCAAGCCGTTCTTCCTGTTTCTGCAATGGCTGAACCATCTGGTCGGGAATTTCGGGGTGTCGATCCTGATCTTTACCGTTCTGGTCAAGGCGGTGCTGTATCCGTTGGCGAACAAATCGTACAAATCCATGAGTGCGATGAAAAAATTGCAGCCGCAGATCGTGAAGCTGCGCGAACAGTTCGCTGATGACCGGCAGCGCCAGCAGCAGGAAATGATGGCGATCTACAAGCGTGAAAAGATCAATCCGGCGTCGGGTTGCTTGCCGATTGTCGTTCAGATTCCGGTGTTCTTTGCGCTGTACAAGGTTCTGTTTGTCAGCATCGAAATGCGTCATGCGCCGTTCTTTGGCTGGATTCAGGATTTGTCGGCACCCGATCCGACATCGCTGTTTAATCTGTTTGGCTTGATTCCGTGGGATCCGCCCCAGATGTTGATGATTGGCGTATGGCCGCTGATCATGGGGGTTACCATGTTCCTGCAACAGAAACTCAATCCGGCGCCTGCCGATCCGACCCAGGCCAAGATCATGATGTTCCTGCCGTTGATTTTCACCGTCATGCTGGCCAGTTTCCCGGCCGGTCTGGTGATTTACTGGGCATGGAACAACCTGCTGTCGATCGCGCAACAGCGCTATATCATGTATAAAATGGGGATGTGATCCCCGTCACGGGGGCAAAATGCAGATGATATGCGTTTTGCCCCCGAGGCTTCCCCGGACGGGGGAAGGAAATCGATGACCGAAGAAAAATTGCCGTCGGTGAGCATGATCCCGACACACAGCAACGCACAACTCGAAGCCGGGCGGTTATTATTTACCCGCCCGATTACCTTTATGCTGGGCGTTGCCAATCTTGATCAGCTTCCGGCAGAAGACAAAACCGAAATTTGTTTTGCCGGGCGGTCCAATGTCGGTAAATCCAGCCTGATCAACGCCGTAACCGGCCGTCGCGATCTGGCGCGGACCTCCAACACGCCGGGCCGGACCCAGCAATTGAACTATTTCGATCTGGACGGTGTGATGAACATCGTCGATCTTCCTGGATATGGTTATGCCCAGGCCCCGAAGGGGATCGTGGAAAGCTGGCAGGACATGATCAAGCAATATCTGCGCGGCAGGGTAACGTTGCGGCGCGTTTTTGTTTTGATCGATTCCCGGCATGGCTTTAAATCGGCCGATCTGGAAATGATGAAGTTGCTCGACAGTTCGGCGGTGTCCTATCAGGTTGTCCTGACCAAGGCGGACAAGCTGAAAACGGGGCAAATGGAAAAACGTATTGTCGAAGTGGTCAATGCCCTGAAAAAGCATCCGGCCGCCCTGACGCAAATTTTCGCCACATCAAGCGAGAAGAATACCGGCATTGCCGAATTGCGTGCTGAAATCTCGCAATTCGCGTAAACGCCGTTACCGGCCAAAATAATGTCTGAATATGGGGAAGCATAATGAATCAGGACAATCTGACCGAAGACGATAATGCGGAATCAAGCGCCTACCGGACGCTGGCCCGTGCCAAGGTTCTGTCGGAAGCCCTGCCCTATATGCGACGTTATAACGGCCAGAAAATCGTCATTAAATATGGCGGTCACGCCATGGGAGACCCGGAACTGGCGCGCCTGTTCGCCCAGGATGTGGTGTTGCTCAAACAGGTCGGGATGAATCCGATTGTTGTGCATGGCGGCGGTCCGCAAATCGGTCAGATGCTGAAGGAACTGGGCATCCAGTCGGAATTTGTCGATGGTTTGCGTGTTACCGACCAGCAGACGATTGATGTTGTTGAAATGGTTCTGGCAGGCAAGATCAACAAGGAAATCGTTTCCAATATCAATGCCGCAGGCGGGGTTGGGGTTGGTCTGTGCGGCAAGGATGCCAATCTGATCCGGGCGCGCAAACTGACCCGCACCAAAAAAGACCCTGAAAGTAATATTGAACGGGTTCTGGATCTGGGATTTGTCGGTGAACCGGTTGAGGTCAACCCGCATGTGCTTGATTGTTTTACCAATACAGACATTATTCCGGTAATTGCCCCGATCGGGGTTGGCGATGACGGCCAGACATACAATATAAATGCTGATACGGCAGCCGGTGCGATTGCAAAGGCCGTTGGGGCTCGTCGTCTTTATATGCTGACCGATGTGAAAGGGATTCTGGACAAGGACAAGAAACTGGTCCGGGATGCCGATCTTGACAGCATTAATGCGATGATCGCCGATGGCACCATTCAGGGTGGGATGATTCCCAAAACCGAAACCTGTATGGATGCGGTTTGCAACGGGGTCGAGGCGGCAGTCATCGTAGATGGACGGGCGCCCCATGCGGTTTTGCTGGAACTGTTCACCGAGCGCGGTGCCGGAACCATGATCCGCGGGAACTGACGTCCGATTCGGTTACATATTTGTCATCCGCTCCGGCCTTCTTTTTGTCGCATATTACCTGCATGTCACTGGATATGCGGACAGGGACAAAAAGAAACGCCGTTATTTGCTGTCGTCTGGCAGCAAATGGCGTCACAGGGTCGGAGCGATGAATGTGAGCACCATGGAAACCGAAGGTGATTCCCGCCATTGGGATTATGCGAATGCCACATTGGACATGTTGCGAACGCACGGATTGCGGCCCTGCCCGGAATTTTATCATGTGTGGTTCGTGTATCACGCCGATGAAAACCCGGAAGTTCTGCGCGCAATAGACGCCGCCCGCGCCAGCGGCGAACCGATCAGTGAAGAAACCCTGTTGCGGCTGTATTACCGGTATATTTTTGATCGGCAGGCCGCCAGTTTCCTGCGGCGCGGTATGGATGACTTTAACGACGTTATCTGTAACAGCGAGGAAACCATCGCGTCGGCCCACAGCGAACTGGGGGCTTATGGCGAGGTTCTGGAGGCCGCCCAAAAGACTTTGCGTAACGACAAAAAAACCGGCGAGATCATAGACCGGATCGTTGTGCATACACGGAAAGTGCGGGGTACGGTCGCAACGCTGGGCGAGCAACTGGCGCACTACCAGCAAAAAATCACCCATTTGCAGCAGGAATTGCAACAAACTCGTGAACGATCCTATACCGACGGCCTGACCGGGGTGTCAAACCGCCTGCATCTTGAAGAAATTCTGGCCGAACAATGCCGGACATATGATGAAGACGGAGATTCTACCGAACCGTTTTGCGTGATGATGGTCGATCTTGATCAGTTCAAGCAGATCAATGACCGGCATGGTCACCGGATTGGCGACGAGGTGCTGGTGCTGATTGCCGGGATGTTGAAAGCGCACACCAAGGGGCGCGATATTGTGGCGCGTTATGGCGGTGATGAATTTGTGGTTTTGTTGCCCGATACCCTTCTGGCCGATGCAGAATTGTTGGCCAGTGATATTTGCAGCCGAATTCGCGCCCGCGATATCCGGGCCAAGGCCAGCGGCACATCTTATGGCAATATGACGATTTCCATCGGGATCGCGCAATATGTGCGGGGCGAAGGACCGTTTTCCCTGATTGACCGCGCCGACGGTGCGCTTTATCGCGCCAAGGATGCCGGTCGGGATCGTTATTGTGCCGCAGTATCGGGGTGATTTGCGTATCTGTCATGGCTGATCCTTGCCGGGAATGCATTGGTGATACGGGCGCAGACTTGCATTCAGGGCATCATCGGCGTATGTAACCAGCGCCCGGCACGGTTTTGACGATGCCGGGCATTGCCGTTTGGCGATACTTGCAATCACTGATCAGAACCAAAGAAAGCCGGGCATGACAGAGCCGCGTGTCATTACATTTGGATGTCGTCTGAACACCTATGAATCCGAGGTGATGCGTGACCATGCCAAAAATGCCGGTATTGAGGATGCCATCATCATCAATACCTGTGCTGTCACGACCGAGGCGGAACGTCAGGCGCGGCAAAGCATTCGCCGCCTGCGTCGCGAAAATCCCAATGCCAAAATCTTTGTGACCGGGTGCGCCGTACAGGTCAATCCCGACAAATTTGCCGGGATGACAGAAATCGACCGGATTTTTGGCAATGACGCCAAGATGAAGGCCGAAACCTTTTTTGACGCCGCCCATGAACGGGTGGTGGTCAATGATATCATGTCGGTTCAGGAAACCGCCAGCCATCTGGTCGCCGGATTTGAAGGCCGCGCCCGCGCCTTTGTCCAGGTGCAGAATGGCTGCGATCATCGCTGCACCTTTTGCATCATCCCCTATGGTCGCGGCAATTCGCGCAGCGTACCGATGGGCGAGATTGTCAGTCAGGTGCGCGAACTGGTTGCCAATGGCTATGGCGAAGTGGTTCTGACCGGGGTGGATATCACATCTTATGGCCATGATTTGCCCGGCAAACCGACATTGGGGCAGATGACACGCCGTTTGCTGGCCCAGGTGCCGGAATTGCCGCGTTTGCGCATTTCATCGGTTGATCCGGTCGAGGTCGATGACGATATTTTCCGCATGATTGCCACCGAACCGCGCCTGATGCCGCATATGCATATCAGTTTGCAGGCGGGTGATGATATGGTGCTCAAACGCATGAAGCGCCGCCATTTGCGTCAGGATGTGGTCGATTTTTGCAACAAGGTCCGCGATTTGCGCGCCGATGTGACCTTTGGTGCCGATATCATTGCCGGGTTCCCGACCGAAACCGATGAAATGGCCGAAAATACCCGCCGTCTGGTCGAGGAATGCGGGCTGATTTATCTGCATGTGTTTCCCTATTCCTCGCGGCCCGGCACCCCGGCGGCCAAAATGCCGCAAGTGGCAAAAGATTTGCGCAAACAGCGTGCCGCCGCCCTGCGTGAAACCGGCGACCGGCAATTAAACGCCTTTTTGGCATCAAGGGTCGGCATGGTGGAAAACGTGCTGATCGAAAAGGAAAACACCGGCCATACGGAGCATTTTGCTCCTGTTATGGTCAACCGCGTGATAGAACCGGGCACAATTGCAAAGGCGAAAGTCACCGGCCTTGAAGATGGTAAACTGATAGCGGAGCTTGTCGGATGAATGAAGAGGTCAAAAAAAGCTGGTTTTCCCGTCTGACTGACGGGTTAAAACGGTCCTCTTCCAAACTGACCACCGGAATCGCCGATATCTTTACCAAGCGCCGTCTGGATGATGAGGCGCTGCAAGAATTTGAAGATTTGCTGATTACATCCGATCTGGGCGTTGCCACGGCGGCAAAACTGGGCGCGGAATTGTCGCGCACCCGGTTCGACAAGCAGGTCGAAGCCGGTGAAATTCAGGAATTTATCGCCGACGAAGTCGCCAAAATCCTTGAACCGGTCGCTATCCCCCTGATGATTGATGCCGGACGCAAACCCCATGTTGTGCTGGTGGTGGGGGTTAATGGATCGGGCAAGACAACAACGATTGGCAAACTTGCCAAAACCTATCGGGATCAGGGCCTGAAAGTCATGATGGCGGCAGGCGATACATTCCGGGCGGCTGCGGTTGAACAGCTTAAGGTCTGGGGCGAACGTACCGGGTGCCCGGTGATTTCACGCGGTGACGGAGCCGATGCTGCCGGATTGGCGTTTGATGCCATCGAACAGGCGCGGCGCGAAGGATATGATCTGTTGCTGATCGATACGGCCGGGCGGTTGCAAAACAAGGCGCATCTGATGGACGAATTGAAAAAAATCGTCCGGGTGATTCGCAAATGCGATGAAACGGCCCCGCATGATACGCTTTTGGTACTGGATGCCACCACCGGCCAGAATGCCCATAATCAGGTGGAAGTTTTTTCCGAAGCCACCAATGTCTCGGGCCTGATTGTCACCAAGCTGGATGGTACTGCCAAGGGCGGGGTTGTTGTGGCGCTGGCCGAAAAATTTGGCAAGCCGGTGCATGCGATTGGCGTTGGCGAAGCCGCCGAGGACCTCCGCCCGTTCGAGGCCCGGGCCTTTGCCCGCAGCCTTGCCGGATTGGCGGATTAATCCCCGGTACTTTTGGTCTCGGCAATCCTGCGCAAATCTGGCAGGATTGAGTCAAACAATACCACCATATCCTGCAAGGCGTTGCGAATATCATCGGGCAATCCGGTCAGGTCACAGGATGCCATCTGGTGTTGCAGGGGCGTGATCTGGGCGATCAGGCCGGTCGCCAGACGCGGGTCCATATTCTCGATCACCCATGACAGGGCACGGTCGCGCAATTCTTCAAGGCTGTGCAAATCCGGGTCGGGGGAGGATGTTGGCAAATCATAGGGCCGCAATCCCAATTCCAGACGTCGGTTGATATTGCGCAGGCTGTCGGCGCAATCATGACACAGCGATTTCAGGGCATTGCCTTGTGCCACATCGCGGATTGCGCCCAGACGAACGGCAAGGTCCTCGGCATCCAGTGTAATGTCATTGATGATATCGGCATGCGCCAACCCGTCGCGGTTGTCCGCCGTGCCGGTAAAGGCCATCGGGGCAAAGACCGGCAATATGCCGGTTTTCAGCATAAACCGGGCAGGCAGATGGGTGATGATTTCGCCATCGGCCAAAACCGGATGGGCGGTGTCACAGTCGATTTTTATGTCGGTGCATTCGCGGGTCAGCGCCAGATTGCTGTTGTCGATCGATCCAAACAACAAATCGGCGGCAATATCCATGCCCGACAAGGTATCGACATCGGCACGGATGGCAAACATGTGCAATTTGCCATCATCCAGACGCTTGCTGTCACGCGGGCGCAGGCCACCACCAAAATACTGACCATTGGTGATGGTCAATTGCCGGACCAAAAGTTTTTCAGTTGTTTCGTGGCACGAGATGTCCAGTGCCAACGGGTCCATCTCGTGCCAGCTTTGCCAGTTTGCGACCGCATAACTCAACGCCCCGGCCCAGCGTTTCAAATCCGGGTTGATGCGATTACGGGCATCGGCAGGAACCCCGATACTGGCGGCGTTGACAAAACTTTTGTCATTCACCCGCCCGATATCCAGATGGGCGATCTGACCATTGATGGCGGCCTGGGCAGCCTGAATAGGGTCATCTGGCAGGCACAGGCTGCGGGCAAAATCATTGGCTGTTCCCATTGGCAGGGCAATCAGAACAACCTTGGCCGTGATCACCGCATCAAGAATGGCATTGATCGTGCCATCGCCGCCGCCCAGGGCGACGATATCGCCCGGTCGGGTTGCGGTGGTGATGTGTGTGATCATTTCGCCCGGATCGTCACAAAACCGCATTTCGGTTTGATATCCGGCATCCTCAAATACGCCACGCAATGCTTGCGCACCATCTTCGCGCCAGCGATCCGGTGTTTTGGTCCGGTTTAACAGTAACAACACTTTGCCGGTTAAATCCGAAGCCTTCACGCGATGATCCTCCGTCAGGGATATCAGAATAAACATAAAACCGTCCAAACCCGGCATGATTGTGACACCGGGTTTGGGCAAGGCAGGGTCAGGAAATGATGGCGCGCAACATCCATGCTGCTTCTTCATGTACGCCGACCCGTTCTGTCAGCATGTCGGCGGTTTTGACATCATCCACTTCGTCGGCGGCACCAACACCGTCACGCAGAAGGCAGGCCATTTTTTCATGATCCTCGACCAGTTCCTGCACCATGTCATTGGCGTTGATCAGGGATGTCTGGTCGGTGATGATGGAATCTTCCATCATGGTGGCAAGGCCGGTCGGTGCGGAAAATCCGATGGCGCGGATGCGTTCGGCCATGTCATCAATCGCCGTATTCAAATCTTCGTATTGTTCTTCGGTCATTTTGTGCAGCGAATAAAACGCCGGACCGACAACATTCCAGTGAACACCACGAATTTTGGCATATAGCACATGGGACGATCCGACAATTTTCGTCAACATCTGCGCCAGTTTCTTGCGGTCCTTGCGGTCCACGCCGGATTTGACCGGAAATTCCCTGGCAATGTTCTGCATGCTGCTCTGTGCCATTTTCGGCTCCTGTTCGTTATTTCGGGGTCAATCAGGCGATGTAACCTGATTTCTTAAGGGTAAAACGTGCGGTATGGGTGAAGGTTCCACAAAATAAACCGCCTTAATGGGAACAAATTTTTCGATCATTCGTTGTGTTATGACAGGCAGTGGCAAAGTAAATGCCATGTCTTAATCAAAAATGGAGGTTGTGATGCTTTATAAGACTGTATTGATGGCTGGTACTGTTGTGATGTCTCTTGCTGTTGCTGTTCCGGCTTATGCCGATTCCCACAGCGGGACCATGCAGACCGATGATGCCATCAAGTCGGATGCGAAAAAGGCAGGCAACGCCGCCGAACGTGAATATGAAGAAGCCAAGGAATATGGCTTTGAGCAGAAAGATGATTTTAGTGCATGGGTTGAGGAAAAAACCGCGGCCCTGGGCCGGAAATATGATGAGGTTTCTGCCGCTGCTGCCGAGCAGAGCGATGAAACTGCTGATGACCTTGCCGAAGCATGGGCCGCGACCAAGGCGAGTGTGAGTGAATCGCTTGATGATGTTCAGGATTCCTCTGCCGAAACATGGGAAAATGTCAAGGCTGGCACGGTGAAAGCCTTGCAGGATGCTGAACGTGCCCTGTCGGACGATCCGGCTGCGCAATAACTTCCTTCGGTATGATGAGATTGACGGCCCGCCCGAAAAGGTCGGGCCGTTTGTTTTGATCGGTCCTGAAGGCTGATTTTATGACGAATAGTGCGCCAGGATTTGGGGGGCGCCTGAAACAGAGATGGCATGGTATCCGTTCCCGGATGGAAAAACTGGCCGCAGGCCGCAAGGGGCTGGGCGGGCTTGCCATTGCTTCGTTCCTTGAAACCACCATCATTCCGATCCCGATTGAAATCATTATCGCCCCGCTGATGGCGGTATCGCGCCGTCGGGGCATGGTGATTGCCAGTGTGACCTTGCTGGGCAGTGTTTTGGGGGCAGTGTTTCTCTATGGGCTGGGGCTGGGCCTGTATGACGAGGTTGTGGCCCCGTTAATGACAATGTGGGGCGCAGAACAGCAATTTTCAGAAATTGAACAGCGGTTTGCAGAAGGCGGCTTCTGGCTGGTTTTTGTCATCAGCCTGACACCCGTGCCGATGCAACTGGCCGCCCTTGCCGCAGGGGTGACATCCTATCCGTTCTGGTTGTTCCTGATCGCCATTACCCTGTCGCGGGCGGTGCGGTATTACGGGCTTTTTGCCTTGATCGCCTTATTTGGTGTCGGCATGGCCCGCATTTTCGAGGGTAAAAAGCTCAAAAAGGCGGATGACAACAGTCATCCTGTCTGATTTCGGCGGCATTTTCGCAAAACAGATTTCAAAAAAAACCGCCCGAACATCACAGTCAGACGGTTTTTGGGTGTTTATTCCGGTTCGATGCGGAAATCAGTGGTTGATTTGCCCTCGGTTTCGGGCTCGTCGATGTCTTCGGCAATCAATCCACGACGGATCAATTCGCGAATGGCCGCAGCGCGGGTTGGCATGCGGTGTTGGAACCGCCAGTCATCAATGAACCTCAGTTCCTCGTCATCGAGCATGATCTGAAGTTTTTCGGTTCTTTTCGGGCTTGCCAACGGGGGCTCCTTGTGACGGTCAATCCACCGTTAAAACGGCCTGTAACCTTTGACAGGCCGGGATTTGGAGGATTTTGGAGTAAGTGACGTTATCGCCATTTCTTCCATAAAACAACCAGATAACGGCAGTTCTGTTCCTTGAGTGAAATTGGCATTTTACTCAAAATAAATATTATATGTTTGTTGATTATAGTAAGTATTTTGAGGGTATTTCGTTGGTTGATCATATTGATGATGTTAATAATGTGGCGGATATTCAATATATTACCAAAGTTAAGTACGATATTTTACTTTTAATGCCTTATTTGTTTGTTATGGTTTTTTCATCCAACAAATGGAGGTTGTGATGTCTGACCAAGTTATGAATGAAATTGAAGGTCATATTCCCGCACTGCGTCGCCATGCCTGCCGTTTGACAGGGGCGATGGATCGGGCTGATGATCTGGTTCAGGATACGCTCGTCAAGGCGCTTAGCAACAGGGACAAGTTCGAGGAAGGCACCAGCCTGAAGGCATGGTTGCACCGGATTTTGTTCAACACCTTTATTTCGCTGGTTCGCCGGGAGAAAACCCGTGGCGTTCACATGGACTGGGACGATATGGGTGATGTTTACGGACATGGCGGCAACCAGATAGCACGCCTGCAATTGCGCGATGCTGACCGGGTGCTGCGCGGTTTGCCTGCCCAGGAAAAACAGGCACTGATGCTGACGGCTGTCAATGATATGTCCTATCAGGATGCCGCCCGCGAAATGAATGTCGAAGTCGGTACGGTCAAATCCCGTGTCGGTCGGGCCCGCCGCAAATTGCGCGCATCGGTTGGCATGATTGAAGCGCGCCAGCAGTTTTCGAAGTTTGTTCCGGAGGCCGCGTAATGCCCTGCACACTTGCCATTTACGGCAAGGAGGACATCCTTGATTATATGTGCGGGGATTTGCCCCCCGAAGAACGGCGCGACATTGAAAATCTTGCGCAAAACGATCCGATGGCGGCCTGCACGATTCGCGAAATCAGGGAACGGCTGCTGCTGAATCGCCAGCCGGTTGATCTGATGGCCTATCGCCGGTGGCAGAAACTGCATGAACTGGCTGAAAATGCCGGGCTGTTTCAAAATATGTCAGGTGTAAGATCGATACGTCCGAAAGAGTATTGACTTTAATGACCAATGGTCAGATAAATTATCTGTCGGGGTCGATTGTCTTTTCCCTCAACGTCTAAGACCCTTCCCCGCCAGTAGGCCGGAGCTTTGGTTCAGCTCCGGCCTTTTTTTGTCCCGACTCCGGCCCGATTGCCTCCCTGTCGGTTTTTATGACCCTTACCGGTTCGGCCTGTCTGCCGGAAACTGTCATTTGGAAAATTTGAAAATCCCGCCATGATCACCAGATATAAGGATGATTATAAAAGGTTCTGATGGCTTTGCGGCATTTTTGCAAAAAGACTGATTTTGTGTCGTGCATGCCGGGGGCGCGCAATTGGGGGTTGCCAGAAGCGGGGCGGGCGGTGATAAATCTCCGGCTCACAACAAACAAAAATAAAAAGGAGCACAATTTATGATTTCAGGAACACACGGATCCGTCCGCGATCTTTTTGAATTTACCGATACCGAAAAGGCTCTGGCCCGCATCCGCGACATTTACGATACGGGTGCCGATGCCGTGCGCGAGGCCTTTGTGCGGTTTGGCAAGGGTCAGCAGACATCGCCTGTGCGCGCCTATTATCCTTATCTGGGGATCGAGGTTCCGCCGGAAAAACTCCATGTCGAAAGCACGCTTTCCTACGGTGCGCCACGCGATCCGGGGGTATTTGGCACGACCCTGACCCGGCCCGATATATTTGAACAATATTACCGCGAACAAATCAGCCTTCTGTTGAAAAACCATGATGTGCCGGTGGTGGTTGGCGTCTCGGACCGACCGATTCCGTTGCCATTCGTTGCCGAAACCGCAACCGACAATATCGGTCCGACCGATATTCGCCAGTTGCAGATGGTGTTCGACATGCCCGATCTGGCGCGCACCGATGATGACATCGCCAATGGCGGGCATGATCGCAGTGGTGATATGCCCAAACCGCTGTCGCTGTTTTCCGGCGAACGGGTGGATTATTCGCTGGCGCGGTTGCGCCATTACACCGCGACAGCACCGGAACATTTCCAGAAATTCGTGCTGTTCACCAATTATCAGCGCTATGTCGATGAATTCATCGAATATGCCAAGGCACAGCTGGATGATCCCAAAAGCCCCTATATCGCCTTTATTGAACCGGGGCCGTGCATTCATGTGGCGAAAAATGCCCCGAAATCATGGAAGGCCGGTGGCGAAGCTGTCCGGCAATTGCCGCAGATGCCGTCTTATCATCTGGTGCGCGAAGACGGCCTTGGGCTCACATTGGTCAATATCGGGGTCGGGCCTTCCAATGCCAAAACCGCAACTGATCATATTGCGGTTCTGCGACCTCATTGCTGGTTGATGCTGGGCCATTGCGCCGGTTTGCGCCGAAGCCAGCTTTTGGGCGATTATGTGCTTGCCCATGGTTATGTGCGCGATGACCATGTTCTGGATCAGGATTTGCCTCTATGGGTTCCGGTGCCGCCGATTGCCGAAATCCAGGTCGCGCTGGCGGGGGCGGTGGCAAATGTTACCGGCCTGACCGGCAAGGAAATGAAAGCCCGGATGCGCACAGGCACGGTGGCAACCACCGATAACCGGAACTGGGAATTGCGATATAGTGAATTGTTTGTCCGCCTCAATCAGGCCCGTGCCATTGCGGTCGATATGGAAAGTGCAACCATCGCTGCCAACGGTTTCCGGTTCCGCGTGCCGTATGGCACATTGCTGTGCGTGTCGGACAAGCCGGTGCATGGCGAATTGAAACTGCCGGGAATGGCGAATACCTTCTATCGTCAACGCATCGGCCAGCATCTTGAAATCGGCCTGCATACGGTCGATACCTTGCGCAATGGTATCAATCAGCTCCATTCCCGCAAATTACGGTCGCTGGACGAACCGGCGTTTCGCTAAACCTGTTGGCGTTTCTGTGATCCGCTTGCCGTTATGGCAGGCGGATCATTTCTTTTTGGGGTCAATTCTGTGATGGATCGGCATCTTGCGGGATGTCGGCGGGCAGGTTTTCATTTTCAACCCGATCAGGCACCGCAGCCGCAATTCCGGTGACAAAATCCCTGAGGACAAAAGATTCGCGATTGCGGGTCAGACCAAGACGGACAATCACCAGGTCCTTTGACGGGATCACCGTCAAGGACTGCCCGTCATGGCCCAGCGCGAAATAGGCATCGTCGGGGATCTGTGGTGTGGCGTCAGCACCGGGCAATTGCAACCACCAATGCGCCCCGTAAACGCCATTGGCGGCGGGGGCAGATGTGGTGGCATGGGCAACCCAGCCTTCGGGTAACAGTCGTTGTCCTTCCCAGATGCCATCTTGCAGGAAAAACTGCCCGATTTTGCCCCATTCCCGCGCGGTGGCGAGCATATAGCTCGACCCGACAAAATAGCCTTCGCTATCGGTTTCGATCACCGCCCGGTTCATGCCAAGTGGCCGAAACAGCAATTCATAGGGCAGACGTTGATAGGCGGCGGTGGAGCCTGTCAGATTGCGCATTGCTGCGGACAGGATATTGGTGGTGCCAGAATTATAGGCCCAGATGGTGCCGGGCGCATGTTCCTGCGGACGGGCTACGGCAAAGGCCGCCGCACTGGGCTGGGTAAACAGCATCTGCACGACATCGGATAACGGGTTCCAGTAACTTTCATCAAAGGCCAGACCGCCGGTCATCGACAAAAGATTGTCATAAGTGATGGCATTGCGCGGATCGGCCGGTTGTCCGCGCCATTCATTGATCAGAACCGGGGTGTCAAGCGAGGGCAGTATGCCTTCATGGCGCATGCGCCCCAACAGAATGTTAAACACGCTTTTGGTCATCGACCAGCCAGGCAGCGGGGTATTGACGGTAATCCCGTCGTCATAACGTTCGGCAATCACCTTGCCCTGATGCAGGACGACAATGGCGCGGCTGCGGCGGCTGGGATGGCTGCCGGGTTCATCCATCGCATCGCTCAGGATGTCATTGAGTTTTTTGCCATCAATGTTTTGTGGCAAGGAGGCTGTCTGCAACGGCTCTGTCGCAATCTGGCGGATCACCGGCACATTGTTTTGCAGGGCATCGGCCTGTTCCCTGGTGCTGAGCGTACAGCCCAGATGCGGGCGATAGACGGCAATCCGGGTGCGAAAGCCAAAGGCATGAGCATGTACGCGCTGATGACGCAAATCGACATTGGCGGTAATCAGCGACAAAACCGGATTGTTATCGGCCAGAACATCTTCGCGCAGGGCGCGTTCTGATGACAGGCGGCTGACGAAAATTGCCGAACACATCATCTTGGCGGTATAGGCGGCCCCGACCGGTGCCAGCCAGATAAAAAACGCGGAAATAGCCAGCATGCAAAGCAAGATCAATCCGATGAAGATGCCTTTTATCCAGCCCATTCGATATCCCTTGCCCCGCGAAGCGACAAAGGTCGCCCGCTTTGCCAGACAGGTCAAGAGACCGTATGTATAGTTTCATATGCGCGAAGATATGAAAGCAGGATTCACGTGATACGCCGTTGCCGTATCAGGATCACCGCCATGCCGGTCAGATAAAATCCCGACAGAATAAATGCCGCCCCGCGCCACCCACTGGCATCGGCCATCGCCCCGGTAACGGGCGGCAGCAACACCACAAAAATCTCGGCAAATTGTGCCAGCATCCCTTGCAGGGCGGGCATGGATAAATGACGTCCGGCAATACCCGGCAACAAGGCAAAACAGGTGCCGGCCACCACCCCTTGCGCCAGGTTGAAAAACCCGAGGGTGGCAATAATCCCCATAAGGGAACCGGTCAGAAAAATCGTGGCAATCGATGCCGCCATCACGATCAACCCGACCATGATCATGGGGCGTCCGGAACGCCCGTGCGCCAGCATTATGCCCGCCCCGATACTGCCCGCAATATTCCCCAGAATGGTTGTCACCCCGATGAGGGTGGCGGCAGTTGTCGTGCTGATCGCAAGCCTTTCCACCAGCATGACAGGCATAAAGGTAATGGCGGCCGATGTTGCCCCGGCAAAAACGCCAAAGGTCAGGGCGACCTGAAGGGCGGCACGCGATGTCAGAACGCCCAGAATGCCCGACATCATCGACCGGTCAAACTGCAAGGACGGATTGGGAAACAACAGCAGGCCGGGCAACAGGACAATGACCGGCACACCGGATGCCATCACGGCCACCCGCCAGCCCAGTGTTTCAACAAGACCGGCACTCAGCCACAATCCCAGCGCAATACCGACCGGCACAAAAGTGCCCCAGATGCTCATGGCGAAGGCAACGATGCGGGCATCACCCAGACGGGTCATCCAACTGGGTGCAGCCACCACGATCAATAAATAGCCGATACTGGTGATCAGGCGACCGACATAAAGCTGTGCGGTGATATCGGCATTGGAAAACACGATGCTGCCGATTATCATCATGCTGCCACCCAGCAGGACCGACTGTTTCAGACCTAGCCGCGATGCCCAGATGCCTGCCGGAATCGCAAACAGTGCCCCGGCAGCCGTGATCAGGGATGCCACCAGACCGAATTGCGCCTGGTTAAGATCAAAGCCCGCACGTAACGACAGGGCAATCGGCCCCATCAGCCCGACCTGCATCGAGGCCGTCAGGCCCATGCCATATAATAACAGGATCGCAAAAAAGGGATTCATCACAAAGACGCCCGGCACATCAACTGGACGCCGTTTTTAACCGGAAACCCCGCCTTCGTGCCACGTATGATTTATACGGGCGAGGACACGGGCATAGTGTCATAGCCGGTGGTCAGGCGCACCGCCGTGCCATCGGACAGGAAAAACCGTTCCCACAAAATATAACGATCCATGATTGGCATGGGCGGGCCATCGCGACCCGATGTGGCGAAAACAATATGATCGGCCTGATCATCGTGCCAACCCATATCATGCAGGCTTTTTTCGGCGGCGGCAATTTCAGGGGTGGCAAACCGCCACAGCGATTGCCCCAAAAGATCGTCATCGGGACGTTGCCATTCTTCCTGCCGGGGCAGGGAAGAACATAACAGGCGATGGCTGCGATCCTCGATCAGATGAACCCGCTGGCGCGACTGGCAGACAAGACGTTTGATCGCCTGATCCAGCCGGAAATTTCGATTGCGCGTCATCATGTCCTGCAACAGTTTGTGGTGCAGCGGGGCCGGGTTTTGCTGCCCCTGTTCCCAGCGCGAGACGGTGGCCTGCGTCACGCCCAGAATATCGGCAAGGCGATCCTGTTTGATCTCGGATGCGCGGCGCCATTGCCGCAACTGGCGGCCAAATTCGGCATCGGCATCAAGGGGCGGCAGGCGTTCCATATCCTTTTCCCGGAAAGGTCATCACACTGTATCGTAAAACCGCATCATTTCAATCTGGCACCGGCCATATTTGCGACTGTCGAGAATTTCCAACCCCGGCAGGGTGGGGGCCGTGTCCCGCTGGTCGCGTTCGGCCACAATCAGGGTTTCCGCATTGATCCATCCTGCCGCCTTCAGGGCGGCGATGGTGGGCGACAGCAAATCCTGACCATAGGGGGGGTCCAGAAACACAAGGCTTGCCGGTTGGCTGGCGTGGGGCGGTTTGGTGGCATCGGCCCGACGGGCCTTGGCCTGATCGCCCAGTTTCAGATCGGCAATATTGCGGCTGATGGTGGCAAGGGCGGCTTCGTCGCGTTCAAAAAATACGGCATGGGTGGCACCACGTGACAAAGCCTCGATCCCCAGCGCACCGGATCCGGCAAAGGCATCGAGCACCAGCCCGTCATAGACCGGATTGCGCCCGGTATCGTACCAGCGCCCGGCATGGTTCAGAATGTTGAACAGCGATTCCCTCACCCGGTCAAGGGTCGGACGAATATCCTTCCCGACCGGAGACGTCAGTACCCGTCCGCGATGGACGCCGCCGACAATACGCATGACCGCCTAATCCTTTTTGCCGCGAGAAAATCCACCCCGTCCGGCTGCCGGTTTGGCGGCTCCGCCGGACCGGTTGCCCGCCGGGCGATTGCCTTGCGGTTTGCCGCCTGCGGGTTTGGACGATTCCGGTTTGTTACTTGCGGGTTTATTGCCAGCCGGTTTGCTGCCAAGGGGGCGGTTTCCAGCGGGCTTGCTGCCCAGTGGTTTGTTACCGAGTGGCTTGTTTCCATCGGGTTTACGCCCATCCGATTTTCGTCCGTCCGGTTTGCTGCCGGGTCGGGCGGGTCGGTTTGAGAAATCCGGTCGGCTCCGGTTTTCGTCTCGTGTCGACCGGTCAGGTGCATCGCCGCGCCCCTGACGGATGACGCGGTCATTCCGGTCGCCGCGTTCGGGACGTTCGGCCCGTTCTGCGCCATAGCGGCCCCGGCCTTTGTTGGTCGGGCGCTCGCCGCTGCTTCTGTCCGCATCGCGGTCGTCATTGCCGCGCCACGGTGTGGACCGGACGATGCGTTCACCTGATGATACCGGGGCGGTCGGGCGGGTTTTGCCATCCCGGCGGTCGCGCGGGGTACGGTCGTCGCGGCCACCGCGCATATCCTGACTGTGATACCCTTCGTTGCGGCTGTTGTTGTCGCGATAATCGCGGTTGTCACGATGATTATCGTCTTCCGGGCGATCCCGATCCCGTGCTTCGTCACGGTCGCGTTGATAGTCGCGTTGTTGCCGGGCTTCACGGGCTTCGCGCGCTTCGGGGCCCCCGCGATTATCCTGCTTGTGTTTGCTTTCGTCGTGCCAGTTTGACGAACGCGGCAACATCTTGCGTTTCGGCTTGGCGCGGGCGGTGCCGATTTTGGCCCCGGATTGCTTTTCCGATACCTTGCCGGTATCGCCCTTGAAAAACGATGACAGTTGTTCCTTCATCACCTTGCCGGTAATTTCATCGACATCGCCCGGTGCCAGATTACCCAGATGGAACGGGCCATAAGACAGCCGCATCAGGCGTGTGACCGGCCATCCCAGATGTTCCATCACCTTGCGGATTTCGCGGTTTTTGCCTTCGCGCAGCGTGATCGTCATCCAGGCGTTGGAATCTTTTTGCACATCGATTTCGGCCTGAATCGATCCATAATGAATGCCGTCAACCGTAATGCCCTTGGCCAGTTCGGCCAGTTTTGATTCGTCAATCCGCCCATGCACCCGCACCCGATACCGCCGCGCCCAGCCGGTGGCAGGCAGTTCAAGATACCGCGCCAGTTCGCCGTCATTGGTCAGCAGCAACAAGCCTTCGGAATTCAGGTCAAGCCGTCCGACCGAAATCACACGGGGCATATAGGGCGGCAAATGTTCAAATACCGTTTCACGGCCCTGTTCGTCGCGATGGCTGGTGACCAATCCGCGTTTTTTAAACAGACGCCACAAACGCGGCTGTTCTTTTTTCGGCAGGGGTTTGCCATCAATCAGGATGATATCGGCATCGGTGACGGTGGTGGCCGGGCTGTCAAGCCTGCGGCCATTAAGCCGCACCCGGCCTTCGGAAATCATGCGTTCGGCATCGCGCCGCGAACAGACCCCGGACCGCGCAATGCGTTTGGCAATGCGTTCGGATTCCAGTTCTTCGGCTTCTGCGTCTTCGTCGATGGCCTCGGGCTCTTCTGCGGCGCTATCAGTATCGGTAAACAGCGCCTCATCGGTTTCCGAGTCGAAATCGGAATCCGGGGCCGGATCAAGGGCGTCATCGGGGGTTTTGGGGGTGTCGTTCATTTCGCGGCCTCTGCAATCAGCATATCAAAAATTCTGGAATCCCCGCTGCTGATATGGAATTCCGGGTGCCACTGCACGCCCAGACAATAACGATAACCGGGGTGTTCGATGCCTTCGATCACACCGTCAGATGCGCGTGAATTGATAATCACCCCCGGCCCGACCGTTCCGACCGCCTGATGATGGGCGGAATTGACCGACAAATGCCTGACATCGCCCACAATCCGTGCCAGCAACGTACCCGGTTCGACACTGACATCATGGCCCGGTTCATTGCGCGGATTGGGCTGTTCATGGGGCAGGCAATCTTCCACGCTATCGGGGATATGCTGGATCAAAGACCCGCCCAGAATAACGTTCAACAATTGCTGCCCGCCACAAATACCCAAAACCGGCATGTCGCGTTTCAGCGCGCCTTCGGCCATCGCCCATTCAAACCGGGTGCGGCGGTCTTTGGTGACGACTGTGCTGTGGCGTTCCTGTGCGCCAAACAATGACGGATCAACATCAAACGCCCCGCCGGTCACCACCAGACCGTCAATCAGATCCAGTAAATCAGGCACCAGATCAATTTCGTGGGGCAGGGGCATTGGAATACCGCCTGCGGCGGTAACGGCACCGGCATAATTTTCGCGCAGCGCATACCACGGGAATTTGGAATATCCGCCGGGTTGCTCGGAATCAAGGGTAATGCCGATGACCGGCTTTTTGTGTGTTGTGTTCATGGTGGCTGTTTATCCCGCGGTCGCGCTGCCCGCAACGGCTTAATCTGTGTTATCGTCTGATCGCTTGACCCGACAGGGTCCAGATTGCAATCTTTGTCGGCAAAAGAAAACAGTAACCTTGGGCACGCCCAGCCAGACCGGGATGGAATCAGCAATGAGTGCAGACAGTTTCATGGATATGGCACTGGAAGAGGCGCGTGCGGCGGCCCGGCGTGGCGAGGTGCCGGTGGGGGCTGTTCTGGTCGATTCCGATAGCGGTGAAGTTCTGGCACGGGCTGGAAACCTGACCGAGGAATTGAACGACCCGACGGCGCACGCCGAAATTCTGGTGATCCGGGCGGCGGCCGGGGCCAAAGGTGAACCGCGTCTGCCCAATTGCGATCTGTATGTGACGCTTGAGCCCTGCCCGATGTGTGCAGCCGCGATTTCCTTTGCCCGTTTGCGTCGGGTTTATTTCGGGGCCTATGACCCCAAAAGCGGCGGCATCGACCACGGCCCGCGCATTTTTGAAAGCACAAGCTGCCATCACAGGCCCGATGTTTATGGCGGGATTGGCGAGGTGGAAGCCAGCCGGTTGCTGCGGGAATTTTTCGGGTCTTTACGGTAGGGCTGGATTCTTCCTGTGACGGCAATGTCGATAAAAAATAGAATCGACATGGTCGTTTTATCATCCGTCGGAACGATAGACTTTAGTTTGCCGTTTTTGCGCCAGATCATATAACGGCTTGATCTTGCAAGGTAAGGTTGCCTTGCGATCACCGCCCATCAGGGCTGGTGGCACTTATAAGATCAAGCCAAGACCAGACAGGACGGCACCATGCCCTGTCGGCGTATGATGGTGACCCAAATGACCAATGATGCCCCTCCGCGCGGGACGGATTTGTCTACCGCGCCGAAAAAATCCGGGCCGTTCAAACCGGGCCTGCTAATTGCAATCATTTCCCTTTTTGCCATCATGGCGCTGCCAACTCCGGAAGGTCTTCCGCTGGCCGGGCAGCGCATGTTGGCAATTTTTGTTTTTGCTGTGGTGATATGGATCACCGAGGCGCTTGATTATGCGATCAGCGCGGTGGTAATTGCCGCCCTGATGGCGGTGTTGCTTGGCCTGTCACCTGATGTGGCCGATCCGGCAACGCTGATGGGAACACCCAAGGGACTTTCCGCTGCCATCAACGGGTTTAGCAGCCGTGCCTTGACACTGGTGGCCGCGGCCTTGTTCCTTTCTGCCGCGATGACGCTGACCGGGCTGGACCGGCGCATTGCGTTAAATGTGTTGTCGCGTGTCGGATCGAAAACCAGCCATGTGTTGATTGGTGGTATTGTCGTGGCCACTTTGCTGGCCTTTCTGGTGCCCAGTGCGACGGCCCGTGCGGCGGCGGTGATTCCGATCATGATGGGGATCATTGTTGCCTTTGGGGCGGGTAAGCAAAGCCGTTTTGCCGGTCTGTTGATCATTACGACGGTTCAGGCCGTCAGCATCTGGAATGTGGGTATCAAGACGGCGGCGGCCCAGAATATGGTCGCCATCGGATTTCTACAGCGTGAATTCGGTCTGGATATCACCTGGCTGGACTGGTTCATTGCCGCCGCCCCGTTTTCGCTGGTGATGTCGGTCGGGCTGTATTTCATCATGATGTGGATGATGCCCCCCGAACATGATGAATTGCCAGGTGGCAAGGAATCGATCACCAAATCCCTGTCGGAAATCGGGCCGATGAGTGCCCCGGAAAAACGTCTGCTGGCGATTTCGCTGACATTGGTATTTTGCTGGGCAACCGAAGGCATTTTGCACAGTTTTGACAGTTCCACCATCACGGTGATTGCCGTGGCGTTGCTGTTCCTGCCGGGGATCGGTGTGATGAACTGGAAGGCCGCGAACCCGCAAATTCCGTGGGGCACGATTGTGCTGTTCGGGGTGGGGATCAGTCTTGGCTCCGCCTTGCTGATGACCGGGGCGGCACCGTGGCTCGCACGGTTCGCGGTGGATCTGTTCGGCCTGTCGGCCTTGGGGCCGCTGACGATTCTGGCAGTGCTGGGGGTGTTTCTGATCATCATTCATCTGGGCTTTGCCAGTGCCACTGCCTTGGCATCGGCAATGATTCCAATTGTGATGTCGGTGTTGCAACAGGTGGAAACGGCGGGCATCAATGCCTTTGGCATGACGATCCTGCTGCAATTCGTCGTTAGTTTCGGCTTTATCCTGCCGGTCAATTCACCGCAAGGCATGGTGGCGCATGGCACCGGTACCTTTATGGTGCGCGATTTTATCCGCACCGGTCTGGCTCTGACGGTTCTGGCCTATGTGCTGACCCTGATTTTCGGGGCGACCTACTGGAAATGGTTGGGCCTGATCTGAGGATTGCGACGATCACGACATAAGGAAAAGCCCGCCAGTTCAGTTTTTCTGGCGGGCTTTCTTCTACTGGCCTTTCAGGTACTTTCTTCTATTGGCCTTTCAGGCCCGGCAGATGCTGATACATCCATGTTTCGGTCATCGGTTCGCCTGTGCTTTCACGGCGCAGATACATCCGCATATCGACCGGATCGGCACCATCAACCGTCAGATCAAAAATCGCCCGCCATATCCGCGTGTCGGGGATTGGCTCCGCCTTGATCAGTGACAATTCACCGCGTGATGCCGATACCTCGACAATCGGATATTCGCCATAGGCAAGGCCGCCCAGAATATCGCCTTCAAAATCGACGACAAATTTGGTCACCCCTTCCGGGCGCGGTTTGCCGGCTTCGCCCCCCCGACCCAGACGGGTGGCGATGGTCTGTGCCAGTTCCGTCATCGGAAAAGGATGATCGGCCTGCCAATAGAGCCGGTAATGATAATGGTGGCGCTGCCCGGCTTTGGCCGGTTCGGACGGGACCCAGAAGGCGGCGATATTGTCGTGGATTTCATCATCGGTCGGGATTTCGATCAGTTGTACCGATCCGGAACCCCATTCGCCCAGTGGCTCCACCCACAAATCGGGGCGGCGGTGATACATCACGCCATCAAGATAATGGTCAACATCGCGGTCGCGCTGCATCAGGCCAAAGCCCCGCGGATTGGTATCGCCAAAGGCCGAGGCGCGGGTGACTTCCGGGTTGTTCAACTGCCGCCAGATGCGTTCACCATTACCGGTCCAAAGCGCCAAACCGTCGCTGTCATGCACTTCTGGCCGCCAGTCAAACCGGAACGACCGGTTTTGTTCGGAATACCAGAACATGCTGGTCAGCGGTGCAACGCCCAGCCGTTCAATATCCTTGCGCAGGAACAGGAATTTTTCGACCTCCATCGTCACCCCTTCGCCGCGCGTCAGGTAAAAACGATAGGCCCCCGTGATGCTGGGGCCATCCAGCAGGGCATAAACCGTTACCGGGTTGGTGTCGTTACGGGCCGGTTCGATGTAAAATTCGGTAAAATCGGGGAATTCCTCGCCTGTCGGGGTGGCGGTATTGACGGCAACACCCCGTGCCGACAGTCCATACTGGTTAAGCGACCCGATAGCGCGGAAATAGGATGCACCCAGAAACGCCACCCAGTCCTGGGTTTTCCAATCGTCGCGTTTGCGCGATTCGTGTAAACGGAACCCGGCAAAACCGATATTTTCCGACAATTTCCGGGCGACGGCATCTTCGGGCATATCGAAATAATCGGGTTTGTAAATCACCTCGCGGGCAACGCTTTTATCAAGCAAATGCATATGCACCGGTTTCTGAAAATATCGGCCCAGATGGAAAAACGTCACCGGATAGATGCCCGATCCATCGGCAAAGGGGGAATGATCGCGTTTGTAATGCAGCTTGCCATGCGCATCATAATCGATCTGTTGCAGAATTTCCGGGTCGGGGGCCTTGGGCGCGGCGTAGGGGGCCGCAGCCAGCGTCTCGGCGCGTTTGATCAGGGTTTGGAAATTAAACGGTTTTGCATCGCCCAGTTCCAGACCGCTTTGCGCGGCAAAGGCCTGTTGCCAAAAGGACAGACCCGGCAGCATGGCACCGGCAACACCGGCGGCGGTGTATTTAAGGAAATCTCTGCGTTCCACAGAAGTCGTCATAAAACAGGTTCCGATCAATTTGGAATGTTCGTTATCTTACCCGATAGTGTGGGGGTATTTGGGATAAAACATGGCGAATTCAAGGCTGTAATCTCTGCGTTTTGCAGCTTGACGAAAAGCTGATTAAATACAAGCGCAATTGAAAAATACGGCAAGGTCAGGAAGGGAAACAGGCATGAAGATGTATGATGCCATTGCAGGTCAACCTGATCAGGTCACCATTTTTTCCGAGGCAGAACAAACCGGTTTGCGACTGGCGATCAAGGGGCGGCTAATTGCCTTGGTGCTGATGGGGGGCTGGCTGATTGCGACACGGTCGGGGAATCTGGAACTCACCCTTCAATATAGCGGTGCGGTCGCGTTTTTTGCGATTTTGGGCGTTCTGCATTCCCGAATCATCGGAACCCCACGGGATCGTTACTGGATCAAATATCTGTTTATTGCACTCGATATCGGGATTCTTTCCGTACTGATTGCCACCCGGCCGATTTATGAAAATGTTGATTTGCCCCAGGCAGTGATTTTCAGAACACCGATTTTTCCGTTCTATTTCGTTATTCTTGGTATTGCGGCGTTCAGTTTTTCACCCGGGCTTGTGTTGTGGGCAGGCATTTGTGGTGTTGTCGGCTGGCTTGGTGCATTTGGCTATGCCATTCGCGACATGACCCGGACCTTTGACTGGGGTGATATTGGCAGCAATCCGGATACCGAAACGTTCAAGACTTATTTCTTTAGCCCGGATTTTATAGGAGCCTGGAGCAGGATACAGGAAAGCGTTATCTTTCTGATTGTTGCCATCCTGATCGCACTGGTAATGTGGCGGGCACGTGTCACGGTCCACCGCCAGATCGCAGCAGAACAGGACCGCCGAACCATATCCGACATTTTCGGCCAATATGTACCGCCGGCAGTGGCGGAAGTTCTGATTTCGGAACGCGGGGCACTTGCTCCGGTTGAACGTGAGGCGACCGTTTTGTTCGCCGATCTGGCAGATTTCACCAAACTGACCGAAAAGATCGGTCCAAAAGGCATTGTCGAGGTTCTCAACACCTATTTCGATGCCGTGTCACAGATCATCACCCGCCATAATGGCGTGATTACCCAGTTTCAGGGCGATGCTGTTCTGGCGACATTCAATGTCCCGGTCGAAGATTCCGATCATGCCGGTTGCGCTTTGCGTGCGGGGCGCGATATCTGCGATCTGGTCGCACAACGTGATTTTGCCGGAATACAAATCCGGACGAGGGTTGGCATTTGTACCGGCATGGTGATCGCGGGCAGTGTCGGGGGCGGTGGTCGCCAGAATTATACCGTGCATGGTGATACCGTGAACCTTGCTGCCCGGCTTGAAGGAATGAACAAGGAACTGGGGACCGATATTCTGGTTGCCGCGACCACGGCAGACCGCATTGCCCATCACGGGCTGAAACAAATCGGACAGGTTGATGTGCGCGGGCTTTCAGCGCCGATTGATCTGTTCACCTTTGCCCGCACACCGGATGCACAGCCATAACACAAGAACGATAAGGCTGTGCGGATCTTAGGACCGTTCCCGCGCCACTGCGCGCCAGCCAATATCACGGCGGCAAAACCCGTCGGGCCAGTCGATGGCATCCACCCCCTGATAGGCGCGCTGTTGCGCCTCGGTCACGGTTTTCCCTCGTGCCGTCACGCCCAGAACCCGTCCGCCAATTGCGGTCAGGTCGTCGCCTTGCATTTTGGTTCCGGCATGCAGGACGCGCACGCCGTCAATCGCATTGGCGACCGCAACGTGTTTGATCACGGTGCCCTTTTGATAGGCTCCCGGATAACCGCGTGCCGCCATTACCACCACCATCGCGGTGTCGTCATGCCATTCCGGCGTCACCTGATCAAGGGTACCGGTAGCGGCCCCATCCAGAATATCCAGCACATCGGATTTCAGGCGCATCATCAGAACCTGACATTCCGGGTCGCCAAATCGGATGTTGTATTCAATCAGTTTCGGGTTGCCATCGGCATCAATCATCAGACCGGCAAACAGCACCCCCTTGAACGGGCAACCTTCGGCGGCCATTCCGGCAACCGTGGGGGCGATGATGTCGCGCATGACTTTGGCTTCGACGTCTTTGGTAAAAACCGGGGCGGGGGAATAGGCCCCCATGCCACCGGTATTGGGGCCGGTATCACCGTCGCCCACCGCCTTGTGATCCTGTGCCGCGACCAGCGGGATGAAATTCTTGCCATCGCACACGGCAAAAAACGATGCTTCTTCGCCGGTCAGAAATTCTTCGATCACCAGTTCTGCCCCGGCGGCACCAAATTTGCCATCCAGCATCGCATCATCAATGGCGGCAAAGGCTTCATCCATCGTCTGGCAAATGGTGACACCCTTGCCCGCGGCCAGACCATCGGTCTTGACGACAATCGGCGCACCGTGGGTTTGCACAAAATCACGGGCGGCATCGCGGTTGGTAAATCGGCCATAGGCAGCAGTGGGTACGCCAAATTTGGCGACCATATCTTTCATGAATCCCTTGGAACCCTCAAGACGGGCCGCATCGGCGCGACAGCCAAAGGATTTGATCCCGGCATCATCCAGCGCATCGACCAGTCCCGCCACCAGCGGTGCTTCGGGGCCGACTACCACCAGATCGATTTTGTGATCGCGGGCAAAGGCAACCAGCCCGTCAGTATCGGTATCGGATATGGCAACGCATTCTGCGCTGTCGCCAATGCCTGCATTGCCCGGCGCACACCACAATTTTGTCAGTCGCGGGCTTTTGGCAATCGCCCAGCACAGCGCATGTTCCCGTCCGCCGCCGCCAACAACCAAAACCTTCATGATGTCTCCTTCGATAACAAACAGTCTGCCTGATAACCTTGATGGTCCAGATGCGATGAACTAGGCTTGGAAAAGATGATTTCCCCGGCCCGGTTTTTTAGTCCGGATTTTCTGGCGGGCTTGTAACATAAAGTGGACTTGATGGCGCAAGATTTGTTCGACCCCTTTGCCCCCATGCCGCCAAAATCCGGCAACACACCGGAATTTTCAGTATCCGGTCTTTCGGATGCGCTCAAACGCACCGTCGAGGATGCCTTTTCCTTTGTCCGGGTGCGGGGTGAAATATCGGGTTTCAAACGTGCCAGCAGCGGGCATTTGTATCTGGCCCTGAAAGACGACAAGGCGGTTCTGGACGGGGTCTGCTGGCGCGGGGCGGCGGCAAATCTGGGCATTTCACCCGAAGACGGCATGGAAGTCATCGTGACGGGCCGTTTGACGACTTTTCCGGGTCGCTCGAAATATCAGATCGTGATCGAGACGATGGAAGTGGCGGGCGAAGGCGCGTTGTTGAAATTGCTTGAAGACCGCAAAAAGAAACTTGCCGCCGAAGGATTGTTCGAGGCGGACCGCAAAAAGCCGATCCCGTTCCTGCCCGATGTGATCGGGATTGTCACCTCGCCAACCGGGGCGGTGATTCGCGATATCATGCACCGCCTGCGTGAACGGTTTCCGCGCCGGGTATTGTTATGGCCGGTTCTGGTGCAGGGGCAGGGTGCTGCGGAACAGGTCGCAACGGCGGTGCGCGGATTTAATGATTTGCTGCCCTATGGGGCCATTCCGCGTCCCGATGTGTTGATTGTGGCACGCGGTGGCGGGTCGCTGGAAGATTTGTGGGCCTTCAACGAGGAAATCGTCGCCCGTGCCGTTGCCGAATCGGTCATTCCGGTGATTTCGGCAGTTGGCCATGAAACCGATACCACCCTGATTGATTTTGTGTCCGATTTGCGTGCCCCGACACCGACCGGGGCGGCGGAAAAAGTCGTGCCGGTACGGCTGGATCTGGTCACGCAGATCGATGAAAACGGCATGCGCCTGACCCGTGCGGTGCGCAGGCTGGGTGGGGAAAAACGTCTGGCGCTGGATGGTTTGATCCGGGGCCTTGGCGATCCGCGCCGTCTGCTGGAAGATCGCGCCCAGATGTTGGACAATTGGGCCGAACGCCTGCCGCGCGCCAGCGAAGGCCGCCTGCAACAGGCCCGCGCCCGTTTGAACGAAGCCGCCGCCCGCCTGACCAGCCCGCGTCAGCAACTTGCCGAAAAACGCGCCCGCCTGGAACAGGCAGGGTTGCGTCTGAATGGCGCGATCCGCACGGTTTTGCAGAAACAGCAATCCCGTTTTGATCGTGCCTCTGCCGGATTGCGCCCGGCGGATGCCACGCGCAATCTGACCCGTGACAAACGCCAGATCGATGATTTTGGTCTGCGGATGCAGGCGGCGGTGCAAAATGTGTTGCAGCGGGAGCAGCAAAATTTGCAACGTTATGACCGGCTGTTGGAAAGTTATTCCTATCGCAATGTCCTGAAACGCGGTTTTGCCGTGGTGCGCGATGCCGATGGCGGCCTGATTGCCCAGACCAGTGACCTGATTGATCAGCAGACCTATATTCTGGAAATGCAGGATGGTCGGGCGGATATCATTGCCGGGGCAGGGCGCAGGGGTGATATGCCACCGTCCGGCGATACCGGCGCAAAAAAGACGCCGGACCCCGTGAATATTCCGCGCAAGAAAAAAGCCAGACCGCAGGATGATCAAAGGCAGGGGAGTTTGTTGTGAGACGCCAAAATTTCGGATCAATCTGCGCCTGTCTTGTCCTGCTGTTGCTGCCGAATATATCGCAGGCGGCAGAGCCGGTGTTTGAAGGCCAGTTCATTCAGGGCGGCATTGTCTTCGGGCAAGCCGAACCGGGTTCGTCCATTTTGCTGGATGGGACGGCGATCAACACCGCCCTTGCCGATGGCAGTTTTATTTTGGGGTTTGCCCGCGATTATAATGGCCCGGCGCAGATCACCGTGCGGGCGGCAAATGGCGGGCAGGAACAGTTCAGCTATGACATTGCTACCCGCGAATTTGATATTCAGCGCATTGACGGTCTGCCGCCCAAAATGGTCACGCCGGGCCCGGCGGTGCAGGCCCGCATTGCCGACGATGCCCGGCAGGCCCGCGAGGCGCGTGTGGCAAGGTTCGATCAGAAATATTTCAAATCGGGGTTTGTCTGGCCAGCTTTGGGCCGCATCAGTGGCGTTTACGGGTCGCAACGGATTTTAAATGGCGAACCGCGTGCCCCGCATTGGGGCATTGATATTGCGGTGCCGACCGGAACGCCGGTTTTGGCCCCTGCCGACGGGGTGGTCACACTGGCCCATCCCGATATGTATTTTTCCGGGGCGACCTTGTTTGTCGATCATGGTTTGGGCATGGTGTCGGCCTTTTTGCATCTGGATCGCATCGATGTTACGGTGGGCGATGTTGTGCGGCAGGGCGATGTGATTGCGCATAGCGGGTCTAGTGGCCGTTCGACCGGGCCGCATCTGGACTGGCGGGTCAATGTCGGGGATGTCCGGGTCGATGCCGGGTTGTTGGTGCCACCCATGCCGGAACCTGCGCCAGATCAAACAGGGGCAACACAATGACAGCCAAGGGGGCGATTGCCGCCGGACATCCGGTTACCGCACAGGCCGCCGCCGATATTCTGGCGGCGGGCGGCAATGCCTTTGACGCGGTGATTGCCGCCTTGTGGGCGGCGACAGTGGCCGAACCGGTTCTGGCATCCCTGGGTGGGGGCGGGTTTTTGATGGCGCGTCCGGCCGGGCAGCCGCCACGTCTTTATGATTTTTTTGCCGAAACGCCGCTGGCCAAAAAACCGGCAGAGGTTCTGGAATTTTCCAGTTGCATGGCAACATTTTCGGGCGGGGTAACACAGGAATTTCACGGTGGTTATGGTGCGGTGGCAACACCGGGCATGGTGGCGGGGATGTTTGCCATTCATCGCGATCTGGGCCGGATGCCAATGTTCGATCTGGCACAACCGGCCATTCTGGCGGCACGGCACGGTGTTACGATTGATGCCTTCCAGGCCTATGTAATGACAATCATTCAGCCGCTTTTGGCCTTGTCGGACGAAAGCCGGGCGGCATTCGGTGCGCCGGGTAAACAGGACAAAGACAGTTTTTCAACCCTTGCCGAAGGGGTGCTGCATCAACAGCCGCAACTGGCCGAAACGATCACTGTTTTGGCGCAATCGGGTGCGGACGGGTTTTATCATGGTGATATCGGCAAGGAACTGGTCCATGCCTGCCGCGAACAGGGCGGCTATCTGACGGCCGATGATCTGGCGGCCTATCGGGTTTTGGTCCGCGATCCGGTTCTGGTGGCAGGACGGAGCGGGCGGTTTGTGTTGAATGCGCCGCCTGCGGCGGGCGGCGTTCTGGTAGGGTTCGGCCTGAAACTGGCGCGTGAAATGGATATTGGCGATTTTGGCAGTCTGCGCCATATCGACCGTCTGTCGCAAATCCTTGATGCCACCGGTATTGTCCGGCAGCAATATGGGGCCAGCCCGACAATCCTGTCCGATGATGTGTGCGAATCCTGGCGCAGCCTGATTGGCGAACGCCCGCTCAGTCAGGATGGCACCACCCATATTTCGGTGGTCGATCATGACGGCAATCTGGCTGCGGCAACGGTTTCCAACGGGTCCACATCGGGCCGCATGATTCCCGGTACGGGGATTATGCTCAATAACATGTTGGGCGAACAAGATTTGTCGCCGCAAGGCTTCCATAACTGGCCTTGTGGTGTGCGCATGAGTTCGATGATGTCACCGTCGCTGTATCTGGCATCCGATGGCCGGGCGGTGGCGCTGGGATCGGGCGGGTCGAACCGCATTCGATCCACCATGTTGCAGGTTTTGCTTAATCTGGATGTGTTTGGCATGTCCCTTGAAGATGCGATTGCCGCCCCACGTATTCATGCCGAAGGCGGGATATTGTCGATTGAACCGGGGTTTGATCAGGCAATTCTGGATCGGGTGACAATGGAAAACCAGCAGCGCTGGCAGGAAACCGACATGTTCTTTGGTGGGGTGCATGCGGCGATGGTGTCTGATGGCCGCAAATCGTTCGGTGCGGCGGGGGATTCCCGGCGTAATGGCTGTCACATGATTGTCGGTTAAAAATTCCGGTTTATTCGACGTTACGGTCAATCGCACCAATATCAAGCAATGGGGCCGCGTCAATTTTTTCGGCATCCATCATCGCGGCCACCCGTTGTAGCGATGACAGGATTTGTGTTTTTTCCCAATTCGGCAGGCCGTCAAACTGGCGGATGAATTCTTCGTGCAACAAGGTGGGCGCACTTGCCAGAATCGTCCGCCCGGCATCGGTCAGAACCGTATTGACCACCCGTTTGTCGCTTGTACTGCGGCGGCGTTCGGCAAGGCCGCGTTCCTCAAGGCGATTAAGGATGATGGTCACCGTCGCCTGACTAAGCGACACATGATCGGAAATGCGCCGCACCGTAACATTCGACAATCCGTCAATGGCGCGTAACACCATGACTTGCGGAATGGTCAGGCCGCAGGCCTTCATCATGCGTTTGGAATGCAGGTCGGTGGCGCGAATGATCTGGCGCAAGGTTACCAATACGTCCTGCCAGTAAGGCTGTTGTTCCATATCCGTCCGGTTCCCGATTATCGGCGCAATGCCCGTGTGGCGATGAAAATCATGGCAAAAATAACCAGCAATGCCAGTGCGATCCCGCCAATCATAATGGCCTGCTGGGTCCGCAGGTCCCGCTGCGGCTGTTGCCCGACATACACCACGGTCATGCGGCGCAGGCGATCCATGTCGGCGGTGATATCGTCTTCTTCGGGCATGAAAAGCGACGCTCCGGCCTTTGATAACAAATCGTTGGTCCGGTTCATGCGCGTCACATACAGAACATAGCGTTCCTCGGTCGCGGCCAGATCGTTTAACGGATTTTGCGTGTTGTCGGGGCGGGAGATGCTGATTTCAACGTCCAGCAAACCAGGTTCTTCAGCATTGACGCAATCGGCAAGGGATTTTAGATCGCCATTGCACTCAATTTCGCGCCCCCTGGTTCGGGTCATTGCCTTGCGCAAATGGGCACGCAATTCGGCATCCAGTTCGGCAATCTTCAGTCGCAATTCACCGGCATCGTCCCGGATTGTTTCATAATCTGCGGCCAATCCCGTTGCCGGGACGATGGCCATCAGCACGAGCCCGGCAAGCATGATGAAACGGCAGATGGCAAGGGAACGACACAAAGACAGATATCCTTTTTCGCCAGAAAGGCCCACCGTTCAGTAAACGCCAACAGCGTTTCTTTTCGATTAATTCGGCCAGCGTTTATGCAGCCACAGCCATTGTGCCGGGCGTTCGCGAATCCAGTTTTCCAGCCTCTGATTGACCATCGTCATGATGGTCAGGATGTCATCATGACGGTTTTCGGTCTGTGGCAGGACAAGCGGCGGTTCAATGGTCATGCGAAATTGCGTGCCCTTGATACGTTCGACGCGCACCGGCACCACCGGACAGTCATATTTGATGGCAAATTGCGCCAATGCCGGGGCGGTCATGGCATCGCGGCCAAAAAACGGCACGGCAATGCCGTTGGACATTTTCTGATCAACCAGCATGGCGATATGGCCGCCTTTACGCAAAAATGCCGTCATTTTGCGCGCCCCCGGCGCGCCCTTGGGTACCATTTCCCCCTTGAATGCCTTGCGTGCCTTGACGAAAAGCTGATCGACCCACGGATTGTCGGGGGCGCGATAAACCGCCATCATCGGCAGATCAAGGATGCGGGCGATCAGCATGCTGATTTCCCAATTGGCAAGGTGACCGGTAAAGAAAATTCCGGCCTTGCCATCCTCTTTCAAAGCCATGCCATGTTCCAGCCCGACAATCTCAAGATGCGGCCCCGGACAGGCAATATTGCGGACATGCGGAATTTCGGCGGCACTGCGGCCCAGATTTTCCCACATATCGCGCATGATCATCTCGATCTCGGCGGCGGATTTTTCCGGAAAGGCCCGGATCAGGTTGTTCCGCGCCTTTTTACTTTGACCCAGACGGGGGCCAATCATGCGGGCCATTGCCCCGCCCAGACCCGATGCCGCATCAAGTGGCAAGATGCGAAACAGCCCATAGGCGCAATAAGCCGCCAGCCCCTGCAAGGGATGGGAAACATATTTTTGCAGTTTTATGCGAAAGATACTGCGTTCAGCCATGCGTGATTACCGTTTCCATCAAATGCAAAACCGCGGCGCGATCCTGAAATTCAAGACGGACGCGCAACGGGCTTATGCCGTGCCGGTCCGCAACAGGCAAGCGCATGAAATCTTTTTCCGTCGTCACCAGTATCGCCCTTTGGCTATCTGCATCATGGCGCAATTGCGTCAGTTCGGATGAACTGAAAACATGATGGTCTGCAAAATCACGCGTGGCAATCATATCGGCCCCGCACGCCCGCAGACTGTCATAAAATTTTGCCGGGCGGCCAATTCCGGCAAAGGCGACAACACGCTTGCGGGTAAATTCATCGCCATTTTGCGGGGTGATCCTGGCTTTGAAAACCGGCATTTCGGTCGGAAGTTTCGGGCAAAAACCGGTCTGGTCATCCCCGATCAGAATAACCGCCCGGACTTTGGCAATACCCTGCTTCAGGGGTTCGCGCATCGGTCCGGCAGGAATCACCTTGCCATTGCCAATGCCATAGGCCCCGTCAATCACCGCAAGACTGCAATCCTTGATCAGGGTCGGATTTTGCAAACCATCATCCAGCAAAATCACCCCGGCCCCGGCATCCCGCGCTGCTTGCGCTCCGTCTGCGCGATTGCGCGCCACCCATGCCGGACCATATTGCGACAGCAATAACGGCTCATCCCCGACATCGGTCGCCGTATCGTGCTTTGGATCAATCCGGTGCGGGCCGGTTTGGGTCCCGCCATATCCCCGGCTGAGGAAATGGGGATGAATGCCCAGATCGCGCAAAATGTCATAAAGCGCCAGAACGGTCGGTGTTTTTCCCGCCCCGCCAATGGTGAAATTGCCAACACAAATCACCTTGCCACCGGGATGCCGGGCGGTACTGGTGGCCGTGCGCCAACATGCCCCGGCCCGCCACAAGAATGACAGGGGCGATAAAAATGTCGCCAACCCGCCATTGGTTTTCCAGAAATCAGGTGCTTGCATGACGATGCCCTGCCTGCAAGATCGGGGTGATGGCGGACATGGTTCGGTCCAGAACCTCGGCCTTGCTGTTGGCATAGGCCAAGGCCGCATCGGCCAGTTTCTGGCGGGTGGCGGTGTCGGTCAGCAACCGGTCCAGTTGCCGGGCAAGGTCATCGGCATCGCTGACCGGGCGGCAGGCATGGGCGGCAAACAATTCGCGGCTGATATCGTTGAAATTGCTCATATCCGGGCCATGCAAAATCGCACAGCCCAGCCGGGCCGGTTCCAGCGGATTTTGCCCGCCTCCGACGGTCAGGGTTTTGCCGATAAAGCAAATCGGGGCCAGCCGGTAAAACAGCCCCATTTCGCCCATCGTATCGGCCAGATAAATATCGGTCTTATCTGTCACCATTTGATCCAGGCTGCGCCGGGTCACCCGCAATCCTGTGGTGGCCAGTCCGGCATGGATGTCGGCCCCGCGCCGGGAATGGCGTGGCACGATGATTGTCAAAAGGCCGGGATGTTTGGCGCGTAATTGCTGATGGACGGTTGCGGCAATGCGTTCCTCGCCGTCAAAGGTGCTGGACGCCAGCCAGCAGGGTCGGGCACCAATCTGATTGCGCAAGGCCTTCAGGGCGGACGCATCAACCGGCAGCGGCAAGGCCGCAAATTTCAGATTGCCGACATTTTCGGCATGGGGCGCACCCAGTTGCGCGAACCGGTCAGTTTCTTCGGCACTTTGCGCCAGAATAATGTCAAAACAGGCCAGAACCGGGCGGATAAAGGATGAAAACCGCAAATAACTTTTGAAGCTTCCGGCCGAAATCCGGCCATTCAGCAAGATAATGCGGGTTCCTGCCTTATGCGCACGGGTCAGGATATTGGGCCAGAAATCGCTTTCCAGCCACAGGGCAACATCCGGGTGCCAGTGGTGCAAAAACCGCGCAACACACACCTGCCGGTCAATCGGGATGAATTGGTGAATGACGCCATCGGGCAGGCGGTCCTGCATCAATTGCGCCGATGTCACCGTTCCGGTCGTGACCAGAATGGCATAATCGGGGAAATCGCGCCGGATGCGGTCAATCAGTGGCAGGGCGGCAAGGGATTCACCAACACTGGCCCCGTGAATCCACACAAGCCGTCCCTGCGGGCGCAAGGCACTGGCATGGCCGAAACGCTCGCCAATCCGGCCGGGGTCTTCCTTGCCGCGATTTTTGCGGCGATGCAGGTAAAGATTGACCAGCGGCCCCAGCAGCCGTGTCGCCATGCGATAGGCATAAAACAGGCTCATATCCCGCCATCCGTGCCTGTTGCGCCGGCTGTTTGGGCGGAACGTTTCTGTTTGGGTTTTTCATCGGGGCTGGCCGGATCAATGATGGGCATACCCAGTTCCCGGTCGCCCTTCTGCCCCAATTGAGTCAGGGCATTTTCAATTTCCTGCCGCTTGGCTTCCAGCCCGGCATCGTCAAGGCCGCGATCGACATAAATCGGATCGCCCCACAAAAAGACGCCGCGTGAAAATGGAAACGGCAAAATAAACCGGTCCCAGCTTTTAAACACCTTGCGCCGGGATACGGCATAGCTCAGCGGTATAACGGGCGCCCCCGACATCCGGGCGGCCTGCACCACCCCGTCGGATGCCCGCATGCGCGGCCCGCGCGGGCCATCGGGGGTAAAGCCGATCACATCGCCGGATTTCAGGGCCTTCAGCATACTGCGCAGGGCCGCCGACCCGCCTTTGCCGGTCGAACCGGCAATGCTGTCGATGTCGAAATGTTTGACGGTACGCGAAATGATTTCGCCGTCGCGATGGGCGGAAATCAGCATGTAAAATTTGCGACCCTTGCGGATATCCATCCACGGAAAGGGCATCATCAATAATCGTTGATGCCAGAAGGCCAGAATGAATGGGCGACCGCTTGCCAGAATGTCAGACGGGATATGCGCGCCGCGTGTTTCCCAGCGCCCGGTGATGCGCACAAAACGCATATATCCCGACGCCAGCCAGCACAGGCCGTTGCGCAGTTCACTGCTTTTGAGAAACCGTTTGTACCACCGCAAATCTGTCAGCCCCGGATATCGGTTGCATCCGTAATGTATGAATTTTGTTCCGAGAATTGCAAATTATAGAGATTGGCATAAGCCCCTCCAAGGGCGAGCAATTCATCGTGGCGACCTTCCTCGATCACCCGGCCATTGTGAATGACACAAATCTTGTCGGCATCAATAATCGTCGAAAGGCGATGCGCAATCACCAATGTCGTGCGGTTTTTCATCAATTCGGCAAGGGCGGTCTGGATATGGCGTTCAGATTCGGTATCAAGCGCCGATGTTGCTTCATCCAGCAACAGGATCGGGGCGTTTTTCAAAATCGCCCTTGCAATGGCAATGCGTTGACGCTGCCCACCTGACAATTTGACACCATGTTCACCCACTACCGTGTCATAACCATGTTCCAGCAGGCCGATAAAATCATGGGCGGCGGCATTGCGGGCCGCTTCCTCGATCTCGGCATCGGTCGCTCCGGCGCGGCCATAGGCGATATTGGCCCGCACCGTATCGTCAAACAGGCTGATTTCCTGGCTGACAAGGGCGGTGGCGTGACGAAGGCTTTCCTGCGTGACATCGGCAATATTCTGGCCGTCAATTTCAATGCGTCCGGCATCAATATCATAAAAACGCGGAATCAAATTCAGGATCGTCGATTTCCCGGCCCCAGATGGCCCGACAAGGGCAACCGTCTGCCCGGCCTTGATATCAATTGTGATATCGTGCAGGGCGGTAATTTCGGGATTATAGGAAAAACCGACATGATCAAAGCGGATGGCGCCACCCTGAATTTTCAAAGGCTTGGCATCGGGCTTGTCGGTAATTTCCGGTTCAATATCCAGAATGGTAAAGACGCGCTGCGATGCGGCCAGACCGGCCTGTAAATTCATATTGATATTGGCAAGACGCTTGACCGGCTCGTAGGCCAGCAAAAGGGCCGTAATAAAGGAAAAGAAACTGCCCGGATCACTCGCACCATCAATCACCCGGCTTCCGCCATAGATGATGATTGTCGTGATGGCCAAACCGCCCAGCGTTTCCATGATGGGGGATGAACGCGCACTGACGGTTTGTGCCTTGAAGCTGAGACTGAAAACAGTCTCAACGAGTTTTTCCATACGGGAACATTCGTATGGCTCCATGCCATAGGCTTTTACGTGTCGCACCCCCTGAAATGTCTGTTCCAGCAGGGTGGCAAATTCACCAATCTGTTCCTGTGTATTGGCCGACACCTTGCGCATGCGTTTGCCCAAACGGGCAATCGGCAAAATGGCCGCCGGAAAGACCGTGAATGCGATGATGGCCAGTTGCCATTCCTGATAAAACATGACGCCGATCAGAACGAGGGCGGTCAGAAGATCCTTGCCAAAACCGGTCAGGGCCACAGAAACAGCCGCCCGCATCGAAGTAATGTCGCTGGTAAATCGCGTGATCAGCTTTCCGGTGTTTGTGCCGTGAAAGAAACCAATATCAAGACGGATGACATGGGCATAAAGTTTGTTCTGAATGTCGGCAAGAATACGATCGCCCACATAACTCATCAAAACCGATTGCCCGTAATTGGCAAAGCCTTTCAAGGCAAAGGCGGCAAGAACGGCAATCCCGACGGGGATCAGCATTTCCCGGTTTTGTTTGACAAAGACCTCGTTAATGACGGGGTCCATCAGATAGGCATATCCCCCCGTTGCCGCCGCTGTCAGAGCCATGCAAATCAGGGCGAGAACAATCTTGCCGAAATAGGGCACCACTGCATCTTGCACAATGCGTTTGACCATGGGCCATGTGGCCCAGTGTTCGGATGTATGGTCGATATTCTGTCTGGACAAGGAACGGCTTCCGATATGGTTGCGATCAGGCAGGGCAGATATGCCAGATTGTCTGGCAGTTTGCTAGCATGGTCGCCCTGATACAGCAAGTCAGACGCGCCAGAGACGTTGACATCATTGTCGCCAAATCTCTACAAGCAACCGGTAAAGGGACCGGGGAAATTTCATCCATGACCGCAGAATTGCGCCAGCTTGTCGAAGATACGATTGCCAGGGGGGTCGGCGCACGGGTATTTCCGTTGCGCTGGCAGGGGCAGCGTGTCTGGGTCAAACAGGCGGTACCCAACAAGGTCAAAGGATGGCACCGGCTGCAACGCCTGATCGCGACCCTGACCGGCCTTCCGATGTTGCGCCCCACCGTGTCACCCGGCGGTGCCGCCGGATTGCAGTCCGAAGGGCGTGTCTTGGGCAGTCTTGCTTTGGCCGGGGTGCCGGTGCCGGATGTTATCCTGCAAACCGATGTTTGGCTGGTGATGGGCGATAATGGTGCGATCTTGCAAAATGTGATCGAGGATGCGGTGCGCGATGGCGACGAGGCGCTTGTCACCGGCCTGATCGAACGGGCAGCGCAGGCATTGGCCGGGTTGCATGCAAGGGCGGCGGCACATGGCGCACCTTTGCTTCGCAACATCACGCTACGCGATGCTGGCGATATCGGCTTTATCGATTTTGAAGAAGACCCCAATGCGCGTATGCCGTTGCCCGATGCACAGGCACGGGATGTCTTGCTGTTTTTGTTTTCGATCCAGCGCGGGTTTAAACGCCGTGCCGATCTGGTGCGTGCCGGATGGCAGGCCTATCTGACCGCCGCAGGACGCGATGCGCCACAACTCAAACCGGTTGGCAAAGTGGTCCGGTTTCTGGGCCCGGTTTATTGGCTGTTGCGGCCTTTTCGGCGCTGGCTGGGGACGGATGCCCTGAATGGCATGCTGGCCTATCGCATCCTGCATCATGGCATCCGTCGCCAATCCTGATTATTCAGCGATGCCGACTGCGGTTTCCAGCGGAACACGTGTGGCCTGTTCGCCCTGATATCCGCCGGAAAACGGGGCCAGATTATGTAGAAACTGGTTGGCGGAATGACGCCAGCTATAGGTCTCTGCCAGTGCCCGTGCATCCTTGCGATCCAGTTTCAGGGCCTCAAGGGCGGCCTGCCGCAAATCGGCATTGATCGCACCGGCCTTGCTGCCACGCACGATATCGGCCGGGCCCTGCACCGGAAACACCGCAACCGGTGTGCCCGATGCCATGGCTTCAAGAATCACAAGGCCAAAGGTGTCGGTCTTGCTGGGAAACACGAAAACATCCGCACTGGCAAAGGCGACTGCCAGATCCTCGCCGGTTTTTTTGCCCAGAAACTGCGCCTTTGGATATTTTTGTTTCAACTCGTTCAGTTGCGGGCCATCACCGACCACAAATTTGGTGCCGGGCAAATCAAGATCCAGAAAATGGCCGATATTCTTTTCCACGGCCACCCGGCCAACAAACAGCCAGTGCGGTTTGGGGAAATCGCCAAAACTGGCATCGGGGCGCGGGCGAAACAGGTCCAGATCGACCCCGCGTGACCAGATGTGCAAATTGCCAAATCCGCGGGCGGCCAGTTCGTCACGCAGGCTTTCGGTTGCGACCATCACCGATTGCGATTGCGCATGAAATTTGCGCATCCCGCGATAGGATATTGCCAAGGGCAACCGGGTCCGGGCATGCAGATATTCCGGGAAACGGGTGTGATAGGCAGTGGAAAACGGCAAATTGTTTTTCAGGCAATAGGCCCGTGCCGCCCGGCCCAGCGGCCCTTCGGTTGAAATATGAATGGCGACGGGCTGCATGGCATCAATCATCCGTGCGAGTTTGCGTTTGGCAAACAGCGCAAGACGAATTTCCGGATAGGTCGGGCAGGGGATGGTGGTGAACTGATCGGGTGAAATTACCCGGACATCATGGCCCTGTTCGGAAAGTTCGGTAAGAATGGTTTCAAGGGTCCGGACCACGCCATTGACTTGCGGCAACCAGGCATCGGTAACGATCAGAATTCTCATGCGGTTTTTCCAAGCGGGGGCTGACGGCTTTTTCCGGAATTTTGCCGGATGTCCGGGGTTCGGACAGAACTGCGAAACAGGGACGCCAGACGGCTGATACCCGGAAATGGCAAGGACGGCGGTGTGATGCTGTCGCGGTCACGGCTTTCACTGCTGTGCGACATTGCCATTTGGCGGATTTCGGCCCAATACAGCAATTCCAGCTTGCCGCTGGCATCTTCGACCAGGGCGGTGCAACTTTCGACCCAGTCGCCGTCATTGCAGTATAAAACATCGCCAATCATGCGTTTTTCGGCATGATGGATATGTCCGCATACCACGCCATCCACCTTGCGTTTGGCGGCTTCGTGGGCGACGGCAGTTTCAAAATCGCAGATAAACTGAACGGCGTTTTTGACCCGGTTTTTCAGATAGGCCGACAAAGACCAATACCCATAGCCAAGACGACGGCGCAGGGCGTTGAAATAGCGGTTCAGCATGATCGCCAGATTATAGGCGGTATCGCCCAGATAGGCGAGCCATCGGGCATATTTGACCACCCCGTCAAATTCATCCCCGTGGATCACCAGCAACCGTTTGCCATCCGCAGTGACATGGATGTCGTTCATTTTGACCTCGACATCGCCAAAGGTCATATCGACAAATTCGCGGGCAAATTCATCGTGATTGCCCGGCACAAAAATAACTTTGGCCCCGTTCCGGGCCTTGTCCATGATGGTGGTAATAACGGCGTGATGGCTTTCGGGCCAGTACCAGCTTTTTTTCAATCGCCAGCCATCAATGATATCGCCGACCAGATAATAGGTGTCGGCCTGCGTTTCGTTTAAAAAATCGATTAAAAGATCGGCCTGACATCCACGGGTGCCAAGATGCACATCCGAGATCCACACCGTCCGGTAACGCGGTTTCAGCATCATCGCTGTCATGGCCGCTTCTCCGTCTCCTGTCACAGGGATGGTTCGGAGACCTGATATTTACCCCCGACCAGTATCTTGATAAAACAAAACGCGCGAATATATAAGTCGTTCACATAAATTTATTGGTTGTGAAATGATTTTGTTACATATTTACTTTTGTATTGATCCAGTTAACCAAAGAATTATTTCATTTTTATGACAGTTAACGGCGGGTAATGTGGATAGTAATATTACGATTATTTTCAATCCTCGGGCGGGGGGTAACAAACAACGCCTGTTATCCGCCATATTGCAGCGTGCCGGACTGCATGTTGATTTGTTGCAAACCACCCATCCCGGCCATGCCCGCGAACTGGCGCGCCAGGTTCGTGCCCGGCAAAAACTGTTTGTGGCAGGCGGGGACGGGTCGCTGAACGAGGCCCTGAACGGTCTTCTTGATGCGAAACTGGACGGGCATGACATACCGCCGCTGGGCATCATTCCGCTGGGCACGGCCAATGTTCTGGCGGTCGAGGTCGGGCTGGGCACCGGGGCGGCGGCGGTTGCTGCCTATCTGAATGATCCGGTGCCGGTCTGGGTACGGCCGGGCATGGTCAATGGCCGGGCATTTTTTCTGATGGTCGGGGTGGGCACCGATGCCGATACGGTCGCCGGGGTGTCCCTGAAACTCAAACGCATGATCGGCAAGGGGGCCTATGTCTGGGAAGGGTTGCGCAATATCATTTTCCCCCATCACCGCGATTTCGAGGTCAATATTGGCCGCGATCAGTACCGGGTATCGGGCATGGTGGCGACCCGGGCGGCGCATTATGGCGGCAAATTCATCATCGCGCCGGATGCCAGCCTGACCGAAAACAGCCTGCATATTGTCCTGATGCCGGGCAACAGCATTGGTGCTTTGGCACGCTACGGGCTGGCGCTTACCCTTAACCGGCTGCATGAACAATCCGACGTGACCGTCACCACGACCCAGCATCTGACCATCACCAGCCATTGTGGCCCGGCCCCGATGCAGATTGACGGCGAAAGTGCGGGGATGCTGCCCTGTGAAATCAGCCTGTCCCCGTGGCCGGTGCAATTGATGGTGCCGCGCGCCTATGCAAAGGCCGCCGGAATGGTCGATACCATTCCGGCGGGGACAATGTTGCAGATTGCAGCAGATTAGATACCGATACCGTCAGATGCAGGCACCATCAGGCGGCGCGGACACGGGCGATGAAACTGTCAACCTCGTTACGCAGGGTGGTCGAGGATTTCGACAACTCCCGTGCGCTTGACAGAACCTGTGTGGCCGCCGACCCGCCATCGGTTGCCGCTTCGCTGACCTGAACAATGGCGCTGCTGACTTCGGCGGTGCCTGCCGATGCCTGCGAGACATTGCGGGCAATTTCCTGGGTCGCAGCGTCTTGCTGTTCTACTGCGGATGAAATCGAAGCCGCTGTTTCACGGCTTTCGGAAATAACCGCCGCAATATCGCGGATCGCACTGGCTGTATTGTGGGTAACGTTCTGGACTTCGTTGATTTGCTCGGTAATGCCTTCGGTTGCCTTGGCGGTCTGATTGGCAAGGTTTTTGACCTCGGATGCGACAACGGCAAAACCCTTGCCCGCTTCACCGGCACGCGCGGCCTCAATGGTGGCATTCAGTGCCAGCAAATTGGTCTGCGCGGCGATATCCTGAATCAGATTGACCACTTCGCCGATTTTTTGAACGGACAGGACCAGACCTTCGGCTGTTTTTTGTGTTTGTTCGGCATTCTGAACAGCCCGGCTTGAGATATCGGAAGAATGATGGACCTGCTCGCCGATCTCACGCACGGAGGCAGCCAGTTCTTCGCAGGCGGTGGCGACGGTTTCAACGTTGGTGCTGGCCTGTGTCGCGGCAGCGGCCACCGTGCTGGCCTGTGCGTTGGTTTCTTCAAGGGTGACGTTCAGCGTTTGGGCGGCGGCTTCCAGTTCGGTGGCTGCCGACGATACGATGGTGACAATCGAACCGATATTTTCCTCAAACTGGTCGGCCAGCATGTTCATGTTGCGCTTTTTTTCTTCTTCGGCCCGGCGTTCGGCTTCTTCTGCTTCGGCTTCCATCTGTTTGGTGCGGATCATGTTGTCTTTGAAGACCTGCATGGTCTGGGCGATGGTGCCGATTTCATCCTTGCGTTCCAGTCCGAAAACCTCGGCGGCAAGATTGCCGGTGGCAAGTTCCCGCAGGGCGGCAACAATGCGCCGGATCGGATCGACAATGCCAAAACGCGCAATCATCACACCCAGAAAAGCACCCAATGACAATCCGATGATCGACACAATGATCATCAGGGTGCTGATGCTGTCATACAGGTCGCTGGCATCCGACAGCAGATTGGTTTGGCGCTGTTCGGCATAAGAGACATAATCGCGGATCGTGTCATTCAGCGAACGGGCTTCTTCGCGATTTTCCCTTACGGCGGTGACAATTTGTTGCTGGGCGCTGTTCAGGGTGACATCCGCGCCCATCCGGTCCGCCATATCAAGGGCACCCTGCAAGCCATCAAGATAGCTGTCATAAACCGTTTCGATACGGGTAATCATGGCCAGGCGTTGTGCGCCGGCTGTTGATTTCGTCCCGGCCAGCAGGGTTTCAAATTCAGCGCGTTCATGGCTGACGGTGGTTTTCAGATCTGTGATATTTTCCGGGCTGGGATCGGCGGCAATCCGGAATTCCGCACGGTTAAGGGCCGTCACAAGCTGGGTCAGGCGGATGCCGTCCATTGCCTCGGTCGCGGCAGTGTTCTGTTCTGCCGCGATATCATGGATTGTTTTTAAGGCATAGATTCCGGTTCCGGCGACGGTGATGATGACAAGGCCCAATACGGTGATAATGCTGAAGACTTTTGTTGAAATTCCAAATCGGCCAAGATTCATAATATTAATTTCCTGTGTTTTGCTATGGACCGCAATCATGGACGGCACGGGTTGAGGAAGGGTCGGGCGTACAGAAAGACGGTATCAATCACAAAAAACCGGAGGCCGATGTTGCGTGACTCAAGACCGCAAGCTTTCGCTGCGGGTTGAAATTTGGACACCGGGTAGGGAAAAATGATATGATTCATTGTGTTGGGGCATGTCTTGCCCGGATATGAACATGCCGTGAACGGCAACAGCTGGTTTTCGGTTTTTGTGGGTTTGTAAAGAACATCCCGGTCAGGGATGCTTTTTGCGTTGTCTGAAAGTCAGTCTTTGACGGGGCCTGCATAAGGTTCTGTTCCGGAGATGTTTAAGCATTTCGCACCAGTTTGCAGAACGTGACCATTTTTACGGTCTTTTGTATGAGCACTGCCAGAATTGTGACCTAATTATTATCCAGATTCAAGGTGAAAATACGAACAAAAGCACATTCAGGGATAATTTTTAGGGCATAGGGACGGTTATAGACGGTTGGGATACAAAATTGAAAAGGCTGTGTGTTTTTGTGGAATTGCTCACTTTGTGTGGGGGCACCTGTCATGAATGATCTTGCTGGCAGATTGAAATCTGTTCGGGTGCATCTCCATTTGTCATCCGCGGAAATGGCTAAAAAAGTGGGCTTGCAAAACAGAAAATCGTGGGAGGGATATGAAAAGGGAAGCAATTCACCAAAGGCAGAAGTGCTGTGCAACCTTGCCCGTTCGGGTATCGATGCCGAATGGTTGCTGACAGGCGAAGGGGAAATGTTGCGATTATTGGCGCAACAACCCGATGATCGGGATGCTGTCTGTCAGGTCGATGAGGGAATTTTGCGTCTGGTGATTACCGAGGCCGAGAAATTTTATCGGATGCACCATTTGCGCATCCCCCCCGATCAATTCGCCAAGGTGATCAGTCTTGGTTATGCAATGATGGCGGGCGAAAAAATCAAGGGTAATGATATCAGCACGGATGCCCTGCATTTTATCATGCGGGCGGGTCTTCCGGGGCACTGACCGGGGCTGGTTTCATATTGTGAACCGGACGGACGGACGGCACACGCCGTCCGTCCGGTTTTCCGGTCATGGTGTTTTACCGAATCCTGTTACTGACCGGCCACCGTCATGCCATCAATACGCAGGGTCGGGGCATTGGTGCCGTATTTGAAGGTCAGATCATTGGCGACTGTGATCGCCCTGAACATGTCTTTCAGGTTCCCGGCCACGGTGATTTCGGAAACCGGATAGGCGAGTTCGCCATTTTCAATCCAGTATCCCGACGCCCCGCGTGAATAATCCCCGGTGACGCCATTCACACTGCTGCCCATCATTTCGGTGATGTAAAGTCCCTGTTTGATATCACCAATCAGGTCTTTGGGGGCAATCGTGCCCGGTTCCATATACAGATTGGTGGTCGATGGCCCAGGCAGGCTGCCGGCACCCCGCGCCGCATGGCCGGTTGATTTCAGGCCCAACTGCCGGGCGGATCGCAAATCCATGATCCAGCTTTGCAAAACACCGTTTTCCACCAGATTGCGTTTGCCATTGGCAACACCTTCGGCGTCAAACGGTTTGGACCGCATGCCCCGGCGGCGATGCGGATCGTCAACAATGGTAATTTCCGGGGCAAAAATTTCGGTCCCCATCGCCTTTAACAGGAAACTGGTGCCGCGTGCGATGGCGGCACCATTGATGGCCGATGACAAATGCCCGGCGATGGAGCCGGAAACGCGCGGATCAAAAATCAGGGGCAATTGCGCACTTTTGACCTTGCGCGGATTGAGGCGGCGCAGGGTTTTGGCGGCGGCCGAACGGCCAATTTCGGCCGGATCGCGCAAATCGGTGGAAAAGACCGCGCTGTCATAATCATAATCGCGTTCCATTCCCGTGCCGGTCCCGGCCAGAACCGCCACCGAAATATGACAGCCGCTGCTTTGATAGGTGCTGACAAAACCGTTGGTTGCGGCCAGCGTGATCTGATGACGGCCCCATCCGGCGTCCGATCCTTCGGAATTGGTGATACCCTCAACAGACCGCGCTGCATCTTCGCAGGCGCTGGCCCAGGCAATCATCTGATCCTGGGTGACTTCGCCCGGTTCGCATAATTCAAGGGCATCAATGTCAAACCCGGTGGCAAGTTCCGACGAATCGGCAATGCCGCAAAACGGGTCTTCCGGCGCATTTTGCGCCATGGCAACGGCCCGTTCGACCAGTTCATTCAGGGCATCGTCGCTGGTGTCCGATGACGAAACAACCGCCTGCTGCTTGCCGATCAGAACCCGTAACCCCAGATCGGCCCCTTCGGACCGTTCGAGCTTTTCCAGCTTGCCCAGTCGCTGCGATATTGAAAGCGACGTTCCTTCGACATAAACGGCATCGGCGTCATCGGCCCCAGCCTTTTTGGCGCGGGCCAGCAAATCAAGAATACGGTCAGGCGACATGTCGGTTTTGGGCATGAAAATTCCTTTTGTGCAAAAATGCCTTTCCCCGTTATAGGCAGACCGGACCGGTTTCGCAAAGGGCAAGCAGATAAAACCCCAACATTGAACCCGTTGAGCGACTATAATCTGTTTGGAACCACTATCAGGAGACGCAAGAGATGCGAGGCATAACAGGGGTGGCGATTATTGCAGGCGGCATGGCGCTTGCCGGTCCGGTTATTGCCAGTGATGCCCTTGAACCAGAGATTCAGGAATCGGTTGCGCCGGAATCAGCCCAACCGGCAACATCGGGCGATCTGTATCGTGAAATGCGGATTCAGGGCGGGCAAAACGCGGCGCGCAACCGTCATCAGGTGCTGGTGGGGGATTTTACCTGTGATGGCGTCAATGATCAGGTTGCAGGCTGGGTGGATCGCGACAATCCCGAAGGCCCCTTTTTCGCCCTGCTGTTTGTGACCGGCCATAAGGGGAAGATGCAATCGGAAATGAAACTGATCCCGTTTGCGCAATCCGAACAATATGCCCTGTGCGTCGATGATGAAACGGCCCCGCCGGTGCTGAGCTGGCAAATCGTGCCGACCGAATATGTGGCCGATGTGCTGGGCGATCCGGGGTTATGCAACATTGCCGTCCGGGTTGATGATTTCATGTGCGATGCGCCACAATTTTTCTGGTCAAACGATGCAACGCAAGATGGCGAGCATTGGGCTTTCTACCGGAATTAAAACAGAGCCTGTCTGATGCTATTCTGCGCATAAATTTTGCGTATTTTTTATGGAGGTTATTGTGGGCATTGTGCATGCTGTATCATCCCGAAAGGCAACAAATGTCAGTCTGGACAGCGACCTTCTGAAAGAGGCACGTGCACTTGGCATCAATATCTCACGCAGTGCCGAAACCGGTTTGCGCGAAGCCGTTGCAAGGCGACGTGCCGAAATCTGGAAAGAACAAAATCGAGCGGGAATAGAGGCGAGCAATGCCTATCTGGAAAAACATGGCATTCCGCTGTCGTCGCATCGGAAATTCGATGATGGGTTCGCTGGATGAATGTGCGCGATATGGGTATTCAGAGCGTCTGGACGGCATCCTGAGCAGTCAGGATGCCTCCTATCGTTCTCCCAATCATTCCCGCCAAATCTTCTTGCCGCTGCCCGGCAGGCCATAGCGATCCCATTTCTGATCGACGCGATCCACAATCCCCTCATCCATGCGGATTTTCTCGCCCCATTCGCGGTGGGTTTCGGGCGGCAGCTTGTTGGTGGCATCAAGGCCCAGTTTGCCGCCAAGTCCGCTTTCGGGCGATGCGAAATCCAGATAGTCAATCGGGGTATCGGTGACGGTGGTAATGTCGCGCACCGGGTCCATGCGGGTTGAAATCGCCCACATTACGTCTTTCCAGTCGCGCACATCAATATCGTCATCCACCACAATGACAAATTTGGTATACATGAATTGCCGCAAAAACGACCAGACCCCCATCATCACGCGCTTGGCATGGCCCGGATAGGCTTTCTTCATCGATACCACGGCAATGCGATAGGAACATCCTTCGGGTGGTAGCCAGAAATCGGTGATTTCGGGGAATTGTTGCTGCAAAAGTGGCACAAATACATCATTCAACGCCTCGCCCAGAACCGAAGGTTCATCTGGCGGTCGGCCGGTAAAGGTCGAAAGATAGATCGGGTTTTTGCGCATGGTGATGGCGGTGATGGTAAAAATCGGGAATTCCTCGACCGAATTGTAATAACCGGTATGGTCGCCATAAGGGCCTTCGGGGCCATATTCATCCAGCGAAACATAGCCTTCCAGCACGATCTCCGCCGTGGCAGGCACCTTGAGCGGCACGGTCTTGCAATCCACCAGTTCGACCTTTTCCCCGCGCAGCAATCCGGCAAACTGATATTCCGACAGCGTATCGGGAACCGGGGTGACGGCGGCCAGAATGGTGCCGGGATCGGCCCCCAGAACCACTGCGGCCGGAAGCGGTTCGCGCTTTTTGTCTTTCCAGCGCGCATGATGTTGCGCCCCGCCGCGATGTTTGAGCCAGCGCATCAGGGTGGTGTTTTTGCCCGTCACCTGCATGCGGTAAATGCCAAGGTTAAAAACATCGCGCTTGTCGCCGTCTTTTTCCCCGGCGCTGGGGCCTTGTGTCACCACCAGCGGCCAGGTGATCAGCGGGGCCGGTTCGCCGGGCCAGCAGGTCTGGATCGGCAATTTGCCAAGGTCGATGTCATCGCCCTGAAGGACGATTTCCTGACAGGGGGCCTTTGTCACCGTTTTGGGTTTCATCGCCATCACGGTTTTCGCCAGCGGCAGCATCGAAAAGGCTTCGCGCAAGGACCCAGGCGGTTCGGGCTGTTTGAGAAACGCCAAAGTTTCGCCGACTTCGCGCAATTCTTCGGGTTTGCGGTTCATCCCGGCGGCCACCCGGTCCACCGTGCCAAACAGATTGACCAGAACCGGCATGTCGTATTTGCGGCCATCCTCGCCAATGACATTTTCAAAAATCACCGCCGGGCCGCCTTCGGCCAGCAGGCGCGTCTGGATTTCGGTCATTTCCAGAACCGGCGATACCGGTTCGGTAACGCGGACCAGCCGCCCGGTTTTTTCCAGTTCATCAATGAAATCGCGCAAGGATTGGTAAGACATGGCACCTGACGGGTCTGGGACAATTGAAATACATTTGTTGTCTTTCATACGCCGACGGCCTGCAATCGACAACCGGGCAGGATGCTGCAATGCATAATTTATCGGTTTTGGTTGGCCGCGCATTTCTGTATACAGGGGGCATCATGAGTCACACAGGCCCACAATGTCTGGCTCGCAGAATTCACATCAGGAACGAAGGACGCACAGATGGCCAAATACTGGGTTATCGGGGGCACCTATCAGGATACCGGGTTTGACAAACCGGTTGGCGACGAAGCCCGCATCGGCCCGTTTGACAGCTTTGAAGATGCGGAAAAGCATTGGTCGAAAATGGCATGGCAGTCGGTGGACGATGCCAATTCCCGTTACCGGATCGAACGCGACGAGGAATACTGGGTGGTTGGCGGTGAATATGAAAACACCGATTTCGACAAGCCGGTCGGCGGTGCCGAAGAACGCCACGGCCCCTTCGCCAGTTTCGCCGAGGCCGAAAAGGAATGGTCGCGACTGGCATGGCAGAATGTTGATAACTGCAATTGCCGCTATCGCGTTACCGAAGGCTGAGCAGGTCAGATAATCTGAAAATATGAATGGCGGCATCACATGGTGCCGCCATTTTGCATGATATTGGATGGTGTTGCTGTTACTGGCCGTTTACCGGAGTCGGAATCATCATCTCACCTCCCTGATATGGGTCAACCCGATAAGGGTGACAGGCAGTGGTGGGCTTGTAAAGCCTTGCGGATCAGGCATCCCGATCGGGCAAAAGCTGCCAGACGCGGGTAAATTTGGTATCGACATCCTCAACCGCAATATCAACCGGCACGTCATAGGTTTCCAACTCGTCAATATTGCGGGTCGGGGCATAGGTCCGGCCCGGATCGGCAAGGATGACGGTGGTGCCAAGGCGAGCTTCGTCCATTAACCAGGTCAGAATCGCATTCGCCATGGTTTGCTGGTAACAGACATCCCCGGCAAAAATCACGTCCCAGCGCCGGGTGGTGCCGGTGGTGCCGACCAGATCATCGGTCAGGGTGTCAAAGGCCACCTTGTTGCGCGTCGCATTCAGGCGCGTTGCCGCAATCGCCACCGGATCAATGTCATTGGCGGTGACATGGCCCGCCCCGGCCATCACGCACGCAATCGCCTGCATGCCGCCGCCGCACGCGAAATCCAGCACATTCTTGCCGCGCACCAGTTCGGGATGATCCAGAATATAGCGCGCAATCGCCTGCCCACCGGGCCAGGCAAAGGCCCAATAGGGCGGCGGGATATCCATCACGCCCAGCATATCCTCGGTCGCCTGCCACAGCGGGGTGATATGGGTCGCCAGATACATGTCGATTTCCGGGGTCAACGGCACCCGTGCGGGAATGGTGAAAACATCAATCAGATCGGTAAAGCGCGGATCATCAATTGCGGGCGCGAACGCATCGGCAAAGACATTGTCATTCATTCACAGCCACCCATCACCTTTTCGGCATTGCGTCAGCATCTCCTGACTGCCGGGGCTTACGGCCTTTAGGGGCGGCTGGCAAGCGGGATTGCTGCGTTTACCTCGCCAGACCGGCAATCACAATCGCGGCCAGCACCAGCAACCCGAAATCCCGGTTCGATTTGAATCGTTTCAGGCAATTGGCAGCATTGTCAATTTGCACGGTGCGGACCTGCCAGACCAGATGCAGGCAGGCCACCGCCAGCAACGGGAAATAAACCCAATGCATCCCCGCCAACCCGCCCGAAATTGCCAAAAGCGCGGTGGTGACGCAATAAAATCCCATCACCCATTGCGGGGTGGCATCGCCAAGGCGCAGGGCCAGCGATTTAAGACCGATCTTGCGGTCATCTTCCTTGTCCTGATGGGCATAAATCGTGTCATAGCCCAGCGTCCAGAAAAAGCCCGCGACATACATCACAATCGCGGCCGGGGCGACGTCACCGGTCACGGCGGCCCAACCGACCAGCGCCCCCCAGTTAAAGGTCAGGCCCAACACAGCTTGCGGCCAGTATGTGATACGCTTCATAAACGGATAGGTGATGACCAGTGGCAATGAACAAATGCCGACAATGATCGCCTCGATCCGGAATTGCACCAGTACCAGCAACCCGATCAGCAGCAATACCCCCAGAAAGACCATCGCCTGCCAGACATTGACCTGACCGGATGGTAACGGGCGGGTGGCGGTGCGTTCAACCCGGCCATCGAAATTGCGATCCGCCAGATCATTGACCACGCATCCGGCCCCGCGCATGATGATTGCGCCAATCGCAAACCACACCATCATCAGAATGTCGGGCGCACCATTCGCGGCCATGGCGGTCGCCCACCAGCAGGGCAGCAACAAAAGCCATGTGCCAATCGGCCGGTCCAGCCGGGCGAGTTTCAAATAAGGGCGCACCGATGCGGGCGCAAAGCGGTCGATCCAGCCATCTTGCGGCATGTCGTTTTTCGGAGTGTGTAAAGGCTGGTTGACCTGTGCCATAATGACCTTATGTAACGCCTTGCAAATATCTGCTTTTTTCCCAGGGACCGTCATGACCGAAGAATTACCCCGCGCCCGGCAGCGACTGTTTGTTCATCACGCCATTTTGCCCGGCGGCGAGATTGCGCTCAGCCCTGAACAATCTCATTACCTTGAACATGTCATGCGGCTCAAGCCCGGAACGGCAATTAAAATATTTAACGGGCTGGACGGCGAATGGCGGGCGACCATTACCGAACTGCGCAAAAAGACCGGCATCGTCACCGCCGAAACCCGGTTGCGAGAACAGGTGTTTGAAAACGGGCCGATTTTGGCCTTTGCACCGATCAAAAAACAACGTCTGGATTTTCTGATTGAAAAGGCGGTTGAAATGGGGGCCAGCAGTTTGCAGCCGATCCTGACCGCCCATACGATCACGGGCAAGGTGCGGCTGGATCGGCTGCATGCGCAGGTGATCGAGGCCGCCGAACAGTGCGAACGCCTGACCATTCCCGAAATTCATCATCCGGTGAAATTGTCTGACTGGTTGGCAAACTGGCCGGAAAACAGCCATTTATTGTTCTGCGATGAAACCGGCGGCGGCTCACCAATTGGTGATGTGCTGTCTCGGCTCTTGGCAAAGGACGCTGGCTCGGCTATCGACAATGTTAATGTTGTCAACCATGCACTCGTGATTGGACCCGAAGGCGGATTCGCCCCTGATGAGATCGACCGGATAAAACGCCAGCCCTTTGCCACGCCGATCAGCCTTGGCCCCCGTATCTTGCGGGCGGAAACCGCGGCGATTGCGGCTTTGGCGGTGTATCAGGATCGCATCGGCGACTGGACCGCACGCCCCGTCACGAGAGATTAGGGAATATCTGTATGTCAGTTAGTGCCGCCACGGGCGATGCGCCGATCATTGAAGGCCGCCGCCAGCTTGTCGAATGGTTCGAATCCGGTAACAAACCCAAACGCGATTGGGCGATTGGCACCGAACACGAAAAATTCGCTTTTACCAAAGAAGATCTGCGCCCGATCCCTTATGAAGGGCCGCGTGGCGTCAAGGCACTGCTGACCGGATTGCAGGCCCGGTTTGACTGGGAACCGATCATTGAAAACGGCAATGTCATTGCGCTTGCCAAGGATAAATGTTCGGTGTCGCTGGAACCGGGCGGGCAGATTGAATTGTCCGGTGCGCCGCTGAAAAATATTCACCAGACCTGCGGCGAAGTGCATCAACATCTGTTTGAAATCCGCGAAATCTGCGCCGATCTTGACATCGACATGATCGGCATCGGCCATCAACCGAAATGGTCGCGCGACGATACCCCCTGGATGCCCAAGGGCCGTTACGAGATCATGCGCAATTATATGCCCAAGGTCGGGTCGATGGGCCTTGATATGATGCTGCGGACCTCGACCATTCAGGTCAATCTGGATTTCGCGTCCGAGGCGGATATGGTCAACAAGTTCCGCACCTCGCTGGCCTTGCAGCCGGTGGCAACTGCCCTGTTTGCCTCATCCCCTTTTGTCGATGGTAAACCCAGCGGCTTTTTGTCGTCGCGGTCCCATGTCTGGACCGATACCGACCCGGACCGGTGTGGCATGTTGCCGTTTGTGTTTGAAGACGGGTTCGGGTTTGAACGGTATGTCGATTACATGCTTGATGTGCCGATGTATTTTGTCTATCGCGATGGCAAATACATCAATGCGGCGGGCAAATCGTTTCGCGATTTCATGGCCGGAAAACTTGATGTGATGCCGGGCGAACGTCCGACCCTTAATGACTGGTCGGATCACATGACCACCGCCTTTCCCGAAGTCCGTTTGAAAAAGTTCCTTGAAATGCGCGGGGCCGATGGCGGGCCGTGGAAACGCATTTGTGCATTGCCGGCCTTTTGGGTGGGATTGCTGTATGATGATGCCGCCCTTGCTGCGGCATGGGAACTGGTGGCTGATCTGACCCCGGATGAACGCGATGCCCTGCGCAATGACGTGCCGAAACTGGGCCTGAAAACGCCGTTTAAAAACGGCACCTTGCAGGATCTGGCCAAAGACGTGGTGGCCGTGTCAAAACAGGGCCTTAAAAGCCGGGCGCGGCTGGACAGTTATGGCGATGATGAAAGCCATTTCATCGAAGGTCTGGAAGATGTTGCCGAAAGCGGTCGCACTTTGGCCGAAGAATTTCTTGATTTGTATGAAACGCGCTGGAACGGGTCGGTGGACCCGGTTTTTCGCGAATATGCCTATTGATGACAATCGGGGCGGTGGGTAAAACCACCGCCCCGCCTGTTTTCAGGAATGATAAAAGGATAACCGCCTGATGAAAGCCAACCGTTGCGAAACCATGAAGGATGTCCGCGCCAATGTGGACCGCGTTGACCGGTTGCTGGTGGCCCTTTTGGCGGAACGGTTAAATTACATCGAACAGGCCGCCCGCATCAAACCGTCCCGCGATGCGGTCCGTGATGAGGACCGCATCGAAGACGTGATTGCCAAAGTCCGCGCCCAAAGCCGGATTGACGGATTTGATCCCGACATCGCCGAACGTCTGTGGCGGTCGATGATGGAAGATTTCATCGATCACGAATTCATCACATGGGATGATTTGCGGGATCGTCAAACCAGTTCCTGACCGCCGCAATATCCTGTTTCGCCATGCCAAGGCCCAGCTTGCTGCGTCGCCACAACACGTCATCGGTATTTGTCGCCCATTCGGTGCGCACCAGAAACCGCAATTCGGCGTCATACAGGCCGGGGGCAATTTCCGGCCCCAAATCTGCGATGTTTTGGGCATCGGGTGCAATATCATGCAGTCGGGTGCCATAACTGCGGGCCCAGCGTGCCCGGATCGATGATGGCACCCACGGCAATTTGTCGCCAAGATGCCGCACAAAGCCGTCAAAATCGCCATCGGGAATATCGCCGCCCGGCAAGGTCGCCGATGCCGTCCATGTCGGGGCGTGATTGTCCAGATACGGGCACAGTTTTGCCAGCGCATGTTCGGCCAGCCTGCGATAGGTGGTGATTTTCCCGCCATAAATCGACAGCAAGGCCGGTTTGCCATTGCCGCCGGTATCAAGATCAAACACATAATCGCGGGTCACGGCCGAGGCATTGTTGTTGCGGTCATCATAAAGCGGCCGCACGCCGGAATAATGCCAGACAACCTGATCGCGGGTCGCAGGCGTTTTGAAATAACCATTCACCAGATCCAGCAAATAGCCGATTTCGCCTTCGGTAATTTCAACCTTGGCCGGATCGGCATCATAGGGGACGTCGGTGGTGCCGATCAGGGTGTAGTCATTCTGATAGGGGATGGCAAAGGCAATGCGGCCATCGCCATTCTGGAAAATATAACAATGATCGCCGTCATAAAGACGTGGCACGACAATGTGACTGCCCTTGACCAGACGCAACCCCGCCGCCGCCCGGTTGATCCCGGCACTGCTGACGATTTCCGATACCCACGGCCCGGCAGCATTGACCACGGCGCGCGCTGTAACGGTATGGGTGCCGATATCATCGGCAAGTGTGGCGGTCCACAGATCATCACCGCGCAACAGGGTGGTGCAACGGGTGCGGGTTTTGATTGCCGCCCCGCGGGCCTGCGCATCCAGCGCATTGAGAACCACAAGGCGGGCATCATCGACCCAGCAATCGGCATAGGAAAAGGCAGTGGTATATTTGTCTGCCAATGGCGCGCCTTCGATGCTGCCCGGCAGCGACAATTTACGCGATCCCGGCAGTTTCTTGCGGCGGCTGAGATGGTCATACAAAAACAGACCGGCGCGCAACATCCATTGCGGGCGCAGACCGCGATGATGCGGCAAAACAAAGGTCAGCGGCCAGATAATATGCGGGGCAGCGGCCAGCAACACTTCGCGTTCCTGAAGGGCTTCGCGCACCAGCCGGAATTCGTAATGTTCAAGATAACGCAATCCGCCATGAACAAGTTTGGTACTGGCCGACGATGTGGCGGATGCCAGATCGTTTTTTTCAACCAGCAGCACAGAAAGGCCGCGTCCGGCGGCATCACGGGCAATACCGGCCCCGTTGATGCCGCCGCCGACGACCAGAAGGTCGTAAGGTTCAGACACGTCAGATCACCTTTTTTCGCAACCAGGCGGCCAAAGCTTCGCCAATGATCACCAGAACAATGATCGCCAGCAAAATGGTGGCCACGGTTTGCCAGGCAAAGGTATCAATCGCACCTTGCAGAACGATGCCGATCCCGCCAGCCCCGACCAAACCCAGAACCGTACTTTCGCGCAGGTTAATGTCCCAGCGCAGGATGGAAACGGCAAAGAAGGTTGGCATGACTTGCGGCACAACACCGTAAATCAGGATTTTAAAACGGGATGCACCAACGGCCTCAAGGGCCTCAATTGGCGCACGGTCAATTTCCTCGATCGCCTCGCCCAGCAATTTGCCGATAAAGCCGATCGAACGGAAAATAATCGCCAGAATACCGGCCATCACGCCGGGGCCGAAAATCGCCACAAACAGCAACGCCCAGATGATGGTGTTGACCGACCGCGACGATACCAGAATAAACCGGCCAATCCACAGCGTCACCTTGTTGGGGGTGGTGTTCTGGGCGGCAATCAGGGCAATCGGCAGGGATAGAAACACGGCAAAAAACGTCGCAATCGTTGCGATATTGATGGTTTCAAGCAACGTGATGGCGATCATTTCCCATTGATCAAGCGATGGCGGATACATGCGGCCAAACAGATCGCCCATCTGCTGGGGCGCATCCCACAGCCACGGCCAGATGATATTGATGGTTGATAACGACCAGACCGTAGCCAGTACGATCCCGCCAAACATGGCAAAGCGTAGCCAGCGTTGTTTGGGAGTATGGCGGGACCATTCGCGATGTGCGATGGCGTCCGGCCCGGAATGTTGAGACGTGGTTACCATATGTTCCTCCGGATCCGGCCGCTGATGGCTTCGCTGATCAGGATCACGCCGATAATGCACAGCGTAATCGCCAGCGCGAAGTCATAGTCATAGCGCCGAAAGGCATTCATCAGGGTCGAGCCGATACCACCTGCCCCCACAATCCCGACCACCGCCGATGCGCGCAGATTGCTGTCAAGCTGATAGATCGCAAGACCGATCTGGCGCGGCATGATTTGCGGGATAACGGCATAAAGCATGGTGATAAAGGTCGCCCCTCCGGCGGCCCGGATGGCTTCGACCTGCCCCCAGTCGATTTCTTCAATCCGTTCGGCCAGCATTTTGGCAACGAACCCGATGGAATAGAAGATCAGGGTCAAAATCCCGGCCAGCGGACCAAAACCCACCGCCTTGACGAACAGGATGGCAACAATCACCGGGTGGAAACTGCGCGCGATGATGATGATGGCGCGCCCGATATGATAAAGCCATTTCGGCGCGACATTGGATGCGGCGGCAAAGGCAATCGGCACGCTCAGCAACACGCCAAACAGGGTGGATACAATGGCGATCTTGATGCTTTCAAGAAAACCCTGAATCACCAGTTCACCCCGGATGAATTCCGGCGGAAACGCTCCCTTGAAGATGCGAATGGCGCGTGGAATGCCTTGTTCGATACGGTCCCAGTCAAAGGGCAGGCTGGTAATCGCCCACCAGACATAGGCCAGCACCCCGATAATCACCGTCCAGCGCACCACCGGATTGGCGATGAAAGACGGTTTTTTCCAGGTGCGATGGCCCGTTGGTTTTTCAACGGAACTGGTCATTATGATACGGCCTCGCGCTGCAAGTCGGCCTCACCGGTTTCGCCGCGTTCTTCGGCAGGAACCCCGGCATAGATTTCTTCCATGGCGTCATGGGTCAGATCGACGGGCAGGCCATCAAAAATGATGCGGCCAAACCGCATGCCGACGATGCGCTGGGTATATTCCTTGGCCTCGGTCACATTATGGATATTGATCAGGACCGGCAGATGCAATTCCGAGGCAAGGGCGCGCAACAATTCCATGATCTGCCGTGATGTTTTTGGATCAAGGGACGCGGTCGGTTCGTCTGCCAGCAGGATTTCAGGTTCCTGCATCAGGGCGCGCACAACGCCCACACGCTGGCGCTCACCGCCGGATAATTCATCGGCGCGTTTGTTGGCGTAATGGGCAATACCGACACGTTCCATCAATTGAAAGGCGCGGTCGATGTCATTTTGCGGAAAATTGCGGGTCACAGCACGCCATGTCGGCACATATCCCAGGCGACCCGACAAAACATTTTCCATCACCGTCAGGCGGTTGATCAGGTTAAATCCCTGAAAAATCATCCCGATGCGCCGACGTGCCAGACGTAACCCGGTGCCCGAAAGCGTTGTCAGTTCGGTGCCGTTAAGGTCAATCGACCCGGATGTCGGTTCAACCAGCCGGTTGATGCAGCGCAAAAGCGTGCTTTTGCCTGCCCCCGATGCGCCGATAATGGCAACGACGCTTTCGCCGGGAACTTCAAGATTGAGATTCTTGAGGACGGGCTCGTCCTTGCCATAGCGTTTGACCAGATCTTTGATACGCAGCATGAAGCTACCCCGAAAAAAGACTGCCGGGACCCAAACGATCCCGGCAGGATGTCATTGAAACAAAGGATTACTTCAGGTTGTCCGGGGTGTATTTCACACCGTTGGCAGCCTGAATGTCACGGATCACCGACCAGTTGTCCTTGTAATTGATCGGGACAAACTTCGAGACGCCCTTGAATTCCTCGCCCAGCGCAGTGCCCTTCATGTCGAAGGTAAAGAAGGCTTCCTTGATCTTTTCAACCAATGCCGGATCAAGATTGTGGGCATAGTTAAACGAGGTGGTCGGGAAACGGGCGGTTTCGTAAATGATTTTCACTTCTGCCGGATCATAAAGATCGCGCTGTGCCATCCGCTCGACAACTTCGGATGCGACCGGGGCCGCCTCGTAGTCACCGGCAACCACACCCAGCATCGACTGGTCATGCGACCCGGAATAAACGACTTCGTAATCGGTGTCGGGCACGATGCCAAGGCCCGGGAACAGGGCGCGCGGTGCCAGATTGCCGGAATTCGAGGTCGGCGAAGTATGCGCAACCCGTCTGCCTTTAAGGTCGGCCAGTTCGTTAATGCCGCTGTCAACACGGGTGTAAAGCTGCAAGGTGTAACCAAAATTGCCTTCGTCATTGCCCATCAGGGCAAACGGAACCGCACCGGCAAGATTGACGGCAAACGGGGTCGGCCCGGTCGAGAAACCGGCAACATGCAGGCGGCCTGACCGCATGGCTTCGACTTCTGCCGAATTCGACTGCACGGCAAAGAAATGCACATCCTTGCCGGTAACTTCGGCCAGATGGTCGATAAAGGGCGACCAGATGTCGGCATAAACCGCCGGGTCTTCAACCGGGGTATAGGCAAAAACCAGCGTATCGGGATTGACCAGCTGATCTGCTGCCGGGGCATCGGCAACCAGATCACCATCTTCATCGCAATACATCATGTCCAGATCGCCGCGTGAAATGCAATCGGCCTGCGCCTGGGCAGAGGAAGGGGCAAATCCAAACATGCCAATGGCAGCCAAAAGCGTTGTGACCTTCAGACTGTTGGAAAGATTGATATGTTGGAGTCCGGATTTTTTCAGTTCTGAAAACATGAATTCTTGACCTTTTTCCCTGTGAACGGCAGCGTGCCGCCATATTTTGTGTTGTTTTGTGGTTTTTGTTATTGCTTTAGCCAACATTATAGGCCGTGGAAAAGTTGGAAAAGCAACATAAAAATGTCACAAACGGGCATCTTTTCTGCTGCTACTATACAGGAGGTTGGGGAAATTTCGGGGTGGCAGCAGATGTTAAGGGCGCGAATGCGAAAAAAAGAACGTCATCAACTGATTTTGCAGGAACTGCAAATTCGACCACATGTGAGAGTAGCCACATTGGCGCAGCGATTCGATGTGGCGACCGAAACCATCCGGCGCGATCTGGATGCGCTCAGCGCCGAAGGCCTGATCGACCGGGAATTTGGCGGCGCATCGGCCCGACCGATGGGCCATCAGCCCCCGGCAGAGGAACGCGGGCAAACCATCATTGCCGAACGCGCCCGGATCGGGGCGGCGGCCTGTGCGATAATTTTGCCGGGCGAGGTGGTGATGGTCGATGCCGGATCAACCGTATCGCAACTGGCGCGGTTTTTACGGCCCGGTGCGCAACCCCGCACCTTCATCACCAATTGTTATTCGGTGGTGCGCAATATGGGCGATCAGGCCCGATCCGATCATGTCATTCTGTGTCCGGGCCGATATGATCCGCAGGAAAATGCCGTTTATGGCACGGACACGGTGGAATATCTCCGGCGGTTTCAGGCCAACAAGGCCTTCATCGGCGCATCGGGCCTGTCGCGTCAGGGGCCCAGTGACGTCAACCGCGATGCGGTCTGGGTCAAACGTGCGATGATGGAACGATCCGGCGAAGTCTGGCTGATGATCGATCATACCAAATTCGATCAGCGGTTTCTGGAAATCGTCACCCCGCTGGATGTTCTGACCGGCATCATTTCCGACCAATTGCCACCCCCTGCCTTGCTGGCGCAACTGGATCGCAGCAATGTCAGGGTGGTGGTGGCAGAAGGTCAGGATAATGGATTGGTGGCGATCTGATCACGATATGAGATGTACTTGTATGTGTACATTTTGGGGACTTTGTGCGATAAGAACAACAGCAAAGACCCAAAACGAGGATCGACATCATGAATGTCGTCAATTTCACGGATATCCGAAAAAACCTGAAGGCCGAACTGGATCGGGTTGATCAGGACCATGACTATACTGTCATCGCACGCCGCAATGCCTCGAATGCAGTTGTTATGTCAGAAGCCTATTTCAATCAGATCATGGAAACCATGCATCTGATCAAATCACCTGCAAATGCGACTCATCTGGAAAAATCCATTGCGCAATTGCGGGCCGGACAGGCTCAGGAACGCGATCTGATTGAATGAAAAGACGGATCGCGTTTACCCCTGATGCCTGGGATGATTACCTGTATTGGCAGGGGCAGGATCGAAAAACGCTTAAACGTATCAATCAACTGATTCGTGACATTCAACGCGAACCATTTGACGGAATCGGCAAACCTGAACCCCTTAAAGAAGGTCTTTCCGGTTTCTGGTCGCGCCGGATCGATGATACCAACCGGCTGGTCTACGAGGTCAGCGAAGAACGGATATCGGTTGTTTCCTGTCGCTATCATTATTAAATAGTGAGCGTCGCCGCCGAATTATTCCATTAATCTGCTGGCGATGAACCATAAAATCCCTATATCGGGCACAGCGCCGGGTTCCCGCCCCGGTCAGTTTTTTCTGACACGGAGGAAGATTGTGACTGCACAGCCAAACAGCCGCACGGAACGCGATACGATGGGGGCGGTCGAGGTTCCCGCTGATCGTTATTGGGGCGCACAAACCCAACGATCCAAAGAAAATTTCCGCATTGGCGGGGAACGCATGCCCGATGCCCTGATCCGGGCCTTTGGCATTCAGAAACTGGCCGCCGCACGGGCCAACCGGGCGCTGGGCGATCTGGATGCCCGATTGTCCGACGCCATTGAGGCCGCCGCCCGCGAAGTCGCCGATGGCAAGCTGATGGATCATTTCCCCCTGGTGGTCTGGCAAACCGGCAGCGGCACCCAGACCAACATGAATGTCAACGAAGTGATCGCCAACCGCGCCTGTGAAATTCTGGGAGCACCCATGGGCCAACGCGATCCCGTCCATCCCAATGATCATGTCAATCGCGGGCAATCCTCCAATGACAGTTTTCCGGCCGCCATGCATATCGCCGCTGTGATCGAGATTGAGGAAAAACTCAAACCGGCGCTGGCACATTTGCGATCCGCGCTGGAAATCAAAATGGCGGAATTTTCCACCATCGTCAAAATCGGCCGCACCCATATGCAGGATGCCGTACCCCTGACCTTGGGGCAGGAATTTTCCGGCTATGCCACGCAAATCGCCCTGGGTCTTGACCGGATCAATGATGCCCTGCCGCGTTTGTGCAAACTCGCACAGGGCGGAACTGCCCTTGGCACCGGTTTGAATGCGCCCAAGGGATTCGACGTGCAATTCGCCCGCGAGGTCAGCACCCTGACCGGGCTGGATTTCCAGACCGCCGAAAACAAGTTCGAGGCACTGGCCGCCCATGATGCCTGTGTTGAAATGTCCGGCGTTCTGAATGTTCTGGCGGTGTCGCTGATGAAAATCGGCAACGATATCCGGTTACTGGGATCGGGGCCGCGCTGCGGGCTGGGCGAACTGGTATTGCCTGCCAATGAACCGGGATCATCCATCATGCCGGGCAAGGTCAACCCGACCCAGGCCGAAGCCCTGACGATGGTCTGTGCGCAGGTGATGGGAAACAATGTGGCGGTGACGGTGGGCGGATCGAATGGTCATCTCGATTTGAACGTGTTCAAACCGGTGATCATTTATAATCTGTTGCAATCCATCCGGTTGCTGGCCGATGCGGCGGTCAGTTTCACCGATCATTGCATCACCGGGCTCGAAGCCGACACGGCACGCATTGCACATTATGTCGAACAAAGCCTGATGCTGGTGACGGCGTTGGCCCCGCATATCGGCTATGACAAGGCCGCCGCCGTTGCCAAAAAGGCCCATGCAGAACGATCCAGCCTGAAAGAAGCAACCCTTGCCCTGGGATATCTGGACGCGGCCCAGTTTGATGAACTGGTGCGGGCCGAAGACATGATCGGTTAACCATCGGGTCGGCGGGCCGGATAGTTCCGGCCCGCTTGATCAAAATCATTGTTGTCGCCGACAGGATCGGGCATATCTGCCGTATGCAAAAGTACCAACGCCCCTTGCGCCGGATGCAAAAACCGGCCTCTGTTTGCGCCCCTGCCGGGAAATGGCGGGCGTGGCTGGTGGCGTTTGCGGTTTTCTGGGCTGCGACCCTGCCCACAGGCATGCCCGCAGCAGCGGGGGATGGCCTTGTCCTGATTTGCACCAGCGACGGCATCCGGGCGGTTAATCCCGATACCGGCAAACCGGATGGCACGGGGGTCGTGTCGCATGGCTTTTGTTCACTCTGCGCCAATCATCACACGGCGATTACCCCCGACCTTGCCCCGAATGCCTTGCCAACCGGGCGTGTCATGGCCCGGCAAGCTTTCACGATGGGCGAGGATGTCCTGACCGGTTATCGCATCGGTGTCAAACATTCCCGCGCCCCGCCTTTTTTCATCTGATCCCGTATTCCCAAATCCTGTTTACACACTGCCGCCGCCTGTTGGCGCGGTTATCAGATGGAAAAAATGATGTTGCACAAATCCTTTATGACTGTTGTTGCCGCCCTGACCCTGCTGGTTTCGGCCCCGGCCTTTGCCGATCATGATCATGCCGCAAAGGGTGATATTCACATTGCCGGAGCATGGGCCAAGGCCTCCATCGGGCAGGTGCCCAATGGGGCGGCCTTTATGACGATTGAAAATGCGGGCGCGGCGGATCGTGTGGTTGCCGCAACATCCGATATTGCGGACCGCACCGAACTGCATACGCATCTGATGGAAAACAATGTCATGAAGATGCGTCAGGTCGATGGCATTGATGTGCCGATGCACGGATCGGTGATGCTGGAACCGGGCAGTTACCACGTCATGCTGCTGGGCCTGCATGCCCCGCTGGTCGAAGGGGACGAAGTTTCCATTACGCTGGAATTTGAAAAGGCCGGCACAATGACTGTGCCGGTCAAGGTGGTTTCGCCCAAGGAATCCGCCCCGATGGGCGGCATGGACCATAAGGGTGCGCATAGCAGCCACTGACGGACCTTGCAAATTTGCAAAGGGGTACGGTTTGCGCCGTGCCCCTTTTGTGTTTTGATGGGGTAAAATCACAGGGGAAGATGATGACCGACATCACGATTGACGATTTGATTTCGCAACTGCGCCTGCAACCGCATCCCGAAGGCGGATATTTTGCCGAAACCTTTCGGGCGGTTGAAACAACCAATCCCGGCGGACGCTATGCCGCAGACCGGGCGACGGGAACGGCGATTTACTATTTGCTGACGCCCGATACGTTTTCGGGGATGCACATCCTGACATCGGACGAGATTTTTCATTTCTATCTGGGCGATGCGGTGGAGCAATTATTGCTGTTTGCCGATGGCCGTCACCAGATTGTCGAGATCGGCACCGATATTGCCGCCGGACAACGCCCGCAACAGATTGTCCCGAAAAATGTTTGGCAGGGGGCGCGCCTGAAACCGGGGGGCGCGTTTGCCCTTCTGGGCTGTACCGTTGCCCCCGGTTTTGATTTTGCCGATTTTGCGATGGGCAAACGCGCCGATTTGCAGGCACGCTGGCCCGCCGCATCATCACAGATTGCCGACTTGACGCGCGATTGAATTTGCGGCCCAATCCCGGTCAAATGGGATGATGAATGGGGATGAAAATGCCGTTTGATGTGTGGGTGCTGTTTGCCGGGGCGGCTTTTGCATTATGTATGGCGCCGGGGCCGAATAACTTGCTGGCGATGTTTAACGGGGCGCGTCACGGCGTTCTGGCGGCATTGATCGGCGGGGCCGGGCGGCTGACGGCCTTTGCCGCCATGATTGTCGTCACCGCAATGGGGCTGGGTGTGGTTCTGGCCACCAGCGAAACCGCCTTTATGATCCTTAAATGGGGTGGGGCGGTTTATCTGGTTTATCTTGGCGTCCGGACATGGCGCAGCAAGGTGACGGGTGCGCCCGCGGATGTCTCTGTCGATAAGGGGTCGGCGGTTCTGATCGCCCATCCCGGCGCGATGACACTGGCGAGGATCGAATTTCTGACCGCGATTGGCAATCCCAAGGCGATTTTGATCTTCACGGCATTTTTCCCGCAATTTCTGGACCCCGCTGCGGCTTATGGACCGCAATTCGCGGTGATGGGGCTGACATTTCTGGTGCTGGAGGCCTGCGTTTTGTTCGGCTATGGCCTTGTCGGCGGACAGGTCAAGGGCCTGATCCGCTCAGCCCGGCATATGATGATCCTGAACCGGATCAGTGGCGGGCTTTTGATGGGGGCCGGGGTGTTGCTGGCAACGTCGCGGCGGTAATACTTGTTGGTATTCCCAAGGACAAAGGGGCGCAAATCATCGCGCCCCTTTGTTTTGATGTCGGCTTTGGTCCGGTCTGTCACGCGATCAGGAAATTTCCTCAACCCGGTGGCAGGCGATGTTGCTGCATATCATCAAATGCCGGAACAAGGCACCCGGCAAAGACCCGTCAGGGGGGAAGCAGTTTGAAATTGGCACCTTCCGGCAACAGTTGCCCGCCATCGACGATAATGGTGGTGCCGGTCACATAGCTTGCATCTTCAGAGGCAAGAAACAGGAAAACATTGGCGACGTCCCGAGGGGAACCGAGGCGACCGAGGGGTATCGAATCTTCCATGTTCTTGATGAAAGCGGTGCTGCGATGAAGCTGAATGGCCTCAGTTAAAATGTTGCCTGGCTCCACACCATTGACATTGATACCGTAGGACGAAAATTCCAGCGCGGCCGAACGGATAAAGCCGTTGATCCCGGCCTTGCTCGCGGCGTAGTGGCCATGGCCCGGACTGGTTACATGCGGGCCGGTAATGGACGAAGTGAAAAGGATACGCCCCGAACCCTGTTTTTTCATCGGTGTGAGTGCGGCGCGTGCGGCATTGAAACAGCCACGCAGATTAACGGCCATCACACGATCCCAGTCTTCAGGAGACGTCGCCTCAATCAGTTGCCACGGATATATGCCCGCATTCTGCACGATGATGTCGAGCCGACCGTGGCGTTCTATCGTGAACGTGACCGCTGCGACCGCGTCATCCATCTTCGAGATATCTGTGCGAATGAATTCGATACCAAGTTCATCTGCCGCCGCCTTGCCTTCTTCGGCCTCGAAATCGGCGAGGACGACTTTTGCACCTTCCTCCTTGAAGCGGACAGCGGTGGCCTTCCCGATCCCGCGCGCGGCACCGATGATCAGTGCTACCTTGTCTTTCAGTCTTTCTGTCATGCGAGCCTCTGACGTAACCTTTGTTTGAATGTATCAAGAAGAACGGCCGCCAGCACCAGAAGGCCGTGGATAACCTGGGTATAGTTCGCTGGCAGCCCCATCAGGTTGATGGCTGTGTTGATGGACGAGAGCAGCAGCACACCTGCATAGACGCCGGGCAAGGCACTGACCCCGCCCTTAAGGCTGACACCCCCGATTACGACAGCGGCAAAAGCATTGAACAGCAACCCGACGCCAAGGTTTGCCGTCGCGCCTGAGGTGCGAACCGCAAGCAACCACCCGGCAAGACCGGCAATGGCACCGGCGATCATGAAGGCTATGATCAGGTTACGGGTGACGCGGATGCCTGCGCGGAAGGTCGCGGTTTCGTTGCCTCCGATCATCACCAGGTGCCGCCCGAATGGCGTCTTCGCTATAAGGATCGAAAAGACCAGAAAACAGGTAATGGCGATCCAGGCCGATAGCGGAATGCCGAGGAAACGCTCGATCGCGAACCAGCGGATGGCAGGTGCCAGATCCTGGGCGGACCGGCCACCCGATACGGCAAGCACAATACCGCGCACCCAGATAAAGGAGGCAAGTGTGATGATGAAGGCGCTCATCTTCAGTTTGACAATGAGAAAGCCATTGAAGAGACCGATCAGTGCCCCAATGGTACAGGCGACCAGCAGAGAGACGGGAATCATCAGCCATTCTGGTGAAAACGTGATGCCGAGCCCGATTCCTGCCGAGCAGAAAAGGATGCCGACCGCCATAGCCGAGAGAGCGGCAACCGATTCAACCGAGAGATCCATGTGACCCGTAATGATCACCAGTGCGAGACCGATCGACATGACGCCGAGCACGCTTGACGCCTCAATGATATTGACAAAGATACCGGGCTGAAAATAGTTCGGGATCAGCGCCGAAAATATGGCCAGCACGAAAATCAGCATGAACCAGACGAGATTGTCGAGGACGAATTCGAGAGTCTTTCGGGTACGGGGCGTCATGCGGTAAATCCCGATTGGAGGGGAGGAACCCGGGGCCTTCCGCCCCGGGGAGGAACGATTGACTATTTGACGGATTCTACCGCTGCCGTCGGGGGCTTCATATTGCCCCAGAATGCCGGATCATCGACATTCTCTTTGGTGATCACAGCTCCCGGGATTTTGATGTTTGGTCCCCAATCCTCGATTGTCACGACACTCTTAAGACCGAGTACGTCATACTCGCCGGGTTTGATTTCCTGCTTTTCGACGATCTTGTCCATAAACATGGCAATGGCGGCTGCCTGGGCATAGAGCGGTTGCTCGACCTCGGTGTTGAGCCATCCTTTTCGGATCAGGTCGAGGCCGACAGGAGCACCGTTTGAACTCATCATCATGACTTCGCCGGGTTTTTTACCGGCGGCCTCAAGCGAGGCGACAGCCGCAACCGAAAGATGGGCCGCGTGCAGGAAAATCAGGTCGATGTCGGGATTGGCAAGCATCTGGTCGGAGACTATCGTTCCCGCATTGCTCGCTTCCCATTGCATGGCGGGGACTGAAACGATGGTCACATCCGGAAAGGCAATCATCTTTTCCTCGAAGCCCTTCTGGATGTCGAGTGTGTAGGGATCGCCGGGATCGCCGAGAACTTGCAGGATTTTGCCCTTCACTTCACCATGCCTGGTTTTGAGCATTTCTTCTGCCTGATCGGCGGCGACTTGGCCGATTTCGATTGTTCCGGCGACAGAGGTGAAGTCGGACGGGGTAGAAGTAATCTGGCGGTCAAACTCGACGACCGGTATACCGGCGGCACGCGCAGCCTCAATCGAAGGTTTGAGGGCATTAAAATCGACTGCGGCGAGGACGATGGCCGCAGGTTTCAGCGCGATGACGTCGTTCATCTGCGATTGCTGGACGTCGGTTTTATTGTCGGCATTGAGCGTTTTCATCTCGTAGCCCGTCTGCTCAAGAAACATCTCCAACGCACTGACCGAACCGGTCTGGAATTCGTCAAGCAATGTCGGCACAAGGTAGTAAACCGTACTCTTGGTCTGGGCCATCGCCGTCGTGAGCATGGAAAGGCCGAGTACCAGAACACTTAGCAAGCCTGGGATTATTCGCTTCATGATCATTCTCTCCAGTTGAGCCGGACCCCTTTCCATTATCTGCCCTCCGGTCCGGCTCCGGAGAGGCTTTGCCCTGTGATCATCTGGATCACTGCATCCGGGCTTGTTTTACTGCTCTCGACATCTCCGGCGACGACGCCGTGGCGGATGACGACAATGCGATCAGCGACCTGAAAGGCCTGCTGCATTATGTGTGTGATGATGATGACGCCGATGCCCTGATCTGCAACATGGCGGATCATGTCCAGCCCGCGCCGCGTCTGTTCGACGCCAAGCGCGGCAAAAGGCTCGTCAAGCAGGACGAGCTTGCCCCCCCAATGGACAAAGCGGTTAAGTTCAATTGCCTGACGTTGACCGCCAGACAGATGCTCGACTTTGGTCCGCATGGAGGGAATACGGGTGCCTGCGCTGGCCAGCGCCTTGCTTGTGATGTCCTCCATCGCGCGTTCATTGAGAAAGGGAATACCGGCGATCTTGCGGCAAATTTCCCGTCCCATGAAGAAATTCCCGACCACATCGACATTGGTGCAAAGCGACAGGTCTTGATAGACTGTTTCAATGCCTGCGGCCTTGGCTTCGGCAGGTGTTTTTGCCTGATATTCTGCGCCTTCAAAAAGCATGCTGCCAGACGTCGGTTGCTGGCCGCCCGAGATGATTTTCACCAATGTCGATTTTCCGGCGCCATTGTCACCGAGAAGGGCCACAACTTCGCCCTTTCCAATCGAAAAACTGATACCTTTGAGAGCTTCGATAGCACCGAAATTCTTGCGTAAATCATTCAGGACAAGCAGTTTGTCGGTCATGCGGCATCCCCTTTCTCTGGAGTTTCAAACATCTGGCCGAAGCGTGGCGACAGGACACCGAAGACAGCGAGTGCCGCAGCACCGCGCAGTGCCGAATGCTGGCAATCGCTGGCGACGATAACCCGGGGGTGAGGGCGGTTGGCGCGGGCGGAAACCGAATTGTTAAGCCCGTCGGCAAGCGTTGCGAGTTGCTCGACCAACGGCTGTGGGGCCAGACCGCCAAGCACGATGGTTTCCGGGTCGAACAGATTTTCGATCGTGCGGATCGCATTGCGAAAGATTGGCGCGATCTTGTGGACCCAGTCTGCCTCTGACAGGCCACTCCTTTTGAAGGCATCAAGCGAAAGATACCGTTCGAGGCAGCCGTGGTTTCCGCAGGGACAAGGTTCCCCTTCCGGTATGGCCGGGATATGGCCAATTTCACCGGCATTTCCCCACGCACCGCGCATGACCGAACCATCACTCATCATGGCACCGCCAAGGCCCACGCTGAAAAAGAGGTAATAATAGTGTGAAAGCTGTTGTCCGAGACCGTAAAGCTGTTCGCCTAAGGCTGCGGCGGCCATGTCGTTTTCTATAAAGGCAGGCAGACCCGTCACCGTGGCGAGGCGCTGGCGTATATCGACATTTTTCCAGCCCGTCATGGTGGTAGGGCCAACAAAGCTCATCGACTCAACATCGAATGGACCCGGCAGTGCCATGCCAGCGCCAAGAAGTCGACCTCGGCTGGGGCTTGCCTTGAGTTCGTCCACCAACTCGCCGATCAGGGCAAATGCTTCATCCGGCATCGGGTTCGACGCGTGGCGGTGACGGCTTTCGACCACATCGCCGCGAAGATTGACCAGTGCCGCCTCTATACCCAGCGGTGTCAGGTGGATGCCAACAGCATGCCCCCCTTCTGGATTGATGGTCAGAACCGAGGGTGGAATGCCGCGTCCCTTGGGCTTTTCCCGCACAGACAGGATAAGGCCCTGCTCCTCAAGTTCACGGATGATTGTGGAAACAGTCTGGACAGTAAGACCCACACGGCTGGCGATATCGCCCCGCGTCATTGGCCCATGCAAACGGATCGATTCCAGAACGATCCGTCTGTTATAGGGTCTCCCTGATTCTTGGTTTGTACCGCGCAGTGTCATTTTAAAACCTCCGCTTTTGAAAAGACTGGCATCGTTTTTTTATTTAGTCAAATGGTTTTCAAAAATAAAAAAGACAGATATGTCCGGCTTATTCGCAGGAATCAGCGGGATGAGGACCGCGTTTTCCAACGAAACAAACCCGTGATTCTGGCACAAACCAAAACGGGGCGCACCGCATGATGCACCCCGTTTTCGCTGATAATGTCTGATAGTGTTCGCTTTGACCGGCTTCGATCAGGAAATTTCCTCAACCCGGTGGCAGGCGACGCTGCGGCCATCGAACGGGCGCAGTTCCGGACGGATCTGGGCGCATTGTTCGGTGGCAAACGGGCATCGTTTGTGAAAGGTGCAACCCGATGGCGGGTTGATCGGCGATGGCAATTCACCGGTCAGCGGTTCTGATTTGATCCGCTGTGCCGGGTCAATACGCGGGGCCGATGCCAGCAAGGCGCGGGTATAGGGATGCAGGGGGCGTTTGAAAAGTTCCTCGGTCGGGCCTTTTTCGGCCACCCGGCCCAGATACATCACCATCACATCATCGGCAATATGGCGCACCACCGACAGATCGTGCGAAATGAAGACATAGGCGACATTCATCTCGTCTTGCAGATCCATCATCAGGTTCAAAACCTGGGCCTGCACCGACACGTCAAGGGCGGAAACCGGTTCATCGGCCACGATGATTTTCGGTTCCAGAATCAATGCCCGGGCAATCGCAATGCGCTGGCGCTGGCCACCTGAAAACATATGCGGATACCGGCCAATGAATTCAGGCCGCAGGCCAACCTTGGCCATGGTTTCCTGTACCCGTTCGGTGCGTTCCTTGCGGCCCAGATGATCCATGTTCAGCAAAACCGGTTCGGCCAGAATCTGCCCGACCTTTTTGCGCGGGTTCAGCGACCCGTAAGGATTCTGGAAAATCATCTGCACCGTGCGGCGAAACAGCTTGGCATCGGCATCGGACAATTTGCCGACCGGCGCACCATTGATTTTAAGCGCACCGGCGCTGGGCTTTTCAATCAGGGTCAACTGGCGGCCAAGGGTCGATTTGCCACAACCGGATTCGCCGACAACCGCAAGGGTTTTGGCGGTTTCCAGGGTAAAGGAAACCCCGTCCAGCGCCTTGACGACGGCATCGCCCCGGCCAAGGCCGCGACTAACCGTGTAATGCCGTACCAGATCATCGGATTCCAGCAACGGCACGCCGGGTTTGCTGTCAAGAAAGCTCATCATGCGGTCCTCCCGGTCGGTTGCCCCTGATCGTCAAGCGGATAAAAACAGCGTACATCATGGCCGCCAAAGGCGGTGATGGCCGGTTGTTCGGACACGCAACGATCATTGGCATAACGGCACCGCGGGGCCAAAAGACAGCCTTGCGGGCGGTCATACTGACCCGGCACAACACCGGGAATGGTCCGCAAACGATGATGGCCTTCGGACCGTTCAGGCAGGGCTTCAAGCAGGGCCTGGGTATAGGGGTGGCGCGGCTTGTCAAACAATCCTTCGGACGGGGCACTTTCAAACAATTGCCCGGCATACATCACCTGAATGCGGTCCGCCGCCTCGGACACCAGCGCCAGATCATGGGTGATCAGGATCAGGGCCATGTCGCTGTCTTCTTGCAGTTTCAGCAACAGATCAATGATCTGGGCCTGAATGGTCACATCCAGCGCGGTGGTCGGTTCGTCGGCGACCAGCAAACGCGGATTGCAGGCAATCGCCATGGCAATCACAATCCGCTGGCTCATACCGCCCGACAATTGATGCGGATAGGCGGTCATGCGCGATTTGGCATCGGGAATGCCAACCTGATTGAGCAATTCCATCGTGCGGTCGCGCAACTGGCGTTTTGATCCGCCTTCATGGACTTTCAGGGCCTCCATAATCTGCGCTTCGACGGTGAAGCACGGATTAAGCGAGGACATCGGGTCCTGAAAGATCATGGCAATATCCTTGCCGGTGATCTGGCGGCGGCGGCGGGCGGACATTTTTAACAGATCCTGCCCGTCAAAACTCAGGCGGTCGGCCGTGACGCGGCCCGGATAATCGATCAGCCCCATAATGGCAAGCGAACTGACCGATTTGCCCGACCCGGATTCACCGACAATGCCCAGAACTTCGCCCCGGTCAACGTGGTAGCTGACGGTATCAACAGCCCGGAACGGTTTGTCTTCCGATCCGAACTCGACCGTAAGGTTTTGGATTTCGAGAAGAGCCATAACTTACCGTTTCATCTTGGGATCAAGGGCATCGCGCAAGCCATCACCCATCAGGTTAAAGGCCAGAACCGTGGTCAGAATGCACAGGCCGGGGAAGGTAATCACCCACCAGGCAGATCCGACAAATTCGCGGGCTTCGGACAACATGGTGCCCCATTCCGGCAAGGGCGGCTGTGCGCCAAGGCCAAGGAAACCAAGGGCAGCAGCATCCAGAATGGCGCTCGATACGCCCAGCGTGCCCTGCACGATCAATGGCGCCATGCAATTGGGCAGGATGTTGATAAACATCTGTCGCGTATGCCCGGCCCCGGCAATCTGGGAGGCAATGACATATTCCTTGTTCAGTTCAGACACCACCGATGCGCGGGTCAGGCGCACATAATGGGGCAACTGGACAATGGCGATGGCCAGCATGGCATTTTCCAGCCCCGGGCCGAGAATGGCGACAATCGCCAGTGCCAGCACCAGACTGGGCAGGGCCAGCATGATATCCATCAGGCGCATCACGCCGACTTCGATCCAGCCCCGGAAATATCCGGCAACCAGACCCAGCGTAATGCCTGCAACCATCGAAATGATGACGACAAAAACACCAATCGAGACGGACAATTGCGCCCCGTGGATCAGGCGCGACATAATGTCGCGGCCAACCGCATCGGTGCCCAGCCAATAACGCGGATCGGCACCTTCCATCCAAAAGGGCGGTTTCAAAAAGGCGGTGCGGTCCTGCGTGATCGGATCATAGGGCGCGATATATTGTGCAAAGGCGGCAACAAACAAAATCACGCCAATCACGATCAGTCCGACCAGTGCGCCGCGATTGCGGCGGAAATACTGCCAGAATTCCTGAAACGGGGTCGGCGGTGCCGCATGGATATCGGCGGATTCTGCGGTGGTTTTAAGGGTTTGATTGCTCATGACGATCTCCTAGCGCCGGTGCCGGATGCGCGGATTAATGACCCCATACAGCAGGTCAACCAGCAGATTCACGGACATCATCAAAAAGGCGATCATCAGAATGCCGCCCTGAATGGTCGGATAATCGCGACGGCCCAGCGCCTCGACGATCCATTTGCCAATTCCCGGCCACGAAAAAATGGTTTCGGTCAGAATGGCCCCCGCCAGCAAAACACCGACCTGAAGGCCGATCACCGTAATCACCGGGATCAGGGCATTGCGCAGGGCATGAACCATAATGACCCGCATCGGGGCAAGGCCCTTGGCGCGCGCAACACGGATATAATCCTCGCCCAGAACTTCCAGCATCGAGGATCGCGTCATGCGGGCAATCACCGCCATCGGAATGGTGCCCAGTGCAATGGTCGGCAGGATCAGATGGCGCAGCGCACTGACAAAGGCACCTTTTTCACCACTGATCAATGTATCGATCAACATGAAACCGGTAACCGGTTCGATGTAATAGAAAATCGACAGCCGACCTGAAACCGGGGTCCAGCCAAGGGTCGTGGAAAAGAACATGATCAGCAGCAACGCCCACCAGAAAATCGGCATGGAATAGCCGGTCAGCGAAATGGTCATGGTGGTATGATCGACGATGGTGCCACGTTTGATGGCGGCAATCACGCCCAGGGGCAGGCCAATGATCACGGCAAACAGGATACCCATGATGCTCAGTTCAACCGTTGCCGGGAACAGGGTCATGAATTCCTCAAAGACCGGTTTTTTGGTCACAAAGGACCGGCCAAGATCGCCCTGAAAAACGCCCACCAGATAATGGTAATATTGCACAATAACCGGCTGATCGAACCCGTATTGGGCTTGCAGTTCGGCATAGCGAACCGCGTCAACACCACGTTCACCGGCCATCATCAGGATGGGGTCGCCGGGGATCAGGCGGATCAGGAAAAATACCAGCAAGGTGACACCGAAAAAGGTCGGGATGATGTCACCCAGGCGGCGTAACAGAAATCCGAGCATGCCATGGGGCCTTTTTATTCGTCCGTGCCCGGCAGGGCGACCTTGCATGTCAGGATGCAGGTGCTGCGGGCAGGGGCGTCTCTCTCTTTATGGAACAAGAAGAGGCCCGGAAAACCGGGCCTCTTCGGCAAGGTGTTGTTTTTGTTATTCTTTGATGTCAACGCCATAGAAGATGTGACCGCCAAACGGGTCAATCTTGTAATCGACAACTTCGTTGCGGATCGGTTCAAAAACGATCGAATGCGCAATGGTTGCCCACGGTGCTTCGCGTTTGAACACGGTCTGGGCTTCTTCGTACAGACGGGTGCGTTCCAGAACATCTGCCGTGGTCTTTGCCTGCTGGATCAGACCATCAAACTCGTCATTGCACCAGCGCGAACGGTTGGCACTGCCAACAGCATCACAGCCAAGCAGAACGGCCAGGAAGTTGTCGGGGTCGCCATTGTCACCGGTCCAGCCAAGCATGAAGGTGCCCTGTTCGCCCTGTTTGGTGCGTTCAAGATATTCGCCCCACTCATAGGAAACGATTTCCGCCGTCACACCGATTGCCGCCCAGTCCGCCTGAATCATTTCGGCCATACGACGGGCATTCGGGTTGTAGGGACGCTGTACCGGCATCGCCCAGATGTCGGTGGTGAAGCCATCCGGATAACCGGCATCGGCCAGCATCTTTTTGGCGGCTTCCGGATCAAAGGGATCGTCAACGGTATCGTTGTTGTACGACCAGATCGTCGGCGGCAGCGGGTTTTTGGCAACTGCACCGGCCCCCTGATAAACCGCTTCGATGATGGCTTCCTTGTTGATCGCCATGTTCAAAGCCTTGCGGACTTCGGCTTTGGTGAAGGGTTCTTTTTCGGTGTTGTAACCAAGATACCCGACATTGAGGCCTTCCTGACTCATCAGGTTGACATCGGCATCGGCTTCCATTGCGGCCAAGTCGGCCGGGTTCGGATAGGGCATGACATGGCATTCACCGGCTTTCAGCTTCTGGTAACGTACCGTGCTGTCCGGGGTGATGGCAAAGATCAGGTTGTCAATGGCAGCCGGACCTTCCCAGTAATCCGGGTTGGCCTTGTAACGGATGACCGCATCTTTTTGATACTGGACCAACTGGAACGGACCGGTACCGACCGGATTCAGGTCAACATTTTCCGGGGTCCCGGCTTCCAGCATATTGTCGGCATATTCGCCCGACAGAACCGATGCAAAATCCATCGCAAGGTTGGCGATGAACGGTGCTTCGGGGCGGTTCAGGACGAATTTGACGGTGTAATCGTCAACTTTGACGATGTCCTTGATCAGGTCAGGCATCGACATCGAGTTGAAATATTCGTACGAGCCACCCGATACGCCGTTATAGGGATGATCCTTGCTCCACTGACGCATGAAGGTAAACATGATGTCGTCAGCATTGAAATCACGGGTCGGGGTGAAATCGCCGGTGGTGTGGAATTTCACACCCTCGCGCAGATGGAAGGTATATTCCGTGCCATCGGCTGAAATATCCCAACTGGTTGCCAGACCCGGAACGATGGTGGTGGTGCCGCGTTTGAACTGGACCAGACGGTTGAACACCTGACGCGAAGATGCGTCAAAGGTCGTACCGGCGGTATAAAGTGCGGGGTTGAACCCTTCCGGGCTGCCTTCCGAGCAATATACCAAGGTCTTTGCCGAAGCGGCGGTCGGTGCGGCCAGCGCAGTGGTCGCGAGCAGAGCAGCGCCGATGGCCACTTTGACGAAATTCGATTTCATTAAATGCCTCCCTCAAGGCTAGTGTTACCCGAACCGGCACGTATGCCGGAATCGACGAGGGGAAAATAATCAGGGTTTCTGGGTATCGTCAACGCCTGCTGCGGGATTTTGCGTAGATGTCGGGGGGCGTTGAATGATGAATTTATGTCAAGTGTTTGTTATTTTTATGAAATTGTTCGGTCTATTTACGTATGGGTGGTGTGCATTTTTTTCAGGGCTTGTTGCTTTCGGGTAGAAAAACACGCCCGTAAAGTACATTTCGGGCGTGTTTTTTGATCCTGTCTGTATATTGTTTACGGATTCGTTTTATCTTTCAGCTTGTTAGCTGCGGCGGCATTATCCTGCCAGACGCTGTCCCAGTGCCCGGATATCGTCAAGGCTGCTGTTCCATGCGGTCACAAAACGATACACATCCGCGCCCAATGCCGTCCATGCATGGAACGACACCCCGTTATCGCGCAAACGTTTCGCCAGATCGTCGGGAATATGCAGGAACAATTCATTGCTGCATGACGCATGGACAGGACGTGCGCCCAGCGTGACCAGCATGTCATTCAGGGTTTTGGCGGCGTCATTGGCGCTGCGGGCATTGTTCAGCCAGACATCATTTTTGATGTAGGCCAGCAATTGCGCCGCCAGATAACGGTGTTTGGAATGCAGATGGCCGCTGCGCTTGCGGGCCTGTTCGATGCGAAACCGCAGGGATGTGTCAAACAGAACAATGGCATCGACCGCCATCGCACCGTTTTTGGTCGCGCCAAAGCTCAACACATCAACCCCGGCCTTCCATGTGACATCGGCAGGCGCACAGTCCAGCCATGCCATCGCATTGGCAAAGCGCGCCCCGTCCATAAACAGGCGCAAATCGTGGCTTTTACAGACATCACCAATCGCGGCAACTTCATCGGGGCTGTAAACCGCGCCCAGTTCGGTGGCCTGGGTGATGGCAACGCATTCGGCGGCAACATTATGCACCCCGCGTGCGGGCATGGCCGCCAGATAAGCCGTCAGGGCATCGGGTTCCAGTTTGGCCACCGGGCCATCCATCAGCAACAACTGCGCCCCGCCGGTAAAAAACGCCGGTCCGGTCAGTTCGGCATCATTGATATGCGCATCATGATGGCAAATGATCCCGCCATAGGGCGATGTCAGGGCCGATAATGAAATACAATTGGCCGCTGTCCCCGTGGCAACCGGCAAAACCGCAACATCGGTGTCAAACAGATCGGAAAAAACACGATCCAGCCTTTGCGTCGGATCATCCCCGCCATAGGCCGGGGCATTGCCACTGGCCTCGGCGCTCAGGGCTTCAAGGATTTCAGGACACAGGGGCGATACATTGTCGGAGGCAAAATTCATCAAAAGTCTCTCATTTTATGCCCCGATTTATCGGGGCATATCGTTTCGGAACTTTGCCAGTCTTTCTCCGATCTGCCGGGGATTGCAAGCCTGTATCGCGGTGGCGGCCAAACTCTATTTGCTGGTCGCCACATATACCCCGTCCCAATCGGGGCCGGGCGGGGTGGCGCGGAAACTGGCAATACGGTCTTCATACAGCCCGTAAAGCGTCTCAAGGCTGTCGATATCGGCGCTGCGGCATGTTGCGATCAAGTGTTCGGCCTGATCCCAGTTCTGACTGCGATAGGCGGCCAGCATGGCCTCATGATTCTGCGACAGCGCAATGAATGTCGGGTCGGTCCGCAGTGTATCATCCCCCAAAAGGGCAAAAATCCGCACCGCTTCGGTTTTGCCTTTCACGGCAATCAGGTCGAGTTGCACAATTGCAAACCGGTCCTGTGCGGCGGCGGCTGTATCGGGACCAAGGACGATATCAACGCCATAACTTTTTGATTGTCCTTCCAGACGCGCCGCCAGATTAACCGCATCGCCCAGAACCGAATAATCAAACCGCTGATCCGATCCCATATTGCCCACCACGCAAGGCCCGCTATTGATGCCCGCGCCAATCATCAGGGGCAAAAACGGAACCCCTTCTGCCTCGGCTTCGGCCTTGCGTTCGGCATTCAGGACATCCAGCGCCTTGAACATCGCAAGGGCAGAATCGCAGGCATTGACCGGGTGGGCGGGCACATCAAGCGGGGCGTTCCAGAACGCCATGATGCAGTCGCCCATATATTTGTCGATGGTGCCCTGCCGTGCCAGAATGCAATCGGTCAACGGGGTCAGCAACCGGTTGATCAGACGGGTCAGGCCTTGCGGATCGGACTTGAAGGTTTCGGAAATGGTGGTAAATCCCCGCACATCGCAAAACAGCAAGGTCATGTCGCGGGTTTCCCCGCCCAGTTTCAACCGTTCGGGATGCTGGGCAAGCTGTTCGACCAGGGCGGGCGACAAATAGCTGGCAAAGGCGGTCCGCACCTGCCGTTTTTCACCTTCGGTTCGCATGAAACCGATAAAACTGCCAATCACATAAACGGCCATCAGGGTAATAGTGGCATAGGCCGGATCAATCAGCATCAGATGGGTCTGATAGGCCCACCACGATACATAAATCGCCCCGCCAATCAAAACGACGCCAAAAATTGCAGGCCACACCGCGCCCAGACGCGGAATGGCGAATACCAGCATCAATCCGGCAATCAGCAGCGCCAGCGTTTCGGCCTCGGCACTCCAATAGGGGCGGGTCAGGAAATGTTCCAGCAACATCTGTTCCAGCATTTCGGCATGAATTTCCACCCCCGGCAGGATCGGGTTCAGCGGCGAGGACCGCAAATCCAGCAACCCTGCGGCACTGGTGCCAATCAATATGGCGGTATTTGCCAGTTCATCCGGACCAACCCGGTCATGAAGGACATCGGATGCCGAAATATAACGTTCGGGTTTGTGGCCGGTATAATGCACCCACATATAGCCATTCTGATCGGTTGGAATGGTGATGGCACCGACGCGGATGGCATCAATCCCCTCGGTCGAGGTCCAGCGCACCTTGCCGCCCGATCCCGACATACGGACATTCATGGTGCGCGGTGCCTGTTGCAAAACCCGCAGCATTTCCATCGACAGGGTGGGGTAAACCGGCTTGCCGATCACCGGCAATTCCATATCCAGTGCCAACATCAACGGCACCCGCCGCACCACGCCATCCCCGCCGGGGGCGACATTGACCAGACCATTACCGGCAGCAGCATTTTCAAGTTGCGACAGGCTGGAATTTGCGCCGGGCAGAACCGGGATGAAATCAAACAATTGCCGCCCGGCTTCGCCACCAACCGAAAAATTGCCGATTTGCGCCGGGGCGCGGTCGGCGGTATCGCGGGTCAGTTGGGCGACGGTGACAATATTGCCAACCCCGCCAATGAATTGTGCAAACAGATCGTCATGGTCGGGCAGGGTGGCGGCAAGGTCGCGGATGGTTTGCATATCGTCATTTTGCGGCCAGCTTTCGACAACGCGCATCGGCGATGTCCGGTCGGCCTCGGCAAAGACAATGTCGAACCCGACAATCGCCGCCCCGCCTGCACGCAGACGATAAACCAGTTCGGCCATGCGGGTACGCGGCCACGGCCATTGACCCAGTTCGGCCAGACTTTTTTCGTCAATATCCAGAATCCGAACGCCAACATCCTCAAATTCGCGCGGGGCAATCTGCTGATAGGTATCAAACAGCGTGGCGCGCAACTGCCCGACCATCGGCACATCCTGCCAGCGCAACACAATGGCCGCGACCAGAACCGCAAGCGGCACCAGATAATGAAGCGCCTTCAGATATTTGGCTGGCATGGGATGCTCCGCTTGCGCAATCGGGAATTGGTTAGTCTTCAGTCATGGTCAGGGTGCCACCCAGGCCATCCGGATGTCCATCTGTTCGCAAGTGGAAATCAACATCGGTAATGCTTTTGAATGTCGCTGTCGCAGAACATCCGGCTGCACCGCAATCGAACGGATTTCCGAAGATGAGCATCTGGCTGCTATCAAGCGTCACCGCGCCATTCAATGATGAGTAATCTATGGGGCCGGTCTCGCCGCCATAGTAAAGATTATTGTCAACGACGACGTTGCTAAATCCTGCTCCCAGCGTCCGGTCCGCAAAATTCACATTGGCGGAAAAAGTGTAGCTTATAGGGTCACCACCTGACCCGACATTCGTGTTCCCGCTATATGATCCTGATGTAACCTGACGCATCGCCTCAAAGGTGTAGGCGGCCGGGGTGTTGGTCGTCGTGTCGGCCTCGGTTACGGCATTGACGGTCTGGGCCGTTTCCGCCGGATTGCTGTTACCCGATGATTGCGTGGTGACACGGGTCTGGGTCACTGCGGTATTGAGCACGGCGGCCATGGTCTGGCCGGTCTGGTTGCTGGCCATTGTGATGGCACCGCTGCCCAGCGAACCGCGTGCGACGGTTGAACTTCTTGTGGTCGTGCTGCCGCTGCCCGATGTTGCCGAACCGCCATCCGAAGTTGTCGATGTGGATGAGGATGCCGTCTGGCTGCCGCCTTCGGACGAAGAACCACCTTCGCCATCGCTATTGGCACTCTCGCCATTGCCGTCGCCGCCGCCTTCACCATCGCCATCGGTTCCGGCAGATGCGGTTTCGGCGGTGGATTCAGTCCCGCCACTGTTCTCGCTGTCCGATCCGTCCTGCCCCTGATCCTCATTGTCCGATTCGCCATCCGGGCTTTGGGTTGCGGCCAGACCAAAGTCAAAAGCCCCCATTTGCGGTGGAAACCGTGTCGGTTCGGTCACAAATCCCTGACCGACAAAAACCCCGAAATTTTCCCCCGTCACCGGTTGTTCCGACCCGCTGGCCGATGTGACGACAAAAGCGCCGGGGCGCGATCCGGAATCATTGCGCCCCAATCCTGGCCCCTGATTGACGGCGCTGAACACCAGATTGCCGCCGGACCCGCCACCGCCATTATCGGGCAGGGACGATCCCAGATTTTCACTGCTGGCCTGATTGGCCTGTTCGGGATCATAGGATTGAATAAGGCCAATCGTGCCTCGAATGCCGATTGATCCGACCGGCAGATTGATATTCATGCTTGATGGATTGTTTTGCGCCACCTGTCCTGTGACAAACCGCATGACGCCGCGTGTCATGCTGGCGGTCAGGCGGCCATTGCCGGTTGCCGGGTCATAGACGAAATCATCAATGGCGATTTCGCTGTTGGGGCCGATGGTAAACACCGTTTCATCCATCAGCAAAATCTGCATGCCCGACTCCGCCGAGGAGGTAATCAGATCCCCCAGATAAATCGCCTCGCCGCTTTCAACCTTGCGGCCCACGGCCCCTGTGGCGGCGGCCAGTTCAACCGTTCCCTTGACCGCGGCAGAAACCCCGGCCTGTTCGCCGCGATCTGCCATGGCGATGCCGGGCAGGGTGGTAAAAGACACAGCCGCGGCAATAAGGCCGGATTTAATCGTAAAGTGCCAGACATGTTTCATTTCGGTGGCTCCATTACCGGGGGGCTTGCCCTGTGACAGCCTAAAAATCCCAACGCCGCGACAGCAGAATCTGCGCCCGCATGTTTTCGTATTCGTAATTGGTGATGTTGGATCGTGCGCCCTGATATTCACCGGTTACAGACCATGAAATCGGGGCCAGAAAATCATAAACCTCGCGACCGGCACCCTCGGCATCGAACCAGTCGGATTCCATCAGATTGCCAAGGCGCGCCCCATAGGTCAGGCGCAACCGCATCGGATTGTCGGTCCGCCGGATCGGTGATGTTGTGCCGGTTACCAGGGTATCGGCTTCCTGATACTGATCCAGCCCATAGGTCAGGCCGCCAATCACATATTTACCGCCCGGCAACAGATAGGTGTGATTGATATCACCTGAAATGCTGCGCGATGTGTAATAGCCGCGTGCGGCTTCCTTGCGCGACCAGGTGGCGGCAACTGACGTCCGTTGGCTTTCATTCCAGGTATAATGGCTGCCAACCGTTCCGGTGTATCTTTGCCCGGCACGCTGGACAAGGGCGGAGGAGTCGGTTGTGGACTGGAACCGTTCATCGGAATAGGCGACCTGCCCAAACAGGATGGTATCGGGTCGCACATTCCAGTCGGCACGAAGCTGTGCGGTACGTGCCGTCAGGAATTTTTCACGGCTGAGTGCCTGGGCTGTTTGCGAGATCGAAGGTGTGATCACCAGATCAAGGGCGCGCCAGCGTGCGCCGATTTCAACATCGGCGGACATGACATCAAGTGAGTCAAGTTGTACCTGATCGTCGGTATAGCCGCTCAGGGCAGCGAAAACCTCGTGGCCTTCCTGATATCCCAGATCATAGGAAACGTCATAACGCACCGCGCCGATAAAGCCGATATCATCCTGACGCAGATCGGCATCGGTTGAAATCGCGGTGCGTGTCCCGGTGACCAGTTGTTCCTTGCTGGTGGGCGATGCGTTTTTATTGGTGTCGTAATGGGTGCCAAAACTGACGGTCAGGGCCTGTTTTACCCGTTGGCGGCGTTCACGGATCAGGCGCAGATATTCATTGATCTGCCGGGCAGCTTCGCCGTCCAGTTCAAGGGTTTGCAACAGTTCAAACTGGGATCGCGCCTCGTCAAGACTGTCAAGGCGAAACAGGACAATGGCATAATACAGTCGTACAGGCGCCAGCGACGGATCAAGCACCAGAATACGTTCAAGCGTTGACACCGCCCCGCGCATATTGCCGCGTGCCATCTGGGCCTTGGCCCAGCGGAAATTCAAAAGGATGTCATCGGGATTGGCCAGAATATCGCCAAAGGTGATGTCCGCCCCGTCATCGGTCATCAACAACATTTGCGACCGTTCGGTGGCATCGGTTATCGTATTGAAATCCTGAAAGAACTGTTCTGATTGACGGGTAACATTTTGCAACGAATCCTGCGCGTTGGCCGCGCCGGTTCCGGTTATTCCCGACAATAAAACGGTTATGAAGGCCATCCTGGCCTTTGACATACACCGCAAAGCATTATCCCCCGACAAGCTTTATGGCAGAATTGTTTACCGGATTGATTCCTTCAGTCCGAAAAACGCCATGTTGGCCTGTACATTAGGCGGGATTGGAACTGTTGAAAAGGGGGAAACTGTCCATTTGTATAATTTACTAATAAAAAGTGCCGCCAACACGGGGCGGCGGCACTTTTAAGGATCAGGGCAGGCGGTCGATCACATCGCCGTGCCGCCCACGGTCAGGCCGTCAATGCGCAGGGTCGGCTGGCCGACGCCAACCGGAACGCCTTGCCCGTCCTTGCCACAGGTGCCGATCCCGTCATCCAGTTTCATGTCATTGCCGATCATTGAAACCTTGGTCAGGCTGTCGGGGCCATTACCGATCAGGGTCGCGCCCTTGACCGGCGCGCCGATCTTGCCGTTTTCAATCAGATAGGCTTCGGACGCGGCAAAAACGAATTTGCCCGATGTGATATCGACCTGCCCGCCACCGAAATTGACCGCATAAAGGCCTTTTTTGACCGAGGCCAGAACCTCTGCCGGGTCATGTTGCCCGCCCAGCATATAGGTATTGGTCATGCGCGGCATCGGCGCATGGGCATAGGATTGCCGACGGCCATTGCCGGTGGATTTGACCCCGGTCAGGCGGGCATTGAGGCGGTCCTGCATGAAACCGGTCAGAATGCCGTCCTCAATCAGAACCGTGCGTTGGGTCGGTGTGCCTTCATCGTCAATCGACAATGACCCGCGCCGGTCATGGATGGTGCCGTCATCAACCACCGTCACACCGGGGGCGGCAATGCGTTTGCCCAGCAACCCGGCAAAGGCCGATGTGCCCTTGCGGTTGAAATCGCCTTCAAGACCATGCCCGATTGCTTCATGCAGCAAAATCCCCGGCCAGCCCGGCCCCAGAACAACCGTCATCTCGCCCGCCGGGGCGGCGACGGATTCCAGATTGACGCAGGCCTGCCGCAAGGCTTCGTCTACGGCCGATTTCCAGGTTTTTTCATCGAAAAACCCGTCATAGCCAATGCGCCCGCCCTGTCCGTGCGACCCGGTTTCCATGCGGTCGCCCTGGGTGACAACGACCGAGACATTAAACCGAACCAGCGGACGAATATCGCCCAGCCGCAATCCGCCCGCCCGCCAGATTTGCACCGCCTGCCAGTTGCCCGAAATCGAGGCGGACACCTGTGATACGCGCGGGTCGCGGGCGCGGGCATAGGCATCGATTTGCGCCAGCAAATCAACCTTGGCCTGAAACGTTGCCTCGCCCAGCGGATTGATATCGGTATAAAGCGACACATTGGTGCCGGTGGCCCCCAGATCGACCTTGCCCGACCGGGCATTGCCGATGGCGCGCACGGTGTCGGCGGCACGGGCAACCGCATCGTTTGACAATTCGCTGGAATGGGAAAACGCCGCCGTTTCATCGGCCACCGCCCGCAGGCCAAATCCCTGTGCGGTATCGAAATTGGCACTGCGCAGACGGCCATCATCCCATGACAGGCTTTCGGACTGGCGATATTCAAGGAACAGTTCCCCGTCTTCCGCATCACCCAGCGCCGCATTGACCTGCGCCTCAAGACGGTCGCGGTCAAGCTCACTTTTGCCGAAAAACAGATTGTCGGTTTTGCTCAGATCGGTCATCGAACCTCCTTGCGGCTGTCGGAGAATCCCGGCAACCAGTGTCATTCATACCCGGCAAGAACAGGCCCTGTGACAGTAATTTCCCTGACGCTTTAGGGGCTTTCTGTCATGTTTGACTTTGGTCTATACAGGTTTATCGCTGGCTTCCTATATAGAACGCCAGAACCAAAGATGAAAGCCCGTGGCAATGTTTGTTGAACATCCGCAGCGCGTCGCCCTTCATAACGAAATCCATGCAAGGCCGTTTGGCGGCGTGGAATCGCCCGCAAGGTGCAGTTGCCTTGCCTTTCATGCAGGCGAAGACCTTGATTCTAGTGTCCGGCAGCATTTCCGGATTTTCTGCGAACGCTACAGCCTGACACCGCCCGCCGCCGAACAAAAATATTTCGAGGCGGCCTGCGACGGCTTTACCGTGATCTGGGAACGCCATGCCGAATTTACGGTCTATGTGTTCAAGCGCCACGCCCCGTTCGATCAACCCTTTGACGACCCGGTGATCAATCTGATTCCGCAGGACTGGCTGGAAAGCACACCGGGGCAGTTGCTGGTTGGCTTGCACATCGCCATCGACCGCGATCAACGCAGCCCCGAAGAAATTTCGCGCCTGTTTGACCATAACGGCCTGACCGGAAGCCGCGTAATGGGCGGCTCGGCCATGGTCTGGACCGATTTTCGCCTGCATGGCGATGGCTTTGGCCGCATTCTGGTGCGCGATAACGGGCTGGAACCCTTGCAGGCCGGGCGGCTGATTCAGCGGTTAAAGGAACTGGAAGTTTACCGGATGATGGCCTTGCTGGCCTTTCCTTACGCCCATTGCGCCACGCCCAAGGTGTCGGAAATTGATGCGCGGCTGTCCGATATTACCGCCGAAATGGCCAGCAAAGCCCACACCAATGACGAAGAAACCCTGCATAAACTGACCGATCTGGCCGCCCAGACCGAGGAAATGGCGGCATCGCTCAATTACCGGTTTGGCGCGGCGCGGGCCTATTACAAAATTGTGCAGGCCCGCCTTGCCGAATTGCGCGAGGAACGCATCGAAGGGCTGCAAACCGTGACCGAGTTTATGGAACGCCGTCTGGCCCCGGCCATGCGCACCTGCCAGAATATTGGCGACCGTCTGGAAGTCCTCTCGAAACGGGTGGCACGCGCCAACAATCTGCTGCGCACACGGGTCGATATTCTGCTCGAAGCCCAGAACCGCGATTTGCTCGCCAGCATGGACCGCCGCGTCAAACTGCAATTGCGTTTGCAACAAACCGTCGAAGGATTGTCGGTTGCCGCCATCACCTATTATGCCGTCGGCTTGCTCGGCTATCTGTTCAAGGCGATCCACGACGCCGGGGTGCCGCTCAATGACCGCATCGCCACCGGCCTGTCGGTGCCCGTCGTGCTGGCCGTGATCTGGTATGGCATGCGCCGCGTCAAAAAAGCCCTGCACCGGGAGGAGGGGTGAGGTCGCTTGGAAGTCCCTTTTTATTGATGCTCGTCAGGCTCATAACCTGAAGGTGTCAGGCCAAAATTGTGCCAAATAAACAAATAATATCAATAATTTATTTGATAAGTAGGATAAATCGTTTTTGCATTTGGAAGCATTTTGTAAGCTCCAGAGGCTCAGGTCACAGAGCATCTATAATAGAATATGTGAATTAGTATATACTGTTAATGGGAATGTATGCTCCAAATGTTCGACTAAGTATCAAGCGTTATGACACTGCACGCCTCAAGCCCATTTTTTGCTGACCTGTGTCTTATGATAGGCGCAACTGAAAAGCTTGCGATGGGTACAAGTGGTCTTTGGCAATCAATGCGGAAAGGGTGAGAAGATGGATGTAAGAGAAATAGTAAAGAGCTTAGATTCTGAGATTGCAGCCCGCACTTCCGACAGATTCGGCATCAAAATGGGATACGCCCTTATGAAAGCGCTTGCCGAAGATGGGCTGGTTACTCTTGAGAAATTCAGCATCATGGGCAGCGGTGTCTTTGAGCATGAGCTTCTTACTTACAAAAGGAAATATGCCGTTACGATTGACTATGACATGGCCGATTACGATTTTGCCCTAGGGGTGGCTAGGCCACAGATGTAATTGAAGGAATTTATCTATGTCAGACGCATGCCGCAGCGTTGGATCGGTCTGGAAGAGATGGGATCTTCATCTTCATGCGCCTGGCACAAAACTTTCCAATGGTTTTGGTGAGGCTTCCGAAGAGAACTTGCTGCGATATGTTGAAGCGCTGGAGGCTTCGGAAGTTCAGGTGTTTGGGATCACTGACTACTTCTCGTTTGATAGTTATCTCGTTGTGAGTGAGGCGTATCAGGCGGCGTATCCCGATGGGAAAAAACTCTTCATCCCGAATATCGAGTTCCGTTTGACGGAAACGATCAGCAAAGATGCAAGGCATGTTCACACCCATGTTCTTATTGATCCTAAAGCAGGCACGAAAGCTAAGCTTACAACTCTGCTGAGTGATTTGCTGACGCACATTACGCGAGATGGGGGGCGGCGTGTGAGATGTGGCGAACTGTCATCAACGAGTGACTACGAACAAGCTACTGTCAGTATTACCGAGCTGGGCAAGGCGCTTGATGCGGTTTTTTCCGACCGCACCGCTTACATAATCGTGACCGCAGCGAATAATGACGGGCTCAAGGGGGTGGATACGAAATCACCGAGAAGCATGTCGATTTCGGACGAACTTGACAAAGCCAGCGATGCTTTCTTCGGATCTTCAAAGAATTCCGACTATTTCTTGGGAATAGAGCGTTACGAAGACAAAACACCGTCTGAACCGAAACCTGTGTTTTCAGGGTCAGACGCTCACTCGTTTGACGATCTTGCGAGGTTATCGGGAGACGAGGCGGGCTACGAGGGAACCTGGATTAAGGCCGACTTAACATTTCGTGGACTTAGGCAGACGCTCTTCGAACCTAAGGGGCGTGTCCATCTTGGAGAGCGACCGCCAGTGTTGAAACGGCAGGATCAAGACGCTACCCGGTTCATCACCGCACTTGAGATTGATCATGTAGCTGGATACTCAGGCGCAAACGGATCTTGGTTCAAGGATATTATTATACCCTTTAATCCCGAACTAACGGCAATCATCGGCAACAAGGGTAGCGGCAAGAGTGCTGTGGCAGATATTATCGGCTTGCTTGGAGAGTCACGACAGTTCGAGCATTTTTCTTTTCTCACCGATAAGATGCAAAATCGCAAATTTCGCCAGAAGGGTTTCGCCGAGAGTTTCGTTGGAACGCTGTCATGGGCAAGCGGCGCGAAACCCCAGAAACGGCTCGACCAAGATGTTGATCTGAGTAAACCCGAGGTAGTGAAGTATCTTCCCCAGAACTATTTCGAGAGCCTGACGAACGAGATCGAGGTCAAAGCGTTCAGGGGGGAAGTCGAAAAGGTCGTGTTCTCGCACGTGGAAGAGTCTGACCGCATGGGCAAATCGACCTTCTTGGAGCTGGAGGAACTAAAAACTGCACAGAGCAAGAGCGATATCAGTACGCTGAAAGTGCGTCTGCAGGAACTGAACATAGAAATTGTCGAGTTGGAGGGGCAGGCAACCCCCGCGACCAAGGCCGCACTTTCCGAACAGCTCAAGCAAAAGCAGGAAGAATATCGCGTTCTGGAGGCTTCAATACCGACCGAAGTCCCTAAGCCCGAGAGTGAAACCAGTGAGCAGATAGCGATTGGCGATCAGATCGAAAAAGTTAGGCGGAATCAGTCCGACCTTGAGAGCCGTGGAAAGGAAACCGTCGAAAGGCTGTCCTCACTCAAGAGCGATCTTGTGGGCTTGGGTGACATCAAGGAAGCGGTCATAGGGCTTGATTCACAGATCAAGGATGCCAAGGAAGAGCTGCGGGCAGCTTGTACAAGGTTAGATATGGATGTCGATGCGATCATCAAGCATGGGATCGATACATCAACTGTTGACGCAAAGATCGCTGATATTTCGGCGAGGATCAAGGTGCTCGAAGCAGATAGCGAAGTTGCTGTCACAGATGCGACAGAGTTTTCATCGCTTGTCAGCGTTCCCGATCTACGCCGCGCGCACCAGTTTTTGTCCGAAAAGTTGAAGGGGTTGCAGGAAACGCTGTCAGCTCCGCAACGCCGCTATCAGCGCTACGTTCAGGCGGTTTCGGATTTGGCGACTAAGATGACAGACGTCATGGGCAATGAGGAGAACCCAAAGCCCGGAACGATCAAGTATATCGAGCATCGCATTCGCTACATTGAGAATGAGCTGACAGCAAAGCTTGAGGCCAAATATACCGACCGAGATCAGATCGCCCGTTCTATATTCGAAGCGAAGAAGAAGGTTCGTGTGTTCTACGAGGCGTTGAAGTCGAGTGTTGAAGAGCGATTGGCAAGTGTGCGATCAGAAGAGTTTGAAGTTACAATTGATGCCTCGTTTGTTCCATCATACGAGTTTCCTGAGCTGTTCTTTGATCTCGTGAATCAAGCTTCGAGCGGTCCGTTTCGGGGAACGGCTCAAGGTGGAGCGGAGTTGGAGGCGCGTCTGGCCGAAACTGATTGGAACAATGTGGACCGCGTTCTTGGGTTTGCCAACGGCATTATCGACGCTATTCGCACCGAAGACGTGAGCAAGCAGGTTAAGGACGTCAAACGCTTATATGATCTGTTATTCTCGTTTGAATATTTTGATGCACGGTATGAACTGCGATTGGGCGGCAAGAACCTGAACCAACTTTCTCCAGGTGAGAAAGGTCTGTTGCTCCTCGTTTTTTATCTCCACCTGGACAAGGAGAAGACGCCGCTCATTATCGACCAACCCGAAGATAACCTAGATAATGACAGCATTTTCAGCGTTCTGGCTAACTGCATCAGGCAGGCAAAGAAAACCCGACAGGTTATTCTAGTAACCCATAACCCGAACCTCGCCGTTGGCGCTGATGCGGAGCAAGTCCTCTATGTGTCGCTGGATAAGGCTGCGGGCTACAAGTTCTCTTATGAGTCCGGTGCAATAGAAAACCCAAGGATCAATGACATAATAGTTAAGATTCTCGAAGGTTCGAAACCGGCATTTGTTCAGCGACGGCTGAAATACCAGATAAAGTAGGATATGGGACAACAAAAAGGGACAGATTTATTTTTAGCAGCGACTTTTGGGGCGCACGTGTTTTGCCATCAAACCCCGCCAACACCCCGATCTTCCGACAGCTTGTAAGCCGCATAAGTCATGGCCCCGACAAGCACCACCGCCCCGGCCTGATGCGCCACACCCAGCGGCAACCAGACGACGGACAGCAATGTTGAAATCCCCAGCGTGACTTGCAGGCAAACGGCGGCCAGCACCAGATGGGTGGCGATGCGCTGATCGCGCGCAAGGTTCCATGTCCCGGCCCGCCACCAGAACAGCAGCACGGCGGCAAAGGTGATTTTCGCCAGCCAGCGATGATCCCACTGCACCGTCATATGGTCCTCAAACGGGGCCAGCCATGCCGGGCTGTAGTCAAACAGGCCATCGGGGATGATCTGCCCGTCCATCAACGGGAAGGTGTTATAGATATGCCCGGCATTGATCCCGGCAACAAATCCGCCGGAAAGGGTCGTGATGAAAATCAGGCCCAGTACCATCCAGCCGCGTTTCGAGGCAATGGTCGCTATCGGGCGCGGCGCATATTGTTGCAGCCCCACCCACAACAGCGCGATGAAAATGATCAGCGCCAGACCGAAATGCGCAGTCAGGCGATACTGGCTGACATCGGGGTTATCGACCAGGCCGCTCATCACCATGTACCAGCCCATCACCCCCTGCAAACCGCCCAGAATGAACAGGCCCCACAATTTCCATTTGGTCGTGCGGTCAAGATGGCCTTTGACCAGAAACCAGACGAACGGCACGAAAAACACCACGCCAATCAACCGCCCCCACAGGCGATGGATATATTCCAGCCAGAAGATGTTTTTGAAATCCTCAACCGACATCCAGGCATTGATTTTCTGAAATTCCGGATACTGGCTATATTGCAGATACAGATTGTGCCAGTCGGCCTCGCTCAGGGGCGGCAGAATGCCGGTAAAAGGCCGCCATTCGACAATCGACAGGCCCGATTCCGTCAGGCGGGTCAAGCCGCCAATCACCACCATGATGAAAACCATCGCACTGCACACAAACAGCCAAACCGCGACAGAACGATGCGGCGTGGGTGCCGCAAGAAGGGCGGCAGCAGGAGCGGACGGCGTTGGGGCGGCGGACGAAGCGGAATGCGACATGGCGGTTATTCTCTTGGCTTGCGGAATCGGGCGACACTATAGGCAAAAATTCGCAAAAGTGCAGGAAAAGCTGCAAGCCGTTGATACGAAGCACTTTACCGAATGGTTCGCAGCCCATGGGTGCAATTTAATAAACATTAATTTTATGTATTATAATATATAAACACATAAAAAATGTATTGAATTAAATAAAGCACATCGGCATAGTAAATTCCAAAGAGAGAGAACCCAGAATTAAGGATCGCCGATGTTTCCCATCAATCTTGATCTGGCGCGGCTTGCCGTCGTGTTGGTCGGCGACGGTCGGGCCACGCTCAACCGCCTCAAACAGCTTGACGATGACGGTGCCACCCATGTCACCGTCTATAGCGAAAATCCCGAATCCGCGCTGGTTGATCAGGCCGGGGACCGGCTGCATCGGTATTTGCCCAATTCCGCCGATATCAACGCAGCCGCGGTGATGTTTGTTGCCGACCTTGCCGCAGAAAAATCGGCCGAACTGGCGACGATGGCGCGCGCCGTTGGCACGATTGTCAATGTCGAGGATGTAAAGGATTATTGCGATTTTCATTCGCCCGCGCGCATGGTGCGCGGCGATCTGATGGTCACGGTATCCACCAATGGTGCCAGCCCCCGTCTCGCCGGGCGCATTCGCCGGGCGATTGAAAACTGGCTGTTGCCCAACTGGGCCGAACGGCTTGATGAACTTGCCGCCCAGCGTGCCCGCTGGCAGGCATCGGGGGCAGATATGCAAAAACTGATCCGCCTGACCGATGATTATATCGACCGGCGCGGGTGGCTGTGATGACGGTGATGCGCGAAGACGATATTGTGACGGGCGGCAGCATGTCGGTCGAAGAATCCGCTGATCGGGCGCGCGATCTTTTGGCGCGTTATGGCCATTTGCAGGGCATTTCCCTGATCGAACCGATGGTGCATGAAGAATTCAATGGCCGCATCACCATGACCTCGTCCTTCGGGACCGAGGCGGCGGCATTGCTGGCATTGGTGGCCGAAGTGGACCCGAACTTGCCGGTGATTTTCCTCGATACCCGCAAGCTGTTTGGTGAAACCCACCGCTATCGCGAACAATTGGTCGATCAACTGGGCCTGACCAATATCCGCATCATGCGCCCCGATGAAACCCTGCTGGCGGCCGAAGACCCCAAAGGCATGCTGTTTGCCTCGGACACCAACCGCTGCTGTTTCTTGCGCAAGGTCGAACCGTTGCAACGTGCCCTGACGGGCTATGATGCGTGGCTGACCGGGCGCAAGCGCTTTCACGGGGGCGAACGCGGGGCCTTGCCCGCGATCGAGGCGGCGGGAACCCGGATCAAGATCAATCCGCTGGCCGGGTATCAGCGCCAGGATATCGAGGATATCTTTGAAAACCGCGCCCTGCCGCGCCATCCGCTGGAGGCGGAGGGATATTTGTCGATCGGCTGCATGCCCTGCACCGACCGCGCCGCCCCCGACAGCAACGACGTCCGCGCCGGGCGCTGGGCCGGGCAGGATAAAACCGAATGCGGGATTCACTATATTATCTGATCCCGGATTGGGCCGGTGGTCAGATGGTAATCCCCTGCAATTTGCGAAACAGGGTAACGGCATAGCGGTCCGTCATGCCGGAAATATAATCCATCACCCGCATGATTTTTTCATACAGCCCGACGGTTTCCGACAGGCGCCCCGACAGCAGTTTGTCGATGCGGTCGGCCTGCGGCGGCAGGCGTTTGCCGTGAATCTGATGTTCTTCGATGTCAATGGCGGCCCGGACAAAACTGTCAAGCAGGCCGTGAATCACCTCGAACCCGGCAATTTCAATCGGCAGGACATGCGGCGCGTTATAAATCTTGCGCACCGCCAGTTTCTTGCAGTTTTTGGCATCAACGCCCAGCGGCGTATTGGCCAGCAAATCGCCGTCAAGCGTCCCGGTCAGAAGCGCATCCTCGTTGGCGATAAAGGCATCGACGGCGGCCTTGACCAGATTGCCAATCGCCTTGCCGCGCAAAAAACCGATGCGATCATCTTCCGATTTTTCGGCGTACCAGCCCTCGGCCCGCAAATCGGCCCAGCGTTGATCCGCATTGCCGGGGTATTTTTCCGGGTGGCGGGCAATCGGGGCAAGGGCGCGTTCGACTTCTTCAAAGGTCACACAGCCCAGTTCCCAGCCATCCTCAAGATCAACCACCGAATAACAGATATCATCGGCCGCCTCGACCAGATACACCAGCGGATGCCGCCGCCATGCCCCGTCCAGCCCGTCGAGCGGCAACAGGCCGCACACATTGGCAATGGCGCGGGCAATATTGCGTTCCGCCTGATAATATCCGGGCTTTTTCAGGCCGGTATAATCCTTGCGGCGCTCTTCGGGCACAGAAGTAGACCGGGGATATTTGATAAAACTGCCCAGCGTGCCATAGGTCAGGTTCAACCCGCCGTCAAAGCGTTTCATTTCAATCTGGCTGATAATGCGCAAGCCCTGGGCATTGCCCTCGAAATGGCGCAAATCTTCCAGTTGCGGGCCGGTCAGGCGGCCGCTTAATTCATCCTTTGCCAGCCTTGATGTGGCAAACCATTCATTGATCGCATCCTCGCCGGAATGACCAAAGGGCGGATTGCCGATATCATGGGCCAGACAGGCCGCCTGCACCATATAGCCGATATCGGCAATGGTAATCGTGCTGTCGGGGCCCAGTTGCGGCACAATATGCGCGCCTGCCATCAGGCCCAGCGACTGCCCGACCGATCCGACCTCGATGGTATGGGTCAGGCGGGTATGAACATGATCATTTTCCGACAGCGGATGCACCTGCGTCTTGTTTTGCAAGCGCCGGAACGATGACGAAAAAATGATCCGGTCCACATCAATCTGAAACGGGCTTCGGCCATCGGGAGCCGGAAAAACCGGCCCGTCAGGCACCATGATCCTGCCATCCTGCATCTCAAGCCGATGGGCCGAAAGCAAATCCTGCCAGCGCATTCTGGCTGGTGTTGTCAAAGATACCGGATGTGCCGGGGTGGGCGGGGTCGTCATGGTGGTGCGGCTCCTGTCCGTCACAAGGGATATCGGCGACTGTACCGGGCGATCAGCCAAACATCCAGCTTTGCGGATCGTCAATCGGCCGCTCATTAAGCGCCCGCAAAATGCCGATCACATTGCGGCCAATGAACCATGCGACGGTGTAAAGGCTCATGATCCCGACAATCGCCCAGCCAATCAGCGGAACCCACCCGATGAACAGTGCCACGCACCCGGTCAGGATGGTATAAAGGATGCTGATCCAGAAAGTGCGAATGATGAAGGTGTAATGGCTGTTGGTCCAATGCCCGTCGCGTTCGCGCGAGACATAGGCAATGATCACCGCCACCAGCCCGGTGGCAAAGGCGGTAAACAATGTCGCCAGCATCAGGGCATAACACACCACCGCCCCGTTGCCGCCGCGTGTATCGGCATATTGCGGGGCATGGTCAAACGCGGCATCCTGCCCACTCATCCGGTCGCTCATGGGTCTTTTTCCTGTTATGTTGCAAGGGCACAAATTTCTGCGCGATATTCATCGCAGCATATAGCGATAACGGCTCAGGGGCGCAAACCATCGATCATCAACCGCACACCCAACGCGCCCAAAATCAGACTTGCAAAACGATCCACCCATGTCTTGCCCCCCAGATAGACCCGTCTGATGCGATGTCCCGAAAACAACAGGGCGACAATTGCATACCAGCCGGCCTCGATCATGAAAATCAGCGGCGGCAAGGCCAGCAACATCCAAAGTGGCGGCTCGGCAGGCAGAAGGCTTGCGAAAATGCTGGCATAAACCATGGCGGTTTTCGGATTGCTGATCTGGGTCAGCATGGCAAGGGTAAAGGATGTTGAGGCGGATGCCGGTTTCAGGGTGGCATCCGTGCCATTCAGGCTATCGGCTTCAATCTCCAGCGGCTCGGACGCATGTCGCCATATCCGGATGCCGAGATAAACCAGATACGCACCGCCCGCAATTTTGAACACCAGATAAAGCCACCCGACCTGGGATAAAACGGTTGCCAGTCCAAGAATTGCAAGGCTTGCGAACAATGCGCCGCCTGCACCCATACCAAGGGCGGCGGCCAATCCGTTGCGGCGCGATGAGGATACCGCAATCCGCGTTACCATGACAAAGCTGGGCCCGGGGCTGATGGCACCAATCAGCAGGGCACCCAATATTCCAGCCAGAATGACCGCATCGTGCATAACATCCTCCCCTTTTTGCCATGCAAGGCCTGTGACAGGGGGCGAGGATATCACAGCCGGGTAAAAATTGAACTTTTGTTGGCTTTTACCTCGACTCTTCTGATTTCCGGCCTACATTTGCCGCCATATAGCGGGGATCTTTCGAGACAAGGAAAAGACGCATGTCTGAATATGATTATGATCTGTTTGTGATCGGTGCCGGGTCGGGCGGGGTGCGTGCCGCCCGTGTGGCATCGGGATATGGCGCCAAAGTGGCAATTGCCGAAGAAAGCCGGGTGGGTGGCACCTGTGTCATTCGCGGCTGTGTCCCCAAAAAGCTTCTGGTTTACGGCGCGCATTTCGCCGAGGATTTCGAGGATGCGGCCGCCTATGGCTGGACCCTGCCGGGCAAGCCGGAATTTTCATGGAAAACCCTGATTGCCAACAAGGATGCCGAGATTGAACGCCTGAACGGCATTTATAAAAAACTGCTGGCCGGGTCCAATGTCGAACTGTTTGAAAGCCGCGCAGTTCTGCAAGACGCTCATACCATCAAGGTCGGCGATAAAACCGTGACGGCGGACCGGATTTTGATTGCGGTGGGCGGCACGCCGACCCTGCCCGATATTCCGGGTATCGAACATGCGATTTCCTCGAACGAGGCCTTTCACCTTGAAGAATTGCCCGGCCGCATTGCCGTGGTTGGCGGCGGTTATATTGCGGTGGAATTCGCCGGGATTTTTGCCGGGCTGGGCGCACAGGTCACACAGTTTTATCGCGGCGATCAGATTTTGCGCGGCTTTGATCACGATATCCGCACCCATCTGGCGCAGGAAATTGTCAAAAAGGGCATTGACCTGAAACTGCACACCAATGTCACGGCGATTGAAAAGCAGGATGACGGGACGCTTTGCCTCACCCTGACCGGCGGCGGGCATCAGGTGGTCGATGCCATCATGTTTGCCACCGGGCGCAATCCCAAAACCCACGGCATGGGCCTTGAACAGGCCGGGGTGGAACTGAAAAACAACAATGCCATCATCACCAATGCGGCACTTCAAACCAGTGTGCCCAATATTTATGCCGTGGGCGATGTCCGCGATCATGTGCAACTGACGCCGGTGGCAATCAAGGAAGGCATGGCCTTTGCCGACAGTGTCTTTGGCGGCAAACCGTGGTCGATGTCCTATCACGCCATCCCGACGGCGGTGTTCAGCCAGCCGCCGGTCGGCACCGTGGGATTAAGCGAGGAAGAAGCGCGTGCCAAAGGCGGCGAGGTGGTGATTTACAAATCCACCTTCAAACCGATGCGCCATACCCTTTCGGGGCGTGATGAAAAAACCCTGATGAAACTGATCGTCGATAAAACCACCGATGTGGTTTTGGGTGCCCACATGGTCGGCCCCGATGCCGCCGAAATCATTCAGGGCATCGGCATTGCGGTCCGCATGGGCGCAACCAAGGCACAGTTTGACCAGACGGTGGCGGTGCATCCGTCGGCGGCAGAGGAATTTGTGACGATGCGCTTCCCGGTCGGCGGCTGATCTTAAAAGCTAAAGCCTTCTGATATGCAATAGGTATATCAGAAGGCTGCGTTTTTGCTTAACTGTTGTAAAGGTTGTGTCGACTATGACATGATCGGCTTAAAGTAAATGGTTGGCGCCAGTTTTGAGGGGGGGAGATGCAGCAAACTGAATTGTTTTATGATGAGCGCTTTCTTGAAAGTTGGGCTGGCTCAATCGTATCTGTTCCGAGTACCGCTTTGGTTGAATTGGTTGCCAACTGTTGGGATGCTTATGCGACAAAAGTGGATATCACGTGCGCTGATTTTTCCGAGCAAACTCAATTCTCAATTGTAGATAACGGCAAAGGGATGACGCTAGACGAGTTCCAGTTTATTTGGAAGACGATGTCTTACAACCGTTTGAATTATGGCGGAGAATCTGTACTACCCCCGAATGACATCAAGGGAAATCCACGTCCAGTCTTTGGTCGAAACGGCAAAGGACGCTTCGCTGCATTCTGTTTTTCAGATTCATATGTTGTTAAATCCCGAAGCAATGGGGAAGAGTTTGAGTGCAAGGTTTATCGCACGTCAAGTAGACCGCTAGTCATCGAAGAGATAAGCTACACGGCGACCGGCGTTGAGGGGCACGGTACAGAGATTCGAGGCGTTGGTTCGATTACTCAACTTAAGTTCTCAGAAGACGAGGCGCGAGAGGTTATCGGAGGACGATTTCTAGCTAACCCTGGTTTTGAAGTGTTTGTAAATAAAAGGAAAGTTACCTTTTCAGATTTACCAGATAGTGCTCTGCGCACTGAGATGGTTGATGTGCCTGGATATGGGGCTCTTAAGATTATCCATATCGATTCTAGGCAGGCGGATAAAACAACCAAACAGCACGGTATTGCATGGTGGGTGGCTGGTCGAGCCGTTGGTGAATGTAGGTGGAGTGGCAGTGACCTTGAGAGAGTTCTTGATGGCAGGACGAACGAAGCCAAGAGATTCACATTTATTGTCCAAGCCGATTTTCTAAAAGATAATTCGGCTGTCGAGGCCGATTGGTCCTCTTTTATCGAGGATAACCAAGCTTGGCAGGCAGCTAGAGCTATTGCCCAGAACAAGATCAAAGAAATAATTGATGGCGTAAATCTATCAGAGCGAGATGTAAGAAAACGCTCAGTTATTAAGAAGATTGGTAGTGGCATCGACCGATTGCCCCCACTCAGTAAAGATCGCGTTTCCAATTTTGTTGATCAAGTAGTAGATCAGTGTCCGAGCTTACGTGAAAGCGATATCGTTCATTTGAGTTCTATTCTCGCCAATCTTGAGAAAAGTAGTTCGCAATTTGGTTTGCTTGAGCTTCTTCATGATCAAGCTCCGCATGATTTAGATGCCTTGCACGATATTTTAACTAAGTGGTCAATTGGCATGGCTAAAATTGTGTTAGATGAAATACAGACTCGCCTAAAGATTGTGCATGAACTTAAAGAAAAAGTTCAAATTGATCGTGTCGATGAGGTTCACGAATTACAGCCTTTGTTTGAAAAGGGGTTGTGGATGTTCGGACCCCAATTTGAGTCTATTGAGTTCACATCTAACAAAGGCATGACAACTGTTATTCGTGAATTATTCAAAGACTCAGAATTAAAAGGTACTCGTAATCGTCCAGATTTCGTAATTCTTCCAGATACGAGCATCGGATTTTATGCTCGGAACTCATATGATGAGGAGTTTAACGAGAATGGGATTGATCACTTGGTTGTTGTTGATTTGAAAACAACTAAGTTGCCTCTTGGGAGTGTGGAGAAAGAGCAAGTATGGAAATACATAAAAGAGCTTAAATCCAAAGGGAAGATCCAAGCTCATACTAGGGTGGATGGCTTCGTTCTCGGCACGGAAATAGAGCCTGGAGAAGGCGATCATACGACGCACGGTAGCAACGTCCGGGTTATACCTATGTTATACGACACTGTTCTGGCGAGAGCGGAAACAAGACTACTAAACCTTTATGATCAAGTGAAAGAAGCTCCGTTCCTGCGTGAGCACAAGGACGATCTAGCACAATTTGTCCAAGCTTCTTCTTCTGACCAAGGTAGTTTAGCTGTTTAGTTAGAGAAGTTTGGGTGCTTGGCATTGCGGATGGTTTCAATCGTGGTGCTTTTCGCGAGTATAAAAGGGGACTGTCCCCTTTTATAAGGAATGTGTTGCCGTGAGGGTTCTTCAGAATGGCAGCGGCGCATTATCCACCACCTCTTTCATGACAAAAAACGTCCGCGTTTGCCGCACGCCGGGCAGGGCAATCAGTTGTTCGCCGTGCAGATGGTTGAAATCCGCCATGTCGCGCACCCGGATTTTCAGGAAATAGTCAAAATCCCCGGCCACCAGATGGCAATCAAGGATAAAGGGCAGTTTGCGGCACGCGGTTTCAAATTCGGCAAAGCTGTCAGGCGTGGACCGGTCCAACACCACACCGACCATCACCAGCGCCCCGCGATCCACCTTGTCGGGTGCGATGTGGGCGCGGACCGATGTGACATAGCCATCGTCAAACAATCGTTGCATCCGGCGGTGGCAGGTTGCCGGGCTGACATTGACCCGTTTGGCAATCTCGGCATTGCCCATGCGACCATCGCTTTGCAACAGGCGCAAAATCTTTTGATCGATGCGGTCGATAGTATCGGGCATGAAAGAACCTTCCGGAAATTTGATCTGTTATGGAATTTTGCGCATATTTTTTGTCGGGATGAAAGTCCGGTATGAAATTTTATCCCCAAATTCGAGCGCACCTTTCATCGCGAGTGCGATAGCCTTTCCCGGTCTTCTTCTTCGTTCTACACATCAGGGAATGCGCAATGAATCTGAACAAATTTGAAAAATATCCGCTGACCTTCGGCCCGACGCCGATTGAAACCCTGCCGCGTCTGTCCGCCCATCTGGGCGGTGATGTTGAATTGTTCGCCAAGCGCGAGGATTGCAATTCCGGCCTGGCCTTTGGCGGCAATAAGGTCCGCAAGATGGAATATATCATTCCCGATGCGATCAAATCGGGGGCCGATACCCTGGTGACGATTGGCGGGGTGCAATCCAACCATACAAGGCAGGTCGCCGCGATTGCCGCCAAGATCGGCATGAAATGCCGTCTGGTGCAGGAAAGCTGGGTGCCGTTCAATGATGCGGTCTATGACCGGGTGGGCAACATCCTGATGAGCCGCGTTCTGGGCGCACAGATTGAACTGGTCGATGAAGGATTTGATATCGGCATCCGCGAAAGCTGGGAAAATGCCATTGCCGATGTCAAGGCGAAGGGCGGCGTGCCCTATGCCATTCCGGCGGGCGCATCGGTGCATAAATATGGCGGGCTGGGCTTTGTCGGCTTTGCCGAAGAAGTCCGCGCACAGGAAGCCGAACTGGGTTTCAAATTCGATTATATCGTGGTCTGTACCGTAACGGGCTCCACCCATGCCGGAATGCTGGTTGGCTTTGCCGCCGATGGCCGGGCGCGTCAGGTAATCGGCATCGATGCCTCGGCTACCCCCGATCAAACCCGCGCACAGGTTCTCGATATTGCACAGAAAACCGCAAATCTGGTCGAACTGGGTCAGGATATCGTGAATGACGATGTGGTGCTGATCGAGGATTACGCCTATCCGCTGTATGGCGTGCCATCCAAAGAAACCAACGAGGCAATGCGCCTGTGCGCCCGGATGGAAGGCATGATGACCGACCCGGTTTATGAAGGCAAATCGATGCAGGGCATGATTGATCTGGTCAAAAAGGGCTATTTCCCCAAGGGATCAAAGGTGCTGTATGCCCATCTGGGCGGCGTTCCGGCGATCAATGGCTATAGCTATCTGTATCGCAACGGCTGATCCGTGGCGATCTGAATTGAAAAAGGGGAAGCCTGAAACCGGGCTTCCCCTTTTGTCTTTTGTGTTGGCACCCCAATCCTAACGCCCGGTAATCCCCGGAAAGATGATCAGGACGGCAACGGCCAGAATCTGAAGGCAGATAAACGGCACAAGGGCGCGGAAAATCGTGCCCAGCGAGATATCGGGCGGGGCCACCGATTTCAGGTAAAACGCCGCCGGGCCAAAGGGCGGGGTCAGGAAGGAAATCTGCATATTCATGGCAAACAACACCCCGAACCACACCGGGTCATAGCCCAGATCGCGGATCACAGGCACAAAGATCGGCATGGTCAAAAGCGCAATGCCGACCCAGTCCAGAAACATGCCAAGCACAAACAGGATCAGCATCATAAACAGCAGGATGGTGGTCGGATCATCGGAAATGCCGGTGATCATGCCCGACACAAACTTGATCCCGCCCATCAGGTTAAACACCCCGACCAAAGCCGACGCGCCAATGCCGATCCAGACAATCATGCCACAGGTCGAAAGCGTCTGGACCGCGGCGGATTTCAACATATGCAGCGAAAATTCGCGGCGCATGATGGTCGATACGATCACCCCGGCCACCCCGACTGCGGATGCCTCGGTGACCGAGGCAATCCCGCCATAAATCGATCCCAAAACGCAAACCACCACCAGCAAGGGCAGGAACAATCCCTTAAGTAGACGGATTTTTTCGGAATGCGGGATCGGTTCGGTTTGCGGCGGCGGGGCGATGTTTTTGCCGGTGTAACAGCGGATCAGGATATAGGCGACGTAAAACCCGGCCAACATGAAACCCGGCACAAAGGCCGAGGTAAACAGATCGCCAATCGACACATTGGCCGTCAGGCCATAAATGATCAGGACGATGGACGGCGGCACCATGGTGCCCAACGACCCACCGGCACATACCACGCCAATTGCCAGATTGCGGTCATACCCCTGTCGCAACATTTGCGGCAGGGCGATCATGCCAAGCAACACAATCTCGCCGCCGATGATACCACTCATGGCGGCCAGAATAACGGCGACAAAAATCGTCTGAACCGCCACCCCGCCCTTAAGCCGCCCGCCAAACAGGCGCATCGCCTCGAACAGATCACGCGCAATGCCCGACCGGTCCAGAATGGCCGCCATCAGGACAAACATCGGCACCGACACAAAAACAAAGGACGACACAAACGAAAATACCCGGCTGGTAATCAGTGGCACAGCCATCGGCCCGAACCAGCCCAGGGTAAAGATCAGCGCGATCAGCAAGGTGACAAAGGCCAGTGGCATCCCGGTCAGCAAAAAGCCGATCAGCATGACCAGCATGACCAGCGTACCGTATTCAATGCCCAGAGATTGCAAGTCAAACATCGAAACTTATCCTGTATGGCCAAAGGCACAGATCAGACAGATCGGAAAAAAACACCGGATTATGACGCCGAAGGATTATCAGCCGCCGGGTCCGAAGGACGGGGCGCACGGGCATAATTGATGGCCAGAACAATGAATTGCACCGTCAGAATAACCAGCACCACCAGCATGAAAATCTTGAGAACACCCGGATAGGGGGCGTTAAAGGCGCTGCCGGTGGTTTCCAGATGAATGCCGCCATCGCGGAAAAACACTGCACGGCCGACCATCTGCCAGGCGGCCCAGGCAAAAAACGCCGATGACAGGGCACAAATCAGCGATATGGCAATATCAAGTCCCCGCCGGGTATGCGGGCCGACAATGTCATAAAGAATGACAACGCGGATATGTTTGTTATGGGCGGCACAATACAGCCCGCCAAACACAAACCCGATGGCGCACAGGAAAATTGTTGTTTCATGCGCCCACAGGGTCGGACGGTTAAAAACATGGCGCATGAAAATTTCGGTGATCAAAACCCCCATCGAGACCAGAAAACACAGGGCAAAAAACGGCCCTGTCTTATCGACGATGCGGCCCAAAATCCCGGATTCCGGGCAGGCAGGCGGCGGGGCTTCGCCAATGATTTCGATGGCTGTTTCGTCAATGACGGGCGGTGTCGTCGGCGCAATTTTGGGATTATCGGTCATTTCTGAACGATCCTTTGCGGTGCCGCCCGGCGGGATAACCGCCGGGCGGAACTGTTCACGGAATTCCGAAAGGTCCAAAGACCTTACAGCATACCCTGCGCTTCAAGATACGTCATCAGGGTCTCATAGACCTTTTTGGCGTTTTCCGACCGGTCGGCGACTTTCTGCCACTGGCTGGTGGCGATTTTGCGGAACTTGTTGCGTTCTTCGGCCGACCAGTTGTGGATGGTGATATCCCCCTTGGCGCGGGCGGCGGCAACGGCTTCAAGATCCTTCATCGCCAGTTGGGCATCCATGTCACGGGCCAGATCACGGACCGAAACCGTCAGGATGGCCTGCAAATCGGCAGGCATCGATTCCCATTTGGTCTTGTTCACCGAAACTTCCAGCATCGGCATGGAATGGAAACCCGGATAGACCGGATGTTTGGCGATATCATGCAGGCCCATCGCCTGATTGGTCGAAAATACCGTGGCGTCGGCGGCATCAATCACTTTTTTATCCAGCGATGTGAACACTTCCGATTGCGGAATATTGACCGGCGATGCCCCGGCGGCGGCAAAAACTTCCTGTACCATGCCTTCCGGCGCGCGGACTTTCAAACCCTGCATATCGGCGACGCTGTCAAGCGGCTTGGCCGATACAAAGGCTTCAAGTCCCGGCGTGACCGCGCCGACAAAATACAGGCCATACGGGGCCAGCATTTCATTCATCAATTCCTTGCCGCCTCCATATTCAACAAACCGCAGCATTTCAGACGGGGCCGACCATGCGCCCACCGGATTGGCGATCAGGCCGAATGCCGGGTCCTTGCCGGTGAAATAGCTGGTATCGGTGATGTGACCATCGATGATCCCGGCGGAAATGGCGTCCTGGGTTTCGGCATGTTCGACAACCGATCCGACCGGCAACATTTCAACGGCAATCCGGCCGCCGGACATGGCGCCAACCCGTTCGGCCCATTCCTGTTCAATCACGAAATTCGGCACGCCCGCATTGTCGCTGGACTGGATTTTAAAGGTAAATTCCTGGGCCTGGGCCGCAAAGGGGGCGACCGATACCAGAAGAGTGGCCGCAAAGGCGGCTCCGGCAAGTGAGGTGAAACGGCGTTTCATTTGTTTTCTCCCTGATGTGCCGGTTTCCCGGCAGGGGTGGGGCCTGATGTTACAGGGCCACCCTGTTGATGCACGGCCAGACCGGCCAGTGCAGTGTTGACGATGGTTTCAATCGGGGCATCAATCGAGACCGTCAGCGGATCTTCATCCGGCCCCGGCGGTTCAAGATCGCCAAGCTGACTGTCAAGCAGGCTGGACGGCATGAAATGACCGGTCCGGCGTTCCAGCCGGGCAAGGATCAGATCGCGGGAACCTTCCAGAAACACAAAGCATACCGGGGCAAGACGGTTGCGCAGAAAATCGCGATAACGGCGTTTAAGTGCCGAACAGGCCATAAAAACCGGGGCTTCGGTGCGGATATCCTGTGCAGCAATACACAACGCGCCCAGCCACGGCCAGCGCATCTCGTCATTCAACGGCAATCCGCGCCGCATATATTCGACATTTTCCAACGGATGATGATCATCGGCATCCAGCCACGCCCCGCCGGTGCGCTCTGCCAGACGGCGTGCGATCTCGGTCTTGCCCGACCCACTCACACCCATCACGATGACGAAACCGGCTTTGATGGTCATTCCTCCCGCCGTCTTTATTTTGTGCAGGTGATCTTGTTTCCCTGCGTTGTTAGCGCTAACATAATAAAGCAATCAGGTTTGAGTCAACAGATATTCTATGGTCACATGCCATGCCGGACCCTATAAGGGGCCGCCGGTTGCAGAAAAAAGGCACAAGGCTAGAAAGTGCCACAGGGAGGATTTTTGATGCCGATCCAAATCACTATGTGCGATTTTCCGTTCTGAGATGACAGGGCAGGAAGACAAACCGGCCCGCAAACGCCGGGGCGGCGGGCGACCGACGATTGCCGATGTTGCGGCACGGGCCGGGGTCAGTACGATCACGGTATCGCGGGCCTTGCGTGACCCGCACAAGGTTTCCGAAACCCTGCGCGACCGGATTGATCAGGCGGTACGCGATCTTGATTATGTCCCCGACAGCCACGCCAGCGCGTTGGCTTCGGCACGAACCAATGTGCTGGGCGTTGTGGTGCCGTCCCTGACCAACAATGTGTTTTCCGATACCTTGCGCGCCATTTATGACGGGCTGGAAGGCGGGCCGCTTCGGGTGCAGCTTGGCAATTCGCGCTATTCGGCGGCCGAAGAAGAACGTCTGCTGCGCATCTTCCTCAGCCAGCGGCCCTGTGCCCTGATTGTTGCGGGCAATGACCAGACTCCCGCCGCCCGCGAGATGCTGGAAAATGCCGATTGCCCGGTGGTGCAGATCATGGAGGTTTCCCCCGATCCGGTCGATATGATGGTCGGGTTTTCGCATTTTGAAGGCGGACGGGCGGCAGGCGCACATCTGATTGCGCAAGGATACCGCCATATCGGGTTTGTAGGCGCACGCATGGACCCGCGCACCAAACGCAGGCAGGCCGGTTTTGCCCAGGCGATGAAAGATGCGGGGATGTATGACCCTGCTCTCATCATGACCACGGCCACCTCTTCCAGCGTCGCACTGGGCGGCTGGTTGTTACGCGAATTGCGGCAAAAACGCCCCGATCTGGATGCGGTTTTTTGCAATAACGATGACCTTGCCCTGGGTGCCTTGTTTGAATGCCAGCGATCCGGTATTTCCGTGCCCGATGAATTTGGCATTTCGGGTTTTAACGATCTTGAAATGATGGCGGCCGCCTTTCCGACCCTGACCAGTGTCCGGACGGACCGGTATGGCATCGGTCTGCGGGCGGTGGAAATGATCCGCGCCTGTCTGGATGGTCATCCCCCGGCCCGCAAGATCCTCGATCTTGGCTTTGCCGTGCAGGCAAGGCAAAGCACGGCCCGCAGTCCTCGGGACTGACCAGGCAGGGGAACTGTTGCGCAAATGCGCATCGGCATCCGCCCGCTGCGCACCCCACCCACCAAAACCGTCTTCCCATGACCGGTGGACCCCGGACAAGCCTCGGGCGTCTGCCAGCCTTGCCAACAAGCCCGCCAACGGTCCCCGACAAAACCGGACGCTGCCCGAAACTGTAAGGAAATGTTGCCACCATGCACGCCGCCGACAAGACGCAACTCGGGCGTCTTGACAAATGACCGGGTCAGACCGCCTGCGCACTGCCCCCGTAATGGCTCCTCCACCCGCCAGTCATAATCTTGCGGGGTCGCCCGCCGCCTTGTCTGTCTTTATATCGCTGCATCATCATCGCCTCTTTCACCTGCCGCCAAACGCAAAAAAACCGCAAGACACAAGGCCTTGCGGGTTTCGGACCGGGCGGATTTGTCCCGTTGATTTTTCTGTTATGCCACAGCAAAAAGAACAAATCAAGAACTTTTTCAAAAATCCGAAAAAACTTTACATCAATCCGGATCAGGCCAACCCCGCCTTGCCCATCAGGATCACACCAAAAATCATCAGCATCACCAGCACCAGCTTGCGAAAGGTTTCAGCATCCAGCCGGGCCCGCACCAGACTGCCCAGTTTGGTGCCCGCATAAACCGGCACCAGCCCGAACAGCGAAATCCACACGCTTTCCTGTGTCATCAGCCCCAGATGCGTCAGCCCGACGGCCATCACAAGGCTGGACAGGCTAAACGATATGTTGATCGCCTGGATAAAACGTTTGGGGTCCAGCCGCATCGCCAGCAAAAAGGGCAATACCGGCATCACCTGTGATCCGGTAATGCCATTGATGATCCCCGTGGCAAAACCGATAACCGGGGCCAATGGCCGGGCCATGCGACCCGGCAGGACCGCACCGGCGCGGCGCAGACTGATCGCGCCATAAATCATCAAAACCGCCCCCAGAACGGCCCCGGCCAAAAGACCATCCACCAGATCCAGCAGAAAAAGACCCAGCACCAGCCCGGGCAGGGTGGCAATAAACATCGGCCAGAACCGCGTCACGGTTTCGCGAAAATGTCCGGCACCGATCATCACGATCAGATTGCTGGCCAATGACGGAATGATCACCAGCGGCATCGCGGCCTTCAACCCGATGCCAAGGGCCAGCACCGGCAATGCCGATGTCGAAAAACCCAGCCCGGTCGCGCCCTTGACAAAGGCGGCAATGAAATAGGCACAGGCGATGATCGCAATGGTTTCAAGGGGCATGTCGGCGGGCATGATTGTCCTGTGGGTGGGGCCGGAAACACCGGGTGCAGTCTGCCGCCGAATCCGGCGCAACGCAATGACGATCCGCCCGGTGATGGCTTGCGATACAGCCGGATTCGGCCCATATCCGGGAAATAATGTCGGGATGCCGACATATTTCGGCATAATCCTGTGGGTGCAGGCAACCGTGAATTGGGGTTTTGGGTTGAATTTTGCGCAAGATTACGGCTGTTTGGCAAAATTTTGCGATAATGCGGTTTGGGCCGTGCGGGAAAAGCTGGAAACCGGGGGCCAAAACCCGTATCAAGTTGGACCCGGCGCAGATTGCCGGGAAAACGGGCGATACGCCGCCCGGATGGTGCATTTGAATGTTAAAGGAACGGCACGGCAAACGTGCCGGATGGAGAGGAAGCATATGAGCAAGAGCTGGAGCATTGAAAGTTGGCGCAAACTGCCTGTGACGCAGATGCCTGCTTATCCGGATGCGCAGGCCCTCGAGGCCGTTGAAAAAGAGCTCGGCAGCTATCCTCCGCTGGTATTTGCCGGAGAAGCGCGCGCGCTTCAGGAAAAGCTTGGCGCGGTGGCCGAAGGCAAGGCGTTTTTGTTGCAGGGCGGCGATTGCGCCGAAAGTTTCAAGGAATTTCACCCCAACAATATCCGCGACACCTTCAAGATGATGTTGCAGATGGCGGTTGTGCTGACCTATGGCGCGGCGTGCCCGGTGGTCAAGGTCGGCCGGATGGCCGGCCAGTTTGCCAAACCGCGTTCGGCCGATAACGAAACCATTGATGGCATTGAACTGCCCAGCTATCGCGGCGATATCATCAATGGCATCGAATTCACACCCGACGCCCGCATTCCCGATCCGCAACGGCAAATTCGCGCCTATAACCAGTCGGCATCGACGCTGAACCTGTTGCGGGCCTTTGCGCAGGGCGGTTTTGCCGATCTTAGCAAAATTCATCGCTGGAACCTGTCCTTTGTCGATAACAGCCCGGCGGGCGAACGTTATGGCAAAATGACGCAGCAGATCGACGAGGCGGTGGCCTTCATGAAGGCCTGCGGCATTACCGCAGAAACCGCGCCGCAAATGCGCGAAACCGATTTCTATACCTCGCACGAGGCCCTGTTGCTGGGTTATGAGCAGGCCCTGACCCGTCAGGACAGCCTGACCGGCGATTATTACGATTGTTCGGCGCATATGCTGTGGATCGGGGATCGCACCCGTCAACCCGGCGGCGCGCATGTTGAATTCCTGCGCGGGGTTAAAAACCCGATTGGCCTGAAATGCGGCCCGTCGCTGGATGAAGCCGAACTGATCCGCCTGATTGATATCCTCAATCCGGCCAACGAAGCCGGTCGTCTGACGCTGATTGCGCGGATGGGGTCGGGCAAAGTGGCCGAACATCTGTCGCGTCTGGTGCGGCGGGTGCAGGCCGAAGGCCGCAAGGTGGTATGGTCATGCGATCCGATGCACGGCAACACGGTCAAGGCCAGCAACGGTTACAAAACCCGCGCCTTTGATTCGATCCTGTCCGAAGTCAAAACCTTCTTTGACATCCACAAGGCCGAAGGCACCCATGCTGGTGGCGTTCATTTTGAAATGACCGGCACCGATGTTACCGAATGCATCGGTGGTGCCCAGGAAATCACCGAAGACAGCCTGTCAGATCGTTACCACACCCATTGCGACCCGCGCCTGAACGGTGCGCAGGCATTGGAACTGGCGTTTCTGATGGCCGAAATGATCAAACAGGAACGCGATAATGTCCGTCAGGAACTGGCCGCATCGGCCTGATCCTGACCAAAACCGGAAAAAGGGCGTTTCGCATGCCGCGGGACGCCTTTTTTGTATGGGCTGTATTGCGATGTCATTGACATAAAGCATGCAATTCCGAATGATCACCGACATGTTTTTTTATGGGGTCAAGAAAGTTTTCAATGTCTTTTTTTACGGATTATTTGCCCACCCGTGATGCATCTCGTCAGATGGTCTTGATGGCAGCAGTTCTTGCGGCGGTGTTCATGGCAAAGCTTGTGGCGTTGATCGTTTGGGGGCCGGGCATGCAACCCGATTCGGGTGGTTATATTGCCTATGCGGCCCGTTTGATGAATGACCGACAGTGGATGACCGATGCCGAACTGGAAAGTGCGATGATGCCGGTGACGGTGTTTCGGGTCATTGGCTATCCGGCCCTTATTGCGGTTATGCAACTTTTGTCCGCGCAATTTTGGGACTGGTTCCTGATTTTATTGCAGATGACATTGTCAATAATCACCCTTGGGGTTTGTTTTGTGCTGGCGATACGGCTTGGCCTTGGCAAGGGTTTTGCTGTTTTTGCCGTGCTGGCATCGGGGTTGTCCCTTTCCTTCACGCTGGATCAGTTCATTCTGACCGACAGCCTGTTTGCGAGTCTCTTTATTCTGGTCATATCGACGCTCGCCCTCGGTGCTCTTGCCTGTCGGCCCCTTGGTCTTGGAGAGGCACTGGCCTTGGGCGTGTTGCTTTCCCTGGCGCTGCTTTTGCGCGAAGGTGCTGGGATCTTATCGGTTTTGTTTCTTTTGCTGTTGGGCTGCCGGATTTTTCTATCACCGCAAGGGCAACGCCTAAAATCTTGCATCGGAGCGGTTAGTGTTTTTGTTCCACTTTTTTTGACATCGCAAATTTATCAGGGGTGGAATGAAAACCGGACGGGTGACAGATTTATCACCACCGGGGGACAGACGGTTTATTTGCAGGGGCTGGTCGATGCTGCAAGGCGGGATACGCTGATTTTTTCCGGCGATACGGATATGGATTTGGCCGCGAGGGATATTCTGGCAGACTATTCGTTTGCGGAAGTGCTTCAGATTCTCTCCCGACTTTATGATGAGGGATATCAGGCTCCGGCATTGGCGGCGATGTCGCGTGGAAAATATATGCAAGCGTGGGTCGAAAGGCCGTCCTCCATGCTGCGCATGACAGTTGGTCATATGCGGGAAAGTCTGGCTTTTATGACATTCCAGCCCTTGGCGGCAATAAGGGATACCGGATTTTGGGCAACCGGTGAACGCCCGTGGCCGGACTATTCGGGATTAAAGCGCAATCTGTCTGACGGGACCGGCACGATCATCCTGTTCGGGTTTGAAAGTTTGGAAAGAGTAACCGGCATTCTTCTTACCCTGTCGTTTTTATTGACGCCGGCGGTTTGGCTGGTGCGTGCATTCCGTCGCCGGGACTGGAATACATTGTTATCCGGGCCGGTTCTGGTCCCCGTCGCATTGTGGCTTTTCTATCTTGGTTTCATGATTGCGCACGCCATGGTGCATTTGGAGACCCGCTATATGGCCCCGGTCTTACCTTTTTCAATTATGATCGGGCTTTTGGGAATACAGGGGATATATATCGCTGTCAGGCAACGGATCAGGGGGCGGAATGCTTCCTGATTTATGCCATCGGGTCACGGACCCAGCGTCTTCCGGCAAGATATTGTAACGGTGCGCCGATGACGATTACCAACAGGGGCGCGATCAGGGGCGGGACACCAAGATATAAAACAATCCACATTAACCCGGCAAAAAGTGACGAATATCCCGCATAAATCAGCATTGAAATTGCCGCACGGCCAAAAGTCAGATCCGCCCGAAAAACAAAGGGCGCCATCAGGCAAGCCTGAATGATCAGGGAAACCCCGACGGCGATACCGTAGGCCGACATGGGGGGTAATATCTGCAAGGCTGCGACATATGTCGTATAGCTTGCCGCCGTTGTAATGACCCCAAGTGCGACAAACCGGACCGCAGATTTCATGAGGCGGAGGCGGGACGTTGTGCCAAGGTTAATGCTGAAACCCCAAATGGTGCATGGATCAAGGGTGCGACCCGACAGTCAATCTCGAAGATCGTGGTGAGAACCGCGTTGATGGCAGGGTTGTTGAGTTCATTCTCGCTTTTCAGGTTGGGACGTGTAGCCCGGATCAGGCGGCGGGCCAGCCAGATAGGCCCAAAAAGAACGAAATTGAAATAATATGATTTTTGCGGAGTCAGGCCTGCGATTGATATGGCTGTGTTCAGGGATTGTTTGCGATAACGCCGTTTGTGATGGGACACATCGTCTTGCAGTCCCCACAGGCTTTGAAAGGCGGGCACTGTAATCAGGATATGTCCGCCAGGGCGCAAGGCGCGTGACAGTTCCAGGAGTGCGGTGGCATCCTCGTCAACATGTTCGATAATGTCTGTTGCAAGAATAAGATCGAATGTCGCGTCGGGAAAAGGCAGATTGCAGATATCCCCTTGCTGAACAGTCCCCAAATCTTTTTCGGCACAATATCTAATGGCCTCCGGGCTGGAATCCAGTCCTGTCACATTTCTAAAACCCAACGATTTTAGCATGCGCAGGTTAGTACCGGTACTTGTTCCAACATCAAGGATGCTGGCACCGGGATCAAGTTGCAATTTGCCAATTTCCCGACCGAACAATCGACGCCGACCCTTAAACCACCAGTGAGTTGCCTCGACTTTGGCTTCGGCCTCATAGGTGGCAATATCCATCATTCTGCTCCGGTTTGTAGAGGGGTTCCCAGAACATGTTGCAGGCTAAGCCATGTCCAAAGAAAAAGGCGATGATCCGCCTTGTCTTGACGGTGGTCGTCCCATGCACTTTTGACCCAGTTCATTTTCATGCCAGGTACCGGCATCAGGGGCGGGTTTTGGGGCACGTGCCGCATCCAGTCTGCAAGAGGAATTCCAAAACCCTTTTTGCGCCGGTAAATGATATCGTGTGGCAACAGGGGCTCAAGTGCTTTTTTCAGGATAAATTTACGCTCACCGTTTCGGTATTTGAAATGCGCCGGAAGGCGGCAGCAAAGATCAACGAGATCGTTGTCCAGAAAAACGGCGCGGGTTTCCAAGGAGGACATCATCGAGGCCCGATCCACCTTGGTCAGAATGTTGTCCTGAAGATAGAGGATAGTGAAAAATTGCAGCAGGCGGTCTAGCCGCGTCTTGGCTGGGCCACTTTCCCAAAGTTCCATGGCCTCGCTATATAAGTCTTCGGGGCGCATCGGGTCGTCAAACAGGTCGACCATGGACTCCGGATCGACCGGGGCCATCCATGCAGGTGCCCATGCTGATTGTGGTTGCGACAACCCCATCAGCGTCCGGCGAATTTTGAAATCCAGACTCATATTCGTATTGGAATGGGGTAACATTCCGGCAATCTTACGCAAAAAGCGATGCAACGTGCGCGGTACGCATTTGTTATACAGGCTTGCCGGACCAAGGGCGCGAAAGGGGTCATACCCGGCAAATAATTCATCTCCACCATCGCCCGACAGCGCAACAGTCACATGCTCACGGGTGAATGCACTGAGCAGATGAGTCGGTAATAACGATGCGTCGCCAAGCGGTTCACCCATTCTGGAGAGGACATATGGAATAAGGTCGCGAGCCTGTTCCATATCAAGTACGCGCAGATGGTGCTTGGAACCAACATGTTTGGCAACCTGACTGGCGAAAGAAGATTCGTCGTAGGACGGTTCGTTAAAGCCGATAGTAAAAGTAGCGAGGCTTGATCCATCAACATGCTGTGCCGCTGCCGCGAGAATCGCACTGGAATCCACTCCGCCGCTCAGGAATATTCCAAGAGGAACATCGCTCACAAGGCGGCGTCCGACAGCTTGTATGAAGAGGGAGCGTAGTTCCTCGGCTATCGCCTCGTCATCCCGTGCAGTAAGAGCATCATCGGCGGCAAGGGTGAACTGCCAGTAAGGTTGAATGACAGGTTCTAACGAGTGAAGATCAACTGTCATGAAATGGCCACCCGGAAGTTTGGCCGTATTTTGGTATAATGTGTGCGGGGCGGGAAAATAGCCATAAGCAAATAATTTTTGGAGTGCTATGGAAGATAGTGATCGAGAAATTTTGGTGTGTTGCGTGAGGGATCCCAGTTCGCTTGCAAAGGCAAAGAGACCGGATTGATGGGCATAATATAATGGCTTTTCGCCAAAACGGTCACGTGCCAGGTAAAGACGGTTGCAGTCTGTATCGAGAATGGCAAAGGCAAACATGCCGTTTAGTCGTTCTGCCAGCCCTGTTCCCCAATGGGCATAACCGTGAACCAGAATTTCAGTATCGGAATGGCTGGTACGAAAAACATATCCTGCGGCGCAGAGTTCGGCACGCAAATCATCACAATTATATATTTCGCCGTTATAGACGACACCGATTGTGCCAGATATGTTCCACATCGGCTGGTCACCACCGCTGATATCGCGGACTGCCAGTCGGCGATGACCCAAATATACTGCCCGGTCAGGATCAATGTGGAAACCCTCGCCATCGGGGCCCCGATGTTTGAGGGCTGTCGTCATCGTCTCAAGATCGGCCCGGTTCCCGGTGCCAACAAAGCCGACGATCCCGCACATTTACTTTGTCTCCAGATTAAGCGTTTCGCGCACCAGATAAACGCTGCGCTGCTGGGATTCAAAATAGGTGCGCACAAGCATTTCTGCCAAAAGGCCCATCAAAATACACATGACGCCGACCAAAAATGTCATGGCAACCAGAAGGGGAAGGGGGGTTAATATCATCGAAACCCCTTCAACCAGTTTCAGCCACATCATCCAGACCGTGCCCAGAAATGATATGATCAGAGAAGTGATACCGATACTGCCAAAAACATAAATTGGTTTGACGAAATGGCGGTCGAGAAATTTGACAACCATCAGGTCAAGCAACACCTTGACGATACGTTCCAGACCGTATTTCGATTTGCCAAACTGGCGTTGATGATGACGCACCGGGATTTCACAGACCCGCGCCCCCATCCATGTGGCATAAATAGGAATAAAGCGGTGCATTTCCCCATACAGGCGAATGCCTTTCACCACATCCCGACGATAAGCCTTCAGGGTGCAGCCATAATCATGCAAATGAACACCCGATATCCTCGAAATAAGGCGATTGGCCATCCGGCTGACCATGTTTCTGCGGATGGCGGCATCCTGACGGTCTTTACGCCATCCTGATACGACATCATATCCTTCTTCTATTTTGGCAAGAAGAAGGGGGATATCTTCCGGGTCGTTTTGTAAATCGGCGTCGATTGGAATAATAATTTCACCGCTGGCATGGTCGATTCCCGCCATCATGGCGGCGGTTTGGCCATAATTGCGCCGGAAACTGACAACTTTCAGTTCAGGGCGCAACGTTGTTTCCTGTCTCAGGATTTCCAGAGACCGGTCGCTGCTGCCATCATTTACGCAAATAATTTCAAAAGGACGCCCTAGGAGATCAAGGACGGCCAAAAGAGCCTGGCAAAGGCCCGGAATGCTGTCTTCTTCATTATAAATTGGTACAATTACCGAGATGTAGGTTGTTTGCCCGGCTAAAAGATTTTCTGACATAAAATGGGTTCCAAATTTTTGTCTTTATCTTCTGGTCGGACATCAAATGCTTTGATCGCCAAAAGATCATTTTTGAGTAAATAAGAGGGTAATTTTTATTTCAAATCAATATGTTGTGCGAAATCGAGCGTATTTGAACCAAAAATATCTTTATTGGCTGAGACCTGCAACCTTTATCTGAAAAGCATGGAGGTGATTGATATACGGTCGCGGCTTAAATATATAAACAGTCAGAACATTGCGGTTCGGTGTTGAAGAGGAAAAGTTGCCAAATGGCCGGGGACGACGATTTTGCAGTCTGGCAACAGCGGGTTGAGGGCACGAATATTTCTTCGGCAAGCCTGCTTGCGACCGACTATCTGAACCATTTCAACGAAATCGTCATGTTGCTGGAAATGGTGCCCGACATGCCCGACATGATCGAGGATTGCAAGGAATGGGCACCGAAAAGCTATCAGGACCATTTTCGTGACAGCGGCTTTTCCGACCGGGAACTGGCGATTGCCGCCTATGACCATGTGCCCGAAAAATACCGCCGCCCGTTCGAGGAAACGGTTGATCATATGAACGCGATTGTGGCCCGTGCCACCGATCAGCTTGAAGTCGCAATTGAAAACGGCCCTCCCGAACAGGTTCAACTGACCGCCCGCGCCGCCACCGGGGCCTTGCAACGGTTTATGGATGTCGCCAGCGCCATCATCCACGGTTCCGCCAAGACCATGAGTCAGGACGAAATTGACGCGGCGATGGCGCTTTAGACATCCGGATTGCTAATCCAGAAGGCTGGATAACTGGCTTTCGTGGTCGTCAATTGCCGCCAGTATAAGCGGCAGGATATCGGCACGGGTTTGTTCGGCTGCTGCTTTCATGTCCTGCATCGCCCTGTTGGCAAGGACATTGGGCAGGTTCTGGGCGGTTACGATATTGCGCGCACTTTCAACCGCTGCATAAAACCGCCGGACCCCGGTCAGGATATCGGCATCCAGTTCAAAGGTCCGCGGAGAATACCGCATGGTCATCCAGATGGTGGTGTCCAGTTGATGCCGTTCGCGCGGTGAAAAGGCCGGATCGTGCCAGACCATCGGCCCGTCGCGATAGGTATCCGCCCAGTTTTCGACGGTTGCGATATTGTCGCTGACCTCGGCATAAAGCGACCGTTCGATATGCCGGACATCCGACAGGCTTTGATAATGGTCGAAATTTACCGCAATCTGAAAACCGGCCAGACTGGCGAGATAGACCCCCATGACGGTCGATACCAGAATGATCGCCTGGGTCAGCCAGAACTGAATATTCGGTTTTTTATCGACATTCAGAAAACGAAAAGGAGAGATGAAAAAGCGCATAAGCCTTTCCTTTCTTATTCAATGTTTGCAAGATAATCTGCAAAAGCCTGTTCCAGCGGAATGCCGTCTTTGACCGGCAGGTCGCGCTTCGCGATCATGGCGTCCAGAATGCGGACCCGTTCCATCGGATGGGGATGGGTTGTCAGATAATCCAGCACCCCTTCTTCGGGGGCACCGTAACCGAGTTTCTCAAATACCCCGGAAACACCCCCTGCATGGCCGTATTTCGCCATGGCGATATCCAGTCCCCAAATATCGGCATCCAGCTCCTGACTGCGTGAATAATGAAGATCGGCAAGGATTTTCGGCCATCCGGCGATCCAGACAGTCAGAACCGCATCGGTCTGAAACAGCATTGCGGACAGGGCAACGCCAACCACGCTGCGTCCCAGCCCTTCCAGATGATCGCGGCCATTGTAATGACCGATTTCATGCCCCAGAACGGCCAGAAGCTCGTTCTCGGTTTCCACCAGATCAAGCATTCCCGTATGGACCAGAATGCGTCCACCCGGCAGGGCGGCGGCATTGGGAATGTCATTGGGGATGACAAACACATCGAAATCATAGGCGGCGGCTTCGCCAAGGGCTTCTTTGGGAATGGAAAGGATCAGGTCGCGCAGATACCGTTCAACCGGATAGCGTTCCGCATCGCTGCGTTTGGGCCAGTCGGTTTCCCCTTCGGTTACTTCGGACCAGATCGCGATTTCGTCTTCGACTGAAATCTGATGCGTGGCCCATTCGGTCATAAACCCGCTGGCGGTATAGACGAGCCAGCACAGTAATGCAAAGGACGTGCTGGCGGAAAACAGTTCCAGCAACAGGCTTTTGCGTTTGACCTCGATGGCGCGTTTGGGAAGGGTAGAAGGGGCACCACCCGCCGGTTTTTTGTCGGTAAAAAGGGCGGTGCCATAGGCGGCCATTTCAATCATGCCCCGGCCCAGCGAGGCTGATACAAACCGCACACCAACAATATGCGTCGCACTTTTGGCCTGAACCCGCATGCGCAGCATCGCTTCGCGCTGGGCACGTTCAATGGCGGCATCATGTGCCACCAGTGTTCCGCCGACGAAAACCCGCAACCGCGATAACAGATTGCGGAAACGGTCCTCGCCGATCACAACACAGCCCGATACCATCTGGCTGTAAATCATATTGATCTCGCCGGGGAAATCCTCGTCGGTTGATATATCCTGCCGGGGCAGGGCGGCTTCGTCACGCGATAGCGCGGTTTCATGAAGCCGGTCGGCAATGCGACCGGTGATAAAGGCGATCCCGATCAGGCATGACAACAGGATCGCCGGGACAAGCAGCTCTTCCATAGGGGGGGCTCCTGTCCCGGGTTATTTCAGTTTGATGGCTGTGCCATAGGCGAATATTTCGGCGGCCTTATAGGCAATTTGCGATGTTGAAAAATGCACATCGACAACCGCATCCGCCCCAATGGCTTCGGCCTGTCGGGCCATGCGATCCACCGCTTCTTTCTGGGCGGTATCAAGCAATTTGGTATAGGCGCGGATTTCACCGCCAAACATGTTGCGAAAAGTGGCAAAAATATCGAACAGGAAGCTGCGGCTTTGCACGCTGCTGCCAAATACAATGCCAAGATTTTCGGTAATGTCGCGGCCCGGAATATTGGAAATGGTCACGACTTCGACGCCGCTGACGGTTTTGTTAACTGTGCTCATGATGTCCCGTTTGTTTTTTTTGAGATTGCAGAAAATTTAATGAAGACAATCTGTTGATGAATTGCAAGCAACAATTTTGGGCCCGTGGGCGGCGATTTTGCATAGCACAAATCGATCCGCAGATTTTGGGGAATGGTTTGGTAATGCCGGAAAGATGCCAAATCGTCTGTGTGGCCGGGCAAGGGTTCCGGATTTGGCATTGGTGATGCCTGCATTCGGCAATTGACTTGGGCCGGGCGCACTCTTATTCCAACAACATGACAAAAACACTCGCCATTGCCATTGCCCAGCTTAATCCGATTGTCGGCGACATTGCCGGGAATGCGGAAAAGGTTTTTGCGGCCTGGGAATCCGCGGCCCTTCAGGGCGCGGATATTGTGGTGTATTCCGAACTGGTATTGTCAGGTTATCCGCCCGAAGACCTGGTAATGAAACCGGCCTTTATGCGCCATATCCATGCGGCGGTGGATGATCTGTGTGCCCGTACCGGTACGCTGGCGAATGGCCCGGCCCTGTTGCTGACCACGCCTTGGGAAATTGACGGGGCCCGTCATAATACGGTGTTGCTGATTGATCAGGGCCGGATCGAAGCCGTTCGGGCCAAGCATGATTTGCCCAATTATGGCGTGTTTGACGAAAAACGGGTGTTTCGCGCCGGGCCCTTGCCCGATAGCGTGGCATTTCGTGGTGTGATGCTGGGCCTGCCGGTGTGCGAGGATGTCTGGACGCCCGATGTGGTGGCGCATCTGAAATCGCGCGGGGCGGAAATCCTGCTGGTGCCGAACGGATCGCCGTTCGAGGCCTCCAAGGATGATGTGCGTCGCAATCTGATTTGCGACCGGGTCCGCGAAAGCGGCCTGCCGATGATTTATTGCAATGAAGTCGGCGGGCAGGATGAACTGGTGTTTGACGGCGGATCATTCGGGCTGAATGGTGACGGATCATTGGCTGTTGCCCTGCCTGCCTTTGCCGAGGCGGTTGTCGTGACGCAGTGGCAGCAGATCGACGGTGCATGGATTTGTGCCGATGACGCGCCCAAAGCCGCCTATCCCGCCGGGTTGGAGGCGATTTATCGCGCCCTGGTTCTGGGCTTGCGCGATTATGTTGCCAAAAACGGGTTCCCCGGTGTGGTGATTGGCATGTCGGGCGGGATTGATTCCGCCCTGTCGGCGGCGGTGGCGGTGGATGCGCTGGGCGCAGACAAGGTGCGCCTTGTGATGATGCCGTCGCCCTATACCTCGGGCGAAAGCCTTGAAGATGCCGCCAGTTGTGCCGCGATGCTGGGAACGGGGATCGAAAGCATCAATATCGGCCCGGCAATGGCGGCCTTTGGCGAGATGCTGGCCCCGGCGTTTGCCGGGCGTGATGCCGATATCACCGAAGAAAACATTCAGGCCCGGTCGCGTGGCATTCTGTTGATGGCGCTATCGAACAAATTCGGGCATATGGTGCTGACGACCGGGAACAAATCTGAAATGTCGGTGGGCTATGCGACATTATATGGCGATATGTGCGGCGGGTATTCGGTTCTGAAAGACCTTTATAAAACCACCGTATTTGCCCTGTGCCACTGGCGCAACGCCCATCATCCCGAAGGGGCAATTGGGCCACAGGGGCGGGTGATCCCGGAACGGATCATTACCAAACCGCCATCGGCCGAATTGCGCCCCGATCAAAAAGACGAAGACAGTTTGCCACCTTATGACATTCTGGATGATATACTGGCGCAATTGATCGAAGGCGAACGGGCGGTGTCCGACATTGTCGCAAGCGGCCATGACGAAGCCACGGTGCGCCGGGTGTGGCGGATGCTGGACCGGGCCGAATACAAACGTAGACAAGCCCCGCCGGGGGTCAAAATCACGCCGCGCGCCTTTGGGCGCGACCGCCGCTATCCCATTACCAACGGTTTCACAAATTTAGTCACATGAAAAAACCTGTTCTCAGATTTGCCCCCAGCCCGACCGGCCTTTTGCATGTCGGCAATGCCCGAGTTGCCATGATGAACTGGCTATATGCCCGCAAACATGGCGGGACCTTTATCTTGCGGTTTGACGATACCGATCCGGAACGCTCCAAGGAAGAATATGTCGAGGCCATCCGCGAGGATTTGCGCTGGCTTGGCATTGACTGGGACCGTGAGGAACGCCAGTCGCTGCGTCAGACGCAATATGACGCGGTGATTGATGACCTGAAAAAGCAGGAATTGCTCTATCCGTGCTATGAGACCGAGGGGGAACTGAACTGGAAACGCAAGGCCGCCCGCCAGCGTCATCAGCCTTTTATCTATGACCGCAAGGCATTGACCCTGAGCGATGACGAAATCGCCGCCTATGAAGCCGAAGGCCGCAAGCCGCACTGGCGCTTCATGCTGGCTGATGGGGTTATCGAATGGCAGGATTTGTGCCGGGGCCTGTGCCATTTCGATACCGAACATGTGTCCGATCCGGTTCTGATCCGCGAAGACGGATCGTTGCTGTATATGTTGGGATCGGTGGTCGATGACCTTGAAATGGGTGTCACCCATATCATTCGCGGCGAAGACCATGTGACCAATACGGTCGCACAGATTTTACTCTATATGGCGTTGGGTGGCAAACCGGGCGGGCTTGAATTTGCCCATATGCCGCTTTTGTCGGGTCCTGGTGGCACGCAGCTTTCCAAACGTCTGGGCAGTCTCAGTTTGCGCGAATTGCGCAATGACGGGTTCGAGGTTCCGGCGCTGGTCGGGCTTCTGACCGGGCTGGGTGCATCGGACCGGATCGAGGCGGCCCGCCTGACCGATGTTCTGGACCGGTTCGATCTGTCGCATTATGGCCGGTCCACCCCGAAATTTGATCCGGCGGAACTGGCGGCCCTTAATGAAAAAGTCGTTCATGACATGGGCTTTGACGATGCTGCGCCGAAACTGGCGTCGGCAGGCATGGAGGGGGCCGATGAAACGTTCTGGAATGCAGTGCGCGGCAATTGCTGGCGCGTTGCCGAGGCATCGGAATGGTGGCATGTCATTCATAGTCGGGTGATCCCGGAAATTGACGACGAAGATCGGGATTTTCTGACGCAGGCCGCCAATGTCTTGCCTGCCGGGGACCTTGATAATGACAGCTGGAAAAGCTGGACCACTGCCCTGAAAGACGCCACCGGTCGCAAGGGAAAACAGCTTTTCATGCCGTTGCGCAAGGCCCTGACCGGGCGGGAACACGGCCCGGAAATGTCGGTGATGTTGCAGATGATCGGGTCGGAAAAGGCCCGGGCGCGGTTGTGTGGTACGGCGGTCTGATTTACCTCAGATCGCCGGAAAACCTCCTGCCTTTTCCCGAATACATCTGCAAAACGGACCTTTATCATGACCAGTGCGACCACCGAAACCACACCGATCCTTCGCATCTATGACAGCCTGACCCGACAAAAACAGGTGTTTGAGCCGCTTGATCCCGAGCATGTCCGGCTTTATGTCTGCGGACCGACGGTTTATGACTATGCCCATGTCGGCAATGCGCGTCCGGTGGTGGTGTTTGATACGCTGGTACGGGTGTTGCGCCATTTGTTTTCCATGGTGACCTATGTTCGCAACGTGACCGACGTTGATGACAAGATCAATGCCCGGGCGAAAGAAAGTGGCGAACCGATTTCGGTGATCACGGCGCGCACCCATCAGGCTTATCTTGATGATATGGGCGCACTGAATGCTGCGAAACCCGATGTCGAACCGCGGGCGACCGAACATATCGCCGAAATGATTGTGATGTGCGAAAGCCTGATTGCACAGGGTTTTGCCTATGAGGCCGAAGGCCATGTGCTGTTTTCCGTCGCGTCTTATGGCGATTACGGAAAATTGTCGCGGCGCAACCGCGATGAAATGATCGCCGGTGCCCGTGTCGAAATTGCGCCTTATAAAAAAGACCCGGCCGATTTCGTTTTGTGGAAACCGTCCGAAGACGACACACCGGGTTGGGACAGCCCGTGGGGCCGGGGGCGTCCGGGCTGGCATATTGAATGCTCCGCCATGTCAACACGCTATCTGGGTGAAAACTTCGATATTCATGGGGGCGGATCAGACCTTGTCTTTCCGCATCATGAAAATGAAATTGCCCAAAGCTGCTGCGCGAATGCGGGTTCCAGCTACGCCAAATACTGGATGCATAACGGCCATTTGATGGTCGAAGGCGAAAAAATGTCAAAATCGCTTGGCAATTTTGTCACGGTTCATGAGCTTTTGGAAAAATGGCCAGGCGAGGCAATCCGCCTTGCGATGCTGGGCACCCATTATCATCAACCGATCAACTGGACCGAAGACAACCTGAAACAGGCGAAAGAAACGCTGGACCGGTTTTATTCCGCCCTGCGTCAGACCATCCATTGCAAGCCCCGCGATATGGCAGTACCCGGTGGGGTTCTGGGTGCGTTGTGTGATGATTTGAATACGCCGCTGGCGATTGCCGAACTGCATGAACTGGTGACCCAGCTGAATAAAACAGATCCGGGCCACACTCATGCCTTGGCCAAGGCGCGGGCAAAGGTGATGGCGGCGGCAAGCCTTCTGGGCCTGTTGCAGCAGGACCCGGATGCCTGGTTTACCGGCGATGCCGATGAAGACGAAGCCGCCGAAATCGACGCCCTGATCGCCCGACGGGTCGAGGCCAAGAAAAACCGCGATTTCGCGATGGCCGATAAAATCCGCGATGATCTGAAAGAACGCGGCATCGTTCTGGAAGATGGCAAGAACGGCACCAGCTGGAAACGGGGATAGCCAGTCGAGGTTCCACATCTGAAGTATCCGTCCTATCAGGACGGATACTTCATGCGCTATATGATCATGTATATTTACCTGACAGCGCGTGATTCGGCGCTCCTGTGTTCGGTCTGATTGCAGAAGGTGTTGCGCCTGCCCGATTTGCGTCCATTTTAACCGGTAGGCTCCGAAAGGCAGAGGGTGAAGATGGCGGAGGAGGCAGCACTATGATGTTTCGCGAGATGACACGGCGTGCTTTTCTGGCGCGACTGGCGGGTGGGGTGGCGCTGACCGCATTTGCGCCTTACGCAATGCGGATGGCTTTTGCGCAAAATGCCACCACGCCGGATCTGGCCCCGGCCACCGTCCCTGCCGTGCAGCCGGACCCGGAAAACGTTCTGCGCAAAACAATTCCGTCAACCGGCGGAAATATCCCGGCCATCGGTCTGGGAAGCTGGATCACCTTTAATGTCGGGAATGACACGGCATTGCGCGATGAATGTGCGGCCGTGATGGCGGCGTTTCTTGATGAAGGCGGGATTATGATCGATTCATCGCCGATGTATGGATCGGCACAGGATGTCATCGGTTATGGACTGGCGCGGTTGGGTCTGCCGAAATCGGTGTTTTCCGCCGACAAGGTTTGGATTTCGGGCGGCGACAACGGGCCAGGGCAAATCAGCGACAGTTTGAAAAAATGGGGTGTGGCGCAGTTTGATTTGCTTCAGGTGCATAATCTGCTGTCATGGCAAGACCATTTGCCAATATTGCAACGCATGAAGGCAGACGGCCAGTTGCGTTATGTCGGGATTACGACTTCGCACGGACGGCGGAGTGATGATCTGGCCGATATCATGCGTCGGGAACCCCTTGATTTCATCCAGATCACCTACAACCCGCAAGATCGCATGGCCGAACAGCAATTATTACCCCTTGCGCAGGATCGTGGTATTGCCGTGATCATCAACCGGCCTTTTCAGGGCGGTCGTCTGACCGAATATCTGGCGGGCAAGCCGGTGCCGGATTTTGCGGCGGATATCGGGGCGCAAAGCTGGGCGCAGCTGATTTTGAAATTTATCATTTCGCATCCGGCAGTGACGTGCGCCATTCCGGCAACCACCCGGGTCAATCATGTGCGTGAAAATGTCCGTGCTGCACATGGGCCCATGCCCGATGCGGCGTTGCGTGCCCGGATTGCCAAAGCAGTGGCGGAGGCCTGATGTCAGAATGGTGGAGTTATAGTCTGTCGGACCTGTTGATGTTTTCTCCACGGGTCTATTACCGGCTGTTTGAAGGATTTAACACGGCGTTCTGGCTGCCCAATCTGGTGTTGCTGGCCTGTGGTATTGTTTTCGCCCTTTTGGTCTGGCGCAGGATTGGGCTGGCCGGGCGTCTGGTGCCGGGGATGCTGGCGATCATGTGGGCATGGGTAGCATGGGGGTTCTTGTGGCGCTATTATACGCCAGTCAATCTGGCTGCCCCGTGGATGGTCGGGTTGTTTGCGGTTCAGGTTGGGGTGCTGATTGGGCATGCGGTTCGCCCCAAGGATCTGGTCTTTGCCTGGCGTGGGGATTTTTCCAGCTTTGTCGGGGCCGGGATGCTGTTTGCCGCCATTGTCGTCTGGCCGCTGGCCGCACCCTTATCGGGCCGGGCGTGGCAGGGGGCGGAATTGTTTGGCAGTGCGCCAGACCCGACGATCATCGGCACACTGGGCATGATCTTGCTGGCGCGGGGTACATGGCGATGGACCCTGTTGCCGGTTCCTGTGGCATGGTGTCTGATCAGCAGTGCGACGCTTTGGGTGATGGATCAGGACATTGCATGGGTGATGCTGGTTGTGGCGTGGCTTTCGGTTCTGGGGGGCTGGATGGATCAGAAAAACGGGGTGACACGCGGTCGCCTGCCCTGAAAAGAACGCCGCAAGACGGTTGCCTGCGGCGTTTTTGAAATCGGTTATCCTTGCCGGGCGATTTCCGACAGTGCCTGTTCAAACACCTCGACCGGTTGGCCGCCGGTGATGACATATTTGCCATTGACGATATAGGTCGGGACCGAACTGATTCCGGCTTTCTGGAATTCGGCTTCTTCGGCACGCACGGTATCGGCATATTGGTTGCTGGCCAGAATCGTGGTGGCGTCTTCGGGCGACAGGCCGACTTCCTCGCAGGCGCGTTTCAACACATCAGGGTCGCCGGGGTTTTCGCCATCCTGAAAATAGGCACGAAACAGCGCCAGTTTCAGGTCTGTCTGTTTGCCTTCCTTGCCCGCCCACGACAACAGGCGGTGACAATCAAAGGTGTTATAGATGCGGGTGTCGGAACTGAAACCGATCTCGAACCCGGCTGTTGCCCCAAGGGTGGAAATCCGGGCGCGGTTTTCAGCACTTTGATCCGGGGTCAGGCCGTGTTTTTCCTTGATATGTTCGCCCAGATGTTGGCCTTCGGGTGGCATGTCGGGATTGAGTTCAAACGGGTGCCAGCGCAGTTTGGCGGAAATCTGTCCATCCAGATTTTCCAGCGCCTGTTCCAGATGTTTGTACCCGATGATGCACCACGGACAAACCACGTCCGATACGATATCAATTTGCAGGGGCTTGTCGGCGTTTGCCATCAGAAATGCCTTTGTCTTGAGAACTGTATGATCCCGACATAAGGTTTCTGGAAAATAACGCAAGTCTTGTGTGGGAATCCGTCGGCAATCAGCCGCGATGATGGGCCGCGTGGCGGGCGGTATCGACAATATATTCGGCAAAGGTTTCCATATTGGGGCAGCTCCAGTCGGTATCAATCCGTATGCCTTCGCGGTGCCAGAAACCGTTCCAGCGATCATTGTCATCGCGGAAAATGGTATATTCTGCAAATCTGTCCGATGTCGACCATTGATCTACCCCGGTCTGATGCCATGTCAGACCGGCTAAAATCCTGATGTTATCCGTCGTGGCATTTTCGTGTCCCATCGGACAAATCCCGGTAATATTAAAGGGGTAGTGTGATGGGTGGTTGTTCTTGTATACGATATACTAGAAATCGTTTGTCCGATATAAGCATTTACACGCAAAAGTTTCAAGCACCCAGCCGGACAGCAACCACCTCCTTAAGGGTAGGGTGCTGTCAAAAAGCACAGCGGATACCGTGTTTTGGCTGTGTTGCGTGCAAGGCGGTTGCGCCAATGGCGGTTTTGCGGCAATTTGCCTGTCCGTTCACCGCCCATCATTTACCGGGCGACAGTTTTCGCGTGCAGCCCCTGCCGCGAGTTGATTACAGCAGGCATTTGAACAAATCATGTCAGACAAGCGCGTCTATCTTTACGACAGTACCTTGCGCGACGGGCAACAAACCCAGGGCGTTGATTTTTCCACCGCGGATAAATCCGCGATTGCGCGCGCACTGGATGAATTGTCGATTGATTATATTGAAGGCGGCTGGCCGGGGGCCAATCCGACCGATGATGCGTTTTTTGCCAATCCGCCCAAACTGAAAAATTCAAAACTGACGGCCTTTGGCATGACCAGACGGACCGGTCGGTCGGCATCGAATGATCCAGGGCTGGCAACCCTGATTCAGAATGCGCCGGTGGTGTGCATGGTCGGTAAAAGCTGGGATTTTCAGGTGACCGAGGCGCTGGGCATTTCGCTTGAGGAAAACCTTGCGATGATTGGCGAGTCCATCGCCCATGTCAAAGAACGGTCTGATGAAGTGATGTTTGACGCCGAACATTTCTTTGATGGCTACAAGGCCAATCGCGACTATGCGATGACGGCGATCCGCACTGCTTATGATGCCGGGGCGCGCTGGGTTGTTTTGTGTGACACCAATGGAGGCACCCTGCCCGACGAAATTTTCGAGATTGTCAGCGATGTCTGCAAATCTATCCCCGGCAGCCATGTCGGCATCCATTGCCATAACGATACCGAAAATGCGGTGGCAAACTCGCTGGCCGCGGTGCGGGCCGGGGCGCGGCAGGTGCAAGGTACGCTGAATGGTCTTGGGGAACGTTGTGGCAATGCCAATCTGATTTCGATCATCCCGACCCTGATGCTCAAGATGGGGTATGATGTTGGTATTTCCCACGATCAACTGACCCATTTGCGGCGCATTTCGCATATTCTTGATGAACGGTTAAACCGCGAACCGGCCCGTCAGGCTGCCTATGTTGGCGATTCAGCCTTTGCGCACAAGGGCGGACTGCATGTGTCGGCGGTCGAGAAAAACCCAGCCTGCTACGAACATATCGAACCGGAAAAAGTCGGCAATCAGCGCCATATTCTGGTGTCCGATCAGGCCGGGCGATCCAACATTCTGGCTCGGTTTCGTGAAATCGGGGTTGAGGTGGACCCGAAATCCGAGGCGGTTGGCAAGCTGGTCGATGCGGTCAAACGCCGCGAATTTGAAGGTTATGCCTATGACGGGGCGGAGGCGAGTTTTGAGCTTTTGGCGCGCAAGGCGCTGGGAGAAATTGATCGTTATTTCCGGGTGACGTCGTTCCGGGTGATCGACGAACGCCGCTGGGTCGATGAACAGGACGAACAGGTCATCACCATGTCCGAGGCGACGGTAAAGGTTGTGGTCGGCGAGGGGCAGTTTATGTCGGTTGCCGAAGGCAATGGCCCGGTCAACGCCCTTGATGCCGCCTTGCGCAAGGTATTGCTGACGGTGCCGGAATATCGCGATGCGGTCGAACAGATTGAACTGATCGATTATAAGGTTCGCATTATCACTCGCGGCGACGGTACACGTGCGGTGACCCGTGTGATGATCGAAAGCCGCGATGCCGAAGGCAATAACTGGTCCACGGTCGGCGTTTCAAGCAACATTATCGAGGCGTCCTATAACGCGCTGCGCGATTCGATTACCTATAAGCTGTTCAAATCCGGGGTGCGTAGCCAGCATCTGTAAGAATGCCGGGTTGGCAAAACCAAAGGCGGCGCCCGAAATTGCGCCGCCTTTGTTTTGGATATTTCAGGCCGGACGGTTGTGAAACCGTTCGGCAACGAAATCCAGCAAATCAATATCCTCGCGGGTGGTCAGCGAGACATAGGTGAATGTCATGGTTTCGCGGGCCTCGATCATGCTGCCGGGAAAGGGCAGATAGGCCAGTTCGCGCGATGCAAAGGCCGGGCAAGCCGTGCCGATTTGCCAGTTGGTGATGATTTTGGCATCGACCAGATGCAGGGTCAGGCCGTCTGCCCCCTCGCGGTGAAACGGGATGCCTGACAGGCGCAGGAAGCTGGTCTTGTCGTCGGCCTTGCGGAACCCTTCGACAAAGCTGGTCGAAAGAACCTTGAGTTCTTCGGCATGGTCGGCCGGACTTTGACCATGAACATGGGAATGCAAATGGTCGGTTTCCGGGCCATGATTGTGGCCCGGCCCGTGATGGTGGTCATGATGATGCATGTGATCATGTGGCATGGTCTTACTCCAGATCCGGCCCGGCGGGGATCGTCACCGGTTTGTCGATGATGCCTTTGTGTGCCCCCATCTTGCCATGAGCGACCAGAGTACCCAGCACATCGACAATCACCCTTGTTGCCAAAAGGGCGGTGATGTCCGAGCAGTCATAAGGTGGGGAAACCTCGACGACCTCAAGTCCGCAAATGCCTTCGGCGGCGACCAGTGAAACCAGTTCCAGTGCCTCGCGCGGTAAAAAGCCGCCAGGTTCCGGCCAGCCCGTCCCCGGCACAAATCCGCAATCGACACTGTCGATATCAAACGAGATATACACCGCATCGGCATCCTTCCACGCCAGTTCAAGGGCGCGGGCGGCGGTTTCGGCCAGTCCCAGTTCCTCGACATCGCGCATGGTAAAAATGTTGGTGTTGCGTTGTCGGGCGACTTCAACCCCTTCACGCGGTACCTGCCAGCCACCAATACCGACCTGCACGAGATTGACCGCCGGAACATTGACCAGATCGGTGGCGTGAAACCACGGGGTGGTGTGCATGCGTTCATCCAGATCCTTTTCCTGAATGTCGATATGCCGGTCGAAATGCACAATCCCGATGCGTTTGGAGGTGCATTGCGCAATGCCGCGCACACAGGGAAAACCGATGGAATGATCGCCGCCGATCATGATCGGCAAGGCGCCGCTGGAGGCGACATGGCTGACGGCACGGGTGATCTGGTCAAACGTTTTTTCGATATTGGCCGGAATGGTAAAGACATCGCCGACATCGCACAGCGTCATCTGTTCACGCAGATCGACCCCCATTTCATAATTATACGGGGTATAGAGCGCCGAGATTTTGCGCACCCCTTGCGGGCCAAATCGCGTACCGGGGCGGTATGTGGTGCCACCGTCAAACGGAATGCCGACGATGGCGGCGTCATAGGCCCCGACCTTGGTCACGTCTTCGATATAGGGGGCCTTCAAAAAGGTATTGATCCCGGCATAATGGGGCAATTCGCCGCGCGCAAATGTCGGGATGGATTTATCGGTCAGGCAATCGGACCCGGTCAGTCCCATGCGCAACGCCCATTGTTTTTCCTTTTCCCATTCGGCAGAGGGCAACAAGGCTTCTTTTTCTGCCGATTTCCAGCCGCGCAATTGCAATTTGTCGAAATCGGGATGGTGTTGTTGCGTTCGCAAATGCCGGGGCTGTATGCCCGCTGCGTGCTGCGCACGGATATGGTTCGGGGCGAAAAATGCAGGCATGGTCGTTTCCTTTCAAAGGCTTGTCGGGGCGGCAAACAGATTGTCGGGATCGGGCAGGGCGGTGGTGTGATCCAGCGGCAGATCATAGGTAATGGTCGCGCCATAGGCCTCGGGCGCGTGTGGATCGTGGCGGATTTTGTCAAACACCAGCAACCGGGTGCCCAGTTTGAAGGCCTCATGAATGTCATGGGTGACCATGAAGACCGTCATCTTGCGGTTCCGCCACAAATCCAGCAGCAAGTGGTGCATATCGGCACGAATGCCCGGATCCAGCGCGCCAAACGGTTCGTCCAGCAACAGGATTTCCGGCTTTTTCAGTAATGCCTGTGCAATGGCAAGGCGTTGCTGCATGCCGCCGGAAAGCTGTGCCGGATAACGATGGGCGGCGGCGGTCAGGCCGATGGATTCCAGCAATTCATAAATATCGTCACGGGCTTTTTTTCGTGCTGCCCCAAACAGCCGCCCGCACCATCGCGCCGCTGTAAATTCCGCGCCCAGCATCAGGTTTTCGGCAACACTCAGATGAGGGAAAACCGAATAACGCTGAAACACAATGCCGCGATCCGGGGTGGGTTGGCGGGGCAGGGGTTCGCCGTCCAGCAGGATCGCACCGGATGCCGGTCGTTCTTGTGACAACAGCAATCGCAAAAAGGTGGATTTGCCACATCCTGATGCCCCGACAATGGTGCAAAAACTGCCAGCCGTAACCCGCAGATTAACCCGTTCCAGAACCGGGCGACCGTCATAATTCTGGCCCAGATTGCGAATGTCGATTTTGGTGGAACTGTCTTGCATCATCACAGGCTTTCCCCCGCCAGATGGTTCCACGGAAAAATCCTTCGCGATGCCAGTAACAATAAACGGTCAAGGATAAAGGCCAGCAAGGTGATCCAGATGACGTAAGGCAGGATCACATCCATCGCGAGATACCGCCGGACCAGAAAAATCCGGTAGCCCAGCCCGCTGGTCGAGGCGATGGCCTCGGCCGAAATCAGGAAAATCCACGCCGGAACCAGACCAAGGCGAAGTGCGGTGATCAGTTTGGGTAAAATTTGCGGCAGAACCAGACGGGTTATGATCTGCCATGTCGATGCGCCCAGTGTTTCGGCCTTGATTACCAGTTCGCGCGGAATGTCGATCACGGCCTGACTGACGGAGCGGATCATCACCGGGGCGGTGCCCAGAACGATCAGCATGATTTTCGATGTTTCGCCCAGCCCGAAAATAATAAACAGGATCGGCAGGATGGTGATCGGCGGGATCAGCGATACCGACGCCACAAACGGCGCCAGCCCACCCCGGACATGCGGAATAAATCCGATGGTAATGCCCAGTAACAGGGCAAGAAGGGTCGCAACCGCCATCCCCGCGCCCAGCCGCATCAGGCTGTCGGCGGTATCGAGCCATAACAGATAATTTCCCGATCGCGTATCGGGTTGAAACGCCATGCGCAAAAAGGCATCGGCAATCGCCTGCATCGACGGCAGCAATTTATCTGCCGGATTATCAAGGCGGCGATAATGACTGGCGATGGCATAGGCCACGATCAGGGCAACAAACGGCAAGGCGCCCAAAAAGATTGCACCGCGCCGTGACAGTTTTCGATTGATGATGCGCATGACGTTCACCGATCAGGAAAAACGGCCCGGCGCAGCGCCATTACGGGTTGCGCCGGGTGTCAAAGCCTAAAGATCGCCGTTGGCGGCCATTTCCATATAGGTCGGATCAAAACGCAGTTTGATATTGGCCTCATCGCCATAAACCGCCCCGTCGGCAAAACGTACCCCGACATATTCGGGGCCGGGTGCGCCTTCGCCCAGAATGCCCTTGTCAAACAGGAATTCGGCGACGAATTGCATGGTTTTGGGCAAATCGGCAGATTTGGTGAAACTTACCGCATCAGCCGGATCAAAGAACATTTCGGTGGTTGCCAGTTGTGCGTCATATCCGGCCAGATCGGTGCCCGATGCCTCGGCCATGGCGGTGCGGGCGGCCTTGCCTTCGTCGCTGTCAGAGGCGATGATGGTCATCAATTCGAACCACGCTCCGGTCAGGGCCTTGCCAAAGGCCGGATTGTCGGCAAGGGTTTCGGTATTGACCATCATTGCATCGATGATTTCACCGGGAATATTGGCGCTGTCAAAGACCTTGGTGGCGTTTGTCTGGCCTTCGATCTCCGACAATAACGGGTTCCATGTGACCACAGATGTCACATCGCCCGTCGCCCAGGCGGCGATCATGTCGGCATCGGATGTGTTGACCACCGTCACATCCATTTCCGACAGGCCGACCGTTTCAAGGGCGCGGGCCAGCAGGTAATGCGATACCGACAATTCAACCAGATTGACATTCTGCCCGGCAATATCGGCCAATGCGGTCTTGTCTTTCAGGATGATGCCATCATTGCCATTGGAATAATCGCCGACGATCAGGGCGGTGGTATCAATCCCGCCGCCCGACGGGATGGACAGGGCGTCCATATTGGTCATCGAACAGCCGTCATATTCCCCGGCAGTATATTGATTGATCGATTCGATATAATCGTTGATCTGCACGATTTCGACAGTGATATCGTATTTTTCGGCCCATTTTTCCATAATGCCGGAATCTTGCAGATAGCCCCAAGGCATCCAGCCGACATAAATCGACCAGCACACCTTGAAATCGGTCTTTTCGGTGGCAAGGGCCGGGGAAAACGAAGCGGTTGCACCCAGAAGGGCCGCCAGCGAGAGTGTCGTGAATAACTTCCGGATCATCAATATGTGCTCCTGCCTGTTATGCCGATCACCGGGATCAACAATTTTGTCAAAAGGCTGATGCGCACATACCGGGAGAAGGTTTGCGCGCGACAAACCTGTGCAGTTGTCTCCCGGGATTTTGTCCCGCCGTGTCACCGGTCTATGAAGTCGTGACCGGCGTGCATCTCTCGGACCAGCATTTCATTGCGAAACCGGAACCCTAGATGCGCTGCACCCAAAAAATGAAGCAACGGTTGTGCCAGTTTTGAATTAATCACCCTGACGCTCTTGATCTGTGCCGGGATGTAACGGTTTTCCTGCATTTGTGTGCTGCAAGGCAGTGCGGGTATTTTGCTTTTTTGCTCGCAGGATCAAGATAAAATTGAACAATTTATAGTCAAATTTTAATTTATGATTAAATAATGACCAAAAATACGAGGCGTGATGCGCTGGCGCTTTGGGGTGTGATTTGGTAAAGAAACGCCGGGCGGCATGTGCCGCCATCTTTTATCTGTTTTGCTGGGAGACAACCGGGGATGACTGAAATCCCGACGCCGGGATCACCGGAAACAGGCGGGATCGCCAATCCGCCGGTCATTATTCTGATTGAACCGCAACTGGGCGATAATATCGGCAAGGCGGCGCGGGCAATGCTTAATTGTGGGCTGGTGGAATTGCGTTTGGTCCGGCCGCGCGATGGCTGGCCCAATGAACGCGCCACGGCCAATGCGTCGGGGGCGGATATTGTGATTGATAATGCCACGGTGTTCGAGACAGAGCGCGAGGCACTTGCCGATCTGAACCGGGTTTATGTTACAACCGCACGCACCCGAGATGCCGTCAAGGTGACTTTCACCCCGCGCAGTCTTGCCCCGGAAATGCGCGCCCTTGCGGCACGCGGTGAAAAAATCGGTGTGATGTTCGGGCCGGAACGCACCGGGGTGCGCAATGAACATGTGGCGATGGCCGATGCGGTGGTAACTGTGCCGCTTAATCCCGGTTTTACCTCGCTTAATCTGGCGCAGGCGGTGTTGCTGATTGGCTATGAATGGTGGCAGGCGGGTGACAATACCCCCGATTACCAGATTAAAATGGCCGATAATACCCCGGCTAGCCATGATGAACTGGAACGGATGTTTGTGCATCTGGAGACGGAGCTGGATAATTCCGGTTTTTTCCGGGTGGAGGCCAAACGTCCGTCTCTGGAACATAATATCCGCAATATTTTCAATCGGGCGGGTCTGACTCATGAGGAAGTCAACACCATCCGCGGGATGATTGCGGCGATGCGCGGGGCCAAACACAAACCGGGCACCAAATAAAATTCCCTGCGACAGGCTGTTGGGGCCGTCGCAGGGAAGGATAGCAAGGGCTGTTTAGCGGTTATCCAGACGATAAATCTTGTCCGGATTGGGTTTGCCCTGCCACGGCAGGCCGGAGTTTTGCCAGCCATTGACAATGCGCATGCCTTTTTTATCGCCTTCTTTCAGGCTGTCGCCCTGAAACCCGCCAATGACATAGCGGGCATTGGGGAAACCGTTTTCACGCAGAAACCGTGCACTGGGTTCGCCCCGTTCACTGCCGGAACGGCACATGGTGATGATCATTGCATCCTTGCCCAGCCCGCGGGCGGCAAGGGCGGCCTCGACTTCGGTGGCGAAATCGGGGTTTTGATATAGCCAAAACCGGTCATTTTCGGCATCCCACTTGCTGCGATCCACCAGCAAAAAGGGAATGTTTTGATCGACTGCATCGGCAAAGCCGACAAACATGATTTCCACCGGATCGCGGACATCGATAAACAGGACGCTTTGATCGGTCTTATTCAGTTCATATGTGGCCTGGGGGCTGATTCCCATATCGTCGGCATGGGCGGGTGACAGCGGGGCGAGTGCCAGTGCCAGTGCGCAGAGCACCAGTGCCGCCAGATATTGTTTCATGACAGACTCCGTCGGATTTGAAAGCACTTCAGAACGCATAGACACGGCTGCCTGCGGCCGTCATCTGGGCGGCCATGGCGGGTGGGGTGGCAACCGTGATTCCGTCGCGCAGATCGGCCTGATCATGCGGGCTGTTGGGTAGATACAGGGCGCATACGCTGACTTTGGCGCCACCCTGCATCAGTTTGCCCATCAATTGTTCGGGGGTGACATTTTGCGGTTTCAGGGTTTCGCTTTGCGTGGATTTCAGGGCAAGGTCGCCTGCGGTGTCGCACAACAGCACGTCAATTGGCGTGCCGCCTGCCTGAATGGCATTGCCCAGAACCATCGCCATACCCTGAGTTTGCAAGGATGGGCTGGTCAGAATGATCAGGGCGCGGGCGGGGTCATCATCTGCCTGGGCGGGTATGATGCTGGCAAGGCCCAGTGCAACCGATACTGCCAATCCGGTGATCCATTTGTGTGTCTTTGTCATTTTGCATCCTTTCTGAATATTAAAATTAATATATTCTAATATAATGGATCAAATGACATCCGGAAATGATCCTGATCAATTTCACGGATTATGTTTGGGTGTTGATTTGGGAACTATCGAGGATGGCAGGCGAGGCGGGCGCATTTCCGTTTGACTCAGGGCGCAGGATCGCTATATTCCGCCTCACTTCCGGGAAAGTGGGGCAAGGCTGTGTCTTTGTCCCCGTTTTGTATTGGCGTTGCGCCATTTGGCAAAAACTACCGGAACAACAAAACGACTTTTAGAAAAAGAGAGCCATTATGTCGAAACGTGTTGCTGCAAAGCATAAGATTGACCGCCGCCTTGGTGTAAACCTGTGGGGCCGTGCCAAGTCGCCGCTGAACAAGCGCGAATATGGTCCGGGCATGCACGGTGCCACCCGCCGTAAAAAGCCGACCGACTACGGGATTCAGCTGTTCGCCAAGCAGCAGCTTAAGGGCTATTACGGCAATATTTCTGAAAAACAGTTCGTCCGTTATTACAAAGAAGCCAGCCGTCGTACCGGTGACACCTCGGAACGCCTGATCGGCATTCTCGAACAGCGTCTTGACGCCGTTGTCTATCGCATGAAATTCGTGCCGACCGTTTTCGCGTCGCGCCAGTTCGTGAACCACGGCCATATCCTTGTGAATGGCAAAAAAGTCACCATCCCGTCTTACCTGCTCAAGGAAGGCGATGTTGTCGAAGTCAAACAGGCTTCGCGCGAAATCCCGATGGTTCTGGAAGCTGCCAACCTGTCGGAACGCGACATTCCCGAATATCTTGACGTTGATCCGAAAGCCTTCAAGGGCACCTTCGTGCGCATGCCGAAACTGGCCGAAGTGCCGTATCCGGTCCAGATGCAGCCGAACCTTGTTGTCGAATTTTATTCGCGTTAATCCGTTACCGGACAACGCCGAATTCAAAAAAAACGTCCGCTGGCAACAGCGGGCGTTTTTTGTTGGGCGATTACCCGCAAAAAAACGCGCCGGAAAAATCACGGCGCGTTTTAAGAATTGTCAGACAAGCAGGGTTATGCGGCGACGGCCACACCCTTGTCTTTCAGATGCTGGGCCAGTTCGCCATTGGCGTACATTTCGCGCACAATGTCGCAACCGCCGACAAATTCGCCTTTGACATAAAGCTGCGGAATGGTCGGCCAGTTCGAGAAATCCTTGATCCCCTGACGGATCGCCGGATCAACCAGAACATTGACGTCCTTGAACGGAACGCCCAGTTCCGCCAGAACCTGGGCAACGGCGGCGGAGAAACCGCATTGCGGGAACATGGCGGTGCCTTTCATGAACACCACGATGTCGTTGCTGTCGATGTCTTTCTGGATGCGGTCGAAAACCGGATTGTCGGTCATGGCGTCTGTCCTTGTCTGTTGCGGGCGGGTGCCGCGACGATAATGAATGCTGGGCGAAGATATGGCGGGGGATGCGCCCAATGTCAACTGTTGCGGCGTGATTGCCGGGTTGTGCGGATATTGTCCCATGTAAAAAGGGCCAGCCCCGCCCACACCAGAATATAGGTGATCAGATGGGCATTGGTGAAAACCTCGCCAAACAGCAACACTGCGACCAGAAACTGCACGGTCGGATTAAGATATTGCATCAGGCCAAGGGCGGAAAACCGCATATTGCGCGCCGCAAAGGCAAACATCACCAAGGGCAATGTCGTCATCACCCCCAACCCGACCAGCATCAGGTCATTGACCAGTGTGGTGTGCAGGAATGTCATATTGCCCGTGCCTTGCAGCCAGACCAGATAAACCAGTCCGACCGGGCATAATAACAGACATTCGACAAACAGCCCGGCAATCGGATCGGCGGGCATCATTTTGCGCAACAGGCCATAAAAGCCAAACAGTGTGGCAAGGCTAAGCGCGATCCATGGCAGGGTGCCAAAAAACACCAGAAGGTTCAACACCCCAAGGCCGACAATGGCGACCGAGATGATCTGAACCCGGTTCAGGGTTTCTTTCAAAAACACCCGGCCCAGAACCAGCATGATCAGCGGCATGATGTAATAGCCAAGGCTGGCTTCGAGGGCATGGCCGTGATTGACCGACCAGATATAAATCAGCCAGTTACCCGCCACCAGCAGGCTGGTGACAAACAAAATCCCGACCGTGCGCCAGGATGACAGCAAGGTCATCAGGGCAGTGCGGCGGCCCAGCGCAAAGACCAGAATAATCGTCAGCAGGGTGGACCATAAAATCCGGTGGCTGAGAATTTCCATCGCCCCGGCAAAACCGACCGCCTTGAAATAAACCCCGGACAACCCCCATGTCAGAAACGCCACCAGCCCGGCCAGCGGTCCGGGGCCGATCAGGGCCGGTTTTTTGGGTGTCGCCATGTCAGGTGAACCAGGGTCAGTTTATGGTGCTGTCAAAGCAGGCAAAATCCCCCGCCGCATTTTTGGGTCGGGGGAATTCCGGCGGGATTATTCCGGGGCGGAGGTTTGCAGGGCGAGGGCATGCAGATCGCCGCCCATTTTGCCTTTGAGCGCGGCATAAACCATCTGGTGTTGCACGACCCTTGTTTTGCCGCGAAAGGATTCGGATACAATCATGGCGGCGTAATGGTCGCCATCGCCGCGCAAATCCTCGATGCGAATCTGGGCGTCGGGCAGGGCCTCCTTGATCATCTCTTCGATTTCATGTGCTTCCATGGCCATGATTATTTTTCCTTGTAAAGATCAATGTCGGTGCGGCGTGCGGGTGAAAAAAACGCCGGGCACATGACAGGTACTGGTTCTGGTATATGTTGTCGTCCGGGGGGCTGTCAATTCGCGCAAGGTCAAAGACTGCCCCCATGATGAAAGTGTCCCTATGATCACCTTTTATGACCGGATTGATGATGATGTGCTGGCGCATCTGCCCAAAGCCGCCGGGGCCTATGTCTTGGTGATTGAGCTGGCGCATGATTTGATGCTGCAAAACAAACGTTTTGCCGGGGTTATCCTTGGCAAAGGGACCTATCTTTATTGCGGCAGTGCGAGGGGGCCGGGCGGCATTGCCGCGCGTGTCAAACGCCATTGCCGGACGGATAAAAAACCGCACTGGCATGTCGATGAACTGACCGCGAACGGCGCGGGGCGGGTGTCGGCGGTGTGGGTTGTGCCGGGGGGCAATGAATGTGCCTTGCGCGAAAAGGGGGCATCCATACCCGGCATGTCGATTCCGGTGCCGGGTTTTGGCAGTTCGGATTGCAAAAAATGCCAAAGCCATTTGTTGTGGTGGGAAGGGGATGTTGCGGCGTTTTCCATGTCCTTTTTTCAGGTTTATGTGCCGGATTGATCGTCATTAATATATTGTTTTTAAATAGTTTTTGATCGAGTGGCGGTGCGGTGGCAAAGTTTTTTCAGATTTTTTGAAAAAAGTTCTTGATTTGTTCTTTTCGCTGTGGCATAACAAAAAAGTCAAGGGGATAAATCCGCCCGGACCGAAACCCGCAAGGCCTTGTGCCTTGCGGGTTTTTGCGTTTGGGCCAGAGGAAAGAGGCGATGATGCAGCGTTACATGGACAGACAAGGCGACGGGCGTGCCCGCAAGAGGA
>NZ_JAUYHK010000012.1 GCF_030690045.1 Thalassospira sp.
ACAGCCCCCAAATCGCCAACCGGGCAGGACCGATGCACACAAGACGGACTACCCCCGTAGGATTTTGGCGAGGCTCCATCAGGGGTACCTGATATGGCGCCCATACCCCCGTCTGCCTCACAAGCCGCATCCGAAAATGCAAGCTTGGGTCTTCCTTCCGTCGCCGGGCTTCCGCCCCGCGCCAACCGGCCCCGCCACAAGGCGGCCCGGTCAAAACCCGTCTTTCCCGTCACCACGACGGGAACCGGACACACTTCGGGCCTCCGCCCGCCGTGCAACTCGCCCGGCAAGACCGACTGGCTCCCGCCACGATCCGGGCAGGCACGGCCAGCCACAAGGCGCACCTTGGGCATCCGTCAGCCTCACCAACGGATCGGTCCCCCGCTCCTGCCACCCCCGGCAAGGCCGGATGGCTCCCGGTACGATCCGGGCAGGACGCCACCGACAAGACGCAACTCGGGCGTCTTGACAAATGGCCGGGTTAGCGGACCCGCGCAGGGCCTCCGTAATGACTTTTCCACCTGCCGGTTATCGTCTTACGGGGTCGCCTTTCGATCTGTCTGTCAATGTATCGCTGCATCATCATTTCTTTCCTCTGGCCCAAACGCAAAAACCCGCAAGGCACAAGGCCTTGCGGGTTTCGGTCCGGGCGGATTTATCCCCTTGACTTTTCTGTTATGCCACGATGAAAAGAACAAATCAAGAACTTTTTTCAAAAAATCTGAAAAAAACTTGATCTTTGTCCCGCGCTCGCTCAAAAATTACATAAAATCAACGAGTTAATGATGATCGCTGTTTTACCCTGCGGCCATCGCCACGGCGATTTGGGCGCCAAGGCAGGCATTGTTGCGCACCAGCGCGATATTGGCCTCAAGGCTTTTGCCCTTGGTATGTTGTGTGACCCGTTCCAGCAGGAACGGGGTGACGTCGCGGCCATGAATATTCAGGCCCTTTGCCTCGACCAGCGCCGAGTCAATCGCATGTTCAATGGCTTCCAGCGCCAATGCCTTGTCGGCGGGCGGCGGATTGCCGATGACGACTCCGCCCGCCAACCCAAATTCCCATTTGGCTTTCAGGAAATGCGCCACATCCTGCGGGCTGTCCAGGCGCAACGGCGCTTTCTGGCCGCTTTTGACCGTGTAAAACGCCGGGAATTCATCGGTGCCATAACCGATCACCGGCACACCCAGTGTTTCAAGATGTTCCAGCGTCATCGGGATATCAAGAATCGCCTTGGCCCCGGCGCAGACCACGGCAACGCTGGTGCGGGCCAGTTCGGTCAGATCGGCGGAAATATCAAATGTCGTGCCCAGTTCGCGATGAACCCCGCCAATGCCGCCGGTGGCAAAAACCCGGATCCCGGCCTGATCAGCCAGAATCATCGTGGCCGATACGGTGGTCGCCCCATCGCGCTTTTGGGCAATCGCATAGGGAATATCGCGGCGCGACAGTTTCAGAATGTCCTGGCCTTGCGCAAAATATTTCAGTTCGGCGGGCGACAGGCCGATCTTGCAACGCCCGGCAATCACCGCAATCGTGGCCGGAACCGCCCCGTGATCGCGTACATCCTGTTCAACCAGTTGCGCGGTTTCAAGGTTTTGCGGATAAGGCATGCCATGCGAAATGATGGTGGATTCAAGGGCGACAACCGGCTTGCCCGCAGCAAGGGCGGCGGCGACTTCGGGGGCGATATCAATAAAATCCGACATTTGGATGCTCGTGTTTGAGGTGAAGTTTTAAAGGCCAGAATTACGCGGACTGGCCTTTAAAATCTACATCAATTCGGGATCATATGATTTGATTTCAGTCCCGAAAAACAAAACGGCCGCCCCATCGGGACGGCCGTTTGTATGTCAAAGGACCAGACCGGAAAGGCTTAGTTCTTTTCTTTATCCACCAGCTTGTTAGCAGCGATCCACGGCATCATGGCGCGCAGTTTTTCGCCAACTTCTTCGATTTCGTGTTCGGCATTCAGGCGGCGGGTCGCCTTGAACATCGGCTGGCCGCAATGCATTTCCTGAACGAAATCGCGCACAAATTTGCCTTCCTGAATGTCGGCAAGGACTTCTTTCATGCGCACTTTGACCGACGGGTCGATGACGCGCGGGCCGGTGACATAATCGCCATATTCTGCGGTGTTCGAGATCGAATAACGCATATTGGCCATGCCGCCTTCATACATCAGATCGACGATCAGTTTGACTTCGTGCAGGCATTCAAAATAGGCCATTTCCGGGGCATAACCGGCTTCGGTCAGGGTTTCAAAGCCGTATTTGATCAACTGGGTCAGACCGCCGCACAAAACAGCCTGTTCACCGAACAAATCGGTTTCGCATTCTTCGCGGAAACTGGTTTCAATGACGCCCGAACGCCCGCCACCAATCGCCGATGCGTATGACAGGGCAAGTTCAAGTGCATTGCCCGAAGCATTCTTTTCAATCGCAACAAGGCAGGGAACACCGCCACCGCGCACATATTCGGAACGCACCGTATGGCCGGGGCCTTTGGGGGCGATCATCATGACGTCAAGATCGGCACGCGGTTCGATCAGGCCGAAATGCACATTCAGGCCGTGGGCAAACAACAAAGCCGCACCCTGTTTCAGATTGTCGCGCAATTCGCTGGCATAGATGGCGGCCTGATGTTCGTCAGGGGTCAGCATCATGACAACATCGGCCCATGCGGCGGCTTCGGCCGGGGTCATGGTTTTCAGGCCGGCTTTTTCGGCTTTCTTGCGCGACGAAGACCCTTCGCGCAGGCCAACGGCAACTTCGGCAACGCCGGAATCATGGAGGTTCAGCGCATGGGCGTGGCCCTGCGAACCATAGCCAATGATGGCGACTTTTTTGGTTTTGATCAGATTAACATCTGCATCGCGGTCGTAATAAACACGCATCTTTCGATACCCCTGGACGTTGAGCCACGTTTTATCTGTTGAACGTGGCGGATGGATCATGGTGGTGGATGCCGCATCCCGACACATGCCGGGATGCGACGAATTCACATCGTCAATGTGCCGCGCGAAATCGCCGCGACACCGGTGCGTGAAATTTCCGACAGGCCGAGAGGTTCCATCAATTTGATGAAAGCGTCAATTTTCTCGGTGCTGCCGATGATTTCGTAAACGAAGGAATTATTGGTTGCGTCCACTGCGCGCGCCTTGAAAATATCGGCAATACGCAGGGATTCCACGCGCTTTTCGCCCGTGGCAATGACTTTGACCAGTGCCAGTTCCCGTTCGACGCACGGCCCGGAAAGGGTCAGGTCGGAAACCTTGTGGACCGGCACCAGACGCGACAATTGCGCCTTGATCTGTTCAATCACCATCGGGGTGCCCGAGGTGACGACGGTAATGCGCGATTTGTGATGAACGGCATCGACTTCGGCGACGGTCAGGCTTTCGATATTATAGCCCCGGCCCGAAAACAGGCCGATGACCCGTGCCAGTACGCCCGATTCGTTTTCCACCAGAACAGAGATGGTGTGTTTTGAAATTTCGGTTTCTTTCACGGTCTTGCTCCGCTGCGGCGCGGGCGGGCGACCTGAATGTCGCGACCGGCCCGGCCTGTGTCAGAATGTAAGAAAATGCGTCTGTATGGCCCGTCGGGCGCGGTTGCGCCCTGTGGATCAAACAAGAACCATGCCCTCGTCGGAATCGATGGCCTGATCCTCGTTTGTTTCGTCGCCCAGCAGCATTTCATTATGCGGCTTGCCAGACGGGATCATCGGGAAGCAGTTTTCCTTGTCATCAACCGCAACATCAAGGATCACCGGACCATCAATGTCGAGCATCTGTTGCAAAACAGCGTCAAGATCGGCCGGGTCCTTGCAGGTCAGGCCGGTAAAGCCAAAGGCATCGGCCAGCTTGACGAAATCGGGCAGGGATTCGCTATAACTTTCGGAATAACGCGACCCATGCAGCAATTGCTGCCACTGCCGGACCATGCCCATATAACGGTTATTGAGGATCACGGTTTTGACCGGCAGGTGATATTGTTTAAGCGTCGCGCATTCCTGAATATTCATCATCACCGACGCATCGCCGGTAAAGCAGATGACAGTGGCGTCCGGATGGGCGATTTGCACCCCCATCGCCGCAGGCATGCCATAGCCCATGGTGCCAAGCCCGCCGGATGTCATCCATTCATGCGGATGTTCAAAACCGAAATGCTGGGCCGCCCACATCTGATGCTGTCCGACATCGGTGGTGATATAGGTCTTGCGATCCCGTGTCAGGGCGTGCATGCGGCGGATCACATGTTGGGGTTTGATCACGTCCTTGGGCTGTTTGTAGGACAGGCAACGTTTTTCACGCCACAGGTCGATTTCCTTCCACCAGCCGTCCAGCGCCTTGGCATTGATCTTGTACTGCTTGGCTTTCCAGACTTTTGTCATGTCTTCGAGGACATGACCAACATCGCCAATGATGCCGATATCGACCGGCACGTTTTTGTTGATCGAACTGGGATCAATATCGATCTGGATTTTCTGTGAACCGGGCGAAAAGAAATCAAGATTGCCGGTCACACGGTCGTCAAAACGGGCACCGATTGCGATCATCACGTCGCAATCATGCATTGCCATATTGGCTTCGTAGGTGCCGTGCATGCCCAGCATACCAAGATATTGCTTGTCCGATGCCGGATAGGCACCCAGTCCCATCAGGGTCAGAGTGACCGGCACGCCGGTCATCCGGGAAAATTCGGTCAGAAGCTTGCAGGCCTGCGCACCGGAATTGATCACGCCGCCGCCACAATACAGGATCGGTTTTTTCGCCGTCGCCAAAAGCGCCATGGCGCGTTCGATATCGGCGCGGTCGCCCTTGACCACCGGATTATAGGTGCGGTGCTGAACCTGTGCGGGCTCCAGATAAGGCGCCTTGCCAACCAGAATATCCTTGGGCAGGTCGATCACCACCGGGCCGGGGCGACCACTGGACGCAACGTGAAAGGCTTCGTGCAGGGTGCGTGCCAGCTTTTCCGGTGTTTTGACCAGATAATTATGTTTGGTGCAAGGGCGGGTGATGCCGGTGGTGTCGGCTTCCTGAAAGGCGTCATTACCGATCAGGTGGGTCGGCACCTGCCCGGTCAGGCAGATAATCGGAATGGAATCCATCAACGCATCGGTCAGGCCGGTGACGGCATTGGTGGCACCCGGGCCGCTGGTCACCAGCACAACACCGACCTTGCCGGTCGAACGGGCGTAACCTTCGGCGGCATGCACGGCAGCCTGTTCATGGCGGACAAGAACGTGACGGATGCGATTCTGTTTGAAGATCTCGTCATATAGCGGAAGCACAGCGCCGCCGGGATAGCCGAATACGACTTCCACACCCTGATCTGCAAGGGCCTGCAACACTACTTCCGAACCATTCATTATACGTTCTGCCATGATTTTCCGAGCCTCTGACTAGCGACAACAACGTGTCGCGTGATAACCGCGTGATTGAAACATGATCGTCCACCCATTGATTGGGGTTGAAAAAGCCGCCGAAATGGCGGTTTTCCGCCATTTCCCTAGCGGAAGGGCCAACCTATCGCCTCACTTTGGCGTGGTCAACAAAAATTGGTGAACATGATTGCGCAATTCCTCGGACAAACTTTCCGAATATTGCGCATCAAGGGTGATTTTGCCCGGTAACTGGTGGCGAAACCACGTCAATTGCCGTTTGGCATAACGGCGCGTTTCGCGTCGCGCCATGTCGCAGGCGTCATCCAATGTGATCTCACCCGCCAGAAATGCTGAAATTTCGCGGACTCCGACGGCTTTCATCACCGGTGCCGTTTCCGGCAGGCCAAGGGCCAATAATCCGCGCACCTCGTCAATCGCGCCCTGTTCGATCATTTTGTTAAATCGCAGGTCGCAGCGGGCATACAGCACATCGCGCGGCGGCATATAGCAAAAGCTTTGAAAAACCATTCCCGGTGGCGGGGGCAAGATCGGTTCGCGGTGCCATGCCGCAAGGCCCTTACCGGTGGCGGCCAGCACCTCGGCCGCCCGGATCAGGCGCTGGGTATTGGCCGGGTCAAGGGTGGTGGCGGTTTCCGGATCACGGCTTTGCAGTTTTTCAAAAAATGCCGTATGGCCCAGCGTGGCAAGATCGGCGGTGACTTCATCGCGGATTGCGGCAGGCACATCGGGAATCGGGGCAATACCATTCAAAAGGGCGTTCAGATACATACCCGTACCGCCGGTTATGATTGGCAATTTGCCCTGCACATGACATTCGGTAATTTCGGCCAAAGCCATGTCGCGCCATTTCCCGGCGGAACAGGCTTCGCGTCCGGACAATACCCCATACAACCGGTGCGGGGCGCGGGCGGTCTCGGTGGCGTCGGGTCTTGCGCTCAGCACGCAAAGTTCCTTGTAAACCTGCATGCTGTCGGCATTGATGATCACACCGTCAAAATGACCGGCCAGATCAAGGGCAAGGGCGGATTTGCCACTGGCGGTTGGTCCGGCGACGATCAGGACGGGTTTAAAAAGATTATTGGTCATTCACTGTAGTTCGGGAATTGCAGGTTTTCAGACAATTTCGGCCTCCTTTGTGTGGCCCGGTTCGGTTTAATATGAAGATGTTCGGGGGATGGATCAAACTTTCCTTGTCATTGCAGGCTGCAATTAAGATAAAGAGCGGCATGGAAATCACCCTTTGCCCTTGGCAGGAGCCCCCGTTTCATGGATTTGGTCCTCACCCTGATCACCGCCCCGAATTCCCGTGCGTTGTCTGCTGACATCGTTGAGCAGGCAAAATCCGTGCTGCGCGGGTCCGGGGCGCAAATTGGTGATACCGACTGGCTGGCGGTTGAGGAGGCCTGCGATATTCCCTTTGGCGGGATCACGCTGGTCGATGCCGATGCCGTGCTGGCCGGGGCTGGGCTGAACGCCGATGCTGTGACCCAGATTGCCGCGACCCGGCGCAAGAAATTGCTGATTGCCGATATGGACAGCACGATGGTCACTGGCGAAACCCTTGATGAGCTGGCGGCCTTTGCCGGGGTTAAGGACCATGTGGCGGCGATTACGGCGCGTGCGATGAATGGCGAACTTGATTTCGAGGCCGCCCTTGACGAACGGGTCGGGCTTTTGGCCGGGATGTCCGCCGATATGCTGCATGAAGCATGGAAAACGGTGGAATATACCGGCGGGGCGCAGGGACTGGTGGCGACGATGAAGGCGGGCGGGGCATTTTGCGCGCTTGTATCGGGCGGGTTTGACTTTTTCACATCGGCGGTGCGCCGCGAGTTGGGTTTCGATTTTGATCAGGCCAATGTCCTGATCACCTATGACGGCAAACTGACCGGAAAGGTGCAAAAACCGGTGCTGGATCGGCAGGCCAAGGTGGATGCGCTGGAAAAACTGGCCGCACAGCAAGGGATTACCGTGGCAGATGCCATTGCGGTGGGCGATGGTGCCAATGATTTGCAGATGATTGAGCTGGCCGGGACCGGGGTGGCGTTTCATGCCAAGCCATCGGTGCAGGAAAAGGCCCGCATTTGCATCAATCATGGCGATCTGACAGCACTTTTGTTCCTGCAAGGATACCGGCGCGATCAGTTTGCAAAATAATCGCAGAACACTAAAAGGGCGGCCCGTGCAGGAGCCGCCCTTTTGCTATCAGATCAGAGACCGGACTATTCCGGCTTGGTCAGCGTCAGGCCGAAATAACGCGGGCCCGCGGATGTTTCGATCAACATCAGGATGGTGCGTTTGTCGTCCTTCAACGCGGTATCGACCGCCGTTTTGACTTCATCAACCGAGCTTACCGATTTGTGCGATGCCTCGATGATGATATCGCCGGGGCGAACCCCTTTTTCAGCGGCATAGCTGTCGCCATTGACCTCGGTGACGATGACGCCTTCGGTGCCTTCGGCAAGGTTATAGCGGCTACGCAAATCTTCGCTGATATTGGCGACCTTGATACCAAGGGGCGCAATCGCCGATTCTTCGGTGCTGGCCGGGCTTTGTTCGCTGGTTTCAGGCGCACTGGTGGCAACAATGTCTTCTTCCAGTTCGCCCAGTTCAACCTGAAGCGTTTCACGCTTGCCGTCGCGCCAGATCACCACATCAACATCCTTGCCGATTTTGGTGTCTGCCACGATGCGCGGCAGACGGCGCATGCTCTCGACATCCTTGCCATCAAATTTCAGGATGACGTCACCCTGCTTGATCCCGGCCTTTTGCGCCGGGCCTTCTTCGGACACACCGGCAACCATCGCACCGGTCGATTTGTCAAGACCAACCGAATCGGCGATGTCGTCGGTCACGGTCTGAATATGCACGCCCAGCCAGCCACGACGGGTCCGTCCATATTCCTTAAGCTGATCGATAACCGATCTGGCAATGGCAGACGGAATGGCAAAGCCAATGCCGACCGACCCGCCCGACGGGGAATAGATCGCACTGTTAATGCCAATCACATCGCCATCAAGGTTAAACAGGGGGCCACCGGAATTGCCCCGGTTGATCGAAGCATCGGTCTGGATGAAATCGTCATACGGGCCCTGATTGATATCGCGGTTGCGGGCCGATACGATCCCGGCGGTTACCGTTCCGCCAAGACCAAAGGGATTGCCGATCGCAACCGCCCATTCGCCGACACGGGCGGTATCGGAATCACCCCATGAGACAAAGGGCAAATCGGATTTCGGTTCGACCTTCAAAAGGGCAACATCGGTTTTCGGGTCGCGACCGATCAGGGTCGCCGGAAGGGTTTCGCCTTCTTGCAGGCGCACCGAAATTTCATCAGCACCATCAATCACATGGTTGTTGGTGACGATATAACCATCGGCCGAAATGATAAAGCCCGACCCCAGCGCCGTGGCGCGGCGTTGTTGCGGTTGCCCTTGGCCTTGACCCTGTCCATTGCGTTCCATGAAATCGCGGAACAGGTCTTCAAATGGCGATCCGGGGGGGAACTGAAAGTCAGGTCCCTGTTGCTGCGTTGAAATCTGGGTTGTCGAGATATTGACAACAGCAGGCAGCAGCCGTTCGGCCAGATCAGCAAAGCTGTCCGGGGCCGTGCGGGCCAGTGCCGGTTGTGCAATACCCGTTACACCAAAGAGAACAATCACCAGCGCAGCCGTAATTTTTTTGCGCGCCGGGCTGTAAAGTGCCTTGAGCATGTTTAAGATCCTGTTGGTTGCCGCGTTCACGGGGTTATGACTGGCATATGCAATGTCAAAACATTGCATAGGGTCAAGTTAGCACCGAGTTTGGCGGAAAAAAGGCAAAGCCAAGAAAAAAACGGATAAAATGCCGTCATTTTGATGGTTGCCGGTTTTTGCAGGCCCGTTTTGGCTGTTGTGCACCTTATTGCCCCCAAAAACGCAAGAACCAGATGGCGGCAACGCAGGCTACTGCGGCAATCAGACCGCCAATGCGCAACTGGTTTTCAGGGATTTCCTGCATAAGTTCCATGACCCGTTTCGCCCCCCGGGGAAACAGCGTGTAGAACATCCCCTCCAGCGCGATGGCCAGAAGAAGGGCGGTGGCAAGTTCTTTCATGAGCAGGGACGTTCCGGGCGTTTTTTATGAATCAAAAAGGCGACCGGCCTACTATGCCGGTCGCCTTGATGATTTGTCTAGCGGCTACCTTGGGGTCTTGGCTGATTAAAGTATTGGAAGAACTCTGAATCAGGTGAAAGAACCATGGTGGAGCCGCTTGCGAAAGCCTCGCGATAGGCCTGCATCGACCGATAGAACTCGAAGAATTCCGGGTCGCGGCCATAGGCTTCACCCAGAATTATGTTGCGTTCTCCATCGCCTTCACCCCGAAGGATTTCAGACTGGCGACGGGCTTCGGAAATGATGACAATCGTTTCACGGTCGGCTTCGCCTTGGGTTTTAACCTTGATTTCCTCGCCTTCGGCACGCAATTGCGATGCTTCGGCAATACGGGCTGACCGCATACGGTTATAAACCGCCTGCGATGTTTCTTCGGGCAAATCGGTCCGACCGATCCGAACGTCAATCAATTCAACGCCAAATTCGGTTGCCGGTTCGGCCAGGGTTGCAAGAATGCGTTCCATGACCCGCGCACGACTGTCTGACAAAAGCAGCGTCAGCGGAGCCTGTGCGAGTTCACCCCGGATAACCGAATTCAGGCGTTGTCCAAACAACTGGACAAAGTTCGGTACCGTGAGCGCACGTTGGCGGAACTGCAACGGATCGACGATCCGCCAGCGGGCAAAGCTGTCAACATTGACGCGCTTTTGATCCGACAGCAAAACCTGCTGTACCGGCGGATCAAGGGCGAGAACGCGCTTTTCGTAAATTTCGACATTCTGGATCGGCAGTTTGAAATGCAAACCGGGTTCGGAAACAGCATGAACCGGATTACCAAACTGCAATACCAGCGCCTGCTGATCCTGTCGGACGGTAAAAACCGACATCGACGCCACAATCCCGGCAACCACCAGAACAACGGCTGCGGCAATAAGTTTCGGGCTTGCCATCAGTTATTTCCTCCCGATTGCGCGCGTTTCTGAACTTCGGGCAACGGCAGATACGGCACAACGCTATTGGCGCTGTCACCGGCTTTCTGGTCGATAATGACCTTGTCCGAATTTTTCAGAACGTCCTGAATGCTTTCGAGATAAAGACGGGTCGTGGTGACGTCTTTGGCCGTCGCATAGGAATTGTAAACCGAGATGAAACGACCGGCTTCACCTTGTGCGTCCTTGACCACCTGATCCTTATAGGCACGGGCCTGAAGAATCTGGCGTTCGGCTTCACCCTTTGCGCGTGGGATGACATCGTTTCGATAGGCAAGGGCTTCGTTCTGGGACCGGTCACGGTCCTGACGGGCACGCTGCACATCGTTAAACGAATCGATCACTTCTGACGGCGGATCTACCTTTTGCAATTTGACTTCGGCAATCGCGATACCGGACTGATACCCGTCGAGAATACCTTGAAGCAGGATGCGTGCCTGTTCTTCAACCCGAACACGACCAATCGTCAGGGCTTCGCCCAGATTGGTGCGGCCAACCACTTCGCGCACCGCACTTTCGGATGCCAGTTTGATGGTGTTTTCCGGATCAAGGATATTGAACAGGAAGGCACCCGCATCGCTGATGCGCCACTGAACCACATAATCGATATCGATGATGTTCTGGTCACTGGTCAGCATCAGGCTTTCTTCTGGTACATCGCGCAAGCCGTTACCGGCATCACGATAACCGACACCGATCTGGTTGGTACGTTCGACATTTGGTTTCATGACTTCGCCAATCGGCGCGGGCAGAAAATAATTCAGGCCCGGTCCGGTGGTGCCAACCCATTTGCCAAACAGAAGTGTCACACCCTGTTCACCCGGCTGAATCCGGTAAAAGCCGGTCAGCAGCCAAATCCCGACGATGGCAATGCCAATCAGCGCGAATCCCTTATAGCTGCCGCCACCCGGAAACAGGCGTTTCAGGCGTTCCTGTCCCTTGCGGATCATTTCGTCAAAATCGGGGGGCGTGTTACTGCCGCCACCCTGAGGGCGTTTGCCCCACGGATTTTGGCCACCGCCATTACCGCCGTTGCCGCCTCCGCCCCAGGGGCCGCCGCCCCCTTGTGAATTCCAAGGCATCGAGTGTCTTCCTCTTCTTGCCGTTTGGTGTGTCTTTAAAAAAGCTGTGTCCGGGCCCGGACTCATTATGGATGTATTTTTGCTGTGACATGTTTTCAACGACCATTTTGAAAAACAAAACTCTTTTCAATGATTTGCCGTTGGAAACATCAGGGTGAAACAGAAAATTCTGGTACAGTTCCCCGCGCCAAAGTTTTTCTTTTCGGTAATTCTCCCTTTCACAACAAACAGAAGACACATACATAATGCGTCCGGCCCCCCAGCCTTATAGGACAGCTTGCGTCGCAAAACAACGATACGCGCCCATCTGTCCTGTATGATCACGGACATAAGCCAAAAATCGGAGACCGCAATATGACCTCGCCAAACCGTGACCAGATCCTGTCGGCCCTGACCCAAGTGACAGACCCGCTGGACGGAAAAAATATCATCGAAAAAAATATGGTTCAAGGTATTGATATTCATGGTGAAAATGTCACCGTGATGATCGGTGTTGATCCATCGCGCGGGGCAGCTTTGGAAGATTTGCGGCAGGAGGCGGAACGGTTGGTGGCCGGTGTGAACGGGGTCACAATTGCCCGTGTCGCCCTGACGGCCGAACGTCCCGGCGGGTCGGACAAGGCGGCGGCAGCCCCGGCAGGTGCCGGACACGGACACAGTCACGGTCATGCACACGCACCGGCCAAGGGACCGGGGCAGGGCCAGATCGAATTGCCCGGTGTCCGTTCCATCATCACGGTGGCGTCGGGCAAGGGTGGGGTAGGCAAATCGACGACCTCGGTCAATCTGGCCCTCGCCCTTGTCGCGCAGGGGTTAAAGGTTGGGTTGCTCGATGCCGATATTTATGGTCCGTCCTTACCGCGCATGATGGGATTGCGCAGTGCCAAACCGATCCCCTCAAAAACGCAACAGGGCCGCATGACGCCACCTTCGGCCTATGGCATCCGTCTGATGTCGATCGGCTTTATGGTAGACGAGGAACAACCGGTGATCTGGCGCGGGCCGATGGCGATGGGGGCGCTGGAACAATTATTGCGCGATACCGATTGGGGGGAACTGGATGTTCTGGTGGTCGATATGCCGCCGGGCACAGGCGACATTCAATTGTCGATGACGCAACGGGTGGCGGTGACAGGGGCGGTGATTGTGTCAACCCCGCAGGATATTGCCCTTCTGGATGCGCGCAAGGGCCTGAACATGTTCCGCAAGGTCAATGTGCCGGTTCTGGGCCTGATTGAAAATATGAGCTATCACCAATGCACCAATTGCGGCCATATCGAACATGTTTTCGATCATGGCGGGGCGAAAAAAGCAGCAGAAGAGCTGGGTGTGCCGTTTTTGGGTGAGATCCCGCTGGATTTGAAAATTCGCCTTGGCGCGGATGACGGCAAACCGATTGTCGATACCGACCCCGATGGTGCCCATGCCAAGGCCTATGGCGAGATTGCCAAAAAAATTGCGGCGGCGATTGACGAGAAAGTTGGCCCAAAAGCTGCCCCGAAAAAAAGCCTGTTTCCGAAAATCAGTTTTCGGTAGAATCTGAATATCGGGAACGAAAAACCCCGCCGAAGTTGGCTCCGGCGGGGTTTTGTGTGTGCAGAACGAATTGGTCTATTCGATGGAACCGTCCATCATGCTTGGTAACCAGTCTTCGTGGGCCTTGCGCAAATCGGCCAGGCTGACGGCGTCCTTGCCTTCGACCGAAATCACATTTCCCCCGGCCTGGCCGATGATGGCGGCCGGGACATTGGCGGTGATGGCGGCGTTCAGCACGCTGTCCGGATCGCGGGTGGCGACGATGTAACGGCCCTGATCCTCGCCAAACAGCCAGGCGATTTCATTGCCCTTTTCCGGCAAATGTAGATCGGCACCGATATTGGCCGCCAGACACATTTCAGCAACCGCAACCATCAGGCCGCCATCCGAGATATCGTGGCAGGTGCGAATAACGCCCAGCCCGATCAATTCCCGAACCAGCGTTCCGACCCGGCGTTCTGCCATCAGGTCAACCGGTGGTGGGGTACCTTCTTCGCGACCTTCGATGGTTTTGAGATACAACGACTGACCCATTTCACCGGTCGCAGCCCCCAGAAGAACAAGTGCCGAATCCTGCCGTTTCAGGGCGATGGTGGCATGACGGCCCAGATCGGCAATCAGGCCAACGCCGCCAATTGCCGGGGTCGGCATGATCGCCTCGCCATTGGTTTCGTTATAAAGCGAGACATTGCCCGACACGACCGGGAAATCCAGGGCCAGACAGGCCGCCGAAATCCCCTGACAGGCACCGACAAACTGCCCCATAATGCGTGGGCGTTCCGGATTGCCGAAATTCATATTGTCGGTAATCGCCAGCGGCAAGGCACCGGTGGCACACAGATTGCGGTAGGCCTCGGCCACGGCCTGTTTGCCGCCTTCGACCGGATCCGCCTTGACATAGCGTGGAGTACAGTCGGTAGTAACGGCAAGTCCCTTGCGGGTGCCATGCACGCGCACGACACCGGCATCACCGCCCGGACGTACTACTGTATCGCCCATGACCATATGGTCATATTGTTCCCAGATCCAGCGCCGGGAGGCAAGGTCGGGCGATGCCATCAGTTTGGTCAAGGCGTCGCCGTGGCCCATTTTTAGCGTCAGGCTGTCGGGATTGATGCGATCCTGTTTCGGGGTCGGCTCCCACGGACGATCATATTCCGGCGATGCTTCGGCCAGTGGGTCAATCGGTAGATCCCCGGCAACCTCACCATGCCACATCAGAACCATGCGTTTGGTATCGGTCAGTTTGCCAATCACGGCAAAATCCAGTTCCCATTTGTCGAAAATCGCCCGGGCGGCGTCTTCGCAACCGGGTTTGAGAACCATCAACATACGTTCCTGCGATTCTGACAGCATCAGTTCGTAGGGTGTCATACCTTCTTCACGCATCGGGACTTTATCAAGCCACAATTCGACACCAACCCCGCCCTTGGATGCCATTTCAAACGAGGAAGAGGTCAGACCCGCCGCCCCCATATCCTGAATGGCGACGATCATGTCGGTTGCCATCAGTTCAAGGCAGGCTTCCAGCAACAATTTTTCGGTAAACGGGTCGCCAACCTGAACGGTCGGGCGTTTTTCATCGGAATCATCGTCGAATTCGGCCGAGGCCATGGTGGCGCCGTGAATGCCATCGCGCCCGGTTTTGGATCCGACATAAACCACCGGATTGCCAATGCCCGCCGCCGCCGAATAGAAAATATTGTCGGTGTCGGCAAGGCCGACCGTCATGGCATTGACAAGGATATTGCCGTTATAGGACGGATGGAAATTGGTTTCGCCGCCAATGGTCGGAACCCCCATGCAATTGCCATAACCGCCAATCCCGGCAACCACACCCGCCACCAGATGGCGGGTTTTCGGATGCGACGGATCGCCAAAACGAAGCGCATTCATATTGGCAATCGGACGTGCGCCCATCGTAAAGACATCGCGCATGATGCCGCCAACCCCGGTCGCCGCCCCCTGATAGGGTTCGATAAAGGATGGGTGGTTGTGGCTTTCCATTTTGAAAATGGCGGCCTGTCCGTCGCCAATGTCAATGACGCCGGCATTCTCGCCTGGCCCCTGAATAACCCAGTCGGCCTTGGTTGGTAGGGTTTTCAGCCATTTTTTCGATGATTTGTAAGAACAATGTTCCGACCACATCACCGAGAAAATCCCCAATTCATTGAGGTTGGGTTCGCGCCCCATAATGTCGAGGATCAGCTTGTATTCGTCCTGGCTCAGGCCGTGGCTTTTTACGATGTCTTGGGTGATCTCGCTCATGACAGCGCCTCTACCAGCGAATCAAACAGGGGGGAACCGTCATTACCGCCAAGCAGCGGGTCAATCAGGCGTTCGGGATGGGGCATCAGGCCCAGAACCTTGCGGTTTTCATCAATGATCCCGGCAATATTGCCCAGTGATCCGTTGATGTTGGTGGCGTCATTCACCGCGCCGTCGGCGTCGCAATAACGGAACACAATCTGGTTGTTGTCTTCCAGTTTTTTATGGCCATCGGCATCGGTGAAATAATTGCCGTCATGATGGGCGACGGGGATGCGGATCACACTGCCGACGTCATAATGGCGCGTAAACATTGTGTCGGTGGCATCCACCCGCAAATGGACATCACGGCAGATGAATTTCAGATCGCGATTGCGCATCAGCGCACCGGGCAGAAGGCCTGCTTCGATCAAAATCTGAAAGCCGTTGCAAATGCCAAGGATCGGGGTGCCTGCGCGGGCGGCGGCAACGACTTCGCGCATTATTGGACTGTTGGCGGCCATCGCGCCACAGCGCAGATAATCGCCATAGGAAAACCCGCCGGGCAGTACGATCAGATCGGATTTGGGCAAAGTGGTGTCACGGTGCCAGACCATATGGGGCGTAACGCCCGAACGGGCCTCAAGGGCGACTTTGACATCCCGGTCGCAATTGGAACCGGGGAATACGATGACTGCGGCTTTCACCTGCAAATCTCCCGTTTGTTGCGCAAGCTGTGCTTGCAACCGGTTCAGGCGACGATTTCGACGTCGTAATTTTCGATCACGGTATTGGCAAGAAGCTTCTCGCACATATCGCGAACATCGGCGCGGGCTTTTTCCACGTCGGTGCCGTCAAGTTCCAGTTCGATGAACTTTCCCTGGCGCACATCTTTGACACCGGCAAAACCCAGCCCGCCAAGGGCGTGGTGAACGGCTTTGCCCTGCGGGTCAAGGACGCCGTTTTTCAGGGTGACATGAACACGTGCTTTCACAAGGATCTCCTGTTGGTTCGCAATCGCCAGCGCGGCGAGTCGTTGTTTGCAAACACCGTATACCGGCCAGGCTGTGCCCGCCGGTACCGATAAAAGAAGGCCGCGCAAGCGCGGCCTTGGATTTATTTGGTCGCGTCTTTGTTCAGCGACTCTATATCGGCGGATTCCGGCAAAACGCCCAGACGGCGGGCGACTTCCTGATAGGCTTCCTCGACACCACCAAGGTCGCGGCGGAACCGGTCCTTGTCCATCTTTTCGTTGGTGATGGCATCCCACAGGCGGCAATTATCAGGGCTGAATTCATCGGCCAGAACAAGTTGCTGAAAATCGCCTTCCCAGACCCGGCCAAATTCCAGTTTGAAATCAACCAGTTTCAGGCCAATACCGCGCATCAGGCCGGTCAGATAATCATTGATGCGCAACGACATGCCAATGATTTCTTCCAGTTCCTCGGGGGCGGCCCAGCCCAGGGCAAGGATATGTTCATCCGATACCATCGGATCGCCCAGATCGTCATCCTTGTAATAGAATTCGACAATGGGGCGTGACAGTTTGGTGCCTTCTTCGATGCCAAGGCGCTTGGCCATGGACCCGGCGATGACATTGCGCACAACCACTTCGACCGGGATGATGTCGCATTTGCGCACCAGTTGTTCGCGCATATTGAGGCGGCGAATGAAGTGGGTCGGGATTCCGATTTCGGCAAGACGGGTCATGACGAATTCGGTGATCATGTTGTTCAAGACGCCCTTGCCGGCAATCGTGCCGCGTTTTTGGGCGTTGAACGCAGTTGCATCGTCCTTGAAATACTGGATGATGGTGCCCGGTTCCGTACCTTCGTAAAGAACCTTGGCTTTACCCTCGTAAATGGGTCGCTTTCTGGACATCTGGCGGGATCTTTCACATCTTGGTGCGGCGCACCTGAAAATCGCGCCCCCCATATAACAGTGCTGCGCAAGAAACTCAATTGCCGTGTAAACACTATTTAAACTGTTTTGATAATTGTGTCCCGCTTACAACGCAACGGGCAGGTAAGGCGCACTATCGGGTTGTCCGTTGGCAAACAGCCAGATCGGGCGGCGCGCCAGTTCATTTTCATGGCGCGGAATGCCCGGCAGGCCGATCAGTGACGATGATATGGTTTCAAACCCGATATCGCTGCGCACCAGCATGGCATCGCGGCGCATATTGTGGTGTTCGGTATCGGGCGGCATCACGCCTGTATCGGCCATCAAGGCTTGCCACGCGAACCAGTCATCGGCTTCGGGGTTGGGTACCGGCGCGCTGATAAAACGCGGTAAATTGCGCCGTGTACGGTCACTGTTCTCGCGGTCATTGAGGTCATGGGCGGTCAGGATCGACAGTCCTTCGGGGATTTCATGTATCTCGATTTTCGTTTTTCCGCGATTGGCCAGCCAATAGGCATCGCGATTATCGGCGATGACCATATTAAAAGGCCGCCAGGACCGACCATCCAGATCGGCCAGCGACCGTGCGGCATCAATGGCATCGGCATGATCCAGTGCTTCAAGGGGCAATTCCCCGCGGGATCGTTTGTCGTCTGCCGGGCCAAGGGTGCCAAACCGGTTCAAAACTGCGGCAACCACCCCGTCTTCGTTCATGCCAAGCCATGTGCCGCCGCCCAACTGGTCAATCCCGGCAATCACGTCGGGGCGATCAGGCCAGTGACGTGCCGGGGGCAACCAGGGTCGATTCTTCATTTCGTCGCGATTGGCACCGATCAGGATCGGCCATTCATGATCGGGTCGACGTAAAATGACTATTGTACACATGAGACAGATCAAAGCGTTAGGGGTTGGAGTTTGTCAAACTGAAAACAGTCAGAAGACAGAGTGTGCAAAACGCAACGCGTGTGCATACATATAAAACAGGAAAAGCAAAACACCACCTGTATACAGGTGAAACGGGGAACATCCTTCAGGAAGGAGATGCCGGATGGCCAATTTCAATCAACGCGAACGCGGCTTTGAAGCCAAGTACACCTTTGATCTTGAACAGAATTTCAGGATCGAAGCCTGCCTTTATAAAATGCTGGCCCGCTGGGCGGGTGGGAAGATGGGGCTGTCGGACGCTGAAAGTGCCGCTTTTGCCAACCAGGTGGTCGGCGATGTGGTTGCCGATCCGAAAAGCAAGGGCATTGCCGCGGCCCTTCTGGCTGAATTTGGCAGCCGCAATATCGACATGACGGTGTCCGAACTCAATGCCAAACTTGCCGAACTGGAGCCGCTGGCCCGTGTGGAAGTGCTTGGCCCGCAGGACTGATTGCACGTCTTCTAAAAAGTTAGGATTTGCAAACCATTAGGCGGTTCCGTATCCTGTGCGCGTGGCAGCACTGTTCCGGCTTTTGGATCAGACGTTACTTGTGACATATCCCGGCCTGGTTTTTGGCCGGGGATGTTTTGCATCAGGAAGAGAAAGGCGAGAAATTTGCGTATCCTTCTGGCCGATGATCACGATCTGGTTCGTGAAGCCTTATCATTGTTATTTCAGCAATATTTTGACGATTGCGAAGTCATCGAAGCCGGTGCCCTTGATCCAGCCTTGACCCATATTAATGATGGCAGCCAGTTTGATCTGGTGTTGCTGGATTTGCGGATGCCGGGCATGAACGGCCTTGAAGGATTGGGCAAAACATTGGCGGTGGTTGCGCCGGGAACGCCGGTTGTACTGATTTCGGGTGCCTATAACAGTGACGATGTGCGGCGCGCTATTGAAGGTGGCGCGCAGGGATTCCTGCCCAAAACCTTGCGTGGGGAATCCCTTGCCAATGCCATCCGGCTGGTTCTGGCAGGGGATAAATATCTGCCATCAACGATCCTGCATAATTTTGGCGAACGGTTTTCCGGCCCGGGCGAAAGTGCTGGCGGGTTTGGTCACGAGGGTGACTTTGGTCGTCTGACGCCCCGCGAACGTGAAGTTCTGGCGCTGTTATCAGATGGATTGCCCAACAAGGAAATTGCCCGTCACCTTGATTTGCGCGAAATCACGGTGAAATATCATTTGAAAAATATCTATCGCAAGCTGCATGTGTCCAATCGGTCGCAGGCGGTGAAAATTGCGCTGGAAGATATGGCGCGATCTGGTTCTTTGTAATATACTCGTCAAAGGCAGCGGTAAAAACGCTCAAGGTCTCCGGCCCGTGTTTCACGGGCCGGTTTTCTTTTGGGTAAACCGCTTGCAGCCCCTGAGTTATTCAATTTGAAACGGGGATGAGAATGCAAAAAATTCATGTCGCGCTGATCGGGGATTTCAATGCGTCGGTTACCGCGCATCAGGCAATTCCCAAGGCCCTGACAATTGCCGGGTGCGATACTGGCCATGATGTCAATTTTGCGTGGATACATACATCCGGACTGACGGACGACACCGCCCAAACCGTTCTGGCCGGATATGATGCAGTGTGGTGTGTTCCGGCCAGTCCCTATGCCAGTATGGACGGGGCACTGGCAGCCATTCGTCATGCGCGGGAAAATCGCATTCCGTTTTTGGGGACCTGTGGTGGTTATCAACATGCTGTTCTGGAATATGCCCGCACTGTTCTGGGGCTGTCCGGGGCGGGGAATGTCGAGGTGGATCCGGATGCTGCCTTGCCGCTGATTGCACCGCTTGTTTGTGCCTTGATCGATCAGGCCGGGGATATCGCATTGGTTGCCGGAAGCCGGATCGCCCAACATTACGGGACGGAATCGATCCGCGAAACATATCGTTGCAGTTATGGTTTTAACCGCGATTGCGTGCCGTTGTTTGACAATAGCGACTTGCGCATCAGCGCCTGGGATCAGGATGGCGATCCGCGGGCGGTGGAATTGCAAAATCATCCATTTTTCATCGGGACGGCGTTTCAGCCGGAACGATCCGGTCTGGACGGACAAAACCATCCGTTGATTTCGGCCTATATCCGGGCGGCGGCGGGTTAAGTTTCAGAGGCTCGTTGTGGGGTCGGTGTTCTGCCCGATTGCATGATAAATACACCGGCAAGGATGGCGACGGTGGCGATAATGTCGCTAGGGGCAACGCTTTCGCCCAGAACCAGCGCGCCGGTCATCAATCCGATCACTGGCGGGATATAGGTCACCGCCGCCGTTCTGACCGCCCCGATTTTTCCAATCAGGAAATAATAACACATAAAGGCGACACCGGTCCCCAGTAAACCAAGGCCGATAAACAGGCCTGCCGCAATTTTCCAGTCGTCAAAAATCTTGGTCATGCCGTTAAAATCACCAATGACCAGAAGGGTGATTGATGAAAACCCCAATTGATAGGTGCAAAGCGCAATCGGCGAAATGCCAAGCGGGCTGAGGAATTTGCGAGCATAGACAAAAGACAGTCCGACGCAGCCCGATCCAACTGCGACATAAAGAACGCCCGACAGGTCGACCGATGTGCCACCATTCCAGGGTTTGGCAATCGCAACAACCCCGGCAAAACCAAACAGCAATCCGATGATGGAGCGCATATTGACCGGCTCGCTCCGCAGGAAAATTGCGGCGGCTATAAAGGAAAACATCGGGATCGCGCCACTCAGCATTCCTGCCACACTGGAAGGTAGCAGCGAAATACCCTTGGCAAAGGCGTAATAATAAACTGTTGCGGCTAACAACGACATGACAATGAAATGGTGGATATGGCGCAGATGCCACCAATTCAGCGAGCGTCGGACAATAGCAAAAACAAGAACCGGCAGAAATCCCATCACCACCCGGACCGCAACGATCTGCATCGGCGAGATCAGTGTGCTGGCCATTTTGTTAAACAGAAATGTCATGCCCCAGACAAGGGCCAGCAAACCAAAAATGAGCCAGGCGTTGTTTTTCATGACGATGATCCGGGTTCGGTAAGGTCTCGATTGTAGGTTCCGCCCGGATCGGCTACAAATCATCATATCTGGATTATAGAATAGAAAAATTATATCATGTCCTCATATCCACCGCTTAAATCCCTTCGTGCATTTGAGGCCGCTATTCGATTGAATAGTTTTTCTCTTGCTGCCGATGAGGTGGGCGTGACCCCCGGTGCCATCGGGCAGCAAATTCGTAAACTGGAAGAATGGCTGGGGACGGATCTTTTTGTGCGTTCTGTCCGGCAGGTAAAGCCCAGTGCAGACGGCCTTGACTATGCCGCACGGATTGGCCCGGCCTTGCAACAGATTGTCGCGGCCAGCCAAAGCCTGCGTGGACGTCGTGAAAATGCAGTGCGGGTGGTAATGCCGCCCAGTTTTGCCGCGAAATGGTTTTCCAAACGCATGTCGCGGTTCTTGATCGATTATCCCGCAACCGCCCTGCATGTCGGATCGTCATCCCTCATGATCGATTTCAACCGCGATCCGGTCGATATCGCCATCCGGTATTTTGACGGTGAAGATGAGGAACTGGAATCTGTTTTGCTGTATCGCGGGCAGGCGGCGGCCTTTTGTGCGCCGTCTTACCGTGATCGGCTGGGGCTTGAAACGCCCGCCGATCTGATCCGGGCAACATTGTTAAACGATATTTTGCATGCCTGGTGGGGGGAATGGCTGGCGGCGTTTGCCGGTTTGGCATCCCGTGAAACTGTGATGATCCGGCGAATTGAAATTGATCAGACCGGGATGGCGATTGAAGCCGCAATTCATGGGCAGGGGATAGTTCTGGCCAATCCGTTGCTGGCCGAAGAAGATGTGCAGGAAGGTAAACTGATCCATCTGTTTCCCGAATGCGTCCTGACAGTTCCGCTTGGCTATTATCTGGTCTATCCGAAAAACCGGGAATTGCACGGACAGGTCCGGTTGTTTCGCGACTGGCTGTTGGGCGAAGCACGCGATCTGACCTTGCTTGATGCGATAGAAAAAGCCCCGCCAGTTTGAACTGACGGAGCTTTGCAATCAGGTCGGTTTGGATCAGTCGGCAAAAACGCGGGCGAAAATCGTATCGACATGCTTGGTGTGATAGCCAAGATCAAATAGTGATTCGAGTGTTGCCACCGGAATTTTCGCAACTACTTCGTCATCCTGTTTCAGCAGTGATAAAAGATCGCCCTCGCGGTTCCAGACCTTCATCGCATTGCGCTGAACGATGCGGTATGAATCTTCGCGTGATACGCCATTTTGCGTCAGGGTCAGCAGCACGCGCTGCGAAAACACAAGACCGCCCATCTGATTGAGGATTTCATCCATTCGTTCCGGATAAACCACCAGATTTTCAACAACACTGGTCAGACGCATCAGTGCGAAATCAAGGGTTACGGTCGCATCGGGGCCGATATTGCGTTCAACCGAGGAATGCGAAATATCGCGTTCATGCCACAGGGCAACATTTTCCATCGCCGGGATCGCCATTGAGCGCACCAGACGGGCAAGGCCGGTCAGGTTTTCGGTCAGGACAGGGTTCCGCTTGTGCGGCATTGCCGACGAGCCTTTTTGACCCTTGGAGAAAAATTCCTCGACCTCGCGGACTTCGGTACGCTGCAAATGGCGGATTTCGGTTGCCAGATGTTCGACTGACGACGCAATCACGCCGAGCGTGGCAAAATAGGCAGCATGGCGGTCGCGCGGGATCACCTGGGTTGAAACCGGTTCAATCTCAAGCCCCAGTTTTTCGGCGACATGGGCCTCGACCTGCGGGTCGATATTGGCGAATGTGCCAACGGCTCCCGAAATTGCGCAGGTGGCGATTTCGGCGCGTGCGGCAACCAGACGGGCGCGGTTGCGTTTGAACTCGGCATAAAATGTTGCCAGTTTCAGGCCAAAGGTCACCGGTTCGGCATGAATGCCGTGCGACCGGCCCATGCAGGCGACATCCTTGGTCTCATAGGCGCGCTTTTTAAGGGCGGCCAGCAACTTGTCCATATCATCAAGCAGAATGTCGGTGGCCTGTACCAGTTGCACGTTAAAGCAGGTGTCCAAAACGTCGGAACTGGTCATGCCCTGATGGACAAAGCGCGCTTCGTCACCCACCAGTTCGGCCAGTTCGGTCAAAAAGGCGATAACGTCATGTTTGACTTCGGCTTCGACCGCATCAATGCGGGCGATGCGTTCCGGGGTATAGGGCTTATTGCCTTTTTCCCATACCAGACGGGCGGATTCCGTCGGGATTACGCCAAGTTCGGCAAGCTTGTCGGCGGCATGCGCCTCGATTTCAAACCAGATACGGAACTTGTTGGCGGGTTCCCAGATGGCAGTCATCTGTGGGCGGGAATAACGGGGGATCATGCGGTCGCCTCCGGGCAAGATGGTTGGGTGCGGATCATCGGACTATCCGTCGCGCACGCTTTCACGGCTCGGATAGAGGATTTACAGATTTTTATCAACCCTGCTGTCATCCTGACATACATCCGGTTACGGTTTTTTGCCATCGGAACGGGACGGATTCTGCTATGATCATTATAATCTGATCAAAATCAGAAACGGGGCAGGCCAAAATGAATATGGCCCAAAAACGAGTGGAACGAACCGGCAATGACATTCTTGCAGGGTAATTGCGACGATAACAGTGCAACCGAGGCTCGCCATCTGGCAAGGCTGGTGGATCTGGGGATTGCGCTTTCGGCGGAACATGGCCGGGACGAGCTAAATCAGAAAATCCTGATGGCGGCGCGGCAATTTACCAATGCCGATGGCGGGTCGCTGTATCTGGTCAATGCTGATGAAACCGAACTGAATTTCCGTATTCTGGTCAACGATACCCTTAAAACATCGGTGGTGGCGGGGGATCAGGGCGAATATCCGTTTCCGCCCTTGTCACTTTATCTGCCGGAAACTGGCGAACCCAATCACAACAACATTGCGACCTATGTTGCCCTGACCGGGCAGGCGATCAATATCGAGGATGCCTATAGCGCGGAAGGATTTGATTTTTCCGGCACCAAACGGTTCGATCAGGCCACCGGATACCGGTCCAAATCGTTTTTGACTGTGCCGCTTAAAAACAATCGCGGCGATTGCATCGGGGTGTTGCAGTTGATCAATGCCCGTGACGGGGATGGCAATGTCATTGCCTTTGATCGCCGGATCGAACCGATGATCACGGCGCTGGCCAGCCAGGCGGCCGTTGCGATTGAAAACCGGCGTTTGTTGCGGTCTCAACGTGATTTGATGGACAGTTTCGTGCGCGTCCTTGCCCAGGCGATTGACGCCAAATCCCCGCACACCGGCACCCATTGCGCCCGGGTGCCGGTGATTGCCAGAATGTTGGCACAGGCGGCGGTGGATCAGAAAGACGGGGTTCTTGCCGACTATGATTTGACCGAAGATCAATGGCGTGAACTTGATCTGGCGGCGTGGCTGCATGATTGCGGCAAAATCACCACGCCCGAACATGTGGTCGAAAAATCCACCAAACTGGAAACCATCCATGACCGCATCCACGAAATCCGCACACGGTTCGAGGTGCTGCGGCGCGATGCGGAAATTACGATGCTTAAACGCCAACTGGCGGGCGAGGACGTGGAAATTTGTCAGGCTGATTTTTCTGTCCGCGTGGCGGAACTTGAAACGCAATTTGATCTGGTGGCACGCTGCAACCTTGGCGGCGAAGATATGGACGCCGCGACGATTGCCCGCCTGCACGATATTGGCAACACACAATGGATGCGCCATTTCGACCGCACCATTGGCTTGTCATGGGGGGAGAGTCACCGTCTGGCCGATGGAACTCTTGATACCCTGCGCCAGCCCGGCCCGGAAACTCTGATACAGGATCGGGAGGATCATGTTTGCCCACCCCTGAACAATGGCGAGCTTTATAACCTGTCGATCCCGCGTGGCACCCTGACCGCCGAAGAACGCCAGGTGATCAACGATCATGTGGTGCGTACGCAGGATATGCTGGCGCAATTGCCTTTTCCCAAACAATTAAAGGGCATCCCGGATATTGCTGGAAACCATCATGAAAAAATGGATGGATCGGGATATCCACGCGGTCTTTCGGGCGATGATATGGGGGTTCTGGAAAAGGTGATGGTGATTGCTGATATCTTCGAGGCGTTAAGCGCGGTTGACCGCCCCTATAAAACCCCTAAACCGCTTGGCGACTGTATCGCGATGCTGGCCGCCATGCGCGATGGCAACCAGATTGACAGCGATCTGTTTGACCTGTTTCTGACCAGCGGCGTTTATCGCGACTATGCACAGCAATATCTGAAACCCGAACAGATTGATGCGGTTGATATTGCGCAGTTTGTACGCAGGCCATAAACAGGGCGGCCAGACAAATGACCGCCCCGTTTTGGTTTACATCCGGCCATGAAAATGACAGGCGACCTGATGGCTTGGGCCAAGGGTCTCGATCATCGGGATGTCGGTTGCGCATTTTTCTTTTGCAAACGGACATCTGGTGCGAAACACACAACCCGATGGCGGGTTGATCGGGCTGGGCAGATCGCCTTTCAAAACGATGCGTTCCTTGCTGCGTTCCAGTTCCGGGTCGGGGATTGGTACGGCCGATATCAGGGCCTTGGTATAGGGGTGTTTGGGAGCGGCATAGATCGTATCGCGATCTGCCAGTTCCATGACATTACCCAGATACAGTACCAGAATGCGCTGACAGATATGACGTACCACCGATAAGTCGTGGCTTATAAACAACATCGACAGGCCAAAATCGCGTTGTAAATCCTGCAACAGATTGACGATTTGCGCCTGAATAGACACATCAAGCGCTGAAACCGGTTCGTCGCAGACAATCAGTTTGGGTTCCAGAATCATCGCCCGCGCAATGCCGATACGCTGACACTGGCCGCCGGAAAATTCGTGCGGATAGCGGTTGATCATCTGCGGCAACAGACCGACCCGCGCCATCATGGTTTTGACCCGGTTGCGGATTTCCGCCTTGCCCAGATCAGCTTTGTGCGTGACCAGCGGTTCGGCGATGATTTCGCCAATTGTCATGCGGGGATTGAGGCTGGCGAGCGGATCCTGAAAAATGATCTGAAGATCACGGCGCAAGGGTTGTAAATCCCGATCCCGCGTCCCGACAATATCCTTGCCCAGCCACACAACTTGTCCGGCGGTTGGCGGGATCAGTTGCAAAATCGCCCGTCCCAAGGTGGATTTTCCGCATCCGGACTCGCCGACAATGCCCAATGTTTCGCCGGGGAACAGATCAAAATCAACTCCGTCAACGGCCTTAAGTGTGCGGGGCTTGCCAAACAATCCCTTGCCCGGCAGTGAAAAATGCACCCGAAGGTCGCGAACCGACAAAAGCGGGGTTTCAGGGATAGCGTTCATTCTCCGACCTCCCGGAAACAGGCACTGGCGCGGCCTTGCGCGATGTCATAAAGGACGGGGCGTGATTGGGTGCAGCGGTTCTGAACATAATCGCAGCGTTCCTGATAGGCGCAACCCGATGGCAAATTTTGCAAATTTGGTGGTTGGCCGGGGATTGCATACATTTTTTGTTCATGCGCGCGATCAATACGCGGCATGGATTTCAGAAGCCCTTCGGTATAGGGATGATGCGAATCATAAAAAATGTCTCGGACGTTGCCGGTTTCCACCACCCGCCCGCCATACATCACCATTACCCGGTCACACAGACCGGCGACCACGCCCAGATCATGGGTGATCATGACAATGGCGGTATTGAAATCCTTTTTCAGATCCCGCAACAAATCCAGAATTTGTGCCTGCACCGTCACATCAAGGGCGGTGGTCGGTTCATCGGCAATCAAAACTTCGGGGTCGCATAACAATGCCATGGCAATCATCACCCGTTGGCGCATCCCGCCCGAAAATTCATGCGGGTACATATGCACACGCTGGGCGGCACCGGGAATGCCGACGCGATCCAACATGTTGACGGCATGTTTCAGGGCTTTTTCCTCGCTATAACCGCGATGTTCGACCAGAACTTCGGTCATCTGTTTCGAGATTTTCAAAAACGGGTTTAACGATGTCATCGGATCCTGAAAAATCATCGACATGGTGACGCCGCGAATTTTGTTCAGTTTCGCCGGGGCAAGATTGAGGATTTCGGCATCCTTGTAACGGACCGACCCGCTGGCCTTGCCGTTTTTGGACAAAAGTCCCATCACCGACATGAAAATCTGGGTTTTACCGGATCCGGATTCGCCGACAACGCCCAGCGTTTCACCGGGATCGATATGGAAACTGACAGCGTTGACCGCTTCGACTTCGCCATCGGGGGTGGCAAAGCGGGTGGTCAGGTTATCGACAGTAAGAATGTGCTGGCTCATGCTATCGGTCCTTTGGATCAAGGGCGTCGCGCAGGCCGTCGCCGATAAAATTGAAACAAAAAAGCGTCAGCGCCAGAAAAATCGCGGGATAAACCAGCATCCATGTCGATGCTTCGATCACTTTGGCACCTTCGGAAATCAGAACGCCCCAACTGGTTAGTGGTTCCTGAACACCAAGCCCCAGAAACGACAGGAAACTTTCGGTCAGGATTACCTGCGGGATGGTCAGGGTCATATAGACAATCACCGGTCCCAGAACATTGGGAATGACATGGCGGAAAATGATCTTAAAGCTGGAAACCCCGGTGGCGTGGGCGGCCTCAATGAATTCGCGCCGCCGGATTGACAGGGTTTGCCCGCGCACAATTCGCGCCATCGTCAACCATTCAACCGCGCCAAGGGCGACAAAAATCAGGAAAATATTCCGCCCGAACACCACCATCAGCATGATGACGAAAAACATGAAAGGCAGGGAATACATCACATCGACAAACCGCATCATGATATTGTCGATCCGGCCACCGAAATACCCGGCAATCGCGCCATAGGTAACGCCGATCACCAGCGAAACCGCGGTTGCCAGCAAGCCCACGGCCAGCGATACCCGTGCACCATATAATATGCGGATGAACAGATCGCGGCCATTGCCGTCGGTGCCAAAAATATGGCCGTTTTCCCAGTTCGGGCCTTCCTGAATATAGCCCCAGTCGATCTCGTCATATTCAAACGGGCTGAGCATCGGGGCGAAAATCGCCATCAGGGCAATGATCGCCAGAATGATCATTGATCCGACCGCAGCCTTATTGCGAAACAGACGAATCCGGGCATCGTGCCACAGGCTGCGGCCCTCGAATTCCTCGACCGGGCCGGATTTCTCCAGTGCGGTGGCATTTCGGGATTTGTTGAACATCACTGTGTCTTTAGCTTGGGGTCAAGCAGGCCATAGACCATATCGACCAGAAAATTCAGGAAAATGATCAGAACGGCGTAGACAATCACCACACCCATCACCAACGGGTAGTCGCGGTTGAGTGCTGCCTTCACAAAATAAGTACCGATCCCCGGTGCGCCGAAAATCGATTCAATCACCACCGATCCGGTCATCACCGCCGCCGTCGCCGGTCCCAGATACGAAACAACGGGTAATAACGCGCCGCGAATGGCATGGCGGATCACAACCAGCCTTTCGCGCAACCCCTTGGCGCGGGCGGTGCGAATATAGTTGGAATGGAGAACCTCGACCATCGATCCGCGGGTCAGGCGGGCGATATAGGCGACTTGCGGCAGGGCAAGGGCGATGATTGGCAGAATTTTATATTTCAAATCCCCACCGCCCCAGCCTGCAGTTGGTAGTAGCGAAAGATAAACCCCGAAAATCAGCGACAATAACGGCGCCATCACGAAATTCGGCACCGCAATGCCGACCATCGCAACCCCCATGACAGCGAAATCGGTTTTGGTATTTTGGTGCAGGGCTGCATAGGTGCCCAGTCCGACGCCAAACACAAGGGCGAGCACAATGGCGCTAAGCCCTAACTGGATCGATGCCGGTGCACCTGCCATGATCAGTTCGGCGACTGTGAAGTCGCGAATTTTGATCGACGGCCCAAAATCACCGCGCAAAATTTTGCCCAGATAAATGACATATTGTTCGACCAGCGGCTTGTCGAGATCATAGGCCGCTTTGATATTGCGTTCGATTTCAGGCGGCAGGACACGTTCCTGATCAAATGGGCCGCCGGGGGCAGCGCGCATCATGAAAAAGGCAACGGTAATGACGATGAATAGCGTCGGGATCGCGATCATCAGACGGCGAAAGGCATATAAAATCATGGCGTTATCCCCAAATGCAACGGCAGCAGGCCCGTTTGTCCGGGGCTTGCTGCCGGCATCAGATCAGTTTTTCAGGTCAAGCCAGCGGGTCAGGTGACGATCCGGGGCATTGTCGATCCAGCCTTCGATCTTGGGGGATACAAGCTGTTTCGAGACATAGTAAAAGATCGGGATATAGGGTTGTTCTTCCATCATGACAGCCTCGGCCTGCTGCATGAGAGTTGCCCGGCTTTTCAGGTCGGATTCCTGTTCGGCGGCCAGCATCAGTTCGTCAAATCGGGCATTGTTGAAAGCTGCATAATTCAACGGACCGGTGCGGGTTTCACCCAGAAACAGGAAGTTTTGTGCGTCGTTGTAATCGGCGATCCAGCCTGCACGGGCCAGCTCAAAATCGCCAACTTTCAGATCGGCAAAGTGGATTTTGCCTTCAGCATTAAACAGTTCGGCCTCAACTCCAATCTGTTTCCACATATTCTGGGCAGCAATGGCAAAGCGTTTGTTGTTTTCCTGGGTATTATAACGAAGGGTAAATTTTAGCGGCTTGTCCGGACCGTAACCAGCTTCGGCCAGAAGTTTTTTGGCTTCGGCAAGGTTGTCAGCATAGCTTTGGTCTTTCCACGACACATAGGAAGGTTCACCGTAATTGCCAGTTCCGGGCGGGACAAAGGAATAGGCCGGAATTTCGCCGGTTTTGAGGACGGAATCGGTGATCGCTTCACGATTGATCGCCAATGACAGCGCCTTGCGGATACGCACATCGCCAAACGGCTCCTTGTTGGTACGGATCGCGACATAATAAATTCCGGCATAAGGGGCAATGCGCAGGCTGTCGGCCATATTGTCTTTCAGCCATGAAATCTGTTCGGATGCGATCATGCGCGTTACATCAAGTTCGCCAGCGCGAAAGCGGTTCTGCATCGCGGTCAGGTCTTCATAATTGTAGTAAACTACCTCGTCGATGGCGACATTCGCGGCATCATAAAAGGCGTCGTTTTTTACCAGCTTGCTATGGACATTAGGAACCCATTCTTCAAGTTTGTAGGGACCGTTCACCACGATATTTTCGGCTTTCACCCAATCTCTGCCGAATTTTTCAATCGTATGACGCGGGATGGCAAAGGCGGTTTGGTGGGTCAATTGCGCCAGAAAATAGGGGGCTGGTGCTGTTAGTTTGACTTCAAGGGTTTTATCGTCAAGGGCGTTCGCCCCCAGTTTTGCGCCTTCCTTGCCGGAATTGATGTCTTCGGCACCTTCGATGATATACAGAAGCGACGCATATTCCGCCCCTGTTTCAGGGGCCAAAAGCCGTTCCCAACCAGCGATGAAATCCTGTGCCGTTACCGGAACGCCATCCGACCAGGTGTGGTCGCGAATTTTAAAGGTGTAGGTTTTGCCGTCTTCGGATACGTCCCAGCTTTCAGCAGCACCGGCTACCGGTTCACCATCCGGACCATAAGTCAGAAGACCCAGAAACATGTCATCGGAAATACGGCTGGTTTGTACTGTCGAGATGAAATGCGGGTCCATCGATTGTGGTTCGCCGTCATTCCCGACCCGCAAGACTTTCTGTGCCTGTGCATCGGTGGTGGACAGAAAGGTCATGGAACTGGCGATGATGGCGGTGCCAACAAGAAATGCTCGTGACGAATGCAACAACCCGTCCACGAGACCTGATCGGGTCCTCGCGATGAATGTCATTTATGTGCCTCCATTTTTATATTTCAGCCGCGAAAAAGTGTGGCTGTGCTCCCTGATAAGGTGTGCGTAAAAATACTGATGACATTGACTGCCATCTGCAAGCGTGAAGTTGTTCACAGCCACAAATTTGAAAAATACAGTCAATTTAACAGTGCATTTTTGGTATATAATTACGTAAAAAGCGGTTTTGCGGGCATCAGGTACGGGCGTTGGTCTCATGAGCGGTATTTTAGTATTAATAATTATTTGCAATTAGTGGCGGCTGGTGTATTGCAAACGGGTTTTCTGGTTTCATTTCGGATCGCCTGTCACCACGTCATGCGTTATTTCGCCCATTATTCTGGCACGACCACCCTGTTAAATGCCTTTGAGGAACAGCGTGAAACGTTGTTGCGGCTGGCTGCGCGCAAGCTGGGCAATGCCGAAGAAGCCCGTGATGTGGTACAGGATGCGTATGTCCGTATTTCTGGCGTATCGTCTGGGCAGGTGATTGACGATCATGGCGCGTTTTTGCGCACAGTGGTGCTTAATCTGGTACGTGATCATCTGCGCCGTCAAAACCGGTCCGCGCCGCTGATCAATGCCGGGGATGCCGAAGACGCGCTGCGCTACGCGGCAGCGGATCAACCCTCCGCCGAAACCATCATATATCAGCGTCAACGCATGGCTGCATTCGAGACAGCTCTGAAATCCCTGCCGCGGCGATCACGCGAGGTCTTCATCTTGCGCAAGTTGCATGGTATGAGCCACGATGAGATTGCCAATCAGACCGGTCTGTCAAAAGCCGCGATTGAAAAACATCTTTATCGTGCCTTGCTGGCGTGCCGGGATCTGATGAAGGGTTATGGATAGGTGCCCGCTATGATGAAATCACCGATCCGCAATATTTCGGATAAAAACCCGGTTTCCGGTCAGATAGTGGCCGAAACCCTTGGGGCATCATCCAATATTCTGGATCAGGCGATGGCATGGCTGGCCCGCGACGGTGTAGGTGTGTCCGGCACGGCCAATGACGAAGCCTTTCGTCTGTGGTGCGCAACCAGCCCAGCCCATGAACAAGCCGCCCGGCAGGTATCGGATTTCATGCGTGATCGGTCCTTTGACGATCTGATGGTACGTATGGCAGAGAAGAATCGCTTTGACGAAGCCGGGGCGGGGCGCGTCTTGCTCTTTGCCAAACGGCGGTGGTCGCCTGTGAGGATGACAGGCATACTGGCGGCGGCCTGTGTTCTGATTGCGGTTCTGGCAAGCGACCGAGATATATTTCGGTCGGGTTCCGGCACGATGATCGAGGCTGACAGTAAGCCGAAGTCCCAAATTCTTGCCGATGGCAGTACGGTTCAACTGGCACGCGGGTCTGTGCTGACATGGGATTTTTCCGGCGATGCGCGTCAGATTGATCTGATCGGCGGGGCTGTGGTCATTGATGCCGCCCATGATGCTGCCCGGCCCATGGTTATTACAACTCCCCATGCGACCACTACGGTGGTTGGCACGCGCTTTGCCGTAATTTATGATGAAACCGCTAGTACCATTGATGTTGAAGAAGGTATCGTGCGGGTAACGCCTTCCGGACCGGGTGAAGTTCCAGAAACGACTCTGCTGGCCGGAGAGGGGGTTTCGGTGTCCGATATCGGGGATGTGTCGCGCCGCCAGATCAGCACCGCCAGCGTCGGGCAGGTTCTCGACGGATGGCGGGTTTTTGCGCCTAACCGACTGGGGGATGTGGTGGGATCTATCAATAGGCAAAGCGGTGCCAAAATCCTGATGGATATCGGTGTTGGCGATATCATGATCCGGGGGCGCTATCATGTTACCGATGCGGTGCAATCTGTCCAACTGATCACAGCATCGACCGGGCTTTCCGCCCATTCCCTGCCCTTTGGCTATATGTTTCTGACCGACCGGTTCTAGGCCGCAGAATCTTTTTTGAAAAATCGATAAAATTTTGTCCGGTTCTCAAAATCTGCAACGTCCTTATGTGCGAATGATACGCAATTACGGACAAGTGGCGTCCTGTCACCGGATTTTGAAAATATGCCCCAGACTGTTTTTTCTTTTTCAATAATTCCCGGCGTAAAGGGGATTTGTTCTTCCCTGATGCGCGGTGTTGCTATTGCCGCCCTGATGACACCGGCGATGATGGGCATTGCCCGTGCTGCCGATGATGTTGTTGCCGGACAATTGACAGGGCAAAGGATTAGTTTTGACATCCCGACGATGCCATTGTCCCAAGGGCTGGAACTGTTTTCCGAACAAAGCAGACTGGCCTATGCTGTGGCCGGAGAAGCCAATTTGGCCGGGACAGGAAAGGAAGTAAAAGGCGAATTTGTCGTCGTCGATGCCCTGACAGCCTTGCTGGATGGCAGTGATGTGACGTTCAGCATTTCCGATGGTGTTTTGGTGATTTTCCCCCGTAGCACAGCGGGAGTCTCGGGCGAGGATACTGTCACTGCACCGGTCACGATCATGGGCAGTCAGATGCCGGGTTATGGCATGGGCAGTGGCGAAAACAGTGGGTCAACTGTTCTGGACGAAGCATTGATCGATCAGTTTGTTCAAGGTAATGGCGATCCCAATATGCTGTTTCGCGCCATGCCGAATGTCCAGTTTGTCGTTGCCGGTCAACGTGGGGATACCGGTGCAACCGCAACTGCGACCCAGGATTTGCGCCCGCAAACCATCAGTATTTCCGGCGGGGCTGTTGATCAGAACAACATCATGCTGGATGGGGTCAGCATCAACTCGGTCGGCGGAACAGAAAGTGTTCCAAACGCGGACAACATGCCCGGGGATGATGATACGGCGATCAATGCCGACCAGTTACATGGCCTGCATCCGCAGACGGTTTATGTCGATTCATCAATTTTGCAATCTGCCGAAATCATAGACAGCAATGTGTCCAGCAAATATGGCGGTTTTCAGGGCGGGGTGGTTAATTATCAGGTCAAGGACCCGTCCGATGTGCCGACTTTTTCTGCGTCAGTCCGGCAGGGGCGCGATAACTGGGTCGATTATCACCTGAAATCCGACGAAGCCCCGGAAGAAAGTGCCCGCCCGCCCCGGTTTGAAAAAACATTTTATACCGCCAGTGCCAGCACCCCGTTGAATGACCAGTGGGGTATGTTGATGTCGCTCAGCGCAAAACGTGCCGAAGTTACCAAAACGACCTCGGAAAAATATTACGGGCGCGAAATCACCAATACGACGGAATCCGACAGCATGTTGGGCAAGCTGCGATATGAGTCGAATAATGGGGCGGTTTTAAGAACGCAATTGACCTATGCGCCCCACAGTCAGGAATGGGAATCCACCCAGTCGCTTGACAGCAAGATGAATGTCACCGGTTCTGGCATGACCAGCTATGTCAGTCTGGAAAATCCGATTGATTACGAGGGATACGGTTTTTCTGATCTGAGCCTTGATACCAAGATATCCTTTAACAACGCATCGAATGCCCGTGATTCGGATGAAAATATCCGGCGATTTATCTATGCCCGGCGTTCCGGGGTGGACAGCCCGAATTACGCGACCCTTTGCGATGGTGGAACGGCAACATCGGTAAGTTGCCTGACCGGCGGGTTTGGCGATCTGGAGCAAGTGCAGCGCGATTATGCCCTGAACAGTGATGTAAACGGTAAATTGTTTGGCAATGATCTACTGTTGGGGGGAGAGGTCAAACGCACGAGTGCACGTCGTGAACGGCCCGAGGATGCTGTTTATTATTACACACCTGATTCCCAAGGGAATGCAGGTGTTGGAACTGTTGTTTGTGCCGATGCCAGCGATGTGGCCTGCGATGATGGCGATCAGGCCAATACCCGCCGTACCCTTTATAACGCCTTTACCGGGAATGTGTCTTTCGTCACCGGTGCGCTATATTCGGAATATGGGATGAGGTTTGAAGATGTGCCGTTTGGTGATCTGATTCTGCGACCCGGCCTGCGCCTTGAACGGGAAACCTATCTGGGTAATACCAATCTGGCACCGCGTATGGTTGCGACTTATGAAACCGATTGGGATGTTGTTTTTAGCGGCGGCTGGAACCGCTATTACGCCAACAATATGCTGGGCTATGCCTTGCAGGATGCCACCCCGGCAACCCAAACAGAACGGCGGGTCCGTGTCGATGCCGGTGGCAATTCGACCTATTACACTGATGGCGCCAATGGCTGGACGGCATCGTCTTCCGGGATACAGAAACGGTTTGCCGGTGCAGGCCTCAGCACGCCCTTCACCGATGAAAGAACGGCTTCTGTCGCATTTCCGGTGCCTCTTTTGGGCGGAATGTCTCGCCTGAAATGGATCAGGCGCGATGGCAAGGATCAGTTTGCCCGGTCAACAGAAGATACCGGCACCACATATTATAACCTGACCAACGAAGGCCGCAATTCCTATACCTCCTACAGTGCGGAGTGGAGCCGCGATCTAGGCCCGTGGTTTGGCGGCAGACATCTTTTTAATATCAATGCGCAATGGGCAGAACGATCCACCTCGAACAACAGCTATTACGGAACAACTGAAGAAGACAACGACGTTCTTTTTAACGGCCAACTGATTTCGCAAAACCAGTTGGCAATCCTGACGGGCAATCTGGATGAACCGTTGTTCTTTAACATCAGCCTCTATTCCAGTTTTGATGAGGACCGTCTGCGTACCGGCCTGACCGGGCGTTATACCCTTGCCTATGACACGATTTCCGATAGCGGCAGCAACGAGACTCTTAATGGTCAATCTTATGACGTTTATGAGGAAGAGCTGGCCAAGGCACGGTTCGATCTGGATATGACGCTGGATTATGACGTGATCCGTAATGCCGCTGGTGTTCTGACCTTTAATGCCTCGATCGACAACGTTCTGAACCGGGGTGGGGCGCATACGCTTTCGTCAAGCACACCTTATCGTGCAGGCCGGGCTTTTTGGTTGGGCCTGACTTATACCTACTGATTTTCATTCGTTTTTTAACCACCAGACAGGCTAAAAAAGTGATCCGTACAATATACCCGCAAAAAACCCGTTTTCCTGCCCTGATCACAAGGATGTTTGTTGCCGTTCTGATAGCGATGCCTTTTGGGGCACAGGCCGCAAACCCGGTGCCCGATAATGCCGCCACTACCCTGGCATCCCTGTATCATCAGGTGTCGCCTGGCGTTGTCCGGATCAATGTTACCAAGAAAAGTTATGATGAAATCGTTGCTGAAGAACGCGCCAAAAAAGACAATGGCGAGGATTTTTACTTGCCACCTGGCGAACGTGACAAGGATGAAGACGACGAGGACGAGGAAAGCAAAAAAAGTGAAGAACCAAAATCCGACTGGGAACGCAAACGCCGTCGGGCATCAACGGGGACCGGATTTCTTGTCGGTGACGAGGGGTATATCGTTACCAACGAACATGTAGTGCGCGACGGAGTCGGATTCCTTGTTTTGTTTACCGATGGCCGTCGGTTGCGCGCCGATCTGATCGGTGCGGATTTTCTAACCGATCTTGCAGTTCTCAAGGTGCAAAAGCCCGAAGACATTACGCCGCTTGTGTGGGGGGACACCCGTTTTGTCAATGTTGGCGACCCGGTTTTTGCCGTTGGCTATCCATATGGATTTGATCAAACCCTGACATCAGGGATTGTATCTGGCAAGGATCGCGAATTACGAAGCGGCAGTTATAACCCCTATTTACAAACAGATACGGCGGTGAATAAGGGGAATTCCGGTGGGCCGCTTTTGAATATGGACGGGCTGGTCGTTGGTGTGAATTCTGCTCTTTACACTCGCTCAGGCGGTAATGAAGGGCTGGCATTTTCGATTGCAGCCGAACATGCGAAAGGCATTGTCGATCTTTTGATTGATAAAGGCGAAATCCGGCGCGGTTGGTTCGGGATTGGCTATAACGATATCAAAACCGGTGTGGGGCGGCTGTTTGGTCTGGAAAAAGATGAAGGCATGCTGATCATCCGTGCGCCGGAAGACGAACCGGCCTATGATGCCGGTATTCGGGTCGGTGATGTGATTGTGTCAGTGAATGGCGAAACTGTGACATCGCGCCAGCATTTTCGCATGATGGCGGCAATGGCCGAAGGCGAAACCACGGTAACGGTCTGGCGCAAGGATGGTTACCATAGCCTGACCCTGATCCCCGATGATATGGACGAAGCCAAAAGCCGCCGACGTGCCGCTGAACGCGACAAGATGGGACTGGGTGCCCGTGATGAAGACGATGGGCGAAAATCCATTCTGGGAATGGATCTGGTTCCGGCCAATGAAAAAGCATGGAAAAAACTGGATCTGCCGGTCGGAACTACGGGGTTGGTTGTAGACCGGATGGAACGCGCCAGCCAGGGCTCACAGATCGGGTTCAACAAGGGGGATTTCCTGACACGGGCGAATGATGTGGTTCTGAAAACGCCCGAAGATTTTGAACGGGTTATGCAGGATGCCCTTGATCGTGCGGCGGAATATGTCGTGGTTTATTATCGCAATGATGGTGAAGACCGACTGAAACTGGTTGATACCCTCAAGATGATTGATCTTTCTGCATATTAAGCCGGTTTGATATAGGAAAACAGGGTGACCTTGTAAGGGGTTGCCCTGTTTCGTTTTGGGGCATCATGCCTTTGTTTTGCAACAATTCGCTGCGATAGATGCCCGCAGTTTACGTGTATGGGTGGGCATTCGTACGTCAGAAGCATCAGGAAAGGTTCGAGAATGCAGAACCGGACGCCAAAGGCATCCCTGATGTGCAGACTGACGGCGTGGTTAATTGATAAAGGCTGGTTAATAAAATGAGACAGACATGGTTCCACCGCCGTAGTGGCGAAGGGATGTTTTTGGGCGGATTGTTCCTGCTGGGGTTGGCATCGGTGTTGATGATAACGGAAGATGCCGCTGCACAAAGTGCGCCTGCGCCAGAAAAACAGGGAACGCAGACCGCCAATCCGTGGCTGGACGGGGAATGGCAGTTGGGTGCTGTCGGCACATGGTCCAGCGACCCTTACAAAGGCAGCAACGAAGACGATATCAATCCGTGGCCGATGATCAGTTTTGATTCGGAACGTCTGCATGTTGGTCTGGACGGGATTTCTGCGGCCCTGTGGAAAAATGAATTCGCCAGTGTCGCCGTCATCGGTGCCCTGCGGATGGAGCCATTTGAGTCTGGCGACAGCCCGTATCTGTCCGGTCTGTACGGTCGGGATATGGCATGGGAAGCCGGATTTGCGGGTGATATGCGGGTATGGCGCGGCACGCTTGGCCTGCGCTATCTGACCGATGTCAATGACGCCCATGACGGGCATGAAATTGACATGACCTATGAATTGCCAATGGAAGCCGGGCCGTTTCAATTTGGCCTTGGCGGTGGCGTGATGTGGCGCAGTGATAATCTCAATGATTATTATGTTGGTGTTCGTTCCAGCGAAGCCCGTGGTGATCGCCCGGCCTATGCGCCGGACGGGGCCTTTATCCCGCATGTCGATCTGACGGTCAGCTATCCGTTTACGCAGAACATTATCGCGACAGTGAAGGGCGGTGTTGAATTATTGCCCGACACTTATACTGACAGTCCGATCATCGATGATGATGTGATTTATAGTGCGATGGTGGGTCTGATCTATCGTTTCTGATCGCCAAAGCAGGCCAGTGGATCGGTGCCGGAGTCCCTCACGGTCCGGTCCACTGGCTTATTGGCCGGATTTTGCCAGTTCCAGTAAATCCCATTTATTGCCATACAGATCGCGAAATACCGCCACCGTACCATAGGTCTCGTGTCTCGGCGTTTCCAGAAATTCTACCCCGGCGACCTGCATGCGGGTGTGATCGCGGGCAAAATCATCGGTATTCAGGAAGAACCCCACCCGTCCACCGGTTTGATTGCCAATGGCGGCCTTTTGTGCCGCATTGCTGGCTTGTGCCAGTAACAGCCGGGTTTCAGTTGCGCCCGGTGGGGCAATAATCACCCAGCGTTTGCCATCCCCCATATCGGTATCTTCGATCAAATCAAAGCCCATCTTGCGGGTATAAAAGGCAATGGCATTGTCGTAATCGCCAACAAGCAACGAGACCAGACCAAGATGGGGCATGTCAGATCAATCCAAGGGATTTAAACGAATTATAGCCCGCTTGGCTGATGATGATGTGATCGTGGATGAGGATTTCCATCGCTTTTGCTGCTTCGATGATCTTGCGGGTCATCTCGATATCGCCGCGTGACGGGGTGGCATCGCCGCTGGGATGGTTATGGACCAGAATGATGGCGCTGGCATGCAAGTCAAGGGCGCGCTTGATCACTTCACGCGGATAGACCGGGGTATGATCAACCGTGCCGGTTTGATGGCATTCATCGGCAATCAGGCGGTTCTTGCGATCCAGAAACAGCAAATGCAGTTCTTCGGTCTTGCGATGACCCAACCTTACCCGGCAATAATCAATCAATTGTTCCCACGATGCCAGAACAGGCAATTCCATGGCGCGTTCGCGTGACAGGGTCTGTGCGCTGGCCTCGGCGATTTTCAGGGCGGCAATCCCGGCTTCGCCCAGTCCCTTGACCTTTGTCAGGGCTTCGGGACGTGCCGAAATCACGGCGGCGAAACTGCCAAATTGTGCCAATAAGGATTTCGCCAGCGGTTTGACATCGCCGCGTGGCATCGCCATGCATAATAACAGTTCCAGCAATTCATATTCCGCCAGCGCATCCGCCCCGCCTTTGAGAAACCGTTCGCGCAGACGTTGTCGGTGGCCGTGATAATGCGGTTTGTCGGTTGTTGTGCCCTCTTTGGCCGATTGCGGGATTTCCGGCGGGGATTGGGGGGCTGTGTCAGGAAACACTGGGGCGCTTGATGCCGGAGGGACAGAAAGAGGAGCGATGCCCCGGTTCTGGTCGATATAAAACCGGGCACCGTCATCGATATGCGAAGCCGTTTTGCTGTTGTCCGGTTCGCCCAAGCTGTTTCCCCTTTTGGTTATTCGGCGGCCTTGCCCAGCACATAGGGTGGCTTTTCAAGCCCGGCCGGTGATCGGGTGAAGATTTCATAACCGTCGTCGGTCACGCCCAGCGAATGTTCAAACTGTGCCGATAATTTGCGATCCCGCGTTACCGCCGTCCAGCCATCGGGCAGAACCTTGCAGGCATAGGTGCCCTGATTGATCATCGGTTCGATGGTGAAAATCATGCCCGGTTCCAGAACCAGCCCTTCGCCCGGCTTGCCATAATGCAGCACATTCGGCGCATCGTGGAAAACCTGACCCAGGCCGTGGCCACAAAAATCGCGGACTACTGAAAACCGTTCGGATTCTGCATAGGATTGAATAGCATAGCCAATATCGCCCAGTGTCGCACCGGGTTTGACTGCCTCGATCCCGCACCACAGGGCATTATAGGTGACATCGACAAGGCGTTGCGCCATGCGTTTGGGCGTACCGGCAATATACATGCGCGACGTATCGCCAAACCAGCCGTCCAAGATCACAGTGACATCAATATTCAGGATGTCGCCATCCATCAGCGTTTTCTCGCCGGGAATACCGTGACAGACAACATGGTTGATCGAGGTGCAGATTGATTTCGGAAAACCGCGATAGCCAAGGCTGGCGGATATTGCGCCATGTTGACGGATAAAATCATCGCACAAACGATCCAGTTCGCCGGTCGAAACACCGGGCACGACATGGGGGGTGATGAAATCCAGACATTCTGCTGCCAGCTTGCCTGCGGCGCGCATGCCTTCAAATGCTTCGGGGCCGTGAATCTTGACTTTGCCGCTTGCCACCCAAAATCTCCTTGTGTCGGCGGTGAGTATACAGACGATTTAATGAAATAATCGGTGATGGATCAAGACGCAAGGCAAAGCGGACGACGTACCGTAATCTGGTCAGTATCTATATCGCAATCATAACAGATGACCTCGACCCCGCGGGCGGTGGCAAGGGCAAAACGTGCGGCGTAATTCGGATCGATATCAGCGGCCAGTGCAAAGCGGTTACAATCGGTGCGCTGCACCAGATAGAACATCACCGCCCGGTGTCCGTGTGCAACCATTTGGGCCATTTCATCAAGATGTTTGGCTCCGCGCACTGTCACCGTATCGGGAAATTCGGCAAGGCCGGGCACGGCATCATCGCGTTTCAGATGCACGTTTTTAATCTCGACATAGCAGGCACCGCGCAGCGGATCGGACAGCAAAATATCAATGCGGGAATTTTTGCCGTATTTGACTTCGCGTTTCAGGTTGGCATAACCGGTCAGTTCGGGAATGTGACCGGCCTCAATTGCTTCTGCGACAATGCTATTGGGATGGGCGGTATTGATGCCGACCATCGCATCGCCGACCTTGCAAATTTCCCAGCTATATTTCAGCTTGCGCTTGGGATTGTCCGACACCGACAGCCAGACCTCCATTCCCGGTTCCTTTAACCCGGTCATCGCGCCCGGATTGGCGCAATGGGCGGTGACGATCTCGCCATTATCCAGTTCAATATCGGCAAGGAACCGTTTGTAACGCACGATCAGGCGACCGTGAATGAGAGGGGAAAGGTTCATCAGCTCTGCCTCAGTGCGGTTTGGGAACATCACCCAGAAAATCGACCAGGCTGACCTTGCCGCTGCCAGGGCGCAAGGGTTTTGGTTGATTGTCAGCGGGGGCCCAGCCGGTCAGGAACATCACCTGAAACCGGGCATGAATGCGGCCATCGGGGCGGGCGTGGCGGTCATGATAAATCGCCGCTGCACGGGCAAGGGTGGTGCGGCGGGTAAAGCGTTTGCTGCGTTTGACAATCAGGTTACTTTCACCCATGCCTGATAAATCGCGCATCAGTTTCAGGGCGTCTGGATAATCAATCACGATATCGTCGCAATCGGCCACCGGCAGGGCAAAACCGCTGCGTTGTAACAGCGCCCCGGCATCGCGGATATCGACAAAGGGCGAGATGCGCGGCGACGCACCGCCTTCCTGTTCCATTTCAGCGGTCATCAGGGCATCGCGCAAATCGCGCAATGTGTCACCGCCAAACATACAGGCCAGAAACAGGCCGTCGGGTTTCAGGGCACGGCGGGCTTGCACCAGCATACCCGGCAAATCATTGACCCAATGCAACGACAGATTTGACAGAATCGCATCAAGGCTACCTTCGGCGACCGGCAGATATTCCTCGTTGGCGACAAGGCTGTTATGGCCGTTATTTTTGCGGGCGGTGCGGGCATAACGTTCCGAAAGATCGGCCTGAAACAGGGTTTCGATCCCGCCGCGTCTGCCGATAATCTGACCCAGTTCGCCACCATGACAGCCAAGATCAAGGGCCAGCGGAAATGTGCGCACGGTATCATCCAGCCGGTCGGCCAGCCGTTCGGCGGTTTCGGCAAACAGGAAATTGAAATCCTGCGACCGGGTGGCAGCGCGATCCCGGCGCAGTTTCAAAATCTGGCGATCAAAAACAATGATCGGATCGGCCATGACTTCAGGGCTCCGCTTGATGCTGGTGATCAGGCAGTCATAGAATGACAAACCGACCTGCGCAATCCATGATCGGATAATTGGGGCGACAGAATGGAAAAGGGAGGGGGCAGAATTGCGGGATCAGCGGTGGGGCCGGATGGCCGGGATATTGTGGCAGGCCGGGTTGCGGGCGATTTTGCCTGCGCGGTGCAGCGGATGCGGGGTGATCACCGATACTGCCCATGCCCTGTGTTCCGATTGCTGGTCGGTTTTGCGGTTTATCAGTGATCCGCATTGCGTCTGTTGCGGCTATCCGTTTGAATTGGCGTCCGATGACGGCACAGTTTTGCCGGATGGTCTGTTATGTGGCAATTGCATCCGTCAGATGCCGGTCTATGACCGGGCGCGGTCTGCACTGGTTTATGATGATCACAGCCGTGATTATATCCTGCACTTCAAACATGGTGACCGTACGGATATGGCCCCGGTGCTGGCGCGCTGGATGATGCAGGCCGGGCGCGATATCTGGCCGGATGCCGGTATGATTCTGCCCGTGCCACTGCATACAACGCGGTTGTTATACCGGCGGTTCAATCAGTCCGGGTTGCTGGCGCAGGCATTGTCGCGCCAGACTGGTCTGCCCTTTTATCCCGATCTTTTGGTACGCAAACGCCGTACCCGGTCGCTTGCGGGATTGGGGGTGGCATCGCGGCGCAAGGTGGTATCGGGGGCGTTTGAAATCCGGGATCGGGTGGCAGAACGGGTTGGGCTGGATGGGGCGCGGGTGGTTTTGATCGACGATGTTTTAACTACCGGGGCGACGGTTTCGGCATGTGGTCGTGCCCTGAAACGGGCCGGGGCCATGCAGGTGGATGTGGTCACGGTTGCGCGGGTGGTACGCTGACGAATGCAAAAAGATGTGTTATGTACCGCGTCATGAACCCGATTGCGGCCATTGGTCGCCCCAAATTCAGGATGTGTTTTGATGGCAAAAGTCGAGATTTACCTTACCGAATGGTGCCCCTATTGCAAGCGGGCGCGAAAGTTACTGGATGAAAAGAACGTCACATATGATGTGGTGGATATCGAGATGGAACCGCGCCGGAAAAAGGAAATGATGGATCGCGCCAATGGCAAGACCAGCGTGCCGCAGATTTTTATCAATAACGAACATATTGGTGGATGCGACGATCTGATGGCGCTGGAAGCCAAAAAGGCGCTGGATGTGATGCTGGCCTAGGTGGCGTCATTTTATGATATTAAAACCCCCGATCATGAGACAGATCGGGGGTTTTTTGGTTCAGCCAAATGTAGATTCCATTTCCTTGCGGAACCGGACTGCCGGGTCCTGTTCCTCGACGGTCACATCATCCCATGTCAGAATATGATCCTGTGCGACCGGACGTTTCAGAACGACATTATGCGCAAGCCCAATCGGCAGGGCGCGGGCCGACCGGGATGTTTTGGCCGACATCAGGCGACCATAAACCGTAAAGCCACCTTCGCCATCCAGACGGTCGCCGACAACAAGGTCGCGTTTGGCACAGGCGACCGCATCACCCGACCAGACCCGCGGTGCGCCGGTGGCCTCATGGCGCAGGGCGGCGGAAGCCACCGAAATCCCCAGTTCCAACCCGATCAGATGATAGGGTTTGTACATCGCACTATATCGTCCGGTCGGATCGGTCAGCAGGCCATATTCGGAGAAACAGCGTGCGACATAATCGCTGGGCGCTTCAAACGTTACATAAACGCCCCAGCGCAAATCGCGAAAGACCGGGCGACCATCGCGTTCAAGGCTGGAAACCACCTCGACCGTGCCTTTGCGGTCCAGAATGCCGCCGCTGTCACGCGGAGATAACAAACGTGGCAGATCATCTACCCCGCAGGCCGGAAATTGCAACCCGCAATCCTGCGGTACAAGGTCGCAGGCATTGGCAACCGCGGCCATTTCAATTGCCGATTTTGTGCCATCCAGAAAACTGTTGAAAATTTGCGGATTCATGCCGCCATCGCGTGCCTGTTGCGGTGTCAGGCCATAATGTGACCAGACATCATCGGGCGTGACATGATGGTATTTCGGCAAGTATTTCGTGCCTTTACCTGCACAAATCACCTGCAAGCCAACCGCCCGGGTCCAATCAACCATTTCGGCAATCAGGGCAGGCTGATCGCCATAGGCAAGGCTGTAAACCAACCCTGCCTGTTCGGCTTTTTGCGCCAGAAGTGGCCCGGCCAGCACATCGGCTTCGACATTGACCATCACCAGGTGACGGCCCTGTTCGATGGCCTTGAGGCCATAACGGATGCCTGCTGCCGGGCTGCCCGTGGCGTCGATCAGAACTTCCAGCCCGTCGGCTTCGATCAGGGCATCGGCATTTTCGGTGATCCATGTTGTGCCGTTCTTATAGGCCTCATCGGCATTTTTTGCGGCAAAGCGGTCATCGGCCCAGCCGACCCGGCGCAGCGATTCTTTTGCCCGTTCCACACTCAGATCGGCAATACCCAGCACATGATAACCGGGGTGGTGCCCGGCCTGACTGAGGAACATCGCGCCGAATTTTCCGGCACCAATCAGGCCGACGCGCACGGGCTTGCCATCGGCGGCGCGACGGCGCAGTTTTGTATCAAGATTCATCAAAATGCTCCGTTATGCGGCCTGATTTGGCAGAAGATCGTCAAGGCAATCATCGCCCATAGGCCGGATCGGCGTAAAATCGCGATGGGCAATCCATTCCTTGCGTTTGAATGCGCGTATATGGTTGGAAACGGCACACAGGCTCAGATAAACAATGGTGCGGTCCATCGGGCTAATATTGGCCGGGCTGGCATGAACCAGATTGCCATGAAACATCACAACCGATCCCGCCGGGCCGACCGGTGCTTCGACCCCGCCGGTTTTGGCTAGTCGGGTGACGGTTTCACGGTCCAACGTCCATAACGGATAGGATGTGGTTTCCAAATCATGCCCGGCGTCGAGAACCCCGACCGTATGGCTTTTGGGGATGAACAGCAGCGGGCCGTTGGCCGGGGTGACGTCTTCGAGAAACAGGGCGATGTTAAAGGCGCGTGGTTCGGGCATAGCGTCATCACGCTGCCATGTGCCGTAATCCTGATGCCATTGCCAGACATCGCCGTCAAAGGCGGCTTTGGCGTTGATTTTGTATTGGTGCATATAGACCTGTTCTTCCAGAATCTGCATGACCGGTTCAATCAGGCGCGGATGCGCACCCAGCCGTTTGTGAGCCTCGTTATAGGTATGGGCGGCAAAGGCGGTACGAGCAACGCCGGAACTTTCGCGCCAGACTTCCTCGCGATCAGAGGCATAGATATTACGGGCTTCGGCCAACAGCAGGGCAGCTTCGGCGCGTGAAAACAATTCGGGTAGAAAAACAAATCCCTGTTCGCGGAAATCGGCAAGTGCCTTGTCTGACAGTTTCATCGTTGGTTCCTCTCCTGATCGCCTGTTTTTGTTTTTGGCGGCGATATTGCCCGGCTGGGCGGGTGGTTTGGGTTTCAGGGGTTTTGGACCTCCCCGATGCGGTCAAGAAGACGGGCGGTGGCATTACGGGCATGGGCACCGGCGCGGGTTTCGGCAAGGGCGGCATCGCCTGCGCGGATGGCGTCGGCAATGCCATCATGTTCGGACCACACAATATTGCGGCTGTCGGGGGTATCCAGATCGACATGCATCACCCGGCGGACCTGCAACCACACCGCCGCCGAGGCATCCGAAACCAACGGATTGCCGGACAAAAGATATATCCCCTGATGAAAGGCGACATCGGCGGCAACAAGATCGGTCGTTTGTCCGGACACAAGGGCGGTTTTGCCCTGATTGGCGATCCGGTCCAGCGTTGCGATACGCGCATGCAAGGGAGCCTGTGCCGCCAGCCTTGCCGCAAGCCCGTCAAAGGCGGCGCGCAAATCATAAACATGCCTTACCAATGCAGCATCCACCGGGGCGACGCGATAGCCGCGCCGCCCCATCGGTTCCAGCAACCCGTCCCGGCGGAGCAGGCCCAGCGCCTGTAAAACCGGTTGACGTGACACATTCAGTTCTTCGGCCAGCCGTTCCTGCCGCAACGGGGTGCCGGGCGGCAATGCACCGGAGCACATGGCATCAACCAGCCGGTCATGAACCTGATCGGCCAAACTTTTGCGACCTGCAAGCGGTTCCATCGGGGGTTCCTTTTTATAGAATTCAGTATTTCGTATACAATAATTTTTCACATATTGAAACCACCTTTGACCTTCGTTTGAGTGGGCAAAAGCGCTAGTTTGAAATCACATGCGAAGAAACGCGAAAATCAGGAGATGCGCCATGACCCGTTTTGTTGCCGCCTGCGTTCAGGTCAACAGTCGCGATAATATGGAGGATAATCTGGCCCGGGCGGCGATTTATGCCCGCGATGCGAAGGCTGCCGGGGCAAGCCTGATTGCCTTTCCTGAAAATGTATCAATGATGGCATTCGGCGGTGACAAGGTCCGAGCTGCGGCGTTTGTCGAGCAGGGCCATCCGGCATTGGCATTCTTTTGCGATCTGGCGCGTAAACTGGATGCGACCCTGATTGTCGGGTCGCTACATGTCAGCATACCGGGCGAAGACCGGGTGGCCAATCGCTGTTATGTGATTGCGCCCGATGGATCGGTGATCACATCATACGATAAAATCCATATGTTCGATGTTGATCTGGCCGGTGGGGAATCATACCGCGAAAGCAAAACATTTCGTCCGGGGGATGCGGCAAAAATCGCGCAAACCGCCCTTGCCCCCGTCGGGTTGTCGATCTGTTATGATCTGCGGTTTGGGCATCTGTTTCGCGATTACGCCAAGGCGGGGGCGAAAATCCTGTCGGTCCCGGCGGCCTTTACCCGCACCACCGGGCAGGCACACTGGCATAATCTGTTGCGGTCGCGTGCCATTGAAAATGGCTGTTATGTGATTGCCCCGGCCCAATGTGGTGATCATCCCGGAGATCGCCAGACATTCGGCCATTCCCTGATCATTGATCCGTGGGGTGAAATTTTAGCTGATGCCGGTGCTGAACCGGGTTTTATCACCGCCGAAATTGAACTGGACCGGGTTGATGAGGTTCGACGCATGGTGCCGTCGCTGCACAATGGGCGTGCTTACAAACCCTGTATCTGAGGTTCCGGTATCAGTTTCATACCTAAACGAAGTGGTCAGCGATAGCTGACCACTTCAAATTCAATGCCGTTTTCATCATGAAAATAGAAACGGCGGCCCGGTTCATAATCGGCGTGATTGCCGGTTTGATAACCGGATGCCTTGATCTTTTCCTCTGTTGCTTTGATGTCATCAACGACAACCGCAATATGGTTCAACCCACCCGGGGTTTCATAGGAACTATCAGCAGACCCGGCGAGTTCTTTGGGTGAATAAAGTGCAACATAGCTGTTGCTGCCGCCAACATGGCAGGTCGTGCCGTTGTAAATCGACGGCCCGTGCCAGCGTACATGCCAGCCAAACCAGTCACAAAGTTGTGCTGCCGTTTTTGTCGGATCGGCGACGGTAACATTCACATGTTCCAGAAATGCTTCGCTCATGACATTTTCCTTCCGGTTTATGCTTCAATATCTCAGTTTTAATTCCTCAAGTTAAGTTGAGGTCAACAGATTTTTTCCCCCAAACCTGCGCGTAAACCGGACACGGCGAAAACGGTGTGACGAAGATATCTGACGACTTCATGCCGTTTCACAAAACAGTGTCGTAACGTCATTTTGTTTTACCGTTTTGCTGGTTCAGTCTTGGGTCATTGCAAGCCGTTTTACCAGAGTAACAGGGAATATAATCAGGAAGCTTTTGTTTGTTTGGGCTCGGCGGTGCTGATGGCGCTTTCCGGTACGGCGTTGGCCGGGGCACAATCTGTTGATGAAACCGGCTATGCGATCAGCGGTTATGATGCGGTGGCTTATTTCAAACTGCCGTAAGATGTACCGGGCGTGGACGGGCCGATATCACCGCAGAATATAACGGGGCGACATGGGCCTTTGCGAGTGCTGAAAACCGCGACATGTTTCTGTCCGACCCGGCGAAATATGCGCCGAAATATGACGGTCATTGCGCCTTTGGCGTTGCCAGAGGTGGCAAGTTTCGGCCAATCCCAATTGGCGGGCTGTATCTGAACATTACTCCGACTGTGTCCGGGTTCTGGAACAAAGATATTCTCGGCAATATCGAAAAGGCCGAAGGTAACTGGACGGACATTGAGAACAAAGCCGCATATCAAAAAGATGGATGGAAATATCCGACAATGACGGCACCTATGACGGCGTGACGCCGCTGAAATAGCGGGTGTTCTGATATTCTGGCCGGAATGAAAATGCACCGGCAGATATCTGCCGGTGCATATCAAAATCGGACCGAAAAAGTGTTCGGTTAACCGGCGATTTCGCCGTCATCCTGTTTGGTGACTGCCACCACAGACGGGCGGGCAGGCATGCCATCAACGAAATCCGGCCAGCGGGTGCTGGGTGCGTCATAGGTCGATCCATCGGCCGGGTGCTGTACGGCAAGGAACAACGTCTTGCCATCCGGGGTGAATTCCGGACCGCACATTTCCGCACCTTCCGGGCAGGCAAAGAAGAATTTAGTCAGGGCACGGCCCGGACCTTCGACGTCAGTTGCGTGCATCCCGTCGGGAATGTTGGAATTTGGTGCGCCGTCGGTGGAAATCCACAAACGTCCACGATGATCGACCGCCATATTGTCTGGGCAGGAAACCCAGCTTTCGGCCGCCGGGTGATAAACCGCCTTGTCATCCGGGTTGGCCGGATTGCCACACAGGATCATGATGTCCCAAGTAAAGGTCGTGGCAGCATGATCGGCATCCTTGCCGCGCCCGCCCGGAGGGGTCAGTTCAAGAATATGACCATGGACGTTTTTGGCACGCGGATTAACAACGTTCACGTCGGTCCGTTTGGAATTATTGGTCAGCATGACATAAACCTTGCCATTGACCGGGTTTGGTTCGACGTCTTCGGGACGGTCCATTTTGGTGGCACCCAGAAGGTCGGCGGCGCGTCGGGTTTCGATCAAAACATCCGCCATGCTGTTAAAGTCATTGGCCGCCGTCAGCGGACCTTCGCCATGAATGATAGGCATCCAGTCAAGCGTGCCGTTTTCGTTGAATTTGGCAACATACAGGGTGCCGTCATCAAGAATATCCATATTGGATGCACGGTCGGACGGGTTGTATTTTTTGGAAGCAACGAATTTATAGAGATAGTCAAATCGCTGATCATCGCCGGAATAGACGACAACGGTGTTGTCTGCTGTGACAAAAACGGTCGCCCCTTCATGCTTGAAACGGCCAAGGGCGGTGCGCTTTTTCGGCGTGGATGTCGGATCATATGGATCGACTTCGACCATCCAGCCAAATTTGTTGGGTTCGTTGGGTTCTTTTTCAACATTGAAACGGTCGAAATATTTAACCCAGCTATACCATGAATCTGGTTCGATACCGTAACGCTTGTGGTTGCGTTCTTCATTGGTTTTGGCGATGTCGCCACCGAAATAGCCGTTGAAATTTTCTTCGGCCATCAGGACCGTGCCCCACGGCGTTTTACCACCGGCGCAGTTGTTCAGGGTGCCGACAACGCGGGTACCGGTGGCATCCGTGCCGGTTTTCAGGCGGTCGTGCCCTGCTGCCGGGCCGGTGATAACCATGTCGGTATCAAGGGCGGAAATGCGACGGGCATATTTGGACCTTTCAATCACATTCCATTTGCCGTTTTCTTTTTTGACTTCGATGATCGATGCGCCATGCGCGGCAATTTCGTGCAATGCCTGTTCCTGCGATGCGCCCATCGCATCTTTCAGGCCCGGCCACATCATTTCGGCGTTGGTATATTCATGATTGACATATAACAGGCCATGATCGGAATTATCCGACCCGATCGGCAACGGCATATAGCCGACATAATCGCAGTTATAGCCAAACTGTTTGTTTTGGGCGTTGGCATCGACCTGACCGGCGATGAATGACGACGCGTCGGATACAACCTTGTCGCCCCAGCGAATGACGATATCGGCGTTATAGCCGTCGGCCACTGCATGGGTTTTGGTAATGGTTTGCGGAATCGATTTGAAGGTCAGGGTCGATGCAGCATCTGCACGGGCGATTTTCGACAGGCTGGCGGTCGCAAGACCGGCACCGGCAACCGCCGATGTTGCCATCAGACCCTTGAAAAAGCCACGCCGGGTCAGGCGGGCATTGATCATGTCGGAAACGCGGGGATTGTCGGTCGGATTGGACGGGATATCGTCGTGATCTTCGACGATGATAAATTGTTCGGTCATGACGGTTCTCTCTGTTGTCACTCACTGCGGGAATTCAGTCCGGCGAAAATGACAGAAAGACACTGCTACAATCATGAATATTTTATTTAATTACAATGTATTGCAATTTTATGGCAGTTCTGGTTTGCGAACTGTGATGCTTTGAATGACGCAAGACGAAACGGGTGGATCCTGTCGTATTTTTTGCCCCTGATCAAAGGCGATGATCTGCCAGTCGGCAAAAACATCGCGCAATTCATCGGGGCGTAACAGAAACTGCGGCGATGTCGGGCGACCAAAAACCTCGTTGCCCTGCATGAAGGTTTCATACAGCAGCCAGCCGCCGGGTTTGACTGAGTGGCGCAAATGATCCCAAAGCGGGCGATGCAGATAATTTGTCACTAACACAAGGTCAAATTGCCGCCCGGACAGAGGCCACGGGGCGGTTTCAATGTCAGCCTTGATGACTTCAAGATCGTCCCGCATGTCGATGATACCGGAAACATCACGATCCGTCACAGTCACCCGCCATCCGGCGTCAACCAGAAACTGCGCATGTCGCCCGTTGCCGCAGGCGACATCAAGGGCGGTTCCTCCGGGCGGGACCGGCGGGCAATGGGTGATGATCCAGTCAGACGGCGTCATGATGATCCTTGAAAAGGCGGATGCGGGCATTTCAGGTGATTCTGCCCATATTGAAGCAATCAATTCAACTTGCGAATATCAGCAAATCCGGACTAAGAAGACGTCATGATTCTGTTTCAGTTAAAATGCGACCACGATCACGAATTTGAAGGCTGGTTCAAGGATAGCGCCACCTATGAGGCGCAATCTTTGGGCGGTGAATTGTCGTGCCCGTTATGCGGGTCGGTCCATGTCGGCAAGGCCCTGATGGCCCCGCGTTTGCGCACCGGTCGTCAGAAAGAACAGGCCGAACAAACGCAAAAACAGGCGGCCCTTGCCATGGCGACGCAAACTGCCCTTGCTGAAATTCGCGCCCATGTTGAAAAAAATTGCGAACATGTCGGCGACAAATTTGCCGAAGAAGCCCGCAAAATTCATTATGGCGAAGCCGACGCGCGCGGCATTTACGGGCAGGCAACCCCGGATGAGGCGGTTGAACTGATCGACGAGGGCATTGATGTTCATGCCCTGCCATGGCTTGAAGATCACAAGAAAAACTGACCATCCGGAACAGGCTTTCGATGCAAAACAGCCCCGGAGTTTCCCCGGGGCTGTTGCCATCCTGTCAGATACGCAGAAAAGATTCGACCTTACTTCTTGAGATCAAAGCGATCCGCATTCATGACCTTGACCCAGGCGCAGACGAAGTCCCGGACGAACTTCTCCTTGTTGTCATCCTGAGCATAGACTTCGGCATAGGAACGCAGGATCGAGTTGGACCCGAACACCAGATCGACACGGGTGGCGGTCCATTTGGTTGCGCCGGTTTTGCGGTCAACGATATTGTAAAGGTTGTTGCCCGCCGGTTTCCAGCTATAACCCATGTCGGTCAGATTGACGAAAAAGTCGTTTGTCAACGCACCTTCACGATCCGTGAAGACACCATGTTTGCTGCCACCATGATTGGTGCCCAAGGCTCGCATACCACCAACCAGAACGGTCATTTCCGGTGCTGTCAGGCCCATTAACTGGGCACGATCCAGCATCATTTCTTCCGGCGAGACGACATAGTCTTTTTTCTGCCAGTTGCGGAAACCGTCCGCCAGCGGTTCAAGCGCATCGAACGAAGCAGCATCGGTCATCGCGTCGGTGGCATCCCCGCGACCCGGTGCGAACGGAACGGTGATGTTAACACCGGCATCTTTTGCGGCCTTTTCAACCGCTGCGGTGCCACCCAGAACGATCAGGTCAGCCAGACTGACTTTTTTGGCAAGGCCTGCCTGAACGCCTTCGAGAGTCTTGAAAACCTTTGCCAGACGGGCCGGTTCGTTGCCTTCCCAGTCTTTTTGTGGGGCAAGGCGGATGCGCGCACCATTGGCACCGCCGCGCATGTCCGACCCGCGGAAGGTGCGGGCGCTATCCCATGCCGTGCTGATCAATTCGGCACTGCTCAGGCCGGAATTCAAGAGCTTTGCCTTGAGATCGGCAATTTCAGCATCCGAAAGGGTATAGTCAACTGCCGGGATCGGGTCCTGCCAGATCAGGTCTTCTTTCGGAACATCGGGGCCGAGATAACGGGATTTCGGACCAAGATCACGATGGGTCAGCTTGAACCAAGCACGGGCGAAGGTGTCGGAGAAATATGCCGGGTCTTTCATGAATTTCTGACAGATGGCGTTATAGGTCGGATCAACCTTCATCGCCATATCGGCATCGGTCATGATCGGTTTGCAGCGGATTGAGGGGTCCTCAACATCAACCGGCATGTCTTCCTCGGCGATATTGACCGGTTCCCACTGCCATGCGCCTGCCGGGCTTTTCTTCAACTCCCACTCGTGGCCAAACAGCATATCAAACCAGCCCATATCCCATTTGGTCGGGTTGGCGGTCCATGCACCTTCAATGCCCGATACCATGGTGTCACGGCCAATGCCACGGCCCTTGGTCTTCATCCAGCCCATGCCTTGGGCAGTGACGTCGGCGGCTTCGGGTTCGGGACTCAGGTCGGCGGCACTGCCATTGCCATGTGATTTGCCGATGGTATGACCGCCTGCTGTCAGGGCCGCGGTTTCTTCGTCATCCATCGCCATGCGGGCAAAGGTTTCGCGCACCTGGGCCGCTGTTTTCATTGGGTCCGGCTGACCATTGACGCCTTCGGGGTTTACATAGATCAGGCCCATCTGCACGGCAGCAAGCGGGTTTTCCATGGTTGCCGGATTGCTGAGATCCCCGTAACGGCCATCGCTGGGTGCAAGCCATTCTTTCTCGGCACCCCAGTAAACGTCTTTTTCCGGGTGCCAGATATCTTCACGGCCAAAGGCAAAGCCAAAGGTTTTCAGACCGGCAACCTCATAAGCAATGGTGCCGGACAGGATCATCAGATCGGCCCAGGAAATCTTGTTGCCGTATTTCTTTTTGATCGGCCATAACAGGCGGCGGCCCTTGTCGGTATTGACGTTATCGGGCCAGGAATTCAGCGGCGCAAAACGCTGGTTGCCTGCACCGCCACCGCCACGGCCATCGGCCAGACGATAGGAACCGGCTGAATGCCACGCCACACGGGCAAACATGCCGACATAGCTGCCCCAGTCTGCGGGCCACCATTCCTGGCTTTCAGTCATCAGTTTGCGAAGGTCGTTCTTGAGGGCTTCAACGTCGAGCTTTTTAAGCTCTTCGGCATAGTTGAAGTCTTTGCCCAGCGGGTTGGTCTTGCTGTCTTGCTGGTGCAGAATGTCAAAATTCAACGCATTTGGCCACCAATCCATAACCGAACTGCCCAATGCAGTCTGACCACCATGCATGACCGGGCATTTGCCCGCGGTATTATTTGATTTTCCGTCCATCGTACTCTCTCCCTTATCGTTTATCGGGTATGTCAGGGTTACAAACATCCGGCCCGCGCCGGTCGTTTGATCGGGGCTCTGTCCGGGAAGCATCACTGCAAAAAAGCTATCAAAATAAGATGGATAGGAAAATTCATTTTATTTTATTTTTCCGATAGATTTTTCCTATTTATTTGATCTCCCTGTGATACCTGATCTCAGAAATGGTTCTAAAACTCCTGAAAATAAAGATCACAGACCGTTTTTTTTGAAGGCCGTCTCGTTGGGTTCTGACTGTAATTCATGTTCAGAAAACATCATTTTAAAATTTGAACTGTCATCAAACATTCACTCATTGCCGTTCGTTAGTTTGCTATTTTCCTTTCCGAACCAAAGTTTTGTGCCGCCCATTACAAAATGGGGTGCGGCTTTAATCTGTTTTGTCTGGAGAAATTTCGATGGCGATCAAATGGCTGGGGAAAGCTGTAGCGGTAACGACGGTGATGCTGCTGGCATCGACGGCAGCACAGGCACAGTTCAAGCTCGATTCCCGTTTTACCGATGCGGATGGCGACCTGACGGCGGATACCCCGACTGATCCGGCGCAGCAGGTTGACCCTGACACCCTGATTTTTGCCTATACCCCGGTCGAAGACCCTGCTGTTTATGCCCAGGTCTGGGACGGTTTCCTGAAACATATGGAAAGTGTTACCGGCAAGAGGGTCCAGTTTTTCCCGGTTCAGTCGAATGCCGCCCAGCTTGAAGCCATGCGCGCAGGCCGTCTGCACATTGCCGGTTTCAACACCGGTTCCAACCCGATTGCGGTTGCCTGTGCGGGCTTTAAATCCTTTGCGATGATGGCAAGTGCCGATGACAGCTTTGGCTATGAGATGGAAATCATCACCTATCCGGACTCGGGCATCGAAAAGGTTGAAGACATAAAAGGCAGCAAGATGGCCTTTACTTCGGAAACTTCCAATTCCGGTTTCAAGGCGCCGTCGGCCCTGCTGGCCAGCGAATTTAGCATGAAAGCCGGTACGGATTTTGAAGCGGTATTCTCGGGCAAGCACGACAATTCGATTCTTGGTGTTGCCAACAAGGATTATCCGGCTGCGGCCATTGCCAATTCGGTTCTGACCCGGATGGTTTCGCGTGACGTGGTCAAGGCAGATCAGGTCAAGTCGATCTATAAATCCCAGACCTTCCCGACCACCGGTTATGGTATTGTGTACAACCTGAAACCGGAATTACAGGAAAAGATCAAGGAAGCCTTCTTCAGCTTCCCCTGGGAAGGTTCGGCGCTTAAAGAAGAATTCGCCAAATCGGGTGAGTCGAAATTCATTCCGATCACCTTCAAGGAACATTGGGACGTGATCCGTAAGATCGACGACGCCAATGGTGTTTCTTACGATTGCCAGTAAGGCCGATCTGTTCTTTTAAAACTGATGTGTGAGGTAACGTATGCTCCGCGTTGAAAATTTGCGGAAGCGTTATCGGACCGGGGACGAGGCGTTGAAAAACGTCTCGTTTTCCGTACCCGCTGGCGAAGTCGTGGGGCTTATTGGCCCGTCCGGGGCAGGGAAATCGACCCTGATCCGCTGTATCAACCGTCTGGTCGAACCGACCGACGGTAATGTTTTTTTGAATGACCTGAATGTCACAAGGCTGGGCCGCAACGACCTGAAACAGGCGCGCCGCCGTATTGGTATGATTTTTCAGGAATATGCCCTGGTTGAACGTCTGTCGGTGATGGAAAATGTTCTGTCGGGGCGGTTGGGCTATGTGTCATTCTGGCAAAGCTTTACCCGCCGTTTCCCGCAGGCCGATATCGACAAGGCCTTTGCCCTTCTGGACCGGGTTGGTTTGACAGATCATGCCGATAAACGCGCCGATGCACTTTCGGGTGGGCAGCGTCAGCGTGTGGGGATTGCCCGGGCGCTGGAACAGGACCCGGAATTGCTGTTGGTTGATGAACCGACTGCAAGTCTTGATCCCAAAACATCACGCCAGATCATGCGCCTGATTTGTGAAATTTGTGCAGAACGCAATTTGCCTGCCATCATCAATATTCACGATGTCGTGCTGGCGCAAAGTTTTGTGGACCGCATTATCGGCCTGCGCGCCGGTGAAGTGGTGTTTGACGGTGCGCCCGATGCTCTTACGGAAGATGTTCTGAGCCGTATTTACGGCGAGGAAGACTGGGCTGTTTTGCGCCGTCAGCATGACTCAGACGAATCTGATGACGCGGCTGATCCGAAAAAACCCGTTGAAGAGCGGCTGGTGGAACTGGTGTAGGCATGAATATGACATCATCTTCTGTTGCTTCTCCGGTCGCAGGACGCCCGTGGCGGAAAAGGCCGTTCATTGTCAATGCGCGGCTGCGCTGGTCATTATATCTGGGATCGTTGCTGTATCTGGTGTTGGCCATTTCTTCAGTTTCGGTCAACTGGTCGCGGGTCTGGGAAGGGCTGGATCGCGGCTGGCGATTTGTCGAAGGGTTTCTGGTGCCTGACTTCGCCTCACGCTGGGGCGATATTGTCATAGGTATGCAGGAAAGCCTGACCATGACGCTGACATCGACCGTGGTGGGTATTCTGATTTCGGTGCCGATTGGTATCGGTGCAGCCCGCAATATTGCCCCTGCGCCAGTCTATGCCGTGTGCCGGTCGATCATTGCCCTGTCGCGCAGTTTTCAGGAAATCATCGTTGCGATTTTGTTTGTGGCGATGTTCGGCTTTGGCCCGCTTGCAGGGTTTCTTACACTGAGTTTCGCCACTATCGGATTTTTGTCGAAATTACTGGCCGAAGACATCGAAGACATCGACGAAGCCCAGGCCGAAGCCGTCCGAGCCACGGGCGGGGGATGGTGGCAGATTGTCAATTATGCGATCCAGCCGCAGGTGATGCCGCGTCTGATCGGGTTGTCTCTGTATCGTCTTGATATCAATTTTCGTGAATCTGCGGTGATTGGCATTGTCGGCGCGGGCGGGATTGGTGCGACGCTCAATACGGCGATTGACCGCTATGAATATGATACGGCAGGCGCGATCCTGATCATCATCATCCTGATTGTGATGGTGTCGGAATACAGCTCGGGCTATGTACGGAAATGGGTGCAGTGACATGCCAATAAGCAAATCTGAAACCGGGGTTCCGGTCTGGCAGCACAGGACCTCCAAAGCCAATCTGATATTGTGGGTGGGCTGGCTGGCGCTTGTGGCGTTGTTTGTCTTTTGTTGGCAGGTGATGACACAGGATACCATCTGGTATTTTGTTTATGACGCGCCGCGTCAGGCCGCCGATATCACATCGCGCATGTTTCCGCCGAAATGGGGGTATATTTCGGAATTGTGGTGGCCGTTGTGGGATACGCTTAATATTGCCACGCTTGGCACCTTGCTGGCGATTATCCTGTCGGTGCCGGTGGCTTTTCTGGCGGCACGCAACACAACGCCCAGCACGCGCTTTGTGCGTCCGGTGGCGTTGTTTGTTATTGTGTCATCGCGGTCGATCAATGCCCTGATCTGGGGATTGTTGCTGGTAGCGGTGATTGGCCCGGGGGTCTTTGCCGGGATCATTGCCATTGCCCTGCGATCCATCGGGTTTATTTCCAAATTGCTGTATGAGGCCATCGAGGAAATCGATACCACTCAGGTCGAGGCTATTAATGCCACCGGGGCATCGGGCTTGCAAACCCTTGATTATGGTATTGTGCCGCAAATCCTGCCGGCTTTTGCCGGGATTACGGTGTTTCGCTGGGACATCAATATCCGTGAATCAACCGTGTTGGGGCTGGTCGGGGCCGGGGGCATTGGCTTGAAACTTCAGGCATCGATCAATGTTCTGGCCTGGGGTCAAGTGACAACCATTTTTCTGGTTATTCTGGGCACGGTTCTGGTCAGCGAATGGGTATCGGCCAAGGTGCGCCACAGCCTGATTTAAATCCCGGTGCCGTCCACATTATGCAGGCGGGCAGATTGGAATTTCTGTCCGCCTGTTTTGTTTGAATTTAAAACAGTTAAAACCCAAGGTTTTTGTTTGGGTTCTGGATTTTTCCGTTTTGTGACCTTATACATCTCGCGTTTCTGATGGCAGGGCATCAGAAAATAGGGGGAAGACGGATGAAAGCAGATTTCCAATCCGGTCATCGTGCCATGATCACGCATCTGGGCGCGGCAATGGCGCTGGGTGTGGCCATGTTCGGGACTGCGCTTTTGGGGATTCTGACCCGCCCCGAAGGAATGCTGGCTGTGATGTGGCCTGCCAATGCCATTATGCTGGGCGTTCTGGTGCGGTATCCGCGGCTGGCTTCTGTGTGGGGGTGGGGGTTTGCCTTTGCCGGTTTTATGGCCGCCGACCTTTTAACAGGTACATCCCTGTATGCGACCTTGTGGCTGACAACGGCGAATGTTGCCGGTGTGGCAGTGGGTTTTGTTTTATTTCGGTATCTGTTGCTTAAAGATCGCAAGCTCCACCGCCCCCATTCCATGTTGTATCTGTTTTTGATTAGCATTGCGGCGGCGGGCATGTCGGCGATGTTTGGTGGCGTAATTGCCGTGCTGGTTTTTCCGACCGATCCGCTGGTGGCGTTCCGGTTATGGTTTGCCGAACAATTCGCCAATTATGTGGTGATTTTGCCCTTGGTTCTGACATTTCCCCATCCGCGTGATGTGATGGCGGATATGTCGGCATTGATGCGGATGCGTGACAAGGGCCGGACGCTTTTCCGCGCTGCCTTGCCGCTCCTGACTTTGGTGGGTAGTCTGGTTTTCGGCTATGTGGTTGGCGGGCCGGGTGCAATTGTCTTTCCGGTTCCGGCCTTGTTGTGGTGTGCGCTGAGTTACCGGTTTGCAACCACGGCCCTGATGGTCATGCTGACCTGTTTGTGGCTGATGACCGGGGTCGAGCCTGAAATTGTCGCCCTGCTGTCGCCTGACGATTATACCGATGTGATGTTTTCCCTGCGCATGGGCATTGCTCTTTTGGCGCTGGCACCGTTGACGGTATCGAGCATCAATTCCGTGCGCAGTGCATTGGTGCATCGTCTTGACCATGCCGTCAGTCATGATGACCTGACCGGCATTTTGTCGCGCGGGGCCTTTATGCAGCGCGGGACAATGATGTTGGAGCAACTGGCACGTGACCGTTCATCCGTGGCGATTCTGTTGCTGGATATCGATCATTTCAAAAGGATCAATGACCGTTTCGGACATGCGGCCGGGGATCGGGTCTTGTGTGAATTTGCCTGCATCGTGCGTAACAATTTACGCGGACAGGATTTGTTCGCCCGGTTGGGTGGTGAGGAATTCGGATTGTTATTACCTCATACCGATGGTGCAAATGCCCGCGCAATTGCCGAACGTATTCGCCTCGCCGTGGATCAGGCCGTTATCACCCATGACACTGGCGAGGTTTCGCGCCTATCGGTCAGTGCCGGGCTGGTGTATCAGGATGGCGGCGGCGATCTGTCGCTGGACCGGATGTTGTTAAAGGCCGACGCGGCCCTGTACCGGGCCAAGGAAACCGGGCGCAACCGGGTGGTGGATGACGGTGCGGCAGTTCAGGAAGAAGCGGCGAGTTTTGCCTGATCACGCGCCAGCCACCGATTGCGGGTGATCCTGACGCGCGGTGTGCCGGCTGCATGATAGGCGGTGGTGATACCATCATCGGTCAGTCCGCATTTTTCCAGCACATGGCGCGATGCGGTATTGGCGGCGTCAAAGGTTGCGACGATATCGGTCAGATCCAGTACGGCAAACCCGTGATAGATCAGGCGTGTCGTGGCTTCGGTCGCATATCCCTTGCCCCAATGTTCTTTGGCAAGGCGATAACCGACTTCGATATCGCTGTTATCGGGCAGGGGGCGCAGGATCGCCATGCCAATTACGATGCTGCTTTCCTGGTCGCGCAATCCCCAAATGCCCAGTTGTCCGTCATCGCGCATCAGAATATCGCGAATTCGGTTTTCGGCGGCGATCAAATTGCTGCTGGCCGGGCGGATATAACGCATCACGTCCGGGTCCATATCCATCACGGATAGGGTCGGGATATGGTCTTCGCCAAACGGTTCAAGGATCAGGCGTTCGCTATGCAGGCGGGCCTGTTTCATTCCGGTGTTCCGGGTTTGACGGCAATCGCCAGATAATTGATATCCAGATCGCGTGGGGCAGGCTGCCATGTGTCTGAAAGCGGTTGATAGGCTACGCCGGTAATATCGCGTAATTCCAGTCCGGCACCGCGCAGATACGACGACATTTCAGATGGTTTGACAAATTTACGCCAGTCATGGGTGCCCGCAGGTACCCAGCGCAGCACATATTCCGCGCCGATTTTCGCCAGCGCCAGTGATTTCAGGGTGCGGTTCAGGGTAGCAATAAACATCATGCCGCCCGGTTTTAGCAACGCAGCACACGCCTGCATGAAAAAGGCCGGATCATCGACATGTTCGATCACTTCCATATTCAGGACGACATCAAACTGTTTGCCCTCATCTGCCAGCATTTCCGGTGTGCCGTGACGGTAATCAATGGTCAGGCCAGCTTGTTGTGCATGAATGCGGGCGACATTGATATTGTTTTCGGCGGCATCCAGCGACGTCATATTCGCGCCCAGCCGGGCCATCGGTTCGGATAGCAACCCTGCACCACAGCCGATATCGACAATATCCAAGCCTGCAAGGATGTTCATGTCGCGGATGTCGCGGCGATACCAGGCGGCGATATGATCACGTAGCAATTGCAGACGCACCGGATTGAATTTATGCAGAGGCTTCATCACCCCTTCCGGGTCCCACCATTCTTCGGCCATGGCGGAAAAACGGGCAATTTCATCGGGGTTGGCGGTGCGGCTGTTTTGGGCGGGCATTAAGGGGCTCCGATGGCAATCTTGATTCTGCGATCATGGTTGGTTCCCTGTTTACGCGGGGGCGGCGTGCGGCGCAACCTTATGCTTGCGACGACAGGAAGGGGAATGTGGCTGTTCATGGGGAGGATGTCTTGTTATGGTCGTCATGTCTACGGGTTTTTTGGTAATAAATGGCATGTAACCATCGGTTATTTCTACTGTAATTCGGGGCGGATCGATCAAAAAATACATCCCGGCGATTTGGGGCCGCGTTCGCGCTTGTTTCCGGAACGTTATGGCAGTATTGATATCGCCGCCCTGATCAGGGTGGTGCGCCATTTTACAGGCCGGCCTACCAGATCAGAGGCCGGATCACACTCTAGCGGGGATTCTTCATGGCCCGTATTGTCATGAAATTCGGCGGCACGTCTGTTGCCGATGTCGAAAAAATCAGGAATGTCGCCCGTCGGGTCAAAGCCGAGGTCGATGCAGGCAATCAGGTTGCGGTGGTGGTCTCGGCAATGTCGGGTACAACCAACCAGTTGGTCGGCTGGGCCGATGCGATTTCGCCGATGTATGACGCGCGCGAATATGACGTGATTGTGTCGTCGGGCGAACAGGTGACCGTCGGCCTGATGGCGATGGCCTTGCAGGCGATTGACGTTCCTGCGCGATCGTGGCTGGGCTGGCAAATTCCGTTGCGGACCGATGGGGCCCATGCCAAAGCACGGATCAAGGATATCGATACCACCGAACTGATCCGTCGTCTTGAGGGTGGAGAAGTGGTATGTGTCGCCGGTTTTCAGGGGATCGCCCCGGATAACCGGATTACCACGCTGGGCCGTGGCGGATCGGATACCTCGGCCGTGGCACTGGCCGCGGCCCTGAAGGCGGATCGTTGCGACATCTATACTGATGTTGACGGTGTGTACACGACCGATCCGCGGATTGTGCCCAAGGCGCGCAAGCTCGATAAAATTACCTACGAAGAAATGCTGGAGCTGGCATCGCTTGGTGCGAAGGTCTTGCAGACCCGTTCCGTCGAGATGGCCATGAACCATCGCGTTCGGGTGCAGGTCCGTTCGACCTTCAGCGATGCGCAAGGAACACTTGTTGTAGACGAGGACGAGATCGTGGAACAGGAAGTCGTCAGCGGGATTGCCTATAGTCGGGATGAAGCCAAGATTACTTTGGTCAAGGTTGCCGACAAACCGGGGATCGCTGCTTCTATTTTCAGTCCGTTGGCTGATGCCAATGTCAATGTCGATATGATCGTGCAGAATGTGTCGGAAGACGGCAACAGCACGGATATGACCTTTACCGTGCCGCGCGGCGAGTTTCAGCGGGCGCTTAAAGTCATTGAATCCAACCGTGACAAGATCGGTTATCAGCAACTGATCAGTGCGTCGGATGTGACCAAGGTATCAATCATCGGGGTTGGCATGCGGTCGCATGTTGGCGTTGCTCGCAAGATGTTTGAAACCCTTGCCGAAAAAGGCATCAATATTCAGGTGATTTCAACATCCGAAATCAAGGTTAGTGTCCTGATTGCCGAAGAATATACCGAACTGGCCGTGCGAGCCCTTCATACGGCCTATGGTCTGGATACGGAATAATGCCGGTCTGGTTGCGGTTAAGGCCCTGTTAAAGGCCGATCTTTAATAATGACAGCGCCGTGGACATATCGTTCCGGCCGACGTGATGAAATCGCAGGAAACCTTGGTTTCCTGCATTTCTGCATTGGGGAACAGAACAATGAATGATCCGAAATTCGATGCCGCCCGCGCCCGTCTTGACCGGTTGTGGGCGTCCGGACGGGAATTTCTTGGCACGGATTACGCGATCATGGCCGGGGCGATGTCGTGGGTGTCGGAACGCCATCTGGTAGCGGCGGTGTCCAATGCCGGTGGTTTTGGTGTTATTGCCTGCGGGTCGATGAACCCGGATTTGCTGTCCGCCGAAATTGCCGCAACAAAGGCGATGACCGACAAGCCGTTTGGCGTCAATGTCATCACCATGCATCCGCAACTTGAACAACTGATCAATGTCTGCCGCGAACATAATGTCGGTCATGTCGTTCTGGCGGGCGGTTTGCCGTCATCGGCTGCGATCAAGCAGGCCAAGGAATTTTCAAAGGTTGTTTGTTTTGCACCGGCAATGGTTTTGGCGAAAAAACTGAAACGGTCGGGTGCCGATGCGCTGGTGATTGAAGGTTCCGAGGCGGGCGGCCATGTTGGGCCGGTGTCGCTGACGGTCCTGGCGCAGGAAATCCTGCCGGAAATCGACGATATTCCGATTTTCTGTGCCGGGGGCATTGGTCGGGGCGAGGCGATGGCGTCATTGCTGGAAATGGGAGCTGCCGGGGTGCAGATTGGCACACGTCTGGTTTGTGCCACCGAAAGCATCGCCCATCCCGATTTCAAAAAGGCCTTTATCCGCGCCAGCGCACGTGATGCAATCACCACCGTTCAACTGGATGACCGTTTTCCGGTGATCCCGGTCCGTGCCCTTGTCAACAAGGGAACGGACGAATTCATGCAGACCCAGCGCGTGGTAATTGAGAAATTCCGGGCTGGTGAACTGGATCAGGGAGCGGCACAGCTTGAAATTGAGCATTTCTGGGCCGGGGCGCTGCGCCGGGCCGTTATTGATGGCGATGTTGATGGCGGATCATTGATGGCGGGACAATCGGTTGGTATGGTAAAGAAAGAACAGCCGGTTGCGGAAATTCTTGCCGAACTGGTTGAACAGGCCGTTCAGTCCCTCGCACACAGAGACGTATAATCCTGATGAGCATGTTGCCCGCCGCAGTCACAGGTCCGCGACGCCTTCTCAAGCGCGTGCGCGACGTCATGGCCGGGCCGGGCACTGCCGAGGAACGTCTGGGCAAGATCGTAACCATCATCGCGGCCGACATGGTCGCCGAAGTCTGCTCGGTCTATGTCATGCGAGCGGGCGAGGTTCTGGAACTGTTTGCCACCTGTGGTCTGGCGGCCGAGGCCGTCCACCTGACCCGTTTGCGGGTTGGTGAGGGGATTGTCGGGGATGTGGCGGCCCATGCAAGGCCGCTGAATTTGCGCGACGCGCAATCACACCCAAATTTTGCCTATCGCCCGGAAACCGGCGAAGAAATCTATCATTCAATGATAGGTGTTCCTGTCTTGCGCGGCGGTCGTATCATCGGGGTTCTGGCGGTTCAGAATCGCACCGAGCGGCTTTATACCGACGACGAACAGGAAGCCCTTGAAAACGTCGCCATGGTTCTGGCGGAAATGGTTGCCGGGGGCGAGTTGGTTAGCCGGGATGAACTGGTGCAGACCGATGGCATCGCGTTGTTGCCGTTGCGTCTGTCGGGTGCGCGTCTGGCACCGGGGATTGGCAAGGGTATTGCCGTCCTGCATGAACCGCGCATCGTCATCGACCGCATGGTGGCCGAGGACCCGGACGAGGAGCTGGCGCGGCTGCGTGAGGCCATGCACGGGCTGCAAAGCCATCTCGACAAGATGCTGGAGGCGGTTGAGGGCATCAATCACGGGGCAGGTGAAGAGCCCGGCGATATCCTTGAAGCCTATCGCATGATTGCGCAGGATACCGGCTGGCTGAACCGGATTACCGAAGCGGTGCATACGGGATTGACTGCCGAAGCCGCCGTGCAAAAGGTTCATGACGATACCCGTGCACGCATGGCGCAGATTACCGATCCGTATCTGCGCGAACGACTGCACGATCTGGAAGACCTTGCCAACCGGTTGTTGCAACATCTGTCTGGACAATTTCAGTCCCCGGCCTTTGGCGATCTGCCTGATGAAATCATTCTGGTGGCACGCAATATCGGCCCGGCGGAATTGCTGGATTACGATCATACCCGGTTGCGCGGGCTGGCCCTTGAAGAAGGGTCACATACCTCGCATGTGGCGATTGTTGCCCGCGCGCTGGATATTCCGGTGCTGGGCGGGGTCAAAGGGGTTCTTGACCGGGTTGAAACCGGCGATCCGCTGATTGTTGATGCCGACAATGCGCAATTGTTTGTCCGGCCCGGCGAAGATGTGCGGGCCGTGATCGAAGGGGCATTGCTGGCACGGGCCGAACGCAAGATGCTGTATGCGCAGATGCGCGATCTTCCGGCGCGAACCACGGACGATGTTGACATATCGCTGAATGTGAATGCTGGTTTGCTGATTGATGTGCCGCATGTTGCTGAAAGCGGCGCCGATGGCATTGGCCTGTATCGCACGGAAATTCCGTTTATGGTGCGCTCCGCCATGCCCGATATCGAAGATCAGACCAAATTATATAACCGGATTTTTGAACAGGCCGAAGGTCGCCCGGTGGTTTTTCGCACCCTGGATGTCGGCGGTGACAAATTGTTGCCCTATTGGCAGGATATGGTCGAAGAGAACCCGGCGATGGGATGGCGGTCGATCCGCATCACGCTGGATCGTCCCGCTGTTCTGATCCATCAATTACGGGCTTTGATCCGCGCTGCGCATGATCGCGACCTGTATGTCATGTTTCCAATGATTGCCGAGGTCGCCGAATTTGATGCGGCCAAAGCTTTGCTGGACAGGCAGCTTGCCCGTGAAGCCGAACGCGGGTTTGTCCCCCGTCGGGTTGATGTCGGGGCGATGCTGGAAGTCCCGGCATTGTTCTGGCAGGCGCAAGCCCTTTTGGAACGTGTTGACTTTCTGTCGGTTGGAACCAACGATCTGTTGCAATTTATGTTTGCTGCAGACCGTGGTAATCCCCGTCTGGAAGGGCGATATGATACATTGTCGCCGGGTGTCTTTGCCTTTATGCGGCAATTGGTGCTGTTATGTGATGAAAAAAAGGTGCGTTTGACCATTTGTGGCGAAATGGCCGGACGTCCGCTGGAAGCTATGGCGTTGATCGGATTGGGCATACGACGTTTGTCTATGGCTCCTGCTTCGGTGGGGCCGGTCAAAGAGATGGTCAGAAGTATGGGTGCCGGTTCGGTGCAGGATTATGTTCTTACTCTTATGAATAGTCCGGCCAGAACTTTACGGTCCCGTCTTAAGGCTTTTGCAATAGATCACGGCGTAAAACTTTAAAAACAATCGCTTTTGGCTGGGGCATCTGTTATTTTTATTGCGGGATCGTAATGTGGGGGTGCGGGAGTTGGCGATCGGAAAACGAAAGGACGATCATTTGGAGAAGGAAGCTGGAGGGCGGTTGCGTTTCAGACCGCTATCAGGTGGTGAACCTTCAAATGATATGAAAATGGAAGCTGAAAACACGCAATCGGCAGAGCCGGGCAAGGTCGGGCGTTTGTTGCGCCACCACCGGACCAGCCATGGGCAAAGCATCGAAGATGTTTGCCAGCTTTTGCGTATTCGCAAGATTTATATCGAGGCCATCGAAAACTGTGATTACAGCGCCTTGCCCGGTGCCCCGTATGGTCTGGGCTTTGTGAAGGCCTATGCTGAACATCTGGGGCTTGATGGCAGCGAAATCGTGCGCCGTTACAAGGAAGAAAGCAATACGCCCGAAATGCGGCGCGAACTGAGCTTTCCCAAACCGGTGCAGGAAAGCCGGGTGCCGGGTGGCGGGGTTTTGCTGGTTGCTGTTTTATTGGGTCTGGGAGCCTATGGCGGTTGGTATTACATGTCCAGTCAGGGCAAGACATTTGCCGATCTGGTGGACCCGTTGCCGGACCGTCTTGAAGGGCTGTCAAACACGACCGAGAAGACGAATAACGCAGAAGTCGTTGTTGCGCCGCGCTCGATCGAAACAGCGGCCGATGCCCGTGCCGCCGAAGCTCCGGCTGATGCGCCTGCAACCGTCATTGTCCCGGAAGGTGAAACGTCGGTTGATGTGACCGAACAACCGACCGTGGCAGAAGAAACCCCTGCCGAAATCGCCGAAGAGCCTGAGGCTGGTGTCGATCCGGATGAAGTTGCAGAGGCTCCGGCTGAAATAACGGTAACGCCGGAAGTCGAAGCTGTGCCTGAACCGGCACCGCAAGCATCGGCTCCGGCAGAAATTGCTGCTGTTCCGGCTGCACCCGAAGTCGGAGCTGCCGGGGGCGCGCGAGTATTCGGGGCGTTGAACACCGATAGCCGGGTGACGATTTCTGCCGTGGAAACAAGTTGGGTCCGCATTCGCGAGAATGATGGCAATATCCTGCTGACCCGGATGCTTAGCCCCGGTGATACTTACCGTGTGCCCAATCGTGATGGCCTGAAACTCGAAGTCGGCAATGCCGGGGCGCTGGCCCTGAATGTTGATGGACAGGATGGTATTTCAGTTGGGGATTATGGGGCGGTGATTTCGGATTTCTCGCTGAATGCCGATGATATTCTGGCGACCGCCAGTGGAACGGCACCTGCGGCACAATAAGCAATTTTGATCCTGTCAGGAAAAAGCGGTTCTGCGGAGCCGCTTTTTTTTCTGTCTGGATGAAAAAGAGCAAGAAAACCTGATGGGGTGGTTTCTAAACGCCCCCTGATAAGCTATATAGTCGGCCACAGCTTGTCAGACATGAAATTTGCCACGGAACCGGAAATGAGCGTCCGCCCTTATCGAGACATTGAACGTCGCAAAAGCCGCAAGATCCGCGTCGGATCGGTTGAGGTTGGTGGAGATGCACCGATATCGGTGCAATCGATGACCAATACCCTGACGACCGATGTTGCCGGTACAGTTGCGCAAATTCAGGCATTGGAAAATGCCGGGGCCGATATTGTGCGCGTTTCCTGCCCGGATCAGGAATCAACGGCGGCGTTAAAGCACATCATCCCACAGGTGAAGGTGCCCATCGTTGCCGACATTCATTTTCATTACAAACGCGCCATTGAGGCCGCCGAGGCTGGTGCCGCCTGTTTGCGGATCAATCCGGGCAATATCGGATCGACCGAACGGGTACGCGAAGTGGTCAAGGCGGCCAAGGATCATGGTTGTTCGATGCGGATCGGCGTCAATGCCGGGTCGCTTGAACGGGAATTGCTGGAACGTTATGGCGAACCCTGTCCGGAGGCGATGGTCGAAAGTGCGATGAACCATGCGCGCATCCTTGAAGATCAGGATTTTCGCGAATTCAAGATTTCGGTCAAGGCGTCGGATGTGTTTTTGGCGGTGGCCGCCTATTACGGCCTGGCCGAGGCCTGCGATTATCCGTTGCATCTGGGTATTACCGAGGCCGGTGGCCTGCGTGGCGGTACCGTAAAATCATCTATTGGCATCGGCAATCTGTTGTGGGCCGGGGTCGGCGATACCTTGCGGGTGTCGCTGTCGGCTGATCCGGTCGAGGAAATCCATGTCGGCTTTGATATTTTGAAATCACTGGGCCTGCGGTCACGCGGGGTTCAGATCATTTCCTGCCCGTCCTGTGCCCGGCAGGGTTTCAACGTGGTGGATACGGTGGCCGAACTGGAAAAACGTCTGGCGCATATTGCCACCCCGATTTCCCTGTCGGTGATTGGCTGTATCGTCAATGGTCCGGGCGAGGCGCGTGAAACCGATATCGGTCTGACCGGTGGGGGTGGTGGCAGCCACAAAATGTATATTTCCGGCAAGCCCGACCATAATGTCAGCACCGAAAAAATGATCGATCATATCGTCGAACTGGTTGAGGAACGCGCCGCCCGGATCGAGGAAGCCAAGGCTCTTGAACAGACTGCGGCGCAATAGCCCGTACTTTTGTGATTTAGGCTTCCCGTCCCGATGACGGGAGGCTATTTTTTGTCCCTGCATCGCCCAACCGTCCAGAAGACACAAGATCGGAGAAACCAACGTGGCATCGCTTCAACCCGTCCGTGGCACGCATGACCTTCTGCCAGAACAGAACCGTCTGCATGACCACATCGCCGAAACCGCACGGGCGATCGGGGAGTTGTATGGTTATCACCGGATGACCACCCCGATTTTTGAATTTACCGATGTCTTTGCCCGTACCCTTGGCGATACGTCCGATGTCGTGACCAAGGAAATGTACAGCTTTGAGGATCGTGGCGGCGAACACATCACACTGCGGCCCGAAGGCACGGCAGGCATTGCACGCGCCTATATTTCAAACGGCATGCAGCAAATGTCGCCGGTCAAGGTCAGTTATATCGGGCCGATGTTCCGTTATGAGCGGCCTCAAAAAGGTCGTCAGCGCCAGTTCCACCAGATCGGGGCGGAATTGCTGGGCGTTGAACAGGTGGCGGGCGATGTCGAAATGATTGCCTATGGTGCGCATATCCTTAAACAGCTAGGCCTGTGGGATGACGTCACGCTGGAACTGAATACCCTTGGCGATCCCGAAAGCCGGGCAGCCTATCGCACCGTTCTGGTTGATTATTTCAAGGGGCATTTTGATAAACTGTCCGAAGACAGCCGCACCCGTCTTGATAAAAACCCGCTGCGTATTCTGGATTCCAAGGATGAAGGCGACCGGGAACTGGTCGCCAATGCGCCGCTGTTTGCCGATTACCTGAATGAAAATTCGCAACAGTTTTTCAAAGGCCTGACCGAAGGCCTTGGCGATATCGGTATTGCCTATCAGTTAAATCCGCGTTTGGTGCGCGGGCTGGATTATTATTGCCATACCTGTTTTGAATTCACGACCAATACGCTGGGTGCGCAGGGAACTGTGATGGCCGGGGGCCGTTACGATGGACTGATTTCGACGATGGGTGGCCCGCAGACCGCCGGTGTGGGCTGGGCCGCCGGTGTCGAACGTCTGGCCCTGATGGTGGGCGAGGCACCGCCCGCCGCCCGCCCGGTTGCCCTGATCCCGATGGGAGATGATGCCGAACGTCATTGCCGCAAACTGGCGCAGGATTTGCGCGAAGCCGGGATTGCGGTTGAACTGGGTTATGCCGGTAATATGAAAAAACGCCTGAAACGGGCAGACAAGGCCAATGCGCGTCTGGCGGTTATTCTGGGCGATGATGAATTGGCCAAAGGTGTTGCGCAATTGCGTGATCTTGATAACAGCGATCAGCGCGAAGTCGCCCTGAACGTGTTGATCGAGACAGTCAGCAAGGGATAAATGACGGGTGACAGACGGCGCCTTCCGTGATGATGCCGGAGATTGGCCGCTGGATCGCCTGATGGTGATCGGCACCAATCACCGACGCTCCGGCGAGGAAACCCGTGACCGTCTGTTTATCGACGAAGTGCGGTTGCCACAATTCCTGTCGGTGATTGCCCAGGCGCGTCTGGGGCAGGCGGTGGTGGTATCGACCTGCAACCGCACCGAAGTTCATCTTCTGGCCGAAGACGCAACACGCGGGCGGGAAAAGCTGATTGACCTGCTGGCCCTGTGGGCGGATATCGACCGCGATCAACTGGCTGCGGAACTGTATATCCGGTCCGGTCGCGAGGCTTTGCGCCATGTATTTGCTGTGGCGGCATCGCTGGACAGTCTGGTGATTGGCGAACCCGAGGTTTTCGGGCAGGTCAAGGATGCGCATCGCATTGCCCGCCATCATCAGATTACCGGGCGCGAACTGGAACTGGTGTATCAGGCGGCCTATGCCATCGCCAAAAAGGTCCGCAGCCAGACCGGCATCGGACAGGGGGCGGTGTCGATAGCTGCCGCCGCGCAATCGGTGGCGCGTGACCTGCATGGCGATATCGCCAATTGCACGTTGTTGGTGGCCGGGGCCGGGGATTTGGGCGAACTGATTGCGGCATCCCTTGCCGAACGCGGCATGGGGCGGATTATGGTCACAGACCGTCTGGCGGCGCGTGCCCGGCTGGTGGCGCGCAGGCTGGATTGTCACTGGTCCGATATCGGTGATCTGGATCGTTTGTTGGCCGAGGCGGATATCGTCCTGACCGCCGGGGGATCGCGGCGCTATATGATTGACCATGCCCGGGCACAGGATGCGGTTAAACGCAGGCGTTATCGGCCGATCCTGATGATCGATACGGCGGTGCCGGGCGATATAGACCCACAGGTCGATGATATCGCCGAGGTGTTTTTCTATCGACTTGGCGATCTGGAAAAAATTGCTGCCGAGGGCCGCGACGGGCGTCAGGAAAAAGCTGACCAAGCCTGGGCGTTGATAGATGAGGAAGTCGATCATTTTGTCAAGGTGCGTGCCCAGCGTGCCGCCGTTCCTGCCCTTGCCGGTCTGCGGCAGCATTTCGAGGCTGTCCGCACCGAGGTTTTACACGAAAGCCACGGCGATGCCGACAAGGCGACGCGGCTTCTGGTCAATCGGTTGTTGCATGCACCGACCCAAGCCCTTAAAGACCTTGCGGCGACCACCGAAGGGGCGGGAACGGTGGAATGGCTTAAGGCCCAGAAATTACTTGTGCGGTTATTCCCGCTAGATGATCCGGCACAGGACAAGGAGAATAAAGAGTGAGTCTGGATCCCGGAAAACTGCATGGCATTGTCCGCCGGTTTGAAGAATTGAAATCATTGTTGTCGGGTGGTTTGGGCGATAGTGATTCTTTTGCCAAACTGTCTCGGGAATATGCCGATTTGTTGCCGGTGGTCGAGAGCATCGAGGCCTACCAGCGCCTGCATGATGATCTGGCCGGGGCAGAAGAATTGCTGACCGATAAGTCATCGGACGCCGAAATGCGCGAGATGGCCGAGGTGGAAAAATACGACATTCTTGAAAAATTGCCTGCCGCCGAACATGCGGTCAAATTGATGCTGTTGCCCAAGGATTCCGCCGACGAGAAAAACGCCATTCTTGAAATTCGCGCTGGAACCGGTGGCGATGAGGCCGCCCTGTTCGCCGCTGATCTGTACCGTATGTATCAGCGTTATGCCGAACGCATGGGTTGGAAATTTGAATTGATGGATGCCAGCGAAAACGATCTGGGCGGGTTTAAGGAAGTCATCGTCAATGTATCGGGTGCCGGGGTGTTTGCCCGCCTGAAATACGAAAGCGGTGCGCACCGTGTGCAGCGCGTGCCGGTGACCGAAACCAGTGGCCGCATTCATACATCGGCGGCAACTGTGGCCGTTCTGCCTGAGGCAGAAGAGGTTGATATTCATATTGACCCCAAGGATTTGCGCGTCGATACCTATCGATCACAGGGGGCGGGTGGCCAGCATGTCAACACCACCGACAGTGCGGTGCGCATCACCCATATTCCAACCGGTGTGGTTGCCGCCAGCCAGGAAGCCAAAAGCCAGCACAAGAACAAGGAAAAGGCGATGAAGATGCTGGCTTCGCGTCTTTATGACCTTGAACGTGAAAGCAAGGATACCGCCCGTGCCGCTGACCGCAAATCGCAGGTCGGGTCAGGGGATCGATCCGAACGCATCCGCACCTATAATTTTCCGCAAGGCCGGGTGTCGGATCACCGCATCAATATGACGCTGTATCGGTTGGATGATTTCATTCTGGGTGGCCCGGCGCTTGATGAAATGATTGATGGCCTGATCAGCGAGGATCAGGCGCAAAAACTGGCCGAAATCGGGGCCTGACCCAGTGATCGGCAAGCGCCATACACTGGGTTCTCTGATGGCGGATGGCACATTGCGCCTGCAACAGGCCGGATGCGATACGCCGCGATTGGATGCGCGTTTGTTGTTGTCGGCGGCAACCGGGATGGATTCCGGCCGGATCATGGCCTTTACCGATGAAACCGTTGAGGATGCACAAGTCACCATATTTGATGCCCTGATCGACCGGCGCCGTGCCCGCGAACCGGTATCGCGCATTTTGGGGCGGCGGGATTTCTGGCGATACAGCTTTGCCCTGAACGAGGCCACCCTTGATCCGCGTCCCGACAGTGAAACGCTGGTGGCGTGGTGCATTGAAAAAATCACCGCGATGGGCGGGCAAAGATGGTTGGTGGATTTTGGCACCGGGACCGGTTGCCTGTTGTTATCGGTGCTGGCCGATGTGCCGGATGCTACCGGTATGGCTATCGATATTAGCCCACGGGCAATTGATTGCGCACGGGATAATGCCGTGGCGCTGGGGGTGGACGGGCGCTGCGATTTTTATGTGTCCGATTGGGATGCGTCCTTGCCGTCCGGGCATGTCTGCCACAATTTCGATGCCGTGATTTCCAACCCACCCTATATCGCGCGCCCTGAAATGGCAGGTCTTAGCGCCGAAGTGCGGGATTATGACCCGGAAATCGCCCTGACTGACGGGGCGGACGGGCTTTCGGCCTATCGTATTCTGGCGCGGGTGGCCTATGAGCGGTTGCGACCTGGCGGATTTGTGATGTTTGAAATCGGGCGCGGACAGGAAGCCGATGTTTCTGCTCTGCTGGAACAGGCCGGGTTTGCGGGAATTGCGTATCGAAAAGATCTGGGCGGGATCATTCGCTGTGTGGCGGCGGACAAGCCATAAGAGGCTTTGGGGGTTGCTGGCGAAAAAAACGCATCAAAGGCAAAAAAAACAGTTGGAATAAGGTCTCGGGGCATATAAGTTGATTTCAGCGGGCCGGGTGCCCGACGCGCTTTTGGTAGCGCCGTGTTCCCCTGTAAACAGTTGCAAATATCCGTTTGATCTATGGCGCTCAGCGGGTTTGTCGCAGTACCGTTTTTTCCGGTGCTGTTTTTTCGGGAAATGTGATTCCACACGGAGTGGTTCCGGGACAGTGTTGTAATCCCGGGTTTGTCCTCAACGCCAACAGTATGTTGATATGAGAAATAACAATAAACGTCCACGCGGACGGCAACAATCGAATAAACGTCCTGTAAACCCGAAATTTCAAAGCTTTGACAGCAATGGTCCTGATGGGCGCGTTCGTGGTAATGCGCAGCAGGTCTATGAAAAATATGTTTCGCTGGCCAAAGACTGTACAGATGATCAGGTTCTGGCTGAAAATTACTATCAGTATGCCGAACATTATTATCGGGTACATCAATCATCTGTGGAATGGGAAAATCAGCGGCGCGATGAACGTGCTGTCAGTCAGCCCCAGCCACAACCCCAGCAACAACGCACGGATCGCCCGGCAGGGCAGTCCGAGGACCGTTCTTCTGATCGTAATGGCAATCGTTTTTCGCGGGATGATCGTTCTGAAAACCAGAATGATGATTATACCGAAAATAGCGATCAGGACGACAATGGTGATCATGGCGCGGAAGACGATAACAATGCCGTCCAGACGATTGATCAGAATCGCGGTCGTCGCGTAAATACCCGCCAGCCCCGATCCGACAACAGATACGATAATCGTACCGACAATCGTCGGGACAACCGGTCTGATAACCGACCGGAACATCGTGCAACTGTTGCCGATACCGGTGGTAATGATGGTACTGCCGATGTTTCCGGCAGCGATGATGCCGTTGATGATCAGGCCCCGAAACGCGCCCCGCGGCCCCGTCGTGCACCGCGTCCGCGGACGGTCAACCGGGCATCTGATGCTGATAATGCCGAAGGTGCGGCACCAGTTACCGCCGCACCGGGAAATGACGAGGCCGCAGCATCTGCGCCGGTTCCTGTCAGCGATGGTGACGGTTCTGCCGATGACGAACAAAAACCGCGCAAGCGGGCCGCTGCGGCGACCCGGACACGCGGGCGTCATCCAACCACGCGCCGTGGACGCAGCCGCGTTGGTGGTCGCGAAGACGGTGAAGAAGGCGATGCGCCGGATAACGATCCGGAAATCGTTTCGGCCTGATCTGGCCTTCATGCATCTCCCAAAACAAAGCCCGCCCGGTTATTACCGTGGCGGGTTTTGTTTTGGGGCTGGGAGCCTGATACTTCTGGATAGATGGATATGGGGAGTGTCTCAAGGTAACTTAAACCTCAAGTTATTTTTCAGGCGTTGAAAAGTGCGCCAGTGAAATAAAAGATCAAGGATGCAGAAAGTTATTCTGCATCATGTGGCAAAGCCACGTATTTGGGGGAGATTCGGTGATGGGAACAGGTATGTTCCGGATCATCATGGTGCTGCTATGGACACTGGGCGGGTTGATTGTCGCCTTTGGTCTGTTCAATGGCGACTATGCACTGGTTCTGGTTGGTGGTGTATGTTTTGTCATACCGCTGTTTTTGCCGATGGTTGTGATTTTGATCAACCGCATTCCACAATCAGGTCCGAAAAAACCGGTCAAATCCCCGGCCCAGATAGCGCGTCAGCGTGCCGAGGGGCAATGGGCCAAGGCCGAAGACCTTGACGGGCGCAAAATGTTCGATGCCAAGCCGTCGGTTATTCTGGGACGGTGGGGAATGGAAAAAAAGGCACTGGGCGCAGTTGCATGCAGCCGCCTGATGACATTTGGTAATAATGCCGATGATTATTACCGGTCGGCAGCAGTGCCAAATGCCTTGCTGCATCCCGGAAATCTGTTTGTGTATGAACGCAGCGGGGCAATTTTCCGGGCGATCCGTGAACGCCGGGAAAAAATGGGTCAACATGTTTTTGTGGTTGATCCTTTTGGTCAGACCGGCAGTACTGCCAGCACGTTCAATCCGCTGGAATTCATCCGCCATCAGGGCGAGGGGCTGGTCGCCGATGCCGGGATGATTGCCGATCTTTTGCTGGCCCCGTCCTATGTTAGCGATCTGGATACCCACGAGGCCCGCACGGCCCGCACCCTGTTGCAGGGGTTTATCATTTTTACCGTGCAAAAAGCGCTAACCGAAAACCGCAATCTTGCCGAAGTGCGCCGCAATCTGGTGATGCAGTCGCACCGGTTCTACAAAATTCTTGAAGAATTGATGAATATCGAAACCGCCGATGGCCGGATTTCTGAAATTGCCCTGACGATTCTGGATATGACCGAGGACCAGCGCATGTCGATCGTCAATGCCTGCCGGGCGGCCACCGCGATTTTTGACAATCCGGCCATTGCGCGTTCGATCAGCAGCAGTTCTTTTGCGCCGAATGCTTTGCTGGAAAAACCTGTATCGCTTTTCATCGTCGGGCACAGCAACGAAGAAGAGGCCGGAACACTGGCCGCCTTTGGCCGGGTTTTGCTGGGCACGATGTTGTCTGTGATTGAAAAACGCAGTTTCAAAAGTGGCGACCCGGATTATCTGGTGTTGCTGGACGGGATTGAGGAACTGGGCCGCCTGCCGATGTTTGAACGCATGTTGGGTGGGGCGTTGGCCGACGGGATTACGGTCTGGACCTGTCTGAGCGGGGTCAGCGGCCTGATGGATGTGTGCCATAACTGGGAAAATATTGTCGGGCGTAGCGATGTTATTCAGGTATTCGGTCAGGACGGTGCCTTTGACTTGGACTGGGTGGCTGGCTTGACAGCGATGTCGCGGTTTGAAGATACCGGCGGGGCAGGGGCGGATCGCAATTCGCCAGTGCATTTGCGGCCCCGCGATAATCAGCCAATCCTGAAATCAACCGAAGTTGCCCGTTTTCCGTCCGAGGAACAAATCCTGTTTCGCAAAGGCGTACCGCCAATCCGCGCATGGCGGATCGACTGGTATCACGATGAAATTTTTCGGGGCATGGCGGTGCATGCCCCGACCTTTAATTAAGCGGCGATAACGGTGTCACCCGGTTTAAGGGTGCCGCCGTCCGTCGCCTCCAGATACATACCCATGAACAGATGGTTCATGCCGGTATGCAACAGGCGCGGCACATTGATATCCGATATGGCCGTGTCGGGGTTGATGGTGGTGGCCTTGCACCGTGTGATCGGATGAATGGCGCGGAAGGTGGCGTCGCCAATCTTCACAATCTGGCCTTCGGTCCAGTCCAGTTCCTGCCAGGCGGGCAGGCCATCAATCAGAAGATTGCCGCGAAAGCGCATCGGATCAACATCCTGACGGGCAATGCGGTCGCCAAAATCACGGACGGATGCCAGATTGATCACGGAAATATAGGGTTGTTCCATATCTGAAAACGCAATATCGGGCACCGACATGATTTTCGGGCGACCGGCGATGTCGTTTTTCAGAAAGGCGGTCAGGAAATCCTCGATCACGGTGCGGCCCATTGGCGTATCAAGTGCACCTTTGCAAATGGTGCGGCCATTGCGCAAAATTGTCAGGCTGCAGGTGGCATCGTCATACTCGATGCCCAGTTCCGCCAGTTTCGGGGTATTGACCAGTTGCAAAAAATTGCTTTTGCGTGCCCAGCCTTCAAGCTGCTCCTGCTCAAAGGACCCGCTGGTGGCAATCACAAAGCGGCGGTCATCGGCCAGGATTTGGTGGGGGGTGATGGTGGCATCAATCATGTCAATGCCACGCAATCCCTTGACCGGGTATCGTTTGATTGCTGTGAGATGTGCTGTCATTGTTCTGTGTCCTGTCGTGCGGGGTCTTTCCGCTGTTATAGCGCCAGATAGCGGGTAATCACAGAAAAATACCGGTAAATCCACGCCGTTGCCTTGTATATTGAAATCATGCCAGAAAATCTGTGTGCGGTGCAAAAAGAATTCCTGCAACTTTGGTAGGGCAGGCAACTTGCGATGCGGATTTGGTGACACATATCAATGACAATCCCGATCAATTGCGTCAGGATCAAAACCATGGGGATGATCCCCAAAAAGTGCGGATGCTTCCGGGAAGGTCCGCCCGTGTGTAACTGTTGGCTCGTGGAGTGACAGCATGGAATTTGAAAAATTTACCGACCGTTCCAAAGGTTTTCTACAGGCAGCGCAATCGCTTGCCCTGCGCGAAAGCCATCAGCAATTTGTGCCCATACACCTTCTGAAGGTTCTTTTGGATGACGAAGAAGGGCTGGCAGCCAATCTGATCACTGCGGCAGGCGGCGATCACAAACAGGCCCGTCTGCGCGCCGATCAGGAACTGGCGAAACTGCCAAAGGTCGAAGGTGGCAATGGCCAGATTTACCTGTCGGGCGATTTTGCCCGCCTGATTGAGCAGGCACAGGAAGTCGCGAAAAAGGCCGGGGACAGTTATGTCACCGCCGAACGACTGCTGCTGGCGATTGCCCTTGATCCGAAATCGGTGGCAGGCAAGGTTCTGGCGGATGCTGGAATTTCGGCGCAAAAACTCAATAGCGCGATCAACGATTTGCGCAAGGGGCGCACGGCGAACAGTAGCGGGGCAGAAAACCAGTATGACGCCCTGAACAAATATGCCCGTGACCTGACAGAAGCGGCACGGGATGGCAAGCTGGACCCGGTGATTGGCCGGGACGAGGAAATCCGCCGGGCCATTCAGGTTTTGTCGCGCCGGACCAAAAACAACCCGGTTTTGATCGGTGAACCCGGTGTCGGGAAAACCGCGATTGCCGAAGGGTTGGCGCAACGTATCGTCAAGGGCGATGTGCCGGAAACCCTGAAAGACAAAAAACTTTTATCGCTTGACCTTGGGGCACTGGTTGCCGGGGCAAAATTCCGCGGTGAATTTGAAGAACGCCTGAAAGCCGTGCTGTCGGAAATTGAATCCGAGGCCGGTCAGGTCATTCTGTTTATTGACGAATTGCACACGCTGGTCGGGGCGGGTAAGGCCGAAGGATCGATGGATGCGTCGAACCTTCTCAAACCGATGCTGGCACGCGGCGAATTGCATTGCGTCGGGGCGACCACCCTTGAAGAATATCGCAAATATATCGAAAAGGACGCAGCCCTTGCCCGGCGGTTCCAGCCGGTGTTTGTATCGGAACCAACAGTGGCCGATACGGTGTCGATTCTGCGTGGGATCAAGGAAAAATACGAACTCCATCACGGAGTACGGATTGCTGATGCGGCATTGGTGGCGGCCGCTACCCTGTCGAACCGTTATATTACCGACCGGTTTTTGCCTGACAAGGCGATTGACCTGATGGATGAATCCGCCGCCCGCCTGCGGATGGAACTGGATTCCAAGCCCGAAGAAATCGACGAACTGGACCGCCGGATCATTCAGCTCAAGATCGAACGTGAAGCCCTGAAAAAGGAAGACGACCGGGCGTCGAAAGACCGTCTGGTGCGTCTGGACAAGGAACTGGCGGAACTGGAAGGCAAATCGGCAGAACTGACGGCGAAATGGCAGGCCCAGAAAAATGAAATGGCGGCGGCGACCCATATCAAGGAACAGCTTGATCAGGCACGCAGCGAACTGGAACGTGCGATGCGCGAAGGCCGTCTGGATCGGGCCGGGCAATTACAATACGAAGAAATCCCCGCCCTTGAACGGTTATTGACCAAGGCCGAGGATGATCAGGCGACAACCGGCATGAAGGACGAGGCGGTCACGGAAAAGCACATTGCTTCGGTTGTGTCGCGCTGGACCGGGATACCGGTGGACAAGATGCTGGAAGGCGAACGTGAAAAGCTTTTGGAAATGGAAGACACCCTGCGCAAGCGGGTGGTCGGACAGGACGAAGCGGTGCGCTCGATCTCCAACGCCGTGCGCCGGGCGAGGGCCGGGTTGCAGGACCCCAATCGTCCGATTGGATCGTTCCTGTTTCTGGGGCCGACCGGGGTTGGCAAAACCGAACTGACCAAGGCACTGGCGCAGTTTTTGTTTGATGACGAACAGGCGATGGTCCGCATCGACATGTCCGAATTCATGGAAAAACATGCTGTGTCGCGGTTGATTGGCGCGCCTCCCGGCTATGTTGGCTATGAAGAAGGCGGTTCGTTGACCGAAGCAGTACGCCGTCGCCCCTATCAGGTGGTGCTGTTTGACGAGGTGGAAAAAGCCCATCCGGATGTCTTTAACGTGCTGTTGCAGGTTCTCGACGAAGGGCGTTTGACCGATGGTCAGGGTCGCACGGTTGATTTCCGTAATACCATGATCATTCTGACCTCGAACCTTGGCGCAGATATCCTTGCCAATCAGGAACCAGGCCATGACAGCGGCGAATTGCGCAGCCAGGTGATGGAAGTGGTGCGGTCAGCCTTTCGACCGGAATTTCTCAACCGTCTGGACGAGGTTTTACTGTTCCATCGTCTGCAACGGGTCCAGATGGATCATATTGTCGATATCCAGCTGGAACGTCTGGACAAATTGCTGTTTGATCGCAAGATCAGTCTGGAACTTGATGAATTTGCTAAATCCTGGCTGGCGGACAAGGGCTATGATCCGGTTTACGGGGCACGTCCGCTTAAACGGGTGATCCAGCGTTATCTGCAAAACCCGCTGGCGATGCAGATTCTGGAAGGCACGATTGCCGATGGCAGCACCGTACCGGTCTCGGCCGAAGGTGGTTTTCTGACCATCAATGGTAAGAAAATCGAAATGGTTGACTGACCTGATCGGAAACGGCTTTGCAAAACCCCGGTACAATTTGTGCCGGGGTTTTGTGCTTTGATGTGGCGATAAAGACGGTCATGATAGGCGATCATTTTTGATCAAGAAGGATATCCGATGCATCGCAAATTCCCCCGGTACTTTCGTTTGACGATGACGACAGGGTGCCTTGTCGCGGCCTTGTCGGTTAGTGGCAATGTTGCCGCACAATCCTTGTTTGATGCCGCCAAAAATGCGCTGGGCGGGGCGTTAAGCGGGAATTCTTCCGGGAATGCGTCGTCATCATCATCGTCGCTGTCACAGGATACGGTTGCCGATGGTTTGCGACAGGCGCTGGATGCCGGGATTGATCTGGTGACGGCGCAACTGGGCAAAACCGACGGTTTTAACGCTGATCCAGTGGCGCATATTCCGCTACCCGCCAGCGTGCAGCGGGTGCAGGCCTTGCTGACCACCGCCGGGCTGGGCAGTTATGGCGATGAAATTGAATTGCGCATGAACCGTGCGGCCGAAAGTGCAATGAGCGATGCCGGGGATATCCTGTTAAACGCCGTGCGTCAGATGACGATGGCCGACGCCCGCAGCATTCTGGACGGACCGCAAGATGCCGCGACCCAATATTTGCGCCGGGTATCAGGCGGCGAGATTGAAGGAAAACTACGACCGGTGATGAATGATGCCTTGGCCGAAACCGGTGCCATTGGCATGTATGATCAGATGATGGGGCAATATCAAAGCCTGCCTCTGGTGCCCGATGTCAAGGCGTCGCTGGAGGATCATGCGACTGGGGCGGCGATGGACGGGATATTCCATTATCTGGCAGTACAGGAAGCCGATATCCGGCAAAATCCGGGCCGATGGACCACCGATATCCTCAAAAAGGTATTTTCAGCGGCGCAATAAAATTTGGGGCAGGGTTTCCCAACGATCCTGCATTGCCGTAATGCGGTCATCGGGAACATCGTGAATATTGGCAAAATTGCCGTGGCATTCGATGATCTGAAGCGGGATGGTCCATCGGGCTGTCATATCGATATAGGGCTGCATTTCCCAGATTTGACTGAAGGTGTTTGATACCACCACACTGCGCCCATGACGCAGATGATCTGCACATTCCTGTTCGCACCGGGCATGTACGTCTTTAAGCTTTCTTCTGTCGAAAACGTATTTTCCGGCGGCATCGACCATGAACATGTCGGCCTCAAGATGCACCGCATCCCGCGCCGGGCAAATCTGCTGCGCCAGTGTCGATTTGCCCGATCCCGGCAATCCGCGTATCAGGGTCAGGGAAAAGGTGGGTGAGTTACCCACCAGCACGTTTCCGGTTGTATAAATTTTCAAGCCGTTCGCCATAAACCGCGCGGATTTTGTGGCGGCGGATTTTCATGGAAGGTGTCAGCATTTCATTGTCGATGGAAAAAGCTTCGTCGGCAAAGGCAAAGCTGCGCACTTTTTCCAGGCTCGACAGTCGTAAATTGACATGATCAACGGCCTTGCGAACATGTTTGCGGTATTCCTCATTTTGTAGCAGGCCCTTGATATCATCAATCGGCAAGCCCTTGTCGCGGGCGAAATCGCGCAGGGCGTCTTCGTCAGGCCACAGGATGGCAACCAGATAAGGCTTGTTATCGCCATAGACCATCGCCTGTGAAATTTCAGTTTCGAGGGTCAGCAAGCCTTCGATCCGTTGCGGCGAAATATTGTCACCACCGGAATTGACGATGATATCCTTTTTGCGATCGGTAATGATCAGGCTGCCTTCATTATCAAGCATCCCGATATCGCCGGTATGCAGCCAGCCATCAATGATGGTTTGGGCGGTGACATCGGGCATTTGCCAATATCCGGCCATCATGCTTTCGCCTCGCAACAGAATTTCGCCGTCCTCTGCAATTTTGGCTTCGACCCCGACCATCGGGGGGCCAACCGTGCGCAATTTGTTGTTTTCTGCCCGGTTGCATGACACGACCGGGCTGAATTCGGTCTGGCCGTATCCCTGCAAGACCCGCAATCCACAAGACACAAACAAAACGCCCAGTTCATAATTCAGTGGTCCGCCACCCGATACCATCGCCTTGAGCCGTCCGCCAAACCGTTGCCGCAATTTCCGCCGCAGCAGGATTTCGCATAACCAGTTCTGTAATTTCTCGATCAGTGAAAGTTTTTCACCTTCATAGGTTTTGCGTCCCAGACGCAGGGTCATTTCAAACAGTTTTTTCTTGAAACCGCCGTCCTTTTCCACCGCCCGGCTGATGCGTTGATACAGCATTTCATAAAGACGCGGGACGGCGGTCATGATGGTCGGACGGACTTCGGCCATATTGGCCGCCAGTTTTTCCAGACTTTCGGCATAATAAACCTGTGCGCCGATACTCATCGGGAAATAAAGCCCGGCAGTATGTTCATAGGAATGCGATAAAGGCAGGAATGACAGAAATACTTCATTATCGATCTTCAGGGTTTCGATGATGTCAAAGGCCCCGGCACAGTTTGACAGGATCGCCCCGTGGGTCAGCATCACCCCTTTGGGCGCACCGCCGGTACCCGATGTGTAAATCAGGCAGGCCAGATCGGTGCGTTTGATTCCAGCGATCCAGTCGCCGACCTCATCGGTCAGACCGCGGCCCTGCGCAATCAGGTCATCCCATTTTGAAATGGTGATGTCGCCGACAAAACTTTGCCCCCATTCTTCCATGATAATCGCATGGCGGCAGCGCCCGGAATCAAGGGCCGCATGTAAAAAAGGCTGGGCCAGTTTTTTGGTCGAAATGATAGCGACCGCCGCCCCGGAATCCTGAATGACGTGCAAATGATCGCGTTCGGTATTGGTGATATAGGCCGGAACTGTCAGCGCCCCGACCGACATAATCGCCAGATCGGCAATGCCCCATTCCGTACGGTTTTCCGACAGCAGGATCACCCGGTCGCCGGGCCGCACTCCGGCCTTGTAAAGCGAACGCGCCAGTGCCCGGACCTGATCGGCGGCATCGCGCCAGCTTGTCGCGACATAACCGTCGTCTTTCCGGGTCCACAAAACGGGTTGGTCGCCAAATTTTTCGGCCTGATCGAAAAACATGGTCGGCAAGTTTTGCCAGTTGGCGTAATCCTGCAAATGCGTCATGGCGGTTTCCTTGCCCTGCTTTTTTAATCGCGTTTGTTTTTTTACGGTGATCAGCGTACCACCGTTCAAACTTTCCTGTCAGATGACTGGCGTAAAAAATAACTGTGTCTTATATCGCATTAAAGCGATTTTATTTTTCGATAATTCCGGAGGACCGATGAACGTGATCGACAAGAACCTGCCGACCTGGGATCTGAGCGACCTTTACACCTCGACCAGCGACCCGGCGATCAAGGCCGATCTGGATGCTGCCCGCAAGCGGTCTGACACTTTTCAAAAGAAATATCAGGGTAATCTTGCCGGTTTGTCGGGCGATGAATTGATTACCGCCATTACCGAATATGAAGCGATCAGTGAATTATGTGGCAAAATCGGTTCCTATTCCCAATTGATGTATGCCGGGGACAGCTCGGACGCCGTTATTGGCCAGTTTTATCAGTATATCCGTGAACAATTAACCGCGATTTCCAGCGTCACGCTGTTTTTCGGTCTGGAGCTGAACCGGATCGAGGATGATGTTCTGGAAGCGAAGTATGACCAGAGTACGGCCTTGCGTCGCTATCGGCCATGGCTGGATGAAAACCGGTCCTACCGCCCGCATCAATTGTCCGACGAGGTTGAACAGGTTCTGCATGAACGCCACATCGCCGGATCGGGCGCGTGGATTCGCCTGTTTGATCAGACGATGGCCGATTTGCGGTTTCCGATTTATGGTGAAGACCTGACGATGTCGGACGCCGCCAATATGCTGTCATCGACCAATGTCGAGGATCGCAAGGTCGCAGCCAAATCGATTGGCGAGGTTCTGGGCAAAAATATCAAATTGCTGGCTCACATCACCAATACGCTGGCCAAGGATAAGGAAATTGACGACCGTCTTCGCAATTTTGCAACGCCGGTCAGCGCACGCAACCTGTCCAATCAGGTCGAAGATAATGTGGTCGAGGCCCTGTCGACCGCCGTTCGCGATTCTTACGAAGGCCTGTCACATCGTTATTATCGCCTGAAAGCCAAATGGTTTGGTGTGGATCGTCTCGATTACTGGGATCGCAATGCGCCTTTGCCCGATGCCGATGATCGCGAAATTTCGTGGGATAAGGCCCGTGAAACGGTTCTGACGGCATATGGTGAATTTTCCCCTGATCTGGCCGCCGTTGGTAAAAGGTTTTTTGATAATGCATGGATTGATGTGCCGCCGCGGGCCGGTAAATCATCGGGTGCCTTTGCCCATCCAACGGTGCCGTCTGCGCACCCGTATCTGTTGCTGAATTATCATGGCAAAACCCGCGATGTGATGACGCTGGCCCATGAATTGGGGCATGGGGTGCATCAGGTTCTGGCCGGGGATCAGGGATATTTCCTGTCCGATACGCCGCTGACTTTGGCGGAAACGGCATCGGTATTTGGCGAAATGCTGACCTTTCAGTCGATGTTGCGGGCCGAAACCGATCCGAAGATGCGCCGCATCATGCTGGCGGGCAAGGTCGAGGATATGCTCAATACCGTCGTGCGCCAGATTGCCTTTTTTGAATTTGAAAAGGCCCTGCACGATGCGCGCCGCGAAGGAGAATTAACCGTCGAGGAAATCTGCGCGATCTGGCTGGCCGTACAACATGACAGTCTGGGTGATGCGATCCGGTTTGATGACGAGTATAAATATTACTGGTCCTATATCCCGCATTTCATCCATTCGCCGTTTTATGTTTATGCCTATGCCTTTGGTGATTGTCTGGTCAATTCTTTGTATGACGTATACCAGAATGCCGATGGTGGTTTTCAGCAGAAATATCTTGATATGCTGAAAGCCGGCGGCACCAAACGCCATCAGGAATTGTTGGCACCGTTCGGGCTGGATGCGACCGACCCGGCATTCTGGCAGCGCGGCCTGAACATGATCAAATCCTTTATCGACGAGTTGGAGGAGCTTTCCTGACATGACCACCGATAACGACGACACACCGCGTCAGTCCGAAGATAATCGATTGGGCGGACGTGTTCGTCGTTATGCCCGGGTGGGGGCGTCGGCAGGGAAGCTGGCGGCCAAACTGGCGACTGGCAGGATGTTCGGCGGCGAAATGGACCATGCCCGTTACGCCGCCGATCTGACCGCCGCCCTTGGCGGTCTTAAGGGGCCACTGATGAAGGTGGCGCAAATCCTGTCTACCATCCCTGATGCCTTGCCGCGTGAATACAGCCAGGCATTGGCCAGCCTTCAGGCCGATGCGCCGTCAATGGGCTGGCTGTTTGTCAAACGCCGGATGCGCAGCGAACTGGGAGCCGAATGGCAAGGTCGTTTTGCCGATTTTGGCAAGGAGGCCGCCGCGGCCGCATCGTTGGGGCAGGTCCATCGCGCCCGTTTGCATGATGGTCGGGATGTTGCTTGCAAATTGCAATATCCCGATATGGCGGCGACGGTCGAGGCGGATTTGAAACAATTGCGTGCTGCCTTTGCAATTTATCGCCGTTATGACAGTGCAATTGATGCCGACAATATCCTGCTGGAACTGACTGCCCGCCTGCGCGAGGAGCTGGATTATCAGCGGGAATCGCGCAACATGTTGCTATATCGTCATATGCTGACAGATGAACCCGCCGTTCATATCCCCGAACCGGTGGCCGATTTGACAACACAGCGCCTGTTGACGATGACATGGCTGAATGGCCGGAAATTGCAAAATTTTCTGGATACCAACCCGGACGCCGACAGTCGCAATGCGGTGGCGCTGAATATGTTTCGCGCCTGGTATGTGCCGTTTTACCGCTATGGCGTTATTCATGGCGACCCGCATCTGGGCAATTATAGTTTGCGCGATGATTTTTCGGTCAATCTTCTGGATTTCGGCTGTATCCGCATTTTTCAGCCCGGTTTCGTCCATGCGGTGATTTCGCTTTATGAAGCGCTGCGCGACAACGATACCGACAAGGCGGTGGCGGCTTATGAAAGTTGGGGGTTTCAAAACCTGTCGAATGAATTGATCGACGTTTTGAATGTCTGGGCCGGGTTTGTTTATGGCCCGTTGCTGGATGACCGGCCCCGCCGGATGGAAGAAAGCAATTCGGTGGCCTATGGCGCCGAAGTTGCGACCAAGGTTCACAAGGAATTGCGCCGTCTGGGCGGGGTCAAGCCGCCGCGTGAATTTGTGCTGGTGGATCGGGCGGCGATTGGCCTTGGCGCGGTGTTTTTGCGTCTGGATGCTCATGTGAACTGGTATCGGATTTTTCATGATCTGATTGGCGATTTCGACCCGGCCAAACTGGCAGAAAATCAGCAAACGGCCCTTGATCTGGTCGGGTTGGACCGCCCGCAATAAGTGTCATTGCAAGAATACCGCCCGAATCGCACAAGGGATGCTTTGGGCGGTGATTGCGGACTGTTTGATCAATAAATCGGAAAATCCCGAAATTTTTTTTGTTATTGTCGCTTGCGACTTGCGCGCAAGCGTGAAACTCTATGGTCGTGTTCTGGGTGGGAAATTATCTTTATCTGCTGGGCTGTCATGAAGTTAAGTTTATGAAAAATAATATTATTTTTGAAATTGTCCGGAAAAAGAGTGTGGGTATATCGGCATTATGAATGTGCGGATTTTCGCACATTTTTCGAGTGAATGTGTATAAACTTTATTTAAGTTAATCGTGAATTTTGGTGTTTTTTGATGTTGTCGGCGACAGGGGAAAATCGCATCTTGCATTCAACGCAGACAAGGCGGGGCGTCAATGAATGTTTGTCCTGAGCATCATTGGCGGGTGGGACCTGACTTGTCACCAAGGCTTTGCGGCCTCGGATTGCGTGGTGGGAAAGCGGGCGGTTTCTTCTGCGATATCAAAGCGGAAGGACCGCCTTTTTTCGTCGCACCACGTATCGTTGCGGGATGTTATCCAGGTCTTATGTCAAGAAACCACAAATCGTGAATTTACTCACAGGGAAGGAGGCTGATTGCGATGAAACTGGCCGTTCCAAAGGAAATATGGCCCGGTGAAAAGCGCGTTGCCGCCACAGCCGAAACCGTCAAAAAACTGATCGGTTTGGGTTTTGAGGTAGCAATTCAGGCGGGGGCGGGTCAAAACGCTGCCATACCGGATGAAAAATTTGCCGAAGCCGGGGCAACCATCGCCAAAACCGCCAAGGCCACCGTCAAGGATGCCGATGTGATCCTCAAGGTGCGACCGCCGGTGATGGATGGTAAAACCAGTGAACTGGCCGATTATAAAAAGGGGGCAGCGGTGATTGCGTTGCTGGATCCTTATGATCGGGCCGATTTGATTGCCCAAATGGCCGAGGCCGGGGTATCGGGCTTTGCCATGGAATTGGTGCCGCGCATTTCGCGCGCCCAGGCGATGGATGTTTTGTCGTCTCAATCCAATCTTGCGGGCTATCGCGCTGTGATTGACGCGGCATATGAATTTGGCCGGATTTACCCGATGATGATGACAGCGGCAGGCACCCTTGCCCCGGCGCGTGTCGTGGTGGTCGGGGCCGGGGTTGCCGGTTTGCAGGCGATTGCGACCGCCAAGCGCCTTGGCGCGGTTGTGTCGGCATTCGATGTTCGCCCGGCGGTCAAGGAACAGGTCCAGTCGCTGGGTGGGACATTTATCGAGGTGGATGACGATGAGGCGGCGGCGGCCGAAACATCGGGCGGCTATGCCAAAGAAATGTCGGACGCCTACAAGGAGAAACAGGCGACCAAACTGAAAGAGGTTCTGGCCAAAACCGATATCGTGATTACCACCGCCCTTATTCCGGGCCGTCCGGCCCCGCAAATTGTCACCGCCGATATGGTGGCGGGGATGAAGGCCGGGTCGGTGATTATCGACCTGGCGGCGGAACGAGGTGGCAATGTTGCCGGGGCGAAAGTCGGCGAAACGGTGGAAACCGCCAATGGGGTCAAAATTATCGGCCCGGCCAATATCACCAGTTCGGTCGCAACCGACGCCACCGCGATGTATGCCAAAAACCTGCTGAATTTCATTACCCTGTCGGTGGACAAGGAAAAGGGCACCTTGGCATTTAATCGCGAAGACCAGATCATTGCCGAAACCATGCTGACGCAAGATGGCAAGATCGTGCATCCGAAATTCGGTGGCGAGGAGGTCGCAAATGGCTGATCAAACCCTATCCCAAAATGCAGGAGAGGTGCGCGACGCCGCCCTTAGCCTTGCGGAAAAAGCGGCACAACTGGCCGACAGTCTTGCCGATGGTGCCCATAACATGGCCGATGGTGCGATGAATGTTGCAGCATCGGGCGGTGTTAGTGCCACCGTCATGGGCCTGACGGTTTTCGTTCTGGCCTGTTTTGTCGGTTATTACGTGGTGTGGAAAGTCACACCCGCCCTTCATTCGCCCCTGATGGCGGTGACCAATGCCATTTCATCGGTGATCATTGTTGGTGCGCTTTTGGCGTCCGGGCCGGTTGACATGAATTTCTCCAAAATCATGGGCTTTCTGGCCGTGGTTCTGGCGTCGGTCAACATCTTTGGCGGCTTTATCGTTGCGCAGCGCATGTTGCAAATGTTTCGGAAAAAGAAGTAAGGGAGGGGTAACAAAATGTCGGAAAACCTGTCGGCTTTCCTTTATCTGGTGGCCTCGGTCTGCTTCATTCTGTCGTTGCGCGGTCTGTCGTCACCTGATTCCGCCCGTTCGGGCAATATCCTGGGCATGATCGGGATGGCGATTGCCATTCTCACCACTTTGGCCTCGCCAATGGTGTTGTCCTATACCACGATTATTGTCGGCATTCTGATTGGCGGCTCCATCGGTACGGTGATTGCGCTCAAGATCAAGATGACGGCCCTGCCGCAACTGGTGGCGGCCTTTCACTCGCTGGTCGGCCTGGCGGCGGTGTTTGTCGCCGGGGCGGCGTTGTATGCGCCGGGGGCATATGGCCTTGGCACGGTTGGCAACATCCATTTCGCCAGCCTGATTGAAATGGGCCTTGGCGTTGCGATTGGTGCGATCACCTTTACCGGCTCGCTGGTGGCATTTGGCAAGCTGCAAGGCATTGTCTCGGGCGTGCCGGTGCAGTTCAAGGGGCAGCATATGCTCAATCTGGGTTTTGGCATTGCCCTGATTGTGGTCGGTATTTTCTTTGTCGCCACCGAAAGCCATACGGCGTTCTGGATCATGGTTGCCCTGGCGCTTGTGCTTGGCATTACCGTGATCATCCCGATTGGCGGGGCGGATATGCCCGTTGTCGTCTCGATGCTCAATTCCTATTCAGGCTGGGCGGCGTGTGGCATTGGCTTTACCCTGCAAAACAATGCCCTGATCATTACCGGGGCGCTGGTCGGTGCATCGGGGGCGATCCTGTCCTATATTATGTGCAAGGGTATGAACCGCTCGATCTTTAATGTCATCCTTGGCGGTTTTGGCGGCGAGGCCGCAGGGGCCGGGTCGGCGGCGGGCGGCGATGCCGACCGTCCGGTTAAATCGGGTTCGGCGGATGATGCGGCCTTTATCATGCGCAATGCATCCAGCATCATCATCGTGCCCGGTTATGGCATGGCGGTGGCGCAGGCACAGCACGCGCTGCGCGAAATGGGCGATCTGCTTAAGGCGCAGGGGGTCAAGGTCCGTTATGCCATTCATCCGGTGGCCGGGCGCATGCCGGGGCACATGAATGTGCTGCTGGCCGAGGCCAGTGTACCGTATGACGATGTGGTGGAAATGGATGAAATCAACCGCGATTTCAGTTCCGCCGATGTTGCCTTTGTGATCGGGGCCAACGACATCACCAACCCGGCGGCCAAATCCGATCCGGCATCACCGATTTTCGGTATGCCGATTCTGGAGGTCGAAAAGGCCAAAACCGTGCTGTTTATCAAACGCGGCATGGCGGCGGGCTATGCCGGTATTCAGAACGAATTGTTCTTCAAGGACAATACGATGATGCTGTTTGGCGATGCCAAAAAGATGTGTGAGGAAATTGTTTCGCATCTGGATGGGTGATCGACATTTCAATCTGAATGCAAAAGGGCGGCCAATTGGCCGCCCTTTTGAGTATTTACAAAATATACTGTATTGCTTCTGAGAAGGAGTTAACCGTTAAGTCTGGAGAAATATTTTTCGCATCTTCTTTTAGTTTCATTTCCCGTGCGATGTCTTGTTTGGACCAGTGAGAAATTCTGACTAACTTGGCATACATCTCCGGTGGAACTTGAGTTCCGTATTTTGCCCATATTGCGAAGACATTCGCTCTTTGGGCCATGAGAATGTCTTTTGCAATGCTATCGCCTATGTATGCGGTTTGCTCAGGAAGAATTCCTTGTTGAAGGCATATCTGATTGAGTATGTGTGGTGCCGGTTTTCGGTCTTTGAATGCAAGTTCAGTAATATTTGAAAGATCAAATTTTCCAAGCCAGTATTCTGCTGCTTTTGGGTCTGGATGATTCGAGTCTGGTCTTTCTCGACAGTATATATGATCAAAATAATCGAATGATTCTAGTTTATGTAGTCTATCTATCGTTGTAAATAGCTTACTTTCTGTGTGGGCAACAATTTTAATATTTTGTTCTTTGAGATTTTCTATACCTGATTTGATGCCGTCGTATAGTTTTAGTTTTTGTTTTCGGACAGAGTTGAATTGATATAATGCTTCATCAAGTTTCTCCGCGATCTCTTCTCTTGATTGTTTTGGAAAGCGATTCTTGACAATATCGGTATCCAGCAATGCGAACGGATGTTCAGAGTCATGATTTTTGACGTGAACGTCTCGCATTTGATCTAATAATAATTCTCGATCACACTCTAAAATAGAAACAGCTTTGTCAATCATCGCATAAAATGCAGGTACGAAATATGAAATCCAATCATAAATTGTATTGTCAAGGTCACATACCAGTAGCTGTATTTTACTTTTTTGTGTCATCTATTTAAATGAAATGATAACTAAACATAGACGTTTGATGTGATTGAAGAAAAATTGGTTGTTTATTAAAAATATTAAAATTGATGTGATTACTAAATATTTATTAATTTTCTTATAGAATGATTCAATTTTATCAAGTGCTGTTATTTTTGTTTTTCCAGTGTATTTATAGATGTTCTGAGATTTATCAATATTTGCGTCGGAGAACCTACTAAAATGGCTGATAGATTGCGTCATTCCTTTTTCTAGTTTAAATATAGATTTCAGATAATTTTCTTCGAAATCTTCCCCAAATGTAACCGCTCCTCTTAGCATCTTGTGGTATACGTTAAGATCAAGTTCTCGTACTGCTCTAACTGCCAATGCTGATGCTAAGATTAATATTACAGATGCATGTATTTTAATGCTAAACAAATCTAGCACAAAATCTTGATCTCTAGTAAATAGAACCACCGCCACGCCAAGTGCCGCTGCAACAAATGTCAATCCAAGCTGTCGAGATTTAACGGACATTTCATTAAAATGCATCTGTGTTTCTACTGAAATTTTCCATATTTCAACATATATTTTTTTTTCACTATCTGTCAAATTTTTTTCGCCGATTTCTTCTTCCACCATTTTTATCTTCCTAAATAAATATTAATGAAAATAGGTTGGGGACTGGTAATTTTTCCGTTTTTCACTGGGTGTGTCACGAACTTGTGCAACTATTTTCAGTTTCTGGTGGTAAGAGCCTATTTATAGGTCATTGAATGGCATCAAGGGAATGTGATGTAAATGTTTTACCAAAAAATGGACCGTCACCATGCCTGAGACTGATGCCGTTGGTTTCAGCATAACCGGGATGGACTTGAATATCCAAATGATTTGATCGAGAGCAACGAGTGGTGACTGTGCTGTTGATTCACAAATAAAGCTAGATTAAGGGCTATCTGTACGGAGGATCCGGACAAACCGACTGTTTGTAACATGCCGCCTTTTCCTTCTGACTACGGCATCTGTGAAGCTAGGATAATGGTTTCACCATCAACTGCAAACTTGCCATAGCCCTGATGATGGATGGTTTTTGGATCCGGTTGAGCCGGGTCGCGCCATGCCTGCACGACTTCGAGCACAAACAGGTTGAAATCATCCACCAGCCGAGTGTCGATCACCTTGCATTCCAGATTGGCAAAACAATCGGCAATCAGCGGGGCGCGGACTTTGGCGGCTTTCGCGCGGGTCAGTTTGTATTTGTCAAATTTATCGATATCGCGGCCCGAACAATTACCAATTCCCACGACATTTGCCGCCAGTTCCACCGCCGGAATGGCAATCACGCATTCGCCGCTGGCACGCAGGGCGAGAAAGCTGTGATCGGCGGCACTGACGATGCAGGCCAGTGTCGGCGGGGTGAATTCAACCATCATATGCCATGACATGGTCATGACATTTTGCCGGGCTTTGTCGGCGTGGCCTTGTGCGTTCCGGTGTGCTGTGGTCAGCAAGACCACGGGGCCGGGCTCCAGCAACTGATAAACATCAGATAGCGGAAATTCTTCCATCGACATGGCAGGCTCCTGTCGCAAGGCATGATGACATGCCGGGGCGGAACCATGAGACTACCAGATTGCCGGGTGAATGATTTGATCTGGCGCAGACGGGGCGCTTAAGCTCCGTTGCGCATCTGTCGTTTCTGCATCCATTTCGCCATGATCGGGGCGAGCAGGACGATTTCAAAAATGCGAATGATGTGGTGAAAAGCGACAAAACTGGGTTCGACATTTAGTGCCAACGCAATCAGCGACATTTCCGCCACCCCGCCCGGCGCAAAGGCCAGCAGCACGGCAATGAAATCAAGATCAAGCGCTTGAGAGACCCCCCACGAGACAAGCCCGGTAAAGGCCAGCACAACGGCGGTGGCCAGAACGGCATAGCCGCCAAGGCGGATCAGAAAGGCAAGTTTGATACCGGCAAAGCGACTGCCGATGGCCGAACCCAGAATCCACAAACTGCCGGCCAGCAACCAGCCGGGCAGATTGCCTTCGACCAGACCACTGACATGCAAGACCATGCTGGCCATCATCGCCCCGGTCATTTCGGCGGCGGGAACGCCGATGCGGCGAAACAGCCAGACGGTGACAAGGGCAAGGGCCACCGTGATGGCCCCGCCGGTCAAATCCATCGACAGGGCGGCATCATCGCCATGCCCGGTCGCTACCACCCCGGTCACCAGCAAGGCAATCAGCGGGGCCGACATCACCAATAATAAAACCCGCAGGCCTTGCGTCAGGGCGATTTCCTGTTCATTGCCCCCGGCAGCCGCCCCCAGAACCACCATCGGCGTCAGGCCACCCGGTGTTGCGGAAAACAGGGCGGTGGCAGGGTCCAGTTTGGCGATTTTGGTGTAGAACCATGTGACGATCAGGGTGATGACCGGCACATAGATCAGAACCGCAATCATGCTCAGCGGCCAGCGCGATGCCTGATCAAGGGTTTCAGGGGTAAAGGATGCGCCCAGAAAAATACCGATTACGCCCAGAATAACCGAACGCACCCGCATCGGAATGCCCATTTTGACGCGCAGCAGGCTGGCGATAAAAGTGGCGAGCATCGGCCCCATCATCCAGGCCAGCGGCATGTCGATGCTGTGTGCAATCGCCCCGCCAATCAGGCCGATACCAAGGGCGGAAAACAGTTTGCGGAAAAAGGCAGGGGTCATATCCGCCATAAAACCGGCGGGTTTGGGGGCGTCGGGCACCGGGGGCATTATGCATCGACCCTTTGTGCATTGATCTGATCAAGGAACCCGGCAATCGCCCGGCGCAGATTGGCTGCCTCGCGGTTCAGGGTATCGGTAGCACGCAACACGTCTTCGGCCCCGTTATTGGCGCGGCCGGTTTCCTGATCCAGTGCCCCGACGGCCTCGGCCACGGTTTGCATGCCGCCATTGGCATCATGGATGCTTTGTGAAATGCCATGGGTGGAGGCCTGTTGTTCCTCAACCGCGGCGGCAATGGCGGCGGCGGATTGATCGACCTCGCCAATCACTTCGGCCACTCCTTCAAGAGCGCGGACGACATTTTCGGTCAGACCACGAATTTCGCCAACCTGCGTGCCAATTTCATCGGTGGCACGTGCCGTTTGCGAGGCAAGGTTTTTAACCTCGCCTGCCACCACGGCAAATCCCTTGCCTGCATCCCCGGCGCGAGCGGCCTCGATGGTGGCATTCAGGGCCAGAAGGTTGGTCTGACTGGCGATGTCTTCGATCAGGGTGACAATATCGCCAATGCGTTGGGTGGCACTGGTCAGTTGTTCAAATAATTGCCGGGAATTTTCGCTTTCGGTCCGTGCCCGTCCGGCAATTTCGGCCGATCTTTGCGCCTGCTGGCCGATTTCGGTGATCGCCTCGGACAGGCTGGCGGTGGTTTCGGCAACCGATTCAACATGGCGCAACACATCGTCGGAATGGCGGCTGGCCTCGTTGGCGCGCGCACTGGCCGATGAGGCGACCGACCGCATATCGGTGGCCGATCCGTTCAGCGATCCGAATTCCCGGTCAAACCCGCCCAGGGCTTCCTGCACGGCGGCCTCAAAGGCATGGGTGGCGGCAACCAGTTCGCGCTGGCGCTGTCGTTCGATTTCACGGGCCTGTTCGCGTTCGGAACGCAGGGTTTCGGCCTCGACCGACTGGCTTTGCAGCACTGCAAGCGACCGGGCCACCACGCCGATTTCATCGCCGCGTTGTTGTCCGCGAATTTCAAGGTCAAGATCGCCCCCGGCAATGCGGTCGATCAGGGTGGCGATATTGGTCATCGGGCGGGAAATGCGGCGCGATACAAACACCGATACCACCACGGCCATGACAATCACCACCAGGGCGACAATGACAAAAACGGTCTGGACGGTTTCGGCCCGGTTGGCGGCATCGGCAAAGGAGGTTTCGGCTATTGCCGCCGATCCGTCCAAAATTGCCCGCAGGGGGATTTGCAGGGCTTCATAGGCGATATCGGCCCGCGAAATAACTTCGAGTGCGCCATAAACATTGGTTTCGCTGGCAATCAGGAATTCATCGACGATGGCGATATAATCGTCATAGGCAGCGATGAATTCCGGCCCGCCGACGTTTGACAGTCGTTCAACCAGTGGGGCGAGTTCAATCTTGATCTGGCTGGCATCGTCGCGCAGGTTTGACACAGCGCTGGAATTCATGCCGTTGGAATCCCAAGTCAGCAGACGAAACAGCGATCCATGCGCACGGTTGATTTCATCGGAAAGGGTCAGGGCATCGGTACTGCGTTCATAGGCTTCGACGCGCAGATTGGTCAGGGTAGTTTTTTCGGCTTCAAGGGTCAGCACGGTGGCCGCCCCCATCAGCACAATCACAATCATCAAAAAGACCGGAACCACCAGGGTTTTAAGGCCAATGCCCAAATTATCCAGAATGCGCATTATCTTTCCCCCAGATGGTTCCGACCGGAATTATGATTACATTTCGCCGTCGTTTGGCAGTTCACGACGGTTACGCAGGCGTTCGCGCACGACCCCAAGCAGCGGTGCCATCAGGAAGGCGACACTGATGATCAGGATGACCAGCGTGATCGGACGTTCCCACAAGAAGGAGATCGAACCGTCACTGATGATCAAGGCACGACGCAGATTTTCTTCCATCATGCTGCCAAGGATAAAGCCCAGCAACATCGGCGCCATCGGGAAATTCAGCAACCGCAAGCCAATGGCAATCGCCGCGGCAAACACCATCATATGAATATCCATGGTGTTGAACGTGACGAGGTAAACCCCGATCAGCGAGAAAAACAGAATGAATGGCACCAGCACTTGCTGCGGCAGGGCCAGCAATTTCGAGATATAGGGGATCAGCGGCAGATTGAGGATCAGCAACACGATATTGCCGATATACATCGAAATGATCACTGACCAGAAGACTTCCGGCTGTTCGACAAACAGGCGCGGGCCGGGCTGAACGCCATAGGAAATCAACGCACCAAGCATGATGGCCGTGGTGCCCGACCCCGGAATGCCAAGGGTCAGCAATGGCACGAACGAACCACTGCATGCCGCGTTATTGGCGGTTTCAGGGGCAGCAAGACCGCGGATTGATCCCTTGCCAAATTTCAGCTTTTCCTTGGCGCTGGCGATATTGCGTTCCATGCCATAGGCAAGGAAGGACGCAATGGTCGCACCGGCACCGGGCAAAACGCCGGTAAAGAACCCCAGAACCGATGATCGGCCAATCACCGGGATCATGGTTTTGATTTCTTCGCGCGACAGCTTCATTGAACCCAGCTTTTTAAGGGCAGCCTGTTCTGCGGCAGTTGTGTTTTTGGGCGGGCGCAGGATCGACATCAGAGCTTCGGACAAAGCGAAAGTCGCCATTGCCAGCAACAGGAAACTGATACCGTCAATCAGATCCATGCTGCCAAAGGTAAAGCGGGCAACGCCTGCGGCTGGATCGGTGCCGATGGTCGCCAGCATGATGCCAAACAGCGTCATCATCACAGCCTTCAGGAACTGCCCCTTGCCAGCAAACGCCGCTACCGCCGTCAGACCCAGTACCATCAGGGCGAAATAGTCCGCCGATTGAAAAGACAGGGAAACGGATGCAAGAGCCGGGGCCGCCACCAGCAGAAAAATCGCGGCAATGGTGCCACCGGAAAAAGACGAATAGGCAGCAATCGCCAGTGCCTTGCCCGCCTCGCCCCGCTGGGCCATCGGATAGCCGTCAAAGGCGGTGGCAACTGTACCGGCAACGCCGGGTGCATTGATCAGGATCGAGGATGTCGATCCGCCGAAAATCGCACCGTAATAAACCCCGGCCATCAGGATCATACCCGTTGAGGGGTCAAATCCATAGGTCAGCGGGATCATCAGGGCAATGGCGGTGATCGGACCAAGGCCCGGTAACATGCCGATAAAGGTACCGACAAAGCAGCCAACCATTACCATCAAAAGGTTGATCGGCATGATTGCGGTCGTCAGACCGGAAAGAATTCCATCAAGCATTTTCCGTGCGCCTTAGCCGAAAATTTGAAAAAGGTCGCCAGGGGCCAGATAGACCCCCATCAGTTTGGCGAGCAGGAACCAGAACACCACCACAACCGGGATCGACGCGCCCAGCAGCACCTTGATCCGGCGTTCGCCAAGGATCATGAAGCCGATCAACAGGAAGATCGAGGTCGAGATGATAAAGCCGAGATACCGGATGGTCAGGCCATAAAAAATCATCAGGACCGACAGCAGGATCACTTTGCGCCATTGCAGGCCGACAAAGGCATCGCGCAGATTGTGGACCTCGGTCCGCGGCGGTAAAACCAGTTGAAGAAAGGAAACCACGCCCATCAGCCATGCGACAGCGGTCGGCATGGTTTGGGCATTAAAGGCGGCATCTTCGTCGCCGTATAAAAGCGGGATATCCTTGATATAATATCCATAAATCAGCGCCAGTGTCAGAAACAGCAAAGCACCGAATTTATCCCGATTGATCGTCATGACGTGGTTTCCTCAGATTTTCTTGACTGTGTGACCCAGGCTTATTTCAGGAAGCCAAGTTCACGCATCAGGCCGCCAACCATGGTTTCCTGTTCTTCCATGAAGGCAGTGAATTCAGCACGCGGCACATACAGCTTTTCCCAGCCATTGCGTTTGCGGACGACTTCCCATTCTTCGGTTTCCTGAAGCTTTTTCAGCATTTCGGCATAGGCATCGGCCTTTTCTGCCGACAGGGACGGGCCCCCGAAATAACCGCGCCAGTTGATGAATTCGGCATCAATGCCCAATTCGCCAAGGCTCGGCACGTCGGATGCGGCTTCAACACGTTCTTTGGAGGTTACGGCAAGAATCCGGACCTGACCAGCTTTGTGCAGTTCCAGCAATTCGCCCAGACCGGTTGACAGCATGTCAATTTCGCCCGACAGCAGACCGGCGATTGCCTTGCCACCTGCATCATAAGGGACATATTTCAGCTGTTTGGCGTCGCCGCCGGCTTTCTGGAAGGCAAAGGCCGCAACGATATGGTCCATACCGCCCCGGACCGAACCACCGCCGACTTTCACAGCATTGGAATCGGCTTTCATCGCGTCAACGACGTCGGTAAAGGACTGATAGGGGCTGTCGGCCGGAACGCCAAAGGCGGCATATTCGGCAACAACACCGGCAATCGGGGTCAGATCGCGGAAGGATTGCGGGAAAACACCGGTCAATGATCGCACGATGATCGGGGTGGAATTGACCATCAGGGTGGTATCAAGACGGTCGGATGCCTCGATCATATAGGCAATGGCCTGACCGCCGCCGCCGCCCGACATGTTTTCATAAGATGCCGAACCGACCATACCCGATTTGGTCAGGGCTTCGCCAGTACCGCGTGCGGTGCCGTCCCAGCCGCCACCAGCGCCACCGGGGATGATGAAATGGATGCTGTCCATATCGGCAGCATGGGATTTAACCGGGCCGAAAGCCGCTGCCGAAACAGCAATGGCAGCCGCAGCCGCCACAAAACCACGACGCGAAAACATCGTCAAATTCTTCATAGTAAACGTCTCCTCCGGACATAAAGACCTGTTTCCTGAACCACCCAAGGGCAGTATACCGGCCATGACAAGAATATATACTTGCAAGAAAGGCAAACGCCGGACTGGCGTTTGATGACGGCTTGCGCCGGACGACCTCCCTTGCCGATATATTTGTTTTATGGGTTTCCTGTCGGGTTGCCCCGCGGACCGGCAATCGCGCGACCCTAACAGTGAAACCTGTCACCAACCTGTCATCGCATCGGATGGATGCAAAAAAATCACAAGATCTTTGATCAAACGGCATGAGTGCCCGGATTTTCGAGGCCGGTTTTTCCTTAATGACCAAGATCGGTTGCGCATTGCGCGGCATGCTGATGCAGCAGGCCAAGGGCGGCGTTGCGTTTTTCAGAATCAAACCGGCTAAGCGGACCAGACAGGGCAAGGGCACCGATCAAAAGGCTGTCCCGATCCAGAACGGGAACGGCAAGGGCGCTGATATCGGGATCGCGTTCGCCTTCGCTTTGTGCAAATCCGGCGTCGTGGACAGCAAGGGCACGATCATCGATCCCATGCCCCCATGCCCGGATCACATGTCCGGCCGCCCCGCGATCACAGGGTAATAATGCTCCCTCTTCCAGATGATGGCGCAGGCTGCGTGATGAATTGACCCGAAACAGGCACAGGCGATTTTGGCCTTCGGGCACATAGAACGATGCGGTTTCGCCGCTTTGTGCCGCCAGTTGTTCCAGATGCTGGCGGATCACATCATCCATACGAAAGGACCGGCGATAGGCCGACCCAAGCCGCCACAGGGCGGGGCCAAGCCGATACCGCCCCCGACCCGATAACACCAGATAACCGCGCGACTCCAATGTTCCGGCAAGGCGCAGAATGGTGCTTTTATAGAAGCCAGTGCGTTCGGACAGGTCCTTTAATGACAGATCGGCATCCTTGTCGCCAAAGGCATCCAGAATGATCAGGGCGCGTTCGACTGCACCAACATATTGTTCTGTCATGATTTTTGTCCTGTCTCTCAAAAGGATGCGGTCAATGTGGTTGCCGAAGATACGAAATTCTATATAATAGAACATAATTCTACCAGACAGAATTTTTAGGAAATGTCATGACATATACCCAACCGCTTGCCGGGATCACGGTTCTGGACCTGACCAATGTTTTGGCCGGGCCATTCTGTTGCCATCAACTGGCCCATATGGGGGCCGATGTGATCAAGGTCGAGGCACCGGGGCATGGTGATCTGGCGCGGCAATTGGGGGCCGATCAGGAATTGAATGAAAAACTGATGGGGGTGTCGTTTTTGGCGCAAAATGCCGGGAAACGATCCATCACGCTTAATCTGAAACATCCGCGCGGCAAGGAAGTCCTGAAAAAACTGGTCGAACGCGCCGATGTTCTGGTTGAAAATTTCCGCCCCGGCGTGATGGACAGGCTGGGGTTGGGCTATGACGTGCTGTCTGCGGTTAATCCGCGTCTGGTTTATTGTGCGATTTCCGGTTTCGGGCAAACCGGGCCGATGCGTCATCTGCCAGCCTATGACCAGATTGTACAGGGATTGTCGGGGATCATGACCATCACCGGTGATCAGGATGAAACCTATCGCGTCGGCTATCCGGTTGCCGATACGATTGGGGGGCTGACGGCGGCCTTTGCAATTGTCGCCGCCCTGAATGGCCGGGCGGCGGGCCATCATGACGGCAAGGGCAGCTTTATCGATATTTCGATGCTGGAATCCGTGGTGGCGACCATGGGGTGGGTGGTGTCGAATTTTCTGGTGGCGGGCAAGGAACCGACCGCGAATGGCAATGACAATTTCACATCGGCCCCATCCGGCACGTTCCGGACCCTTGATGGCAAAATCAATATTGCGGCCAACAAGCAGGAACAGTTCGAGGCGGTCTGCAAGGTGACGAACCTTTTGCATCTTTTGGAAGACGACCGGTTTGCCACCCGTATCCATCGTATCAAAAACCGCAAGGCCCTGACCGTGGCGCTGGAACAAAGCCTGGTCGGCAAGACTACCGATGACTGGGTTACGATCATGAATGATGCCGGTATTCCGGCCGGGGCGGTTCTGACTGTGCAGCAAACCCTGTCGCTTGATCAGATTGCCGGGCGCGGCATGATTGCCGGGTTTGACAATGTGCCCGGTGTGGGGCGCGATATCCGCATTTTGCGTACTGGCATCAAGATGAATGGCGATGCCCCGGCGGTAGCAGCCCCGCCGCCGCAACTGGGCGAACATGCCGCCGATATCCTGTCCAGACTTGGGTATGGCAAGGACGACATTGAAACCCTGAAACATGAGGGCGCATTATGAACGAACGTACCGCACAATCTGTTGAACAGGAAGCCAGCGACTGGTGGCGGACCTCGATCATTGATATGGAACCGGGCAAAATCCATTATGGCGGTTATGCCATCGAGGATTTGATCGGGCAGGTCGGCTTTGCCGATATGATCTGGTTGATGACACGCGGTGATTTACCGAACCGGGCCGAGGCCGCCCTGCTGGAAACAGCCCTGGTGGCCGCCGTAGATCACGGGCCGCAGGCCCCCAGTATCGCGATTGCCCGCATGGCGGCGACTTGTGGCGTTGGCCTGAATAATGCGATGGCCAGTGCGGTAAATGTTCTGGGCGATGTGCATGGCGGGGCGGGGGAACAGGCGATTACCCTCTATCACGATATTGATGCCCGTATGCAGGCCGGGCTTGATCTGGACGCAGCGGTTGCCGCCGGGATCGATGAACAGATCGATCAGCACGGCAAACATATTCCGGGTTTTGGCCATCGTTTTCATCCGGTTGACCCACGCGCCCCGCGCCTGTTGGCAATGGTGGATGAGGCAGCGGGCAAGGGGGTGGTGTCGGGCCGTTTCGCAACCCTTGCCCGTGGAATTGAAACAACGCTGGAACAGCGCAAGGGCAAACGCATCCCGATGAATATCGACGGGGCGACGGCGGTGATTTATGCCGAACTGGGCTTTGCCGGGCCGTTGGCGCGCGGGCTTTTTTGTCTGTCTCGGTCGGTGGGGATTTTGGCCCATGCGTGGGAACAAACCCAACAGGGCGGGCGCAACAAGGGGCCGATCCCGCGCCGCCTGATCTGGAGTTATGACGGCCCGGCCCGGCGGTCGGTTCCCAAACGCGATTGAATTAGCGTCTTCCCATTAGGGAATCCTGCCAGCGGGTAATGAAACGTTCGCGTTTGGCCTGATCCAGATAGACCAGAAGGCCGGGGCCAACCGGGAATGACCGCACCCGTTCGCCATGACGATCCAACTGGATCGTCATGTTGGGGCCGGATGGAACGTCACTGCGCACCGGGCTGAAATTGCCGTCATTTTGCAGGATTTCCTGTCCTTCAACCGACAGGATATAATCCAGAAACTGTCCACCCAGATCGGGGTTTCGGGCACTGCGCGGGATGATGGCGATGCGCGAATACACCACGATATAATCATCGGGCAGGATCACGCCGACATTGGGGTTACGGTGGCTGAAGGTTTCGGCATAACTGCCCAGCAGGTTGTAACCCAGCACAACCTGCCCCTCGGCGATTTTTTCCAGCATGGGCGATGTGTTGCTGAACAGTTTGACCCGTACCTTGCCAAATTCGCGGATCAAATCCCAGATCGGGTCATAATGGCGTTCATCGCGGGCCAGAAACAAAAATCCGACGCCGGATCGTTCAACGTCATAGGTAATGATGCGTTCTTCAAACAAATCTGCCTGTTGCGACAACATATTCAGCAATGCGTTGCGGGTGGTCGGCGGCGTCAGGTTATGATCGCGGAAAAATCGGCGATTATAGACGATGACGGCGGGTTCCTGTGTGATGGCAAAGGCTTCGTTGCGCCATGATGCCCATTTGGGCAGGGCGGCGATTTCATTGCTGTCATGGGGGCGGGCGTATCCGTCATTCGCCAGCTTCATTTGCAAATCCATCGATGAACTGATCACCAGATCGGCAGCCAGTTCACCATCACCGGATTCAGCAAGGACGCGATCATACATTTCAAGGGTCTGAAGCTGATGATATTCGACGGCGACTTGCGGCGCGTGGTGGCGAAACCCATCAATAGCGGGCTGAAACGCCTCGATATCTGCCGACCCGTAAATGATGACTTTTGGGGTATCCGGCGCGATGATTTCGGCAAGGCCAGCATTGCCGGCCTGTGACAGCGGCGGAAACTGAAAAATTTCGGCGCGGCCTGTGGACGTGTGGAAAAAGGCTGCGACGACAAGGCATGTAATGATAGTACTGCGCAATGTCATTACTGTTACCACGGCCTTGAAAACAGTGTTTCGGGATACGGACCGGACCTTTCTGTCCAGGACAGAAAGACATAGTATAGATCGTTATGGCATTAACAGATAGCAACGGATACCGGCAGATACAATGAGAGTTCTGGTTGTCGAGGATCACGAAGCCCTTGCCGATGGTATTGCCCGGTCGTTGCAACATGCCGGTTATGCCGTTGATGTCATCGCAGATGGTGAAGAAGCCGATGATATCCTGCGTACCCAGGAATACGGGCTGGTGGTGCTGGACCTGAATTTGCCGGGTATGGACGGCTTGGAAATTTTAAAGCGGTTGCGGGATCGTCAGTCGGAATGCGCGGTTTTGATCCTGACGGCCCGCAACAATATTGACGACCGGGTGCGTGGGCTTGATCTGGGGGCGGATGATTATCTGGCCAAGCCGTTTGAACTGGTGGAGCTGGAGGCACGGGTACGCGCCCTGATGCGCCGTCATGCCGGGACCCATAATACGACGCTGCGCTGTGGCATATTATCCTATGACACGGTGGCGCGGCGGGCGATGATCAATGATCAGGATATTGATATTCCGCGCCGCGAACTTGCCATTCTGGAAACCTTGCTGTTGCGGGCCGGACATGTGATCAGCAAGGACCAGATTGCCGACCAGCTTGCCGGTTTTGATGATGATCTGAGTGGCAATGCGGTCGAACTTTATATCAGCCGCCTGCGCAAGCGGCTGGAACCGGCGGGTATTCGCATTCAGACTGTGCGCGGGCTGGGCTATTTGTTGAAAAAACCATGAAATGGCGTAACGCATCGCTGCGGCGAAGATTGCTGATCTGGTTGTTGATCCCGTTACTGGCGATCAGTTCCCTGTTGCTGTTTGAGGCACGCTCCAACGCCGTGCATGCCACCAATCAGGCCTTTGACCGCGCCCTGATGAGTTCGGCGCTGGCGATTGCCGACCGGGTGGTGCTGATTGGCGGGCGGATCGAAGTTGATGTGCCCTATGTCGCGCTGGAAATGTTGACATCATCCTCACAGGACCGGGTTTTCTATCAGGTGGGGGCGGCAACCGGCGAATTTATCACCGGCTATGACGATTTGCCGGCGGTGCCGGATAATTTGCTGCCGCTGGGCGATGAGCCGGTATTTTACGATGCGGTGTATAAGGGCGAGGATGTACGGATTGGGGCCTTGTCGCGCTATGTCGCCAGTGCGCGGATGGCAACGCGCTTTCAGGTGATGGTCGCCGAAACCACGGGTACGCGCCAAAGTCTTAGTCAGGATATGCTGGCCCGCGCCGCTGTGCGGCAATCCGCCCTGATTGTGATTGCTGCCCTGATTGTGTGGTTTGGTGTTCAGAAGGGCCTTAAACCGCTGGCCCGGCTTGAAGAAGCCCTGAACCGTCGGTCTTCCAGCGATTTGCGCCCGATCCTTCATGATGTCCCGACCGAGGTCAAACATCTGGTCGGGGCGATCAATCATTTGTTGTTGCGGCTGGAAAATGCGCTATCGACCATGCAACGCTTTACCGCCAATGCCGCACATCAGTTGCGCACACCCTTGGCCGCCTTGCGGACCCAGGCGGAACTGGGCCTGCGTGAAACCGACCCGGATGTCTTGCGCCAGACATTGGAAAAACTGGCGGCAGCAACCCGGCAAACATCCCATCTTGCCAATCAGTTGCTGACTTCGGCGCGGGCCGCGCCCGAAGGATTGGCCGGGCAACCTTTTCGTCCGGTTGATCTGGGCGATATTACCCGCAGTGTCACCGGGGCCAAGGTGCCGCTGGCGATCGAACGCGGTATTGATCTGGGCTATGACGGGGTGCCGGGTGAAGTGATGATCATGGGCGATGCCACCCTGATTGAGGAATTGCTGAAAAACCTGTTGCATAATGCCCTGACCTATTGCCCGGCGGGCAGCAATGTAACAGTGCATTTGCGCCCCGGTAACGGGCATGTTGATCTTGTGGTCGAGGATGATGGGCCGGGCATTGCACTGGAACACCGCAAACAGGTGTTTGAACGCTTTTACCGTGGGCCGGGATCGACCGGTGATGGCTGTGGTTTGGGTCTGTCGATTGTTCGCGAAATCGCCCTGCGCCACGGCAGCAAGATCAATCTGGATCAACCGGAACATCACAGCGGGGCTGTTTTTTCGGTACGGTTTGAGCTGGCCGACTGAACCGGTTGGGGATGGGGAACGATGTCCACCCGGCGGGCATCCTGTGAATTTTGACCACTATCAAGGGTCTTCTCGCGATTTCGGGAAATGATGCGCAACTGCCGCTTTGGGGACAGAGCGGTTTTCGCGTTTCAACCGGAATGAGGATCCGTTCACATGTCTGAACGTCTGACCAAATCCGCCGCCCGAAATATCTTTTATGGCGGGACGATCTTCTTTCTGGTCGTTTTCCTGGGTTTGACCCTGCACAGCCACATTTACATCAAAACAGTATCGACCGATGAGTCGAAACTGTCGCCGTCGGTGGTGGCAGGCAAGCATATCTGGGAACGCCATTCCTGCATCAATTGTCATACGCTTTTGGGGGAAGGTGCCTATTACGCGCCGGAACTCGGCAATGTCTGGGTGCGCTATGGCGGAGAAGACGACCCGGAAGGTGCGCGTGACACGCTCAAAGCCTGGATGGCCGTACAGCCAACCGGGATCGAAGGGCGGCGTCAAATGCCGCAATTTAACCTGACCGATCCGGAACTCGATCAACTGATCGATTTTCTGGAATGGACCAGCAAAATCGACACCCAGAACTGGCCACCAAATGAAGCCGGTTAAGGCTGTTCTGATGGAAACGAGGCTACAATGAAATATCAATCGCAAAAAGTGGCGCTGTATTACATGTACGGCGCACTGACATTGTTCGCCGCGCAGGTTCTGTTCGGTGTCCTTGCCGGTACGGTCTATGTTTTTCCGAATCTTTTGTCGGAAATTCTGCCTTTCAACATCATTCGCATGATCCACACCAACGCCCTGATTGTCTGGTTGTTGATGGGGTATTTCGGGGCAGCCTATTATCTGTTGCCCGAAGAATGCGAAACCGAAATCTATAGCCCGAAACTGGCGATTATCCAGTTCTGGCTGTTTATGGTTGCCGCAGGGGCGGCTGTGGTCGGTTATCTGTTTGGAATTCACGAAGGCCGTGAATTTCTTGAACAGCCGCTGATCATCAAGGTCGGCATTGTGATTGTCGCGCTGATGTTTCTGTTCAATGCGACGATGACCCTGCTCAAGGGCCGCAAGACGGCGATTTCCAACGTCCTGATGGTGGCTTTGTGGCTGGTGGCCCTGTTGTTCCTGTTTGCCTTTTATAACCCGTCCAACCTTGCGCTCGACAAGATGTACTGGTGGTATGTTGTCCATCTGTGGGTCGAGGGTGTGTGGGAACTGATCATGGCGTCGATACTGGCGTTCCTGATGATCAAGATGACCGGTGTTGACCGCGAAGTGATTGAAAAATGGCTGTATGTCATGGTGTCGCTGTCGCTGTTTACCGGCATTCTGGGGACCGGGCACCATTATTACTGGATCGGAACACCCGGTTACTGGCAGTGGATCGGCAATGTGTTTTCAACCCTTGAAGTCGTGCCGTTCTTTGCCATGGTCGTGTTCTGTTTCTACATGGTGTGGAAAGGCGGTCGCGATCATCCCAACAAGGCGGCCTTGCTGTGGTCGCTGGGATGTTCGGTGATGGCGTTTTTTGGCGCAGGTGTATGGGGTTTTATGCATACGTTGTCGGCGGTCAATTATTACACCCACGGCACCCAGATTACCGCAGCCCACGGCCATCTCGCATTCTATGGCGCGTATGTGATGCTCAATCTGGCGATCTTTACCTATGCGTTGCCGTATCTGCGCCGGCGTGAACCCTTTAACCAGCAACTCAATATGTGGGGTTTCTGGATCACGACCAGCGCCATGGCCTTCATGACCTTTACCCTGACCTTTGCCGGTGTGGTGCAAACCCATCTGCAACGGGTTCTGGGCATGGGTTATATGGAAGTTCAGGATCAGGTTGCCCTTTTCTACTGGATGCGTCTTGGATCAGGGGTTGCCGTTCTGATCGGGGTGGTTCTGGTGGTCTGGTCGCTGGTGGTGATTCCGCGCCGTGTTCCTTTGGCCGGACAGACCCGCGTGGTTGCCCGTCCCGCCGAATGACCGCGATCAAGACGGTATGTCGCGCAGCGTGATTTAAACGATGCAGAACATATCGGCAGGCCGAGGCCGGTTTAGCTCTCTCCCCGGGCGACCGGCCGACGCCTTTCTTCCCTGACCCTTGCGGAGAAAATCATGCTTGCGACTGTTAAAGCCCTGCCCGATGCCGCTGACATGCCCTTTTATACCCCGGCGGGTAACGAATGCCGGGTGTTTGAGGCGGCATGGCACCGTAAATTGCCCCTGTTGCTGAAAGGGCCGACCGGTTGCGGCAAAACCCGTTTTGTGTCCCATATGGCGGCCCGTCTGGGGGTGCCGCTTTATACCGTGTCCTGTCATGATGATTTGACGGCGGCGGATTTGACCGGGCGTTATTTGCTGAAAGGTGGGGAAACGGTCTGGGTCGATGGTCCGCTGACCCGCGCCGTGCGGCATGGCGGCATCTGTTATCTGGATGAAGTGGTTGAGGCGCGCAAGGATGTGACCGTGGTTTTGCATCCGCTGACCGATGATCGCCGTTTGTTGCCGCTGGAACGTACCGGTGAATTGTTGACAGCACCCGATAATTTCATGCTGGTGGCGTCCTATAACCCCGGTTATCAGAATTTGCTCAAGCAACTGAAACCGTCAACCCGGCAACGTTTTCTGGCCATCGAATTTGATTTTCCGGCACCGGAGATCGAGGCCGAAGTCATCATGAGCGAGACCGGTATTGACGCGGAAACCGCGCGTCTTCTGGTGCGGATTGCCGGGAATATCCGCACCCTGAAGGGGGTTGATCTGGAAGAAGCCGTTTCGACCCGTTTGCTGGTTTATTGCGCGACGCTGCTGGATGCCGGTTTTGCATTCGATGATGCCCTGCGGTGTGCGGTGATCGAACCCCTGTCCGATGATGCCGATGTCAAGGCAGGCCTGATCGAAGCCATCAGCATTCTGCGCGGCTGATGGCGGGCGGTTCGTCCGGATGAGGAGACCGGAATGGTTAATCTGCTGGAATTTGAAGAACATGTCGGCATGTTGTGGCATCGCATTGCCAGTCATGGACAGGACAGCTATCGCGATCATCGCGATGCGGTCGTCCGTTTTGCCGATATGCGTCCTGTTCTGCCGGTGATTTTTCGGGCGCTGGGCGGTAATCCTGCCGCCGAATTTGCCAAAATTGACAAGCGGGTATCGGCCCACCGTTTGCGATTGCGTCAGCGCATCGGGCTGGTGGATGAACAGATTTCCCTGGCGGAACTGAGTGAATCGGCGGTCAAACTGCCATCCGAATTGTCGCTGTTTGCGCATCAAAGCCTGAACCGTGATCTTTATATCTGGTTGATGGCGTGGTTTGCGGCGGCCCGGCTGGATCGCCCAAAGGGCATTGACGATCCGTATCGTCGTGATGTCTGGCGTCTGTACAAGGCGCGGGAAACGGATTTGCGCGTGCAGCGCCTGTTTCCCGGCATCACGGCCTTGCGTCACCGGCTGTATCAGGCCTTTATGGCCTTGCGCCCGGTTCGTAAATTGCCGATGGCCGAACAGCGGGTGGAAGAATGCGTTCTGGCGATTTTGCACGGAGCGGATGACTGCGGGGATAACCCGGTCTGGCAACAGATGGATGACGGCGGGACGCCCATCGGCGATTTTTCGCCGCTTGCGACACCGCCCGGCTATGTGTCGTTTCGCTATGCGCCATTCCTGCCTGTGCCTTTGTGGGGCGAGGTTCTGGCCTGTGGCACATCGGCAAAAAACGGTGCCGATGACCCCGATGAGGATGGCACATCCAAAGACGGGGACAGTGATCATAAAAAACGGTCGCGTCGCCGCAAAAATGATCAGGCAGGTCGGAATGATCCGCTGGCGGTGAACCGGTTTGAAAAAATCCTGTCGATTGCCGAGATGGTCAATGTCAACCGTCCGATGGATGACGAAGACGAACAGGATGCCCGCCGGGCGGCCAGCGAACTGGAAGAAATGGAAATTTCCAATTGCCAGCGCAAGGCGGCGACCCGGTTGCGGTTCGATCTTGACCTGCCACCCGCCGATGCCAGTGGCCCGGCCTTGTGCGGAGAATTTCTGTATCCCGAATGGGATTTCCGCCGCCAGACATATCGCAAGGATTTCTGCAAGGTGATCACCGGCGTCGGGGATACCGGCACGAGCGACCCGGATGCCCGGATTTTGACAGACCGCGAACGTCGTCAAATTCGCCATGTCCGCCGCCAGTTTGAAGCCTTTCGCCCCAAACATGAAATGTTGCGCGGCCAAAGCGACGGCAGTGAACTGGATCTGGAGGCGCTGGTGCGGGCGCGCTGTGATCTGGCGGGGAATGGTGCGCAAAATGACCGGGTTTATCTGCGCACGGTCAACCGGGCACGCGATCTGGCGGTGGCGGTTCTGGTGGATGTGTCATTGTCCACCGATGCGTGGATCGACAATCACCGGGTGCTGGATGTTGAAAAACAGGCCTTGCAGGTACTGGCGGGGGGGCTTGATGCCTGTGGCGATGATTTCGGGGTGTTCAGTTTTACCTCGCGCCGCCGCGACTGGGTGCGGGTGACGACGCTGAAAGATTTTGATGAACCTTATTCCCACATCTGTCAGGACCGGATTGGCGCGCTGAAACCCGGTTATTATACCCGTCTGGGGGCGGCGATCCGCCATACCGGAAAATTGCTGGCCGCCCGTCCGCAGCAGCACCGCCTGATGCTGGTGATTACCGATGGCAAACCCAACGATATCGATCATTACGAAGGCCGTTACGGGATCGAGGACAGCCGCCGCGCCGTACAGGAATGCCGCCGACAGGGGCTTGGCCTGTTCGGGGTGACGATCGATCGCAAGGCCCAGGATTATTTCCCCTATATTTTCGGGGCGGGGGGGCATGCCATTGTCGGCCATCTTGAAAAATTGCCCGCCGCCTTGCCACGCATTTACCGCCAACTGGTGCGATGACAGCTTTGCCGCAAGACCAATCCGAAACGTCCGATAATTGGGGCGGGCTTGAAAACCTGCCCGGTCATCCTTTGATGTGGGTTCTGATCCTGTCGGAACTGGTGGTGTTCGGGGCGTTTTTATTGACTTTTTCCGGGGCGCGGATTGTCGATCCCGTCGGGTTTGCCCAATCGCAAATCATGCTGGACCGGGTGGCCGGGGGGATCAATACCGTCATCTTGCTGACCAGCGGCCTTTTCGCGGTTTTTGCGGTACGCGCCATTGCATCGGGGCGGGTTGGCCTGTGCCGTTTGTGGCTGTTGCTGGCGGCGGTGGCGGGTGTGGTGTTTCTGGTGATCAAGATCGTTGAATATCAGGCGAAATTCGATGCCGGGATCGGCATTGAAACCGATACTTTCTTTACCCTGTATTTCCTGATTACCGGGTTTCATGCGCTGCATGTGGGGATGGGGCTGGGGATTTTGGGGATTGTCGCCCTGTCGCCCAGCCGGATCAATATCGAAACCGGTGTGGCATTCTGGCATATGATCGATCTGGTCTGGGTGCTGGTTTTTCCTGTGATTTATCTGGTGCGCTGATGACCAGACAGAATCAGGGTTCGGTAAAAATTCCGGTGATTGTCTGGGCGGTTGCCGTTGGCATGACGGTCACATCCCTGTTGGCCGCCGGGGCAACCGAAGGAACCGCCACCGCCAACATTTTGGGCATTGTGCCGGTCATGGTGATCATGATCGCCGGTCTGATCAAGGCGTGGCTGATCTTGCAATATTATCTGGAGATGCGGTTTTCAACCGGATCGTGGCGCGGATTGTTTATGGCATTCCTGATTGTGATCGGCGGCGGGGTGGTGGCGGCGCAAGCATTGCTGTTGTTGCTGGGCCGGGCATGACCGGATGTCAGTTTATGCGTCATCTGACATCCGGCCAATTTCTTAATTGGGTCGCACCGGATAAAGGCCCTGTGTCATAATACAGGCCAGCAACGGTTGCTGGGCCGGGCGCAACGGAATGTCATAGGGATAGGGTGCTCCCTCAGATTCCGTGCGGTTGGCGGTGGAAGTATTGGTCAGGCTGACCACATCACTGTTCAGGCTGGCATCGGGCGCATTTCCATAAGATGGGGATCTGGCTATCAGCGCCCCGACGGTGGGAAGGTTCCCCGGAAGCCTGTTTTCAGGAGATGATGAATTGCCCTGTGTCGCAAGGCCCTGCAATGTTCCGGTGACTTCTGCCGTTTCAAGGGTCCAACTGTGGGTATGGGGTGCCATGTTGGCGATGGTTAACGTGGATCTTTCTGCGCCATAGGATTGCGCAAGGGCAACCGCAGGCAGGCCTGCACCCTGACCGGTTCCGGCGATGGTGCGGCTCCGCAGATCCGGCAAGGCGAAATTGGTTATTCCGTCGCCGCCAAAACGGGTTACGAGCAGGGAAAAAAGCATTTCATTGCCATTGACAGCCAGTAACCTGCCATCGGCAGGCAGGTAGTTTTGCGGACAATACCGCGCCCCTGTCCAGCAGACGGAGGATGCAAAGCCATCATCTGCGCAGTCCGATGCGGTGGCCTGCGGTTGGTGGATGCCAAAGGTCGCCACAGTCGCCAGAACAGCCAATATGCCCGCCCGGCCCATATGGTTCAAAGATGTTTTCATGGTTGAATTTCCTTTCCGAAAACAGGTTCTGGTTAAGGCCGTGGTGGATAGTAACCCTTGACTGCGATGCAGGCGGTCAGGCCAAGGCGGGGGGCCGTAACATCGATCGGCGCACCGCCGCCCGAAACAGCAGTATTCCCCGTCATTCCGGACAGATCGCCCGACACGATGCCGCTTTGCATATCGGCGTGGGGGGTGCCGGTGCCATAAAGGGGCATCTGGGTCGCCGATGAAACAGCAGGGTAACGGTTTGCGGGGCTGTTGTCGGTTGGTGCGGTTTTGTTGGCCTTGAGCGTCCCGGAAAGTACAAAGGTGGATGGATCAATCAGGTGCTGGTGCTGCGGCAGGTTGTTGACCGTCATGGTGGTGGTCGCCGCCCCCCGCTTTTGTCCGCGCAATACAGTGCCGTTAGAATATTGTCCCTGGGCGACGACGCTGCGTCCTTGCAGGTCCGGGAGGTTGAAGTTTATGTTATCCCCGCCATAGGTGTTTCCGATCAGGGAAGCAAGCGCCGCATTGGTTTGGACCGGAAGGCTTTGCCCGTTCGCCTTGGCATAATTATTCGGACAATAATCCGTCGCCATCCAGCAGATCGCCCCGAGCATGGGATCATCACTGCATGTGGCCCAGGCCGGTTGCGGCAGGAAGATGCTGGTCAATGCGGCTGTTGCCACCACTGCCAGCAGGGTTTTGGTGTAATGGGTCATTTGTGGTTCCCCGGTATAGAATCGATGAAAATCAAACCTGGCAATTGCGGCGCGGTTAATTCGGGTTGATCGGGAAGTAACCGTCATAGTTCACACAGGCCAGCATCCCCAGTTGCGGACCAAGAACCGCCATCGGTTGAGGATCTGTGCCGGGGGTGATGCCACTGGTAATTTGTTGCCCGGATATATGCGCCGATACCATTCCGGCGGCCATGGTTGCATCGGTCGTATCGGCATAGATTTTAACGTTCGTATTTTGTGGCGCGGCCAGAACGTTTCCTGCGGGCATGGTGAGCGATCCGGCTGTTTCCTGAACCGCCACCGAAATTTTCGAATCCGCAGGGATATTGACGCCGTGATCATGCAGCGGCAGATTGGCAGTCGTAAGCGTAACTTTTTCCGGACCATTAATCGGGTATTCCGGCTCCATCGGAAACAGGCCGGGGCCGGTGCCGGTGCCGACCGGTTCCCGGCCCATCATGTCTGGCAGATTGAAATTACCCTGCCGGGCAGACCCGCCATAGGTCGTACCATACAGGGCATAAAGCGCCTGATACTGGCCGATCTGGAGATTTTGCCCGTATGCGGGTAAATATCCTTCGGGGCAAAAGGAAATGGCGGTCCAGCAGATGCTGCCGATATAGCCGTTCAAATTGCATGCCGCGGCGGGTGCCGGGCGCAGCGTCATGGCGGCGAGTGCCGCGAATGCCGCCGTTCCTGCCAGAATGCAGGTTGATAAACCGGGTCTCATATTCTGTCCTCCCTTGTTCCAGCCGGACAGGAAATACTATGTAAATTCTCTATTCCGGCTATACATCGGGATAAGGTTTCGATTTCTTTCCAATTCGGTCAAGACATAAATTTCAACCCGAAATAATTTTGTTCTTGTTTGCCGTGCAATCGTGCACACGGGATGCGGGTATCCAGCCAAGGGTGCCGCAGATGGAGGTATCGGGAAATGCGCATAACATATTGAAATAAATATTGTTTTTTCAAATCCCGGCGCGGGTTTGAGAATATGCGGCAGAGGCCTGCAAAGTTTTTTCGGATTTTTTGAAAAAAGTTCTTGATTTGTTCTTTTCGCTGTGGCATAACAGAAAAGTCAAGGGGATAAATCCGCCCGGACCGAAACCCGCAAGGCCTTGTGCCTTGCGGGTTTTTGCGTTTGGGCCAGAGGAAAGAGACGATGATGATGCGTTACTACATGGACAGAGAAGGCGGCGGGCCAGCCCGCAGGATCATGACGGGTGGATGGAAAAGCCATTACGGGGGCATTCTGCCGGTCCGCTAACCCGGCCATTTGTCAGGACGCCCGAGTTGCGTCTTGTCGGTGGCAAGACCTGCCCGGATCGTACCCCGGCATTACCGGGGAAGGCAGGAGCGGGTGGTGGGGCCGAAGGTGGCCTGTTGGCGCGGCGGGCGGAAGCCCGAAGGCTGTCTGGATTCCCGCGTTCGCGGGAAGGGCGGTTTTGGGTGGCGGATGCCCGAGGTGCGCCTTGTGGTTGGCCGCGCCTGCCCGGATCGTGGCGGGAGCTGTCGGCCTTGCCGGGCGAGTTGCACGGTGGGCGGAAGCCCGAAGTGTGTCCGGTTCCCGTGATGACGGGAAAGGCGGGTTTTGACCGGGCCGTCTTGCGGCGGGTTCGGTATGATCGGGGCGAAGGCCCGACGACGGAAGGAAGACCCAGGCCTGCATTTTCGGATGCGGCTTGTGAGGCAGACGGGGGTATGGGCGCCATATCAAGTACCCCTGATGGAGCCTCGCCAAAGTCCCACGGGGGTAGTCCGTCTTGTGTGCATCGGTCCTGCCGGGTTGGCGATTCGGGGGC
>NZ_JAUYHK010000020.1 GCF_030690045.1 Thalassospira sp.
GTGCATCGGTCCTGCCGGGTTGGCGATTCGGGGGCTGTCACAGCCGTTATCTGGCGGTTTTCCGGGGCGGAAGGGTGTGATGCAGCAACTTTAGCGGTTGTTTTCAGGGATCATGATTGATTACTGAAAGCGAGTCGGCGAGGCCAGATTTTTTGATTTCATTAATCGGGTGTGATCATTGAAATGGCAAGGTGCCACAGCCCGAAAGCGGGAGGCCATCTTGTCGCAGGTTCGGGTGGTGCGGCTGTCGGCGGTCCGGATTCCGGGTTGGCGGCACTGCGGTTTGGATGGGGGATCGGGTTTTTGTTGAAAAATACCTGACCCTTCGTATGGTGGGGCCGCACCCTAACATGGCACATGGCGATCATCGGGGGACTTATGACGGTACAGAAATTCCATTTCATTTCCGGGCTGCCGCGGTCGGGATCGACCTTGCTGGCCGCGTTGTTGCGGCAAAATCCGCGGTTTCATGCCGCGATGTCCAGTGCGCTGGCCCCGCTGATCAGTGCCAATCTGGATATCATGAGTTCGGGCCACGAGGTTTCGCTTTTGATGGCGCCCGAACAGCGCCCGGAAATTTTGCGCAGCGTTGCCGCGACCTTTTGCCGCACCACCAGCGACCGCGAGGTTTTTTTCGATACCAACCGGTCCTGGTGCGCGAAAATGCCGTTGATTGCCGATCTGTTTCCCGGCGCAAAGGTGATTGCCTGTGTGCGCGATGTGCCGTGGGTTCTGGACAGTCTGGAACGGCTGTTTCGCCGCGATCCTTATGAAAATACACGGCTTTTTGGCAATGATGGCGAACGCGCCACGGTTTATAGCCGCATGGAAAGTCTGGCGCGGCACAACCGGCTTGTCGGTTATCCGTGGACGGCGCTTAAAGAAGCATTTTATGGCGAACAGGCGGCGGATTTGTTGCTGGTTGATTATGAATTGCTGGCCAAGGCACCGGAAAAAACCCTGCGGCTGGTGTATCAGTTCATCGACGAGCCGTGGCATGACGGGCATGATTTTGAGAATGTCGAGTATGACGCCCCGAAATTTGACGAGGCACTGGGCATTGCCGGGTTGCATCGTGTCAGGCCCAGGGTTTCGTTCGAGGAACGCAAAACCATCCTGCCGCCCGACCTGTTTCACAAATTTGAAAATATGGATTTCTGGAAAGATACCAGCGGCAGCGCGGCCAGTGTGATTACCGCCAAAAGCACCGGAAAAAACAGTGGTAAAAATGCTGGCAAAAACGCGGGTAAAAACATTGGCATCAATCCGGGGGACTTGGCCAGCCGGTTGGCGGGGAACCGCCCGCAAGTCTGACAAATTCTGACATATCTGATTTCCATCTTGCCAATCTGTGCGGCGTCATAAGAAGATATCTTTGGCGTTGATACAACTTGGGCTTGCTGCCCCGTTTGCGCCGATGCTATATCTTTGTATGAGTATTGATCGGGGTGCGTATAGAATCGCAACCATAAAGGCGGGGCGGATAATGACAGTCGCAGGGAAAATCAAGGCCGGATTGGCGCATGACTCATTATCGGCGGTGATGCCGCTGGCGCTGGAGCCGCGTTTCATGTTTGATGCCGCCGGGGTGGCGACCGGGGCCGATGCGGCGCAAGACGCCCAGGCCGATGCCGAGGCGCAAAATGCCGCCGATCATACCGGCGACAGCGATGTCTATTCCGCCGACGATGCCGCCGCGGTTCCGGCGGCGGGGGAGCGCAAGGAGATTGTCGTTGTCGATACCTCGGTCGCCGGGTGGCAGGGGCTTGTGGACGGTCTGGCGCCCGGCACGGAAACCATCCTGATTGACGGCACACAGGGCGGTATTGCGCAACTGGCAGAGGCCCTGAATGGCCGCAGCGACATTGACGCCATCCATGTCCTGTCGCATGGCGATACCGGCATGGTCCGGCTGGGCACCGATACCCTGACCGGCGATACCCTGGCCGCCTATGCCGATTCCCTGTCGATTATCGGGCAATCACTGAGCGAACAGGGCGATATTCTGCTGTATGGCTGCCTTGTTGGCGAGGGCGGCGAGGGGCAGGGCTTTGTCGATGCGCTCGCGACCCTGACCGGGGCCGATATTGCGGCATCAGACGACCTGACCGGGGCGGAAAACCTTGGCGGCGACTGGGACCTTGAAATCACCACCGGCGATATCGAGGCCACCGTGCCGTTTTCATCGGTGGCGATGAATGATTTTTCCGGGGTGCTTTATGACGGGACAGTAGATTTTCAAACTGGCACCAGTGGTAGTGGTACGGAAGTAGTGTCTGTATCCGTTGGTGGTTACACGATGAAGGTGAAAAATAACGGTTCTACAGCTAATGTTTATTCTCAGGCATCAGATTATGTGAATGGCAGTAACAATAATTTTATTGGGTCATATGGATCATTTCCAAGTGTTAGTTCGGCTGACGGTATCGAAATATATTTTGATGGCGGATCAACGTTCAATTTTACTTCAATAGTGATGGCCGTTGATGACGGTAGTGGTGGAAATTTTTCAAGAAATATCACAATAGAATCGGATAAGGGAGCAATATGGACAGGTTCTGTATCTTCTTTTTTTGCTGATGGTAATCAGGGTGGTGTTTCCTTGACTTCTGGAGATTTTACTAATCTCGCCAACAGTGTTGGAGTTGCATGGATCAAAATCACTCCGGCGGCAGGCGGGAGCATCAATGTATTCATGGATGATGTCGGGATTGCCAACCTTGGCGGAGCATCAAACACCGCCCCGACCGCCTCCAACCTGACGCAGACCGTGACCTATACCGAAGACCCCGGCGGTTCCGTCGCCCTTGACGACATTGTGGTGACGGATGCCGATGACGGCGATACCATTACCGCGACCCTGACGCTCAGCAATGCCTTGGCAGGCAGCCTGACGACCGGGACATTCGGGTCGGCAACCTCGACCTATAATGCGGGTACTGGCGCGTGGACCGTGACCGGTTCGGTGGCGGATGTGAATGCGGCTCTTGCCGCCGTGGCCTTTACGCCGTCGGCGAACTGGGATCAGGATGTGACGATCACAACCCAAATCCGCGATGCCGCCAATGCGGGTCCGGCCAATGGCACCATCACGCTGGATGTGACCCCGGTCAATGATGCGCCGACCGCGACCAATTTGACGCAGACGGTTCCCTTTACCGAAGATGGCGGCAGTGTTGCGCTTGGCGACATTGTGGTGACGGATGTGGATACCAATGATACCATCACCGCGACCCTGACACTGAGCAATGCCTTGGCAGGCAGCCTGACGACCGGGACATTCGGGTCGGCAACCTCGACCTATAATGCGGGTACTGGCGCGTGGACCGTGACCGGTTCGGTGGCGGATGTGAATGCGGCTCTTGCCGCCGTGGCCTTTACACCATCGGCGAACTGGGATCAGGATGTGACAATTTCCACCCGAATTCGCGATGCGGCGGATACTGGCCCGGCGGATGGCACCATTACGCTGGATGTGACCCCGGTCAATGACGCGCCGGTGGCGACCGCAACGGGCACCACCACCGCCTTTACCGAAGGAACGCCGGTGGTCATCGACAGCGGCTTTACCCTGTCGGATGTGGATAGTGCGAATATGACCAGCGCGACGATCTCGATCACCGGCAATTTCCAAGACGGTTCGGATGTTCTGGCCTTTACCGACACGGTTAGCATTACCGGCATTTATGATGCCGAAACCGGCGTTTTGACCCTGAGCGGTTCGGCATCAGTGTCCGATTATCAGGCGGCGATCCGGTCCATCACCTTTGACAATACGTCACAATCGCCGAATACCGCCAACCGGACGATTTCTATCACGGTCAATGACGGGACGGACAATTCCAATACCGTGACGAAAACAGTGTCCGTTACCGGTGTTAATGATGCGCCGACAGTCACCGGTGTTCCGACAGATATAACCGTGACCGAGGACACCGCCAGCGATTTTGATTTGTCCGCCGTCATCTTTGCCGATGTTGATAGCGATAACCTGGTCGTTACGATTACGGCGTCGGCAGGCACGTTTGCCGCCTCCTCGTTGGGCGGGGTTAACGTCGGCGGATCGGGCAGCAGCACCCTGACGCTTAATGGGACGGCAGCCGATATCAATGCCTGGCTCGATACTGTCAGCAATATTCAATATACCGGGGCATCAAATGCGGCGGGTGAGAATGCCGCGACCTTTACGGTTCACGTCGATGACGGCATGGTGAACCCACAGGTTGGCGGTGGCAATATCGACATTACCGGCGTCAATGATGCGCCGACGGTAACGGGTGTCCCGACCGATGTGACGGTGACTGAGAACACGGCCAGCAATTTTGATTTGTCCGCCGTCACCTTTGAAGATGTCGATGGCGACAGTCTGACCGTTACGATTGCGGCCACTGCCGGGACATTTGCCGCAACTTCGTCTGGCAGTGTTACGGTGGGCGGTTCGGGCGGCACGCTGACGCTTACCGGCACAGCGGCGAATATCAACACATGGCTCGATACCACATCCAATATTCAATATACCGGTGCATTAAACGCAGCGGGCGACAATGTCGCGACCTTTACGATCCATGCCGATGACGGCACCGTCAATCAGTCACTTGGCGGCGGTAATGTCGATATCGTCTCTGCGCCGGTGATCGGCAATCTGAATGGCGACAGCGTGACCTTTACCGAAGGCGGCGGGGCGGTTGCCCTTGATACCGGAAGCAATGCGACGGTTTCCGACAATGACAATCCCAATTTTAATGGCGGTAATCTGACCGTCAGCATCACCGCAGGCGGCAATGCTGCGCAGGATATTCTGACGCTTGGCAGCGGGGTCACGCTGGCCGGAACAACCGCCGGGTCGGATGTGACTGTCGATAGTGTCGTTATTGGTACATTGGGCAACAACATTGCGGCGGGCAATGATCTGGTGATCAATTTCAACAGCAATGCCACACAGGCGCGGGTTGCCACCCTGTTGCAGGCCCTGCAATATGACAACAGCAATGCCGATGACCCGACTGCCGGGGCGCGGACGATCCGTGTGACGATTACCGATGATTCCGGCGGGTTTACCTCCAGCCCCGCCGATGTCACGGTGACGGTTGTGGCGGTGAATGATGCGCCGACCCTGAGCGCGACCGGCGGGACGCCGACCTTTACCGAAAACGGATCGGCGGTTGATCTGTTCTCGGGCGTGAGTGTGGGGACGGTCGAGGCTGGTCAGACGATTTCGGGCTTTAGCTTTACCGTCACCAATGCCGAAGCAAGTGACAGCATCACGCTGGACGGCACGGCGATCTCGCTTGTCAACGGAACCGGGACCACCGCCACCAACGGCCTGACCTATAATGTATCGGTCACGGCGGGAACGGCCACCGTCACGATTACCGGCGGGGCGATGGACACGGCCACCACGCAAACCGTGATTGACGGTATGACCTATTCCTCGGTCAGTGAAAACCCCGGCACCAACAACCGTGTGGTCACCCTGACCGGGATTACCGATAGCGGCGGTACCGCCAATGGCGGGGTGGCGACAACGGCAGTCTCGATTGCCGCCACTGTCGCGGTGACGGCGGTCAATGACGCGCCGGTCAATACCGTACCGGGCGCTCAGTCCGCCTTAACGGGCGAGGCAAAGGCGATCACCGGCATTTCGGTTGCGGATGTCGATAGCGCGACCGTCACCACCACGGTTTCCGTGCCGAATGGTAATGGCACCTTTACCGCCACCGGTGCCGCAACCATCACCGGTGGCGGCACCAATTCGATCCAGATTTCGGGCAGTGTTGCCGATGTCAAGACCACGCTGGAAAATCTGCGCTATACGCCTGATGCGACCGGTACGCAAACGATCACGGTCGAAACATCGGACGGAACCGATACGGATACCGACACCTTCACGGTTGATGTCAGTTCCCGCCCGGTGATTGGTGGCCTTTCGGGGGACAGTGTTGCCTATACCACCGGTGAGACCGTCAAACTTGATGTCGGGCAGAATGCCACGGTATCGGATGCGGATTTTACGGCCGGTGATTTCCGCAACGTCGGGAACCTTACGGTCAGCATTACCGGCGGCGGGAACACCGCACAGGATATCCTGACGATTGATACCACGGGCACCACTGTCACATTATCGGGCACGACCGCGACATCAACGGTCAGTGTCGGGGGCACGGTGATCGGCACACTGGCCAACGATATTGAGGCGGGCAATACGCTGCGGATCAATTTCAATGCGGATGCAACCCCGGCAAATATTCAGGAAGTGGTGCGGGCCCTTGCCTATGAAAACAATTCAGGAAGCCCGGCGGCAGGCAATCGTACAATCAGTGTGACGCTTACGGATATTGATAACAACACCAGTGCCGCAAGCACGGTCACGGTACAGATTGCCGCCCCGGTGGTTGAAACGCCGCCACCGCCGGTTCCGACGCCGACGCCGGTGCCGGTGACGGTTGTTGTGCCGCCCTTGCAGATATCGCCGGGCAGCAGCAATCTGGGCGATAGCGGCACCCCGGTCAGTAATTCGATGGCCGTTACAAGCGGTGGCACGGGCCTTGGCAACCAGATTGCCGGGGCGACCATCCAGACAACCGTGACCGGGCAGCTTGGCAATACCAGCCCGATCGGCAATTCCGGCACGCCGGTTTCGGCCGGTCTGACGACATCGCAAATCGGGGCATCGGTCAGTTCCTTTGGCAGCAGCCTTGGGGGTGGACTGGGTGGTGGAGGACTTGGCGGAGGACTGGGCGGTGGTCTGGGGTCTTCTGGCAGTGGTGGATTTGGCGGCAGTTTCGGCGGCGGCCTTGGCGGTGGTAGTCTTGGCGGCGGCTTTGGGGGGGATACGGCAGGTGGTGCCGGTATTGGCGGCACCGGTGCGCCGGGGGGCACACCATCTGTTGGCACTCCGGGCAGCAATTCGGGCGGTAATCCCGGTCTGGGCGATGGTGAATTGCCGCAAGGGCAACCGGCTCCGTCCGGGGGTGGGGATACCCCGGCAGGGGATGTGCCGCAGGATGCACCGGCCGGTGATCAGGCCGCGTTGCCGGTGGCAGGTGAAGACGGTTTTGTCGATCTGGCCTTTGCCGGGTTCGGGCAGCAACTGGAAATCGCCGGGAACAGTTTCGAGCGGCAGGTCGATGCGCTGAACAAGGCCTTGGAAACATATTATCCGCCTGCGGCATAGAACAACAGACGGGCTATTTTGCGTGACGAAAACAGGTGCCGACAGGCATTTTGGGGGAACAGGTTTAATATGACTAACGTGCAGAAAACAGGCGGGCGGTGGCGTGCGGTGACGGCGGCATTGGCGGGGGTGATGGTTTTGTCGGCCTGTGCCGTAACGCCGGAACGCCTGACGCAACAGGAAAATGATGACCGGGTCAGTCTTGATCTGGAACGGTTATTTGCCCATCAGGAAGTGATCAACGGGCCGTTGTCGCTGGAAGAAGCGATTGCGCGGGCCCTGAAATACAATCTGGATCATCGTCTCAAACTGGCGGAAGAAGCCGTGTCGATGGGGCAGCTTGATGTTGCCAATGTCAATCTGTTGCCCAATGTGGTGGCACAGACGGGCTGGTCAACGCGCAACAATGCCGATACCACCTATAACGAAGCCAAAACATCGACATCGACCAGTTCGGACCGCACGGTGCGCGACAGTGACCTGTCGGTCAGCTGGAATGTTCTGGATTTTGCCATCGGCTATATGCGGGCCAACCAGCAGGCCGATCTGGCCCTGATTGTGGCCGAACGCCGCCGTCAGGTGATCCACAATGTGGTTAATGATACCCGCAGCGCCTATTGGCGGGCGGCGGCGGCCGAACGGGCGCTGGTGCAATTTGAACCGGTTCTGGACCGGGTGCGCGAGGCATTGACGCGGGCCGAAACCCAGGTGTCGGAACGCATTGGTGCGCCGCTTGATGCCCTGTCCTATCAGGAAGATTTGCTGTTGACCCTGCGGGAACTGGAAACCCGCCGCCGTCAACTGGTTGAGGCGCGGACCGAACTGGCGGTTTTGATGAATATTCATCCCGACAGCGATTTTTCGGTTCAGGCGGCGGTCGATACGGACCGTCCGGTTCCTGAACTGGCGATGGATGGGGAAACGCTGGAACTGGAAGCCTTGCGCAACCGGTCGGAATTGCGGTCCGAGGCCTATCAGTTGCGCATCAATCAGCGCGATTCCAAAATTGCCATTCTGCAAATGGTGCCGGGCCTGAATTTTTCTGCCGGGATCAATCACACGACCGACAGCTACAAGGTCAATTCAAAATGGTATGACGGGTCGTTGAACCTGTCATGGAACCTGATGCAGATCATGCGCGCCCCGGCCAATATGAAACTGGCCGACAGCCAGATTGAATTGTCCGAAGTCCGGCGTCTTGCCCTGTCGATGGCAGTGATCAGCCAGGTCAATATTGCCCGGCTGCGATTTGCCCATGCACAGTCCGATTATGAACTGACCGGGCAGATTGCCGATGTGCAGGATCAGATTTTTGACCGGGTTTCGGCCAGCAATGCCGCCAATACGGTGGGCGATGCCCAGGCGATCCGTGCCGAAGTCCGCGCCCTGTTGTCCAATCTGCAACGCGACATGGCCTATGCCGATCTTCAGGCGTCTTATGGCCGGTTGTTTGCCACCATCGGGGCCGATCCGTTGCCCGGCGATGTGGCCGATGACACGATTTCCAGCCTGTCGGCGGCAATCGGTGATGTGTTGGCCCGTTGGGATCACGGCGAATATGATGCGCCTGTTCTGGCGGATGCCAGCACCCCGGAACAGGTCGTATCGCAAAACGTAACCCCATAATCCGCATCGGAGCGACAAAACCCATGCAGGGTTCCAAACGACAAAGCGGATGGCAATGCAGGGCCCTTGGCCTTGCATTGCTGTTATGGGGGGCGGGGTCATATCCCGCCTTGTCCCAGCAGAATATGGACGGGGGCAATCTTGAAGCCCGCGTTCTGGTGACCACCCGCGACCATGCCATTCTGTCGAGCGAAGTATCGGCGCGTATTGCCGAAATGCCAAAACGCCCCGGCCAGAAATTTGCCAAAGGCGACATATTGGCGGTGTTTGACTGTGGTGCCTATCGGGCGCAGCGGGCCTCGGTCGCCGCCGATGTCCGGCAGGCCGAAGCCCAGTATGAGGCGCAAAAACGTCTGGCGGAATTGCGCACGGTGGGCGAACTGGATGTGACAATCGCCCATGCGGTATTTGAAAAGACCCGGGCCGAATTGCAGCTTCAGGATTTTCACCTCAGCCGCTGCAAGATTGCCGCCCCCTATGACGGGGCGGTTGTGGAATGGGTGGGGCAACCGCATCAAACCGCCAATCCGGGGGATCAGCTGATTGAGATTGTCGGGTTTGGCGGGCTGGAACTGGAACTGATTGTGCCATCGCCGTCTTTGGCGTGGCTTGCCCCCGGTCATGCGGTGCAGGCGCGGATTGATGAAACCGGATCGGAAATTGCCGCCCGGATTGACCGGATCGGGGCGCGGATTGATCCGGTCAGCCAGTCGGTCAGGGTGTATGCCGTGATTCTTGACGGGCAGGAAAAACTTTTGCCCGGCATGAGCGGCACCGCCCTGATCCAGAACGCATCGAAAATGTGATGGCCGGTCTTCCGCGTCCTTCGGCCAGTACGGTTCTGTTGGGGATCGAGCGCAGTTTGCGTCATGCGCCCGACCTGACGGCATGGCGTTTTACCGCCGTATCGGAACCCCGCCGCCTGATCCCCTATCAGCAGGCGGTTCTGGTGGAACGTTCGGGCACCCACCGGTTGCGGGTGGCGGCGGTATCGAATGTGGCGTCGATTGACCGTAATGCGCCTTATATCCTGTATGTCGAACGGATGTTGTCGGCCCTTGACAAGGCCGGTGGCCTGACAAAGGCAACGGGTCTGTCCCCGGCGAATATCCCTGAAAATCTTGTGCCGGAATGGTCCGAATTTTTGCCGGCCCATCTGTTCTGGCAACCGCTTGAGGCGATGGATGGAACGGCGCTTGGCGGGCTGGTTCTGATGCGGGCCGAACCGTGGCAGGATGCGGAACCGGTTTTGCTGGATCAACTGGCCGATGCGATGGGGCATGCCTGGCAGGCCTTGCGGAAAACGCGGCGCAACACCCCCAAAAAACCGGTGATCAAACGCGGGATGGTCGCCGGGGGGGCGGTGGCGTTGCTGGCGGCACTGTTTGTTCCGGTGCCGCAAAGTGTGATTGCCCCGGCCGATGTGATCCCGCGCGATGCCTTGCCGGTATCGGCCCCGATCCGGGGGGTGATCCATGATATTCATGTCCGGCCCAATGCCGAAGTCCGGCAGGGGGATGTGCTGTTTTCCTTTGAAGATGCCGAATTGCGCGCCAATCATCAGGTTGCGATGCGGGCGGTGGACGAAGCCGGGGCCGAATTGCGCCGGGTATCGCAACAGGCGTTTGGCGATGCCAAGGGCCGGGCCGAAATTGCCCTGATGCAGGCGCGGCTGGCGATGCGCGAAGAACAGGCGGCGTATAGCAATTATCAATTGTCGCAGGTGCAGGTCATCGCCCCGCAAGACGGCATTGCGATTTTCAGCGATCCCAATCGCTGGCGCGGGCGGCCTGTTTCGGTGGGCGAACAGGTGATGCTGGTCGCCCGGCCCCAGAATGCCGAAATTGCCATTTTCATCCCGGTATCGGATGCCATCAATCTGCGTCCGGGGGCCGATGTGCGGCTGTTTCTGGATGTCGATCCGTTGCGGTCCTTTCCGGCGGTTCTGGAACTGTCATCCTATCAGCCGATGGAAAGTGCCGAGGGGGTTCTGGCCTATCGGGCGGTGGCGCGGTTTGAGGACCAGGAAAACCCGCCGCGGATCGGCCTGAAAGGGTCGGCGCGGATATCGGGGGATGCGGTGCCGCTGGCGCTGTTTTTGTTCCGGCGTCCGTTGTCGGCATTGCGCCAGATGATCGGGATGTAGCATGGCCGGTCCGGCGCAAACCGCACAAGCGGCCCAATCTGGCGGGGATGATCCGGATTTGCCGCCGCTGCGCGATGATTTGCGGCTTTTGCCCGCCGAACATGATGAATATGGTTCGCCGTGCTGGACCATTCATGATCCGGTGCGCAACCGTTATTACCGGATCGGCTATTCGGCATTCGAGCTTTTGCGCCGCTGGCCGGTGGGCAAGGTGTCGGCCCTGCTGGCAAAAATCCGGGCTGAAACCATCCTGATGCCGGACCGCGAACAGGTTCTGGGCCTGATCAAATTTCTGCATGGCAATGGATTGTTGCGCCGCCAGGGCGAAGACGCCATTGCCGAATTTTCCCGGATCACACAGGCCGGAAAGCCGCCCTTTCTGAAATGGCTGGTGCATAATTACCTGTTTGTCCGGGTGCCGTTGATCCGGCCGGACCGGGTGTTGCGTGCGACACAGGGCATTGCCGATTTTGTCGCCTCGCGGCCGATACAGATGGCCATTCTGGTGTTGGGGATTGCGGGCATTTTCATGACCCTGCGCCAATGGGACAGGTTTTTGTCCACCTTTATGGGCTTTGCCAACTGGCAGGGCATGATCTGGATGGCGGTGACGCTGGTGGTGACCAAAATCCTGCATGAACTGGGCCATGCCTATACGGCGACGCGGTATGGTTGCCGGGTGCCCAGCATGGGGGTGGCGTTTCTGGTCATGTATCCGGTGCTCTATACCGATACATCGGATGCGTGGCGATTGACCCGGCGGGATCAGCGATTGCGGATTGCGGCGGCGGGTATCCGGGTTGAACTTTCGCTGGCGTTGCTGGCGACGTTTTTCTGGCATCTGGTGCCGCCCGGACCGGTGCAAAGCACGTTGTTCTTGCTGGCCAGTGCCACCTGGATCACGACTCTTCTGATCAATCTCAGCCCGTTTTTGCGGTTTGACGGTTATTATTTGCTGTCGGATTATCTTCGGGTGCCCAATCTGCAAGATCGCGCCTTTGCGATGGCGCGCTGGTATTTGCGGGAAAAACTGTTCGGGTTGGGCGCGGCCCCGCCCGAACCGATGGCACGGCCGCGTCGGCGATTGCTGGTGATTTTTGCCGTTTCCGTCTGGATTTACCGGTTTTTCCTGTTTCTGGGCATTGCCGTGCTGGTTTATCACCTGTTTTTCAAGGTGCTGGGCATTATCCTGTTTGTCATTGAAATCCTGTGGTTCATTGTGTTGCCCGTGGTGAAAGAAATGAAAATCTGGTGGCAGGAACGCCGCCATGCCCGCATGACCCCTTTGGGCGTGGCGGTTGCCCTTTTGGTCGTGATGATGACGGCGTTGCTATTTGTGCCGTGGCGGGCCTCGGTCGAGGCGGCGGCCGTCATGCAGGCCAGTGCCGCGGCCGACATCCTCAGCCCCGCCGAAGGCCGGATTGCAGACATTCTGGTTGGCGAGGGGGACAGGGTGGAGGCCGGGCAGGTGTTACTGACCCTGCATGCGCCGGAACTGAGTGCGCGGATTGCGGTTCAGAGACTGGAACTGGAAGAAGCGCGGATTTTGCTGGCGCAGGCGCAAAGCAGCCGCGAGGCCGCGCAACACCATGTGATCGCCACGCGCCTGCAAGAAGTTTTACGGTTTGAAGCCGGGCTTTCGCTGTTGCAAATCCGGCAGGAACAGCTTGTTTTACGGGCGCCGATTGCCGGGACGGTGCGCGATATGGGCGATCATGTGCGGCCCGACAATTGGCTGGGCGAAAAAGTGCCGCTGTTGCGGGTGATCGAGGACCGGGAACCGCGCCGCGTTTTGGGATATGTTTCCCAGCGCGACATTGCGCGCCTTGGCCCTTGGGCAACGGCATGGTTTTATCCCGATCAGATTACCTTGCCCGCAATGGAAGTTCATCTGAACAGCATTGACAGCTTTAGCGCCCCGATCCTCGAAGAAGCATCCCTTGCCGCCTCGCATGGCGGGCCGATTGCCGCGCGTCTTAACGAACAGGGCGTTATGGTGCCGCTGGATGCTGTGTTCAGGGTATCGGGGGGTGTTGATGATCCGGGTTCTGTTGATCGGGGCGATAATCGGGGAAAAAGCGATCCGGTTTATATGATGCTGCGCGGCACCTTGGAAATTGATGCGCCACCGGTCAGTTTTGCCCGCCGGTTATACGAAACCATCACGAGCGTTTTTATCCGCGAGATGAATTTTTAGGGTGGGAAGTCGGGGGAAATGTTTACTGAAATCCCAAGGCGTTGGATATATTGAACATTTAATATAAAACACCCCGCCGCCCCGGCTTTCTTGATGGCTTGTCGGACACCCGCGACCTTGTGGGCAGGCAGCTTGTCGATGATCACGATATCGCCCTTATGCAGTTCCGGCACCAGAACCTGTTCGACATAGGCCAGGAAGGCAAGGCCGTTCATGGTGCCATCGAGCACCATGGGAGCTACCATGCCACCGAGCCGCAAACCAGCGGTGAAGCTGGTCGTCTTCCAATGGCCATGGGGGGTATGCTGGCCCGGCAGCGTTCTCCCTTGGGCGACCGGCTATAGAGCCGCGCGAGGCACCGGTCTCGTCAATGAAGATCAGCCGTTTTGGGTCGAGGTCCCTTTTTTGGAATGCTTTAACTGTTTACGTGATCTGCGCCCGAACCGGATAGAAGTCGGGTTTACAGCTCTTCGACAAATACTTTGCCTTCGCGGCCGAGCTTCACGCGAAAGTGTCTCGCCTGAAGGACATTGTTGACTTGAGATGGCCGATAGCTGACCCAATTTTCTCCATCGGGATCTCGAACACTGCGATAGGCGATCCCGTGCCAGTCTGAAGCGCGAACGGCTTCCCCAAACGTTTGGGTTGTTGGGTAACAGGCGACGTCCGGGTTGTGCAGATCATCATGGTCGTCGCGAATATCGACAAAGTTACCATCGAGCTTGGCGGTATATTCACGATATTCCTGTGTGATGCTTTCCAATTCGCTGAGTGACAGTTCGCGCCGCAAACCATTGGTTACTTCAGTCATTGCGGTCTGGATGGTGCTTGAAGCGTACCACGCGCCCAGATACGGACTGGAAAAGCGAAGTCCATTGGGTGAGCTATGCAAGAAGGCGGCGAGCACAACAGACGCATTCGGTCGACCGAACACCAGTTCTTCAGCTGGAAGACGTTTCAGGCGAGATTCCGATAGGCGGTCATTCGTCCAGCTTTCGAGTTCCAGGATAGCACGGGCATCCTCCGCAGTTTCCGCCATATCAAATGCGTCCAGCGGCGGAAATCGCGAAGGGATGATCCGGTGTGTTCTGTCGGGAGCAGTGGTGCCTTTGACATCGTCCAAATCGAACGCACTCATGCCCAGACAATATCTCCTGCTGCCACAGGGGGCACGCCGCTTTCGACATCCGGCGCACCGTGCAATCCTCCTCTCCAACCATCAAGATAACGGCGGACGGTTGAAAGATCGTCGGGTTTACCGTTGAGCATTACCTCCAACGGTGATTGACCGGCAAAAGGCAGCCCATTGTGTTTGCCTTTAAGCCAAGTCATTGCTTCCCCCTTCTGAATGAACAGGATGGCCAGCGATTTGTGAATTCCAAGGATGTTGGAAATACGCAACAAAGTGTCCAGGCTCAGTGTGATCTTCTCGCCCTTTGCAGCTTTAGAAAGCCAGCCATAGAAGGTTGACCGGCTCGGCTCACCAAGTAGCGTGCGTTGCTGAGTTTCATTCAAACCCCAACGTTCTGTGATCGCCTTGAAAGCCTTCAATCCGGGCGCGCTCACGTCGCGGCGATTTTTGTCTGTAATGATTTCCAGATCACCCGACGGAACACCACGCTCTGCTTCATGGGCATAAGCTACACGCATGTCTATCTCCTTAACTGTCTACATGCGAGCATACTGTCCATATCTGGACTTGTCAAGATTCGTGCGTGCTATTTGCAATCGTAGAAGACTGTATGGTCAGACGAACCAGTATTAATTCTTCCGACATCTTTGTCCCTTATTTGATGGTGCAGATCTAGCCTGAATCGGCCTCGAAAGTGTTTACCGAGTGGTTCCCTGAGTCGGGACCTTTTAGCCGAAACTATCCCAGAATTCTTCAATATAAAGATACATTTTTGACGCATGTATCTGGGAATCCTAGGGTTTGAACCCAATTGGAATGCTTGAAATTGGGTTCAGACCCTAATTACGTCAGCGCTGATGGGCCGAGATGTAATGTCTGCGACAGATCCTTTTGGGACCACCAAACAGGGTCTTTCCGATTAATAGACTACGCGGTAGATGGCCTCAATGTCGCTTGCGGTCATGTCGCGGGGGTTGCTTTCGATGAGGCGATAGATCTTGGTAAAGACTTCCTCGGCCATTTCGGGCAGGGAATCTTCGGTGACGCCAAGATCACGCAACCTTGTTTCAAGGCCGCTTGCCGGGACCATTTCTTCGATCCGTTTGACGAAGGCTTCGGCGGCTTCTTCATCTGTTGCGAAATCTGCATTATCGATCATACACGGTGCAAGTTCTGCATAGAGTTTACCCGCCGCAGGCAGGTTAAAACGCAGAACCTGGGCCATCACCAAGGCATTGGCATGGCCATGCGGGATATGGAAACGCGCGCCTAGCGGGTAAGCCAGGCCATGAATGGCGGCAACCGATGCATTGGCGAAAGCCATCCCGGCGATCAGGGACCCTTGCAGCATGGCGGAACGGGCATCTTTATCACCGGGGTTTTCAATCACCTTCATCAGGTTTTTGCCCAGCAGCGAAAGGGCCGTGACCGCCATACCATCGGCAATCGGGTTTTTGCGCGTGCGGCTGGTATAGCCCTCAATCGCATGGACCATCGCATCAAGGCCGGTCGCGGCAGTCACTTTTTGCGGTAGGCCATAGGTCAATTCCGCATCAAGAAGCGCGATATCGGGCATCAATTGTGGCGTATAGACAACCTGTTTGAGGTTATCCGGGTCGGTAATCACTGATACCCATGTCACTTCAGACCCGGTTCCTGCCGTGGTCGGGATCTGGATCAGGGGAAGGCGATCCCCGGTTGCTTTGTCGATGCCGTAAATGTCCTCGATGGTCTGATCGCTATTTGCCAAAAGTGCGACAAGCTTGGCACTGTCAAGCGAACTGCCGCCGCCAAGACCAATGACGCCATCGGCGTTCCAGTCTTTCGCACCGTCAATTGCATGTTGCACGATATGCTGGGGCGGATCGGCGGCAACGTCGGAGAATACCTGTACAGCGATGCCAACAGCCTCAAGCGATTTCTGCGCCTGATCTGCAAAGCCAAGCGCGACGATGCCCGGATCGCAAATGATGCTGACGCGGCTTGCACCAAGTTCCTTCATCAGCGGTCCGGTCTTGGCGATCCCGCCCGCTTCACAAACAATGCGGGGGACACTTCGGAACATGAAACTCATGGTGGGGCTCCTTGATCGCAGATCAGTTGGCTTTCCCGGCAAGACCGCCGAGGCACATATATTTGATTTCAACAAAGTCATCGACGCCGTATTTCGATCCTTCACGGCCGATACCGGATTCTTTGACACCACCAAACGGAGCGGATTCAGTTGAAATGATCCCTTCGTTGATGCCGACAATGCCGTATTCCAATGCCTCGCCAACACGCCAGATACGGCCAATGTCACGGGCATAGAAATAGGCGGCCAGACCAAACGGTGTGTCGTTGGCCATGCGGATGGCTTCTTCTTCGGTGCCAAACTTAAACAGTGGTGCGACCGGGCCAAAGATTTCCTCGGAGAACATCCGCATGTCAGCCGTCACACCGGTCAGAATGGTCGGGGCAAAGAAATTACTGTTGGCTTGATGGCGTGTACCACCAAGTATGGCTGTCGCCCCCTTGGAAAGGGCATCGGCCACCAGTGTTTCGACTTTTTCAATGGCCTTGCTATTGATCAGGGGGCCTTGGGTCACGCCTTCTTCCATGCCGTTGCCGACGCGCAGTTTTGCAACGGCCTCGGCAAGTTTTCTGGCAAATTCATCGTAAACGCCGTCTTGCACCAGAATGCGATTGGCGCAGACACAAGTTTGACCTGCATTACGGTATTTTGAGGCGATGGCACCAGCGACGGCTTCGTCAAGATCAGCATCGTCAAAGACAATAAACGGTGCATTACCGCCAAGTTCCAGACTGACTTTTTTGACGGTTTCAGAGCATTGGCGCATCAAAAGTTTGCCAACCTGTGTCGATCCGGTGAAGGACAATTTGCGCACAATCGGATTGCCGGTCAGTTCATTGCCGATTTCAATCCCGTGCGATGCTGTGACAACATTGATCACGCCATCAGGGAACCCGGCACGTTTCGCCAATTCGGCCAAGGCCAATGCGGTTAACGGCGTATCTTCAGCCGGTTTGATCACAACCGTACAGCCCGCAGCCAGTGCAGGGGCGCATTTGCGTGTGATCATTGCCATGGGGAAGTTCCAAGGCGTGATTGCGGCAACAACGCCGATTGGCTGTTTGATGGTGATGATGCGTTTGTCCGCGCCATGCGAGGGGATGACATCGCCATAAATGCGTTTGCCTTCTTCGGCGAACCATTCAATGAAGGATGCGCCATATGCGACTTCGCCGGCGGCCTCGGCAAGTGGCTTACCCTGTTCGCGAGTCATCAAAAGGGCAAGGTCATCCTTGGCCGTCATGCAAAGGTCAAACCATTTACGTAAAACAGTTGCTCGGTCCTTGGCCGTGCGCGCACGCCATGCAGGAAGCGCGTTATTGGCACTTTCGATGGCCTGACGTGTTTCAGTTGCACCCATGTCTGGAACATTTGCAAGATGCTTGCCGGTGGCCGGATCAAGAACGGCAAAGATTTTACCAGATACCGCATCTGTCCATGCGCCGTTGATGTGGCCCTTTGTTTGCCAAAGGCCGGGATCGTTCAGGATAAGCATTGTGGGGCTCCGTCGTTAAAGTACGGTGGCGTATATTTTGCGGGCAGCATCGAAGGTCATTTCACGCGGATTGTTGATCAAAAGGCGTTCGACCTTCATCGCATCGGTCGCGAGCATATCCAGATCGTTTTCTGAAACACCGACTTCACGCAGGGTTTTGGCAAATGGCATGCGTGCAACCATATCGGTCATGAAGGCGATGAAGCGATCACATGCCATTGTGTCATCGGAAAAACGCTCATCGGGAAGCATGGCACGGGCAAGTTCGGCATATTGAGCGCGCGCGGCATCACGATTGAATTTCAGGATTTCAATCAGGACCAGCGCGTTGCTATGCCCATGCGGAACATGGAAATGCCCGCCAAGCGGATAGGCCAGTGCGTGGACGGCCGCGACCGGGGCATTGGCAAAAGCCATTCCGGCCATCATTGATCCCTGCAACATGGCTTCGCGTGCGGCCTGACTTGGATTTGATGAAACCGCATCATCGATATTGCTGATCATGAGTTGCAGGCCGCGAATGGCCAAACCGTCAGACAGGGCATTTTTCTTGTGCTTGGTTGTATAGGCTTCGATGGCGTGAACCATGGCATCAATGCCGGTCATAGCAGTGATAGAGGCCGGAAGCCCCATGGTCAGTTTGGCATCAAGAAGTGCGATATCAGGATAAAGCAGCGGCGATACCACACCCTTCTTTTCCAGTGACGGCGTCGTAACGATTGAAATCGGGGTGACTTCCGATCCGGTCCCAGCAGTTGTTGGCACCTGTATCAACGGCAGGCGCGGACCTTTGGCCAATCCGATGCCATAAATATCTGAAAGTTTCTGATCCTGACCGCACAAAAGGGCGACCAGTTTTGCCGTATCCATCGATGACCCGCCGCCAAGCCCGATGATAATATCAGCCTTGAAATCAGTTGCGCCTTTGACGGCGTCAAGAATGGTGCTTTCGGGCGGATCGGCTTCAACTCGGGTCCAAAGGAGCGTTTCGATACCGGCCTGTTTGAGTGCTTCGAATGGGGCATCAATCAGTCCGACCTTTTCCAGGCCGGGATCGGTAATCAGAACTGCGCGTTTTGTGCCAAGCTCGGCACATAATGTGCCAAGCTTCAGCGCGCCATCGAATTCGCAAATCACGCGCGGTGTTGTTTCAAACGTAAAGTCAGACATGGAAAACCTCGTCTTTGGCGGGTCGGTTTATGCGGACTGCATGTCGGCGGCGTGAACTGTGCCGCGTTCAATGCGGTAGCTGCCTGTGACCAGATCGGAAGAATGACTGTCATCTGATTCGGAAATCAGGACACAAAGACCACTGCTGCCGAGATTGGCGATGACTTCGGACAGGCGGCGCGACAAAACAGGTGCGACACCTTCGAACGGCTCATCAAGCAGCAACAGGTTCCGGCCGGGCATCAAAGCACGGCCAAGCGACACCAGTTTTTGTTGCCCGCCAGATAGTTGCAAGGCACGGCGTTGCCGGAACTGGGCAATTTCAGGCAGCAGGTCATAAACCCATTCAAGCCGTTCCTTGGCATCTGTAATGCCATTGGTCCATGCGGGCATGAGGATGTTTTCTTCAACCGTCAGGGATGGGATCAAACGACGGTCTTCGGGCATATAGCTGATGCCGTTCTTTGCGCGTGCATGATCGGCCATCTTACGAAGATCTTTGCCATCGAAACTGACGTCGCCGCCATCAATCTCAAGCAGGCCCATGATGGCACGCATCAATGTGGTTTTACCCGCACCATTATGGCCAATAAGACCAAACATCTGACCCGATGGGACCGACAGCGAGACGTCGCGCAGGATCGGAATATTGCCGATCGAAACATTCAGGTTCTTGATTTCCAAGGTCATGATGCGCCATTCCCTTTTTTATGAGTATGCCGATGGCCCGTTACAAGATCACGGACCCGTTCATCGGCAAGAACAGCAGCCGGTTTGCCATCAGCAATGATTTCACCGCTGTAAAAGGCCAACACGCGTGAGACATAGCGTTCGACAACATCCATATCGTGTTCAACGAACAGAACGGTTACGCCATGTTGTCGAACCGCATTCATCACCGTATCCATAAGCCCGGTTTTCTCATCCATGCTGACGCCGCTGGTCGGTTCATCAAGCAGAAGCATCTGCGGATTGCCGATCAGGGCCATGGCGATATCAACCAGTTTACGGACCCCCTGCGGGACAGCCGTGACCTTTGAATGGCGGTAGTTTTCAATGCCGAATTCGACCAAGATTTCCTCAGCCCGTGCGATGCGGGCATCGCTGCGAAGCGGGCTTAGGAAGCTCGGGCGCGGGCTTTCGGCGGCGGCAAGCGCAACGATAAGATTATCAATTACCGACATTTCAGGAAACAATTGTGCTACTTGAAATGACCGTGCCATTCCTGCGCGGGTAATAGCCCGCGGCGAATGGCCAAGGATTGATTTCCCATTGAACAGGATTTCACCACGCGTTGGCTTCAAATAGCCGGTGACCATATTGATGAAGGTCGTTTTGCCAGCCCCGTTGGAACCGATAACCCCGACGACTTCGCCCTTGGCGACCTGAACATCCAGATCCTTTGCCGCAATGACGGCGCCGAATTCTTTGTTCAGGGAACGGGTTTCAAGAATGGTGGTCATGTGCGCTCTCCTGACTTTTCACGTGAGACCAGGCTCCAGAGACCCTTGGGCAGGAACACGATGACGCCAAGCAGGGTGAAACCAAGGATCATTTGCCAAGTGTTGGGGACAAATTCGATCGAATAGGTCCGAACGACAGAGAAGACGATCGCGGCAATGAACGGTGCTGCGACATGGCCAAGACCGCCAAGAAGGGCAATGAAAATGAACTCTCCCGATGTGGTCCAATAGGCCATTTCCGGGTCAACGTGACCGGTGGCAAGGGCGGTTAAGCCACCACCAAGTGCAGACACAGACGCAGCAGCAACATAGTTGCCATACAAAAGCCAACGCGGGGAGAGGCCAAGATATTCGACCCGGACTTCGTTTTCGCGCACCGCTTCGCAGATCACCCCGATACCGGCCTTGGTATAACGGTGGATCATTATTGCGATCACCAAACCGGCAAGAATGGTCATGGTGAAGACGGTTTGTTGACTGTCGGCACCCGTTTCCGGGGCCCAGCCAAACACTGTCCAGTTATGAACGTTAAAGCCATCCGTGCTGCCCAGTTCCTGACTTTTGACCAGAATGCCAAACAGGATCATGGAAAATGCCAGTGACAGCATCGCAAAGAAGATGTCGCGATAGCGCGTCAACAGCAGGCCAAGGATCATGGCAACAACAATGGCAACCGCTATGCCCAGTGCAAGGGCAGCAATCGCATCATGAATACCAAAGAATTGCCCGCCCATGCCGACAGTATAACCGCCGATGCAGTAAAAAAGGCCCTGACCAAATGATACCAGACCGGAACGCATCTGCATGACCACACCCTGCACAACAAGTGCCTTGGACAGTGCAATGGTCAAAAGGAAGATCAGCCAGCCGGGTGATACAAAACCAAACAGGACACAGGCGATTGCGATCAACGCAAGCGAGATTTCAGTTCTATCAAAACGCATGTCAGATTTTCCTCGCCATGGTACGGCCAAACAGGCCTTCGGGGCGGAACGCCAAGACCAGCGACATCACGCCATAAATGACGAAAAGTTCGAATTCCGGGGCATAATGAACGGCGGCGGCACGGCTTAGTCCGACAAGAAGGGCACCAACAGCTGCACCGCCGATGCTGCCAAGGCCGCCGATGACGACCACGGCAAAGGCCAGAACGATCACTTCGATCCCGATGCCCGGTACAACTGAAATGGCGGGGGCTGTTAACGCACCGGCAAGTGCACCAAGGGTCGTTCCCATGACAAAAGTAATGGTGAACATCAGGCGGACATTAACGCCCATGGCAACCGCGATTTCGCGGTCATGGATCACAGCACGCAGGACCTTGCCCTGATTGGTGCGTTCAAGCCAGGCCCAAAGACCAAGACCAAGCAAGCACGAGACACCGACCAGTGCCAGATCGTAATTTGAGACCTTCAGCAATCCGAACGCCGTTCGCCCAAGTTCAGTATAGGGCTGATAGGCGAAATACGGGCTGACCCCCCAAACGATTTTCATCGTGTCTTCAAGGATCAGGAGAAGTGCATAGGTAATGATCACCATCAGGATTTCATCGCGGCCATACATCAGGCGCAGCAATCCACGTTCAACGATCACACCAACAATCAGGCCAGCAAGCAGTGCGGCACCAACGAGTAAAAGATAGCTGATCCATGCGGGACCAATGCCATTGTTGAAATACCAGCCAACCAAGGATGCCGCGGAATAGGCACCAATGGCGTAAAAACTGCCATGCGCCATGTTCAGAATGCGCATCACGCCGTAAATAACGGTCAGGCCGGCAGCAACAAGAAACAGCCACGATGCATAGATCGAGCCATCAATCAGGACGGCAAGAAAACTTGTCATCACAAATATCCAATGTGCAGGAAAAGGGGCGGACATCCCGCAATGGGGATGTCCGCAGTCACAGGAAGAATACGCCTAGTTACACTGAGCGCCTGGGAAACCCTCGGCAATCCACTCAGCAGCGGAAACGCCTTCTGGCGGGGTAACGCATTCGCCAGAGAACGAAACAGCATTCACGATGGATGCTTTGTCATCTTCGTAATGGTATTCGCCATATGTGATGCCCTGCATCGCCTGATGACCATTGGCACGGGCCATTTGGACGGTACCCGAAACCGATTCAAAGGTTGCACCCTTGATGCCAGATGCAAGCTGTTCTGCCGTCGGGATTTCCTTGTCGGCAACACCGGCATTTTCAGCCGCAAATTTCAGACCGAGGATCGCCTGTGCCATTTTGGTGGCCGGATAGACCGGATCAAGATCATAGGCCGCGTTATAGGCACCCTTGAACCAGGTGTTGAGCGCATTGTCCGGTGCAAAGGCACCAAACGGGCCGCGTGCGCCAATGATCATGCCATTCGGTGCCTGATCCTTATAGGTGGCAAAGCTTGCTTCACCACAGGTCAGAAGACCGGTTGCATCTTCAAGAAGACCACGGGCATTTGCCTGCAAGACAAGTGCTTCCATGTCACCACCCCAGAAAGAGCTGTGAACGATTTCCGGACGTTTAACCGACAGGGCAGAGATTTCTGCACCGTATTGGCCCTGATAGATTTTCGGGAACTGTTCTTCGACGATTTCGGATTCAGGAAGAAGTTTCGCAGCCGCTGCGGTGAAGTCTGCCCAACTGTCCTGGCCCCAGGAATAGTTCTGTTGGATGCCTGAAAGACGGGTGACGTCCGGGCGGGTTGCGACCAGATAACGGGCAGCACCGATGTTGTCGACGGATGCATCCAGACCAGTACGGAACATATACTGGGCACCTGCATTGTCAGCAAACAGGCGCGGGGTCCCGCAATCGTATGCGATAGTGAAGGTTTTAAGCTCTTCGGCGACAGGTGCGACGGCAAGGCAATCACCCGATGAAACATACCCGATAACCGCGTCGACTTTCTGACGCTGTACAAGGTTGCGGTATTCTTCGACCTGCTTGGTCGCACCACCGGCTTCGTCAATGATCACAGCTTCGATTTCGACGCCATTGATGCCCATTTTGTCGTAAGGGGCCGGAAGTTCGCCCTTGTTCAGGCCTTCAACAAGTATCTTGGCAGCATTGGCAGACGGAACACCAAACGGACCAGCAGCGGCACCTGACAAGAATGTCACGATACCAACGCGGAATTTACCGTTTTCGGCCGCAGATGCACCTGATGCTATACCAGCAGTCAGGGCGAGGGCGGCGGCGCTCGAAACAAGGTATTTGCTGAAAGTTGCTTTATTATTCTTCACGTTTTCCTCCCTGGGAAAGTTCTATGGTGTTGGCGGTGGTACTGCCTCCGACCCGCCCGCCACTGCATCGCGGCGGCGTTTGACCATCTCTTGTGACGGTTTGAGGTCTTCGGCGTCGTAGATCGCCCAATTCCCCACCATCAGTTTTGAGGGTGGAAAATCTTCGTTATGGACGACCGTGCCCACGGCTTGCGCCTGGACAATCTGGTGAGTGTCTGGATCGATATAAGATGCAAAGCCCGGTGGATCTTCGGGCAGGGCGAGTTGCAAGCCTTCAAGCGACTTGATCAGGGCCTCGTCATTGTCCGCACTGCCGGCTTTTTCAATCGCACGGGCAATCGCCATGATCCCGGTATATGCGCCTTCGGCGGCATAGGTCGGATAGCGTCCGGTCATTTCGTGGAACTGGGTGACAAACCGCTTGTTGCGTCCGGTTTCTGGCCAATTGTTATGGTGACGTGCCGACAGGATAAGCCCCGGATAAGGCTGATCGCCCAGCGCCATCATCACATCGTAATTGGCCCCGGTATCAAAGTTGGCCAAACGGGTGGTTTCAAAGAACCGGGTGGTTGAAGCCTGTTTGATAAAGGCAATGAAATCCCCACCCCAAAGGGCCGTGACAACGATATCGGGTTTGGCCGACTGAAGTGCATTGATGTAAATCGAATAGTCCGGCTCATAGAGCTTTGGCCAAAGGTCGCTGACAGTTTCATATTCAACATCGAGTTCATCGAGTGCGAGTTGAAGGTCGGTCCAAGACACATGGCCGTAATCGTAATCGGGACCGATAAAGGCAAGCTTTCGCCAGCCGGTTTCCTTTTGCAGGTCACGCAAATACCGGGCACCGGCGGCCATTGACGTCCAGCTGTCATTGGTTACGCGGAAGTAATATTTATGTCCGGCTTCGATACTGAGGCGCGACGACGCATGATCTGTGCCGACCATGATGATCTTTTCGCGTAGTGCAAGATCACTGACCGCATGGGCGACACCAGATGAGACAATGCCGCAAAAGAAACGGGCCTTGTCATTGGTGATAAAATCCTGTGCCAGCCTTACGGCATAGGATGCCTTTGACCTTGGATCGTCGGCGATGACACGCAATTTCGGGGCGGGTAGCCCGCTTGCCGCTTCTGCTGCAAGATCATCAAGTGCAATCTGGATACCGGCGATGCTGTCGCGACCATAGGTCGCAGATCGTCCGGTCATTGGGTACAAACAGCCTACGACCGCGTCCGCCTCTGTCGGGGCCGCGCCGAGTTCAAAACGTTCGGCCTGTGCAGGTTTACCTGCCAACAGAACCAACGTTGCTGCAATGATGGTGATGCACCCGGAAACCGGGCGTTTAAGCATCTCCATGACGTATCCTCCCTACGAATGGTTGTTCCATTCGTGTTTGTACCTTTGTCGACCTGTTTCGCAAAGGCTGTGCCAGTTTCGACGATTTGGCTGGAAGACAGTCAGAGCGCGGTTCTGGATGGATTTTAGGAGAATGTGGGCATGGAGATGAGCGCCGGGTTGAGCGGTTGACGCTCCAAATAAAAACCCCTCAGGAGCGGTTTTCGCTCAAGAGGGGCTGTTAACACGACAAAACGGGGTGATTATTGCAAGCCAAGCCGTTGCAAGCGGCGTTTTAACGCGTGGCGTGAAATGCCAAGGATCTCGGCCGCGCGGCCTTTGTGCCCGTCGGCTTGGTCAAGGGCATCTTGGACAAGATGGCGTTCGGTCACATCCAAGCGGTCTTGTAATTGTGGATGGGCGGCGTTTGTGGAACTGCTCTGTCCAGCGACGTCAATGGGGTCATGTAGCCCAGTTTGAGCGTGAAATTCACCGGGCAGTAAATCTGTACCGATTGTTTTGCCCGGATAAAGGATTGTCAGGCGCTCAATCAGGTTTTTAAGCTCGCGCACATTGCCGCGCCACGGATGGGCCCGCAATATACCTTGCGTTTCACCATCAAACTGGATCGAATGGCACCCTTCTGCCTGTGCTTGCCGGTCGGCGAAATAGCAAACAAGGCCTAGAATATCTTCACCCCGTTCCCGTAAGGCGGGAATGTCGATGGTTATGACATTCAGGCGATAGAACAGGTCTTCGCGAAAATGACCAAGCCGAACCTGTTCGGCAAGGTCGCGATTGGTCGCTGCGATCACGCGGACATCCGCCGACGCAGATCGTTCTGCGCCCACCGGGCGGTAATCACCGTTTTCCAGAAAATGTAAAAACTTGGCCTGAAGGGCGAGGGGGAGCTCGCCAATTTCATCCAAGAACAAGGTGCCGCTATCGGCAAGCCGGACCAGCCCGGTCCGTTTTTGGTGGGCTCCGGTATAAGAACCTTTTTCCGCTCCGAACAGTTCGGATTCAATCAATTGTTCGGGCAATGCCGCGCAATTGACTTCGACAAAGGCACGGTCCTTGCGCGGGCTTTGGCTGTGAATGGCGCGTGCGACCAATGCTTTCCCGGTGCCGGATTCACCAAGAAGTAAAATACGGCTGGCACTGCTTTGCGCGACCCGGTCAATTGTGGTGCGAAGGGCGCTCATGGCCTCACATTCACCAATCAGTCCGTTGGTTGGTATGGCATCACGACGACGATGATAATCAAGTTCCAGCGCGACCTGATTTTGGTCAAGCGTGGTTCTGATGGTGTGGATCAGCTCATCAAGTTCAAATGGCTTGCTGAGATAATCTGCCGCACCACTTTTAACCGCCTGTACGGCGGCCCGGGTATCGCCATGTGCCGAAATCATAATGACTGGAATGCTGATATCAAGTTTCTGAATGCTGCTAAGCACTTCCATGCCATCCGCACCGGGCAGGCGCAGGTCGAGCAATATGATATCAAACTGTTCCTTGCGCACAGCAAGAAATGCGTCTTCGCCCGAATGAACGCCGGTGACGTCCATACCTTCTGTGCGGAGCGCAAAACTTAATGACCGAACAAACGACTCTTCGTCATCGACGATCAGAATTCTGATCCTCTTGGGCATTTTTTGGTACTTCCTCCCGACTGTTTCCCGGACTTGCGGCCGGGAAAGTCAATATTATCGTTGTGCCCTCTTTTGGGGCGCTTTCGATATTGATCGTACCGTGATTGGCGTCAACCAATTGCTGGCTGATTGTCAGTCCCAATCCGGTACCTTTGCTTTTCATGGTAAAAAATGGCTGGGTTACGTCATGTAAATGCTCACGTGGAATGCCACACCCATCATCCGTGACCCGGATTTCGACCGCTTCACCATGGTCTTCTGCGCGCAGGCTAACGGTGCCGCCTGCATCACAGGCCTGCACCGCATTGATCCCGAGATTAAGCAAAATTTGCAAGATCTGTTCGGGATCGACAAAGACGTTAAGGCGCGAATCACCACTGGTGAAGAAGCCGACATGTGCCTCTGTCGCGACAGGTTCAAGTAACAGTGATGTTTGTCGAAATAGCTCACGGATCGCGGTTGGCTGAGGTGCGGCTTCACCCGGACGTCCATAGGACAGCAAATCATTGACCACGCGCGAAAGCCGGTCAATCTGATTGCCCATATCATCCAGAAGCGTTTTTCGTTCTTCATCCTGTTCGCGCCGGGTCAGGGCCTGAACGGTTGTTTTCATGGTGGCAAGCGGATTGCGGACTTCGTGGGCGACACCGGTGGCAAATTGGCCCAGAACGGCCAGTTTTTCGGCGCGAACCGTGCGATCAATCAGGTCCTTTAACTGCCAGGCCATGGTGTTGAATGCCTTGGCAACTGTGCTGATCTCGTCACGTTTGCGGCCTTCGGGCAGGCGATAGTAAAGGTCACCCGACGCAAGACTGTTTGCCCCTTGGACAAGGGTATCAACCCGCCGGCGCAGGCTGCGAGACAGGGCAAAGAAAATGGCCAAAATCACCGCAATGATCAGAATGGCGGTGGCATAAAGCCATAGGCGCGTTTCATCAATTGGTTGCAAGATGGTGCCGGGATGAACGCTCATGACAATGTTCCAGCCCGGAAGGATGCTTGGTCCTTCAACCAGTTCACCGGTGACCTCGGCCGGGCGGCCGGTCGGATCAAGAACCGCCCCGCCTGGCGTTCGTAATAACGGCTCAATCACGCCGGCAACCCCGGCACTCGCCAGAAGCTCCGTCAGGGATGAAAGCCGGACATGCAGGGCAACCGAAACGTTTTGGCCAAGGCCGGAATCACGGATTTGCTGGCGCATCAAAATCCAGCCGGAATTGCCATTCTCTGGCAATTTCGGGCCGATAAACTCGACCCCTTCGTGGGTGACACGTGGAAGCTGGCTAATATCCCAATCGGTTTTTGACCAGTAAGGTGGGCCGGACGCGGCCTGCCCGGCGACCAGACGGTCAAGGTTATCCTGCCAGTCAAAAAACAGCACGCCATACAAATCAGGTGTGTCTGCCTCAACCCGCAAAAGTGTTAGCGCCTCATCAGCCTGCGGGGTGTTTGGTGCGTCAATAAAGGCGGGCAATGCGGGATGATTTGAGAGTGTCACCAGCTGATAGATGCGGGCATCAAGGAACGCAGAAAGCTTGTTCGATGTGGCCGCGACCTGCGCGCTCAGGCGCTCACCGGTAAGGCGGTCAATCAGTTCATTGGAAAAACGCTGATAGAAAAAACTTAAGGCAATCAGCGCGCACACAACAACGCCAACCGATAAAAGCGTATATCGGGCCACAAGACTTAGGCGTTGATCACGGGACCAATGAAACGCGGATATGATCGCCCCCTGTATGCGGAACTACGCAACGATCATGTTGATTGTTGTCCAAGTTCTGCCGCATTTCCGCGAAATCAGCAAGATAAAGGTGTGGAGGAGTTCAAGGCTGATAGGTGTCTGATCATCGAAGGCGTATGACAAAATACTCATTCTGTAGATCAATCAAAACCGCTGATCTATCTGGACTAGGGTCTGAACCCAATTGGAATGCTTGAAATTGATATTGGAAATGTGATTCACCCTTATGGAAAGGGAGTTATCACATGGTACGATTTGATTTGAGCGATGAAGAATGGACGATTATCGCCCCGCTGCTTCCGGTTGAGGGGCGAGGTCCAAAGCGGCGCAACGACAGAACCGTTCTCAATGGCATCTTTTACATTTTGTGAACCGGCGCCTCTGGCGGGACCTTCCGGGAAGATATGGCCCGCCTGCCACGGTCTATAATCGGTATATCCGATGGGGAGAGCGTGGCATTTGGCGTGAGATATTCGAGGCATTGGCGACGGAATGCGAGGATGCTCTCGTCTTTATCGACAGTTCGATTGTGAAGGCTCACCGCGCAGCGGCCGGGTCAAAAAAGGGGAACTGGCAGAAGGTATTGAACGCTCACGCGGCGGCAGGACAAGTAAAGTTCACGCCGCTGTAGATGCCTTGGGGCGTCCATTACGCCTTGCAATCAGTGGTGGACAACTCCATGACAGCAAGAGGATCGACTGCTTCCTGAACTGGTCGAAACCACCATTGGCCATTGTCGCCGACAAGGCCTATGGCAGCAGACGCATCCGTCAGGAAATCAAAGATGAAGGAGCTCTGCCTGTTATCCCGGCCAAGGCAAATGCCAAAGACCCGATCCCTCACGATGCGAACCTCTATGCCAAACGCAATCTGGTTGAACGCTTCTTTTGTCGCATGAAAGACATGAGGCGACTGACCGTCCGATACGAAAAGCACGCAGAAAATTTTCTCAACATGGTCCGGTTGTTCGCAATCAGGTGTTGGTGCAATTGAGTCCAGACCCTAGATGTAGTGTGAGTTGCGGGATTAGTTCCTTTGCCCGAGTGAGGAAACCCTGCGGCATGAGATTTAAAGCGGGTGACTTCGGTTGCGCCGCTTTTCTTTTTTCACGCATTTATCCTTCTCAGATAAACTTGCGTATCGGCATTTATGCCTTGAGAAAATCTTCCAATCCGACCTAGGTGTCAGTTCGGCGTATCGTTCAATTGAGTGAATATGAGTTGGTAGTAAGCACATAGAAAAATTTGTCGTGAGTTGGGGATATGCCACAATATTTCCGTTCTGCTGCGCAGATTGAGCTGTGCTAAGTAGTCGAATGTAATTTAAAATTCACAAGAGTGAAATAAAAACGCAAATTTATCGCGGATTAATATCTGCAATGTTAGTAAATCTAACATTTATGTTCGTGATTTGCGCTATGACTCCCTGAGGAAGCGCCTTACCCAATGAGAGTGCCGGGCACATTTGATGTGCAGTGGTAGCCATGCTTTGGGAGGCTGGGAGTGACTGAGCTTAACTTAAAAAATATCAAGAAATCATATGGGGATTTTGACGTCCTCAAGGATATTAACCGGAGCATTCCTCACGGAACTTTCTTTACGCTTCTGGGGCCCAGCGGATGTGGAAAGACCACGCTTTTGCGTGTGGTGGCGGGTTTTGTGTCGCCGTCATCCGGGGCAGTTCATTTCGGTCAGCAAGATGTAACGCATACGGCACCGCACCTTCGTGAGATTGGCATGGTGTTTCAGGATTACGCGCTGTTTCCTGACAAGTCGGTCTTTGACAACGTGGCGTATGGATTGCGGGCACGCAAGAAATCAGAAAGAGACATCAGAAACAAAGTTCCCGAGTATCTGGAAAAAGTTGGGCTGGAAGGTTTTGGCCATCGATTGCCAGCGGAGATGAGTGGCGGCCAGCGTCAACGTGTGGCGCTGGCGCGTGCACTGATTGTTGAGCCGCGGGTTTTGCTGATGGATGAGCCTCTTTCCAACCTTGATGCATCTCTTAGGGTGCAGATGCGCGACGTTATCCGCTCGCTTCAACTTGAGACCAATACCACAACGATTTTTGTGACCCATGACCAGGAAGAAGCCCTGGCAATGTCTGATCAGATTGCTGTCATGAAAGATGGCCGTATTGATCAGTGTGGGGCACCGGATGACGTCTATCGAAATCCCCAGACTGCCTATGTTTCAAGTTTCGTTGGGTCGGCTAATTTGCTGCCGGCGCGCTATCTGGGGCAAGAAGAAAACGGCATTGATACCTATGAAGTAAACGGTACGCGGGTTAGTGGACGAACCATGTCCAAGGCAGACGATGGTCGCTATCTAATGGTGGCACGTCCCGAGAATCTTGGAATTCGGAAATTCTCCGGTCCTGCTGGCGCAGGTGAATTGAACGGCCATATTCAAACCCTGCAATTCCAAGGGTATCGAACCAGTTTTCACGTGGTGCTTGAAAATGGTGCTGACGTCTATGTCGAAACATTCGGGGAAACCACGGGGCATGCGACTGCCCGTGGAGACGAGGTAACAATCTCGTTCAATGAGAAATGTCTCTTCGTACCGGAGGCTTCGAGATGAACCGTTTCCTGCCGTGGGGGCTTTTGAGTCTTGTCTCTTTGGTCTTCTTGAGTGTCTTTGTGGCATATCCAATTCTCGGTGTGCTTCTTAGAAGTTTTCTTGGGGAGACCGGGGGCTTCTCACTTAACGGATTCCTGATTTTTCTGACCAAAGGACAGTACCTTGAAGCCTTGTTCAATTCGGTCCTGCTTGGTGTCACTGTAACATTCACCTGTTCAGTGGTCGGTGTCTTTCTGGCTTTCATTGTCGCCAGATACGAGATCCCGTTTGGCAGCATTATCTTTTTGTTGCCCTTGTCCATTTTGATTATTCCAGAGCTCATCTCCGCCCAATCATGGATCATGGTTTTGGGCAATAACGGGTTGGTTACCAACCTGTTCAAGGCCATAGGGATTCCATTTCCGCGTTTTTACGGCTGGCTTGGCCTGATTTACGTGATGACGCTGACGTTTTACGTCCATATTTTCCTCGCGGCCCTGGCGGCCCTGCAAGGGTTTGATCACAATCTCGAAGAAGCTGGGCTGAGCTTGGGTACGACACCCTTGAAAACGTACTTCAAGGTTGTTTTCCCGGCGATCATGCCTGCGGTCCTGTCGGCGGGATTGATCGTTTTCACTCTTGTTGTTGGCAATTTCGCGATTTCGATCACGTTGGGGCAACGTGTTCCCCTGTTGTCTGTGATGACGTATCGCAGCTTCATCAGTGAGTTGGGTGGAAACCCGACGATGCAGTCTACCTTGGCGACCGTATCGATTCTGTTAGTGGTGGCTGTTTTGTTCCTGCAAAAGCGGTATATCAGCAAGCGCAATTATCAGATGGTCGCCGGGCGAACACCGCCTCGCAAGAAGCTAAAGGGCTGGAAATCGTTTCTTGCATCGGGTGGTGCCGGCCTGATCATCGTTCTGTCCTTGTTGCCTGCGCTGGTCGTGTTGATTGGCTCCTTTACCTATTCACGTGGTCCGGTGATGTATTGGGGTGAGTTTACGCTGAGCAACTATGCACGGATTTGGGACTTCAATATGGGGGTGATTTTCAACTCCCTGAAGTTTGCCTCTCTGGCTTCGGCGTTGGGTGTGATCTTTGCGACACTGGTTTCCTACCTTCTGGTCAAGAAGCGGAATGTTCTAAGTACGAGCCTTGATTACCTGCTTCTGTTGCCTTTGACCATTTCCGGCACTGTTCTGGGGATTGCGTTGGCCCATGGGTTTAATTCGGGACCACTGGTGTTGACGGGAACCGCGGGTCTGATGGTTCTGGCAATGATGCTGCGCCGGCTGCCTTTTGGTGTTCGGAATGCCGCGTCAAACCTGCACAGTATTTCCGATTCCATCGAAGAAGCATCGGTCAGTCTTGGTGTTCCTCCGGTACGTACGGTTTTTAATGTCGTGTTGCCATTGATGGCGCCGGGGATTGCAGCCGCCGCGATTTTAACCTGGGTGACGACTGTCGCCGAGCTCAGCGCAAGCGTTGTGATCTATCAGGCGGGGCAGGAAACCCTGCCGATCCAGATTTTCCGACTTATCAGCAGTGACTTGATGGCCCGTGCGTCTGCATTCGGCGTCATCAATATGCTCATCATCCTCGTGCCGGTCTTCTTTGGCATCAAGGTGATGAAAGTGAAGCTTTTTTCATCTTAACAACCAGGGAGAATATGATGAAAACCGCGTTATTCAGGCTAACAGCAATAGCTACTCTTTTGATATCTGGGGAAGCGATTTCTGGCGACGTCAATCTTTATACCTCGAACAGTGAAGACTCTGTGGCAATGGCCCTTGATGTGATCCGCGAAGAGGCGCCGGACATCAAAGTCAACGTTATTGCTGGCGGCTCTGGATCATTGCTACGCCGCATTGAAGCAGAGAAAGAGTCAACCGTTGCCGATCTTTTCTGGAGTAGCGGTTTTTCAACACTGGCTGGCTTTTCGAACCTGTTTGCACAATATGAGTCTCCTGCTGTTGAGAGTCTGATGCCAGCCTTGCAGGCCAAGGATGATCCATGGACCGGAACAAATACCCATGTGATGGTTCTGATGATTAATGGTGATGTTCTTGAGGGAGATGCCCCGGCAACCTGGCAGGACATCATGAATGTAAAATGGCAAGGCAAGGTCACCATGGCCGATCCTGCCAACTCCAGTTCAGCCTATGCCCAGTTGTATGGCATTTACACAATGTATGGCGAAGAAGGCGTAACGCAGCTTGCCAGCATTGTGGAAACGCAAGGCAGTACCAGTGGCGTATACAAGGCTGTTGCACAGGGTGAATATCCCGTCGGCATGACGATGGAATATGCTGTTCAACGGTATGTTGCCGGTGGGCAAGAAGAAATCAGTCTGGTTTATCCGAAAGACGGCACGTTCTTGTCACCGGAAGGTTTGGCCCTGATTGCCAATGGGCCGAACCCGGATGATGCGAAACGGGTTTATGATCTGCTGCTTTCCAAGCGGGTGCAGGAAGAACTGGTTGGCCTTACGCTGAGACGCCCGTCCCGAGACGATCTGGACGAAGCGATCAAAAATAGCGGTTTGCCGCTAATGGGGGACCTCAAAATTATTGATGTTGATCAAGTTAAAGCAGGCGCTGATCGCGACATGCTTTTGGATCTCTGGGCCAAGGCCCGGGGGTGATGAGCTCTCCCTTTACTCGGGAGCCGGTTTATCCGGCTCCCACTTTTCCTAAATACAGAGGACAATAATATGGGCATCCTGTCAGCAAAGCTGTCGGCAGTGAAACCTTCACAAACAAAGGCAATGACGGCGCTGGCCGCGTCGATGCGTGCCGAAGGGAAAACGATCATTACCCTGAGTCAGGGTGAGCCGGATTTCAAAACACCAGATCATATATCGCGGGCGGCGATCAAAGCCATTGAGGCCGGGCATACCAAATACACAGCAGTTGCCGGTATTACACCGCTTCGCGAGGCGATTATTCGCAAGTTCCAACGCGAAAACGGCCTTAACTTCACGGTCGATCAGATAACTGTCGGATGTGGTGCCAAACAGCTTTTGTATAACGCACTTGTTGCCTCTCTGGACGAAGGCGATGAAGTCGTATTTCCAACGCCATGCTGGGTTTCCTACCCTGAAATGGTGAAGCTGGCTGGTGGGGTTCCGGTTGCTGTGGAAACCGACGTAAAAGACAGATTTATCATGCAGCCGGGGGCTCTTCGAGCGGCGATTACACCGAAAACAAAATGGCTCATGCTAAATTCCCCGTCTAACCCGACGGGGGCGGTTTACTCTCGTCAGGATCTTGAGAAACTGGCGGAGGTTCTTCGTGATTTCCCAGATGTATGGGTGCTTGCGGACGATATTTATGAGCACCTTGTTTATGATGAGACAGAATTCTACACGATGGTAGAAGTTGCGCCTGATTTGGCATCACGTACATTGACGGTGAACGGGGTCTCCAAATCCTACGCCATGACAGGGTGGCGTGTTGGTTATGCCGGCGGACCGTCAGAACTGATCAAGGCTATGAATACTGTTCAAGGCCAGTCCACATCGCACACATGTTCCATTGCCCAGTATGCAGCAATCGAAGCCCTGGATGGAGACCAAAGCTTCATGGGCGGCTTTCGCGATGCGTTCAAAAAGCGTCGGGATCTGGTTGTTGGTATGCTCAATAACATCCCCGGTCTGACATGCGATACCCCCCAGGGTGCCTTCTATGTGTTTGTCGGATGTCAGGAGCTTCTTGGATCAGTAACACCGTCACAACAACGTCTCGAGACGGATATGGATTTTGCGATGTACCTGCTGGAAGAAGCCGGGGTCGCCGTTGTCCCGGGGTCTGGTTTTCTGGCCGACGGGTTTGTTCGCATTTCATATGCCTCCTCCGAAGAAGAGTTGAAAAAGGCATGCGTCGCGATTGGTGACGCTGTGGCGAAATTATCCCGTGCTTATGCAGGTTGACGTCTGAAAAGGTTAAAAATGATGCGAGAAACATCCAAGAATTTGCGCGAAATTGTGGCATCGGGAGGAATGGCAAGGGTGATGGCGGCACATGATCCCTTGTCAGCCATGCTGGTAGAAGAAGCGGGATTTGATGGTATTTGGGCCAGCGGGTTTGAGTTCTCCGCTGCCATGGGGCTGGCAGACGTTTCCCTGATATCCATGGCGGAGCATTTGACCAACATGCGTAACATGGCTGCGCGGATATCATTGCCCATTGTTGCAGACGTTGACACCGGATATGGCAATGCAATCAATGTCCTGCATACGGTAGAGCAATATGAAGCAGCCGGTGCGGCAGCAGTGGTGATCGAGGACAAGATGTTCCCGAAAGTCACCTCGTTGGTTGCTGGTGGCAGGCAGGACCTTTTGCCGATTGCGGAGTTTCAGGGGAAAATCGAAGCAGCGGTTAGTGCGCGAAAAGATCCGGATTTTCTGATAATAGCGCGGGTAGAAGCATTGATTGCGGGCCGTGGTGAAAGCGAAGCACTTGAACGCGCTCGTGCCTACGAAGCGGCTGGCGCGGACTTGATTCTTGTGCATTCCAAGCAAAAAACACCCGATGAGATCGAAAGTTTTGTCAGGAACTGGGATGGTAGCGTTCCGATTGTCATCGTCCCAACGGCCTATCCGGAGATGACCGAATCACGCGCCAAGGCCCTGCAAAAGATTGGTATTCTTATTTACGGTAACCATGCCATTCGGGCTGCTGTAACCGGGATGCAGCAGGTCTTCGCGCGTATTATCAAGGATGGTGGTATTCAGAACGCCAACGAAGATATCGTACCTGTCTCAGAGATTTTCCGGCTTCAACGCATGGATCAGGTCAAGGAAAACGAGGCGAGATTCCTGCGTTAGACATTTCAGGCCGGATGGTCTGTTCGTGAGGGCTTTCCGGCCTAACTTCTTATGAAGCGCTTGGAAGGAAGAAATGAGAATACTGGCATTTAGCGACCTGCATCGTAATCAGGAAATCGCGCGTCAAATTGTTCGTGAAAGCTGTGCCGCCGATATTCTGGTGGGGGCCGGGGATTTTGCAATGCGGGGTATTGGGCTGAGGGATACGCTGGATATTCTTGCCAGTGCAGATGCCCCGCTATTGGCGGTGTCTGGCAATCACGATTCCTTTGACGAACTTCAGGCAATCTGCGGCGCAGTGCCAAACTTTACACTGCTTGATGGTGCAGGGGTCAACATCAAGGGACATGAGTTTTATGGCATCAGCCGAGAAATTCCTTTTCAGAAAGATGCTCTCTGGAGTGAGTCGTATAGTGAGGAGCAGGCGAGTAACTTGCTGGCAGGTTGTCCGACAGGTGCGGTTTTGATTTCACACTCGCCCCCCTATGGTGTCGTGGATTTTCAGGCAGACGGACGGCATGAAGGAAGCGAAGCGTTGCTTAGAACCGTGCGGGATAAAAAGCCACGGGTGCATCTTTGCGGGCATATCCATCATTGCATCGGCATGCATGAATATGTCGGACAGACCAAAGTGATGAATTTGGGTCCCACGATAAACTGGATTGAACTATAGGCTGTTTTCGTCTTGGTCAGGGTCTCCTTACTGTGGTCGAGAAATTAATCTTGGCGCCAAGCTTTTCTAATTCTGTCCAATATTCGGGGAATGTTTTGGCAACACATTCGGGATCGAGGATTTGAATGCCGCCAACTTGCAATCCTGCCAGTGCAAAGCTCATTGCAATACGATGGTCTGAAAAGCTGTTTATTTGGCAGGGGTGTGTTTGCCCGATCAGTCCGGGGTTTCCATGTATAAGCAGAGCATCACCATCAACAGACGATAATCCCGGGTTGATGCGGTTTAGTCCCTCGTTTATTGCGTAAATTCGGTCGCATTCTTTGACCCGCAAATTGGAAATGCCTGTGAACCGGACCGGGGAGTTGTTGAATGCAGCCAAGACCGCCAATGTAGGAATGGCATCCTGCATTTGGTCTCCATTAATTTCAGCGGGCATTTGTGGAAATTTTTGGATAATGGGGTATGCGGCTGCATCCGGTTGGGAAAGTTCAGCCGGTGACGTTCCTATTGCAATATTTCCATTTGATAGTTTTTCCGCTGCCCAGAAATAGGTTGCGGCGGATGCATCAGGCTCTATGTGGTAGTTGCATGCACTGTATGGTTTGTTGGAGATCGTGATGATGTCACGGTCCTGCCAGTTTATCGAAGCTCCAAAAGCCTTCATGACGGAGGTGGTAATATCCAGGTATCCACGCGCACCAATTTCGCCACCCATAATCTTGATGGTGGTCGGGCAGGTCGCCATCGGGGCAATCATCATCAAGGCGGATATGTATTGGCTTGATAACGTGCCATTAACCTCAATCTTTCCGCCAGGAAAAGTGCCGACACCTTTGATAACGCATGGCGGGCATCCGGTTTCACACCGTGCGTCGATCCCTAATGTATTTAAAGATGCGATCAGCTGCGCGATTGGTCGTTTTTGCATGTGTTTGTCACCATCCAAAACGACGCTGCCGTCGGCAAGAGCTGCTGCCGCCGTCAGGAACCGCATGGCGGTTCCTGCATTCCCGAGCATTAAGGGTTTTGAGGGGGAATGTAGTTTTCCGGTCGCGACCACTTCGATGTTGGTTTCCCCTGTTCGCTGCACCGTTACACCAAATTCATTCAGTGCCTTCATCATGTAGATTGTATCATCGCTGAACAATGCGCCTGACAACTTGCTTGTGCCACAGGACAGTGCTGCAGTCAGAAGAGCCCGGTTTGTGATCGATTTGGAACCCGGAACCGTGACAGCACCATGCATTGGCTGATTTATGGGGGTGATTGTCGCTATGGTGCGGGGGAGCATGTGTTTTCTCTGGTTCCGGAAAAGGTTGGTGAAACGTCCGATGCGACCAGTTTATTAGGAAAAAATTGCCGCTTTATACAGAACAATGTACTCACCCAATCGTTAGAAGAATTAACGGAGAGCGCGATGAGACGGTTGCCGCCATTGAAGGCTTTACATGCTTTTGAAGTTGCTGCCAGGCACGAGAGTGTTACGAAAGCGGCAAACGAACTAAATGTTAGCCACAGTGCTGTCAGCCAGCAAATCAAAGCGCTTGAGCATCACTTCAATCAAAAGCTGTTTCAGAAGAAAGGGAACGGCATTGAGCTGACGCCAAAGGCGCGAAATTATCTGCAAGATATCAAGCAGAGTTTTGATCTGATTGCTGTTGCGTCAGAAAACCTTGCTAACTCCGGTGTTCTCAATCGTGTACGCGTAAATGCGACGCCGACATTCTCTGTGCAATGGCTTTTGCCGCGGGTTGCCGAGTTTCAGCGCGCATACCCCAGGATCGAGGTCCGGACGGAGACTTCAACAACTGATGAACTCAAAAAAGAGTATGAGAACAACGACGTCATCATCAGAAGATACCCGATGAAGCATACGGGGATGGAATGTGTTCGCTTGCTTGATGACGAAACGATCGCAGTGGCTTCTCCCTCTTTGCTGAAAAACAGGATTTTGATTGAACCATCTGAACTACTTGAGTTTAACCTTCTGCATATCAAAAGCAGGATCTCCGCGTGGCCACATTGGTTTCGCAAGGCCAGCATAGAATCCAGTCAAACACTCAAAGGGCAGGTTTTTGATCATATCTTCCTGAGCATTACAGCGGCCAAAAATGGTGCTGGTATCTCTCTTGCTCCGAAGGTACTGGTCGAACAGGAACTTAAGGAGGAAAGGTTGATCAACCTTTTCCCTGAAATTGTTGTTGTTGGGTCCGGTTTCTATGCGCTTTATGACAAGGAAAACCGGAGCATCCGAAACATTGAAAGTTTGCTCGACTGGCTCAAGATTAAAGACACAAGCGCAAATCCTGAAGAGCAAGACATTGAATGGGAATTGTATTCCTAAGCCTGAAAATCCGATTTTGGAAAAATGTCATCTTTTCTGGCAATGGAAAATGTTAAGTAATTGATTTATCGACAATCCCAACGCCACTTTTTATGGTTCCTGACATCAAACATGCAATAATGCTCTAAATCGTTGAGTCTGAATGGGGCCGAGATTCTGTCTGTTTAGCTCGGAATAAAGACGTATCATCGCCCTCGGGATCAAACATCTGCGGACAAAGCCCTATACCCCTAAGAAAGGCTGAACGCTTCATTCAGACTGCTTTGCGCGCGGCCTCGCGCACCGCACTTGGCGTTTCCCCGGTCATTTTCTTGAAGGCCAGATTAAAAGTCGATTTCGAGTTGAACCCGACACTGAGCGCGATGTCCAAAATCGTCCGGTCGGGCTCCAGTAGCAGAACCGCGCGGGCTTCGGCAATGCGCGCCCGATTGACGAAATCAAAAAAGCTCTGCCCGACATGGTGGTTAAGGACATAAGACAGCTGATTGGGGGTCAATCCAACCGCACGAGCGAGCTTGGATCGCGAGACCATCGGATCAAGCAGGATATCGCCACACTTTTGAATATCCTTAAGCTGGGCAAGTGCGCGATTGGCCTCGTCTTCGTCAAGCAGCGGACGGACCGTTGGTTCGGGTTCCGGACGGGGCGGGTCATTTTCATGATCCCGTGTCATGCCGGGAGCTTCTGAGCGTTTGCTGACCGGTCTGGCGGCCGCGTCATCGAAATCGGTCGGCCAGTCAGCCATGACAAACAAGGCCGGTTTGGCGGCGATTTCATAGCTCATGGCGAACAGAACCGCGACAAAAGCGATTTCGGTGCCAAACATCTCGGTATCATGGGGCAAATAAAGGCTGACGATCCGGTCAACGACAACCGTCACAAAAACAAACATCAACCCGCCGAGAATAACACCCAGCCAGCGGCGCATGATATTACGATCTGCCCCGAGCTGTTCCTGTGTCTGGCGAAAATAACGACAGCTCACCCCCCAGAGCAGCGCAATATAAAGCGAGATCTGAATAAAGATCGCCGTCCAGCAAAACCCACCGATAACATCACTGGCCCTGTATCCGTCTGACCAGACAACAGTATTGTTGCTATCATGTGTGATCGCCCAGCCAATCAGGTTCAGGACCAGCAATGGCAGGATGAAGTGAACCCATGGCTGGCGGGATGGACGTCCCGAAATTTCACAGAAGTACAGATATATCGCCGGTGCAATCACATAATTGATCGGATCAAAGAACAAATCAAAAATCTGCCCGAGATCGGCAGACACGAATTGTTCAAGAACGTCTTCGATAAGGTTGATGGCAATCGTGGCGATGAAAAGGATCATCCAGCGGTTTGCACCAAAGGCGCGTGCCCCTTCGGACCGCAGGATAAGGCATAGGAAAACCGCCTGAGCCACTCCGATCACAGCAACCGTGATGCTTACGTAATCCGTCCAACCGGTCATTCCGGCATGCTCCTGATCCTGATTTTCGATATCTGGTGAATTGCAAACTATCTGTATCGTTTCAATAGGCATAATCGGACACAGAAGGTGTCCGATTATGTACAAACGGACGCAAACCCGTGCAAGTTTCGTCAGCTTGGATATTTAGGACCGTGACGACGCCGCGCGCCCGTCCGAAGATGGCACCACCAGCGCCGAATCAGATGTGAAAAGTGTTAATGGCGCAGACAAACCGCATGCGAGTGTGCACACCATTACCAGCAAGGTGGTCGGCCACGTCGATTATCTGCGCATTTTCGGGCGTACCGAGGTGGTCATTTCCGTATGCTGTTCGGGTAAGCTTAGGCCAAGATGGTTGCTCATCTGACCTTCAGTTGGCAGCAGGACAATTGGCTTGCCGTGCCGACATGCAGCTTGGAATTCAGGCAGCCTTGGTGGGTATGCCGCCAGACGTAGTCTATGAGCAGAGAAATGAAACAATCAACCCCGATCAGCAGGTGCAACGAGTAGCTTAATTTACGCCAGACCCTGTCCAGCCGATCGAGAATAGCTCAGAAATTCGGAGAGGCTATCATTAACAAAATTTAATGTGTCAGCAACCCTGAGAAAAGCCGGAATCCTTTATCCTTTGTTTTGTTGTTAAAACCAAACGAAAGGAAAATAGATATGGCTCCCATTACATCCACAGCAAAATCAATAATCGTTGCCACAGGAATTTTCCTTATCTTGTATGTTTCTTCGGCAAGTTCTGCCGATAATCATATGCTTAGTAAAATGCTTCAGAAAATTGAACAAACCCATAATGCAAGGACCTACAAAATTGAGGCGGCAGAATATAAAGGTCGGCAGGTTTATGAAATTGAGACACTGCGTAACGGTGATTTTTATGAATCTTTTATAGATCCGCAAAGCGGCCAAATTCTCTCAGATGAAAAGGAGGAAACAATGTTTTGGACTCCTTTAAGTGACGATCAAAAACGGGCTTTCGAGCAGACAAAAATATCTCTGTGGCAGGCTATAGAAGCAGTTTCCGAAAAAAAGAACTCGCCAATTGAAGAAGCAAGTTTTCAAATTGATAACAATAATAGCTATTTCGAAATCATTTTTGAAGACGGTGCAAAATATCTCATAGATGGCATGTCCGGTGATCTGCAATAGATTTAGCTTAAAATGAAAGAAGGCGAGGTTTTGTTGCGCATTTTAGTTGTAGAAGATGATGAAAGTGTTCGGTCTTATATCCTGAAAGGATTAAGGGAGCACGGCCATGCCGCAGAGGAGGCGGACTCTGGCCGTGATGGTCTATTTATGGCGACAACAGAAGAATTTGACGCCATTGTTCTGGATCGCATGCTTCCTGCACCGGATGGAATAAGGATCCTAAAAACACTACGCGCCAGTGGAATCCAAACCCCTGTGTTGATTTTAAGCGCATTGGGGGATGTTGATGATCGCGTGGACGGGTTAAAGGCCGGCGGAGATGATTACCTGGTTAAGCCGTTTCAGTTTTCCGAATTGATGGCACGGCTTGAGGTCATTGCCAAACGCCATAACCCTAGACAGTCAGCAGATACCATACTTAAGGTCGCGGATCTGGAATTGGACTTGCTGAAACATAAAGTCACCAAGAACGGCCAGGCCATAGAATTTCAACCACGTGAATTTCGTTTGCTGGAATATATCATGCGGAATAGAGGTAAATTGGTGACACGCACAATGCTGCTGGAACAGGTTTGGGACTATCATTTCGCTCCGGAAACCAACGTGATAGATGTACATGTCAGCCGCATTCGCAGCAAGATTGATGATAAAGGAAAAGCATCCTTTATAGAAACGGTGCGCGGATCTGGCTATATTTTTAGAGAAAATTAGGGCGTTTTATGCAAATCGGCGCATGGATTAGCAATGTTCGCAATTTGGCCATTCTTTATATGGGCGTATTGATCATTGCTGCTTGTGTGGTAGGCGGATTTTTGTATATCACTTATTATGGAAATAATTATGCGGAAACACAAACCGCGTTAAATATCGATATTTACGGTTTTATTGATGTTTATGACTTCTCTGAAAATCCAGAGGTGGCACTTCGTAGGGCCGTTGAACGGCGCCTGGAAAGCCGGGATATCAGCAGCTTTTATTTACTAAGTGATCAAAACGGAAACCGCATAACCGGCAACCTGCATACAGTGCCTGGCGTTATGGAAGATAAAGACGGCGATTTTGTTCTTTTTGATATCCCTTATAGTGATGTGACTGGCAATGCACCGGAGCAAAAGGATGCATTTTTTCCGCATTATGATGTTATAGCCAAAACGATCACCGTGGGTGACGGTATGAGCCTGCTTGTCGGGCGCGATGTTGACGCGTTTCAAACACTTGAAATCGCTATTATGGGGGTGATCTGGATTACAATTGCCTTGGTTTGCATGATGGCGCTTATCGGGTTTTTGATGGGAGCCATGATTTTGAAGCGCATGCGCTTGATTCATCAAGCAGCAGATGCGGTTATTGAAACAGGCAGGCTTTCTGCGCGTATTCCCGCTGAACATGCAACGGGCGACTTTAAGCCGCTTGCCGATACTTTTAATACCATGTTGGAGCGCATTGAAGACTTGGTCGCAGGCATACGGCAAGTTTCAGACAATATTGCTCATGATCTACGCACTCCCTTAACACGATTAAATCATCATATCGAGACTCTCAAAAAAGGAGAGGGCGATGTTAGTATTGATGATATCGCTGATGAAACTAACCATATTATTAAAACTTTTAATGCTCTTTTGAGAATTGCCAATATAGAACATGGAAATCGGCGTTCATCATTTGGAATTGTTGATCTGAGATCACTTTTAAATGATTTATATGAATATTATATGCTTTTGGCGCAGAAAAAAAATATTACACTGAATATAGATTTACCTGAATTTATCCCTAATATAATGGGAGATAAGGATATGCTGTTTCAGGTTTTTTCCAATATTATTGAAAATTCGATGAAATTTACTCCTGAGGACGGCATTATTACGATTCAGGCTCTCAATAAGGATGAAAAAATACACATCGTATTAACAGATACAGGATCTGGCATCCCTGATGAAGACAAGGCAAAAGTGTTTCGGCGCTTCTACCGCGCTGAAGCCAGTCGCCATACACCTGGAAGCGGCCTTGGATTGGCGCTTGCAAAGGCCGTTATAGATTTACATAAAGCGCAAATTTTTCTGGAAGACCATATTCCCTGTGGCTTATCTGTTACAGTGGTTTTTTTTAATGTACAGATTCGGAAATTACCTGTCAGTCGCCGCTCCTTGAGGGGTTAGGTTAGCGGCTTTTTTCTCGGTGTCCTCCCCTTCATGTTCCGCCCCGGGTGCGGGCGCTTGGTGTTGTGAGTCTTGAGGAAGATGTCGAGGCCTTCCTGCATCTCCTCCACGCTCTATAGAACTTGGTCTTGCCCATGAGGCGGAAGTGCTCATCCAAGAACATGCGTAGGAAGAGTTCGCAGGGATGCCAATCGGGGCCGCCCGCAATATTCCCGCCCGTTATCGCTGAGCACGGTGTGATCTTCGCGCCGTGGCCCTCGAAGGTGGGAATGACGTCGTTGTTCATGATGTGGGCGGCGGCGACCGGCAGTTTCGGGGTCTAGAGCTTGCCCCAGGCATAGCGCGAGAAGCAGTCGATGGCGGTCTGGAGATAAACCTTCCCGACGCCTCCGAGCGTTCCCACCAGAAAGGTGTCGACGGCCACCAGGTCGATTTTCCTGTCCAAGACGTACAGTAGGTTGTAGCGCGCCTAGGTCCCACATGCCGCCGGAGGAGACCTGGATCTCCTCTGCGCCGGTTCGTGGGCGGTCCGCCGTGGTCCGAGGCTGGGATGGGCGATCGAGCGCCGCCTGTTCGACTTCCTCCGGCACCCGGGTCGGGGGGGGCTTAACTGTCAGGTGAATACGGTCTCAGCTCAGCTTCAACGTTAACAATCGTTAATGTGCTCGCAACGTGTCAGTTAGACGCGATCATCTAAGCTACATTTACTCAATCACCCTTTAAGTATTTTTGGCGGGTGGGAGGCCAACTAACACAATGAAAAGGGATGCTATGAAAAAGCTTATAATAGCTTCGCTCGCGGCTTGTACGGCATTGGGCAGTACCGCAGTGTATGCCGAAGAACGTGGCTCGGGAACTTTCTCATACGAACATGATGAAGAAAAAATGGGAACACGTAACTGGAAAGATTGGGATGTGACCATCGGTATAGCTGGAGAATATGGCCCTGTTTCTCCAGGTATTGATAAAACAGAGTTCGACGTCTTGCCCTATGTCGATATTGAATACAAAGATCGTTTATTTCTGAATTTTGAAAGAGGCTTGGGTGCGTATCTTTTGCGATCAAAGGATGGTCCTGAATATGCTTTGGGTATCGCTGTAGGATATGCCGAAGGTCGGGATGAAGCAGATGCCAGAGCAGAACTGGATGGGCTGGGTGATATCGACGGGGCAGCAGAAGCTGTTTTTTTTGCCGAGGGTGAAATCGGATTTGTTGAAGTCGGGCTTGAGGTCGCAAAAGCTTTTGGCGGCCATGATGGCTTTACTGCCGAACTCTCTGCTGGTGTTGATGCGCCTGTGACAGACCGCTTGTTTGTCGGTGTAGGGCCATTTATCACCTATGCCGATAAGGAGTACACCCGGAGCTTTTACGGTGTATCTGCTTCACAAGCTGCAAATTCTGCGACCTACAGCCAATATGATGCCGATGGTGGCTTTGAAAACTACGGCATTGAATTGGAAGCAAATTACAGAATTACACAGAATTGGTCTGCGACAACCTCTGCCAGCTATACAAGATTGCTAGGCGATGCCAAAGATTCCCCGATTGTTGATAACGAAGGGTTCTTTAGGGTCGGTGTGGGATTGGCCTACACATTCTAATCTAACACTTTTTCATTTGTTCTCATTCGCACTGGAAACCGACTTCATCGACAAGTCGGTTTTCAGGCGCTTGTAGCCGGTTGATAAAGATAAAGAGGGCAAAATTACAAACGTACTTCACTTAAAACATGGAACCTTTCCAAAATATAATAATTTGCTCACCCAATGGTGAGGAAGCATTTTTTAGAATTAAAACATGATATTAAAATATGCGCCATTAGCTATATGTCTCTTACTATTACCGGCATGTTCCGTGATTTCAGCCACGGATCGGCCTGATTTTTCTGCGCACATGCCAGAACATTTCTTTAGTGCCGATGAAAGGGTGAATGCCGGTTCAGTATATTGGTCAGAAAGTTTCAGTGATTCGGTTTTACGAAAGGATATTGAGGCACTTAATACGCAAAGTTCTGAACTCGAAGCAGCCCGTGCACGAGTAGAACAAGCCGCCGCCAGTTATGGTATAGAACGGGCTGATCTGTTCCCTAGCCTTGATGCCACAACTGGTTTTGAACGCAAAAGAGAAAAAGAGGATGGCGGTTCACCGGAGACAAGCAGTGTCATTTCCTTTGGGGGGGCGCTGAATTGGGAATTGGATATCTGGGGGCGTTTGCGTGCAAAAAGAAAAGCGGCAAGCCTCAGCCTTGAAGAACAAAAAGCACTGGTTGATCAAACAGCACTTAATTTAAGCACTGTTTTGGTGGAAAGCTGGATTGCTCATCATACAGCCTCCAAGCTGGAAATGATTTTACAGCAACAAAAAACAACAAATACACAATTTTTAGAGCTTACAGAACTGCGTCTTGAACAAGGGCAAGGAAGCGCACTTGATGTTCTCCAGCAGCGTGGGCGTTTAGCGGCAACCAAACGCGAGATCCCCTCTGTTCAGGCCGATAAGATCAAGGCTGCTAACGCCTATGATGTTTTGCTGGGGCAAATTCCTGATGGACAGTCTTTGCCGCTTGAAATATGGCCGGATGTAAAACCGTTCTCCTCTCTGCCCACCTCCAAAGAACTCATGGAAAGTCGTCCCGATATTCGGGCAGCTTTCCTTGCTCTTTTGGCGGCAGATCAGGATGTTGCCGCAGCGATTGCCGATCGTCTGCCGAAGCTTTCTATCGGACTGAATTACAATATCACAGGCAATACGCTTTCCAATATCGGTGATGGACAAATTGTGAGTTTTACCACCGGTTTGCTTGCACCGATTTTTGATGCTGGGCGGCGCAAAGCCGAAGTATCACGCCGCGAGGCAATCGCTAAAGGAGCCCTGGCAGATCTTGAACAATCCATGCTGGTTGCTGTGCAGGATATTGAGAACGGATTAAGCCGTGAACGGGCATTGTTTAAAGAGAGAACTTTACTGAGCGAAGAAATCTCTATCGCCCAGCAAACCGTGAGCAAAGCCAAGCTGCGTTACGTCAACGGGCAAGAGAATTATTTTAGCGTTCTGAGTGCGCTGGAAAATCTGCAAAACCTGCATAGACGCGAAATTAATCTGCAACGTGACTTGTTGATCAACAGGGCAATAATCTTGAAAGCCTTTGGTGCTCCATGGAATTTAAAAGAAGGGAATATGAGTGAAATACCCGAAACATAAACGCTGGCTTGCACCTGCGATCTTGATTGCAGGTCTGATGATAGCTGTTTTGCTGATGGCTAGTGAAGAAGATGAACTGCCTTCCGGTTTGCTTTCAAAACCGTTGACGGTTGATGTCATAAAAGCGCAACGCAGCACATTACAGCTTGATGTTCCGGCCTGGGGATTGGTAGAGCCGCGCGAACAAGTTGATATTCGTCCGCAAGTTGAAGGCTCTATCGTTTCGGTTTCTGATCATATTGTCGCAGGTGCAGCCATTAAACAGGGGGATGTTTTATTTACCATTGATCCCCGGGATTTTGAAAATCGCTTAGCCGAAGCCAAAGCCACTTATGAACAAGCCATGCAAGCCCTTGAAATTGAAAAGGGACATCAAAATATTGCCCGTGCAGAATATAAATTGCTGCAGCAAAATGACAGCACCATAAGAAGCAATGCTTTAGCCCTTCGGCAGCCACAATTAAAAGAGCGGGAAGCCGTGCTAAGTATAGCAAAAGCGCAATTAAAACAGGCAGAGCTTGATCTCGAACGCACAACGCTTAATGCGCCTTGTGACGGTCAAATCATAAAAGAAAATATCGCTGCCGGACAATATGCGGAAAACGGCACAATTGCACTGAGTATAGCCTGTACAGACAGCTATCATATCACCGCATCTTTCCCCTCTGACTATAGCGTTGATGTTACAAAGCAAAAACACACAATTACAATCAACGACAAGGCGTATCCGGCAACCCTGAAAGCCGTCTTGCCGCAAATTGATCCGGATACGCGACAAAAGCAGGCTTTGGTGTCCGTGACCGATGTGGTCTTGCCGTTAGGATATTATGCTGCCGTAACCCTTCCCGGTCTTGAGTTTCAAAATGTGATCGCTTTACCAAAAACCGCGTTAAGAGAAAATAACACGGTCTGGATTTTAACAGCCGACAATACGCTTGATATTCGTTCAGTGACGCTTGCTGCGCAAAATGACGAACGGATTTTAGTTGCTAACGGGCTGGAAGACGGAGCGCAGGTTATCCTCTCTCATATCGCATCGCCCCTAAAAGGGATGGAGCTTCGCTTACCTGAAATCAAACAGAATCAGGATGAGGCGTTATGAATAGATTTTTAGAAAACATTCTACAGCGTCATGTGATTGCCAATATCTTGATGGCTGTTTTCATTGTCGGCGGCTTGTTAAGCGCACAATCAATCCGTCAGGAAGTTTTACCCACCACCCAATCCAAAACCGTGGAAGTTTCTGTCGCATTTGATGGGGCGCAACCTGCGGAAATTGAAACCGCCATTCTGTTACCAATTGAAAATGCTGTGCGCGGTATGGAAGGTCTTGAAAAGGTTCAGGGGGTTGCACGTGAAGGATTGGGCACTGTCACACTGACGTTGCTTCGGAGTGCCAATCCCGATCAAATGCTGGGTGATATCAAAAATGCGATCGACCGTATCGATACCTTCCCATTGGAGGTAGAAAAACCGGTTGTAAGCATCCCGGTAGAAATTGAGAAAGTTATGTCGCTGATCGTATCTGGTGATCAGCCATTGCTCTGGTTGCGGCAAACGGCAGAAAACATTCGCGATGATCTTCTTACCGAGAAAGGATTAACCAAAGTTCAGCTGGCAGCACCGAGTGAGCAAGAAATCACAGCCGAAATCAGTGAGAAAACGCTACGCGCACATGGTTTATCATTGGAAGATGTTGCCCTCCGCATTCGAGATACAGCGCTGGATTTAGCCGGGGGCACGATTTATACGCCGCAGGCTGATATTGCGCTGCGTACGAATGAGCGCCGCGAATGGGCGCACGAATTTTCAGATATTATAATCAAGGAAACAAAGACAGGCTTACCACTAAGGCTTTCGGATATCGCCACATTACAAGACGGGTTTGGAAACTCTCCGATTGAAGCCTGGTATAACGGCAAACCGGCGATCCAGATTGACATTTTTACAGCCGGAGCAGAAACACCGACCTCAGTTGAAAAAGTTGTCAATGATTACCTGCCTGGCGCCACACAGAGATACAAAGGCGTTTCTTTAGATATTTTTGAAAATGACGCGCAAACGTATCGTGACCGTCTCAGCTTGCTCATTAGTAATGCTTTTTTAGGGCTGGTGCTGGTGATGATTGTGCTTGCGCTTTTCCTCACGCCGCGCCTGGCATTTTGGGTGATGATGGGGATTCCCACCTCGCTTTTAGGCGGGTTGATGCTTTTGCCGCTGTTTGGCGCAACGATTAACGAAATTTCATTATTCGCCTTTATCGTCACCATTGGCGTGGTGGTAGATGATGCCATTATGCTGGGTGAAACCATTCACACCAACCGCAGTAAGGGCATGGATAATTTAAGCGCTGCGGTCGAAGGGCTTAAAGAAATGGGCGTGACGATTTTGCTGGCAGTCAGCACAACCATGCTTGTCTTTATGCCCATGTTTTTTATTCCAAGGCCACTGGGAACGATGATGGAGCAAATACCGGCTGTGGTAGTGTCGGTCTTGCTGGTTTCCCTGATTGAATGCCTTTTTGTTCTCTCAACACATCTGGCACAGGATAACCCCCAACGTCCCTGGCTTAAAACTTTGTCCCGTCCGCAGGAAAGGGTCAATGCATGGCTGGAGAATTTTACCCGCGAAACGTTCCGCCGCTTTGTCCGTGCGACATTGGTACGCCCGATGGCAATATTATGTCTGGCCTTATCCTTATTGTTTATTACGGTTTCTGCAACTGTCAGCGGCATGGTTGGCTTCATTTTTACCCCGCCTGTGCAATCTGACACGGTTATTGCCCATGCAACACTTCCCTATGGTTCACCAAAGTCACAGTCCATTGCCATTCAGGACAAAATGGTCAAGGACGCGCAGGCTGTATTTTCAGAATCAGGCATGAGAACACCCGGCATTTTCTCCTTAATCGGTGCGCGCCTTGATGAAGGAGAAATTGAATCGGAATCTCTGGCTGGATCACATTATATCTCAGCACTGGCCGTTCTGCCGCCCGAAGATGAACGGGTGATAAACGGAATAGAATTTGCGCGTCAATGGCAAGAACGATTTGGCGATCCCGGTGGGCTTGAAGCATTGACCTTTACCGGTGAAACGAACGTAACCGGCGGAGAGCCGATTCAAATGGAGCTTTTCCATCCGGATGAATCTATAGCGCGTGAAGCTGCATTGAAACTAGGTGAACGTATGCGATCAATTGCCGGTCTAACGGCAATTGATGATGGTTTGCGTGCTGGCAAACCTGAATTAAAGATCAAACTCAAAGATAATGCCGTACAAATGGGATTAACGGCAGGTGATATTGCAAGGCAAATCCGGCATCGTTTTTATGGCGCAGAAGCCCTGCGTATTTCTCGAAGCGGTAACGATGTTAAGATGATGGTACGCCTTCCTGAAAAAGAACGTCAGCAACGCAGCGCCCTTGATCATGCGTTGATTAAAACACCTGGCGGATATTTAGTGCCACTAACAGAACTTGTCACAATCACATCCGGACAAAGCACCACTACGCTTGCTCGCCGTGATGGAAAACGCATTTACCCTGTGACAGCCGATATTATGATCGGGGTCAGCGATGATGCGGTGGAGGACGCACTGGAAGATAGTTTGGTTCCGCAAATACTGGCGGAATATCCTGGACTCACAGTTGAATTTGCCGGTGATGAAGAAGAAACCGATGGATCAATGGAGATATTGGGCAACGGGTTTTTGATTACGCTTTGCATTATGTATGCTTTGTTCGCGTTGCGATTTAATTCTTATGTGCAGCCGCTTCTGGTTCTCTCTGTCATTCCGTTTGCGTGTATTGGGGCTGTATGGGGGCATATCCTGATGGGATATGACATTTCCATTATCTCCATCATCGGTATTCTTGCAATGGCCGGGGTGGTGGTGAATGACTCTTTGGTACTGGTTACGGCTTATGACCGTTTTCGCATGCAAGGAGTGCCGCATGTGAGAGCAATCACCGAAGCAACATGTGGCCGTTTGCGTCCCATTCTTCTAACAACCCTGACAACGTGCCTTGGCCTAACACCAATGATGCTTGAAACATCCGAACAAGCGCAATTCCTAATTCCTATGGCTGTTTCGATGACCTTCGGCCTTGCGTTTGGAACGTTTATTGTTCTGTGTTTGATGCCAGTTTTATTGCTGTTGTTTGAGCTGCCTCCCGAGATTCGGACACTGACTGTACAGAGACGGAAATTACCTGTCAGTCGCCGCTCTTGAGGGGTTAGGTTAGCGGCTTTTTCTCGGTGTCCTCCTTGTCGTTTTTCGGTTTCGGCAGACCGTCCATGAAGACGGTGATCGGTGTTCTTCCCTTGCCAAGGAGAGGCGTGAGTCACACCCGTGTCGCTCAGCACTTCGTCGCGCAGTTCTTTTGATAGCTTTCGTCTGATCGACAGGCCTGCATAGCGTTGGATGCGGCCTTCACGTTGCTCGAGGTCGGGCGGGTTGGAAGAGGGATTCCAATGAACCACACCCGATGACACTCTGCGACCACACGTTCGAACGTGCAAGTGTCCAGCCGCCGCCGGGACCCTTCTCGGACCGCGCATAACCGGCTTCTCTGAGCGCCCGATATTGATTTGCTGTGTGATAATATTACGTATCTTTAGATATTACATGAATCAATCGCATGACTGGAAGTTGCCATGTCCACTTTCTCCGATCCCGATACGATTTCTTCCTACGCGGAGATGGCCGAGCGCAATGTTCCCGCCCTCCGCGATCTCCATCGCATGGTGAGCCTGCTTCTTGCCGAGAAGGTTCCAGCCGATGGCCGGATCCTAGTCTTGGGCGCGGGCGGAGGACTGGAACTCAGGGCCATGGCCAGACAGAATCCGGACTGGAGGTTCGACGGGGTTGATCCCTCTCCGCAGATGCTCGATCAGGCACGCGCCGTCACGCATGAATTCACAGACCGCATCACGCTTCACGAAGGCTACATCGAGGACGGGCCCGAAGGTCCCTTCGACGGTGCAACTTGCCTTCTGACGCTACACTTTCTTTCCCAGGAAGAGCGTGTCCGCACTCTGAGGGATATCTGCCGGCGGCTCCACACTGGCGCTCCTCTCGTGATTGTTCACCACAGCTTCGAAAACGACGATGCCGGAAAGGACAAATGGCTCTCACGCTTCGCTACCTACATCGCCACATCTGAGATGGGTGACGCCGGAAACGGCATAAATGTGGAGGCGATGAAGGAACGGCTTCCGGTCCTGTCACCCGAACAGGATGTTTCCACCTTGCTGGAGGCTGGATTCTCGCAGGTCGAACTCTTCTATGCTGCCCTCACGTTCAGGGGCTGGGTGGCGTACCGAACCTGAATATCTGGATGAAAAACGACAAAGCGGCTTCCACTTACCCCGACGATATGGGCATCGAACATCTGCAAGGTGGCGGCCACGTGGCACAAGACAAACGAGCTTACCAAAGCCGACATACAGCTAAATCAATTTCGAGCGGCAGCAAAAACTGAACCCGCAGGATGTCTAGAAAAGGCGGGGCTATTCAAAACAAACACGCCGCCTGACCAGCATCAGGCGGCGTGTTTGTTTTTGAATGGTGTTATTTTGCCGCAGAAACCACAATTTCAATGAGGGTGTCTTTGCCAAGTTCCGCGACGCCGATTGTGGCGCGTGTTGGCAAAATGTCGCCCGGAAGCCATTCAAGCCATGCGTCGTTCATGCCGTCCTTGGCATCGAAATCGGAGATATAGATCATCGCGGTCAGAAGTTTGTCCTTTGACGATCCCGTTTCGGCCAGAAGGGCATCGATCTTTGCGCAGATTTCGGCCGTCTGACCTTTCATGTCTTTGGTTTTGTCATCGGCAACCAGTCCGCCGAAATAAAGAACGCCATTATATTCAACAACGCGGTGATTGATTTTGGTTTGGATATAACGTTTGATCACGGGTAACTCCTTGGTTTTGATCAACAAGAATTGGTGAAGCGGGAAATGCGGAAGGGTTCGATCGGGGAATTTGTTTTCCCGGTGGCAATCAGTTCAGCCATCAGTTCCCCGACGCCCGGCCCCATCTGAAAGCCGTGGGCCGAAAACCCGAAGGCATGGAAGGCATTTTCGTGGATCGAAGACGGGCCGATAACCGGCATGTCGTCTGGCATGCGACCTTCAATGCCCGACCATGACCGGACGATTGCAGCTTTTTGCATGATCGGAAAAATGGCGATGGCGGTTTGGGCGGTTTGCCTGAGTTTTTCAAACAGCATATGGGATGCGTTGGTCGCCGGATCCGCAATGCCGCGCAGACCGCCGCCAATGACCACGGTGCCGTTTTGCATCTGCTTGAAGGACAAGGGGCGCCCCGTTGCCCCAACAACGGCATTGCAAAATCGCGGCATTCGGCTGGTTACGATCATCATGGGGGCAATGGGTTCGACCGGGGCCGGTTCGCCCAGTTGTCGGGTAAATTCACCGGCCCAAGCCCCGGCACAATTCAGGATGTTTCGCCCGGAAAATGTTCCGTTGTCGGTGATGACATGCCAATCGGTACCATCGCGCCGGATTTTTTGGGCGCGGGTATTTTCGTAAAACCGCACCCCCAATTCGATTGCCTTGCGTTGAAAGGCAAAAGTTGTCTGGTAGGGCAGGGCAAAGCCGTCTTCAAGGCTTGCAAGGCCACCAACGCAATGATCTGAAACAGCAGGCAAATGCGCCTGCAATTCCGAACGGGACAGTATGGTTTCGTGATGAAAGCCCATTTCGTTGAGTTTGCGGACCCGTTCGCGATGTTTTTCAAGTTCGGCCTGGTTTTCGGCAACCTTGATTTGCGGGGATTTTTGAAAGCCGCAATCGTCATCCAGCAGGTCGCCGATATTGTTCCAGATTTTCATGGAGCGGTCCGATATCGGAATTTCGGGGAACAGCCGCCCCAGCCGCCGGACACCACCGGCATTCACGCCAGAGGCATGTCGTCCGGCGGTGTCCTTTTCAATGACAATGACGGACATTCCCCGTTTGGCCGCATGCAACGCCGCCGAACAACCATGGATGCCCGCGCCGATGACAAGAAGATCGGCACTTAATCGATTGTTCACCTTGAATGTCCCTTACAAAGGTGTGTGTCGGGTCGGTTCTGACTCAATTGCGGCCAATTCGGCCAAGGCCAGAGGTTTGAGGGGCGGGCGGATACGATAATAGTCGATCTCGCCGACCTCTTTTTTGCGATGATCGGCAATAATCTGGGTCACCGTGGGCCCGCACATGCGCCCCTGACAGGGACCCATGCCGCATCGGAGATAGGATTTGACCTGATTTGGGCCGGGTGCGCCCAAATCAACGGCATGACGGATTTGTCCGGCGGTGATTTCCTCGCAGCGGCACACCATGACATCATCGGCGGGCAAAAGATTTTCCGGCGACGGCGCATATAATGTTTCAAGGAACGGACGGATGGCCTGATCGGCTTTGAGTTTTTTCAATACATCGTTTTGCCGGGCGATGGTGTCCTTGCCCTGTTTTTCGGCAATACGTAATGCCACCAGACGCCCGCGAAGGGCCGCAGAGACAGCGCCGCCAATTCCGGCACCATCGCCCGCAACATAAATGTTTTCGACGGTGGTTTGGAAAAACGCATCAAGGCGGGGGACAAAACAATGCTGATTTGCGTTCCAGTCATGTTCGCACCGCAGAAGCCGGGTGATTTGCTGGTTTGGGATGACGCCCTGATGAAGGGCAACGGCGGTCGTTTCAATGCGATGGGATTTTCCGCCCGATTGGAAAATAACGGCTTGTGCGGTGGTTGTGCCTTCAATCGCAACCGCACGGGCATTGGCATAAAACGGGATGCCCGATTTGTGCAGTTTGCGTTTCATTGCCAACCCTTTGCGCAGATAGGAAAACGCCGTGAGTGCGCGGGGCAAATGGCGGGCTGCCTTTATCAAGCGGCCAGCCGGGGTGGTTTCGACAATTGCCCTGGGCGCATATCGGGCCGTCAGCATTTGAGTGGCGACGAGATAGAGGAGCGGTCCGCTGCCAACCAGCACGACATCGTCATTGACCGCGCCATGAGCCTTGAGCAAAATTTGCAAGGCACCGGCGGTTGTCACACCCGGCAAGGTCCAGCCCGGCATCGGTGTTGGTCTTTCTATCGCGCCGGTGGCGATGACCAATGAAGTCGCACTTATCTGATCCGATCCCAAACCAGCCCGCGAATAGTTGATTTTCAACCCGTTATCGATGTTCCAGACGGTTGCGCCCGAGACATAGGTTGCGCCGCAATTCCGAAATGCCGCCGCCAGATCGCGACCGGCAAGATAATCGGTTCCCAGAATTGCCGCCCGTTGATCGGAAACCGTTTCAATCGCGCGATAAATCTGGCCGCCGGGGGCGGGTTGTTCATCAAGGACAATGACGGACAAACCGTTTCGGGTTGCTTCGATGGCAGATGCCATGCCGGCCGGACCTGCCCCGATAATTGCAACATCAAAGCTTTTCATCGGTCTGTCTCCTCAATCGCGGCTTTCTGGATGCGAATTTTCATGCCGTCTTCGGCCAAAATCATGCAGGCCTGACGGTTGGGGGTGCCGTTGATTTCAACAAGACATTCAAAACACACCCCCATCAGGCAAAACGGCCCGCGCCCTGCATGTGACACGGCGGATTCCTGAAATTTCCTTTTCCCTGCCAGCATCAGGGCCGCCGCGACAGTTTCGCCCTGTTCGACGTCAATTTTTTGACCTTCAAATTCGATACTGACCGGGTTGCTGATATCGGTCTGGACGCGCTTAAACATTGAATCTCTCCGCAGAAAACACAGACATCCGGTCTTCCAGACGACCTTGTGCGATCATCGGGGCGAGTGTCATGGCGTGCGCCCCCGCAAGGGTGACGCCAGAATGGCAATTGACGGTGAATGCACCGGGATGGGTGACGGATTGCTCGTAGATCGGGCAGCCGTCATCGGTCATGATCCGAAGGGCCGCCCACGAACGGACCACGCGCAAGTCTTTCAAAAACGGGAATGTCCGGATTGCCCGGTTGGCGATATCGGCCATAATGGCTGATTTCGATGTTGTATCGAAACCGGCATCCTCATGGCTGTCGCCAAGCAGAAATGATCCTTCTTCGGTCTGACGGACAAAGGTTGTCGGCATTGACAGGGTCGATTTGACGCGCTCGGTGACCAATATCTGGCCCTTGAGCGGAGATATCGGCACATTCAGGCCTACCATGTTGCCCAAGGCACGGTTCCCCAGACCGGCGGCCAGAACAACCTTGTCGGCATAATGCGAAGAAGAGTTTGTTCTGACGACAAATCGCGCTTCGTCACGGTCAATCCGTTCAACGCGGGCACCGGCATGATAGGTGCCGCCAAGTTTTTGAAATCCGCTATGAAGTGCGCGGAGAAGGTAGAGCGGGCTGGCATGTCCGTCATGGGGGGACCAGGAACCGCCAATGACATCGGGCCCCAGTCCGGGCAGGATTTCGTCCAGTTCCTGACGGTTCAGAATTTTAGCGCCGTAATTGGCGGCGCCATGGACGTCGTGCATCCGCCTGATCAAGGCAGCATGTGATTGCAAGGCGTCTTCTGACAGGCAAAGATGAACGCCGCCGGGTTTGTGATAATTCACATCGACGCCGGTTTCGTCGCGCAGCCGTTCGGAAAATTCCGGCCAGACTTCGGTCGAACCGCGGGTCCAGCGGGAGTATTCCGGGGTGCCGTCCCCTTTTCCCTGAAACCAGACAAGACCAAAATTTCCGCGTGATGCACGATAGGCAATATCCCCTTCGTCCATAACCTCGACGGTTTGACCAAGACGTGCCAATCCATAGGCGACGGCAATGCCAACAAGGCCGCCACCTACAACAATCGTATCGACAGTTTTCATCTGGACTCTCCCATCAGAAGGCGATCGAGCCCGTAGAAGCGATTGATCAAAAGCATCAGGGCAACCGTGAACAGAATGACCATTGTTGATACCGATGCGATGAGGGGGTCGGTTGTTTGTGTGATGTGCGAAAACAGCCGTACCGGCAGGGTTGTCGTCGATGGATTGACGATGAAGACCGTTACGGTCAGTTCATCAAAACTGGTGATAAAGGCCAGTACCCAGCCCCCGACAACGCCGGGCATGATCAGCGGCAAAGTCACGCGGCGAAATACCACCCATCCCGATGCACCAAGAGAAACGGCCGCCTTTTCAATCGATTGATCAATGCCAACGACCGAAGACAGAACGAGGCGCAGGACAAACGGGGTGATGATGATTGCATGACACAGGGTCAGGCCGATGAATGTGCCATTGATTTCAAGCAGGCTGAGCAGACGCAGAAAGGCAATTCCGAGAACCACTGTTGGAACGGTCAGGGGGGACAGGAACAAAGCCTGTAAGGCTTCACGCCCCAGAAACCGTTCCCGTCCAATGGCAAGGGCCGCAGGCACAGCCACAATCGTTGAAACGGTTGCAGAACATACGCCCAGTTTCAGGCTGATCCATGCAGCGTCGATAAAGTCGGGATTATCCAGAATGGCCCGGAACCAGCGAAGCGACAGACCGCTTGGCGGAAATTCGAGATAGCCTGTCGGGGTGAAGGAGACGCCAATCACGACGACCAATGGTGCCACCATGAATATCGTGAACAGGCCATTGAAGATCAGGGAGTATTTGCCATTGCTGTTCATTCAAAGACTCCCGAATAGCGTTTTTCCACCAGACGGTTCCAACTCAGCATGATGACGAGGACGGATACCAGCAACAGCACCGCAATTGCCGCGCCAAGCGGCCAGTTCAGGGTGTTGAGGAATTCATCATAAACGGTGGTTGAGATGACTTTTATCCGCCGCCCGCCCAGAATGGCGGGGGTGGCAAAGGCACTGGCAGAGAGTGAAAATACAATCAGGGATCCGGAAAGGATGCCGGGCATGGCCTGAGGCAGGACGATGCGGGTGAAGACTTTTACGGGGGATGCGCCAAGCGATTCTGCGGCCTGTTCGGCCGATGCGTCCCGGCGTTGAAGGGCGGCCCATACGGCGATAATCATGAAGGGGATCATCACATGCACAAGTGCCACCACGATTCCGCCTGACGTATAGAGCATTTTGACCGGCGACGAGATCAGGTCCAGCCTGATCAGAAATTCGTTGATGACACCCTTGTTGCCCAGAAGGATCGACCAGCCGAGCGTTCGCACGACGACTGAAATCAACAACGGGCCAAGAACGACAAGCAGCATGAGGGATCTTGCAAAAGGGCGCATCCGCAGCAGGATATAAGCCTCGGGCACCCCAAGCAGGACGCATAAAATAGTCGTCCCCAATGCAATCAGGAAGGTTCTGAGGAAGATTTCGTAGAAATAGCTGTCGCTGAGGATTTCGATGTAATTTCCGAGCCCATAGCTTTCTTCTATGCCGCCATAGAAAGAAAAGCTGTTGAAACTCAATAGAAACGTCATGACCAGCGGGATCAGGAGAAAGACCAGAAACAGCAACAGTGCCGGTCCGCTCAGGAGCCACGGTTTTGCGGATGCCAGTCTGTTCATGCAACATTCTCCTGACTTTGCGGTAAAATCCGGAGATGTTCGGGCAACCAGGCAATGTGGACGGTTTCGCCCGGTTCTGCCTCGCGGCGACCGCGGTTTCGGCGCACGACCAGCAAGTTGCCGATGGTGGTTTCCAGACGGAACAACCACTGATCGCCCAGGAAGATGCGCTCCAGCACCCTGGCCGGTAAAACGCCTTCTGCGCTATCGACGATGTCGATCCGTTCGGGGCGCAACGAAATCAGAACCTTTCCGGGCAGGAGATTTACGGCGGGACCCGTGATTTGAATGCCGTTGACGTCGAGTTTTGCGCCGTCGTCACCGGTTGATATCAGGCGGGCATCCAGACAGTTTGATTTGCCCAGAAAATTGGAAATAAAGGATGATTTCGGTGATTCATAGGTATCAAAAGGTGTGCCGATCTGCATCAGTCTGCCGTTTTGCATGACGGCGATCCGGTCACTTAGCGCCATGGCTTCGGATTGATCATGCGTTACCAAAAGGGTTGTCACCCCGGCATCCTGCTGAATGCGGCGCAGTTCAAGTTGCATTTCTTCGCGCAGTTTTGCATCCAGATTGGACAGGGGTTCGTCAAGCAGCAGCAATTCGGGTTCGATGACCAGGGCGCGCGCCAGTGCAACACGCTGGCGCTGTCCGCCGGACATCGCCTTGGGAAAGCGTTTCGCCAGATGCGACAGTTTGACCAGATCAAGGGCATTGGCGATTTTCTGACGCCTGTCGTCGCCGGAAATACCCCGCATTTCCAGACCAAAGGCAACATTCTGTTCGACCGTCATGTGCGGGAACAGGGCGTAGGTTTGAAAAACGATGCCGAGGCCACGTTTGCGGGCCGGTACTTTGGACAGGTTGCGACCATTCAGGATGATGCTTCCTGATGACGGGTCTTCGAAACCGGCAATCATTTGCAAGGTGGTCGTCTTGCCGCACCCCGATGGACCCAGCAGCGATACGAACTCGCCGCGTTCAACGCTCAGGGAAAAGTCATCAACGGCAGTCATGTCAAAAAAGCGTTTTGTTAACGCCTTGATCTCAAGAAAAGACATTTTTCTCTCTCTTGTCGCGCGGGAAGGAGCCAATTGAGGATCGACGGGGTGCTGCCTGAAACAATCAGGCAGCACCCGCAAGATTAGCGTTCGATTTCACGCGACCAGCGTTTGGTCCATTCTTCGCGAACGGGATTGATCACATCCCAATCAACAGCGACGAGTTTTGCGATCTGTTCCGGGCCATAAGGCAAGGCTGTCGCCAGTTCATCGGACAATACGGCATGACGGTTTACCGGACCTGACCCCATGGCGTCGGCAAGGCGAACCTGAATTTCCGGGGCCAGCAGATAGTCGATGAATTCTGCGGCTTCTTTGGGAACGTTACTGTCAACGACGGGGCAAGCCGCCAGCATCAGGGCAACGGCCCCCTCTTTGGGATATGCGAATTTGGCGGGAAAGCCTGTATCTGCCAGCGATTTTGTCCGGCCGGACCCCCAAATGGACAGGGCGACTTCGCCCGACTGGAACAATTCAGATGCCTTGCCCGATGATGCTTCAAAGACCAGAACGTTGGGGGCAACCTGATCGGCCATAACATCGAAGCCGGGATCAATATCGGTTTCACTGCCGCCATTCAGGCGCGCCATCATAATCAGGGTATGCAGGCCATAGGTGTTTGAGATCGGCGGGATTGTCAGAATCTGGTCGTATTTTTCATCCGCAAGATCCATCCAGCTTGACGGCGGGTTCCAGCCTTTTTCTGCAAAAAAATCGGCATTGTATGTGAAGCCGGTTGCGACGAAGCCAAAGCCGATGGAATTCGGCCCCAGTTTGGCGATGTCATAAACGTCATCCATGACGGCGGCAGTTTGCATGGGCGCACAAAAACCCAGGGCATCCGCCTGATACATCGGGCCATCATCCAGAATGACGACATCAAGTTCCTGATTGTCTTTTTGGGCCTGCAAACGTGCCAGGTTTTCGGTGGAATTGCCCGACACAAAGCGAATTTCGACATCATGTTTTGCTTCGAATTCGGGAATGATAAGTTCTTTCATCAAAGTTTCAAACGAGCCGCCATAGCCGCCAACCGTCAGAACCTTGTCATTTGCCTGTGCAGCACCCATCGCAAAAAGCGATGTGCCTGCCGCAATTATTGCCATCAGATTTTTCATTGGTTACCCCTGATTGAATATTTTTTTGGTGCGGGGCCAGTGGAAGTCTATTGCGTATAATATTCAAATGATATTAATTGGCTCTATCATTCCAAAAGGTTATACCAATCATGGCAAAGGCAAACATTCGGCAGATAGAAGCTTTCAATGCTGTGATGAAAGTTGGCTCTGTTACCAAGGCTGCGGAAACCCTGTTTATCAGTCAGCCTGCTGTGACCAAGCTTTTGAAATCATTTGAAGAATCTTGCGGGTTTTCCCTGTTTGGCCGAACCACCGGACGCCTTGTGCCAACACCCGAGGCACGGCAGCTTTTTGCTGAAACGCACAAACTTTTAGCAGGTGTGATTCGTGTACAAAAAATCGCCAATTCCATTCGGAATCTTGAGCGGGGCGAGGTTGCTCTGGTTGCTTTTCCGGGCATAAGTATGCAGTTGATTCCACGGGAAGTCGCAAATCTGCTGAAGACTCGTGAAAGCATTAATATCACGCTGTTGACGCGGACATCGCGCAGCATTGAGGATTCCATGATTACGCGGTCAGCTGATTTTGGATTGTCCCTGGTTCAAACAGAAAATCCGGCACTGAAATGCGAGAAATTTGCCGAATTGTCGATGATTTGCGGGCTGCCAAGCACACATCCGCTGGCCGGGAAGAAAGTTATTTCACTTAGCGATTTGCAAAAGGAGCCTTTGATCGCGCTGGGAAGAGAGGACCTTTCCTTTCCGATGATCAGTGCTGCATTTGATCGTCTTGGCCTTTCGATGCGGCCGGTTGCGGAGGTCCAGATGTCTGAAGCCGCCTGCGCAATTGTGAGTGCCGGTTACGGGGTGACCATCGTGTCGTCTTTTGCGACTGTCGGACCACAGGATAATGGCATTGTGTATCGCCCCCTGCTTCAACCCATCAGGACGCCGGTCTGGCTGATCACGCCGCGGTTCACAGAACAATCCAAGCTGGCGCTTGAGCTTATGGAGACAATCCGTGCTGCCATCAATCGTCTTGAGCGCAATCCGGGTGATCTGCATTAGGGGGTTGAGGTCGTTCGGATCCTGTCAGGATGACGGGATTCCCAGATGATGCCGGGTAAAGTTGATCAGGCTTTCAATATGGGTATGGACAGCCTTGCGGGTTTTTTCCCGGTCGCCAAGGCTTATGGCCTCGATGATATCAAGATGTTCGGATGAGTCCGGCAGCAGACGTTCCTTGAGACGGTCAATTTCAAACAGGCGTGTCGTTGCCCTGAGGTCCCGCAATGTTTGCGCCATGACCTCGTTACCACAATGATCGATAATCATGTTGTGCAGATTGTCGTCCGAAAACCAGTGGGCGTCGGTATGATAGGCGGTGCTGCCCATCAGGTCCTCGATTTCGCGTTTGACGGCCAGAAGCTTCGGGGTAGGGATGGCATTGATGGCCTGGGCGGCGGCTTCGGGTTCGATCAACTGGCGCAGGCGAAGGCTTTGCAGATATTCCCCGACATCCACCCGGCGCACGATATAGTTCCGCCCGTTGCCCTTGCGCACAAGGCCTTCGCCTTCAAGACGTTGCAGGGCTTCGCGCAGCGGAGTGCGGGAAATGCCGAGCATGTCGGCAAGGCGTGCCTCGACAATCACGTCGCCGCCGCTCAGGCGTCGGTGGCGGATCATTTCCGAGACGGCATTATAGGCCATCGAAGCAAGGCTGTGCGCGCCATCGGTGTTTTCGCTGTGCGGCTTTGCCTTTGGCGATATTTTTTCTGCCGTCATCTAATTCTTTGTCCCGTCCGTTATTTGTGCGGTATACCGATTCTATACTATGCCAACGCCAAGGGGGATATAACATTTGAGCGTGCAGAATCATCCGGATTCAGGATTTGCGGGAAGGCTGGCTGATGAAGTTTTCTCAAAACTGTTGAATGACATTTTGTCGGGCAGGCTTCCCGGTGGCAGTATTGTGCAGGAACGGCGTCTGGCCGAGAGTCTGGGGGTGTCGCGTTCTCCGCTGCGCGATGCGTTGGGAAGGCTTGAGGGGCAGGGACTGCTGGTGCGCAATCCACGCGGTATTCTGACGATCCGCATTGTGACGCTTGAAGATTATCTGAATTGCCTGAATTTGCGTCTTTTGATCGAGCCATCCGCTGCGGCGTTGGCCTGCCGCAAAATGCCGGAACAGGAAATTGCCCGGCTTGACGGTCTTTTGACGCACCTTGAAGAACAAGACGACCCCAGCCACGATGCCTTGTGGGCGTTTGACGATATTCTTCATGATGCCCTTGCCGGGGCCAGCGGCAATCCTTTTATCGTCAAGGCTGTTGTCGAGATGCGGCGTTACACATCCATTTTCGAGCGTCATCAGTTAACCGGGCGGACCAAGCCCGGAACCGATGATCACCGGGCGATTGTCAATGCCCTGCGTAACCGGGATGAAGCCGGGGTGTCCGGGTTGATGAAGGCGCATCTTGAAGCCATTCGCGGCAAGGTTCTGGCTCATTTCTGACTGACGCAGGTGCCTGCAAAACAGGCACTGAAAACAGGTGTTGTCATTTTGGGCAAAAAATTGTATTTAAGTGGTATACCAATCGAATGCGAATGGTAGAACAGAATGAACAATTAACATCTGCAACAGGGGCAGTCATGATTTCACGTCTTTTTTTTGCTTCCGCATTGTGCGGGGTTTTGTGTGCGATTTCCGTGACGTCGGTCCAGGCGGCTGATTGCAAATCGCCGATCAGCGATGCCGATCTTGTCAAGCCCGGTACACTTGTCATGTCAACCAACCCGACATTGCCGCCGCTTCAATTTGTTGATTCCAGTGGTGACCTGAAGGGGATGCGCGTCGAGATGGGGCGCGAAATTGCAAAGCGTCTTTGCCTGACGCCGGAATATATCCGGATCGAATTTTCTGCGATGATTCCGGGCCTGCAATCGGGCCGCTGGGACATGATCAATACGGGCATTTTTTATAATGAAGAGCGGGCGAAGCTGATGGAAATGATCCCTTATGAGGATCAGGCGATCAGCATCTCTGTCGCCCCGGATTCGACAGAAATCGTTGCGTCGAAAGAAGATCTGGCAGGCAAGGTCATCGGCGTTGAAATCGGCGGCTTTGAAGAAGCCAAGCTGCGGGAAATTGACAAGGATATTCAAGCCGCGGGCAAGGAAGGTCTTGATGTTCGGACCTTCGACAATTTTGCTCTTGCGTTTCAGGCGCTGCGGGCCGGGCAGCTTGACGGGGTTGTCTCGATTGACGCGGTTGCCGGTGAATATGATGCCCGCGGCGATTTCAAACGCGCCCTGAGCGGTTTGTATCCGACCCCGGTTGCCCTGGCGATGAAAGACAGGCCATTGGCCGAAGCCGTGCTGAAAGTCCTTGAGGACATGAAGGCTGACGGGTCGATGAAAAAGCTGTTTGACGCATACGCACTTGCCCTTCCGGAAGGCGATTACGCGATCAGGTAAGTTCCTGTTTCCGGTATTTGCCTGCTGCCTGTCAATCCGGGCGGCAGGCAATGCATCCCGATATGGTGCAGGCAGGGCCCGTTGCCTTGCCTGCCGTTTCTGCCAGGAAAGTTAACACGCATGCAAATCTGGAATTGGTCGGGATTTTTCAGTTATCTGATCAACCCATACATTCTGAATGGTGTTCTGACAACGATCTGGCTGACGGTCGTGTCACTGATCGGCGGGCTTGTGCTTGGATTTGTGGTTGCCCTCATGCGCCGCAGCAACCTGCGTCTGGTTACGGTATTTGCCAAGTTTTATATCTGGCTGTTTCGCGGGACGCCGCTTTTGGTTCAGCTGATCGTGATCTATACCGCCCTGCCGCAACTTGGCATTCGGTTTTCCGTGATTGAAGCCGCACTTTTGGGATTGGCCCTGAACGAGGCAGCCTATCTTGCCGAAATCATCCGTGCCGGGATTGACGCCGTCCCCGACGGGCAGAGCCGCGCCGGTCGGGCGTTGGGCATGACTGAACGCAGCATCATGCGTCATATCGTCATGCCGCAGGCGTTCAAGGTTATCATTCCGCCTTTGGGCAATTCGGTAAACGGTTTGCTGAAAACAACCTCGGTGACGTCGGTTATCTCCATGGAAGAATTGCTGCGCCGGACGCAGGTTCTGATCCAGGAGAAATTCATGGTGCTTGAACTGTTTGCCGTCGCTGCGATCTATTACCTGCTGCTGACCACGCTTTGGGATTTTGTGCAGCGGCGGATTGAAAAGAAATTCGGTCAATCGACCCAAAAATTATCGCTTGAAGATCAACGTTAAACTGAATGGATATCCGTCGAATGACCACCCGTTTCCGCGGTGTATTCACCGTTATGATCACCCCGACCGCCGACGATGGGTCGGTTGACCTGAAGGCCTTGGCCGAATTTACCGACTGGCAGATACGTGAAGGTATTCACGGCCTGATTCCGCTGGGTTCGACCGGCGAATTTCTGTCGCTTTCGGATGAGGAACGCGATGCCGTGGCGCGGACCGTCATCAATGTGTCGGCAGGACGTGTGCCGGTCCTGATCGGTACGGGCGCCGAAGATACCCGTCTTGCTGTGAAACTCAGTCAGGATGCCCAGAAAATGGGGGCCGATGGTGTGATGGTCATCCCACCCTTTTACTGCACGCCGACCGATGACGAACTTTTTGCCCATTACAGCGCCATTGCCGGGGCAATCGACATCCCGGTCATGGTCTATAACAATCCGGCAACTGCAAATGTGGATCTGAAACCGGAACTTGTGGCGCGTCTGGCAACAATTGATGGCTGTGATTATATCAAGGAATCCACGCTGGAAGTCACCCGTGTACGCGATATCGTTCGCCTTGCATCGGATAACATGACTGTGTTTGGCGGGATTCTTGGCTTTGAATCCTTTGTCATGGGCGCGCAGGGATGGGTTGCCGTTGCATCGAACATCGCGCCGGGGCCGATGGCCCGCATTTTTGAACTGGCTGCCGATGAAAAACGGTATGACGCGGCCCGCGACCTTTATCTGAAATGGTTGCCGGTCATCGAAGCCGTCGGCGGGCAGGCCTATGTTGCCGGTTCCAAATCGCTGTTGCGTCACATGGGGTTCCAGTCCGGCGCACCGCGTCCGCCGCGCTTGCCCTTACCGATCGAGCGTGATCAGCATATGAAAAAACTTGTAGAGGATTTCGGTCTGTCCTTTACCCCGTCATTCGTCAGGGCATAGGGGCATAGTTGATGACGACCCCCGGACCGAATATTTCCGGCATGGCACCGCAACTTTCGCAACTGCGAGAAAGTTCATCGGTGACGTTTGATTTTGGCGGAAAGTCCGTTTCCGCCCAGCCGGGACAAACGGTGGCCGCGGCGCTGACGGCGGCGGGCATATATTGCCTGTCCCGTGGCGTTGACGATACGCCGCGCGGTGTTTTCTGCGGCATGGGTGTGTGCAACGAATGTATCGTCCGGATTGATGGTGTTTCCGGGCAACGGTCTTGCATGGTTCCCGTCTGTGACGGGATGAAAGTCGAACCACAACCGTCGCGCAGTGATCTTTCGGATGACGGAATGGCAGACATCTGCCCCGTTCCGCAAAAGATTGTTGAAACGGAACTGGATGTTCTTGTCGTCGGGGCGGGGCCGGGGGGGCTTGCCGCGGCCCGAACCGTTGCTGGCTACGGGGGCAGGGTTGTCGTGGTTGATGACCGTTCGGCACCGGGCGGGCAGTATTTCAAGCAACCACATACCCGGGACGCAAAGGCGTTTTTTGCCAATGATCGACAGTCTTCCGATGGTGCGGCCCTGATTGCAGATGCCCGTCAGAAAGGCGTTGTCTTTTATGAACGGACGGTGGTCTGGGGCGGTGAACGTATGGCCGATGGCCGCCTGCGGATTGGCCTGCATGGTCCTGACGGGGCATCTTATGTCATTGTGCGGCAGCTTGTTGTGGCGACCGGTGCATTTGAACGGCCAGATCCGGTTCCCGGATGGACGTTGCCCGGTGTCATGACGACCGGGGCCGCCCAGACATTGCTGCGCAATTATGGTGTTGTGGCCGGACGTCGTGTCCTTGTTGCCGGGAACGGTCCGCTCAACATGCAGGTTGCGATGGAACTTCGCCAGCAGGGGTGTGACATTGTGGCCCTGGCCGAAATCGCCGCATCGCCCTGGAAACAGCCGGGGGTGATATTTGATCTTGTGATGGCGAATGCCTCTTTGGCATTACGCGGTGCGCGCCAACTGACGTCGCTGGTTTCTGCCGGAATACCGGTTTTCTGGCAGAGCAGGCTTACCCGGATCACCGGGACGGATGGTGTAACCGGTGCCGTCCTGACAACGCCGCAGGGCATCAAGACATTTGAGGCAGACATTGTTCTGATGGGGGGCGGTTTTGTACCCTCGAATGAATTGCTGCGCCTTTTGGGATGTGCCCATGATGTTGAAAATGGCGTGCTGCTTGTTCGGCGCGATCTGTATGGCCGCACATCTTGCAACGATATTTTTGCTGTTGGTGAAGCGGCCCGTTTTGGCGGGGCTCATATCGCCCTTGCCCAGGGGCATGTGACCGGTGCTGAAATCGTACGGACACTGGGACTGGGTGAACCCGACAGGGCGGGCGATTTGCGGCAGCTCGAACGTCATTCCCGTTTCCAGAAAGTCTTGTGGTCGCTTTATCGGGGGCGTTCGGCGGATATACGGGATGGCGAAGACGATACTGTTGTCTGTCGCTGTGAGAACGTGACGTTGCAGACGCTGCGCGAGGTGTCTGTGCAGGCGCGGGGTGATGTTTCAAGTCTCAAACGGCTGTCGCGGGCAGGGATGGGGCGTTGTCAGGGACTGTATTGCGGTTCCAATCTGCAAAAGATTGCCACCTTTTCGCATTCGGAAAAGCGAAATGGGGAAACCGATGGCTTTCTTGCACCACAAATGCCGTTGCGTCCGGTACCGGTTGCGGTTCTTGCCTGCGAGAAACGGGAATGGGGCGGGCACAAACGGACAATGCTGCCGCAAAAGGCGCCGCTTCGCTGTGACGAACCCCTGCCGGTAAAACAGGTTGAAACACTGGTGATTGGTTGCGGTATCGCCGGATTATCAACAGCACTGTTTCTGGCGCGTGAAGGACACGAGGTCGTCGCACTGGACCGGGCATATCCGAATTCATTGGCATCGGGTGGGAATGCAGGCAGTCTGCACGCGCAATTATTATCCTTTGACCATGGTGCGCGGGCACAGGGTCGCGGATCGGCTGCGGTGCAAACCTTGCCGCTTCAGCGTGATTCAATTGTGCTGTGGGGGGAACTGCAAAAAGAACTTCAGATTGACTTTGAAATGAAGGTAACCGGCGGCCTGATGGTTGCCGAAAATGACACCGATCTCAGATTCCTTGAAGAAAAAGCGGCGCTGGAACGTACTGTTGGCATTGATACATGCGTCATCGACAAAAATACCCTGTACGATATCGAACCGGCACTGGCCCCGATCTTTGTCGGTGCGGCCTATTGTTCCCAGGAAGGGAAGATCAATCCGCTTTTGGCAACACCGGCCATTCTTGGGGCCGCCCGCAAGGCTGGTGCGCAGATATTTGATCGCGCCGAGGTTCTTGCGATTTCGGCCAATCCCGATGGCGGGTTCGAGGTGAAAACATCGCGTGGGGATATCAGGGTCCGTCATATCGTCAATGCGTCAGGCGGCTTTGCATCCCGGATTGGTGCGATGTTGGGGCTTGATGTTCCGGTTTTCGGGGCGCCGTTGCAGATGGTGGTCACCGAAGCAGTTGAGCCCCTGATATCATGTCTGGTTGCGCATGCCGATCGTCATCTGACTCTCAAGCAGGCTGCGAACGGCAATTTCATCATTGGGGGGGGCTGGACCGCCGGACTTGACCCTGTGCATCAGCATCCGCGACCATTGTTTGACAGTCTTGAGGGTAATTTGTGGATCGCCCAGCATGTGGCTCCGGCCTTGCGTAAAGTGAATGTCATCCGCAGCTGGGCTGCGATGAATATTGACATTGATGGTGCGCCTATATTGGGGGAACACCCCGACCAGCCCGGATTTTTCAATGCGGTTACATCGAACGGATACACGCTTGGTCCGATGGTCGGACATCTGACGGCGTCCCTGATTACCGGGCGTATGAATGGTGCCGGTTTGGAACCGTTCGCGATTTCGCGTTTTTCAAGAGGACAGAAATGATCGAAATAAATCAGGTCACAAAATGGTACGGGGATTATCAGGTCCTTAAAAAATGTTCCACGCGCGTTGAAAAAGGTGAAGTCGTGGTTGTCTGCGGGCCTTCCGGTTCGGGCAAATCGACCCTGATCAAATGTGTCAATGCGCTTGAACCCTATCAGGAGGGGGCGATCCTGGTTGACGGGATCGAAGTCGGAAATCCCAAAACGGATCTTCCGGATTTGCGCACACGGGTCGGCATGGTGTTCCAGAATTTTGAACTGTTTCCCCATCTGACGATTGAACAGAACATCATGCTGGCACAGCGCGATGTGCTTGGTCGCAGTTCAGAACTGGCGCGCAAGAAAGCAAAGGGGCTTCTTGATCGGGTCGGACTTGCCGATCAGGCACCGAAATATCCTTCGCAACTGTCCGGAGGACAGCAGCAGCGTGTGGCGATTGCCCGTGCGCTTGCGATGGACCCCAAGGCGATGTTGTTTGACGAACCGACTTCTGCGCTTGATCCGGAAATGATTTCCGAGGTTCTCGACGTCATGACCGGGCTTGCCCGCGACGGCATGACAATGATGGTGGTTACCCACGAAATGGGATTTGCCCGCCGGGTCGCGAACCGGGTGATTTTTATCGACAGCGGTGAAATTGTGGAAGACTGCCCGACCGACGAATTCTTTGCCGGTAACCGAAATCCCAGAACCGAGAGCTTTTTGAGTAAAATTCTCAATCACTGAACGACTGCTGCTACGAACAGCCATTTTGATTCGGGCTGAAACTGAAAAGAGTATCGAATGAGCATGTATGATCTGATCATCAAAAACGGAACCGTGGCGACGGCATCGGATGTGTTTGAATGCGACATTGCCGTACGGGACGGGAAAATTGTTCAGATGGGGCAAAATCTTGTCGGGGCGGTGCGTGAAATCGATGCCGCAGGCAAATATGTGTTGCCGGGCGGGATTGACAGCCACGTTCATATTTCACAGCCATCGGGCGAGGGTATCGTGATGGCCGATGATTTTGAAAGCGGATCGCTTTCGGCGCTTTTTGGCGGCAATACAACCGTGATGCCGTTCTGCTTGCAGGAACGCGGTGTGCCGTTGCGTGAAACCCTGAAGGACTATCATGCCAGGGCCGAAGGGCAGTGCTATGTCGATGTCAGTTTTCATCTGATCATTTGTGATCCGACCGATGCCGTTCTGGGGCAGGATATTCCGGCGCTGGTTGCCGATGGTTATAGCTCACTCAAGGTTTTCATGACGTATGAAGACCTTCGCCTTGACGATGCCGCCATTCTTAAAACGCTTGATGTGGCCCGCAAAACCGGGGCAACCGTGATGGTGCATTGCGAGAACGAAGATGCCATTCGGTTTCTTGTCGAAAAACACGAGCTTGCCGGGGATGTGAAGCCGTTAGCCCATGCACAAACCCGCCCGGTCGCCGTCGAACGCGAGGCAACCCATCGTGCGATATCGCTGGCGGAAATCGTCGGTGTGCCAATTGTGATCGTGCATATTTCAAATGGTCAGGCCATGGACGAGGTTCTGCGCGGTCGTGCCCGTGGTGTCAGGGTTTTGGGCGAAACATGTCCGCAATATCTGATGTTGACGGCGGATGATCTTGATGGCATGGATTGGGAAGGGGCGAAATTTGTCTGTTCGCCACCCCCGCGAACCAAAGCCGAACAGCAGGAATGCTGGCGGGGCATTGAAACCGGGGTGTTTGACCTGTTTTCGTCGGATCATTGTCCGTTTCGCTATGATGATCCACAGGGCAAGCTCAGCCCGAAAGGGCGCAGCAGTTTCCGGCATATTCCGAATGGTATTCCCGGCGTGGAAGTGCGCCAGCCCATTCTGTTTTCCGAAGGTGTGATGAAAGGTCGTATTGACCTGCCCCGCTTTGTCGCGCTGACATCCACCAATCATGCCAAGACATATGGTCTTTATCCCCGCAAAGGCACCCTTTCGATCGGTGCGGATGCGGATATTGCCATCTGGGACCCCACGGAAAAACGGACCATTCGTCATGCCGATCTGCATGACGGATCTGATTATTCCCCCTACGAGGGCATTGCTGTTACCGGCTGGCCGACAACGGTCATTCTGGGGGGCAAGGTCATGGTCGATAACGGCAAGTTGACCGGTAAAAAAGGTGACGGTCAGTATCGCCCCGCCTCGACGCATCCAAAGACAAACTGCAAATAATGGAACAGAAAAGATGAAACTTAAAATTACTGCTGGTGAATACGAATTCGATGCCGTTCTTGAGGTGGAAAAAGCCCCGAAAACATGTGCGGCCTTTATCAAGTGCCTGCCATATGACGGGCAGCTTGTGCATGTACGCTGGTCGGGTGAAGGCGTGTGGATTCCCTTGGGGGATTACGATTTCGGTGTTGATTATGAAAATCACACCAGCCATCCGGCTCCGGGGCATTTCATTCTTTATCCGGGCGGGATCAGTGAAACCGAAATTCTGCTTGCCTATGGCGGGGTCGATTTTTCATCGAAGGTCGGGCAGCTTGCCGGGAATCATTTCATTACCATCACATCCAACCTCGACAAGCTTCACGAACTGGGACAGGCGTGCCTTTGGAAGGGCGCGCAGAAGATACATTTCGCGGCAGCCTGAGCCCGTGATGTGACGCAAAAGGGCAGCGGGCCCGGAAGGATGTTGCGGGCAAGCCACAAGATAGGCTCCTGCCTTTCGCATACATCATGTCAGATTGGCATTGGTTATTCCGGCGTCATACGGTTTAGGCTTTGCGACGTAATGTGAGGATTTCGGAGATCAAAATGCGGATCATGATATCGGTCGATATCGAAGGTGTGGCAGGCGTCAACGAGACGATTCAGGGGCGGCGGGGCAATCCGGAATATGAAGTGGCGCGCCGCCTGATGACGCAAGAAGCCAATGCGGCAATTGCCGGGGCGTTTGATGGCGGGGCAACGGATGTGATCGTTGCGGATTCCCACGGGCCAATGCGCAATATCATTGCCGAAGATCTTGACGAACGGGCGCGCCTTGTTTCAGGCAAGCCCCGACCCTTGTCGATGATTCAGGGGATTGATGGGAACCATGACGGGGTGGTGCTGATTGGTTATCACGCGGCGGCATCGAATTACGGCATCATGGCCCATACGGTCAGTGGCATGGCGTTTCATTCCATCGAGATAAATGGCGTGCGCGCCGGAGAACCGACCCTGTTTGGCGGATATGCCGCCGAAATCGGCGTGCCGTTGCTTGCCGTGAGTGGCGATGATTGTCTGGCACGTGAAATATCCGAACAATTTCCCGCTGCTGGCACGATCATCGTCAAGGAGGCGCTGGGAGCCCATGCGGCAAGCAGCCTGTCACCGGCGAAATCACGCGAATTGATCCGACGTGAGGTCGCCAAAGCGGTCAAAAGTGCCGGATCGGCAAAGGTCGAGGCCCCTTGCACCGCGCCGCTGGATGTGTCGGTACGGTTTCACAAATCACTCTATGCCGATGCGGCGGCGTTGTTGCCGATGATGAAACGGCCGGATGCCCATACGGTATGTTTCCATGTTGACAGCCACGCGGGGGCGATTGGCACAATTTCCGCACTGTCGCTGATGATCGCGGCCTTGCAATAGTCAGGGGCCGCACCCTAACCCCGGGGTGCGGCGGCCTGATCCAGAAATGCGGACAGTTCCGGCAGGGTTTTACCCGTATATCCCGGATGGGCGCGGCCAAACCACATGGCATTGAGGACGGCCTCTTCCACGGCTTCAACCGTTGCATGCAAAAAATCGTTCATGCAGCTTTCGGAAAGGCGGGTGGCATTGTAGAGCGTTTGGCCCGAACGGGAATGACTGTTGGCGGTGGAAAACGCAACGGCGATATCGCCGCTTTGATGTCCCCAATAACTGCCCAGGCGCCCCAAAGCCGCGCCGGTGCGTTTGCAGATACGGCCCAGTTGGCGTGAATCCAGCGGCGCGTCGGTTGCCAGAACGATAATGATCGATCCCTTGTCTTTGGCATCCGGGACCACAGGGTTAAAGGCCGAGAGTTTTTTCCCGAAAACCCGCAATTCGGATTTCTGCCCAAAATTGGACAGGACCAGTGCGCCAAGATGATATTTGGTGTTGTCGGCCGTTTTGACCCGGCGCGATGCCGACCCGATACCCCCGGCAAAGCCGAAAGTCTTCATGCCGGTACCGGCCCCGACGGTGCCCTGATCAAAGTCCGTTCCGGCCCGGTCAATTGCAAGATTGACCATTTCTTCGGTGACATGGAAGGCCTGCATGTCATTGACGACACCATCATTGCATTCCAGAACCAATGGATTGACGGTTGGCATTTTGCGGCCAATTTCCGGGTTGAGCCGGATGGCCCGTTTGGTCAGGGCTTTGCTGCAATCCCCCACGCCAAAGGTATTGGTCAGAATGATGGGCGTTTCGATTTCACCCAGTTCGTCAAGTTGCACAAGCCCCGCACTTTTGCCAAATCCGTTCAACACAGCAGATGCCGCATGAACCGGCCGGTCAAACAGATCGCCGTCATGGGGAAGGATCGCCGTAACCCCGGTCCGTGCCGTATCGCCGTTATTATGGGTGTAATGTCCGACGGTGACGCCGGGGACATCTGTGATCAGGTTCTTGGGACCGGCAGGATGGACCCACCAGTCCGCAGGGGAAAACGTATTTCTGAATTGTTCAGTCATTGATTTGTGCCACACAAAGGTAGCCTATTCCCTGTCAAGTTTCGGATCGAGCGCATCGTGCAGCCCGTCGCCCAGAATGTTAAATGATAGAACCGTGATGAAAATCGCAATACCGGGAAACAGCGTGAGGTGCCATTCACCCGCCATCATGTAATCGCGCCCGGTCGACAGCATCGCCCCCCATTCCGCAGTTGAAGGTTCCACCCCCAATCCCAGAAAAGACAGGCTGGTTGCGGTCAGGATTGATGTGCCGATCCGCATGGTGAAATAGACGATGACCGCCCCCAGAACACCCGGAAGAATATGCCGGAACATGATGATCATGTTCGATGCCCCGGCCGCACGGGCGGCTTCGACATAGGTGCTTTCCTTGTGGGTCAGTGTCCCGGAACGCACAATGCGGGCAAAGGCAGGAACACTGAAAATGGCAACGGCAATGATGACATTGGCTAATCCGGGGCCGAGAATTGCGACAATCCCGATTGCAAGCAGAATACCGGGAAAGGCAAACAGGACATCGGATACCCGCATGGTGCAGGCATCAAGCCAGCCGCCATAATACCCGGCAAAAAGACCGGCCAGAACACCGATGATCGCCCCGACAGAAACCGAGGTGAATCCGATAAACATTGACAGTTTTGCCCCATTCATCAGACGGGCAAAAATATCGCGGCCAAATTCATCGGTGCCGGCCCAGTGCAATGCTGTCGGTGTTTGCAGGGTGTTCATATAGTCAAAGCTGTCGGGCCCAAACGGCAGAATGACGGGGGCAAGAAAGGCGACAACATACATGGACAGAAGGAAAAGACCCGCTGCCACGGCCACCTTGCGTTTTGAAAACCGTTCCCAGAATTCCTTGAACGGGCTGGCGGCCGTTTCGCCATGTGCCGGGGCAGCATCAATGACAATATCGGTTTGTTGCGTCATGACGGTATCCTAGCTATAGCGGATTTTCGGATTGATGAGCCCATAGAGCACATCGACCAGAAGGTTGATCAGCAAAAATTCAAGAGAGAAGATCAGGATTTCAGCCTGGACCACGGCATAGTCGCGGAAACTGATCGCATCAAGCAGCAGGGACCCCATGCCGGGCCAGCGAAACACCCGTTCAATGACGATTGAGCCGCCCAGCAAAAAGCCGAATTGCAGACCGGCCATCGTGACCACCGGAATCAGGGCATTGCGCAGGGCATGTTTCCAGATCACAATTTTTTCAGGCAGTCCCTTGGCCCGTGCGGTGCGGATATAGTCTTCGCGGATGACCTCGATGACGGCAGAGCGTGTGAAGCGGGCCATGATTGCCGCGACCCCCGCACCCAACGTGATCGAGGGCAGGATGAGGTCAGAAGGGCTGTCGAAACCGCTGGTGCCAAACCAGCCCAACTGGACCGAGAAAAACTGCATCAGCAGCAATCCAAGCCAGAAGGGCGGCATCGAAATACCCGAGACGGCGGCAAACATGCCGACATGATCGCCAATACTGCCGCGTTTGACCGCAGAAATGACGCCAGAGATCAATCCGAATATGACGGACCAGCCAAGCGCACATAATGCCAGCCATACTGTCGGCATAAAGGCGCGACCGATCATGGTTGCCACCGGTTCGCCGGTACGCAGAGATACGCCAAGATTGCCGCTTAGAATATTGCCAATAAAATCAAAATATTGCTGATGTAACGGGGCATCAAGATTAAGAGAGCGACGCAGGATTTCGACTTCTTCCAATGTGGCATTGTCACCGGCCAGCACACGCGCAGGATCCCCCGGCAGTGCGTGCACAAACAGAAATACGAATATTGAAATAAGAAAAAGAACCGGGATAAGGGCAAAAAGCCGTCGCAGAAAATATTGAACCATTTGATGCTCTTGGTCTCAGCGACCCGGTATCGCACAGGGCCATACCGGGTCATTGGTTTCAGGCGGGCCTATTCTTCGTAGGCAGCGCGGGCATATTGCATGGTGCCATCGGGCATCGGAAATGCACCGGTGAGACCTTTTTTCCGCCCGGCCAGGGCGTTATCGATGGCCAGCCAGACAACAGGTTTGTCTTTCCAGATCTGGTCCTGGGCGATTGCATAAGCCGCAGCACGTTTTGCCGGGTCCGCTGTTTCAAGAGCATCCTGAACGGCCTTGTCCACAACCGCGTTGGAATAAAACGACAGGTTATACATGTTCGGAACAAAGCCTTCGGTCGCATAAACCGGGCGCAGATGCCAGTCGGCATCCCCCGTCGAGGGTGACCATCCGCCGATCGTCATGTCAAATTCGGCGGTTTCCGGTGTCAGGTTGGCCCCGAACAGTTTTTCTGCACGGGTTGCCCCTTCGAGCGGGACGATCTGGACATTGACATTGATCTGCGACAGCTGCTGTTTGAGGAATTGCAGCATGCGGACTTCGGTTGAATTGTTGCGCGCCCAGAGATTGACCTCAAAGCCGTTTTCATATCCGGCTTCTTTCATCAGTTCTTTGGCCTTGGCAACATCGGTTGACAGGGCCGGAGACTGGGTTGCATGAAACTGGGTTGCCGGTGCCAGCGGAGCATCGGGCACAATGGCATGACCGCCATAAACGACCTGGGCAAAGGCTTGCTGGTCAATGGCAAGGTTAAAGGCTTCGCGGACGCGAATATCCTGGAACTGTTTGCGCATCATGTTCATGGCCATGACCCAAACCGAAATACCCGGTTTTTCAAGCACTTCGTATGAGTCGGACTCGCTGACACGCTTCATCAGTTCGGCGGGCAGGATTGGCACAAACTGGACTTCGTCCGACATCAGCATTGAAACGCGGGTGCCGTTTTCAGGGACCGGATAGAAGGTGACCTTGTCAAGTTTCGGCCATTCCGGGTCCCAGTAGCCTTCGTTCTTCACAACAACCAGTTTTTCGCCCGGAACCCATTCCTCGAACTTGAAGGGGCCGGTTCCGACCGGATGTTTGGCAATGTCCTTGCCATATTTCTCGATCGCGGCCGGGCTTTGCATGACAATCGACGGATGGGCCAGAGTGTTGATCATGGCACCGAACGGTTTGCTCAGCTTGATCACAACGGTGTTTTCGTCGGGGGTTTCGACCGATTCAACCAGTTTGAACAGGCTGTGCTTTTTCAGGTTCAGGTCGGGGTCGGCCAGACGATCAAGGTTGATTTTGACAGCGGCGGCATTGAAATCCGTACCATCCTGAAACTTTACGCCCTGACGCAGTTTCAGGGTAAAGATTTTCGCGTCTTCGCTGCCTTCCCAGCTTGTTGCGAGCTGGGGAACAAGTTTCATGTCGCCATCAAATGCAATCAGGCGTTCAAAAATGCCGTTCGCGACGGAATAATCGACATTGTAATTTGAGTCTTGCGGGTTCAGCCCCTGAACAATCTGGTTCAGGGCAATCGACATTTCTGCCGCGTGTGCCGCCTGAAAGGCCCCGAGGGATCCTGCCATGAGGGCGGCGCTGAAAGCGGCGGTTTGCAATAGTTTCATGTTTAATGCCTCGTAACTGATGTGGTGGCCGTTGTTATTTTTTGACCATCTGTATGGGGAGGAAGGTGGACGTTTATTCCGCTGTAATGAAATGTCCGGGCGAGATTTCGCGCAGGTCGAGCCGGACAGGGGGATTGTTGATCGCCCGAACGGGGCTTGGGACTTCGCCGGTAATCAGGGGACGATGTTCTATGCGTAAGGATGGGTCGGGAATGGGGGCCGCATCCATCAGGCGTTGGGTGTAGGGATGGCCGGGCTTTTCAAACACATTGCGGCGTGTTCCCGTTTCAACGATCTGACCCAGATACATCACGGCAATGCGATGACTGACCCGTTCGACAACGGCCATGTCGTGCGAGATGAACAACCAGGCCAGACCGAATTTTTCCTGCAAGTCCATCATCAGATTGATGACCTGTGCCTGTACCGATACATCCAGTGCCGATACGGCTTCGTCTGCGATGATCAGTTTTGGGTCTGTGCCCAGCGCACGCGCAATCGCAATGCGTTGACGTTGCCCGCCCGAAAAGGCATGCGGATAGCGTTTGGCGTGTTCGGCTGAGAGGCCGACCTGTTCAAGCAGCCAGACGGCCTTTTCCATGGCATTTTTCGGTGTTTCAAGACGATGGATCAACATCGGTTCGCAGATGGAATAGCCAACGGTCAGACGCGGATTTAGCGATGAGTAGGGGTCCTGAAAGACAAACTGGATCTGACGACGCAGTTTTTGCAGATCGGTGTTGGACATGGACGACATGTCCTGACCGTCAAACAGCAACCGGGAAGATTGCGATTGCACGAGTTTGAGGATGGAGCGCCCGGTTGTTGATTTTCCACAGCCTGATTCCCCGACCAGCCCCAGTGTTTCGCCCGGCCAGATGTCGATATCGATGCCTTCGACAGCATGGACACGTTTGGTCGTCTTGCCCAGCAGGCCTTCCTTGATATCGAAATGTGTTGTCAGGCCACGTACCGACAGAAGCGGGGGTTTGGTGTAATCGATACTTGCGGCGGGTGCTGCGTCGGTTTTTGGGTGTTCGCCGGGAATGGCAAAGCGCTTTGGAAGGTCGGTTCCCTCCATCGAACCCAGTCGCGGGACGGCCTGCAAAAGGGCCCTGGTATAGGGATGCTGCGGGTTGGCGAAGATGTCCTTTACGGGGCCTTCTTCGACCTTTTCACCGCGATACATGACGATCACGCGATCCGCAATTTCCGAGACAACGCCCATATCGTGGGTGATGAACAGGACCGACATGCCATTTTCGACCTGAAGATCATGGATCAGACGCAGGATTTGGGCCTGAATGGTGACATCAAGTGCGGTTGTTGGTTCATCTGCGATCAATAATTGCGGGCGGCACGACAAGGCCATGGCAATCATCACACGTTGGCGCATGCCACCAGACAGATGATGGGGATAACGCTTCATCAGATTGCGTGCATCGGGAATGCGGACTTTTTCCAGCATTTCGATTGCGATGGCGGCGGCATCCTTGCGTCGTTTTTTCTGATGGGTTGCGACGGCTTCGATCAATTGTTCGCCGATTGTGAAAACCGGGTTGAGCGAGGTCATCGGTTCCTGAAAAATCATCGAGATTTCGTCGCCGCGCAGGGTGCGGGCATTTTCGTCGTCCAGCTTGCAGATGTCGGACGTTTTGCCGTCGCGCCGCACAAGATTGATTGTGCCATCAACAATGGTGCCGTTGCCAAATTCAACCAGACGCATCAGGGACAGGGCGGTAACAGATTTGCCCGATCCCGATTCCCCGACAATGGCAACGGTTTCGCCTTTGTGCACATCAAGGTCGAGGCTTTTGACCACGGTTGTCGGCGCAGTATCATTACCAAAGGCGACAGTCAGGTTACGGACGGATAAAAGTGGCTGGCGCGTTTGTTCTGGCATTCAAAATTCCCTGAATCTGTCACGGCCCGGTTCGGCACCGGGGGTCTCTTTTTGCTGGTTGGTGCGACGTTAACGATCAGGGGGAAGTTCGGCCAAAGCTGATTTGGCAACATCTATGCCGATTTTGCATAGTTTTGATCGGGGTTTGATCCGGTGTCCCCCCTGCCTGATCTGTGCGCGTATCCCGGAAGGCATTTGTTTCTGTAGCCCGGACATTTTGCGCATCTTTTCGGACTATGCGCAGGGCGTATGAGAGGTCTGGCGGGGAAAAATCAGTGATTTGCCGTTGCACCCGGTGGCGATAATAGTTTCGCAACGGATTATTCAGATCCCCCGATTTTGTTTCCAGGAGCATTCAGATGACAAATCGTTTCTCGCTGGCTGTGCATGGTGGTGCCGGTACTATTTTGCGCAGTCAAATGACGGCCGAGAAAGAAGCAGCCTATCATGCGGGCATTCAGGCGGCGCTTCGGGCCGGTTATGCCGTGCTGGAAAAAGGCGGAGATGCGGTTGATGCGGTCGTGGAGGCGGTCTGTGCGCTGGAAGATGATCCGTTGTTTAATGCCGGGCGTGGTGCGGTTTTTACCGCGGATGGCAAACATGAAATGGATGCGGCCGTGATGGAGGGAACGCACCGGAATGTCGGGGCCGTGGCCGGAATACAGGGTCCGCGCAATCCCATAAAAGTTTCCCGATTGATTATGGATCGTTCCGAACATGTTTTCTTTAGCGCCGAAGCGGCGATGAAAATGGTCCTGGATGCCGGTTTACCTTTTGAAGATGCCGATTATTTTTATACAGAAGCCCGATGGAATGCCTTGCAGGAAACATTGAAGATGCGGGCCGAAGGCAAGGAAAGCCGTGATCCCGCCCGGCGTCATGGCACGGTTGGCGCGGTTGCCCGCGATATGCGGGGGCGGCTTGCGGCGGCGACCTCGACAGGGGGGATGACAGCCAAGGCCCCCGGACGGATTGGCGATTCACCGGTCATTGGTGCCGGGACCTTTGCGGACGACCAGACCTGTGCGGTATCGGCGACCGGGCATGGCGAAGTTTTTATCCGATACTGTGCGGCGCATGAGATTGCATCGCGGATGCGCCATGCGGGCGAAACCCTTGCCAAGGCGGCACATCACGTGGTGATGGAGGACCTTGCCAGGAATAATGGGTCGGGCGGCCTTGTTGCGGTGGACGGCGAAGGCAACATTGTCATGCCGATGAATAGCGAAGGCATGTATCGCGGCTTTGTTACCCAGACAGGCCGGTTTGAAACCTTTATTTATCGGGATGAAGAACCAGCATAGTGGTGCATTGCGCCGGTTACGTCACGCTATCGGTCAGCGCATCCCAAAGTTTGCGGGTCACCATGCGTTTGGTGTCGGCCTTGCGGTAAATCTGGATATCGAGTTCGTGGCTCCAGTTCGGGGCGTCGATCAGGACCAGTTCATTGCGGGCCAGTTCGGGTTTTGCACAGCTTTCAGGCACCAGTGTCATGGCGCCGAATTCAATGGCCATGCGTTTTACAAATTCGGATGTCGGGCTTTCGCTGATGCGTTTGAGCCTTTTTCCGGTGCCGGGATTTTCGCCGAAAATCAGTGATTCTATTTCGGCGAAATAGCCGTTCTTGGAATAGCCGACATATGGAATTTCGCCGTCCTGATCCGGATGGACTACCGGATTGCCCTTGTTGTCGGGCGGGGCAACCATGATCATTTTTTCGCGTGCCAGTGTCAGGGCGCGAAATTGTGCCGTGTCGAACAGGACCGGGACTTTCGGGCTGCAATATTGCAGGACGAAATCAATGTCGCCATCGGCCAGATGCCGGACCATATCATGAAAATTCTCGGTCATGATATGGCTTGTGAACGGGCCGATGGTTTGTTGCACCCCTTTGAGCCAGTTGGGAATAAAACTGATACTCAGTGTGCTGGCGGCGGCAATGCGGATATCGGGACGGCGGGTATGTTGTATCTGATGAAATTGCGCACGGTCGCGATAGATGTCGTGCAAAACCGTTTCGGCCGTATCGCGAAACAACCTTCCTTCTTCGGTCAGTTTGATGGGATAGCTTCGCCGGTCAATCAGGTCGGTCCCGATCCAGTTTTCAAGGGCGCGGATGCGGCGACTGAAAGCCGGTTGTGTCACATTGCGTTCTTCGGAAGAACGCGAAAAATTGTGAGTTCTGGCGAGAGAAACAAAATCTTCAAGCCATTTTATTTCCATTTAAAAATCCCCGCCAAACGATCAACACGCCGTTTGTAACATTTTAATGTCAGAAAAGGCGACCCCCTTCCATACGGTGTCTGGTCTGGGGTTGCACGGTGGAAGGTGCATTTCATTTCGGTCCGGGCGCATGTCAGAACGCCTGTTCTGCACCTTGATGCTGTACCGATACTTGCTAAATTTTACAAATAATATACAAATTTACATATCGGAGTTTTTTGGTAAAAAAACAAGGTTTGCAGATGGTTTCCGTTGTGATTCTGGCAGATGATCTGACAGGGGCGCTTGATAGCGCGGTTTGTTTTGCCAATCGTGGAATGAGCACCGTTGTCGCGGGAACTGTTGACGCCTTTGCCGAAGCACTGCAAAGCGGGTGCGATGTGGTTGCGGTCAGCACATCTTCACGCGAGATTTCAGCAGAACTTGCGAGACAGAAGATCACGGAAGCATTGGGCTGTATGTGCTTTGATCCGCCGGTCCTGATGAAGAAAGTGGATTCCCGTTTAAAGGGCAACATCAAGGCCGAGCTTGACGTGTTTTGGGAAAAGAAGCTGAAGCGGAACATGTTTGTCTGCCCTGCGGTTCCATCACAGGGCCGGTTGGTCGAAGGGGGGCGGATTGTCGGCAATGGTGTAACCGAACCGATTGATATTTCCGAAATTCTGCCGGGGGACTTTCCGTCTGACAGTATTGCAAATGCCCAAAACCTTTCTGATATTGTTGTGGCATTGCCATTGAAACTGGAAGATTGTCTTTTCGTCGGTGCCGCAGGGCTGGCAGAAGCATTGGCGATCCGGCTGAGACCCGAAATGTCACCGAGGCAGCCAATTGCGTTACCTGCGCCTGCGTTGTTTGCAATCGGTTCAAGAGATCCGATCACCAAGGCGCAGATTGATAAAATCCGGTCGGTTTGTGACATTGTCGAAGCACCCAACGGGCAAAATTTACATGGCCCCGGCACGGATCGGCAGCACGACGGAAAAGTGACGATTGTCGAGATGGTGGCTGGCAATGAAACAGTTTCGGGCACTGAGGCCGGCAGGGCATTCTCGTCGGGAATTGTCCGGGAAATCCGGAGAAATGTGCCGGCAACCTTGCTGGCCTGTGGCGGAGAAACTGCTGCGGCAATTCTGAATGAAGCCGGTATGAAATTTCTGACGGTAAAAGGAGAGGTTCTGCCGGGTATGCCGTTTGCGGAAACGGTCCTGAACAATCAAAAAATTACTGTCGTGACAAAATCCGGTGGATTTGGGACTGAAGATACATTTCAAAATGTACTATCATTAATTGCATAAACAGATTTTCTTAAGGTTTTTATGACACAGGACAAACCAGAAAGTTCCCCGGTGAAAGAGCAGGTCAGAAAACCCCGCGTAGCTCTTGCTGATCGGGTTTATCATTCACTTTTCAGCCGGATCACAAATGGCGAGTACGCGCCGAACAGCAAGTTGCCCCCGGAAAATGTTTTGGCAACCGATCTTGAGGTTTCGCGCCCTGTTTTGCGCACGGCCCTTGAGAGGTTGCGCGAGGAGGGGCTGGTCTATTCCCGTCAGGGGGCGGGAAGTTATGTGCGGCCTGCCAAACACGCGCCGCTTGGCTTTGCCAAGGTCGAAACTTTGGCCGATATTCAGCGCTGTTACGAATTTCGCCTGACGATCGAGCCGGAGGCCGCGGCCCTTGCGGCGACGCGGCATAATGAAACGATCCTTAAGGAAATCGAACATGCGCTGGATCTGCTCAAGGCTGCGACAGGATCGCACCAGCACCGCGAAGATGCCGATTTTGCCTTTCATCTGGCGATTACCCGGGCGGCGAACAACCATTATTTCGAGGCATCGATGCGGGCCTTGCGCGAGCATATCAATATCGGGATGAAGCTGCATGGGCAGTCGTTGATGTCGGATGGCCTGAAACGTTTGCAAGAAGTTCTGGAGGAACATTCCGCAATCTACAAGGCAATCCGCGATGGCAAGTCAGAAGAGGCCAGAACCCTGATGCACCGACATATCGAGCATTCCAGGGATCGGCTTTTTGGGGGCAGTTTACTCAGTTTGAAAATGTGACTTTTCGACAATAACAAGGCCCGGACCAGTTCAGTCCGGGCCTTGTTGGTTTTACAAGGTTTCGACGCCGTTACGATGGGCGTCTGGCATTTGCCAGTTTGTCCGCATAGCTGAGTGCCGAGAGCATGTTTTCATGATTGGCGCGGCCGGTGCCTGCAATGTCGAATGCCGTGCCGTGATCGACCGATGTACGGTCAATCGGCAGGCCAAGCGACACATTCACGGCGGTATCAAATGCCACGAGTTTGACCGGGATATGCCCCTGATCGTGATACTGGGCGATGACAAGGTCAAAATCCCCGCGATAGGCACGGTGATAGACGGAATCTGCGGAAATCGGCCCGTGAACATTGATGCCTTCCTGCTGTGCCTTTTTCACAGCCGGTTCAATCCGTTCCGGGTCGTCATTGCCAAACAGGCCGTTTTCACCGCAATGCGGATTGATGCCCGCAACCGCGATTTTCGGGTTTTCGTATCCCATTCGTTTGAAATGACGATATCCGGTGCGGATGGTTTCAAGAACGCGGTCCGTCGTTGCGCGGTCAATCGCATCCCTGAGGGATACGTGCGTTGAAACGTGAATGACATTCAGGCGTTCGGATGCCAGCAACATCCACGAGGATTTGCATCCTGTCAGATGTGCCAGCATGCCGGTGTGACCGTCATAGTGATGCCCGGCGGCATTCAGGGCTTCCTTGTTGATCGGCGCGGTTACAATGCCGGTTGCTTCACCCGATTGCGCCATTTTCACCGCAGCTTCGATGTAACGGAAACTGGCTTCACCGCAACGATCCGAAAGGATGCCGAATTTGTCGGGCAAACTGTCAATGGCGATATGATTCACCACGATAGAGGGCCCGGACGGGGTGTCGCCAGCCTGATGGGTGCCGATATCAAGCCCGCAGGCCCGAATGGCGCGATTCAGGACGTCGATATCACCGATTACGGTATAGTTCTGTCTTTTTTCCGGTGTCAGGGTTGTCAGGGCCCGAACGGTGACTTCGGCACCCACCCCGGACGGATCGCCCATGGTAATGGCAACTGGTGTGCTGGCGATTGTCATCTGTGTCTCCTGTCTCGGGTTTTTTGACCCGGTTTTCCAAGGTTATGCTTGTGCGGAAATCGTGGCGATGCCATAGCGCTGTGCTTCGGCATTCAGGCTGTCGGCGATGCCGGGATAGAGGCGAACCCCGTCACGGATGGATGCGGCCTTGCGTAGCAATGCGGCCTGTCCGGGCAGGCGCACCGGATGCGATGGATCTTTGGGGCGGCTGGCAAGGCAGGCATCGCGCAGCCAGCCGGTCTGGGTGACAAAGTTTTCAACCCCGCCAAAGGCCGCCGGGTCATATACACTGACAGTGACGGCGGCATTGGTTCCCTTGGGGGCGTTTGCGCGGCCATACCCGGCAAGACCCTGCGTCAGGGCTTCGACGGACAGGGCCATGCCATAGCCTTTCTGCCCATGATCAACGCCGCCAGTGGGTAGAAGGGTTGCGCCATCATCCAGAATTTCGGGATCGTTGCCGATGCGACCATCGCGATCCATCAGCCAGTCATGATCATATACCCGCCCTTCGCGTTTCAGACGGGTGGCCATATTGACTGTCGTGATGGATGCTGAGATGTCGATCAGAAGAGGTTGGGCATTGGTTGGAATGCCCCATGCCACCGGGTTCGGTGTGAAAACGCCATCCAGTCCGCCAAACGGGGCCACCTGTGCCCCGGAGGGAGAGGAGGACGCAACCGATGCCAGCATCGACTGGTCGGTTGCAATCGAAAGATAGGCCGAAAGTGCGCCAATGTGGTGGCTGTTACCAATCGCAATGGTCGCCGAGCCAAACGTGCGGGCACGGTTGACCGCGATTTTCATGGCCTCGCTTGTCAGCCATGCACCGGGCAATCTTTTTCCGTCCCAGCATTGTGCCGCCCCGCGATCAGACAGAATTTCATAAGTTCCGCCTGTCTTCATGACGCCGTCACGCACACTTTGCAGATACCACGGGGCCAGCGCCAGCCCGTGGGTCGTATGCCCCATCAGGTCGGCCTCGATCAGATAACAGGCAACCGCAGCGGATTTGTCGGTCTCAAGACCCGCCCTGACAAACAGGGTTGATACGAAATCCGTCAGTTCTGCCAGATCAAAGGTTTCGCTCATATCAGCCCCCGAAAACTTCGGGGTTGAGGACGCGCCGGGGATGCTCGCCGCGCATCAGGGATTCAATATCGCTGATATTCATCAGGCCGACATTTGCCAAGGCCTCTTGAGTATCGGCCCCGGTGTGCGGTGTGAAAACAACGCGCGGATGAGAAAAAACCGGGTGGCCGGTTTGCGGGGGTTCGACAATATAGGCGTCGATACCGGCACCGCCCAGTTTTTTGTCATACAGGGCATCAGACAGGGCATCAAGGTCCACCACTTCGCCGCGTGCGAGGTTTAGAAGACAGGCATCCGGTTTCATCCGTGCGAGCTTTTCCGCATTGATGAAGGCCGTGTTTTCTGTGCCACCAAAAATATGCAACGAAACATAGTCCGATTTTGCAAGAAGTGTATTCACATCGACGAAGTCAATGCCGTTTGCTTTTGCAAAGGAAATATCCGGGTAGGCATCCTGTGCGATAACCGTCATGCCCAGCGCACGCGCCTTGAGCGCAAGCGACTTGCCGATATTGCCAAGGCCAATAATACCCAGTGTCTTGCCGCCGATCTGGGTGCCGATTGTGCGGTTCCATCCGCCCGAAACGACCGAATTGTGACCGGCGACAATATTGCGTGCCAGCGCAAACATCATGCCGATGGCAAGTTCCGCCACGGCATCGGCATTGGCGCCGGGGGTATTGAGGACCGGCAGGCCCGATCCGGTGCAGGCAGGGATATCGATATTGTCAACGCCGACACCGTGTTTGAGGACGGCCTTGAGGTTCTTGCCCTGCGCAATGGTTTCAGGTGTTACCGGCACCAGACCGACCACCAGATAATCCGCGCGTGCGATATGTTGGCTGACACCGCCATCCGGTTTTGTCATGTCCACACAGCGGATCAGTTCCCAGCCGAGTTCGTCAAGACGGGCCGAAACCGCCCCATATTTGCCAAATCCCGGCGATGTTGTCAGAAGGACTGTCATGGCTGGATGCGTCCGTATTTTTTAAGGATTTCGACGATTTTTCGATCCTGTTCCGGATCAGGCAGCAGGGCGGGCTGACGCGATGCACCGACAGTTTCATCCATCAGGTAAAGCGCACGTTTGACCAAGGCCGGGGGATATCCAAGGCCGTAAAGGTCCTTGCGGAAATTGCCAAAGATTTCCTGATTGACTTCGGCCTTGGCTATATCGCCGGAATTAAAGCCGTCTATAATACCGGCCAGAATGTCGGGCAAGACATTGCCCAGCCCCGAAATTGCGCCAGCAGCCCCATTTTGCAGCGACCACAGCACAAGATGATCCGGCCCGGAATAGACATCAAAACCATCCATTTCCCGACTGATGCCAAGATAGGCATTCAGGCTTTCATTGGTGCCGCCGGAATCCTTGATCCCGGCGATATTGCCGTGACGGGCAAGGGTTTTGGCGGTTTCCGGTTCGATATGGTTCTGGGTGCGCGGCGGAATGTCATAAAGATATACGGGGACCGAAACAGTATCGGCGACTGCGGTGAAATGGCGGATCAGACCGTCTTGCGTACAGGCAATGAAAAACGGGGTGATGACCGCAATACCATCAACCCCGATACGGTCAAATTCACGGGCAAGTTTGATGGTTTCAAAGGTTGCGGGCATGCCCGCATTGACAATGACCTTTGCCTTGCCGCCCGCTTCATCAACGACTTCCTCGGTCAGGCGGACCTTTTCATCAAAGGTCAGGGCGGTAAAATCGCCGTTAGTGCCTGCGCACATGATGTTGTTACCCGCTGCGATCTGGCGTTTTACCTGATTGCGGGTCGCCTGATAATTGATTGTTTCATCGTCATTAAAGCAGGTGACGAGGGCGACATATGCCGATTTGGTCATGATGTTTCCTGTTATTCCGGGGATTTGATGTGGTTGCGGCGGCGCTGTTTCAGGCGTGAAACCATCGGCCAGCCAAGGGAAAGGACCGTAAGAGACAAAAACAGAAGGGTGATCGGGCCGGATGCAAATGTGACAAGATTGTCACCGGATTGCAGCAATCCGCGACGCAGATTGGCCTCCATCATCGGGCCGAGAATCAGGGCAATGCACAGGGCCGCCTGACTGAACCCGAATTTGTGCATGCCCCAGCCAAGCACACCGAAACCGACCATCGTGTATAGGTCCACAGGGTTCAGGTTGATGGCAAAGGACCCGATAAAGCAGAAAATGACAATGGTCATTGTCAGCATCTGACGCGGGATCAGCAATATTCGGGAAAAAACCGGAATGAGTGCCATGCCGAAAATGAACATGAAAATGGTGGCAATAAAGGTGCCGCCGAAAATGCCGATGATGACATCGGGGTTGGTCTGAAACAGCATCGGTCCCGGTGCCAGCCCCTGAATCATCAACCCGCCCATCAGAACCGCAGTGACCACGTCACCGGGAATGCCCAGTGCCAGAAGCGGAATGAGGGCGGCGGCGCAAACGGCGTTATTGGCACTTTCCGTTGCCGCAATGCCGGGGGCATAGCCAGTGCCGAATTTTTCGGGATGGCGCGAGGATCGCCGGGCTTCGTTATAGGCAATCCAGGATGCTGTTCCTGAACCAGTGCCGGGAATAATGCCGATGATGGTACCGATGATCGATCCGCGGACCAGCGCCCCCCTGCTTTCACGCATGTCCGATCTTGATGGCCAGCGACCGGAAACGTTGCGAATAGGGATTTCGGATTTGCCAAGGCGTTCCATCTGGGTGAAAACCTCGGACAATGCAAAAAGCCCGATAAGCGCGGGGGTGAAGGCAAAACCGGATGCAAATCCCGAAAAGCCGAATGTGTATCGAAGCACACCGGTAATCGGGTCCGCGCCAACGCAGGAAACAAGGATGCCGAGCAGGCCGGAAATCGCACCCTTCAGAAGATCACCGGACAGCGATGCGATGATCGTCAGGCCAAACAGGGCCAGAGCAAAATATTCGGGTGCCCCGAATTCAAGCGCAATGGATGCCAGTTGCGGTGCCAGTGTTGCCAATATGATGGCAGCGAAAAGCCCCCCGATCATCGAGGCAATTGTCGCCATGCCCAAGGCTTTTCCGGCTTCGCCTCTTTGGGCCATTGGGTAGCCGTCAAGAACGGTGGCTGCGGACGCCGGCGTTCCGGGAGTGCGCAGCAGAATGGACGAGACACAGCCGCCGTAAATTCCGCCGATATAGATCCCGATCAGCATGTTCAGCCCGACAACCGGGGCCATGCCGAATGTCATCGGGATCAGCAGCGCAACCCCCATGGTCGCGGTCAGGCCGGGCAGGGCACCGATGATCAGCCCGCCAAGGGTGCCAAGGGCAATGGTCCACAGGGTGTTGAACTCAAACAACTGTGAAAGTGATGAAAGAACATCCATAAAAAGCTACTCGCTCAAACCGACAAAAGAAGGGGGCTTCAGGTGACCTGAAGCCCTGAGTTTGTCCGGTTTAGTTATTCATTCCATACATGCCGAGATCCCGAATGACAGCCTCTGCTGTTTCGCTGTCTGCGCGGGCGCGTGCTTCGTATTGTTCGGGGCCTTCGTAGATCACGAACTCGCCCATTTCTTCCATTTTTTTCTGGAATTCGTCGTCGGCAACAGTGGTTTTGACGGCATCACGCAGGAAAGCAAGTTCTTCTGCGGGGATGCCTTTGGGTGCAATGACACCCTTCCATGACGACCAGGTGAAATCGATGCCCTTTTCAACGGCGGTTGGCGCATCCGGGAACAGGTCGATCCGTTCGGGTTCCATTACAAACAGCACCGAAACATTGCCAGCTTCAACCTGACCAAGGGCTTCGGCCGGGGATGCAACCATTGCATCAATATGTCCGCCGACGCATGCGGTGCGTGCTTCGGACGATCCGCCGAACGGAACGGATTCAATTTTGATCTTGGCCGCCTTGGCAAAGGCTTCGGCCGAAATGTGATTGGCCCCGCCTGCGCCCGAGTTGCCGATTTGGGCAGCTTTGGTTTTCGAATATTCAAGGAATTCGTCGAAATTGCTGAAAGGTGCATCCTTGCAGGAAACCAGGACTTGCAGGTTGCGACCAAAAAGCCCGATGAATTCAACATCGTCAATCGTATAGGGCGTGCCACCCAGATGCGGCAGGAGGGCCAGGGGCCCCTGTGCGCCGGTGCCCAGCGTGTATCCATCGGGTCGGGGAAACAATGCACCCGATGTACCGATCGAACCACCCCCACCGGGCTGGTTGCGTACGACCATCGTGCTGCCTTCGATGTTGCGTTCGAAACTTTCGGCAAAAAGGCGTATTGAAAGATCGGTTCCGCCGCCTGCGGCATAAGGAACAATGATCTGAATCGGCCGGTCGGGGAAAGCGAGGGCTTCGGTCGAAAGGGTGGCTGACAGCAGGGCCGCTGCCATGATGAGTTTCTTGTTCATGGGTTCCTCCTTGATAGAATTTTGATTTTGATCAGGGCAGCCACACTTGCAGGAATTTTGTGAAGCCGAGATAGATGATGCCGGTTGTCAGTAATGGAAACGCAATCAGGACAGTCAGACGCCGTTCGCCGATCAGATACAGCCCGGCGCAAAAGGTGATCAGTGTCGAAGGCAGATAGCCCAGCGGCATAAACGCGGCGGCATAGGCGACAAGCAAGAGGATAAATATTCCCATCCGTGCCAGGATTTTTTTGTCGGGCATCGGGATGGTTGTGGTGCCCGTTCTATTTTTCAGGGCACGGACAATCAGGGCTGCTGACAGAATTGCGAGCAACCCGATCATGATCCACGGAAGAAAAGTTGGCCCGGCCACGGTATTGGCAGCCTGCACCTTTACAAGCGACGTGCGCCATGCGGCAAAGCCGCAGAAGACAAGAAGTCCGCTGCCGATACAGATGCTGCTGCGTGATTCGCTGATTGCACTCACGCGTTCCTCCCTTGTGGGCGTGTGATGGGTTTGCGTGGCATTTTCTGCTTCTTGTTACCGGGCAGGTTAAGTTCGCTTGAAAATATGTCAACTTATTTTATTTTTTGGGCATCTTTCTTTTTGATCCTTAAATCAGAAAGCCCTGCTTTTGCAGTTCGCAAACTGGGAAAAATTTTAATTATATCAATATATTGTGTGTATTTTTGTATTTTGTTTGCGTTCTGGAATATGATTGAAAGGTTGCATGATGTTGTTCAATATGATGATTATTACAAATTGACAAATTAACAAACCGGCCTCTATGGTGGGCATCTTCCTGCGGCGATTCTCTCTAAATATTGAGGGGTTTTGCGGCCCTAGTCGCAAAACGGCATGCCGGTAAATTACTGAATTTAACAAGTCGTCACCAACCCAGAGGTCCGAAGATGCTTAACCTTTCTCGCCAGATCGAGATTCAACGCCCGTCCATTCTGCGTTTTGGCGAGGGGGCGGTGTCCACGCTGGCGGAATGGGTTCGCGGGCATGGTTTCAGGAAACCCTTTGTTGTTTCGGACAGTGTCAATGTTGTGAGGCTTGATGTTCTCGGGCTTTTGGATGTTGCTGTTTTTGGCGATGTGATACCCGAGCCGGACGCGCATAATCTCAATGCGGCGGTCAAGGCGGCCGCCGGATGCGATCTGGTCATCGGATTTGGCGGGGGGTCTGCGATGGACCTTGCCAAGCTTGTTTCTGTGATGGTTGATCGGGATGTGCTGCTTTCGAACATTTCGGGCCCCGGTCGTGCGCCCAAACGGCGTGTCGGGCTGGTTCAGATACCGACGACAGCGGGAACCGGATCGGAAGTTGGAACGCGGGCGCTTGTCACGGATCCGGCGAGCTTGAACAAGGTTGCCACCGAGAGCATCGAGATGCTGGCGGATATTGCAATCATCGACCCGGCCCTGACGGTTTCTGTGCCCCCCCACGTTACGGCCGCAACCGGTGTGGATGCTCTGGCGCATTGCGTCGAGGCATTTACCTCCAAACGTGCGCATCCGCTGATTGATGGTTATGCCTTGCAGGGTATCGAACTGGTGGGGAAATATCTTGCGCGGGCGGTAAGGGATGGAGCCGACATCGAGGCCAGATCAGGCATGGCATTGGCGGCATTTTACGGGGGTATCTGCCTTGGTCCGGTAAATACAACTGCGGGTCATGCCGTTTCCTATCCGCTTGGAACGCGACACAAGCTTCCGCATGGATTGGCCAATGCGTTGATGTTTCCGCATGTTCTTGCGATCAACGAGCCTGCCGTTCCTGAGAAAACCCGCCAGATCGCCCGCGCACTGGGGCTGGCAGATTATAATGGCACCGAAGACCTGCGGGAAGCGTCCGTGGCATTTTGCGCATCGCTGGGCATGCGTATGGATATTGGCAGTTACGGTGTTCCTGAAAGCGATTTCGAAAACATGGCGGCCGAGGCCCATGCCATTCGCCGCCTTCTCGATTGGAACCCGGTTGATCTGTCAAAACAGGATATCCTGGAGCTATACAAGGCAGCATCGTGAACTTGCATTGCCGGAATAATTTTCGGGTTCGGAATTGAGGTGTTCAGGTTCAATTTGTTTGTTCGCACGGTGATGATTTGTCTTGTGAGGCCAGCTTAAGGGATTTGTGCGCAATACGATGAGGGTTCATTGCTGATCTCCTGAACTCTGCATCAGTGTTGATGCATCAATGATTCTCAGCGTCTACAGCTATCTGCGCACAGGTCTTTTAATGGCTGGTGCCTTCGGAATAGGTGATCTTGTTAAAGACATTGTACTTGCCGACCGGCTTTTTCATCGGGATGCGCCGGATTTCCTCAAGGTTTGCGGCGTCATAGATGACCAGCGCCCCATCGTCATCCCAGATTGAGACCAGGGCATGTTTGCCGTTGCGGTCAAATTCGACATGGGCGGCGACCTTGCCCGGTTCGGGGCGCAGGGTTTTGACGATTTCAAGGGTGCGTTTGTCAATCACATGCACCGCATCCTTGTCCGGCCCGAAAAAGACATCGACCCAGGCATAGGGGGTGTTTTTATGGCTGCGCATGAAAAAGCCGGGGCCAAGTGTTTCGATGGTGCGGATGGTTTGCCAGTTTTGCATGTCGATGATGCTGATTTTGGCATCTTTCAGATGCGGTGTCGCCAGTACCGACCGTCCCTGATAGTCAAATGTAATGCCCGATCCCAGATGCGGCATGCCATCCAGGGCGATATCGGCGATCTTGCGACCAACCGTCAGATTGACGACCTGACCATCGCGGCCATTGCGTGCCGCGCCGATCAGATGACGGTAATCCTGGTCAAAAAAGAAATCGTCCAGATTGTCTTCAAGACGGATGCGCCGGACGGGAAAGGGGCCGTCCTGAACATTGAGGGCCTCGATCATGCCCGGTTCGTAATTATGGACAAATCCGGGGTAAACCGGCCTTGGATTGTCGGCATATGAAATTTCCCAGACTTCGGGCAAATCCTTTAGTGCGATGATAAAACTTTGGCGTGGCGGAGCGGTATAAACGGCAGACACCCTTGATGATGTGCCATGATCGCCGACCACCGGAATTTCCCGGATCGGGGTAAGGTCGCGGGCATCCAGCAATACCAGATTATGGGGCAACATATTGCCCGCCATCACATAACGGCCATCGCCCGATACCGCGACATTGCGGGTGTTGAGGCCGACCCGGATTTCGGCAATCAGTTGCAGGGAATAAAGATCATACATCGCGACCCAGCCGTCACGTGAAGCCAGATAGACAAACCGCCCGTCCGGTGAATATTTGGCGCCGCCATGCAGGGCAAAGCGGGTGGGAAAACGGGCAAGGGGCCGGAAACTGTCGCCATCCAGAATGGTGATGTGATGATCCCCGGCCTCGACCACGGTAAAGATGTTCAGGGGATCGGCATCATATTGTGGCCGGTCAGGCAGGCTTGCCGGATCGACCAGAATGTCATGGCTGTCAAGAATTTGCGCCATCGGCCATTGCGGGATTTCGGGCAGGGGCGCACGCAGCCATGCCTCAATCCCGGCGATATCCTGCGCCGTTATTTCATCGGCAAAGGCAGGCATCTGGGTGGCGGCGCGGCCATGGGTGATGACATCATTCAGGGCATGGCCCCGCAATTTTTCAAGGCTTTCGGGCAGCAATGCCGGACCCATGCCGCCCAGACGATCGCCACCATGACAGGCCGCGCAATGGGTGGCATAAAGGGCCGTGGCCGGACCATGTTCGGAGGCGAATGTGGAAAAACCCAGCGGGGCCAATATCATCCAGGCAAGGGCTGTGGCGGTGGCAAAACGCCGAAACATCTTCATGATGCGACCCCGATCTGTCCGTAACGCGGGCCTTTTGAAAAGGGAACGGTTTCAAGGCGCAAATCGCCGCCGACAATGCCCAGTTCGTCATCGGACAAATAACAGCCGGGGTCTTCGGCCCAGGGATCGCCCGTCAGTTGATAGGCGCGGGTGCGGGTATTGCCGCCGCAAATATCGAGATGGCGGCATTGGCCGCAACGGCCATGAACGGTCCGCGGGCGTTGTTTGAGGCCCGCCATCAGCGGGTCTGCCGTATCCATCCAGATATCGGAAAAGGCCCGTTCGCGGACATTGCCCAGTGTATGTTGCCACCACATGGTATCAGGATGGACATTGCCCAGATTGTCGATATTGGCGACATTGACGCCGGACGCATTTCCGCCCCAGCGGTGTAACATCTGTTCGATGCGCGGGCTGGCCTGCGGGTAATGGCGGTCGATCCAGAATTTCAGAAAGACGCCGTCGGCATCATTGTTGCCGGTGACATAATCGCGCATCACACCTTTGCGGATATCCTGTTCGCACCGGGCAAACAGCATTTCCAACGCCGCGCGCGTCATTTCAAAAAAAGCATGATCCTTGCGGTTATGATTGCCTCGCCCGGCATAATTCAGGTGTGAGAAGTAAAACTTGTCGATCCGTTCCCGTTCGACCAGATCCAGTAAACCCGGCAAATCCTGATAATTTTCGCGGGTCATGGTGAACCGCACACCCACCGGCAACCCGGCATTGCGGCAAAGCCGCACCCCGCGCAGTGCAAGGTCAAACCCGCCATCCAGTCGCCGGAAATAATCGTGGGTTTTGTCCAGCCCGTCCAGACTGATCCCGACATAATCATATTGCGCCCTGGCGATCCGGTCGATGTTGTGTTCGTCAATCAGGGTGCCGTTGCTTGACAGCGCGACATAAAATCCCATTTCCCTGGCGGCGGCGGAAATATCAAAAATATCAGGCCGCATCAGGGGTTCGCCGCCCGAAAGAATCAGGACAGGCACGCCAAAATCCTTGAGATTGGCCATCACGGCAAAGATTTCTTCGGTCGTCAGTTCGCCGGGGAAATCCTTGTCCACCGCCGACGCATAACAATGCCGACAGGTCAGATTGCATCGCCGGATCAAATTCCAGATCACCACCGGCCCGCGATTGACCAGCGATGCGGTTTTGCGGCCCGGTGCCAGCGGTGGCGGGGCACCGTTTTCGGTGATATCGATGGCGGCGCGGATATACTGGCTTAATCTGAGCATGGTCTTGCTCCGCATCTTTTGGGTTTGGGTAATCGCAGGCCGGTTTTTTTGAGGATTTTTTCGCTAAACAATACGCGGTGGCTGCGGCATTCTTTGCCCAGAATGCTGGCAATATCGGCAATGCGGGTATCGATTTCATCGCGTGTTGTGGCATGGATCATGGCAAACAGGTTAAACGGCCAGTCGGGCAAATGGCGCGGGCGGCGATAACAATGCGAGACAAAGTGCAAAGCCCCGATCTGAAATCCCAGATTATCCACCCTGTCATCGGTCACATCCCAGACACTCATGCCATTGGCGCGATAACCCAGGCGATAATGATTGGGGATGATACCGATCCGGCGGATAACCCCGATATCTTGCAGGCGTTGCAACCGTTGTTCGACATCATCGGGGCCAAGGCCGATACCCAACCCGATATCGCGATAGGGATGGGGCGTCAGGGGCAGGCCGTTCTGGGTGGCGCGGATCAGGGCATGGTCGATTTCATCGACAGTGTCAGAACTGGTCATCGGGCACCTCCAGACGCAGTTCGAGGAAATATTCCTGTTCCTTGGGGAAGTTCAAAACATCAAGCCCGGTAGCCGTGCGGATGTGAGCAATGACATCAAAAAGCGCATCCTGACTTTGTGCCAGAATGACAAACCACATATTTAACCGGTCGTGGCGTTTGTAATTATGGGCCACTTCGTCAAAACCATTGACGATATCGGCCACCTCATCAAACCGTTCTTCGGGTACGGCAATGGCGGCCAGCGTGACGGCTCCACCCAGCATTTCCGTATTGTAGAGCGGGCCGAACCGGCTGATCACGCCGTCCTCCTGAAGGGCGGCAATGCGGGAAATGATGGTGGTTTCGTCACTGCCAAACTGTTTTGCAATTTCGGCAAACGGACGATCACAAACCGGAAAGCCGCCCTGCAATCCATTGATCAGGGCGCGGTCAAGCGGGGTCATGATATTCTCCTGGCATGGGGGTTGGCAGGGGCGTGACCGTGCCAGGGTTGTCGGCCTGACCGTAATCGCCGCCGCATTGGCTGAAACAGCGGCGGCTGAACAAAACCCGATGGGGAATGGCGGCCAGATCCAGCCGGGCAACCAGATGGCGGATTTGCGACTTGACCGTCAGGCGGTCCCGCCCGTGGATCATGCAATACAGATTATAGGGCCAGACGCCGGGAACCCGGTCGCGTTGATAGCACAGGGTAACATAGGGCAGGGTCGCTATCGCCCGGCCGGTTTCGGAAACACGGGCGTCGTCGATGTCAAAGACGCACATGGCATTGGCATCATAACCCAGTGCCCGGTGATGCACGATCAGGCCAAACCGGTTGATGATGCCGCCGTCGTGCAATTCTTCCAGTGCCTGACACAGCCTGCCGGTTTCAACATCCAGCTTTTCGGCCAGTGCCGCATAGGGTTCGGGCACCAGCGGCAAGCCGTCTTTCAGGGCTGCAATCAGCTTTTTATGCAGGGTGCCTAGTTCCATGACAGCGGAAATCCCAAATCAAGACGATAATGTTCGATCATTGGCATGTGATGTACCGCAAGACCGGTGGCATCGGTGATCGCACGGGTGGTCTGCCGGATGGCCTCCTGATCGGGGCCGGTGATGACGAACCACAAATTGAGTTTATCCTCTCGTTCGTAATTGTGATTGATTCCGGTAAAGCCGCTGATCAGGTGGGCGATTTTTTCAAGATTTTCGGCAGGAGCGGCCATTGCCGCCAATGTCGATGCCCCGGCGCGCCCGGTGGCATAGGTTGCCCCGATCCGGGACAAGATTTTTCGGTCCTGTAAATCGGCCAGGGCGTTGATCACGGCGTCTTCGGTGCTGCCGATTGCAGCGGCGATATCGGCATAGGGATGTGGGGTGACGGGAAATCCGCGTTGATAACAATCGATCAGTTTTTTTTGCAATGGGGTGACGGGGCGGGGCATGGCGTATCCTTACAATCCGGTTTGACCGGCGCGGGCCGACATGAAAATGCCGCTGGGGCTGTTTAAGGGCAGGCTGGCAATCGGGGCAAGGGTGTAGGGATCAAAGGCCAGAACCTGATTGTCATCGCGCACAGACATCCAGATTTGATCGCCGCGCGGGCTGAATTCCATGTGTAAAACCCCTTTGCCGGGCTTGATTTCATGGATGATCGTCATGGTTTCGCTGTCGATCACCTGAATGGTGTCGTAATCGGGCACGGCAAAATTGACCCAGATGGTCCGTTGATCGGGATGGGCCATGACAAAAACCGGCTGTCCGTGGACAGGAATGCGGCCGATTTCGGCCCAGTTGTGCGTGTCGATCACCAGAACTTCGTGACGGCCAACGGCGGGGACAAAGGCACGATCTCCGGCCATGGCCCAGCCTTCAAGATGGGGCATTTTATAAACCGGCAATCGTTCCTCGCCCTTGCCGTAATCCGGCAGGATGCGTGTCACACCGCGTTCGGGATGCCAAAGATCCAGCAAGGCCATGCCGTCTTCGCCAAACAGACCGGCAATGTAATAACGTCCGTCGGGCGAAATCAGCGCGTCATAGGGTTGGATGCCGATATTTTCAAAGACGGTGATGTCCGGATCGGTACGGGAGCGGGAAAAATCGGCAATGCGGATTTCTCCGCTGTCCCACAAGCTATAAACAAACCGGTTGCCCGGCGCATCAACCAGACCGACGACCTTGGACCGGTCCGGGCCGTGGCCAATCAGGGCGGGCAGATCGGCAACCATTTTCAGGGTTTGGGAATCAAACACCCGAACACCGCCGGGTTCGTAATTGGCGACCGCAATCAGGCTTCCATCCTGATTGATGGCGCCGCCGATGCTGTTGCCCGCCTGAAGGATCCGCCCGGCAATGCGGTGTGTCAGGATATCGACCTTGGTCAGACCGCCATCGCGGCCGAAGACAAAGGCATAACGCCCGTCGCGCGAATAGACGATCGAGGCATGGGACAAATCGCCCAGCCCCGGAATGACGGCAATCATTTCCCGGTTGCTGGTATCGATAATGCCGACTTCGCCGCTGGCGCGGGCAATGACGGTGGCCAGATCGTGGGTGCCACGCGGTTCAAGGGATGTGCATCCAGCCAGAATGGCAAGTGCGCCCAGAACAAAGGCTGTTTTCATGGCCGGGGTCCTTCTGTTTTCAGAAAATTGGCAATCCAGTCGGCCTCGGCATTGCTGACAATGCCGCGCCAGGGCGGCATGGCCGTGCCCGGTCGGCCATCCAGAATGACCGACACAAGATCATCGTGGCTGAACAGGGTCAGGTTTTCGGGAGTTAGCGGACTGCCGAGGCCGCCTTTCAGGGTCATGCCGTGGCATGATCCGCAATCCTGCAAGACAAAATTTTCCAGTTGCCGCGGATCAATTGCATCTGCGGCCCCCGCAGGTCGGGTGCCCATCAGGAACAGAGCGAACAGTCCGCCCGCAAGGATTGCGGCGATGGGGATGTCATGCGGTGTGGGCATGGGCATAATCATTTTGCGGGGCGCGTTTAAAGGCGCTGTTGGGGGCCTGTATGACGGGGACCGGCAGATGGTCGATCAGGCCGACAACCCGGCCAATCACAATCATGCAGGGCGGATCAAAATTCAGCCGGTCAAGATCGGCGCAAATCCGGGACAATGTCGTGCGGTGATGGCGTTGTTCCGGGGTTGATCCGTTTTCAATGATGATGGCCGGGGTCGCACCCGACAGGCCGTTTTCCATCAGACGGGCGGCAATCACCGGCATGGTGCGCACCCCCATATAAATTGCCAGCGTCGTATCGGGATCAGCCAGGGACCGCCAGTCATGCGCGGGTTCGGCATCGGATTGCATATGACCGGTGATAAAACGGACACTGGTGGCAAGGCCGCGATGGGTCAAAGGGAGGTTTAACTGCGCCATGCATCCGGCGGCAGCCGTAATGCCGGGCACCACTTCAAACGGAATGCCGTTTTGCGCCAGAAACAGGGCTTCTTCACCGCCCCGGCCAAAAATATAGGGATCACCGCCCTTGAGGCGGACAATATGTTGATGCTGACGGGCGGTGGCGACCAGAAGGGCGTTGATGTCTTCCTGCCGCAGGCTGTGACAACCGGTTTCCTTGCCAACAAAGATGCGGCGGGCGGCAGGATTGATCAGATCCAGAATTTCATCGGAAACCAGCCGGTCAAAAACCACCGCATCGGCACGGTCCAGAAGACGGGCCGCCTTGATCGTCAGTAATTCCGGATCGCCCGGACCGGCACCAACCAGATAGACATGTCCTGTTTGTTGCATTGTTTTCATCCCCGGACAGACTGTCGCAAAAGCAGTGGAAGCTGTTCGGGAGGGGCGGGAGCCCTCCCGAACGATGGGCCGCGCGATCAGTAGATATCGTGCTGGGTGTTGTAGACGTTGAACTTGCCCGTCGGCGTAACCAGACGGTCGTCATGGATCACGTGTTTGAGTTTGCGGGTCTTGTCATCGATGATGACGATGGCCGATTTCTGATCCTTGCCATTCCAGACCGAGAACCAGATTTCAGTTCCTTCCTTGTTGTATTCACCCTGCACAACGCGCTGGGCACCGTCGCTGCCCAGATCGGCCATGGCCGCAATCGGCAGGACTTCGTAACCGGCATCAAGGTTGTTGATGTCGAAGACGGCAATCGACTGATACAGTTCGGCTTCCGAGTTTAGCGGGGTATCGACCCACAGATTGGTCGAATTCGGATGGGTCTTGATGAACAGCGAACCGCCGCCCTGACCATCCACTGTTCCGGCCATTGTCCATGCCTGATCCGGGTGGTTTTCAGGATCAGTGCCAATCAGGGCAATGGTTTCATCGCCAAGATGGCTGGTGGCCCAGACCGGGCCAAGGGTTGGATGGACAAAGTTTGCGCCACGGCCCGGATGCGGGGTGGTGCCGACCTCAACCAGTTTTTCCAGTTCCCGGTCCTTGGTGTCGATCACGGCAACGGTGTTACGGGCATTGGCCGCGACCATGAAATAACGGCCGGTCGAATCAAACCCGCCATCATGCAGGAACCGCTCGGCATCAATCGTTGTGACTTGAAGGGCATCAAGGTTTTCATAATTGACCAGCATCACCTTGCCGGTTTCCTTGACGTTGACGATGAATTCAGGATTGTAGTGCGAGGCCACGATGGCGGCGACACGCGGTTCCGGGTGGAATTCCTGTTCGTCATAGGTCATGCCGCGGGTCGATACTATTTTCAGCGGTTCCAGCGTTTCACCATCCATGATGGTGAATTGTGGTGGCCAGTAAGCCCCGGCAATGGTGTATTTGTCTTCCCATCCCTTCATTTTCGAGGTTTCAACCGACCGGGCTTCGAGGCCGACCTTGATGGTGGCGACGATTTGCGGGTCTTTCATCCACAGATCGATCATATCGACCTTGGCATCGCGACCGATCACCAGCAAATAGCGGCCCGATGCTGAAACGCGCGAAATATGAACGGCATAACCGGTGTCGATTACATATTCGATCTTGTAGGTGGCACCATTGATCAGGGCAATCTGGCCTGCGTCACGCAGGGTCACCGAAAACAGGTTTTCGATATCAAGATCGTTCATTTTTTTGGTCGGACGCTGATCGACCGGAACAATCACGTTCCAGCTTTCTTTCATCGCGGCCATGCCCCATTCCGGCGGCTGCGGCGCATCCTGCATGACATAACGCGCCATGATATCGACTTCGTCCTCGGTCAGATCGCTCGATGTGCCCCAGTTCGGCATACCCGCGGGCGAGCCATAGGTGATGAAGGCGTGCAAATGATCATAACCCAGTTCGCGGGTCAGATCGGTGGTCAATGCGGGACCGGTTGCGCCATTGCGCAAAACACCGTGACAGCCCGCGCAGCGTTCAAAGAAAATCTTGCGACCCTGATTAAACTCATCTGTGGTCATTGACGGAACGTCGGGATGGGCGCCGGGTTGGCTGCCATCGGTCGGCAGGGATTCCAGACTGGGTTCATAAGTGGCGTCGGGGTCGGGATGTTTGTCCTGGGCAAATGCGACCCCGGATAACATCAACCCGATTCCAAGCACCACCGGCGCAGCAGAATGTTTCAGGCGAACGGTGAATTTCATGTGTCCCTCCTCAGGAATATGAAAGCGGCTGCTAACAAGCCGGGACAATCGAACCGATGGGGCTTTGTGACCTTGATGATGGTCAAATAGACCCTTTCGCCAGTAGGGTTTTTGATCGCGGTCAAGAACCGGATCGCCCGGACAGGGCAAACCGGTTGTTATTCCCACCAAAGCAAGGGTTGCCGCGATGTCAGATGCCAGATCAGATACACGCATAAAACAACCGGACATTCTGGTCGTAGCGCATGGTGCAAGCCTGCGGGGCGGCAATCCGGCGGCGATTTTTGTGCGCAGGTTGCGGTTTTTGGTGCCGGGGAAAACGGTGATGCTGGCCTTTATGCGTGCATCACCGCAAATCGCCGATGTTTTGGCCCAGATGCATCATGATCGGACAAGGGAAATGCTGGTTTTCCCCCTGTTTTTTTCCAAAGGGCATCTTGTGAAAACAGAATTGCCTGCCGGATTGTGTGATGCCGGTTTCGGGGCGGCGACGCTTCTTCCGTCTGCCATCACGCTGGACGGACTGGCCGATATGATGGCCCGGCGATTGCGGGATCATCTGGCAGTGCGACACCGTTCGGGTCGGGAAAGCACCCTGTTTGTGGTGACACATGGCTTGAAAACGCTAATGGCACCTTTGCCGGAAATCCTGCATCTGATGGCGCATATCCAGACAGGCTTGCCGGAATTGAATATTTTCAATGCCAATATTGACGGGCATCCATCGCTGTCTGACTGGCGCAGCAAGGCGAGGGGGCGGCATTCGGTGTTTCTGCCCTTGCTGACCGGGGGCGGTGTTCATGCCGCGCAGGATGTTCCGGCCCTTATTGCCCCCGGGGCGGGGGAGGATGCGGACATTCTGGAGCCGGTCGGGATATGGCCGGAATTACCATCCGTGCTGATGGCGTATATCCGGTGCCATTTTCCCGGTTTTGAGGCGGAACATATCCTGTTTGGTTCGGAAAGACGGGTATTATGCAACACCGCAATCTGACCCGCGCCGATTTTGACAGGATATCGAAAATTCCGTTGCTGGGCGCGTTTTCCACATCGGAAATTCGCGATATGACCGGCCGTTCGCCGGTCCGGTTGCATCAAGGTTGCGATTTGTTGTTTTCGCAAGGGGAACCGGCGACACGGTTCTTTATTCTTCTGAAGGGGCAGGTCCGGCTGTTTCGCATGCAGGGAGATGGCCGTTTCAGCCTTTTTCACATGGTTTCGCCCGGCGAATCCTTTGCCGAGGCGGTGGTTCTGTCCGGGCAGGCTTATCCGGTATCGGCGGAATGTGATCCGGGCAGCGAACTGGTGGCGTTTGAGAGGGCTGCCATCATTGCGTATCTGAAACAGGATGCCCGCCTGATCGGGCGTGTCATGCAGTCCCTGATTGAACGGGAACGGTTTTTCTATCGGGAAATCAACCAGATCCGGCAGCGGTCCCCGGCCCAGCGGCTGGCACAGTTTTTATTGTCCCACCCCGAGAAAAGCAGGGCTTCAATTCCCAAACATATTATCGCAAGCCGGATTGGCGTCACACCGGAAAGCTTTTCACGGTCTTTGCGCAAACTGGAAAAAAGCGGCTTTGTCGCGCCAGAGGGCGATATGAGAATCCTTGACCACAAAGCCTTGCGCCTGTTCGCCCGGACGGATGGCAAAAGAAGTTGAGGTATCAGAGGGCAGGACAGCAAAGTTTTTGAGATTGAAACTGATTATCATTGCTGTTAGGTTCCCTCGCAATGCTGCTTTGGGGTGGCTGGCTTGAGCCGGTCGACAAGGTAAATAGCGGATTTCTTCCTGTCATAGTGATTGAACCTGAACATGAAGTTCTGGCGCCGCGCGATTGCGAAACTGTTCGAGGATCATCGGCGACAATTGATTGCCATGGTTGTTCGCCGTATCCGTGACCGCGAAGTTGCTGCGGAACTTGTGCAGGATGTCTATGCCAGAATGATGCAGGCAGGCAGCAGCGGAGAAGATGAGGCGGATACCAAAATACTTTATGCATCCGTACGCAATGCCGTCATTGATCATCATCGCAGTACCATCCGCCGCCGACACGCAATGGACGGCATTCTGCCGGATCAATTGTGGATGAGTGAAACATCTTCCCCGCATGATCAGGCCGAAGCCCGCCAAGCTCTTTCGGCCCTTGATCGGGTCTTGCTTGAAGTGTCACCCAAGGCGCGCGAGATGTTTATCCTGCATCGTGTTGATGGGGTTTCCAATGCAAGGCTTGCCAAAAAATATGGTATTTCGGTAAGTGCGGTGGAAAAGCAACTGGCGCGCACGATGCGGCATTGTCAGGAGCGGCTTTCCGACCATCTCGACAAAAGTGGATCATTCCCGTACGAACGATGAGGATATTCTCCCGTTATTCGTTATTGTTTATAGAGAAGGTCGTTGGCGGATCGTAATCCGTGTTGCTATAAACCGCAGAACGTCTGGATAGTCCGGGAAGCCATGCAAGACGATTTCGAGCCGACCAGGCAGCAAAAAGATGAAGCCGCACTCTGGCATGTTCGGCGTGCAGGCGGATCGATGTCTGTGGCGCAGGAACAGGAATTTGAAGACTGGCTGAATACCAGTCGGAGCAACCGGCTTGCCTTTGATCAGATGCGCGTTCTTTGGGCCCGGATTGAAGAACCGGCCCGGCAGTTTTCGGAAAGCCGACGAAAAACAGCGTTTTCAATGGTTATGTCGCGTTGTTCTCCACGCCGATCAATCACCGCCCTTGTTGGGATTGCTCTTGCCACCGTCGTTATGATTTTCATCAATCCTGACATTGTTGAAAATTTCCGGGCCGATATCGTTTCGGGTCAGACGGTTGTTACCAGCATCGGGTTGCCTGACGGGTCGGTTGCCCATCTTGCGGCGAACAGTGCAGTGGCGACCGATTTTTCGGGCGGACGTCGGAATGTTGAACTGCTGCGCGGTCAGGCATTTTTTGATGTTGTTCACCGCAATGGGGATGCGTTTCGGGTTAATACTCAGGATGCGACGGTTCAGGTCGTCGGGACGCGCTTTAATGTCGATTTTCTGTCCGGACACACGACTGTCATGGTTGAAGAAGGCGCAGTCCGTGTCGCCAGCAAGACCGATACGGGTGGCGTTTTGATCGGGCCGGGGCAACAAATTACGGTAGCCGATGACCTGCTTGTATCCTCAGATACTGTCGAAATACAGCAGGCTTTGGCATGGATGAAGGGGCGGCTGGTTGTGCAAAATATGCGCGTTGCCGATTTGATGGTTCGGCTTGAAAATTATGATAGCAGCCGGATCGTCGTTTTGGGGGGGCTTGCAGATCAAACCATTTCGGGCAGTTTTCCAACGACAGATATCGCCGGATCACTGGAAACTGTGGCCGATGCGGTCGGAGCCAACGTTATGAAAACGTCCCCCTGGCTGACCGTTTTGTATTAATAATGCGAAAAATTCGCAAAAAATTTAAAAACTGTATGGGGATTCTGATTTCCCGCTCGTTTGTCTTTATCAGAAGCAGGGGGACCTGCCTGAAAGACAAGAAATTCATGGAGCGGGAAGTTGATATTCAATCAGGCAAGAACAAAAACATATTCTCTGATTTCAGCGTTGCTGGTTTCAACAGCAATTGTCGTGCCGTCAACCTTGGGGGTGACAGCCGCACAGGCGCAGACCGAGATCGCACAGGCAAGTTATTTATTTGATATCAGTGTAACGTCTCTGGCGGAAGGTGTAGCTGAAATCGGTGCCATTTCAGGATGGCGGATTGCCTATACCATCGACTTGCCGCCAATTGAAGGAAACCGTGTCGTTCGGGGAGAGATGACGACGCCGCAAGCCGTCGAGATGCTGTTGCGGGGAACGGGATTATCCTATCGCCAAACAGGCAACAATTCCCTGATTGTGGTGGACCCGAGTATCGCGGATACACAGGGTGAGACGACGCTTCTTGATCCGGTTCGGATTGAGGCCAATGCTGTAAACAACGATCTGACGCCTGCCTATGCCGGTGGTCAGGTGGCGACGGGCGGGCGACTTGGGATGTTGGGCAATACCGATATCATGGATGCCCCGGTCAGCATTACCAGTTACACCAGCGAGAAAATTGCCGATCAGCAAGCCCAAACCATTGCGGATGTTTTGAAAAACGATCCATCGATCAGAACGCCAAATAGTGGCGGTGGTATGCTGGATACCTATCAGATTCGCGGCTTTAACGTGAATACCGGGAATTCCGGTGAAATGGCCTTTAACGGTGTTTATGGTGTTGCGCCCACCTATCGCACGCTATCGGGCTTTGCCGAGCGCGTCGAGGTTCTCAAAGGACCAGCGGCCCTTTTGGCGGGCATGGCACCGAACAGCGGTGTCGGGGGTGTGATCAATATCGTTCCCAAGCGTGCAGGAGGACGACGACCTTAACCGTGTCAGCGTTGATTACGGGCTTGGGGAGCAGGCTGGCGGCAATGTTGATATCAGTCGCCGCTATGGTGATGATGGTGAATTCGGGGTTCGCTTCAATGGCGGCTATCACAATGGCGATACCTATCTTGATCACCAGACGCGCGAAACATCGCTTGGTGCGTTAGCCCTTGATTATCGTGGTGATGACCTGCGTTTATCGCTGGATGTTATCGATCAGCGTGAAAATCTGAATGCGCCGTTCCGGGAATACCGAATTGCTTCGGGCCTGACGATGCCTTCTGCCCCGGATGGCAGCAAGAACGTCACCCATGACTGGGAATGGTCGGATGCGGTTGATCGATCCGCGATGTTGCAAGGCGAATATGATTTTGATGAGAGCTACACCCTGTTTGGCAGCTTTGGTGGCGGCAAGACAGAGGTTGATCGTTTGTTCGGCTATCCGATCATTCGGGCAAATGATGGAACGATCGAAGATGACAGCCTGTCCTTTATGCGGTTTCAGACAGAACGATGGACGGCAAATGCAGGTGTAAAAAGCGAGTTTGAAACATCTGAAATCAAGCACAAGGTAACGCTGGAAGCCAGCCATTACGAAGATACTTTCAAACGGGGGCAGGAATTTTCAGACACCGATCCGTTTTCCAATATTTATAATCCTGTTGCCAATGCACCAATCGCAGTGACATCACCGGCATCAAAGCCAAAGATTTCTGAATCCGAAATGACCGGTGTGGCGCTGGCAGATACAATGTCGGTATTGGATGGCCGGATTCTTGTAACGCTTGGTGTGCGCCAGCAACGTGTTGAAACCAACAATTTCAGTGCTGCAACCGGGGCGGTTACCTCGGCGTATGACAAAAGTGTTGTAACGCCGATGGCCGGTGTGGTTTTCAAGCCTTGGGAACATGTTTCGGTTTATGCCAACTATCTTGAAGGTCTTAGCAAGGGAGCAAACGACCCGATCAGCGGGCAGGCATTGTCCCCATATGTTGCAGAACAGATTGAAACCGGTGTGAAGCTGGATTTTGGTTCGTTCGGTGCGACGGCGGCGGTCTTCCAGATTTCCAAACCCTTTGCCCAGAATGTCAGTGGCAGCTATGACAGTGACGGTGAGCAGCGTAACCGCGGTCTTGAATTGACCGTCTTTGGCGAAGTGACGTCAAATGTGCGCCTGCTGGGCGGCGTGATGTTCCTTGATGCGGAACTGACCAAAACCAACAGTGCCACGACCCGTGGAAACCGTGCCGTTGGTGCGCCTGAAATGCAGGCAAATCTGACTGCTGAATGGGATACTCCCTTTGTAAAGGGAATGACGCTGAGCGGGACGATCACCCACACCTCCGAACAATATATCGATACAGCCAATACACAGGATATTCCGGATTGGACGACGCTTGATCTGGGGCTTCGTTACAAGACCAAGGTTGCTGAAACACCCATTACACTGCGTGCGACAATCCAGAACGTGACTGACGAGGATTATTGGTACGGCGTGAATGAATTCAGCATGGTTTCTGTCGGGGCACCCCGTACGGCTCTTTTGTCTGTGACGGCCGATTTCTAGGGTGATGTCAGTTCGCTGGCAGATACATCTTCTGTTTGTCATCCAGCTTGTTTCGATGGGCGCGATGGAAATGAGCGGGCCTTTTTGGCCCGTTCATTTGCGTTCACTGAGCCCGTCGGATGATCTGTTCATTTTTACCAGTATTGCCGTTTATGTCGGTCCGATGCTGGGGATCATGCTGACCAGTACTTTCTGGGGGCATCAGGGCGACCGGTTTGGTCACAAGGCAATGATGATGCGTGCCTTGTTCGGACTTGCCATTACCCAGCTTGCACTGGCCTATGCCAATGATGTCTGGTTGATCCTGATGCTGCGGTTTTTGCAGGGGGCTTGCGCGGGTTATATCGCACCGGCACAGGCCTATGGCGTCAGTATTGAAAATCCGGCACGGCGGACACGGCTGTTTGTCCGTCTTCAGGCATCGACCAATATCGGATCTTTCATCGGGGCCTTGGCCGGCGGGGTCATCCTTGATCATGCGGCCTTTTTCTGGATCAATTTTTCGGCGGCTATTCTGTGTGCCACCTGCCTGGTGTCCGTCTGGATTCTGTTGCCGGGGGTTACACCAAAAGGGATCGGTGATGGCACCAATGCAAGGTCCGCGGCAAAGATCAGTATCTTTCGATCACCGCAAATCGTTTGGCTTCTGACCATTCTGGGGGTGCTTTTGCTGGGAAGGATGGTGACGCAGTCGCCATTTTCGATCTATGTGCGGAGCATCTTTGAGGTCGGAAACTGGGCTGTGGGATTGTGTTATGGGCTTTTGGCACTTGGTTTTGTCGTTTCGGCCTCGTTTTGGGGGCGATATTTTGAATCCCGCGTTGCGCGGGATGTGCTTGGCAGAATGTGTCTGGTGATTGCCGGATGCGTCATTGTGACCCTGTTGGCCGGGGGAACCCGATCGATTTTTGTTTTTAGCGCAATGTATTTTGTCTGGGGTGTGTTGCTTGGCGCGACCACACCGGTTTTGACCGCCCTTGTTTCGGGTGCAGCGGGGGATAACCGGCAGGGGCATGTTCTCGGGCTTGCACAAAGTACTGCGCAATTTGCGTCTATCGCGGGCATTGCGCTTGGCGGCTGGTTCAGTCAGGCGGCAGGGCTTTCAAACATCTATTTCCTTGTTGGTTTTATTTACGCCATCGGGCTGGTTCTGACCGTTTCCGTACGAGCACGTATGAACGCATTTGCCCACCCATCAGAAATATCGGGAGACCAGGAATGATCGTAAAAATGACAATCCGCCTGATCGCGGCCACAGGTTTGGGTCTGCTGTTCGGTCATGCAGCTCTGGCTGAAAAGATAACGGTGACTGACATTACCGGACGCGAAATTGAAATAAACACTCCGATCCGGCGTGCTGTTCTGGGCGAAGGTCGGCAGCTTTATATCATTGCGGCACTTGATCGCGAAAATCCGGCCAAGCGGATTGTCGGATGGCGCAAGGATCTGATTGAGGCTGATCCTGCCACGTATCAGGCTTATCTGGCAAAGTTTCCTGATTTTGCCAATATCCCGACTTTTTCGGGGCTTGAACAAAGTCTGATCGATATCGAGACGACGATAGCCCAAAAGCCGGATGCGGTTTTTCTAAACCTTGAAGTACAGCAAGCCGCCGACGAAGCCAGTTATGTCGAAAAACTCGGGGCACTCAACATTCCGGTCATCTATGTCGATTTCCGTCACAATCCGGAACAAAACACCGAACCTTCCATTCGTTTGTTTGGCAAGCTATTTGGCGAAGAAGCCCGGGCGGAAGAATTCATCACGTTTCGCGCCGAACAAATTGCGCGCGTTACCGACAGGTTGGCCCAAACCAATCCGGAACGCCCCAAGGTCTTTATTGATCGTGCCGGTGGTTTTTACGAAGATTGCTGCCATTCCTTTGGTGATGGCAATTTCGGCGCCATGGTAGAACTGGCTGGTGGCAACAATGTTGCCAAGGAATGGATATTAAGCACATTCGGTCAGGTTAATGCCGAACAGGTCGTTGTTTCCAGCCCTGATCATGTGATCGTAACAAGCGCCCAGTGGGACGTTTATGTTCCGGGTGGAAAATGGGTGCCGGTCGGCCCCGGTGCCGATGCAGACAGAATTAAAAAGAAGTTGGAATTTTATCCGACGCGCACCGCCTATACCGGGATTTCTGCGCAAAAGAACCGTTCCTTTCATGCCGTGTGGCACCAGTTTTACAACAGCCCTTATCAGTTTGTTGCGATTCAACAAATGGCCAAATGGTTCCATCCCGACCTTTTTGCCGATCTGGATCCGGATGTAACATTCCGGATGTTGCATGAACGGTTTTTGCCGATTGATTACAAACCGGGTTATTTTGCAAGCCTTGAAGCCGGGCAATAACCGGGGTTCTTCTTTCACCCGCATTCCCAAAAAACCAAACCCGCCCGGATTGCTCCGGGCGGGTTTGGCGCACGGGTCCGGTTTTGCAAGCAAAACCGATCGTGCAGTATCACGTTCGAGGAACCCCGAAAGTGAAAAAGACTAGAAGCCTTCGCGCTCGATGCGCTTACGCTCCAGCTTGCGGGAACGACGGACTGCTTCCGCCCCTTCGCGAGCTTTCTTCTCCGACGGCTTTTCAAAGTGGCGGCGGAGTTTCATCTCACGGAAAATGCCCTCACGCTGCATCTTTTTCTTAAGCGCTTTCAGAGCCTGATCGACATTGTTGTCGCGAACGATTACCTGCACGGAAACCACGCTCCTTTCAATAAAAACAAAAGTAACCGGATGGGCGCGATGCCCTCCGGATGCTGATACGATCACAACGACCGTGGGCGCTATATAATCCAAACCGGCATAAAAGGAAAGAGGGTTACGTGTTTCTCGCCCGGTGCGTTTGTCGGGGATATGGGGGCCGGTGACGTGCTGCGAACGTGCATTTCATTCCGGTTTGTGGTTAAAGTTCGGGCGTATCGGAAGGATGTTGAAATCATGGCCATTTTAAAAATCGCCCGCATGGGCCACCCGGTTTTGCGCCAGGTCGCAGCGCAGGTTGAAAACCCGGCAGACCCGGAAATCCTGCGCCTGATCAGGGATATGAAGGAAACCATGCGCGATGCGGGCGGGGTGGGCCTTGCCGCCCCACAGGTGTTTGCATCGCTGGCGGTGATGATGTTTTACGTGCCCCCATCGCGCAGCACCGATGACCCCGATGATGGCGAAATACCCCTGACCGTTCTGATCAATCCGGAGGTTATCCCGCTGGGTGACGAGATGGTCGGCGGATGGGAGGGGTGCCTGTCGATTCCGGGTTTGCAGGGACATGTGCCGCGCTGGCAGAAGGTGCAATATCGGGGACTCGATGAAAAGGGTGATGTGGTGGAACGGGTTGCCAGCGGTTTTCACGCCCGCGTCGTACAGCACGAATATGATCATCTGATCGGGGTGATGTATCCGCAACGTATGGAAGACATGAGTCTGCTGGGTTTTGCCGAAGAATTGCGTCGCGACCCGCCAGAGATTACATTGTCCGGTGCAGAATCAGGAGAAGAACAATGAGTGTCGCCGAAAGCCTTGCCCGTCTGGAACAACAGCGCGATGCGCTGGTCCGGGCTGCACTTGATCATATCGCCTTTGATGGCTGGAGCATGATGTCGTTAAAGGCGGCGGCGGTTGATCTTGGTCTGGCACCTGAGGAGGTGGACCGGCTTTTGCCCGGCGGCGTGCGACAGGCGATTGAACATTATGTCGCCATGACAGACCGCGAGATGGTGGCGCATCTGGAAACCCTGAATTTGCCCGACATGAAAATCCGCGAACGGATTGCGACTGCGGTGCGCGAACGCCTGAAACTGGTCGAAGGGCACAAGGATGCTGTGCGGGCGGCGGTGGCCTGGCTGGCCTTGCCACAAAATCTGGCGCTGTCGGCGAAATTGACGGCCAGAACGGTTGATCTGATGTGGGTGGCGGCGGGCGATACCGCGACCGATTATAACCGTTATACCAAACGGGCCTTGCTGGCCGGGGTGTATGGTTCGACTTTGCTGTATTGGCTGGATGATACATCCGATGACCATCGCGATACGATGGCGTTTCTGGACCGGCGGATTGCCAATGTGATGAAAATCCCGAAAATTCAGGCACAAATAGGCAAGATCACCGAACGGGTATCCCGCCTTGGCGGCAAGGCGGCATCGTGCGTTCCGTCGCCCCTGCGGGTTTTCCGGCAATTCGGCAGTCCGCGTTAAAACCGGTCAGGCCGTTAAAAGAAAGGGGCGGGAGCCAGCGGGTTCCCGCCCCTGTTTTATCATTCGCGGATGGTTTCGCGTGCCGGTGCGCCGCCGCGTGATCGTTTCAGGCTGGGCAATGCCAGCATGGCCAGCACAAACAGCCCGGTCGCCAGTTTCAAATCGGGCGGCGGCATACCGGCGGCAAGGCAAAGCGATACCAGTTGGTAATAGACAATCGCGCCGACAAACGGGGCCAGCAATTGTCGCGCCACCGATTTTTTGCCGACAATTGCCTCGCCAATCATCAGGGCGGCAAGGCCGTTGATCAGAATGCCAAGGCCCATATTCACATCGGCAAAGCCCTGTGACTGAACCATCAGGGCCCCGCCGGTTGCGGAAAAAGCGCTGGCAAGGCCAACGCCGCCAATGGTGGCGGTCCAGACCGAAATCCCTTGGGCCTCGGCCATTGCCGGGTTGGCACCAACGGCGCGAAGGGCCGTTCCTTTTTCGGTTTTGAAAAACAGATTGAGGATGATGAAAACCGCCGCCCCGATCAAACCGGCAATGATGATTTTGCTGACCGGAAAGCCCGGTGTGACAAAGGGGGCCCATTCATAAACCGTGGGCGATCCAAACACCGACAGGTTCGATTTTCCCATGATGCGCAGATTGATGCTGTAAAGCATCGTCATCATCAGGATACCGGCCAACAGCGTGTGAATGCGAAAACGCAGATGAATGAAGGCGGTGCAACAGCCCGCCAGAAAACCGGCACACAGGGCGGCGGCAATGGCAAGGGCCGGATTGGCCCCGGCGGCAATCATGATGCCGCAAATACATCCGCCAAGGGGAAAGGCCCCCTCGCTGGTCAGATCGGGGAATTGCAAGGTGCGAAACGGGATCATGATGCCCAGCACGACAAAGGCAAGGATCAGGCTTTGCGCCAGTGTGACCGGGATCAGGGCGACATAGCTTGTGAAAATGGACTGGATCAGATCCATGATTACGCCCCCAACAACATGTGATCGGATTTCACGGCGAAATGTGCGACCAGATCGGCCACGGTGATATGGGTTTTTTCAGAGCCACTGATCCGCAGCCGGACCTTGCCCGCATCAAGCATGATCACTGTATCGCCGTAATCGACCGCGTGTTGCATATTATGGGTGACCATCAGGGTGGTCAGTTTCAGGGCCTCAACCGCACGGATGGTTGCCCCCATCACCAGATCGGCGGTGTGCGGATCAAGGGCGGCGGTATGTTCATCCAGCAACAGCAAATCGGGCGATCCACCCACCGCCATGATCAGCGACAGGGATTGCCGTTGTCCGCCAGACAGCAATTCCACCCGCGTATCAAGCCGGTTTTCAAGACCAAGACCCAGCATGGACAGGCGTTCGCGGTAATCGGCAAGGCGTTTGGCATTAAGGCCGCGTGCCAATGTGCGTTTCTTGCTGCGCAATTCAGCGAGCAGCATGTTTTCCGCCACTGTCATGCTGGCCGCGGTGCCCAGCATCGGGTCCTGAAACACCCGGGCAATCCGGGTGGCGCGTTTGTGGACCGGAATATGTGTGACATCATCACCATTGATCAGGATTTGCCCGCTATCCAGGGGCAGTGCGCCTGAAATGGCATTGAGCATGGTGCTTTTGCCTGCGCCGTTCGAGCCGATCACCACCCCGAATTCGCCGGTGGCAAGGGTCAGGTCAAGATTATCAAGGGCCACTTTTTCGTCGGGTTGACCCTTATAGAAGGTTTTGCGTGCAGACCGGATTTCCAGCATCCGTATGCTCCTTAAAAATATTGGCGCCCCGTTTCAGGCGGAGCGCCAATACGCAAATGAGGCCGGGTATTATTCGACGATGCAGCCGCAATCGGCAAATTCCGCCGGAATTTCGATGCCAAAGGCCGCCATCGCCTTTTTGGAGATCAGCGGCGCATGGTCTTCATAAGATGGGGCCGATGGCGCAAGGGAGGCCGGATCGGCACCCTTGAGAATTTCGGCGGCGATTTTACCGGCATTGACGCCGACCTGCTGGTAATCGACCGAAAAGCTGGCCGGAACGGTGCCATTGGCAACCGCCGAGGAATCGGAATTGACAATTGGAATGCCGATTTGACGGGCCGCGGCGGACACGGCAGCAATGGCAGGCTGGATCAGGTTGGAGGCCGGGCCATAAATGACATCGGCCTTGCCTGCCAGCGATGCGACACGTTGCTGGATGTCATTGACGTTATCAACGCCCACCGCGATCACTTCAAACCCGGCCGCCGGGGCAAGTTCGCGGATATGTTCGAGCAATGCCACATCATTGGCCTCGCCCGGATTATAGGGCAGGGCAAGGCGGGTAGCACCGGGCAGGAGTTTTTTGGTAAAGGCCATCACCGCGGCCATATCCTGCAAATCCGAGGCCCCGGTCATGCCGGTATCACCGGCATCCCATGAGGGCACCAGTTTTGCCGCCACCGGATCGGTCACGGCTGAAAAAACCACCGGAATGCCGGACCCGGCCAGCGCCTGTTTGGCAATCTGGGAAACCGGGGTGGTGATGGTATAAATCAGTTTGGGCTGTTCGGATTGCAGTTTGGCAATCATCTGCGGGACAAGGGACGCATCGAAATTGGTGTGGCTTTCGGAATAGACAATATCGGTTCCTTCGACAAAGCCGTTGGCGGCCATGCCTTCCTTGAAACCGGCAATGGAGGCGTTCAATTGCGGATGTTCGCCAAAATTGGCAATGCCGACCCGGATCGGTTCAGCCGCGGCACTGCCCAGGGCCGCGATCAGTGCGCCCACCATAACAAGACCCGATAGCGCACCGGACTTCAGTATTCTCATCACCAGTAACTCCCTGATTCATGGGGCCGTCCTTTGGGTGTCGGCCCTGCAGGAAGGATCATGCTGAGTTCAAAACATCCCGTCAACAAGATGTCTTGTTCATTGTAAAATATGATCCCGGATGAGGTGCCAAAGAATGCAGGCTTGTTTTCTGCATCCTGACTTTGTTCTCAACTCATTGATTTTAAGACATTATTGAGGATGGGTGAAGTTTTTTTACTTTTTGAGCAAAATAGTTCTTGATTTGTTCTTTTTGCTGTGGCATAACAGAAAAATCAACGGGGCAAATGCGCCCGGACAAAACCCGCAAGGCACCATGCCTTGCGGGTTTTTGCGTTTGGCGGCAACTGAAAGAGACGACGATGATGCAGCGGCAAAATAACAGACAGGACAGCGGGCGAACCCGCAAGAGGGTAACCAGCGGGTGGAAATGTCATTACGGGGGCAGTGTGTGGACGCTGTAACCCGGCCATTGGCCAAGACGGGAGAGGTGCGTCTTGTTGGTGGCGGGACCTGCCCGTGCCCGGATGTTGTCGGGTGTCATCCGGTAGTTGGGGGGGCAGGAGCAGGTGGCGGGTCCGCTGGCGAAGCCCCGAAGGTTGTTGTCCAACTTTCGGGGGTAGTTCAATTATTTGGATATTCTGGGATATTTCATCCCAGAGTCTGGCTTGCCAGGCCGAAAATGTTGGGGCCATTGTCGTCGATGAAGTCGTTGTCCGTCGTAACAGGGCGTTTCAGGGACATGGTTGTCACAGTGTCATAAAATTGCAGACCGCAGGCCGACAGGACATCGCGGAATGTTCCGTTTTGATGGCGGGTATCAACCCGCAGGAATTCGCCCGGATGTTTGCGGATGTACCAGCGTGTCAAAGCGATTGCGTCGGCCTCGTTTTGGGCAATGATCGGGCCGATGACCCGCCCCCGGCCAAATTTCCGGCACAGGGCATATCCCCTGATGCGGTTTTTGTCCGTCAGGACCGCCCCGTCTGACACGGTGATCAGGTGTGTCAGAATTGCGCGCCGGTCCGCATGATAGGCCGTGCTGTCAAGGCGGTGGATTTCGGCCATATCATCCGGGGTAATGTCCCGGATTTCACCGGTAGCGTTCAGGGGCTGTGGCATGGAGGGAGAGGGAACGGCAATTCCCTGATGCTGGTATACCTTGCGTTCTGGCGTGAAACCGAAATTGAGATACAGACGGTAGGCCGCGCGTGTGGCGTTAAGGCCGATTGCCCGTGGCCCGATTTCGCGGATCACATGTTCCATCATGTGGCGTGCGGTTCCCCGGGCCTGAAGGCGGGGCGGGGTGATCATCATGCCGATGGTGGCGTAATCGTCATCCTGTATAAACCACATCGCTGATGCGCAGACCCGCCCGATCGTATCGAGTGCGACAAGGCCGCGACCGTTTTCAAGCAGAAACAACCAGTCCGAAAGCCGGTGCGGCCAGCCTACCCCGATCGAGAGCGGCAACAGGCTGTCCGGATCGACGCTGCGAATGTCTTGCAGTGCCAGATTGAAAGAGCCGATGTCAAAGCTGTCTTCTGTCATCATGACATATTCTTTCTGTCCAACGCAGAACGGATGGTTTCGGCTTTCAGAGTGCACCGACTTTGATTTTCGAGCCATCCGAAAATCTGTCCAGTGAAAACGGTGCCGGATCAAGTGACGGGGTCTTGTTTGTCACCAGTTCCGCGCCCAGCAATCCTGCCGCCGGGCCAATGCCAAATCCGTGGCCGCTAAAACCGGCGGACAGGTAAAAACCGTTGATCTGCCAGACCGGCGAGATCACCGGGACGGCATCCGGGGTTGAGTCAATATAGGATCCCCAGCTTTCGAGGATATCCATATTTTCGATTTCCGGATAAAGCGACCGGGCCCGGCGGATCAGTTCGGCAATCGTACGTTTGTTGGGGGCCGGATCAAGAATACGATTTTTTTCAAAGGGCGATATGCCGTCGGATTTCCAGCGGGCAAGGCTTTCCGGGCCGGAGAAAAAAGAACGGCCAATACCCAGTTCAATCGCCTTGAGACGTTTGATGAATATCGGCAGGAATGCCTTGGCATAGCGGATACCCTGCGGGGTGATTTCAAGTTGCCCCTTGCCACTGATCGCCAGGGTGTAGCTGCCGTCATGGCGTTGCGTGAAAGCGCATTCCGGATTGTAAAACGCGGGAGGCAAACCGTTTGACAGTGTGGTTCTGAGGGCACTGGAACGGATGCAGGCCTGGGGAAAAGAGATGCCGTGATGACGGCAAAACATCGATGCCCAGGCCCCACCCGCACAGACAACAGCCCGTGCCCGGATCAGACCTTTTTCAGTGTAGACACCGCGTACCGTACCATTGCTGATATCGAGCCCCCGGACAGCACAGTTTTGCTGGATATTGGCCCCCTTGTCGCGGGCGGCAAGCGCAAATGCCGGGGCGGCGAGGGCCGGTTCTGCCGTGCCATCGTCCACACAATGGACACCCCCGATCCAGTTTCGGTGGGCGCCTGCCGTCCTGTCGCGGGTTTCCTTCGCACTCAGCATCCGGGTATCGACACCAAATCTGTGGCCGGTTTCCTGCCATTTTTCCCAACCCGCCAATTGTTGCGGGTCTTCGGTGGCATAAAGCAATCCACAGCGCCGAAAACCGGCATCATGGCCGCTTTCTGTCTGGAATTGTTCCCAAAGACGCAAGGAAAGGCCCGCCATTGGCAATTCGCGTTCGTCACGGTTTTGCTGGCGACACCATCCCCAGTTGCGGCTGCTTTGTTCGCCACCGACGACACCCTTTTCCACCAGGGCCACCGACACGCCGTCTTTCGCCAGATAATAGGCCGTACTTGCACCAACAATGCCGCCCCCGATCACCACAACGTCGGCTGTTTGCGGAAAAATCTCGTCGCTGTCGATGGTGCGGAGGGAGGGAGACATGATCTGCGGACCTTTGGCATGTGTTTCTGTTCTGGATGCTTTGGGTTTCAGTATCGCGAAACGGCGCAGCAGATTCCGCTCAAGACAGGGCGGATTTTGCAATTTTACACTGAAAGCCATTGCTATTCCGCAGTATCTGAAGCCGCAACCGCCTTATCCTTTTATGAACCCTGATCAGGGCGATGTTGACAGGTAACGCAAAGGCAGGGCGTATGCAGACCGAAGAGATACTGGAGCGGCTGATTGGTTTTCCGTCGGTTGTCGGGCAGTCCAATCGCACGATTGCGGACTGGATATGTGCATATCTGGACGAAATTGGCGCAGAAGTCACCCGTTTGACCGGCCCCGAAGGGGACCGCGAGAATATTTTTGCCAGTATCGGGCCACGCGACATGCCGGGCATTGTGCTTTCGGGGCACATGGATGTTGTTCCGGCCGATGAGGTGGAATGGCAAAGTAATCCGTTTGTCCTGCGCCGTGATGGCGACAATCTTGTCGGGCGCGGCAGTTGCGATATGAAAGGGTTTCTGGCCTGTGCCCTGTCGGCAGTGCCGGATTTTTCCGCTTGCAAACTGACCCGTCCCATTCATCTGGCCTTTAGTTACGATGAAGAAGCCGGTTGCCGGGGCGTTCCCCATATGATTGCCAGACTGCCCGATTTGTGTGCCCCCCCGACGGGATGTATCATCGGGGAGCCGACCGGACTGCAACCGGTTCTGGCCCATAAAGGCAAGGCCGCCGTGAAAATTGCGGTCCGGGGCCAATCCGGGCATTCGTCGCGCCCCGATCTTGGCAAAAACGCCATTCATGCCATGGCAAAAATCATCACCAAAGCCGTGGAACAGGCGCAGGATCTGGAACACGGGGCACAGGATTGCCGGTTTGCCCCGCCCTTTTCCACCTTGCAAGCCGGGGTGATCCGGGGGGGAAGTGCGATCAATATCATTCCGGAACTTTGCACGGCTGAAATTGAAGTCCGGGCGATTTCCGGGGTGAACCCGGAAAGCCTGTTGTCTCCGATCCGCGACGAGGCCGAGACTTTGCGCAAGGCAGGGTTTGAGATCGATTGGGACATCATAAGCAGCTATCCCGCATTGAGCGGCAATGAAGCGGCTGAAATTGTTAAAATCACAACCGGGCTTGCGGGCAAATCGCCTGCGCAGGCGGTCAGTTTCGGGACCGAGGCCGGGCTTTTTGAACAAGCGGGAATGCCTGCGGTGATTTGCGGGCCGGGGGATATTTCGCGGGCCCATCGGCCCAACGAATATATCACAACCGGCGAACTGGCGGCCTGCCGGGATATGATCAGGGGATTGATCCCCCATCTTTGCCAATAGCCGGACAAACAACAGGACCCAGCACATGACATTGTTGTTCAAGTCTGATGAAAGCCGGGCAAAGGTTTTTGCGGCACGCATGGCAGAAGACCTGCCCGATGTCGGTTTTATTGGCCCGAACGAGGATTTCGATCCGGCAGATATCCGGTATCTGGTGACATGGAAAGCACCGGAAGACATTGAAAAATACCGGAACCTTGAAATCCTGTTTTCCATCGGGGCCGGTGTGGATCAGTTCGATCTGACAAAATTGCCGGCCAGCATCAAACTGGTGCGGATGGTTGAAGACGGGATCATTCGCATGATGCAGGAATATGCGACCCTTGGCGTTTTGGCCCTGCATCGTGATTTGCCAGGATATATTGCCCAGCAAAAAGCACGGCACTGGCATGTCCGCCCGGTGCCCCCCGCCAGCCGTCGCCGGGTGGGTGTTCTGGGGCTGGGGGTTTTGGGCACAGCGGTACTGGACCGGCTGAAACCGTTCGGGTTTGAATTGTCGGGCTGGAGCCGGTCACAGCTGCGCATTGACGGGGTGGAGTGCCATGCCGGGGCCAAGGGGCTTGCGCCGTTTCTGGCATCGTCGGACATTCTTGTCTGCCTGTTGCCCCTTACGCCGCAAACCAGAGGGTTTTTGAACGCAGAGCTGTTTGCGCAACTGCCGTCCGGAGCACGCCTGTTGCATGTTGGCCGGGGAGAACAGCTTGACGCGGCGGCACTTGTCGATGCCCTTGATCGCGGACATCTTGCCGGTGCAATGATTGATGTGACCTGCCCGGAGCCGTTGCCGGAACATGACCCGCTTTGGTCGCATCCCGCCATTATCCTGACCCCGCATATCGCCAGTGTTACCCGGCCGGAAACGGCCGCATCGGCGGTCATCGTCAATATTCGCCGACACCGTGCCGGTCTGGATCCGGTTGGTCTTGTGGATCGGTATAAAGGGTATTGAACCCGTCAGGTCATGCGACGGCCAAAGAAAGCGCTGTTGCAAGCGCCAAAACGGAACTTTGCATCTGTTGCGGCGTCACCCTTGGCGCAAAGTTTGGTTCGGCCCGGCGTAATCTGACCCTGTAGCAGCAAGCAATAATATCGGAACCGTACCCATGTCCTTAAGCTTTGATCCTGATCGTCTTGCCTTGCCCACAGGCCATTTTATCGGTGGTCGGCTGATGGATGCGGCAGGTGTTCTTGAAATGAAACGCCCATCAGACGGGGTATCCTTTGCCGCATGTCCGGTGGCGGATGCGAATATTGTCGATATGGCTGTCGAAAATGCAAAAGCGGCATGGCGTGCAAACAAGTGGGGCAGCATGCGCCCGCGCGACCGTGCGCGGCTGATCCATCGGTTCGCCGATCTGATGGAGAAAGAGGCGGTGAAACTGGCGCAGCTTGAAGCGGTTGCCTCCACACGTCCGATTGGCCAACTGATTGAGGGTGACATTGCCGTTACCGCCGAACAGATCCGGTTTTTTGCCGAATTCGCCGACAAGGAAGGCAGCGATCTTGTGCCGACCGATGGCGATCATCTGGGCATGACCATGAGTGAGCCTTATGGTGTGGTTGGTGCGATAACCCCCTGGAATGTGCCGATTTCGATGGCAGGGTGGAAAGTGGGGGCCGCCCTGGCAGCGGGGAATGCCGTGGTATTGAAACCGTCGGAAATGACGCCTTTTTCAACATTATATATGGCGGAGCTGGCCGTGCGGGCCGGGATACCTGCGGGTATTTTCAATGTGGTGTTGGGGGATGGTCCGACAACAGGTTCCGCCATGACCGCCCATCCCGATATTGCGAAAATCAGTTTTACCGGTTCGACGATGGCCGGTGCGGCGATCATGACAAATATCGCACGTCATGGCATTCGACCCATGACCCTGGAACTGGGTGGCAAAAGCCCGCAACTGGTTTTTGCCGATGCCGATATCGAAAAAGCCGCCGCCGCAATTGCCCAAAGCCTGACGGCCAATGCGGGGCAGGCCTGTGTTTCCGGATCAAGATTGCTGGTTGACGGGAAAATCGCCGCCGAACTTGTCGATGCGATTTGCGGGCATTTATTGAAAGTTCAGCCCGGCTTTACCTGGGATGAACGCACACAATATTCGCCAATTATCTCTGAACGGCAGATCAGACGGATTGATGGTCTGGTTGCGCAAGCAATGGATGACGGGGGGGAATGTCTTCTGGGGGGGCATCAGATGGATCACCCCGGTTATTTCTATGCGCCGACAATCCTGACCGGGGTGACGCAGCAATCCCCGGCCATCATCGAGGAAATATTTGGCCCGGTTTTGACGGTGCAGGAATTTGCCGACGAACAGGAAGCACTGGAACTTGCCGATCATCCTGTATACGGCCTGGCGGCAGGGGTTTTTACCAAAGACCTGTCGCGTGCGGTGCGCGTGACACGGCAATTGCAGGCCGGAACGGTTTGGGTCAACCGGTATGGCCGGTCCCGCGATCACATATTGCCGACCGGCGGTTACAAACGATCCGGGATTGGCAAGGACCTTGGCCGGGAAGCCTATCTGGCAAACCGCCAAACCAAAAGTGTACTGATCAGCCTTTAGCGACAAGGACAAAAGATGATGACGGAACTTAAGGATTCGGGGTTATTGCGCCAGCAGGCGGTAATTGATGGCGTCTGGTGTCATGCCATTTCGGGAAAAACCGTTGCTGTGACAAATCCGGCAACGGGTGATGTTCTTGGAACCGTTCCCGATATGGGGCGTGATGAAACGGCGCAGGCCGTTGTGGCCGCGGCCAGGGCGTTTGACACATGGAAACGCAAGACCCATGCCGAACGTGCCGCCATTCTGGAATGCTGGCATGACCTGATGATCGAAAATCTGCGCGATCTGGCGGTGATCCTGACCAAAGAACAGGGCAAGCCCCTTCACGAGGCCGAAGGTGAAATCAGATATGGGGCGTCCTTTGTCAAATGGTTCGCCGAGGAAGCTCGCCGGATTGGGGGCGGAACCATCCCATCCCCGACAGCAGACCGGCGCATTATTGTTCTGAAGGAACCGGTCGGTGTTTCGGGCATCATCACCCCCTGGAATTTTCCAAATGCGATGATTACCCGCAAGGTTGCCCCGGCCCTGGCTGCCGGATGCTGTGTGGTGATCAAGCCGTCCGAATTTACGCCGTTTTCGGCCCTTGCCCTTGCCGTTCTGGCGGAACGGGCCGGGGTCCCTGCCGGGGTGATCAATATTGTGACCGGGATGCCGCACGATATTGGGGCGGAATTGACGGAAAACCCGACGGTGCGCAAAATTTCCTTTACCGGATCAACCCGTATCGGATCGCTTTTGATGCAGCAATCATCGGGAACGGTCAAACGGCTGAGTCTGGAATTGGGCGGGAATGCCCCTTTCATCGTGTTTGATGATGCCGATCTTGATCTTGCGGTGGAGGGAGCGATGGCGTCCAAATTCCGCAATGGCGGCCAAACCTGTGTTTGCGCCAACCGTATTCTGGTGCAGGGCGGTATTTATGATGCCTTTGCCAAAAAGCTGGCAGACCGGGTTTCTGGCCTGACGGTTGGGGATGGTATGACGGCGGGGACGGATATCGGCCCGATGATCAACCGGGCGGCGGTTGACAAGATCGAGCGTCATCTTGCTGATGCCCTGAACAAAGGGGCCAAAATTGTGTCCCGGCATTCGGGAACGCCGGAAGGAATGCAATTTGTATCGCCGGTTGTTTTGACCGGAGCGGTTCCCGATATGGTGCTGGCAAACGAGGAAACATTTGGGCCGGTGGCACCGCTGTTTCGTTTTGATACCGAAGAAGAGGCCATTGGCATCGCCAATGCGACACCCTTTGGCCTTGCGGCCTATTTCTATACCGAAAGCCTCAAGCGGGCCTGGCGTGTGGGTGAAGCCCTTGAATTTGGCATGATCGGGTTGAATACCGGCAGTATCTCGACCGAAGTGGCCCCATTTGGCGGGGTCAAACAATCGGGGCTGGGCCGCGAAGGGGCGCAGTGCGGGATCGAGGAATATCTCGAAAGCAAAAGTTTCCACATTGGCGGTCTTGGCTGATCCATTCCCCGTCAAATTCCGGAAAATGAAAAAACGGCAATACCCATAAGGTGTTGCCGTTTTTCCTGTCTGGTTCCCCGGGGTGTGACGAGGGAGCGTCTCAGGAAACCAGATCGCGATAGCGGTAATAGGCACCGATAATGGGCAGAAACCAGGGTTTGCCAAAATATCCGGGGATTGCCGACCATTTGAGACCGGCAACCGGGTTGTGATCGGGGCGACCCATGATGGCATCGGCCATTGCCATGCCCATCAGGGTGGAAATCTGTGCGCCGTGCCCGGAATATCCCATGGCAAACCAGACATTGTTGGCAAAACCGGCGCGGGGGAATCGGTCCCTGGTCATATCCACCAGCCCGCCCCAGCAATAATCTATGCCGATATCGGCAAGGCCCGGAAAAATTTCGGCAATCCGGGCACGCAGAATATGGCTGCTTTTTTCATCTTCATGCGGGTTTGACGCCGCCGAAAAACGGGCGCGTCCGCCAAAAATCAGCCGGTTATCAGGCGACAGACGAAAATAGTTGCCGATATTTTTGGATGTGACATAGGTCCGGTTGCCGGGCAGATATTTTGCAACTTCGTTGGTGTCGAGCGGCCGGGTCGCGACAATGTAACTGCCGACCGGGATGATACGGCGGCGAAAATATCCGAATGGCCCGGTGGTATAGGCCCCGGTCGCCAGCAGGACATGCCGGGCGACGAAAGTTCCCCTTGGTGTCGTGAGGTGATGCAGGCCATTTTTCGTGTGGCGCTGTGTGACCGGGCAATGTTCAAAAATGGCCGCCCCGTGACGTGTCGCCGCCATTGCCAGACCGACGGCATATTTACCCATGTGCATCATGGCGCTTTTTTTCCATAAAAGGCCGCCGTGAAACGCATCCGACCCGATGTCGTTTTTCATATCCTGTGCGGACAGCAATTCGATATCGGGATCGACGTCCTGACGCAGGGCGTCGAAATTGTGCCGAAGGGCATCAAAATGTGCAGGTTTTTCCGCCATTTTCAGTTTGCCCGCCCGTCGGAAATCGCAATCGATCTTTTCCTGCGAAATGATGGTTTCGATCATATCAATCGAACGGTCAAAGGCATGATACAGCATCGCGGCACGTTCTTTGCCCAGATGCCGGACGGCCGCGGTAAAGCTGTGCGCCAGTCCGTTATTCAGATGCCCGCCATTGCGCCCGGATGCACCGCGGCCAATCCTCGATGATTCGAGAACAACGGTTTTTACCCCCTGTGCGGCAAGATGGCGGGCGGCGGACAGCCCTGTAAAGCCGCCGCCAATCACCACAACATCGTAAGGGGATTGTTCCGGGTCGCCCGTTGCCGACCCGTCAAAAGCCGGGGCGGTATCCTGCCAGTATGATCTGAACATCGTCTGTGCTTTCTTACAGGCCCAAAGCGCCGGGCAAGCCGGAAATATCCCTGATTTCGGTATATTGGTAATAGGGGTTTGCCGGTTCGTGGCCGCGATTGACCCAGATTTTGTTTTTGATGCCAAGATCATAGGCCGACATCAGGTCATAGCGGAAAGAAGACGATACATGCAGAATGTCTTCCGGGCCGCAACCCAGCATGTCGAACATATATTCAAAGGCCTGAAAACGCGGTTTATAGGCATTGGCCTGTTGGGCGGTATAAACTGCGTGGAACGGTGCGCCGAGTTTTTCAACATTCGACATGATCTGGGAATCCATCGCATTTGACAGGATCACCAGCGGAATTTCCCTTGCGACTTTGGCCAGCCCGGCGGGAACGTCGGGATGCGGTCCCCAGGTCGGGACTTCTTCATAAATCCGGCGGGCGTCTTCTTCTTTAAAAGTGACGCCATTACGGCGGCAGGTCCGCTCGACGGCGTTATGGACAACCTCGTTATAGGGTTTCCAGTCGCCCATGACTTCATCAAGCCGATAGGCCGCAAAGTTTGTCACAAATTGCGCCATGCGGGCTTTGTCAAGTTGCGCGCCATAGACGCGGGTTGCGGCTTCGGCCATTTCGAAATGGATCAGCGTACCATAGCAGTCAAAGGTAATATATTTCGGACGGAACTGTGTCATGTCGTCGTTGCCCCAGATGTGTCATGTGCCAGACGGGTTTGATCTGGATGTCATGATAGGCATAACCAACACTGTTTGATCACTGGATATGCCGGGATCCAAAGCAGAATGTTCTTAATTTGCGGCACGGTACGGCACAGAGTTGTGCCGTCAATATCCGTCCGGCTATGCATCAGGGGGGTCTTTCTGGCGGAAACCGTCAGGATTTGGGGCCGGGCCGGAATTGTCGTCAGCAAGAGGTTGCCTTTGAAAGGGGATTTTGCACACGGCAGAAGATGCGGCAAACAAGCCCGGAACAGATCGAAGATGATCCTGTTAGGTGCAATGTCGGAACATTATTTTTTGGGCAGGCGGTTAAGCTGGGTTATCGAAATCGAATGACTGGGCACAGGCAATGACAAAGCAGGCGATTGAGCTTGAAGACTTTAAACCCTGTCACCTTGATGCGGCGTTCGGGTTGTCAGATCAGGTGAACTGGCCGCACCGCAAGGAAGACTGGGCCATGATGCAGGAACTGAGCGACGGGGTGGTTGCCCTTCAGGATGGCAAGGTTATCGGAACCGCGATGGCCACCAAATTTGGCAATGATGCCGCAACCATCAATATGGTGATCGTTGATCAGTCCTTGCGGGGGCAGGGGATTGGCCGGGTTTTGATGAATGCGGCACTGGATCGCACCCGGTCACGCGAATGCCGCCTTGTGGCAACCGCCGAGGGATTGCCGCTGTATCAGAAGCTGGGCTTTGTCGTTACGGGTGACATTGTCCAGTTGCAGGGGATCGCACAGGCCGCAGAAAAACCGGACAATATAGACCGGGCCAGCCGGGCCGATCTGGATGCGATCAGGGACATGGACCGTGCGGCCTGTGGTATGGACCGCCACAGATTGATTGATCTGTTATTCGCACGGGCGGATATCGCCGTTTTACGCCGCGACGGGGGCATTGCCGGATATGCCGCCCTGCGCCCTTTTGGGCGGGGGGATGTTGTCGGGCCGATTGTTGCGGCCGATCTGGCGGATGCAATCGCCCTTGCATCTTTTATGTTTCATCAGCGTGCGGGCGCGTTTGTCCGGGTGGATACACCGATCCAGTCCGGGATGGTTTCCTGGCTTGAACAACACGGCCTTGGCAAGGCTGGTGGTGGTGTTGTCATGATCAAAGACGCGATTGATATCGAAAAAAACATGGATGTTCAGGTCTTTGCCCTGGCCAGCCAGGCATTGGGATAAGGAAACGAAAGATGTTGAGCAATTCTTTGATCGAACTGGACCGCGCCCATCTGGTTCACCCGGTGTCCGCCTATCGCGTACATGAAAAGGCCGGGGTGCGGGTTTTGCAATCGGGCGAGGGTGCCACCGTTACCGATATAACCGGGCACCGGATGATTGACGGTTTTTCCGGTTTGTGGTGCGTGAATGCGGGGTATGGGCAAAAGGCAATTATTGATGCGGCCCTGCGACAGCTTCAGGAATTGCCCTATGCAACCGGGTATTTCGGGTTGGGTTCCGAAAGTGCAATCCGTCTGGCGGCCGAACTGGCGGAACGGGCACCGGGGGACCTTGATCACGTCTATTTCACCCTTGGTGGGTCGGACGCAGTAGATAGCACCGTGCGGTTTATCCGCTATTATTACACCAAAACCGGCAGGCCGGAAAAAGACCAGTTCATCTCGCTGGAAAGCGGGTATCACGGGTCTTCCACCGTTGGGGCCGGGTTGACGGCATTGCCGCTTTTTCATGACGGTTTTGGCGTGCCGTATGACTGGCAACACAAAATCCCCTCTCATTACGCCTATCGCAATCCGGTCGGGGATAATCCCGCCGATATTATTGCCGCCTCTGTTGCCGCCCTGCGCAAAAAGGTCGATGACCTTGGCGGGAATCGTGTCGCCGCATTTTATGCCGAGCCCATTCAGGGGTCCGGGGGGGTGCTGGTGCCGCCTGCGGGCTGGATGAAAGCGATGTGCGAAACCTGCCGGGAACTTGACATTCTGTTTGTGGCCGACGAGGTGATTACCGGATTTGGCCGGACAGGGCCGCTTTTTGCCTGTGCGGATGATGATATCGTGCCCGATCTGATGACGGTCGCCAAGGGGCTGACATCGGGTTATGCCCCGATGGGGGCGGTATTGATGCGTGACGGTTTTTATCAAACCCTTGCCGATGCCGCCGGGACAAACGCGATTGGTCACGGTTACACCTATTCCGCGCATCCGGTCAGTGCCGCGATTGGTCTGGCGGTCCTCAGGCTTTATGAGGATGAACTGCTGGAAAATGGCCGCAAGGCAGGATTGCAACTGATGGAAGGGTTAAAAAGCCTGTCTGATCACCCGCTTGTCGGGGATGTCCGGGGCCGGGGCATGTTGGCGGCGATTGAACTGGTGGTTGACAAGGAACGCAAAACGCCTTTGCCCGCCGCAGCATATCCTGCTGCACGTATTTTTGACCGCGCCTGGCAGGCAGGGCTGATTATCCGGGCGTTTGGCAATGGTGTTCTCGGTTATGCGCCGCCACTGTGCTGTACCAGTCAAGATATTGATTTAATTATCGAAAGAACAAGGAAAACATTGGATCTGACGCTTGAAGATCCCGATGTTCGTGCTGCGATGTCGTGAAAATTTGTCTGAAACGGCGTCTTTTCCCGCCGGAAGGTAGCGGTTCCGGGGACTGTATTGGGGACGGGATGCCGTTTCGGGCCGATGTTCGTGATTTTCTGCTGTCTGTCTGTGGTGATTCAGCACATCCGGATGGCGATTTTTGCGAAAATGATAACGGATCACCGCGACCTGTCTGTGTTGTCACGGTGCAATAAAAAAAGTCTGTCCAGGAAACATACGGATCGGGGTTCACGTAACGTTGCGGCGTTTTCCATGCCACTGCGTTCTTTGTCGCCCGTCTTTGCGAATTTGGAAGACTTTTAAACAAGCTTTATCAGAACGGGGTTTCACATGACCGGATATAACATTTCCAATTGGACCAAGGCCGATGATGCCATGGTCGAAGACGCAATTCGCCGTGGCGCGACGCGCCGTGATCTTCTTAAAATGCTGGCTGTCGGGGGTGTTGCCACTCTTGCGGGCGGGACGATTCTGGGGCGGGCAACCGCAGCACTTGCCGCGACGCCGGTTATGGGCGGGGCGATCAAGGTTGCCGGTTACACATCCTCGACCGCCGACACGCTTGACCCGGCCAAGGCCGCGAATCAGACCGATTATTGCCGGTGCAGTGCATTCTATAACCGCCTGACCTATCTTGGTGAGGGGGGCAAACTGCATATGGAACTGGCTGAAACTGTTGAAAGTGCGGATGCGCAGGTCTGGACGATCAAGCTCAGAAAAGGTGTGACCTTCCACGACGGCAAAACCCTGACCGCCAGCGATGTTGTTTATTCGCTTCAGCGTCATCTTGACCCGGCTGTGGGATCAAAGGCCAATGCGATTGCCAAACAGATGACGGGCATCCGTGCCGTGGACAGTGAAACCATCGAGATTACACTTGTCAGTGCCAATGCCGACTTGCCGATTTTGCTTGCCCTGCATCAGTTCATGATCATTGCGGATGGCACAACTGATTTTTCCAAGGCGAATGGTACCGGGGCCTTTGTCTGCGAGGTTTTTGAACCGGGTGTCAAATCCATTGCGGTCCGTAATCCGAATTACTGGAAATCGACCGGTCCCTATCTTGATTCCTTTGAGTTTTTTGCCATTCCCGATGATACCGCACGTGTCAACGCGGTTCTGTCGGGGGATGTCCAGCTTGCCGGATCAATCAGCCCGCGTTCGGTGCGTTTGCTTGAAAATCAGGGGACGGCGGGTATTTTCGCCTCGACGTCGGGGAATTACACCAATCTGAATATGCGTCTCGATATGGATCCGGGCAGCAAGGCCGATTTCGTGACCGGCATGAAATATTTGCTGGATCGCGAACTGATCCAGAAATCGATCCTGCGCGGTATGGCCGAAATCGGCAATGACCAGCCGATCTCGTCGGCAAGTTTTTATCATAATGCCGATCTCAAACCCAAAGCCTATGATCCGGAAAAGGCGAAATACCATTTCGAGAAAGCCGGTCTTTTGGGCCAATCCGTGCCGATCGTTGCCTCTGACGCGGCGTCTTCGTCGGTCGATATGGCGACGGTGATCCAGCAGGCCGGGGCTGAAATCGGCATGAAATTCGATATCGACCGGGTGCCGTCCGATGGGTATTGGTCGAATTACTGGATCAAGGCCCCGATCCATTTCGGCAATATCAATCCGCGCCCGACCCCCGATACCCTGTTTTCGCTGTTTTATGCCTCGGATGCGGCCTGGAACGAGTCGGGTTTCAAATCGGAAAAATTTGATAAAATGCTGATTGAGGCACGCGGTCTGCTTGATCAGGAAAAACGCAAGGAAATCTATGGCGAAATGCAGGTCATGATTTCCGAAGATGCCGGAACAGCCATTCCGGTTTACATTTCCGATGTTGCGGCTCATTCGCCGAAATTGCACGGCCTCAAACCCAATCCGCTTGGTGCGTTGATGGGATATGCCTTTGCGGAATATGTCTGGATGGACAGCTAGGCCCAGGCCTGAATGACCGGGTTGCGGTTGCGGCCCGGTCATTCGTTTCTTTCCGTCATTATCGACCAACCGTGAGGAGGCATAATGAACAAGCTGGCTTTTTCTCTGGTTCTGGGAAAAATCGGTATTGCCTTGGTGACACTTATGATCGTGTCTTTTGCTGTTTTTTTTGCGACAGCATTTTTACCAGGTGATGTAACCGAAATTCTGCTGGGTCAGTCTGCCACCCCCGAGGCCGTGGCGGGCCTGCGCCATGCCATGAATCTGGATCAACCGGCAATTTTTCGGTTTTTCCTGTGGATTGGTGGTCTGATACAGGGTGATCTCGGTGTTTCATATGCCAACAACATGCCGGTTGCCGACCTGATCGGCAGCCGTTTTGCCAATTCGATGAAACTGGCTGCGGCGACAACGCTTTTTGCCGTGCCGATTGCCCTGACAACCGGGATTCTGGCCGCGATGTTCGAGGGATCGCTGTTTGACCGGATGGTGACGGTCACTTCGATCACGCTGATTTCGGTGCCTGAATTTCTGGTTGCAACGATTGCCGTTCTGGTTTTTGCGGTTTATCTGAAATGGCTGCCTGCGATTGTGACCGTTAGCGAGGTCAGGTCTTTTGGCGAAGTTTTGCGTGTTTATGCCATGCCGGTCATTGTGCTGACATTTGTGATATCGGCCCAGATGATCCGCATGACCCGTGCGGCGGTGATTGGTACGCTCAAGACATCCTATGTCGAGATGGCCTTGCTCAAGGGGGCATCACGTTGTCGCATGGTATTGCGTCATGCCTTGCCCAATGCCCTGGGGCCGATTGTCAATGCGGTGGCATTATCCCTGTCCTATCTGGTGGGCGGGGTCATCATTGTTGAAACGATTTTCAATTATCCGGGGATTGCCAAACTGATGGTCGATGCCGTTGCAACGCGGGATCTGCCGCTGGTTCAGTCTTGTGCGATGATTTTCTGCGTCGCCTATCTGTTGTTGATCACGCTGGCAGATATCATTTCCATTATCGCCAATCCGAGGTTGCGTTGATCATGGCAAGCATCGCATCAGTTTTTCAGCGATATGGCTATCGTTTTAACCGGCTTGGCCTGTGTGCCGCGATTGTGATCCTGTTCTGGATTATGGTGGCATTGTTTGCGCCGCTGATTTTACCCCATCCGGTCGGCAAGATTGTCGATTATGATTTTTATGGTCCGGTTTCTTCGGCTTTTCCGCTTGGCACCGATTATCTGGGGCGGGACATGCTGTCGCGTATTTTGATGGGAACGCGCTATACGGTCGGAATTTCGGTGGTTGCGGTCTTTCTGGCGTGCAGCATCGGGGTTTGTCTTGGCATGACGGCGGCGGTTACGGGGGGCTGGTTCGATACAATCTTCAGCCGCCTGATGGACGCGCTTAATTCCATACCCAGCAAATTGTTCGGGCTTGTGGTGGTGTCGGGTGTGGGGTCGTCCATCCCGGCGCTGATCATGACGTTGACGGTGATCTATGCGCCCAGTTCGTATCGCTTTGCCCGTTCCTTATCGGTCAATGTCAATACGATGGATTTTATCACGGTTGCACGCACAAGGGGCGAGGGGACATTTTACCTGATTATATCGGAAATCTTCCCCAACATCCTGCGCCCTGTTCTGGCTGATTTCGGTTTGCGGTTTGTCTTTATCGTTCTGCTGTTGTCAGGATTGTCTTTCCTTGGGCTTGGTGTGCAGCCGCCCCATGCTGATTGGGGGGCACTGGTCCGGGAAAATGTCGGTGGGCTTTCCTATGGCGCACCGGCGGTCATTTTCCCGTCTTTGGCCATCGCAAGCCTGACCATCAGCGTGAATATCCTGATCGACAATCTGCCCCAAAAAATTCGCGACCGGAGCTGATCATGGAAAATCTTGTGGAAATCCGGGGGCTTGGCATCAAGGCGCAAACCGATTCAGGGCGCATGATCGACATCATCCGGAATGTCGATCTGGACATCCCGGCAGGCGAAATTGTTGCCCTGATCGGGGAAAGCGGATCGGGGAAAACCACGCTGGCCCTGTCAATCATGGGCTATTTGCGGCCCGGTTGCCGGTTTGGTGGTGGTACGATTTCGATTGCCGGTCAGAATATCATGGCCCTGTCGGAGAAACAGCGGGCCTCCTTGCGCGGGACAGAAATTGCCTATGTGCCGCAAAGTGCGGCGGCGGCCTTTAATCCCGCATTGCGGATTATGGATCAGGTGATCGAGGTTACCGCTATTCACCGTTTGATGTCGCCCGAAGAGGCGCGCCAGCGTGCGATAGTCCTTTTTCGGGCGTTGTCATTGCCGTCACCCGAAACCATCGGGGATCGCTATCCGCATCAGGTTTCGGGCGGGCAACTTCAACGTCTGGCTGCGGCCATGGCGTTGATATCAGATCCGAAACTGGTGATTTTTGATGAACCGACCACGGCGCTGGACGTCACCACCCAGATTGAAGTGTTGCGTGCTTTCAAGGATGTGATGCGGTTAAGCGGTGCATCGGGTGTTTATGTATCGCATGATCTTGCGGTGGTGGCCCAGATTGCGGACCGGATTGTCGTTCTCAAGGATGGTCAGGTGCAGGAAGAAGGCCGGAAAGCCGATATTCTGACAGCGGCACGTCATCCCTACACGCGCGAATTGTTGGCGGCTTTTACGCCGACACCGGCAGCCGGGGCAAAGGCCGATGCCGACACCCCCCGAAAAGGGTATATTCTTGAGGTCGAGAATATCCGGGCCGGTTACGGGGCACGGGACGAAAACGGCGAACCGCGCATTATTGCCGTTGATTCCGTTACCCTGAAGCTGAAAGCAGGTCAGAACCTTGGCATTATTGGTGAATCCGGTTGTGGAAAATCAACCTTGGCCCGTGTGATTTCGGGCATTTTGCCGCCGTTTTCCGGCAGCATTCAGTTTGACGGGCGCGAAATTGCAGCCGCGGCCGCAGATCGGCAGCGGGAAGAATTGCGCAAGCTGCAAATCGTTTTCCAGCATGCCGATACGGCACTTAACCCGCTTAAACCGGTTGGCGAGATTTTGGGCCGCCCCCTGACCTTTTATCATCGCATGAACGGCAAGGAACGCGATGACCGCATCGATCAGCTTCTTGATCTGGTGCATCTGCCCAAATCCATACGATATCGGTTGCCTTCGGAGCTTTCTGGCGGGCAAAAGCAGCGCATCAATTTTGCACGCGCCCTTGCGGCCGACCCGGTTTTGATCCTGTGTGATGAAATCACCTCGGCCCTTGATACCGTGGTGGCGGCGGCGATTGTTGATCTTCTCAAGGAATTGCAAAAAGAACTTTCGCTGTCCTATCTGTTTATCAGTCACGATATTTCGACGGTTCGGTCGATTTGCGATGAAATTGTCGTCATGTATGAGGGGCAGAAAGTCGATCAGTTCCCGGCGCAGGCATTGGGGGATGAGTCGAACCACCAATATACCCGATTATTGAATGCGTCGGTGCCGCGGCTTGACCCGGACTGGCTCGACAATCTTGATATTTCGGGCTTTGCGGCGATGGGGCGTTGATGACAGGCAAAATCGCGATTGTGATGTTTATCTGTGCGCGATATCCTGCCAGATCAGTGGCAGGCTCGTTCCGGTTTGCCATTCTCCGGATTTGATTTTTCGCGATATCCCCCCGTTGTATGGTCGAAAACGCAGCTGAATGTGAAAATCCCCGGCATGGATATGAAGCTTGACCGTATAGACATTAAAATTCTTGCCGCTTTGCAGAAAAACGGCCGGGTCAGCAATGTCGAATTGGCCGATATGGTCAATCTGTCTGCCAGCCCCTGCCTTGTCCGGGTCCGGAAATTGCAAAAGGCTGGTTATATCACCGGCTATTGCGCCCAGATCGATATTGCCAGACTGGGGCCAAGCCTGACGGTTTTTACCGAGGTAACCCTTAAAAATCACCGGCAGATCGATTTTGCCAGATTTTTGGACGCCGTCAGAAAAATTGATGCGGTTGTGGAATGCCACCTGATTTCAGGCGGGTATGATTATTTGATGAAGTTTGTTACGTCGAATATCGAAGAATATCAGCTGATCATGGAACATTTGACCGATATCGACAGCGGCATCGACAAATATTTCAGCTTTGTCGTTTTGAAATCACCGATCACCAAAAACCAGGTGCCTCTTGCTGCCTTGTTCGAGATGTAATCTGACTTTGGGATTATTGTTTGTTCAAAGGTGGTTGAGTATCCTCCGGGTATCATAAAGCAATCTTGCCAGATCACAGTGATCCGTTTTTCCTTGCCATCCGGTCAATTGAAATCCAGTTGTACTTTCATGGATTGGCTGCGGTCGGAAGCGAGGTCAAAGGCCGTTTTTGCATCACGGAACGGCAAGACGGAACTGATCAGTGGCGATACATCAATGATCCCCCGGTCAATCAGTTCGGCAGCCTGCGCAAATTCCGGATCAAAGCGAAAGCTTCCGATCATTTTGACTTCCTTGGTCACAGCAAGACTTAGGGGAAGTTCACCATTTCCGCCCAAGCCAACGGTGACAATCGTGCCCCCCGGTTTGATGACATCAAATGCACCGGCAAGTGCGCGGGGGCTGCCGGAGCATTCAAACACGACATCCTGTGTTCCCTTGTTTTGCGAAAGCTGCCCAAACTCCATGGCATTGCGGGCGATGTCGATAACGTGACCGGCACCCGCCCGTGCGGCAATTTCAAGCGGTGGCTGTGACAGATCGGTCGCCGTGATCCAATGCGCACCCGAATGGGCCGCGGCTATAATCGTCAAACAGCCGATTGGCCCGCATCCCGATACGAGCACTTTTTTGCCCGATAGCGGGCCCGCCTGACGCACGGCATGGAGGCAAACGGCAAGCGGTTCACTGCACGCCGCGTGTTCCATGCGGGTTTCCGGGCGAAGTTTTACCAGTTGACCGGTGGCAATATTGATTTGTTGACGAAACAGGCCCTGTTGATGTGGGAAGCGCATGGCACTGCCAAAGAACCGCATGTCGGTACAGTGGTTACGCATATTGGCCCGACAATACTGGCACTGATTGCAGGGCATGGACGGATTGACGGCAACCTTGTCATTTATGGCAAAGCCTTCGACATTTTTGCCTGTGGCGATAATGGTGCCAGCGACTTCGTGGCCCAGGGCCATCGGTTCGCGGATTTTGACAGTTCCAAATCCGCCATGATGATAATAATGCAGATCCGAGCCGCATATGCCGCCCTTGTCGATCCTGACCGTCACCGCATTGTCGTCGGGCGTGTCCGGATCATCCATATGATCCAGACGCAGGTCGTGCGGCGCATGAATGACAACCGAATACATACTGTTTCTCCTTACAGGACGGAGATCATGCCGCCATCGGCATAGATGATTTGACCGTTCACATAGTTTGAGGCATCGGAGCAAAGATAAATGGCGGTGCCGATCAGTTCTTCCGGTTTGCCCCAGCGCCGGGCCGGGGTGCGGGCCTTGACCCAGGCGTCGAATTCAGGGTTGGCGGTCAGGGCAGCGTTCATATCGGTCAGCATATAGCCGGGGCCAATGGCATTGGCCTGAAGGCCCAGTTCCGCCCATTCTGCCGCCATGGCCTTGGTCAGCATTTTAATGCCGCCCTTGGCGACCGTGTAGGGGGCAACAGTTGCCCGTGCCAGTTCACTGGTGAGCGAGCCGATATTGACGATTTTGCCGTGGCCGCGCGCAACCATGCGTTTTGCCGCCTCGCGTCCGATCATGAAAGCGGATGTCAGGTTGGTATCAATCACCCGTTGCCAATCGGCCGTATCGAGTTCGAGCATCGGTTTGCGAAACTGGATGCCTGCATTGTTGATCAGGATGTCGATTTCGATACCGGCCTTGTCAAAACCGTCAAAGGCCGCCTTGATCGCGATTTCGTCGGTGACATCAAACAGGGATGTGCCGACCGTCATGCCCGCGTCCGACATCTCCTTTCTCGCCTGTTCAAGGCGTTCGGGATTGGTGCCGTTGAGGATGACCGACGCCCCCGCAGCGGCCAGACCTTCGGCAAAGGCGCGGCCAAGGCCGCGCGACGATCCGGTGATCAGTGCCGTTTTTCCGGCAAGCGAGAAAAGTTCCAGAGACATGTTATGTTTCCTCCTGTGGCGTGTTGTTTTTTCAGGCTTTGCTTTCGCGTACGGTCAGATCGCGGCGGTCAAAGAAGGATTTCAGCAGTTCCACACCAAGACCCGGTCCTTCCATCGGATAAACATAGCCGTTTTCGATTCTTGGAACGGCGGTTACCAGTTCGTTGTACCAGCCTTTATAAAAGGCGCGGACGCTTTCCTGAATCAGGGTGTTGGGCTGGCTGAATGACATATGGATGGCGGCGGCAAAGCCGACCGGGCCGATGCAGTCATGCGGGGCAAACGGGCGATGCCAGGTTTCTGCGAGGGCGGCGATTTTTTTGCCTTCGGTCAGGCCGCCGGTCCAGCACAGATCAACCATGACGACATGGGTTGCATCGCGGTCCAGCATGTCTTTGTAGGGCCAGCGCGATCCCAGTGTTTCACTGGCGCAGGTCCAGACATCGGTCGATGCGGCAAATTCAGCCAGTGCCTGTGGTGAATTCATCCGGATCGGGTCTTCGTACCAGGTGGGTTTGAACTGTTCGAGTTCGCGGGCGATCTTTTTGGCAGTCGGCAGATTCCATTGGGAATGGAACTCGACCATGATTTCCATTCTGTCGCCGACGGCTTTACGGATTTCCTCGAAGGGGCGGACCGCCTTTTTCATCTGTTCGGTGGTGATGTATTGCCCGCGCGTTTCGGCCGCCATCGGATCGAACGGCCAGATTTTCATGGCGGTGATACCCGATTCCAGAAGATTTTCGGCCAATTGGGCCGGGCGGTTCATAAAGCCATCAAGGTCTTCATAGGGACCTTCGGGTTCGCCAAGGTTCCAGTTCGAGACCGGTTTGATGTTGTTGGTCCGCACATACCGGTATCCGGCACATGTGTTGTAAATCCGGATTTTATCCCAGCACAGACCGCCCAGCATCTGGTGGACAGGTTGGTCGCAGACCTTGCCGAAAATATCCCACAGGGCAATGTCGATGGCCGATGCCGCACGGTATTCGGCACCGGTTGACGATTGTGCCATTGGCAGATTGACCATTTCCTTGTGCAGGGCTTCGATATGAAGCGGGTTCTGGCCGATCAGGCGACCGGCAAGCGTTTCATGAATATGGGCTTCGACAGCGCCCGCACCATAAAAGGTTTCGCCGAGCCCGGTAACGCCACGATCTGTTTCGACATGGACCCAAAGGACATTTGAAAATTCCGCAAGGCGGAAGGTTTTGATGGAAGTTATCTTCATGATTTGATCCGGAATGATTAGTTGAAAGCGTTGGGCAGCCAGAGTGCGATTGAGGGGAACGCCAGCATTAAAGCCAAAAATGCCAATTGAATGAGCATGAACGGCCAGAGAGAGGCGAAAATCGTTTGAAGGGTGATTTCCGGGGGTGCGACACTTTTGAGATAAAAGGCCGCAGGGCCAAATGGCGGTGACAGGAACGCGACCTGCATCGTGAGCGAGAACAGAACGCCAAACCAAACCGGGTCGTAGCCAAGCTGCGTGACAATGGGCACAAAGATCGGGATGGTCAGCAACAGGATGCCGATCCAGTCCATGAACAGGCCCAGAACAATGAAAATTGTCATCATGATCATGATTGTCATGATGGGAGGTATGTCGAGCCCGGTGATCAATCCGGTGACATAACGCTGTCCGCCCGACAGGTTGTAGATGGCGATCAGAACGGCGGCGCCAAATGTGATCCAGAGTATGATGCCGCAGGATTGCAATGTTCTCGTCAAGGCCTGCCACAGCATCGTTACATTCAGTTCCGAGCGCAGAAAGATGATGATCAGGGTTGTGCCAACTGCGATGGCGGCGGCTTCTGTGATTGATGTGATGCCGCCATAGATACAACCAAAAACGATGCCGATCAGAACCAGAAAGGGAAGAATTCCCCGAATGAAATCATTTTTGGTAAAGGGGACGGCGGCCTCCGACGGTTTTGGTGTCAGGGACGGGTTTAATGTGCAGCGGATATAGATATAGGCAAAATAGGCGAATGCGAGCGCAAAGCCGGGCACAAAGGAGGCCAGAAACAGCTTGTGAACCGATACATCGGCCGTCAGGCCATAAATGATCAAGACGATTGAGGGCGGGACCATCGTCCCCAGAGAGCCACCCGCGCAAATGATGCCGATCGACAGCTTGTGATCATAGTTCAACCGCATCATTTGCGGCAAGGCGATCAGGCCAAGCAGGACGATTTCACCCCCTATGATGCCGCTGATTGCGGCCATGAAAACGGAAATGACCAGGGTCAGGGTTGCAACGCCGCCCTTCAGGTTGCCAAAAACCTTATACAGCCCGTCATACAGGTCAAGGGCGAGACGGGAGCGTTCCAGCAAGGTTGCCATCAAAATAAACAATGGAACGGAAAGCAGGGAATATTCGGTGGCCAGGCCATAGACTGTTTTGTGCGCGAGGGCGATGACCGCAGGTCCGAATTTCAGATAGCCGATCAGCATGGCGAGCGATCCGGCGGCAAAAGCCAATGGAACGCCGATTATCATCAGGGCGAAAACGCCCCCCACAAGAAGAACGGAGACAAGTTCAATCGACACGATTGTCCTCCGTCAGCAAAGCCTGATTTTCAGGGGCATAGCCCAGAAGTTTTTTGACGTAATTAACGATTGCGTAGACCGCCATCAGGCTGGTTGCGACAATAATGGCAGGCTTTACTGTTGCTGGAATTGGCGGGTTCCATGCGGTGCCGAAAGGTTCCCAATTCATCAAAGCCTGCCAGGAACTGGGTGCCCCGGACCAGGCAATACCAAGGCAGAATGCAAGGGTGCACAGCAATGTGATGAGGTCGAAAACACGTTTCAACCAGACCGGGGCGATGTCGTAGAAAACGGTGATTCTAAGGTGTTGATCACGTTGCATGGCGTAAATGCCGGCAGCCAGAAACAGGATCGCCGAAAGCCATAAAGCCAGTTCATTTGCCCAAATTGTGGGTGTTCTGAAGATATACCGTGCGATCACTTCGTAAAAAGTAACGGCGACGATCACCAGCAATAACAGGGAAAAAAGCGCAACAACGAACTGGACGCTCCGAATGCGTCTGGGGGTAGCTTGCATCTCATGCCTCCAATGAGGGCCCCGGGGCGAGGTGCCCCGGGGATTGGTTGCTCGAACTGTTGATCAGTCAAGGATGCCGGTTTTTTTCATGTATGCGATGTGCGCGTCATAGGCGACTTTTGCCTCGGGGCTTCGGGTTGCCCAGTCTGCCCAGACTTTCTGTGCGGCTTTGCGGAAGACGAGACGGTCTTCGTCGCTCCAGTCTTCGAGGGTGACGCCTGCTTTTACAAGTTCTTCTGCTGCTTCCTGATCAAGTTTCCTTGATTCCCCGACCACTTCCGGAGCGATGGTGGCAATTGCCTTTTTCAGGGCATTTTGCTGAAGCTCGCTCATCGCGTTCCACTTTTCCAGATTCATCGTGACGTGTTCGATGGGCATGGAATGAAAGCCGGGATAGGTGGCGTATTTCGCGATGTCGTACAGGCCAAGACCCTTGTTCACCGCAAGGGTGGAGGCGTCTGCGCCCGATACGGTACCTGTTGTCATGGCGGTAAACACTTCACCGAAAGGCATGACAACAGGGCCTGCGCCAAGGCTTTGGAAAATTTCGGATTCCATGCCGGGCGGCGACCGGAATTTCCAGCCTTTCAAATCTTCGATCCCGGAAAGGGGCGAGGTTGAACTCAGCGCTTCGGGGGTTGCAATAAAGACACCGATAAGGTGCATGTTGAACTGGTGGTAAAGGTCATTGGCAAGATCAAGGCCGCCATCGTCATACCAGCCCAAAAGTTGTTCCGGATCGCTATAGCCCCCCATAATGTCACCATAAAACTGGAAGGCCGGATTTTTGCCGGTGATATAGCCGGCACCGGTTGCATCGCCATCAATGATGCCCATGCTGGATGCTTCAAATGCTTCGCTTGCATTTACGACGGACGAGCTTGTGTGCATTTCGATCTGCACAGTGTTGTTGGAAAATTCTTTTGCCAGTGCGGCAAACCGCAGAAGGGCTTTTCCTTGCAGGGATGTTGCGCTGTGATGTGTCTGGAACTGGAGTTCCATGACTTCATCCGCGATGGCCTGGCCTGTGGTGAAAGTCAAAAGGGTTGCTGTTACAATTGCCGTCAGGTTTTTTTTGAGGTTTTTCATGTCGTTGGTTTCCTCCCTTATGTGACATGTTGTGATATTTCACAAAACATCAATATCATTGCCGGGTATGTGTTTCAACAGGTTTTAGTTTCCCAAACGGGGAAATTTGTCTATATGATACTGAATATACACAGATATATTATGAACTTTGCAAAAATATCCCGAGAAAACAATGACCTCGATACAGGCAAGTGACTATATGGCAGACCATCCCGCCACCAAGGGCAACGATTTTTCCGGTACAGGAAAAAATCTTAACGAGCTTGCATATTACAAGCTTGAAGAACTGATCGTGACCTGTGCGCTGAAACCGGGCAGTTATTTGCGCATTCAGGATTTGCAGACGCTGACCGGCATCAATCGCACGCCTGTGCATCAGGCGGTCACGCGGCTGTCTTCGGATACGCTTATGATCATTCAACCGCGCCAGGGGATTCAAATCTCGCCGATCGATTTGGCCCGGACTCATTTGTTGTTATGGTTGCGTCGCGATATGGAGCGATTTGTGGTGTCGCTGGCAAGCGAGCGTGCCAGCAGCACATACAGAAGCCAGATGCGGCATCTGACCGGGTTGCTGACAGCGCACCGGGCCGAGATGAGTATCGTTGAATTCAATGAGTTTGACCGGCGCATTGATCAATTGATGCTGGCGGCTTGTGGTGAACCTTTCCTTGAATATACGTTGCGCCCATTGCATACGATTTTTCGGCGGCTGGGCTGGATTTATCATACCCAGACGGCACATGGGGCGTCCCTTGATGTGACGATAGACAGCCACCTTGATGTCCTGAACGCCGTTGTGGCGGGGAAAAAAGAGGATGCCTTGGCGGCGTCCGACCGGCTTATCGAATTTGTTGATGCCATGTTCCCGGTTCTGGAAAATGATATTGCGCCCAATATCTTTGATGTGACGCAGGATTTCGACCCGTTTTAAAAACCGGGCCAAGGGGATGCTGTTGGGAACCTGTTATGTTTTTCGTTGATATTTTCAAAAATATCAGAATATATCTTTTGGTATCAAAAACGATAAAGAAATGATGGGAGGAAATGTGAAAATCGTATTCCATGGCGCAAACGCCTCGACTTTTTATCCTGGCTTTGCCGGGCTGCTTGACGGGCAGCATGAACTTGTTTTGTTGCCGGACAATCTTGAAAGCGATGCTGACCGGATTGCCTATGGCATGGCGGATGTCATTATCGGGGTAAAGTTTGATGCCAATTGCCCTGAACCCCAAAATCTGAAGCTTTATCAGGTGCCGGGTGCCGGGTATGACGGTATTGAACTGTCCCGGTTGCCGACAAATGCGTTTTTTTGCAATTGCTTTGGCCATGAAATCGCGATTGCCGAATATGTGATGTCGGCTTTGCTTTCGCGACATGTTCCGCTTGCCGATGCTGACGCGCGTTTGCGCAAAGGCGACTGGAAATATTGGGCGGGTGGTCCTTCGGGGTTGAGGACGGAACTTGGTGACACAGTGATCGGTATTCTTGGCTATGGCCATATTGGCAAGGCGGTTGCGCGACGGGCAAAAGCGTTTGGAATGCAGGTCCATGTTACCAATCGTTCCCGCGTTGAGGATCCCGGTCTGATTGACGTATTCTGGTCGCTGGAACGGTTCAGGGATATGCTGCCACAGGTGGATGTGGTGGTGAACACGCTGCCGCTTGCGGCGACGACGACCGGTCTTGTTGACGACACGGCTTTTGCAAGCCTGAAACAGGATGCGGTATTTGTGAATGTGGGACGTGGCGGGGTTGTCGATGAGGCCGCGTTATATGATGCGTTAAGCAATCACAGGATTGCGCATGCGTTCATTGATACCTGGTACCGTTATCCCGATAAGGAAAACCCGGCACCTCTGCCTGCGGCAAAGCCGTTCCATCAGCTTGCCAATATTACAATGACGCCGCACATGTCCGGCTGGACACACGGCACCATCAAACGGCGTCGAAAAGCCATGGCGGATAACGTCAATCTGATCAGCCAGGGACGCGATCCGCTGAATGGCATTTCCAGATAGAGTTTGTGTTTTCTGGATATGGGCTCCCACCGACCGGATGCGCCAAGCGTCCGGTCGAAGCCGGGGCAGAGGCCGCCCCTCTACCCTGGTATTTCTTTTTGTCAATTATCTGTTGCCGGGGCGCGGGCAAGCCATAGCCGAAGTTCTTTTTCCGCTGCTTCCAATCCCTCGCGGTTGATGATTTTTCGGGCGATGGCGCTGGAGACGGCGCGCGCACGTTTGTTCAACTGGATGCCGAGATCATTTTGATCGAGTGCCTCGACGTCAAGTTTGTCATACAAGGATAACAACCGGTTCTGAACGGTGCGCAGCGAAAGTTTGCGCCGTGTTGCGATGGCTTTGTCGGGAAGACCCAGCGCAACATCAAGCAGGATGATGTATTCAAACTCGGTCAGGGCACTGCGGGATCGCATTTGTTGATTTTGTATCTGGTGCACTTCACGATCAACGACGATCTGCGCTTCGACCAGAACGGCGCGCAGGGCCAGGCGCATTTTTTCTGCTGTCGCTGTTTTCAACACATAACCATATGCTGCCTGATGGGGAACGATATGGGTAATGCCCCGCAAATAGGCTTCGTCGGAATAATTCGACCAGAAAAGAATGCGGGTTTCGGGCCGTTCGGCCCAGATCGTTCTGGCCGCCTCGATGCCGTTATGTTCCTTCATGCGCAAATCCATCACAATGGCGGGGATTTTGTGGCGTTGTGCCAGCGTTTCCCCTTCCTTGCCATCGCGGGCAATCAGGATTTCCTCAAATTCGGGCAAGGCACTTTCGACGATTTCCTTTAGAAAATCGGCGTGCATTTTGTCGTCTTCAACCAGCAAAATTTTCATGGCCGATCCCTTCGCTTTTTCTGGCGGTTTCCGGCAGTCTTATTGTGATCCGCGTTCCTTTTCGGGTGGTGATATCGTATTTTGCCCCGATAAGTTGCGCGCGGGTTTTCATATGGGCCAGACCACTGCGCGGTTTGGGATCGCGTAACCGGAACCGGCCATCGTCGGAAATCCGGATCGTCAGATATTCTGCGGCATCATGGCATACCATGACGGAAATCTGTGCTGCGCCCGAATGCAGGACGGCGTTGTTGATGGCCTCCTGGCAGATACGAAAAATGGCAATACGGGTCGTTTCGGGCAAGGTATCAACGGCGCCGCCAGTGTGGTCTTCGACGTTGAACTGCATCTTGCTTTCGCTGCTGACGGCGCGTTCCAGATGGGTGAGAACCGCGTGGTGAAAGCCGAAAAGCTCAAGGATTGAAGGAATGGAGGTGTCAATAATATCGCGTAAATCCTGTATCATGTTCTGGATCTGCTGTTGCAGGCGATGATGTTGCACTTCTGTCAGGCCGGGGCGGATATCGCGGGCGATACGGGTCAGATCAGCCAGGGTCTGGTCATGCAAATCCATTCCGATCCGTTGCCGTTCGGTTTCCAGTGCATCTGTCAGGCTGAGTGCGCCAAGACGTAATCCTTCTTCGCGGGCAAGAATTTCGGCGCGAAAGATGGCTTCTTTGTTCGCCTTTTCGTTGGCGCGCAGGGCATAGAAATACGGGGCCAGCATATCGGCCAGAATGCGGACCTGTTCGACATGGCTTTCGTTATAGAAATTTTCCTTTTTCGACGAGCAATTCAAGGATCCGATCCCTTCGCCCAGGACTTTCATCGCAACATTGACGCGACTGCGAAATTCATGATGGAGGATTGGGGCGCTTACGGCACCGGGGAATATATACCGTGGATCCTTCAGGGCATTCCCGGTAAGCAGATATTCCGTTTTCCCCAACAGAATGTCCCTGACAGGGGAATTATGTACGAGTGAGCGCGAGGTGCTCCAGCTTGTCTGGAGGCCGACTTCGTAGGACGTGTTCCATTTCTTGTCTGTGTCTGTCAGGCAGACATCCAGATGATCGAATTCGATAATCTTGTCGATTTCCGCCTTTACGGAACGCAAGGCAGAATGGATATCAAGATTGCCTGCAAGCAGATTGGAAATGCGCAGGTAATGAGCAAGATCCGACATGAATGTTTCCTCCCGCACATATCATATGGCGACAGGTCTGGGCTGTCTTGCGGGAACCCGCAATGTGGATGTGTGATCCCGCAATATTGATGCGGCGAGTGCTCTTTACGGTTTTATTGCTGTGGCCCAAAATCGCGTTCCTAAAAAACAAGACAATCCTGTCGCCGTTCAAAGGTGACAAAATTGAAACAAAACAAGACGTGGCACTGTCGCGTCAGGGAGGAAAAATGAAACTCAAAACCATGCTTCTCGGCATGATTGCCGGGACTGCTTTTGTGGCGTCGGGTCATGCCATGGCCGATACTTCGGACAAACGCATTGCCCTTTCAAACAATTATGCGGGAAATTCATGGCGTCAGGCCATGCTCGAAAGTTGGGAAAAGGTTACGTCCGAGGCGGTCAGCAATGGCACTGTTGCCGCCGCTGATGCCTTTACCACGTCAGAAAATCAGGCGACCGAGCAGGCCGCGCAAATTCAGAATATGATTTTGCAGGGCTATGATGCCATTGTTGTGAATGCGGCATCCCCGACGGCCATTAACGGCGCGGTCAAGGAAGCCTGCGATGCCGGTATTATCGTGGTTTCCTTTGACGGCATTGTCACCGAGCCATGCGCATGGCGGATTGCGGTTGATTTCAGACAAATGGGCCGCGATCAGGTCAAATATCTGGAAAATCGCCATCCGGATGGCGGAAATCTTCTTGAAATACGGGGGCTTGCCGGTGTTTTTGTCGATGATGAAATCAGTGCCGGAATCCATGAAGAAGTCGCCCGGACCAACTTCAAGATCGTTGGGTCCGTGCACGGTGACTGGGCACAGGATGTCGCCCAGAAAGCGGTTGCCGGTATTTTGCCAAGCCTTCCCGATATTACGGCTGTCGTAACCCAGGGGGGCGATGGTTATGGTGCGGCGCAGGCTATTCATGCGGCAAACCGCCCGACCCCGACGATCATTATGGGCAACCGTCAGGACGAACTGCAATGGTGGTCTGAACAAAAAGCGGCAAACGGATATGAAACCACCTCTTTGTCGATTGCACCGGGGGTCAGCACGCTGGCTTTCTGGGTTGCCCAGCAGATCCTTGATGGCAGTGATGTTGCCAAAGATCTGACGGTCCCGTTCCTGCGTGTTGATCAGGATACTCTTGAGGAAATCCTTGCCCAAACGCCCGCAGGCTCGGTCGCCAATCAGGAATATTCTTTGGACGATGCGAAAAATCTGATCAAATCGACGAATTAGGGCGATAGGATCATGGGTGTAAACCGCAAATTGATCGGCACCGGGGAGGTGCCGATCATTACTTTGACGGATATCGGGGTTTCATTCGGAACGGTAAAGGCCCTGACCGGCATTGAACTGAAAATCATGCCGGGCGAGTGTGTCGGCGTGGTTGGTCATAACGGTGCCGGTAAATCCACTTTGGTCAATGTGATCAATGGCCGTTTGTCTCCAACCGGAGGAGATGTCAGTTACAACGGGGAAGTGAGCAAGGCAGATTTCCGCAATGCCCAACGGGCGAGAAATGCCGGAATACGCAGTGTGTTTCAGGAATTATCGCTTTGTCCCAACCTGACGGTTCTGGAAAATCTGCGTATTCCGTACCGGAAAATGCCGCTTCGCAACTGGCGGGGCAAGGCTGCGTTGGCCGTGCGCAAATCCCTGGATGCCATTTTTCCCGGTAACAGGATCGACCCTTATCGCGTGGTTGACGATCTTCCGATTGCCGAACGTCAAATGGTCGAAATTGCCATCGCATTTTCCCGGCGCGATATGGATGCCCGGCTGGTGATCCTTGATGAACCGACATCGTCGCTTGACGGGGCGATTGCAGATCAATTGCTTGGCTATATTCGGCGGTTTTGTGCCGAAGGCGGTTCAATTATCTTTGTTTCCCATATGCTTGGTGAAATTTTTGATGTGGCGACCCGTATCGTTGTGATGAAAGACGGGCGCATTATTGCCAATGATGATGCCCGGAATTTTACCCGCGCCAGTCTTGTGACAGCCATGGGGCAAGTTGTGCCGGATGCCGCAGAAGTGACGGAAGCCAAGAAAAAACAGGTGTTTGGCGCTGAAGTCATCAGGATGGAAAACGGCCTGAATGCGCGCAAAGGCGAAATCGTCGGTTTGGCCGGATTGGCCGGGCATGGACAGGCCGAGGCACTGGCACGTTGTTTTCTTGAGCAGTCCCCCGATTGGCGGGCATCACGTGCGCCTGCGGTGGTTTTTGTCGCCGGCGACCGGAGCCGGGATGGTGTGATGCCTCTCTGGTCGATCATGCGCAATCTTACCTTGCAAACACTTGTGGAGTTCAGCCGCAATTTTCTGGTTGATCGAAAGGCAGAGGGCAGGCTGGCGAAGGAATGGCACCGTAAAATCGGGATAAAAACCGACAATCTTGAAAACCCCATTCTGTCTCTTTCCGGGGGCAATCAGCAAAAAGTCCTGTTCGCACGGGCATTGGCATCATCGGCCCCGATTGTGGTGATGGATGACCCGATGCGCGGGGTGGATGTCGGCACCAAAAAGGAAGTTTACCGCATGATCCGCGACGAAGCCGAAAAAGGGCGAACCTTTCTTTGGTATTCAACTGAAACCGATGAAATTCTGGAATGCGACCGCGTTTTTGTTTTCCGGGACGGTAAAATTTCAGCCGAGCTGAATGGTGACGAGATTACAGAAGAAAACATGCTGCGTGCCTCTTTTGAAATGCAGGAGACGAGCCAATGAACCGGGATCATGTGCGCATTTTACTGCCTGTCATGTCGCTGGTGATCCTGCTGGGGGCCGTTTTTTATATGCAACCGCGCGCCATGAGCTATTTCGGGCTTAATCTTTTGTTTAATCTGGCTGTGCCGGTCGCATTGGCAACGATTGCCCAGATGATGATCCTGATGGTCAATGACATTGATTTGTCGATCGGTGCCTTTGTCAGTTTCTGTGCCTGTGTGACAGCAACGTTTGTCCAAAGTGATCCCGTTGTCGGATACGCAATCCTGTTGGCAGCCATCCTTCTTTATGCCGCCATGGGGGCCGTCATCCATGCCCGCGGCTTGCCTGCGATTGTCGTGACACTTGGCATGTCTTTTTTCTGGGCGGGCATGGCTATTTTGATCCTGCCATCGCCAGGCGGTGCTGCGCCGGGATGGCTGCGGGTGATGATGACGGCCAAAACGCCTTTTTTACCTGTGGCGATTATTGCGCCCATCATAATTGCGCTGACCATGCATTATTTCGTTAAACGGTCTGCTTTGGGGGTGTTGTTGCGCGGTGTTGGCGGCAATGAACAGGCGATGGAACGATCCGGGTGGTCGGTTATGGTGCTCAAGGCGATTGCCTATGGTATTGCCGGGCTGTTTTGTGTGCTGGCCGGGATGGCACTTGTGGGTTTGACGACATCTGCGGACGCCAATATTGCGTTGCGTTATACGTTGTTGTCGATTGCCGGTGTGATTCTGGGGGGCGGTGAATTCACCGGTGGGCGGGTATCCCCTATCGGAGCGGTCATTGGGGCGCTGACCCTGACACTGGCGGCCAGTTTTCTGTCCTTTCTGCATCTTTCACCTGACTGGCAGATCGGTGCGCAAGGTGCGATCCTGATACTTGTTCTGGCGGTGCGCCTTGTCTTTACCCGGCGGGAGGCACTGGTATGAACATGTTGACCAGAAACAACCGTCTGCAAATAGCAAAACGGGGATTTAAAGACCTGGTTGGTGCGATGTTGCGCAAGCCATGGATATGGGCCTATCTGGCCGCGGGGATAACCTATCTTGCAACGCTTCTGGTTGTTTCGATTGGGGGTGGGGCCTGGGCATTGCTTTATGCAGCACTGACCTTTGCATCCTTTGCCGTTATTGTCGGGGTGGGGCAGATGTTTGTCATCACTCTGGGCCCGGGCAATGTGGACCTTTCCATTCCTGCGACCATGACCCTTGCCGGAACCCTTGCCCTGAAATTCATGGAAACGGACGGGGCGTTGGTCTTGCCGGGGCTTTTGATCGCGCTTGGGGTTGGGCTGGCATGTGGGCTGTTTAATTTTTCGCTGATCCTGTTGCTGCGGATTCCGCCGATCATTGCAACCTTGTCGTCGTCTTTCCTGTTTCAGTCGCTGGCGATTTGGTCAAATCGGGGATTACGTATCAAGCCCCCGCAAATTCTGGCCGATTTTACGACCGGAGGCACGTTTGGCATACCCAATGCTGCGCTGGTCGCGCTTCTGGTTTCCATCCTGGCATGGTTCGTTCTGGAAAAAGCGATTGTCGGGCGCTGGATATCGGCAGCCGGGCAGAACAGTCGTGCCGCCCGGCTGGGGGGTGTTCCGGTGAATGCCGTGCGTTTCGGGGTATATCTGAGTTGTGCGGTTCTGGCCGGTTTTACAGGCTTTATGCTGGCGAATTTTTCGGGAGGCGCAAACCTTAATATGGGGGCGGAATATATGCTGATGTCGATTGCCGTGGTGGTGATTGGCGGTTCGTCGATTGCCGGGGGAAATTCCAATGTTCCCGGTATTTGGGCGGCAGCACTTTTTATGTTCCTGATTGTATCGATGCTTAATTCTTATGGTTTTGGTGCCGGAGTCCGGTTGATTTTGACCGGGATGATTATTGTGTCCGTGGTGGCGCTGGCCAGCAAAAGGGGACACAAAATATGAAAGGTCCATACGAAATTATCGATGCCCGTTTTCGCGATCTTGTGCTGTCCAATGTCAGTTTGCGTCGTATTTCTGCCGGACATCTCTGGACGGAGGGACCCGTCTGGTTTCCAGCGCATCAATGCCTGTTGTTTTCCGATATTCCCAATCAGAAAATCTATCGCTGGATGAGTGATGGAACGGTCAATGTATTTCGGGAAAATTCAAATTTTTCCAATGGAAACACCCGGGACCGCGAAGGCCGGCTGATCAGTTGCCAGCACGGGACGCGGTCAGTTACCCGGACCGAACATAACGGTATGATCACCACACTGGCAGACCGGTTCGACGGAAAACGCCTGAATTCACCCAATGATGTGGTGGTCAAATCCGATGGCACCATCTGGTTTACCGACCCGACATACGGCATTTTATCCGATTATGAGGGATACAAGGCGACGTCGGAACAACCCCATCGAAATGTTTTTCGCCTTGATCCGGAAACCGGGCGGATTGTTTCTGTTGCACGGGATTTTATCCAGCCGAACGGCCTGGCCTTTTCACGTGATGAAACATTGCTTTATGTTGCAGAATCCGGGCGCAGCCATGATGACAATGTGCCTGCCGTTATTCGGGTTTACAATGTTTCTGCGGATAATTTTCTTGATAACGGCCGTGACTTTGCCTCCCTTGATCAGGGGATTCCGGACGGGTTTCGGGTAGATTGCCACGGCAATATCTGGACCTCGGCCGCAGACGGTGTGCATTGTTTCGATCGCAACGGAGTCTTGCTTGGCAAGATTTTGGTCCCCGAAACCGTATCCAACCTGACATTTGGCGGGGTGCGCGGCAATGAATTGCTGATTACAGCGACCACAAGTGTTTATGCCATTCATGTCAATAGCGGGGCGGTGACACCTTGAGATGCGGCTTGCCGCGAGCCGGTGATCCTTCTGGTCAAGACATCAATGACGAAGGAGACATAAACGAACCCCGTCCATGTGGCTACATAGGTGGAATCCGAGACCCGGAAGCGGGTGCCGCGACGGTCGATGTGTATTGATGGTATGATATCAGTGGGGTGGACTTGCCCCCCAAAGATGATTACGGCATCAAAAAGCTGAGCAGGGTTCTGTCGGGTTCGGGGGTGCGGCGGCTTTCGGCGGCAAGATCGATGGTGAAGGGGGCATAGGCAATCATGTCGCCGGAGGTGCCATTGCGCCGGGTCAGGGCGACCAGCATTTCGGGCGGGGTGCCCATCCACATGCCCTTGCTGTTTTCCTTGGCAAAGGCCTGATCGGCGAGATAAACCGGGCAGGACGGATTGCCATCGCAACTGTTCATATCCACCATTGCCCATCCGGCGCGCAGGATCAGACGGTTCAGATCGGTCTGGCCGATCCTGCATTCGGTCAGCATCGGGAACAGTTGGGTATCGGAAACCTGCTGGCAGGCAATCGCGTAATTTTCAATGATGCGGTCCAGGGCCTGGGTGGCGGCGACATCGCATTGATAGCTGACATTGCCTGCCCGGCAGATCATGCCGGGTTGCGGGGCGCGAATGCCAAACAATTCGACAATCATCGACCCGAATTGCAACCGGTCCCCCTGAACGACTTGCGGAAAACCCGCCGCCCCCGGTGCGGCAAGGGCCGGAACGGCTGGAAGGGCAAAGCCAGTGGCAAGGATCAGGGCGGCAAGCAATTTTTTCATCGTCGGTTATCCCGGTAAAAGAGGGTATCGGGATAAAAGCAAATGCGGTGCCAGTTTGTGCAAGGGTACGGGCCAAAATGCAAATGCGCCCGGTTTGGGGCGCATTATGCAGATGTTTCAGGATGTTGCCCTAAAGGGCGGAATTGGGCCGGGTGGTTTTTAACCATGTGACATGGCCCATCTTGCGGCCCGGCTTGGCTTCATCCTTGCCATACAGATGCAGTTTGGCATCCGGGTCGGACAAAATTGCCTGCCATGCGTCGATATCGTCGCCCAGAAGGTTTTTCATCTCGGCCTCGGAATGGTGGGCCGGATCGCCCAGCGGCAGGCCGCAGACCGCCCGGATGAATTGTTCAAACTGGCTGGTAACACAGGCATCAATCGTCCAGTGCCCGGAATTATGCGGGCGCGGGGCAACTTCATTGACCAGAATGGCCCCGTCGCGGGTCACAAACATCTCGACCGCCAGCAAGCCGACAAATTCCATTTTTTCGGCCAGAAGGCAGGCAATATGTTCGGCCTGTTGCCGCAGGGCCGGGCGGATCGGGGCGGGGGCAATGGTGACATCGAGAATGTGATTGGCATGGCGGTTTTCCACCGCACAGAAACAGGCAGTCTTGCCATCAATGCCACGGGCGACAATGACCGAAATTTCACGTTCGAACGTCACAAATCCTTCGAGGATGGCTTCGGCACCGTTCATATCGGTCCAGGCGCTGGCAAGGTCGGTGTCGTCGGTGATTTTGACCTGCCCCTTGCCGTCATACCCCAGTTCGGTGGTTTTCAGAACGGATGGACGGCCCAGACGTGCCACGGCATTTGTCAGGTCGTCAAACGAACGGACGGCGGCAAAGGGGGCGGTGGCAATGCCATGATCGTTGCAAAAGGTTTTTTCGCGCAGGCGGTTTTGCGAAATATGCAAACATTGCCAGCCTGGCCGCACCGGCACCAGCCCGGCCAGCAATTTCACGCTGTCATGAGGCACATTTTCAAATTCAAAGGTCACAACATCGACATTTGCGGCAAAGGTGCGCAGGGCATCGTGATCGTCATAGGCGGCGACGGTGGCCTGGGCGCAAACCTGTTGGGTCGGGCTGTTATGGCCGGGGCCAAAAACATGCACGCGGTATCCCAGTTCGGCGGCGGCAAGGGCGGCCATGCGGCCCAGTTGGCCGTTGCCAATCATGCCGATGGTGCCGCCCGGTGCGATGATGCGGCTGTTGAAATCCTGGGTCATGTCGGTCGTCCTTCGCCGGGCGGGTCAAACCGCCCCAGATTTTACGAAAACAGGGTCATCCGGGCAAAGCAATTTTCGGGCCGGAACAGGAACGGAAGGTCAGACGTGGGCAGGGTCAACCGGTTCCTGGGCGACGGCGTCGCTTTGCCGGGTGCGCCAATCCTCAAGGCGGGTGGCCAGCGCATCATCCATCAGTGCCATGATCCCGGCGGCCAGCAAGCCGGCATTTTTTGCCCCGGCCGCCCCGATTGCCAATGTGCCGACCGGAACGCCGCCCGGCATCTGGACGATCGACAGCAAACTGTCCATGCCCTTTAGCGCCCGGCTTTCGACCGGAACGCCCAGAACCGGCAGCGGCGTCATGCTTGCGGCCATGCCGGGCAAATGGGCCGCGCCGCCTGCGCCGGCGATAATGACCTTCAGCCCGCGATCCTTTGCCGTTTTGGCATAGTCATATAAACGGTCCGGGGTGCGATGCGCCGAGACAATCCGCGTTTCATAGGCAACGCCCAGCGTATCAAGAATTTCGGCGGCATTGCGCATGGTTTCCCAGTCAGACTGGCTGCCCATAATGATACCGATGACCGGGCGGGTGGCGCTCATGATTGCGGCTCCGTAAATCGCAGGGGTTATAACATCAAAGCCCGGCATTATAGGGGGGTGTTTGCCTCATGCAAGCGGAACGCCATCGCAGGGCAGGCCGACCCGGCAAATTGCGGTGGGTTTTTGCCCTGTGGTTGGGGTGTTCTACGGCTTTTGGCGGAATTTCACACAAAAATCGCGTAAAGGTTGATGAAAAACCGTGTTGCTGTGAAATTAAATCTCCCATTCTGCTTAGGCTATGGTATAGTTTTTCCATACCGCAAGTTGCGGTGATTTTAACTCCGACGCAGGTAGCGCGAGAGACATTGACATGAAAGTCACACAAACCGGATCGTCCGCAATGACGTCTGGCGCGGGTTCCGAAAGCAGAAACCCCGCCGGGCAAAGTGCGGCTTATGCTTATGGTAAGCTGGCCGGACGTGGCAATGGTCGGCAATCGCGTGATCAGTCTGCATCAGAACAGGGTTCAAATGCCGGCAATATAGCCCCGGGTGATGCCGGGGGGCAGGGCGGGTTAAGCGCGCATGTGGTGGATGCCGCAAATCTTTATGGCATTCCCGGCGATGAAATTACCCCTTCGGTTGAATTTGCGGTTTCGCGCCTGATGGGCACCATTGAAACCCTGAAAGGGGAGCTGGAACGGGTCCACCGCCATCAGCAAGACTTGATGCGCGCCGCCAGTCACGATGCCCTGACCGGTTTGCTGGGCCGCAAGGCGTTTTTGCAAATCCTTGAGAACGAATTATCGTCGCCGCATCTGCAATACGCGGTGCGGTCCCTGATGTTTTGTGAAATTTCCCGGATGGAAGCCCTGACCCAGCGGCATGGCCATGTCTGTCGCGACGCGGTGCTGACGCTGTTTTCAAATGTCATTGCCGGGTTTGTGCAGCCGCCCCATCAACTGGGTTATCTGGGGTGCAACCATTTTGCCGCCTTGCTGATCAATGTTGATGAACAGGGCGGTTGGAAACGGGCCGAAGCCATTACAAGCAGTCTGCGCGATGCGGCCTTTGACTGGCGCGGTCATACGGTGACCTGTCAACCGGCCTTTGGGGTTTATCAGCTTCGCCCTGGCGATACAGTCAATCAGGCCCTTGCCGCGACAGACGGGGTGTTGCGATCCTGCCGGGAAATGGATGGCGCACGATTGATGGCGTCAACGCCCTTGCCGCAAGGGCGCGTTGTCAGGCGATGATATCGGGCAAAATCTGCGACTCGAGATATAAAATCTCGTCCTTGAGGGCGAGTTTGCGCTTTTTCAGGCGGACCATACGCAACTGGTCATGATGCGGGCCATCTGCCATCTGGCCGATGGCAACATCCAGATCGCGGTGTTCCTCGCGAAGCCACAGGAGTCTCTTTTCAATCTCGATCTGATTGATTTCGTCCATTTTTGATCCAGCTTGGTTATCAACGCGAAGGGAGTTGATAATACCAGAAACTGTGTCCGTGACCCATATGAATATTGATGCATAATGGATCAGAGACGTTAAAGAAGATCGGAGGAAACGAATGCGGATCGGAATACTGACCAGCGGCGGAGATTGTGCCGGGCTGAATGCAGCGATTTTGGCGGTCGTGCGCCGGGCGGTGCTGGGTTATGGCTGGGACGTGGTGGGCATCCGTCAGGGGACGCATGGTTTGATGCAGGACCCGCCTGCGGTGATCCCGCTGAATGATTATGTCAATAATGATGGCATGTTGCGGCTGGGCGGCACGATTCTGGGCACGATCAACAAGGGTGACCCGTTTCATTATCCGATGCCCGATGGCAGTTTTGACGATGTTTCGGACAAGGTGATTGCCGGTTACAGGGCGCTGGGTCTGGATGCGTTGATCGGGGTGGGCGGCGATGGCAGCATGGCGATCCTGCATCGTCTGGCGCAGCAGGGTGGGCTTAATCTGGTCGGGATTCCCAAAACCATCGATAATGATCTGGCCCAGACCGAATATTCGGTCGGCTTTACCACAGCGGCGAATGTCGCGGTCGAGGCACTGGACCGGTTGCAGCCCACGGCGGCCTCGCATGACCGGATCATGATCCTTGAGGTTATGGGGCGCGATGCCGGGCATATTGCCCTGTTTGCCGGGCTGGCAGGCGGGGCCGATGCGATTTTGATGCCGGAAATGGATTACAGCATTGATGATCTGGCTGAACATTGCCTTAACATCCGCAAACGCGGACGCCACCACGCGCTGGTGATTGTCGCCGAGGCGGTCCGCACCGATACCGGTGAACCGGTATATCAGGGCGCGGATGACCAAAAGGCCCGTTATGGCGGGATCGGTCACTGGTTGGCGGACAAGTTGGGCGAACGCACCGGCTGGGAAACGCGGGTGACGGTTTTGGGTCATGTGCAGCGGGGCGGCATTCCATCGCCACGTGACCGGGTGATTGCCACGGCGTTTGGCGTTCATGCGGTGGATTTGATCGCACAGGGCAAATTTGACCGTGTGGTGGCATGGTCGCAACGCAAGGTGATTGATGTGGCGATGACCGATGTGATTACCGGGCCGCGCCTTGTCGATACCGATGATGCGATGGTTTCAACGGCAATTGGCATGGGGGCCTATCTGGGCCATCCGCCAAAACACAAAAGAACGGCGGCCACGGTCTGAGTCCAGACCGGAAAACTGCCGGAAACAATGGCAGGATGGGAATGAACGCGCAAAATGTCTGGAATTTTACCGTCAGTCTGTACGGACGCGAAGGGGTGGCGCCGCTGTGCTTGGACCTTCAGGAACGATGCGGACTGGATGTGAATATGGTGTTGTTTTTGCTGTGTCTGGGGCAACAGGGACAGGCCCCGCACAGCATCGCCGCCCTTGAAAACGCCGTGCGCGACTGGCGGGAAAAGGTGATTGTGCCGTTGCGGGCCACCCGGCGTTATTTGCGGGGAAACCCGGCACCCGATATTGAGAAATTGCGCGAACGGATCAAACAGGATGAACTGGCCGCCGAAAAAATCGAACAGAAATTACTGTGCGCGGCGGTCGAAGCCGTTCCGGCCAATGATCCGTTTGCCGCCGCCCATGCCTATGTGTCGCCGACCCGGTTTAACCTGACGCAAAAGGAATGCGACCATGCACTTGCCATTTTGTGCCAGCAGGTTATTGCCATGCAAGGCACGGCCCCGATGGCCCCGGCGGATGCGGGGTTATAAAATGCGCGGACACCCCGGACCGGGGCATCCGCGCATCGCAGGGTCAGACCAGTTCGGCCAGCGCCGACGGGTCAAAGTTTTTAAGTTCGCTTTGATTGCCGGTCTGTATTTTCGCCACCCAGCGCGGGTCGCTGATCAGGGCGCGGCCCACCGCGATCAGGTCGAATTCGTCGCGGTCCATGCGTTCGACCAGTTTGTCGATACCGGCAACCGATGATCCTTCGCCGCCAAAGGCGCCGATGAAATCGCTGGAAAGCCCGACCGATCCGACCGATATGGTTGCCGCCCCGGTCAGTTTTTTGGCCCATCCGGCAAAATTCAGCCCGTTTTCACCATCAATTTCGGGGAATTCCGGTTCCCAGAAACGGCGTTGCGAACAATGGAAAATATCCACACCGGCCTCTTTGAGGGGGAGCAGCCATTCGGCCATTTCATCGGGGGTTTCGGCCAGACGGGCAGCGAAATCCTGTTGTTTCCATTGGCTGATCCGCAGCAAAACCGGATAATCCGGGCCGACGGCAGTACGGATAGCGGCAATGACTTCGGCGGCAAAACGCGACCGTTCCTTCAGCGTCGCGCCGCCGTAATTATCGGTGCGAAGATTGGTTTGCTGCCAGAAAAACTGGTCGATCAGATAACCATGTGCGGCATGGATTTCCAGAACGTCAAAGCCAAGCCGTTTGGCATCACTTGCGGCCCTGGCATAGGCGGCGATGGTGTCGGCGATGTCTTCGTCGCGCATGGGGGTGCCATTGGGATCATTGGGGCCATTCAGGCCGGACGGGCTGTCCACCGGGCCGGGCGCAACCCAGCCGGAATGGCTGCGTGCGGCACCGACATGCCAGATTTGCGGACCCATTTTGCCGCCTGCGGCATGGACTTCTTCAATGACTTTCTGCCAGCCGCGCAGGGCGTCTGTGCCATGAAAGAACGGAATATTGCCTTCGTTCCGGGCGGCAGGACGGTCGATCACTGTGCCTTCGGACAGGATCAGGCCAACCTCGCCTTCGGCGCGCTTGCGGTAATAGGCGGCATTGGCATCGCCCGGAATGCCTTCGGGTGCGAATTGCCGGGTCATCGGGGCCATGACGATCCGGTTTTTCAACGTCAGGGATTTTAACTGAAACGGGCGAAACAACGAGGCTGCATTGGACATATATCGATACTCCGTGAAATGATTTGTTGAGATAGAGGTATCTGATATATACTAGATGTCAATAAGGTACTTTATCGTACCCAGGTATCGTTGAGGAAACCGCCATGAACGAAGACTGTTTGAAATTCGCCGATAGCTGTCCCGCCCGCCCGATTTTCGACCAGATTTCCGACAAATGGTCGATGATGGTTCTGGCGGTGCTGGATAACGGGCCGCTGCGTTTTAATGAAATCCGGCGGCGTCTTGAAGGGGTGACACAAAAATCCCTGACGCATTGTTTGCGCCGTCTTGAACGTAACGGGTTGGTCGAACGCCGGGTGGTGCCGATATCGCCGGTGCGTGTCGAATATGAAATCACCGGGCTGGGCCGGACATTGCAACCGGCGTTGGAAGCCCTGTATGGCTGGATCATCAGCCATATGCCCGAAGTGCGTCAGGCGCAGGATATGTTTGATCGTCGCATCGCGGAACCGGTGGCATTGCCCGCCCCCTAATCCGCCTTGCGGGGCTTGCCGGTGACCGGGATGTGGTGGGGGGCTGTTTCATCGCCCCAGCGTGCCGTTTCGGGCAGATCAATATCAAACAGATCCAGAACCCGGCCGCAGCTTTGCGTGACCATTTCGTCCAGACTGGCGGGGCGGGCATAGAAGGCCGGAACGGGCGGGGCGATGATTGCGCCGCATTCGGTGGCGGCCAGCATGTTTTTCAAATGCCCGGCATGCAGTGGCGTTTCGCGGACCATCATCACCAGACGACGGCGTTCCTTGAGGATCACATCGGCCGCCCGCGCAATCAGATTATCGGCGACTCCGCTTGCCACCTCGGCCAGGGACTTCATCGAACAGGGGGCGATCACCATGCCGCGGGACCGGAACGACCCCGACGCAATCGATGCGCCGATGTCGCTATTGTCATGCACAATGTCCGCCATATCCTTGATTTCACGGATTTTGAAGTCCGTTTCATAGGCGATTGTGCGTTCGGCGGCACGCGACAGGATCAAATGGGTCTCGGTCGGGGTGTTTTGCAGCAACTGAAGAAACCGGATGCCATAAATCACCCCGGATGCACCGGTTATGCCAATGATAAGTCGATCCTTTTGGGACATTTTGTGTTTGTTCCGCGACAAAATTTACAAGAAATCTGCATCGAAAGACTGGCAATCACGTTACAGAATTACTACCATCCTATTGTGGGCCAGTAGAAGAGGAGTAGGCGAATGAGTGTTCAATCCCATATCGAAGCTCTGACTGCCAAGCACGCTGCACTAGAGCAGGAACTCCACCTCGAACAACGCCGTCCGGCGCCTGACATATCACGTTTGCATGACATTAAACGTCGAAAACTTGAAATCAAGGACGAGATCACCCGAATGGACCATTGACGACCGATCTTCTGCGGCAAACTGTCGTTTGATCCCGGTTGCAGGTCCTGTTGATCTGCCTTTTTCGGGATATCACCGGTTTGCCTGATACGTGTTTTCTGCTACCGCCTCCGGTTATGCCCACACCGCGAGGCGGTAATTTTATCCTGCCTTTGAAATCTGTATTTCCGGTACGGACAAGGATCTCCCCCCGATCAATTTTGAATGCGTGTAAAGATCAGGAGTTGCGCCCTACCAATGTCTAAAAGGCGGGATGGATTTAAATCGGTATTATAATGCCGATTTAACGTTTGGGGCATTAACAGCCCCGGCGTCACCAACAGCAGACAAAGCGGCACCCCACAAAGCCGCAAAGAGGAAGGGTTCAAATGACGGGTCGTTATCAGGATATCTATGCCCGGTCGATCAATGACAGGGAAGGCTTTTGGGCCGAGGCGGCAGAAAGTCTTGTCTGGTATCAAAAATGGGACCGGGTGCTTGATGACAGCAAGGCGCCTTTTTACCGCTGGTTCGCCGGGGGGATGGTCAATACCTGTTACAATGCGCTGGACCGTCATGTCGAGGCGGGGCGCGGCGAGCAGGCGGCCCTGATTTATGACAGCCCGGTCACCGATACGGTTCAGACCTTTACCTATCGTCAAATGCGCGACGATGTTGCCCGCCTTGCCGGGGCCTTGCAGGCGCAGGGTGTGGGCAAGGGCGACCGGGTGATCATTTATATGCCGATGATCCCGCAGGCCGCCCAGGCGATGCTGGCCTGTGCGCGGATCGGGGCCATTCATTCGGTGGTGTTTGGCGGCTTTGCCGCCCATGAATTGGCGACCCGCCTGAATGATGCCAAACCGGTTGCCATCCTGACCGCCAGTTGCGGGATCGAAGGATCGCGGGTCATTGCCTACAAGCCGCTTCTGGATCGGGCGATTGAACAGGCCAGCCACAAACCGCAAAAGGTTCTGGTGTTTCAACGCCCGCAGGCGACGGCATCCCTGATCGACGGACGTGATCTGGACTGGCAGGCGGCATGTGAGGGCGCCCAACCGGCGGAATGTGTGCCGGTGGCGGCGACCGACCCGCTTTATATTCTGTATACATCGGGGACCACCGGGCAGCCCAAGGGGGTGGTGCGCGATAATGGCGGCCATATGGTGGCGCTGAACTGGTCGATGAAGAATATTTACGGTGTGGGTATTGGTGATGTGTATTGGGCGGCATCAGATGTTGGTTGGGTTGTCGGGCATTCCTATATTGTCTATGCGCCGTTGCTGGCAGGTTGCACCACGGTTCTGTATGAAGGCAAACCGGTTGGCACCCCGGATGCCGGGGCGTTTTGGCGGGTGATTTCGCAACATCGTGTGAAGGTGCTGTTTACCGCCCCCACCGCGTTCCGCGCCATCAAGCGCGATGATCCCGACGCCAGATTGATGCAGGATTATGATCTGTCCTGTTTCGAGGCCCTGTATCTGGCCGGGGAACGATCCGACCCCGATACCTTGCAATGGGCGGAAAAACATCTGGCGGTGCCGGTGATTGATCATTGGTGGCAAACCGAAACCGGCTGGTCGATTTGTGCCAATCCGCGCGGCATTGAATTATTGCCGGTCAAATATGGCTCGCCCACGGTGGCGGCCTGTGGCTGGGACGTGCGGGTGGTGGATGAAGGCGGCAAGGAAGTCGGGGCGGGCAAGATCGGGGCGCTGGTCGTCAAATTGCCATTGCCGCCCGCGGCCCTGCCGACATTGTGGCAGAATGACGAGCGGTTCAAATCATCCTATCTGGCGGAATATCCGGGCTATTACGCCACCGGCGATGCCGGGTTCATTGACGAGGATGGTTATATTTATGTGATGTCGCGTACCGATGACATCATCAATGTCGCCGGGCATCGCCTGTCAACCGGGGCGATGGAAGAAGTTTTGTCGGGGCATCCCGATGTGGCGGAATGCGCGGTGATTGGTGTGCATGATGATTTGAAAGGGCAATTGCCGCTGGGATTTCTGGTGTTGAAATCGGGTGTTGATCGCGATGGTGACGAGATCGTGCGCGAAGTGGTGGCGATGGTCCGCGATCAGATCGGCCCGGTGGCGGCATTCAAACAGGCGACCATTGTCGATCGTTTACCCAAAACCCGGTCGGGCAAGATTTTGCGCAAAACCATGCGATCCATCGCCGATGGCGAAGCCTGGAACCCGCCAGCCACCATCGACGATCCGGCGATTTTGCCGGAAATCGCCGAGGCGCTGCGCGATATCGGATATGCCAAACCGGTGTAATTCAATATCGGCCTGATATCAGCCGTCCATTGCCGCCAGGGCGATGGGCGGTTTTTCTGTTCCCAGCCCGCGTTGCATCAGCACAGAATCCAGCCATGTCCCGAATTTGAAACCGACATGACGCAGGGTGCCGACCGGCTCGAACCCGAATTTGCGGTGCAGGGCGAGGGAGGCGGCATTGTTGCTGTCGCCAATCGCGGCAATCATTTGCCGCCACGGGCCAGCTTCGCATCGCGCGATCAGGGATTCCATCAACAAACTGCCAATACCGTTTCCCGCCATGCCGTCGGCAATATAGACCGAATTTTCCAGCGTATGCCGATAGCCTGACCGGGGCCGATAAAGCGCGGCATAACAATATCCGACGATATCCCCCCGATATTCGGCCACCAGCCACGGCAGGTCCTTATCAAGGATGGCGGCATGGCGGTTTGCCATTTCGGCGATGTCGGGCGCGGTTTCCTCGAACGAGGCGGTGCCCGATTGCACATGATGGGCATAAATGGCGGTAATTTTGGGCATATCGTCGGGACGGGCATCGCGCAGGAGGATGGCAGTGGCAAGGGAGGGGCTGATATGGGTCATGATAAGGTGGTCTCGCTGGGGTCAATCTGTTGGCATGACAATAGAGGGTGATTTGGTATAAATGAAAGATTGTTTTGTTATGCCAATCATAAGGAAAAATTTGGTATGCGTGGGCTTAATCCCGATCAGCTTCATGCCTTTGCCGATGTGATTGAACTGGGCAGTTTTTCCGCCGCGGCTGTGCGCCAGAATCTGAGCCAGCCCGCAATCAGCCAGCAAATCCGGCAACTTGAAGCCCGTCTGGGTGTGCGTCTGATTGAGCGGGTCGGCAAACGCGCCATGCCGACACGGGCCGGGCAGGAATTATTGACCCATATCGGGCGGATTGATCAGGCGATGAACGATGCCCTTGCGGCGGTGGCCGGACATGCCGACGGGATGACGGGCATGGTGCGGATCGGCACCGGGGCGACGGCCTGTATCTATTTGTTGCCCAAGGTTCTGGACGCCTTGCAACGGCGGTTTCCGAATATCGAAATTGTCGTGAAAACCGGCAATACGGTGGATATCCTGAAACTGATTGAAGAAAACAGTCTGGATATCGGGCTGGTGACACAACCGGTCACGGGGCGGTGTTTTGACACCATTCCGATTCTGGAGGATGCCTTTGTCGCGATTGCCGCAACCAAAAACGGATTGCCCGATATTGTCCCGCCGACATTTTTTGCCGATGTGCCGCTGGTCTTGTATGAACGGGGCGCACATACCCGCAAGATCGTCGATGGCTGGTTACAGCAGGCCGGAGTGGCGACCCGCAGCATCATGGAACTGGGCAGTGTCGAGGCGATCAAGGAACTGGTCGGGGCCGGTTTGGGAGCGTCCATTTTACCGGGGATGGGGGTTTTGCCGGGGCGGACACAATTGCCGTTGATCGTCCGGCCCCTGACCCCGTCGCTGGGCCGTCAACTGGCCCTGGTGATGCGGCGGGACAAGAAACTGACCGCAGGCCTGCGCGAGGTGCGCGATGGCATCATGCAAGCCGCCACCGATCAATCTTCATCGGGCACATAAAGGGTCGGGAATTCCGCCCCCGGTTCGGGGACATGCAGGGTGGCCGATGATTTTTCAATCAAACGGGCAATGGCATCGGGCGGCGGGCAGTCGGTGAAAAAGGCGGTGACTTGCGCAATATTGCCACCGCGCACCACGGCGTTGCGGCCAAATTTGGTATGATCGGCCACCAGAAAACTTTGCCGGGAATTGCCCAGAATCGCCGACCGTGCGCGGACTTCCTGTTCGTCAAAATCCAGAAGACTGCCATCCGGATCAATGCCACCGACGCCAAAGATACCGTAATCGACCTTGTAGCTGTTGAAAAAGGCCTCGACCTCGGGCCCCAGAACATCACGATCCCGGTTGCGCAATCGCCCGCCAATCAGGGTGACATCAAAACTGTCATTGGTGGCGGCGACATAGGCGACATTCAGATTGTTGGTGAAAATCCGCAAATTGCGATGCTGCAACAAGGCGCTTGCGACCAGTTCCGGCGTTGTGCCAATCGAGAAAAACAGGGATGCGCCATCGGGGATCATGCGGGCAACAAGGGCGGCAATTTTGCGTTTTTCATTGACATGCAACACCTTGCGGGCGCGATAGGCGATGTTTTCATGTTCAAGGGCCGGTTCGACCCCGCCATGACGGCGACGTAACAATCCCTCGTCGCACAGGGCATTGACATCACGGCGGATGGTTTGGGCGGTGACCTGAAAACGCTCGGCAAGGTCTTCGATGGTGCGGAAACCGTCGGCACGGACCATTTCAACGATGCTGGCCTGACGTTCAGTGGGGCGTTTTTGCATGAAACCGTTTTCTTTTCTGGCGCTATGATTTGCGTATGAATGTAAATCCTGCGCATTTCAATAGTGTGACGGTTTCACGGCATTCATATGAAACAACGCCGACCCGCAATTGTTCATCTGTCAAACAATAAGGGCCACCCGAAGGCAGCCCTTATCCAATGTTTTAACTGCGGAACAAATTCTCGGCAGCGGCCTTGTAATCCTGGGGCCGGTTGGCTTCCTTGCCCTTGCCGGGCAGGTCGGGTTCCGGCGTGATCTGCAATTCTTCGGGCAGCGGATCGGGCTCAAGATCGCGAACCACTTTTTCGGGGTTCTTGTTGCGGGCGATCACCACCTGCTTTTCCAGATCCAGTTCGATGCACAGCCCCATGGTGACGGGGTTACGCGGGGTCAGGTTGCTGGAATTCCAGTGGCTGCGATCGCGGATCTTGCCAATGGTGTCCTTGGTGGTGCCAATCAGTTTGCAAATCTGCGCATCCGACAATTCCGGATGGTGTTTCAGCAACCATGCAATCGCATTCGGGCGATCCTGACGTTTCGATACCGGGGTATAGCGGGCACCCTTGGCCTGCGCACGCGGGCGTGGCAGGTCGCTTTTTGCCATTTTCAAAAGCTGACGCGGGTCGGCTTCGCAGCGGGCGATTTCTTCGCGGGTCAACTGGCTATTGGCAATCGGGTCTGCACCGACAATACCCTGACTGACATCGCCGTCGGCAATCGCCTGAATTTCAAGCTCGTGCAGTTCGGTAAAGGCGGCAATTTGCCGGAAAGACAAGCCGGTATTGTCGATAAGCCAGACGGCAGTTGCCTTTGGCATGAGGGGCTGAGCCATAATTCCTCCTGTTTCATTCAAATTCTGGAGACCGACGATGGGTTCAACGCCCCAAAAACGCGGGAATATCTGCCCCAGAATATAATCTGTTTTGGTATTCCGGCAACGCCGCAAGGCAACCACGGGTCGGCGCTGCGCGTGACCGGAAATGCCACAGCGTTCTTTTGGGTCAATGCGCGCGCAAAAGCAACATTCTGTTCACTCTGAAACCCAAGAATATTTATTTCAGGGCCGAATTACCCCTGTTTTCGTGATTTGACCGGGTTAATTACCCGTTTTCCAGCACCACTTTTCCAATATGGTGACCGTCGCGCAAAATTTCATGGGCCTTTTGTGCTTTGGACAGGGGCAGGGTCTGATAAATCACCGGTTTGATTTTGCCCTGCGCGATCAGTGGCCAGACATGTTGTTTCAGGGATATGGCAATTTCACTTTTGCGGGCGACGGGCTGCGCGCGCAGGGTGGATCCCATCAGGGTGAGGCGTTTCAGCAACAGGGGTGTGAAATTGGTTTCCGCCTTGGGGCCGTTTAAAAAGGCAATGATCAGAATCCGGCCTTCAAAGGCCGCACATTTGAAATTGCGCCCGACATAATCCCCTGCCACCATATCAAGGATGACATTGGCCCCCTTGCCATCGGTCAGGTCCATCACCCGTGCCACAAAATCTTCGGTGCGGTAATGGATGACGGCATCCGCGCCCAGATCACGACAGGCGCGGGCCTTTTCATCGGTGCCAACCGTGGTGATCACATGTGCGCCAAAGGCCTTTGCCATTTGAATGGCGGTGGTGCCGATCCCCGATGATCCACCGTGGATCAAAACCGTTTCCCCGGCCTGAAGCCGACCTTTTTCAAACAGATTATGCCAGACGGTAAAAAAGGTTTCGGGCAGCGATGCGGCCTCGACCATTGAAAATCCATCGGGCACCGGCAGGCATTGCCCGGCAGGCACCACGGCATATTGCGCATACCCGCCGCCAGTTACCAGCGCACAGACTTTATCGCCCACCTGCGAGTCGGTAACATCCGGGGCGCAGGCGACAATTTCCCCGGCCAGTTCCAGCCCCGGAATGTCGGACGCACCGGGGGGTGGTGGATACATGCCCGCCACCTGCATCAGATCGGGGCGGTTCACCCCGGCGGCCTTGATGCGGATCAGAACACAGCCATCGGTCAGAACCGGCATATCGGCTTCGCCCATGATCAGAACCGGTGTTTCGCCGGTTTTATCGATGACGATGGCCTGCATTTTTGCGGAGGCTGTTGAACCGGGCATTGTTTTCTCCATGGCGATTGGGTGATTTGCTCCCTATCTGATCCGGATAGACATCAACCCTGACACAATCAGGGTTGCCGGATCAAGAAGACGACAGGAGGTATAAAATGGATGAAGCTGATATTTTCCCGCAAGACCCCGGTATGTCGGGCATTGGATTACCCCGCAATCTTGATGATTTGTCGGTCGTTGCCCTGAAGGAATACAAGACCGCCCTTGAAAATGAAATCGCAAGGGTGGATGGGATGCTGGAAAAACGCGATGGTGTTATCAAAGGGGCCGAGGCGCTGTTTCGATCCTGATATCGTCAAAAAGAAGCATGTTCTTTTTGGATAAAAATAATCAACACAAAAAACTCTGGGTTAATTGAAATTTAAACTTCATGTCCTATATCTGAATCATGGGTCAAATCCTGACCTCTTGTCGAACATGATATTTCGATGCCTCCCTGTTAAACTTGCCGCCCGTCTTTCGGGCGGTTTCTTTTATGTGCCGTTTGGAATACGTACTAATACGTAGTGTCACATTTCTGCCATTTAGGGCCTTGACCCCCTGTGGAACGGGCTATAGTGTCTCAAAAAAACAAAGATAGTCCGGCAAGTTTAGCAGGTTGAGGCAGAGACCGTCCTTTGGGACGGTCTCTCTGTTTTTGAGCCATGCTGCTGTCGTTTGTTGCCTTGACGCCATTCGATATCCTCCCAATATAAGGGAAATGGCAGGTAAATATCCCCCTCTTGGTCCTGAACGCCGCTATGACAGCAATTTTGCTATTGTGCCGTTTTCCCGGACATATGACGAGGCTTTCACCCTTTTGGTTGAAGCCCGAAATTATCTGACATGGAGCCTAAAAAACGACCGTCGGAACCTGAATGGCGGGTTGCGTCTGGTCCAGTTCCGCGAAGAAATGCGCATGACAACCCGGTTGATCCGGGCGATGGCGTGGCTGTTGTCGGTCCGCGCGGTGGATGCGGGGGAAATCGGCTGGGACGAGGCGGTTGATATCGACGATCTGATGGTTGATTTGAAAATCTGCATCGAAGATCGACGGGATGAATGCGTCATGACACCCCCGGCCTTGCTTGACCTGATGGAACGCGCGCAGTCGCTTTATATGCGGGTTGCCCGAATGGAATTACAGGTCGCCGCCCGTAGCGCGCCATAAACAGGTGTTTTGGTGGGGCAGGCCGGATTTTAGCGGGATGTGGCGGCAAAAACCTCTACCGGGTTGGCAAAGCCTTTCATGGCTTTGGTCCCGCGTGAGGTAAAGGCCGCCCGGCTTCCGGCATAGGTATCGCGCACGGCGGACGATACCAGAACCTCATCGGCCCCGGCGGCGGCACAGACACGGGCGGCAAGCTGCACAACCGTACCAAACAGGTCATTTTCCTCGGTAATTGCTTCTCCGGCATTGATGCCGATGCGCACCTTGAATACCAGATCGCCGCGCTGATTGTGGGCGGCCATGTTTTTCTGGATTTCAAGGGCGGCCTCAACCGCACTGGCCGATGACGGAAAGACCGCCATGATGCCATCGCCCATATGTTTGACTTCCTTACCGTAATTGTTCAGCAAGGCGGTGCGGACGATATTGTTATGGGCATGCACCATCTTTTGTGCCCCCATATCGCCGAGTTCCTGGGTCATCTGGGTGGAATTGACGATGTCGGTGAACATCAGGGCATGCAGCTTTTTCCCGGCGGGGGCGGCACCGGCTGCTGCGGGCTGTGCGCTCCACTGGCTAATGGCCTGCGAAACCGATGTTGTGATGCTGGTCTCGTCTTTCATATAGCTGTCCATCGAGGACCGGCCCGCGCCATACATGTCCTTGTATTTCGGTTCCAGCAGATACTGATCGACATTTTTGCAGAATGTATCGGCCATGCTGCCATTGGCGCCAAGGGCGGCAATGCAGTCTTTCAGGATGATGCGGCCATCCTGCATCGGCAGGGCGTTTTTTTCGCTGCACGCATCACAGGCCCCGGCCACATACAGATTGATCCCGAATTTGTGGTAGGCATCCATGCTGGGAATATTGCGCCGGATCGTTTCGATCGAACCAGTGATGAAGGATTTCATGACTTGCCGTGTGGCATGCAGGGCAGGCGTATCGGGCACCGGCGCGATTTCAGGGGCGGCAGTATCAGTATCGGCGCTGTCTTCGACCGGGGTACTTTCGGACGTTTCGTCGGCATCCGCCGTATCGGTGGCACTGTCGGGAATGCCGCGGTTCCCCGGCATGGATCTGCGGGTGGGCCTGCCGGTGGTCCGGGCTGTTGATGTGGTTCGGGCACGCGACGCCACATTATTGCCCCCAGAATTTTTTGGGCCCCGTATTTTGCGGGTGACAGACATCAACATCGGCACTGCACTGGCAAGGAAACCGACGATAAAGGCGATGAAATTCGCCTTGTCGTAAAAACCCTGACTTATGGCGATGCCGACACCGGGCAGATATTCCAGCAGGCGTGCCGCGCCCAGCATGGCGACAAGACCAATGCCAAGGGCGGCACAAAAAATCAGAACGACTTTCAGGATCAGGCCAACAAAACCGGTTTCGCCCGATTGTGCGGCGGGTTTGTGGCGCACGCGCTCAATCACCGGCATGTCATCAAGGCTGTCGGCCTGCGGTTCCGGTGTTTTGGCGGCCGGACGGTTATCGTTGCCCGATTTTACCTTTGGCTGGGCGACGGCCTCGGTTTTTTTGCCTGAACCGCGGGTCTGATAGATAATATAGTCTTCGGAACGGTTCGAATCGTTGTGATAAACTTCGCGGATGACCTTGACGGCCTGCACATGGGACATGCGCTCAAGAGTCAATGCTTCTTCTTCTGCGGCCTTTTTTTGCGCAGAATTATAGTGGGCGTGGATGACCCACTTCCCCGAACGGTCTTTAATATAGACCTCATAGCTGACCTGCTTGCGCGCGATCACCTGGTTCATCGTTCTGATCCGGTCTTCCTGACGAGCAGGGGTTTCCCCCGAAAAGGCAACATTCTTCGTCCCTGCGCCAATTATGGCAAGAAAAACACATTCTGACCACCCAAGAACTCCCGACCTATACAACCGTAGCGGTTTGGGCGGGCGCGAGGGTACAAAAGAAAAACGCCCGCAGCGTCAAAACGCAACGGACGTAAATCCCACAGACTGTCAAAATGACAGAATCTGTTTTAGTTGTTCCCGATATTGAAACCGGCAAAACGCTTCTTGAACTTGGCAAGCTGCCCACCGCTGTCAAGCAGACGGTGTACACCGGTCCAGGCCGGATGGCTCTTCGGATCGATGTCAAGTTTCATCAAGTCGCCCTGTTTACCCCAGGTCGATTTGGTGCTGAAGGTGGTGCCGTCCGTCATCTGAACGGTAATTTCATGATATTCGGGATGGATATCTTTTTTCATCGCCTGCCACTCCGGAATTTGAAGGGCGGTGTATAGGGGAAAAAAAGCAACTGCGCAAGCCCTGTGATGGAAATAGTGCAAACCGGGATGTCGCGCTATTTTCACCCCCATTCCCTATGATGTGTACTTGCACCCCTGTCTTTATATAGTATGGTGCCGCAGCATGAATAAAAGATCGTTTTTAAGGGGGGCGTGATCAGCCCCTGTGACAGACGGAGTCAGACTGTGGCCTTTGATGAAACCGAATTTCACCGCCTCGCAGACGAGACCATCGAAACGGTTTCGGATCGTCTCGACGATCTTTTGGGCGATACGCTTGATGTCGATCTGCAATCGGGCATCCTGTCGCTTGAACTCGATTCGGGGGAACAGTTTGTGATCAACAAGCACAGCCCCAACCGGCAAATCTGGATGTCTTCGCCGGTCAGCGGTGCCAGCCATTATGATTATGACGAAGACACCGAAAGCTGGCGCTCGACCCGCGGGGCAACCACCCTGCATGAACAATTGTCTGCCGATCTGTCGGTCAAGACCGGTCAGAAGATCGTTCTCGACTAGGCCGGACGGGGCAGGCATTCAGGCTGACATAACTGGAACATAACCTTGGCTTTCAATCCCCGGACTTCATCCCGCCCGATAGATCGCGAAACCAGCCGGGATTTCTCGTCGCTGCGGGCAATCCTGCCGTTTGTCAAACCCTATCGCCTGCATGTCGCGGGTGCGATGGCCGCCCTTGTGGTGGCATCGGGGACGGTGCTTGCGCTGGGCAATGGCCTGCGCATGCTGGTGGATCGCGGTTTTGTCAGTGGCAATACCGGTTTGCTTGATCAGGCGCTGTTTGTCCTGTTTGCCGTCACGGTGTTGCTGGCCGGGGCCAGTTATTGCCGGTTTTTTCTGGTCTCGTGGATCGGGGAGCGGGTGGTGGCGGATATTCGCAGTGCGGTCTACGCCCATATCATCCGCCTTGATGCCGGTTTTTTTGAAGTCACCCGCACCGGCGAGGTTTTATCGCGTCTGACCACCGATACAACCTTGTTGCAGGTCGTGATCGGGTCTTCGGTATCGATTGCGCTGCGGAATGCCCTGATGTTTGTCGGCGGCCTGACCATGCTGGCAATTACCAGCCCGAAACTGACGGCGCTGGTTTTGCTGGTGGTGCCGCTGGTGGTGGCCCCGATCATTATCTATGGCCGCAAGGTCCGCCGCCTGTCGCGTGATACCCAGGATCGCATTGCCGATGTCAGTGCGTTTTCCGAAGAATCAATCAATGCCCTGCGCACCGTACAGGCCTTTACCCACGAAAAAATCGAAAGCGACCGATTTGGCGGGTTTGTCGAACAGGCCTTTCGCACCTCGGTGTCGCGCATTGCGGCGCGGGCGTTGCTCACCGCGATTGTCATTGTTCTGGTCTTTGGGGCGGTGGGCACGATCCTGTGGATTGGCGGCCATGATGTGCTGGATGGGAAAATCAGTGCCGGTGAATTGTCGGCCTTTGTTTTTTATGCCGTTGTGGTTGCCGGATCGGTGGGCGCCATCAGCGAGGTGATTGGCGATCTGCAACGTGCGGCCGGGGCGGCCGAACGGCTGATGGCCCTGCTGGCGACCCAACCGGCGATTGCCGCACCGGCCCATCCGGTGAAAATGCCCGAACCCCATCAGGGCAATGTGTCTTTTGATAATGTGACTTTCCATTATCCGGCCCGCCCGGATCAATCCGCCCTGACCGGCTTTTCGCTGGATGTGAAGGCGGGAGAGACGGTGGCGCTGGTCGGGCCATCGGGGGCGGGTAAAACCACGGTTTTCCAGTTGCTGCTGCGATTTTATGATCCGTCGGCGGGAAAGATTTTGCTCGATGGTGTCGATATCCGTCAGGCCGACCCGGTGGATGTGCGCGCCCGCATCGGGCTGGTGGCGCAGGACCCGGTGATTTTCGCCGCCAATGCCTGGGACAATATCCGCTATGGCCGCCCCGATGCCAGCAATGACGAAGTGCGTGCGGCGGCCGATGCGGCCTATGCCTCGGAATTTCTGGATCGTCTGCCTGATGGCTTTGACAGTTTCCTTGGCGAGAAGGGCGTGCGGCTTTCGGGCGGGCAGCGTCAGCGCATTGCGATTGCCCGCGCCATCCTGCGCAATCCGTCGGTGCTGTTGCTGGACGAAGCGACCAGTGCGCTGGATGCCGAAAGCGAACAGGTGGTGCAAAAGGCACTTGAAACCATCATGGCGCAGCGCACGACACTGGTTATTGCGCACCGGCTGTCAACGGTTCAGCATGCCGACCGCATTGCCGTGATCGAGGATGGCCGTCTGGTTGCCGTTGGAACCCATCAGGAATTGCTGGATGGCAATCCGCTTTATGGCCGGTTGGCCCGCCTGCAATTCCAACGCGACGCCGCCTGAAAGATAAAAGCAAAGCCCCGTCCGGAATGCCGGGCGGGGCTCTTGTCTGGCTGTCGGATGATCGCCCGTTTTATTGGGCGCTGGCAACCCGGCGATTCTCCAGCGACAATTCGGCATATTGCTGGCGCAGCCCTTCGGCTTCGGCCTGAAAACTTTTCAATTCCTTGCCGGTCAGGGTCTTGCCGCTGGGCATTTTGACGTTGATCGGGTTGACCTGCCTGTTGTTCTGCAAAATTTCAAAATGAAGATGCGGTCCGGTCGAGGCACCGGTGGTGCCGACATAACCAATCACATCGCCCTGTTTGACCCGCGCCCCCTGACGCAATCCCTTGGCGAATCCCTTCATATGGGCATAGGCGGTATCATAGGAATCCGTGTGGCGCAGACGGATATAATTGCCATAACCACCATTGCGACCAATTTGCTGAACAGTGCCATTGCCTGCGGCAAAAATCGGAGTGCCGGGCGGGGCGGCAAAATCAACCCCCTGATGCATTTTGGTATAGCCCAGAATCGGATGTTTGCGTTTGCCAAATCCCGATGACAGGCGCGCACCGTTGATCGGGGTCCGCATCAGGGCGCGGCGATACGATTCGCCCTTTTCATTGTAATAACCGGTTTCGCCCGTGCTGTCGGTATAGGAATAAAGCCGGACTTTCTGCCCGCTCAGGGTCATGCTGGCATACAGAACGCCGCCGTGGCGCACAAGGTCGCCCTTGTCGTTCTGCAAGGCTTCATACATGACCTCGAAACTGTCGCCGGGCTGAATGTCGCGCTGAAAATCGACTTCATAGGAATAGATATTGATCAAATCCATCAGAACTGAAATCGGCATGCCGGTCTTTTCGGCCGCCAGAAACAGGCTTTGGTCAATGGTGCCTGCGGAAATGGATCGTGCGGCGGTTAATTCAATTTTGTCGGCGCTGGCTTCAAAGCCGGTTTCCGTTCGGGATACCGAAACAATGGTTTCCGGGTCGGGCTGGAACCGCAGGGCGTCAAGCAAATCAGAATCACCGGCAGATTCGCTGGCATAAACCAGGTCGAATTCCTGACCCGCCCGGAGCTTGCGCGGATTATAGACATCCCGCAACGCTTCAATCGCTTGAAAGGCAATGGAACGATCCAGCCCGGCATTGGTGAGGGCCACCATCAGATTGGACCCCTTTTCAAGGGTGACCGTTTCAAGTCGGGGTTCAAGTTCTTCGGGGCCAATGGCGCGGGCGGTTTCAGACGGGGTGCCGGAGGGGGGAAGCCCGGTTTCTGCCGCATGGGCAGACAGGGCACTGTCATGGGGATTTGAAGTATTTTCAGAAAAGACAAAACCAATTGTTCCGCCAAGGACGGCCGCAATCGCGGCAATCGATACCATCTGTCTTCCGGCCATGGTGGCAGAACTCCCCTGTCTCATCAAAAAATACAGTGTACCCAATGAGTTGCTCTTGATGGCAACATCAGTACCAACCTTATACAAAAAAGACTCACAAAAGTTAACCGCCAAATGCGTTGACGCCAGAACCCTTGCTTCGCCCCATAGTGCAGGCAAGAAGTTTACGAACGATTGAAGCCCGATTGGCGACGCCCTTTTTTCTTGCGCCCGTCAAATGCCAAGCCACCATGGCAATATAAAGGCACGGTCGGCATTTTTATCGACACATATATATAATACTCTGCTGCACCGGATGGATGGTCAAACCAGTATTCCGGCTCTTGAATTCCGGAAAGCCGCCCGGAAAATCACCCTTTCGATTTTTTTGCGATTTATGTCGTTTTTTTTACGAAAAGGGTTTGACAGTTTGGGGATGGGGACCTATAACCCGCCTCCACCGACGGGGTGCGGCGCAGGGAACTGCGGTGTTGACGTTGGTGCGGGGCTTCGGTCCTTGGAAGATTTTGATTAGTTCTTTGACATTGTAGATCAGAAGGAAGGGATGCGCGGGCGGCGC
>NZ_JAUYHK010000001.1 GCF_030690045.1 Thalassospira sp.
TTCGTTACCAGACACATTGGAAGTTTCCAAGGTTGGCGCATCAGCCACACCGGTAACATCAATCGTGATCGTATCGGAGACAGAAGCTACGTCCTCACCATCAACCGAAGTCGCCGTGACACTCAAATCGAACGAACCCGAATAATCAGCCGGTGGCGTGATCGTCAAACCGTCAAGATCGGTTGGCGACAATGTCCAGCTACCGTCACCGTTATCGGTACCTGCCGAAAGGGTCGCACCGTCAGGAACGCCAGAAATGGTGATGCTCAGAACTTCCGATGCATCTATCAGCGCTGCATCGATATCGAGTGCAATGGCTGTATCTTCGGCCCCTGTTGCATTACCAGCCTCAAGCGTCGGTTCATCCGCCACACCGGCAACATCCACCGTAATCGTATCCGAAACAGAAGCTACGTCCTCACCATCAACCGAGGCCGCGGTAACACTCAAATCAAACGAACCCGAATAATCAACCGGTGGCGTGATCGTCAGGCCGGACAACTGATCCGACGTCAGTGACCACGATCCGTCACCGTTGTCCGTCCCGGCGGACAAGGTTGCACCTTCCGGCACATTGCCAATCGTGATGCTCAGAACTTCGCTGCTATCCGTCAGCGCCGCATCAATGTCGAGTGCAATTGCACTGTCTTCCGTGCCGCTGGCGTTTCGCACATCCAGCACCGGCACATCTGCAACACCGGTAACATCCACCGTGATCGTATCCGACATCGACGCAACATCTTCACCATCCACCGAGGTCGCGGTGACACTCAGATCAAACGAACCTGAATAATCAGCCGGTGGTGTAATCGTCAGGCCGGATAGCTGGTCCGGTGTCAGCGACCATGAGCCGTCGCCATTGTTGGTCCCGGCTGAAAGAATCGCACCATCAGGAACACCAGAAAAGGTAATGCTCAAAACTTCCGATGCATCGGTCAGGGCAGCATTGATATCGAGTGCTATCGCACTGTCTTCCGTGCCGCTGGCATCGGAGATATCCAGCACCGGCGCATCAGCGACACCGGTAACATCCACCGTGATCGTATCCGACACCGACGCAACATCTTCACCATCCACCGAGGTCGCGGTGACACTCAGATCAAACGAACCTGAATAATCAGCCGGTGGTGTAATCGTCAGGCTGGATAGCTGATCCCGTGTCAGCAACCATGAGCCATCGCCATTGTCGGTCCCGGCGGACAAGACCGCACCATCCGGAACACCAGAAAGGGTAATGCTCAAAACTTCCGACGCATCTGTCAAAGCTGCATCGATATCAAGGGAAATCGCTGTATCTTCCGCGCCGCTGGCATTACGCACATCCAGCACCGGCGCATCAGCCACCCCGGCCACATCAACCCGCAACACATCCACCACAACAGCACTATCCGCGCCATCGGTTGTGGTGACCGAGATAGTCAGGTCAAAATTGCCGCTGTAATTGGCGGGGGGTGTCAGGGTCAGCCCCGTGAGGTCGGCAAGGTCGAGCGTCCAGTTGCCATCTCCCATATCAGTCCCGGCAGAAAGATCCGCCCCATCCGGCACGCCGGAGATTGTCACACTGATGTTTTCCGAGCCATCCAGAAGTTCGGTATCAATGGCAAGGGCAATCGCCGAGTCTTCTGATCCGCCCGCATTTTCAACGGCAAGCGTCGCGCCGTCGGCAACCCCGGTAACCTCGACCGCCATATCGGCGGTTACAGAACGGACCGAACCATTTCTTTCCGTGCTGGTTGCAATGATTGTCAGATTAAAATCGCCCGAGAAATTTTCCGGCGGCGTCAGGGTCAGCCCGGCCAGATCATTGGCAGACAGGCTCCATGTCCCATCGCCATTATCCGTTCCCGCCGACAAAGTGGCCCCTTCGGGCACACCCGAAATCGTCACCGACAGGGTTTCAGAACCACCATCACGGTCATCAAGGGCCGCCCGAATATCGAGCGCAATCGCAGTGTCTTCGGCCCCGGTAACGTTATTGATCTGCAAAATCGGCGCATCGGCAACTTTTGGCACGATTTCAGCGATCACGTTTTCGGCGGTTTCCGTCCGATCTGACGGTGCATTCTGGTCGCTTTGCGATGCCGGGGCGGTGTCCTGACGGGCGATCGGTGCCTCAATCGCACTGTTCGCACCAAAACCGATATCAAGCGGTGCGGCCGCCCGGCCGCCACGCCCGACCGGAACAGGGGATGCCCCGGCGGCATCATCGGCAACAATCGGGTCCCGGTTCAGCGATAGCGGATCAGGAACAGGTGTCGGCAGTGCCGTTTCCGACGTCGAATCGAAAGTCTCTGCCGCATTCTCGTTTCCGGTATCGTCGGGAAGAACCAGAGGCCGTGTATCACCAGAAAGCGCACGTTCTTCGGCCTGCTGTTCGGACATATTGCGGCGGCGGAATTCCTGTTGCTGTTCGCTTTCAGCAACATCGACCTGGGTGCCATAATGGACCGATCCCAGTTGCTGGTTTTCACGCGGAGTATCGTCAACACCTTCGCGCTGCAACTCGATCAGTTCGCCATTACCGTCAAGCGGGCTGTCTTCGCGCAGCAATTCCTCACGGGCGGCCGCGTCGTTGGCCTCTCCGTCTGTCGAAATGCCGTCACGGCTTTGCGTATCTGAAAATTTGTCCGCCATTTATCCTGAACTCCCGAAAGCGGGCAGGGATTCCCACCGCGCTCTTTTGACAAATATCAAAAGACACATTCGGCCAGGCAGTAGGAACGGGTATGACCATTCCCAGCGGGACCAGATATTCAACGTTCGCTAAATGCTTGATCCAGCGAAACATATACCGGCTTTAGCAAGTATTTCAGCAGCGACCTCTCCCCGGTCTGGATGTCCGCCTGAACGGTCATGCCCGGGATGATTTGCTGCCGCAGGCCGCCGGAACCGACAAAGTCGTTTTCAAGCGCCACCCTGCCTTTATAATAGGGTCTGCCTTCATCATCAATATAGGTTGATGCAGAAATTGATACCAAAGTGCCATTTATACTACCATATCGTATATAGTCAAACGCACTGACCTTGACCGTCACTGCCTGCCCGACATGAACATGACCGATATCCTCGGTCGAAATCCGGGTTTCGGCTAGCAACACATCATCCACCGGCACCAGTTCCGTCACCAGTTGTCCCGGGGCAATCACCCCGTCCACCGTGGTAAAAACCAGCCCCTGAATATAACCGCGTGCCGGTGCAACAATTTCAAGGCGCGACACCCGATCCCGCAGCTTGCGGATCAGTTCACGGGCCTGCGCCAGTTCGGAGCCAATTTCGCCAATGCGGCTCAGGGCTTCTTCACGCTGACTGTTGCCCAGTTCGATCAGGCGCAATTGCGCCTCGGCAATCGATTCGCGTGCCCGGCCCATTTCCGCCGTCACGCCTGAAAGATTACCCTGTGCCTCATTCAGTTCACGCTGGATATTGAGGAACAGCACCTTGGAATTCAGGCCTTGTTCATAAAGCGAACGGCGCATGGTGACTTCTTCGTCCAACAGCGCCAGCGACCGTGCAAGGGTTCCGCGTTGCTGTTCAAGTTGCACCAGTTCGGCGTTGCGTTCCTTGATCTGAACTTCCAAAATTTCCCGTTGGCTGGATTCAAGTTCGGTCTTGATCCGATAGATCGCCGCCTGATTATCCGCCAGTTCACCATATTGTTCACGCAACAGGCTGAAATCGGGTTCGGTACCGCGTGCGAGGCTGCGATAGCGTTCCGCTTCGAGCATCAGGCTGGCTAGGCGGGTTTCGGCCTGGCTGAGTTCGGCTTGGGCGGCATCAGGTTTCAGACGCAGCAAGACCTGACCGGCCTCGACCAGATCGCCATCGCGCACCAGAATTTCGGCAACGATTCCACCTTCAAGATGCTGGATCTTGTTGACCGAGCCAATTGGCGTCACCTGACCAAAGGTAATGGCCGATTCCTTGATTTGCGTGGTAGCGGCCCAGCCGATCATCGCCAGAAACCCGACAGAAAGAATAACCATCGCCGCGCGGACAAAAACCGAAATGCCACCTTCTTCCAGCAAAACAGCATGCGACAGATAGCGCGCCATACGGCGCGACTTGCGAAACCGCGCAAGGGCCGTATCGGTTTGCGACTGCGGCAAGCCGGACACTGCGTCACTCATAGGAAACCTCCGTCAAGCACTTGCTGCCTGATACGGGCCGGGGGTGCATCCGCACGCAATTGTCCGGCCTCAAGAACAAGAATACGATCCGCAAGATCAAGATGGCTGGGACGATGGGTAATCAGGAAAATCGTCGATCCCCCGCGCAGACGATTGATCGTCTGCTGAAATGCCCGGTCGGCCTTTTGATCCAGCCCGTTGGTGGGTTCGTCAAACAAAATGATCGGCGCTTCGCGGACAAAAGCCCGCGCCAGCGCCAGACGTTGCAGGAAACTGGCCGAAAAATGCCCGGAATGCTGATCACCCAGCCGGGTGCCAAAACCATCGGGCAGGGCTTCAACCTCGGCCAGAACCCCGGCCGACATGCAGGCCATGCGCAATTCATCCGGTGTCGCCACCGGATTGGCAAGGCGCAAATTCTGGGCAATGGAGCCCCGAAAAAATTCAACATCCTGCGGCACATAGGAAATCGATTGCCGCAAGACCTGCGGGTCCATCTGCCGGATATCGGCCCCGTCAATCAGCACCGCCCCCGCCTGTGGCTGATACATTCCCGCAATCAGTTTGATCAGTGACGATTTGCCCGCCCCGTTCGCCCCGACCAGCGCCACCACCTCGCCCGGCGGGATGTCAAAACTGACCCCCATCAGGGCCGGATCGGCATCCGGGCTATAACGGAAACTGACCCGTGAAAAGGTGATGTGCCCCTCAAAACGACGATACCCGACCGACCGTGGCACCAGATCCCGTTCGGGCTTCAGCGACATCAGCCGGTTGATCTGCCGCACACTGGACCGCAATTGCGCCAGACGCGGCAAACCGACAAAGCCGCTATTGATCGGGCCCAAAACCCGCCATGCCAGCATCATTGATGCCACCAACGCGCCGATGGTCATCGTGCCCGACATCACACCCATCGACCCAACCACCAGCACCAGCGCACCGGCTGAGATCATCAACATCTGCGCCAATGTGCTGACGACATTGTTCATCATCGCGGCACGATATCCGGCATGGGCCGCATCGGCAGACAAATCGCGAAACCGCCCCATCCAGCGATCTTCAAGCCCGGTATATTTCAGGGCCTGCATCTTGCCGACAGTTTCAACAAGGAATTCCTGACGCTTGGCCCCGGCCTGTCCCAGTTCGGACACCCGGCGCGCAATCACCGGGAAAAACACCATGCCCAACACAGCAAAAACTGCAATCAGGGCCAGCGGCACCGCCGCCACCCAACCGCCCAGAACCGCCATGACAATCAGGAAAATCGGCACAAACGGCAATTCCAGCATCACCAGCGCCATCGGCCCGGTAAAGAAATCGCGCACACTTTCAAAATCCCGAATACGCGAAATTTGTACCCCGACCGGGGCGCGTTCGGTATAGGCAGGCGGCAGGGACAATAACCGTTCAAAAATCGCGTTGCTGACCAGCGTATCAAGCCGCGCCCCGAAATGCGCGACAATCTGGCTGCGCAGGGTGCGCAACACCCAATCGAGAATCAGAACAATCGCCATGCCAATTCCGAATTGCACCAGCATCGGGATGGATCGCGTGCCAATCACCCGGTCATAAATCCCCATGACAAAAATCGGGGTCGCCAGCGCCAGAATATTCAGCACCAGCGTCATGGTTAACAATTGTCCGCCCAGACGCGAAAACCGGTCAACAATCCCCCCGAACCAGCCACGCGGGTCGGTTTCAAAATGGCGTTCCTGTGCATCGGCACGGGTAAACTGATACAGTTTCCCCGCAAAGGATTGTGCCCGGATCACCCGTTCGCGCCCGGTGCCGCCGTCAAACACCCGCACGCCATTGCCGTCAAATCGCAACACCACCAAAGCATTGCCATGATCAGGCACAAACAGGCAGGGCATCATCCGGTCATCAATCCGGTCAAATGCCGTTTCGATTTCGCGTGACCGGAAATTCAGATTGGCAAACACATTGCGAAAATCCGTCAGATCCAGCGCATCATCAAGATGCGGCAGCGCCTCGGCCACCTGACGCGGCAAACCGCGCCAGCCCAATGCCTGCAACAAGGGCCACAGGCAAGCGTCAAAATCCGATTGTTCTTCGGTGACTTCAAGCCCCATGCGGTAATTCAGCGAGAATGCCATGTTTTCAAGGGTCATGCCGATGCCCCCTTTGCGCCACTGGCCCTTTGGCGAGGCGACGTTTCGGGGGCAGTTGCTACAACCGCCCGGCGTTTGAGAACCGGCACCAGCCGTTTGTCGATCAGGCGATATTTGCGATCCGCCAGCGCAATCAGCGACGGGCGGTGCGACACCAGCACCAGCGTACAATGCGCACGCAATTCGGTCAGGACGTCGGCCAGAATATTATCACCGGCGATATCAAGCGAACTGTTGGCTTCGTCAAACAGCACGATGCGCGGATAATCAATCAAGGCGCGGGCAATGGCGATGCGTTGCTTGATTCCGCGCGGCATGCTTTCGGATGCCTGCCCGCCGACTTCGGTGTCATAACCTTCGGGCATGCGCATCACAATGGCGTCCAGCCCCAGCCTGCGCGAAATTTCCACCACCCGTTCCGGGCTGATATCCTTGCGGAACGAGGTAATGTTATCAAGGATCGATCCCTTGAACAGCACGCCATGTTGCGGCAGATAGGCGATCTGATGACGGACTGACACGGCGGCATAATCCTGCGGCGATTTGCCATCCAGCAACACCGCACCCGATTGCGGGCGCAAGGCCCCCATCAACATCCACAAAAGCGTTGTCTTGCCTGTGCCGTTATCACCGGTAATCGCCACGGTTTCGCCCGGTTCGATCACCAGATCAAGGTGGTCAAATACCGTATCGCTGGCATCGTTATAACGGAATGTCACATCGCGCAGTTCGATCTTGCCTTCAAGCTGCGGCATGACCGGGGCGTGGTCGGGATTTTCCGGTGCCAGTTCATAAAGTTCGCGGCAACGATCCCGGGCAACCCGGATATTCTGGAACTGCGTCCATAGACCCATTGACCGTTGCAAAGGCTGGATCGCCCGCCCCGCCAACATGGTGCAGGCTGCAAGTCCACCAACCGTCAACCCGCCCTGAATCACCAGCAAACTGCCAAACCCGGCGACCAGAACCATGGTGCCGGTTGAAAACAGCGCACTGACATTGATCGCCGCATGGGCACTGCGCGCCGCGACAAGATCATCGGCGGCACACTGTATTTGTAACTGGTCATGACGGCGGATCATCAGGTTTTCCATCGCCATTGCCTTGATGGTGTGAACCCCGCTGAGCGTTTCGATGATAAAATTATAACGCCGTTCATCGGCCTGGCTGCGTGCATCCAGTGCCTTGCGCAATCCGCGGCCCAAAACCGCCGCCATCACCAAAAACGCCACCAGAATGCCGGCAGGCACCAGCACCAGCGGCCCGCCAATCAACGCAATCAGGGCCAGAAACAGTACAATGAAGGGCAAATCAATGACCGCGCCAATCGCCTGCCCGGCATAAAAATCCCGCAGGGCATTCAAGCTGTTAAGACGTTGCAAATGAATACCCGATGCGACTTTTTCATAATCATTCAGGCTGGCCGATACCAGATGATGCAGGGCCGACACCATGCTTTCATGCTCAAACCGTGCCGCCGACAGAGAAGAAATATAGGCCCGACCAAGCCGCAGGAGCGATTCCAGCACCAAAGCCCCGAACACCCCCAGAATCAAAAGCGTCAGGGTCGGGATGGAATGGTGGGGCAAAACCCGGTCATAGATTTGCAGCAGGGTAACCGGCAGCGCCAACGACAGCAAATTGATCGACAGCGCACCAATAACGACAGAAAACCGACCAGATCGCAGGTGCGAGAGGGCACCGATTTGCAATTTTTTACGTCGTGCCATTACGTCGCGTTACCTTTGGCGTCTGGAAAAAGTATAATTAAAAGTATAGTTACTATACGATAAGTGGGATCATATATACTTATTGCAAGACCAACACAAGGCAAAGCCTGCCTGCGGGAACATTTGCAGATAGAAGACCTGCACCTTGTGTTTCCACGCCGAATCAACCCTGATCATCGTCGTCTGGCCTCAGGCGGTCAATCGCCCGGCGGTCAGCCTTGGTCGGGCGACCTGATCCGGCTTCGCGTTGCGCGGTCGGAGCGGTACGGATGTCCGATGCCGTTTCCTGCCGCGTCACACGCGGCGGGGAATGGTCGCAATACAGGGTCTGGGCTTCGGGGGCCGGGCCGCGACGGGTGCCGGATTCCAGAATTTCGACAATCCGCAAATGGGTGCCCTGAAAAAACTGCACCCGGTCGCCGGGCTTGATGGCGACGCTGGGTTTGGAAACCGCATCACCATTCAAAACGATCTTGCCCGCCTGACAGGCCTTGCTGGCCAATGACCGGGTTTTGAAAAACCGGGCAAACCACAACCATTTATCGATGCGGACCTTGCCATTATCGGCGGGTTTTGCAGTGTCGTTCATATCGTTTCCAACGCAAACGGCGACCCTGCGAGGCAGGATCGCCGTGCTTTTACATCCCCAAAGATTATCCCTTGGCAGCCATCATTTCTTTCAGTCTGGCAAACGGGGAATCCTCATTAACCGTGGCGGGCTTGGCCGCCGCAGGGGCGCGGTCCTGTGCCGGTTTCCCGGCATTGCCCCGTGGGCCACCTTTTTGTCCCGGCTTGCCGGATCGTGCGGCATTGCGCGGGCCGCGGCCCTTGTTTTCGCCCGACGCATCGCGTTCAGGGCGAGGGGCCGGGTTGCGTTTGCGCCGATCAACACGAACAAAAAATTTCGCACCTTCGGCATCTTCTTCCGCCCGCCAGCCCAGCGAGACAAACACGCCTTCGGCCTGTTCAACCGTACAGCCCAACAAGGATAACAGATCGGGCTCGGGTTTGACCTTGCCTTCGTTTTCCCGCGCCTTTTGGCGCAGAAGGGCGGCAAAGCGTTCCAGCATATCAACACGCGCTGCTAGTGGCCCGACCGGCATGTAGCCCGCTGCCAGATAAAATCCCTTGGAATTTTCGCGGTCATTAGGGACCGAGGTCCGACCCGCAGGCGGCAATTCCGGACGTTCGGGCAATTCGCGGGCCACAGCCCACAAAATACCGCGCAATTCAACCGGATCGGGTTTCAGCGCATCAAGCACATGCACCGTTTCAACCCCCAGACGCACGCCCAGTTTGGCCAGCGCCTTGCGGTCTTCGTCGGACAAATCCTTGATCAGGCCTTCCAGTTCGGCACGCGGCACACAGCCAAGACCTTCGTTTAACTGGAACAGCAAACCGCGAATCGCGCCCGACAACTGACAATCGCGCAGGCGCGTCAGCATCTTCAGGCGGGTTTCGATATGGTCGTTCAGCCAGGTCTGCACGCGGACGCGCACACGTTCACGGATGGGCCCGTCAAAAAATTCACTGTCGATCACAGTAATCTCGGGGGTCAGAACAGTGTCCCCCTTTTTGAGGGTCGCAACCGGGGCATCACGCCACAGGATTTCAAGTTTGCCATTAACGGCGAACGAGACGTCCTCGTCGGTTTCGAGTTGTTTGACCCGTTGGGCGATTTCGCCGGTCAGGGCACGCCGTGCGGCGCTGGCGATGGCCTTGCCTTCAAAGGCGGCATCGGTTTCGTCGGCGATGAAGCGGAATCCTTCAAGACGACCAACAAATTCACCTTCAACCTGGACTTCACCATTCGCAGTGATGGAAGACATGAGTTCAGACTTGTCCTTGAGACTTTTCAATAAAACCGAGGTTCGCCGATCAACGAACCTTTGGGTAAGACGTTCGTGTAGCACATCTGACAGCCGATCCTCAATGGCGCGCGTGCGTTCCTGCCAATGATTTGCATCATGCAGCCAGTGATGCTTGTGCGACACATAGGTCCAGACGCGAATTCCCGCCAAACGTGACGACAACTGATCAATATCACCATCATAACGGTCCTGGCGCAAGACCTGTTCGCCCATCCAGTCGGTTGGCAGTTTGCCAATGCCCCGCGTCAGGAAGGTATAGATGGCCGTCAAAAGGCGCGGATGGGCGTCGGTATGGATGTTGCGAAAGTCCGGAATCTGGCAGACTTCCCACAATAAACGCACCCGGTCGGGCGTATTGGCGACCTTTGCCACATCCTCGTTGCGCGCCAGATATTCCAGCATGATTTCATCGACTGGTTCGCGCACCCGGATCAGGGTCGGATTATCGGGCAAGCGGCGCAACGATTTTTGCAACGCGCCGACCGACCGGAAATCCGGATTGGCGGCCCGCCAGTAAACTTTAGACAGCGGTTCAAACTGATGGGCTTCGATCTGCTCGATAATATCGGGATCAATCCCCACCAGATTGCCGGTCACACCGAAACTGCCATCATTCATATGCCGTCCGGCCCGCCCGGCGATTTGCGCCAGTTCGGCGGGCGACAGGCTGCGATTGAACTGGCCGTCATATTTATGCAGGGCGGCAAAGGCAACATGTTGCAAATCAAGGTTCAGGCCCATGCCAATGGCATCGGTGGCGATCAGATGTTCGACCTCGCCATTCTGGAACATTTGTACCTGGGCATTGCGGGTGCGCGGGCTAAGCGCGCCCAGAACCACCGCCGCCCCGCCTTTCTGGCGTCGGACCAGTTCGGCGACGGCATACACTTCCTGGGCGGAAAATGTCACCACCGCCGATTGCGACGGCAGGCGTTGAATTTTCTTTGCCCCCAGATAGGACAGAGTCGAAAATCGCGCCCGGCTATCAAATTCAACATTTTCAATCAGGCGGCAGATGACCGGGCGAATGGTTTCCGCCCCCATAAACATGGTTTCGCTGGTGCCGCGCGCATTGAGCAACCGGTCGGTAAAAACATGGCCGCGTTCCGGGTCGGCGCACATCTGGATTTCATCAACCGCCAGAAATGCCACCTGAAGATTGACCGGCATTGCTTCGACCGTACACAGATAATAGCGCGCATTTTTCGGCAGGATGCGTTCCTCGCCGGTGATCAGGGCCACCGCCCCCACTCCAACACGTTTGATCGCCCGGTCATAATTTTCACGCGCCAGCAATCGCAACGGAAAACCGATCATGCCCGATGTGTGCGCCAGCATCCGTTCCATTGCCAGATGCGTCTTGCCGGTGTTGGTCGGCCCCAATATGGCAAGGATACGGGGACCGCTTCGGGTTGAAATCTGCATGCACACAAAATCCGGCGGCGGTGCCGGGAATCGAAACCGCCTGTGTAAGGCCTTTCAACACCCGCACAGCCATCTGTCAAGCAATCCGGCAGACCGACGGGCCAATAAAACAGATTTATGAAATGTCCAGCAATCGCGGCCCGGGCCCGTCTTCGCCCAATTCATCCCACGGATTGCGCAACGGGCAATCTTTCATCGACAGGCAGCCACAGCCGATACAATCACCCAACTGATCGCGCAGCCGTGTCAGGCGGGCAATACGGGCGTCCAGATCGTCGCGCCAGCGGGCCGACAATTTTTGCCAGTCCCCCGCCGACGGCGATCGGCCATCGGGCAGATTCGCAAGGGCATCGCGAATTTCGGCCAACGGAATGCCGGTGCGTTGCGCCACCTTGATGATCGACACCAGACGCAAGACATCACGGCCAAAGCGCCGCTGGTTGCCTTCGCTGCGGATGCTGTGGATCAGTCCCTTGCGTTCGTAAAAATGAATCGCTGAAACGGCAACGCCACTACGTCTGGCGACCTCGCCAACACTTAAATAACGTTGGAATTTTGCGGACAGGGTCCCGGCCATCAAAACCTCCTTGACCTAAACTATAGTTAAGGTTTTATAGAAGGACTCCTGATCGGGCAACACCCGCAAAGGAGAACATCATGAAAGAAAAACTCAATATCGCCGTCATATATGGCAGTGCCCGCGAAGGGCGGTTTTGCGACACAGTCGTCAATTGGGCATTATCACGCCTGCAAACCGATCCTGATCTGTGCATCGACACAGTTGACCCCGCCCGGCTGAATTTGCCCGCCCGCCATGTTGGCGACAGCCATCCGGGCATTGATGAATTATGCACGGCGATTGGCGAGGCCGACGGCTTTATCGTCGTCACTCCCGAATATAATCACAGCTTCACCGGCGAACTGAAATTGCTGATTGATGCCGTTCGCACCCCTTGGAAAAACAAACCGCTGGCCTTTATTTCCTATGGCGGGATTTCCGGCGGCTTGCGGGCGGTGGAACATTTGCGGCTGGTCTTTGCCGAACAACATGTCGCGACCCTGCGCGAAACCGTCAGTTTTCATAATGTCTGGGACAAATTTGGTACGGATGGCGAACCGGTTGATCCGGTCAATGCCGATGCCGCCCTGCTGCGTCTGACCGCCGATTTGAAATGGTGGGGCTGTGCATTGCGCGAAGCCCGCTATCCACACGTCACATCCCGCCCGTTGGAGGCCGCCGCATCATGACAATTGCCCATCAGGACGACACCAGCATTGTCACCGTCAGTCACGTCATTCCCAAATCCGGCCAGTTCGATACCTTTATCGACATCCAACGACGTTTTCAGGAAAGCATGGCAGGCAAAATTCCGGGGCTTCTGGGCGGGCGGCTGTTGCGGGCCGAAGACGGCAAATCCTTGATCATCATGGCACGCTTTGAAAGCCGCGATGATCTTGAAAACTGGAAAAAATCCGATCTTTTTGCCGAACATCTGGCGCGGGTCCGCCTCCTGATCGAACCGCCATCGCCCGGCCTGTTTCAGGCGATCTGGCGATCCGGCGAGGTTTGAAAGGATCTTGCAAACACTAACGGGGCGGCCCATGACCGCCCCGTTTTCCGACATTCTGCACAATATGTCAGTGATTGCGCATTTTCTCGACATAGTCCTTCAGCTGCCGCCGTGCAGCCTGATAACTGTTTTTCAGCGCGATATAGACATCTTCATGCGCGTGATCGGCACTGTCGCGCCGGACCATGATCTCCTTGCCCGGCACCTGAATGCCAAAATGCACCGAATAGCGGTTGCCCTGTGCGTGGGACGAATGGGGTTTTTCCACAACGACATGACAGGATGTCATGCGGTCAAAGGTTTCTTCCAGTTTCTGCACCTTGAAATGGATGCGTTCATCCAATGCATCCGACTGATCAACGTCACGATAGGTGATTTGAACGGGAACCTTCATGTGTGGCCTCCTATAGAGCCTTTTTGACGGGCACAAGGCATTGCACCTTGCGTAGAACCGGGAAAATCATCCCGGGGCAGAATGCGGGGCAGCAGTTTAACCGTCCCCCCGCGACAAACCGGCTATTCTTTCATGTAGGATACAGGACTTGCGTTGCAAGGTGTGTTGACGCATATCAAGCGCGGTTCGGGTTTCAGGAAAACACCCTGAACCCCATGCAATATTTTCGTCAATTCGTTGAAATACAGGAGAAAAAGAGGTCATGACGGAAGAAAAGATGCGGTTCGAGGCCGAGGTCAGCCGCCTGCTCGATATCGTTGTCCATTCGCTTTATTCCAACAAGGACATCTTCCTGCGCGAGCTCATTTCCAATGCCTCGGATGCTTGCGACAAACTGCGTTACGAAGCAATTGCCAATCCCGACCTTCTGGAAGGTGACAGCGAATTCAAGGTGCGGCTTCTGACCGACAATGTGCGTCATGTCCTGACCATTATTGATAATGGTATCGGCATGAACCGCGATGATCTGGTCGCCAATCTGGGCACGATTGCCAATTCCGGCACTGCCAAATTTGTCGAGGCCCTGTCAAAATCCGACAATGCCAAAAATGTCGATCTGATCGGGCAGTTTGGCGTCGGGTTCTATTCCGCCTTCATGGTCGCCGACAAGGTCGAGGTCGTCACCAAAAAGGCCGGTGACAGCCAGGCATGGAAATGGGCCTCGGATGGCAAGGGTGAATACACGATTGCCGAGGCCGACATGGAAGGCCACGGCACGCAAATCACCCTGCATCTGAATGACGACTCGAAAGATTTTACCGAGGAATTCCGCCTGCGCCACATCGTCAAAACCTATTCCGACCATATCGGCATTCCGGTAATTTTGATGAAGGGCGACGGCCAGGATGAAACCCTGAACGAAGCATCCGCCCTGTGGACACGCCCGAAATCGGACATCACCGACGAACAGTATCAGGAATTCTACAAACACAATTCCCACGCCTTTGATGATCCGTGGAAAACCATCCATTATCAGGCCGAAGGCGCAATTGAATATACCGGGCTTTTGTATATCCCGACCATGCGCCCGTTCGATCTTTATGACCCGGCCCGCAAGGGTCATCTGAAACTGTATGTCCGCAAGGTATTCATCACCGAAGGCGCCGATGAATTACTGCCGCCATGGTTGCGGTTTGTGTCGGGCGTGGTGGACAGCCAGGATTTGCCGCTCAACATCTCACGCGAGATGTTGCAGCATAATCCGGTCCTGACCAAAATCAAAAACGGCCTGACCAAAAAACTGCTGTCGGAACTTGAAAGCAGCGCGACCAAGGATGCCGACGGTTTTGCCAAATTCTGGGAAGCCTTTGGTTCTGTCGTCAAGGAGGGGCTGTATGAAGATTATACCAATCGCGACCGAATCCTGAAACTGGCACGGTTCCGGTCTACGGGCGTTGATGGCTGGACCAGCCTTGCCGATTATGTCGTCCGCATGAAAGAAGGCCAGAAGGCCATTTATTACATCAGCGGCGAAGACGTTGCCGCCCTGAAACGCAGCCCGCAACTTGAAGGCTTTGCCGCCAAGGGGGTTGAGGTTCTGCTGTTTACCGATCCGGTCGATGAGTTTTGGCTGCAATCGATCCCGTCCTTTGACGAAAAAGATTTCAAATCGGTCACGCGCGGCGGGGCGGATTTGAACGAGGTCAAGGCCGAAGACAAGGCAGAAGCGGATGCCGATGACAAAAAAGACGATGCGGCCAAAGACGCATCGCTCGATATCCTGATTGCCGCCATCAAGATCGCGCTGGGCGAAGGGGTCAAGGATGTTCGGGAATCGGACCGCCTGACCAGTTCTGCCTGTTGCCTGATTGCCGATGAAACCGGCATGGATTTGCGGATGGAACGGTTGATGAAACAGCATAACCGGGTCGATGATATCAGCCCGCGCATTCTGGAAATCAACCCGAAACACAGCCTGATCAAAAAACTGTCGGACCTTGCCGCCACCGATGCCAAGGCCGCTATCCTGCATGATGCGGCATTTTTGTTGCTGGATCAGGCCCGCATTCTGGAAGGCGAAGCCCTGCCCGATCCGGTGGCCTTTGCCCGCCGCCTTGATCTGGTGATGGAAAAAGGTCTGGGGGCCTAAACCCGCCCATCCTGCCTGATTTTGACAAACGGCGCGTCATTCGATGCGCCGTTTTCTTTTGGTACAGGATAAATTTAAAACGGTTCTTTACCAAAGCCCGGCATATAACTGGCGGATTGCGATATTTCCAGACGAAAGACCTGATCCATGATGAACTGGCAAAAACTGCTTTCCCCGGTCCGGCTTGGCACCCGGCACTCGGCGGTCGGGTCTTTTGGCCGGTCGGATTTCCACAAGGATTATGACCGCATCATTTTTTCGTCGGCATTTCGCCGCCTGCAACGCAAGACGCAGGTGCATCCCCTACCGGAAAATGACAATATCCATACTCGCCTGACCCACAGCCTCGAAGTTTCCTGTGTGGCGCGGTCGATGGGCCTGACGGTTGGCCATCATCTGGCAGAAAACAAACGCCTGCCCGACGGGATTGATCCCGACCATCTTGCCGCCATTCTTCAGGCGGCCTCCCTTGCCCATGATATTGGCAATCCGCCCTTTGGCCATGCCGGGGAATATGCCATCCGCCAATGGTTCGCCGAGGCCGACCCGAAATTTCTGGCCCCGCTGACCACTGCTCAGTGCGCAGATTTGCTGACATTTGAAGGCAATGCGCAGGGGTTCCGGTTATTGACCAACAAACGCACCGGGCTTTATGACGGCGGCATGCGCCTCACCTATGGCACTCTGGCCAGTTTTGTGAAATATCCGTGGTCGGCCAGTGCCAGCCCCGACAAAATCACCCGAAAATTCGGTGCCTTTCAAAGCGAAATGCCCCTTCTGGCCGAGGTCGCAAACGCCACCGGCCTGATCAAGGTTGCCCCGGATCGTTATTGCCGCCATCCACTGGTCTATCTGGTCGAGGCGGCCGATGATATCTGTTATGCCCTGATTGATATCGAAGACGGCATTGAACTGGAACTGGTGGATTTTTCGGTGCTGGAAGGGTTGCTGAAACCCTGCATGAAGGACGTTTCCCTGCCCGCCGAATATCACCGCGAAACCAGCCAAAGCCGCAAAATGAGCTTTTTGCGCGGGCGGATCATGACCGGCCTGATTCAGGCATTATCGGATTGTTTCGTCACCCACGAAGAACAGATGATGGCGGGTGAAATGACCGGCGATCTTCTGTCACAGGTCGGCGGGCCATATAATGACATGATTCTGGAGGCCAAGGCCTTTTCAACCCAACAGATCATCCTCAATCGCCGCAAGGTCCAGATTGAGGTCGGGGCCTTTGCCTGCCTTGCCACCCTGCTGGATATTTTCTGTCAGACCGCCCTGGAAATCCATCAGGCCAACGGCATTGATGATTTGTCCTATCGCGCCACACGGGTGCGCGAACTGATCGGGGCCGATGCCCTGCCATTGGATGCCGGGCTGTATGAATTGTATCTGGCAATCCTTGATTACATTTCCGGCATGACCGATGATTTCGCCACCCGTCTGGCACACGATATTCGCGGCGGATAAGAAAATGGCGGACCAAAGGTCCGCCATTTCCATACCATTATATCAGAATATCAGGATCGCAACTATCCGCGACCACCGCCCATTGCGGCATCGATTTTCTTGTCCGTGTGATACTGACTCAGGGCATAGGTCGCCCAGATTGCAGCCGGAATCCAGCCAATCAGGGTTAGTTGCAGGATCAGGCAAATGATCCCGGCAATCGGCCTGCCGATGGTAAAAAACAGCAAAAACGGCAGAAAAATCGCAATCAAAAGACGCATTCAGATATCTTTCCTGTTGCGGGGAAACCCCCGTTACATATCGTTGGTGAATTCCACGACGACGACCCGGTTGCCCTGTTCACGCACGCCATCGGCGGTCGGCACGGGAACATCGGCTTCGCCGCTGATGCTGATTTCCAGACGGGCGGGACGAATACCATTGCTCCACAAGGCCTTTGCGACGGCATCAACCCGCGATTTTGCCAGAATATCGTTATAGGTGGCATCACCAGCCCGGTCTGTATAGGCGGTCAATTTGACCTTTTTCGGGCTGAATTTCTTGTCCGCCTCCAGAATACCGTTAATCACGGCCTGTGCCTTGCCATCTATTTCCGCACTGTTAAAGGCGAAATAAACATTCATCGGCACCGGCATATCCATCGGTGTGGTTTCGGTCATCGGGGATACCGGGGCAAGGGCCGCCTGTACCAGCGTCATCGCCTGATAGAAACGGTCACGGCACCACGCGATGTCTTCGGGCTGGAAATTTTCTTCCTGTTCCTGCAACCAGCAATCCAACATCGCCTGTGCATGGGCGGCATCCTGCGGGACAGTGGTTTTCGCACCCCCCTCAAGGGCCGCAACAAGATCGGCCCGCGCAACGCCCAGTTCGGCCTTGCTGTCCTCGGGCAAATCACGATCTGCCAACAATTGCGGGCCATTATCGGCCCCTGCCGCTGCCATCTTGGCGCGGTTGGTGAAATAACGCGCATCCGACCAATCGGCTTCATCATATTCCATCTGGGCAAGATCGGCATAATGCGCCTGAAGGGCGGCGTCAAAGCTGCCACCCGATGCCGGCATGTTGCGCACGCCATCAATATTCATATTGGCGCAGGCCCCCAAAAAAGCCACGGCACCAACAGCAAGGAAAAGTTTTGCTTTCACAGTCATCGTCTCCTTGAAAAGGTTACAGTCTGATTGTGGAATGTTCAGTCCGAAGACCCGCCAAACAACCCTTTTACAGCGCCATCAAGCGCATTTCCAACAGCCCCGCCACCACTTGACGCAGCCCCGCCCAACGTATCAATAACCCCCATACCAAGGCCACCAACCCCCTGAAGCAGCCCATCAACATTCAGGCTGGCGACCGATTTGAACACCGCGCCATTCAGGGCCGTAATCACTTCTTCGGCCACCTGTGCCGGGGTTGCCCCGCCATCCTGTTTGCCAATGTCTTTCAGGTGCAAATCCGGCAGGCCCGATGACAATGAACGCCCGTCCAGAATGGCCGCCGATACATTGACCGCCCCACCACGGACATACAGATTGTCGATAACGATTTTGGTATCACCCTCGTCCGATGTGGTCTGGGAACTGCCCGCCCCGCCCGCCATGCGGGCGACGAAACTTTCGACATTGCGCTGAATGGTCGCGATGTTCGAGGTGTTCTGTGCCAGTTCATAGGTCACACGCGGGGATTCGATCACCACTTCTTCAATGCGGATGGTGCTGCTGGTCAGGGTCGAACCGTCAATCCGTACCCGGATCATGCCCAGCGAAAAGGCCTCGTCGGTTTTGAACCCATCGGGATTGCCAATCACCAGACCGGAAATCGATGCCGAATTTTGCGTGGTTTCAATCAATACGGAATCAACGCTGACATCGGCAAGCGTCACCCGTTTTCCCGCTTCTTCGATGGTGCTTTTGACGATGCTGTCAAGATTGGCATAAACATAGACAAGCCCGGCCACGACCAGCAGAACGATAACCGTCAAACCAATCAGGATTTTTTTCATTTGTCCGTTCCGTTCTTTTTACCGGAAAATTTCTGAAGGATGCCGCGAAACTTTCCCACATTTACCAGACGGTTAAAACCAAATTCCGCCCGGTCTGGCAATCTGGCCCGACCGGTTAAAAATTGAATTCGGCAATCACCGGCGCATGGTCGGATGGCTTGTCCCAGTCGCGTGCCCCGTCATAGACCGATGCACGGGTCACTGTGCCCGACAGATTGGGCGTCATCCAGACATGATCCAGACGCCGCCCGCGATTGGATTCGCGCCAGTCCTTGGAACGATAGCTCCACCAGCTAAACAGTTTTTCCGGTTCCGGCACGACTTCGCGTACCGAGTCGATAAAATCACCGGCCTTGCGGAACCGTTCCAGCGCCTCGACCTCGACCGGGGTGTGACTGACAACTTTCAAAAGCTGTTTGTGCGACCAGACATCATTTTCCGATGGCGCAATGTTGAAATCCCCGACCAGAACCGCCTTGCGGTCGCCTGCCGCACGCTGTTCACCCCACCATTGGGTCATTTCCTGCAAGAATGACAATTTGTGGGCGAATTTCACATTAATCGCCGGATCGGGTTCATCGCCCCCGGCCGGGATATAGAAATTGTGCAATTCCACGCCGTTTTCAAATTTTGCCATGCAATGACGGCGGTCATCCTTGTCGCAAAAGGATTTGGTCGTGGTTTCGACAAAGGGCAGGCGCGACAGGATCGCGACCCCGTTATAGCTTTTCATGCCATGCACATGACGATGGGTATAGCCCAGCGCCTCGAATGCTTCGTGCGGGAAAAACTCGTCCGGGCATTTCAGTTCCTGCAAACACAGGGCATCGGGTTGTTGATCCTGCAAAAAACGGCCAACCTGTTCGATGCGCAATCGCACCGAATTGATGTTCCAGCTTACGATTTTCAAAATCCTGCTCCGTCCCGGCTAAGGTTTATTTCAGGGTGACCGACAGGGCACCGACATGTTCGATCACAACATCCATCCGGTCCCCGCGATGGACCGCGCCCACCCCTTCGGGGGTGCCGGTATACAGCAAATCACCGGCTTTCAGTTCAATCAGGGTGGAAAGATGCATCAGGGCATCGACAACCGGCCAGATCATTTTCGCCGTGGTGTCGTTTTGCCTGACCGCATCATTGACCGACAATTTCAAATTGGTTGCCTGCGGATTGTCGCAATCTTCCTTGCGACGGATGGCGGAAATGGCGGCACAATCATCGAATGATTTTGCCATATCCCACGGCAGACGACGATCCTTGAGGTCGGCCTGCACATCGCGCCGGGTCATATCCAGACCGGCGGCATAACCAAAAATCGCGGCTTCGGCAGCGGCACGGTCCATGTTCTTGCCCCCCGCCGACAGGGCCACCACCAGTTCGCCTTCATAATGCAGGTCATCGGTGGCCGATGGATAGGCCAGATCGCCATCGCCCACTTTCAGGCAATCGGACGGTTTCATAAAAATGCAGGGCGGCGTGGTCGCCGGGTCCGATCCCATTTCGCGCACATGATCGGCGTAATTCTTGCCGATACAGAAAATACGGCGAACGGGGAAAACGGCATCACTGCCATCAACCGGAACGGTGGTGATCGGCCAAAGGGGAAAGATTTGGGGCACGCTGTTTCTCCGGCGTTTCAATCGGGGACAGAATTATAAGTCCTGTGTAGCCAATTGACGCCCAAAAGGAAATGCCCGCGACACACAAGCCGTCCGTTCCCCCCGCTGTCCTGTCAGGAACTGTCAGGAAGAAGATGGCCCTAACAGCTTGCGCACCATTTTTTCAATTTCCAGAATGACAAACAACGCCACACCAACCCCGATGATCATCATGCCCTGCACCATTGTGATCGACCGACTGTCAAACAGCATCTGCATGACCGGTGTCCATGTAAAGAAGGCCTGCAATACCAGAACAATGCCAACGGCAATCAGGACCGGCCGCGTGCCTTTGATCCCGGTCAGGGTCAGCGACGTCCCGCCGAGATACCGCACACTGAACAGATAAAAAACCTCCATCGACACCAGGGCATTGACCGTCAGGGTCCGTGCCGTTGCCTCGTCCAGCCCATAGGCGGTGGCGGTGGTGAAAGTCGCAAAAATCCCGGTGACAAACAGCATCGACACAAAAACAATCCGCCAGACCAGAAACCCCGACAGGATCGGTTCGCCTGCCGGGCGCGGCGGCCGTTGCATGACATTTTCTTCGGTCTTTTCAAAGGCCAGCGCCAGGGCCAGCCCAATCGAACTGACCATATTGACCCACAGAATTTGCAAGGGCGTAATCGGCAAGGTCAGTCCCAGCAGAATGGCAATGATAATGCCCAGAGATTCCCCGCCATTGACCGGCAACAAAAAGACAATCGCCTTTTTCAGATTGTCATAAACCGTACGGCCTTCGCGCACCGCATTGACGATGGAGGCAAAATTATCATCGGCCAGCACCATTTCGGCGGCTTCCTTGGCCGCCTCGGTGCCAGAAATCCCCATTGCAATGCCCACATCGGATCGTTTCAGCGCCGGGGCATCATTCACCCCATCCCCGGTCATTGCCACCACATGTCCTTCGGCCTGCAAGGCCATGACAAGACGCAATTTGTTTTCCGGGCTAGTGCGGGCGAAAACATCCGTTTCCACCGCACAGGCACGCAATTGCGCATCATCCAGATCGTCAATCTGCGGGCCGGTCAAAACATCCAGTGTATTGATCAGGCCCAGCCTTGCGGCAATGGCGCGTGCCGTGCCGCCATGATCACCCGTGATCATTTTGACCCGCACCCCGGCGGCATGACAATCGCCAACGGCGGTGATCGCCTCGTCACGCGGTGGATCAATCAGGCCAATCAGGCCCAGCATCACCAAACCACCGCTAACATCGTCAAAATCCAGTTCACGTTTTCCCGATGACACCGGTTTGACGGCAACTGCCAGCACCCGCTGACCAAATTTTGCCAGATCATCAATCGCCGCCAGCCATTTTTGCGCATCGACCGGATGATCACCATCCGCCCCCCGTTGTGTCGCGGACATGGCAATCAGTCTTTCGGGCGCACCTTTCACAAAAATCATGCCATTACCGGCATGATCATGATGCAGGGTCGCCATGAATTTATATTCGGAATCAAACGGCACCACATCGGTACGCGGGCATTTTTCGTCTTCGATATGGCGATCAAATCCGGCCTTCATCGCCAGAACCTGTAACGCGCCTTCCATCGGGTCGCCTTCAACGCGCCACTGGTCGTCCTGCCCGATCAGATGGGCATCATTGCACAGGGCCGCGGCCCGGATCATCTCCATCAATCCCGGGACGGCATCGGGGGTAACATCATGATCCCCGATGGTAAATCCGCCATGTGGTGCATATCCAATACCATCAACCCCGACCGTCTCCAGACCGCTGGCGCCTGCGCATATGACATTTTGCACCGTCATTTCATTGCGGGTCAGGGTGCCGGTCTTGTCCGAACAGATGATCGATACCGACCCCAAAGTTTCCACCGCCGGAAGACGGCGAATAATGGCGTTGCGTGACGCCATGCGTTGTACGCCAATCGCCATCGCCACCGTCAGGATCGCGGGCAGGCCTTCGGGAATGGCGGCAACCGCCAGACTGACCACCGCGATAAAGGTCTCGTCAATGCCAAGCCCCCGGCCCCAGACACCAAACCCAAAAACCGCAAGGCCCAACGCCAAAATCACGCCGGTCAAACCCTTGGCAAAATGCGACATTTGCCGCAAAAGCGGGGTGGTCAGGTCGGTAACATCCCGCAACAGGGCATTGATCCGGCCAATTTCGGTTTTCGCCCCGGTGGCAACCACCACACCACGCGCCTGCCCGCTGGCAATCAGGGTGCCGCCATAGGCCATTGATGTCCGGTCGCCCAATGCCGCCCCGGCATCGACAGCGGCGCTGTGTTTCCCCACCGCAACCGATTCGCCCGTCAGGGCGGCTTCGAGAACCCGCAATCCCTTGACCCTGAAAAGCCGGATATCGGCAGGCACCCGGTCGCCCGGTTCCAGCAGCACCACATCGCCCGGAACAAGTTCACCGGCATCAATACTGCAACGATGACCATCGCGCAGAACCACAGCCTTGGGGGCCAACATATTGCGAATGGCACGCAGGGTTTCCTCGGCCTTGCCTTCCTGCACAAATCCGATAATGGCATTAAGGAAACACACTGCCAGAATAACGACCGTATCGATCCAGTGCCCCATCAGGGCCGTCACACCCGATGCCACCAGCAACACATAAATCAGCAAATTGTTGAACTGCGCCAAAAAACGCATGATGGCCGGACGCGGGCGTGGTTGGGGCAGGCTGTTGGCACCAAACCGGATCAGGCGCTGTGCCGCCAGATCATCCGACAGGCCATCTTCCAACGACGCAATTCCGTCAAAAACGGCGTCAACTTCCTTTGCATGCCATGGAATATCACCGACGCCTGCGGGATGGATTTCCGGACCGGTTGTCTTCTGGTCTGACATTGCATTACCCGTTTCTGTCATCAAAATTCAGAAACCAATAGTAGAATGCTGCGCCCGCACATGGCTTGTGCCAGATCAATCCAGTTTGGAAAAAAACCAAAACCCGCCAGTACGGCATGGCGGGTTTGGCTTTTCAATCGATGATCCCGAAAGATTTGGCTACAGCAACCCTTCGATCACCCGGTCGGGCGGGGTATGACCATCGACAAAGGTTTTGATATTGATCAGAACCTTTTCGCCCATATCAACCCGGCCTTCGATGGTTGCCGATCCCATATGCGGCAGCAATACGGCATTGTCGAGTTCCAGCAATTTCGGGTTTACCGCCGGTTCATGTTCAAACACATCCAGCCCCGCCCCGGCAATTTCACGATTGGCCAGCATCCGGGTCAAAGCTGTTTCATCAACCACTTCGCCGCGTGCCGTATTGACCAGAATCGCATGGGGTTGCAACAGTTTCAAACGACGGGCCGACAATAAATGATAGGTCGCCGGGGTATGCGGACAATTGACCGAAACAACATCGACATGCGCCAACATCTGATCAAGGCTTTCCCACCAGGTGGCCCCCAGTTCTTCCTCGATATCTTCGTGTACCCGGCGGCGGTTATGATAATGCACCGACAGGCCAAACCCCCGTGCGCGCCGGGCCAAAGCACGGCCAATCCGCCCCATACCCAGAATGCCCAGACGTTTACCCCAAATGCGATGGCCCAGCATAAAGGTCGGCCCCCAACCCGCCCAGTCACCACTGCGGATCAGGCGTTCACCCTCGCCAATACGACGCGAAACCGAAAGGATCAGTGCCATGGTCATATCGGCGGTGTCTTCGGTCAGGACATCGGGGGTATTGGTGACGGTAATGCCGCGTGACCGCGCCGTTTGCAGATCGACATGATCAACCCCGGTGCCAAAATTGGCGATCAGGCGCAAATTCGGGCCGGCATGGGCCAAAATCGCCGCGTCAATCCGGTCGGTAACAGTTGGCACCAGAACATCGGCCTGTTTCACGGCCTCAATCAGGGCGGCCTTGTCCATTGGCGCATCGTCAATATTCAGACGGGCGTCAAACAGTTCCATCATCCGGGTTTCTATCGCTTCCGGCAGTTTGCGGGTTACGATGACGAGCGGTTTTTTCTTGGTCATCTGCCGTTCCTATGCGGTCTTTTAACTCTTTTGCGGGCATGATGGTTTTTTCGGCCCAAAACATCATGCCGCAATGCAGTGATGCCATGCCACAAGGTACGAAAGCAAGTATTTTGACGTCTTTTTTGTAATTTTATTTCTTATCCATATCCATATCAAGGGACCAAAATCGCATGCCTTCCGGAATACGCAAATTCCTCGCCGTCATCATATTGGGCAGTTTCATTTTCCCTTTCTGTACGGTGATGGTCGCAACCGCACAGGAATCGGGCTTGCCGATTCCGCGGTTTGTGACCTTGCGGTCCGACAAGGTTCATCTGCGGTCCGGTCCCGGCCTGCGCTATCCCAAGGTCTGGATATATCAGCGACGCAATTTGCCAATGGAAGTTATTTCCGAATTTGATACATGGCGCAAATTGCGCGACTGGGAAGGCAGCGAAGGCTGGGTGCATCAAAGTCTTTTGATCGGGGCGCGTTCGGTCATTGTGACGGCGGAAACCATCACGATGTATGCCGCCGCCGATGAAAAGGCCCGCAAAATCGCCCTGATCGGTCAGGGCATGAATGGCCGGATCGATACCTGCCCGAAATCCACCGACTGGTGCAAAATCCGTTTTGGTGACTTTGAAGGATGGGTACCCCGCACCGGCTTTTGGGGCGTCTATGATCAGGAAGTGATCGAATAGGCGTAATCAGGCGGTAATCGAAACCGCCGCCCCGATATTTTTGGACACCCCGCCAGACGAAGACATCTTCACATTTGCCGCAGGCTCAAAAGAAGGCCGGGGATTGTTTTTCTCTGCCGTCTTGTCATCGGAAACGATCGATGTCAGGGCATCCTGCGGTTTGGGTTCGGGCAAGGTCGGGACACCCGGCAATGTCAGGGACTGAACCGCAATCGTACGGGCAATGGTCGCCAGAAAACCTTGCAAGGCATCGGTGATTTCCTGTCGATTAAGGTCCATCGGGCTTTCGCGCCCTGCGGCCAGTTGGGCCTCGATCACTGTGGCCCCGCCCAATTGCGAAAAACCGGTCTGGGAACGGGCACTGGCCAGACGAAGCTGATCTGCTTCCATCCGCGAAATCCGCCCGCCCACTTCGACCGTCACCGCATCGACAAGGGTGCGGGCATTCGCCACCGCCACCCCGTCATCAAGGCGAATTTCCGACAGCCCCGCCTGCAAGGACTCACTATCGGCTGCCTGAAAATCAACGCTGATACGGTTGTTCCCATCTGTTCCGGCGCCGACCTGAAATTGCAGTTGCCGGTCTTCGGCCAAAACCGTGATGCCGTCTTGCGTTGTGCGTCCGGCAATCGCATCAATATCGGCCAGATATTGCGACAGGGTATCGTTCAGAATCGCCCGGTCGGTCCGCGACAGCGTATCGCTTTCTTCGGCGATGGTAACAAGACGATCCATCTCATCTAGCACCGATGCAATATCGGTCAGGCCATCGATTGCCGTCGAGACAAGGGCGGTGCCTGCCCCAGCATTGTTGCGTCCGCTATTAAGGGTTTCGCCCGCATTGCGCAGGCTGTTGATCCGCAAGCTATCGGTAACCGGCGGACGGGCATCATGGGTTTCAGAGGCAAAATACCGGTTATACGGCGCGATGGCGCGTGCCGTGGCTGTTTGAAAGCCAATGGAATGACCCGATAGCTGCACGTTTCGTTTCCGCTGCGAACAAGCCGGTATCTACGGCTACGTGCCTGTCTGTCGGGCCCCTGCCCGACAGGATCGGCCTTCCTGGCGTCCGGCGGAAAATCAATACGTCTATACAGGTATGATATACCTGTTCTATCCAGGGTTAAACAGTTTATGCGGCCTTGCGCGTACGATGCAGCACGGCAAAAAGTTCAAGATGCGGCGACCATAAAAACTGATCAACCGGAATCACCTGTGACAATTCGTAACCACCATCCCGCAATTCCTTGATATCGCGGGAAAAAGTTGCCGGATTGCATGATACGGCAATGATCCATTCCGGCCCGGAAACTGCCAGAATCTCACATTGTGCCTGCGCCCCGGCCCGCGGCGGGTCAAACAGCACAAGATCAACCCCCTTGAAATCATCGGCATTCAGCGGACGGCGAAACAGATCGCGTTGCAGCACATCAATCGTCGCCTTGGACTGCCCGGCGGCAGATTGCAGATTTCGTACCGCCGCCAGATCGCTTTCGACCGCCATCACCCGGCGACGGTCGCCTGCCAGTGCCAGCGTAAAGGTAAAACTGCCAATCCCGGAAAACAGGTCAATCACATGGCGGGCCGGAATATCGCGCAGGGCATTGGAAATCGCAGTGGTCAGGGCGGTTTCCCCGTCCTGTGTCGCTTGCAAAAATCCGCCCGCCGGGAGCGGCACGGCAATGCCGGAAAAATGCACCTGCGGGGTGCGGCGCATTGCAACCGGTTCGGGCACGCCATTCCCGATTTTCCAGCTTAACCGTGCCAGATCCTGTTGTTCGGCCAGTTCGGCCAACCCCTGACGCAGGGTTAAATCCGGTTCGCCCGAGGCACTCAGCACCACATCCAGACCGTTTTCACACAAGGTTACAAAGGCCTCGGAAACCTGTTTGGCTGCCGCCGGTTCACATGCCGACAAAAAAGCCTGCAACGCCCCGCGAAACACCATCAGGGCCGGATGCAACACGGCGCAATCCTGCAAATCAACCACATGATGACTATAACGTTCGGCGAAACCGACACTAACCCCGGTTTGGCCGCAATGAACTGAAAATCCGGCACGACGACGGGTTGCCGGGGCCGACACCGCCAGTTCGCCGACAATTTTTTCCGCCTGTTCATGGTTGGCAATACCGGCACGCATCACCGCCTGCAAGGCACGGCTGCGTTTCCATGTGCGGTAATCGGCATCGGGCAGATGTTGCAGGGCGCACCCGCCGCATTTTTCATAATGGCTGCAATGGGCGGCGGCATGGGGGTGCGGGCGGTTGTGAACCGCCACCACATTGGCACCATATCCATCGCCGCGCCGCTGCGTCAGGCGCAGGCGCACATGATCGCCGGGCAGAACATGGTCGGTATAGGCGATGATTTCCTTGCCATCGGCCAGCGTGACATGGGCAATGCCGTCGCCCCGACCGCCGATTTCGGCGATGATGGCATCGGTTTCCGTCCCGATCAAAGGGTCACGTTTGGTCTGGCGTCCTCGTTTGCCGCCCCGTAAACGGGGGGCACGCTGGCGGGTCATCATGGCTGGCTCTCTATCCTGTCGGGCCGACACTCCCGCGGGCGGAGGTCTGGCCGGTTTTGTCGGGTTTTATAGGGTGCCGGGGCGCTTCTGCCTAGGGCATTACGCAAAAACCGGCCTGTTCTTGTGCAATATCCATGTGCAAACCATGTTTTTTTGCTCTTATGGCGTTTCAGGGGCTTTAATTTCGCGACAAAAGACCCAATAAATCCGATAAGATCAGGAATGCTTCGGGGGCATTGTTTTCCGTTTTGACCGATTTGACACCAACCGGCCGAATGTCGGAGCGGCATTGTCGCGGCACGACATTTATGATCCAGTTCAGGTCAGTGAGATCGGGGAACCGGAAACACTTTGATAAAAAGATAAAAATATCGCAGGGAAATCATGGAAGAAACCGACCAGACACCGGACGAAGAACGCCGTTCCGAAACCCCGCGCATCCGGGTACAGGCGGTGTTGGCCGCCTTGCTCAGTTGTCTGGTCATTGCCAGTGCGACATGGGTTGTCTGGCGCAATGTGCAGGATACCCGCAATACATCTCTGACATCATCCGCACGCATACTGGCCGACAGTCTGGGACAGCAGATCGCACGGGTGGTACAGAACAATATCTATCTGCTCGAAAGTTTTGCCGATAACTGGCAGGCTGGCCCGCCGGTCGATGAACGCAGCTATCTGAGCATCGCCACCCCGCTTCAGTCCCGGTTTCCGGCCTTGCAGGCGATCAACTGGATCACCCCGAATTACATCATTCTCTATGTCGCTCCGATCAAGGGCAATGTTCCGGCCATGGGGGCCGATTTGAAACGCCATCCGGTTGCCGGACCGGTTCTGGACATGGCATTCGATCAGCGCCGCACCCAGGTCACCCCGACCATCGAACTGTTGCAGGGCGGGCGTGGTTTTGCCACCTATATTCCGGTACTGTCCGCCGAAGGTCAGGTGATTGGCATCATCAATGGTGTGGTGCGCATTCGCTCGTTGCTGGGCGAGGTTCTGAATGAAAGCTATGTGTCCAATCATACAGTCCGCATTCGCGAAAAGGACACCGTGCTGTTTGAACTGATCAGCGAAGGGCAAAACGACTCGATCATTGAAACCGCAACCATTGATGTCGCCGGGCGCATCTGGCACATTGATGTCTCAACCGATCCGGCCTATCTGGCCGAAGGCAGCCTGACGCCCGACATGATTGGCGTGGGTGGCGGCGTCCTCAGCATCCTGTTCGGGGTATTTGTGTTTTGGCTGGCCAATCGCATGCCCTCAACTGATCGGCGTAAACTCCATCATTTTCGGCCCCACGAAAATATCAGCGATTTGGCCATGACCCTGACCCGGGCCGACGGCCATTTGAAATTTATGTCACCGGAAACTGCCGAATTTTTTGATTTGCGCGAAGAAGATTATGGCTTTATCCGGCTTTACAATCTGGCCCCGGAATTTCAAACCGATGGGACGGCATCGCGCCGCGCCCAGGAAAAAATGTTGCTGGCGATTGGCAACGGTGAAGATGAAATCCGCCGTGAATGGGTGGTCCGAAGTGCCGAGGGAATTCATGTCGTCTGTGATCTGGCGATTACCCCGTCAAAACATTTTCCCGATTGCGTGGATATCGTTCTGCATCACAATCCAGCGGCCAATGCGGCTGTAAACCGGCTGCGTTATCTTGCCACCCACGACCCGCTGACCGGATTGCCCAACCGGGCGCTGTTTGATGATCGCCTCAATCAGGCAGTGGCACATGCCAAACGTTATGAAAAACTTTTGGCCGTTCTGGTGGTTGATATCGACAATTTCCGCGCCATCAATGATCGTTTCGGGTCCGCTGTCGGGGACGAGGCCCTGCGCACCATTTCCGGGCGGCTGCGGGCGACCGTCCGTGAAAAAGACACCTGTGGGCGGTTTGCAGGCGACATGTTTGCCATCATCGCCACCGACCTGTCCGAGGCCGAAGGCGCCGCCCTTGTAGCCGAACGGATTGTCGAGGCGGTATCGCAACCGATCCCGGCGGGCACCAATGAAATCCGCCTGCATGTCAGTGTCGGTGTGGCCCTGTATCCCAATGATGCGCGTGCGCCGTCGCAATTGCTGGCCAATGCGGATGCCGCCATGTATCGCGCCCAGAAATCGGCGGAATCGTCTTATTGTTTCTTTGTCGAGACCATGAACAATGTGATGCATGCCCGCCTGTCGATGGAAACGCAGTTGCGCCGTGCGGTGGATGAACACCGTTTTGTTCTGGAATATCAGCCGCGTTTCCGGATTTCGGACCGCAGCCTCACCGGGTTCGAGGCCTTGTTGCGCTGGATAGATGACAGCGGCAAATTGCGTCTGCCCGCCGATTTCCTTGCCGTTGCCGACCGTACCGGCCTGCTGGCCCCGATGGGACGCTGGATCGTCACAACAATCTGTGAACAGATCGCCACATGGCGCGACGAAGGATATGTCGAGGTACCGATTGCCCTGAATGTATCGGGACGGCAATTTATCCAGGCCGATCTGGTCAAAACCATTGTCGAGACCACCACCCGCACCGACATACAACCGGGCATGATTGAAATCGAGGTTTCCGAAGAAATCGCGATGCGCGACCCGGAACGTTCGCTGGGCCAGTTTTATCGCTATGCCGAGGCTGGCATTGGCCTGACCCTGGATCAGTTCGGGGCCAATTCGTCGTCGCTGCGCTATCTGAAACGGTTCCCGGTACAGCGGATCAAACTGTCCAAGACCCTGTTTGACATGGAACTGGACGAGCAGCCGGAAAACGGTGTTCTGAATCCGGCCATCCGCCTGTGCAAAAGCCTTAATCGCCGGGTGGTCGCCGTCGGGGTTGAAACCGAGGATCAGTTGGCAATGTTGAAATCCGCTGATTGTGATGAATTGCAGGGATTTTTGCTGGCCCGCCCGGTCAGCGGCGATGAAACCACATCGTTTCTCACCAAAATTTCCGCGCCAGACATCAAGCCCGCAAAGAAAACCAAGCCTGCCTAAACCTGAAGAAGACCGGAGTTACAGCAGGAAAATCGCCGCCAGCCCCAGAAAGGCGAAAAATCCGACCACATCGGTGATCGTGGTCAGAAACACCGACGAGGACACCGCCGGGTCAACCCCGGCGCGTTCCAACCCCAGTGGAATCAGCGCCCCGGACAATCCGGCGACCACCAGATTGATGATCATCGCCGCCCCGATCACCGCCCCCAGCTGCACATCATCAAACCACCACCATGTGATCCCCCCGGCCAGAATGGCAAAGGCAATACCATTCAGCGCCCCGACCGAAAGTTCCTTGCGTACCACCCGCCACGCATTGGTTTTGGTCAATTCACGGGTGGCAATGGCACGCACTGCCACTGTCAGGGTTTGCGTCCCGGCATTACCGCCCATCGAGGCAACAATCGGCATCAGAACGGCAAGGGCGACCAGACGCTGAATCGTGCCTTCAAAGGCACCAATCACCGCCGATGCGGCAATCGCCGTGCCCAGATTAACCAAAAGCCAGGTAAAGCGCGATTTGGTGGTATCAAAAATGGCACTGGAAAGGTCATCTTCCTCGCCGACACCGGCCATACGCATCATGTCTTCTTCATATTCTTCGTCAATCACGTCCACCACGTCATCGACCGTAATCACCCCGACCAGACGACCGCTGTCATCGACCACCGGTGCGGAAATCAGGTCGCGTTGCCGGAACAGATGGGCGACATTTTCCTGTTCATCGGTAACGATGATCGTCCGCATATTGTCGGTTTCCATGACATCGCGGATCAGCACCGGGCGGTTGGTCCGAATGGCACGCGACAGCGGCACCATCCCCACCGGGCGATAGCGCGGATCAACGACAATGATGTCATAAAAATCTTCGGGCAGGTTTTTGGCCGACCGCAGAAAATCGATGGTCTGGCCGACCGACCAGTAATCGGGAATCGCCACCAGTTCGCGCTGCATGATGCGCCCGGCGGTATATTCCGGATAAGACAGCGCTTCTTCAATCCGGGCGCGTTCCAGATCGGACAACGCGCCCAGCAATTCCCGCTGGTCTTCTTCTTCCATATCCTCGATGACTTCGACCACGTCATCGGAATCCAGCTCGGAAATCGCCTCGGCAACGGCCTGTGTGCCCAGTTGCCCAATGACTTCCTCGCGCAGTTCATCATCAAGTTCGGTCAGAAGTTCGGGATCGAAATCGGCACGGATGATTTCGACAAGTTGCTGGCGTTGCGCACTGCCTGCCCATCCCAAAAGATCGGCGATATCGGCAAAATGCAGTTCACCCACCAGTTCCTCGACCCGGACAAGATCCTCGTCATACAGGGCATCCAGAATCTCGCGGGCATATTCCGGGGTCAAATCGACATAATCGTCGCCGGATGCGGGCGCAGTCGTCGCGCGATCTGCTTGTGTGACATCATCGGTCATCTGCGCCCCCTGATTATTGTTGATCCGGTGTCGATTTGCGACAAACAGCCGTGCCCGACATAACTGTCCGGCACGGCTGTTTCTGCGCTATCGCTGCGAACGGGTCAAGCCCTGACCCGTGGCCGGGGTCCGTTACACGATTTAATGACTGCCCTGTTCCCGCCCGACGGCATCAACCACGGCAATCGCACTCATATTGACCAATCCCCGCACGGTGATTGACGGACTGACGACGTGGGCCGCCTTGGCCGCCCCGACCAGAATCGGCCCGACCGGCAACCCATCCCCCAGCATCTTGACCATATTATACGAAATATTGGCCGCATCCAGGGTTGGCATCACCAAAAGATTTGCCGTCCCCTTCAACATCGAATTGGGGAAAATACGGTCGCGGATTTCCTGGGAAATCGCCGCATCGGCATGCATTTCCCCGTCAATTTCCAGATCGGGGGCCTGAATGCGAATCAGTTTGAGCGCATCACGCATCTTGCAGGAAGACGCATTTTCGTGGCTGCCGAAATTGGAATGCGAAATTAGCGCCGCCTTGGGCGTGATCCCGAACCGTTTGACAACATCGGCCGCCATGATGGCGGTTTCGGCAACATGTTCAGGCGTCGGATCGACCGACACATAGGTATCGGTCAAAAAGAACGTACCGTGTTTCATGATCATCATATTGACGGTCGAGAAATCCGACACACCCTTTTGCACGCCGACCAGATTGCGGACATAGCGCAAATGGCGCAGGAACCCGCCCTGACAGCCACATACCATCGCATCGACTTCGCCCCGGCGCAGCATCAGACAGGCAATCACCGTCGGACGGGTCCGGACAATCGCCCGCGCATATTCCGGATTGATGCCGCGACGGCCCATGATGGTGTGGAAATCCTGCCAATCCTGTTCAAAATGGCGGTTATCCTCCGGATCATGAATTTCGACCTGCACATCAGGCACAATACGCAGCCCCAGTTCGGCAATCCGTTCCAGAATGACATCACGCCGCCCGATCAGAACCGGATGGCACACCCCGTCATCGACCAGAACCTGACAGGCCTGCAAGACACGGCGCGATTCGCCTTCGGGATAAACCACCCGTTTTTTGTGGCTGCGTGCCACATCAAACACCGGTTTCATCACCAGACCGGACCGGAACACAAAACCTTCCAGTTGCTGGCGATAGGCATCGAAATCGGTAATCGGGCGTTTGGCAACCCCGCTATCCATCGCCGCCTTGGCGACACGCGGCGGAATTTCCAGCATCAAACGCGGGTCAAACGGCTTGGGAATCAGATATTCCGGGCCAAATTTCAAGGCTTCGCCGCCATAGGCGGTTGCCACGATATCGGAAACCTCGGCGGTGGCCAGATCGGCAATCGCCTCGACCGCGGCGATTTTCATCGCCTCGTTAATCTCGGTCGCCGCCACATCCAGCGCGCCCCGAAACAGAAACGGGAAACACAGAACGTTATTAACCTGATTTGGGTAATCGGTCCGCCCGGTCGCCATCACCGCATCGGGGCGAATTTCACGCACCAGTTCCGGCGAAACTTCCGGTGTCGGGTTGGCCAACGCCATGATGATCGGACGTTCGCCCATTTTCATCAATTGTTCCGCACCCAGCACATTGGGCGCCGACAGACCCAGAAAAATATCCGCCCCTTCGATTACGTCATCCAGGGTTCGGGCATTGGTTTCAATGGCATAGACATCTTTCCACGGGTCCATTTCCTCGACCCGGCCCTTGTGCACCACGCCAAAACGGTCGGTGACCGTAATGTTTTCCCGCGACAATCCCATCGATACCAGCAAATTCAGGCAGGCCAGCGCCGCCGCCCCGGCACCCGATGTCACAAGGCGCACATTGGCAATATCCTTGCCCACCACGCGCAGGGCATTGCGCACCGCCGCCGCGACACAAATCGCCGTACCATGCTGGTCATCATGGAAAATCGGAATGTTGCAGCGCTTGCGCAATTCTTCTTCAATGATGAAACATTCCGGGGCCTTAATGTCTTCCAAGTTAACGCCCCCGAATGTCGGCTCAAGGGCGGCAACAATATCTATGAATTTTTGCGGATCAAGTTCGTTCACTTCCAGATCGAACACATCGATATTGGCGAATTTCTTGAACAGAACCGCCTTGCCTTCCATCACCGGCTTGGAGGCCAGCGACCCGATCGCACCAAGACCCAAAACCGCCGTACCGTTGGTAATTACGCCCACCAGATTGCCACGCGCGGTATAAAGCGATGCCGTTTCCGGGTCCTTGACGATTTCCTCGCAGGCAAAGGCCACCCCCGGCGAATAGGCCAAGGCCAGATCGCGCTGATTGGCAAGCATGGTGGTTGCCGTGACAGACAATTTCCCCGGCGTGGGATACCGGTGATAATCCAGGGCCGCTTCACGCAGCTTGTCATTTCTGTTGGCCATTATAATACCTTTATTTTCAGGTACTTAATACACCTTAACCTTTTAATGGTTAAGTCCTGATTTTGTTACATAAGCGGGGCTGTCAGCCTAGTCCTGCAAAAGGCAGCACGCAAACGAAAAAACCCGCCATTTCTGGCGGGTCTTTTTCACGAGGGGTCTGGTAGGAACCCCCTGTCATATGGTGCGGTCGAGAAGACTCGAACTTCCACGGTATTTCTACCACAGCGACCTCAACGCTGCGCGTCTACCAATTCCGCCACGACCGCATAATATGTTTATCAAAGTCCGCCAAAGCGTATCATAGCGGGCTTGCCTCCCGGCGCAAAGGGAGATAGCAAAAAGCCCCCCCCTGATCAAGGGGAGTTTTCATTTATTTGTCAGGAAAGATGAAAAGCATCATAATACCCGCACAAAAGCCCGAATGGCGCATCGCTCCGGCACAGGTTCCCTATCCCGATGCCCTTGCGCAAATGGAAGCCCGCGCCGATGCCATTTATGGCGGAACGGCCGGCGAACTGGTCTGGCTGGTCGAACATCCACCGCTTTATACCGCTGGCACCAGTGCCGCCCCGGACGATCTGGTCGATCCGGACCGTTTCCCGGTCTATGACGCCGGGCGCGGCGGGCAATATACCTATCACGGCCCCGGCCAACGCACCGCCTATCTGATGATGGATTTGCGGGTGCGCGGGCGCGATGTACGGGCCTATGTCCATAATCTGGAAGAATGGATCATCCGCACACTGGCGCTGCTGGGCGTTACCGGCGAACGGCGCAATGGAAGGGTTGGCATCTGGGTGGTGCGCGATGACGGGCGCGAGGAAAAAATCGCGGCCATCGGGGTGCGTGTGCGCCGCTGGGTGACATTTCATGGCATTGCGATCAATGTGAACCCGGATTTATCCCATTTCGGCGGCATCGTGCCCTGTGGCATTGCCGGACATGGCGTGACCAGCCTTGCGGATCTGGGCCTGCATGTCACAATGGCAGAACTGGACCATGTGTTGCAGCAAACCTTTGCCGATATTTTCCCGGGAATCCCCGATGACCGCCAGACAGAATGATCCCTCAGGGCATCCCGGCCCCAAAAACCGGGGCACCGAAATGCCCGACAGCATCGCACGCGGCAATATGGCGGATGCCGACCGCGACATTCTGGTCGAACTCGATACGGCCCTGTCCGAACATATTGCCTTGCTGCTGGCGTGGAACCGGCGGTTGCTGGTTGACCCCAACAGCGATACCGCCCCGGACAAGGTGCCGGAAAGGGATTTTGGCGATCATGATCCTGAAAGTCAGGGCGATCATGATTGCAATTTTGGCGCATGGTATGCGTTGAATGCCCATAACGGCCTGATTGATCAACCCGCCATGCGGTCCCTTGCCACCACCCACGATCAACTGCATGGCAGCGCCCGACGCCTTTTGGCCCATCACGACGCCACCGGTCAGGTTGATGCCAGTGAATATGACCAGATGGCCCTGCGCGCCGAATCGTTTTTCGCCCAGATCCGCCGCCTTGAACGCGCCTTTCGCATTGCCCGGTCCGATGTCGATCCACTGACCGGCACCTATAACCGCCAGACAATGATGGCCGATCTGGACAGCGAACGCGAACGCGCCATCCGCAATGGCACGGCGGCGGCAATTGCCCTGGTCGATCTGGATCATTTCAAGGCCGTCAACGATACCCACGGCCATCAGATTGGCGATATGGTGCTGCAAACCGTCGCCGGAATATTGCAATCCCATGTCCGGCCCTTTGACAAGGTGTACCGGTATGGCGGTGAGGAATTCCTGATCAGCCTGCCCAATGCCGATATGCGGCAAGCCGCCCGGATTCTGGAGCGCTTGCGCCGTGTGATCGAAGCCACACCGGTCCAGCCGGGCAATGGCCTGATTTTGCCGGTCACGGCCTCGATCGGTGCATCGCCGGTGGCCAACAATCGCAGCACCGCCGAAACCATCGAAAAGGCCGACAAGGCGCTGTATGCCGCCAAACAGGCCGGTCGCAACCGCGTGCGCGTCTGGCGCAGCGCCAGGGATCGCGGCCAGACTCCTCAAAGCACCCCGTAAACAATCCCCATCCTGTTTGCGATAAAACCGGCCGCTTCACCAAAAAGTGCGCTTGGTGACCTATTGTTCTTCACAACTTCGCAACATATCTGCAAACTATAATAACAAAAAAGCAACCGGGGCGTTTGATCGCGTCACCCGGTTTCCGGGAGGAGAGTCGTTTACATCAAAACGGAGGACGCCATGTCCACAGCAACCGATTTTGTTCCAGGCGAACCCGCCCTGATGCTGACGGTGTTGCGCACCGCCAGCGACCATCTTGATCATGCTGTTTTGTTTGAACGTGTTCTGGCGCTGTTTTGCAGTGACGAGGACGGGCGGCAAATCACCGTCACCGACACCCCCGATTTACGCCGCCGGATTGACAATGCCATTGCCCATTTGCAGATGGCCGGTCTGATCCGCGTTGCAGATGGCGGTTTTTTGTCGATCACGTCTTTGGGACAGGCGATGATGATGGCCTATCCGCTGGGTATTGATGACGGCGTTTTGTGTTCGCTTCCGGCTTTTCGCAACCGGATTTATACGGATAATGCCCCGACAATTCAGGGACGCCCAACGCCCAGCCCGGCTTGTGGATCGGGCTTTTCGGCCGGAATTCATGCCATGCGTCTGACCGAAAACCCCTATCCATCCGATTGCCGCGATCATGAAGACTGGCTGATGGGATGGGACGAGGCACTGGATCAGGCCAAGCGCGAACGCGAAACACTCGACAGTTAGGTCAAAACACCCGATCAGCCTGCCGGGACGTCATCATCGTCGGCGTCACCCTTCCCGTGACGCCCGGTAAACGGCACGATGGCAGCCTCGGTCAGCACTGGCATTTCAAGGGAAATGTCTGTCGCGCCGGACGCTGGCGCAACAGTATCACCGGGAATTTCGGCCACATCGCGCAGATGCCCGTCCAGCCGTCGCGCCGCCAGATCGCGTTCTGCCTGCTGTTTGTCACGATCCGATTTACGGCGGCCAAAAACCGCACGATTATGATCCGCCTGCCGGGATTTTTCATCACGGGCCTTGCGCTTGCGCACCTGCCGCAGATTGACAAGATCAGCCATGAAAAATCTCCCCCTTCAGACAAAACGGGCGCTTTGTCACCAAAGCACCCGTTTCAGGCCGTTCACAGATATTTAAATTACATACTCCGTCCTAGCGGACGAAAATATGCACTTCGTTGGCCGATGCCGACGGGCTGGTGGCATCCGAGACACGCACCCGGCTGGCGGGCATGCCCATATCGGTCAGCGACCGCAACACGCTTTGCGCATGGCGTTTGGATTTGTTGCTGTTCAGCGCGACCTGTGCCGGGGTACCCCGGTTCGGGGTGACGGCAACAACGTCAAAGGTGGCTTCCGGGCGACGTTCCAGCGCCCGGTTGACCGCATTATAAAGCGCCTGTTCGTATTTAACGCTTTCGCTGTCAAAGCGGATCACAACCAACGGCTTGTCATTTGCGGTCGGCATGGCGCGGTTCGAGGCGCTCGGTTGCGCCTGCATCGACCGTTTGGCAAGCGATTCGCCAAAGATTTCACCATTCTTGATTGCAAGGGCCAGCGCATTCAGATTGGACCGCTCGTTGGAAATATAGCCGGTCTGGCGGGCCAGATCGTCGCTGATTTCATTCAGAAGACGATCAATCTGCACCGTCGTGCGGTTGGTTTCGTCTTCCAGAAACGCCAGTTGACGGTGATCTTCGTCCACCGCACCGGAAACCTGATAGGCCGAGCGAACCGATTCCAGAAGGAAGGTCGAAAGAGTCGAGTCTGCCGACACATTATTCGCCAGCGAATTCATCGCCGCAATGTCGTCATTGACGTGATCCAGTTCGGTCTGGGCCTGATTCCATTGTTGCACCAACACCGGGTTGCCCGGCGTTGTGCCAACTTGCAGGCGCGCACTGATCGCGGCAACCGTACCGTGATAGGCCTGCGAATTGCGCACCGTCTGGGCGCGCAATTGCTGCAAGGTGTTGTTGTGGGTATCCAGCGCAGTCTTGAGCCGGTTCAGTTCGACCTGCATGCTGTCAACACGGGTGCCGACAAAGGTCCCGGTCTGCGACATGCCGACAAGCGGCTGCGAACTGCGATCCATCCCGGCGGACCCCACCGCCGGGGTGCTGCTGCCATCGGCAGCCATTGTTTCCTGGCTGCCCGTCGGCTCGCCACTCAGTGACGGCCACAGGGCCTCGGAAGAAAATGAGCACCCGCCCAGCATCAGGACGGCGCCAATAACGGCGAGATAGGTTTTGCGAACGGCCATTTCGATCAATTACCTAAACTAGGAATAAGCGAATCTCCCAAGGCCTGCATTCTTATAGTGAAAACAAGCCCCTGCTCCCCCGGGATTGGGTGCATCTTAATAGACGACTCCTTGAGGAACAAGACGCATTTGCCGCTTTTTTATCCGGGCATTGGTATAATGGTCATATTATGATGATCGGACCATCAGAATGGCTGAATATTTGGGCTTTTTGAACTGTCAGGAAAAAATACGGTTTTTTGAAATTTACCGCTTGCAATGCCCCGGCGCTTTGCATAAGTTCCGCTCCGCCGACGGGGAGCACTGCAAACCGGTGGAAACACAAGGCAAAGCGCCCATAGCTCAGCTGGATAGAGCATCTGACTACGAATCAGAAGGCCGGAGGTTCGAATCCTTCTGGGCGCACCATTTTCAAAGGCCTGACGTTAGCGCGTCGGGCCTTTGTCATTTCCAGAATATCCAATCCCCGGCCATCCCTAAAACAAAACGACCCCGGTATTGCCAACCGGGGCCGCGACAAGGATTGCAGGAAATCAGGGCAAAAACCCGCCGTGCAAATTACATACCCGGCATGATCACGGTATCGATCACATGGATCACACCGTTATCGGCCTCGACATCCGCCGTGACCACGGTGGCATTGTCCACCATCACACCATTGGTCGCATTCACATCAATGATATCGCCCTGCACGCTGGCAACGGCCATTTCCTTGCCTGCGATGTCCGCGGCCATCACCTTGCCCGGCACGACGTGATAGGTCAGGATCGCCACCAGCTTGTCCCTGTTTTCCGGTTTCAGAAGGCCTTCAACCGTTCCGGCGGGCAATTTGGCAAAGGCTTCGTCGGTCGGGGCAAAAACCGTAAACGGGCCTTCGCCTTTCAGGGTATCGACCAGCCCGGCGGCCTGAACGGCGGCAACCAGCGTATTGAACGACCCGGCGGCAACCGCCGTATCTACAATATCGGCGGCCTTTGCCGGAAGGCTCGCCAGGACGGTTGCACCGGCAACAAGGGTGGCTGCGAAAAGTTTTTTAAATCCAGACATTGTCGTCTCCTGTTTGCGTTGGGGTTTCTGTCGGTCACGGCACTGCGTACGCCGCCCCACCTGCAAACAGTTCATTCATATAAAAGTGATCATGCCCCGGCCATCGACCTTCTCCGGCACCCCGTACAGGTATCTTATGGGGTCAAACCATGTTGCCGCACCGCCCGCTTGCGCAACATCAATACATCCCGTCTTTTCAATGCTATGATCAAATATCAGATATTCCCCGCGTCCAGTGAACGAGGCCAGCATGAACGCCAATACCCGCATCACCGTTTCCTGCACCGACCGGGTCGGTCTGATTTCCGACATTACCGGGCGGCTGTTTGACATTGGGGCCAATCTCGGCGCGACCAGTTTTGTGCTGGATCACGGGCGCGCCGGTTTCGCCACATCGTGCGAATTGCCCGACACCTGCCCGCTGGCCGAATGCGAGGCCGCCTTGCGGGAATTACCCATGGAAAAAGCCGACATCACGGTAGAATCCATGCCCGAAACCGCGCCACTGACCAGCGCACCGGGGGCAACCCATCTGATTGAATGTTCCGGCGTGGATCAGCCCGGCCTGATTGCACGGCTGTCGGAAATCTTTATCGAATATCACGCCAATATCGTGCAACTTTCCGCCAGCGCCAGCAGCGAAAAAGACACCCGCGTCTATACCGCCCGCTTTGCCGTCGCCATCCCGACAGACCGTGCGGCCAATTGTCTGGCGACCCTTGCCAATACGGCCGGATCGTTGCGGCTGGTGTTCCGGTTTGTTGAACTCTGACCCTTTTGCCCTCAAGACAAGGCAAAAGGGTCAGACCGCGCCCCAATCATCATCAAATATCTTCAAAGACGACATTGCCTTCGTCCAGATCGGCAATCTCGATCCCGTCGATCTGCAAGCCATAACCGTAATGCCGCCCGTCGGCAAAATCGATGTAAACGCCCGTGTCGTTCTGTTGCGCATGGGCAATGAAATCATCGAAATCATCGATACCGCTTTTTTGCTGGAAGGTTTTGCCAAGCAGAACCCGGTCGCCATTCTCGCCTGTCTGAAAGTCGGTAATGCGATCACGTTCCGCCCCGCCTTCAAAATGGGTCCAGATGAAATCATCCCGCCCGCCACCACCCGTCATAAGATCGTTACCATCTCCACCCTGAAGACGGTCATTGCCGGCTTCACCATATAAAACATCGTGGCCGTTTTCACCGTGAAGCCAGTCATTGCCACTGCCACCCGTCATAAGATCGTTACCATCTCCACCCTGGAGACGGTCATTGCCGGCTTCGCCATATAAAACATCGTGGCCGTTTTCACCGTGAAGCCAGTCATTGCCACTGCCGCCATACATATGGTCGCGGTCATCACCGCCATACAGAAGGTCGTCGGCAACATCGCCATAAAGCTTGTCGTTGCCTTCATTCCCGTACAAATATGTCCTATCGGCCTCGAAAAAATCATCGTAGTGAATGTTGTTGGCGATCAGGATATCATCACCTTCGCCCCCGATCAGGCTGTCCCCCTCATCATTGCCATAAATGATGTCGTCCCCGGCACCTCCATCAAGGATGTCCCGACCATCCATGCCGTGCTGCCTGCCGTAAAGAATATCATCACCGTCGCCGCCGAAAACTTGCGCACCGGACAGGGTATCGTCCCCGCCATGGCCATAGATGGTATCAATGCCAAAAAAACCATCAATCACGTTATTTCCGTCATCACCGATCAGCACATCATGGTGCTGCGATCCGGTAATATTCTCGACATTCCGGATAACATCGCCTTCGGCATCACCGCCATTCGCTGTACCGTTCCGCAGATCTATTTCCACGGCTTCACTTGATCCCAGATACTGAACCTCGTCAATTCCGTCACCGCCATCCATGAAATCCGCACCGCTTCCCCCGGTCAGGGTGTCATCACCGCCATGCCCCAAAAGAACATCGTTGCCCCATTCGCCATTCAACTCATTGCCACTGCTGCTGCCGATCAGCAAATCATCACCACCTGCCCCCAGAAGAACACCTTCGCGGTCTTCCCCGGCGACAAGGATGTCATCGTGGTTCGATCCGCGTACATTCAGACGATTCAAGTCGCCGCTTTCTTCTTCACCGACAAAGGAAATTCGGTCTCCGTCGGCATGACCGCCAAAGCCGGTCATGCTATCCTGATCGAAATAAACCGCCTCATTCGACGAACCATAGGCGACGCCCGGCTCGATAAGCGTGGAATGCACGTCGCGATGGTCAAAAACGATGGTATCTGCCCCGGCACCTCCTTCGACCATTACCATTTCACCCTCAAAATAATCATCCGCACTGGTGCCGATCACCCCGACCTTCTGCTCCACATGAACGCGGTATTCATGGACGACCAGCCGGTCACCCGCCGCATCGCCCCCACTGACATCAAGCTGCGCCACCTGTTCGCCGGGCGGGACATCTTCATTATTGTAAAACCGGAAATTCACGGGCGCATCGGACCCGGCATAAGACAGGGTAAACGTCCCACTTTCACTGACCATAAAGGTATCAGCCCCGGCTCCACCAATCGCGGTATCTCCGCTGCCGAGATGAATCTGATCATCTCCGTCCAGGCCATAGATGACATCCCGCCCGCGTGAGGCCTGATGCAGTATGTCGTTTTCATTGGTACCGATGATACGTGCCATGGGGAACTCCTGCTGATGTGATGAAATCACCACAACGCTACCCCTTTAAGGCGAGTGAAAAAAGGTAAATAACACTTAAAATTAAGTACAATTTTCGATCAAAATTGCAAATTCTTTGCGGTGACTGTCACGTCACCAGCACATCACCGCTTCAAAGAAGGCACGACCTTCCTTAACATCTTGATTTCGCCAATCGGGCTTTAAAGGACCACCCGGTTCCGCCCGGCCTGCTTGGCGGCATAAAGTTTCTGATCGGCTTCTTTCAGCACCGCCCACGGATCGGTAACATCATCGGTGCGTTCGGCAATGCCGACGGAAATCGTCACCGAAACGGTTTTGTTTTTATCGGGCGGGCTGATTTTGATGGCAGCAATACGCTTGCGCAAATCTTCCAGCGGGGATTTGGCCCGATCTGCCGGACGACCCGGGAAAATCACGGTAAATTCTTCGCCGCCATACCGGAACGCCTTGCCCCCGCCACCCACACGGGCCAGTTCGCGGGCCACCCGGCGCAACACGATATCGCCAACATCATGGCCATAGGTATCGTTGAATTTCTTGAAATGATCGACATCCAGCATCGCCACCGCATATTGATTGCCCAGTTCGGCCAGCGCATGGCCAAGGGCACGCCGCCCCGGCAGGCCGGTCAGATCATCAACAAAGGCCATCCGCCACGCTTCTTGCGCCAACCCGGCCAGAACCACCCCGGTTGCCCCCAGATAGCCAAACCGTAAATAACCCGGCCCGGCAAGGGTGGCGGCGACAATGGCGATGATGGCACTGGCAAAGGCGATTTCAAGCGGACGGCGGCTGGCGATCAAAATCCCGACCGACAACAGGGCAAGGATAAAGGCCGGTTGCGGCACATCGGCAAATAACGGCCCGGCATCAACCAGTTGAAACGCCAGAATGGCCCGCAATGCCGCCCCGACATCGGCCTGCCCGGCCAGCATCACCATGATGAACAGTTGCAGTCCCAAAAACAGCATGCGGGCAATACCGCGCGGGTTAAGCACCCCGCGTTCGGCAACAAACCCCAACACCACCAGATTGACCGGCACCAGATACAATGTCGCCAACCGCAAAAATGCCAGACCCTCTGCCGAAAATCCGCCGCCATTGGCAACCAGAACGCCATAACAGACTAACAGCAACACCATGACAAAAACAGCGCGTCCCCGCCCGAACCACAGGCCAATCGCCGCCCCCAGCACCGCCAGAACAAACGGGCCATGCCGCACCAGACCGGACAAATCATCGGGCACCAGACCGGGCGACAGCGCCAGCATCAGGCAAGAGCCCAGCACAAGCAACGGCGCAAAACTGGCAGAAATCAGACTGGTGAATGATTGACGCATGGGCCCGATGATTGCCTTTTATTCCCCCGATCCGCAATGACACGCGGAATCCCGCCAATCTAGCGACAGGACCGCCGGGGAGCCATTGCTTTATCCATCCATCGCACAGTTTTATCGGCCAACAGCCAAAAATCCGGGCGCGACCATTGTCTTATTGGACGACAGGGCGGCATGTCTGTTAGCATCCGCGCAAATTATCCTGCGGCGCAAAATGATCGCAGGCAAAAATGCTGTCACGGCGGCCACGGTTAAAATCATCACGCCAGACGGGTTTGCCCATGCAAACCCGAAGAACAGGTTTTTGGAGAATAATCATGAGTTTCACCATCCCCCGCACCGCCCCGGCCCGCCTCAACCGGTCCGAACTGGCCGTGCCCGGCAGCCGGATCGAATTGTTTGAAAAGGCCGCCAAATCAAAGGCGGATGCCATTTTTCTGGATCTGGAAGACGCGGTCGCCCCGTCGGACAAGGAACAGGCCCGCAAAAACATCATCGCCGCGATCAATGACATCGATTGGGGCGACAAGGTTTTATCGGTGCGGATCAACGGCCTTGATACCCATTATATGTATCGCGATGTGGTGGATGTGCTCGAACAGGCAGGCGACCGTCTTGACCTGATCATGATCCCCAAGGTCGGCACGGCATCGGATGTTTATGCCCTGGATATGCTCGCCACCCAGATTGAAATGGCCAAGGGCCGCAAAAAGCGCATCGGCTTTGAACTGATCATTGAAACCGCGCTGGGCATGCAGAATATCCATGAAATTGCCGCCGCCTCGCCCCGCAACGAATCGCTGCATTTCGGGGTGGCGGATTACGCCGCCTCGACCAAGGCAATGACAACCGGCATTGGCGGCCCCAACCCGCATTATGGTGTTCTGACCGACAAGGACGGCGATACCGAACGGCAATATCACTGGGGCGACATGTGGCATTACGCCATTGCCCGCATGGTGGTCGCCGCCCGTGCCAATGGCTTGCGCCCGATTGACGGCCCGTTTGGCGATTTTTCCGACCCCGAAGGCTATCGGGCGCAAGGGGCGCGGGCAATGGTGCTGGGCTGCGAAGGGAAATGGGCGATCCATCCCAGCCAGATCACCCTTGCCAATGATGTCTATTCCCCGTCCGACGCCGAAATCACCAAGGCCAAACGCATTCTTGAGGCCATGGCAAAGGCCCAGTCCGAAGGGGCAGGCGCCGTTGCCCTTGATGGCCGCCTGATCGACATCGCCTCGATCAAACAGGCCGAAGTCATGGTCCGCCAGGCCGAGGCGATTGCAAAAAAGACCGCCGGTTAATAACGCAGGAGGGGGCCATCATCGCCCCCTCTTGCCCGGTCCTAAACGCCGATACCGTGCAGCACGATTTTACCTATCGACGCCCCGGATTCCAGCATTGCATGTGCCTTGCGCAGGGTTTCTGCCGACAGGGTGCCGTAATCGGCCTGCAAGGTGGTGGTGATTTTGCCCTGATCCACCAGATGGGCGATATGGCTTAGCAAATGATGCTGTTCGATCATGTCTGGGGTCTGAAACATCGAACGGGTGAACATCATTTCATAGACAAATGTCACCGATTTCATTTTCAAAAGATCAATATTCTGCGGAAGGGCGGATTCGACAATCACGCAAATCTTGCCCTGCGGGCAAATGATGTCGGTCATGGCCGCGAAATACGGGTCGGTATCGGCGGCACACAGGATGTAATCCACATCGGCAAACCCGGCTTTTGCCAGTTCGTCCTTTAACGGATTACGGTGATTGATCACATGATCCGCCCCCAGATCACGGACCCAGCGTATGGTTTCAGGCCTTGATGCTGTGGCAATCACCGTCAGTCCCGCCAGTTTGGCAAGCTGGATTGCAATCGACCCCACCCCGCCTGCGGCCCCGATGATCAGCAAGGTTTTGCCTGCATTACCCGCCATATCGGAACGATCCAGCGCCAGCCGTTCAAACAGCGACTCCCACGCCGTAATCGCGGTCAGCGGCAGGGCAGCCGCCCCGGCAAAGGACAGGCTGCGGGGTTTTAACGCCGCAATACGTTCATCAACCAGCTGATATTCGGCATTTGATCCGGGTCGGGTGATATCCCCGGCATAGAAAACTTCATCACCCGGCTTGAACAGGGTGACATTTTCGCCCACCGCCTCGACAATCCCGGCGGCGTCCCAGCCCAGAATGCGCGGGATTTCTTCAACCGCATCTTTGGGGCGGCGCACCTTGAAATCAACCGGATTAACTGCAACCGCATGAATGCGCACCAGAATGTCGCGGCCCGCCGGTGCAGGTGTCACCACCTCGACATCCAGAAAGGATTGCGGGTTATCAATCGGCAGGTAACGGGTCAGACCAACAGCTTTCATTACAAAAATCCTTATCGTGAAATTGCACTATGGCTCTTGGTGTAGGGAATTATGTTGGATATGATAAGTACGCACAATTTTAGCATATAGTGTCAATTTGTATACTGTTGACCTTTTAAAGGGATCAAACGATGGAAAGATGCCCACCCAATCACAGCCTTGGCTGCCCGGTTGAAGGAACGCTGGAAATAATTGGCGGGAAATGGAAAGGCGTTGTGCTGTTTCACCTGATGCAAGGCACCAGACGGTTCAACGAATTGCGTCGATCCATGCCTGGTGTCACCCAACGCATGCTGACCCGGCAATTGCGCGAACTGGAATCAGCCGGGCTGATCCATCGTGAAGTTTACGCCGAAGTCCCGCCGCGTGTGGAATACAGCCTGACGGCCAAGGGCGAAACCCTGCGGATGATCATTCTGTCGCTAAAGGATTGGGGCGAAACCCATGTGCCTTATTATGCCCGGAAACCTGAAACAGAGATGGCCTGATCCGATCAGACCTCATTGATCAAAAGCAACGACCGTGCCATTTTCCAGAATGTCGTGCGGTCATAACCTTCATGAACCCCTTCACCGACAATCGCAAAACCCTGCGATTTGAAAAACGCGATATTCCCCGTCAGTTCAACCCGGACATGCAGGCGTATTGCCTGCTTTCCGGCACGGGCCGCATGATCACAGGCGGCCCGCACCAATGCGGTTCCGATGCCACCCCGCGCAATGTCGGGATCGACCGACAATTTATACAGATAGGCATCCTGCCCCGTATCTTCGATCCAGATCTGACCGATGATGCGGTTTTGATCATCGCGGGCCAGCAACAAAACATCCCGCGCAAACCGCCCTTGCAGTTCGGCAATATCGACCGATTTGGCCGAACTGGGCGGATCAACAATGCCGTCCTGCACCGCAAAGGCGGTATGCAGAATCGCAACAAGGCGGTCAAACGGGACTTCTGCCGGGCTTTCCGGCCGGAAAATCATATAATTGGGCAACATTATAAACCGTATGAAATGGGTGATGATGCAGTGCAGAATATGCTTTATACAGGATCGGTGTTTGTAATTTATGAGGGTTTAAATCCTCAACCCTTGACGTGGCGTGTCGATCACGTATGTTCCGCCCCATTGTTTCCCAGCCGGATTTGATGCCCAGATGCACAACTTTCTGGATTTTGAAAAGCCGATCGCCGAACTTGAAGGCAAGATCGAAGAATTGCGCCACCTGACCGGCAATGATGAAGTCAACATCGCCGATGAGGTTTCACGCCTGCAAGACAAGCTGACCAAACTGCTGCAAAGCACGTATGGCCGCCTGACACCGTGGCAGCGTACCCAGGTCGCCCGTCACCCGGATCGTCCGCATTTTGTCGATTATATCAAACATCTGTTTGACGGCTTTACGCCGCTGGCAGGGGATCGCCTCTATGGCGAAGACAAGGCGATCATTGGCGGGCTGGCACGGTTGCGCGGACGCAGCGTCATGGTCATCGGCCATGAAAAGGGCCACGACACCGAAACCCGCGTCAAACACAATTTCGGCATGGCAAAGCCCGAAGGCTATCGCAAGGCGATCCGCCTGATGCGGATGGCCGAACGGTTTGGCATTCCGGTGATTACGCTGGTCGATACCGCCGGTGCCTTTCCCGGTGCCGACGCCGAAGCCCGCGGCCAGTCCGAAGCCATCGCCCGGTCAATTGAAACCTGTCTGGATATCAAGGTGCCGCTGGTAACCGTGATCATCGGCGAAGGCGGGTCGGGCGGGGCAATTGCGCTGGCGGCAGCCAATACCGTCCTGATGCTGGAAAACTCGATTTATTCGGTGATTTCGCCCGAAGGCTGCGCCTCGATCCTGTGGCGGTCCGGCGACGAGGCCAAAACCGCCGCCGAGGCGCTGCGCCTGACCGCGCAGGATTTGCAACAACTGGGCGTGATTGACGATATCATCCCCGAACCGCTGGGCGGCGCCCAACGCGCCCCGCATGATGCCTGCCAGAAGGTGGGCGATGCGATTGAAAAAGCCCTGATGTCGATGAACGATCTGGAAGGCGGGGTTTTAAAAGCCCGCCGTCGCCAGAAATTTATCGATATGGGCCGTCACAGCCTGAACTGATCCCGGAAAAACGGCGCGAATCCTGATGGTTCGCGCCGTTAATCTGTCGCACCGTAAACGGATGTCATCATGCATGTCTTGCGTCGGATTGTGGAATCATCACAGTTCCAAAAATTTATCATCGCCGTCATTGCCCTGAATGCCGTGATATTGGGCATGGAAACATCCCCAACCATCATGGATGTTGCGGGCCCGGTTCTGGTCGCGCTGGACCGGATTGCAGTGGCGATTTTTGTCATTGAACTGTTGATGAAACTTGCGGTTTACCGGTTGCGGTTTTTCACCAGCGCATGGAACGTCTTTGATTTTATCATTGTCGGCATAACCCTGATGCCGGTGGGCGAAGGATTGTCGGTGTTGCGCGCACTGCGCATCCTGCGTGCCTTGCGCCTGATTTCCGCCGTACCGTCGATGCGCAAGGTGGTCGAAGCCCTGATGCGCGCCATTCCCGGCATGGTATCGGTCCTGACCCTGTTGATGTTGGTGTTTTATGTCAGTGCGGTGATGGCGACCAAGCTGTTTGGCGCGACCTATACCGACTGGTTTGGCTCTATCGGTGCATCGTTTTACTCGCTGTTCCAGATCATGACACTGGAAAGCTGGTCGATGGGGATCGTGCGCCCGGTGATGGAAACATACCCGCTGGCGTGGTTGTTCTTTGTGCCTTTCATTCTGGTGACGACATTTGCGGTACTGAACCTGTTTATCGCCATTGTGGTCGATGCCATGTCCACCCATGTCGATGTCGAGGAAGAAGAAACCCGCGAGGTCATCACGATTGACCATGCCGAGGTCATGCGGGAATTGCGCGCCCTGCGCGAAGAAGTTTCCCGTCTGGCGGATCATCGCGATGCCAATCGCCCCGATCTGCCCTGATTTCGCCCGTTCTTTGCAAGGAAAATGCCCCAATCTGATAAAGGGGGTGGTCCTTTGCCCCGTTCCTCGTCTAATCTTGCGATAAAAGGATTGGAGATCGGGGATGAAGATCACTTTTGCCGGTACGGGGTCGGCATTTTGTATGGGTGCCGACAATTTCCAAAGCAACATGGTTCTGGAAGTGCCGGTGGCAAAAACCGGCAAAGCCAGGCCACAGCGGTTGCTGATTGATTGCGGATCGGATGCGCGTCATTCGTTGCGACGGATGGGGCTTGCGCCCAACGATCTGGATGCCATTTATATCAGCCATCTGCATTCGGATCATATTGGCGGTCTGGAATGGGTGGCGCTGTCGAATTATTTTCTGTGCGGCGGCCATCGCACCAGCCTTTATGCCATGCAGGAATTACTGGAACCATTATGGGAGCATAGCTTGCGCGGCGGCCTTGAAATCAGCGATCAGGGCAACAGCACCCTGGCCACCTATTTCGATGTTCATGCGCTTGCGGCCGACAGCGGTTTTGATTTCCACGGTGTCGCCATGACGATTGTGCCCTGCGAACATGTTGTCACACCCCAGGGGGTCATGCTGTCTTATGGTCTGTTTGGCGATTGCGGGTCAAAACGGTTTTTCCTGACCACCGATGCCCGGTTTAGTCCCGAAATCCATATGCCGTATTATCGCAAGGCCGACATCATTTTTCAGGATTGCGAACTGGGCCCGCGCCATTCCGGGGTCCATGCCCATTATGATCAGATTCGCACCCTGCCCGACGATATCAAAAACAAAATGTGGCTTTACCATTATCAGGCCTATGATCAACCCGATGCAAAGGCCGATGGCTTTTGCGGGTTTGTTCAACCTCGACAAAGTTTTGATCTGACCTGACGCTTTTTCGCACCGTCAGGACTGCGTAACAAACGGAACCCGTATATGCCAAAGTCGGTCTTTGCCTATATCTGGCGATATAGCCGCCTCCAGCAGATTTTTCTGACAGCAATCACCTTGCTGTCTTTTCCGTTTTTGTATTATTCGCTGGACCTGCCGAAAATGATCGTCAACGAGGCGATTGGCGGGGCGGGCGAGCCATATCAGATTCTGGGCATCGATTTCAGCCAGATTGAATATCTGTTTGTGCTGTCGGGGATTTTCCTGGCCCTTGTGTTCGTCAATGGCGGCTTCAAATATTTCATCAATGTCTATACCGGCATCATGGCCGAACGGCTGTTGCGGCGTATTCGCTATATTCTGTTTGAACGCATGTTGCGGTTTCCGGTGCCGCATTTCCGCAAAACCAGTCAGGGCGAAATCGTTTCCATGATCACCGCCGAAGCCGAACCGCTGGGCGGTTTTTTCGGCGAGGCCTTTTCATTGCCGCTGTATCAGGGCGGGATGCTGATCACGATTTCCGCCTTTATTTTCATTCAGGACCCCTTGATGGGTCTGGCGGCTGTCGCGTTTTATCCGCTGCAAGGTTATGTGATCCCGAAATTGCAACGCCGGGTCAACAAACTGGGCAAGGACCGCGTGCAGAATGTCCGGCGTCTGTCCGAACATATTGGCGACAGTGTCACCGGGGCAACCGATATCCGCGCCCATGAAACACAGGGTTTTGAATTATCGCATTTCACCCAGCGCCTGGGCCGGATTTTTGAAATCCGCAAGGAAATCTACCTTCGCAAATTTTTTATCAAATTCCTCAATAACTTCATCTCGCAAATCACGCCGTTCTTTTTCTATTCGATTGGCGGTTATCTGGTGATCATGGGCGATCTGTCGTTTGGCGCCCTGGTCGCGGCCCTTGCCGCCTACAAGGATATGTCGGCACCGTGGAAAGAATTGCTGGCCTATTATCAACGGCTTGCCGATGCCATCATCAAATATGAACAGTTGCATGAACAGTTTGAATTGCCTGATCTGGCCCCCGAACACCAAATCATCACACCCCCGGCAGAACGTCTTGCCGGGCCACTGGATGTCAATGCCCTGTCATGGGTGGATGATGATGGCACCCGCGCGGTTGAAAATGTGTCCTTTAACATGCCGCTGCCCGGCAGTGCCTTGCTGACCGGCTCCTCAGACAGCGGCAAATCGCAACTGGCGCGGTTGCTGGTGCGTCTGCTGACCCCGACCACTGGCCGCATTCAGTTTGACAATACCAATCTTGCCGCTCTGCCCGATGCCGCCATCGGGCAACGCATGTCCTATGTCGGGCCCGATGCCTATCTGTTTCGCGGATCGATTGCCGATAATCTGTTGTATGGTTTGAAACACCGCCCCTTGCCCGAACCGGTTGCCAATGAGGGTGAAAATCCGTCTGGCGAAATCAAGTTACTGGCACCGCCCCCGAAACTGGTCGATAGCATCACCCTGGCATCGCCCACCGATTTGCCGCCGAACATGACCGCCGTGTGGCTGGATGAAATCCACGAATCGGGCAATATCCCGCATGATCCCGCCGGGCAATGGCTGGATTATATCGGGCCGGGATATGAATCGCTTGACGCCCTGCATGCCGAATTGTTGCGGCTTCTGGCGGTGGTCCATCTGGATCGCGATGTTTATCGCATCGGTCTGCAACGGCGTATCAATCCGGCGACAAGCCCCGATCTGGCCAAGGCCGTTCTGGTCGCCCGTCCGCGCCTGCGCGAGGTTCTGGCCGAACGCGGCCTGTCGGATCTGGTCGAACCCTATGACATCAACCGTTATAACGACAACGCATCGGTTGCCATCAATCTGGTGTTCGGTGTGGCCACCAATCCGGATTTTCAACGGCTTGATTTTCTGACCGATCCCTATTTCCTGAAAGTTTTGCGCGAAAACGATCTGTATGAACTCCTGATCGAAATGGGCCGCAAAACGCTGGAACTGATGATCGATTTGTTTACCGGCCTGCCACCGGGCCACGACTTTTTCGACCGTTACAGTTTCGTCTCGGCCGATGAATTGCCCGATATCAAAAATATGCTGAAACGCATCAGCGGCAAGAATGTCGATGATATCAGCGATCAGGACCGGACAAAATTGCTGGACGTCGCCATGACCCTGACCCCGGCGCGTCACCGCCTGCGGGTGATTGATGACGAATTCCGCAATCTGATCCTTAAGGCACGATCCAAATTCCATCAGGATTTACCGCCGGAACTGGCCGACAGGATCGACTTTTTTCAGGCCGACACCTATACCGCCGCCGCCCCGGTGCTCGATAACCTGCTTTATGGCCGCTTTGCCTATGGCCGCGCCCATTCCGAGGAACGGGTGGGGGATGTTCTGTTTGAAATCGCCCGCGATGGCGGCCTGTACGAAGCCCTGGTTTCGCTTGGCCTTGAATCCGATGTCGGTGTCGCCGGAAGCCGCATTCCCCAAAGCCTGCGCCAGAAAATCGCGCTGGTGCGCGCCCTGATCAAGAACCCGGATGTTCTGGTCATTGACGAGGCCCTGTCGGCACTGGACCGCGAAACCCGCAATCAGGTCATCGCGTTCCTCACCCGGCAATCCGACACGCGCAGCATCATCTGGGTCGATGGTGACGAAATTGAAAATGACGGATTTTCAACCTTCCTGCATATGTCGAACGGCAAGATCGTCCGGCGCAAACAGGCCGGGGACGATCAGGGTGAAGAAACCGTCAATGGCACGACAACGGGCAATGGCAGCGACACACCCGAAAGCCCGGTTGATGATGGTTCGATTGACGAGGAAGTCCGGCTGTTGCGGACCATCCCGCTCTTTTCCGGTCTTGATCCCAATGTCTTGAAACTTCTGGCCTTTACCAGCCCGCGCCTGACCTATAAACGCGGTGAAATCATTGTGCGGCAGGGGGAACCGGGCGATGCCGCCTTTGTCGTGATTTCGGGCAAGGGTGAAATCTGGCTGACCACCGAAGAAGCCAAAACCATCAAGCTGCGCGATGTTCTGGCCAAGGAAGTCATTGGCGAGATTGCCCTTCTGGTCGATGCACCGCGTTCCGCCACCATTCGCGCCACCGAGGATATGACCGTCCTGAAACTCGATAAAACCGAATTTCTGGGTCTGATCCGCGATGACCAGGCCGTATCCCTGCAATTGCTGCGGGTTCTGGCCGGGCGGCTGGACCAAACCACCAAACAGCTTGTCAACCGGAACCAGCCCCCCGAAAAATAGCCAGACTGCACATAAATAAACTGCACATGAACAGACTGCTCGCCTTCCTGATTGCCGGTATTTTCGCCCTGCTGATCCTTGGCGGGATCGGTCTGGCGGTGGGCGGTGGCCTTCTGGGGGCCGTAATGTTTGTCATCGGATTGCCACTGGCTTTTCCCATGACAACATCGCTGATTGCCCTGTTTTTTGCGATTATCCTGATCCGGGCCGGACGCGCAAAATATCGCAAGCGCCACCAATATCGGGCGTTTGACGATGATGATCCGGACTGATCACAGAAAAAATCATCGTTTTTCCACCCCTGTTGCCAAAAAAAACACATCAAATCGTGCTGTCTTCGGACACCTCCTCTGCCGTGCTGTTGGTACTCTGCATGCAGTTCAAAACCGATGCGGGTCTGAAACAGGTCGGCAATCACAGGAGACACGCGATGACGGCACAATTGAAAGAACAGCGTTGCATCCATCTGGGCGACCTGTCCGACCTGCGCCTGTTGCGCGAACATGCCTATATCAACGGGCGCTGGTGTTCGGCCGATAATTTGCAGGTGATCGACGTCACCAATCCGTTTGACGGCAGCTTTCTGGGCACCGTCCCCAATATGGGCGTGGCTGAAACCCGAAATGCGATTGCCGCCGCCCGTGATGCCTTCCCGGCATGGGCCGCCCTGTTGCCACAGGACCGGGCTGCCCGCCTGCGCCGCTGGCATGATCTGTTGCTGGAAAACCGCGAAGATCTGGCGCTTTTGATGACACTGGAACAGGGCAAACCGATTGCCGAATCCCGTGGTGAAATCAACTACGCCGCCAGCTTTATCGATTTTTATGCCGACGAAGCCAAACGGGTGAATGTCGAAAACATCACATCGCATCTGCCCGACCGCGCCATGACGGTGCGGCGCGAACCGATTGGGGTCACCGCCGCCGTCACCCCGTGGAATTTCCCCTGTGCCATGATCACGCGCAAGGCCGCCGCCGCCCTTGCCGCCGGATGTACCATGATTGTCCGCCCGGCCGCCGAAACACCCTTTTCGGCCACCGCCCTGGCCGAACTGGCCGAACGTGCGGGCATCCCCGCCGGGGTTTTTAACGTTGTTACCGGCGACCCGGTGCCGGTTGTCGGGGAATTGTGCGGCAATTCCGATGTTCGCGCCCTGTCCTTTACCGGCTCCACCCGTGTCGGGCGGCTGTTGCTGTCGCAAGGGGCGCAGACCATCAAAAAAATGTCGATGGAACTGGGCGGTCATGCGCCTTTCATCCTGTTTCCCGATTGTGATCTGGATCAGGTGGTCAATCACGCCATCAACGCCAAATTCGCCACCAGCGGGCAGGACTGCCTTGCGGCGAACCGCATTTTTGTTCATCGCGATATCTATGATGATTTTGTCGCGCGTTATGCCACGGCAATTGGCAAATTGCGGGTTGGCAATGGTCTGGATGACACCACCGATATCGGGCCGCTGATGCATGAACAGGCGGTTGCCAAATGCGACGAACATGTCAGTGATGCCCGCGACAAGGGCGCACGGGTGATTGTTGGCGGCAAAAAACTGGGCGGGCTGTTTTATGCCCCGACCCTTTTGGCCGATATCGACGACACCATGCAGATTTACCGCGAGGAAACCTTTGGCCCGGTTGCCGCCGTCCTGCCCTTTGACGACGAATCAGATGTGATTGCCCGCGCCAATGACAGCGAATATGGCCTGTGCGCCTATCTGTTCACCAACGATCATTCCCGTGCCAACCGGGTGGCGAATGCGCTGGAACATGGCATGGTGGCATTAAATTGCGTGAAAATCACCGGCGCGCCGATCCCGTTTGGCGGCGTCAAACAATCGGGTCTGGGCCGCGAAGGATCGCGCCACGGCCTCGAAGAATTTACCGAACTGAAATATGTCTGCGCTGCGATCTAGGCCCCGGCACATCCATTAACGGAGAAGACCAATGAACATGATCAAAAACACCACTGCCGATCTGCAAAAGATGGACCGCGCCCATTTCATGCACCCGTCCACCCATATGCGTCAGCATGCCGACGGCGAATTGCCCAACCGCATCATTTGCGGCGGCAAGGGCATTTACATTCACGATACCGAAGGCCGCGAAAGCCTGGATGCCTTTGCCGGGCTGTATTGTGTCAATATCGGCTATGGCCGCACCGAAATCGCCGAGGCGATTTATGCACAGGCCAAGGAACTGGCCTATTACCACACCTATGTCGGGCACGGGAACGAACCGGTCATCCGCCTGTCGGACCGCATCGTCAAATCCGCCCCCAAAGGCATGCAGCGCGTCTATTATGGCATGTCCGGGTCGGATGCCAACGAAACCAACATCAAACTGATCTGGTACTACAACAATATTCTGGGTCGCCCGGAAAAAAAGAAAATCATCTCGCGCTGGCGCGGTTATCACGGATCAGGCATCATGACCGGCAGCCTGACCGGCCTTGCCGCGTTCCATAATGCGTTTGATCTGCCGCGTGCGCCAATCCTGCACACCACCTGCCCGCATCATTACTGGAACGCCGAATCAGGTGAATCCGAGGCCGATTTTGCCAAACGTTGTGCCGACGATCTGGAAAAAATGATCCTGCGCGAAGGCCCGGAAACCGTTGCCGCCTTTATCGGCGAACCGGTGATGGGAACAGGCGGCATCATCACCCCGCCCGCAGGATATTGGGAGGCGATCCAGAAAATCCTGAACAAATACGATATCCTGCTGGTTGCCGATGAAGTCGTGACCGCCTTTGGCCGTACCGGCAGCTATTTCGGATCGGATCATTACGGCATGAAACCCGACCTGATCACGATTGCCAAGGGTGTGACATCGGGCTATTTGCCGCTGTCGGGTGTGATCATTGGCGAACGGGTGTGGAAGGTTCTGGAACAGGGATCGGACAAAATGGGGCCGATTGGTCATGGCTGGACCTATTCCGCCCATCCGGTCTGTGCGGCGGCGGCCAATGCCAATCTCGATATCGTCGATGGCGAGGATCTGACCGGCAATGCGCGGGATACCGGCGGCTATATGCAAAAATTGCTGCGCGAAACCTTCAATGATCACCCGCTGGTGGGCGAAGCCCGCGGGGTTGGCCTGATGGCCGCCCTTGAATTCGTCGCCGACAAGGACAAAAAGACACGCTTTGACCCCAATGCCAAAATCGGCCCGCGGGTTTCGGCGGCCTGTCTTGAACGCGGCATGATTGCCCGTGCGATGCCGCATGGCGACATTCTGGGCTTTGCCCCGCCATTGTGCATTACCAAAGCCGAAATCGACAAGGTGATCGACATCGCCAAACAGGCGGTGGATGCGGTGGCAAACGAAGTCGCCGCAGGTAAATAATTCCCGGCGACCAAATGCAAAACCCCCGCAAGGTCAACTTGCGGGGGTTTTTAATATCTGCCGACAGGCCGGATTACATGTCGGTGCCAAATTCCTTGCGCAGGGCTTCAAGCACTTCGGCGGTGTCGCCACCAACCATCTCAACCAGCTTGTCGCCAATGCCGCTGGAGGCTTCGGCAAATTTGGCACGCTGTTCTTCGTCAAGACGGATCACTTCAATGCTGGGCTTCGCAGCCTGAATGCGTTCAAGAGACGCCGCATTGGCCTCTGCCTGGGCATCAAAAATGAAATCATCCAGTTCGGATTTCACATCGGCCAGAAGCGCTTTGTGTTCGTCCGACAGGCCGTTATAGAAATCGGCGTTCGAGACCACGGTGGTGGTGTATTCCTGCTGACCGGCATAGATCAGATAATCGGTCACTTCATAAAATTTGGCACTTTCGATGAAGAAAATCGGATTTTCCTGCGCATCAATCACGCTGGTTTGCAGACCCGAATAAACTTCACCCCACGGCAGGGCCGTCGGATTGGCACCAAAGGATTTATAGCTTTCGATCAGGATCGGCGAGGTCATGACGCGGAATTTCACACCGCTGAAATCGGCGGGTTCTGTCACCGGTTTTTTGGTGGTCCAGACCATTTCACCTTCCGGATACATGGTATAGAGCTTCAGGCCCTGGCTTTCAAAATCCGGTCCGATTTTTTCGTAAATTGTCGGGCTGGAAGACAGAACCTTTTTGTTGACTTCCGGATCCTGCGACAACAGATACGGCACGCCAAACACCTGAATTTCCGGAACGAAGGTGCCCAGATGCCCCGGCGATGCATTCGAGAACTGCACCGCCCCCGATGCCGTCAGTTCGGTAATGTCGTTTTCCGTCCCCAACTGACCATAGGTGTAGATGGTCACCGTCACATCGCCGTCGGTCTTTTCTTCGACCAGACGCTTGAATTCCTGGGCATAGATATCCTGCACATCGCCCGGGCTTTCTTCATGGGCGAATTTCCATTCCTCGGCCTGGGCCGCCATGCCCGACGCGATCAGAAGGGCCGTCGCAGACAGCGATGCCGTCAAAAACTTTTTCATACTCATGATAAGAAGTCTCCCTGTTTTGCCGCTACGATCACGGTGCAACAAAGCAGGACCGGCGGCGTTTGGTGGAACGTCGTATGTATTGAACGTTCAAAGTTTTGAAATGTTCCTGCATCAGGTCAATGTCCGTTTTGTATCATGACAAAAATACAAGCCCCCTACCCAAATCCATCGGCTTTGTGTTAGGGTCAGGACAAAATTATTGGGTGGAAATAGAAATATGTGGTTGCCTACAACCAATATGAGCGGCGACAACGGCCCGAAATACAAGGCGTTGGTCGAGGCCATTATCACCGATATCGAGTCGGGGCGATTGCGCCACGATGTCCGCATGCCCACCCACCGCGATCTGGCCTTTCGGGTCGGCGTCAGTGTCCAGACAGTCAGTGCCGCCTATAAGGAAGTCGAACGACAGGGCTATTTACGGTCCGAACGACGACGCGGCACCTTTGTTCAGGCCCGCCTGACCGACCGGGCATCCTCCTTTATCCTCGATAACCGCCAACCCGACCTGATTGATCTGTCGATTGTCCGCGCCGCCTATACCGAATTTCATAATGACCTGTCCCGGCAAATCCATGCCCGTCTGGCCGAAGAACCTCATCATGGCTGGATGGAATCCTGCCGCCCGGTGGCCGGTTTTGAATATCATCGCGAAATCGGGGCCAAATGGTTGTCAGGCATGGGCATGAATGCCGATGTGCCGCAAATCCTGATCACCAATGGCGCGGCACAGGGGGTTTTCACCGCCCTTGCCTCGATCGTGCAGCCCGATGATGTCGTCCTGACCGAAAACCTGACCGATCATGGCGTGATTGGCACCGCCAGCGTCCTGCGCTTTAAACTGGGGGCCCTGCCAACCGATGACGAAGGCATTCTGCCCGAAGCATTTGAGAAAGAATGCCAGAACCGCGCCATCCGCGCCCTTGTCATCACCCCGATCTATACCAACCCGACCAATTGCCTGATGGGGCTGGAACGGCGCAAACGCATTGCCGAAATCGCCGGGCAACATGGGGTTTATGTGATCGAGGATGATGTCTACCGGCCCTTGCTGGAACAAAACCTGCCCCCGGTCACCAGTTTCCTGCCACGTCTGGGGTTTCACGTCACCAGCCTGACCAAAATCGTCATGCCCGGCCTGCGCACCGGTTTTCTGGTGGTGCCGCCGCATTTGTCGATCCGGGCCAGCAGCGTCTTGCGCGTGACCGGCTGGATGGGCACGCCGTTAATGGCGGAAATCGGGGCACGCTGGATCGCCGATGGCACCGTCGATCAGGCCGTGACCGTCCAACGCGCCCTGATGCGCGAACGCCAAAGCCTGGTTGCCGATATTCTGGGCGATGCCGTGATCCGTCATCATCCGACATCGCTTAGCGCCTGGGTGCGCATTCCACCACACTGGCAGGAAGAATGGTTTGCCTCGGAATTGCGTAAAAACGGTGTTGCCGTCACCATTTCCGACCCGTTCATGACCATCAAGATGCCGCGCCCCAATGCGATCCGCATTTGTGTCGGCGGTGCCCCCGATACGCCTTCCCTGCATCATGCCCTGCTGCAAATCCGTCAGAATATGGATCAGATGCCCGGTGTTCACGCCTTCGACGTCATGTATTGATTTTTGTCTCATGACATAAATCTGATTGAACCGTTTCAAAGCGTGTTTCTATTCTGATTTTCTGGCGCGAAGCGGGCAAGGTGCGCGGAGGGAACATTTGGTCTTCACCAGACGTTCAAACAGATAACCCGCGCGCGCATCAAGGAGGTCGTATGTCAGGAACACACGGGGAGGCCCCTGCGCCGACAGGCGGGGCACTAGCCATTCTCAAACGAATCGACGGCGGATTGTCGGTGATCGAGCGTCAGCTTCTGGGCTGGAGCATCATCATCATGGCGGTCAATACCATTGCCAATGTCATTATGCGGCTGGTGTTTGATTCAAGTCTGTTTTTTTCCGAGGAACTCAACCAGTTCCTGATCATTCTGGTGACCTTTGTCGGCATCAGCGAGGCCGCCCGCATGGGCCGCCATATTCGCATGTCGGCCTTCACCGATATGCTGGGCCCGAAATCGGGCAAGGTGATGATGATCATCATCACACTGGGCACCGCGTCCCTGATGTTTTTGCTGGCATGGTATGCGGTCGGCTATGTGTCATCGCTTGCCACATCAAACCGCGTAACGCCTGCCCTGCGGGTTCCGGTCTATATCACGCTGCTGTGGGTGCCGTTTGGTCTGACCATGACCGGTATCCAGTTTCTGTTCGCCGCTGCGACGAACATTCTCAAACCGGGGGTGCATTTATCCTACCGGGTTGAGGACAAGTTCGCCGATGTGGACGATATCGACGAAATCCATATTTAAAGGGGGCAGCGACAATGGATCTTGGAACAACCATATTAATCGTGATGCTGGTCCTGCTGGTATCGGGATTTCCGATGATGGTGCCGCTGGCCACGGCCAGCGTTGTCGCCTTTGCCTTTTTCATGCCGATCAAAACCGACATCATCATCCAGCAAATGATCAGCGGCATCAGCCCGGTCGCCCTGATCGCGGTGCCGATGTTTATCTTTGCCGCCGACATCATCACCAAGGGGCATACCGCCAACCGGCTGATTGATCTGGCGATGACCTTTGTCGGCCATATGCGCGGCGGCCTTGCTGTTACCACCGCCCTTGGCTGTACATTGTTTGGTGCGGTGTCCGGCTCCACCCAGGCGACCGTGGTGGCAATGGGCGGCCCGTTGCGACCCAAAATGTTGCAGGCCGGATACAAGGACAGCTTTACAATGGCGCTGGTGATCAATGCCAGCGACATCGCCATGCTGATCCCGCCCTCGATTGGCATGATCGTCTTTGGCGTGGTCGGCAAGGTATCGATTGGCGAACTGTTTCTGGCCGGGATCGGGCCGGGGATTTTGATCCTGATCCTGTTTTCGGCCTATTCGATGTATTACGCCACCGTCAACAACATCCCGACCATCCCGCGCATTGGCTGGAAAGACCGGATGATTGCGGTGCGCAAGGCCGGACCGGCCATCATGTTCCCGGTGCTGATTGTCGGCGGAATTTACGGTGGCTGGGTCAGCCCGACCGAAATCGCCGCTGTTTCCGTGCTCTATGCCGTCATCCTTGAAGTCTTGATTTTCCGGTCGGTCAAATGGGGTGAATTGCTCCATATCGCCCGGTCCACCGGCCTCATCACCGCTGTTGTGTTTATTCTGGTCGGGGCGGGAACGACATTTTCATTCGTGATTTCCTTTGCCCAGATTCCGCAGGCGGTGATCGGCGGTCTTGGCCTTGATGACGCCAGCCCCTATCTGGTCTTGCTGGCGATTTCGGCGGCCTTTTTTATCGGCTGCATGTTTGTCGATCCGATTGTGGTGATTTTGGTCCTGACGCCGATTTTCATGCCGCTTGTGCATATGGCGGGGCTGGACCCGGTTCTGGTCGGGACCCTGATCACCCTTCAGGTTGCCATCGGATCGGCAACGCCGCCCTTTGGCTGCGATATTTTCACGGCGATTGCGATTTTCCGACGACCTTATTTCGAGGTGATCAAGGGAACGCCGCCCTTCATCCTGATCCTGCTTCTGGTCGGGGTTTTGATGGTGCTGTTCCCCGATATTGCCCTGTTCCTGCCGACGATGGCGTTCCGCTAACGCCCCCGTCCGGCAGACACGGCGAAACCAAAATTTGTTGATGATAACCCTCTTCGTTCAAGGATCTCAGAACGATGCCCGTTACCCCTGTGGTTGCGCCAGAAATGGTTGATCTTGCCTTTCGTCCCGATCCGGTCGCACCGGGCGGGCGGATTGGCCTGATCACGCTGGCCACCGATTTTAACAGCGAAGATGATTTGCGCCGCATCCTGCCCGGCGATGTCGGCCTGTTCACCACCCGCATTGAAAACGCCAATCCGGTCACGGTCGATCATTTGCGCGCCATGGCCGATGATTTGCCGCGTGCCGCCCGCACCCTGTTACCCGGATACGGCGTTGATGTGGTCATTTTCGGCTGCACATCGGGAACGGCGGTGAATGGATCCGCACGGATTGCCGGTCTGATCGGGCAAAGTCTGCCCGATTGTGCCGTGACCAACCCGTTATTGGCATCACAACTGGCGTTGCGTGCCGTCGGGGCTCGCAAAATTGCGCTGGTTGCGCCTTATATCCCGGCGGTCACCCAATCGGTCGCCGATGGCATGACCGCCGACGGGTTTGCAATCACCCGCATTCTGACATTCGGGCTGGAAACTGACCCGGATATGACCGCCCTGCCCCCCGATGCCTTGCTGGCCGCCGTCTTGCAGGCCAATTCTGACGATGCCGATGCGGTGTTTGTGTCCTGCACTGCCATCCGTGCCGCCGAAATGGTCGAACGGGCCGAACGCCTGATCGGCAAACCGGTGATCACCAGCAATCAGGCATTGGTCTGGCACGCCCTGCATTTGCTGGCCTTTGACAAACCGGTTACCGGCTTTGGCCGCCTGTTTGACCATGCCCCCGAAACCTCCGGCCGTGCGAGTTCCCGATGAAAGACCCGATTACCCTTGGCGATATCCTGTCGGCCCGCAAAAGCATTGCCGGGCAGATTGTCCGCACCCCGTTGCGGCCTTCGGCATCCCTGTCCGATGTCGTCAACAGCCCGGTCTGGGTCAAATGCGAACATCTGCAATATACCGGCAGTTTCAAGCTGCGCGGGGCGCTGAATGCGGTTTTGAAACTGACTGATGACCAGAAACACAAGGGCGTTGTCGGCGTTTCCACCGGCAATTATGGCCGGGCCCTGGCCTATGCCGCACAAAGAACCGGGGTGCGGGCGGTAATTTGCATGTCCGAACTGGTCCCCGCCAACAAGGTCGATGCCATTCGTGCCCTTGGGGCCGAAATTTGCATCACCGGCAAAAGCCAGGACGAAGCCCAGCACGAAGTGGATCGTCTGGTCGCAACACACGGCATGACGATGTTGCCGCCCTTTGACCATGCCGACATTATCGCCGGGCAAGGCACACTGGGCCTTGAAATTCTCGAAGACTTGCCCGATGCCGAAACCCTTCTGGTGCCGCTTTCCGGGGGCGGCTTGCTGGCCGGGGTGGCTTTGGCGGCCAAATCGGTCAATCCGGCAATCCGGGTCGTGGGGATTTCGATGGAACGCGGCTGTGCGATGATCGAAAGCCTTCAGGCCGGACAACCGGTGTCGGTCGAAGAACTGCCGACACTGGCCGATTCACTGGGCGGTGGCATTGGCCTGAACAATCAATATACCTTCGATATGTGCGCCGATCTGACCGATGATTTTGTTCTGGTCAACGAAACCCAGATCGCCGATGCCATCCGGGCCGCCTATCAGGATGACCAATATGTTCTCGAAGGTGCCGGGGCGGTCGGCATTGCCGCCCTGCGCGCCGGATTGATCGACAATCCCGGTCGCACGGTGGTTCTGGCAACCGGATGCAATATCGACATGGCCCTGCACCGGCGCATTACCGGCGGCGAAAATGTCGATCTTGGCACCGCCAAAGGGGCAGGAGCCACAACATGACCCATCTCAAAATCCTGACCGAAAGCGACTTGCGCAATGTCGTCACCCTTGATGGTGACGTGATCGACTGCATCGAAAAGGCCTTTGTCGCCCTTGCCGGGGGCAAGGTCAAAATGCCGCCGATCCTGCGGCTGGATATCGACGAATTCAACGGCGAGGTCGATGTCAAAACCGCCTATGTGCCGGGCATCGACAGCTTCGCCATCAAAATCAGCCCCGGCTTTTTTGACAATCCCAAACTGGGTCTGGCATCGGTCAACGGTTTGATGAATTTGTTTTCGGCCCGCACCGGCCTGTTGGAGGCGGTGATGCTCGATAATGGCTATCTGACCGATATCCGTACCGCCGCCGCAGGCGGGGTTGCCGCCCGTCATCTGGCCCGCCCCGATGCCCGCCATGTCGCCATTTTTGGCGCCGGCATGCAGGCGCATTTGCAACTGCATGCCCTGACGCTGGTGCGCAATATCGCATCGGCCACCATCTGGGCCCGCGATGTCGCCAAGGCGCAAAAAACCGCCGATGCCCTGTCGGCACAACTCGGTATCAAGGTTGTGGCAACCGATGACGGTGCGCTGGCCGCCAGTGCCGCCGATATCATCGTCACCACCACCCCGGCGCGTCAGCCGATCCTTCTGGCCGACTGGATCAAACCGGGGACGCATATCACCGCGATGGGGTCCGATGCCGAACACAAAAACGAAATTGATCCTGCGCTGATTGCGCAGGCCGGTCTTTATGTCTGTGACAGTCTGGCGCAATGCCGCATCCTTGGCGAACTTCATCATGCCATTGATGCCGGTCTGATCCCGGCCGATCACAGCTTTGCAGAACTGGGACAGGTCATTACCGGACAGGCAACGGGTCGCACCGATGCCAGTCAGATTACGGTATGCGACCTAACCGGTACAGGTGTCCAGGACACCGCGATCGCCACCCTCGCCCGGCAAAGATGCGATGCATCTGCCACCGGCACCGGGACCGTATCATAACAAAGGGCACAAGCCCTACGTTGGAGGCCTGCAATGAGTCAGGTTGAATTGAACTTCACGCGCGAAGAATATGCCGAGCGTCTGGAAAAAACCAAGGCATCCATGGTGGAAAAGGGCATCGATCTTCTGATCGTGACCGATCCGTCCAACATGGCGTGGCTGACCGGCTATGACGGCTGGTCGTTTTATGTCCATCAATGCGTTCTGATCCCGATCGAGGATGACCCGATCTGGTATGGGCGGTCACAGGATGCCAACGGGGCCAAACGCACCGTTTACATGACCCATGACCGCATCATTCCCTATGCCGATTATTATGTGCAATCGACCACCCATCACCCGATGGATTATCTGGCCGATGTGATCAATGCACGGGGATGGGGCAATCGCACCATCGGCGTGGAAATGGACAATTATTATTTTTCGGCCCGCTGTTTCCTGCAACTGCAAACCCACCTGCCCAATGCCAAATTCAAGGATGCCACCGCCCTTGTGAACTGGCAACGCGCGGTCAAATCCGAAACCGAGATTTTCTATATGCGCCAGGCGGCCCGCATTGTCGAACATATGCATGAACGCATTCTGGAAATCGTCGAACCGGGCATGCAGAAAAACGAACTGGTCGCCGAAATTTACCGCACCGGCATTGTCGGGGTCGAAGGTATTGGCGGCGATTACCCGGCGATTGTGCCGCTTTTGCCATCCGGGGCCGATGCCAGTGCGCCGCATCTGACCTGGGATGACAAACCGATTCCGGGCAATGCCGGAACGTTTTTTGAAATCGCCGGATGCTATAAACGCTATCACGCACCGCTGTCGCGCACCGTGTTTCTGGGCGATCCCGATCAGCGGTTCCTTGATGCCGAAAGCGCGCTGATCGAAGGGCTTCAGGCCGGGCTTGAATCCGCCAAACCGGGCAATGTCTGCGAGGATGTGGCACATGCCTTTTTTGGCGTTCTGCAAAAATACGGCATCGAAAAAGACAGCCGCTGTGGCTATCCGATTGGCCTGTCCTATCCGCCGGACTGGGGCGAACGCACCATGAGCCTGCGTCCGGGCGACCGCACCGTTCTGGAACCGGGCATGACATTCCATTTCATGCCCGGCCTGTGGTTTGATGATTGGGGGATCGAAATTACCGAAAGCCTGATGATCACCGAAACCGGGTGCAAGACCCTGACCAATTTCCCGCGCCAGCTTTTTGTTAAAAACTGACGCAGGTGTCATGCCCACACCGGGGCTGCCGACGGTCGCGGCAGCCCCGCCCACGCAAGGAAACGGCCATTATGACAAAAAAATCACCCATCACCCCGACCATCCCGCTGGATGTCGACGGGGTGCATCACGGTTTTCTGAAACTGCCCTATTCGCGCGATGATTCCGCGTGGGGGGCTGTGATGATTCCCATCACCGTCATTCGCAATGGCAATGGCCCCACCGCCCTTTTGACCGGCGGCAATCATGGCGATGAATATGAAGGCCCGGTTGCCCTGTTCAAACTGGCCAATCATCTGGCCGCCAGCGAAATCAGGGGCCGGGTGATTATCCTGCCTGCGATGAATTATCCGGCATTTTGCGCCGCCACCCGGATATCGCCGATTGATCGCGGCAACCTGAACCGCACCTTTCCCGGTCGCCCGGATGGCACCGTCACCGAAAAAATCGCCGATTATGTTTTGCGCCATCTTGTCCCGCTGGCCGATATCGTTCTCGATATCCATTCCGGCGGCAAGACACTCGATTTCATCCCGTTTGCCGCCGTGCATGTCCTGCCCGACAAAAAACAGGAGGCCGCCTGCATTGCCGCGATGAAGGCGTTTGGTGCGCCCTGGTCGATGATGATGTTGGAACTTGATGCGGTGGGCATGTTTGACACCGTGGTCGAGGATGCCGGTAAAACATTCGTCACCACCGAACTGGGCGGCGGCGGCAGCACAACCGCCGAACGGGTGGCCATTGCGGATCGCGGGGTACGCAATCTTTTGATCCATGCCGGGATTCTGGCCGATAAACTCGATATCCCGGAACCGACCCGGATGCTTGATATGCCCGGTGATGACTGCTTCATCGCCAGCGAGGTCACCGGCCTGTTTGAACCCTGTGTCGATCTGGGGGCAAAGGTTCGCAAGGATGATCTGGTCGCACGGGTTTATGATATTGAACGCACCGGCGGCAAAATGACCGAATATTTCGCCCGGCGTGACGGCATTCTGGCCGCCCGGCATTTCCCCGGCCTGATCAAGACCGGCGATTGTCTGGCGGTGATTGCAGCAATGGTGGATTCATGATCCGTCTGGACGAACAGGATCTTAAAATCCTGCTGACCCTGCAACGCGAAGGGCGCATCACCAAGGTCAAATTGGCCGAGGCGGTCAACCTGTCGCCCAGCCCGTGCTGGGAACGCCTCAAACGTCTGGAAGATCTGGGCGTGATTTCGGGCTATAACGCCCACATCAATCTGGAAAAACTGGTCAAACCGACCCTGGTGATGACCGAAGTCACCCTGCGCCATCATCAACACGAAGATTTCACGATTTTTGAAAAAGCCGTGCAGGACATCCCGGAAATTGTGGAATGTTACGCACTGGGCGGCGGGGTGGATTATATGTTGAAAATCCTGTGCCGCGATGTCGATGGATATCAACGGCTGATTGACCGGCTTCTGGTCGCCAATATCGGCATTGACCGCTATTTCACCTATATCGTCACCAAGAAAATTAAATCCGAACCCTTCCCGCCGCTTGAAAGCCTGCTGGACCCGCCGGTGCGCGGAAAATAACCCGCCGCTCACAACATCTATCTGCTTTCCTTCCCCCTGAAATTATGGCGAAATGGCTTTTTGGCATCGCCATTTTCGGGGGGAACCGGCATGGATACGGGGTGTGTAAAAACCATGACAAAATGGGCCATGCTCAGCCTGCTTGGGCTGGGCCTTGTCGGCTGTCAAACCACAAGCACCCCCCAGCCCGCCCCGCCCGCACAGATGCAATACAACATCCCAAGCGCCAGCGTTTCCGATCCCGGTGCGATTCAGTTCAAAATCAGCCCAGCCGGTGTCGGCGGCTATTACGGCTGGCAGATGCAAGTAACAAAGGCCGCGAGCAACAAGGGTTTCAAACCCTTCATCACCGACCAATTATCCGCCGGGCAGATCAAGGAATATGCGCTTTGGGCCGACAAATATACGGTGAATGTCTATCGTCTGGGCGATCTGAAATATAGCGGCTGGGTCGATGTTTATCCCGGCGAAACCACCGTGGTTTATGCCGATACCGGCCTGTTTACCGACGATATTGCCATCAGCCGGCAACCCGACCCGAAACGGATTGATCCCACCATTGATACAACCGCATGGCGCGTGCCGATATCAACCACTTACGGACCCGATACGCTTTTTAACGAAAACGGATTTCGCGCCGACTATACCGGCCCGCAAAACAACGGCAATCTGGTTGGCGAGGGAACGGTCGAAATCACCCGCAATGGTCAGCCCTTTGCCGAAATCCTGAATGCCGAAATCACCGATGAAACCATCACCGGCGATATCGAATATGCCGATGGCCGCGAGGTTGATGGCGTTTATCAAACCAACACCCACCAACTGACACCGGGCAGCACGACCCGCTGGCCGGATGGAACCGTCTTTACCGGCACCTATCAGGCGTTCGATCCGCTGGAAGGTGCATTGCACATGGCCGATGGCAATGTCTGGCAGGGGCCGGTACGCCAACGCAAACCGGCGGGGCAAGGTCGTCTGACCTGGTGGGAAGGCGGATGGATGGATTTTACAGATGCCTCGACCTATCCGCTCCAGACCGGTGAATTTGTCTGCGGCGATGAAAATGTCGCAATGGGGGATTGTTATTATTACGGCGGCCAGAAACTGGAATCGGCAGGCGAACTGGCCGCTCTGATCGAAAAAGATCGTCAGATCACCGCCGCAAGGGCCGCCGAAGAAGCCGCCAAAGCCGCACAACAAAAACAGACCGAAACAGCACAAGCCACCACGCCAACCGGGTGCCAGACCGTCGGCGGCAAATTTGTTGCCGATGGCGGGGATACATTACTGGACCTTGACGGCACCGGCAGCGGCCCCGGACGATTTGTGCAATATACACAAGGCGGGGCCACCCGCTATCAGTTTGACATTACCCTGCGCTATCACACCACAGCCGACAGCATCACCTATCAATACGGGCAGGGAACCTACAAAATCGCCGCCACCGGGCAGGTTCTGCAAACCATGAGCGCACCCGGTGCCACCGTGCCGTGCCGCTATGACGGCACGATCCTGTCGGTGGATGGCAAACAGTTCCGGCCGCGCTGATCTCCAAAGATCAACCGCGGCCGGATCAAAATATCGGAACCGAAATCAGGATTTTTTGCGGCGTGCGCCCAACAGAAAATCATACCCGGCCAGCGCCATCGTAATCGCGATGACAATTCCCAAATCCCAGCGCGGCACATGCCACACCAGAATGCCCAGAAAACCCAGCAGCATGATCAGGGCAAACAGCGCCATGATACGGTTGGTCATGCGGTTTCTCCTTTGTCGCCAAGCGATGTGATATGATCGGCCAACCAGCGTGCCGTGCGCAAAAGCCGCGCATCATCACCCCGTCGCCCAATCAGTTGCACCCCCATCGGCATGCCATTTTCGGCCCAAAATACCGGTATGGTCACCGCCGGTGTCCCACACAGGGTCCACAAACCGTTAAAGACCGGATTGCCGGTTGTTGTCAGCCCTTCGGGGGCCGGGCCAAGGGTTGCCGGGGTGATGATGGCATCACACCGATCCAGAATTTCGTTCAGGGCCGCATTATACAATTCCCGCCAATCAAGGGCGGCAATGTAATCGCGGGCCAGAATATCCTTGCCCTTGTCCATCATCCGGGTCAGTTCCGGCGACATTTTGTCGCGGCCCCGCCGTTCAAGGCTGTAATAACATTTGGCCATTTCCGCCGCATTGATCCGTGCGCGAATATCCGCCGCCTCGTTAAACACGGCAGGCAGCGGGGCCTCAAAACAATATTCACCCAAAACTTCGACCAGTTCGGCCATCGCCAGATGCGTTTGTGCGTCCGCATCGTCAAACCCCGGCACCCGGACAAAGGCAAGGGTCGGGGTCACTGGCGGGTTGCTGCCCGCCACCGATAACAGGCGCGGTGTCGGGGCCGGTTCGGTCGCACTGTCTTGCGGGTCATACCCGAATAAAATTTCCGCCAAAAGGGCGGCGTCTTCGACCGTGCGGGCGAAAACACCCACCGTATCAAGACTGGGCGATTGCGGCAAAATGCCGGTCCGCGGGATCGCGCCAAAGGTCGGCTTGAACCCGGTAATCCCGCAAAAAGCCGCAGGCCGGATCACCGACCCGCCGGTTTGCGTTCCCACCGCCAATGGCACCATTCCGGCCGCCACGGCCGCCGCCGACCCCGCCGAAGACCCGCCCGGCGTATGGGCGGAATTATGCGGGTTGCGGGTTTTGGACGGATGCATAAAGGCCAGTTCGGTTGTCACCGTCTTGCCCATAATGATCGCCCCGGCCGCCTTGAGTTTGGCCACAATCACGGCATCCTTGTCAGGCACGCGCCCGGCATCAATCGGGGTGCCGTTTTCGGTCGGGATTTTGGCCGTGTCGATGACGTCCTTTAACGCCACCGGCACCCCGTGCAGCGGCCCGATCGGTGCCCCCGACAATCGCCGGGCATCAAGGGCCGCCGCCTGTGCCAGAACATGGTCGCTGTCAAGCCACGCCCATGCCTGAATTTCCGGTTCCCGAACGGCGATCAGGTCCAGACAGGCCTGCGCATATTCCACCGCCCGCAAGGCACCCGATGCCAGACGGTCCCGCACCTCGACCGCGCCAAGCGCCAGAACAGGGTTGGCGGATTTTTCGCGTTTACCGGGCGCCATAGAACGCATCCGGCAGGTGGAAGACGATTTGCGGGAAATTATACATAATCACCATGCTGACAATCACCATGAACAGGAACGGCATGACGCCCTTGAAAATCTCTGTCAGTTGCAAGCCCGGCGGCGCAACCCCCTTGAGATAATAGGCCGACATCGCCATGGGCGGGGTCAGGAACGAGGTTTGCAGATTGAGTGCGACCAGAATACCGAAAAACAGCGGATCAATGTTGAACAGCGGCAACAATGGCAGGAAAATCGGCACAAAGATGATGATGATTTCCGACCATTCCAGCGGCCAGCCCAGCAAAAAGATGATCAGCTGCGCCATCAGCAGGAATTGCAACGGCGTCAGATCAAGACTGCTGACAAATTCAGCAATCACATGTTCGCCGCCCAGATAGGAAAACACCGACGAAAAAGTATAGGACCCCACAAACAGCCAGCACACCATCGCCGATGTCCGCACGGTCAGATACACCGATTCCCGCAACCGCTGAAACGTCATGGCACGATAGCCGAATGCCAGAACCATCCCGCCCAGTGCCCCGATGGATGCCGCCTCGGTCGGGGTTGCAAACCCGAACAGGATTGATCCCAGAACCGCCAGAATCAGGAAAGCCAGCGGGAAAAAGGATGTGAACAGCATCCACAAAACCTGCAACAGCGGCACTTCGGGCACTTCTTCCTTGCTGGGTTTCGGGGCGGCGGACGGCTGCAACACCGCCCGGCCCACCACATAAAGAAGATAAAGACCAACCAGCGTCAGGCCCGGCAACAATGCCCCGGCATACAGCCGCACAATCGACACCCCGGACGATGCCGCATAAACAATCAGCATGATCGACGGCGGGATCAGAATGCCCAGCGTCCCGCCCGCGCAGATGATCCCGGCGGCAAAACTTTTATCGTACCGCGCCTTAAGCATCGCAGGCAGGGCCAGCAACCCCATCAGGGTCACCACCGCGCCGACAATCCCGGTTGCCGTGGCAAACAACGCACAGGTAATCAGGGCCGCCACACCAAGGGAACCGGGAATATTACGCGCCGCGATATTCAGGGTGGAAAACAGGCGATTGACGATATTGGCCCGTTCAACGATGTACCCCATAAACAGGAACAGCGGCACGGCGGTCAAAACCTCGTTCGACATCACCGTATAGGTCTGGTTGATAAAAAGGTCAAAGATACGGCTGTTAAAAGCGCCTTCCACCCATGTCGTTATCGACGTCCAGATATCGGCATCTTCGCCCAGACGGTTAAAGGCCCGCCACATGCGACCATCGTCGAAATAGGCGTAATAGCCAAAACCGATGCCCAGCGCCATCAACGTAAAGGCGACAGGAAAGCCCAGAAAGACCAGGATGATGAAGATGCCAAGCATCAACAGGGCAACTTGGGGATCAACCACGTTTACAGCTCCGTTCAAGACCGGTTATGAGGTTTATGATGCTGGCGGTCACAGGTCGCCTTCGGCGCGCTGCTTTATCAAGATTTCTTCGGTTTCCCGCACATCTTCTTCGGCTTCGCGCCAATACCCCTCGCGCATGCACAGGATACAGCGCATCACCTGGGCAATGCCCTGAATAAACAGCAATAATCCTGCCGCGACGATCACCGTTTTGAACTGGTAAATCGGCACCCCCGCCGGGCTGTTGACGCTGACCTCGCCATATCCCCACGACCGGGCCGAATATTTCCAGCCGGTCAGAACCAGCGCCGTAACACCGGGGAAAAAGAAAAAGAGATAAAGAACCAGGTCCACTTTCGCCTGGGTTCGGGGCCGCCATAAACGATAAATGAAATCGCCCCGGACATGCCCGCCGCGCGACAGGGTATAAGCCCCGCCCATCATGAATAATGTGCCATACATGATAAACGACACATCCAGCGACCAGGTTGTCGGGGAATTCAGGGCATAGCGTACGAGAACCTCGTAGCTCATCCCCAGTGTCATCAGAATGATCACCCAGCCAAAGGACTTGGCAAACCATGCCGAAAGATTGTCGGCGAATTGAATAAACCGGATCATCATAAAAATTCCATAGCCGGAAGGACAGCCCCGCAGACGCATCAAACGCTTGCGGGGCTACCTTGTCAGTTAGACAAACTGAAACAGATTAAAGTTTCAATTTACCCGGGAAGTAATGATCATAGGCCAGTACGTAGTCAGGCGAATTCATCAATTCGTAGTATGTCACCCGTTCGACCCAGGCGCGCTGGCTGTCCAGAACACGTTTCATATACGCATCCTGTTCCAGTTCAGGGATCAACTTGTCCCAGGCTTCAAGCTGTGCTGCCAGAATTTCGTTCGAGGTGCGGTGGATGGTCACACCCGATTCATTCTGAAGTTTTTGCAGATCGGCCGAATAATTATCAAGGGCAAGCGACGTGTTGGACGTGGATGCCGCTTCAACCGCATAGCGCAGGATCGCCTGAAGATCGGGTTCGAGATCTTCAAGGAAATCCTTGTTAAACAGGAATTCAAAGCTTTCCGACGCCTGGTGATAGGACGACAGATAATAGTTTTTCGCCACATCCTGCGCGCCAAACCGCATGTCAGAAGACGGATTGTTGAATTCAAAGGCGTCAATCACACCGCGTTCCATCGCCGGCACAATTTCGCCGCCCGGAAGCTGTGCGACGCTCATCCCCATCGATTGCAGCAAATCTGCCGCCAGACCGACGGTGCGGTATTTAAAGCCCTGAATATCGGCAACCGTGTTGACTTCACCCTTGAACCAGCCAAACGGCTGGGCCGGCATCGGAAAGCCCAAAAGGCCCACAATGTTCAGCCCCATCACATCCTGGGTCAGTTCGCGGTAAAATTCTTCGCCGCCACCGGCATAGAACCATGACAGCATGGTGGTGGCCGAACCGCCAAACACCGGACCGGTGCCAAACAGCGATGCGGCCTTGTTCTTGCCATACCAGTAAACCGGCACTGAATGGGCGATATCGATCACGCCGTCATTCACACCGTCCAGCACCTGAAACGCGCCAACAACGGCACCCGCAGGCAACAGATCGATTTTAAGACGGCCCCCCGACATGGCTTCGACACGTTCGACATATTGACGGGCAAAGTCCATCCAGATGTCCGATGCCGGCCACGAGGTCTGCATTTTAACAACAAGCGGTGCCTGCGCCAAAACAGCCGGCGCCGCAAACATGCCGGTTGCGGCAACGCCACCGGCAACAACACCGGTCGCCCCTTTACTCAGGAACGAACGACGTGACAGATTTTCAGGTTTGGTGTGTTCCGTTTTCGGTAAATTTTTCATTTTTTCCTCCCGGATTTCATAACCATGGTCAGCAACCATACGGCGGAAGTCCCATGATCCCATTAGCTTTACACAGCCTTTTTGGCAACACAAGCACCATCGAATATAGATCTTTCCACCATGTGGAATACAACCAAGGATAGTTTCGCCTGTAACCTTCGTCGTTTCCGCAATGTCCCGCTCAGACCAGCCGGTCCTGTGGCGCGCGCCCCGAAAAAAACGCATCCAGATTATCAAGGGCGCGGAACCCCATCGCATCGCGGGTTTCTTCGGTGGCCGATCCGATATGCGGCAACAAAAAAACATTCGGCAATGCCGCCAGCGCAGGATTCCCCCCCGGCTCCACCTGAAACACATCCAGACCGGCGGCAAACAGCCTGCCGCTTTGCAGGGCGTCGATCAGGGCCGCCTCATCCACAAGGCCGCCGCGTGCCGTATTGACCAGGATCGCCCGGTCCGGCAACAGGGCCAGCGTTTTGGCATTGATGATGTTTCTGGTGTCGGGGGTGGCCGGACAATGCAGCGACAAAACATCGGAAACCGCAAACAGTCCCGCGACCGTATCGTGAAACACAGCGCCTTTTTCCAGATGTTCCGGCAAACGGGTGCGATTGTGATAATGGATTTCCATGCCAAACCCCCGCGCCCGGTCCGCCGTCACCTGCCCGACCCGGCCCATGCCCAGCACGCCAAACTGCTTGCCGCTCACCTGCCGTCCGACCATAAAGGCGGGCGACCAGAAATCCCATTTCCCGGCGCGGATCATCGCATCGCCTTCGGCCCCACGCCGGGCCGCCCCCAACATGCACAATATGGCGATTTCCGCCGTCGCATCCGACAACACATCGGGCGTATTGGTCACAACAATGCCCGCCGCCTTGGCCGCTGCCAGATCAACATGATCAACCCCGACCGAATGATTGGCGATAATGCGCAGGCGCTTGGGCAGGGCCGCAATGACATCGGCACTGAAATGTTCGGAATGGCACGGCAACACCGCATCGACATTCTGACACCGCGCAATCAGTTCATCGGCATCAAACACATGATCATCGTCATTCAGGATCACCTGATAGGTTTGCTTCGCGCGTGCCTGCACAACATCACGCAATTTGCGTGTGATCAAAAGCACCGGTTTCCCAGTCATCATTGCCTCCCGGATGAAGCTTTGCGCTTCTTGTTAGGGTGTGACCCATAAATTTTCCGTCCATAAACAAAGGCCCAAATGGAACCAATCCACAAGGGCCTTTGCATATTATTCCGCATCCCGGAAAAGGTCTGACCGGTTAAAGCATCGTCCAGACCGCCCCGCGCTGGCTTGATGCCACCACCGCCTCGACAAAACGCATCCCCTTGACCCCTTCGGCAATCCCCGGCACCAGAAGCGACGCCGCAGGCGGCGGCGTGTCATTCAGGCGGGCGCAAAGCTGATCGGCGAAATCGCTGTAAAGATTGGCGAAACCTTCCAGATATCCTTCCGGATGGCCGGACGGAACCCGCACGCCATGCAATCCCGCCGATCCGATTCCCGGCCCGTTGCGGGTCAACAGGCGCGGCTGCCCGGCCAGCGGCCTGAAATGCAGATGATTGGGATGTTCCTGCGCCCATTCCAGCGACCCCTTGTCGCCATAGACCCGCAACCGCAGGCCGTTTTCATGGCCAATCGCCACCTGACTGGCCCATAACATGCCGCGTGCGCCGTTTTTATAACGCAGCAAAATCTGCACATTGTCATCCAGAACCCGGCCCTCCACCATGCGCGACAGATCGGCGCAAAGTTCGTGGGGCTCCAGCCCGCTGACAAAGCAGGCCAGATTATGGGCATGGGTGCCAATATCGCCCAGCGCCCCGCCCATCCCGGCCTGTGCCGGATCGGCCCGCCAATGCGCCTGTTTGTTGTCGGTATCTTCAACCCGTGTCGCCATCCAACCTTGCGGATATTCAACCTGCACCAGCCGGATCGTGCCCAGCTTGCCGCCATGCACCATATCGCGCGCCTCGCGCACCATCGGATAGGCGGTGTAATTATGCGTCAGGGCAAACAGCAACCCGGTTTGCGCAACCTTTGCCGCCAGTTTTTCCGCCTCGGCCAGATCAAGGCAAAGCGGCTTGTCACAAATCACATGAATACCGGCATCAAGCATCGCCATCGCGGCGGGGAAATGCAAATGATTGGGGGTGACAATCGCACAGACATCCATGCCGTCGGGGCGGGCGGCCTCGCGCTTTGCCATTTCGGTGAAACTGTCATAACTGCGATCCGGGTCGATAAACAGTTCCTGTGCCGACGCCCGGGCAATGTCGGGTTTTGACGACAATGCCCCGGCCACCAGTTCATAACGGTCATCCATCCGGGCGGCCAGACGATGCACCGCCCCGATAAACGCCCCCTTGCCACCGCCGACCATGCCCAGACGCAGGCGACGGGGCGCGGTCTTGTTGCTGCTTGCTGTTATCATTGCCGTCTCCGTTCCGATAATTTGGTTATCCAAGACCCAAAAGCCGCCGGTTGGTTGCCTCATCCGCACCCGCCCCGGCAAAATCGTCAAAAGCTTTTTCCGTCACCCGGATGATGTGATTTTTGATGAATTCCGCCCCTTCCCGCGCCCCGTCTTCGGGATGTTTCAGGGCGCATTCCCATTCCAGAACCGCCCAGCCGTCAAAATCAAGGGCCGCCAGTTTGGAAAAAATGGCCCCGAAATCCACCTGCCCGTCGCCCAGCGACCGGAACCGCCCGGCCCGCCCGGCCCATCCCTGATACCCGGAATAAACGCCCTGTCGCCCGGTCGGATTGAATTCCGCATCCTTGACATGGAACATTTTGATCCGGTCTGCGTAAATATCGATGAAATCAAGGTAATCAAGCTGCTGCAAGACGAAATGGCTGGGATCATACAGGATGTTGCACCGCGCATGTCCCTTGACCCGGTCCAGAAACATCTCAAAGGTTGCACCATCAAACAGATCTTCACCCGGATGGATTTCATAACAGATATTGACCCCCGACGCATCGGCGGCATTCAAAATCGGCAACCACCGTTTTGCCAGTTCGTCAAAGGCGGTGTCGATCAACCCCGCCGGGCGTTGCGGCCACGGATAGACAAACGGCCATGCCAGCGCCCCGGAAAAAGTAACATGATCCCCAATACCCAGATTTTCAGACGCCTTGATCGCCAGTAAAAGCTGTTTCACTGCCCATTGTTGCCGCGCCTTGGGATTGCCGCGCACTTCGGGGGCGGCAAAACCGTCAAACATCTCGTCATAGGCCGGATGAACCGCCACCAGTTGCCCTTGCAGATGGGTGGACAATTCCGTCAGTTCCACCCCGTATTGCGCCAGTGTGCCCTTGACCTCGTCGCAATAATCCTTGCTGGTTGCCGCCTTTTCCAGATCAAACAGGCGCTTGTCCCAACTGGGCATTTGCACACCCTTATAGCCCAGCGACCCGGCCCAGCGGCCAATATGGTCAAGGCTGTCAAACGGGGCATCATCCCCGGCAAACTGGGCCAGAAAAATGGCCGGTCCCTTGAGAGTCTTCATCGTGACCTCGTATGTTGTCGTCTTGAGGATGATGGGGAACCGCCGCCTGCCCGCACAGGAAGAAAATACAGACAGGCGACAGCCCCACCCGGATCAGTCACCACTCAGAACGGCGAATCCGGGAAATAGAAATTGCTGGCATTTTCCTGGGTCACCACTGTCGCGCCCAGAATGTAACGGCCTTCGACCGCCCCGTTGGAAACGAATTTCAACGCGGTAATATCCATCGCGGTGGCAATCATCGATGGCGGATACAGCACATCAATCGGCACCAGCGCATCGCCATCCATCACCCGTTTGATGATGTCTTTCATCCCGGCCCCGCCGACGATGAACATTTCATCGGCACGATCCGCCTGATTGACCGCCTCGATCACGCCCAGCGCAATGTCGTCATCCTGCGCCCAGACCGCATCGATTTGTGGAAACCGCGACAGGAAATCCTGCATGACTTCAAACCCGTCATCGCGGTTCCAGTTGGCGTGTTTCATATCCAGAACCTCGATATCCGTGCCTTCGATTTCGGCAAGGAACCCTTCAACCCGTTCTTCGTCAATCACGGTCGGAATGCCGCGCAAAATCACGATCTTGCCCTTGCCATCCAGACGGCCCTTGATGTATTCGCCCGATACCCGGCCCAGTTCGGGATTATTGCCCGCAACATAGACATCCTCGATCCCCGGCAGGGAAAGACCACGATCCACCACGGTCACAAATTTGCCCGCCTGTTTGACCTGCTGGACCGGCACGGTCAACGGATCGGATTCAAACGGCAAAACCACCAGCGCATCAATATTTTGCACCGACACAAGGTCTTCCAGGTCATTGGCCTGTTCGGTCGCGCCATTGGCGGTCACAATGATGATATCCAGATTGGGATAGGCGGCCTCAAGACGTTTTTCGGCCTCGCCTGCGTGCCAGTTAAGACCCCCGGCCCAGCCATGGGTCGCCGCCGGGATCGAAACCCCGATTTTGATTTTTTCCTGCGCCTGTGCGGCGGTTGCCGCAAAACCAAGGGCAACCGCACAGGCCGCACCCAATATACCGGGCAGGAATTTGGATTTTATGGTCATGGTGTTTCCTCACTGATGAACAAAATGATGGATCATTTGTCGCGATGACCGGGTGTTGACCGCCCGCGTCAGTTTTTCTTGCGTCGCCAGTCGCCCCGTTGCAGCAAAACCGCGACGATAATGATCAGCCCCTGAACAGCCCCGTTCAGATAGTTGCTGATAACGTCCGTAAGATTGAGAATATTGCCAATGGTGGTCAGCATGATCGCCCCGATCACCGTGCCCCAGATGCGGCCATAACCGCCTTTCAGCATGGTGCCGCCAATGATCACCGCCGCAATCGCCTCCAGTTCCCACAAAACCCCGGTGGACGAGGATGCAGACCCCAGACGCGGCACATAAATGATCGTGGCAATCGACACACACAGCCCCTGAATGACATAGGTCAGGGTCTTGATCCGGTCGACATGGATGGCCGAATAACGCGCCACCTGTTCATTGGACCCGATGGCAAAACATTTGCGGCCAAACGGCGTCATGTTCAGCAACACATACCCGCCGACCGCCACCGCAAAAAACACCACCACCGGCACCGGAATTCCCAAAATATCGCCGTAATACAGCGGGCGATAGGTATCGCGGATCGCAAAATCCAGCGACAGCGTGCCACCATCGGCCATATAGGTCACCAGTGACCGGTAAATCCCCATCGTGCCAAGGGTGACGATAAAGGCCTCGATCTTGCCGCGTGTCGTCACCAACCCGTTGATCGCCCCGGCGGCAACGCCCAGAACCACACTGACCGCAATGCCCAGCAACACGGTTTCCACCCCCGCGCCAAGGGTGGCAATCAGGGTGTTCATCACCACAATCATGGCACCGGAAATAAACGCCGCCATCGACCCGACCGACAAATCAATGCCGCCCGCCGTGATCACAAAGGTCGCCCCGACCGCAATGATGCCGATAAAGGCCGACCGGGTAAAAATATTCGACAGATTGCCGCTGCTCAGAAACGCATCATTGATCAGCGCCCCCAGAACAAACAGCGCCACCAGGGCCATAAACGGCCCCATTGCCTTGAAATCAATAAACCGTCCGGCGGCGGTGCGACCCGCGCTGCGCCCGGAATTACCCATGAACAGACACTCCCTGATTGTCTGAAATACCTGTGGCGTGCCGCATGATTTGATGTTCGGTGCGGTCTTCGCCGTCGAGAATGCCGGTAATACGGCCTGCGGCCATCACAATGATCCGGTCCGAAAGCCCCAGCATTTCGGTCATTTCCGACGACAGCAAAATCACCGATTTGCCCTGTGCCGTCAGATCGCCGATGAAATGATAAATCTGGCTTTTGGTGCCAATATCGATGCCGCGTGTCGGCTCATCGATAATCACGATATCGGGGTTGCATTCCATCACCTTGGCCAGCAACAGTTTTTGTTGATTGCCACCGGAAAAATCCCCGACCTTGGTCGTGCGGTCTGCCGCCCGGATGTCAAAGGCGGCAATCGCCTTTTCAAGGGCGGCGTCCTCTGCCTTGCGGTTCAGCAAAAACCGCCCGAACCGGTCCAGCGCCAGCAAGGTCAGATTGGGCCGCATCTCCATATTCAGCAACAACCCGCTGCCCTTGCGATCCTTGGTCAGATAGGCAATCCCGCACCGCCCGGCATCGCGCAGATTGTCAATCACAACCGGTTGCCCATCGCGCAAAATCGCGCCGCTACTACGCGGGCGCAGGCCAATGATCGCCTCCATCAGGGCCGTGCGCCCGGCCCCGACAATCCCGGCAAACCCCAAAACCTCGCCCCGGCGCAAATCAAAACCGGCATCATAAACCTGTCCGGGCACCGACAGATTGCGCACCGACAACACCACGGGCGCTGACGGATCGGCAATCTGGTCGGGGAACATCTGGGCGATATCGCGCCCGACCATCAACCGCGCCATATCGTCCTTTTCAAGACCGGCAACCGCCTGTGTCGTGATATGGCTGCCATCGCGCAAAACGGTAACGCGGTCGGCAATCGCCTTGATCTCGTCCAGCTTGTGGGAAATATACAGGATCGCCACCCCGCGCTCGCGCAGGCGGCGGATCTGGTCAAACAGAATATCCACCTCGCGCCCGGTCAGAACGGCGGTCGGTTCATCCAGAATCAGAATATCGGCCTGTTTCGACAGTGCCTTGGCAATTTCAACCATTTGCCGGTCCGATACCGGCAAATCGCGAATACGGGTGCAAGGATCAATATCACACTGCAATCCGGCCAAAAGCCGGGCGGCCTCATCGCGCATTGCGGCCTTGTCCAGAAACCAGCCACGGGTCATTTCACGACCCAGAAAAATGTTTTCCTCGACCGTCAACTGATCGGCCAGGTTCAATTCCTGATGGATCAGGATAATACCGCGCGCCTCGCCATCCTCGCTGCTGTCAAAGGATACCGGGCTTCCGTCCAGCACGATCTCGCCACTGTCAGGCGCATGATACCCCGACAGGATCTTGACCAGCGTCGATTTGCCCGCGCCATTTTCCCCCAAAAGCGCATGCACTTCACCGGCATAAAGATCGATGGGAACATCAAACAGCACCTGTGCCGCACCAAAGGATTTGCATATCTGGCGTGCAGACAGTCGCAACTGACCCGAAACGACGGGTTCAGCGGCATTTTTTGCCGCATTCTTCATGGATAGGACCTCCCTGCCCCGCTTTTGCGCGGTGAACTCTTGATTATCCTTTTTGTAAACGTTTTCATTTTTTATGTAAACCTTTACATTCTCAATTTTGGCCGCAATATCACCCTCAATCCCTTCCCGTGATGCCGCTGGACAGCCCGGTAGCGTCAGAGTAGGAAAAGACATGATCGAAAAAATCGCGACAATAGAGGACGTTGCCCAACAGGCCGGGGTATCGATTGCCACCGTCAGCCGGGCCTTGCACAAACCGCAAATGGTGTCGGCCAAGGCCCGCGAACGGGTGCAAACGGCCATTGCCGCCACCGGCTATACCGCCAATGTGGCGGCGCGCAATTTGCGCCTCAACCGGTCGGGCATGATCCTGTTGCTGGTGCCTGATATCGGCAATCCGTTTTTTTCGGCGATTCTGTCGGGCATCGAACAGGGGGCCAGCAAGGCCGGGTACAATGTCCTGATCGGCGACACCCAGAACGACCCGGAACGCGAGGCAACCTATGCCGCCTATCTGCGCAGCAATCAGGCCGATGCCATGATCCTTCTGAATGGCACCCTGCCCGCCCCGCTGGCACGGGCCGGACGCGGCCAGCGGCCCCCGGTGGTGATTGCCTGCGAACGCATTCCCGGCTGCGATTTGCCGACCGTGATCATTGACAATGAACGGGCGGCCTTTCTCGCCACCCGGCATTTGCTGGATCTGGGCCATCGCCGCATTGCCCATGTCGCCGGCCCGGCGCAAAATATCCTGACCACGGACCGCATCGCCGGATATCAACAGGCCCTGCGCGACGCCGGGATCACCCCCGATGCCAGCCTGATCTATGGCGGCGACTATTCGATTGAATCGGGGATTGCGGCGGGGCGGGCCTTGTTGTCACGCCCCGAAAACCGCCCCACCGCCTTTTTCTGCGCCAGTGACGGCATGGCGATTGGCGTGATTGTGGCGGCCAAGGAAATGGGGCTGCGCGTGCCCGACGATATTTCGGTTTTCGGGTTTGACGATATTCACCTGGCGGCCAATTACGACCCGCCCCTGACCACGGTGCGCCAGCCGCGCCGCCGTCTGGGCGAACAGGCAATTGCCCTGCTGCTGGAACGCCTCGATACCAGCCTGCCCCATGCCCCCGCCCGCGCCAATCCGGTCATCGTCCCGACCGAACTGATCATCCGCAACAGCACCGGCCCGTGTCGGGACTGAACACAGGAATGCGTCTGGAGAAGCGGAGACGATTGCAGGTGGTGCGTGCCCTTGAGGCGCCGTCTCCGCATTCCAGGCTAACCGCCTGCTACTTCACGGCGGCGTTGCCGCCATCGGCGAACAAAGCTGACCCGGTAACGAAGCTGGCCATGGAACTGGCAAGGAAAACAGCGGCAGATGCGAGTTCCTCGGGTTGGGCGATCCGCTTCATCGCATGGAGTCCGGCCGCCCAATCCTTCTGACTTTGGTCGCCTGCCATCTCGGTATCCGTGCCGCCCGGCAGAAGGGCGTTAGCCCTGATCCCTTGGGCGGCATAGTCGGCGGCTATGCCTTTCACCAAGCCCATCAATCCAGCTTTCGAGGCACCATAGGCGGCCATGCCGGGAAGACCGACGCTGGTGCCGACGAAGCTGGACATGAACACGATAGAGCCGCCGCCGCGCTCAAGCATCGCGGGTATCTGGCTGCGCGCACCCAGATATGCAGCCGTCAGATTGATGGTCAGCGTGTGGTGCCAGTCTTCCGGCGCGATTTCGGCAAGCGGCTTTACCGGTCCGACTGTGCCGGCATTGTTGATTGCGATGTCGAGGCCGCCAAATTCGCGTATCGCATCCGCCACAACGCGTTCATGGGTTTCGGGGAGACCGATGTCGCCGACGGACGCATATGCGCGGCCTCCCTTGGTGCGGATTTCGTCCACCACTTCATCCAGCCGAGCTTGGCGTCGCGCGGTCAGGACGACTGCCGCTCCGTGCTCGGCGAACATCCGCGCAACCGCACGACCGATGCCGGAAGACGCCCCGGTAACAATCGCAACCTTGCCTTCAAGTAAATTCATATCTCGAACATCCCTTCTATTTTCGTTAATGGCAGAGATATACTCGGGCTTGATCCGCCAACCACTCCGCTTCTTGCGGTCAAAACATTGCTTGCCGTGCGACGCGCAGGGCCGCTGACGGTGGGTCGCTCGGGGCGGGGTTTGAAAGCAAGATGCGGAGTTCCGGTCGTCTCGCCGGCTGCTAGAGAGACGCGATAAACGCGCATAAATCGGGTTGCGAGCAGAGCCGGGCGATGTGCATTTGAAGACAGGACAATGATTTTTCAGAGGGAACGGACATGCGGCCCGTCAAACAGAACGGCACCAGACCATCTGGTCACGCTGATGAAAGCCAGTATTGGGATGCAGTTGTTCGCCGGGATACGGCATCCGAGGGCCAGTTCTTCTATGCCGTGAAATCAACCGGCATCTATTGTCGGCCAGGCTGTCCGTCGCGACTTCCGAAAAGAGAGAATGTCGCCTTCTTTTCAGACTGCCAGGCTGCCGAAACGGCTGGGTTTCGAGCCTGCAAACGATGCAACCCCAATGGCGTTTCAATTTCCGGGAAAAGCGCGGCAGCCGTCAGCGAGGCGTGTCGCCTGATCGAAACCTCCGAGGAACTTCCAAAACTCGACACGCTGGCGGATGCTGTCGGCATCAGTCCATTCCATTTTCATCGCCAATTCAAGGCGATCACGGGACTGACGCCGAAAGCATATGCGGCCGCCCATCGCGCGAAAACCGTCCGTGCGGCGCTAACTGATCCGCAGAGCACGGTGACACAGGCGATCTATGACGCCGGATACAATTCGAGCAGCCGTTTCTACGAAAAATCCACCGCGACGCTCGGCATGACGCCGACCGCATACAGGAACGGCGGTGTCGGCGCGGAGATCAGGTTCGCCATCGCCGAATGTTCGCTCGGTTCCATACTGGTGGCGTGTAGCGAGAAAGGCGTGTGTGCGATCCTGTTGGGAGACGATCCGGATACGTTGGCTCGCGACCTTCAGGATCGCTTTTCGAAGGCACGTCTGGTCGGTGGCGATGCTGTATTTGAGCAGTTGGTCTCCCAGGTTGTGGGGTTTGTCGAAACCCCCGGCATTGGCCTCGACTTGCCGCTCGACATTCGCGGAACCGCGTTTCAGCAAAGGGTCTGGCAGGTATTGAGAGAAATCCCCGTCGGCCAGACGGTCAGCTACGCCGAAATCGCCGAACGGATCGGAGAACCTAAAGCCGTGCGGGCTGTCGCCCAAGCGTGCGGCGCCAACAAGATCGCCATCGCGGTTCCCTGTCATCGCGTGGTCAGAACGGACGGCGCGCTGTCCGGCTATCGCTGGGGCGTCGAACGCAAACGTGCGCTGCTGGAGAAGGAGGCTCAGATATGAACGCCTCTTCCATCGAGCCAGTCGCGGGACACAACACATCTATCCCGATCACCATCGCTGTTTCTATCATGTTCACAATCTCTTCTTTATGCTTCGCGGTCCCGAAACGGGCCGCCAGCAACTGTTCGAGACGGTGAAGAGAGGCATGGCACATAAGGTGTTTGCCCCGACTTGTCCTATAAAACACCTGTCGATGCGATCCGGAATTATCAACAATTCCGCCTCAATGAATTCGTGCGCACATTCGTAGGCACTTGGTCTATTGAGCTAAAAGATAACCCTATTGAACCCTGAAGATATTTGAAACTGAGTTGCCATAATATGGCATTTTCATTTTTGTTTTGACGCGGGCTCGTTGAGCGGAAATACAGTCACGGACCGGCGCTTCAACAACCAATCGCCATAGGCTAAAATTGTTTTTACTGCAACTTAGAGGCACATTCTTGAACGAAGCAACGTCTTTATTTCCTCATATTCCAGTCCGTTCTGCCTCATATAAATATGAGTTGCTCGATGGCAGCTTGGACAAAGCGGCGCCAAATCATCTAGCCTTACTTGATAAGATTTCTCAAATGTAGATAGTGGGATTTTGTGATGTGCTTCTATGTAAGCAACACCATATCGGTTAAAAAAATCACTATCGCAAATATCACAAGTAGAATCTGAAACCAATTTTAGAAGATTTGTTAAACTCTTGCTCCGCTCAACAAGGAGGTGAGTTGCATGTCGGCGACCACCTTCCATAAAGGCTATGTCATTGTTTTCTTCTACTTCATACACGATTTCGTTATGCCTCTCCAACACAACGAAAACATCTTTTATCTCTGACACGATAAATCTACCTTCGAATATCCATTCAGCCTTTTCCTCAACAAAAAGCAATATCGGATAAGAAAACTGTGGCTGAGAGATGAGGACTCGATTTGCCGTCTCCTCGAATGAAACTACCGAATTCCGTGCCTTTAATGAGTATCGATATGTATTCTGATACTGGTCCAACCAACCATCGTGATCATACGATCCAGGTCGAACTTTGATAATTGCGCCATATATGTTGGGAAATTTCCCAATCCAATTGATGCCCTGCTGAGGTGTATTTCCTATTGCGAAGTCTTCCCCTCCCCAATACTCTGAATTTTCAACCTTGGAATACTGTATGAGGTCATAAAGATTCCTCTTTGAAACTCTAACACCAGTCGGAATCTCAAGAATCTCTTGCGGACGCTCTATTTTCAATTGCCACCCTCCACCACCAAAGCACCAACTAACTTTCAGAATCTGATTTAAGGTTATTAAGCAAAAGAAGGGCTATCTGACGCAAGATTCGCCTACCCGCCCCCGGCCTGCCGCCATTGTTCGTAAATCGCCCGGGCGCGGTCATCCTGATCGACAACCGCCTGTTCGCGCCGGGTGCCATCGGCAAAAATTTCAAACCGGATGCCGTTGGGATCGCGGATATAAAGGCGGCGCGACGTGCCGTCATCTTCGTTGTGATAAACCACCTTGTGTGTAAACAGATGGTTCTGCCACGCAATCACATCCTGCGCCGAACCACAGCACAAACCGATGTGAAAAACGGTTTCGGGCATGTCGGGATCGTCGGCATACGGCCCCCTGTCGGCAGGCCAGTCATAAAAAGACAGGCGCGTGCCATCGGGCAGGGCAAAGGTGATCAGCAAATAATCGCTTTTCCATGCCGGGCTGTAACCGCTTTCGGCACGGACCAGCCGGGCCTTGAGTACACGGGAATAAAAATCATCGGTCGCGGCCAGATCGCGGGCCGGAAAGGCCAGATGATCAACACGAAACGGTGCGGGTGGCATATGCGCCTCCTTGCCTTGTCACTGTCTGGACTTAGGGTGTGGACCCATAAATATGATCGTAATGGCACCTGATATGACCGCGAAATCCAAGGAAAAGCCCGCAGAGCGGGTTGCCATCCCGGTCAAGGGATTTGACGCCGGAGTTCGCGGTCATATCAGGTGTCCTACGGATCGGTCAGATTTGCACGGGCTACTTTGTCGCGAAATCTTGAAAGATATATATCTTCCTGCAATTTCGCTTCGCGTATCCGCACAAATCTGATCGACCATTGCGGTCATATTTATGGATCCACACCCTAAAGCCTATCACAATCCCCGCCCAATACCGATACCCGAACGCATGCCAAAGCATACACATGCTTTTTGAGCCTTCGGGTTTGCTCATGGGGGCGGGCCGCAAAGACCGTAAAGCTCCAACGCTGCATCCATGATCTTTTGACGGGTTCCGTCTTCCTGCCTTGATCTCAATGATCTGGTATATTTCCGCCTTGTCATTTCAATGATCACTTCCGATTAATGAAATCAAACAATCTGGCCTCGCCGACTCGCTTTCAGCAATCAATCGTGATCCCTGAAAACACCCGGAAAAATTGCCGCACCACACCCCTCCGCCCCGGAGAACCGCCAGATAACGGCTGTGACGGCCCCCGAATCGCCAACCCGGCAGGACCGATGCAAACAAGACGGACTACCCCCGTGGGATTTTGGCGAGGCTCCATCAGGGGTACCTGATATGGCGCCCATACCCCCGTCTGCCTCACAAGCCGCATCCGAAAATGCAGGCTTGGGTCTTCCTTCCGTCGTCGGGCTTCCACCCCGCTCACACCAGCCCCGCCGCACCATGCCCCCGCTTTCGGGGCTGTGGCGACAAAACCGCAATCCAGCCATGGTCCGCCTTTCCCGTCACCACGGGAACCGGGCAAACCTCGGGCTTCCGCCCGCCGTGCAACACCCCCGGCAAGGCCGGACAGCTCCCGCCACGATCCGGGCAGGCACGGCCAGCCACAAGGCGCACCTTGGGCATCCGTCAGCCTCACCAACGGACCCGTCCCCCGCTCCTGCCACCCCCGGCATGGCCGGATAGCTCCCGCCCCGATCCGGGCAGGACGCGCCACCAACAAGACGCAACTCGGGCGTCCTGACAAATGGCCGGGTTAGCGGACCCGCGCAGGGCCTCCGTAATGGCTTTTCCATCTGCCGGTCATCCTCTTGCGGGTGGTCCGCCCGCCATCCTGTCTGTGTTTATATCGCTGCATCATCATCGCCTCTTTCACCTGCCGCCAAACGCAAAAAAACCGCAAGACACAAGGCCTTGCGGGTTTCGGACCGGGCGGATTTATCCCCTTGACTTTTCTGTTATGCCACAGCGAAAAGAACAAATCAAGAACTATTTTGCCAAAAATCAAAAAAAGTTATCGGCATCCTGTAACGCCCCCACGGCACACCCGCCGCAAGGTTTAACAGAACCGCAACCGATAAACGTCATTCGCGCTGAAACACTATGGAAACAGCGGCTCGTGGCATCGCAAACCGGCCCGGATTTCCGGCCAAACCGCCCGCCCGGCCCGGTTTTCACCGCATGCCGATACCGCCCCGCTGTTGACCCGCCATAACAGCACTGATATTGGGTGCCGCACGAATTGTTTGTGATCGCCGCCAAGACACCCTTGGGCCATCCCGATTTACCGTGCCTTTTGTCCGTGCCGGTAAAATATGTCAGAGATCAATACATGCTCAAAACGCCCTATTATCTGATCGACAAGTCAAAGCTTGTGCGCAACATGGAAAAAATCGCCTATGTGCGCGAAAAATCCGGGGCAAAGGCCTTGCTGGCGCTGAAATGCTTTGCCACCTGGTCGGTCTTTGATTTTATGGCCCCCTATATGGACGGCACGACGTCCTCCTCTCTGTATGAGGTCAAGCTGGGCAAGCTGAAATTTGGCGGCGAAACCCATGCCTACAGCGTGGCTTACGGCGATGATGAAATCGCCGAAGTCATTGATCATGCCGACAAGATCATTTTCAATTCCATCAGCCAGCTGGATCGTTTTGCCGATGCCTCGGCCCATATCACGCGCGGTTTGCGGCTTAATCCCGGTGTCAGCACCTCCAGCTTTGACCTTGCCGATCCGGCCCGCCCGTTTTCGCGGCTGGGCGAATGGGATGCCCGCAAGGTCGAAGCCGTGATCGACCGCATTTCCGGCTTTATGATCCATAATAACTGCGAAAATGCCAGTTTCGATCTGTTTGACAACATGCTGGGCCAGATCGAGGAAAAATTCGGCAATCTTCTGTCCCAGGTTGACTGGGCCAGCCTGGGCGGCGGCATTCATTTCACCGGCGATGGCTATCCGCTGGATCAATTCTGCGACCGGCTGCGGGCGTTTTCCGACCGGTTTGGCGTTCAGGTTTATCTGGAACCGGGCGAAGCCGCGATCACCAAAAGCACCAGCCTTGAGGTCAGCGTCCTTGATACGCTTTATAACGGCAAACATCTTGCCATCGTGGACAGCTCCATCGAAGCCCATATGCTGGATCTTCTGATTTACCGCGAAAGTGCCAAAATCTCGCCGAATACCGGCCCGCACAGCTATATGATTTGCGGCAAATCCTGCCTTGCCGGTGACGTTTTTGGCGAATTCAATTTCAAGGACGACATCAAGATTGGCGACCGCCTGTCGATTGACGATGCGGCGGGCTATACCATGGTCAAGAAAAACTGGTTTAACGGCGTGCGGATGCCGTCAATTGCCATCCGCGAACTGGACGGCACCGAACGACTGGTGCGGGAATTCACGTTTGACGATTTCGTGGCAGCCCTGTCGTAAGGCAGGATTGTCTGGATTTACCTGAAACAAAGGGGGTTTTTGACCCGAGATGAAGAAAAATGTTCTGATCATTGGTGCCGGTGGCGTTGCACAGGTCGTCGCCCATAAATGTGCGCAGCATAATGACGTGCTTGGCGATTTGCATATCGCCTCGCGGACCATCGAAAAATGCCGCCAGATCATTGACTCGGTCTATGAGAAAAAAAACCTGAAAACCGATGGCGTATTTACGGCCCATGCCCTTGACGCCACCGATATCGACGCGACCAAGGCGCTGATCATATCCACCGGCTGCCAGATCGTTATCAATGTCGGATCGCCCTTTATCAATATGCCGGTGCTGTCTGCCTGTATCGCCACCGGCGCGGCCTATCTCGATACCGCCATTCACGAAGAACAGGACAAAATCTGCGAAACGCCGCCATGGTATGCCAATTACGAATGGAAACGCCGCGAAGAATGCGCGAAAAACGGCATCACGGCCATTCTGGGCATCGGATTTGATCCAGGTGTGGTCAATGCCTATGCCGCCCTTGCCCGCGATGAATATGTCGATAAAATCGATTCGATTGACATCATCGACATCAATGCCGGCAGCCACGGCCGCTATTTTTCAACCAATTTCGACCCGGAAATCAATTTCCGCGAATTCACCGGGCAGGTCTATTCCTGGCAGGACAATGCCTGGCAGACCAACAAGATGTTTGAAGTCAAAAAGGTCTGGGATTTGCCGGTTGTCGGCCCCAGCCAGACCTTCATGACCGGCCATGACGAGGTTCATTCCCTCTCGCAAAACCTTGATGTGCCCAATGTCCGTTTCTGGATGGGCTTTGGCGATCATTACATCAATGTCTTTACGGTCCTGAACAATCTGGGCCTGCTGTCGGAAAAACCGGTAACAACCGCCGAAGGGTTGGAAGTTGTGCCGCTGAAACTGGTCAAGGCCGTGCTGCCCGATCCATCCTCGCTGGCCCCCGATTATACCGGCAAGACCTGCATTGGCGATATCGTCAAGGGCACAAAGGACGGCAAGGAAGCCGAGGTGTTCATCTATAACATCGCCGATCACAAGGAAGCCTATGAAGAAGTCGGCAGCCAGGGCATTTCCTATACCGCAGGCGTGCCGCCGGTGGCCGCGGCCCTCCTGATTGCCAATGGCGCATGGGATGTCAAAAAAATGGCCAATGTCGAAGAATTGCCGCCCAAACCGTTCCTTGATCTTCTGAACAAAATGGGTCTCCCGACCCGGATCAAAGATGCCAATGGCGACCGGGCCCTTGATTTTTCCTGATCCATCCGGGATCAGTCACATTTGCGGCGGGCTTTGGCCCGCCGTTTTTGTTTGGGGTGTTTTGTGCCAAAGCTGGTGCAATCGGGACGTTCGGTGTATCGACAATATCAATAATCCGGCGAAATAAAGCCGGTGGCAACAGGGCGACATACAGGGAGGCCCCATGTCCGATTTTGTCTTTGAAACCACACCACGCGTGATCTGTGCATTTGAAGGGGCCCTGAAACTGGGCGATCTGTGCGCCGAAACCGGCAAACACCGCGCCATGATCATCAGCGATCCGGGGCTGGTAAAGGCCGGGGTGATTGACGCCCCGCTGGCCGCCTTGAAACAGGCCGGAATCGACTGTTTGCTGTGGGCACAGGTTCAGGCCGACCCACCGGAAACCGGCATTCTTTCTGCTGTCGCAGATGCCCGCACATTCGGGGCCGATATGATCATCGGGCTGGGGGGTGGCAGTTCGATGGATACCGCCAAACTGGTTGCCCTGCTGGCCGGATGCCCGCAAAACCTTGCCGATATTTATGGAATTGGCCTTGCGCACGGGCCGCGCCTTGCCCTGATACAGGTACCAACCACCGCAGGCACCGGGTCCGAAGTCACCCCGATTTCGATTGTCACCACGCCCACCCATGAAAAAAAGGGCGTGGTATCCTCGCTGCTATATCCCGATATTGCCCTGCTTGATGCCAGCCTGACCATGGGCCTGCCCGCTCCGATCACGGCGATGACCGGGATTGATGCAATGGTCCATGCGATCGAGGCCTATACGACAAAACACAAGAAGAACGTTCTGTCGGACGGCCTTGCGATTCGCGCCCTGCAATTGATGACCCGCCATATTGACGATGCGGTTTCGGCCAACCCCGGACGCAACGCCCGCGAGGCGATGTTGCAGGGATCAATGATGGCGGGCATGGCCTTTGCCAACGCGCCGGTGGCCGCAATACATGCACTGGCCTATCCGCTGGGCGGGCATTTTCATGTCCCCCACGGGCTAAGCAATGCCCTTGTCATGGTCGAGGTTTTGAAATTCAACCGGGATGCCGCCCAAACACTTTATGGCGAATTGGGTCGCGCCCTCTTGCCCGATCTTGCCGCGGTCGATGATGTGACGGCCTGTGACCGGTTTATCGCCTTTATCGCCGATCTGACCACCCGCATGCCCTTTGCGCACCGGTTGCGCGATGTGGGCGTAACGAAGGACGATCTGGACCGTCTGGCAACCGACGCCATGAAGGTTGAACGACTGTTGATCAACAATCCACGGGACATGACATTTGACGATGCACGCGCCATTTATGCCCGCATTCTTTGAATTTGCACATCCCCCTGCCGCGTTTGCTTTTTATTGACGAAAACGGTTTAGAATCGACCCCGGGACAGTCCAGAAACAACGGGGTTCGGAATTTTCAACATGCGCCAGTTCAGAAACATCGTTTTCAGCACGGTGACATTGATGTTACTGGCCGCATGTTCGTCATCGCCCCGGCTCGTTGCCCCGGCACCGCAACAAAGCCCGGTTATGTCCACCTCCGGCACCGATCAGTGGTCACATCATATCCGCGAGGCATCGCTGCGCTTTAACGTGCCCGAAACCTATATCCGCTCGGTCATGACGATTGAAAGTGGCGGGCGTACCATGATGAATGGCCGCCCGATCACCAGCCGCTCCGGCGCGATGGGCCTGATGCAGGTCATGCCCCCGACCTTCCGCGAACTCAGCCGCAAGCATAATCTGGGCAATGACCCGCATGATCCCCGCGCCAATATTCTGGCCGGAACAGCCTATATCCGCGAAATGCACGACATTTATGGTTATCCGGGTTTTCTGGCTGCCTATAATTGCGGGCCGGGATGTTATGGTTCCTATCTGGCTGGCGAACGCTCCCTGCCGCTTGAAACGCAAAATTATCTGATCAAGGGTCAAACCCTGATCGCGCAGGCCACCGGCCAACCACAAACCACCGTGGTCGCCGCCGCAATGCCCCAAACGACGGCACCATCACGCACACCGCCCCCTGCGGCCACCATCAGCGCCACACCGCTTCCGGCTCCGACACCGGCCACAACCGCGGCCCCGATCCTGACCAGACCGCAGCCGACACAAACGGCAAGCCTGCCTGCCCCCACGTCTTCCGCCTCCCGTACATGGGGTGTTCAGGTCGGGGCGTTCAGTTCACCCGATGGCAGCCGCCGTGCGGCAGAACGGGCGCGTGAAATGGTCCTGCATGTCTTGCAAACCGCCGAATTCAAGATGTGGAAAGTCTCAACATCATCGGGTGAACTGTATCGCTCGCAACTGGTCGGCCTGTCCGAAGACGAGGCCACCTATGTCTGCGACACGCTGGTCGCACAGGGCGGCGCCTGCATCCGGGTCAGTGACATTTAGGCACGGAAAAGGCACGACAAAACCCGGAGCCATAACACCGGGTATCATGTCATCATATTATTTTGCGGAAAGAACGATGGTGCCCCCGGGGAGAATCGAACTCCCACTCACATAGTGAAACAGATTTTGAGTCTGCCGCGTCTACCAATTCCGCCACAGGGGCGCACCAGCGAATAATCGCCTGTCATCGTCGGGGCGGATAATAGCTGCAAAAATTTCTGGGTCAATGGGGCTTTATACAAAAATTTCACATTCTGCCGCCCGGTGACAACGGCATTGCAGCAACAGGGCAAAAGCGGTTAGATCATCCCGTTTTGCGGCCAACAGGCCGGTTAGCTTTCCTGCCCATTCAGCCAAAGGTCGGTTTCGTGTTACGCAGCCTGTATGACTGGACTCTTCGTCTTGCCGCCCATCGTCATGCGGCGCCTGCCCTGTTTATTGTCGCCTTTATTGAAAGTTCGGTTTTCCCGATCCCGCCGGATGTTTTGCTGATCCCGATGGTACTTGCCGCCCGAGACAAGGCGTGGCGCTATGCCCTGATTTGCATGATCGGGTCGGTTCTGGGCGGTATGGCCGGATACGGGATCGGCTTTTTCCTGTTTGAAAGCATCGGCAAGCCGGTACTGGAACTGTATGGCTATGCCGCGAAATTCGGCGATTTTGCCACCTATTATAATGAATGGGGCGCATGGGCGGTGTTTATCGCCGGGGTGACACCCTTTCCCTATAAGGTCATCACCATCCTGTCGGGCGTAACCGCCCTTGATGTCGGGGTTTTCACCATTGCCTCGGTGCTGGCACGCGGCTTGCGCTTTTTTGTTGTCGCCGGATTGATCTGGAAATTCGGCCCGCCGGTCCAGGAATTTATCGAACGGCGACTGGGCCTTGTTTTTACCGTATTTATCGTGGCTCTTGTCGGCGGGTTCATTGCCCTTAAATTTCTGCCCTGAAACTTCTGGCCTGACCGGTTTGCGCTAACACACACGGAATATGACCATGCTTGCCACGTTTTTTCGCCGCCGTTATCTTCCTGCCCTGCCCCCAATTGCCATTCTGCTGGCATCCGCAAGCAGCATCGGTTTTGCCTTTTATGCGCAATATGTCCAAAAACTGATGCCCTGCGTCCTGTGCCTGTATCAACGCGTGCCATTTTACGCGGCCGGTGGCATTGCCATTATTGCCCTGTTGGTGCTCCGCATCCCCGGTGCGGCCCGCATGCTGGTTTATCTGTGTGGGGCCTTGTTTCTGGCCGGGGCGGTCATCGCCTTTTATCATGTCGGCGTTCAGTATTTATGGTGGGAAGGTCCGGCAATGTGCGGCGGCGTTGCCAGCGGTGCAACATCAATCGAGACGCTACAGGCGCAATTGATGGCGCAACCGATCATTCGCTGCGACAAAATAGACTGGGCCCTGTTTGGCGTGACGATGCCGATGATCAATGTCGGGTTTTCGCTGCTGCTGGCCACCCTGTGCTTTATCGCACCCAATCGCTGGATGCAAACGCCCGCAACAGTTTCCAGACATTTCTGAAACATCCTTGTCGAAAATAATCAAACGACCCGCCCGGCATTCTGTCGGGCGGGTCGTTTGACATGCGCATAAGCTCTCTGATCTCGCTGCTACAATATTCATTTCCGTTGATAATGATAATAACTCTTGTTTGCATATCATTCTGCGCTATAGTCCCGCATTGCAAAACAAAACCAAAGGCAGTGGCACGCAACAGCCGATTTATGGCAACCGGGCCAGATAGAACAGGATTGCGCAGGAGTGCCGACAATGACATTCCACCCCCACATGACCAGCCGGGTCGAAGGCGTCACGTTACTGGATAATTTGCGTTATAAACGCTGGAATTCAGCCATTACCGATCTTTGGCATGTGTCCTGCGCCCGGCACACATCGGGGTCCTACGTATCGCATGCGCCAAGACTGGTGGCGATACTGGCGAAATCCGGCGCAGGTGAATTTCAGGTATCCCACAGTGCGGATCACGACCAATCACAGGACAGCAACCCGAACGGCAATCTGTTTTATGTTCCGGCTGGTATGCCCCTGTCATCACACACCAGCGATGCCTGCGAACTGACGCATCTTGACATTCATCTGGATGTCCGACGGATTGTCGAACATTGCGCCTATGACATTGACCGGCAAGCACTGGAAACACCGCGCATTTGTTTTACCGATCCGCGCCTGATGACATTGGCCCGGCTGATTGCCGATGAATGCCGCAATCCCGACAACACCAATGCATTGTATGGCGAAAGCCTGATCACAGCCATGATTGCCGCCCTGCTTGGCCCGCAACCGGAAACAACGCCATCGCGCGGGCAACTGGCTCCCTATCAATTACGCAAATCGGTCGATTACATCACGCAAAACTGCGCCCGTACCATTCGTCTGGACGAACTGGCACAACTGACCGGTCTGTCCCAGACTTATTTCTGTTCTGCCTTTCGGGCATCCACCGGTATGCCCCCGCATAAATGGCAAATGAAAGCCCGGATTGATACGGTCAAGGCACAACTGGCCAACAGCGACATGCCGCTGGCCAGTGTTGCCATCCATGCTGGCTTTGCCGATCAAGCCCATTTAACACGGGTTTTCCGCCAGATTGTCGGCACAACCCCAGGCGCATGGCGCCGCGAACGCGCAGCCTGAAATTAATCCAAAATCCGTTCAATACAGCGAAAGATGCTTCAATATTCCGGTTTCGCCTGCGTGTTATCGGATGTGTCGAGTTCAGGGATGATCGCGAAATCGCAAAGGTCGTCCGGCACGACAACCGATACAGGAACCCCCAAATGCGTTTCAGAAACCACAAATCGTCGAGATATCTTTTACTCGGCACGGCAAGCATCCTTGCCATCGCAGTACCAACCTATGCATGGGCACAAACCGCAACCGAGGCCGAAACGGTCGAGAACGCGACTGAAACACAGACGGAGGCCGTTGTTATTGAGGACAGCGCAGAGTCCGGAGCAGGTGACCCGACGCCACCCGTCTATGCTGGCGGTCAGGTTGCAACAGGTGGCAGGGTTGGTGCCCTTGGCAACCGCGATATCTTGGATACACCGTTTTCCACCACCAGCTACACCGAAGAACTGATCAAAAATCAGCAGGCGCAAGATATTTCCGATGTCATGGATAATGATCCATCTGTCGTCAACACATCGGGTTTTGGCAACTTTGCCAACCGCTTTACGATCCGCGGCTTCGATTTGACTTCCGACGAAGTGTCCATTGACGGACTTTACGGTACAGCACCGCGTCAATCGGTGGCCATAGAAATGTTTGATCGCGTCGAAGTCCTCAAGGGAGCCTCCGCATTTGTGAACGGTATGGCTCCCGGTTCGGGTGGACTTGGCGGCAGCATCAATCTTGTGCCCAAACGCGCGACGGACGACCCGCTGACCAGTGTGACCGGCACCTATGGCTCCACGGGCCAGTTTGGCGGGCATCTTGATGCAGGGCGACGGTTTGGAAATGACAACCAGTTCGGCGTCAGAACCAACCTGATGTATCGCGACGGGGAAGGCGCAATCGAGGATGAAGACCGCGAAACGAAGCTGGCGGCACTGGCCCTTGATTTTCGCGGTGACAATGCACGCATGACCTTTGATGCAGGTATCAACCAGCTGCGTGTCGAAAACGGACGCCCAACCGTATCAGTGGGGACGGTAACATCATTGCCCGGTGCCCCATCAGGATCCCACAATTTTGCCGCAGCAGGCACCTATAGCGACCTTGAAGACAAGTTTGCGCAGATCCGGCTTGAATATGATGTGACAGATAGCACTATGGTATACACAGCCATCGGCGGTCATAATTCTGATGAAATCAACAACTATGCGTCTGCAACGCTGAGCGGTTCTGACGGTTCCGCTGATTTTGGGAACTTTGCGAACGTGTATCAGCGTGACGACGTTACCGGGACGCTGGGTATCCGGCAAACATTTGAAACCGGTCCGGTCAAACACGAAGTCAATACCGGAACCACCGGGATGTGGCAGGAAGTACACCAGAACTGGGCTTCCCTGACCGGCGAAAGCGGCAATATCTATAATTCGGGCCCGACCGGCATCGCTTTTGGCGATCCGGGCGACCCCAAACTGAGCTCGACCAATATCCTCAGCAGCTATTTCCTTGCCGATACCCTGACCTTCCTTGAAGACAAAATCCACCTGACCGGCGGCATCCGCCGCCAGAATGTCAAGGTTAGAAACTATGACCTTACGACAGGCGCAAAAAGCTCGGCCTATGATTCATCCGCAAATTCGCCAATGGTTGGCGTGATCGGCAATGTCACCGACGATTTGTCTGTCTATGGCAATTATATCGAAGGCCTGTCACAGGGCCAAACCGTTACTTCCGCCACAGCAACCAACCGGGGAGAAACTCTCGCCCCCTACAAGACCAAACAATATGAAATCGGCGCGAAACTTGATTTCGGCACCTTTGGCGCGGGTATTGCGTTGTTTGAGGCCGAAAAACCTTCTGCCTATGAAAACAGCAGCAATGTCTTTACCACCGATGGCGAACAGCGAAATCGCGGCATTGAACTGACAGCCTATGGTGAGCCGGTCACAGGCACACGTATTCTGGGCGGCATCACATTCATTGATGCCGAACTTGTCAAAACAGAGGACGGCACCAATGACGGGAACACCGCACCTGGCGTTCCGGATTATCAACTGACACTCGGTGCGGAATATGACCTCCCCTTCCTTGACGGGGTAACAATCGGGGGTCGCATTATCCATACGGCTTCACAATATGTTACCGCCAGCAATACGGCCTCAATACCGTCATGGACCAGGCTGGATGTCAGCGCACGCTATGTCACCGAAGTTCACAATTATCCTGTGACACTGCGTGCCAATATCGAAAATCTGACCAACAATGATTATTGGGAAACGGCGGGCAACTCGATCGGATATATCACAGCTGGCGCACCGCTGACGGTGAAACTGGCCCTGACTGCCGATTTCTGATCCTTACATCAGACCTTACAAAAGGCCAACGAAGCATTGCTCCGTCGGCCTTTTTTTAGTGCGTATCGTGTGATCAAAAATCGGAATCCAGTTCGGTATCCCAATATAAAAAATCCCGCCAACTTTCATGAAGATAGTTTGGCGGGAAGGAGCGTCCGTTGCGCAGCAACTCGTGCATGGTCGGCTGTTCGGGTTGCCTGTGCAGCCTCAGGCCTGATTCCCGCACCGAACGGCTGCCCTTGTGCAGATTGCAATCGGCACAAGCCGTCACGATATTGGTCCAGTTGGTGCGCCCGCCCCGCGACCGGGGCACCACATGATCAAAGGTCAGTTCACTGGTCGGCAGGCGATCATTGCAATATTGGCAACTAAACCGGTCGCGCAAAAAGACATTGAACCGGGTGAATGCCGGGCTGCTTTTGGGTGTGACATATTCCCGAAGCGAGATCACGCTGGGCAGTTTCATGGTAAAGGAGGGGGAATGAACCTCGCGGTCATATTCCGACAGGACATCGACACGGTCGAGAAACACTGCCTTTAGCGTATCCTGCCAGGACCACAAAGACAGCGGGAAATAGCTTAACGGCCTGAAATCGGCGTTAAGGACAAGTGCCGGACACGCATTGGGTGATATATACATATCATCCGCTCCACCGTGTTAACCGAGTCGCACTGTCTGTTTAGCAGTTTTGCCAATCGCCGTTGATGAAGATAAAATGACGATTCGCAAGATAAGGCGACACGGCCACTTAAACCACTGATGGAACTGAGTATAGGGTATTTTTGCAAAAGCGCAAAGGCCCTGTTATGCCGAGTCGCAAAGAGTTTGCAATCCGGCAACATGACCGGCATTTGCGAGTCCCACCCGATCCGGACAAATCCGGCGTCCAGACAAACGAAAGGCCCGCTTGTGGCGGACCTTCGTAGAATTCTTCTGAAAGGAAGGACTGCTAATCAGGCAGCGGCCTTCGCCTCAGCAGCAGTAACGATCTGGCGTTTGATCTTCACCAGCTCGAGCGGCAACTTGGTAGAAGCCGTACCGAGCAGATACGCATCCAGACCACCACGTTTTTCAATGGTGCGGACGGCATTGGTGGTCAGACGCAGACGCACCGAACGGCCAAGGGCTTCGCTCAGCAGCGAAGTCGGCTGCAAGTTCGGAAGAAAACGACGTTTGGTACGGTTGTGAGCGTGGCTCACATTCATGCCGACCAAAACGCCTTTGCCGGATACCGGGCAGCGACGTGCCATGACCTGATCTCCTGGTCTGGAAATTTGCAAATGACGCTTGGCCTGACATGCAGGCCCGCGCTTGGAGCGGGGTTATTAGCCTGTCGCAGATAAGGCGTCAAGCCTTCTTGCATCAATTTACCGCAGAAAAGGGATCTTTTCACCCAACGGCCGCCAAAACCCACCAAGCTTCCCCGGCAAGCCCGAACGCCATAGCCCCAATATTGATCCTTGTCAAAACCCCCTGCCCCTTTCAGTGTTAGGATATGTGCGAATTCAGGGGCATGCCCCTTATCGACAAGCGCCTTGGGGAGCACCGCGCACCATGAAAACCGATATTAAAGTCGCCCTGCCATTGCTGGGCATTCTGCTGGTCGCCGTTATCGGCTTGGTTCTGTATCTCGCCGGTTATGTGCTTGGCCATTTCGGCGTGCCATTCGCCTCAATCTGGCTTTATGTCGCACTGGCGCTGGTGCCGGTCGCCTTTTTGATCATGTTTGATTTCAGTCGCTAAAAATACGGCCCTGCTATCAGATCAACGGCCTGCCGCAATATCCTTGCGACAGGCCGTTTTTTTTGAGGTATTCCTCAAAAAATCTCAAACACCTGACCGGTTTGCAGCCCCTCGACCGATTTGGCATAGCCAAGAGCTGCACGGGCGGCAGGCACCGGGTCATGACCCCGGAAATAAGGGCCATAACCTTCCATCGCCTCAAGGATCACACCGGGGCTGACGACATTGATCCGCTGCCCCGGTTTCATTTCAATCGCCGCCGCACGGGCAAAGGATTCCAGCGCCCCATTAACCATCGAGGCAGAACTGCCATAACGGATCGGGTCCTTGCTGAGAATCCCGGTGGTCAGGGTAAAGGATGCCGGATCGGCGACATAATCGCGCCCGACCAGCACCAGATTGACCTGCCCCATCAGCTTGTCATCAATGCCGATGCGGTATTTGGTATCATCCATTTCCGCGAAATCACCAAAATGCACCTTTCCAAGGGTAGATACCACCGCATCAACCCGACCTGCCTTTGCATAGGCCGAGCGAATGCTGTTGATATCCGTGACATCAATCTGAATATCGCCACTTGTTCGCGCAGCGGTAATGATATCGTGCCGTGCGCCCAGTTCGGTCGCCACAGCCCGCCCGATAATGCCCGAAGCCCCGACTAGTAAAATTTTCATCCTGTGCCTCCATCTATAAAAACTTGCGATGGACACAACCTGACATGAAACCTTCGGCACGATAATCTGGCATTATCCAAACACTTTGTTTAATGTGATAAACAATGAAAGAATATCTTGTCGAAATGCGCAGCTTTGCCGCCGTGATCGATCATGGCGGCTTTACCGCCGCAGCCCGGGCAACCGGCGTATCCAAAGGCCTGATCAGTCAGCAGATCCGGCGTCTGGAAACGGTTTTGGGTGCGCAATTGCTGTTTCGATCCACCCGCAAACAGGAACTGACCGAAACCGGCGCTGCCTTTTTGCCCTATTGCCGACAGATCACCCGCAATGCCCATGACGCATTCGAGGCTGTCGCTGCCTTGCGCGGCACCCCGGCAGGTACGGTGCGCCTGACCGTACCGGTATCGTTTGGCGAAATATTCCTGCATGACATCATCACCGGTTTTCAAAATCTGCATCCGCGCATCACGGTCGAACTGGAACTGGAAAACCGCTATCGCGATCTGAAATCATCCGGGCTTGATATCGCGATCCGCGCCGGATTGACCAGCGACCCCGATCAGGTGGCTCTTCCGTTGGGTGAATTATCCGAACTGGTTTGCGCCAGCCCGGATTATTGGCAAAACCATGCGCCGGTCATGGTCCCGCAAGATCTGACCGCCCATAATTGCATGATCAATTTTCATTACTGCAAGGACAACACATGGGTTTTCTTTGCCCCCAACGGGCCGCAATCGGTTTTGGTGTCAGGCACCTTGCGCCTCAATCATTACCCGCTGATCCGCAATGCCGCCTGTGCGGGTCTTGGGGTGGCGCGCCTGCCACGCTATATCGCCCTGCCTGAAATTCATGCCGGGCGGCTGGCACCCCGGCTGGAAAACTGGCATTCCCCACGCAGTCCGATTTATCTGGTCTATCCGTTTCAGGGCAGCCTACCGGTCAAAAACCGCCTTCTGATCGATTTCATCCGCGACTGGTTTTACGCCCGGCCTGATTTGCTGGAAACCCGTCAGACCTGAGAAGCCTGTCTCATCACATCGGCCACCGCAATGCCTTCTGCCCGTATTGCCCGCAATGTTTTTGACTGATCACGCTTGGCATAACGTTTGCCGTCCGGCCCGGTCAAAAGGCGGTGATGGTGATAGTCGGGCACGTCATACCCCAGCAACTCCTGCAACAGGCGATGCAAATGGCTGGCGAAGAACAAATCTTCGCCGCGTGTTACCAATGATATGCCCTGTAGATGATCATCATGGGTAACCGACAGATGATAACTGGTCGGTGTATCCTTGCGTGCCAGCACGACATCGCCAAAGATTTCCGGGATGGCTATCTGTTTGCCCGCAACCCGATCTTGCCAGAATAACGGACCGGCAACATAACGACAGGCGTCCGCCATATTCAGCCGCAGGGCATAGCTTTCCCCCGCCGCGATGCGGTCCGCACGCTCTGTCGCGCCGATATGACGACAGGTGCCTGGATAAAGTGCACCATCCGGGCCGTGCGGGGCATTGCCGATACGGTTAATTTCGGCCTGGATATCCTTGCGCGTGCAAAAGCACGGATATAGCAACCCCATTTCGTACAGACGATCCTGTACCGCCTGATAATCTGCCATATGGTGCGATTGTTCCCGCACCGGCGTTTTCCAGCGCAAACCCAGCCACGCAAGGTCTTCGTATATTGCCGCAACATATTCCGGGCGGCAGCGAGTCTGATCGATATCCTCAATCCGCAGCAAAAATCGCCCATCCGGCCCGGCATTTCGGACGGCAAACAAAGCAGACGCCGCATGGCCCAGATGTAAATAACCGGTCGGGCTGGGCGCGAAACGGGTGATGGTGGATGCCGTCATGCCAACCTGCCCTGCCTGTTCTGCGTTACCAGCGATCCCGATCTCCGACGGCCTTGTCGCGCGGGGCGGTATCCGATGGCACCTTGCGGATCGGGCGTTTGGGCTGGCGTGCGCCCTGCTCGTCAAACATGTCGGACAATTGCCGCAACATTACCCCGCCCAGTTCTTCGGCGTCGTTGATGGTCACCGCACGCTGATAATAACGGGTCACGTCATGGCCAATACCAATCGCCAGCAGTTCCACCGGCGATCTGGTTTCGATCCAGCCGATGACTTCGCGCAAATGCCGTTCCAGATAATTACCGGAATTGACCGAAAGCGTTGAATCATCGACCGGCGCACCATCGGAAATCACCATCAAAATCCGGCGTTGTTCGGTGCGGCCAATCAGCCGTTCATGCGCCCACAAAAGCGCCTCGCCATCGATATTTTCTTTCAGCAATCCTTCGCGCAACATCAGGCCCAGATTCTTGCGCGCCCGACGCCACGGTGTATCAGCGGCCTTATAGATGATATGGCGCAAATCATTAAGGCGGCCCGGTTTGGGTGGTTTGCCGGTTTCAACCCATTTTTCGCGGGACTGCCCGCCTTTCCATTGCCGGGTGGTAAAGCCAAGGATTTCAACCTTGACCCCGCACCGTTCGAGCGTCCGCGCCAGAATATCGGCCGACAGGGCGGCGATGGTAATCGGTCGCCCGCGCATCGATCCGGAATTGTCAATCAGCAGGGTCACCACCGTATCGCGGAAATCGGTATCATGTTCAAGTTTGAACGACAGTGGCGTTGACGGTGTGGCAACAATGCGCGCCAGTTTGGCAGCATCAAGGATGCCTTCTTCAAGGTCAAAATCCCAGCCGCGATTTTGCTGCGCCATCAGGCGGCGTTGCAGGCGGTTCGCCACCCGCGATACAACATTTTGCAAATTCGCCAGTTGCTTGTCGAGCATGGCCCGCAGGCGCGATAATTCCATGCCATCGCATAAATCTTCTGCCCCGACGATTTCATCAAAATCGCGTGTAAAGGGCTCATAACCACGTTCCAGCGGTTCATTGCGACCATCAAATTCCGGATGTTCACCCGGTCCAGCCGGTTGTTCCTGCTGGGCCTGCGATTCCAGTTGCTGGTCATCAACATCACCTTCACTGGCTTCGGCATCTTCGCTTCCGGCTTCCTGTTGCTGGTCCTCGCCATCGGGTTGGGTATCGTCGGTTTCGCCCTGTTGGCCGCCCTGACTGTCCTGCTGGGCATCCGGATCGGTTTCGCCGTCGGGATTGTCTTCATCGGGCGCATCTTCCGGCGGTTCGTCCGACATGTCGTCTTCCAGCGACAAATGGTCCAACAACCGGCGCAGCCCGCGTGAAAACGCTTCCTGATCATCAACCATCCCGGCCAAATCGGCCAGATCCGGCCCGGCTTTCTGTTCGATATGCGTCCGCCATAAATCAACCAGGGGCCGAGCGGATTCTGGGGCCGGTTGGCCGGTGAAAACCTCGCGGGCCAGCATGGCAATGGCATCGGCAAAGGGCGCATCGTCACGTGACGTCAAACGATGGTAGTTTTTCGCCCGGCATTCGGTTTCGGCATGATCGCGCAAATTTTGGCGCACACCGGGGAAATAACGCGATCCAACTGCCTCGCACCGGGCGGTTTCAAGCGCATCATAAACCGACTGGGCCTCGGCGGTTTCGGGCATGCGTTTTTGATGCAAGGCTTCATCGTGATGCCGCATTTTCAAGGCCCAGCCATCAGCGATGCCGCGCAGATCGGCGACTTCGTCTTTGGGCAGGGTCTGTTTGGGCATCGGCAATCGCACATGTTCGCCATACCCGCCCGGACGCCCGCCCTTGACAAAACCGACCTCCAGATCATTGCGACCGGCCAGCGCGCGAAAGGTCGCTGCTGTACCGCGCAAAAATCCGGAAAGCGCTTCGTCGTTTTTCATCACATATCTCATCTGGCGGGAGGACAGGGCGGGTTAATGGTGCGCCAAAAAGCTAGCGCATCATCACATTAATCGCGTTTTCCGGCAATTCCTCGCCAAAGCAACGCTGGTAATATTCCGCCAGAATCGGACGTTCCACTTCGTCACAGCGATTAAGGAATGTCACCCGGAAGGCATAGGCGATGTCATTGAAAATTTCGGCATTTTCTGCCAACGTAATCACGGTTCGCGGGCTCATTACCGTGGAAATATCACCGGCGACAAAGCCTTGGCGGGTCAGATTGGCAAGGGCGACCATCGCCTCGATCTTCTGGCGACCTTCGGGATTGTCAAAACTTGCGACCTTGGCCGTCACAATATTGGTTTCATCGGCAACCGACAGATAATTGAGGGTCGCCACAATCGACCAGCGATCCATCTGGGCCTGATTGATCTGCTGGGTGCCGTGATAAAGGCCGGTGGTATCACCCAGACCCACCGTGTTTGACGTCGCAAACAGCCGGAAATTCGGGTGCGGATGAATGACCTTGTTCTGATCAAGCAATGTCAGTTTGCCATCCACCTCAAGCACGCGCTGGATCACAAACATCACATCGGGACGCCCGGCATCATATTCGTCAAACACCATCGCCACCGGACGTTTCAACGCCCACGGCAGGATGCCTTCGCGAAATTCGGTGATCTGTTTACCATCGCGCAAAACAATCGCATCCTTGCCGATCAGATCGATCCGGCTAATATGGCTGTCCAGATTGACCCGCACCAGCGGCCAGTTGAGGTGGGCAGCAACCTGTTCGATATGGGTTGACTTGCCCGTCCCGTGATAGCCCTGAATCATCACCCGGCGGTTATGGGCAAAACCGGCCAGAATCGCCAGTGTCGTATCCCGATCGAACCGATAGGTCGGGTCTTTTTCCGGCACATGTTCACTGCCCAGACTAAAGGCCGGAACCTGCATGTCGGAATCGATACCGAAGGCTTCGCGCACGGAAATTGTGATATCGGGCGCATCCAGCGGATGTTCGGCAGCAGTACCTGTGGCTTCGTAACTTTGGCTCATGACTTCTCGCGCAATTTTCGGACCGGCTGTTTCCGGCCGCCCATTCATTAATCCCGCCATTAATAACGGGTAAGATCGGCTGCTGAAAGGAAAGATGATTAAAAAAAACCGTATCAGACGATTATCATACGACCAAGCCGGGAAATCAGGTCAGATCACGCGCCGCTTTTACCGGGCTATAGCGTCACCCGTGCCTCAAGATCGCGGATATACCCCATCAGACTGGCATAGGCCGCACTGATCACCTTGAACCGTTCTTCGGATGCCTTGTCGCCGCCATTGGCGTCGGGATGGTGTTTTTTCGACAGGGCCTTGTATTTGCTTTTCAATTCGTCCTTGGAAAACGGCCAGCCCAGATCAAGGGTGGCCATTGCCTGTTGCTGTTCGTCGGGCATGCCCAGTTTTCCCGCACGGCGTGCGGCATCGGCGGTGTCGCGCTGGCTTTTGGCGCGTGCGCTTTCACCCGGCCCGTGATGGGTCTGTTCGCCGTCTTCGTTGAAAAAGCCAAAACCGTCATTGAATTTGAAATCAAACGGGCGTTTGGCAGCACGGTTGCGACCGAACCGCCATGTCGGACGTTGCCACCGGGAATCACTGCGAATCTGGTCTTCGATATCGCCTTCTTTCATGCCACTGAAATAATCCCAGGATTTGTTATATTCCCGGACATGTTCCAGACAGAACAGATAATATTCCTTCAATTTCCGGTCTTTGGGCGCACGAAATTCCCCGTGGCCTTCACAGCCCGGCCAGTCACAATCGCGCCGGGGGGGCTCGTTGTAATAAAGGGTTTTACGTTTGTTGCGTTGCGCTCTGTTCATCGGGGTCTATATGTTCTGATCGATAGCCCAGCGCAACATAATACGAGTGGTTTTGCGGTGACGAAAGACTTGAAAACCGAATTTTATCCCCCAAAACAGGTTTAACGATAAAATATCCTCTTTAATTTCTCCCAAAGATTGAAAGACATTTTTTCATGCAGATTGCCCGACAGATCAACGATATTCTGACCGCCGAACTCGCCCCGATCCATCTTGAGATTATTGATGATTCGGCCAAACATGCCGGTCACGCCGGGGCCGATGCGCGTGGCGAATCCCATTTCAGCGTCATCATCGTTACGGAAAAATTCGACGGTCAGAACCGTGTCGACCGGCAACGCATGGTCTATGGCGCGCTGGATCAGTTATTGAAAGATCGGGTGCATGCGCTGGCGCTACGCACCCTGACTCCGGCGGAATATACCGTCCTTACGGACAAATAACCCAAAGGTTATTCCACATCGTGAAAATCAACTTTTGAGACCGTTATTTTTACAATTATAATATTTGAAAGGCCGCATACAGCCGCAGAAAGCCCGATGCAGCCTTGGCGGGCTGGCACAATCCCGGCCCGTTAAAATCAAAATAACGGGAGGACTTCCATGAAAACGCGCCTTTTCGGGGCGGTTGTCGCCCTGTTTGCTGCCGGAACTGCGTCTGCGCAGGCCCCTGCACCCGACAATCTTGAAAAACTGTCCAATTTCCAATCAACCGGCACCACCGAATTCAGCTTTATCGAGCAAACCGGCCCCTATGCCGACGGCATCAAAAAGACGCTGGACCGCATCAAGATGCCCGATGGCTTTAAAATCAGCCTTTACGCCATCGTACCCGATGCCCGCCATATGGCAGTCGGTCCGCAGGGCATTGTCACCATTGTCGGCACCCGCAAGGACAAAGTGTGGTCGGTGACTGACCGCAACAAGGACCGGATCGCGGACGAGGTCAAGGATTTCGCACCATCCCTTAAATTCGCCATCCCCAACGGGCCGTGTTTTTCGCCCGATGGCATGCTTTATATCGCCGAACAAAACCGGGTCCTGACCTTCCCGGCGGCAGAATTTTTCTATGAAAGCCCCGATGTTGCGGCGTTTAACGTCGTCAAGCAGGGCGAACTGGTTCCGCCTTCCGAAGAAAGTTACAACCACACTGCCCGGGTCTGTAAACTTGGCCCGGATGGCAAATTATATATCTCGCTGGGGCAACCCTTTAACGTTGCACCGGCCGATAAACTGGACCTGTACCGCCAGCACGGGATGGGCGGTATCATTCGTATCAACAATGATGGCACCGGTCGCGAGGTTTATACCTATGGCGTGCGCAATTCGGTAGGTCATGATTTCCATCCTGTCACCGGCGAATTGTGGTGGACCGACAATCAGGTGGACGGCATGGGCGACGATATCCCACCCGGTGAGATCAACCGCCAAACCGCCGCCGGACAACATTTCGGCCATCCGTGGTATGGCGGTGGTGATGTCCGCACCAACGAATATGCAGGCGAAGAAATACCCTATGACATCGTCATGCCTGCGGTCGAAACCATTGCCCATGCCGCAGACCTTGGTATGACATTCTATACTGGCAAGATGTTTCCGGCCAAATACCGCAATGCAATTTTTTCTGCCCAGCACGGCTCGTGGAACCGCACAGAACCGGTCGGCGCACGGGTAATCGTCACCTATATTGATGAAGAAGGAAACGCCACCAGCGAACCCTTTGCCGAAGGCTGGATCGATGAAAACGGCGAATATCTGGGCCGTCCGGTCGATGTGGCGCAATTGCGCGACGGGTCGATTCTGGTATCGGATGACTTGGCGGGCGCACTGTATCGCATCTGGTATGAGGGCAATTGATGCGCCTGTTCATGCTTGTTTTCCTCGGCGGGGTTTTCCTCGCCGGGGATGCCTTGCCCCAATCCCCGAATGAAGTGCGTGACGGGCGCAAGGTCGCCGGGATGTGCCGCACCTGTCATGGTTTGAACGGGTTTTCATCAATCCCCATTGCCCCGCATATCGGCGGCGAACCGGTTGATTACATCATTAACCAACTGGAAGCCTTCCGGTCGGGGGCACGCGAACATGAAATGATGAGCGTTGTCGCCAAGGGGTTAAGCGATGCGCAAATCCGCAACGTTGCGACATGGTACGGGCATTTTGATATCACCGCCACCCTGCCCGCCAAGGCAAAACCCGAAGACGCCCCCGAACTGTGCGTTGCCTGTCATGGTGTCACCGGGATTGCCGAAACCGATGATGCGCCCAACCTTGCCGGGGAAACCAATATCTATATCGATACCCAGTTAAAGGCATTCCGGTCTGGCAAACGCAGTCACGACATCATGTCGGCCATTGCCGCCGATCTGACCGACACTGAAATTCGCGACATTGCCGACTGGTATGCTGCGGTCAAACTTGAAATTATAGCGCCACAATAACCTGTCAGCTTTGCGGGCGCAAAGCAGCGGAAACATCCAGACCGACGGTCATCGCGGCAATCACGGCACCGGTTTTATCGTCAATCACCGGCACAGTGACCTGCGATAGAAACTTGCCAGTCGAGGCATCAAAGGCGATATCGGCAATCCTGATGGCACTGGCCTTGTCGCGTGCCGTATCAGCATAGATTTTGTATTTGTCTTCGCCCGACTGGTCATAATTGCTGGTCAGGCGGTTCATCCCCAAAATCAGGCCACGCTTGTCAAAAACAAAGATTTCGGCAATGCTGCGCGACAGATCGCCATTCATGCCACGCAAAATCTCCGACAGACGGTTTTGCGCAAGTTGCCGGGCTTCGGGCAACATCTCACCTTCATCCGCCACCTGTTCCCAGCGCCGGTTGATATCGGAAATCTGTGCGTCCGTGTGTTTTGCATCCGGGGCAGTCACCATCTCGCGCACCGCGGCCACCAGATCCGGCTGTTCCGCCCATTTGCGGATCATCGCGGCTTCTTCGGCCAGAATGGCACCGCGTTCCCAGTCTTCAAGAACCATCGGCATGGTCCCGCAAGACGGAATCGCCGCATTCAGATTGCGCAGCATTTGTGGATAACGGGCAACATAATCGCGGGCAAAATACACCACCAGCGGCGCATAACGTTCAAACCGCCGAGAAAACCCACCAATTGGCAAGCCCATTTCGATCCGGGCCTGATCAAAGGTCTGGTTGTCGATCAGGGCAAAATCAATCCGGCGATTGCGTACCAGTGAAATCAGGGTTTCAACAGAAGGCGGGCGCACCACGTCCCCATATCCCTGCCCGGTGATCCATTCCGCCTCACTCGATCCCAAAACCGCGCCAACTGTTACCAGTTTGCCCGGTTCAGGAAACCTTCCATCAGCAATCGTGGCCTGTCCGGCTGATATCCAAACCCATTTTTCAAGCGCCAGCGGCAGACTGGGTTCAGCATGATCGTTCATGGTCGGGGAAAGTTCCGCCAGAAAAAACCCATCGGCCTGTCCATTGCGCACCATTTCACGGTTACGCTGGCGCGGGGCAATCGCAATACCATAATCCACCCCGATGCGGTCAAAGGCACAATTCAAAACGCCAATCGAATATCCCTGCAACAGGCCGTTTTGCAAATGTTGGTAGGGCGGCTGCAAATTGGTTTGCAGCATGACAAAATCATCGTTGTTTTCCTGTGCCTGCACCCCGCCCGTAACGATCAAGATCACCACCAGCAAAACCCGTCGCCCGACAGCCATAAAGGCCGTCCGCAGTCTGGATATTTCATGGCCGGAGACCGAAAAGCGGTCCATACATCACCTGACATTGAACGACGGTAAGTAGAACCTGATATTGGCAACCGCACACGGCCTTACAAGGCCGGGCGTTTAGTCACCCGTATAGGAATCCGGGGCAATACGTTTGACCGCCGCCCCGTCACTGCGCCAACCGTGGCAGGTATTGACAAGGGGGGACCGGCGTTTGGGCTGTTCCGATGCATCATCCGGGTTTTGGGCGGCGGCCTGTTTGCGGCGGTCTTCGGCCTCGCGCGCCCGGATTGGAAAAATCGTTTGAAAGGCCGTGGTCGCCACCGGCCCCATCAATTCGGTCAGATGGGTGCAACCATAAATACCGCCAACCCGTTCGCGGATTTGCTGTTTTAGGCCGGGGCCGATTTTAAGGCCGACAAGTTTTGTATAATTCGGGGCAATTTCATCGCAGGCGTTAAAAGGCGCGTGGTCGGTGACGGCCTCGACCGCCGTAATCACCATGTCATCGCCCAGCGTGATGCGCAGCCACATCTGATGGATTGGCACCCCCGGCGGAATTTCGCCACGGTCGTTGTTTTCAAACCCATAGGTTTTGACATCAGTAATATGGCCTTCAATATCCCACAACCCATCGGCACGGCGATAGCCGGTACAGGTAATGTTTCGGGTATGAAGATGCGCACGGTCGGTCGGGGCTGACAGGGGCATGATTCTCTCCTTTACGTAAACGTAAAGCCGGAACCGCTTGTCCTGTCAACTCCCAAGGTCCAATCAGGCGACGCCGTAATCTGAACCAAAGATGAATTTTTCGCGTTCCCGCAGGTCTTCTTCCAACTGCGCCTTGACCACGGCAAACAGGTCGCGAATCGACACCATGCCAATCACCCGGTCATTTTCCACAACCGGCAAATGGCGATACCGCCGTGCGCTCATCAGTTCCAGGGCATTGCGCGCCGTATCGGTCGGGGCCAAAGTATCGGGGCTTTTGGTCATGACTTCCTGAAGCGCGGTTTTCGTCGGATCACGATGTTTGCCAACCACCCGGTTGACTAGGTCGCGTTCGGTGAAAATCCCGGCAAGACGGGCATCTTCGTCCAGAATAATGACCGCGCCAATCTTGCGTTCACACATCAGGGCAACGGCATCGGCGACGGTGTCGGTCGGGATCAGTGTCGCAAGGGATTGCTCTTTAACGACGCCCGGAACGATTTTTATATCCATGTTCTCTCTCTGCGGATCGTTGTTGTTATTGCGGGGCAATGGCCTGCCCCACCCAAACCTTAATCGGAATCTTACCGCAAAAGTAGAATGAAGACGACCATATAACGCGATGGCAGAAAAATAGCCCTGCCAGTCAGGCCGTCACCGTACCATCAACCGGTTGATCGCCAACCTGCCGCATCTTGATCCGCGTTACCTGATTACGCACCCGTCGCAACACTTCAAATTCCATACCGTGAAAGCGAAATTGCTGCCCGACATCGGGAATACGGCGCGCTTCATATAACAGCAAACCGGCAATGGTCGCGGCTTCTTCGTCCGGCAGACGCCAGCCAAACCGGCGATTAAGATCGCGAATGGTGACATCGCCGCGCACAATGACCGACCCGTCAGCCTGCGGCTGAACGCCCACGACTTCGACATCGGTTTCATCGGCAATATCGCCGACGATTTCTTCCAGAATGTCTTCCAGCGACACCACACCTTCAAACACGCCATATTCATCGACAACAATTGCAAAATGTTCGTGGCGTTCCTTGAAGGCCTTCAACTGATCGGCCAGCGTCGTGGAATCGGGGATGAACCAAGGGGGTGATGCCAGTTCCAGAACTTCCTGCGCATTTTGTGGCCGCGCACCGCGCACCACCGCCTTTAACAATTCGCGGGCGTGCAACACCCCGACAATATTGTCGGGGTCTTTTTCATAAATCGGAATTCGGGTGTGAGGGCTGCCCATCACGGTTTCAAGGATTTCATCGACCGGTTTGGTCACATCAATCATCTGCACCTTGCGCCGATGCACCATGATTTCCCAAACCCCGACATCTTCAAGATCCAGAATACCGTGCAACATAGCGCGTTCGGCATGATGGTCGCCAACCACCACATCATCGGCATGCAGCTCAATCGCACCGCGCAATTCGCGTTCGCTATCCATACCCGGCCCGGCCCCCCCGCCAAACAGACGAAAGGTCGCCCGAACGATCACCTGAATGGTTTCGGTGATCGGGGCGAAAATAACGACAAGAATCCGCATCGGAGCGGCCACCCGCAGGGCCAGACTGTCGGCATTCTGCAAGGCATAGGTTTTGGGCATGATTTCCGAAAAAATCAGAACCAGTGCCGTCATCGCTGCCGTGGCATAAACCACGCCATTTTCACCAAACAGCGTAATCATCAACGATGTCGCCAGCGCCGAGGCCAGAATATTGACCAGATTATTGCCCAGCAAAATCGCGCCGATTACCCGTTCCTGACGTTCCCGCAGGCGGTTGACGATCCCGGCACGCTGATCTCCGTCCTGCTCCTTGTGATGCATCACAGAACGCGATGCCGCCGTTAACGCCGTTTCCGAACCGGAAAAAAACGCCGACAGCATCAGCAGGAAAAAAATCACGATGATCGTGATCGTCATTCAGGGATCCTCGTCAAAAAATAAATCACTATCAGTCTGTTTTACGTCATTTAACCGTGGCAGGAACGCATCAGGGCGGCACGCATTTTTTCCACATCCATCGCGCGCGATGTAAATGCCTTGCCAATCCCGCGTGTCATCACAAACACCAGTTGCCCGTCCTGCACTTTCTTATCATGCGCCATATGGCCGATCAGACGGTCGATATCCCAGTGCATACCACTGATTTCCTTTGCCATAACCGGCAGGCCCACCGCCCGCAAATGCCGCACGATGCGGTCCTTGTCACCCGCCGGGGCCATACCCATCGCCGCACAGACATCATGCGCAATCACCATGCCGATTGCCACCGCCTCACCATGCAATAACCGGCCGCCATAACCGCATTCTGCCTCGAAGGCATGACCAAAGGTATGACCAAGATTAAGCAGGGCACGCTTGCCCGATTCGCGTTCATCCTGCGACACGATACGCGCCTTGGCGGCACAGCTGCGTACAATTGCCTCGCGGCGTTCAGGCCCATCATGATCCAGAATTTGAGTAGCATGAATTTCCAGCCAGTCAAAAAAATCCGGATCGTCAATCAGGCCATATTTGGCAACTTCGGCATAACCCGCCAGCAATTCCCGGCGCGGCAGGGTATCAAGCACCGCACTATCGGCCAGCACCAGCCGCGGCTGATGAAATGCCCCGATCAGGTTTTTGCCCGATTTTGAATTGATCCCGGTCTTGCCGCCGACCGAACTGTCCACCTGTGACAGCAAAGTGGTCGGGATTTGCACGAAATCGAGCCCGCGCAACGCCACCGCCGCAACGAACCCGGCCAGATCGCCCACCACCCCGCCGCCCAGTGCAACAATCAGGGTGGACCGTTCGATACCTGCGGCCAGAATGTTTTCAAGGATATCTTCAAACTGCGCCATGCTTTTGGATGTTTCGCCCGATGGCACGGCAACTGTACGATGGACAATCCCAGCCCTGTCCAGCGACGCGGCGACAGTTCCCAGATGCAGGGCTGCCACCGCCGCATCGGTGATGATCACCACCCCGGCCGGTTTGACAAACGGCGCAATAAAACCGGCGGCATCGGCCAGAATATTGCTGCCAACCACGATGTCATAACTGCGGGGGCCAAGTTCGACGCGAAGGGTTTCGGGCGTATTCACCGTGGGGAATTCCTGTGTTCTGCATGGGATCGCGGTTGGGGAACAGATTGCGCAATGGTATTCAGGACCGCATTCAGGGTTTCTTCCTGCGACGAGTCATCACAATCAAAAATAATGTCGGCCTGGGCATAGACCGGGTAACGCTGTTCGATCAGCCCGGCCATGATCTGACGGGGGTCACCACTGTTCAGCAAGGGCCGGTGCGACCGACCGGCGGTGCGTTGCAACAACAAATCCAGATCGGCGCGCAGCCAGACCGACACCCCTTTTTCAAGGATCAGCGACCGCGTGGCCGGACGAATAAAAGCCCCGCCCCCGGTCGCCAACACCAGTTGTCCGTCATCCAGCAACCTGTGAATGACGCGCTCTTCGCCATCGCGAAACGCTTCTTCGCCATAAAGCCTGAAGATGTCACCGATGCTACAGCCTGCCGCTTCTTCAATTTCGCGGTCGGCATCGACAAAAGGCAAATCCAGCACCTTGGCCGCCATCCGGCCAATGCAGCTTTTGCCGGCCCCCATCAGACCAATAAAAACCATTGGCTTGCCATTCAGTCGGGCGCGCACTCTGGCGATCACATCTTCATGCGAAACCGAATCGGTTTTGTTGGTTTCCATGAACGGTTTGCAGTCCTGTTTCAGCATGTCGTGAGGGTCAAACAACCCATATCTGTGCGTTGCACTGTTGTTCAATTCTTTAGGCCACGCTTGCCTCGAACGCAAGTAAACCACATCGCAAAATCATCAATTGTCGTCATTTTGGGGCCGGACCTTAACAACTTATCCGTATTTATAGGGCAATCTGGGCCTGCACACGTTACGGTCAATTTTGCCAATACCGTCTGGACTGCCTTGGTTCTGACGAATTAGGATGGCAGTTCAAGCGTAACAAAGTGCAGGGTTCTGACCCTGAAAAAACAAATTGAACATCACGAGCAAAGCGGTTCACATCCATGAGATTTCTGTCACGCCTCATTCTGTTCCTTGTTCTCGCCACGATTGTTGGCGGCGCTGTTTTTCTGATTGCATGGGACATACCGGCCCCGACATCGCAAATCGAAGAAATCATTCCCAATTCGAGGTTCAACTGACATGCGTTTGCGCACCCGCCTGCTGATGCGATCCTGCCTGGCTGTCGGCCTTGCAGGGCTGGGCCTGACCGGCACAGCTTCCCTTTCATTGGCCCAGCAGGCCCCGGTGCCGCTTTTCATGCAGAACCGCCCCGCCCCTGCCGATCAGAACACGGCACCGGACACCATCATCCTGACACCGCCCCCGGTTCAATCCGATACCCCCCCCGATTTTTCAAGCAATCCCGATGCGGTGCAAGCACTGTCACTCGGCGCGATTGATAGCGAATCGACCGGCATTATCGACAGCAGCAGAAGCGGCCTGAATATTGACATGTGGCAGGGCATCAACCGCGCCCTTGCCATACGCTTGGTCGATGGCCTGCCTGCCACCACCCCCAGCCCAACGGCACACAACCTTGCCGCCCGTTTGTTGCAAACCATTGCCACCGCCCCCGCCGGTAATAACACGGACGACAATCTGCTGGCCGCACGGGTCAACCGCCTGATTGTGATGGGGGAACTGGATGCCGCCGCCGCACTTGTAGCAGCAACACCGCAAAACAACCGCCCCGAAGATTTGGCAAGGGCCGAAGTCAATGCCCTGCTGCTCGCCGGGCAGGATGACGCGGCCTGCGCCGCCATTAATGGGTATAGCGGCGGTTTTCGCGATGTTTTCTGGCTTAAGGCCAGCGTATTTTGCCAATTGCGCAGCACGGATCAATCCAGTGCCGCCTTCAGCATTGATCTGGTGCGCGAAATGGAAGGCGAAAGCGACCGGCTGTTTTTTGCACTGGTCGCAGCAAGCCGCAACAATACCAGTATCGATGCCGACCTTCTGACCGATCCGCAACCGCTTGATATCGCGATGCTGGAACTGGCCGGGCAAAGCCTGCCGGTCAGCAATCTGGACCGTGATGACGCGGTTTCCATTCTGGGGCTGGTCAACAGTCGCAATGCCAGCGCCGATACCCGCCTTGAAGCCGCCCGCATTGCAGAACGCAAAGGCTTTATCGGCCATACCCGGCTGGCTGAAATCTATAACGCCGTTGCCTTTGACGCTGCCGAACTCGACAATGCCCTGGATGCCACAGACGGCAGCATCGCCCGGCAATATGCCAAACTGTATCAGGCTGCCAACCGCACCACCGCCCCGACAACCCGTGCGGAAACTCTTGCAGCTTTTTATGACCTCGCCCGTGCCAATGATGATTTCCCGCAAGCGGCCCGCCTGACCGAACCGATGCTGGTTGATATTCCGCGCAGTGCCGATTTCGGCTGGTTTGCGATGGATGGCCTGATGACCGGCCTTTACAGCCATAAAAATGAACTGGCCGCCGAATGGCTGCGTCTGGCGCGATCTTCGGCATCGTCTTCTAACGCCATCGAATCACAATTGCTTGTGCTTTATCCCGCTCTTGTCATTGCCGGTCTGGAAGACAGCGGTGCGACCCGCCCGTCGGAGACCATTCCGACAATGTCGGGCAATGCGGTCACTGGCCCGACGGCGTCAGGCCTTGGCGGAGCGATTGTTTTAACCCCGCCATCCACAACCGGCGCCCCGTCATCACAGGCGCAGGCCCTGCACCGGGCGCGTATGGATGCGTGGTGGGAACAACATCAGGCCCGCGAAGATCAGGCAAGTGCCCGCTATGACGCCGCCCTGATTTTTGCGCTGTTTCATGATCTGGGTATCGAAGTTCCCGACAAATTGTGGGATGCGGTTCTGGTCGCACCGTTTGTCAGTGTGAACAGTTCGGCCAATCCCGGCCTGATGCGCCGCCTTGACCTTGCCGCCCGGCAGGGACAAACGGCCACCGCCGTTGCCTTGGCCCTGATTGCGCTGCATCCGGTCGATCAGACACAACTTGATGCCCGCACCCTGTCTCTGGCAATTTCCGCCCTTTACATGATCGGTCTGGAACAGGATGGCCGCAAGATTGCGCTCGAAACCATTCTGGATGGCCGGTTGTAATAAACCGGAATTCTGATATGGCCCCGAATACACATCATCTGATCCCGGCTTTTCTGGAAATGATGGCGGCGGAACGCGGGGCCAGCCGTCATACGATTGATGCCTATCGCCGCGATCTGGAAGATTACACCGCCAGCCTAACGGCACGGGGCCAAACCGCCATCACGGCACAAGGTGTCGATGTCCGGGCATGGATGGCATCCCTTGCCGACAGCGGCATGGCGGCACGCACTCAGGCCCGGCGATTGTCTGCCATCCGGCAGTTTCACAAATTTCTTTATGCCGACGGGTATCGCAACGAAGACCCGTCCGCCCATATCGACAGCCCCCGTCTGGGTAGCCAGTTGCCCAAATTCCTCAGCACATCCGAAATCGACCGCATGATCGACACCGCCAACCGCCATGATGGTATCAAGGGCCTGCGTCTGGTGGCGATGGTCGAACTGATGTATGCCACCGGCATGCGCGTCAGTGAACTGGTCGGCCTGCCCCATGCCGCCGCCGCACGTGATCCGCAAATGCTGATTGTGACAGGCAAGGGCGGAAAAGAACGGCTGGTGCCGCTGTCACAGCCTGCCCGCGATGCCCTGAAACGCTATCTTGAGGTCCGCGAGGCATTCCTGCCGGTCGATGGCGGCGGGTTAACTGGACGGTCGCCCTGGCTGTTTCCGTCGCGCGGCAAAGAAGGTCATCTGACCCGACAGATGTTTCTCAATATGGTCAAGGATCTGGCGCTTGAGGCCGGCATTCCGCCATCCCGTGTCTCACCGCACGTCCTGCGTCATTCCTTTGCCAGCCATTTGCTCGCCAACGGTGCCGATCTGCGCAGTCTGCAACAGATGCTGGGCCATTCCGATATTTCAACCACCCAGATTTACACTCATGTTCTCGAGTCCCGGTTGCGCGGACTGGTGCAGGAACATCATCCGCTGGCGCAACGTCCCCATTCCTGAGAAAAAACCCTATGCCAACCTCGCCAACCCCTACCTGTTGTATAGGTAAAACCCGCGAATCGCAGGGTAACCTGCCCCTCCCTGTGTTTGTCACAGATTCGTCATCCACCTGAAAGAATTCTTGAGATACCAGAATCGATCATAAAAACGGCAGTCAGTCTGGAATCTTTCGTCTTTTGGGGGTGTTGGAAAATAAATGGACGGGACACTCGGAACCGATAATGCCGTCACATTGCATCCCGCCCGCCATAGCGGGGCACGTAACTGGAAACGGGTGATCGATACTGTCGATTTTGCCTTTCAACCAATTGTCAGCGTCCATACCGGACGAATTTTTGGCTATGAGGCGCTGTTGCGCAATTGGGCAGAAGCCGGTTTTGCCTCGATTCAGGATGTTTTTGATACCGCATGGTCCAGCGGCCTTTTACATGGCTTTGATATGGATTTACGGGCCAAGGCGATTGGCAAATTTGCCCGCCTGCCTGATACCGGGCGTTTGAAACTGTTTTACAATTTTGACAGCCGTGTTGTCCGCACCAGTGATTACCGCCCCGGCCGTACCGCCGAACTTCTGGCGCAAACAGGATTGGCGCGGGACACCATCTGTCTGGAAATTTCCGAGCGACAGGACATCAGCCACGCCCACGATATCAAGGATATCCTGACCCGGTATCGCGATCAGGGTTTCAAGGTGGCGATTGATGATTACGGCATCGGTTTTGCGCAATTGCGTGCGCTCTATGATTGCGAACCCGACATTATCAAAATCGACCGGTTTTTCATCGACGGCATGGATCGTGACAAACGCAAGGAACTGTTTGTCACCCAGATTACCGGTTTTGCCCATATGATCGGTGCCCAGGTGGTGGCCGAAGGGGTGGAGACCAAGGAAGAATTCCTGTGTTGCCGCCGGGTCGGGTGCGATCTGGTACAGGGATTTTTCATCGCCCGCCCGTCAACCGATTTGCCCTTGCGCACCGATATTGTCCCGGCCATTGCCGAACTGACCGTTGAAACCCGCCGTCAGGGTGATCATGACGGTGAATTGTTGCGGTCTTTCATGACCGAAACATCACCGATTGGCGACGATATCAAACCGCTGGATGTACTGGATTATTTTCAGGCCAATCCCGAAACCGCCATTGTTCCGGTGATCAATAATCACGACGAACCGGTCGGCATCATTCGCGATGCCGATTTCAAGGCCTTCATCTACACCCCTTATGGGCGGGAATTGCTGCAAAACCCGTCCAACCGCACCTATATGTCGCGGTTTTTGCGGCGCTGTCCGACCGCCGATATCCGGACCAGCCTGTCGGAATTGCTGGAAACCTTTGTCGCCGCCGATACGCTGGATGGCATCATCCTGACCGAAGAAGGCCGTTATCTGGGCGTGCTTGATCAACGCGCCTTGCTGCGGGCGGTCAACGAACGCAATATGCTCAATGCGCGCGATGAAAATCCCTTGACCCGCCTGCCCGGCAATGCGGCAATTTACCGTTATGCCGCCAATGCCCTGACCGAACCGCGCAGACGACGTTTTGCGGTTTATTTTGATTTCGACAATTTCAAACCTTTCAATGACCGTTACGGTTTCCGGCAGGGCGACCGCGCCATTATTCTGTTCAAGGATATCCTTGGCAAGACTCTCAGCCAGAATGACTGGTTCGTCGGTCATATTGGCGGCGATGACTTTTTTGCCTATGTCTGTTCGGTCGATTTTGATGTCGCCCTTGCCAATGTACGCCGCGTTCAGGAGATGTTTGATGAGCAGATCAAAAGTTTCTATGATCCCGAATCTCGCGAAAAAGGCTATTTGCAAGGTAAGGGGCGCGACGGAGCCGAAAGCCGTTTCGCCCTGATGACGGTCAGCGCCGCGATGATCCGGATCCCACCCGAACGGATTGATATCACGCTGGATCATGTGTCCAGTCAGGCCGCGACCCTCAAGGCAATTGCCAAAAACAGTTTTGATCGTCTGGCAGTTGGCGATTATCAGGAATCGGAATTACGTCTGTGGTCCGACAGCGAAACCGCTGCATCCTGACGATGTAAAATAGCCCTTTGCGAATTTCAAATCCCGATTATGATGCGCAATAATTGACACTGCCATTGTGGCGGGTGTCGGCATGTTTTATGCGGTCACACATGATCACAGGCACCACTGGTACCAGACCCGATCTGATTTCCCCGACCGCACCCTCGTTGCGCCCGATTGGGCCTTCGACACGGGAAAATACGTCAGGCAATTTCACCCAAGCCGATCAGGATGATATCCAGCCGCCGGTTCAGTCCGTCGCCAATGATGCCGGTTTTAACAATTATACCGGCGATGCCGCACCGGTTCTGGACCTTGCCAGTTTCAACGACACACCGTCGGGATATGGTCAGGGTGGCGAAATTTCCCGACAGGCCGCATCCGCCCCGCCGCGCGGCAGTATTGTCGATATCGTCGCCTGATAACCTTTCCCGGTCAGCCGGACAGAAAAATATCGCGCCACGCCGACCAGTCCCAGATCAAATCCGCCACCCGGTCATATCCCCCGCCATCGGGATGATAGCCATCTCCCCGGCGCAGGGCACGTTGCCACGGATCATCTTCCCGGCACGTGATTGAAAACAGATCCAGATAAGGCACATCAAGTGATACTGCCGTTTCGGAGAAAATCTGATTGAGGCCTTCAAGGCGCTCATTGATGGTCCGGCTGGATTTGCTGCCATTGATGACTGCTTGTGGCCCCACCCATAAGGTTGGTGCCAATTTGGCCGACATACTGATGATGGCATGAGCATTGGCTGCCGATAGGCCCGGTGCAACCTGCATGGTGGTTTCTTCACCGCGTTCTTCGGCATGGCGGGCATCATTGACGCCAAAGGAAAACACCAAAACGCTGGGAAATTCCGTCACCATGCGTAGTTCCGCTTCACGTTGCCAGCGGTCTTTAAGCGCGGTTGTGGTTTCCGCACGGATACCCAGATTATAAATCGTAATTTCCCGCCCGGCATCAGCCAGCAATCGCCGACCCAACCGCATCGGCCAGCCGCCCTTTTCACCGTCGCGCACCCCGTTGACCAGACTGTCCCCAAAAAAACAGACCCGATGGCCGATTGCTGATGTGTTCATTCCGTCTCCTGCCTTATCCGGGCGGCACAGTCCGCTACAAAGGTCATCAATTCCGCATGATCAGGCATCATCGCACGATCCAGCCAGTATGTTTCTGCCTGTGCCAGCAACGCCCCGACCTGTGGCCCGGCGGGAGCAAGACCGGCGGCCAGAATATCGCGCCCCATAACCGGCAAGGGTCGAGGTTGCCAGTCCCGTGCCGCATCCAGCAAGGATTGCCAGCGGGCATTTTCTCCCAAAACCGGGCGCGGCGGGCACGATCCGCGATCCGCCCATGCCAGTAACACCGCATCACGAAAGGCATCCGCACCCAGACGATACAGGCTGCGACGAACTGCATCCGCGTCCATATCCGCCGTAATCAGGGGCCAGACCAGGACCATGGTGGCAAACCGTTCGGCCTGATCGCCCGACAGGCGCAAATGACGGGCAAACCGGGCAGCAGCCTCGTGCCCATTCGGTGTTTCCGGGGCGACATACAGCGCGGCCAGACGGCGCAACGGATCAATCGTGATGGCAGGATCGGACAAGGCCGGGCCTTCCAGCCATTCCATAAGACGTAACCGCGCCACGTTTCTGACATCAGGCAACGGCACGGGCAACACACCAAAGCCAATCATCTCGCCAATTGTTGCCGCAGGCGTCTTGGCCGACAGTAATTTAAACAATTCATCGCGAATGCGTTCGACCGAAATATCGCGTAATCCCGCCACCCCCTTGCGACAAGCCTCGGCCCCGATCGGGTCCAGCGGCGGGCGACCATAAAAGGCATGAAACCGGAAAAAACGCATGATGCGCAAATAATCTTCAGCGATGCGGTCTTCGGCGACACCAATGAACCGCACTCGCCCGACCCGCAAATCGGTTTCGCCATCAAACGGGTCATAAAGGGTGCCATCCATGTCGCAATAAAGGGCATTAAAGGTAAAATCACGCCGTTTTGCATCGGCCAGCCAGTTATCGGTAAAGGCAACATCGGCATGACGGCCATCGGAATTGACATCAATCCGCAATGTGGTGATTTCGTAACTGTGATGTTCGGTCATGGCTGTAACAGTGCCATGTTTCAGCCCGGTCGGGATTACCCGGATACCGTCCTTTTCCAGTGCCGTCACTGTATCGCCCGGCATAAGGTCACAGGCAATATCGACATCCTGCAAGGGGCGTTTCAGCAAGGCATCACGGACAATACCGCCAACAAACCGCGCCTTGCCGCCATGGGCGGCAAGGGCTGAAAAAATCCGCAAGGTTTCCGGATGGGTCATCACCCCATAGGGGGAAAGATGACCGGTAACAGTCAGTTCTTTCATGCACGATTTGTCCGAAAAACCTGCCAGTTATTCTTTGGGTTCAAAATAACCGGGCTGGATCACACCATCCACCATCTGCGGCGGATGATAAATAGTATCCGGCGACGATCCCGTAAAGACTGCCGTATAAACCAGAAGAACCCCGGTCAGCGCCACTCCGGCGGCAAACAACAATAACCACGGCCCCTGATTCCACGGCGGGATGATGTCATGGCCATCGCGGATCGCCTTGTACCGCGCCCATTTAAGCCACAGCCCATACAGGACGAATGGCAAAATCAGGGGCAGGCCAATCTGGATCACCTTTTGCAACATGACGTCTTTAATACCTCACTAAAGTTAACCAACATGCCGGCCGTCGCCCCCCATATGTAATATTCCCGATAAGGAATGGCGAAATAACGGCGTTTCAGGCCTTCAAACATCACCGTTTGCAATTTTTGATTGCCCGGTTCCAGGATGAAACGCAATGGAACCTCAAAGACTTCGGCGACTTCATGAGGGTCTGGCCGCACATCGAATGGCGGGGTAACAATCCCGACCACTGGCGTCACCTGATAACCGGTCACAGTATAATAATCGTCCAGTCGCCCGATCAGTTCGATCTGGCTGCGATGCAGGCCAATTTCTTCCTCGGTTTCGCGCAATGCCGTTTCTTCAAGGTTTTGGTCCTGAGTTTCCTGCCGTCCACCAGGAAAACTGATTTGCCCGGCATGATCATTCAGATGATCGGTGCGGCGGGTCAAAATCACATGCAACCCATCATCACGCGGCACCAACGGCACCAGAACGGCGGCGGGCCGCGCGATCAGTTCACCTTCGGCAAAAGCGCGGGCACGCGATTGTGAACCCGGAAAATCTACCGCATGGTCTCCCCGCCGGGTCAAAATATTGTCCCGTGGCGCACGCAGGGCGGCAATGATTTCCGCAGGCGTCATGCCTCTTTCTCCATTCTGCCAATCTCGAAAAATATGCCATGACTATAGACACCAATACGTATCATATCACCCTTTGGGTCGGCAATTTCGTCGGCCATATCAACCAGTTGATAAAATACCGCCCGGTTCAGCCGCGCCTCCAGCCCGCGATCCATCATCACATAAGGCGACGGTTCCCCGGTTTGCGAATCATGTTCCACCCGCAACGGATGGGTATCGTCCAGATCAATCCATGTATCGATATTGCTGCGCAGTTGGATCACGCCCTCGCATCCCCGTCCTTCGTGGCGCAATTCTACAATCATAAATGGCACATCTTCGACAGTGATCCGCGCCATTTCCGCAGGCGTCACCAGCCAGTATCCACCTTCGGAATCCTGTTGCAACACAGATGCGAAAAGTTTGACAAGTTCAATGCGTCCGATCGGACCACCTTGATAGTACCATGTTCCATCCCGACCTATAGACATATCGATATCGCCACAGATTTGCGGGCGCCGACCAGTGTCGGGTTTTCCTGCCCGTAACCGGTGCCACAATTTAACGGCGAGATCTGCGGTTTTGTCGGTGGAAGTCATGCTATATACTCGGATTCCGAAGCTGTAAGATATATCTGGTCTGCAATCTTGGCCCCGCCAGTCTGTGTGACAGGCAAAGACACCCGGTGCAACAAAGGATGCGAAGTTTTTTTGACATGACCAACGTGCCAGGTTTCCCCGAAGAAACGGGTTTTTCCCAAAACAGCAGCCTTGAGCGTGATGCGGCCCGTCTGGATGCCTGTGTCGCCCGCCTTGGCGAAGCCCGCGATATGGTTTCGTCCATTATATTTGGGCAGGATCAGGCCATAGATCAAACCCTGATTGGCATTTTATCGGGTGGCCATGTTCTGATGATTGGTGCGCCGGGGCTGGGTAAATCCTTGCTGGCCCATACGCTCGGCAAGGTATTGGGCCTGATCGACAAACGGATCCAGTTCACCCCCGACCTGATGCCTGCCGATATTCTGGGCTCCGAAGTCCTTGAAGAAGGGATTGATAGCAAACGCGCCTTTCGCTTTATCAAGGGCCCGGTGTTTTGCCAGTTATTGCTGGCTGATGAAATCAACCGCGCCAGCCCGCGCACCCAGTCCGCCCTCTTGCAAGCCATGCAGGAGCGAGAAGTTTCGGTCGCCGGATACAGCCACAGCCTGCCGGCACCGTTTCATGTGCTTGCCACCCAAAATCCACTGGAACAAGAAGGCACCTATCCCCTGCCCGAGGCACAGTTGGACCGTTTCCTTCTGGAAGTACGGCTGTCCTATCCCGATCAGGATGCCGAACGCAGGATTGTCGCCGAAACCACCCGTCACAAACAGCCACGCCCGCGTCAGATGCTGCATGCCGACGATGTGATCGAAGCACAGGATTTTGTCCGTCGCCTGCCCATGCCCGACCGGGTTCTTGATACCATCATCAGCCTGTGCCGCGAATGCCGCCCCGAAAGTACCAGCCACGACAATATCCGCCGTCATGTCGCCTGGGGGCCGGGCACCCGCGCCGCGCAATCTCTGTCGCTGGCCTGTCGGGCACGTGCCATGTTGCAGGGGCGCTTTGCCCCGTCACATGATGATATTGCCGCCCTTGCCTTGCCGGTCTTGCGTCATCGTTTTGGCCTGACCTATGGCGCGCGGGCCGAGGGTCAATCGGTCGATACCCTGATCACCGAAACACTGGCCAGCCTGCAAGGGAGTTGAATTTGCCGACATCGACCGTGCAGGAACAGGTAGCTCGCGCCCGGTCACTGGCCGCAAGACTGCCGCAACTGGTCGATGAGTCGCGGCGCATGGCCACCAGTTTGCGCAGCGGTCTGCATGGTAATCGCAAGGTCGGTCCCGGTTCGGATTTCTGGCAATTTCGCCCCTATGTCACCGGCGACCCCGCCAGCCAGATCGACTGGCGACGTTCCGCCCGCAGCGATCACACCTTTATCCGCCAAACCGAATGGCAGGCCAGCCATACCTACTGGATATGGCCGGTGATGGGGTCATCTATGTTCTGGTCATCGGACCCGTATATTTCGGAAAAAGCGGATCGCGCCCTTGTTCTGGCGCTGGCACTGGCCGATTTGCTGGTTGGCAATGGCGAAACCGTCGGCACCTTTGACGGGGAACATACCCGCATCACATCCGCCCATCATCTTGAAAAACTGGCCCACGCCATGCTGGCCAGCCCCGGTGCGATGACCGAAGTGACCGCCACCTTGCAACCGGGGCGCAAACATTCGGTTGTGGTCTTGTCCGATTTTCTGGAATTTGCCTGGCCCGGATCCCCCCTGTCGCAAACCCTGAAATTTCTGACCTCCAGCCAGAATGACGGTGGTCTTGTGCAAATACTTGATCCGGCGGAAGTCTCACCGCCCTTTGAAGGGCGGGTGGATTTGCTCGATACACGGGCGAAAATTGTCTATCGCAGCGAAAAATTCGAGGATGTCCGCGACGGGTTCGAGTCCCGCGCCCGTCTGTGGCGTGCGCGCATTCAGGACGCCGCCCGCGACAATAACTGGCTTTATGACCGGCACATCACCGCCGAAAGTGCCAATGCCGCCCTGCTTACCCTGTATCAGCATCTGAACGAACGCCAGCATCATGGAATCTCGCGACATTCGGGGACCAGCGCATGATGGTGGCTGGTATCAGTTTTGTTTATCCGGCGATGCTGGCCGGGCTGATCCTGTTGCCGGTATTGTGGCTGATCATTCGCAGCGCCCCGCGTGCGCCCAGACGGCTGGTTTTCCCGGCTGCCCGTTTGTTGTTGGGCCTGTCGGCCACCAGACGCGAAGCCCGCCGCGCCCCGATCTGGCAAACCATCCTGCGCAGCCTGATCCTGACGGCCCTGATTGTCGCCGCCGCCCGCCCGGTGATGCATCGAGCCGATTATGCCGGAGCACCGGGATCGATTTTGCTGATTGCCGAAACCGGCTGGTCCGCGGCGGCCCACTGGCAGGAATACCGGCGCGGCATGCAACAGGTGCTTGATCAGGCCCGCAGTGATGGTCACAGCATCTATGTCGCCCGCAGTGCCCCCGAACCGTCCGGGGCAACGGACACCGCCCTGTCGCCAATCATTGGCCCCCTGTCACCGCGCGCCGCCGATCAATATGTTGACCGGCTTCATCCCGTGCCGTGGCCATCCGATTATATCGGCCTGTCTGATCTGATTTCAAACCGGCAGGATATCACCACGGCGGTTGCCAATGTCATCTGGATGACCGACGATCTGGTCTTGCCGGGCAAGGAGAAACTGGCCGATGATTTATCGGCAATTGCACCGGTCACCATCCTGCGCCCGCAACAAACCGATCAGATTGTGGTGCATGATATGGAACGCACCCGCAACGGCATGCAAGTGACATTGCATCATAACCGCATTGATACCCCGCGCAATGTCGCCCTTCTGGCCCGCGATGACCGGGGGCGAGTTCTGTTACAACATGATCTGGTCCTTGATCCAGCCACCAGCCAGACCACTGGCGACATCCTTCTGCCCGGCGACATCACCAATGCCATCCAAAGCATCGGCCTGCGCGATGTTGAAAGTGCCGCCACCCTTTATCAAACCGGGGCCGGATGGCAGCAGCGCAAGGTCGGCATCATTGTCAGTTCCGGCGAAACGCCACAATTGCTGTCGGACAGGTTTTTCTTTCTGGATCGTGCGATTTCGCCCTTTGCCAGTATCGCTTACGGCCCACTGGGTGATTTGTTACAGGATGGGGTGGATATCCTGGTTGCCGCAGGCCCGATATCGGGTGTCGCCAGTCAACGTGCCCCTCTGTCGCAATGGATCGATGCGGGTGGTATGCTGGTGCGGTTCGCCGGATTGCAGGATCATGGCAGCGAACAGGGATTCCTGCCGGTCACATTGCGGCTGGGCAATCGCGATTTTGGCGGATCCATGTCATGGGAGAAACCCAAACGTCTGGTCGATTTCCCTGAAACCAGCCCGTTTTTTGGTATTGATGTACCAAATGACATCACGGTCAACCGGCAACTTTTGGCCGAACCGGACGCGGATATCGTGCAAAAAACCTGGGCTCGGCTGGATGATGGTACCCCCCTGATCACCAGCGCCCCGCAAAATGCCGGGCGCATCGTGTTGTTTCATGTCACACCGTGGGCGGATTGGTCAGGTTTGCCGATGTCAGGGCTGTTTGTGGAATTGTGGCAACGTTTGTTGCCCCTTGCCAGCCCGTCCGACCAATCTGCCAATGATTTGCAAACCGCCCTGCCTGCGCAATCGGTGCTGGATGGATATGGCCGCTCCCATCAATCCGATGCGATGGTTCTGCCCCTGCGCGGCACCCCCCAATTGCCCGATCCACGCCACCCGCCCGGCATCTATGGCAGTAACGGTCAGGCCATTGCCGTCAATCTGGGCCATTTTCTGACCGGGCTGGACCAAAAAATCCGCTGGCCGGACGGGGTTGTCAGCCGCACCCTGACCGGGCAGGACCAGATTGATCTGGCTGCACTGTGTCTGCTGACCGCAACGGTTTTGCTGATGCTTGATACCCTGATCCTTCTGGCAATTAATCATGTCAGTGCATGGCGGGCGCGTCGTTATGCCATGGGGAAAATCACCGGGTTTCTGGTGCTGGTTCTTACTGGTTATGGCCTGATTTCCGGTCATCCGGCACAGGCCACCAACAATAGCGAGGCCGCCCTGCAACCCAGACTGGCCTATCTGCAAACCAATGTCGCGGCGATTGACCGGCTCAGTCATTCCGGTCTGGCGGGGTTATCGGAAATCCTGCGGCGGCGCAGTGCCGCCAGCCTGGCCGCCCCACACGGCATTGATCCAGAAACCGACGATTTGTCGTTTTATCCGCTGATTTACTGGCCGCTCAATGACGGACAGCAGCAACTATCGGATTTTGCCCGTGACAAACTGAACCGCTATCTGGATGGGGGCGGCATGATCCTGATCGACAGCCGCGACCGCGAAGTTCAGCCCGCCCGCCTGCGCCATTTGCTGGCCGGGCTGGAAATTCCCATTCTGGACCGCGCACCATCCGATCATATCATTTTCCGCAGTTTCTATTTGCTCGATCAGGCATATGGCCGGTTCGAGGCACCGTTATGGCTGGATGCAACACCCGACACGCGCTTGGACGGGGTAGCATCCGTGCTATTTGGCGGCAATGACTGGGCCGCTGCATGGACCCTGCCACAAGAAACCGATGCCGACACCGGCCAACCTCCGGTCGCCCGGTTACGCCCCGACGACATCACCGCCCAGCAACACGAAATGGCGCTACGCTTTGGTGTCAATCTGGTGATGTATGCCCTGACCGGCAGTTACAAGGGAGATCAGGTGCATTTGCCTGCCATCCTTGAAAGGCTGGGCCGCTGATGCAGAACTGGCAAAATTTCCAGATTGCCCCGATGATCGACCTGTCACTGTTGCAGATTGTTGGCATTACCTGTTTTGTTCTGATGCTGCTTTGCGCCATTCTGGGCGCACGCGGTACATTATGGCGCAGCATCGCGCTGGCCGGGTTGTTGCTGGCCCTACTGACCCCGCAGGTAACCGATCAGGAACGCGAAAAACTCAGCGATATTGTTCTGGTGCTGGCGGATCGGTCAGACAGTCAGAATATTGGCAATCGCACATCACAAACCGATCAGGCACTGGCGGATTTACGTGCCCGTTATGACGATGATCCTTCCATCGAATTGCGCATCGAAAATGTTGATGGCACCACCGACACCCGCCTGTTTGCCGCCCTTGACCGTCTTTTGGGCGGCATACCACGGGAAAGACTGTCGGCGGTGGTGATGATCACCGACGGGCAAGTGCACGACATCCCGTCCAGCCTGACCCTTGATGCCCCCCTGCATGCCCTGATCACCGGGGCCGGGGATGAACGCGACCGGCGGCTGGTGGTCCGACAAAGTGCCGATTACGGCATTGTCGGCAAGGATGCGGAATTCATGGTCGAGGCCATTGACCCTGCCCTTGCACCCGGCACCCCGATCACCGCCCGTTTCCTGCACGAAGATGGTAGCGAACGCGACATTACCCTACCTGCCAATCAGCCCGAACGGATCACTTTGGCCGTCCCCCATGCCGGACCGGTGATCGGCGAAATTCGCATTGACCCCGCCCCCGATGAATTCGATACCAGCAACAACCGTCTGATCCTTGAAAGCATGGGAGTTCGGGATCGCTTGCGGGTTTTGCTGTTATCGGGGGAACCGCATCCAGGCGAACGGGCATGGCGCAATTTGTTGCGGGCCGATCCGGGGGTTGATCTGGTGCATTTCACCATTCTGCGCCCGCCGGAAAAGGGCGATGACACCCCGATCAATGAACTGGCGCTGATTCCATTCCCGATCCGCGATTTGTTCGAGGTCCGGCTGCGTCAGTTTGACCTGATCATTTTTGACCGGTATCAGATGCGCGGTGTCCTGCCAGTGCAATATCTGGAAAAGGTGGTGGATTATGTCCTCTGGGGCGGGGCGGCCCTGATTGTCGCTGGGCCGGAATATATTGCCCCCGATGGTCTGGCCCATACGGTTCTGGGTCGGATGATGCCCCTACAAGCCACCGGGCAGGTGATCGAACAGGCCTTTGTCCCGCGCATCGATCAAACCGGTCGTTTGCATCCGGTCACTGCCCCGATTGCCGGGCCGAACAATACTGATCCGAAATGGGGGCACTGGTACCGGCAACTGGAAACCCGTGTGACCGATGATCGTGCCATGACCCTTTTAACCGGGATCAATGATTTACCGTTACTGACTCTGTCAAGGGTTGAAGAAGGCCGTGCCGCCATCCTCAGCAGTGATCAGATGTGGCTGTGGCAGCGCGGCCATGAAGGCGGCGGCCCGATTGCTGAATTGTTGCGCCGTTTGTCGCACTGGCTGATGAAGGAACCGGCACTTGATGAAAACAATATCGACACGGCAAGATCAGCCGACGGTGATACGGTAGTCGTCACATGGCGCAAGGTTGGCCCGCCCCCGATGACGGCCTATGGCGTCGATCCGGTATCTGGCGAAACTGTCGAAGCCCCGTTCGAACAACAGGCCGATGACCAGACCTGGCATGCACAATTGCCGATTGCCAGCCGCGGCCTGATCCGGGTACGGGCACGTGATCGCGACATGAATTTGCAAACCGGCCTGCATGTCGATCGCGATTTCCTGACCGATGAGCGTCGAAATACCAGTTCCACCCCGGAATTGCTGCAAGACATCGTTGCCGCCAATGGTGGCCATATCCAGCGCATTGAAACCGGCTTGCCTGATTTCCGCCGGGTGAACCGCGATCAGGCATGGCAGGGCAATCAATGGGCAGGACTGGTCAAAACCGAAAGTTACCGAACCTTGGCAGGCGGCATTACCAACCTGCTGCCAGTGCCGTTGATTGCCATTCTGATCGGCCTGTTGTGCCTGTTTGGCTGGCGACGGGAAACCCGGTAATCAGGAAATATCGGCCGAACCAGCCTGTTCCTGCGGTTCGTTGCAAAAATCAGCGATGCCGCCACGAAAACGGTCGGCCAGAAAATCAATAAACAGCCTGACCTTGGTCGGCAAATGTCGCCGTTCGGGATAGACCGCATAAATCCCCCCGCCCGGATAGCTGTAATTGGTCATGATCGGCACCAGCGTTCCAGCCTTCAGCGCGTCAATGATGATAAATTCCGGTTCGCGGGCAATACCGATGCCTCGTATTGCGGCGGTGGATGTGAATTCGCCATTATTGCACGACATCACCGGATCGACGCGCACACTGACCGGGCCGTCCGGCCCCTCGAATTCCCAGATATTAGGGCTGCTGATATTGGTATAGGAAAGCGTGCGGTGATGGATCAGATCGGCGGGATGGATCGGTTCGCCATTTTGGGCAATATAATCGGGGGAAGCGACCAGAAAAGTTTTGAACGGTGCCAATTTGCGGGCGATCAGGCTGGAATCCTTTAACCGGGTAATCCGGATCGCCAGATCAAATCCCTCGGCCACCAGATCGACCAAATGATCCGCCAGATGAATATCGATATGCAAGCCCGGATAACGGCACATAAATTCCGTCACCAGTCCGGACAAATACCGTTGCCCGAATGTCAGCGGGGCCGAAATGCGCAAGGTGCCGCGCGGGGTGCCGCGCAAATCGCTCAAGGCATGTTCGGCGGCTTCGATTTCCTCGACCACCCGCGCACAATGCAGATAAAATGTCGATCCGGCATCGGTCAGGCTCAGACGACGTGTCGTCCGGTTCAACAACCTTATTCCCAGATTGTCTTCCAGCTTGGTCACATGTTTGCTGACGGCGGATTTCGACATACCCAGCTTGCGCGCCGCGCCTGAAAAGCTCAGTTCTTCGACGACGCGGGCAAAAACCGTCATCCCGTCCAGATTGCCGATTAACATCCCGGATCATCCTTATTGTTGCCCAAAGGGAAACAAATTAATGGCACAACGCCCCATTGCCTTCAACGGGGAAAATGTCATGATATCGGCAAGGAAACAGTTCAGGATGTAAACGCGCCGCACGGCACGAAATCAAAAGGATACGGCAATGGGTTTGTTGATTGAGGGCGTTTGGAAAGACCAGTGGTACGATACCAAATCGTCCGGTGGCAACTTCAAACGTCAGGACAGCGCCTTTCGCCAAACCCTTTGCGTTGATGGCAGCGGTCCGTTCCCCGCCGAAGCCGGGCGGTATCATCTTTATGTGTCCCATGCCTGCCCGTGGGCGCACCGCACCCTGATTTTTCGCCACCTCAAAGGGCTGACCGATATGATCCCGGTATCGGTGGTGCATTGGCGCATGCTGGAAAATGGCTGGGAATTTACCGATGATTTACCTGACCATTTGGGGGCGCGGGATTTTCTGTATCAGCTTTATCGCGATGCCAACCCCGATTACACCGGGCGCGTCACTGTCCCGGTGCTGTGGGACACCAAAACCAGCACCATCGTCAATAACGAATCCGCCGATATTATCCGCATTTTCAACAGTGCCTTTGACCATCTGGGCGCAACACCCGGCGATTATTACCCCGCGCCCCTGCGTGCCGAAATTGATGCGGTCAATGACCGGGTTTATCACGACGTCAATAACGGGGTTTACAAGGCCGGCTTTGCTACAAAACAGACTGCCTACGAAGAAGCCGTTACGACCCTGTTTGAAACCCTTGACTGGCTGGAAGAGCGCCTTTCGAGACAAGCTTATGTCGCCGGACCACAAATAACCGAGGCCGACTGGCGGTTATTTACCACCTTGCTGCGTTTTGATGCCGTCTATCACGGGCATTTCAAATGCAACATCCGCATGTTGAAGGATTACCCCAATCTGTGGGCATATACCCGTGCGCTGTATCAGGTGCCCGGCGTGCGGAACACCGTGCATTTTGACCATATCAAGGGCCATTATTACGAAAGCCACGAAACCATCAATCCGACCGGGGTAGTCCCGATGGGCCCGGTTCTGGATTTTGAGGCCCCGCATAACCGGCCCCCTCTTGAATAATCCGATGTCATTGCAAACATAAAAAGCCGGGTTGTCACCAAAACGGTGCATTGCATGCAACAGCATCACCATCGGATTTGTCTGGTTTTTCACATAATGACGCTACGCTTGGTGGCGTGGTTTTTTTTGTGGATTAGCGGATGGTGTATTGCCAGTGCCGCCACCGCCCATGCCGGGGCCGATCTGGAAGCCCATGCCCGACATCGTCCGCCCGAAATGACCGTCGATCAAAACGGCATCATTGGCGGGCCGTTATATGTCATTCTGAACGAAGCCGCCCGACGGGCCGGTATCAGCATCACCTGGATCGCCAAACCCTTTGCCCGCTCGCTGGTTGAATTGCAGCAAGGGCGTGAGGTCATCGTGCCCCGCACCTTCCGGACCGATGAACGTGCGATCTATATCGATTTCACCGTATCGATTCTGGATCGTACCAAAAAGGTCGAATTTTTCTATGACCGCAACCGCCCGGTCTGGATCAACCAATATGACGACCTTTATGGCTATCTGATCGGGGTGAAACGCGGCACATCCTATTTTGCACGATTTGATGCCGACACGGTTCTGGCAACCGACCCGGTCCCCGATGATACGTTGCTGGTGCGTCTGCTTGCGGCCGGGCGTATTGATGTAGTGGCAAGTGTTGACCGGGCCGCCTTTGAACAGGCCGCCCGCGCCCATCAGTATCAAAGTTGGGTCACCAGTGATTACAGTTTTACCGAAATCACCGAAACGCTTTATGCGATGAAAAAAGGATCGCTGTATTATAACCGGCTGAATACAGCGTTACAGGCCATGATTACAGACGGCACGATTACCGAAATTTACAATCCGGCCAATTAAAAAACCCCCGAAGCCTGTGCCCCGGGGGTCTGATTTTCGTGAACCGGTTCAGGGTCGAACCCTGATCAGTTCAAGCGGACCTTGAGTTCCGCAATCGCATCTTTCACCAGTTCATCGGACTTCGCCGCGGTTACCTTTTCAGAAACCAACGCCAAAGTAGCCTGTGCCGCGATTTCGGCCACACGGGCGCGAACTTCGGCAACGGCCTGATGTTCAAGATTACCGATACGATCCAAGGCCTGCTGTTCGCGACGCTTGAGCGAGGTTTCCAGCTCGACCTTGGCATTGGCCAGCATGCGGTCGGCTTCCACCTTGGCATGGGCACGGATTTCATCGGCTTCTTTCAGGGCTTCGCGCTGCTTGGCCTGATATTTGGCCAACAAATCCTGCGCTTCTTCACGCAGACGCTGGGCTTCTTCCAGTTCGTCAGAAATCTTCTGTGCACGCTTGTCGAGTGCAATACCGATCCCTTTCCAAGCTTTGAAACCGCCAAAGCCCACGACCAAAAGGAAAGAAAGCGTGGTCCAGGTATAAGGGTCCGTCAGGAAAGTAACTTCATGTTCCATGATACATTACTCCCCAACAATCACCGAGACAGCCTTTTCGGCAGTCTTAGGCTGAACCTTGACACCGATCAGCTTTTCGGTCGCTTCGCGGGCAAGATCGGCTGCGGCATCGGCCACACCAGTCATCGCCTGCAATTTTGCTTCCGCAATGCTTTTTTCGGCATCAGATGTCTTTTTCGACAGCTTCTTGGCCACTGCTTCGGTCTTGGCAGCCTGTTCGGCGGCGGCCTTTTCCGAGGCAACGCGAATGTCTTCCTGGGCGGCACTGCGGGCTTCCGCAAGGGCTGCTTCGTATTTCGCGATGGCGGCATCGGTATCGTCTTTCAACGCCCGTGCCTTGCCAAGATTGTCTTCAATGGTCTTGTGACGGCGTTCCAGAACTTCGCCGACCTTCGGCAAAGCCACCCGTGCCATCAGCATATAAAGAATGCCGAAAACCACAAACAGCCAGAAGATCTGTTCCGAGAACGTCGAAATATCAAACTGCGGCATAGCAGACTCCCGAATTCAGCGAACCGGCGAGGACGCGCCTCGCCGGGCCGAGATATTCGCGTGAATAGTGCCGATTAGCCGAACAGAACGATCAGCGCAACGACGAGTGCGAACAGTGCAATAGCTTCGGTAACGGCAAAGCCGATCCAGCCATAAAGTTCAACATCGCCCTTGGCAGCCGGGTTACGGCCAACAGTCGCAATCAGGCTCGACCAGATGTTACCAACCCCGATACCGGCACCAATCATGCCAATAGCAGCCAGGCCCGCACCGATCATCTTTGCAGCATCGAGTTCCATAACTTCACCCTTTCGAATTTCTTAAAAGGCAATCAGAAAAAAAGATCACACCCGCCACACACACATCAGTGCATGTGGATCGCATCATGAAGATAGATGCAGGTGAGAATGGTGTAGACATAGGCCTGAAGCGCAGCAATGCCGAACTCCAGAACTGTAATCCCCGTCAGCAAGGCAAAAGGAAGTACGCCAAAGATGCCGATCAGGCCGACGAAACCGCCAATAACCTTCAGCATGATATGGCCGACTGTCATATTGGCAAACAGACGGATAGCAAGGCTGAACGGACGGGAGAAATAGGAGATGATTTCAATCGGGATCAGGATGAACGCCGTTGCAATCGGCGCGCCGACCGGGAAAAACATCCGGAAATAATGTGTTCCGTGGCGCATAAAGCCGATAATCGTCACACCGATGAAAATCACCAGAGCCATCGCGAAAGTCACCGCGATATGGCTGGTAAATGTAAAGCTGTGCGGGATCATGCCAAGCAGATTCCCGAAAAGAACAAACATGAACAGCGTAAACACAAACGGGAAATATTTGCGGCCCGCCGTCCCAACATTGTCCTTAAGCATATTGGCGACAAATTCGTACATCACCTCGGCAGAACCCTGCCAGCGATCCGGTACAAGTGCGCCACGACGCATGCTCAGCGTCATGAAACCCGTTACGAGAACGGCTGCGATCACCATCCACAAGGCGGAATTGGTGAAGGAAATATCAACACCACCAACCGAGAGTTCGGCCAGCGGTCTGATTTCAAACTGCTCTAGCGGTCCAGCCACCGTAATCCTCGCTCAATCTTGTGCGGTACAAAGATCACTCTTTGTCACCCTGCTTGCGCTTCCCCATCGCACGTCCAAGTCCGACAGCACTGTCAAACCCCTTGGCCGCCCGATAAGCATTCAGTCCACCCGCGCCCGCGCCCAGCAAAACAAACAGGACAAGCAGCCAGGGCATTGTGCCAAGCGCCTTGTCCAGCGCCCAGCCGATCAGAAGCCCGACAAGAACAGCAGCGATCATTTCCGCTGATATCCGCATGCCAAGCGCCATTCCCTGGGACGGTTTCCCTGTCCCCCGGGTCGGGCCATGCTTTTCTTCACGTTTGCCCGCTACGGCCACCAGTTTGCGATCCAGTTCCTGTAACGACGCACGATCTTTGTCTTCGTTCATCGCATCGGTTCCTGCTTTGGCAGCCTTGCAAACATCGCAAGGAAATGCGCGGGCAACATACTTAGCCCCCCATAGGCTGTCAAGCCGTAAAACCCGGAGCTTCCGGCCTGCTTCCGGGTCAAATAACTGTTTGGAATACCTTATTTTTTTTAAGGATTTTAATGCCCCGCCGCTTTTATGTGTCCGGGATCACAGGCGCCAATGAAAAGGATTGCTGTTTGCCAACAGGGTGCAACCGGCAGTTTCCCTTGTATTCGCGGGATAATACCCGCACTGCGGGCCTTCTGTGCCCCCCTGTGAAATTCTATTTAATTTATTGATTTCACCGCCAAACACCCCGATTTTGCCTCCCCGGTCACCAAATTTGCCCCTGTGGCGATGATCGGGGCAACGGTTTGGTCCGAATCAGGATCCTGCGTCTTGCATCAATCCGGCGTTTTGACCGAAATAACATGCGGGGTACATGGCACCTGCCAGCCACTATCTGGCGCACTTGCCAGCATCCAGTCAAATTTATGAAACAGCGCCCACACCGATACCAGTGTGTTTTGGGCAATCTGGTTCATATCAATCGGCTGGCGGGTCAGAATATCGTCGCGCAGAATAACCTTGATCTGCTCAAACGATCTTGTCCCGTCGAACAATTGCAACAACCGCACAAGATCGGGCCCTCCGATCAGATCAACTGCATTGCCGGTGCCATCAGACAGCACAACCGGCTTGCCTGCCAGCCGCGTCAAATCGTCAAAAAATGTTGCCGATGGCGGCACAAAGAAATAAGGGCACAAATCCCGATCCGGCATTTTTTGATCAACCATACCCAACCCGACCGATTGCCGGGTCAGGTAAAAGGCATGCAGCGGCATGGCACCGCTATAGCGTTCGCAAAAGGCTTGCTGATCGCGTACCGGCAAGGCGGCAACATCGCGCAAAATCTTTGGATCGCGAAGATGATTGTCGATGCTGTAATGTGCCTTTCCGGTACCGCCAAAGCCAAAAAACCCGGTAAAGGCCGCCAGTTCCAAGCCGGCAGAGGCCGCAAAATCATAAACACCCTGCACGTCATAGGCCGTTTCGACGGGATGGAGCAGCAAATCGACAATTTCAGGATCGTTTTCAAGCAACCCTTTGATGAAACCGGCCCCGCCCCCCATTTTAAACAGCATATTACCATCCGGCAGGCTGGCAAGCAGCCCACGGGTCAAGGCAAGACGGGCATTCATATCCTTGCCGGGCAAAAGTGGGGCGACCATCGCCCGCCATTCGGTCACCGCCAGACGCCCGTGTTCGCCATACAGCATCGCGCCAATACACCCGTCATCGGCCAGAACCGATGCCAAATCGCGCAAACCTTCTTCGGGGTTTTCAAGGTGATGGAGCACACCGGCGCAATTGATGTAATCGAATTTTTCAGGCGCACTTGCGGCCAGTTCGGCAATGGTGGCGTTAACCCATGTGATATTGGCAAGGCCACGCATATCGGCACGGGCACGGGCAATTTTCGTACTGGCAAGCGATGGTTCAAGATAGGTGACATGCCCGCCGCAATCGCGCAATTGTTCAGCCAGCCAGATCAGGCTGTCACCGGTACCACCCCCGGCAACAAGGGCGCGAAACCCGGCGCCGAACTTTTTGCGGCCCCCAAAACCATAATGATTGACCCGCCCCAAAGTGTCCATTGGCGGCATCAGCAACCGTTCCGTTTCCGCCTGCGGATCGCGCAACGGATAGGGAAACTGTTCATAAAGCTGACGGACTTCGCGGGACATAACGACACCTTGGTTATCTGGCAAAGGGCACTCTTAACCAAAGTCCGGGCCGGGGGAAACCTGTCTGAACGCATAAGGTCCGGAAACTCAACCGGTAAAGTCGAGTTCTTTTTGCTCTTTCTGTGAATAGATTTCGGCTTCGCGCAGATCGACCGACACCAGTGATGACACCCCGCGTTCGGCCATCGTCACGCCAAACAGGCGCGTCATCCGCGCCATCGTCATGCGGTGATGGGTAATCACCAGAAAACGGGTATTGGCATGACGGCCAATCGCCTCAAGCAATTTGCAAAAACGGTCCACATTGGCGTCATCAAGCGGCGCATCGACCTCGTCCAGCACGCAAATCGGGGCCGGGTTGGTCATAAATACCGCAAACAGCAAGGCCATCGCCGTCAGGGCCTGTTCACCACCCGACAGCAATGACAGATGTTGCAATTTCTTGCCCGGCGGGGATGCCATGATTTCCAACCCGGCATCAAGGGGATCATCCGCTTCGGTCAGCATCAGATAGGCATGACCACCGCCAAACAGCCGCACAAACAATTGCCGGAAATGCTTGTCCACCTCGGTGAAGGCCTTGTTCAGTCGGACGCGGGCTTCGCGGTTAAGCTGATTGATGCCATTACGCAATTTGTCAATCGCCGCCACCAGATCATCGCGTTCGGTGATCAGGGTGTCTTTTTGTTCGGTCATTTCAGCCAGTTCGACCTCGGCCCGCAAATTGACCGCACCCAGATTTTCCCGTTCGCGAGTCTGACGTTGCAGACGGGCATCAATATCTGCCTCGGACGGCAAGGTCTGGCTCATATCGATTTCAGCCAGTTCGGCCAGTTGATCGGGCACGGTATTGAGGCGTTCGCGAATGCGCTCCATCAGATCGCGGCGATGCTGTTCGGCCTGTTCCAACAAGGCCTCACACCGCACCCGGCCTTCGCGGGCTTCGGCCAGTTTCTGTTCGGATTCCTTGACTGCAATATCAGCCTCACGCTGCGCGGTTTCCGCCGTCGCAAGGGCATCGGCCCCATCCTTGCGCGTTTGTTCGGCCAGAACAATCCGGTCCGACAGAACCGCCCGGCGTTCCTCGATCTCATCAGGCCGCATTTGCAAGTCTTCAAGTTCCATCTGCGTCATTTCCTGACGCTCGCGCAGTTCCGCCACCCGGTCCCCGGCCCCTTCGGCCCGATCTTTCCACGACGCAATTTCGCTTTCGACAAATTCCAGCCGCTTGCGCCGCCCCGACATATCGCGCTGCATCCGTTCAAGCTGGCTTCGGGCTTCCATATGGTCGGCACGAGCATTGGAAAGTTCGGCACGCTGTTCGCCAAGGCTGGCTTTCAGTTCAAACAGCCCCTCGCTGCTTTCGGTGGTGCCGACAAGGGCCGTTTGTTCGGCGATCAATTCGTCAAGGTCCTGGCGGTGACGTGCCACCGCTTCGCGTGCCGCCGTCGCACGGGTTTCAACCGCTGCGGCCTCGCGCTGAAAGTGGGCCAGTTCCTCGCGGGCGCGGGACAATTCGTTTTGCGCCTCGCGCAGGACACGGTGGCTGTCCTGTTCGGCCTGACGGGCGCGGTCCATGTCATCTTGCAGGCGCTGTACCGCTTCGCTGGCTTCGTCGGCGCGTTCCACAGCGGCGTCCAGCACCGCATCCATATCATCGCATTCGGCGGCCAGAACAACCAGTCGGCTGCGCTGACGCAACCGGACAGCAGCAGGCAATTCCGCCCCGGCCCGGATGCGATAGCCGTCCCAGCGCCACAAGGCCCCGTCCCGTGAGACCAGACGCTGACCGGGTTTCAGATCAGCGGCCAGTGTCGCACCGGTTTGTTCATCCGCCACCACCCCAATTTGCGCCAGGCGCCGCGCAAGGACAACAGGGCCTTTAACATGGGCGGCAAGTGGTTCTGCACCATCGGGCAAGACCGGATCATCTACCCCGGCACCGGTTTGGGTCCAGTGGGTTGGTGCATCGGTTTGTTCGGCGGCGTCAAGGTCTTCACCAAGGGCGGCGGCAACGGCCAGTTCCAACCCGTCGGCAACCGTTATTTGTTCGATCACCGGGCCGTGTTCGCGGTTTTCATCAACCGCCAGCAAACTGCGCAGCGCCTCGATTTCGGCGACAAGGCGGGCCTTCGCCCCCTCGATATCGCGTTGGGCGGTGCGAGCATCCTGTTCGGTGGCGCGCACCGCTTCCTCGCGGTCCTGCAATGCCAACAGACGCATTTCGGCATCTTCGATGGCTGCCTGGCGCTGTTCGCAAACCGCCTCACATTCGGCAATGGCAAGGGCGGCATCTTCAAGCTGTTCGGCGAAATCGGCATCGACCAGAATGTCGTCAAGTTTCACCACCGCCTCGTCAAGGCGGTCATTCAGGCGAATGCGCCGTGCGGCCAATTCGGTCAGACGTTGCTGAACGCTGCGTACCCGGGCTTCTTCGGCCGCAGCCTGCGATGTCAGATCGTCAACCGTCTGTTCCAGTTGCGCAACATGTTCCGCCGTTTCCTGTACTTTGCCACGGGCGATTTCGATGTCATCATCTTCGCCGCCCTGGGCATCGGCAAGTTCCGCACGTTCCGCCTTCAGCCGGTCCAGTGCGCCTTGTGCGTCATTGGCCAGTTCCGCCTCGCGGGCCAGATCGGCAATGACCTGATCAATGCGGGCGCGCAATTGCGTCATCTGGGTTTCGATTTGCTGGCGGTCCCGATCCAGACCTTCACGTTCAATCAGCAAGCGTTGCAAGGCACTGGCTGCTTCGGCCTCGTTCTTGCGCAAATCGGGCAATGATGCTGCGATATGAACCTGCCGGGTGGTCGCCTCGGTCACAAGGCTGCTCAGATCACGCACCGCCGATTCGCCCGCCACCAGCAATTCCCGTGCATCGGCCCGGCGTTTCTCGCCATCCTGCCAGCGAATATAAAATAACAGCGCCTCGGTCTGGCGGATCGAATCGGACAGGGTGCGATAACGTTGCGCCTGACGGGCCTGTTTTTGCAACGAGGCAATCTGGGCATCAAGCGTCACCAGAACGTCTTCAAGACGTTCCATATTCTGTTCGGCACTTTTCAGGCGCAATTCTGCTTCGTGGCGGCGGGAATGCAGGCCGGTGATCCCGGCTGCTTCTTCAAGGACAAGGCGGCGTTGCGACGGTTTCGCCCCAATCAGCGCACCGATCTTGCCCTGCGACACCATCGCGGTTGACCGCGCTCCGGTCGCCGCATCGGCAAACAGCAATTGCACATCGCGCGATCGCACATCCTTGCCATTCACCTTGTAGTTCGACCCGCCATTGCGTTCGATCCGGCGGGTGACTTCCAGTTCTTCGTGGTCATTGAACATCGCCGGGGCACGACGTTCACTGTTATCAAGAACAACACAGACCTCGGCAACATTGCGGGCCGGACGTGACGATGTACCGCCAAAAATGACGTCCGACATGTCGCTGCCGCGCATCTGCTTGGCCGAAGTTTCCCCCATTACCCAGCGCAGCGCCTCGACCAGATTGGATTTGCCACAGCCATTCGGGCCAACCACACCGGTCAGCCCGTCCTCGACCAGCAATTCGGTCGAATCGACAAAGGATTTAAACCCTGTCAGCCGTAACGATTTAAACTGGACCAATCAGCGCCCCCGGTCCGTCACATTGCGAACCCTGATCGTTGCCCGCCTTGGATACGGGCAACGATCATGTGATGTTATTATTCCCTGTCCCAAATCAGGTTCTGGCCTAGTTGGTCAGGTCTTCGACCTTGTCGGCAAAAAATTTCAGATCGCGCGATCCCGGAAATGTTTTGCCATCGATCACGAAACTGGGCGTCGAATTGACATTGTGTTCCTGTTCACCGCGCAGGCGCGATGCGACAATCCCCTTCACCAGTTCTTCATCGGCCATGCAGGCATCAACCGCATCGCCATCCATACCGGCAAACCGAACCGTTTCCTTGATTGCGGCAATCGGGTCTTCGCTGCGCGCCCAGGTCGATTGCGATTTGAACAACATGCCCAGAACACCAAAATACCGGTCATCCCCGGCGCATTGCGCAATCGCCGATGCCCGCAACGCCACACCATCAAGTGGATAATCGCGGAAAACCAGTTTGGCCTTGCCGGTATCAAGCAATTCCTTTTTGATTTCCGGTAAAATTTCAGTGTGAAAAGCCGCACAATGCGAACAGGTCAGCGACGCATATTCAATGATCGTCACCGGGGCATCGGGATTGCCCAGCACATGTTCCTTATATTCGAGCGCATCCGCCCCCTGCGATGACAGGGCCGTCATTGACACAAAAAATACCGCAGCAAGATATTTGACCGGCTTGAGCAAAGGAAACCTCCGTTAAAACAATATTTTGCGATTACAAGCCTGTTGCGGCGAACAAGTCAACCTGCGCCCCGAAACCGCCATCACATCAACGAGTCGCCAGCATCGAAACAAAATGCGGCAAATCCATGATCAGCCCTGTTTCCTGGTTGATTCGGTCATCCAGGTCAGGGTTTGGCGCGGGCCGCCCCGCTGATATGACGGCCTAACCGGGTCAAAACCTCGCGCAGGGCCGGGTCTTCGATTTGTTCAATCAGTTTTTCGGTGCGGCTGCTGATCGGACCATCGGGCACAATCACCGGCACTTTGACAGTGCGTTCGGGGCGGGCAATATCACCCTGCATCATCTTGATCCGCTCCACCGCCCGATACCCGAAATAGGTATTCACCCGTTCGATGATTTGCGGCATGCGATGTTGCAGTTCCAGCGCCACCACTCCAGCCACCCGGATGGTCAGCGTCCCACCCCCGGCATTTTCGCCCCGTGGCGGCGCATAACGCACCGGCATGGTCAGATCGGCAATATCGCGCCCGACAATTTCGCCCCAATTGACCAGAATTTCGGCCTGAAAAAATCCACGTTTGCGCACCAAAGGCCGTGTGAGGATCGAGACAATCGGTGCCACATTGCGCAGCCCGGCCCGCCTTTCCGGCTCGGCCATCGGGGTGATGCGCTGTTTCTTTTTTACTGCATTTTTTGCCGCAATGCTGCCTGCATCGGGTGTGGCATTTTGATCCGCCCCGGCAGATTTATCTGTATCGCTCATATCTTTTTTCTTGCTCACGCCTGCTTCTTCCGTAGGGTCAGCCAAACGGGAAGGTCCCGCATCCTTAATTTCACCCTTAACATATCACGGGAACGTCGTGCATTTCACGCCAGAAGAAACCCATGCGCTGGGCCGCACCATGCTGGACTGGTACGACCGTCATCACCGCACCCTGCCGTGGCGCGCCGAACCGGGAGAAACCCCGGATCCCTATCATGTCTGGCTAAGCGAAATCATGCTGCAACAAACCACCGTCATCACGGTGGGACCCTATTTTTCGGCCTTTCTGGGGCGCTGGCCAACCGTAACCGATCTGGCCAATGCCGATCTGGACGAAGTTCTGCATGCGTGGCAGGGATTGGGATATTACGCAAGGGCGCGTAATTTGCACAAATGCGCACAAGTTGTCGCTCGTGACCATAATGGCATTTTCCCCGATACCGAAGATGGCCTGTTATCCCTTCCCGGTATTGGACCCTATACCGCCGCCGCCGTTGCCGCGATCGCCTTTAACCGGCATACAAGTCCGGTCGATGGCAATATTGAACGGGTAATTTCGCGGTTGTTTGCCCTGACCACACCGCTTCCCGATGTCAAACCGGACATAAAGGAAAAATCCGCCGTCCTCACCCCGCCGGATCGCCCCGGCGATTATGCTCAGGCCCTGATGGATCTGGGGGCAACGATTTGTACCCCGCGCAATCCGGCCTGCGGCATTTGCCCGTGGCAAACCCCGTGCGAGGGCCGCAAAATCGGCATTGCCGCCGATCTCCCCAAAAAACGCAAAAAACCGGCCAAACCAACCCGGGTGGGTTATGCATTCTGGGTGGTCCGCGATGATGGTCAAATTCTGTTGCGGCGGCGACCGGAAAAAGGATTACTGGGCGGGATGTATGAAATCCCCGGCAGTGACTGGCGGGTGATTGACGCCCCCGACGATGTGATGCTGTCCGAAGCCCCGATCAAGGCCACATGGCAGGAACTTGATGGCACAGTCGGCCATACTTTTACCCATTTTCATTTGGAAATCACCGTCCTGACCACCCGAACCAGTACCAATAATCCGGATGATATCAACGGGGTCTGGACGACGATTGACGGGTTGGCCGATTATGCCCTGCCAACCCTGATGAAAAAAATCGTCCGCCATGCCCTGACACACGGATAAAGCCATAAAAAGGCCCGCGCACGGGGGCAGCGGGCCTTTTAAATCACAACAGTTACGGTATCAGGCGAAGATATCGATCACCTGACCACGGCCTGTTGCGGAACTTTGCGCGGTTTCTGCTGCGGCGGCCTGTTCAACACGCTGATCCGCCGGACTTTGCAAATCATTACTGCCGGTTTCGGCAATCGGGGCAACTGCCTGCTGAACCTGCAAAGGGTTCGGGGCAAAGACCGGATTGGGTGCGCCAACCTGCATGAGATACTCCCGTTAAAACTCTAATTCGGTTTAAACCATAACAGATTTTGCAAAAAAAGCCAAAGACCGCCGCCAGATTACCCTGACGGCGGCCTTCACAAATCTGTTATTCTGGTCTTACCGGTTACATTCGGTCAGGCCGAAATCTGTGACATTTCCTGACGCAACTGGTCGCGCAGATTGTCAATGCAAACCAGACGACCATCGCATTTGTAATGCCAGTAAGTCCAGCCATTACAAGCCTCTGCACCCTGAGCGCGTGCGCCGATCTGATGGATCGATCCGGCATCATCCTTATAGGCGACCGACCCGTCGGCGCGGACCATGGCGGCAACATTGCCCCGGTTGTCATAGATTTTATCGCCCGGTGACAACAGGCCGCGTTCGATTACCGCACCAAACGGGATGCGCGGCAAGGACCGTTTCGACTCGGTCGTTTCAAGGCTGTCACCATCCAGCATCTGAACACGGGAAATTCGTTCCTTTGCCGCCTCGGCATAGTCGGCTTCGCGTTCCAGACCGATGAAATGACGGCCCAGACGGCGTGCGGCCGCCCCGGTGGTGCCAGTGCCAAAAAACGGATCCAGCACGACATCCCCCTGTCGGGTAGTCGCCAGAAGAACACGCTGTAACAGGGCTTCGGGTTTTTGGGTCGGATGGACCTTTTTACCTTTGGTGTCTTTCAGGCGTTCCGTTCCCGAACAAATCGGCAGCAACCAGTCGGATCGCATCTGCAATCCTTCATTAAGTTGCTTCATCGCCTCGTAATTAAAGGTGATGGCCTTTTGATCGGCGTTTTTGGAACACCACAGCAAGGTTTCATGCGCATTGCAGAACCGTTTGCCCCGGAAATTTGGCATCGGATTGGTTTTGCGCCAGACGATATCGTTCAATACCCAATATCCGATATCCTGCATCACCGTGCCGACACGATAGATATTGTGATAGGAACCAATCACCCAGATTGCGCCGGTATCCTTCAGAACCCGCCGCGCCGCCATCAGCCAGTCACGCGAAAATTCGTCATAATGGCGGAAACTGTCGAACTGATCCCAATGATCATCGACCGCGTCCACCTTGGTATTGTTTGGCCGCAGCAAATCCCCACCCAATTGAAGATTATAGGGCGGATCGGCAAAGATCAGATCGACGGATTTTTCCGGCAGGGCGTTCATCAGTTCGATGCAGTCGCCAACTAAAACCTGATCAAGCGGTAATGTGTGCTTTTTTGTCATGATGCTTTCGCAGTTCCCCCTTGAAACCTGACGAAAGCATCGTCGCAAAAAGTTAACAGACTCCGAAAATTTCTGCGGAGTCGCACAACTTTAAAAGTAATTTCAGCCGTTTAGACAATGTTAATGACTGCGCCCTACATCAGGAACGATTTATGGCGCTCAAATCGACCGCTGATTGACCCTCTGGCTTAGCTGTTCTGCGGTTTCCTTGCGCTCGCTATACCGGTCTACCAGATAATCGGTGCGCCCGCGCAACAGCAGGGTGAATTTGAACAATTCTTCCATCACATCGACGATGCGGTCATAATAGGGCGATGGTTTCATCCGGTCCTGATCGTCAAATTCCATAAAGGCCTTGGCCACCGACGACTGATTGGGAATGGTAAACATCCGCATCCAGCGCCCCAGAATGCGCATCTGATTAACCGCGTTAAAGGATTGCGACCCGCCCGAAACCTGCATCAAGGCCAATGTCTTGCCCTGGGTCGGGCGCACGGCCCCCAATGATAACGGCACCCAGTCCAGTTGCGTTTTCAAAATACCGGTCATCGCCCCGTGCCGCTCGGGCGAACACCAGACCTGCCCCTCGGACCACATCATCAAATCGCGCAATTCCGCTACCTTGGGATGGGTATCGGGGCTTTCATCGGGCAAGGGCAGGCCACGCGGGTCAAACATCCGGGTTTCGGCACCAAATTCCTGCAAAATCCGGGCGGCTTCCTCACAGGCAAGACGGCTGAACGACCGGGCACGCAAGGATCCATACAACAACAAAATGCGCGGTGCATGATCGGGCGTTACCGTTGTTTCGACTTTTTCCGCACTGGGAATGTCAAAGGCCGGAAAGGCAATATTGGGCAGATCCGTCATGGATTGGTTTCTTTCTTTTATCCGGTTGGTTCAGGCAATGATCCCGCGCACCGCCAGTGCGGATGCCACCAGCGACCGGCGGCCATCCGCAGCCCCGCCCTGATAGGCGCGTCTGACAGTCGCCTCAAGCTGGCGGGTGGTGTCGATATCCAGTTCGCCGATAAATTTGGGGATCAGGCTGTGCGCCCCCATCAGGGAATCCCAATAATCGCCAAAATCAAGGAAATCCATGCGGATCGAAATGGTCGCGCTGTTGACATCTTTCAGCCCCGCATCGGCCCAAAGGTCGATCAGATCATCCTCGTTTTTATGGGGCACATCGAAAATCCGGGCGCGCAAATCCTCGCCCGGCTGATCCAGAAAAACAGCCGTGGCATCCAGAAACAACCGCAAAAACCCCAATCCTCCAGCCCGGTCCCAAACTGTTGCGGCAATCACGCCGCCTGGCCGGGTGACACGCACCATTTCATCGACCGCCTTGCGGGAATCTTCCAGATCATTAAGAACCAGTTGCGAAAAAGCCGCCTCAAAACTGTGATCGGCATAGGGCAAGGCGGTGGCATCCGCCGTTTCAAACCGGGCATTGGGGGCGGAATGCATCAAGGCTTCGTGCAGATAATCCGATAAAAGATCGATCCCCAGAATATTGGCATCGGGATAACGGGTGGCGGCGGCAAGGGTCAGACTTCCGGTGCCGCAACCAACATCCAGAAGCGCCCCCTGCGCCGGGGCTTCGACAAAAGCCAGAAAAGCACGCGCCAGACGGCGGCTCCAGCGTCCCATCGCAATTTCATAGATATCGGCGGCGGATGATTTCATCTTGATTTCCTGTCTGCGGCTCGGGAATACCCGACATCCCCCAAACGATATCAGGGATGCCTTCTGGCAGGCGACATAATCTTGTGCCATTCGGGGTTATAAAAATCGCCCGCCTTCCGCACAACCAGATAGCGAAAAGGGGCGTTTCGCATTTTCCGGGTCCCTGCCGCTGTCACCAACAGTACCTTATTGATTATCAGACATATCGTCATTCCTCGTGGATCACCGCGGTTGCAACGGGTGAAACAGGCCGGTTTTTTGTGGCGAACAGAATGTGGTTTTAACATGTGATCCACGGCACGCCCCGCCATTCTTGACCATTGCGTCAGCTTTATGAACGTGTAGAATATCTGAACAATAAATATGCAACGCAACAAAACGATGCTTTTTCGACCTTACTCAGGGGCAATATAATGAAATCAGGTCTTTATGGCTTTACTCGGCGGACGATGATTGTCGCCGCTGCGGCTTTTACGGCTGTTACCGCCTTGGGGCTTACCACCCCGGCACAGGCCGCCGATCCGCTGAAAGTAGCGGCGATTTACACGGTTCCGGTAGAACAGCAATGGGTATCGCGCATCCACAAGGCATTGAATGCCGCCCAGGAACGCGGTGACATTGCCTATGAATTTTCCGAAAATGTCGCCAACACCGATTATGAACGGGTGATGCGCGAATATGCTGAAAACGGCGCAGGCCTGATCATTGGCGAAGTATTCGGCGTTGAACGTGCCGCACGCAAGGTTGCCTCGGAATATGCCGATACCGCCTTTCTGATGGGGTCCAGTTTTGGTCCGTCGGGTGAAAACTTTTCCGTGTTTGACAACTGGATTCACGAACCCAGCTATCTGGTCGGTATGGCGGCAGGCAAGGCCACCAAAACCAACAAGATCGGCATGGTCGGTGGTTATGCCATTCCCGAGGTCAACCGCCTGATGAATGCCTTTATGGATGGCGCCTTGTCGGTTAATCCCGATGTGAAATTCATGGTGACCTTTATCAATAGCTGGTACGACCCGCCCAAGGCCAAGGAATCGGCCTTTGCGATGGTCGATCAGGGTGCGGATATTCTGTATGCGGAACGGTTTGGCGTTTCCGATGCAGCCAAGGAACGAAATGTTCTGGCGATTGGCAATGTGATCGATACCGCGGCGGATTATCCCGGCACCATTCTGGGCAGTGCATTGTGGCATATGGAACCGACCATCGACCGCGCCATTGCGGCGGTAAAGGATGGCAGTTTTGAAGCCGCCGATTACGGCCAATACAGCTTTATGAGCTATGGCGGCGGCAGCCTTGTCCTTGATCCGGCACTGGTTCCGGCTGAAACCGTCACCGAAGTCGAAGCCAAACAGGCCGAAATTCTGGACGGCATGTTCCGCGTCAATGTCAATGATGGCGAACCGCAGTCATCCATGTAATATAGCCGCCTCTTGCAAAGGGCAGTCCGCACCATTGCCGGACTGCCCTTTTTCCATCCGCCAGAATGGACACCCCGCCCATGCCCCCAGAAGCCAAACGGCCTTCTTCCCCAAACCCTGCTGATTTGTTGCTGTCACTGGCCGGGATCACCAAAAAATTTGGCCCGCTGATTGCCAATGATGCGATTGACCTTGATGTCCATCGCGGCGAAATCGTTGCGCTTTTGGGCGAAAACGGTGCAGGCAAAACCACGCTGATGAACATCCTGTTTGGCCATTATGTCGCCGATGACGGGGTGGTTCTGGTGGCAGGAGAAAATGGCGACATGGTGCCGCTGGAACCCGGCGCACCACAGGCGGCAATTGATGCCGGGATCGGCATGGTCCATCAGCATTTCACCCTGGCCGATAATCTGACCGGTCTTGATAACATCGTCCTTGGCACCGAACCGGTATTGCGCCTGTGGCGCGATAAGGCGACACCCCGGCGCAAACTGAATGCCCTGATGGCAGAATCGGGTTTGAAGGTCGATCTGGATCAGCCGGTACATCGCCTGACCGTCGGCGAAAAACAGCGGGTGGAGATTCTCAAGGCGCTGTATCGCAATGCACGGTTGCTGGTTCTGGATGAACCCACCGCCGTTTTAACCCCGCAAGAAGCCGACAGCCTGTTTGCCACCCTGCGGCAACTGGCACAGGGCGGATTGGCCGTTATCATCATCGCCCACAAACTGGCCGAGGTTCTGGCAGTATCGCACCGCATTGCGGTGTTGCGCGGCGGGGCCAAGGTCGGTGAAATCAGCACCGCAGACGCCGACCGCCGGTCGATTGCCGAACTGATGGTTGGCCGCGATGTCCCGGTCAGCCGCCGCAGCGCCAAAACACCCGGCAAGCCGGTGTTGCAGCTTGAGCATGTCACGATTGATCGCGGCGATGCCAGACGGTCATTGATCGATGCCAGCCTGACCGCCCATGAAGGTGAAATTCTGGGTATTGCCGGGGTATCGGGCAACGGGCAAAGCGCCCTGGCGCAACTGATTGCCGGGCTGGAACGCCCGGATCGCGGCACAGTCAGGATTTTTGGCGAAACCATTACCGATTTTGATGCCCGGAAATTTTCCCGCAACGGCATTGCCCGCATCCCCGAAGACCGCCACCATGACGGTGTGATCGGGGCGATGAGTGTCGCGGAAAACATTGCGATTGAAGATATTCACAGCACGGATTTGCAACATTTCGGTTTTTTGAAATTCGATGCCATCCGCAACCGGGCGCAAACCGCAATTGCCGGGTATGATGTGCGTTGCCCCAGCCCTGACGCCCCGGCCCGGCTGTTATCCGGGGGCAATATTCAGAAACTGATTCTGGCCCGTGTTCTGGAAAAATCCCCCAATCTGATCCTTGCCAATCAGCCATCCCGCGGGCTGGATGTCGGCGCACAGGCCGAAGTCCATCGCCGCCTGCTGGATGCCCGCGACCGGGGGGCTGCCGTCATTCTGATTTCCGAAGATCTTGATGAATTGCTGATGCTGTCAGACAGGATTGCCGTCATTCATTCCGGACATGTTTCCGAAACCCTGCCCACCGATGATATCAACCGATCCGAACTGGGCCTGATGATGGCGGGGCACAGTCGGCATTCCCCTGACAATGGACCCGCACCGGAAGGAACCACAGCATGATCCGGTTTGAACCGCGCAGCAATCCTGCGGCCTTTCTGGTCTATGGCGTCCCGATGCTGGCCGCCATCACAGCACTGCTGTTGGCGGCGATTCCTCTGGCCCTTGCCGGGGCGCCGGTGTTTCGCGCCTATGGCCTGATGGTGACGGGGGCCTTTGGATCGGTCTTTGCCGTATCGGAAATGCTGACCCGTGCAACGCCCTTGATCCTGACCGGACTTGCCGCCGCCATCGCCTTTCGCGCCAAACTGTGGAATATCGGGGCCGAAGGGCAGCTTTACATGGGGGCGATGGCCGCTGTTGCCATTGGGTCAGGCATGATTTCCGGCCCGTCATGGGTGATGATCCCCGCTGTTTTGATTGCCGGGGCCGTTGCCGGGGCATTGATGTTGATCGGCCCTACCATCCTGAAAGTCCGGCTGGGCGTTGATGAAGTTGTCACCACCTTATTGTTGAACTTCATTGTCTTGCTGTTTGTCCAGATGATGCTGGAAGGGGCGTTGAAAGACCCGATGTCGATGGGCTGGCCGCAATCGGCCCCGGTGATTGACGAAGCCGCCCTGCCCGCCCTGATCACCCGGATGCGGGTGCATCTGGGGTTGGTGATTGCGCTGATTTGTGCGATTGCCCTGGCGATTTTCATCAAACGCACGGTGTGGGGATTTGAAATTCGTGCGGTGGGCGAAAACGCCGCCGCCGCCAGATTTGCCGGGATTTCGGTGACCAAAACCATGATTCTTGTTGCCGCCCTGTCGGGGGGGCTCGCCGGTTTGGCCGGGGTGTCCGAGGCCGCCGGGACGCGGGGTTATCTGGCGACCGATCTGTCGCCCGGCTTTGGGTATGCCGGGATTGTCGTTGCCATGCTGGCACGTCTGTCGCCAATTGGCGTGATCATATCGGCCTTGTTTGTCGCCTCGGTCTTTGTCGGTGCCGATTCCATGAGCCGCGCCATCGGCGTATCAAGCTATCTGGCCGATCTGATTGTTGCGATGTCGTTGCTGTGCGTGCTGGTTGGCGGGTTTCTGGTGCGCTTCCGCGTGATTTTTGAACGCCGTCAGGGGAAAGAAAGCCATCATGGAAATCCTTGATATCCTGCTAAGCGCCAATTTCTGGGCGGCATCAATCCGCATTGCCACCCCGTTGATTTTCGGGGTTCTGGGCGCGCTGATTTGCGAACGGGCCGGGGTTTTAAACCTTGGGATCGAGGGGATTTTTACCGCCGGAGCAATGGCGGGCTGGATGGCGGTATGGCTGGGGGCGGGCCTGTGGGGCGGGGTGGCGGTTGCGGCCCTTGCCGGGGCATTTTTTGGCATGATCCATGCGATTTTGACTGTGCCGCTGGGCCTGTCGCAACATGTGTCGGGAATTGGTGTGACCTTGCTGGCGACCAGCATGTCCTATTTCACCTATCGCACCGCCCTGCCCAATGTGTCCTCGCCACCGCGCATCACACCGTTTCAACCGCTTGATATCCCGTTTCTGTCCGATATGCCGTTTCTGGGCACGGCCCTGTTTTCGCAAACGGCATTAACGATGCTGGCCCTGTTTCTGGTCGGGGCGACGGCATGGGTGTTGTATCGCACCCCGCTGGGCCTTGCGATCCGGGCGGTGGGGGATAATCCGTCATCGGTCGAGGCCCAGGGGTTATCGGTGTATGGATTGCGCATCGGCGCGATTGTTGTCGGATCGTCGATCATGGCGCTGGGCGGGGCATTTTTGACCATGTCGGCCTTTGACGCCTTTTTCTTTGGCATGATCAATGGCCGGGGCTGGGTGTGTATTGCCCTGACGGTTTTTGCCAGCTGGCGACCGGGCAAGGCCCTGATCGGGGCGTTATTGTTTGGTGCGTTTGATGCCTTTCAGGTGCGGCTGCAAACCGAAGTCGGATCGTTCCTGCCGTCGCAGGTTTATCTGATGATGCCCTATCTGTTATCGATTGCCGCCCTGATTGTGGTGGCCCGCAAGGCCGATTATCCCAAGGCGATGTTGACACCGTGGTTCAAGGGCCAACGGTAACAAGGAAACCGGAACATGCAAGCCGATCTGTTATTGAAAAACGCCAGCCTGCCCGATGGCCGCACCGGCATCGACATTGCCTGCAAGGATGGCAGGATTATCGATCTGGGCACCCGCCTTGCCATCGCGGCGGCACAGGAAATCGATTGCGCGGGCCTTCTGGTCAGCCCGCCTTTCATTGACTGTCATTTCCACATGGATGCCACCCTGTCGCTGGGTTTGCCACGGATGAATGAATCGGGCACGCTTCTGGAAGGCATTGCATTGTGGGGCGAGCTAAAACCGATCCTGACAATCGATGCCGTGATTGAGCGCGCCCTTAAATATTGCGATCTTGCGGTATCGCAGGGTTTGCTGGCGATCCGCAGCCATGTCGATGTCTGTGATGACCGGCTTTTGGCGGTGGATGCGTTGCTGGAAGTCAAAAAACAGATCGCGCCCTATATCGATTTGCAACTGGTGGCCTTTCCGCAGGATGGTTATTTCCGCAGTCCGACCGCCAAACAGAATCTGTTGCGTGCCTTGGACAAGGGGGTCGATGTGGTTGGCGGGATTCCGCATTTTGAACGCACCATGAATGAGGGGGCGCAAAGTGTGCGTGAATTGTGCGAAATTGCCGCAGAACGCGGGCTGCGCGTTGATCTGCATTGCGATGAAACAGATGATCCCTTGTCGCGTCATATCGAAACCCTGACCTGTGAAACGCAGCGCCTTGGTCTTCAGGGTCGGGTGGCGGGGTCGCATCTGACATCGATGCATTCGATGGATAATTATTATGTCTCGAAACTGATCGCCCTGATGGCGGAATCGGAAATTGCGGCAATTGCCAATCCGCTGATCAATATCACCCTGCAAGGCCGTCACGATACCTATCCCAAACGACGCGGCATGACCCGCGTGCCTGAATTGCGCAAGGCCGGAATCACTGTTGCCTTTGGCCATGATTGCGTGATGGATCCGTGGTATTCGATGGGATCGGGCGATATGCTGGAAGTCGCATCAATGGGGTTGCATGTGGCCCAGATGACGTCACGCGACGATATCCGCGCCTGTTTTGATGCCGTCACCACCGAACCGGCCAAAATCATGGGGCTGGAAAACTATGGCATTGCGGTTGGCAACCATGCCGATCTTGTGGTTTTACAGGCCAAAGACAGCATCGAGGCAATCCGCCTGCGGGCCAACCGCCTGTTTGTTATCCGGCGCGGCAAGGTGATTGCGCAAACCCCCACCCGGCAAACCAGCCTTGATCTGCCGGGGCGCCCCGGCACCTTGCGGGCCGAAACCTATGCGCCCGGTGCCTGACCCTATTTGCGGAAACCACACCATGTTTTACGAACCCGGCAAAACACCCCATAACCTGCCACATGATCCGTTCAAGGCCTGTGTCGCACCGCGCCCGATTGGCTGGATATCGACTGTCGATGTTCAGGGGCGCGCCAATCTGGCACCCTATTCGTTTTTCAATGCGGTGTGCGGCAATCCGCCGATGGTGATGTTTGCATCTGGCGGATCGATTGACAGTCTGAACAATGCCCGCGAAACTGGCGAATTTATTGCCGCGGTTGCCCCGCGCGCGATGCTGCGCGAAATCAATTTCTGTTCGGCACCATTGCCGCCCGGCGAGGATGAATTTGACTATGCCGGTCTTGAAAAGGAACCGGGGAAACTGGTCCGGGCGCACCGAATCAAAGGCGTGCCGATCCATATGGAATGCAAGGTGTTCCAGATTGTCGAGTTACCCGGCCCCGACCCGCAAAGCAAAAATGCCATGGTGATCGGTACTGTGGTCGGCCTGCATATTGACGATGCGATCATTCGTGACGGCATGGTGGATGTCACATTGTTCGAGCCGCTGGCCCGTCTGGGCTATCACGAATATGCCAGTGTCGCAGAAACCTTTACCGTCCGGCGCGAGGATTTCTGGTAAATCCCTGTTAAAATTCACATAACTGCATTCAACCCGCAACAAAACCGACATGTCCGTTTTATAAGATGCTTTCCGATGCCTGTGCCCCGCCGTCTTTGGCGCGGGGCCTTTTTTCATTGCCAATCGGGGAATTTCCATGAAACGGACTTTTATCGCCGGAACCGTCCTTGCGGCGGGCCTGCTGACCTGTCAGATCGCCAGTGCGGCTGACGTCAAAATGTATGACACCACCAGTGCGATCAACAATCTGTCAACCGTTCTGGTCGATGGTGGCAAGGCCCGCGACCTGACGGTCGGGATCGGATCGGCGGCCTATCGCCGCCCCGGCGACCCGGCCAATATGTTTTATACCGTTTCGGACCGCGGCCCCAATTTTGTGTGCGGCGATGTCGAAACCGTTCTGGGCGTTTCTGCCGATGCGATTTGTCAGGGCCGCAAGGTCCGTATCTATCCGACCCCGGATTACAGCCCGTCAATCTATACCGTCTTTCTGAATGACGATGGCAGCTTTGACATCAAGGACGTGATCACGCTGAAAGACACAAATGGCGTGCCCCTGACCGGCCTGACCAACAAGCTGAGCCTTGCCAGCACCGAAACGCCGGTCGATCTCAATGGTCATGAGCTGGAAAAATCCGTTTCCTCGATCGACGCCGAAGGCATTATTCGCCTTGCCGACGGCACCTATTGGATTGGCGAGGAAAATGCGCCTTCCATCCTGCATGTCGGGGCTGATGGCACGGTTCTGGAACGCATCGTTCCGGCCGGATCGGAAAAGGATTTTGAGGGTGCCGCCTATAAGGTTTCCGGCGGTCTTCCGGCCATTCTGGTCACCCGTCAGAACAATCGCGGCATTGAATCGATGGCGGTTTCGCCCGATGAAAGCAAACTGTATTTCATGATGCAGAACCCGCTGGCAAACCCGGATGCCGATGCCTTCAAGGCCGCAAAAAACACCCGGATTTTTGTGTTTGACCGGGTTAATCGCAAATTGACCGGCGAATATGTCTATCAGCTTGATGATCCGCAAAGCTTCCGCAACGATCCCTCGAAAAAACAGAGCGCCCCGCGCATTTCCGAGATGATGGCCCTTGGCGATGACCGTCTTCTGGTTCTTGAACGTACCGATGCCACCACCAAATTGCACGAAATCAGCCTTGCCGGGGCAACCAATATCCTTGCCACCCGCTGGGACGATATGGCCACCCGCCCGTCGCTGGAACAGGAAAATGACCTGTCGAAACCTGATATCATCGCCACCGCCAAAACCCTGCGTTTTGACAGTGCCGATTACCCGATGGCCCCGACGAAAATCGAAGGCCTCGCCATCATGGGTGACGGCAAACTGGCCATGATCAACGATAATGATTTTGGCATCACCGGTGAAATCACCCGGGTGATGGTGGTTGACGGGCTGGTACAGGCCGACAAATACTGAGTACCGTTTTACGGTAACATTCCGGCACGGCACGACAGGATGCAGATTTGTTTTCTGCATCCTGTTGCCATCATCAAGCCATTGGTTTTTCAGCATTTTCGATCAGACGACAGCACATATCCAAAGTTTTTTCAGATTTTTTGAAAAAAGTTCTTGATTTGTTCTTTTCGCTGTGGCATAACAGAAAAGTCAAGGGGATAAATCCGCCCGGACCGAAACCCGCAAGGCATAAGCCTTGCGGGTTTTTGCGTTTGGGCCAGAGGAAAGAGGCGATGATGATGCAGCGTTACAGAGACAGACAAGGCGGCGGGCGACCCCGCAAGAGGATGACCGGCGGGTGGAAAAGCCATTACGGTGGCACTTCGCGGGTCCGCTAACCCGGCCATTTGTCAGGACGCCCGAATTGCGTCTTGTCGGTGGCGCGTCCTGCCCGGATCGGGGCGGGAGCTATCCGGCCATGCCGGGGGTGGCAGGAGCGGGGGACGGGTCCGTTGGTGAGGCTGACGGATGCCCAAGGTGCGCATTGTGGCTGGCCGTGCCTGCCGGGATCGTGGCGGGAGCTGTCCGGCCTTGCCGGGGGTGTTGGCACGGCGGGCAGAAGCCCGAAGTGTGTCCGGTTCCCGTCGAGGTGACGGGAAAGCCGTCTTGCGGCGGGGCCGGTTGATGCGGGGCGAAGGCCCGACGACGGAAGGAAGACCCAAGCCTGCATTTTCGGATGCGGCGGGTGAGGCAGACGGGGGTATGGGCGCCATATCAAGTACCCCTGAT